>NZ_CP028897.1:250000-2650000 GCF_003072645.1 Dongshaea marina
GAAGGTTGAGTAACATCAACTGGAGGACCGAACCCACTAACGTTGCAAAGTTAGGGGATGACCTGTGGCTGGGGGTGAAAGGCCAATCAAACCGGGAGATAGCTGGTTCTCCCCGAAAGCTATTTAGGTAGCGCCTCGGACGAATACTATTGGGGGTAGAGCACTGTTTCGGCTAGGGGGTCATCCCGACTTACCAACCCGATGCAAACTCCGAATACCAATAAGTACTATCCGGGAGACACACAGCGGGTGCTAACGTTCGTTGTGGAGAGGGAAACAACCCAGACCGCCAGCTAAGGTCCCAAAGTTATCACTAAGTGGGAAACGATGTGGGAAGGCCCAGACAGCCAGGATGTTGGCTTAGAAGCAGCCATCATTTAAAGAAAGCGTAATAGCTCACTGGTCGAGTCGGCCTGCGCGGAAGATGTAACGGGGCTAAGTGATACACCGAAGCTGCGGCAGCATACTAGTTATGCTGGGTAGGGGAGCGTTCTGTAAGCCTGTGAAGGTGGATTGAGAAGTCTGCTGGAGGTATCAGAAGTGCGAATGCTGACATGAGTAACGATAATGGGGGTGAAAAACCTCCACGCCGAAAGACCAAGGGTTCCTGTCCAACGTTAATCGGGGCAGGGTGAGTCGACCCCTAAGGCGAGGCCGAAAGGCGTAGTCGATGGGAAACAGGTTAATATTCCTGTACTCGCTGTAATTGCGATGGAGGGACGGAGAAGGTTAGGTGGGCCAGGCGTTGGTTGTCCTGGTGAAAGTGCGTAGGCTGAGTGTTTAGGTAAATCCGGACGCTCATTAGGCTGAGACACGAGACGAACATCCTACGGGATGGAAGCCATTGATACCCTGCTTCCGGGAAAAGCTTCTAAGCTTCAGATTACAGAGAATCGTACCCCAAACCGACACAGGTGGTCGGGTAGAGAATACCAAGGCGCTTGAGAGAACTCGGGTGAAGGAACTAGGCAAAATAGTACCGTAACTTCGGGAGAAGGTACGCCGCTGACGGTGAAGTCCCTTGCGGATGGAGCTGTCGGTGGTCGCAGTGACCAGGTGGCTGGGACTGTTTATCAAAAACACAGCACTGTGCAAACTCGAAAGAGGACGTATACGGTGTGACACCTGCCCGGTGCCGGAAGGTTAATTGATGTCGTTATCCCTCGGGAGAAGCGGTTGATCGAAGCCCCGGTAAACGGCGGCCGTAACTATAACGGTCCTAAGGTAGCGAAATTCCTTGTCGGGTAAGTTCCGACCTGCACGAATGGTGTAACCATGGCCACGCTGTCTCCACCCGAGACTCAGTGAAATTGAAATCGCTGTGAAGATGCAGTGTACCCGCGGCTAGACGGAAAGACCCCGTGAACCTTTACTACAGCTTGGCACTGAACATTGAGCCTGCATGTGCAGGATAGGTGGGAGGCTTCGAAGCGGTAACGCCAGTTATCGTGGAGCCATCCTTGAAATACCACCCTTGCATGTTTGATGTTCTAACCTCGGTCCATTATCTGGATTAGGGACAGTGTCTGGTGGGTAGTTTGACTGGGGCGGTCTCCTCCCAAAGAGTAACGGAGGAGCACGAAGGTGGGCTAAGTACGGTCGGACATCGTACGGTTAGTGCAATGGCATAAGCCCGCTTAACTGCGAGACAGACACGTCGAGCAGGTACGAAAGTAGGTCATAGTGATCCGGTGGTTCTGAATGGAAGGGCCATCGCTCAACGGATAAAAGGTACTCCGGGGATAACAGGCTGATACCGCCCAAGAGTTCATATCGACGGCGGTGTTTGGCACCTCGATGTCGGCTCATCACATCCTGGGGCTGGAGCAGGTCCCAAGGGTATGGCTGTTCGCCATTTAAAGTGGTACGCGAGCTGGGTTCAGAACGTCGTGAGACAGTTCGGTCCCTATCTGCCGTGGGCGTTGGATGATTGAGAGGAGTTGCTCCTAGTACGAGAGGACCGGAGTGAACACACCTCTGGTGTTCGGGTTGTCACGCCAGTGGCACTGCCCGGTAGCTACGTGTGGAACTGATAACCGCTGAAAGCATCTAAGCGGGAAGCAGGCCTCAAGATGAGTCATCCCTAAGACTTTAAGTCTTCTGAAGGGCCGTCCGAGACTAGGACGTTGATAGGCAGGGTGTGTAAGCGTTGTGAGGCGTTGAGCTAACCTGTACTAATGACCCGAGAGGCTTAACCATACAACACCCAAGTGAGAGACGCTTGTGTGTCTTGAGAACGAATTAATCACTTTCTGGATTTAAGTTTTTTGTCTGGCGACCATAGCGCGGTGGCCCCACCTGATCCCATTCCGAACTCAGAAGTGAAACGCCGTAGCGCCGATGGTAGTGTGGGGGTTCCCATGTGAGAGTAGGTCATCGCCAGACTTTGATTTTGGAGCGGTAGTTCAGTTGGTTAGAATACCGGCCTGTCACGCCGGGGGTCGCGGGTTCGAGTCCCGTCCGCTCCGCCATTATCGAGTAAGAAAGCCTTCCCTAACGGGAAGGCTTTTTTGCGTTTGGGGTTTAGGTATTTTACCAGCAGACCACCGGCACGCAGCGAGTCCGTCCCTGGATGCTCTATTGTGGCGTCCATGCCACAAAAGGCCGGCTTATCTGCATGGCAAAACATCTTGTTAAGGCTCTTCATAGGCAAGCCGGCCTGTCATGCCGGGAGGCGCGGGAGTTTCGTCCGCTCCGCCATTATCGAGTAAGAAAGCCTTCCCTAACGGGAAGGCTTTTTGCGTTTGGAGTTTAGATATTTTGCCAGCAGACCACCGGCACGCAGCGAGTTCGAAGCTTCTCTATGAGACTTTTCTCCTGCTCTGCGATGATAATCCATCACCATCCCTCCTTCTTGCGGTTTAATCCCTGTCTTGGCCTTGTTCTTTTATTGCCCGGGATTATCATCGGATAGGTTTGCGAACTGAGTTCTCAGGAGGGGAACATGACTCGTCTAAAAAGACATCTGATTAAATTGGTTCTATTGCTAGTGATTGTGTTCTGTATAGGCATGGCTGTCTATTACTACCCACCCCTGAGAAGTGCTGTAGGCAATGAATATGGCAATCACTACCTCAGCCAGCTCGACAGGAGTAAGCAGAGCGTGACGCAGCAGTGTGAGCTACTGATGAATGGTCGTGCCGGCTATCAGTTCGCGGATAATCATGGGGGAGTGATTATTGCAAATATGCTGATCAACAAAACACCTGGATGTCCTGCAAAAGTACGCGCAGCATTGAGCGAAAGTTAGCAGGCTGGCGCTGAGTTCGCCCTGCCTTCAACGTCGTTAAATCGCGGATCTCATGCTAGCCATGCTTAAACAGGGAGTCTAGTCGAGAGATGTACTGATGCATTGGCTTAAATTGATTCTCGAGTGTTGACCTTTGGTGCTATGACTGGTTGCCGACGCCAAGCTAGGCAATAAAGGTGGCGGCAAGGCAATAGTGCTTCTCAATCCGGTGGTAAAGGGGGCAAAGTGCAATCCGCGGAGCGCCAAGGAGTCAAAAAGCTGATCGTGTCAGCCCTTCTGAGCAGATGCCACGAGGACTCGAGAAGAAGCTTGATCGTGGGGAGTTCCTGCCTGAGGGCTGGCAGAAGAAGGTAAAGAAGGGGCAGATTCTTGAGGAGAACCTTGAGCGGCCACTGCCTCCGGTAACGGATGCAACGACAGAGTAGCCTTGAGCCCTGAATATAAAAAGCCCGGCATTTTGCCGGGCTTTTTGGGATGGAGCTAGTAAAGCTTAATCCACACTATCATCGGCTACCAGGTACTTTGGATCTTCGATGACATTCACTTCAACCAGGTCACCGGCCTTGGTCAGCAGCTTTTTACACTCTGGGCTCAGGTGTATCAGGTGCAGCTTGATATCGTACTTCATATAGCGTTCAGCCAGGGTATCGATCGCCTCAAGTCCTGAGTGATCACAAACCCGGGCATGCATAAAATCGATGATCACATCTTTGCGATCGTTTTTGGGGTTGAACTGCTCCAGGAAGTTGCTGCTGGAGCCAAAGAACAGAGCACCGCGGACGCTATAGACGGTCGACTCATTCTGATCCGGCTCACGGGTGATCTGGACATGCTTGGCATGCTCCCAGGCAAAGATAAGGGCCGAGACTATGACCCCAATCACCACCGCCATCGCGAGATCGGTAAAGACAGTGATGAGAGATACCAGAATGATGATCAGCGCATCACTCTTAGGGATCTTATTGATGATCCGGAAGGTACACCACTCGAAGGTGCCCAGTACCACCATAAACATGATACCAACCAGCACGGCCACCGGGATCTGCTCAATCAGGGGAGAGAGCACCAGAATAAATGCCAGCAGACATACGGCGGCAGTGATCCCGGACAGGCGGGAGCGGCCGCCAGACTCGATATTGATCATACTCTGACCGATCATCGCACAACCACCCATGCTACTGAAGAAGCCGGCAACTGTGTTGGCAAGGCCCTGACCGATACACTCTTTATTACTGCGACCACGGGTTTCGGTGATCTCATCAATAAGGCGCAGGGTCAGCAGGGATTCAATGAGGCCAACGGCTGCCAGGATCAGAGCGAACGGGAAGATCACCGCCAGGGTGTGCCAGTTCAGGGGAACCATGGGGATGTGGAAGCTGGGTAAGCCTCCCTTGATGTGGGCAACATCACCCACGGTGCGGGTATCAATATTTAAAAAATAAACCCCAATGGACAGGATAAGGATTGCGGCCAGGGTCGAAGGAATGATCTTAGTGAAACGTGGCAGGAAGTGGACTATTAGCATGGTGATCACAACAAGTCCCAACATCCAGTACAGAGGTGTGCCATGAATCCAGGCCAGATCGATGGAGCTGCCCTGCAGCAAGGTTCCATGCAGCCAGCCCTGGACATCATTCAGTGAAAACTGCTTGAGCTGGGCGAGGAAGATGACGATAGCCAGACCATTGACAAAGCCGAGCATCACAGGGTGGGGGACGATGCGGATAAACTTACCGAGACGAAATATCCCGGCCAGGATCTGTAGAATACCGGTCAGGACTATGGTTGCAAACAGGTACTCCACTCCATAACGGGCGACCAGGGCAACCATTACCACCGCCATCGAGCCTGTCGCTCCCGAGATCATGCCTGGGCGTCCACCCGCGATTGAGGTGATCAGGCAGACGATAAAAGCAGCATAGAGGCCCACCAGGGGCTGAACTCCGGCAACAAATGCAAAGGCGACGGCTTCTGGTACCAATGCCAATGCGACTGTCAGGCCGGACAGGATGTCATTTTTAACACTAAAGTTTTTATTTATATGTAGTTCGAACATATTGAGAGCAGGGTCCTTGATGGTTGCCCATGGGGCTCTGGATAAGGCCACAAAAGGCCGCGAATTTTACCGGATCTGTGACATCAGTACAATATCTGACCAAATAAAAAGCAAGAAACTGACAGTTTGTTAGAAGGCGTAACTTTGCGTCGCGAGGTCTCGCTTGAGGCTGGAGTGACCGGGGAGAATCGGATAGGATTCTTCCGCTCTCAAAGTGGACTGTGGGGCTGCTTTTGTTATTCTGTCACAACCTTGGCAATCTTGAGCATATACGGATGTCTTTTTTTGAAAGCAGGCTTCGTCCTCGTTCGCTGTTGCAGCTGATCTTGGCGGGGTTTGTGCTGGTGACTTTTCCTTTGGCATTCCTGCTATACCAGAATACTGTGTCACTCAACTACCTCAGTGGACTGCTTGAGCGTAACATGAGTGAGTCGGTTCAGCAGACGCGCTATGCAACCGAGTTGACCTTTTTATCAACGGATATGGCCTCAACGATTCGTCGTTACCGGGTATTGGGAACGGCGCCGCTCAAGCAACATTATCTTAAGCAACTTGATCACTATGAGAGCTTACTGGCCCAGGAGCAACTGGCTTCGGCAAAGACGACCGGTTTGCTTAAAGATCTGCTACCACAGCTGCAAGCGCTTGCCGGGATGCATGGGGTAGAGATCGATCGACGACTGGATATTTTCATCCCATTTTTTAGCCTCAATCGTCAGCTTTCTAAGGAGATAAAGGCCCAGGTCGATATCCAGGTTGATTTTGTGCAGCAGCAGATCCGGCGCTATCAAAATCGCAGTTGGTGGTATCTGAGCGTGCTGTTCAGCCTGAGTTTTTTATTGATCATGATCTTTACCTGGCTGATTATCCGGCCAATTCGAAAAATGGAGTCGATGATCCACAGCATAGGCTCGGGCCATGATCCTGAGCCGGTGACCATGACCAGTCCGACCGAGTTGGTTGAGCTTTGTGAGAGGTTGCATTGGCTGCACAATCGTCTCAATCAGCTCGAAGAGCAGAAGCAGCAATTTTTACGACATATTTCACATGAATTGAAGACACCTCTATCCAGCCTGCGTGAGGGGGCCGATCTGTTGATAGAACAGGTAGCAGGTCCGCTCAATGAGGGGCAGCTCGAAATTGTTGAGCTGATGGTTGAGAATGGGCAGCGTCTTCAGCAGCTAATTGAGCAGCTGCTTGGATATAACAGATTGAGCCAGCAAAAACAGATTAAGTGGGAGTGGGTTGATATTCCATCCCTGATCCAGTCGGTGGTGAATCATTACCGATTACCTTTAGCGAACTCTCAAATTCGCTTAGTTGAAGAGATTGAGCCGGTTTGTTGGTATACAGATAGTGAGCGATTGCGTTTGATCATTGATAATCTGCTTTCCAACGCAATTCATTATGGAAAGCAGCTCATCTTGATCAAGGTCAGGGTCGAGGAACAACAATTGGTGCTTGATATAGCTAACAATGGAACGGCGATCAGCACAGAGGAGCGTGCGGCTATTTTTGAGCCATTTATTCAGGGGAAGGCCAGCCGGGATGGTCCGGTGCGAGGCAGTGGCCTCGGTTTGAGTATTGCCCTGGAATCTGCATTATCACTGGAGGGACAACTCGTGGTGCTTGAAGAGCATGAAATGGACGTGTGTTTCCGGCTAACCTTGCTGAAACAGGGAGAGGCATCTTGTTCAGAATAATAACAATTGCGCTTTTGGTATTGGGTCTGTGCTCATGTACCAGCTTGTCGCGACAGGCCGCTCAGAGTAATGAGCAAAACTGGCTTGAAAAAATGGCCAAGGTGGATCAGCAGGGCGCCTATTGGCAGAGCTATATCCAGATAGCGGTTAATGCATCTTCAGATCAGCGCAAGCAACTGTTTAGCACCCTGGATGGACAAAAAGATCCCACCAGCCAGCTTAAGCGCGCTATCTTGCTGAGTGTACCGGGGCAGCCCTATCACTATCGCAAGCAAGCGATGCAGCTGTTTAAGCTGGAGTTACCCAAGATGAGTAAAGAGGCGCAGCAATCTCTCAGGCCCTGGGTTGAGCTCAATACAGAGGTGACGGATCTCAGGGGCAAATTGGAGGCCCTGACCAAGATTGATCAGCAGATAGCCGATCAAAAATATAATAGCGGAGGCTTATGATGAGTCAGGCCAGCCTACTCTTAGTTGATGATGATAGCAGTTTGCTCAAGCTGTTGAGCATACGCCTCAAGAGTGAAGGGTACGAGGTTCGCACCGCTCTGTCTGGCAAAGAGGCACTGCAGCTGATTGAACAGCAGCGCCCGGATCTGGTGATGAGCGATCTTCGAATGGATGAGATGGATGGGCTGGCACTGTTTGATCAGATTCAGAAGCGTTGGCTTGGGCTGCCGGTCATCATCATGACGGCACATGGCACCATCTCAGATGCCGTGAGTGCGACTCGCTCGGGGGTCTTTAGTTTTCTGGCCAAGCCGATTGATAAGAATGAGCTGGCTCAGGCCCTGGAGGAGGCACTGGCACAGTCTGCCAGTGAGCAGTATGAGGGGCTGGATAAGGCGTTTGTGACCCGCTGTCCGGCGATGATCCGGACCATTGAGCAGGCCTCCAGAATCGCTCTGAGTGATATCAATGTGCTGATCACCGGGGATAGCGGCACAGGTAAGACCCGAATGGCGCAGACCCTTCACGCCCAGAGCCAGCGTCGTGAAGCCGTGTTCATTGAGATCGACTGCCGCCTTGAAGCTGAAAAGCTTGAGATAGAGCTGTTTGGTGATGGGCAAGGATTTGCCAGTGTTTTTGAGCGGGCGGATGGAGGGATCCTATTCCTTGATGAGGTGGCTGCCATGCCTCTGGCCCTGCAGGGAAAACTGGTGGAGAGTCTCAACGAGTATTGTGTGAACGCCATGGGAGATGTGCGAGAGGGGGAGCTTGATGTTCGGATCTTCTCTGCCAGTCAGCAGGATCTGGTGGAATCTATGGATGAGGGGACGTTCCGTGAAGATCTCTATTACCGGCTCAATGTTGCCAATATCAGCTTACCCAGCCTGCGTGAGCGATTGGAAGATATCCCTGTGCTGGCCAAAGATATTCTCAAGAGCTATGCCAGTGAAAAGACAACCCTGGTTCGTAGCTTCTCTTCGGAGGCGCTCGCCTGCCTGGCAACCGCCAGTTGGCCGGGGAATATTCGTCAGCTGCATAATGTGCTGGAGCAGGCGATCTCACTAACCACCTCCTCGGTGGTGGCGGTTGCGACGATTCGCCAGCTGCTTCCCGAGACCGAGAGTGCCTTCCCGACCCTGGTGGAAGCACGCAATACCTTTGAAAGGGATTATCTTATTCGGGTGCTCAAGCTCAGTGGCGGGAATGCCCGATTGGCGGCTGAGTTGGCAGGGCGTAATCGCACCGATTTCTACAAGCTATTGCGCCGTCATGAGGTAGAGCCGGCGCAATATAAGGGTTAATCGCCCTTCTTCGCGAAACGAGCGGGCCAGATTTTGAATAGCAGCAGCCCGCTCTGCTTCATCGCAAAGCCGAATAGGGCGCCTACCAACAGGGATGGGATTGCGATCTGCCAGGCGCCGTTACTACCAAAAGCGATGCAACAGCCGGCAAAGGTTCCCGGAATATAGGAGAGCCAGCGCTGCTTTCCCTGAAAGCACATCATGAAGGCAACGATCGCCACCATCATGAAACTGAAAACCCCCTGTCCCCAGAGATCCGCCCCTTTGATCAGTAGCATTCCCCAAAAAACTCCGGTGGTATTGGTGAGCCAGGTGGTGATAAGGGAGCGCCAACAGCCCTGGGAGGCAAAATAGCTGGTACAGCCGATAAAGCCAATCCAGGTAACGAGTCCAAACGCGACGGAGAACCAGGCCCAGATCCCGGAAAGGATCCCTGTGGTGATCGCTATGGCTATAAGAGGCGTCATAATTTTTCTTCAGTCAGACACAAGGCCGGCAATTTTGAACAAACTTCCCCCTTAGTGACAGCATCAAGAGTCCGGCTCGTGATCCTGATCACGCACTATACCCAGTTAAAAGGTAAGGTGGTTCATATGGCCTCTTTATTAGCGGCTGACGCCGGGGCATCTGACTGGTTACAATGGGGCAAGAGCAACCGTGATATTGGATGAGATAGAAAATGGGACAAGATAGCTGGGGCATCTGCCATATGGATCCCGAGGTCAACCCCGAACTGGCAGGATATCAGGGGGGAAGTGGCTCACCTTTGATGAGCGTGGTGAAGCGATTGAATATCTTTGTAATGACTATCTGTTGCTATTGGCACAGGTTGGTTCCCTGGATGAACAGCAGCTCGAGATCGCCCGGGAGCGATTTGAGTTACTGGCCGAGCAGTTTGACGATCAGTTGATGATTGAGTCGATGAACGATCTGGCCGAAGGCCTCAGATATATCGTTTGGTTTGGCCCTCTGTCACTGCTGGCCGAGCTACATGAGCCCTTTGCCAATGATATGCGACGCTTTTATTGGGAGGAGTACGCCGAAGAGCCCGATGATCCCGAGGCTCCTGTTCCCGAAGAGCAGTGGGGGGAGTTATTGGAGGCCATTGAGGAGTATATGGCTCATCAGGGATATGGTGGCATCTGAGCCTGAATGAGCAGCCACTGAAAGGGAGTTTCAATGACGAATTTTGCAATCGTGGTGGTGGCTACCGAAGCGGAGCTCTTGCAGCGAGCCCTGGATGAGCTCAAGAGCTTAGAGCTCTGCTTTGGCTTGCATCAGGCTTGCTCAATCAATGAGGCTGAAGAGTTATTAGAACGGTTGGCTGAGTTGAAGCAAGAGGTGGCGGTCATGGTGTGCGATCACCACCTTGAGGATGGTCGAGGGGTCGATTTTTTGATCCGCAATGATGCAACCTACCATAGCTCCCGCCGGATCTTGCTGGGGCGCCATCCTGAGCTGGGTTCCATCATAGAAGCGGTGAACCTGAGCCGACTTGATTACTATCTGCAGTCTCCCTGGCATGAGTCCGCCCTGCGCAAAGTCGTGATAGATCAGGCGACTCACTTCATCCTCAAGCAGGATGTTGACCCGCTCCCCTATGCCCGTATCCTCGACCAGCCTCGTTTACTCAAAGCCCATGTGGATCGTCAGATCGCCCGCTATCGCCAGGGGTTTTTAGACTATACCCACTACAGCGATGAAGAGCTTTCAACCCGGCTCATTGATGCCCTGTATAAATTTTTTGATGGTAACGATGATAGTCATGCCTGTCGCTGCTATACCAGTGGTCATATCCTGACCCGGGAGGGGGAATCGAACGATTACCTGTGGTTTATTGCCAAGGGTGAGGTGCTTTTGAAAAAGCGTGACTCCAAGGGGCAGATGCAGGAAGTGGTTCGTTATCAGGAAGGGGCCCTGGTTGGAGGCATGTCTTTCATCACGGGGGAGCCTGCATTCTCTACCGGGGTTACCCTGACCCGGGTTGAGGTGATACGCCTTGATAAGGCCCTGTTTGCCAAGGTGATGAGTGTTCGCTCGGAGCTGTTGCCGCTGTTCACCAACATGCTACTGCGTCATTTTGACCGGCGTTTGCAAAACAGTATTCGAACCAAGATCAAGTTACAGGAAACCCTGCAGTCGCTGGATGCAGCATATACCCAGCTTATTGATACCGAGAAGATGGCGGTACTGGGGCAGCTTGTCGCCGGGGTTGCCCATGAACTGAATAACCCTGTCTCGGCAATCATCCGTGGCGCGGAGAAGTTGCATCGGCAGATCCCTGAATTAACCGGCATTGAACTCCCGTCAGAGATCACTGAACTTGGCGATCGTATCTTGCGTCAGGCGATGGACTCGAATCCACTGTCAACCAGCACCATCCGGGCTCGAACCAGGTTGGTAAATGAGAGCCTGGAGAATCGGGCGGTGGCTAAAAAGGTGGTTACCATGCGCCTTGATGAAGATGCTTACTGGCCACAGCTTTGCTCCCATGAGCCGGATGAGCGGGATCAGTTGATTACCGAGCTGGAGCGCTTTCATCAGGTCGGGAGCTTTTTGCGCAACATCGATGTGTGTGCCCGGCGGATCGGTGATCTGGTCAAGAGCCTTAAACAATATGCTCGCCAGACCGATGGCCAGATGAAATGGGTTGATCTGCACGAGGGGCTGGAAGATACCCTGCTGATATTTGAGAATCGCCTCAAGCGATTGGAGGTTGAGAAGGTGTATCAACCACTTCCCGATGTGTATTGTGATCCGATAGCTCTTCAGCAGATCTGGACAAATTTTCTATCCAATGCCCTTGAGGCTCTCCTATCAAAGGGGGAGCTGGAGGGAAAGATTATTATCCGCACCCGCGAGTTGGTGGACCAACGTGGGAGCTCCTGGGTTGAGGCGAGTGTTGAAGACAATGGCTGTGGGATCCCACCCGAGCTTCAGGATGAAATCTTTGAACTCAATTTTACCACTAAGCGTGAAGGGGATTTCGGACTGGGGATCGGTCTGAGTGTTTGCGCACAGATCGTACAGCGTCATCAGGGTACGATTAGGGTTGAATCGGAGCCGGGACTCTATACCCGGATGATCGTGACTCTGCCGGTATCTCCACAGAGATGGCAAGAAAGGAGGTCATAAAAAGGGATGAAAAAGTACCTGATAGTCTGCGTGGATGATGAGAGGGAGGTTCTGGACAGCATCGAGGATGATCTGTCTGAGTTTGCCGAGCGCTTTGAGATTGAGTCAACGGAGAGCGTGGCAGAAGCGCGCGAGGTGATCGATGAAATGGCCGGGGAGGGGGTAAAGCTGGCTCTGATCCTATGCGATCACATCATGCCGGGCACCCTGGGGGTCGATTTTCTGATTGAGCTCAATGAAAGGCCTCAAACCTGTGAGTGCCGGCGTGTGCTGTTGACCGGGCAGGCAGATCAGGAGGCGACGATTGAGGCGATTAACCATGGAGGCTTGCACTATTTTGTCGGAAAGCCCTGGCTTGCAGATGAGCTGCGCAAGGTTGTCATTGAACAGCTGACCGAGTTTGTGATTCAGCATGAAAGTGAAGAGCTGATGAGTTATGCCAAGTTGCTTGATTCAGAAAAAGTATTTGCGGCGATGCAGCAAAAAAGAATGGATCTGTAGCTGACGGGGAGATCTTTCTCCCCGTCAGAGCATAAGCATACAGCTGTTTATATATCTTGGGTGTACAAGTATCTGAAAATGATTTAATTATCGCTTTCATACTATTAGTGAAATATTTGAAGCTCATGTCATTAAGCAGTCATAAACACTCTCTAGAATTTTTCGGGCGATTATTTCAGGGAGAAGATGGCTATGCTGATGCAGCAAGCACAGGGACGCGGACAAAATGTAAATCCACTGGTGATGCAAGGGGCAGCGGAGCTTCTCAAGCTACCTCATCAGAGGGTAGCCACTCAGCTAGCCGAGCCAATACTCAGGATGCCCAAGCCGCCGGCTCAGCAGGAGAGCGAGGTGAATCGGGGAAAAGTAGTTCAAGCCAGCCATCAGCTAAATCAAACCAGCCTTCAGAGTCATCCAAGAAGTCATCAGATTCTTCAGAATCATCTAAGATCCCTTCGGCGAAAGAGTTTTTTAAGCCGACCGCCAATATGAAGTGGAAGATTAATGGCTGGATGCAGCTGGAGGCGCAGGCGAAGTTTGAAACTTTTCTGGGATCCAGCCATACCAGTTACCTGGGGAGCTATTCCAAACTGGGTGTAGGGGCTAAGTGGGAGATCTATTTGGCCCTGGTGCAGAAATATAGTTGGCGATCCTATGATGTAAAGGGCACTGAATATAAGTGGGTCGGGTGGAAGAATGGGCTGTATGCTAAAAAAGATTCAACGGCAGCTTCCGTTAGAAAAGTCTTGCTTGAAGAGCATGTTGTTCGGGCTGATGAGCTGGAAGCAGTTAGCCAGAAGCTCCAAACTACCCAAGATAGCGTCCGCATCGCATTTTCTGAAATCGATACAACATCACAGAAGGTTTCAACTCTTGAAAATGAGGTTGCCCTTACCCAGACGCAGGTAATGCATAATTTGAATCAGATAGAAAATACTCAAAATCGTATGCAGTACATTGACTCTAAACTGATGGCTTCAGAAAGTACCATTGAAAGGCATACATCTGAGGTTAAAGATATCCAAAACTCAGTAGCGGCTCTGGGGATGGTGATTGAAGATACTCAGTTAATGATGATTGCTTAAAGTAAATCCACTTCTGGCAGCTCACTACGGCAGAAGGGGGGATTCAAACCAGCACATCTTGCGATGAAGTATTGCTTAGGTTCGTGTCTGATTATCTCAAGTTATGCCTCTTGCATTCACAAAAGGTGCTCCCGAGGTATAGCTTGTTATGCCTGTAGCGTGCGGGTGATTATGCAGGAAAATCTGTCATAAAACTTTCATTGAACTGTCACACTGATGTCATACGACTCTCCTAGAATGCCCTCAACAAATTAGAAACACCATTTTTGTTCTGAGTTCTTGTGCTGAATTAGGGAGAGAGTCATGCCGGGTTTGAAGGGAAAGGAGATCGCTTTTGTACTGTTTGGTTTATGGGCGTTGGGAATCACCGCCCTGGTCAATGTTGCCACGGCCGGGCCTGACTCCGGGGTAGCGCAGCCGGTCGTGCTCTCATCATTTAGCGGGAACTGACTTCGATTAGTCCATGTGATCCATATTAGGAGCGCCCTGGACTCAATAGGGCTCTCATCTGTTAAATGAGCGGGTCCTCCGGCTCGAGAAGCCAGGCGCTGTTGTGAGGCTTGAAGCCAATGTGCGGGTAGTAGTTTTGTGCCGCGGGAGCCGCAAGCAGAATGATGGCACACTTATCACCTAACCGGGTTCGTGTCTGACGGATAAGCTCTTTTCCCACTCCCTTTGCCTGGATCTGTTGGCTCACCGCCAGATCAGAGAGGTAACAGCAAAAAGAAAAATCGGTGACGGAGCGAGCAATACCGATCAGTTCCTCCCCCTCCCAGGCCGTCACCGTCAGGTTGCCATGGTCCAGCATCGACTGCAGGCAGCTTTCATCTTCAATGGGCCGGCGCTCTCCCAGGGTTGAGGTCTGCAGAACATGACGGAACTGTTCTACTGTGATGGTGTGATTGATCTTGTAAGTGATAGCCATGTCATTATCCCGTTAATTCCGAGTTATCTCTTACCGAAAACCGCTCTCGGCTGTGATATTTTGATTTGTGGGGCTAGGCAGCCCGGTGAATGATTATGATGGGATCTTGGCCATATTCAGTCAACCAATGTGAGGTATCAGGATGAGACGAGCCGACAGAGAGATGGAAGATCCCAGTGAGATCGAAGCTGTGCTCCATCAAAACAGGGTGGTGGTATTGGGGGTGGTCGATGGTGATGAACCTTACCTGGTGACGGTCAACTATGGGTATGCCGACAACAAGCTGTATCTGCATGGCGCCAAAGAGGGGCGCAAAGCGAGCAGCTTTGCTACAAATCCGAGGTTGTGCTTTACCGTGACCGATCAGCATCAATTGATCGATCACAAATCTTCAGCCTGTCATCTCTCTTATGGGTTTCGCTCCGTAGTTGGCTACGGAAGGGTTCGAGAGCTTGAGAGTGATCAAGAGAAGACACTTGCTTTTGAGGCGCTGCTTGGGCAGGTTGTTCGTCCCGAACACAAGGTCTCCAAAACCCTGTTAAGGCAGACCGCCTGCTGGGTTATTGATATTGAGAGCATGACAGGAAAACAGCAACTGTTGCCGGAGCACTCTATGGAGAGCAAAGAATAAGGTCTCTGCCTATAATCGGGCCACAACCCTCACCGGAGCGCCTCCGGCCTCAACCTTTAATGGCAGAGCCATGAGTTCAAACTCACCGGAATCAAGGAGCAGCTCCAGCCCTGTCAGGTTTTCGATGATGGGAATCCCTGCTCCCAGGAGCTGCTGGTGGATGGCAAAGGGAGAGTCATCCGGACTTGGAGTGTCCAGCCCCAGCAAGCGGACCCCTGAATCGGTCAATTTTCGGCCAAGCTCAGGGGTGATGAGAGGGTAAGCTTGGTAGTACTCAGGCTTGCCGAAGTGCTTGTCATGTCCGGTCAGGATCAGTACCGCCAGTTCGCGGCGCACAGTGACGCCATCAAGCAGGGATAGTTGTAACTGTTGTTGGCCCCGGGCATCCAGCAGGATCGCCGGGCCGATGAGTCGTGAGAGCCCCAGCTCGCTAATGTTCAGTCCTGAATCGATAAAGTGCATCGGGGCATCCATGTGGGTGCCGGTGTGCATCCCACAGCTCAGGAGGTGATTACTGAAACCATCTTCTCGCACGCTCGCTATTTCAGTGAGTGTGGCGGGAGGATCGCCCGGGAACACCGGCATCGGTGAGCCAAAGGTGTGAGTGAGGTCGATTAGGGGCATGTTACTGACTCCTTGCCGGGTCTTTGTTGTCTGTGAAGGGGAGCTCGAACCATCGATTTCGAATATCCTGAATCTTTCCCTGCTCAAGCAGCTTGTCAAAAGCCTGCTGCCACTCTTTAACGCTTGCCTCAGGGGTCTGGCGTGAAAAGGCCATATACAGGGGAAAGCGTTTGAACTCGTAGATGATTCTGAATACCTCACCTGGCTTCTGGATCTGGCCCAGCTCCTGACGACTCATGGCAATATTGGTCGTGATAAATGCATCGATGCGTCCGCGTTCAAGGAGTCTTGGAAGTTGCAGTGCTTTATTGACCGAGTGCAGGTTGGTAAACCCAAGCTCCTCAAGATAACGCTCCCGGACATCATGGCGATAGGTGCCGATCTGCCCCAGTTTTTTGGCATCGTCTAGTGAGTGGATGATAAGAGGGGAATCCTTGCGGGCAACCAGCAGCCATTTGACTTCAAAGAGTGGTCCCACCCATTGAAACAGAGCTTCTCGCTCGGGAGTTCGGGTTGTGGAAAATAACATGGTATTTGGAGTGCTGGAGATGATTCGATAGCCCCTGGCCCAGGGGACAAGATGGATCTTTCCCGGTTGATTGAGCTTACCCTGAATTGCTTTGACTATTTCGACACTCAGACCTGTGAGATCTCCCTGAGCATTAACAAAATTTCCCGGGGGAGAGTTCTCGGTATAGATAGTTAGCTTGTCCGCATGTGCGAGCGGATTGAGCGTTATGAGTAATACAATCAGTATTGTAAGTAATCGCAGCATGGCGGACTTACTTCCCCTATCTACCTGTTGCTTAATGTCTTTTCTTATGTTGGACGATTGTAGCAGCTCAAAGGAGAATATTTGTTCGTTGACGTAGCAATTTTTGTTGTGCTAGATTGCTTGGGCTGTTCGTGGCCTTATCTGCCACGTTTGAAAAATCAAGAGAGCAATAGAGTCTCAACTGGATGTTTAATTTTTATTATTACGCTCAGTATATTCAGCTTCGATGGCTGCACTGAGTGTTTAAAGTCTTCAGTATTGTCATCGAAGCACCGTTTGAACCTGAGAGGTTCAAGGGCGGAGAGCTTACGAGTGTGATAATACTTCCCTGACTTCCCTTCCTAAGAACCTCACAACTCATTATTGATAACATCAGCTGCCTTATGTGAGGAAATCATCAGTGAATTTTAAATTAGTCGGAAGTGCACTCATAGTTGCTGGCACCGCTCTTGGAGCCGGTATGCTTGGTATTCCCATGGTGTTGGCACAGCTTGGTCTGGTTCTTGGAACCGTGATGATGCTGCTGGTTTGGGGGATCACCTGTTATGCGGCGCTGCTGCTTCTGGAGGTGAACCTGAGTGTCGGGGTTGGCAGTAATATGCACGCCATGGCAGGAAAACTTCTGGGACGAGCCGGTCAGTTGGTGACCAATGGCAGCATGATGTTTCTGCTCTACTCCCTGTTGATGGCTTACATCATAGGGGCTGCCGATCTGCTTCACAGCGCTTTTGACTACTTTGGGTTACAGCTTCCTATGCTGGTTTGCCAGCTGCTATTTGCCTTGCTGGGAGCCGTGGTGGTGATCTGTGGTACCGCCTTGGTGGATAGGCTCAATCGTGCCCTGTTTGCCCTGATGATAGTCTTTTTTCTCGCCGCTCTGATTTTGATGCTGCCGAGCAGCAAGATGGACCTGTTACTGGCAGCGCCTTTGCACGCTAAAGGCTGGTTACTGTGTCTGCCGGTTCTGTTTACCTCCTTTGGTTTCTCTGTGGTGATCCCCTCGCTGGTTCGTTACAGTGGTGCAACCATTAAGCAGATGCGCTGGATTATCATTATCGGTAGTGCCATCCCACTGCTGTGCTACTTCTTGTGGCTGCTGGCTTGTCTCGGGAACCTTCCGGAAGGCAAGCTACTTTCAATGGCAGGAAATGTTCATGCCATGGTTACAGCCCTTTCAGAGCAAAGAGGGCACCTGCGGACCGTGCTGAATCTGTTTGCGGCGATGGCGCTGCTGACCTCTTTTCTCGGAGTGGCCCTGGCCCTGTTTGATCTGCTGGCAGAGGTGTGCAAAAGCTCCTCAAGCCTCAGGGGGCGCAGTATAAATGCGCTGCTGACCCTTGGATTGCCGACGGTGATCGCGATTATTGCTCCCAACCACTTCCTGGCCGCACTCTCCTATGCGGGAATCGCCCAGACGATTTTTGCTATTTTGATCCCAAGCGCTATGGTTTGGCAGCTACGTCGTGGAAAAACCGGCCTGAGCTTCGCTGATTATCGGGTGCGGGGTGGTGAGCTAGGGGTGATGGCGATCAGCGCCTTTGGTGTGGTCCTGATTGCGGCACAGTTTTAGCGGCTAAATTTAAAACACCCGTTGACCTGCTGATTTTTTCTATGCTAGATTCTCCGGGCCTGTCGCTAATGGCGGGCCCATTTTCCATCAAAATGATAGTTGAGTTGTAATCATCTAATGATCAATTTCTATTATTTTGCTCAGTTTATACAGCTTCGATGGCTGGGCTGAGCAGAATATAATTTCAGCGTCGTCATCGAAGCAAACCGACAGAACCAGTGAGGTTCACCGTCGGGAAGCTTGAGAGCGTGGCGCCAACTCATCTACCTTTCCCCTCGAACCTCACTAAACTAAAGATCAGTCATGTGAGGAAGTAGATTTTGAATCTCAAACTAATTGGAAGTGCACTCATAGTCGCCGGAACGGCATTGGGCGCAGGTATGCTTGCGATCCCCATGGTGTTGGCTCGCCTGGGGTTTGTCGGAGGCTCTTTGGTGATGCTTCTGGTGTGGGCTTTTACCAGTTATGCGGCTCTGCTACTGCTGGAGGCTAACCTGCGGGTCGGCGTTGGTAGTAATATGCATGGGATGGCAGGCAAACTGCTTGGCAAGGGGGGTCAGTGGCTGACCAATGCCAGTATGATGTTTCTGCTCTATGCACTGCTGATGGCCTATGTGATTGGTGCCGGCGATCTGCTCCATGGAACTCTCGCTTCCTTTGGTTGGCATTGGCCTATGATGTTGTGCCAGCTGCTGGTGGTACTGATTGGTGGATTGGTAGTAATGCTGGGAACTGCGGCGGTAGATAAGTTTAACCGGCTGCTGTTTGCCATCATGCTGATCTGTTTGCTGCTTGCATTGGTGATGATGCTGCCACGGATCTCCTTTACCCATCTCTATGAGATGACTCCACAGCTGGATGGCTGGATGAATACCCTGCCTGTCCTGTTCACCTCCTTTGGCTTCATGGTGGTTATTCCTTCGCTGGTGAGTTACACCAACGCCAGTGGCCGTCAATTACGCTGGGTGGTGTTGGGTGGAAGTGGGATCCCGCTGGTTTGCTACTGGCTGTGGTTTATCGCCTGTATCGGTAATCTCTCTGCGGAACATCTCTCCGGGCTGTCCGGGAATGTGAACCAGCTGGTCACGGCACTGGGGCATGGTATGAGCGAACTGCAGCCGATCCTGCATATCTTTGCCGCAGTGGCTCTGGCTACCTCTTTTCTTGGGGTATCGCTGGCCCTGTTTGATCTGCTGGCGGAGATCTGCAAGCGACCGAACCATCGTCTGGGGCGCTTTCAGAGTGCGCTGATGACCCTGCTTCCGCCATTGTTGATTGGGATCCTGGCTCCCAATCAATTCCTGGGAGCTCTTGCCTACGCCGGGCTGGCGTTGACCTTTCTGGCGATCTTTATCCCCTGTGCCATGGTGTGGTGCGCCCGCAAGAGAAACCTGGTGGGAGAGCACGCCTATCAGGTAATCGGAGGCGGAATGGGCCTCATTTTGTGTGGCCTGTTTGGGGTACTACTGATAGTTGCTCAATTCTGATGATCTGTGGTAAGCCTGGCCTCTGAGCTGGTCCAGGCTTACTCTGATTCGGATTGCCTGGTGCTTTCATGCGTTTTACCTTCAACCCGATCCCCTTCCTGCTCTTTTACGCTTGAGGAGCTTTCCCTGAGCTGGCTTTGGAATCTGAAGTAGTCAATGGTCTGAGGCGAGGATTGATACTGAAGCATCATCTGAGCCGCCTCCTTGAGGGCTTCGGGGTTTTCAACGGAGGCTGACTCAAAGCCAATGCTTTCGAGAGCTCTCCTGGCTCCCTGGCTATGAGAGCTTGAGATGGTTGCAACCGTTTCTTTTAGTGCCGGGCTATCCGGTTGAGCCTGAGGCTCCGGCGCGGAGGAGCAAGCCGCCAGGATCAGGAGACTCATGCCTGGCAAGCTTAATAATCTGTAGTCCGGCTTCAAATTGATTATGCTCATGTGTTCCTTAATTCATCGACCACTCTTAAGATGGCTCTGATGAAGGCTTAGGGATCAGGATGAGCATGACTCTACAGTAGCTTCAGCAGTGAACCTATCGGGTCAAAACCTGAGCTATCCCGTATATACATCTCCTTCGGGGTAGGTCAGCTTGGACTCGCGAGGTTTGGTCAGCATGAAGGCCAGTGTCAGCGGGCCGAGGCGACCTATGATCATCACCACGATCAGAATAAGCTTGCCCGGGGTCGAGAGATCACTGGTGACCCCCATGCTCAGTCCCACGGTACCGAAGGCGGAGACTGTCTCAAACATCACCTCAATAAAGGGATCTTTTTCGGTAATCATCAATAGGAACATTGCGACGATCAGCACCATGCTGCTCACCACGATAATTGCCAGGGACTTGAAGATCACTTGACGGGAGATGGTGCGCTGGAAGACCGAGACATTGGGCTTTTTGGTCAAAAAGGCATGGGTTGCCAGGTTAGCGATGGCAAAGGTGGTGATCTTGATCCCGCCACCGGTGGAGGTGGAACCAGCCCCGATAAACATCAGCACCATCATCACCAGCAAGGATGCATGGGTCATGGCGCCGATATTGATGGTATTAAATCCGGCGGTCCGCGCGGTTGCCGATTGGAAGAAGGAGGCGAGCAGCTGGGAGCCCGTATCCTGGCCCCCCAGAGTTGCCGGGTTGCTCCGCTCCAGCAAAAACAGTAGCAGCATGCCAATGATTAGCAGCATGGGGGTGGTCACCAGCATCAGCTTGGAGTGAAGCTGTAGTCTGGAGAAGCGACGCTTGCGCCATAGATCGATAATCACGGTAAAGCCCAGTCCACCTAGGATAAAGAGTCCGGCAATGGTCAGGCTGACCAGGGGGTCTGCTTCATAACCCATCAGATTAGAGCGAAATAGCGAGAAGCCTGCGTTGTTAAAGGCGGAGATCGCATGAAACAGGCTGTAAAACAGTCCCTTCTCCCAGCCCAGTAAGGGGACCCAGCGAAACGCCAAGATGCTCATTCCTATGAGCTCAATGACACAGGCGAAGATCACTATGCTGCGTACCAGTTTGACCACATCGATGTTGGTTTCCTGCCCGAGAGCCTCTTTGGCGAGCAGCTGCTGACGTAGGCCAATTCGGGCTCTGAGCATGGAGAGCAGCAATAGCGACAGAGTCATCTGCCCGAGTCCGCCAATCTGCATCAGCAGCATTAGTACAATGTGCCCCATCAGGGTGAAATGGGTGCCGGTATCCACCACTCCCAATCCGGTTACACTGATGGCTGAGGTGGCAGTAAACAAGGCATCGACAAAGCTGAGTCCGGTGACTGAGCCTGCCGGGATCATCAACAACAAAGAGGCCGGGATCAATATGCTCAGAAAGCTTGCCAGGATGATCTGCGGTTCGGACCAGCGTTTGGCGCGCTGGGTACGCATCGAAAAGATGGGGTGTTTAGGTATTTTCATAGAAGACTCAGCTGCTGCTGAATAACCTCCCTGGGTCCGATGAAAATAAGAATATCACTGGTGAGCAGCTCCAGGTCTGGCTCAAGCGGCGCATAGACTTTTGGGCCTCGCTTGAGCGCCAGCAAGATCAGCTCAGGCACACCAAACAGTGGATGGGCATCAAGGCGAATTCCCGATACACTCGAGGTGATCACCATCTCGGTCAGTTGCAGGTTGCTTCCCAGATCCAGAGAGTCAAACACCCTTCTGTCGACCATGCTGTGCGCAATTCGTTGTCCCATCGCCCGCTCGGGATTGATCACCTTATCCGCACCAATTTTCTGCAAAATACGCGCGTGGTTTTTATTTTTTGCCTTGACCCAAACACTGCGGATCCCCGCTTCTTTGAGGATCAGTGTCGTAAGTATGCTGGCTTTGACATTATCACCAATGGCGACAAATACAATATCAAATGCTTCAAGGCCCAGCTCTTTGACTGCAGCTTCATCTGTGGTGTCGGCGCGCAGTGAGTGGGTTGCTATGTCAGCAACATTTTTAACCTGGGCACCATCGATGTCGATCGCCATCAGCTCCACATTCTGCAAACTGAGCTCCTGGCACAAGGCGGTACCAAATCGACCCAATCCAATCACTGCAAACTGTTTATTGGCCATTATTGACTCCTCGACTCTCTCTCAGCATAACCCAGAGAGTTTACAAGCGTGAAATTTTGACCCGGGGCTGGCTGTGGTAGAATTCGCTGTCAACCTTGTAAAGAGTACCCGGTTTTGGATAGATCTTCCCACTCCCTTAAGTCATTGCATACCTTTGGTCTGGAGCAGTCTGCTTTCCAGATTATTACCATCGACTCCCTGAGTGCACTGCGAGAGGCTTGCAACAATAGCAAGGCACCTGTGGTTGTGGTTGGAGGGGGCAGTAATATTCTCCCGGTCGAGGATTTCAGTGGCACTGTATTGCTTAATCGCATTTCCGGACGTGAACTAAAGGAGCGGGATGATCATTACCTGTTGGAAGCCGGAGCGGGTGAGAACTGGTTGGAGCTGGTGCAGTGGAGCCTGGAGCAGGGAGCGCCTGGCCTTGAGAATCTTGCGCTGATCCCGGGATCTTCAGGGGCGGCGCCGGTACAGAATATCGGAGCCTATGGGATTGAGTTTGCGACTTTTTGTGAGTATGTCGAGGCGTATAACCGGCTTTCGGGGGAGTTGGAGCGTTTCGCCGTGGGTGAGTGTGAGTTTGGTTACCGAACCAGTATCTTTAAGACCCGCTTACGTAACAGCCACATCATTACCCGTATCGGCCTGAAGCTTCCTAAGACGTGGCAGGCAAATCTTGAGTATGGCCCCCTCCAGTCGCTTTCCCAGGATGCTACACCCCAGGATGTTTTCGAGAGAGTGTGCCGGCTACGTGAGCAAAAACTTCCTGATCCAAGTGAGCTTGGAAATGCCGGAAGCTTTTTTAAGAATCCACTGGTCAGCCAGCAGTTGGCGGATGAACTAAAAGCGCACTATCCCAAGATGCCCTGTTATCCGGTGGCAGGGGATATGTGTAAGCTGGCGGCGGGCTGGTTGATAGACCAGGCGGGACTCAAGGGATTTGAATTGGGACGGGCCGGGGTCCATCAGGAGCAGGCCCTGGTGTTGGTGAACCTGGGGGGCGCAACGGCCCGGGAACTGGTTTCCCTTGCTTGCTTGGTGCGGGCCCGGGTGAACGAGATGTTTGGCGTCACTCTGGAGCCAGAGGTTCAGTTGCTTGGGGCTCAGGGGTTTGTGACATTAGATGAGGTAGTTCAATGAGTGTGATCACTCCGGTTCGCCGGCAATTGATAGAGCTGTTAGCCGATGGAGAGTTTCACTCCGGCGAGCGACTGGGAAATCTGCTTGGGATCTCCCGTGCGGCAATCAACAATCATATCGGACAGTTGCGTAAAGTCGGTCTGGATATTTTCTGTGTGCGCGGCAAGGGATACTGTCTGCATTCGCCCCTTGAGCTTTACCAGACAGAGCGGATGCGAGAGCTTGCTCCGGGCGCTCCGCTGCACTGCTTTCCTGTCATAGATTCGACCAACCTGTTTTTGTTAGATAGGGTTCAGGAGCTGGAGAAGGGGGAAGCTTGTGTTGCTGAGTGCCAGGTCGCCGGCCGTGCCCGACGAGGCAGGAGCTGGGTTTCTCCCTTTGGCAGACAGCTGATCCTGAGCCTCTACTGGCGGCTTGAACAGGGGATGGGGGCCGCTATGGGGCTGAGCCTGGTGATCGGCTGCTCGGTGGTGGAAGCTCTCAAAGAGCAGGGGATCGAGGGAGTAGGTCTCAAGTGGCCAAACGATCTCTATTACCAGGGGCGTAAGCTGGCCGGAATTCTTGTGGAGCTAAAATCCACCGCGGGTGAAGCCTGCCACGTGGTCTCGGGGATAGGGCTGAACCTGCAGCTCTCGGCAAGCGGAGAGCCGCAAATCGATCAGCCCTGGTCTGAGCTGGCAGAGGCGGTGAGCTACCCTCTGGATCGAAATCTTCTGACGGCGGTGATCCTCAATAAACTTCGGGCGGATCTTGAGCTATTTGAGCGCGACGGGATGAGCGCCTTTTACGAGCGCTGGAACCGGTTTGACTGCTTCCATGATCAGCCGGTTCGCCTGTTGCTTGGTGACCGGCAGATTGAAGGCGTTGCCCGGGGGATCGATCCTCAGGGTGCATTGCTGGTGGATACCGCCAAGGGACTTGAGAAATTTATGGGAGGCGAGATCTCCCTGCGTCCCCGGTAGAGACCCGAGTCATCCTCTTTATGCCCGGACCGATTGACTGCTCCGGGCTGACCCATAGATCAACTTTTTCTGCTGTTACCCACAGGGGATAGCAGGCTCCCTGTCATTCTTGTATGACTCGAAAGGACTGGGGAGAGCTCATCTTATAGTTCGGGTAGTTTGGATTATTTTCGGTCATCTTTGGATACACCTCCTTAAAATTGACCCCGTTCAGGCAGAGATTGATGTTGGGCCGCTTTAACTGCGCCGGGCAGTAGTTCTGGAAAAACCGATAACTCTTGTTGAGCTGGATTTTGCCATCCTGACGGTGGAATCCATAGGCGGTATAGTTGGCCAGGGTCCAATTGCCATCTTCATTGGAGAGCCTGAAGGACTTCACCGAGGGTGAGTTTCCATGGGAGGTAGAGAGTCCGGCGGTGTAGTACTGGCCAATGGTCTTACTCTTCAAAACGATGGGCTGAAATTGCTCCATGTGGGTGTGACCCACCAGAATTCCCCTGACGACTGAGCTGTGATCATTGAGGATCTTCAAAAACTCCTTTTCATACTTAGCTTTCCAGAACTTCTTTCCATCATAGAGGTTGTTGCCCACAGGAATATGCATGGCGATCAATACACTGTACTGCTCCTTTTGTGCCTGGGCCAGTTGCTGTTTGAGAAAGTTAAACTGAGCCTGGGTATTGGTGGCTTTGGCATCATGGTTAGGTGAAAACATGATGCTGTTCAGTGCAATTAGCTTAAGTCCCGGTGCCAGTTTGGCAGAGTAAAAACCAAGCTTAGGATTTTGCTCCTCAAGGCAGGGGAGGACATCAGAGTTCTCATGACAGATTACTCCTGTTGAGAGAAAACCGTTTTTAAACCCGGCGGCCCTGGCAGCCTCCAGCGGTGAGCCATCTTTAGAGCTAAAATCCCCATAGTTGCGCTGGGGTGAGTCGTTATTACCAAACACGTAGAAAATCGGAGTATCTGGGTAGCTGTTTTGGATGTTTTCAAAGACGGCCTGCTCATTTTTGAGGACAAAACTCTTGCGGGTCCCGAAGTTGAAGATCTTATGCCCCACCAGATCGCCGGGAAGCAGGATAAAGCTAGGTTGTGGGATAAGCTGACCCGAGCCCGTATGTTGTTTGAGTTCAGAGGTCAGGGTGTTAAAAGTGGCCAGATCCAGATCATTGGCCGGGGCATAACCCTTGGGATCGATCTGCATCTGGTGCTTGCTATCTATATTCAGGTGAGGGTCACTGATGCTCAGAAAGTTCAAAGATGTAGCGAAACTGCTACTTGAGATCATGACCAGTAGCAGGCCAACTATTTTGTTCACAGGTTCATCTCCCTTGGTATCCAGGCGCCTATCTTAAGGGGCCCGCCGCCGCTGAGACAATCGAATTTCTGCCGGATATTTATGATTGGTGAATAGGGGCTCAGGCAAAGCCTTCCTCAACCCTCTAAAATCAAGATAGGATCTCAGGGCGGAAATCATTATGGTCAAGGGATGTTTACTGTTCGGCTTACTCCTATTTAGTCTGCGAGTCGTGGCAACCGAGCCGCTGCATGTGCTGTTGCTCAATCCTGGTGCGGGAAACTGGTTCTGGAAGCAAACCATTGAATTTATGCAGGCGGCCTCCGAGGATCTGGGGATTGAGCTGGAGGTTTTGGACTCGGAGAAAAATATGCTGGCGGTGACCCAGCTAAGAGAGATTGTCGACCGCCCTCATCTTCCGGATTATCTGCTGATCAGTAACGAAAATGGAATTGGCGGTGACCTGCTGAGAATTGCCGACCGGGCGGATCTCAAAACCTTTCTATTCATCAATGGATTTGAGAGCAAGCGCGACCGCCGGGAGTATGGTAAGCCACGTCAGTATTACAAGAGCTGGATTGGCGAACTGATCCCCGACAACTACTCTGCTGGCTACCAGATGGGCACTGTGTTGCTGGATAAGGCTTTGAAGCAGGGGATGGACAAGCCCTATGGCAAGGTTCAGCTTGCTGCCATTGCGGGAACCTCAAACACTCAGGCTTCCAGTGAGCGGGTCAGGGGACTAGGTAAGGCGGTTTCTGAACGTGAAGATAGGGTGAAGTTATTAAAGATAGTTGCAGGTGATTGGACTCAGCAGCGGGCCTTTAAGCTGTCACTGCATCTGTTCACTCACTACCCGAATATTCAGGCATTCTGGGGAGTCAATGATAGTACCGCCATAGGTGAGATCCAGGCTGCCCTGGATAAGGGAAAGCAGCCGGGTAAAGACCTGTTGTTTGTCAGCTGTGGTTGGCACCCACAGGCGATCGACAAGGTTAGCAGGGGAGAGCTGGTGGCAACCATCGGGGGCATTTCATGGATGGCGCCTGGGCGCTGGTGATGCTCTATGACTACCACCATGGCAAGGATTTTATCCGGGAGCGCTTCAAGCCCCGGATGTATCCAATCACCCGGGATAACCTGGCTCAATACCAGCCACTGCTCATCCAGAGCCGGTGGGAGGAGATCGACTTTCGAAAGTTTTCCAAGGTCTATAATCCGAAGGTCAAGCGCTATGACTTTAGCCCTGAAATGGTTATGAAGTCTCTTCGCAAAAAGTGATGGACTCAGGAATCTCCGGCTCGGGAAAAGTCTACACGGACTTGATCTCATTTTCGCTAAGATAGCGCCATTGCCCGGGTTCCAGGGCCGGGTCCAGCTCAATTTCCCCGACACTTTCCCTGTGTAGCCCAATCACCTTGTTGCCGACCGCGGCAAACATCCGCTTAACCTGGTGGTACTTGCCCTCATGGATTGTCAGTAGCACTTCGGTGGGGGAGTGGATCTCTAGTTTTGCCGGGCGAGTCAGCTCCCGCTCACCGCGAAGTTCAACGCCTTTGGCAAACTGCTCTGTCAGGGAGGCCTCCACCGGATCAGCCAGTTGCACCCGATAGCGCTTGCCGCACTCCTTTTTGGGGGAGGTGATTCGATGGGACCACTGGCCGTCATCGGTGATCAGCACCAGACCCGTGGTATCCAGGTCCAGCCGCCCGGCGATGCAGAGCCTGTCGCGGTTATTGAGTTTAAGAAGAGATAGCACCGATGGGTGCTCCTCATCTATGGTCGAGCAGATATAGCCAATTGGCTTGTGGAGCATGATGTAGCGAGGACCTCTGAGCTCCAGCAGCTCACCATTGAGAGTCACCTTACAACCGACCTTCACCTTAAAGGCGGAGTTTTTCACCACCTCGCCATCACAGCAGATCTCGCCGCGATGCAGCGCCTTTTTGGCAAGCGAGCGGGTCAGGGATGTGGTTTCACTGATGAACTTATCTAAACGCATGGAGGCTCGTTATCGACCTGAGGTCAGAAGAGGTTATTTCGTACAAGGCGGGCAGGTTACCCTAAAGTCCCTGCTGACGCCAGGTTGTGGAACTCTTCTCGAAGCAGGCCATACATAAGATCATTTTGCCAGCAGCCGGCAAGTTTGAAGTTATCACGAAGCCTTCCTTCCAAACGAAATCCCAGGCGGGTGAGCAACCTGGATGAGGCGCTATTCCCTTCGGTGACAGTTGCCTTAACCTTGTGAAAACCCAACTCATCAAAAGCAAGCTCCAGGACTCGCTGTAGCGATTCCGTGCCATAGCCTCTGCCCTGAAACTCAGGAAGTAAAAGAAATCCTAGCTCTGCCTGCTGGTAGGGCTCCCATTCGGAAAGAAACCCACTAATCCCAATTTTTTGCCCCGAGGCCTTGTCGATCAGGGTAAGTGCAAGCCAGTGAGGGCTTTCCTTATTCCATAGGGGAAGCCTGCTCTCAAATCGTTGCTGGATCACCTCATCAGAAAGCGGGTCACAAACATAACGAATGACTTCAGGCTCGTGGTACAGCTGAAAAATGAGATCCGCATCTTGCTTAGTAATCTGCCTTAATATCAATCGCTTGGTTTGTAACTCGAGTGCCATTTTGGGCCCCCTTTTTGTGCATCCGTTGACCCATCATATTTGTGCAATAAAAGAACGGCAAGTCAGTTCCTGACCACAAGGGCGAGTCCTGATTTTAAACATCTGGCTTTTCGGTTTTTGGTAAATCTTTTGTTTTTCGCTAGGGTGTTCATTTGGGTCAATTTTTGTCGTGGTGTCTATGAATCAGCAACTTGGAATGACATTGGAAAGATTTGAGGATGAATACAGGGAGCAGCCAAATTGGGATATAGAGCGTCATCAGGAGTATTTTTCTGAGATCCTGAGCTCAGGACAAATCAGCTCTCCGGTTCTGGACATAGGCTGTGGTAGTGGGGATCTCTCAAGATTTGCTGCAAGCCTTGGCCATCAAGTGTTGGGCATCGATTTTTCTCCGACCGCGATAAGCAGGGCCAGCTCACATCTTTCTCAGAGTATTGAGAATCTTAGTTTTAAAGTGTGGGATGCCTTTAAGCTTTGTGAGCTTGGTCAGGAGTTCAATACAGTCCTCGATTGCTGTTTCTTCCACATGCTCGATGATGATGCCAGAAGCCGTTATCTATCCTCCCTGGAGGCCGTCATGCCCATAGGTTCACGCCTGTATATGCTTAATCTGGCCATTGAGGCTCCAAGACCCCATGCACCACGGGCAGTATTAGCGGAAGATATCTATGATACTTTCAGGGATGGGTGGAGGATTCTTGACTGTGGCTCTACCAGTCTCAAATTAAGATCTGCTCCCGATGGTGTGCCTGCAACCTATGCCAGCCTTGAGCGAGTAGGCTGACTATTTCAGGTGAAGGTGAGCATAAAAAGCAATTTTCTTTTCGAGGCAGGATGCCGAGCATCGTAGCTTGATGGATGGACTCATCACGCGAAGAGAGCTTTTGCTTACTTTTGGCGGTACAAAAGTAAGGTGCTGCCGGCACCCCGGCAATCATTCAGCGAAGCTGCAAATTTAACTGTGCGCAGCACAAATTAAGGTCTCAGGAGTGAAGAGGCAACGCCTCTTCAGCTCAGGATTTCCGGAGTTTGATCTGCTCAATAAAGTGGTTTTGTCCCTTGGTCAGGATCAGATCGGCCCGCTCCCGGGTCGGCTGAATATTATCCCTGAGATTTGGGTAGTTAATATCATCCCAGATCTGCCCCGCCGTCTGGATCGCCTCTGGTTCATTGAGGCTGGAGAAGTGATGAAAGTAGGAGTTAGGATCGCGGAATGCACCCTGGCGAAACTTCAAGAAGCGCTCGATATACCAGGTCTTGAGGCGCTCCTCCTCGGCATCAACATAGATGGAGAAGTCCAGAAAGTCGGACACAAACACCTTGTGGGGATCACTCGGATAATCCAGCCCGGTCTGTAGTACGTTGAGCCCCTCCAGGATCAGGATATCCGGCTGTTCGATAACTTTTTCGGTATCCGGCAGAATATCGTAGATGAGGTGAGAGTAGATGGGGCAACTCACTCTGGGCTCACCGGCTTTTATCGCCCGGATAAACTGAATGAGTTTCTGCATGTCATAGGATTCCGGAAACCCCTTGCGATGCATCAGCTCCCGCTCCTGAAGCACCTTGGTCGGATGGAGAAAACCATCCGTGGTCACCAGCTCAACCCTGGGGTGCTCGGGCCAGCGATCCAACAGGGCCTGGAGAATCCTTGCGGTGGTGCTTTTACCGACTGCGACACTGCCGGCAATGCCGATGACATAGGGGACCGAGCCCTGGTTGGTAGCCAGAAATTCCTGCTGTACCTCATGGCGGCGCTGTTTGGATTTAAAATTTAGATTAAGCAGTCGCGATAAAGGCAGGTAGATATCCGAGACTTCATCCAGATCGAGGGATTCGTTGATCCCGCGCAGCTGTTCGAGATCCTGTTCTGTTAATGACAGGGGCACAGAGTTGCGCAGACCCGCCCATTGCTGGCGATTAAAGCCAAGATAGGGGCTGAGTTTGGATGCTTGCTGGTCGCTCATGACGATGGCTTATTGGTGTAAAAGGGGCACACTATACCAAGGGGGCTTAGGGGTGCAAGACGTTCGGCGCTGAATTGGCAGGCCCGCCCTCTTTTTCATATGAATTCCGGGCGGTATCCGTAAGCACGCGAGTCCTGATGGGCCGGGTGGAAATACACTTTTTGCCCGATGCGATGCTTTTTTGCCCGGATGGGTCGCTGGCGTGAAAAAAATCACAAAATCACCTTGCATCCATAAAACCCTTACCATAGAATGCGTCTCGCTGTCGCCGGCATAGCTCAGTTGGTAGAGCAACTGACTTGTAATCAGTAGGTCGTGGGTTCGACTCCTACTGCCGGCACCAAAAAATGTGGAGGGGTTCCCGAGTGGCCAAAGGGATCAGACTGTAAATCTGACGGCTCCGCCTTCGAAGGTTCGAATCCTTCCCCCTCCACCATTTATCGCACATAAGCGTGCGGGCATCGTATAATGGCTATTACCTCAGCCTTCCAAGCTGATGATGCGGGTTCGATTCCCGCTGCCCGCTCCAATTTGCTGATATAGCTCAGTTGGTAGAGCGCACCCTTGGTAAGGGTGAGGTCCCCAGTTCAAATCTGGGTATCAGCACCACTTCTTTTTTCTTTTCTTTTTTCTATTTTTGCACTTTCAAAGCTCCTTCATCACTTGAAGATATTTTCAGCTTTCAGACTGAGATTTTTATCCAACAGGTTGCGAGTTTTAGCTGAATCGGAGAGAAGAAACGAAAGAAAAGCTTCAGCCGGGCATTCGCGGGTTTTAATTCTGCGTAAAGCTCATATAATAGTGAGGTTTTTCTGTCGGTGAAGAATTGAGCACCGGTTAAGGGCGGACAGGCAGGCCCGAAGCTTATCGCAATGCGATCGCCTCGGCTTTGTCGGTTAAACAGATGGTAGATAGGGCGCACTTGCACTGTGCAAGCGATGAGCGTCTCAATCATGTTGAGTACAGGTACGTTGTATGAATGCGAAGACAGAAGGCCAGCAACCCTCCTCTGATAAACTCAAGTGGACTCTGGTTTTTGTTCTGCTAGTGCTGGCGATCGCCGGTAACTGGTATATGGGGTCAAATGCGGCATTGGATACCTTGCCTCTGCAGAGTACAGGTCTGCTGGCGACTCGTATCGTCGGCGTGGTTGTACTGGTTGTGCTGGCACTGCTGGTTGCCTGGACAACGACCAAGGGTAAAGCGACGATCTCATTTGCCAAAGAGTCTCGTCTGGAAATTCGTAAGGTCGTCTGGCCTACACGCCAGGAAGCCGTACAGACGACACTGATCGTTATTGCCATCACCTGCCTGATGGGCTTTTTGATGTTTGTCATCGATGGTGCCCTGGTATGGATCATTGGCCATATTACTGGAGTGAAAGGTTAAGCCATGTCTGAAACAAGAATGAGATGGTATGTTGTTCAGGCCTTTTCCGGCTTTGAATCCCGCGTGGCTAAGTCGCTGCAGGAGCATATCAAGTTACACCAGATGGAAGAGCAGTTCGGTGAAGTGCTGGTCCCAACCGAAGAGGTTGTGGAGATGCGTGCCGGTCAGAAGCGCCGCAGTGAGCGCAAGTTCTTCCCTGGCTATGTCCTGGTACAGATGGTGATGAACGATGAAACCTGGCACCTGGTGCGCAGTGTTCCTCGTGTGATGGGCTTCATCGGTGGTACTTCCGATCGTCCGGCACCTATCTCAGATCAGGAAGCAGAAGCGATCCTCAATCGTCTGCAGGAATCTCACGATAAGCCACGTCCGAAGACTCTGTTTGAGCCGGGTGAAGTGGTTCGTGTTACCGAAGGTCCGTTTGCCGACTTCAACGGTGTTGTTGAAGAGGTGGATTACGAGAAGAGCCGCCTGAAGGTATCGGTTCTGATCTTCGGTCGTTCGACTCCGGTTGAGCTGGAGTTTGGTCAGGTCGAAAAGAGCTGATCAAGAAATAAACACAAGACTTGTCAGGGGGCGCAATTATCCATATAATTGCGGCCCTTTCCATTGGGGAGCTTAAAAGATGCCGTGGTGGTGTCTTAGCGTTTGAACCCAAATAGAGGTAAATCTAAAATGGCTAAGAAAGTCCAAGCTTATATCAAGCTGCAGGTAGCTGCGGGTGCAGCAAACCCTAGTCCTCCCGTTGGTCCAGCACTGGGTCAGCACGGTGTTAACATCATGGAATTCTGTAAGGCGTTCAACGCCCGTACCGACAAGCTGGAAAAAGGCGCGCCGGTTCCTGTTGTTATCACTGTATACAGCGATCGCTCTTTCACTTTCGAGACCAAGACTCCACCTGCTTCCTTCCTGCTGAAGAAAGCTGCTGGCGTTAAGTCTGGCTCTGGTCGCCCTAACACCGACAAGGTGGGTAACGTGACTCGCGCTCAACTGGAAGAGATTGCAGAGATGAAGAAGCCAGACATGACTGGTTCTGACGTTGATGCAATGGTCCGTTGTCTGGAAGGTTCTGCCCGTTCTATGGGCCTGGTAGTGGAGGGTTAAGACCATGGCAAAACTTTCTAAGCGTATTCGCAATATCCGTGAAAAAGTTGAAGTGACTCGTGACTACGAGATCAATGCAGCGATCGACCTGCTCAAGGAGCTGGCTACCGCTAAGTTCGTTGAGAGCGTAGACGTAGCAGTAAACCTGGGTATCGACCCACGTAAATCTGACCAGAACGTACGTGGTGCAACTGTACTGCCTCACGGTACTGGCCGTGAAGTACGTGTTGCTGTGTTCACTCAGGGTGCTAACGCAGAAGCAGCTAAAGAAGCTGGTGCGGACATCGTAGGTATGGACGAGCTGGCAGCTGACGTTAAGAAGGGCGAGATGAACTTTGACGTTGTTATCGCTTCTCCTGACGCTATGCGCGTTGTTGGTCAGCTGGGTCAGATCCTGGGTCCACGCGGCCTGATGCCTAACCCTAAGGTTGGCACTGTAACTCCAAACGTTGCAGAAGCTGTTAAGCAAGCCAAGGCGGGTCAGATCCGTTATCGTAACGATAAGAACGGTATCATCCACACCACTATTGGTAAGGCAGACTTCAACAACGAGCAGCTGAAAGAAAACCTGGAAGCTCTGGTTGTTGCACTGAAGAAGGCTAAGCCTTCCTCAGCTAAGGGTCAGTTCATCCGCAAGGTAAGCATCTCCACCACTATGGGTGCAGGTGTTGCGGTTGACCAGGCGACTCTGGAAACTGCCAACGCTTAATCCGCGGATAGACTTTACAAGGCGTGGGATTTTATTTAAAATCTTGCGCCTTTGATTTGGTTAGGGGTTTCGACTCCTGTCCAAGACCGTAGGTGTCCTTAGGGACTTAATATTCCCTGCGTAGACGGTGCCGTGACCCAGCGAGAAAGATTCTCTTTCTTCTGGTTCGACTGCCACCGTAAGTTCCCGAAAGGGATTGTGTTAGTTCTGGATCCTTTGAGATCCGGGTTGAATCCAGGAGTAAGCCAATGGCATTAAGACTCGAAGACAAGAAGGCAATTGTTGCTGCAGTCAACGAAGCTGCCAAAGGCGCCCTGTCTGCAGTAGTTGCGGATTCCCGTGGCGTAACTGTAGATGCGATGACCGCTCTGCGTCAGCAAGCTCGTGAAGCTGGTGTGTACATGAAAGTTGTACGCAACACTCTGGCTCGCCGCGCAGTAGAAGGGACCGATTACGAATGTCTGAAAGACGTTTTCGTTGGTCCTACTTTGATCGCTTTCTCAAACGAGCACCCAGGTGCGGCCGCTCGTCTGTTTAAAGATTTTGCAAAAAATCAGGAAGCGTTTGAAGTTAAAGGTCTGGCCTTTGAGGGCGAATTTATCGCAGCGGCGGACCTAGACCGTCTGGCAACACTGCCGACCTACGACGAAGCGATTGCACGCCTGATGATGTGCATGAAAGAAGCTTCTGCTGGCAAGCTGGTTCGTACTTTTGCCGCCCTGCGCGACCAAAAGCAAGAGCAAGCTGCTTAATTTTTCGAGAGCTGCTTAGGCGGCAAACCATTAAGAATTTAAGGAATTTGAGTCATGTCTATCACTAAAGACCAAATTATCGAAGCTGTTGCAGAAATGTCTGTAATGGACGTTGTTGAACTGATCGAAGCAATGGAAGAGAAGTTCGGCGTATCTGCTGCTGCTGCTGTTGTTGCTGGCGGTGCTGCTGGCGGCGAAGCTGCTGAAGAGAAGACTGAGTTCGACGTAGTTATGACCTCTTTCGGTGGTAACAAAGTTGCTGTTATCAAGGCAGTACGTGGCGCGACCGGTCTGGGCCTGAAAGAAGCGAAAGCTCTGGTAGAAGGCTGCCCAGCGAACGTTAAAGAAGCAGTAGCTAAGGAAGAAGCTGAAGAGCTGAAGAAGGCTCTTGAAGAAGCTGGTGCTTCCGTTGAAGTTAAGTAATCTATATAATAGATTATTGGCCTGATTTTCAGGCTAGGGCTGGTGAATTTTTATTCACCAGCCCTTTTGCGCTGTTGGATGTCGGGAGATTTCACACCGTTTCATCCCTTCATCAATGCATGCCCCCGAGGTCGAAACTGACTTCGGTCTGACAAACGGTGTCAGACAGAGCTGTCCCTATCCGGGCAGAGTGGGTCACTTTTCTGCGAGCTGAGGAACCCCATGGTTTACTCTTATACAGAGAAAAAACGAATTCGTAAGGACTTTGGTAAGCGTCCGCAAGTGTTGGGTACGCCTTACCTGCTATCGATTCAGCTTGACTCCTTTAAACAGTTTATTGAGGCTGACCCGGACGGTGAGTATGGCCTCGAAGCCGCGTTCAGGAGTGTTTTTCCTATTACAAGTTACTCAGGCTATTCTGAGCTGCAATATGTCAGCTTCCGCCTGGGCGAACCTGTATTTGATGTCAAAGAATGTCAGATTCGAGGTGTGACTTATGCCGCGCCACTAAGAGTCAAGTTACGCCTGGTGCTCTATGATAAAGACGCACCGGCGGGAACTGTCAAAGATATCAAAGAGCAAGAAGTTTACATGGGCGAAATTCCGCTCATGACCGAGAACGGTACCTTTGTCATCAATGGTACTGAGCGGGTTATTGTTTCCCAGTTGCACCGTAGTCCCGGTGTATTCTTCGATCACGACCGAGGAAAGACACACTCCTCTGGTAAGGTTCTGTACAACGCACGCGTGATTCCTTATCGCGGATCCTGGCTCGACTTCGAGTTTGATCCTAAGGATAACCTGTTTGTACGTATCGACCGTCGCCGTAAGTTGCCTGCGACGATCATCCTGCGTGCGCTCGAGTTTACTACCGAGGAGATCCTCGAGAGCTTCTTCGAGACCATAAGTTTCCGTCTTCAGGACAACAAGCTGCTGATGAAGCTGGTTCCTGCGCGCCTGCGTGGTGAAGTAGCAGCATTCGATATCCGTGATGGATCGGATGTGGTCGTCGAGCAGGGACGTCGCATCACTGCGCGTCACATTCGTCAGCTGGAAAAGTCCGGCATCGAGTGGCTTGAAGTACCCCTTGAATACATTGTTGGCAAGGTTTCTGCGAAGGACTATGTCAATGCTGATACCGGTGAAGTTGTTGTTGCAGCGAACACCGAGCTGAATCTGGAGCTGCTGGCATCCATCGCTCAGGCTGGTTTCAAGGACTTTGATGTTCTTTATACCAACGAGCTGGACCAGGGATCTTATATCTCTGATACCCTGCGCATCGATTCTTCAACCAACCGCCTTGAGGCCCTGGTTGAGATCTATCGTATGATGCGTCCGGGCGAGCCACCAACCCGTGAAGCAGCAGAGCAACTGTTCGAGAATCTGTTCTTCAGTGAAGATCGCTACGATCTGTCCACTGTAGGTCGGATGAAGTTTAATCGTCGCCTCAAGCGTGAAGAGCTGACCGGTCTTGGAACCCTGACCAAAGAAGACATCCTGGATGTCATGCGCCAGCTAATCGAGATCCGCAACGGGCGTGACGAAGTAGACGACATCGATCACCTGGGTAACCGTCGTATCCGTTCTGTCGGTGAGATGGCTGAGAACCAGTTCCGTGTTGGTCTGGTACGTGTTGAGCGTGCGGTCCGTGAGCGTCTGTCCCTGGGTGACCTGGACAGCCTGATGCCTCAGGATCTGATCAATGCCAAGCCTATCTCTGCGGCAGTGAAAGAGTTCTTCGGCTCTTCTCAGCTGTCCCAGTTTATGGATCAGAACAACCCGCTGTCTGAGATCACCCACAAGCGTCGTATCTCTGCACTGGGTCCGGGCGGTCTGACACGTGAGCGTGCAGGCTTTGAGGTTCGAGACGTACACCCGACTCACTATGGTCGTCTGTGTCCTATCGAAACCCCTGAAGGTCCGAACATCGGTCTGATCAACTCGCTGTCGCTGTATGCGCGTACCAACGAGTTTGGCTTCCTGGAGACGCCATACCGTAAGGTGGTCGACTGTAAGATTACCGATGAAGTAGATTACCTCTCTGCAATCGAAGAGGGTAACTATGTCATCGCTCAGGCAAACGCTGATGTTGATGATGAAGGCCGCCTCAAAGATGAGCTGGTTCCTTGTCGTTACCGCAGCGAAGCAACCTTCATGAACGCTGAACAGATCCAGTATATGGACGTTTCTCCTCAGCAGGTTGTTTCGGTCGCAGCATCCTTGATTCCATTCCTTGAGCACGATGATGCGAACCGTGCATTGATGGGATCGAACATGCAACGTCAGGCTGTTCCGACCCTGCGTGCTGATAAGCCGCTGGTTGGTACGGGTCTGGAGCGTGCGGTTGCGGTTGACTCCGGTGTTGCCGTTGTTGCTAAGCGTGGTGGTCTGGTTGATTACGCCGATGCATCCCGCGTGGTCGTTAAAGTGAATGAAGATGAGCTGGTTCCAGGTGAAGCAGGCATCGACATCTACAACCTGACCAAGTACACCCGTTCTAACCAGAACACCTGTATCAACCAGCGTGTCTGTGTGAGCCAGGGTGAGATGGTTCGTGGTGGTGATGTGCTGGCCGATGGTCCTTCAACGGATCTGGGTGAGCTGGCTCTGGGTCAGAACCTGCGCGTGGCATTCATGCCATGGAACGGTTACAACTTCGAGGATTCTATCCTCATCTCTGAGCGTGTCGTTCAGGAAGATCGTCTGACCACCATTCACATTCAGGAACTTTCCTGTATCGCGCGTGATACCAAGCTGGGTCCAGAAGAGATCACGGCTGATATCCCGAACGTGGGTGAAGCGGCTCTGTCCAAGCTGGATGAGTCCGGTATCGTTTACGTGGGCGCGGAAGTGAAGGGTGGCGACATCCTGACCGGCAAGGTAACACCTAAGGGTGAAACCCAGCTGACTCCGGAAGAGAAGCTGCTGCGTGCGATCTTCGGTGAGAAGGCTTCCGATGTGAAGGACTCCTCACTGCGTGTACCGAACAGTGTTTCCGGTACCGTTATCGACGTTCAGGTATTTACCCGTGACGGCGTTGAGAAAGACAAGCGTGCTCAGGAAATCGAAGCTTCTCAGCTTAAAGAAGCGAAGAAAGACCTGACCGAAGAGTTCTCCATCCTTGAAGATGGTATCTACTCTCGTGCCAAGTCCCTGCTGATCAATGCTGGTATCAGCGAAGCTCAACTGGACGGGATGCCTCGTTCCAAGTGGCTGGAGCAGACTCTGAGTGACGAAGCTCAGCAGCTCGAGCTGGAGCAGATCGCCGAGCAGCATGCCGAGATCAAAGAAGACTTCGACAAGAAGTTTGACGTGAAGCGTCGCAAGATCACCCAGGGTGATGATCTGGCACCTGGCGTGCTGAAGATCGTTAAGGTTTACCTGGCGGTTAAGCGTCGTATCCAGCCTGGTGATAAGATGGCGGGTCGTCACGGTAACAAGGGTGTAATTTCCACCATTGTTCCTGTTGAAGATATGCCTTATGACCACAAGGGTAACCCGGTCGACATCGTTCTGAACCCATTGGGCGTACCATCGCGTATGAACATAGGTCAGATCCTTGAGACTCACCTTGGCCTGGCTGCACGTGGTATCGGTGACAAGATTGAAGACATGCTCAAAGAGCAGCGTGAAATTGCGCACATGCGTGAATTCCTGCAGCAGGTCTACGATCTGGGTGACTCGCGTCAGAAGATTAATATCGCCGAGCTCGACGATAAGGAAGTGATGGTACTGGCACAGAACCTGCGTAAGGGGATGCCAATTGCTACACCTGCCTTTGATGGTGCTCGCGAGAAAGAGATCAAGCAGTTGCTGACTCTGGGTGACCTGCCGGATTCCGGTCAGATCACTCTGTACGACGGTCGTTCCAGTATGCCATTTGAGCGTGCGGTGACCGTGGGCTATATGTATATGCTGAAGCTGAATCACCTTGTCGATGACAAGATGCATGCTCGTTCTACCGGCTCTTACAGCTTGGTAACACAGCAGCCTCTGGGTGGTAAGGCACAGTTCGGTGGTCAGCGCTTCGGTGAGATGGAAGTGTGGGCCCTGGAAGCATATGGTGCAGCTTATACACTGCAAGAGATGTTGACGGTTAAGTCGGATGATGTGAATGGTCGTACTAAGATGTATAAGAACATCGTGGACGGCGATCACAGCATGGAGCCGGGCATCCCCGAATCCTTTAACGTCTTGCTGAAGGAAATCCGCTCTCTGGGTATCAATATCGATCTCGAAGAGTAGTTTCCTAGCCTTTGCTAAACGCGAAAGCATTAATGTTGGCGCCCTTCGGGGCGCCAGGTATTAACTCCTGACAGGAGATGAACGTGAAAGACTTACTCAAGTTTCTCAAAGCGCAGAGCAAGACCGAAGAGTTCGATACCATCAAGATCGGTCTGGCCTCTCCGGATATGATCCGTTCCTGGTCATTTGGTGAGGTAAAGAAGCCTGAGACTATCAATTACCGGACCTTCAAGCCTGAGCGTGACGGCTTGTTCTGTGCGCGAATTTTTGGTCCGGTAAAAGATTACGAGTGTCTGTGTGGCAAGTACAAGCGCCTCAAGCACCGTGGTGTTATCTGTGAAAAATGTGGTGTTGAAGTAACTCAGGCCAAGGTGCGTCGTGAGCGGATGGGTCATATTGAACTGGCTTCTCCGGTTGCACACATCTGGTTCCTGAAGTCACTGCCATCGCGCATCGGCTTGCTGCTTGATATGACCCTGCGTGATATCGAGCGTGTTCTCTATTTCGAATCATACGTGGTGATTGAGCCGGGTATGACCAACCTCGAAAAGGGACAGATGCTGACCGAAGAGCAGTATCTGGATGCCCTGGAAGAGTGGGGTGATGAGTTCGACGCCCGCATGGGTGCCGAAGCGGTTCTGGGTCTTCTCAAGGATATCGATCTCGCTGCCGAGATTGAAACCATCCGTGAAGAGCTGGAGCAGACCAACTCTGACACCAAGCGCAAGAAGGGTACCAAGCGCCTCAAGCTGCTGGAAGCCTTCCTCTACTCAGGAAACAACCCTGAGTGGATGATCCTGACCGTTCTGCCGGTTCTGCCGCCAGATCTGCGCCCACTGGTTCCTCTGGATGGTGGCCGTTTCGCGACTTCGGATCTGAACGATTTGTATCGCCGGGTGATCAACCGTAACAACCGACTCAAGCGCCTGCTGGATCTGGCCGCGCCGGATATCATCGTTCGCAACGAAAAGCGGATGCTGCAAGAGTCTGTTGATGCGCTGCTGGATAATGGTCGTCGCGGTCGTGCGATTACCGGTTCTAACAAGCGTCCTCTGAAGTCCCTGGCCGACATGATCAAGGGTAAGCAGGGTCGTTTCCGTCAGAACCTGCTGGGTAAGCGTGTTGACTACTCAGGCCGTTCGGTTATCACCGTAGGTCCTACTCTGCGTCTGCACCAGTGTGGCCTGCCAAAGAAGATGGCTCTGGAGCTGTTCAAGCCATTCATCTACGGTAAGCTGGAAGCTCGTGGCTTGGCAACCACCATCAAGGGTGCCAAGAAGATGGTTGAGCGCGAAGAGCCGGTGGTATGGGATATCCTCGACGGAGTGATCCGTGAGCATCCGGTACTGCTGAACCGTGCACCAACCCTGCACCGTCTGGGTATCCAGGCATTTGAACCTGTGCTGATCGAAGGTAAAGCGATCCAGCTGCACCCACTGGTGTGTGCGGCCTATAACGCTGACTTCGATGGTGACCAGATGGCTGTTCACGTACCGCTGACGCTGGAAGCCCAGCTCGAAGCGCGTGCGCTGATGATGTCTACCAACAACATCCTGTCGCCTGCACACGGTGAGCCAATCATCGTTCCTTCTCAGGACGTGATCCTGGGTCTGTACTACATGACCCGCGATAAGGTGAATGCCAAGGGTGAAGGCATGCTGCTGACCAGTGCGAAAGAAGCCGAAAAGGTTTATCGCGCCGGCCACGCCGAGCTGCACGCCCGCGTCAAGGTTCGTATCACTGAATACGTGCGTGACGAAGATGGTGAGCTGCAGCCGCAGACCTCTGTTAAAGACACCACAGTGGGTCGTGCGATCCTGTCGCTGATCATGCCTAAGGGTCTGCCGTTTGAGCTGGTTGATTGTGCCCTGGGTAAGAAGCAGATCTCGAATCTGGTTAACAACAGTTACCGTGCTCTGGGTCTGAAAGATACCGTTATCTTTGCTGACCAGCTGATGTATACCGGTTTCCAGTATGCAACCCTGTCGGGTGTGTCTGTTGGTATCAACGACATGGTGATCCCTGCTGCGAAGAAAGAGATCATCGAAGCTGCCGAAGCCGAAGTTACCGAGATCCAGGACCAGTTCCAGTCCGGTCTGGTTACCGCGGGTGAGCGTTATAACAAGGTTATCGATATCTGGGCCAGCGCCAACGAGAAAGTCTCTAAGGCGATGATGGACAACCTGTCCAAAGATCTGGTGACAGACCGTGACGGTAACGAAGTTGAGCAGGACTCCTTCAACAGCATCTTCATGATGGCTGACTCGGGCGCTCGTGGTAGTGCCGCACAGATTCGTCAGTTGGCGGGTATGCGTGGTCTGATGGCTAAGCCGGATGGCTCAATCATCGAAACCCCGATCGTGGCGAACTTCCGTGAAGGTCTGAACGTACTCCAGTACTTCATCTCGACTCACGGTGCTCGTAAGGGTCTGGCGGATACCGCACTGAAGACAGCGAACTCAGGTTACCTGACTCGTCGTCTGGTTGACGTTGCTCAGGATCTGGTGGTGAACGAGGACGACTGTGGCACCCTGGACGGTCTGTGGATGACTCCGCTGATCGAAGGTGGTGACGTTGTTGAGCCGTTGCGTGAGCGTGTTCTGGGCCGTGTTGTTGCCGAGGATGTGATCAAGCCGGGAACCGAGAATGAAGTCCTGATCGAGCGTAACACCCTGCTGGATGAAGCATGGTGTGACATCATCGAGGCAAGCTCCGTAGACCGCATCAAGGTTCGCTCCGTAATCACCTGTGATACCGACCATGGTGTGTGCTGTAACTGTTACGGCCGTGACCTGGCACGTGGCCACCTGGTGAACAAGGGTGAGTCTATCGGTGTTATCGCGGCACAGTCTATCGGTGAGCCGGGTACCCAGCTGACGATGCGTACCTTCCACATCGGTGGTGCGGCATCGCGTGCGGCGGCAGAGTCCAGCATTCAGATCAAGAATGCAGGTTCTATCAAGCTGCAGAATGCGAAGTTTGTTGAGAACAGTGAAGGCCAGCTGGTTATCACTTCTCGCTCCTCTGAGATGAGCATCATCGATGAGCTGGGCCAGACCAAAGAGATGCACAAGCTGCCTTACGGTTCGGTCCTGACCAAGAAGGATGGTGAAGCGGTCAGTGGTGGTGAGACCATCGCGAACTGGGATCCGCATACGCACCCAATCATCACTGAGGTGGCGGGTCGTATCAAGTTCATCGACATGGTTGAGAGTGTGACCATCACACGTCAGACCGATGAGCTGACGGGTCTGTCCTCTATCGTTGTTATGGATGCGAACGAGCGTACCAGTGGTGGTAAGGATATGCGTCCAACCATCAAGCTGGTCGATGAGAAAGACAACGAAGTGATGATCCCGGGTACCGATGTACCGGCTCTGTACTTCCTGCCTGGCGGCGCGATCGTCCAGCTGGAAGATGGTGCTGAGGTGAAGGTCGGTGATGCACTGGCGCGTCTGCCTCAGGAATCTGGCGGTACCAAGGATATCACCGGTGGTCTGCCACGAGTGGCGGATCTGTTCGAAGCTCGTATGCCGAAAGAGCCTGCGATCCTGGCTGAGATCTCCGGTACCATCTCGTTTGGTAAAGAGACCAAAGGTAAGCGTCGTCTGGTAATCACCCCGCTTGAGGGTGGCGATCAGCACGAAGAGATGATTCCTAAGTGGCGTAACCTCAACGTGTTTGAGGGTGAGAAAGTCGAGAAGGGTGAAGTTCTGGCCGATGGCCCAGAGTCCCAGCACGACATTCTGCGTCTGCGTGGAATCAGCCCGGTTGCGAACTTTATCGCGAACGAGGTTCAGGACGTTTACCGCCTGCAGGGGGTTAAGATCAACGACAAGCACATCGAGGTTATCGTCAACCAGATGCTGCGTCGCTGTGAAATCATCCACCCTGGTGATACTAACTTCATCTCTGGTGAGCAGCTCGAGTACGCTCGGGTGAAGATCGCTAACCGTGAGCTGGAAGCAGAAGGCAAGCAGCCTGCAACCTTCCGCCGCATCCTGATGGGTATCACTAAGGCGTCTCTGAGCACCGAGTCCTTCATCTCCGCGGCCTCGTTCCAGGAGACAACCCGAGTTCTGACCGAAGCCGCCGTTGGTGGTAAGGCCGATGAACTGCGTGGCCTGAAGGAGAACGTGATCGTGGGTCGTCTGATCCCTGCCGGTACCGGCTTTGCTTATCACAACGAGCGCATGCGTAAGCGTGATGCGGCCGTCAGTGGTGAGGAAGTAGTACCTCAGATCACTGCGGATGAAGCCGAGCAGAACCTGGCTAACCTGCTGAACGCTGCTGGCTCACTGGGTCAAAATCCTGCTGAGTAATAGCGAGCGTCTCGCATGAAAAGGCCGTCCTCAGGGGCGGCCTTTTGTTTATGGGGAGCTCCCCTGAGAATTAATCAAACTATAGTAGAGTGCTTTTTTGAGAGCTATCAGGCTGGCTCTCAAGAGAGTGATTCACCAGGATAAAGAATGTCATGAGCGATGCACAACCCAATAATCCATTGCATGGGATCACCCTGCAGCAGATAGTTACCGAGCTGGTAGAACACTATGGCTGGGAGGAGCTGGGAGAGCGGATCAACATCCGCTGCTTTACCCATGATCCCAGTATCAAATCCAGCCTGAAATTTTTGCGTAAGACCCAGTGGGCCAGGGATAAGGTAGAGGCGCTGTATGTCCGAACCAAGCAGAGCCCCTGGGGTATGAAACGCTAGATGCCGCTTCAATTATCCGCTCGGGTGAGTATCCCGGATGATGAGCTTGAGATGAACGCAATCCGTGCTCAGGGGGCCGGTGGCCAGAACGTTAACAAGGTCTCCTCGGCGATTCATCTTAGGTTCGATATCAAAGCAAGCTCATTGCCTGAATTTTACAAGGAGCGACTGCTTGGCCTCAAAGACTCGCGGATCACCGCTCAGGGAGTTATCGTGATCAAGGCTCAGCAATATCGCACTCAGGAGCAGAACCGCGAAGATGCTCTGGAGCGGTTAAAGGCGCTGATCCTCAAGGCGATAGAGACCCAAAAGGCTCGCAGGGCGACCAAACCTACCCGCTCCTCTCAGCGTAAGCGCCTCGACAGCAAGAGTAAGCATTCGGCCCTTAAGAAGAGTCGGGGTAAGGTCGGTTATTAGGGCGGCCCTTGTGGCAGCAAAGCCTCATCTCAGGGGGCTATTGCACCTATCTGGACCCCACTTTTCCACCATAAAATCGATAAGGCGGCGTACCGCCGGAAGTTGATAGCTGCGCGATAGGTAGACGGCCCACAGGGCGTTCTCCGGCTGCTGATAGTCCGTCAGCAGGGGGAGGAGCTGACCGGACTCTATCAGGGGTAGTGCAAGATCATCTTCGAGGCGGATGATCCCTCGCCCCTTCAGGGCTGCCTGTACCAGGACCCCGAAGTCATTTGCCCTGATATTTCCGCTAACCTGCACCTCGTGCTGATTTCCCTGTTTCGACAGTTGCCAGCGATCCCGATTCATGTGGATCAGGCAGTTATGCTGGCTTAGCTGCTCCGGATATTGCGGGGTGCCATGGCGTGCAAGATAGTCACGGCTGGCGCAGATCTGTTTATTCTGGGTCAGCAGGTGACGGGCAATCCAGGGCTGCTCCGGGTTAGGGGTAAAGCGCAGTGCTATATCGACCCTGTCCTCGATGAGCTGGATGAAATCATCGGATAGCCGGAGATCAAAGCTGACTTCCGGGTGGAGCTTGATAAACTCATCAATCAGCTCAAACAGCATGCTTTGAGCAAAGGCGAGTGGGGATGCCAGGCGGATGGTGCCGCTGAGTGTCTCGGTTTTCCTGTGGGCTGCAATCTGCAGCTCGGCGGCCTCATTGAGGATCCGTTCGCAATGATGGAGGGCCTCCTCTCCCGATGAGGTAAGGCTTACCCGGCGGGTAGTCCGATGCAGCAGCCGCTGCTGCAACCAGGATTCCAACTCCTGAACATGACGTGAGACCTGCAGGCGGCTTAAGCCTAAATTCTCTGCGGCCCGGGTGAAGCTTGAGGTCTGGGCCACCTCGGCGAAACTGCGCATCGCGATGAGCTTATCCATTAGTAACTCTTTTTGAAACAATCTGTCTCATTTTAGGCATATTTAATGCTCAAATCACACCAATTAGACTGGAGTGAATTTTACAAGGGCTCAGGAGTCGCAATGGCTGCTCCCGGGCGTGAGCGAATGGCTGCCTGCGGTAGCCCGACCAAGAGAGAGATTGATGGATAGAATAAATAGACTCCTGTCCCATGAGGATTTGGCAAAGCTCATTTTGCGGTTGTCACTGGCAGTGTTGCTGCTATTTCATGGGGTATCCAAGATACTACATCCGCAGATTTTGGCATTTGTCGAGGCCCAGGTAGCCGCAGCCGGTTTGCCTCACATCACTAGCTATGGGGTGTTTGTCGGTGAACTATTGGCACCATTGCTGCTGATTTTTGGTATCTACAGTCGGGTTGCTGGCTTACTTGTGGTGGTAAACATGCTATTTGCCCTGATGCTGGTTCACTTCACCCAGTTTATGATGCTTGGAGATAGTGGGGGCTGGAAACTGGAGCTCCAGATGTTTTATCTAATCAGTGGCCTGCTGGTCTTATTACTTGGATCCGGGAATTATGCCCTTAAAGGGGATTGAAGCTTAATTCGGCCTTGCTTGTGCTTGGGAGTCTGGCTAGCGATGGCAGTTAGCAGCAGCCTCCTTTAGGAGGCTGCTTCTGCTCAGTGTTTCTCCATGGATAGGGCGATGACACTACACAGGAGGATGGCCATATGGACTCCGATAACCCAGGTGATGTACCACATGATGAATCTCCTAATAGAGTGAATGAGGGTTCTGCTCAATATGCTCTTTGGTGACCCGTCCAAACATTTTTTTGTGGGTCCAGCTGGTATAGAACAGGATCAAGGGGAGTAGAATGGCAGCCGCGATCAGCATGATCATCAGGGTTTTTTGAGATGAACTGGCATTCCACAGGGTTAGACTTGAGTCCGGGTTTGTAATGGATGGCATCACGAAGGGGAACATGGAGAAACCTGCCGTCAGTATGATCCCTGCAATCTTGGTTGAGCTACAGATAAATGCGCCAACAGGGCGTGCCGCTCTGGCCATCATCCAGCAACCGATGCAGCCGAGAATGCCTGTGATGGGGGCAAACACCATCCAGGGATGGAGGCTATAGTTGTTTAGCCAGGCCCCGGCCTCAGTAACGACGCTTTTTAGCTGTGGATTACTCGGAGCTGAAGGGTTGATGGGGCCGGAGATGATAAAACCATCGAGTCCGTAAGCAACCCAGAGCCCGGCGAGAGTAAAGAATATCGCGGTGAGTAATGCGCAGATAATGGCCGCAAGGCGTGCCCGGCTGGCGACCTCATCCTGGGTTTTCATCATCAGGTAACTTGCGCCCTGAGTGAGGATCATTAATGCGCTGATGACTGCACAGATAAGAGCAAAGGGATTGAGTAACTCAAAGAAGCTCCCGCTGTAGATGGGGCGCATCCATTCGCTAAAATGAAAAGGAACCCCCTGCAATAGGTTGCCAAAGGCAATTCCACAAATAAGAGGGGGGAGCAGGCTCCCAAGGGCTAATAGCCAATCCCAGCTATGCCGCCAGAGTGGGTGCTCAATTTTGGATCGATAGTCAAAGGCAACCGGACGCAGATACAGGGCTACGAGCAGCAGCACCATGGCAATGTAGAATCCGGAAAAGGCGGTGGCATACACCAGGGGCCAGGCTGCGAACAGAGCTCCACCGGCACAGATGAGCCAGACCTGATTACCATCCCAGTGTGGGGCGATGGCATTGATGGCGATACGTCGCTGGGTATCATTGTCACCCACGAATGGGATCAGCATACCTACGCCCATATCAAATCCATCCATGATCGCAAAGCCGATCAGCAGGGCACCAATCAACACCCACCAGATAAGCCTCAATGTTTCATAGTCGATCATCCTTTGCTCCTTATGCTGTCTGTTCGAAGTGATAGCGGCCTGTATGCATGCTGCTTGGGCCACGGCGGGCAAATCGGCACATCAGGTAGATCTCAACCATAAAGAGAAGTGAGTACACCAGGGGGATCGTGATAAGAGAGAACCAAAGATCACCAGGAGACAGACTGGATGCCGAAAAAATGGTGGGTAATACACCGGAGATACTCCAGGGTTGTCTGCCATATTCGGCGACAAACCAACCACACTCGGCAGCAATCCAGGGAAGGGGCATGGCAAGCAGGCAAGTCTTAAGTAGCCATGAGTGCTGACCTATCTTGCGTTTGAGAGTTACGTAGAAAGCCAGGGCAAAGATGATGAACATAGCGATTCCACAGCCCACCATGATCCGAAAGCTCCAGAAGATGGGAGCCACCCGGGGGATGGTATCTCTGGCCGCAGCTTTGATTTGTGACTCGCTCGCATCGGTCACCTCAGCTGTGTATTTTTTCAGGAGCAGTCCGTAGCCCAGATCGTCTTTGATCCGGTTAAATTCGGTCAGGGTTTGCATGGAGTCGTCCCCGGCTCTTAGCTTTTTGAGCAGGGCATAAGCTGCGATCCCGCTGCGGATGCGTTGTTCATGCTCCTGCATCAGCTCGGTAAGGCCTGTCACCTGTTTATCCAGGGAGCGGGTTGCGATGATGCCTAGCAGATAAGGGATTCGGATCGCATAATTGTCGGTCATGGCTTGCTGATCGGGAAGTGCAGCCAGGGTGAAGGCAGCTGGAGCAGGTTCGGTATGCCACTCGGCCTCAATGGCAGCAAGCTTGGTTTGCTGCACGTCCCCCAGGGTATAGCCCGACTCATCCCCCAGCATAATCACAGAGATCACCGAGACCATGCCGAAGGTCGCCGCGATGGCAAAAGAGCGTTTGGCGAAGGCAAGATCGCGTTTTCTGAGAAGGTAGTAGGAGGAGACCCCTAATACAAAGAGGGCCCCCACACAGTAACAGGCCGCAACCGTATGCAGAAATTTGACCTGGGCCACTGGGTTGAGGATGACCTCACTGAAGCTGGTGACTTCCATCCGCATGGTCTGCCAGTTAAACTCTGAGCCCACCGGATTTTGCATCCAGGCATTACCAACCAGGATCCACAGGGCGGAGAGGTTGGTGCCAATGGCGGTAAGCCAGGTGCAGGCCAGGTGAGCCCGCTTGCTCATCCGATCCCAGCCAAAAAAGAACATGCCAACGAAGGTGGACTCAAGAAAGAAGGCCATCATTCCCTCAATGGCCAGTGGGGCACCAAATACCGAGCCGGCATAGTGGGAGTAATAGGCCCAGTTCATCCCGAACTCAAACTCCATGGTCAGCCCGGTCGCTACGCCCATCGCGAAGTTGATGCCAAAGAGCTTCCCCCAGAATTGTGTCATGTCCTTATAGATGGGCTTATTCGTCAGGACATAGATGGACTCCATGATCACCAGCATAAAACTCATGCCAAGAGTCAGGGGGACAAACAGAAAGTGAAACAGGGCGACGGCAGCAAACTGCAATCGGGATAGATCGACCAGGTGTTCAGAGAGCATAGAGATACCAAGGTGTAACCAAAAGAAACGATAGAAAGTGGATGGAGAAAGCAAGGCTGGCTCATCCCTGAGCTCAGCTGGCTTGAACCTGACTATGTAGAATGAATTAATTTGGGCTCCGGCAGGATTGCAATCAGGTAGCGTAGGGCGACATAGGTCACGATCACTGTGGCGACGGCCAGCTCAAGGTTGGCGAGGATCCTAAGCTGATGTGCATACCTGTGAAACATCTCCCAACCCATCATCAGGTGCGACAGCTTGTAGATGGCGGTGGCACCAATCACCATAGGGAAGGTGAAGGCGGCATATCCAGGGCTAAAGGGCAGCTTGAGTAGCCGGAAGAAAGCCATGTAGATGATGGCCGTCATCAGTACCGCGATGCCAAACAGCAAAGCAACCAGTAGCGGGGAGGGAGCTGATTCGATCGTCAGATAACCGGCCAGGGAGAGGCTCGCCGGTGCCGCCATGATGGCGATGGTTGGTTTGGCTGAATCCGGAACCTCGTGAGAGAAGATAAGACGATGGGTCATCACCGGCAGCATGATGAAGTAGCAGATGATCCCGAAAATCAGTAGTCCATAGGCCAGGTTCTGGAAGTGGAGCCCGGGAAACGAGACACAGGCGACTATGATCCCGACCGGGGGGACAAACCAGCTGGGGACCATATGATGGAGCTTAAACTCTTTAGCCCTGTGCCAGGTAAAAACAGCAAGAAAGATCAGATGCAGTACCACCGCAAACAGCCATAAAGCCTCTCCCCAGAATGCTGTCAGCTTACCCAGGGCGTTAGAGACTACCATGGTTGCCATCGCAAAGGTTGGCACCACGCTGCCGACCACAGGGTGTGCCAGATCGCCCCACAATAGCTTGGGGTGGCAGATAAATTTACCCAGCAGGATCAGCAGTAACACAGCGGCAATGGCGGCTCCCAGCAGCTGGCCATGGCCATGCAGTGGTGCTGCATTTTCCCAGCTCCATCCAAGGCTAGAGATACCAAGTGCTAACCCTGCCATGGGGGTTGGGGCTCCTGCCAGTTTGGAATAGGTTCGATAGATCATAATGCAGACTCACTCAAAGAAACTGAGAGAATGCTAGCATGGAGAGTGTTATTCAAAATATCGAGTAATTTTTTATGTCTTGTTTTATAAAACTTAACAATAAGTAGCTCTAGGGGAATTTCCCTGTTATGAACCCTGGCAACCCGTTATGATCCTGGCAGAGCAACCAACTGAATTAATGAGATAAATTTTGATACTGATTGCCAGTTTTGAAGGGATGAAAAGAGGCTTTTCCGGGGTCTTGCTCTGTGTGGCATTGGCCGGATGCGGGATAGTATTGAATCGCTGGATCCCGATAGGTGCGGTCACCATCACCATTATCCTGGGATTTGTGGTGGGTAACCTGATACCTCTGCCTAAGACGCTGGATACAGGGATCCGCTTTTCGGAAAAGCAGTTGCTTGGGCTGGCGATCATGCTATTGGGATCCAAGCTTAATTTCGTGATGCTGAGTCAGTTAGGGCTCAAGGCGATACTGGTGATCCTGCTCGGGCTGGCATTTACTATCTGCATTGGCTTTTTTGTGGGGCGCCTGCTTAAGCTGGATGGAAAGCTGGCGCTGCTGCTTGGAATTGGGAATGGGATCTGTGGTAGCTCGGCCATTGCGGCCGCCTCGCCCGTAGTACAAGGCAAGGCAGAGCAGATGGTCCTGGCGGTCACCGTGGTTAACTTTCTGGGAACCCTGGGGATCTTTATTCTTCCGCTGATCGCTCATCTCACCCTTGGCTCGGCCCCGTTAGAGCAGGGGATCCTCATTGGAAATACTCTGCAGGCGGTCGGGCAGGTTTCTGCTGCGGGTTTTGCGATGGGGGATCAGATTGGCCAGGGGGCAATGATTATCAAGATGGGGCGGATCCTGATGTTGGGGCCCATTTTGTTATTGCTGGCTCTGTTGCTCAGCCGGGCACAGAACAGAGAATCGGTTGCCGGAAAGCGCCAATTTCCGATACCACCCTTTATCATCGGCTTTGCGCTGTTGGCTGTGGTCGCCTCACTGCATATCCTTCCAGCAGGACTAGTCTCGGGCATTGGTGATATCAGCGAACTGATCCTGACGGTCGCGATGGCGGGGATGGGTCTTAAGATCCGCTTTGATAGCATAATTCGTTATGGGGCGGGAGCGCTGGGTGCCGGAGCTCTGATCTGGGCTTTGCAGATCCTGTTTACCCTGTTACTGCTACTCTCTTTGTACTAACAGAGCTGCAGGCAAAGAGCTATTGAAGGCTTGTTTAAGAGGAGAAAGCTCAGGGCCGGTGGTAAATGAGTTTCTAATTGATTGCATTTTTATGTCAGGAGTAAAGGATGACGCTCAAACGAAACCTTAGTTTTTTTGCATACCTGGTCGTTATGATAGGGGGTCTTATCCTGCTGCAGGCCTGCAGCACAGCGAGCCAGGATAAACCTCTGTATAAAAAGCTCACTTCGCAGCAGCGGGCGGCGATAGTTACCCAGGAGATGACCCGGGTCTTGAGTCTTAATGATGAGATCCAATCTAAAATTCTGGGGATCAACCTGCTTTCGACTCGCAAGATCCAGGATGTGTGGAATTCATCTTTGTCGCCCGAGATCAAACAACAAAAAGTAGAGCAATTGATGAGAGAGCGGGAGCAGATGTTTAAGCAACTGTTATCTCCCGTTCAGATGAAACTCTACTACCAGAGAAAAGATGAACTCAAAGAAGATCTAATTGAATACAGATCACAAAAATCTCAAGCAGGTTGATCCTGGTTGCAGGGGGAACCTATTGCAGGATCTGTCAGTTGAGAGCTCCTGACTCCTGACTTAGGCTTGAGGCAGGAGCTCAGGGCGTTGTTATGAAGCAGGGAGGCGTTATGGAGCAGGAACAGGATCTTGAAACCCGGCGCTGTAATCGTTGTATTACAGCCTGTGCTGTGTTGGGAGCGCTGTTGATCATCTGTGCTCTTGCCCTGCTGGTCTGCCTTTTTGGCTGATAATAGAGCGGTTTGGCTATCTTTGAGTCTCAACAATATGCTAGCTTAGTTTTTGTACGGCAGGTGCATGGAGAGACATCATGGATATTCGTCCTATACAGAAGGACAGTCTTCAGATATTACATAATCTTGCTCAGGCTCATGAGGCTGAGTTTTCCGCTATCACAGGCAAACTGCCCAATCAGCATGGGATCTTCAGCCTGGATACTCAGCTTGATGAGGAGCACTCAGGATTTCTGCTGTTTCAGCAGGATATCCCGGTTGGATTTGCCGTGATAGGCCAGGCTGAAGGACGCCACGATATTGCAGAGTTTTATGTGATCCCCTCGGCGCGCAAACAGGGGCTTGGCTTTGAGTTTGCCAGCTGGCTGTTTGATCATCATCCCGGGGCCTGGCAGGTGAGGCAAATTCAGGAGGCCGATGGTGGCCGCTGCTTCTGGCAGAAGGTGATCGCCCGTTATACGGACCATGATTATAGTGAGTCCAGGATCAAGGACCCTGTGTGGGGAGATATCACCCGGCAGATCTTCAGCTCCCAGGGATAAAAAAACCGCTGCCAGTTGGCAGCGGTTTTTTTAGTTTTAAGCCTTGGCTGATTCGCGGCGGGCCTTGAACTTGAGGCCCTGCTTGCCCATCTCCAGGGTGACAGGCTGCTCCGGCTGAATCTTTCCGGAGAGTATCGCCTGGGCCAGCGGGTTCTCCAGCTGTTGCTGAATCGCACGCTTGAGTGGCCTTGCCCCGAATACGGGATCGAATCCAGCTTCTGAAATCTGTTCCAGTAGTTGGTCTGAGAGCTTAACCTTGTATCCCTTCTCTTCGATACGACTGAGCAGGCCCTGCAGCTGGATCTTGGCAATCGACTTGATGTTGTCGCTGCTCAGAGGGTGGAATACCACACTCTCATCGATCCGGTTGATAAACTCGGGGCGGAAGCTCTGGCCAACCACCTCCATGATCAGCGCCTTCATGCCTGAATAGTCAATCTGTCCATGATGCTCCTGGATCAGGTCCGAGCCTAGGTTCGAGGTCATGATCACAACCGTGTTGCGAAAATCGACCGTCCGTCCCTGACCGTCGGTCAGGCGACCATCATCAAGCACCTGCAGCAGGATGTTAAACACATCCGGATGGGCTTTTTCTACCTCATCGAGCAGGATCACCGAGTAAGGCTTACGGCGTACCGCCTCGGTCAGGTATCCCCCTCCTCATAGCCGACATAGCCCGGAGGTGCCCCGACCAGGCGAGCGACCGAATGCTTCTCCATAAACTCGGACATATCGATCCGCACCATAGCATCTGAGCTATCGAACATGAACTCGGCCAGTGCCTTACACAGCTCGGTCTTACCGACCCCGGTTGGCCCGAGGAATAAAAATGATCCCATGGGGCGGTTTGGATCGGACAGGCCGGCGCGGCTACGACGCAGCGCATTAGAAACCGCACTCACGGCTTCTTCCTGGCCGATGACCCGCTGGTGGAGGTGCTCCTCCATCTTCAGCAGTTTTTCACGCTCACCCTCGAGCATCTTGCTGACCGGGATCCCGGTAGCCCGGGACAGGACCTCGGCAATTTCGGCATCGGTGACTCGGCTTTTGACCAGCTGCTGCTCCTGCATCTCGGCCTGAGAGGCGAGATCTAGCTGCTTCTCAAGATCAGGTATTCGCCCATACTGGAGCTCAGACATCCGACCCAGATCGCCGGCGCGGCGAGCCACTTCCAGATCGTGACGAGCCTGCTCAAGCTCACCCTTGATATGCTGGGTGCCTGCCAGGGCAGCCTTTTCTGCTTTCCAGACCTCTTCGAGTTCGGAATATTTCTTATCCTTCTCGTTGATCTCCTGGTTAATCAGATCCAGGCGCTTCTTACTGGCATCATCATCCTCTTTCATCAGCGCCTGCTGCTCCAGCTTAAGCTGAATGATCCGCCGTTCCAGCTTATCCATGGCTTCCGGCTTGGAGTCGATCTCCAGACGGATACTCGATGCCGCCTCATCGATGAGATCGATAGCCTTATCTGGTAGCTGGCGATCCGAAATATAGCGATGGGACAGAGTCGCTGCCGCAACGATCGCAGGATCCGTGATCTGCACATGATGATGCAGCTCGTAACGCTCTTTGAGACCCCGCAAGATGGCAATGGTATCTTCAACGCTTGGCTCATCCACCAGAACCTTCTGGAAGCGACGCTCCAGGGCCGCATCTTTTTCTACATACTGGCGGTATTCATCCAGGGTGGTTGCGCCAACACAGTGCAGCTCTCCCCTTGCCAGGGCAGGCTTGAGCATGTTTCCGGCATCCATGGCGCCTTCGCCTTTACCTGCGCCAACCATGGTATGCAGTTCATCAATAAACAGGATGATGTTGCCTTCCTGCTGAGCTAGCTCATTGAGGACTGACTTGAGGCGCTCCTCAAATTCTCCCCGGTATTTGGCTCCGGCGATCAAGGCCCCCATATCCAGGCTCAGGACTCGCTTGTTTTTGAGCCCTTCAGGGATCTCACCATTGATGATCCGCTGAGCCAGTCCTTCGACAATCGCGGTTTTACCCACCCCGGGCTCACCGATCAGCACCGGGTTATTCTTGGTTCGGCGCTGCAGAACCTGGATGGTACGGCGGATCTCATCATCACGGCCGATCACTGGATCCAGTTTCCCCTGTTCGGCGCGGGCGGTGAGATCTATGGTAAATTTTTCCAGGGCCTGGCGGCTCTCCTCAGCGTTTGGATCATCGACATTCTGTCCGCCGCGGATCTCATCGATCGCCTTTTCAATCTTCTCTTTGGTGATCTGCTGAGCCTTGAGCAGATCGCCCAGGGTTCCACGCTCTTCAACGGCGGCTAGCGCAAAGAGTTCGGATGAAATATATTTATCATTTCTTTTCTGTGCCAGCTTGTCACACAGGTTGAGCAGTCGGCCTAACTGAGGTGAAAGCTGTACGTCACCACCAAATCCATCAACCCGTGGCAGACGATCCAGCGCCTCAGACAGTTGGGAGCGGAAGCTGGCAACCTCTGCGCCTGAAAGCATCAGCAGGCTGCGCATCACTCCACCATCTTGGTTGAGCAGTGCCTGCATCAGATGAATGGGTTCGATATATTGGTGGTCACGGCCCAATGCCAGAGACTGTGCATCTGACAGAGCCAACTGAAATTTACTAGTTAAACGGTCTAGTCGCATTTAGTCCCTCTCTGAAATTAGTTATCGTATAAACGATGGCTTTTGCCTATGCCCTGGATATGAGGACACGGAGCTCATTTTTCAAGCTTTGTTATAAAAAAAACTAATCAAACCAGATCAGGGAGGCCATTCTCCCGGTTTCACCATCCCGGCGATAGGAGTAAAAGCGTTCAGGATCCGAATAGGTGCACAGTCCACTCTTGTAGATCTGCTCAACACCATAGTGCTGTAGGCGCTGCATCGCCAGCTTCTCCAGTGAGCCGTACCAGCGCTCACCCTTTTGGATAAAAGCATCAATGGCTTCAGGCTGTTTGTTGCAAAACGCCTCAACCACCTCCGGGCCGACTTCAAAGCATTCAGGGCCGATCGCCGGACCAAGCCAGGCCATCAGCTCCCGGGGTGGCCCCAGTCTGGCGGCCGCCTTCTCAATGATCCCGCCGCACAGGCCGCGCCACCCGGCATGGATGGCACTGACACCCTGACCATCAAGCCTGCATAACAGGACCGGCAGACAGTCCGCGGTCATCACCACACAGGCCAGGTTTGGATGAAAACTATAGCTGCCATCGGCACTGCTTCTCGCCTGGATACCCGACGTGAGTTCAAGCAGTTCCGTCCCATGTACCTGATCCAGCCAGCAAGGCTGAGCATCTCCAAGCAGCTCCTGAAGTCGCTGGCGATTTTGTGCGACGTCCTGAGGCTCATCTCCAACGTGCGTGCCCAGATTCAGGTTTTGGTAGATGCCTCGGCTCACACCACCCTGACGGGTGGTGCTAAAGGCATGGACATTGGCCGGGGCGGGCCAGTCGGGAGTGATCACAGCCAATCGATCTGATCCCGGTTAAGCTCTTTATCTTCACGCAGCACATCTAACAGATGAACCATGTCTTGAGGCGTCTCGGCGTTCCACTGCATCATCTCGCCCGTGACCGGATGTTTGAGCTGGAGCATGGTGGCGTGTAGGGCCTGACGCTTAAATCCTCGCAGAGTTTGGGTTAGTTCTTCAGAGGAGTGGGTCGGCAGTTGCAAACGCCCACCATACAGAGGGTCACCCACCAGGGGATGACGCAGATGAGCCATGTGCACCCGGATCTGGTGGGTCCGGCCACTTTCCAGACGTAATCTCAGATAAGTGTGGGCCCGAAAATGCTCGGCAATCCGATAGTGGGTCACCGCCGGCTTACCGAAAGGCGTGACCGCCATACAGGTCCGCTTGCGCGAGTGGCGACCGATCGGCTCGTCAACGCTGCCTCCTGCCGTGATATGACCTATGGCAACCGCCTCATATTCACGAGTGATCAAGCGATCCTGCAGGGCTGCGACCAGGGCCGTCTGAGAAATAATGGTACGGGCGACTACCATCAAGCCCGTGGTATCTTTATCCAGCCGGTGCACAATGCCGGCCCGCGGGACATCCGAAAGCTCAGGATAGCGGTGCAGCAGGCCATTGAGCACGGTTCCATCCGGGGTGCCTGCTCCGGGATGGACCACCAGACCGGCAGGCTTATTGATGACGATCAGTTGATCATCTTCATAAACCACATCAAGCTCGATTGGCTGCGGCTCCCAACGACCCTCATCCTCTATGGTGACATCAATGGTCACCACCTGTCCGACGGTGACCTTCTCTCTGGGCTTGTTGATGGGGGAGCCATCAAGGTGCACCACGCCATCCTGGATCCAGGATTTTATCCGGCTGCGGGAATAGTCACTGAAAAGATCAGCAAGGACCTGGTCCAGACGTTGGCCGTGATGTTGTGGCTGGATCTCTCCAGTAAGTTGTATCTGTTGGCTCATTGACTCTCTCTTGAGCTATCATTGTTTCTCTAAATATAAGTTAGCCATTTTAGCTTTTCTTTTGTCCAAGCTTAAAGGATACTTTGCCAACAAAATTAAAAGGTGTAGATAAACTCATGGGAAATAAGCTTCGTCTGCTACTGATCACGGCTCTGGTTGCCTTTGTTGTCACAGGATGCTCATCCACTAAGAAGGTGATCGCCGATAAATCCCCCGATATTCTCTATCAAGAGGCGCAACAGCAGCTCAAAGATGGTGATTTTGCCGGAGCGATTGATGTACTGGAAGCGCTTGACTCCCGTTACCCCTTCGGAGCTTACTCGAAGCAGGTCCAGCTTGAACTGATCTATGCCTATTACAAAAAAGGGGATACGGCCCAGGCCCTGGCGAATATTGATCGCTTCATCCGCCTGAACCCAACCGACCCCTCCATTGATTATGTCTACTATATGCGTGGCCTGACCGACATGGCGGCAGATAGTAACTTCCTGCAGGATCTGTTCAACATGGATCGCTTCGATCGCGATCCTGCTTATTCGCGTCAGGCCTTTGCGGATTTCAAGCTGCTGCTGACTCAATATCCCAATAGCCGTTATGCGGCGGACGCCAGAGCTCGGATGATCTTCCTCAAAGACAGGCTGGCCCGTTACGACCTGGCGGTTGCTGACTATTACTTCAGACGTGGTGCCTTCGTTGCGGCGGCCAACCGTGGCAAGCAGGTGGTGAAGCTCTATCCGGATACCCCTCAGTTAAAGCCTGCACTTGAGATCATGATCAAGTCCTACCAGAAGCTTGGAATGAGCGATCTGGAGAAGGATGCGCAAAAGGTGTTGCAGGATAATAGCCGCAGCTAGATTTGGGACCTTCTATATAGACGAGTAAAAGGTGGGCTTAGCCCGCCTTTTCTTTTTTCTGAGCGATGAAGAGAGAGCTTCCGGGTAGCTTCAGCCTCTAATACTGCGGCAGTAGCCTGCAGACATGCCACTCACTCGCCTATCGAACTCAAGGGTGTCGACTATCATCACCGGTAGACTCTGGCTGTCTGGTATCACTATCTCTTCTTCAAGAACATAGAAAGCTGACTCAAAGTGGGCTTGAGCCGTAAGCGGCAGTTGCTTTAGTTCTCTACTTATTGGAACAGTTACTTTGTTGAGGGGCTGAAGTTAAGTTTCTGTGTGAATAATGATCGAAAAAATGCCTTTAAACTGTCTTTTGTATGCTTTTTGAGCGAACGAAAAAAACTTTATAAAAACCCCTTGCGCCGGGAAACGAGATCTCTATAATGCGCTCTCACTGACGGGGCACACGGCGACAAACGCTGAGTGTTCAAGGTCAAAACCTTAACGAGATTAAGGTTCGCTCTTTAAAAATTAGAACAGGCAATCTGTGTGGGCACTCGCAATGAATTGAAGCGATAAAACATATTTTATCTCTTTCTATTGTTGAGTGACTATATAAGTTAATTCAGTGATTAAAGAGAGCAATGATTTAAATTGAAGAGTTTGATCATGGCTCAGATTGAACGCTGGCGGCAGGCCTAACACATGCAAGTCGAGCGGAAACGAGGAGTAGCTTGCTACTTCGGCGTCGAGCGGCGGACGGGTGAGTAATGCATAGAAATCTGCCCAGTTGAGGGGGATAACCACTGGAAACGGTGGCTAATACCGCATAAGCCCTTCGGGGGAAAGAGGGGACCTTCGGGCCTCTTGCGATTGGATGAGTCTATGTGAGATTAGCTAGTTGGTGAGGTAAAGGCTCACCAAGGCGACGATCTCTAGCTGGTTTGAGAGGATGATCAGCCACACTGGGACTGAGACACGGCCCAGACTCCTACGGGAGGCAGCAGTGGGGAATATTGCACAATGGGGGAAACCCTGATGCAGCCATGCCGCGTGTGTGAAGAAGGCCTTCGGGTTGTAAAGCACTTTCAGCGAGGAGGAAAGGGTGCGTATTAATACTACGTATCTGTGACGTTACTCGCAGAAGAAGCACCGGCTAACTCCGTGCCAGCAGCCGCGGTAATACGGAGGGTGCAAGCGTTAATCGGAATTACTGGGCGTAAAGCGCATGCAGGTGGTCTGTTAAGCCAGATGTGAAAGCCCGGGGCTCAACCCCGGAATAGCATTTGGAACTGGCAGACTAGAGTCCTGGAGAGGGGGGTAGAATTTCCGGTGTAGCGGTGAAATGCGTAGAGATCGGAAGGAATACCAGTGGCGAAGGCGGCCCCCTGGTCAGAGACTGACACTCAGATGCGAAAGCGTGGGGAGCAAACAGGATTAGATACCCTGGTAGTCCACGCTGTAAACGATGTCAACTTGAAGCTTGTGACTATAAGTTGTGGGTTTCGGAGCTAACGCGTTAAGTTGACCGCCTGGGGAGTACGGCCGCAAGGTTAAAACTCAAATGAATTGACGGGGGCCCGCACAAGCGGTGGAGCATGTGGTTTAATTCGATGCAACGCGAAGAACCTTACCACCCCTTGACATACTGAGAATTTTCCAGAGATGGATTAGTGCCTTCGGGAACTCAGATACAGGTGCTGCATGGCTGTCGTCAGCTCGTGTCGTGAGATGTTGGGTTAAGTCCCGCAACGAGCGCAACCCTTGTTCACAGTTACCATCATTAAGTTGGGGACTCTGTGGAGACTGCCGGTGATAAACCGGAGGAAGGTGGGGACGACGTCAAGTCATCATGGCCCTTACGGGGTGGGCTACACACGTGCTACAATGGCGGATACAAAGGGCAGCGAACTCGCGAGGGTAAGCGAATCCCATAAAGTCCGTCGTAGTCCGGATTGGAGTCTGCAACTCGACTCCATGAAGTCGGAATCGCTAGTAATCGTGAATCAGAATGTCACGGTGAATACGTTCCCGGGCCTTGTACACACCGCCCGTCACACCATGGGAGTGGGTTGCAAAAGAAGTAGGTAGCTTAACCTTCGGGAGGGCGCTTACCACTTTGTGATTCATGACTGGGGTGAAGTCGTAACAAGGTAACCCTAGGGGAACCTGGGGTTGGATCACCTCCTTACCTATGCGCTTTATCATGCTAGTGTCCACACAGATTGTACTGTTCGATTTATATAAGAGTTTCTATGGGTCTGTAGCTCAGTTGGTTAGAGCGCACCCCTGATAAGGGTGAGGTCGGTAGTTCAAATCTACTCAGACCCACCAATTCATTCCGATGCATCGTTATGAAAATCGTCGCTTAGTGAACTAATCGTCCTCATTTCATGCCTTGTCTCGAAAGGAATTGGTATGACATAGAGTTGGGGCTATAGCTCAGCTGGGAGAGCGCCTGCTTTGCACGCAGGAGGTCTGCGGTTCGATCCCGCATAGCTCCACCAATTCTCGAGAAGTCAGAGAGATGCATTGATGTATCTCTGTGACTTTTCTTGTATAGAAAGTCTTGTTCTTTAAAAATCTGGAAAGCTGATTAAATTCAAAGTTCTTTAGACATAACAAGTGTCTTGGAAACTTGAGGCGGAAAACAACTAATACATTAGTTGCTTTATGACCCTGAGTTCATTTGGGGTTGTATGGTTAAGTGACTAAGCGTACACGGTGGATGCCTTGGCAATCAGAGGCGATGAAGGACGTGCTAACCTGCGAAAAGGGTTGGTGAGCTGGTAAGAAGCGTTATAGCCAACCATGTCCGAATGGGGAAACCCACTCACTTTAGTGAGTATCTCATGCTGAATACATAGGCATGTAGAGGCGAACCCGGGGAACTGAAACATCTAAGTACCCGGAGGAAAAGAAATCAACCGAGATTCCCTAAGTAGCGGCGAGCGAACGGGGATTAGCCCTTAAGTTTGATATGAGCAAGTGGAACGGTCTGGAAAGTCCGGCAATAGAGGGTGATAGCCCCGTACACGTAAGCGAATATTGAATGAAATCGAGTAGGTCGGGACACGTGGTATCTTGACTGAACATGGGGGGACCATCCTCCAAGGCTAAATACTCCTGATTGACCGATAGTGAACCAGTACCGTGAGGGAAAGGCGAAAAGAACCCCTGTGAGGGGAGTGAAATAGAACCTGAAACCGTGTACGTACAAGCAGTGGGAGCATCCTTCGGGGTGTGACTGCGTACCTTTTGTATAATGGGTCAGCGAGTTACTTTCAGTGGCGAGGTTAACCGAATAGGGGAGCCGTAGGGAAACCGAGTCTTAACTGGGCGAATAGTCGCTGGGAGTAGACCCGAAACCCGGTGATCTAGCCATGGGCAGGTTGAAGGTTGAGTAACATCAACTGGAGGACCGAACCCACTAACGTTGCAAAGTTAGGGGATGACCTGTGGCTGGGGGTGAAAGGCCAATCAAACCGGGAGATAGCTGGTTCTCCCCGAAAGCTATTTAGGTAGCGCCTCGGACGAATACTATTGGGGGTAGAGCACTGTTTCGGCTAGGGGGTCATCCCGACTTACCAACCCGATGCAAACTCCGAATACCAATAAGTACTATCCGGGAGACACACAGCGGGTGCTAACGTTCGTTGTGGAGAGGGAAACAACCCAGACCGCCAGCTAAGGTCCCAAAGTTATCACTAAGTGGGAAACGATGTGGGAAGGCCCAGACAGCCAGGATGTTGGCTTAGAAGCAGCCATCATTTAAAGAAAGCGTAATAGCTCACTGGTCGAGTCGGCCTGCGCGGAAGATGTAACGGGGCTAAGTGATACACCGAAGCTGCGGCAGCATACTAGTTATGCTGGGTAGGGGAGCGTTCTGTAAGCCTGTGAAGGTGGATTGAGAAGTCTGCTGGAGGTATCAGAAGTGCGAATGCTGACATGAGTAACGATAATGGGGGTGAAAAACCTCCACGCCGAAAGACCAAGGGTTCCTGTCCAACGTTAATCGGGGCAGGGTGAGTCGACCCCTAAGGCGAGGCCGAAAGGCGTAGTCGATGGGAAACAGGTTAATATTCCTGTACTCGCTGTAATTGCGATGGAGGGACGGAGAAGGTTAGGTGGGCCAGGCGTTGGTTGTCCTGGTGAAAGTGCGTAGGCTGAGTGTTTAGGTAAATCCGGACGCTCATTAGGCTGAGACACGAGACGAACATCCTACGGGATGGAAGCCATTGATACCCTGCTTCCGGGAAAAGCTTCTAAGCTTCAGATTACAGAGAATCGTACCCCAAACCGACACAGGTGGTCGGGTAGAGAATACCAAGGCGCTTGAGAGAACTCGGGTGAAGGAACTAGGCAAAATAGTACCGTAACTTCGGGAGAAGGTACGCCGCTGATGGTGAAGTCCCTTGCGGATGGAGCTGTCGGTGGTCGCAGTGACCAGGTGGCTGGGACTGTTTATCAAAAACACAGCACTGTGCAAACTCGAAAGAGGACGTATACGGTGTGACACCTGCCCGGTGCCGGAAGGTTAATTGATGTCGTTATCCCTCGGGAGAAGCGGTTGATCGAAGCCCCGGTAAACGGCGGCCGTAACTATAACGGTCCTAAGGTAGCGAAATTCCTTGTCGGGTAAGTTCCGACCTGCACGAATGGTGTAACCATGGCCACGCTGTCTCCACCCGAGACTCAGTGAAATTGAAATCGCTGTGAAGATGCAGTGTACCCGCGGCTAGACGGAAAGACCCCGTGAACCTTTACTACAGCTTGGCACTGAACATTGAGCCTGCATGTGCAGGATAGGTGGGAGGCTTCGAAGCGGTAACGCCAGTTATCGTGGAGCCATCCTTGAAATACCACCCTTGCATGTTTGATGTTCTAACCTCGGTCCATTATCTGGATTAGGGACAGTGTCTGGTGGGTAGTTTGACTGGGGCGGTCTCCTCCCAAAGAGTAACGGAGGAGCACGAAGGTGGGCTAAGTACGGTCGGACATCGTACGGTTAGTGCAATGGCATAAGCCCGCTTAACTGCGAGACAGACACGTCGAGCAGGTACGAAAGTAGGTCATAGTGATCCGGTGGTTCTGAATGGAAGGGCCATCGCTCAACGGATAAAAGGTACTCCGGGGATAACAGGCTGATACCGCCCAAGAGTTCATATCGACGGCGGTGTTTGGCACCTCGATGTCGGCTCATCACATCCTGGGGCTGGAGCAGGTCCCAAGGGTATGGCTGTTCGCCATTTAAAGTGGTACGCGAGCTGGGTTCAGAACGTCGTGAGACAGTTCGGTCCCTATCTGCCGTGGGCGTTGGATGATTGAGAGGAGTTGCTCCTAGTACGAGAGGACCGGAGTGAACACACCTCTGGTGTTCGGGTTGTCACGCCAGTGGCACTGCCCGGTAGCTACGTGTGGAACTGATAACCGCTGAAAGCATCTAAGCGGGAAGCAGGCCTCAAGATGAGTCATCCCTAAGACTATAAGTCTTCTGAAGGGCCGTCCGAGACTAGGACGTTGATAGGCAGGGTGTGTAAGCGTTGTGAGGCGTTGAGCTAACCTGTACTAATGACCCGAGAGGCTTAACCATACAACACCCAAGTGAGAGACGCTTGTGTGTCTTGAGAACGAATTAATCACTTTCTGGATTTAAGTTTTTTGTCTGGCGACCATAGCGCGGTGGCCCCACCTGATCCCATTCCGAACTCAGAAGTGAAACGCCGTAGCGCCGATGGTAGTGTGGGGGTTCCCATGTGAGAGTAGGTCATCGCCAGACTTTGATTTTAGTTTTCAGATTTTCGAAAAATCTGAAGGCAAAAAGTTTGGAGCGGTAGTTCAGTTGGTTAGAATACCGGCCTGTCACGCCGGGGGTCGCGGGTTCGAGTCCCGTCCGCTCCGCCATTATCCGAGAAGCCTCATCGAAAGATGAGGCTTTTTTCGTTTATGAACTCCGAACCTTTCCTGTTTCGTTTCTGCAGTTCGTCCACTTCTTGCGTGATGCCACAAAGATGCCTTACTGGTGCCATTGCCTGCTGTACTGCTCGGGTGAGGTTCCGGCATGGCGACGGAACATGCTGATAAAGGCTGATGATGAGCTGTAACCCAGCTCAAAGGCGATCTCCTGGATGGAGTGCGACTCCTTTAACAGGCGGAGTGCGGTGATAAAGCGTAGTCGCTGACGCCATTCATTAAATGTCATCCCGAGCTCCTTCTGGCAGTGGCGAGCCAGGGTTCTCTCCGTGGTAAAAGCGCTTTGTGCCCACTGTTTCTGGCTGCGGCTGTCTCCCGGATGCTCCTGAAGATAGCTGAGAATGGGAGCCAGCAATTTGTTTTGTGTGTTAGGCAGATAGCGAGCGATACAGGGGGCCTCTTCCAATTGATCGATCAACACCCTTGCCATCCGGCGCTGCTTATCGTTTTCGAGATGACTGAGCCCGAGGGTCGAGAATTTTTTCAAAAGCTCCCGGGTCAAGGGCTCCAGAGCCAGGATGCAGGGCTTATCGGGGAGCTGTCCCAGAGCCGGATCGATATAGATAGAGCAGTAGAGCTGAGTTTGTTTATACAGGCTTGAGTGCTCCACATCGGCTGGAACCCAGATCCCATAGTCACTTGGAGCGATCAGCTTCTCATCTGTAATCAGGATCTCCATGATCCCCTGATCAATTGTATTGAGCTGTCCCCATGGGTGACTGTGGGGCGGGATCTCTGTGGTTTGATGAAACATCTCGTACTGAAAACACAGAGGAGATGAAAACTCACTGATGGGCTGGTAGTTTGCCATGATCTTGTCCGATGCGTCGTATACTGTGTCTTAAATTCATTATTCATATTAAATGGGTCATGGCAATCTAGGGCCTCTTATCATTTCTGAGTCACCCCTATGAATCTTATGCTCCCTCTGCTGGCCGTACTCTTTTGGTCAGGCAATATGATTGTGAATAAACTTGCCGTCGGGGCTATCTCTCCCGAGGCTATCTCCTTTTATCGCTGGTTTTTAGCGGCTCTGATCCTGACACCTTTTTGTCTGCCGCAGCTACTTCGCCATTGGCCCCAGGTAAAGGCTAACTGGTGGCGCCTGTTTATTTTAGGTGGGCTCGGGATGGTGATGTTTCAGTGCCTGGCCTATGTTGCGGCTGAGACCATTAGCGCCACTGAGATTAGTGTGATGGTGGCGCTTCTACCCGTGTTTACCCTGCTGTTGGGGGCTGCCCTGTTTCGACATAAGCTAAGCACTTCCGGGGTTATCGGTTCACTCATTTCTTTGGCCGGGGTTGTGCTCCTTGTGAGCAAAGGCTCGCCGATGAAGCTTGTGACCCATGGCTTGGTTATGGGAGATGCCCTGATGCTGTTAGCCGTGACCAGTTACTCTCTGTATAGCCTGCTGTTAAAGCAGTGGAAGATGGATCTTCCGGTCTGGGTCTCTCTGTATGGCCAGGTCGTATGGGCTGTGCTGCTACTGGTTCCTGTTTTCCTGCATTCACAAGATTATCAGATCCATGGTAAGGCCTGGGGTCTTATCGGTTATGCGGGATTGCTGGCCTCATTGGCGGCACCCTACCTGTGGATGCATGGTGTCGCTCGACTTGGGGCGAGCCGGGCCACTATTTTTATGAACCTTATTCCGGTATTCAGTGCGATTTTGGCGATGCTTATTCTTGGAGAGAGGTTAGGGGAGATTGAGCTGCTTGGTTCTGCCATGACCATCTGTGGAGTACTTGTTTCCCAGATCTGGAGTCTGGTTGGTGCCAAGGAGATCAAGGTTCCGGCTGGTGAAGCCTGCTAACGCTAACTTAAGTCGTCTGTAACTCGGTTATTTTTTGCCTTATCCGGATAATATGGTAAAAGCTCAGTTGGAAAACGTAATCGAGGAAGTTAAAGATGGGATACCCGGGTGGTGCAAGGTGGATGACTCCGGTGGCGGCTGGTCTGCTACTGTTAATTGGTGCTGGGCAGGCCGTTGCCGGTGACAGGCCGGATCCGGGTTGGATCAATTACAGCATGGGTTATAGCAGCACCCATTCCAGCATGCATGGCTTCGCCAATACCCTGGCAATTAATGGCAAGACGGATGACAATCACTTCTGGTCGCTGGGGATCGATGGGACTTCCAGCAGTGGGCAGCTATTTAATGACTGTGCGATGACGGGGTTATTTAACTCCTCTTGTGGTAATGGTTCTGATGGCTATGCTTCGGCGGGCTCCCTGCGTTATGGAGTGATTGGCCAGGGGGCTCTAGGCTTTGCCACCATGAGCCTTGGCCCCTCTTATGTTCAGGGCCGCCAGGAGGGGAGCAATGAATCGACCAACCGCGAGCTTGGCCTGGCGCTGGAGAGTCAGATCATGTGGAGCATGAGTCGTCACTTTGCCCTTGGGCTAGTGGTGTTTGGCAACGTGAATGGCAGTAACTCGTTTGCCGGAGCGGGCCTCAACCTGGCTATCACCGATCTATAAGCATCTGCTTGGCATATACCTTTATACACCAAAAGCTATGCCTGCATGGATGCAGGCATAACGAGCTTAGAGGCTTTGGCCACTCCAGCTTAAAACCCGGTGTTACTGCTTCAGATACCTAGCGATCTCCACCTCATCAATCTGCTCCCTGTCCAAGTAGCGTTCGGCGTATTTCAGGTAAACACCCTCGGTGAGAAATAGCTCAAAACAATCGCGATCGATCTGCTTGTTCTGCACCTTTTTGTAAAGAATATCGATGGCTACACTGATCGAGTTTGCCTTCTTGTAGGGGCGATCGGAGGCGGTCAGGGCTTCGAATATGTCGGCAATACAGAGTAATCGCTCGGGGATGCTTAGTTGCTCACCCGATAGCTGACGTGGGTAACCACTTCCATCCATCGCTTCGTGGTGGGTCGAGGCATAGCGAGGAACATTTTTCATCTCCTCGGGGAAGGGCAGGCTTTCCAGCATTCCGATAGTACTATTGATGTGCTCATTGATCTTGAAGCGCTCCTCCGGGGTGAGGGTTCCACGGGAGATAGAGAGGTTGTATATTTCTCCCTGGTTGTAGAGGTGCTCAGGTCTTTGCATATTGATGCCGAACTTTGAATCATAGTCCGTTGAGTCCGAGCCAGAGTGCAGGGTGATATGCTCCGGTTTATCTGCCAGCAGCTTTTCTGTTACTGGCAGGGATGATGCTTCGCCCTCGGGTAAGCGGCGTTCCTCAACGGGTGACAGGCCAATCCGATCGTCAAACTGCCGCAGCCATCTCTTTTCTCCTATCTCTGTAAGTCGCTGCTTTTTGTCATCATCCAGGAACTCTCCACCGATATTACACTCGGCGACAAATTTAAAGTCGGACTGTAGCTGGGCCTGCTGGCTGGTTAATTCAGCCTGAAGTTGCTGCTGCTTCTCAGGGCTCTCCATGAGCTTTTTCAGATAGGCCAGCTCTGCATCCCTGAATAAGACTTCGAAGCGCATCCGGATCTCATGGATCCGGTTGTATATGGTTTCCAGTTTGCTGCCTTTATCGACGACATGCTCAGGCGTGGTGATCTTGCCACAGTCATGGAGCCAGGCCGCGGTGCGGTACTCTCGCCATTGAGTTTCATCGTCCAGCTGAAACTCTTTAAAAGCCGTGGCTTCACTACGGGTTGCGGCATCGGCAAGCATGAGGGCAAGCTCGGGGACTCTCTCACAGTGACCCGCGGTATAGGGCGATTTGTCATCGATGGCCCGGGCAATCAACTGGATAATCGCATCCATCAGCTCTCTCTGGGCGAGTTGATGTGCCTGAATGGAGTCTGACATCTTAACCATCGACTCAGAAAGCTCGCCCAATTCCCGGATATGGGTGGGGACAAGGCGTACCTCGTTAAACTTCAGTCGCCGAACTTTATCATTTTCGTCGGCCAGCAGTCGCACCGGGCGCACGATGGGGTTAGCGAACAGCCACGACATGGGCAGTAGCAGTAACAACAGGGCGGCGGTGATCAGAATCGAGAAGGTGATCTTTTCTTTGAAGGGCGCCATGACCGTATTGACCGGGGTCAGGATCCCTATGTATAGCGAGTTGCTGGCCGATCTCCCTGTCTGGGTGGCATAGATAAAGTACTGTTTCCCATGGATCGAGGTTTCAGCCAGTTTTCCTCGTAACTCAGGAGCATGGGCTATGTTTAGCAATACCTTGGAGGGAACGGTCTGAGCGTAGCTCTGCTCTTTGCTACCCCCTCCGGTTAACCATTTGTCGTTCAGCTCTTCGCTGCGCTGCTCCAGGGCCGCGTCGATTGCCCGGTCCAGCAGCTTTCTCAGCATGGGTTTATCGCTTGCAGAGAAAATATGTAGTTTATCCGGGGTGTGAGCCAGTCCCATGCTGATGTCATCGTTAAATACCACGCCTTCGATGTAATAGTGGCGGACCAGGTAGCGCATGATGGCTCCCATATCGAGCATGGCATCGGCCTTACCTGCGGCGACCTTTTTTATTCCGTCGAGGGTGGAGGAGACTTCGAGGATATTTAACCGGGGGTGAGCTTTTCTGACCAGTGGCAGGATTGACCATCCGCTGGGAATTGCCAGGGTTTTTCCATTAAGATCGTCCAGGCTGTGGACCGGGGGAGCCCCTTTGCGGGTCAGAACGGCAAAGGGCAAGGATACATAGGATTTTCCAGGCAGACCCCATGCCCGGTTGTTGTCGGTCAGCGCTACCGAATGCAACAGATCAAGTTCGCCCTCTCTGAACATTTTTACCAGTTCAGGCCAGGTGTAGCCGTTCACAAATTTAACCGGGATCCCCAGGCTTTTTGCCAGGGTGGATACCAGATCAATGGAATAACCGCTGGGCTTACCCTGCTGGGTATAGTCGATGGGGGGCCAGTCCTGTTCACTGGAGGATTTGAGGGTTCCAAGGGAGCTCAGGTATGCTCGCTCATCCGGGGTCAGTACTATCTTGGGAGCTGGTGGAGTGCGGCTCTGCTGTTGGTGGGAAACATCGGATGCGACCACCAGACCCTCGGCGTTATAAAGATAGATATCGCTATTATCTGATACCCGGAGGCTATCCAGATAGTGAGAGATGGTCGAGAGCGTCATATCTATCCCAACCACGCCCTTTCTATTAGTGAGCTGCTTGGATACTGTGTAGCCGGGAACCCCGAGATGTGAAAACAGGTATGGATCGGAGATCTCGACCCTTCCCGAATCTATCGCTTTGCGGTACCAGGGGCGGATTGTGGCGTTGTAGCTGGCTGGCTCTGAGCGTGTTGCTCGAGGCTTTAACCCATCGTCCAGATAGCGGAAAATCCGCTGTTGCCCACCATCCATGTTGCGCACCGACAGAGTTACCCAACGGTCAGAGGGCAGGGCCAGCAGTTTTTTTCGCGCATTCGGATTGGTATTGAGATTGATGACCTCGAAGAGAGTTCCGTCAGGCCTGCCCACGTAAACACCATAGAGCAGAGGGTTTTCCTGCAGCACTTTGGTAAAAAATTTTATTTGTGCCATTTTGCGATGTGGGGATTGCAGATCAGAGTTATCGGCGAGCAACGCAATTACACTGCTATTGATTCTGTTGATCCCTTCGAGCTTAAGGGCGACGTTATTGGCGGTGGCAGTGTAGAGGTTTGTTGCTGCATCCCGGGCCATGGAGGCACTGAAGTAGTACTGTAGCCCGATGGCGACCGTTGCAATCAGGGTGGTTGCCAGGATAAAGACTGCGACAACTGTGAGTCGAATCGAGGAGCAGATCTGAGTGGGTCTGAATTTCATCGATAGGTGATCCTTCATATGTATCGTGTATTAACAGGGTATAGATTTTGTCAGTGCTGTGCCGGGGCCCTCTATACCGTTAAGCATTGCACCCAGGCTGGCGATGGCTCACAATCGACAGTCTCACCTGTTGCCCGGAATTGTTATGCTCACTCTCTACCAATCTAATCAGCTGGATATCCTTAAATCTTTGCTGGCCAGCCAGCTATCCTCTGCGAACGATGGTGATCCATTCGCTCAGGAGAACGTTTTGGTTCAGAGTCCCGGAATGTCTCAATGGCTTAAGCTCGAGCTTGCCACCGAGCTTGGTGTCTGTGCCAACATCCAGTTCCCTCTGGCTGCAACCTTTATCTGGAAACTCTTCACTTCACTTCTGCCTGAAGTGCCTGCTCGCAGCGCTTTCAGTAAGGAGGCGATGAGCTGGCACCTGATGTCTGTGCTGGACGACTTTTCTGATGATCCCAGATTCGCCACCATTAGTCACTACCAGCACGATGGTGATCCCCTCAAGCGCTATCAGCTATGTGTTATGATAGCCGATCTCTTTGATCAATATCAGGTTTATCGTCCGGAGTGGATTCTGGGCTGGGAGCAGGGCGATGACAGCGTGGCGGAATCTCAGCCCTGGCAGCCGGTGTTGTGGCGAGCCCTGCTTGAGCGGATCCGCAGCCTGGATCTCTCTCTTTATCACAGGGCGTCACTCTATGAGCGTTTTGTGAAGCTGCTCAAGGTCTATCCGCCTAAGGCGCTTCCAGAAAGACTGTTTGTGTTTGGGATCTCAGCTCTTCCCCCTCAGTATTTGCAACTGCTCAGCCAACTCTCTAGCCATGTAGAGATCCACCTGTTTCAGCTCAACCCCTGTAATCGTTACTGGGGGGATCTGATGGATGCGCAGCAACTGCTGGCTCTGGGGCTGGATGAGGCGAGCATGGGACACCCTCTGCTGGCATCGATGGGCAAGCTTGGGCGTGATCACTTAAGGCAGCTGGCAGAGACGGATTGCCGGCAGATTGATGCTTTCTCTGAGCCTTATCCGTTAAATGGGGCGGTAGGACTGAACCTGCTGCAACAGGTTCAGTCCGACATTCTGAATCTGCATAACCGGGCGCCTTTGCATCTTAGCGCCGAGCTGGTGAAGAGTAGTCAGCATAAGACGGAGCTCGCAGAAGATGACAGAAGCATACAGTTGCATCTGTGTCATAGCCCGCTGCGGGAGGCGGAGGTGTTGCATGATCAGTTGCTGGATCTATTCGAGCAGGATCCTGAGCTTTCACCGCGTGATGTGGTGGTGATGATGCCGGATGTCAACAGCTACGCCCCCTTCATTCAGGCTGTTTTTTCTGCTGCGCCACGTGAACGCTATATTCCCTTTGCGATTGCGGATCTGGCCGCTTCTCAGGAGGCGCCGCTGATAGGTAACTTTCTGCGCCTGCTTAAACTTGGTCAGAGCCGCTTTAGCTGTAGTGAGGTGCTGGAGCTTCTGGAGATCCCGGCGGTGATGGGACGTTTTGCTCTTAAACAGGATCAGTTTGACAGGCTCAAGCGCTGGGTGGAGGACTCTGGTGTTCGCTGGGGGCTGGATGCAAGGGATGGTGAGCGCTTTGGTATCGGCTCTGAGCTTAGCAACAGCTGGGAATTTGGACTGCAGCGCATGATGCTGGGAATGGCCTGTGGCGGAGATAACCTTTATCAGGAGATCCTTCCCTATGATGGCATTGAGGGGCTGGAGTCGGCGACCCTGGGCAAACTGGCCCAGTTTATCTCGACCCTCAAAAACCTGCTGCAGGAGTTTCAAACGCCACGCTCCGTTGAGGAGTGGCAAGGCTTTATCCTGGCGTTGCTGGAGGAGTTCTATCTCGGTGATGATGAGAGTGAGGGGGCGCTGCAGCTGATTCGTGACGAGTTGCAAAAGCTGGGTGAAATCCTGGCTGAAAGCCGCTACCGGCAGGGACTGCCGATCGAGATCCTGAGTTACCATTTTGAGCAGAGACTTAATGAATCCCACTCCGGACACCGCTTCTTAGCGGGACGGGTTAACTTCTGTACCCTGATGCCGATGCGCTCAATTCCTTTCAAGGTGGTCTGCCTGCTTGGAATGAACGATGGTGCTTACCCGCGTTCAATCGCGCCCTCAAGCTTTGACCTGATGATTGAGCACCCCTGTCTGGGGGATCGTTCACGGCGTGATGATGATCGCTACCTGTTTCTGGAAGCCCTGATGTCTGCTCAGCAGCAGCTTTATATATCCCTGGTTGGCTTCAGCCACAAGGATAATAGTGAGCGAGTTCCCTCTGTGCTGGTGAGTGAACTGCTCGAGTATATCGGCCAGGGTTTTTGTTTGGCTGATGACAGGGATCTCGATCTGCAGACAAGCAGCGAAAGGCTGCAGAAGCACCTGTCTGTCGCCCACTCCCTGACACCCTGGAACAGTGACTATTATCGGCTCGATACCCGGCGTGCCCACTCCTGGGTTGCCGAGTGGCTGAGCGTGGTGCGTGGCCAGGGAGAGCCCGGAGTGTTTATCGATGGGGCGCTGCCGGAAGTGGATCCCTCGGAGAGGCTTGCTGAGCTTGAGCTGGCCGATCTATTGCGGTTTTACCGGGATCCTATTCGCTACTGGTTCAACCGCCGTCTCAATATCTACTTCTCACAGCAGCTGGCGGCTCAGGAGAATGATGAGCCCTTTGAATTGGATGCTCTGGCACAGTATCAGCTTCGTGAACAGCTCCTGGAAGCATCTTTACAAGATCAAGCCGGTTTGATGATGCAGCAAAAACAGCTGCACTCCGGGCACCTTCCCGGAGGCGTTTTCGGGCCTTTACAGGCCCAGAGCCTGCTGCAGAGCGTACAACCTCTGGTACAGCAGGTCTCTCCCTGGTTGCAAAGCTGCACCGGGCGCTGTGAGGTAAGAATCGAATTAAGTGCACAACGCCTGACGGGGTGGCTCAGAGGTGCCGGAGACAATACTCTGCTGCGTTATCGAAGCGGTGGGCTGCATGGTAAGTATCTCTTAGGTTACTGGATAGAGCATCTTTGCATGACGCTGTCGACCCAGTCTGAGATCACAACCCGTATTTTTGGTCGCAGCAAAGAGGATGTCAGGAGCCTGTGGTTTAAGCCCGTAGAGATACCTAAGGCCCGAGAACTCCTTGAGCAGCTGATTGATGGATATTGGCAGGGGCAGTGTGCTCCGATGTGGCTTCGTCCCTCCAGTGGCGTTGAATTTCTGCAATCCGAGCCGGAAAAGGCCCAGGCGAATCTGATGGCCGCATTTAAGGGGGATTTCAATCGCATTGGGGAGTGTGAGGACCCCTATCTCAGGCGATTACTGGTCGACTGTGAAGAGGAGGCGATCCTGATGAGCCAGCAGCAGCTGGCCCGGGACTACCTGAGCGAGATGCTTAATCACCTTGAGGAGGCGGGAGAATGACTCAGCAACTGGATCCGATGCGTTTTCCGCTGCAGGGGCGGGCATTGATTGAGGCTTCGGCCGGAACAGGAAAGACCTATACCATTACCGGGCTGGTGCTGCGCTTATTGCTGGGGCACGGCGATAGGGATACGGCGTTTGTTCGGCCATTGACGGTGGAGCAGATCCTGGTGGTGACCTTTACCGAGGCGGCGACCGAGGAGCTGAAGTCCAGGATCCGCAGCCGGATTCAACAGGCGCGGATGGCATTTTTGCTGGGGGAGAGCGATGATCCTCTCCTGAAGCAGCTTCTTGAAGAGTGCCCGGATCACTCGCTGCAGGCCCAGCGTTTGCTGTTGGCTGAGCAGTCGATGGATCAGGCGGCGATCTTTACTATTCACGGTTTTTGCTCGCGGATGCTGGGCCAGTTTGCGATCGAATCTGGTTCCCCCTGGATCAGGGATTCACCAATGATGAACAGCAGATCCTGTTTGAGGCGGTTGCAGATTACTGGCGTAACCGCTGTTATCCGATGGAGGAGATGTTGGCCCGGGAGGTATTAAAACTCTGGTCGGGCCCGGATGCGTTATTGAAGGCGCTGCGTCCCTATGTCGGAAGCCATGAGCTTGAGATCCAGGTGGCCGAACCTGGTTCGCTGGAGGAGCGAATCACTCTGCTGACCGGGCTGATCGACTCAATTCGCCAGCAATGGCAGGAGCAGCGTGAGCAGGTGATCGAGCAGACCGATGGCAGGGTCTCGCGCTATACGGGAAATAACTACGCAAAGTGGTTGGGAGTGATCGATCTCTGGGCTGCGAGTAACCAACGAACACTGTCGGTCCCCAAGGAGCTATTTAAATTTTCGGCGTCGACTCTGGTTCAGAAGCTTAAGAAGGGGCAACCGAGCCCAACACTTGAGATATTCGATGTCATTGAGCGGCTTGAGAGTCTCCCGAGAACCCTGGCTGACGTGCTGTTTGCCGAGGCACTTGTTGAGGTTAGAGAGCGCTTTAAGCGTGGCAAGGAGCGCCTGCACCAGAGAACCTTTGATGATCTGCTGACCGGCCTGGATCAGGGACTCGTTGCTGAGGGAGGTGAGGCGTTGGCCCGGCAGATCCTTAACCTCTATCCGGTGGCGCTGATCGATGAGTTTCAGGATACGGATCCGCTTCAATATCGGATCTTTAGCCGTATCTATTCGGCGCAGGAGCCTCTGGGTCTTTTTATGATCGGCGATCCCAAGCAGGCGATCTATGCGTTTCGCGGGGCGGATATCTTCACCTATATTCAGGCGCGCCGGGAGGTGACCGACCACTTCACCCTGGGAACCAACTATCGCTCGACCCGTAGCATGGTTGAGACGGTCAACCTGCTATTCGATGAGGCGGAGCAACGCAGTGAGCGTGGCGCCTTTATCTTCAATCGGGATATCAGTTTTAGTGCGGTGAATGCAGCGGATAAAAGTGCTCCCTTGCGACTCGACGACGAGCTCTACCCTTCGCTGAACTTTAGCTACTATGACGACGGCGAAGAGATCAACCTTGAAACCTACCGGGATGTGATGGCGAAGGCCTGCGCCCGGGAGATAGGCTCTTTGCTGCAGGCAGGGCTGGAGGGGCGTGCCCGGATCAACCAACAGGCGCTAAAGCCCAAAGATATAGCGATCCTGGTGCGCAGCAAGCATGAGGCCGCCCTGGTTCGCCAGGAGCTAAGAAAGCTAAATATTCCGAGTGTCTATCTCTCCGAGCGCGATAGTGTATTCGAGACCCGCCTTGCCTCTGAGCTACTTTTGCTGTTGCAGGCGGTGCTCTCCTGTGAGAATGAAACCCGGATCCGCTCAGCCCTGGCGACCCGGTTGCTGGGCGTTAGTGCCGATGAGTTGGAGCGTTTCAGAACCGACGAAGCTCTATGGGATCATGAGATGCAACGTTTTGCCCACTACCGTTGGCAGTGGGAGCGTTTCGGTATTTTGGTGATGCTGCGACGGTTGATTTTTGAGCGGGAGCTGGCGGCTCGGCTACTGGGGCTAGAGGGGGGAGAGCGGGATCTCACCGATCTTTTGCATCTGGGAGAGCTATTGCAGCAGGCTCAGATCACCCAGGAGGGGGCTCACGCCCTACTGCGCTGGTTTGAAACTCAGTTACAACGTCCTAATCAGGAGCATAAGGATCAGCAGCTCAGGCTGGAATCGGAGCGAGAGCTCTTAAAAGTGGTCACCATTCATAAATCCAAGGGGCTCGAATATCCTCTGGTGTTTGCTCCCTTTGTATGTGCGGTGCGTAGTAAGGCCCCCAAGGAGACCCTTTATCATAGAGAGCAGCAGATCCTGCTGGAGCTGAACGCCTCGGATGAGGCAAAAGAGCTGGCCGAGCAGGAGCGCCTCGCCGAAGAGTTGCGACTCTTGTATGTTGCCCTGACCCGGGCAGCTTGTGCCTGCTGGATAGGAGTTGCCCCCTCAAGGGACTTAAAAATAAAAAAACCGGTGGTTACGATACTGTGCTTCACCGAAGCGGTCTCGGGTATTTGCTACAGCATGGTGAGATACGAGATAAGCAGGGGTTGGAGCGGGCTCTGCATGAGCTGGCCAATAAGCATCCCGAGATCGAGGTGAGTGAACCTCAGCTCACGGAGATCCCTGCTCTACAGTGGGATGATGCGCTCCCGGAGCAGGAGTATGCGGCCAAGCATGTGAGTGAATCTCTGATCAGGCGTCTTGGGGATCGCTGGGATATCGGCTCTTACTCATCCCTGGCCCATGGTCAGAGTGGTGCGGAGCGCCCCTTTGACTGGAAGCTGATCGATGCTGAATCATTTGTCGGGGATGCCGGTAGTGAACAGAGCCAGGAGCCATCGTTGCAGTTGCCGCGAGGAGCCCGATTCGGCACCTTTTTGCACTCTATTTTTGAAGAGATAGATTTTGCGATCTCCGGCCCTAAGCTTCGGGAGTATCTGCTGCAAAAGCTTGCCAGTGAAGGGATGGAGCCAGAGTTGTGCGAGCCGATGGCACAGATGGTGGAGGGGGTGTTGCACTGTCCTTTGCAATCTGGACTGAGCCTGGCTGCGCTTCCGAGTGAAGATCGCCTGGTTGAGATGGAGTTCTGGCTGCCGGTTGCTGAACTTGATGCGCGTTCACTGAGCCAGCTGTGTCGCCGCTATGATCCCCTGTCCCGAGAGGGTGAGGGGCTGAGCTTTCGTCAGCTCAAGGGGATGCTCAAGGGGTTTATCGATCTGACGTTCCGCTTTGAGGGGCGCTATTACCTGCTTGATTATAAGTCGAACTACCTGGGCGACGAAGAGGAGGCGTATCACCCGGACAGACTGGGGGAGGCGATGCTGGCGCACCGTTACGATCTCCAGTATCAGCTGTATGCCCTGGCTCTGCACCGGATGCTCAAACAGCGAATCGCCGACTATGATTTTGAGCGCCATTTTGGCGGTGTTTATTACCTGTTTGCCCGGGGGATGACCCCCAATCACCCCGAGCTCGGAGTTTTTCACTGTCGTCCCTGTGCAGAGCTGGTGGAAGGATTGGATGCACTGTTTGCCGGAGCCGAGTTGGGAGAGGTTTAGATGTGGGAGATTCTTGAAAACTTATGTCGTGAACAGAGACTGCAGTGGGTCGATCTACATTTTGCCAGGTTCTGCCTGCAGTTTGAGTCCAGGGAGCCGCTACTGGTGTTGGCGGCTCTGGTCAGCCGGGAGCTGTCCCGTGGCCATGTCTGCCTGAAGCTGACAAAGCTTAAGCCGTTTTGCACAGAGTACCCCGAGCTTGAACCCTGGCTCGGTGAGATCTCAGGTTCATCGATGTTTGCCGATTCACTGCTGCTGGCTGAACATGGCCCTCTGTGTTTTGAATTTGAGCGATTGTACCTGCGCCGCTATCGCAACTATGAGCAATCGATCGCCGATTTTTTATTAGAGGCATCCGGGGATGCAGCCAGTATCGATATTCATGACAGCCTGCAGCGACTGTTTGCCAAAGATAGCAACAGGTTATGGCAGCAGTTACAAAAGTTGCGTCTGGAAGGGGCCCTGGAGTCTGCCCAGGTGTGTTCGCTGTTGGATATCGTTGAGCCCGAGCGGGTTGCTATGCCTGAGTTACTGGAGCAGCTCAACCGGGCGGGCGGCCCTGCAGATCTCGAGAGCCTGCTCCGGCAGCTCGATCCTGGAGCCTGTTTTGACGGACAGCAGGTTGGAGCCGCGGTGGCGACCCGTCAGCGCTTTACCCTGATCTCTGGAGGACCCGGCACCGGAAAAACCACGACTGTGGTCAAGTTGCTGGCTCTGTATATTGAGCAGCAGCGTAGCCTGGGCAGCGAGCCCCTGATCCGTATGGTTGCTCCTACCGGAAAGGCTGCGGCTCGCCTGAGCGAGTCCGTTGGGATGGCCCTGGATACACTGCCTCTGAATGATGATGTTCGCCAGCTCCTGCCAAGGCAGGCCAGCACCATTCACCGCCTGCTGGGTGTAGTTCCCCATCAGCAGGGGTTTCGTCATAACAGGGATAACCCCCTGCACCTTGATCTATTGGTGGTGGATGAGGCCTCCATGGTGGATCTGGCGATGATGGCTAAGCTTATCGATGCTCTTCCCCGGGGAGCCCGGCTTATCCTGCTGGGAGATAGAGATCAGTTAGCTTCGGTCGAGGCTGGTGCTGTATTGGCGGATATTTTCAGTTTTGCCGAGGCGGGTTACAGCCCGCAGCAGGTTGAGTGGTTAAACCGGCAAACCGGTTTTTCGCTAAAGCCTGGATCCCGGAGCCTTAGTCCGATTCAGGATAGCCTGTGTCTGCTCAATAAGAGTTACCGTTTTGATCAACATTCCGGGATTGGACAGCTGGCCCGAGCGGTGAACTCAGGAAGTGCGACACAGCTGGAGTCGGTTCTTGGCAGAGGCTTTTCAGATATCTCAGTTTACTCGCTTGGCGGTGCTCAGCTGCTGGCTCAGACGGTGCATGGATATCGGCCTTACCTGCAGCGGATGCCAGATACGGCTCAGGATGAGAGCAGGATCCGTGAGTTATTGAGCGCTTATCAGGGGTTTCGGGTGCTGGTGGCCTTGCGCGAGGGCCCCTTTGGTTTAAACACCATTAATCAGCAGGTCGAGCAGCAGCTGACCAAGGCTGGTTTGATCCGTCCCGAAGCCGGACGGGAGTGGTATGAGGGGCGGCCTGTGATGATTGAGCGTAATGATCATGGACTGGGACTTTACAACGGTGATATAGGGATCTGCCTCAAAGACTCCCAGGAGAAGCTCAGGGTGTACTTTGAGATGGCGGATGGCAAGCTGCGCTCTTTTTTACCAGGGAGACTGCCGGAGCATACCACAGCCTACGCGATGACGATTCATAAGTCCCAGGGATCTGAGTTCGCTGAGGTGTTGATGCTACTCCCCCCAAGGAGGGCTCTTTGTTGACTCGTGAGCTCCTGTATACAGGGATCACCCGCAGCAAGCAGAGGCTGCATCTGTATGCAAATGTTCAGTTGTTATCCAGGGCGATTCGCCGTCAGACCGAGCGTTTCTCCGGGCTGAGTCAGCGACTGACACTGGGTTCCTGAGCCTGGGAATCGCCTGGCTGGTGTTCGAAAATGAGGGCGGAGTTCTGACTTAAGGTTTCGTTAAGATCTGTGTGATTGAATGGATTTGAGAGGAAGATTCAGATAGAGGGGGACACCTATGAAGCTCTTGGTTCTTATCATTGTCTGTGTGATTGGCTATGTAGTGTGGAAAAAAATTTCGCGGAACAAGGCTTATAAGCAAAAAGTGCTCAAGGATGTATCGTCTCATGGCAAGACGGCTTTTAAGATCTTCAGAAAATACCGGGGCAAGTTTAAGTAGGCGCCTGCGAGGCCGGGAACCAGAGTGAACTGGAGAGACAGATGAGCCGTGACTACCAGCAACAGACACTTTGCCTTTTGAAGTCTGAGGCCTATATCAATAACAAGCACAAGATCATCAGGCAGAGAATCGAGGAGAGCGAGCTGAATATCGAGGAGCACTGGATCGTGCGCCTCAGCTTCGGGGATGTATTCAGGCTCTATCCCGGCTGGATCCCGCGTCTAACCATGATGCTTCGCCTGTTGCCGCTGTTTAAGCTGGATGTGTATATCTTGCGGGGGAGGATGCCATCATGCAGATGGACGGGCTCAAACACCGGATACGTCGGGAGCTTTGGAGAGGGCTGCATATCAAGGGGGGATTTTTGCATGCTCCGGACTCACAGGCTGAGGCTCATAGCCATCGAGCGATTCTTCAACGCAGGATTATCCGTCAGCGCTCAATCAGCAAAGAGCATATCTTGCTGAATTACCGCCCTGAGTCGGGGATGCGCTGAGCGATCCGGCTGTGAGAGATTGCCCATTGCAAATGGGAGTGATCACGGATGCCGGTGTGCGAATCCAGGGTAACATGATGAAGAACTTTACTGTGGGATCTATCTAACTATTTGATTTTTAACGATTTGAATATAGGTCTGACCAATTCATCCCTCAACTCTGTTGTCTGGCACATTGTTGTCTGAGCCGGCTCGGGTATAGTGACAACCACAGGACAGATACTTCAGGATGAAGTTTCAGCCAGAAAGTCCTGCTCACACAGGGATGACAAGGATGTAACCGCGACATCGGGATGGTGTCAGGCCAGGATGGTCAGGGAACAGAGCTTGGAAGCCAGAAGCAGGGAGTGCTTCAATAGGACAGGAGTCCGGAAGGGATTCATAAAAACACATATGGATATGTGATCGCTATCGATTAACGGACAGTCTTTGACTGTCCGTTTTTTTATATCTGCGACAGATGTCTTGTGTTTTACCTAGTTTCACGACACTCTGAATAGATGATGAGATCACTGGAGCATGGATGTGTCCGGGTCACCTCTGTTCTCTCCCCGAGCTCTGTTTGTCGGTTGCTTATCCCTCTATCTGCTGATCGGAGTGCATTTTTACATGGCCAACCCGGGCGGCTCCGGGCTCTATCTTCCCTACAATATTGTCGGCTGGTGTTTTGTTTCTCTGTTGATTAGTTTTGGTTGCTGGCAGTTGGTTCGCACGCGTGAGCTGATTATCAGCCCCCTACATCTTCTGGGCTGGCTTGCCTTTATCTTGCTGTGTATCCCCATCGCCTATCCCAATGTTTTGAATATCGATTATGCCCTGCCAAGACTCCTAGGCCTGGGCGGCGGACTAGCCCTGTATTTTGCTCTGCTACAGTTTCGTTTTACCCCGGCGCAGCTTCGCTCCGGGCTCTACCTGGTTCTGGGATGTGCTGCGATCGAGTTAGTGTTGGGAATGGTGCAATATTTTGTCCTCACTCCGGGAAACTGGCTTGGCTATAACACCCTGGCTAACCGTCCCTATGGGATTTTTCAGCAGCCCAATGTCATGGCAAGCTTTGTAGCCACCTCATTGGGGATTAGCCTTTACCTGTGTGGTCAGCTCCCGGGAAAGCAGCTGAAACTGTGGCAGCTAATGTTGCACGGCTGGGTGATTATTGCCGGGGTCCTGTTGCTGGTGGTTTTGCAATCACGTACCGGTCAGGCGGGCGGGATCCTGGCTGTCGTACTGCTACTGCCTTTGGTTGTGAAAAAAGCACCAGTCCGGGCGCGTAACTGGCTGTTTGCGGCTCTGCTGGGTATAGGATTGGGGATCGCAAGCTACTATGGGGTGGCCGGGAGTAAGCGTCCGGATACCATCTATACTCAGCCAGGTTTGCGAGCCGTGATCTATAGCCAAAGTATTGATCTTTTCACAGAGCAGCCCTGGCTTGGGGCTGGCTATGGGAACTTTGAGCGAGCCTTTGTGCTTCATTATGCGAAGAGTCCTGATCGCAAGCCTGAGGATGCGCAGATACTTCAGGGGCTAACCTATCCACATGATGAGCTTCTTTACTGGGCTGTTGAGGGGGGATCGTTCCTCTTGTGGGGATCTTGCTGGTGATTGCTGGTGTTATCATTCTGGTTTGGCGTTCTCCCTGGCGGCAGGGGCTTGGATATCTGGGGTTACTGGCCCCGCTCTGTCTTCATGCTTTGACTGAGTTTCCCTTTTACATCTCATTGGTTCACTGGGTACTGTTTGTGGGTCTGCTCTACCTTTTGGATCGGCGTTTGGGAGATTCGCGGTGTATTCCCTGTTCGGCAACCCTGCTTCCCGGAGTGTTTGGCTGGCTACTTCCTTTGCTGGTTATTCCCTTTATGCTGACAACCCTGCAAGCGGCTTACCTGGTGACCCGCTATGAGAAGGGCGGAGGGAAAGAGCCTTATCTTCTGACTGAGGTGATCAACCCTGTGGGCTGGGCCGAACGTTTTACCTATGACAGCATGTTGCTGCGTTTAAAGTCGGGTGAGGTCACCGGCAATCATGAGGATCTTCGCGCTTATTACCTCTGGGCTCAGAAGTTTGTTTTACACAGGCCACGCATGGCGGTGTATTACAATATGGTCCTTGCCCTGCAGCACTTGGGAGATGAGCGACAGGCAAAGCGTCTGTTGGCTTACTCCCGCTGGTTGTTTATGGATGATCCCATGTTTGATCGCCTGTTAAGGAGTGGGGCTCAGCCCGTATTTGATCAACTGAAGCTCGAACATTGGCAGCTCCCCTGCGGCGCAAAGTTTCCATTCAGCCGGATGGAATGTGAGGTGACTCAATTGGGCTTGATGTTTGTCCGCGATGAATTCAATCTTAATGAGAAAGACTCATGGATGAGGAGAGAAAACCTATGATGATTGGTGCGGGTGATCGGCTCAAACAAGCCTTTATGATCTGCTTTTCCCTTTATCTTGTGCTGGGAATGCATTTTTTTATGCATAACCAGGGGGGAGCCGGGCTCTACCTCTCCTTTAATACCGCGAGTTGGTTATTTATTCCGATCCTGATCGGATTTGGCTTATGGCGGGTGACTCAGACAAAAGAGCTGGTTATATCAAGGTTTCATCTGCTGAGCTGGCTGTTTTTTCTGTTGCTGTTTATCCCGCTTTTTTATCCCAACGCTGACCAGCGGGGCTTTGTTTTTCCGAGGTTTCTCGCATTAGCTGCAGGTCTGCTGTTTTACTTTGCGCTGCTGCAGTTTCGTTTTAGTGCATCAGAGCGACGGGCCGGGCTCTATCTCATCCTGGTTGCGGTTGCGATTGAATCAGCATTTGGGCTGGTTCAATACTTTTTACTGACGCCAGACAACTGGATTGGCTATAACACCCTCGCCAACCGTCCCTATGGGATCTTTCAGCAGCGCACCGTGATGGCAAGCTTTTTGGCGAGCGGTATGGTTGTTAGCCTGTTTCTGTGTAGTCAGCTTCCCGGGCGAAAACTGGCGCTGTGGCAGAGGTTGCTTCATCTGTTTGTCATCCTGGCGGGAGCCTGCTTGCTGGTGGTTCTTCAGTCCCGTACCGGCCAACTGGGTGCAGTGATCGGCTCTTTACTCCTGCTGCCTCTGGCCTGGCGCAGATCCAGGCGGCGTACAGTGACCTGGGTCAGTGTGGCTGTGTTTGGGGTTCTGCTAGGTCTTGCCTCCTTCTATGGTATTTCGAGTGATAAGCGTGGAGAGCTTTATTATCAACCCGGGGTGCGCAGTACCATCTATCAGCAAACCTGGCAGATGATGAAGGAGCATCCGTTGCTTGGTGTGGGCTATGGTGGGTATGAGCGAGCGTTTCTTGACCATTATGCCAAGGATCTTGGACGAGATCCTAAAGAGGCCCAGGTCTTAACCCTGTTGGATCATCCACATAATGAACTGATGTTCTGGGCAACCGAGGGGGGAGTGATCCCTATCCTTGGATTTGTGATGTTAGCGCTGGCTTATTTGTGGATGCTCAGGCGTGGTCCGTGGCGACAGAGTCTGGGTCTGTTAGGAGTTCTCTTTCCGCTGTTGCTGCATACCCAAACCGAGTATCCCTTCTACTCCTCCATAACCCACTGGATCCTGTTCCTGGTATTTCTCTATATGGCCGACATACGGCTGGGCAAGATTCAGGGTCATCTGTGCCGACCCGTGTTGCTACTGCGGACTCTGGCGATCTTGATCCCTTTGCTGGTGGTTCCCTTCATGCTGACGACCCTGCATACCAACTACATAGTGACCAAATATGAACGTGAGGGGTATCAGCAACCGATGCTACTCAAGAAGATCATCAACCCGATCGCCTGGATATCCCAGATTGAGTATGATCTGAATAATCTTCGTCTCTATCATGGACTCAAGACCGGAGATAAGAAGGAGCTGCAGGCTTACTATGACTGGGCCAGTCACTATGTGAATCACAGGCCAAGATCGTATCTCTATTACAACATGGCCGTTTCCCTCTATCACCAGGATCACCCCAAGCGGGCCGAGAAGCTATATCAATATGCCCGCTATCTTTATTCGGGGGATCCTAAGTTTGCACCTCCGACCCTGCGTCAGGCCATTGAGATCAGAAAGGCAGAGCAGAAAGCCCGTAAGGAAGCGAAAAAGGCGAAACTGGCAGGCTCAGTATCCCTGGCAACCTCCTCGTCAGTTCGCTGAGTTTGTAGCTGAGGATGCTGCCGGGATGGGGATAGCCTTCATGGTGTATTTGGCAAATGCCCCTGGATATAGCCTGCCTGGTATAGGGTGGCCAGGGTACGGTTAAATTGATCCACAACGGGTTTAGGGGTTAATCGCTTAGAAAAGCCGATGTGGTAGTCGAGGGTCTTGTCCCTGCCGGCATAACGAATGTTGTTGAGCCCAAGCTTATAGATGAGGGCGAGTCCGGCATCCTTGTTGGAATAGACCGCATCGACCCGGCCAACGGAGAGCTTTTTAAAAGGGAATTCATCGTGAGGATTCATGTCTATCTTGATCTGATTATTCTGACGTTTCAGGGCCTCAAGAGCATTGGCTGTATTGGAGGGACCATAGACACCCACGGTGTAGTCCTTCAGATCTGAGGCCTTATGGTAGTTCAGGGGATTATCCTTTTGGACAAACACTCCATACTCGGTGCGTACCAGTGCCGGGCTAAAATAGAGCCATTGCGCTCTTTCCTGGCTCCAGCCGATCACAAACAGGCCGTTCATCAACCCGACTTCGACATAGCGTGTGGCTCTGGACCAGGGTAAAACCTTGAAGGAGCATTTGAACTTATTGATATCACATACTTTTTTGATAATCTCTACCACGGGGCCTGAGATCCTGGAGCCTATGGTATAGCTAAAGGGAGCAAACTCCTGGGTGGCAAACTTAAGCTCGGTGTCTGCCATGGTTAAGCTGTTATAAAGGAGCAGAGGGCAGCTAAACAGGACCAACCAGCGAGTTTTCATAGCCTTTACCATGGGACAATCATTGGGTGTTACTTCAAGGGTAGTTTTTTCCGGGGCGGGTGTCAGTAAAGTGCGGACAGACAGCCCCCTGCTTTCACAGGGGACAGTCTGTATTAGGGGGATGAGCTCATCGAGCTATCCCTTATTCAGCAGAGGCTTGAGGAACTGTCCCGTATAGGAGCGTTCACACTCGGTGACGGTTTCAGGCGTACCGGCCACCAGGATCTCGCCGCCGCCGGAGCCGCCTTCAGGTCCGAGATCCACCAGCCAGTCGGCAGTCTTGATCACATCCAGGTTGTGCTCAATGATCACCACTGTATTCCCATGATCACGTAGTCGATGCAGGACATTCAGCAGCTGCTGGATATCGTGAAAGTGTAAGCCTGTGGTGGGTTCATCCAGGATATACAGGGTTTTTCCCGTATCGCGGCGTGAGAGCTCCCGCGCCAGCTTGACCCTTTGAGCCTCTCCCCCGGACAGGGTGGTGGCAGCCTGCCCGAGACGAATATAGGAGAGCCCTACATCGATCAGGGTCTGGAGTTTACGGGCCAGGGCCGGGATCGCCTCAAAAAATGCGCGGGCATCTTCGACCGTCATCTCCAGAACCTCATGGATGTTTTTGCCCTTGTAGCGAACCTCCAGGGTTTCCCGGTTGTAACGCTTGCCCTTACAGACATCACAGGGCACGTAGACATCGGGGAGGAAGTGCATCTCGACCTTAATTACGCCATCGCCCTGGCAGGCCTCACAGCGTCCTCCCTTGACGTTAAATGAGAAGCGTCCGGGCTTATAACCCCGGGAGCGGGACTCCTGGGTTCCGGAGAACAGTTCGCGGATCGGGGTGAAGATCCCGGTATAGGTGGCCGGGTTGGAGCGTGGGGTGCGGCCGATCGGGCTCTGATCGATATCGACCACCTTATCCAGCTGCTCCAGCCCCTCGATGCTCTGGTAGGGCGCCGGTTCACTGGTGGTCGCCTTATTCAGCTGCAGGTGGGCAATCTTGTACAGGGTATCGTTGATCAGGGTCGATTTTCCTGAGCCGGAGACCCCGGTGACACAGGTAATCAGCCCCAGCGGGATCTTAAGTTGAACCTGTTTGAGGTTATTGCCGGTCGCGCCGCTCAGGGTGACCCATTGCTCTTTGGGCGGGTGGCGCTGGGCCGGAACCTCAATGCTTTGACGCCCGCTGAGGTAGCTGCCCGTGATAGAGCGGGGGTTGGCGATCACATCCTCGATGCTGCCATGAGCGACAATCTCGCCACCGTGGACCCCGGCGCCCGGACCTATGTCGATGACAAAGTCAGCCTGGCGGATCGCATCTTCATCATGCTCAACCACGATTACGGTATTCCCGAGATCCCGCAGATGGGTCAGAGTTTTGAGGAGCCGCTCGTTATCCCTTTGATGCAGTCCGATTGAGGGTTCATCCAGCACATACATCACCCCAACCAGGCCGGCACCGATCTGGCTGGCCAGGCGAATTCGCTGCGCCTCTCCTCCCGATAGGGTTTCTGCGCTGCGTGACAGGCTCAGGTAATCGAGTCCGACATTGACCAGAAAACCAAGGCGCAGCCCGATCTCCTTGAGGATTTTCTCGGCGATCTTGGCCCGCTGGCCACTCAGAGCTAGCTTCTGAAAAAACTGCTCTGCTTCGGCGATCGACATCCGGGTGATGGCGGGCAAAGTGGTACTGTCGATGAAGACATGGCGTGCCGCCTCTTTCAGGCGGCTTCCCTTACAGTGCGAACAGGCGCAATTGGTGATGTAGCGGGACAGCTCTTCACGGATTGAGTTGGACTCGGTATCCCGGTAGCGGCGCTCCATGTTGTTTACCACCCCCTCAAAGGGGTGATTACGCACCACTACATCCCCGCGGTCATTGCGGTATTTAAACTCAATCTTGTGATCGCCGGAGCCAAACAGTACCTTGTTTTTTGCGTCATCTGTGAGATTGTCAAACGGCGTTTCCAGCTCAAAGCCATAATGCTCGGCAACCGAGCTGAGCATCTGGTAGTAATAGAAACTGCGGCGATCCCAGCCGCGGATCGCGCCTCCAGCCAGGCTGAGCTCCGGATTGACGACTATCTTCTGGGGGTCAAAAAACTGCTGAACCCCTAGGCCATCACACTCGGGACAGGCGCCGGCCGGGTTATTAAAGGAGAAAATCCTGGGCTCGAGCTCTGACACACTGTAGCCACATTCGGGGCAGGCAAAATTGGCGGAAAATAGCAGAGGCTCAGGATCTTCGGTGTCCATCGACAGCACGGTTGCCAGGCCGCCGGTCAGACCCAGGGTGGTCTCAAAGGATTCGGCCAGCCGCTGCTGAATATCATCACGGATCTTAAAACGATCGACCACCACCTCAATGGTGTGTTTCTTGTGAAGCACCAGGGGGGGAGGATCGGAAAGATCGCATACCTCACCATCAATGCGGGCCCGGATAAAACCCTGGGCGCTGAGATCATCCAGTAGCTTCTGATGTTCCCCCTTACGGTTGCGTACTACGGGAGCGAGCAGCATCATCCGCTCCCCCTCCGGCATCGCCAGCACCTGATCGACCATCTGGCTGACCGTCTGGGCTTCGAGCGGCAGGTGATGAGTCGGGCAGTAGGGAGTGCCGACCCGGGCGAACAGCAGGCGCAGGTAATCGTAGATCTCTGTGATGGTACCAACGGTTGATCGCGGGTTATGGGAGGTGGATTTCTGCTCAATAGAGATTGCTGGAGATAAACCCTCAATATGATCGACATCCGGTTTATCCATCAGGGAGAGGAATTGCCGGGCATAGGCTGAGAGTGATTCCACATAGCGGCGTTGTCCCTCTGCATAGAGGGTATCAAAGGCCAGTGAAGACTTACCTGAGCCTGACAGGCCAGTGATCACTACCAGCTTATCCCGTGGAATGGTGAGGTTCACGTCTTTGAGGTTGTGGGTACGTGCGCCACGGATCTCGATTGTGTCCATCGTTACCAGCAAATTAAGAGACAAAGGGTTAGTATCGCATAGTTAACAGGCCTGAGACACCAAGAGCTGAGATTTGCTCGGGTGGATTCAGCCGAAAATCGCCGGATCTTTAATCGCCATTGGCTCTTGTCAGCAGCGATTCAGTCGCTATACTTTCAAGGTTTTGCAGCCTCTGAATGATTTAGCCTTCTATTTCGCGAGTGAGGGTTGCAAGCATCCTAATTGCATAGCTGCTGGCGCATGGCCAGCGAGAGTTTAAGTGGAGTGTTCTATGGCCAGTCGGGGCGTCAATAAAGTGATTCTTATCGGAAATCTGGGGCAAGACCCGGAGGTCCGTTACATGCCTAACGGCAATGCGGTAGCAAATATCACGGTAGCAACTTCAGAGACCTGGCGTGATAAGCAAACCGGTGAGCAAAAAGAGCAGACGGAGTGGCACCGGGTTACTCTGTATCGCCGCCTGGCTGAAATTGCGGGTGAATACCTGCGTAAAGGTTCCAAAGTTTATCTGGAAGGACGCCTGCAGACGCGTAAGTGGCAGGATCAGAGTGGCCAGGATCGCTATACGACAGAGATCGTTGCCAATGAGATGCAGATGCTGGATAGTCGTGGCCAGGGCGCTTCCAACGGCAACGGCTTTAGCCAGAGCGCTCCTCAGCATCAAAATAATAACTGGGGACAACAGGCTCCTCAGCAGCCATCTGCTGCACAGCAGGCTCCGATGCAGCAAAATAGCTGGGGGCAACAGCCCGCACAGCCTCAGAGCCGTCCGGCGGCTCCTCAGGCGCCAGCTAAGCCTCAGCAGCAGAATGCTCAGAGCTATAATGAGCCACCGATGGATTTTGATGATGACATTCCGTTCTGAGTTAACCCTAGAGCGCTAATGTAAAGAATCCTGTATCTAAGCCCTTTCTATAAGGGCTTTTTTGTTATGCGCCCGTGATCGCGATATGCATTGTAAAAATGGCATACAATATGAATGAGCATTTCGGCTCGCGCAAAGGGGTTGTGGCGGCTCACTCCCGGCAGCGTTATCAGATGTTCATGTAGAATCACTACAGCACACATCTTCGGTCTTGCTGGATGAACAAATAGCCGACAGCTGAGCGAATTCAATCAGGGAGTGATTGTGAACAGTTTTTCCGGACTAAATCGCTTTATCTCCTCCTGTGTTATCGCCGCCATGGTGATGATGCTGCTGGGGGCCGGAGTTAGCTTATGGTTGATTAGTGTCGACCATCAGCAGCGACTCTTCTCCTCGATCTCTCAGATCGTGGATGAGCAGTTGACGCAGGAATCAAGCCCTGATGCGTTTGCCCACGCTATGAATCCTCTGATGGATGCAAGCTCCCTCATCAGTGTTGATATCTATAAAAACCAGCAGCCATTTTTTAAGTTTCAAAACCCCGGGCAACAAGCCGCCAACTACTACCTGCACCGGGTCAGCTTCCAGCTTCCAGAGCATCCTGAATATAAGATTGTGATCTATGCCCAGTGGCCTCTGGACGATCTGCACCTGTCGCTGCTCAATATTTCCGGGTTGCTCGGGGCTGCGCTTTTGGTGCTGCTGGGGCTCTGGGGTAGCCTGAGACGTTTGAAGTATCACCTTGATGGAGCTGAGAGGCTGATGCTGCGGGCTAAGCTTATCTCCCGCGGAGAGCTGTATCGCTTGCAGCACACCCGGGATCAGGAGTGGCCTCCGGTGATAAGCCAGGTGATCGATGATCTGCAATCTAAGCTGGAGGATGCGAATAAGGAGCGCAGCCGTTTCGATGCATTTATGCGCAGTAACGCTTTTGTCGATAGTCGCTCAGGCATAGGAAACCGGATCTTTTTTGACAACCGGCTTGAGGCGGCCGTCAGTGACAGGGCTTCACTGAGCGGAGCCATCTTACTGATTGAGATAGCACCCTTTGAAGAGATCTTGTCTCGCGAAGGGGAGGAAGCAGCAGAGCAGTGTTTCAATGACTGCAGTTCACTGGTTAGCCAGTTTGCCCGCAAGTATCCGCAAGCCCTGGTGGCCCGCTATGATGAGCACATTATCGCCATGCTGATCCCACACCTGTCGGAGGTGGCAGTTGATAGTGTCGGGCTAAAGCTCTATAAGAGCCTCTCCCAGCTGGAGCTTCCGGATTTTGTGAGCCGGGATCACTGCTTCTATATCGGAATTGTCTGCTTTCAATACGGTGAGTCGGCAACCCAGGTCGAGAATGAGGCAGAGATGGCGCTGCGCGGCGCCAGTCTGCAGGTCGATGGTGGCTGGTACCTTTATGAAAAAGGCTTAGAGGGGCAGACTTCCGACAAGGGCACGGTGCGCTGGCGTACCCTGCTGAGCAGGGTTTTGTCGACAAAGCAGGTGACTCTGCTGCTGCAGCCAGTGGTCGGTAAGGATGGCAAGACCATCATTCAGCGGGAGCTCTTTGGCCGGATCCCTGATGAGGATGGGCGGATGCTGTCTGCCGGGGTTTTTATGCCGATGGCTGAAAATGTCGGTTTGCATGTTGAGTTTGACCGACTGATGATCACCCAGATGCTGGAGCTGATGAAAAGCAGCCAGGATCAAGTCCCCTTAAGCGTCAACCTCAATGCTTCCAGCCTGCTGCAGAGAGGGTTTCATCGTTGGCTCAGTATGGAGCTGCTCCAGCTTCCGAAGCAGCGCCTCCAGCAGATCATCTTTGAGGTATCTGAGCACCAGATCAGCCAATACTTTGAGACCCTGAAGACACCTATGCTGGCCCTGCATAAGCTGGGGTGCAAGCTATGCGTCGATCATGCAGGGCAGGATGTGGTGAGCACCCAGTACATTAAAGAGTTCTCCATTGATTATCTCAAGCTGCATACCAGCCTGGTGCGCAATATTGAAGAGCGCCAGGTAAATCAGATGGCCGTTCGCAGCTTGCTGGGTGGGGCTGGCCGCTCGACTCAGGTGCTGGCGGTCGGGGTGGAGACGCATCAGGAGTGGAGCACCCTGGTCTATCTGGGGATCCGGGGGGGCAGGGTTTCTACTTTGCTCGGCCTAAGCCTTACCTGCCCGAAGAACATAGGTAAAAGTAGGGATTGTGGGAGCCAAGTCCATGGGGTTCACTATATTTTTCCCGGGCTATGGCTTAAATTGAATCTGAGGGTACCAATTGATTACTTAAGTCTGGGATTGGATTAGGGATGATATTTTCGAAGTGGATTCGTTTTACTAAACAAGCTGGCCGGGCACGGATCGGCCTGCACTTGTCCCCGCAAAAGATCCTGGCCGTGAAAGTTGAAGGCGATGAGCCTGAGTTTGAGCAGCGCAGTGTTCCCTCTGCAGATAAGCTGATTGCCACAGTAAGCCAGCTTTTTTCCGATACAGGTTGGCGTGGCAGGGTGCAGGTTGCCCTATCGGCGGAGCTCTATCAGCAGTTTCAGATGGAGAAGCCTAAAATTCCAGAGGAGGAGGTTAGCGCGGCTCTCGGTTGGAATATTCGCGATCTGGTGAAAGAGCCGGTCACCGAGCTGGTGGTTGATTATTACGACCTACTGCAGCATGCGGTGTCTGCACCCAAGGTGAATCTGGTGTGTACCCGGCGCTCTTTGGTGCAGGAGCTCGGGGAGGCGATCGCCGAGGCAGATTGCTACCTGCAGGGGGTAACGACCTGGGAGCTGGCACTGGCTGATCTTATCACTGAGCCTGAACCGGTTCAGGTCCTGTTGTTTCAGCCTGCCGGTGCAGAGCCACTGCTGTTGGCGGTTCATCAACATCAACTCTGTTTTTCCCGGCAACTGCGGGGGTTTAGCGAGCTGGCAAATGCCCCGCTCGGGACCCTTGAACCCTTCATTTTTGACAACTTCAGCCTGGAGCTACAGCGATCCTTTGACTTTATCGTCAGCCAGTTGAAGCTTCCTGAGACCGGCAAGATCTATGTTGCCTCTGCGGCTCCGGATCTGGGGGCCCTGGTGAAAAAGCTTCATGATGTCTTTGATCTACCTGTAACCCTGCTGGTGAATAAGGCGATCACCACAGGGGTTGAGTACCTGCCCGCATTTGCAGCACTGACCGAAGCGGAGGGGGCCGGATGAAGACACGCATCAATCTTTATCCCTCTGAGCTCAGACCCCGTCGTCAGTGGGGAACCTTGCCGCAGATGGTATTGGTATGGGGTGTGTTGCTGATCCTGATGGCGGGCTGCTACAGCGGGATATGGTTTATGGAGCGCCAGCAGGCGGCAAACAATCGTCAGCTGAGTCAGCAGCTAAGCTCCCTGCAGCAGCAACTCGGGGAGCAGACCAAGCAGCTTAAAGACAGGCACCCCAGCAAGCAGCTTCAGCAGCGGGTTAAGTTGCTACAGGAGGAGCTATTAGCCAAACGCGGACTGATGACGAACCTGCATGGGCGGGATCAGGAGCTCAAGGGGCAGTTTGCCGATCTCCTGTATGCCCTGGGGCGGCTCAAGCAGCCCTCAATCTGGTTGCAGCGAATTCTGATGCAGGGCCAGGTCATCGAATTAGAGGGGATGACTCAGGAGTCCAGGGCCTTGCCACTATGGATTGCTGAGTTTTCACAGTATCCGGTGCTGGCTCAGCAGTCCTTTGCCAGCATCACCCTGGGAGCAGATAAAGGGGCGATGCGCTTTATGCTGGTCAGTCAGCTTAAGATGCTTCAGGGGCAGGGCCAGGGGCCACAGCAAGGAGTCCAGGAGTGAAGGAGCGTTGGTTACAGCTATCAGCCAGAGTCGCCTCAATGAGCGAGAGGGAGCGACTGCTTATCTTCATTGCCGGTGTTGTTCTGGTGCTGTTTGTCGGATACCTGCTGTTTATTGAACCCCTGTGGATCTCCTATACCAAGGCGCGTTCCAGCTATTGGCAGCAGCAGCAAACCCAGCTTCAGACTCAGCAAAGCATACGGCAGAATGAACTTCTGCTTAAGGCTGATCCCGATGTCGCACTCAAGCGCCAGCAGCAACAGGTACAGCAGCAGATCAAAGCCGTGGATCAATCATTGAAGGAGCTGATGATCTCTTTGATCCCGCCGCACAAAATGACCCGGGTGTTGGAGCGAATGTTGGCCTATTCGGGAAAACTTAAGCTGATCTCTCTAAAGTCGCTGGCTCCGAGTGCTCTGCAATCGGGTGAAAAAAGCAAAGCGGCTGCGGTTGCTCTGTACCGGCATGGCATAGAGTTGAAGTTGGAAGGAAATTATCTGGATATCTATCACTATCTGGCGGCGCTTCGAAAATTCCCGGAGCATTTTTATTGGGAGCGGATGGATTATCGGGTCCTTGAGTATCCACAGGCAGAGGTGACGATCGAACTCTATACCCTAAGTACCAGTAAGGATTTTATCAGTGGCTAAATGGTGGATCTTGTTGTTGTGGATGGTGAGCCTCACGGGGATTGCAGCCCCCGAGGTGTTAAAGGACCCAACTCAGCCCCCGGGGCAAGCGGGGATCGTCGCTGAAGGGACCCAGACCGGTGAGCTTCGTTTGCAGAGTATCATTATCCGGGGCTCGGCCCATGAGGCGATTATTGATGGTCAGCAGGTCCGGGTCGGGGATGAACTTCAGGGGTATAAGGTCCTGCAGATTGATCCCATGAGTGTGACATTGAGTAAAGCAGGTAAGGAGCGAGTGCTCAGGATGTACGACTCGAAGATTAAGATTAGGAGGTAAGGCAGATGATTAGATTAGGGCTCGTCAGTTTACTGTGCCTCCTCTTCGTGGCGGGTTGCCAAAGCTATCATCCGGGCTATCAGCCCAATGACCCGGGCGACATTCGTGATGTGATTCAGCAGGGGATCGCGGATAATGATCGCTTAGACTCTCAATCCGTGGTGGTTCCCCGGGAGGTTGAGCAGTCTCTGTTGCCTGATAGTGGATTATCTGCTCCCAAGTCCTTGCTGGCTCAGCAAAAGCGTTTTGAAGTCTCCGCCCATGATGTGAATGCGGTTGATTTCTTCGGCTCTTTGTTTCGCGATACTCCCTACAGTGTTGCGGTTCACCCCGGTGTCAGCGGGACTATCTCGCTGCAGCTTCGGGATGTGACTCTGGCGGATGTGCTGAACATAGTTTCGGATATGTATGGCTATGATATCGAGCATAGTGGCAGCATCTATAACATCTATCCAGCGGGGCTTAGAACCGAGATCTTCCCGGTCAATTACCTGATGATGACCCGTCAGAGCACCTCACGTACCACGGTCAATATGGATACCAATGGTGGGGGGAGTTCAACCTCTAGTGGCAGCTCCAGTTCATCGAGCAGCTCCAGCTCGTCGGGTAGTAGTGTGGTGGGAACCGATATCCGTACCGAGTCCGGCAGTGATTTCTGGGCGGGTCTTCAGACGACTCTCAGTGCAATGGTAGGCAGTGGTGACGGGCGAACCGTGATGGTATCTCCTCAGTCTGGATTGGTGACGGTACGGGCCTATCCCAAGGAGCTACGGGAGGTGAAAAAGTTCCTGAATGATGCCCAGCGCAACTTACAGCGCCAGGTGATTCTGGAGGCGAAGATTCTGGAGGTGACTCTCAAGGATGGCTATCAGCAGGGGATCAACTGGACCGAGCTGGGCAGTAACTCTTTTAATTTCACAACCGCCACTACGGGAAATATCCCAAGCGGTGAACTGACCACCATGACCTCAGCTATTGGCGGGGGTGGTCAGCTTAATGTTAACCGGGGTGACTTTAAGGGGGCGATCACTCTGCTCAAGAGCCAGGGGGATGTAAATGTGCTCTCCAGCCCTAGGGTCACGGCGCTGAATAATCAGAAGGCGGTGATCAAGGTGGGGGATAATGAGTACTTTGTCACCAGCATCTCCTCGGATGCTTCTGAGGTGAATGGTTCCACAGTCACCACCCCCACCATTGAGATGGAGCCCTTCTTCTCGGGGATTGCCCTGGATGTGACGCCGCAGATCGATAAAGATGGCACAGTGACTCTGCATATTCATCCAGCGGTGGTGGATGTCACCTCTCAGGAGAAGGATATCGATCTGGCTGGATTTACCCAGGTTGCGAGTGAGGGGCAGGACACAACTTTGAAACTCCCAACGGCTAAAAGCGCTGTGCGTGAGTCGGATACAGTGGTTCGCGCCCGTGACGGCAGCGTGGTGGTAATCGGCGGATTGATGCAAACCATGCAGGAGCAGATTCAGTCGAAGACTCCACTACTAGGGGATATCCCCGGCTTGGGCGAACTCTTTACCAATAAGCGAAACGTGACAGTGAAAACAGAGCTGGTGATCCTCCTCAAGCCGATTGTGGTCGACCGTGATACCTGGAAACAGCAGTTACGCAAGCAGGCTGAGTTGCTGGATAAATGGTATCCGACGGCGGATGGCAAGGGGGGCTAGGCGTGTATCTTGATTTTTTTGGGCTTAATGAGGCTCCCTTCGGCCTGACGCCAAATACTCAGTTTTATTACCAGCTTCCTCCCCACGAAGAGGCGCTGGAGGTTTTGCTGACTGCCCTGCAGAGCGGGGAGGGTTTTATCAAGGTGACCGGAGAGGTGGGAACGGGTAAAACCTTGCTGTGCCGAAAGCTCCTCAATGAGCTTCCGGAAAGTTTTGTGACCGCCTATTTTCCCAATCCCTGTCTTAATCCGGAGAAACTCAATCAGGCGCTGGCTCTTGAGCTTGGGATCAATGTCGGCGAGCCTAGCGCCCTGAGCCTGACCGATCGCATCCACCACCGGCTGGTTGAGCTCAAGGCGCAAAACCGCAGAGTGGTGGTACTTCTTGACGAGGCCCAGGCCCTTCCCGATGAATCGTTGGAGTCCCTGCGGCTATTTGGGAACCTGGAGACCGAGTCCAGTAAGCTGCTGCAGGTGGTGATGTTTGGTCAACCTGAATTGGATCTTCGCCTGGCCAGGGGGCATCTGCGGCAACTCCGACAGAGGATCTCTTTTTCCTATCAGCTACGAGCCCTACAGTCCGGGGAGGTCGGAGCCTATATTGAGCACCGTCTGCGAGTGTCTGGTTACCGGGGAGCAAGCCTTTTTAGTCCCAGAGCGGTTCGACTGATCAGTCGTGGTAGCCGAGGGATCCCAAGGCTTATCAACCTGTTAGCTCATAAAAGTCTGATGTTAAGCTTTGGCCAGGGGCAGTTTGCGATTGGTCACAGGGAGGCTCGGCGTGCAATCAAGGATACGGAGGACTCCTCTTTGCCACGAGTCACTTGGCGCTGGTGTATGGCGGGGGGAGTGCTGGTGGTAATTGGTTTGATTGGAGCCGGATTTATTTTATGAGTGTTATCAATCAGATGTTGCGGGATCTGGAAAAAAGAGAGCAGGCGGGGCCATCGGCGGCTCCCGTGATGACGGTAGCTGGCAGCAGAAGTCGCTGGTGGATCTGGCTGTTACTGGGGCTGGTGATCCTGCTGTTGTTGGGGGCTGCCCAGTACTGGTGGCTGAGTCATAGCCTGAAAAGCACGCCCGATGTAAAGCAGCAGGGAGCCATAACTGTTGCTGAATCTAAGGTGCAAACCGAGCATTCGGCGAGGGAAAGCAAGGTGACTCTCCCGGCCGTTACTGGTGATGAGAAAATTGCCGTAACTTCGAACCCGGAGCCAAAGAAACCAACTGAGCTTGCGGCATCGGGCATCACTGCCGCGGTCGAGGTTACTGCGGCCTCCAAGCAAGTTAAAGAGCCAGGACTCGCTCCCTCACTCCGGGAAGCGGCGCCCTCAAAGTCAGGCCCGGATTCGAGCCTCTTACCAACGAAACATGCTGCGGTGAGCCCTGTTCAGAATGTTAAGGCCCCCCTCAGACAGAGAAGCAAAATCAGCTGTCGATTCGTGAAGTAAAACTCAGCGATAGCCAGCTGGCTGCGCTTTATGCCAAGCGGGGCAGAGAGGCTCTGGAGAGTAATGATGGCCCGCAGGCCTCTAAGCTCTTTAACAAGGCTCTGGTGTTAACCCCGGCCAATAATCAGGTGCGTAAAGAGCTGGTCGCCCTCTACTATGGGCAGGGAAGTGAGGGGCAGGCGATGCATCTTTTGCATCAGGGGATGGCGGTTTCTCCCGGATATGCCGACTTTCGCCTGATGGCATCCAGGATTTATCTTGGATCCGGAGACATGCAGCAAGCCTATGATGTTCTGAATAACCTGTCTCCAAGCCTGGCGCACAACATCGATTATTACGCTACCCTGGCGGCTCTTGCCCAAAAGCTGAAGCATTACTCCCAGGCCCAGCAGATCTATCAAAACCTGCTACAGCTGCACTCCAAAGAGGGGCGTTGGTGGCTTGGTCTTGGGATTGCTCTGGATAAGGAGGGCCAGGGGCGCAGAGCCCTTGAGGCCTATCAGCACGCTAGTCGCTCCGCAGGACTGACCGGACCTTCGCGCAGTTATCTCGATCAACGCATCGCTCAATTGGAAAAAAACTATGATTCGACCCCAGCTAAAAAAGCGACTCGGTGATCTTCTTGTCGAAGAGGAGATCATCTCCCAGGAGCAGCTGGATCTTGCCTTGCAGCAGCAAAAACAGACGGGGCGCAAGCTGGGGGCTTCCCTGGTCGATCTCGGGTTTATCGGTGAGCAGCAGCTGGATGAGTTCTTAGCCCAGCAGCTTTCTATTCCCCTGTTTAACCTCAACCACCTGACGATCGACCCCAAGGTGGTGGAGCTGCTGCCCGAGGTGTTTGCCCGGCGGCACCGGGCCCTGGCGATCAATGATGATGGTGAGCATGTCACTGTGGCTATGAGTGACCCTGCGGATCTCAGGGCGTTGGATCTTGTTTATCATGAGCTTAGCCCGCGTGAGGTCCAGTTCGGGGTTGCCAGTGAGGGGCAGATCCTGGAGGCTTTCGATCGTTACTATCGGCGAACCAAGGAGATAGAGTCCTTTGCAGAGCAGCTCCAGGAGGAGTACTCCCAGACCGAGGATCTGACACTTGGCTTGTTAGATGACACGGTTGAAGAGGAGGGGGAGGCCACGGTAGCCAAGCTATTGCGGACCCTGTTTGAGGATGCGGTGCAGGTTGGAGCCTCAGATATCCACATCGAGCCGGATGAGAATAAACTCAGGATCCGTCAACGGGTCGATGGGGTGCTCCATGAGAATGTTCTCAACGAGGTGCAGATCGCCTCGGCCGTAGTATCCCGCCTTAAGCTGGTCGCCAATCTGGACATTTCAGAGCGGCGGATGCCTCAGGATGGCCGCTTTAACATCAAGATCCGTGGCAATAATATCGATGTGCGCCTTTCCACCATGCCGGTTCAACATGGTGAGTCCGTGGTGATGCGTTTGCTCAATCAATCGGCGGGCCTTTTGAGCCTGGAGGAGACGGGAATGCCAGCAGAGGTGCGCGAGCACTTTCGCCGCCAGCTGCACCGCCCCCATGGCCTGATTCTGGTGACCGGACCGACCGGAAGCGGTAAGACCACGACTCTCTATGGGGCCTTGTCGGAGCTTAATAGCCCTGAAAAGAAAATCATCACGGTAGAGGATCCGGTCGAGTATCGCCTGCCGCGAATCAATCAAGTGCAGGTCAACAGTAAGATAGGTCTGACCTTCGCCCATGTATTGCGGGCAACCCTGCGTCAGGATCCGGATATCCTGCTGGTCGGTGAGATGCGTGACCATGAGACCATGGAGATCGGTTTGCGGGGTGCTCTGACCGGACACCTGGTGCTGACCACATTGCACACCAATGATGCGATCACCAGCGCGTTGCGCCTTCTGGATATGGGGGCTCCCGGCTATCTGGTTGCCAGTGCCTTGCGCTGTATTATTGCTCAGCGTTTGGTTCGCCGGCTGTGCCCGCACTGCAGCCAAATCCACACTGTGGATGAGCAAACGGCATTGCGTCTAAGGCGGCTATTAAACGGCGTGGAGGCAGAGAAAAACTATCAGAAGGGGCAGGGCTGCCAGAACTGTAATTTCACCGGATACCACGGACGCTTCGGGGTGTTTGAAATGCTGGAGCTCAATGAGCCTATGATGGAGGCGATGCGTTTAGGTAATCCGGATCAATTCTCCAAGGAGGCGCGCAGGGTGCCCGGGTATCAGCCCCTGGCCATCATGGCTTACAAGTATGCCTGCCAGGGCGAAACCAGCATTGAAGAGGTGCTCCGTCTGGCTGAGGATGTGGCTTATTCCATCGAAGAGATGATAGATGAGGAGTCGCCGGATGCCTCGGTATAGCTACAAGGGGCGAGACCGAAGTGGTAAGGCGGTCAACGGCCAGCAGGTGGCGGCCGACGAGCAGGCGGTTGCCGAGCAACTGATCCGCCAGGGGGTGATCCCAATTCAAATCACAGAGGTCGCAGAGAAGGCTAAATCGCTGGAGCTTCCCGCCTGGCTGACTCGCAGGCAGGTGACACTCGATGATCTCCTGTTATTTTGCCGGCAAATGTATTCGCTGACCCGGGCCGGCATATCGGTGATCCGCGCGGTCAACAATCTCAAAGACTCCATTACCAACCGAGCTCTTGCCGAAGCACTTACCGATATAGCCGATGAGTTGCAGCGGGGCTTATCCCTGGCTGTTGCGATGCGAGCCCATCCAAGGGTCTTTCCCTCGCTGTTTGTATCGATTGTCCATGTGGGTGAAAACACAGGTCATCTCGATGAGTCTTTTCAGCAGCTCTCTGATTACTATGAGCTGGAGATGGAAACCCGCAAGCGGATCAAGACGGCCACCCGTTACCCCAGCTTCGTGGTGACGGCGATCGCCATAGCGATCGTCGTTCTCAATATCTTTGTGATCCCTCAGTTTGTCGGCCTGTTTGAGCGATTTGGCGCAGACTTGCCTTTGCCTACCCGGATCCTGATGGCTACCTCCAGCTTCTTTGTGAATGATTGGTGGATCCTGCTGTTGATCGTGGCAGGTATCACCTTGGGGGTTCGCCAGTTTTTGAGTACAGAAAACGGCAGGCAGAGCTGGGATCGCTATAAGTTACGCTTGCCGATTATTGGCTCTATTCTCGAAAGAGCCCTACTGGGGCGCTTTGCCCGAAGCTTTGGGATGATGGTCCGCTCCGGGATCCCTTTGCACCAGGCCCTTGGGCTGGTGGCGGATGCGGTTGGCAATGCCTATATGTCGAAGCGGTTGCGGGGGATGCGCGAGGGTATCGAGCGCGGAGAAAGCCTGCTCAGAACCGCTGCCGCCAGCGGCTTGTTTACCCCCCTGGTGCTGCAGATGATCGAGGTCGGAGAGGAGACAGGTCAGGTCGATGTGCAGATGGTTGAGGTGGCTGGCTACTATGAGCGGGAAGTTGATTATGATTTGAAAAGCCTTACCGCCAAGATTGAGCCTATCCTTATAGGTATCGTTGCTGTGATGGTGTTGATTCTGGCATTGGGTATCTTCCTGCCGATGTGGAACATGATGAACGTGATGAAGGGTGGTGGCTGATGAGTAGTGAGCGACAGGTCAATGAGCGAATGCTGGCCTTGCTGCTGCGAGTGGTTGCCGTCCTTGTCATCTTAGCTTTAATTGCCGTGTTGCTCTCCTGGTACAGGCACTATCGCCAGCAGACCGAGGAGGTGACCTTCCGGGTGTTGAGTACCACCTTTGCATCACAGGTCACCCGGTTGCATGAGGTCTGGTTGATCCGGGGTGAACCAAGCTCCATCTATCGTACCGCCGGAGATATCTACTTTAGCTCCTCGGGCTGGCCGACCCATGTCAGCAGAACACAAGAGATCTCACCACAAAAAGGCTGCAGGGAGCTTTGGGAGCAGTTGTTGGGGCAGCCTTCAAAGATCGGGGACGCCGAGGTTGGAGTGGTCTCGGCCGGAGGGGGCTGTCAGTTTATTTTACGTGGCGGTCTGAGTATCAGCTATCGCTTTGATAATGGCCAGGTGAGTTTTCACCGGCCAGTGGAGATGGAGTCATAGGCTCTGTTGACGCTTCAGATTTGCTTCAAAATTAGAAACGTCAACAGAGCCTGGCATTGTGGTCTGGATATTGCGTGATTATTGCTGATCTGGATTGGAGATCTGACGGTTACACTGCCAGTTTGGAATCAAATGGAGCTTTTTTTGCCGGGCTAATCTGACTGACTGGGTTAAGGTTGTCGTATAGAGCCAGAGGCGACTATGATTTAAGCAGTGCAGTGACAAGATTACGGGAAGGGCGCGCTATGAGAAAAAATTCTGGTTTTACCCTGATAGAGCTGGTGATCGTGATTGTGATTTTGGGGATTTTGGCTGCGACGGCGGTGCCAAGGTTCGTCAATATGCAGGCGGATGCCCGGGGGGCGGCGATCAATGGTCTGAAGGCTGCCATTGTCGGTGCTGCCGATCTGGTCTATAGCAAGGCGGTGATCGATGGTATCGAAACTAATGCCACAGGCTCTGTAACTGTGCAAGGTCAATCTATAGGCACTGTTTATGGCTATCCAAGCAGAGGTAGTATCGCTAGCGCGATTAATGGTGGCAATGATTGGACCTTTAATAATAGCGGAGGTACTGCGGTATATGGCTTTATCAGTGGTGCTGCCTCTACCGGTTGTAATGTCACTTATACTCAGGCTACATCTAGTGTCGCGCCTCCGACGGTTAACGTACTAACAACGGGTTGTTAATGAAGTGTGGTTTTGAGCGGGCCACCTCGGTGGCTCGTAATCGTTTTATTGCAGGCTTTACCCTGGTCGAATTGGTGGTGGTAATCGTCCTGATTGGGATCTTAAGCGCGGTAGTGGCACCGCGCTTTTTAACGCGTTCGGATGTCAATGCCGATGCCTATCGGGACCACTTGCTGCGGCTACTGCAATTGACACAGCAGCGTGCCATGTATAGCTCGAACGATTGTGCACTGGTGTTACTAAAGGATAATCGTTTTGGTATTCCGGATCCCTGTAGTGGTTCCTCGTTCCCTACCTCCTGGAAACATCAATTCTGGGGCGTGAGCGCCGGGGAGTACAGTGATGATTTTTCCGGAGTAACCTTGTCTCAAAATAACTATAAGATTGGTTTCAACTCTAACGGAGAGCCTGAGCAGGATTGTGGCAGTAATGGCTGCACAATTACCGTCAGTGGCGCAGGCGTGTCTCGTAGCGTGGTGATCGCATCATCGGGGTATATCTATGCGACGAACTGAGGGATTCACCCTGATTGAGCTGGTGGCCGGTATCGTACTAGTCGCCGCGGCTCTGTTGGTGATTATCACCTTCACTCGTAACCAGGCGAGCCGTCAAACCTCCATCATCTATCAGATCCACGCCAGTGAGCTAGCAGGAGCGATGATCCACCGGGCGCAGGCGTTGCGCTTTGATGAGGAGTCAAATGAGTTGGGTGGGGAGCCCTTCTGTGGTGATACCGGCCCGGCTTGTACCGCTCCGGCAAGCTACGGTTCTGAGGGGAGTGAGAATGGGGTTTTGACTTTCAATGATATCGATGATCTCAATGAGTATTGTGATAATCCCCTGAGTGGTAGCGATTTTGCCCTGGCCCTGGGACTGGATCCGACCGTATATGGCAACTACCAGTTGAAAACCTGTGTGACCTCAGCCCCGGGCTTTGTCGGGGCGGCGGGGGATGATGCGGCCAAGCGCTTGGACCTGACGGTAATACTACCCAATAGTCAAACTATTGCTTTTCGTGGTTACTGGAGCAACTACTGATGGTGCGGCGCGGTTTTACCCTGGTTGAGCTGGTGTTGGTATTGGTGATCCTGGGGATCGTCGCCGTCTTTACTTCGCGCTTTTTAGGTTCATCCATGCTGCTGTATCGGGACTCCCAGGTGAGTAATGAAAGGTTGGCTCAGGCCAGCTTTATGCTAACCAAGATGGGCCGGGATATTGCGGGTTCGTACTCTTCGAGCGTTCGTCTGTTTGGTTCAAATAATGGAAAATATAAGTGTATTCAATTTGCTCCGGTTCGCGGCGGAGGGGCTTATTTGAACAGTGTCTCTAATCTGAGTAGCGCTATCGGAATTGCCAGTAAGGATTTTATGCCCGGTAGTGGCAATTTTGATAACTTAAGGGTGGTGATTGGTGCAACTGCTGCAGTTGATATCTATCAGAGTGACTCAACGCTTCAAACAGGTAGTGGTGCTGTAGGGATTATTGATAGTTATGATGAAAACAATCCTGAAACTGGGTTGGCGACTATCACCCTGGAAGGGACACGCAAGTTTTCAGGGGACTCGGATGGTCGGCGCTACTTTATTCTTGGAGCCTCTTCCGAGGCTTACTGTTTCACCGGAAGTAATCTGATGCTCTATGAAGGCCTGAACTGGAGTACTTACAGCACAGTTCCGGTCGGAGCAGGTATTGTAGAGCGACTGACAGGTAATCAGCTTAACTTTTCGCAGAGTGCCTTTGCATTTGATGCCTTGGCTCAGACGGTATCAATTCGCCTGGTGCTGGATCTGCCCGATAATAAGACCCTGGTCCTTAATCAACTGGTATTTATGAACTATGGCCCCTAATAGCACAATCCACGGACAGCGCGGCAGCATGCTGATGATCGCCATAGTGATCATTGTGGTGTTTTCACTGCTGGCGGCGGTGTTGGTTAAACTCCAGGGGCTCTCCTCACAGTCGAGCATCTATCAGGTCACCAATCAGCGGGCCCTGTTGGCAGCAGAGAGTGGGATTCAGTATGGCTTGTACCAGCTGCTTCGCAATAACAGCGGCTGTGAGAGTGGAGTGGATAAAATCGATGGCTTTAACCTGAACTTGTCCGGAGAGGGCCCGGGCCTGGGTAGTTGCAGCGTGGAGTTAAGCTGCGAAGCGCTGTATCCAAAAACCGGAACCCCCAATTATATGCAACTTACTTCAAAGGCTGAATGCGGCAGAGGCTTTCAGGACTCAGACGATAACCCTCTGGTTACCCGGGAGCTGGAGGTAGAACTTCGCAGGTAGTCGGGTTTTATGAGTTCACGACAATTCATGGCTAAGCAAAATTGTGATCCGGAAGCGACTTTTGTAGAAGCATATTGAGTATAAGCCCCCTGGTGCGACTGTTTTTTAAACAATCTCTTGTAAAGGTCCGGCTAAATATGAGTCTTGGAAGAGAATATATTTTCAGATAACGGCCACGAACGTGAACTTATTGTCGTGATCTCTTGTCATAATGGCTCGGAACTGGCTCCCTCGGAGTCGGGTGAGCTTGCTGAAACTGGGCTGCGTTGGTAAAGTTAGCCGAACGATCGCTGGTTTCTCAATTCAGGATTCCCCAAGACTATGTTTAAAAAGCTAAGAGGCTTGTTTTCCAATGATCTTTCGATCGATCTTGGAACAGCTAACACCCTTATTTATGTCAAGGATCAGGGTATCGTACTCAATGAACCTTCAGTGGTTGCTATCCGTCAGGAGAAAATGGGTACATCTAAGAGTGTTGCCGCCGTGGGTCATGCCGCAAAGCAGATGCTGGGACGTACCCCGGGCAATATTTCGGCGATTCGTCCTCTCAAAGATGGGGTGATTGCAGATTTTTATGTGACTGAGAAGATGCTGCAATACTTCATCAAACAGGTCCATGAGAACAACTTTTTCCGACCAAGCCCCAGGGTTTTGGTTTGTGTTCCCTGTGGCTCGACCCAGGTTGAGCGTCGGGCGATCCGTGAATCGGCCCTGGGCGCAGGGGCTCGTGAAGTCTACCTGATCGATGAGCCGATGGCTGCGGCGATTGGTGCCGGGCTGCCGGTGTCTGAAGCAACCGGCTCCATGGTGGTGGATATCGGTGGTGGTACCACTGAGGTTGCAATCATCTCTCTTAATGGTGTGGTCTACTCCTCTTCGGTTCGTTTAGGGGGAGATAAGTTTGATGAGTCGATCATTAACTATGTACGCCGTAACTATGGCTCGCTGATCGGAGAAGCCACCGCTGAGCGGATCAAGCATGAGATTGGTTCAGCTTATCCTGGTGATGAGCTTAAGGAACTGGAGGTGCGTGGGCGCAACCTGGCAGAGGGTGTGCCAAGAAGCTTTACTCTGAACAGCAATGAGATCCTTGAAGCGCTTCAGGAGCCTCTGAGTGGTATCGTCAGCGCGGTGATGGTTGCCCTTGAGCAGTCTCCGCCTGAGCTTGCTTCCGATATCTCAGAGCGCGGCATGGTATTAACCGGTGGTGGCGCACTGATCCGCGATCTCGATCGCCTGCTCGCAGAAGAAACCGGCATCCCCGTGGTGGTCGCCGAAGATCCTCTCACCTGTGTGGCCCGTGGCGGCGGCAAGGCGTTGGAGATGATCGATATGCACGGTGGCGATCTCTTCCACTACGACTAATCTCTGGGCCGATCCTGGATCGGCCTTTCAAGATCCTGTTACATGAAACCTATATTTGGTCGAGCTCCCTCTCTACAGTGGCGGTTGCTGCTGGCTGTGATTATTTCGTTGGTCCTGATTATCGGCGACTCCCGCTCCGGATATTTCAATGAGGCGCGTACCTGGCTCAGTACTGTGGTGAGCCCTCTGCAGTATGCGGCGAATACACCACGCTTGCTCCTCGATGGCCTGGTGAAGCAGTTTAAGAGTCGCCAGCAGCTGCAGGAAGAGAATCAGCAACTGAAGAAGAATCAGTTTTTGCTTCAGGAGCAGCTATTGCAACTGAGCGATCTGCAGCATGAAAACCAACGACTTCGCCAGCTACTAAAGGCACCTATGCCCAAGCCCTATCCTGAGAAGATGGCAGAGATCATGTCGGTGGTCTCCGATCCCTTCAGTCAGCAGGTGGTGATCAACCGAGGACTGCTTGATGGTGTCTATCAGGGGCAGCCGGTACTCAATGATCAGGGAATCGTGGGGCAGGTACTGCATGTAGGAACCAATACCAGTCGGGTACTATTGATCAGCGATCCCAGTCACTCGATCCCGGTGAGGGTTCAGCGTAACGATGAGCGAGCCATAGTATCCGGAACCGGCGAGCCCGACAGCCTGGTACTGAATAACATTCCGCGCAGTACCGACATCAAGGCGGGCGATCTTTTGGTGAGCTCAGGGCTAGGAGGACGTTTTCCCGAGGGAATACCAGTGGCCCGGGTGACCTTATTTCAGTATATTGAGGGAAGGGCGTTCGCCAGGGTGGAAGCCAAGCCGGTTGCCGATCTGAGTCGCCTGCACTATCTGTTGCTGGTTTGGCCAAAGGAGTTGTCCGATGCACAGAAAAGTCATCCTCAGACAGGAGGCAAGCAGTGAGCTCTTCAATTAAGGGGCTGCTGTTAGTTTATCTCTCTTTTTTGCTGGCATTGGTGCTGGCTATCCTGCCCCTGCCTGTTCAACTCAACCCCTATCGCCCCGACTGGCTGGTGATGGTAATGATCTACTGGGTGATGGCCCTGCCCCACAGGGTGGGAATGGGGACGGCCTGGATCTCCGGGATGCTGCTGGATGTCCTGTTGGGTGGAACTCTTGGGATCCGAGCTCTGGCGATGGCACTCATCGCCTACTTTACGGCGCTCAATTCACAACAGATCCGCAATTTCTCTTTGTGGCAGCAGGCGATCATCGTGGGTGGTCTCTCTTTATTGGGGAAGCTGGTGGTGTTCTGGGCCGAACACCTGTCATCGGAAGTGACCATACATACCCGCTTTTTCTGGTCGGTGATCCCGACCATGATTATCTGGCCCTGGCTATTTTTACTGCTGCGTAAACTAAGGCGCCAGTTCAGGATTAAATAACATGATGCTCAATGAAACGATAACCCTCTATCTGGCTTCGCAATCCCCACGGCGCAAGGAGCTGCTGTCACAATTGGATTACCCCTTTGAACTGTTACGGCCGGATGTGGTTGAGCAGCGGGAGGCGGATGAGAAGGCCGAAGATTATGTGTGCCGATTGGCCCAGGAGAAGGCGAAGGCTGGTGTTGAGATTGCGCCCTCAGAGCTGCCGGTTTTAGGGGCGGATACTATAGTTGTGGTTGGGGAGCGGATTTTGGAAAAGCCCCTGGATCTGACGGATGCCAAAGATATGCTGGAGATGCTCTCCGGCACCACACATCAGGTGATGACGGCGATCGCTTTGGCGACACCTCATAGCTGTGAAGTACGCCTGGTGGTGACCGATGTTACCTTCCGCAAGCTGTTGGAGCACGAGATTGAGAATTATTGGCATACCGGTGAGCCCTGCGATAAGGCCGGAGCCTATGGCATTCAGGGCATAGCAGGGAAGTTTGTCAGTCGCATTGATGGCAGCTATACGGGAGTGGTCGGTTTACCTTTGCTTGAGACCGATCTTCTGATCCAAAGCTATCTGGAAAAACGGGCCAAGGAGTCTCAATGTCTGCAGAGCTGCTGATTAATGCTACCCCATATGAAACACGCGTTGCCCTGGTGGAACGGGGGATCCTGCAAGAGGTTCACATTGAGCGTGAAGCGCGGCGGGGTCTGGTAGGAAATATCTACCGGGGCAAAATCAGTCGGGTTCTTCCCGGAATGCAGGCTGCCTTTGTGGATATCGGAATGGAGAAGGCAGCCTTTCTGCACGCCTCGGATATAGTGCCTCACACCGAGTGTGTTGCCTCCAAAGAGCAGGAAAAGTTTCAGGCGGGAAATATCGCAGAGCTGGTTCGCCAGGGACAGGATATGCTGGTCCAGGTGGTCAAAGATCCTCTCGGCTCTAAAGGAGCCCGGCTGACCACAGATATCACCCTGCCATCCCGTTACCTGGTACTGATGCCGGGGAGTGCCCATGTCGGGGTCTCTCAGCGGGTTGAGAGTGAAGATGAACGTGAGCGACTCAAGACGATCGCGGCCAAGCATGTGGATGAGCAGGGTGGCTTTATTGTGCGCACCGCCGCCGAGGGCGCCGGAGAGGTAGAGCTTGAGCAGGATGCCCGCTTCCTCAAAAGGCTGTGGAGCAAGATCAGTGAGCGACGCAAGCGAGCGCGCCCCTGTGACATGCTGTATGAAGATCTGCGGCTGGCTTTTCGGGTGGTGCGGGATTTCGGCGGGGTGGAGCTGGATAAGATCCGCATCGACTCCAGGGATCTGTTTGAGGAGCTGCAAAGCTTTGTCGGCGAGTTTGTTCCCGAGCTCAGTGATAAGCTCGAATACTACCCGGGTGAGAGCCCGATTTTTGATCTCTATGATGTGGAAAATGAGATCCAGCGAGCCCTGGAGCGCAAGGTCGAGCTTAAATCCGGTGGCTATCTGATTATCGATCAGACCGAGGCGATGACTACGGTTGATATTAATACCGGCGCCTTTGTCGGTCATCGTAACCTTGAAGAGACCATCTTTAATACCAATATCGAGGCAACTCAGGCGATCGCCCGGCAGCTGAGGTTGCGCAATCTCGGCGGGATTATCATTGTCGATTTTATCGATATGCAAAATGAGGATCATAAGCGCCGGGTGTTAGCCAGCCTTGAGCATGCCCTGACCCGGGACCGGGCCAAGAGCAGTATCAGCGATTTCTCGGCCTTAGGCCTGGTCGAGATGACGCGCAAGCGTACCCGTGAGAGCCTGGAGCATGTATTGTGCGCCGAGTGTAGCTCCTGTCATGGACGAGGCACTTTAAAAACCGTAGAGACCATCTGCTATGAGATACTGCGGGAGATCATTCGGGTCAACCGGGCTTATGATGCGGATCAGTTTGTGGTCTATGCATCTCCGGCGGTGACCGATGTCTTTCTTGGTGAAGAGTCTCACAGCCTGGCAGAGCTGGAGGTCTTTATTGGCAAGCAGATCCGCATTCAAACTGAGCCCCTGTATGGTCAGGAGCAGTTTGATGTGGTGATGATGTAGGGCTTTGTCTTGGTATATCGTTGTTTAAGCTGGCTCTGGTTCAGCATAGGCTTGCTGATTTTCCTGTTGGCGATCCTGATAACTGCCAGTCGTTACGGACCCAACTGGTTCAACAGTGAGCGGCAGCAGCTGCTGGACTGGCTATTTTCCGATTATCAATTTTCTGTTTCAGCCAGTGAACTGGCCTTAAGCTGGCATGATGGTGGTCCGGCACTGCTGGTCACAGATGTCGAGCAGAAAAAACAGCAAGGGCAGGCGATTCGGCTGGAGATTGGTCGGGTCTATCTGCACCTGAAGATTTGGAAGAGCCTGCAACAATGGCGGCTGCAGTTCGACAGCATCAGCTTTGAAGATCTGCACCTTTTGGTGAATCGGGATCAACTGGGTGCTTCCCAGGGGAAATTTGCACCGGATCAGTACGCCTCCCTGACCAAGCTGCTGTTGCAGCAGGTCAGGCGCTTCTCTTTGACCGATAGCTCCATCTCCCTTCTTAGCCAGGGAAAGGTTGAGCGTAGCCTCAAGATCAAAAATCTGAGCTGGATCAATGGCGCCTCTAAACACCAGGGGGTCGGATTGCTGCGACTGCGTGACGGCAGCAGTGATAACTACCTGAGGTTCGTTCTGAATGTGGCGGGAGATCCTGCCCACCCTAGCACCCTTGATAGTGAGCTGTACCTGGATTCCAACCAACTGATGATCAATCAGAACATCAGTGGCTATCACTCCTCTGATAGTGAACTTAGTGCAGAGCTTGGATTCAAGCTGTGGGCACGCTTTAAGGGCGTGCTCCCTCAAAGTGCGACCCTCCAGCTTCTCCCGGAGAAACTTAACTGGAGTGATGGTGGTAAGAAGCATCAATTGGAGGTGCCATCCGGCGGGCGAATCGACTTTCAACGCCTTGAGAAGGGTTGGGTTCTAGCCAGCAGCGGGATCAGCTCCCGATTGGATAAGGGAAAGGTACTTCCCTGGCAGTTTCGAATTCAGCAGACCCGGGGCCAGGTGGTCGGGGATTTTGATGATCTCGACCTGTTGCGCCTTAGCCGCTATGCGACGATTTTTATTCCGGACAAGGGCTGGGCAAAACGACTGTATGCGATGGATCCCCAGGGAAGCATTCGCCAGCTCAAGCTGACGGCTCCGGCCGATCTGAGTGATTTTACTTTAACCGGGGTGCTGGATCGGGCGAGTTGGCGTTATACCAAGTGGATCCCGGGGGTGAAGGAGGCCGATGGACGCTTTTCTATCAGTCGAAATCATGGCTCTTTTGAGCTGAACCTTACCAAGCAGCAGCTAGCCAGTGGCTCCCTGTTTAGCCAGCCCTTGGAGCTTGAGTCGTTTAAGCTGCCTCTGAGCTGGCATAAAAACACCTCCGGCTGGCAGCTTGATAGTAAGTCTGTGGTACTAAACACGGCCGATCTTAAGGTGCATGGCGCCTTTAATCTCTCTTTGCCGTCTCATGGCGATCCCAACCTTGCTATCTATTCTGATATCGATCTGCTGGATGCCTCCAAAGCTAGTAATTACTTTCCCCATGGGCTGATGGATGAGGAGGTCATTGATTACCTGCATCAGTCGATTCAGGGCGGCTCGGTCCATGGCGCAAGACTCCTTTGGTATGGCGATCCGAGTCAATTTCCCTATGCCGGACACCAGGGTATTTTTGAGGTGGATGTTCCGCTAAAGAAGGCAACATTCCAATTTGATCCCGAGTGGCCTGCGTTGACCAATCTTGATCTCAATCTTGCATTTAAAAATGATGGATTGACCATGCGCAGCGATCACCTGATGTTGGGTAAGGGGAAAGCAACCAGCCTGGTCGCCAAGTTTGACAGTTTTGATCCCCACTCTGTATTGAAGATTCAGGCCGATCTGGATGCCTCCGGTAAGTCGGTGACCGATTATTTGTCCCAGTCCGCGCTTAAGGACTCCATAGGTCAGGTGCTCAAGCAGGTGCAGGTGAAGGGGCCGGTCAAGGGCGACCTGTCGCTGGCGATCCCGCTGGATGATAAGCCGGTTCGGGTCAATGGCCATGTTCAGTTTAAAGATAATCAGCTACTGATTACTCCGCTGGGGATGCCGCTTAAGGGGGTGACCGGGACTCTCAAATTTAGCGACCATGACTCCTCCATGAGTGACTTGCAGGCGACTTTTCACGACATGCCGATGCGCATCGACTATAGCGGTGTGAAATATGCCGATCGTTTTGCGGTGGATCTGAAAACCAAAGGCAAGTGGACCAGCTCCTGGCTTCGAAAAGAGTTAAACCTGCCTGAAAATAGTTGGTTTAGCGGAGGCTCACCCTGGAGCAGTCAGCTCAAACTCTCTTTGCCGTCCGAGGCTCCCGGGTTCAGTTACCAGTTCAATCTGGACTCTCCTATGACCGGGGTGGAAATTAAGCTGCCGACACCATTTATCAAGGCTGCGGATGCAACGAGCTGGCCCCTGAACCTGGATGTCAGTGGTGACGAGAAGCAGGCGAAATTAACCGGTGGCATGGGCAAGCTGGTGCGGTTAAATGCCTTGCTTGATTATCGCAAGCAGCCGCGCTTCAATCTGTTTGCACTGAAACTTGGAGATCGCCCCTTTCCGAAGGCCAGCTCAAATAAAAGCTCGGCCAGCATTCAATTTGCACTGGGTCAGTTAAAATTGGCTGACTGGTTGACTGTGATCTCTGAGGCTGCAAGTCCAGAGCACGGGACCGGAGAGCACGCCTCACTCTGGCCCTCTCAATGGTCTTTGAATGGCAGTGCCGATAAGCTGCTGATCGATGGGATAACACCAGCGCCGATGACCCTGCAGGGAACCCTTACTGCCAAAGAAAGCACACTGACCTTCAGTTCGGGCAGGCAGCATGGTGTGGTGGTGGTTCCGACCCAATCCGATAAGCCTTTGCAGATCACCCTCCACGATCTTCAGTATCAGCTATCGGCCCGGCAGGCGGATCAGAAAGCATCCACTCAGGATCAAAGGCTCAGGAGTCTTCCCTGGCTGACCTTTAACTGTAGCTCTTGTTCCCTTAACGGTAAGCAGTATCAGCAGCTATCGGCCGAGCTCAAACCCACACAAGATGGGGTCACACTGCAGAATTACCGGGTAGAGATTGCTAATTCGATACTGGAAGGTAAGGGTGCCTGGAGTGAATCGAAGGAGCAAACCGAGCTTTCGGGGGAGTTGACCAGTCCAAGTTTGCAGAAGCTGATTGAGGCTTATGGTAATCACTCTCCGATCAAGGATGCGCCAACCAAGGCCAGGTTTGACTTTAACTGGAAGGGGACTCCCCTTGATTTTGCCCTGGCCAGGCTCAATGGAAGTTTTTCGGCCAGCACCGATTCAGGCTCGCTGCTGGAGGTAAGCGACAAGGGAACCCGCTTACTCTCTATTTTGAGCTTTCAGTCACTGATCCGAAAGCTCCGGCTCGACTTCCATGATGTATTTGATAAAGGCTTTCCATTTGACTCATCCACCCTGTCGGGGACTCTCAGTAAGGGTGTGGTCAACGATGGCAAGATGGAGATCAACGGTGCTGCCGGCTTGCTCAGTGGCAAGGGGAGCATTGATCTGGGTAAGTGGCAAATCGACTCTGAAGTGGCTTTCTCGCCGGATGTGACAGGTAGCCTGCCGGTATTGGCAGCGTTCGCGATCACTCCGGTGACCGGGGTGGTGGTTTATGCCCTTTCTAAGATCTTCGCGCCGGTGATCAATGTGATCACCCAGATCCGTTTCAGGATCGTGGGCGATCTCAGTAATCCGAAGGTCGAGGAAGTTGGACGTGAGCAGGGTAAGGTCAAGGTCGGAAGCCTGACCGGCAAGGGTGGCACTGTGACCCCCTGAGTTATGTTAGACTTGCCGCGAATTCTCAAAATAATGATAAAGGTCCCTGGACTGCACCCTGGTATCGGGCATTGATCCCGGCGTTGGCATGGCAGCTAAACCCTTGCTGGAGAAAGTGATGAGATTACAGAAGGCTACTCAATCGCTGCTAACCAATAATGATTTGGATCATGACGCACTGCAGCGTTACCTGGCGTCACTGATGAGCCATGAGCTTGATTTTGGAGAGCTCTATTTTCAAACCTCCCGTCACGAGGCATGGATGCTGGAAGATGGGATAGTGAAAGATGCCAGTTATAACATAGAGCAGGGGGTTGGGGTACGGGCCGTTACCGGAGAGAAAACCGGCTTTGCTTATTCTGATGAGATTGCTCCGGTTGCATTGGAGCAGGCGGTTCATGCCGCCCGGGGGATCGCCCGCCATGGCGGACAGGGCAGGGTTTGCGCCTGGAAAGCAGACAAGGCGCCCTCTCTGTATGGGGAGGCGGAACCCCACCAATCTCTGACTCAGCAGCAGAAAATTCGCCTTCTCGAAGAGATGGATGCCTTTGCCCGTAGCCTGGATCCCGCCGTGACCCAGGTGATTGCCAGCATCTCAGGGGTCTATGAAGAGATTTTGGTCGCCGCCACCGATGGTACACTGGCTGCTGATATTCGTCCCCTGGTTCGTCTCAACTGTAGCGTGCTGGTTGAGAAGGATGGCCGCCGCGAGCGCGGGAGCTCAGGAGGCGGTGGTCGCTTCGATTACAGTTACTTCCTCGAGACGGTTGGAGATGAGCAAAGAGCCTTTGGCTATGTGCGCGAAGCGGTTCGCCAGGCTCTGGTAAACCTGGATGCACAACCAGCCCCGGCAGGATGTATGCCGGTGGTTCTGGGTGCTGGCTGGCCCGGTGTCTTGTTGCATGAGGCGGTCGGTCATGGTCTGGAGGGAGACTTTAACCGCAAAGAGTCTTCGGTCTTCTTCGGGCGGATTGGCGAGCAGGTGGCATCGAAGCACTGTACCGTGGTGGATCAGGGAGATATTGCCGATCGCCGGGGCTCGGTAAGCATCGATGATGAAGGGACCCCGGGTCAGTATAATGTGCTGATTGAAAATGGGATCCTCAAAGGCTACCTGCAGGATAAACTTAATGCCCGCTTGATGGGGGTTGAGCCGACCGGTAATGGGCGTCGTGAGTCCTATGCCCACCTGCCGATGCCGAGGATGACCAACACCTTCATGCTACCCGGGGAGCATACGCCCGAAGAGATCATCGCCACCGTGGATAAGGGGATCTATGCCCCCAACTTTGGCGGTGGTCAGGTGGATATCACCTCGGGTAAGTTTGTGTTCTCCGCCTCCGAGGCTTATCTCATCGAAAATGGCAAGATCACCACGCCGATTCGCGGTGCAACCCTGATCGGCTCGGGTGCCGAGGCGATGCAGCAGATCTCCATGGTGGGCAATGATCTTAAACTGGATGCCGGGGTTGGGGTATGTGGTAAGGATGGCCAATCGGTACCCGTTGGCGTTGGCCAGCCCACCCTGAAGCTGGATCAGATGACTGTGGGGGGAACGGAGTAAACTCTGTTTCTCCTACGGATAAAGCATGAAGGGGGAATCTTCCCTCTTCAGCCCCTGGTTTTTGCCTTGGCTATGATTGCACTATCATGCAGAGGATTCGGCTTCGCCGAAATTGTCGGTCTCGCCCGACTGGCGAGTCACTTTTCTGTCAAGAAAAGTAACCAAAAGCTCTCTACGCGTGATGCATTTATCATCCCTGATAAATTTCCCCAGCTCGATGGTGACCATCCTTGTTCACCCGTCCCAGTTCAGCACCCTGCTTCTCGTTTCATTGTTCTACAAGCAATTCCACCCTATCTCGCGTTTTATTGCTCCGGGAGCAATTACACCCTGCCTCGATAAGAAAAAGCATAGCCTTTTGTGGTTCCCCTAAGCACCTGCTTACGGTGTGGGGGTAGCCCCGTCTATTTGCGCCGAGAGTTTCAAGTAGGAGCAAAGGATGAGTGGCATGGATGCCGTGAAAAGGCGGTCAGTACATGGAAGTACTGTCTGCCTGTACCTTTGCGAGTTTGAAACTTGAGGAGAAAGCAAATATCGGGGTGTCCTTGAGAGTCCAGAGGGGGTTGGACAAGCAATCCCCTTTGGTTGCCGTCGGCAGGCCGACAACTGTGCCGCAGGCGCAAACAGCCGCCCGCAGGGTTAATAAGCATGACTTTACAGCAACATCTTACTCAATAACTTTATAGTAGGCAGGCTCAGCATACTCATACATGCTCACCAGTCTTTCAGGCAGTAAACCTCCGGGTTTGGGAGGACCTAACAGGATGATGAGCTGTCTGATGTGTTCGTTGAGATTCTCCTCGCTTTGCCACTGTTCGTGTAGGATGAATTCGTTTGGATTGTCCTGCTTTTGGTTGAATGAGTAAGAGATACAACCCTTTCTTTTTCCTAGAGTTTCCCGGGTAAGCAGGGAGGCGATCTCCAGGAATTCATCGAGGCATTCTTTTTTGACTTTGGCATGAATCATAATTGTCAGCAAAACACGGATTTCCTTTTCCGGTATGTCACGAGGCAAGGATGCCGATCCGCGAAGTTCTGCGGAGGGACCCGCAGTGCGTAGCGAGGTTTTGCCTACTTTTGACGATACAAAAGTAGGGCGTTGTCGGGCGCCCCCGACATCTGTGTCGCAGGCACAAACAGCCGCCCGCAGGGCAAAACTAAATCAAGCCGCATAGACCTGCGGCACTCCCAGGGTGGGATGATTAGCAACCGTAATCGGGCAGCCATAGACCCGGCTTAGCTGAGTGGCGGTTAGCACCTCGGCCGGGGAGCCATCGGCCTGGATCAGTCCCTGATCCAGCAGCAGGATCCGGTCTGCATACTGGGCTGCCAGATTCAGATCATGTAAAACCATTAAAACCCCAACTCCTTCCCTGGTAAGTTTGCGTGCCAGCTGAAGGCACTGGTGCTGGTGGGCCAGATCCAGGGCAGAGGTTGGCTCATCCAGCATCAGGAGGCGGCTCTGACTATCATCACTGAGTTGCAGCAGTACCCGGGCCAGGTGAGTTCGCTGTTTTTCTCCCCCGGAAAGTGTGGGGTAACTGCGCTCAGCAAGGTGCAAGATACCGACTTTTTGCATCATCTGTTGAGCCCGGTTTCGACACTCTTTGTAGGTTAGTTGCAGGGGAAGGCCTCCCAGTTCAACGACCTGCCGAACACTGAAGCCAAAGGTCAGCTGACTGCTTTGGGGGAGGACGCTAAGGCGCCTGGCAAGTCGGCTTCGACACCAATCCGGCATGGGTTTGCCAAATAACCGGATATTCTGGTAGGTCTGATGGGTTCCACTCAAGGCGTTGAGTAGTGAGCTTTTACCCGTGCCATTGGGCCCCAGCAGTACCGTCAGCTGCTGGCTATACAATGTCAGAGATAAGTCCCGCACCAACTGCCTGGGGCCGACCTTCAGTGTTAGATCATTGCAGGAGAGGATCTCATCGTGAATCATAGGGTTTTACCTCTCTGCTGACATAGCAGCATCAAGAAGAAGGGGGCACCCAGCAGGGCCGTGATGATCCCGACCGGGAGTTCGGCCGGAGAAACGATTACCCGGGCCAACATATCCGCGAGTAGCAACAACAGTGCACCGAGCAGGGCGCTGATGCTGAGCAGGCTGCGATGATCCGGCCCGGATAGCATCCTGCCTAAGTGTGGGATCACCAGACCAATAAAGCCGATGATCCCGGCAACGCTCACGGTGATCCCGACCCCTATGGCACTCAGAAAGATGAGACGTCTTTTCAGGGCATTGACCCGGATCCCAAGGTGAGCCGCTTCCGCATCTCCCAGCAGTAGCGCGTTGAGCGCCCTGGCATCGCGTTGAAACATCCACCACAATACTCCAAAAGCTGTGACGCATAGTCCAAGCTGAGGCCAGCTGGCGCGAGACAGGCTTCCCATCTGCCACAGGCTGAGATCTCTTAGCATACTGTCCGATGCCAGGTAGCTTAGAAGACCGATTCCGGCTCCGGAAAGGGCGCTGATGGCGATTCCTGCCAGTAGCATCAGCATGATTGAGGTTCCCCAGGGACTGCGGCCCAGGCGATACACCAGCAAGGTAGTGATCAGTCCTCCAATGAATGCAGCAAGTGGCAGGTTTACCAGTTGCATCAGCTCCGGATATTGAGTCTGCAGAGGAGCGAGTAGCACTATGGCAACTGCGGCTCCTAGTGCAGCTCCTCCTGAAACTCCGATGATCCCGGGATCGGCCAGAGGGTTACGAAACAAGCCCTGCATCACAGTCCCGCATAGCGCCAGAATGCCTCCGACACAGATGCATAACAGGGTGCGGGGCAAGCGGATCTGCTGGATCACCAATGCAAAAGAGTTTGCTCCCTGTTGCTGGTCGGGCAACAGGCTCTTGAGACTTTCCCCCAGGCTAATGCTGATAGGGCCGGTTGCCAGAGAGAGTACTGCTGCGGCGCACAGTAGCAGAGCTCCAAGCAGGATCAGGGTCGCCGGGGTCAGAGATTTAACCATGACGCTGCGTCATCCCAGGGTAGAGTTTTTCTCTAAGCTCTTTTGCCTGCTCCAGGGTGGTGAGCCCGACTCCACCGAGCAGGGCGTTGTCATCGATCGGGTAGATCTGCCGTTTGGTGTAGGCCGGAGTCGCTGCCAGCATAGGGAATGCATTCACCAGTCCCCGGGTTCCTCCGAGCTGCTGCCAGTTATGGTTACCGATCAGTAAAACCTCGGGCTTCATTTTAACCAGTGCCTCCATTGAGGCAGGCTTGTAGCCATCGAGATCTGAGGCCGGGTTGGCACCTCCGGCCAGCTGGATCAGGGTGTTGGCACTGCTATGATCTCCGGCGACCTTCAGCCCTGATTCCCCGAGGAGTAACAAAAACAACGTACGCTTTCTGGGAGCTGTGGGCGAGTGTTCAAGTTGCTCGACCAGGGTTGCAACTCTTTGGCTAAGGGCTTGCCCTTGCTGTGGGCGATCCAGTGCCTTTGCCAGCAGGCGAATATTGCTCTGAAGGGCCTGGACGGTCGGGGCTGCATCCAGAGTCGTCACCTTTACCCCTGAGCTCTGAACCAACTTGAGGGTGTGATCCGGCCCCATTTCAGCCGTGCCTATTAAGCGTGTGGGGTTGAGGCTCAGCAGCCCTTCAGCCGACAAAGCCCTTAAGTAACCGACTCTGGGTAGTTTCATTTGTCCGGGAAGCTTGCTTTGATCATCCACGGCGATGAGCTGTGGTGTCTCGCCGAGGGCTTGTAGTAACTCGGTCGTGGTGGGCCCTATGCTGACGATTCTGCTTTGGGCCAGCACTGAGCACGATAGCAGTAGGCTGATGATGATTAGGGTCGAGCGTATCATGCGTGTTGTTTATCCATCAGTAGTTGTGAGGTTTTAATATTATGGGCCTGTAAAAACGCCAGTAGTTTGAGCATCTTATCCACGGTGGTTTGCTTATCTGCCCCAATAACCAATGGCCGTTTTGGCTGAGATTTGACCTTGCTTAGTAGCTGCTGACTAAAGGTGTCCCAGTGCTGATAGCTCATGCCATCCAGTGCCCATGGTTTTTTCCCCTCTGAGATATTGATCACCAGGGATTGACTCGAGGCTGGCTTGAGGATCTTCTGCTTGGTTTGGGGCAGCTGCAGATTCAGGGTGTTGAGATGAACACTGGCGGTTAGCAGCAAAAAAACCATCACGATAAAAATGATATCGAGAAGCGGAGTCAGATCCGGGGCCGGAAGTTCGGAGCTTTTGGAGGTGTTGGCGCGGATCATCCGTGACTCTCCTGGTTCAGGGGGACACCTTCCAACCAGAGGTTACAGTGATTCAGGGTATGCTCCAGACCAGCGACAATTCGCTCGGCCCACAGGCCGATCAGCTGGGATCCAACGATAGCCGGCACTGCGATTAACAGACCTGCTGCCGTGGTACGCATGGCGATTCCAAGGCCATCGGCAAGCAGGCTTGGGGTGACGGGATCCTGGGTGTGGGCGATCGCCTGGAACATCTCAATGAGTCCCAATACGGTACCAAGCAGTCCCAGAAGTGGGCTGACAACGCCAAGCAAAGCGAGAAGGCGCAGACCGGCATTGAGTTTACGGCGCCGGGTTTGCAACCAGATTGCGGCACACTCTTCTCGTAACGTTTTGTCCAGATGGTGGTTATTCATCAGCTGTCCTATGCCCTGCTTTTGTAAAGAGCGCTGAGCACTTAATTGCTCTGCTGTATTGCAGAGCTCATCCTGGCTCCACTGAGCGGATGGGCGCTTGAGACTGGACAAGGGATTGCGAGAAATAGCTCCGCTGAACAGAACATAAAGGAACCGCTCCAGCAGCAAAGCCAGGGTTAGCAGCGAACAGATCACCAGGGGCCAACACATCAGGCCAAGCTGTTGCTCTAGTGTATGAATATCAATCATTTAACTCTCCAGTACAAAACGGACGGGGATCTCAACAAGTCGGGGGGTATTACTTCCACTAAAGGGAGCAAATTTCCAGTGACGAACCGCCCTCAGGGCTGATTGATCCAGGAGGGCATAGCCTGAAGACTTGAGTAATTTTTGCCCAAGCTGTTGCCCCTTTTTATTAAGCTCAACCTCTAGCAGCACCAATCCCTGCTGATCTCTTTGTTTGGCAAGCTTTGGGTAGTTCGGGGCCTGGCGGTGGAGCAGTTCAAACTCCCTCACTCGACGCGGTTGTGAGGTAACCAGATTAGCTTTCTTTGAGTCAGCCTGGTGGGCAGAAGCGGTTTTTTGGACAGCCTCCACCTTCTTTGGGTGACGCTCTTTTGGCCTGGGTTGAGGCTTCTTGTGAATGGCCTCTGTATGCCGGGCCTGGAGCTTAGGAGGTTGCGTACCCTTATCCTCCTGGATGAGCTTGGGGGCTGGCTTGGGTGGCGGATCCACAACCGTGACTAGCTGCACGGAGACACTTTTAGGATCATTACCAGCCCCGCTGCTGCTCAGGTTCATGCTATCGCGACTTGCCGCAATAGCCGACAGGGCGAGTCCATGCAATAGCAAGGAGGCACTGATGCATACAAAGTAACGATTCGCTGCCACGACTGGTGTTTTCCTGATTACCCAAACTCATCTATGTTCTGAATTATCCAAAAAACTCCCGCCCTGTCAATGCGAATGAAAATGATAATGATTATCATTTGAATTTAATTCCTGTTCGGGTTTTAATAGCCCGCGTTTGACGAAAACATAACTCGTCAGTGGCTCAGACACAGGAATAGCTCAAACCATGAACACCCGTCTTTCTTTGCTGGCCTTGGCCGTTGCCAGCAGCTTGCCCCTGGTGGCACAGGCTCAATCCGACACAACCCAACCCAGTGAAATTGTCGCGAATACCGGCAAGCATCAGGCTCAGTCAGATGCAACTAAGCTCAATGAAGTCATCGTCAGTGCGGTGCGGCAAAATCACAGTGATGCGCAGCCGACCCAGTCGACCGTGGTTGTTGATCAGCAGAAGTTGGAGCAGAGTCAGGCGGACTCGGTCGCCGAGGCGATTAGCGGAGCCCCCAACATCAGCACCAGTGGGGGCCCCAGAAGCAGTGCTCAGGCGCCGGTGATCCGGGGGCTTACCGGAGATAGGATCCTCCAGGTCATCGATGGTGCCAGGCAAGACTTTAGCTCGGGTCACAGGGGCAGCTACTTTATCGATCCCGAGTTGCTCAAGTCAGCGGTGATCATCAAGGGGCCCAGTAGCTCATTGTGGGGCAGTGGCGCCCTGGGGGGCGCTGTCATCATGCAGACCAAGGATGCCAGCGATCTGCTCAAGGATGGGCAGAAGCTCGGCGGATCTGTCAGTGGTGGCTGGCACAGTAATGATGATAGCTGGCTAAGCTCTGCCTCTGTGTATGGTAAGAGTGACTCTGGAGTCGACTTTTTGCTCAACGGTTATGGCAGGGATAGCCAGGATATCAAGCTCGGGGATGGTTCGAGCCTGGATAACTCAGCTCTGCGACGCAAGGGGGCCTGTTTAAGCTGGGCAGTGACTTTAGCCTGGGGCAGCGGCTGGCGTGGAGCGTTCGCCAGTCAGAGCAAAGTGGAGGTGTGCCGAGCAACCCGGCAGAAGATGTCAGCATGGAAAACCCGCTGGTAGATCGCGATACCCAGGATTTTAATACCACACTGGATTACAGCATAAACCCTGAAAGCTCACCCCTGCTGGATGCCAGGGCTACCCTCTACTACAACCACACCAAGATGGATGAAAACCGGGTGACTAAAAACCAGCAGGATACCACCCGGATAAAAACCCTGGGGCCAGCCTTGGGAATCACTCTAAGATCTGGGGGCAGACTGGCATTACGGGATGGACTGGTATCAGGATAAGACGGATGGAACTCGAGAGGGGGCTAGCCGGCCGGTTCCGGCCGATGGGGATACCCAGGTGTGGGGTAGCTATCTGCAGGCCAATATCCCCCTGGCGCAATCCTGGTCTCTTAATCCCGGGGTGCGCTACGACAGCTTCTCCACTCAGGCATCCAATGTGGCGAACTCAAAGCGAAGCAATGATCACCTGTCACCCTCGGTTGGCCTTAGCTGGCAAACCACCGACTGGCTGCGCCTGACGGCCCGCTATGATGAGGCCTTCAGGGCCCCGACCACCGAGGAGCTTTATACCACAGGGACCCATTACTGCATGGGGCCAGGCATGTGTAATACCTTTGTTCCAAACCCGGATCTCAAACCGGAGACGGCACAGAACAAGGAGCTTTCGGCGGATATGAAGTTCCGGGATTTGCTGGGAGATGACAGCCTCAAGTTCAAAGGCTCCTTGTTCCAGAACGATGTGAAGGACTTTATTGAGACTGTATATACAGCAACGACTACAACTTATCAGAATACTACGAATGCCCGCCTGCAGGGGTATGAGCTGGCGGCGCATTACCGCTGGCGTGAGATCACCACGGCCCTGAGCTATGGGCAGACCCGAGGTACCAATAGGGATAATGGGCAGGCCTTATCGGATATTCCCGCAGATACCTGGGTCTGGGAGATAGGCCATAGCTTCATGCAGCGTGATCTGAATATAGGGGCACAGTTTACCCATGCCGGGAGTCAGGACCGGGTGCCGAGCAGCAGCTCTGTCGAGGGTTACAGTGGCTATACGATCACCAATCTTTATATGCGTTGGCAACCGGCCATGGGAACCTTCTCCGGAGTGACGGTCGATGTCGGGGTCGACAACCTGACTAACCGTGATTACCGCCAGGCCTTTGCCAACCTGGATTCACCGGGGCGAAACATCAAGCTCAATGTGCGTTATCAGTTTTAAGTGGAGATAAATATGACCGAAAAACAGCAGAGACTTCAACAGCGTCTTGGGCCAGAAATTGAGTCCTTTATCGAGGAGCGCAAAACGCTTCAGCTGGCGACGCTGACCCCGGATGGCAAGCCGAGTATCAGCTATGCACCCTTCGTGTGTTTGGACGGCAAATTCTATGTGCTGCTTAGTGATATCGCGCGTCATGGACGTAACCTGCAAAGCTCACCACAGTTATCTTTGATGATGATTGAGGATGAGTCCGGTGCTAAGCAGCTCTATGCACGCAGGCGCCTGACCTATGAGGCGAGTGCCAGTTTAATTCAAAGGGACTCGCAAATCTGGGTTGAGGCCCTTGAGGCGCTGCAACAGAGGTTTGGCGAGATCATTGAGGGATTATCCAGGATGGCAGATTTCAAATTGTATTGCCTGGAGCCATTAAGCGGACGCTATGTGAAGGGTTTTGGGCAGGCTTTTGAGATTTCAGGCAGCGCAGAGATCGATTGGGTGCATCTCAAAGAGGGTCACAAAGAGATGGCCTGACCGGTTTTTTACCGAGCCGAGCATTGCCTTTGCTGGGCAATGTTCGGCACTTAATTCTATGAGTTAAAAGGAAAAAACATGCAAGACAAGCAGCAGCGCCTGAAAGATAAGCTGTACCCACAAATTAGCGAGTTTATTGAACGGCATCGGTCGATGCAGCTGGCGACCCTGGATGCCAGGGGATTGCCCTGTGCCAGCTATAGTCCGTTTGCCTATATAAACGGGGCATTTTTTGTGTTGCTGGGGGATTTTACCCAGCATGGGCAGAACTTAAAGCACAATCAAAATCTTGGGATGCTGATCATTGAGGATGAGCAACAAGCCGAGACCATCTATATCCGCAAGCGGGTCAGCTACCAGGGGCAGGCATCTTGCTGCAAGAAAGGGAGCGCCGATTGGTCTCAGGGCGTTGAGGCTCTGGTTTCGCGTTTTGGGGCCACTTTGGAAAAATTAGCCTTGCTTGATGAGTATCAGCTCTATCGTCTTGAGCCAATCAGGGGGCGCTATGTCAGGGGAGCGAGGCAGGTGTTTAACATAGACTCCGCCGGAGATATTGAGTTTGAGCCTGTGGTTGATGGTTATCAGAAGATTTGCGGGCAAGAGAGTGTATCTAAAGTTGAGGGGGAGATTTGAATGCAAGAGGTTGCACAAAAACCAAGCCTGTCAGGAGCTATGGCCCAGGGATTAATGGAGCTGCTTTCAAGCTGGGGTAACACTACGACCATCGTGATTTTACAGGGCTGTGTATTTGAGTTTAAGGGGATATTTCCGGAGGGGAGTGTAGGGCATGGTTACTTTAACCTAAGTGGGGGGATCCCCGGGCTCAGCGGACACATCAGGCTTGAGGCCATCGCCCGAATCGGCTTTCAGGACCGCCCTCATCGGGGAAAATCCAGCTATGCTTTCGTGTTTGAAGATAGTGATGGCAAAGCTATCTTCAAGGTCTTTTTAGGCAGAGATGAGCGGGGTGAGATCCACTCAGGGCAGCTCGAGGCTTTTAACAAGATTCGGCAACGACAGGCTCTCTGATTATTGCTATACACCCCGAGCCACTTGAGTGGTTTGGGGAGCTATCACTTCGTTTTAGTTCTCACCGGAATCATCATATGCAACCCAAGGCTCACGCCCCTATTCTCAACGAATGGATGACGGGCAGGGCATCGCCCTCTCCGATCCAATACGCATTCTCTGCTAAGAGCGCGCCCCACGCGGGACATCGCCATGGAGCAGCACCCCTTGCTGCGGATCTGCTGGATAGCAGATTCGATCAACTGCTGAGCAACCCTGCATCCAACAAAGCTCGCGCCATCTATCTGCATGTTCCCTTTTGCCGGGCGCGCTGTAGCTTCTGTAGTTTTTTCCAAAATGCATCTTCCCGGAGCATGGTTGAGACCTATTTTGAGAAGCTCCTTGAAGAGATTGAGCGTAAGGCTGAAACCGTCTGGGCACAAAGTGCGCCCTTTGAGGCTGTCTATGTGGGGGGCGGCACTCCAACCGATCTGACTCCAAAGCAGCTTTTCAGGCTTGGCCAGGCGCTCCATCAATCCTTTATCCTGACTCCTGATTGCGAGATAACCCTGGAGGGGAGGTTGAGTCAGTTTGGCGATGAAAAGTTTTCAGCGGCTCTTGAGGGGGGATTTAATCGATTCTCCTTTGGTGTCCAAAGCTTTGATACCAAAGTGCGTAGGGCGGCAAAGCGCCTTGAAGATCGTGAGCCAACCCTGGCACGCCTCAAAGATCTGACTGCTTCCAAGCGGGCGACAATCGCCATCGATCTGATGTTTGGCCTGCCTTATCAGGACGCATCGAACTGGCAGCAGGATCTTAAGGATGTAGTAGACAGTGGAGTGGATGGGGTCGACCTTTACCAGCTGATTGGCTTTAGTGGAACCTCACTGCAGAGGATTGTTCAGCAGGGGAAACTGCCGGAGCCACTGGCGACTCCTGAAAAGGCGATCATGTACCAGTCGGGCTCAAATTTTTTCCGGGATAAGGGGTTTCGCCAGTTAAGTTACTGCCACTGGGCCCGGGGAGACAGGGAGCTGAGCCGCTATAACAGCATGGCCAAAAGTGGTGCTGAGATTTTAGGGATAGGATCGGGGGCGGGAGGCAACCTGGGAGGTTTTTCCTATATGCAGCCAAGGGATCTATCCAGGTGGGGGGAGATGATGGGAAGTCACCTATGGCCGGTTGCCCAGCTAATAGAACAACCGCCTCAACAACCCCTGATTAGTGCAATCGTCGGGGGGTGTGATCGTGGAGCGCTTGAGCCTGTCGGAGCCCTCGCTCATCCCGGGCTGTTTGAGCACTGCCAGCCCCTGTTTAAGGCCTGGCAACAGCATGGGCTGGCGACATTCAAACCAGAGAAGGTTCAACTGACCCAGGCGGGTCAATTCTGGTCGGTTAATCTGGCTCAGGGGATGCAGCAGTATTTGCAGGAAAATGCTATTGCTAGAGAATTTTCCGGATAAGTAGGTGCCCTCTTATAAGGGCCGCTTCGACTTTAAGCTCTGACACGCAAGTCACATCCATGTTGCTCTGCTGCATCGATTATCTTCCCTGATAATCTTTTCCAGCTCAGCGTCCCAGCTTCTCGCTGTGTTGCGATACAACTCCGCCCTTGCTGCAGAAGGTCAGCTTAACAAAGGTTAAAGCTGCACTTGAATTTTAAGGGGCGAATAGCGCCCCTGATTAAACCAAAAATGCTCTAACTCGTTGATCCCGCTACTGCTACATGTATTGTGTGTGCCCGCAGGCATTCCATAAATCCCTCCATGGAGGTTCTAACGCGAAGGCGATAATCCCAGATAGCCCTTGTCAGCTTGGTTGCCATACCTCCCGTTCGGTTATGTCTCAGGTTCGTTGCTCATACAAAGGTGTACTGACTTCAAGGTCACCAACCTTCTGGCGCAGGGATGCGACAGCAGAGGTCCCATTGACGGATACACACCGTGTTGGTGAGGCGTGAAATCAGACATCAGCAACAGATGTAAAACACGATCCTTTCGTTCAATGGCATTGTTAGCCATTTCATCCCTGACCCGGAGAGCCTGCTTATTCAAAACTCAACAGAGTCTAAGTAATATTTATTTTTCCTGTCAAAATAAAAACATTACTCGCTTTGTGCTGTGAGCATTCGCTGTTTTAATCCCAAATGAAATATCCTAAGCAGGGAGTAAAGCTTATGGAGTCATTTAAATCTTTACCTATTAAGTTTATGTCAATTTTAACTCGCTAGAATTGGTCTCAGTCGATGCTTTCATTAATTAGTTGAGTGATTACCTGGAGATGGCAGGGATGTTTAACTTGAAGGGACTGTGTGTGTTGCTATTTGTGGTATGGAGCTTATCGGTGTGGGGGCTGGCTTCACGCACGATCAAGCAATGCCCCGGGGGATGGAGCCGCTTAACTCAAAAACTCCATTGTCAGGAATCCAGTATCAGTTAAGTGGTAATACTATTTAACCCCCCGGGTGTGTCAACTAATGTCGGGGGCGTCTTTTTTTTAATTAAGAATTAAGCCTGGATTAAACTTTAGCTAAAAAGGAGCCGAGACTTTATTTATGTTTCAAATTAATAGCACTATTTGAAACATGAATGAGCATTGGGGGTTTTATAGGATGGAAAGCACCGAGGAGCACTTTACCCGGAGGTCTATGGATATGGGACAAAGTACAATTCAACTTAGAATCGACAAGCCTGCAAATAATGGCAGCGTGGATCTTAACCAGAATGTTGAGATCCAGACCGAGCTCACCCCATCAGCCGAGAGTATCTCTAAGGTCGAGTTCTATATTGATGGTAGTTATATTGGCTCTGCAACACCTCCGAGGGCCAGCTTCGTCTGGAATAGTGGCGCGACCGCTGGTGAGCATAAGATTTCAGTCAGGGCCGTTTATCGTTCTGGCGAAGGGGCTGCCATTGGCTCTGAGATCAAGATAAGGGTCAAGGGTAAGCAGAATGACTTTGCTAACCAGGGACAATCGATTCTCTCAGATCAGGCCGTAGAAGATTTTGGCCATTTTCAGATGAAGGTACAAAATCGCTGGACCATGGTCATGGGAGGGGACATTGGTTTTAATCTTGGGTTTAAGTCCTACTCCTGTGTCGGTGCACAGATCAATACCAATCTTGGTCCTCAGACCAACTTTAACCTTGGGACTCCGATTGTTAATTTTGATCTGGGGTGGCGATTTGGCTTTGCATCTGATCCTGTCAAAGAGTTTAGGGTGACGCGAAGCTCCTGTGAGGCGAAGACAGAGGCCTTAGCTGTGAGAGAGTTAAATACCAGGCTGCAAGGAACCGATGTCTATGAAAACCTTCATCAGGCAATCATGAATCGAACCAATGCTCTTTCCAGCCAGATCTCCATTTTGCAGGGTGAGCTGGCGACGGTTGAGAAAGATATCAAAAAAAATAATGTAAGGATTCGCTCTTGCCAGACTCGGTTAAGCAAAAATGACAGCTCCATATCCGATTGTCAGCAATCTCTTAATACGCATAAGCAATTGCTCAACAACAATGCGACTGTATTGAATAATACCCAGACGAAGATCAATACGGTGATCAGCAATATCAACACCTTTGGAACTGTGATTAACCGAATCGATGGTGTTGTGATGTGGGGGTAAATCAGACTCTCTTTATCACACAAAAAACGCCTCAACATGAGGCGTTTTTTTAAAATTCCTGTTCTTGCTCCTGGTCCAGCTCAGACTTGAGATATTGGAACAGTTTACGAAAGGCGATGGGAGGCGTGTTATTGCTGCGCTCTTTTTGTGCCTGACGGATCAGCTGACGTAGCTTCTGGCGATCCAGGTGATGGTACTCACCGATGAGCTGATTGAGCGCATCATTGCCGCCGCTAATCAGGTCCTCACGCATCTTTTCCAGTTTATGTAGCTTGCCCTGGGACTCGTTATGCTGACCCTCAATTGCATCGATGGCTTGCTGGATGGGCTCAATGTCACGCGAGCGCATCAGTTTCCCAAGGTATTGAAGGTGGCGGCGAAAGGCTTCACGCTTATTGGCAAGCTTGTGGGCCAGTTCGATCGCATCCAATACCTCTTCATCCAGGGGGACTGTCGCGAGTTGTTGTGGATTGAGCTTGGTGAGCTTTTCACCCAGCTCCTGCAACGCATGCATCTCCCGCTTACGTTGACTTTTACTGACCCATTCCTCTTCTTCCTGAGGGCCATCAAAGTTGTTGTCTGAATGTGGATTCATAACCTGCTCTTCATCTCAATAGTCCCTGTATATGGTAACAGGTTCTGGCGATTGTGTATGGTATCCTAAATAGGATTTTTATTGGTCAGGTTGAGCTATGGACATAAATGAGCAGATAAGCCTTGAGCGACTGGAGCTCAAGGAGGCGGTAAGCGAAGCCCTTAAGGTTGCAGACAAGCTGGGGGCGGATGCCGCAGAGGTTGCGATAACCAAACAGGTGGGGATCTCAGTTTCAACCCGCCAGTCAGAGGTAGAGAACATTGAGTTCAATCGGGATGGCGCTTTAGGAATTGCGGTTTATAGTGGCCAAAGTAAAGGCTCCGCTTCCACTTCAGATCTGCGTCCCGAGGCGATCCGCAGCGCGGTTGAAGCCGCAGTTGAGTTTTCCCGGCATACTTCGGTTGACCCTTGTGCAGGCATTGCCGAGCGTGAGCGGATGGCCTGGGAGGCCCCGGAGCTGGATCTTTATCACAGTGCATCTTTGGAGCCCGAGCAGGGAATCGAGCTGGCTGCTGAGTGTGAGCGGCTGGCCCTGAGTCAGGATCCAAGGGTAGCCAAGAGTGATGGAGCTTCATTTAACAGTCATACCGGGATCAAGGTCTATGGAAACAGCCACGGCTTTATCGATAGTTATGTGGGGAGCCGCCACTCTCTGAGCTGTGTGCTGATCGGTGAGTCCGGGGGGCAGATGCAGCGCGACTACAGTTATTCGGTGGCTCGCGATCTCAATAAGTTGTGGACACCGCAGCGGATCGCCGATGAGGCTGTCGAGCGTACCGCATCACGCCTTGGGGCCCGCAAGATAGAGACTCAGAGCGTACCTGTTCTGTTTCGTGCCGATGTGGCATCCGGCCTGTTTGGTCATCTGGTGGGAGCCATCAGTGGCAGCAGCCTGTATCGCAAATCTTCTTTTTTGCTCGATAGTCTGGGTAAACAGATCTTTCCCGACTGGCTCAATATCACCGAAGATCCCCATATCAAGGGAGCCCTGGCCAGTACACCTTTTGATAGTGAAGGGGTTCTCACCGAGAAGCGGCAGATTATTAAGGGGGGCTGCCTTGAGAGCTACCTCCTGACCAGCTACTCGGCGCGGCGCCTAGGGATGCAGACCACGGGTCATGCCGGTGGTATCTATAACTGGCAGGTCAGCTCGACGGGTCAGGATTTCACCGCAATGCTTAGAGAGCTTGGAACCGGTCTGCTGGTGACCGAGCTGATGGGGCAGGGGGTGAACGGTGTGACCGGTGACTACTCCCGTGGTGCGGCCGGTTTCTGGGTGGAAAATGGTGAAATCGCCTTCCCGGTGCAGGAGATCACCATTGCCGGAAATCTCAAAGAGATGTTCCAGGATATCCGCGCCATAGGCACGGATCAGGATGAGCGAGCGACTCTGAAAACCGGCTCTATTCTGCTGGAAAAGATGAAGATCGCCGGACATTAAGGCGGATCTCAAAGAATAGAGAAAGGGGATGTAGTCATCCCCTTTTTTGATCCCTTAAGCCTCCAGATCGTCTTGTGGCCCCGAGCTTGTCATGGGCTGTGCAGGCTTTGCGGCTAACCCGAAGAGATTACGATACAGCACCCCCATCACCAGGGCGGAGAAAGGGACAGACCAGATCAGGCCAATCAGTAGGAATATCGTCGCTATGATATTGATAAACATCAAAATATGCATCGTAGCGAAGACGGTAAACCAGCGCCTGGTAATGGTTTTTCGCGAAAGCTCCATCGCCTGCCAAATCCCGACTCTTTTATCGATCATCACATACATGGCAAACATATAGGCGACAAACAGATAGATAAAGGGAAGGATTAACACCACAAAGCCAAGCGCCAGCAGGATATACATCAGGATCAGCATGCCAAACAGTGGCAGGATCTTATTAAAATAAGCAAACAGGGTTCTGACGGATGCTTTTTCTTCCCGGGCACGATGGATTCCGATAAACATCAGCCCAACTTGCATTGGGGTGATAACAAGCATAAAAATTACCTGCTCCAACATCAAAGATGGCATGGAGCTGATGTTCAGAAACTCACTCAGGAAGCTGGCTACAAAGGAAAGAGCCGTAAAGATCAGGGTATAGACAATGATAGCCAGCCAGTAAACGCCTTTAAATCCCTTGGTCATCCTCCAGGCCTCCCCCATGATATCTTCTATGGAGAATGAGCTGCTGGTGGCCGTACAGTTGCTTTGTTGAGAGGTTTCCGGGTTAGCTTCTGCTTCAGGGGGATCGGGGTCATCTGTTTATCTCCTTATACTCTGGACCTACAACAAGGGTAGGTGTCATCCAGAACCTTCTCAATCTTTTTTATGCAGGAAATCAGGGCATAGTCAGAGAGGGAGATTATCCGCTGAGCGCGCTCAGAGGTTTATCGGGGGTAATACCAATCCCGATGATTAGGTGATCAGAGTTCCTCTCACTCCAATCGGGATAATCTATGGGTCATTTAGCTCGTTGCTAGCATGGGCGTAGTTGCTTAGCAACGTAGCGAGAGCAATGGACTGCGAACTGGAAGAGGCTACCAGGATGGTAGCCGCTGGCTTCGAGCATACAAAGGGAAGTAGCTCCCAAAGCAACGCGCGCGAAGCAGGGTGGAATTGCCTCTTAGCAATGGAACGAGAGGCAGGATGCCGAACTGGGAGGATGCCCATGGATGGGTATCGTTGAGCTGCAAAGGAGCCTCATGGAAGAGGATCGGACTTGCTGCGTGGCGCAAGGGGCTCACAGACTATCGGAACAAGCCGATCAGCTGAGATTACTCCGGCTCTTCGAAGCCACTTTCAACCAGGGCTTTTATTGCCTCAAGGGCCTGGTCTGCATCCGGGCCTTTCACTGTAATCTTCAGTGTCTGGCCCTGGGCGAGCTCCAGCATCAATAGTCCCATCACAGTATTGGCCTCGACACACTGCTGATCGTTACTCAGGGTGATCTTTGCATCAAACTGATCGCACAATTCAACCAGTTTTATAGCGGCCCGGGCGTGAAGACCCAGGCGATTTCGGATGATGGCCCTAGTGCTTACCTTTTTCATTGACCTTGTCGATGGTGCGATGGCGCAGCCGGACATTTTTCCCCATCTGCTTAAAGCGATTCATCAGGTATTCGGCGATGAATACCGAGCGGTGGCGCCCACCGGTACAGCCGATCGCCACTGTGACATAGCTGCGGTTATTGCGCTCAAGCTGCGGCAGCCAGCTGCACAAAAAATTTTGGATTTGCAGCATATACTTCATCACATCGGGCTGGCTGGCAAGGTACTGCTTCACCGGCTCATCCTGACCACTGTAGGGTTTGAGCTCGGGTATCCAGTAGGGATTGGGTAGAAAACGGGCATCAAACACATAGTCGGCATCATTGGGGATGCCGTGTTTAAAGCCAAAGGACTCAAATACCAGGATCAACTCTTTCTCTTTCTTGCCGAGGATCCGCTCACAGATCAGCTCACTGAGCTGGTGAATACTCAGGGCACTGGTATCGATTCTAAGATCGGCACTGGAGGCCAGAGGGGCCAGCAGTCGGCTCTCTTCGATGATCGCCTCATCCAGTGACATATCACCCCTTGAGAGGGGATGTAAGCGGCGGGTCTCACTAAAGCGCTGGACCAGCTTGTCATCGGTGGCATCCAGATAGAGTCCGGTCACATCAATACCAGGTTCACTGCGGATGGTCTGCAGATCGGTGAGCAGCTGCTCGGGCTCTGCTGGCATGTTGCGGACATCGACACTGACGGCAACCTGTTGGTATTTCCCCCGCAGGGTATTGAGGAGCTCGGGCAGCAGGACTACGGGAAGGTTATCGACGCAGTAGTACCCAAGATCTTCTAAAACTCTCAGGGCAACGGTTTTTCCTGATCCGGAGCGACCGCTGACGGTGACTAGTTTCATAATGGCCTCACGCTGAAGTGATGAGCTCATAAAGCTCCTCGCTATCTTTGGCGTTTCTGAGTTTCTGGCTAAAGGATCTTTGATTAAGAGTCTTGGCGATGAGTGACAGGGTTTTCAGGTGTAGTTGACATTGATCTTCAGGAACCAGCAGGGCAAATAGCAGGTCGACAGGCTGACCATCCAGAGCATCAAAATCCAGAGGCTCCTGCAAGGTGATCAGCACCGCGGTCGCTTGCTCCAGATCGGCGAGTCGGCCATGAGGAATGGCGATCCCCTGACCAATCGCCGTGCTACCAATATTCTCCCGGTTTAGCAGGGCTTCGAGTATCGGTAGAGCGGGACGATCCAGATTCTCGGCCGCCAGCTCACTGATGATTTCAAAAGCGTGCTTTTTACTGCGGCACGGGACAGCACTTTGCGTGCAGTCCCGTGTGAGTAGCTCAATAAGATTCATGATGTTATTTGTGAGACATCTTCTCTTTGTGTTTGATGATCTGCCGATCCAGCTTATCGATCAGGCCATCAATAGCGGCATACATGTCCTGGTGACAGGCATTGGCAAAGATCTCGCCGCCATTAACATGAAGATTGGCTTCAGCGATCTGATCGAGTTTTTCTACGTTGAGAACCACATGTACCTGATTGATGTGGTCGAAGCGGCGCTCCAGCTTGGTGAATTTGTTTTCAACATAGTCCCTGAGTGCAGGGGTAACTTCTACGTGGTGACCAGTCAGATTAATCTGCATAAACGTCTTCCTTTTGTTTCTGATGCTTACACCAGGCGTTTTCGTTGGTTAGAAGGTGGTATCGCCAGAGATTCCCGATATTTGGCAATCGTGCGTCTTGCCACCTTGATCTCTTGTTCAGCCAGCAGCTTGGCAATTTTGCTATCACTCAGCGGCTTGGCTGGATTTTCTGCAGCGACCAGTTTTTTGATCAATGCACGAATTGCGGTTGATGAACATTCTCCGCCACTCTCGGTACTGACGTGACTGGAGAAAAAATACTTAAGCTCAAACACACCCCGTGGGGTATGCATAAATTTTTGGGTGGTCACTCTGGAGATGGTGGACTCATGCATCTCGACAGCCTCAGCCACATCATTGAGTACCATGGGTTTCATCGCCTCTTCCCCATGCTCAAAGAATTGCTGCTGATAGTTCACAATACAGCGGGCGACCTTGAGCAGGGTTTCGTTGCGGCTCTCCAGGCTTTTGATCAGCCATTTGGCATCCTGAAGGTGAGAGCGAATAAACTTGCTATCGGCCTGGGAACTGGCAGATCGCACCATGGCCGCATACTGCTCGTTGACCCTTAGTTTGGGTACAGCGTCGGGATTAAGCTCTACCACCCAGCGCTCACCGCGCTTGATCACAGAGACATCCGGAATCACATAGGCCGATGCACTGGAGACGATCCGGTTACCGGGGCGGGGCTCAAGATGCTGGATCAGATCCAGGACATCGCGCAGCTCCTCTTCCTTAAGGCGCATCTTGCGCTGTAGCTGGCGAAAATCTCTTTGGCCCAGCAGATCCATGTGCTGCTCGACCACCTGTTTGGCTTGCTCCAGCCAGGGGGTCGAAGAGTCATAGTTGTTGAGCTGGATCTGCAGGCACTCCTGAACCGAGCGAGCCGCGACTCCGACGGGATCGAAGTGCTGAATTCGCTTGAGGACCGTTATGATCTCCTCGATGGAGATCGGCTCTTCCTCATTGGGACTGCTGACCGCTTCCTGGATATCCTCCAGCTCCTGCTTGAGGTAGCCGGATTCATCGATGCCATCGATGATCGCCAGCGCAATGGCGGATTCCTCATCGGTGAAAGGGGTCATCCTGGCCTGCCAGAGCAGGTGCTCCTGCAGGCTCTGGGTGGTTTCCCCCTGGAACATGGAGTCTCGTTCATCATCGCGAATCGAGACGGCCGGGGTGTTTGCTCCGGCGCTGTAGGCTTCTTCCCAGGTGGTATCTACAGGCAAGTCGTCAGAGAGCTGCTCCTGATCCAATGCTTCTTTGATCTCCAGCTCGCTTTGGTGCTCAGTCTCGGTGTCTGCAGAAAGGGACTCTTCACGGGCTTGATCTGCATCCTGCTCCTGGCTCTCTTCGTTTTCCAGCAGGGGGTTGCTATCGAGCGCTTCCTGGATCTCTTGCTGCAGATCGAGTGTTGAGAGCTGTAACAGCCGGATCGCTTGTTGAAGTTGTGGAGTCATGGTCAGCTGCTGACCAATTCTTAACTGCAGTGATGGCTTCATTTAGGACTGTGCTTCCTTATTGTTATGGCTTTCTGATCCGCTTTCAGCCCGGGTCTGCGCCCTTGCTTTTACTATAGACTGAATTGATCTCCCAGGTAGACCTGCTTGACCTGTTGGTTTGCCAGCACTTCCTGAGGTGTACCCTCCGCTATCAGCTTACCATGGCTGACAATGTAAGCCTTTTCACAAACATCCAGTGTCTCTCTTACATTGTGGTCAGTAATGAGGATCCCAAGCCCCCGGTCCCGTAAATGCTCAATTATTTTTTTGATATCCAACACAGATATCGGATCTACCCCGGCAAAGGGCTCATCGAGCAAGATAAATTTTGGCTCTGCAGCCAGGGCTCTTGCGATCTCAACCCGGCGGCGCTCACCTCCGGAGAGGCTCATTCCTAGACTACCGCGAATATGGGTAATATTGAACTCTTCAAGTAGCTGTTCCATCTTTTGCTGTCTCGTTCCATGATCGAGATCCCGACGAGTCTCTAAAACAGCCATCAGATTTTGTTCAACACTCAGGCGGCGAAAGATTGAGGCTTCCTGAGGTAGGTAGCCGATCCCCTGGCGGGCACGGATATGCATTGGCTCGGTCGAGACATCCAGTTCGTCGATGCAGATGCTGCCGTTATCCCGCTGTACCAGGCCGACGATCATGTAAAACGAGGTGGTCTTCCCGGCTCCGTTAGGACCCAGCAGGCCGACAATTTGCCCGGTTGCAACCGAAAGGCTCACATCCTGAACAACCATCCGACCCTTGTAACTCTTTTGCAGACCTGATGCGGTTAACAGCGCCATAGTGACCTCATTTGTTGCTTTGCTTGGTATCGGATTTTTTGAACTGATTCGGAATAAACACCGTATGGACGCGATCTTGTTTGCCCTTGCTTTGGGCGTTGATCTGCTGTTTATCCATCTGATAGGTAATTACGTTGCCGGTGACTTCACTTTCCAGCTGTTTGACCTGAGCCTCTCCGGTCAGGGTCACCAGCTGTTTGGATACCTGATAGAGCAGGGTATCGGCCCGGCCGTCGACCGGTCTTCCATCATCCATCAGCTGATGAAAAGTAGCAGGCTTGCCATAGGCGGTAATGGTCTTGATCTGACCCTCTTTATCGCGCACCGCGATCACCTTATCTGCGTGAACTAAGATGGTGCCCTGACGGATCACCACATTGCCGCTGAAGGTCAGGGTGCCCGCAGTCATATCGCCAAACTGGGTTTTGGAGACCACATCCACAGGTTTTTGAAAATCGGACTGCTTGGCCAGTGCTGGTAGAGCCAGCAGCATCAGCAGCAGGCTAGCGGTTCGGAGTCGTATAGATTGCATGTGCGTCATCCAGAATCTTGAGTGTTTTCTTGTTTAGGTTACCGACGAAGCCAACCCCGCGGGTCGTGACATCCTGGCCATAGATGACGACCGGCTTATCCCCTGTCACTATGTTGGTTTTAAGATCCAGGGTTGCTTCATCTGTGTTGAGACGTTTGAGATAGTTGTTTGGTTGCAGGCTTTTGCCGACCACATCTCCCTGCATATGGGCACTGACATCCTGGATCAGGGTTCCCTGCTTAGACTTGAGCGACCATTGAGGCTTGCCGGTTGCATCAAACATGGTGATCTTGGGCTGGACAAAGTCACTGCGGCTCTGAGACTGGTAGTACTTCGCCTCGCTCGCAAAGAATGTCTTGTTGATCAGCCCATTCTTCCCATATTCAGTGGTGAGGATATCTTTCGCCTCTGAATCTGGCAGCTTACTCTCGACCTGGATTTCGGCAACCTGCTTTTGGGCCGGGGTAAAATAGCGCCAGCATCCCAGTGCGACAGCACATAGCAGGATCCATAACAGGGTTTGCTTGCTTATCATAGGCTTAGCCCTGTTGCCTGCTCTAGCTTGCCCTGGGCAAACAGCAGTAGATCGGATAACTCACGCACCGCTCCTCGTCCTCCATCGGTTTGGGTGATCCAGTCAGCTTTTGGCTGCAGCAGGGGATGAGCATCGGCGACGGCCACGCTCAGGCCACACTGCTCCATGACTGGCAGATCCACCAGATCATCTCCAATGTAGGCCACTTCCCGGGCCGAAAGTTCCAGCTCATTGAGCAGATATTCAAAGCGCTCAAGCTTGTCTTTTACTCCCTGCCAGACCTGGGTGATGCCAAGCGAAGCCATGCGATCACTGACAATCTGTGAGCTTCGCCCGGTGATGATCGCGATCTCAACCCCGGCATTGCGCAGGGCCTGCATCCCGAAGCCATCTTTGACATTAAATGCCTTGAACTCTTCACCCTGGTTGCCCAGGTAGATGGAGCCATCAGACAGGACACCATCCACATCACAGATCAGCAGTTTGATCGGTTGAGCCTTGTCGATGACCTGTTGGGGGACAGGGCCATAGATGGTGTTTACCATAGTCATTACATTACCCTCGCCTTAACCAGATCCAGCATATTAAAGATACCGACCGGCTTGTGGTCTGGATCAACCACAATGAGTCCATTGATTTTCTTCTCTTCCATCAGCTTCACCGCTTCGGCTGCTAACAGGTTATCACAGATGGTGATACAACCTGGGGTCATCACTTCGCGGATCTGGGTGGAGTGGAGATCATGTTCCTGATTGAGGGTGCGTCTGAGATCCCCATCGGTGTAGAGTCCGGCCAGGGTTCCATCCGGGTTGAGAATACAGACCATTCCCAGCCCCTTGCCACTCATCTCCAGCAGGGTCTCGGTGATGCTGGCATGCAGTGGCACACATGGGATCTCTGCTCCCTGATGCATGATATCACTGACCCGGATCAGCAGGCGTCGTCCCAGGGCGCCGCCGGGATGAGAGAGGGCAAAATCAGCCTCTCTAAAGCCCCGAGCCTCTAGCAGGGTAACGGCCAGGGCATCGCCGAGCACCAGGGCCACCGTGGTACTGGCGGTGGGCGCCAGCCCCAGTGGACAGGCCTCTTTCTCCACGCTGGCGTTGAGGTGAATGTGAGCTTCCTGGGCCATGGTGGACTCTGGATTGCCGGTGATACAGACGAGAGGGACGTTCCAACGCTTGATCACCGGCAGCAGAGCCAGGATCTCATTGCTTTCGCCTGAGTAGGACAGAGCGATCACCACATCCTGGGGGGAGATCATTCCTAGATCGCCATGGCTGGCTTCCCCCGGGTGCATGAAGAAGGAGGGGGTTCCGGTACTGGCCAGGGAGGCTGCAATCTTGCGTGCTATGTGTCCCGACTTTCCCATGCCGGTCACGACCACCTTACCCTGGCACTGCAGCAGCAGTTCACAGGCCTTGGAAAAGTCCCCATTGATGGAGCTGTAAAGGTGTTCTATTGCCGCCTTTTCAATATCAATGACTCGGCGGGCAGTTTCACAGAAGTTGATAGCTTGTTTCATAAAATTCGCGACCGACAGAAAATTAGCCTGGGCGATTATAGAAGAGAATCCACTGATAGGCGACAAAAGAGAGTAACAGAAGCATTCCTTCCCAGCGGTTGATCCGCCGCTGCCCCCTGAAGCTGATAGCCATCAGGAAGAGTAAGCCACTGACAAATATCATATAAGGCAGGTCACGGCTGGTCGCATGAGGGTCGACAGAGTCCGGCCTTATAATTCCCGGCAGGGACATCACCGCCAGGATGTTGAAGATGTTGGAGCCAATAATATTCCCCAGTGCCAGGTCATCCTCTTTTCTGAGAATGCTGATCACACAGGCGGCAAGCTCCGGAAGACTGGTGCCTATGGCTACTATGGTGAGCCCTATGACCAGGTCGCTGATCCCGAAGTAGCGGGCGATATCTGTGGCTGAATCGACCAGCAGGTTGGCACTCAGGGGCAGGACAATAATCCCGACAACCAGCCACAGCAGGGCCTTGAGGGTTGGTACTCCGGCAGGCACCTCCTCCTCGGTTTCATGGATGATCGGATCCTGCTCCGGGGGAGTACGCAGCGAGTACCAGACCAGAAACAGCATCACCCCAAAGAACAGGGCCATCAGGGTCCAGCCCTCCGGGCGGCTCAGGTAGTTGTCTCTGAGCACCCAATAGCCCAGAAGGCTGGTCAGAACCACCAGGGGAAGCTCCCGATAGAGAGTACCGGATGAAACCGTCATCGGCTTCAGCAGTGCGGTGAGTCCCAGCACCAGGGTGATGTTGGTGATGTTGGAGCCGATGGCATTACCGATTGCGGTATTGGTCTGTCCCTTGATGGCCGCCATCGCGGAGACCATGATCTCGGGCGCCGAGGATCCCATGGCAACTATGGTCAGGCCGATGACCAGCGGCGGGATCCCAAAGTTACGGGCGATGGCTGCGGCGCCATAGACGAAGCGATCGGCACTGGCGATGAGCAGAATGAATCCGATAATCAACAAGATGCTTGATATCAGCATGGGCTGCGTTGTTAATTTCCCGTGATGAGGAGTCTATCGATTCCATTGTTGAAAGAATGCGGGGAAAAAGCAATTGGTGAATGTGACGGTTGGTGACGAATGTGAGTTGGCTAACAGTTGCAAAAGGCTGGTGTCCCTTGGCAATTCGTTAGATAATGAGCGATTTTACGGCGATGGGGCGGACAGTTTGCGAGACAATCTGGTTGAAATTAGCGGGTTAAGCTTTAGTCGCGGCGAGCGGGCGTTGTTTCGCGATCTCGATATCCAGATTGCGCGTGGCAAGATCACCGCGATCATGGGGCCCAGCGGGATCGGTAAGACAACTCTGCTTCGATTGATCGGGGGGCAGTTAAGGCCTGAGCAAGGGAAGATCCTGTTTGATGGCGTGAACATACCAAGCCTGAGACGTGGACCACTTTTTGAGATCCGCAAGAGGATGAGTATGCTGTTCCAAAGTGGCGCCCTGTTCACGGCGATGACGGTGTACGAAAATGTTGCTTTTCCACTGCGTGAGCATACCAAGCTGCCCGAGCCATTGATCCGAACCCTGGTGATGATGAAACTTGAGGCGGTCGGGCTTAGGGGAGCCGCCGAGTTGATGCCATCGGAGCTCTCCGGGGGCATGGCGCGGCGGGCTGCGCTGGCTCGCTCCATGGCGCTGGATCCGGATCTCATCATGTATGACGAGCCTTTTGTGGGGCAGGATCCGATCACCATGGGGTGTTGATCAAGCTCATCAAGGAACTTAATGAGTCGTTGGGGCTGACCTCGGTTGTGGTATCCCATGATGTTCCCGAGGTGATGAGCATCGCCGATGAGGTTTATATCATCGCCAATCAGCGGGTGGTTGGACGAGGAACACCTGAGGAGCTCAGGCAGATGCAAGATGTTCCCGAGGTCGAGCAGTTTATCCAGGGACTTCCGGATGGACCGGTACCTTTTCAGTATCCGGCCAGGCCCCTGTTAGAGGATCTTTAGATGGTTGTCAGATTTATTACCGGCTGGGGGCGTATCGGAGTTCGCCGGATTACAGCCTTTGGTCGTAGCGGATTCATGCTTTGGCATGCGCTGCTTGGAAAACCCGAGCCGGCGAAACATTTTCCGCTGTTGATTCAGCAGATTTACGCCATCGGGGTTCGCTCGGTTGCGATCACCCTGGTTTCGGGGCTGTTTATCGGAATGGTTCTGGGGCTGCAGGGTTACAATGTATTGGTTAAATATGGCGCTGAGCAGAGTCTGGGGCCCATGGTTGCCCTGTCTTTGCTGCGTGAGCTGGGCCCTGTGGTGACCGCCCTGCTGTTTGCCGGTCGTGCTGGCTCGGCCCTGACGGCTGAGATTGGCCTGATGAAAACCACCGAACAGCTCTCCTCGCTGGAGATGATGGCGGTGGATCCCCTCAGGCGGGTGATCTCGCCTCGTTTCTGGGCGGGTGTATACAGCATGCCGATCCTGGCCTTCATGTTCTCCGTGGTCGGGATCTGGGGGGCTCAGCTGGTCGGTGTCGATTGGCTCGGGGTTGATAATGGTAGTTTCTGGTCGGCGATGCAGGCGGCGGTGGATTGGCACGAGGACATAGTCCAGGGCTTTGTGAAGAGCGTGGTGTTTGCCATCGTGGTGGTTTGGATAGCCCTGTTTAATGGTTATGATGCTCAGCCTACATCGGCTGGGATCAGTGATGCAACGACACGTACCGTGGTGACGGCGTCACTGGCGGTGCTTGGTTTGGACTTTGTTTTAACAGCGATCATGTTCGGGTGAGATGAATGAAATTCAGTAAGATTGAGTTTGGAGTTGGCTGTTTTATGATCGCCGGGGTGATCGCTGTGTTGATCCTGGCAATGCGGGTTGCCGGGGTCGAGTTCGGCAACAATAATCACAGCTACCCCCTGTATGCCAAGTTTAATAATATCGGCAGCCTCAAGGTGCGGGCCCCGGTCAAGGTTGGTGGTGTGGTGGTTGGCCGGGTGGCCACCATTAGCCTGAGCCCCAAGAGCTTTGAGCCCAGAGTCGAGATGATGATCAATGATAAGTACCACTTCGCAGAGAGCAGCAGTGCTTCGATTCTGACGGCAGGTCTTCTGGGAGAGCAGTATATTGGGCTGACACCGGGATTTGTTGACGAAGATATGGGGGTCGGCATGCTTAAGCCTGGCGGCACCATTGGGGATACCAAATCGGCGCTGGTTCTGGAGGATCTCATCGGCAAGTTCCTCTATTCCAGTAACAAGAAATAAGGAAGCATAATCATGATAAAGCGACTTATTCAGGGGATGACTCTATTGCTGGCATTTTGCATGCTGGCACCGGCCCAGGCTGAAACTTACCCGGCGACCCCCTATCAGGTGATCAAGGTTGCGGCCGATAAAACGTTCCAGGATATCGATCAGCACCAGGATAAGATCAAAAACAATGTTGGTGTGCTACGCACCATCATCCGTAACGATCTGATGCCCTACGTGGATTACAAGTATGCCGCCTATTTTGTGGTGGGTGCCCAGCTGCGGGGTACCACCAAGGATGAGCGCGAAAACTTTGCCAATGCCTTCAGAGATTACATCATCGAGACCTATGCGAACGCTCTGAGTAAGTATTACTCCAATCAGACGGTGAAGGTGCTTGAGCCCAAGCAGCCGAATAACGGCAAAATCGCCATGGTTGAGGTCGAGGTACATCAGGGCGATCAGGCGCCGATCGAGCTGCAGTTTACCCTGCGTAAAAACAAGCGCACCGGTCAGTGGAAGGCCTTTGACATGGTGGCTGAGGGAGGCATCAGCCTGCTGACCACCCAGAAATCTGAGCTGGCGCCTCTGTTGCGTGAGAAGGGAATTGTGGCGGTGACCAAGACTCTGGTTGAGCGGCAAAAGGCCCTGGCGAACGGTAAAGCTTCTGATAGCAAGGCTTCGGCATGACGGACAGGATTGAGCTTCCGGCGATTTTAACCCGGGAAGCGATTCCCGGACTCTGGTCCCAGCCATGGGCTGAGTGTGTGTCCATGGATCTTCGTCAGGTGACGGAGCTGGATTCGGCCGGGGTTGGATTTTTGGTGCATTGGGCGGCTGAGCGGCGGCGGCGTAATTGCTCCGCCACCGTGATCGGTGGACCGGAAACGTTTGATAACCTGACTGCAATTTATGGGGTCAGTGAACTTTTTTCCAGGCAGTCGGATTAATAGGATATTTAAGATGCAACCAGATGAGATCAAAGAGATTTTAAATAAAGAACTGTCATTGGATGAGCTGATGGTTCGTGGTGAAAATGGTCATTTTGAAGTATTTGCTGTCTCTGCACAGTTTGCCGAGATGAGCCGGGTGAAGCGTCAGCAGCTGATCTATCGTCCACTGGCAGAACATATTGCGAGTAATGCAATTCATGCATTGAGCATCAAAACCTTTACCCCTGAACAGTGGCAGCGTGATCGCAAGCTACTGATGATGAGCTGAGAAACGGATAATGGATAAATTTAAGATTAACGGGGGAGCACCACTGCGTGGCGAGGTGCGGATCTCGGGTGCGAAAAATGCGGCCCTGCCGATCCTGTTCGGAACCCTGTTGTGTGATGAAGAGGTCACCCTGAGTAACGTCCCTCATCTCAAGGATGTGAATACGACCCTGAAACTGTTGGAACTGCTGGGAGCCGAAGTAAAGAGCAACGGTGAGATGACGGTTCTGACCGGGGCGGTGAATAATCACGTGGCTCCTTATGAGCTGGTTAAGACCATGCGGGCATCGATCCTGGCCCTGGGCCCGCTGGTGGCTCGCTTTGGCAAGGCGGATGTCTCCCTGCCGGGCGGCTGCGCCATAGGTGCGCGGCCGGTGAATCTGCATATCCATGGCCTGGAGCAGATGGGAGCTCGAATTGAGGTTGAGGGTGGCTATATTCGTGCCCGGGTTGATGGACGTCTCAAGGGCGCTCATATCTTCCTGGATACTGTGAGTGTGACCGGCACCGAAAACCTGATGATGGCGGCGGTGCTGGCCGATGGCCAGACGGTAATTGAGAACGCGGCCCGTGAGCCCGAGGTTATTGATCTGGCCAACTTCCTCAATGCCCTGGGAGCCAAGATCTCTGGCGCCGGAACCGCTACCCTGGTGATTGACGGTGTCGAGAAGCTGCATAGCGGACGCCACAGGGTGCAACCGGATCGCATCGAGACCGGCACCTTTCTGGTAGCGGCTGCGGTCAGTGGTGGACGGATCACCTGTACCGACACAGATCCCAAGCTGCTGGATGCGGTTTTGGCCAAGCTTGAAGAGGCAGGGGCCCTGGTGGAAACGGGTAAAGACTGGATCCGGGTGGATATGCATGAGCGTACCCTGCGGCCGGTCGATATTACTACCGCACCCTATCCCGCCTTCCCAACCGATATGCAGGCGCAGTTCACCTTGCTCAATGCGGTGGCGAAAGGCGCCGGTCGGGTGACCGAGACCATTTTCGAGAACCGCTTCATGCATGTACCTGAGCTGGTGCGGATGGGAGCGGACATTGAGCTGCAGGGCAACACCGCCATCTGCCGCGATTGTGAGTCTCTGTCCGGGGCACAGGTGATGGCGACCGACCTTCGCGCTTCTGCCAGCCTGGTGATCGCCGGGATGATCGCCAAGGGTGAGACCATTGTCGATCGCATCTATCATATCGACCGTGGCTACGAGCATATCGAAGAGAAGCTCAGGGGCTTAGGTGGCTCCATTGAGCGGATCAAGAGTGCTGCGGCTGAGGCTGCAGTAGCGATGGCGGAATAATGATTCTCCATTCGCTGGTGGTTTGATAAAAAAGCTCCCTCGGGAGCTTTTTTATTGCCTTGCTGGCGGTAGGTTTCAGCTCGTTGAGCTAATGTCCTGCGGACTGGGGGAGGTATGTCCTTTGGACAGATATTTATGGCTTCGCCATCTGTGTCGGGTAGCCGACGGCGGGTCAAGGAGAGAACGCCTCTCTCCTTAACAATCCTCCGGTGCCCCTGATCTCACTTGATCCTCAGTGAACCCACAGATTGAAGCGTCGCTTAGACGTTACATCCCTGTAACGGCTAAGCTCTCGTGGCACCCATGCCCCTCAACTTCCATCTCCAACGCTTCACTTCGTCGCTCGCTAACGGGGAGAAAAAAATCCCTCTGCGATTCAGAAGGAGGGAGCGGATGTTAGCCATTAGAGAAGCTTCCTGTAAAACTGAATAGAGAAGATGGAGAGCTTGATGCAGGGGAAGGGAGTTGACTGAGCAAGCATTACTGGCCTTAGCCGCAGATGCCGTTTTGCTGATACACCTGGCCGTGGCAATCTTTATTGTTTTTGGCCTGTTGCTGATTTACCTCGGTTATTTTTTGCAGTGGCTGTGGGTGAGAAACTTCTGGTTTAGAGTGGCTCATCTTCTGTGTATCGGCATAGTGGTGGTTCAATCCTGGCTGGGTGAGATCTGCCCTCTCACTACCTGGGAGATGGCCCTGCGCGCAAGAGCGGGGGAGGTAGCCTATTCGGGCACTTTCATACAGCACTGGATGCAGTACCTGCTTTACTACAATGCACCAGAGTGGGTTTTTACGGTCAGTTATACCATGTTTGGCTGCCTGGTGGTTGCCAGCTGGTTTATCGTATCTCCAACTAGAAACTCTAACTGAAAATCGCTCTATCTTTTCCGCCGATCAATACCGGCTATTGTGTTTTTGGCACAAACGAGCCGTCTGCAGGATAAATCCAAATGCCTTATGGATGATTCAATGGCATGCTGTTCATGCGTATAATTTCAGGCTGAAATTATACAGGGAGTCGTTATGAGCGAAGTGATCAGTCAGTGGCGACCCAGCCACTATAACAAGCATGCCTTGGTGCAGTATGAGCTCTCCTTGGGCATGATAGAGAGTTTCAATATCCAGCGGCATGAAACCATCCTGGATGTAGGCTGTGGGGATGGGCGGATCACCCATGAATTGGCATTAAGGGCTGATCAAGGCCTGGTTGTCGGGGTTGATCGCACCCGGGAGATGATCGACTTTGCCCGCCAGCAATGGCGCGATATTTCATCGCTAAGTTTTCAGCATCAGGATGCAACCGAGCTCAATCTGGAGCAGCAATTTGATCGGGTGACGAGTTTCAATTGCCTGCACTGGATCCGCGAGCTGCCTAAAGCCTTGGCCGGGATCTCCCGGACTCTAAAGTCCGGAGGCAGCTTTGCTGGATTGGTTTACCCCCGCTGCGAAAACCTGTGGATCCCGGCCGAAGAGCTTGAAACCTCGCCTCGCTGGTCCGATGCTTTTCAGGGCTTCATCAATCCCTATGAATTTGATGATGCCGATGGCTACCGGGCCAAGTTGGAACAGGCTGGTTTTTGTGGCATTGAGATGGTGCAGGAGACCAAGCGGCGTGAGTTTTCCTGTCCTCAGGAATTTATCTCTTACATGCTGAGCTGGTTACCCCATCCGGCCCAGGTGGATGATCCTGAAAGCTTCATGGCTGACTGGTTGGCACGTTACCAGGCCTTGACCGGGCAAACGGATGATTATGTCTATATGGATTATCAGGTGCTTACTTTTATCTGTCAGAAGAGTTCCTCAATAGATGAATGTTGAGCGCTTTAGGTGCTAAAAGAGTTCTAAAAATAACTTACCTGAGCTGTGCTCTAATCGGCTTGGGAGGAAGGCTTCTAGCTACAAGCTAAGATGTCAGGAGGGTGTTCTTAGTTCAGCTATTTAAAAAGAGTCCTGGAGCTCGTTTCTGTTAGCTCATTCCTACACCAATCCAAGGCAGGCTCGGTGTCAGTGAAAAATTTTTTCCTAACCTTAGGCGTTGTTTCCAGTCTCTTTTTCATTAGCATTTTCTGGATTGACAGAGAGCAAACAAAAGCTTCACATACCTGATTGTGCTCCTCCATCCACCGGGCAAGCCCATATATGTGCTCCCATATATCTGGTGGAGATAGTTCCCACTGACTCAAGTCTGTTACCTGACCCCAGGGCTGTTTGATCATTGCAACCATTTGCTGCTGATACGCGTTGACAAAATGCTGTGTTGTCTCGACATTCCACCTTCCCAGCACATGCAGAAGCATGATATTGCCTTGGAGCTTCATCTCGAATGAGCCATGCTCTTTCCACTGCATACAAGCCTCCTTTAGCTAAATCGAGTTCATCTTTTCAGTCTAGCATTGTTAAGATAATGTTTCTGGCTGTGAGGTCTGTCGGAAATAGTAAGGCGCTGCCTATTTCCAGCATTATTGTCTCTTTTAACTTCGAAGATCACTCTGAAGGGTAACTTTCGATCTTTTGAATTCGATTGTTATCTAAATGTAACTAGGCGGGTAGTTCAATGCTGCTATCAATGATAGCCGATGCTCTATACTCTTAAAGAGTTGCAGGTGGGAAATGTTCATGAAGGGTTTAGTACAGCTTAAGGTGTTTTGCAAAGTGGCTGAAACCGGAAACCTCACCGAGGCAGGGCGTTTGATGGAACTTTCTCCTTCATCTGTGTCGAGGCAACTTCAGGCACTGGAAAATGAACTTGCAGTCAGGCTCTTTCATAGGAGTACCCATCATGTCGGGTTAACTGAAGCTGGGCAGTTTTACTATCAAAAGGCCTCAAAGGTACTGTTGGAGTTACAGGATACTCATGAGCTACTTTTGGAGTACCAATCCGGTCCGATAGGAACATTACGGATTAGTACAACTCAAGGATTCGCTAACTTTTACCTTGGCCACCATATCCCTGATTTTTTAGAAAAGTATCCAAAGATTAACCTTGATATCCAAGTGTCTGATCAAATGGTGGATCTGATTCAGGAAAATATCGACTTGGCAATACGTTATCATGTACCGGATGACTCTTCACTTATTGCCAGAAAATTTCAAAATACAGAGAAAATGGTCATCTGCGCTAGCCCAACATATTTTATGAGAAGAGGATATCCAGCTTCGCCGGAAGATCTGAAGAAACACAACTGTTTGTGTTGCTGGATAAAAAATTCAAACCGTTGGATTATCAGTCATGAGGGAGAAAAGCATAAAATCCATGTATCCGGAAACCTGAGATCCGATAACATTCCTCTGTTGTTGAGCCAGGCTGTGTCAGGGCTTGGAGTCATCATGGCGCCACTTTGGATGGTAGATAACCTGTTACGTGATGGTTCACTGCTACAAATTTTTAGTGAATATCGAAGTCAGTTAGGCAGCGAGTGCGATCGTTTTATCTATGCTGTTTATCCACATAGAGCTCATCTCCCGAGCAAGGTCAGAGTATTCCTGGACTACCTGATAGAGTGTTACTCTTAAAGTTACTCTGTGTGATAGAAGCGATTAACCAGCTGTTCTAAATATGGTTATACAGGGCGATATTCCTGCAGATATCCCATGAACCCGACTCCCTTCTATGAGGTTCGTGACCAAAGCATTTTCATGCTGCATGAGTGGGGGCTTATGGAGTAGCTTAGCTCTATCTGTTGGATCCCTACATCATCAGAATCAGAAAAGGTGAGCACTCGATTAAATTGCTCTGATCCCACTGGGCGACCGATAGTCATTCGAGCATCTTTTGCTATTTCCTTGTTTCATCAAGCCTTGTCGTAGCTGACCACTGTAACAGGAAGTTGGTTACTTATGTCTGTTAAATAATTTAACATTTATGCTTATTTATCAAATGCTTATGCTTTCCGATGCTACTTTCGAACGTGCTGATATCTGAAGACTTTTCCTGCGCAGTAGGTGTTTCCTGCTTCATCGCGTTTTGCAGAAGCTTCAGGTTCGTGACTACTTGCCACCTATCGAAGAGCATGCTGAATGTCTGTTTCTTGAACTGAAGTAATCCAACCTCAGATGCCTGATAGATTGCCGGGCGCGATTTGACTTTCCAGTTCTTTGCTTTGCAAAAAACGCAAAACCAATTTTGGTTTTTGCCCGATTCCATTAGTTATTGAATGGTTATACCTTTGTTACCAGACATTCAGGCAAACAGGGATTATTCATGAAAAGCACAATTTCAGAAAAATATGGGCCATGGGCACTCATTACCGGAGGAACCTCAGGAATCGGTGCGGCGCTTGCCGAAGAGCTTGCTCAATCTGGAGTCAACCTGCTACTTGCGGCGCGCAATGCTACCAAGCTGGGGCAGCAAGCTCAATCTCTTAAAAGGCGCCATAGGGTTGAAGTTGAGACTATCTCTGTGGATTTGAGTGAGAACGATGGTTTCCGGGAGCTAATCGATAAAACACAAAACTACGATGTTGGACTATTTATCCCTTCTGCAGCTCTCGAAAATAATGGGGAGTTTACCCAGATAGAGGCTAAAGATGAGCTTCGACTGCTACAGCTTAATGTGATATCAGTCTATGCTTTGACTCATCACTTCGCTAAGCGAATGCAGGAGAGAAAAAGAGGAGGGATACTTCTCGTCACAAGTCTGTCAGGTATTATGCCAAGCCCTTACTTTTCGAACTATGCAGGTTCCAAAGCTTATGTTCAAAATCTGGGTTACTCCCTGAACTGGGAGATGAGACGCTATAACATCGATGTTTCTGTGCTCGCCCCAGGCCCAACGGCCACACCGATGCTGGAAGGAACCGGTGTTGACTTTTCTAAAACACAAATGAATATCATGAGTGCAAAGAGTGTAGCCCAGATCGCTCTTAAAGGGTTGGGTCGTAAGGCTGTCATTGTTCCTGGGCTGAAGAATAGAATCATGGCCTTCATGCTCAAATACTTAATAAGTACCAAAAAAGCCATATCTATGAATGGCAAAATGATGGAAAAAGTTGCTGACTTCAATAAGTAATACACATCACTTTAAGGAGATTATTATGACTAATAAAAAGACCGTCGTAATTGCTACTGCTACGCCGAAACCTGAACAAACAGAAGCAATGCAACATTATCTGAAAAATGTAATGCCTTTATTGATAAATAATGAAGGTGAGGTTGTCTACCGAGGGAAAGTAGATTCGCAACTTCATGGTGAGAGTTCTTTTAAAATTGTTCTTGTTATAAGGTTTCCAAATGAGGATATAGTCCGAACTCTGTTTGAAAGCGATGAATATCAGTCATTGGCACCATATCGGGATAAAGGATTTAAGGATTTTGGTATAGTTCTCTCTTCTGAGATGGGTTAACTAAGAAGGTCAAGCGATGATTTAAGCCTGATAGTCTCAATGCTTTATCGTTTTTCCTTAAATGGATGGCTCACATTAGCTATCTTTACTCTGCTAGAGTGAGGCAAATACCCCAGAGTCAGGTTGAATGACACCCCGGTTGTGTTTCAGATAGCTGCTCTTTTTTAAGGTGTACTGCTTTCAACGTCACCGGTCTTCTGCTGCAGGGAGCGCTTCTAGAGATTCAAGGGATTGAGCTACAGCGACCTGTAGTGGTTGAATCCAGACATCAGCAATAGATGTGAAAACCACCTAGTATCCTAATCCTTGTATAGAAAAACTGAGGGAATAAGCGATGAGATATATTAAAAAGCGCCAGGAAATTTATGGTAAGAAAATGGCTTATATTGATGAGGGAGAAGGAGAACCAATTATTTTTCTACATGGAAACCCGACAAGTTCATATTTATGGAGAAATATACTTCCTTATATGGAGGGGAAAGGTAGAGTCATAGCACCAGATTTAATTGGAATGGGTGACTCTGAAAAGTTAGATAATAGTGATGAGAATTCTTATAAGTTCTTTGAGCACGCAAAATATATTTTTAAGTTGCTTGATACTATTGATGTAAAAGAAAATGTAACTTTGGTTATTCAGGATTGGGGTTCTGCTTTAGGTTTTTATTGGGCACATACACATCCAGAATCAATAAAAGGTATAGCTTTTTTTGAGGCTATGATTGCTCCTGTTCCAAGCTGGGATGCTTTTCCTGATGAGGCGCGTGATATTTTCCAGGCATTCAGATCTGACTTGGGTGAAGATCTGATCCTTAACAAGAACCTCTTTGTTGAGGAGCTTATCCAGAAGGGGGTGATTCGAGCATTGTCAAAAGAGGAGATGGATGAGTACCGAAGACCATTTTTAAATTCAGGTGAAGATAGACGTCCCTCGCTCACTTGGCCCAGAGAAATTCCTGTTGCCGGGAAACCCTCAGGAACAAATGAAATAATGTCATCTTATAGTCGATGGTTAACAACAACGCAGTTTCCTAAACTGTTCATCAATGCAGAACCTGGTGCTCTCATTTCAACCAAAGAGGCCAGAGATTATGTTAGATCCTGGCCCAATGTCACTGAGGTCACTGTAGAAGGTATTCACTACGTGCAAGAAGATTCACCTGATGAAATTGGTGTTGCCCTTCAGGAGTGGTACAAAAATCTCTCCTAATTGCTGTGACTCTTCATGATTTATGAGGGTGCAGGAATGGGCCCTTTTTCTTCTCTCCAGCCATTGCCAAAGGGAGAGAGCAGATGTTCGAGAACAAATATGATAATGCAAAATTGAAAATCGTGATTTTGCGCTGTTGACTACTCTGTAGCTTCAAATAGTAAGGGTATATACTTCATAAAAGCACAAGGAAAACAGGAGCATATCGTGGGTAAGTCACAGCACTATAAAGGAATTCAAGAGAGTTATCCGGAGCTGATGGAAGCTTTTGAGGCGTTAGGGAGTGAGGCGAAACAGGCCGGGCCACTCGGCAGCAAAGAGGCTCACCTGATCCAGTTAGCCGCTGCGGTTACGATTCGCTCAGAGGGGGCGACCCACAGTCATACGCGTCGCGCACTCGAAGCCGGGGCATCGCCCGATGAGATCAGGCATGCGGTCCTGCTACTAGTGAGTACCATAGGTTTTCCGACTGCCGTTGCCGGACTGAGCTGGGTTGCTGACATTCTCGATGCTAACTAGGCTCGCTGGAGGTTTCTCGTTCCTAAGGGACCGATAATCACTCATTTTGTCCGTAATAGTCTTTACGGAATTCATCGAGGATCGCTTCGCGTTCGGCGGTGTCGATGGCTAGTTGCTTGAGAAGATAACGGGTGAACTCCAGGCTTGCCTCCAGGTTGTCGGACACCACCATGTTAGCACCGAGCTCCTGGAGCACTTTACACTGGTTGTAGCTGTGCCCCAGGGCACAGATCTGCATCTCAGGATCGCTGTTATGCAGGGTCTTCACCACCTGCTTGGTCGCTTCATAGTCATCCAGCGCGACCACCAGGATCTTGGCCTCTTTGAGGGAGGCGGAATGCAGGATCTCCGGCTGGCGGACATCGCCGTAAAAGACCGGGTGGCCGTGACTTCGTTGCTGCTTGACCCGATTGGCATCCATATCCAGGGCGATATAAAAGATCTTCATCTTAGTCAGGACTTCGCCGATGCGATGTCCTACCTTACCAAATCCGGCCAGCACAATGGGGACGGGGATCCCGGGAGGTGGAGGATAGATGGAGTAATCCGACCCCTGGGAGCGACTCAGGGTGCAGGCCAACCTGGATAGGATGGGAGTAAACAGCATACTGAGGACGACTACTAACATCAGCTGCTGATAGAGGCTCGTATCCAAAATAGTATGCTGAAGAGCCAGCGAGAATATCACCAGGGCAAACTCACCACTTTGAGCCAACATCAATGCCGTCGAAAGCGAGACGATCCCGTTACGGCTAAAGAGATAAGCCAGCGGAAAGATGATGATGATCTTAAGAATAATCAGCAGGCAGACCAGGCCCAGGATCAGCAACGGGTTATCAATCAGACTGATGAGATTGAAGGACATCCCCATCGACATGAAGAAAAGTCCCAGCAGCAGTCCACGAAATGGCTTGATCTCGGCGATCACCTGGTGACGGTAGATGCTGTCGCCTATCAGCAGCCCGGCGAGAAATGCACCCATCTCCATCGACAGGCCGATATGCTCTGTGATGGTGGCCGTACCCAGTACAATCAGCACCGCAGAAGTGGTGAATACTTCTGGGCTGCCAGCCAGAGCAACCCTGTGCAATATGGGGTGCAGGAAGTAGCGGCCACCGAGGATCACCACCAACAGAATCACCAGGGTTTCCATCAGTGAGATGAAGAGCTCACCCTGGAGCGTAAAATCAGGAATTGTCAGCAGGGAGATCAGGGCTAACAGCGGTACCACCGCCAGATCCTGCATCAGCAGTACCGAGAAGCTCATCTTGCCGTATTGAGAGTCCAGCTGCTTATTTTCTCCCAGCAGCTGTAGTACAAAGGCGGTGGAGGAGAGGGCCAGGGCTGAGCCCACCAGGATGGCTGTAATCAACTCAAGCCCGGTCAGAATATAGATCAGAAAACTGAGCACCATCCCGGTCAAAGCGACCTGGAGGACCCCCAAGCCAAAAACCAGCCGCCGCATCTGCCAAAGCTGTGAGGGCCTGAGTTCGATTCCGATAATGAATAGCAGCAGTACCACACCGAACTGAGCAAGGGCTGAGATTTCAGTAATATTATCGATCAGGCCGAGGCCGGAGGGGCCGACAATGACGCCAGCGATGACGAAGCCAGGAATGGATCCAAGCTTGACAGCCTGAAACAGTGGAACAGCGATCACCGCAGCACATAGCAAGATGATGATATCTGTCATGTAAGCCGAGATCATCGGGTGTCATCCATCCTTGTCGTAAGACTCACTGGGTTTGAAGTACTACCAATCACTTTTGCTGATAGCTAAAGTATTTACCCAGTTTCACTCATCCACAAGCAGGCTGTCACTTTGACTCAATCGGAGACACAAAAAAGGCTCCGTAAGGAGCCTTGTTTTCAGTTAGGTCTTTTTCTTGGGAAGCACGAAATAGAGGAGCAGGTAGCCCAGGATGGCGGCCAGAATTGAGCCAAACAGGATCCCCAGGCGATCGTTAAACAGGTAGCCTCCGGTTGCCCCCTGCTCAAAGGCCAGGGAGCTGATAAATAGACTCATCGTAAAGCCGATACCACACAGCAGGGAGACTCCATACATTTCTCGCCAGCGGATGCCATCGGGCAGGCTGGCCATTTTGAGTTTGACCGCCAGGTAACTGAGCCCCAGTACCCCGATCAGTTTACCTATGATGAGACCTCCCCAGATCCCCATGGGTACCGGGTGTAGCAGCGACTGCAGGGTCACGCCCTCAAGAGAGATCCCGGTATTGGCAAAGGCAAACACCGGCAGGATCACATAGGCCACGGTTGGGTGAAGATCGTGCTCGAGTTTTTCCAGCAACGAGGGGCCTTCTTCTCCCTCTTTTTGCTTGAGCGGGATAAAGAACGCCAGCAATACCCCGGCCAGGGTGGCGTGTACCCCGGATTTCAGCACCGCGATCCACAGAATTAACCCGACCAGCAAGTAGGGGGTTAGCTTGGTGACTCCACGTCGATTCAGGATATACAGGACAATCAGAGACAGGGCCGAGATCACCAGTGAACCGAGAGATAGGTTGGAGGTATAGAAGAGGGCGATGATAATGATGCCGCCGAGATCGTCGATGATCGCCAGGGTCAGCAAAAATAGCTTCAGGCTGTGGGGGACCCGGCTGCCGAGCAGCGACAGGACACCCAGGGCAAAGGCAATATCCGTTGCCGCTGGAATTGCCCAGCCGCGCATCGCCATCACATCCCCGTGGTTAAAATAGCTGTAGATCAGCGCCGGGACAACCATGCCCCCGACGGCGGCAAATAGCGGCAGGGAGAGCCTGGATCGATCAGATAGCTCCCCCATCAGCAGCTCTCGCTTGATCTCAAGTCCCACCAGCAGGAAAAACAGGGCCATCATCCCGTCGTTTATCCAGAGCAGCAGGGGCTTTGCGATCTGCAAGGCGCCAAGTCGGACCTCAACATGGGTTCCCAGCAGGGCATCGTACAGAGGTTTGGCGGCAGAGTTCTCAATGATCATCGCGATGATCGCGGCGATCACCAGAATAATACCGGCGGCAGCCTCAAGGCGCAAAAACTCACGAATAGCTTTCAACATGTGTCGGATCTCTCCTCAAATTTAGCCTCAAGCAACCCACGACCAAGCTTCTTACAGCTTAGTCAAAAAGAAGTGGTGTTGGCTCAGGAGGCGTTGTTATTGCTTTGGTAGCGTGTGTCCTCGGTAATAGTTACCGGGACTGTCATCTTTTTGCCCTGACGCGAGATGGTCAGAGAGAGAATGCTGCCAGGCTTTGCCGCCGCAACCTTGTCCAGCACCTGACTGGCAGATTGGATCGGCTGATTATTTATGGCTAGCAGCACATCATTGATCTTGATCCCGGCCTTGTCGGCCGGACTATTGGCTACGATATGATTAATAACGAGTCCCTGGTTATCACCAAGGTTGAGAAGACGCGCCATGATGGCGGAGGGTTTGATTGCTCCAACACCCAGGTATCCGCGGATCACCCGGCCGTGCTCGATGAGCTGCTTCATGACATCGAGGGCGAGCTTGTAGGGAACGGCAAAGCTGATGCCGTAGCCTTCCTGATTTCGAGTCGTGTGGTAGGTAGCGGTACTGATCCCGACCAATTCGCCTCGGGTGTTGATCAGCGCTCCCCCTGAGTTCCCTTCATTGACGGCGGCATCGGTCTGCAGGAAATCCTGGCGACCATTACTATCGGCGCCTAGGCTGCTGAGATCGCTGCGCCCCTTAGCGCTGATGATCCCCTGGGTGATGGTTTGCCCTACATTGAAGGGGTTGCCTATGGCCAGCACCACGTCGCCGACCTGGGGATCGATATTGTTGTCCTGAGGGATCACAGGGAGGTTGTTGGCCTTGATCTTGAGCAGGGCCAGATCCGTGAGTACATCAGTACCGATCAGCTTGGCGTCGACGATCCGTCCATCCTGCAGCGCCACTATGATCTGGTTGGCCCGGGCGATGACATGATAATTGGTTAGAATGTAGCCGCCACGATTCATGATCACACCTGAACCCAGCCGCTGAGGCTGAAGACTTGGCTGACTATCCAGCTGGGCCTGCTGCATGCTTTGGGTGTAGATATTGACCACCGCAGGTGCGGCGCGATTAACCCCATAGGCGTAGCTGACTACACCCTGGCGCAGGTAGATATTTTGCGGCAACAGTTGGGCGGCCTGTTGGCGTAGTCCCGGGATCGCCAACACCAAGATCGCTGCCACCACTATTCCGGCACAGATGGACTTGAGAAGATAGATAAAGATGCTTCGCGACATGTGATGACCCCAGGCAGATGAGCCCTGAGGATAACATGATTTGAGGGGGAAGAGGAACGGCCTGGCAAGCCAGGCCGTGGATTTATTAGCGGATCACCAGATACAGTGAATTGTTACCGCGCTGGATATTCAGGGCAAGCAATTCCTGCTTGTTTTTCAAAGCCTTACGTAGCTCACCCATGTTCTTGATGCGTTGGCGGTTGACGCCAATGATGATGTCATTTTTACGCAGTCCAGAGAGGAAGGCCGGTGAGTTCGGGATCACTTTCTCGACCAGGACTCCCGGAGTTCCCTCCTTCTCTTCGATAGTGCTCAAAGTGGCACCTTCCAGAGCGGGGGTGATGACGCTGGCCTTGACCTGATGGTCTTCGGCGCGGCGCAGGGTTACCTTGAATTCATTGATCTTCCCGTCGCGGAATACACCCAGGGTGATCTCTTTACCGGCACCCATGGTTGCGATCTTGGCGCGCAGCTCACCGAACGAGGAGATCTTCTTACCATTGATGCTGATGATGATATCACCGGCTTTCAGGCCTGCGGCCTGGGCGGCTGAATCCTTGAGGACCTGACTGACAAAGGCACCATGGTCTTTATCATAGCCAAAGGCTTTGGCGAGATCTGAAGTCAGCTCTCCACCCATGATTCCCAGGGTTCCGCGGCGGACCTCACCATATTTGAGGATCTGTGAGACCAGGTTTTTCACCATCCCGGAGGGAATGGCAAAGCCAATGCCGATATTGCCACCATTGGGACCCAGGATAGCGGTATTGATCCCAACCAGTTCACCCTTGAGGTTCACCAGGGCACCACCCGAGTTACCGGTATTGATCGCCGCATCGGTCTGGATGAAGTTTTCATAGTGCTCGACGTTGAGGCCACTGCGTCCCAGTGCACTGACGATTCCTGCGGTCGCAGTCTGAGTCAGCCCAAAGGGATTACCGATCGCAATCACAAAGTCGCCGACCTTCAGCGAGTCGGAATCGGCAAATGGCAGAGCTGTCAGGTCTTTTGCATCGATCTGCAGCAGTGCGATATCCGACTGAGTGTCAGCGCCGATCTTCTTAGCCTTGAATTTACGGCCATCTTTCAGGGTGATCATGATCTCATCAGCATCCTGAACGACGTGGTTATTGGTGACTATGTAGCCTTTTTTAGCGTCGATGATAACGCCGGAGCCCAGAGCTTTAAAGGCGCGCTCCTGAGTCTGCTCAGAAGGCATGTTGGGCCCAAAGAAGAACTTGAATGCCTCAGGAATGCGCTCACGGGTGATCTTTTTTCCCGAAACAGAAACGGTGACCACTGCCGGCGAGCTCTTGGAAATCACGGGGGCCAGACTTGGAAGACCCTGGCTATTGATAAGATTGGCTGGCAGTGCGGCAAATACCGGAGAACACAAGCCGCCCAGGCTGAATACTAAAACAGTAAAAAGGGTGAGGGCTCTCTTCATCCAGAAAACTCCTTGTTGTTGAAAAACAGTTCGCAGAATAAGACCACCTCGCCGCGGCTTAAGTTCCGGGCAAGAAGGCCATAAAGCTGCGAGTATACAACACTCTATCGCAACAGGCCGGAAGACTCTCCTGAGTAGTCACGGGGTGCCTGCTCATCTTCGGCTTGCTTCTCAAGCCTCGGGGTATTTTGAAACAGCTGCTGATGGAGTTCTTCGGACTTAATCAGGCCCGATGAGCTGTGCATCATGTGCTCACAAAAATGCTGATAGCTTTGATTGAGGTGCTGCAATACTTCAGCGCTCTGTACAAAGTGCTCCTGTACCTGCTGCTGGTAGCGTTCATGATTTTGCAGTGCCTGCTCCAGATCCTGAGTCAGTTGCTCGGTTGTGGCACAGGGTTTGCGGGAAAAACGACCGGCAAAAAAGCCGATGACTAATGCGATGATTGCGACAAGAATAACGTAGAGCCAGAGCGTGGCAGTCATGGTGATCTCCTCATTGTCCAGACATCCTTGAGTGTGGCTTCATTCCTTGCCACTATATCCTACCCATAGAGGAAGCGATATCAAATTTTAGGACGAGGATGGGACCAGAAGATGAGTGTTAAACAGCGCTATCAGCGGGATCTGCAGCAGGGATTTAAACAGGACTCGGCTCAGCGAGTTGCTGTGGAGCATCTGGATGCCCTGAGTCATGCGCTGGAAGTCACTGCTCCTATGCAACAGCCTAAACTTCGGCATCGGCTTCTCAGGCGGCGTGTGGTGACGAAAGTCTCTATGCCTCGCGGCCTTTATCTTTGGGGGGGCGTCGGTCGCGGCAAGACCTACCTGATGGATCTCTTCTATGAATCACTGACGACTTCGGCCAAGCAGCGTTTTCACTTTCACCATTTCATGAGCCGGGTTCACCAGCAGCTCAAAGGCTTGTCCGGTCAGAGTGACCCCCTTAAGAAAGTGGCGGAGCAGTTTACCCGTGAGTTCAGGGTGCTGTGTTTTGATGAGTTCTATGTGTCAGATATCACCGATGCCATGCTGATTGGTACCCTGTTTGATGAGTTGTTTCAGCGGGGGCTGACCCTGGTGGCGACCTCAAACTGCCACCCGGATGATCTCTATAAGAATGGCCTGCAACGAGCCAAGTTTCTGCCGGCTATCGCTCTGCTCAAGGAGCACTGTGAAGTGCTTAATGTGGATGGGGGAGAGGATTACCGGTTGCGTACCCTCAAGCAGGCAGAGATCTACCATTACCCTCTGGACTCCCGGGCGGAGCAGAATCTGCAAGCCTGCTATCGGCAGCTGACTCAGCAGTCGATCGACCCGGCTTCGAGCCAGGAACTTGAGATAGGGCAGCGTAATATCAGGATTCGCCAGGCGGGACATGGGGTATTGATGGCCGACTTTCACGCCCTGTGTTGTACTGCCCGCAGCCAGCTCGACTATATGGAGATCGCCAGGCGCTTTCATACCGTACTGCTCTCAGACCTGCAACAGATGAATGAGCAGCTCGATGATGCGGCGCGGCGCTTTATCGCCATGGTGGATGAGTTTTATGAGCGTAGGGTCAAGCTCATCATCTCGGCGGCCGTGCCCCTTGGGGAGATCTATACCCGGGGACGGCTGGAGTTTGAGTTCCAGAGAACCCGCTCCAGGCTCGAAGAGATGCAATCTTTCGCCTATCTGGAGCTCCCTCACCTGGCCTGAGTAGGGACTATAGAGGTGGGCTTTGTAAAATTTATCAAAAAGGTGGGTGATTTTTTCAGCGACATCCCCTATAATCGCGCAGCCCACGTTGCAAATACTCTTTGTAATATATAAGACATATGTCGACCACTTGTTCTCGAAGGAGTACGGGTGGCTTAGCGTTGTAGTTAGGGAAGCCTTCCTGCAACAAACACTGTAACAACTTCAATTTTTGGGTGCAGAAGTTACATGAAAACTTTCGTTGCCAAGCCAGAGAGCGTAAAGCGCGACTGGTACATTGTTGATGCTGAAGGTAAAACTCTGGGACGCATCGCAACTGAGATTGCTCACCGCCTGCGTGGTAAGCATAAGCCTGAGTACACTCCACACGTTGACTGTGGCGACCACATCGTTGTGGTTAACGCTGCTAAAGTTCACGTTACTGGTAACAAGCGCTCTGGCAAAATCTATCACGCGCACACTGGTTACCCAGGTGGCCTGAAGTCAATCAGCTTCGAGAAGCTGATCGAGAAGGCTCCTGAGCGTGTAATCGAGTCTGCGGTTAAGGGTATGCTGCCACGCGGTCCGCTTGGTCGTGCTATGTTCCGTAAACTGAAAGTTTACGCGGGTGCCGAGCACAAGCATGCTGCTCAGCAACCTCAGGTACTGGACATTTAAGGATCAGGCAAATGGCAGATAATCAATATTACGGCACTGGCCGTCGTAAAAGCTCAGTTGCTCGTGTCTTCCTGAAGGCAGGTAGCGGCAACATCGTAGTAAACAAGCGTTCTCTGGACGTATACTTCGGTCGCGAGACCGCTCGCATGGTTGTTCGTCAGCCACTCGAGCTGGTTGAGATGATGGAGAAGCTGGATCTGAACATCACCGTTAAGGGTGGTGGTATCTCAGGTCAAGCTGGTGCAATTCGCCACGGTATCACTCGTGCGTTGCTTCAGTATGACGAGACGCTGCGTCCAGCTCTTCGTCAGGCTGGCTTCGTTACTCGTGATGCACGTCGCGTTGAGCGTAAGAAAGTGGGTCTGCATAAAGCACGTAAGCGCCCACAGTTCTCTAAGCGTTAATATTTGGCTCCGGCCTTATATTCGAAAAAGCCCGGCTTGTCCGGGCTTTTTTTATTGGCGTTTGAATAAGATAGAGGACAGGTTGCACAAAGGATGCGCTTTGTTTTGCTCAGAGGGCTCAATTTGCTGAACAAACAGGCATTTATCTGGTAAACTCATCCTCTTGCTGAAAATTTGGCATTGTCCTGCCCGAGCGGTGGCGGCCAGGTTTCAGCCCTATTACATTTTTTCCCTGCAGGGGCCGTGAAATCCCGGTGGTCTGTGGGATGTTCTGACAACTTTTTGGAGGGTTCAATGGCTGTTGCTGCCAACAAACGCTCAGTAATGACACTGTATTCCGGTGCCGATGATCTTTATAGCCATCAGGTACGTATCGTGCTGGCGGAGAAGGGCGTGAGTGTTGATATCAATCACGTAGACGTCAACAACCTCCCGGAAGAGCTGGCGGAGCTGAATCCTTATGCTAGTGTTCCGACTCTGGTTGATCGTGAGCTGGTTCTTTACAACTCCCGTATCATCATGGAGTACCTGGATGAGCGGTTTCCGCATCCACCATTGATGCCGGTTTACCCTGTATCCCGTGGTCATAGCCGCCTGATGATGCACCGCATCGAAAATGACTGGTACAGCCTGGCCCACATCATTCTTGAGGGTAAGGATGGTGCAGATGCCGCACGTAAGCAACTCAAAGAGAGCCTGCTGTCGATCGCGCCTCTGTTTGCTGAGTACCCTTACTTCATGAGTGAAGAGTTTGGTTTGATGGATTGCTATATGGCTCCTCTGTTGTGGCGTCTTCCTCAGATGGGAATTGAGTTAGCTGACCGCAGTGCTAAAGATCTCAAGACCTATATGATTCGGGTGTTTGAGCGTGAGTCTTTCCAGGCTGCTCTGACCGAAGCTGAGCGTGAAAACCATAGTCAGGCGAGTATCTAAGGATGGAGATCGAGATGACTCCCAGTCGTCCCTATCTGCTTCGGGCGTTTTACGACTGGATCCTGGATAATGAGCTGACTCCCCACCTGTTGGTCAATGCTGAGCTGCCTTATGTGCAGGTTCCTCAGCAATTTATCAATGATGGGCAGATCGTGCTGAATATCGCGCCGCGTGCCGTGGTTGGATTTACCATGGATGACGATGCGGTTAGTTTTAACGCTCGTTTCGGTGGCGTTGCTCATCAGGTTTATGTGCCTATGGCAGCTGTGATGGCGATTCAGGCACGTGAAAATGGTGCCGGGACCTTCTTCCCGCCAGAGCCAGCCTATGAGAGCTGGAGTGCAGATGCCGATGCAGAGCTTGAAACAGCGCAGCCATCTCAGGCCGCACCCCTGGCCGAGCTTGAGGCGGTGGAAGAATCTGCTGATGAGTCAGACAGTGAAGCGGCTGAGCGTCCCAAGGGGCGTCCAACGCTGCGGGTGATCAAGTAAGTTTGTTCATCTGAATATAAAAAAAGCTCCCGAGGGAGCTTTTTTTATATCTGGAGAAAGGTCTACCCAGAGATGTGGTGTATCTGCAGGTTGGAGCTCAGCAGCCAGATCGCTAATAGCAGGAAAATGAGTCCCATGAACCTGTGTTGATAGAGATGGAATTTATGGCTGTTTAGCAAGCGTTTTCCCAGTGTTCCTGCCATGGCTACCACCAGAGAGTAGAAACTAAATCCACTGAAATTGAGGATTAAGCCCAGGATCAATATCTGAATCCCTGTACTGCCGGTTGCATGATTGGATACAAATTGTGGAAGAAATAGCACAAAAAAGATCAGAGCTTTTGGGTTGAGAAGGCTGGTTAAAAATGCTCGCCGGTACAGGCTATTCGTGAGTTGATGACGAGGAAGCTCAAGGGTGCTTATTTTCGTATCTACCCTGCTTTTAAAAGAATCCCAGCTTAATTTGAGCAAGTAGAGTCCGCCGATCACCTTTATTGCATTTAAAGCCAGCGGACTCATGACAACCAGTGCAGAGATCCCCAATGCAGCGAGCAAAGTCATACTAAAGCCAGCACTGCAGATCCCAAGACAGGTGAAAAATCCAACACGACGCCCATAGCTGATGCTGGAGCTAATGATGAGCAGCAGATCCGGACCCGGGATCATGAGAAGGGCAATGATAGCCGTCAGGTAAATCGGTAAGATTGAAAAGTCTATCATTGAGGCTTAGGCAAAAAGTATAAGTATGATCGGGGAGGGCATTCTACTGGCTCGAAGCGTGAAAGTCATCCTGCTCACGAAATCACAGGCTTATCTCAAATGGGATTTAAGGCATGCCTGTGATTGATTAGGGAGTGTTAGTTTTGCTGGCGAGTCGGTGTGATCACCAGGTCTCGGATACAGACACTCTGCGGAAGCGAGTACGCAAATACAACTGCATCGGCAACATCTTTTGCTGTGATGGCACCACCAATGCTCTCTTTCCAGTTCACATAATCCTGCTGGATTTTTGGATCTGTAACGTGCTGCAGTAGCTCAGTTTCAGCTGCTCCCGGAGAGATGGTGATAACACGCACGTTATGGGGAGCCATTTCCCAGCGAACCGTTTCACCAATACCATGCACCGCAAACTTTGTACCTGAGTATGCGGCATGCTCTTCATAGGTTTTTACACCTGCAACGGATGAAATGTTGATAATTGTTCCGCTTTTGCGTTGCTTCATTTTATTGAGAACAACCTGCATGCCATTTAAGACACCAAAGACATTGGTGGCAAACATCTTCTGCCACTCCTGAGGATCCTGATCCTCAACATGACCCAGCAGCATGACTCCCGCATTATTTACCAGACAGTCAGTTTCACAACCAAAAATCTCTTCGGCCTCATCGACAGCCTGCGCGAACTGCTGATGATCTGAAACATCCACCTTTCTGCAGATTGTATTGGGGAGCTCCAGTGCCTCCAGTTTTTCTACTCTTCGGGCAAGTAGCAGCAGAGGGTAGCCAAGGCCACTTAACTGCTTAGCGATTTCAGCCCCAAAACCTGAGCTGGCACCCGTGATAACAACTAACTTCTTATCCATGATTGAGCCTTAAATAATGAACTTACAGCCATGATGGAGAGCTGTGACACGAATAATTGGATCTCGCCCTCAGCCATTTTGGACGAATATCATACCAAAATAGTTTTAGTTTCAAAGCGCAGATTGATTGATGGTTGTTGCCATTGTGTGAATTCGCCTGGACGAAGGAATGAATTGAGTCTGAGCTGTGGGCCGCAAAGCATGTGTGAGAAGCAAATGGGCTGGCCTGGAGATCGTTTTCTCTTGGCTTCTTTATAGGGGCTTCAGCCAGAACAGTGCTTGGGTTAACCTCAGATCTGCATAAGCGCTTCCTTTTCAAGCCGAGACATTCGGATGCTCGGCTTCTTTTCCTGGAAGGTATATGCAATGAGGCCAGCAAGGAGATTCACCATAAAGCTGACGCAGCTACGATGCCGTGAGTGTTCTATCTGAGAGATGTTCTTCAGCTGATCAAAGACGGTTTCAATGATGAAGCGTTTGCGAAGCATCAGCTTATCCCATAGCCGCATCAACTTTGGTTTCATATTCTTCCTGATGCTGGTAATTAATGTGACCCCTTGGTCTGCCAGCTCTTCTGCAAGTGGTCCTGAAATATAGCCTTTATCTCCATAGAGTGAACCCCAGAGCTGCTCGCACATTTCAGGAAGAGGAGTTCTGTCATCAACATTGGCTGGGGTTAATTTGACCGAGATAACACCACCTTGATCATTGATGATAAGGTGCAATTTAAATCCATAAAACCACCCCATGGTTCCTTTGCCACGCTTGGCAGCACCTTGAAATACTTGATGTCGAGGGATGCGAAGGTTATGGCAAACCTGAAGTTTTGTTGAGTCGACGAATGCAATCCCAGTAGGTTTTGCTTGTCTGTGGGTGAGATAGGAGCACAAAGGGACAAGGGTCGTTTGCATCAATTTCAACATCCGGGTGTAACTCACCAGGCCGGGGAACTCGCTTTTCCAGTACTTACATACGAACTGAAGATAATAGGATTTAAAGTCTCGGAATCCCAAACGATGGAATGCGATGACGATGGTCATCACTTCACTGACAGCCAGGCGAGAGGGTCTGTTCCGCTGCTTCACACCTAAGGAGATCTGCTGTTTTTGCCAAGCGGGTAGAAAGACCTGACAGAAATCATCGACATCAACGAAAATAGCTTCTAAATTGATCATGCCCAAGCTCCTTGGCGATTGATGGTTCTGGACAAACGATCAGATCGCAGCTTGGGCTTTTAGTTCCCCTCTTATGCGCAGCTCAGGTTGGGTTAATGAATTTGGCAGTATATGCCGAGGGTTTTAGCTGTGGTGTCAGGGTCAGAAAGATAGCCGGAGCCTGGCTCCGGCAGTGAACATTAATCTGTGTATTGAAACACCTTGACCACCCGCTTGACGCCATCCACATTGCGCGCCACATTGACGGCGTGCTCGGCATCCTCGCGAGAGGTTACCCCGATCAGGAAGACCTCACCGTTTTCGGTAACTACCTTGATCTGCAGCGGGTTGACGTTCTTGTTGCCAAATAGCTGGGTTTTCACCTTGGAGGTGAGCCAGCTGTCGTGCATCCGGGTCGACATGGAGACGGGCTCGGCGATGCGGATCTCATTATAGATCTGCTTCACTCCCGGAACCTTCTGTACCAGGGCAACGGCCTGGGCTCGCAACTCTTCGGTCGGAGCCTCACCTATCATCAGCACCCTGCCATTGGTGCTGATGACACTGATGTTGGTCTTTTCGTGGATAGTCTTGTTTCCAAACAGGGCATTGCCAGCCTTGAACTCTATGGTTTGATCATCAATCTGTGAACCCAGAGTACGTTGATCGTTTGCTGCTGAAACTGTGGTCGCGGTTCCAGCAACAAATAGCCCGACACAGCCACTGAGACTGAGTGTGCTGGCGAGCAGTAATGTCAGATAGATGAGGCGTTTCATCAGTAATCATCCTGTCTTGGAAAGAGCGAGCGATCGATGAGATCGCAGAAACAGTGGATGCTGAATTGGTGGAGCTCATGGATTCTGGCGGTTGAGCTCGATGGTACCCGGATCTCGACGTCATTGGGGCCCAACAGTCCGGCCATTTCTCCACCGTCACGGCCGCTGAGGGCGATGATGGTCATATCCCGGCTCAAGGCGGCCTTGGCCGCATTGAGGATGCTGGGGCTGTGGCCGGTCGAGGTAATGGTTAGCAGAATATCCCCCTGTTGACCCAGGGCCCTGATCTGCTTGGCATAGCATTCGCTAAACTCTTCATCGGTGGCGATGGCCGAGATGGTGGTACTGTCGGAGCTCAGCGACATCGCCGGCAGGCTTGGACGCTGTGCATCGTAGCGATTGATCAGCAAGGAGGCCAGTAGCTGGCTCAGAGCCGCAGAGCCACCGTTACCACAGGTCAGGATCTTGTTGCCGTTTAGCAGGCAATGCACCATCATGGAGGCGGCGCGCTCCAGGGGGGCCGCCAGCGCTTCAGCGGCGGCTATCTTGGTTTGAATACTTTCAGTAAAGCTTTGTTTAATCCATTCCTGCATGAGTTCTCCTCAAAAGGCGTTCTGAATCCATTCAATATCACCAGATTGTGCGCTAAATGCGACGACATCGAAACGGTATAATTGCTTATGCTCATTCAGCCCCTGCTGTTGCAGATAGAACTGAGCCGCTCGACGAATTTTTTGCTGCTTGGCGGGGGTTACGGATGCCAGGGCTCCCCCAAAACTATCGCTGGCACGATAACGGACCTCGACAAAGATCAGCGTCGAGCCAGACTCCATGATGAGGTCCAGCTCTCCACTGCGGCAGCCATAGTTTTTCGTCCGCAGCTTCAGCCCCTGAGATCTTAAATAATCGATCGCCTTTTTTTCAAACGCTTCGCCCAGTTGGCGACTACTGAGCGTCATCGCTTGCCGTATCCTGCTGATCGACAACCAGCCGACCATTTTCGTAGTGGGCCCACATCAGTTGGCGCTGCACCACTCCCTGTGAATCGACCGTAAGATCTCCGGTGAGCCCCTGGACACTGTATTGAGGGAGCTGGCGTAGCTGTGCCAGGCGCTCCACCAGTGACAGTGAATCATAGCCCAGGGCAAACAACCTGAGCTGATTGCTGGTCAGGGTCGGCCAGAGGTGACGCACCCTAGCCATCAGGGATGGATCCTGTGAAAGCAGCCAGGGCATCTCGCTAAGCTGCATCTTGTTCATCTCTTCGACCGATTTGAGGGCCTGTTGACTGAGTCGGCTCATTGAGCTGGCATAAACCGGGATCGGCTTTGCATAGGGGCTGACACTCACGTCGATAAAGGGCTTGACCAGCAGGGTGTTAGCGGGAGAGGAGATGAGATAGATCGCATCTGTGTCCCGGCGGCTACGTGCCTCATCCTTGAGTTTGAGGCCTGTCAGGCGCTTGATATCACGAATTCGCTGTTTGCTATCGCTGACCCCAAGGATCTGCTGAACCGTTTGCTGGATCTGCTGCTGGTTATCAAAGCTTGCGATCTCAACCTCCTGGTGACTCAACTCCTGCCAGCGCTGCTCAAAGGCCTTGGACATCCTCTGGCCGAGCTGATCTTTAGCCGCGATTATGATTGGGTGACGGTGCCCATCCTGCCAGATCTTGTTAGCCCCCTGGACTGCCTCGCCTTCGGGAGAGAGGCCGAAATAGAAGAGTTGCTCCGACTCCTTAAGTTGTTCGGGTTGATTAAGGGCGAGCTCGGGAATCGTTTGGTTGATCTCGGTAAACAGCTCAACCCGGTTCTTGTCCAGGGGGCCTAACACAAACTGCATCCCATCTGTGGTTAACTGCTGGTACAGAGCCTGGAGATCCTGGGTATTGCTGTCGTAAAAATGCAGTTCACCAGCGTGGTGGGTATTCTTATAAGCCATCAGGATGCCGTTTTGCATGATCTCACCCTGGGGGGCCAGGGGACCGGTCAGGGGAAGCAGCACGGCAATTTTTTTCGGTACAAAGGCTTCAATACTCAGCAGCTGATCCAGATTAGCGGGCATATTCTCCAGCGCCGGGTGTCCGGGGAATGTCTGCTTCCACTCCTGGAGCTTTTGGATCAGTACGACAGGTTGTGCTCCATACTGGTTGAGTGTTGCTGCCAGCTCAAACCAGCCAGTTGTCACATCCGGAGCTGGAGCGGTTTCAGCGGCCCGCAGGGTGAAAGGCGTGAACTGATTTAGCAGGCGCCATATTCTCTCCTGTAAGTCTTTTTTAGCTGCGGGAACCGAGGTGAGCTGATCTTGTTGGATCAGGGCTCTGGCGGCCCCGAGCTGATCCCCTTGCTGCTGTTTGAGTTGCGCCTGCAAGCGATAAAACTCACGTTGTTCTGCAGCAGGAAGGTCAGCTGACTGGAGCTCATCAAGTTGTTGGCTGGCTTTCTCAGGGAGCTGTTCGAAGAGAGCGAGCTGGGTCTGTAGCAAAGCAAGTTGCTGCTTTTGCTGCGGGCTAAGCGTTCCGGTTTGCTCCGAGGCTGCCAGCAGCGAGCGGGCTCTGGAGAGCTCGCCTCGGATCAGCGAGGAACGAATCGCCAGTAGCTGCCAGCTGGATTTAAGCTCAGGGGTGCTGGCTTTGACCTGCTGCTGCAGGTAGGTCTGCGGTGCCAGCGCCTTGGAGTCGAACAGTGCGGGCGGTTGATCGGGTTTGAGTGCTCCCATCTGTGAGGCACAGCCACTGATAAAGATCACCAGTGCCATCACCAGCAGTCGTGTTACACTTCTGTTCCTGTTAAAACGATTCAATCTAGATCCCCTGCCCGGTATGCGAAGCCCTATTTTAATCGGCTGAAGTAAGGGACACAATTACTAAGAGAGACAAACCCATGAGTGATGCTGCGATCCTTTATATAGTGCCGACTCCAATCGGTAATCTTGAGGATATTACTCTGCGTGCCCTGCAAACCCTCAAAGAGGTTTCACTGATTGCGGCGGAGGATACCCGGCATACAGGCAAATTGCTGAGCCACTACAGCATCAAAACCCCGACTTTCTCACTGCATGATCATAATGAGCAGCAAAAGTCCCAGCTGCTGGTGAATAAACTCAAAGAGGGGCTGTCGATTGCCCTGGTCTCGGATGCCGGAACGCCGCTGATCAGTGACCCCGGTTACCACCTGGTCCAGGCGTGTCGCCAGGCGGGGATGAAGGTGGTGCCTCTTCCCGGCGCCTGTGCTGCGATCACAGCCCTGAGTGCGGCGGGATTGCCGACCGATCGTTTCGGCTTTGAAGGGTTCTTGCCGGTTAAGAGTAAGGCCCTTGAGGATAAGCTCAACTCAATTAAGGATGAGCCACGCACTCTGATCTTTTACGAGTCACCACGTCGCCTCAAGGCTACGGTTGCCAGGATGGTTGAGGTGTTGGGTAGTGGACGTCGTCTGGTGGTAGCCCGTGAGTTGACCAAGTGTTTTGAGACCATCACCAACCTGCCCGCAGGTGAGCTTTTGAGTTATCTCGAAGAGGACGAGGTGAATAGCAAGGGAGAGATAGTGCTGATGGTCGAAGGGGCTAGCAAAGCTCAGGACGCTCTGTCTCAAGAGGTGATCAACACCCTGACACTGCTTTACGCTGAGCTTCCCTTGAAGAAGGCCGCAGCACTGACAGCCTCAATTCATGGGGTGAAGAAGAATGCCCTCTACCAGTATGGGCTCGAACATTTAGGCTAGGCTGCTAAGCGTTATTGTCCATATGCTTATGCTGTTGTTCTTGGTTTGCCACGCAGTGGCAAACCGTGTCGGGGGTGCCGATGTATATGGATATGCGAATGCAACGATAACCAGGGATGGTGTTAGTTGCCGATAGCACATTACTTTTGTATCGCCAAAAGTAATCAAAATCTCACTCCGCGCGATGCATTTATCATCCCTGATAAATCTCACCAGCTCGATATCCTATCTCGCGCTATGTTACTCCGCGAGTAACTTCGCCCATGGCTCAAGTACTCCATAGTACAGATGAAAATGGCCAATGTATTTTGATCTATGGAGTATTAGGCTGGTGGCTTTTGATTGTATTTGAGCGGGGGCTTTGTTAGTATCCTCCGGCTCAGAGTCGGCCAGACAGTCGCCGCGAGGTTCGCCTCGGGGAGGAAAGTCCGGGCTCCGCAGGGCAGGGTGCCAGGTAACTCCTGGGGGGCGCAAGCCTACGACCAGTGCAACAGAGAGTAAACCGCCGATGGCCTTCGGGCACAGGTAAGGGTGAAAGGGTGCGGTAAGAGCGCACCGCGCGGCTGGCAACAGTCCGTGGCACGGTAAACTCCACCCGGAGCAAGATCAAATAGGGTTCCTATGGCGCGGCCCGCGTTGGAACCGGGTAGATTGCTTGAGCCATGGGGCGACTCATGGCCTAGATGAATGGCTGTCCACGACAGAACCCGGCTTATCGGCCGGCTCTGAGCACTCCTTCTATGATCCTAAGGCCTTGGGATCAGGGGATCATCTATATGGTGGTCGTACTCTTCATCATCGGGATCAGGTTCCAGCAAGTGGGAGACATCATCCTCCCCACGCCGATAATTTCCATCATCCGACATGCCCATTTCGACCAGGATCTCATTGGTCAGTTCCAGCGCAGGCGCGGCAAAATGTTCTTTGGAGACCTCGGCGGCAGTATCAGAGGTGAACCAGCTACAGTAGTATTGCTTCACATTATTGTGTTCGTGAGGGTAACTGCCGGTGACCGTCATGGCCGGGCCACCGCTCTTGAGGCGGACCACATCGCCAATTTTAAACTCCTGTGCCATGCTTGCTCCTTGACCACAAAGATCCCTGTGCTTTTTTTATCCTAAGCCTTTCTGATGAATTCGGCTAGATTGTTCACCCCTAACTTGCGGTTTTTTCCACGGATTATCCGCCCGGGATAGTTCCATAACTTTTGACCCTGGGTTATCATTTCGCGTTTGATTTTCCACCCCGGGTGCAGGAAAGGTCAGGAGTTGCCTCAACCGATTCAGGTTATTTTATTTGAGAAACTGTGTTTTTCAATTGGCTCCCTGTGAGGGTTCATCAACCTCTCAAGCCTTGTCTCGGCTGGTTTTCGGGAAAGATTTGCATGAAAAATAGGCATTTTTTTGTTCTGTTTTCTCTCGCTAAATCAAGCAAATGAAGCGAACTCTTGCAAAATCACGGTGAAAACTACGGGAACATGCAGCCTTCTTTCCTTGCAAAGGGGTAATGTGCTCCTTACACTTTAGTCAAAGTGGGAAAAAGTGGATCTTGGTGGTTAAAAGTAGATCCCTGGGGCGGAAAAATGCTTAGAGGTGCACAGGCGGTAACTCTCGATGCAAAAGGTCGGCTGGCGATGCCGACCCGTTATCGTGAGTGGCTGCGTAGCGACAGCGAGAATTTGCTGGTGTGCACCATAGACATCAATCACCCCTGTTTGCTGCTTTACCCCATGTATGAGTGGGAAGCGATAGAACGCAAGCTGCGCTCACTATCGAGTATGAATCCAATGGAGCGCCGCCTGCAACGCCTGTTGCTGGGTCATGCAACCGAATGTGAACTGGATAATAATGGCCGGATGTTGATCAGTGGTCCGCTGCGTCAACACGCAGGGCTGGGACGCAAGGTGATGCTTGTGGGTCAGCTGAATAAGTTTGAACTGTGGGATGAAGCTCGCTGGCAGCAGCAGGTAGCAGACGATATAGAACTGCTTCCGGATGCTGATTGGAGCTCATCAGAGCGATTGCAAGATTTTTCACTTTAAGAACAAGATGACTGAACAACAATATTTGCATAAGACTGTCCTGTTGCATGAAGCGGTAGATGGACTGTCTATTAAAGAGGATGGAACCTATATTGACGGCACCTTCGGCCGTGGTGGCCACTCGCGCCTTATCCTCGAGCAACTTGGGCCCAATGGCCGTTTGATTGCGATCGATCGTGACCCACAGGCGATCGCCGAGGCACAAAAGATTGATGATCCCCGCTTTGAGATTGTGCACGGTGCATTTTCCGAGCTGGCCAGCTATGTGGCCGAGCGGGGACTGACCGGCAAGATCGATGGTGTGCTGCTGGATCTGGGAGTCTCCTCACCTCAGCTTGATGATGCCGAGCGCGGCTTTAGCTTCATGAATGATGGCCCTCTGGATATGCGGATGGACTCCAGCAAGGGTGAGACTGCAGCGGACTGGCTGGCTTACGCTGAAGCGGAAGATATCGCCAGAGTGCTGAAAGAGTATGGCGAGGAGCGCTTTGCCAAGCGGATCGCCCGCGGCATAGTACGCCACCGTGAGGAGCAGGTTTTAGAGCGCACCGGGCAGCTGGCAAGTCTCATCGCAGAGGTGAGCCCGACCCGTGAGCGGCATAAGCATCCGGCGACCCGTAGTTTTCAGGCGATCCGTATCCATATCAATGGTGAGCTTGAGCAGATTGATGAGGCGCTGGAGGCGGCACTCAAGGTGCTGGCTTCCGAGGGGCGGCTGTCGGTGATTAGCTTCCACTCCCTTGAAGATCGCCGGGTGAAGCGCTTTATCCGCAAGCATGAAAAAGGGATTGAGCCACCTCCGGGCCTGCCTCTGACCGAACAGCAGATGAACCAGGGACGCTCCTTGCGCTCAATTGGCAAGGCGCGTAAGCCCAGTGAGCAAGAGATAGAGCAGAATGTGCGGGCCAGAAGCTCGGTGTTACGAATTGCTGAGAGACTGGTGTTTTAACCGGGAGAGAACATGGCTGAGCAAAGGATCAACCTGACACGGGAGATACTCAGTGACCTGCTACGGCATAAGGTGCAGCTGATATTGGTTGTGCTGGTGTTGGTGGCGGCATTTTCAGTCATCGTCATCACCAACCAGACCCGGATCGCCATAAGTCAGCAAAATAAGCAGCTGATGCACCAGGACAAGCTGGATGATGAGTGGCGGCATCTTCTGCTGGAAGATAGTGCATTGGCGGAGCATTCGCGGATCAGTTTTATCGCGCGAACCAAGCTTCAGATGGTGCGACCGGCACCCAAACAGGAACGGATCATTACTGAGCGATGAAGTATCAGGGACGAACCAAGAAGCAAAAACCGGTTCTCAGCCAGTGGCGCTTTGCCACGGTCGGGGCCGGGATTGCGCTGCTGTTTATAGTTCTTGTGGCTCGGACCGCCTATATCCAGGTGGTTGAACCGGATCAGTTGCGTTACCAGGGAGATCTGCGCTCGCTGCGGATTACCACCACCGAAGCCCAGCGCGGGATGATCGAGGATCGCAACGGCGAAGTGCTGGCGGTCTCGGTTCCTGTCGAAACCGTATGGGCCGATCCCAAGCTGGTGCATGATAAGGGCTCTCTGCAGCATAAGGCGGCCTGGCAGGCGCTGGCCGACGTGCTGGATGACTCTTATGACAGCCTGTATGACAAGGTCAAAAATCCTAAGAAGCGCTTTGTCTATCTCAAGCGGCAGGTCTCTTCGGCGGTAGCCGACTATATCCGTAAGCTCAAGCTGCCGGGAATCTACTTAAGACCCGAGTCCCGCCGCTTCTATCCGACCGGTGAGATCAATGCCCAGCTGGTCGGGCTGACCAATATCGATGATAAGGGGATCGCCGGTATTGAGCTTAGCTATAACCAGTGGCTTGCAGGCAGTGCTACTGAGCGCAGGGTACGCAAGGATCGCCTGGGTCATGTGATCGAGAATATGGGAGTGGTGCGCGAGGGTAAAAAGCCCCATCAACTGACCCTGAGTATCGATCAACGCATTCAGTCGATGGCCTATAAGGCGCTTAAGCGGGCCACCGCGTACAATCAGGCAACCTCTGCCTCTTTGGTGATGATCAAGGTCAATACAGGTGAGATCCTGGCGATGGCCAATACTCCCTCCTATAACCCGAATAATCGCTCTGATTATCGAAGCTTCAGGGCCCGGGATCGCGCCATCACAGACGCCTATGAACCGGGCTCGACTCTCAAGCCTCTGATCATGGTCAGTGCTCTGGAGCACAAGGTGGTTGAGCCGGATTCCATCATAGATACCTCCCCGGGCTGGCTGTACCTTGGGGCACAGCGGGTCTCCGACGAGGGACATAACTACGGTAAGATCACCCTGGGTCAAATCCTTGAGCACTCCTCCAACATGGGGATGACCAAGATTGCCCTCAGGGAAACGCCGCAGCAGATGCTCAGTACCCTGTATAACCTTGGAATTGGCAATACCACGGGGGTGGGGCTCACCGGAGAGGCCGCGGGGTTCATGCCGCAGCGGCGCCGCTGGTCCAAGTTTGAGCAGGCGACCCTCTCATTTGGTTATGGGGTGACGGTCACTCCCCTCCAGCTCGCCTATGCCTACTCGATATTGGGTAATGGCGGCATTCGTTATCCACTGAGCATCCTCAAGCTCAATAAGGCCCCCAGGGGGAGCGGGTGGTGCCCCAGCGCGATGCCGATGAAGTGGTCAAGATGCTGGAGAAAGTAATATCCGGCGGAACCGGGACAAAAGCTGCTGTTCCGGGCTACCTTGTCGCAGGAAAAACCGGTACGGCCCGAAAAGCGGTTGCAGGGGGCTATGGAAATGACTATGTTGCTCTGTTTGCCGGGCTAGCGCCCGCGTCCAACCCGCAGCTGGCGATGGCGGTCGTGGTCAATGATCCCAAGGGGGATCGTTACTATGGCGGTCAGGTTGCAGCACCCGTATTTTCAGAAGTGATGAGTGGCGCCTTGCAGTTATTGAATATTCCACCCGATGCCGAGCCTGCTGGTGGCGAGGGTAGTAAAATGCGATTTGTTAAGCATGAGGAGGTTAAAGATGCTCATGCTTGATGATCTCCTCAGACCCTGGGGAGTAATAGCACCTAACCGAGAGGTTCAGAACATAACACTGGACAGTCGTACTCTCCAACCGGGGGAGCTATTTTTGGCGGTCCGAGGCCATGAAGTTGATGGTCGTAACTATATAACATCTGCCATCGGTAAAGGAGCGAGTGCTGTCGTTGTGGAGTGTGATTCACATCAGCAGCATGGGTCATGCGAAGTACGTGACGGGGTCCCCTGCCTGTCGTTCTGGCAACTTTCAATGCATCTGTCTGCGATTGCCGCCCGCTTTTATGGGCAGCCTGCAGAACAGATGGCAGTCGTGGGAGTCACCGGAACCAATGGTAAGAGCACCATCTCTCATCTGGTTGCGAACTGGTGTCAGCTCTTGGGGCAGCAGTCAGCCGTGATGGGCACGTTGGGCAATGGCTTGTGGCAAAAGATAAGGCCCGGGACAAATACCACTGCCAGTGCAGTTGAGTGCCAGCAGTTGCTGGCGCAGTTTGTCAAACAAAGGGTCGATGTAGTGGCAATGGAGGTCTCATCCCACGGACTGGATCAGTTTCGGGTAGATGGGATCCCGTTTCGGGTCGCGGTCTTCAGCAATCTCAGCCGCGATCACCTCGATTATCACGGGGATTTGCAAAGCTATGCAGAGGCAAAAAGCCGGCTGTTTAGCTTTAGCTCCGTTGAACATCGGGTGATCAATGCTGACGATCTGCTGGGCCGCGGTTTGATTCAACAATATCCACAATCTATCGCTTATTCGCTAAAAGGCCGGCCTTTGGCACACCCGGGAGATTCAATCTGGGTTGAGGCTATAGAATTTAGCGATTCTGGCTTTTGCGCCCGGATCGGCTCCTCATTTGGTCGGGGTGAGCTCAAGGTTCCCTTGCTGGGTGAGTTTAATGTTGAAAATGTTCTGGCAGCCCTGGGCTCAATGCTGGCCCTTGGTTATGAATGGAATGCTCTGTTAGATGTGGCGCCACGGTTGATGGCGGTGTCTGGACGGATGGAGCTGTTCTCCTCTGAAAACCATCCCGCCATGGTGGTGGATTATGCCCACACCCCGGATGCGCTGCATAAGGCGTTGCTTGCGGTTCGCCAGCACTGCAGGGGGACCCTGTGGTGTATTTTTGGCTGCGGCGGGGACAGGGACAGGGGCAAGCGTTCACAGATGATGGCGTTGGCCGAGGAGCATGCAGACAGGGTGGTGGTAACCGATGACAACCCACGCCGCGAGTCACCCGGGCAGATCGTGTCTGAGATACTGGCCGGAGCAGACAAGCCGGAGCGGGTGCAGGTGATTCATCAGCGTGATCAGGCGATCCGCTGGGCCTTTGAGCAGGCGGCGAAGGATGATCTGATCCTGGTTGCCGGCAAGGGCCATGAAGATTATCAGATAGTAGGAGATAAGGTGCTCGATTTTAGTGACCGCCAGTGGGTCAGAGAGCTTCAGGAGAGTCAGTCATGATTCCCCTGAATCTGCAACAGATCGCACAGGTTCTCAATGCGACCCTGGTCGGGGATAGCTGTACGCTGGCATCGGTCAGTATAGATACCCGAACCCTTGGCCCGGGTGCCCTGTATGTGGCCTTGCGAGGCGAACGGTTTGATGGGCATCAGTTTTGTGACAAGGCAAGAGAGCAGGGGCGGTTGCCCTGTTGGTTCAGGAGCGCCAGGATGTTGCTTTACCTCAATTAGTGGTCAGGGATAGCCATCAGGCATTGGCCGATCTTGGTGCTTATGTCCGCTCTCAACTGGATCTGAAGGTTGCAGCTATCACCGGAAGCTGTGGCAAGACCTCGGTCAAAGAGATGCTGGCGAGTATTCTGGGGCGTGAGGGGAAAGCACTGGCGACCCGCGGCAATCTGAATAACGAGATAGGGGTGCCACTGACATTGCTGGAGCTGACCGAAGAGCATCAGTATGCGGTCATCGAGCTTGGGGCAAATCACGCCGGCGAGATCGCCTTTACTACGGCACTCACTCGCCCGGATGTCGCCGTGGTGACCAATGTCTCGGCGGCACACCTTGAGGGTTTTGGCTCCCTACAGGGGGTGGCCGATGCCAAGTTCGAGATTTTCCAGGGGCTGGGCAAAGAGGGGATCGCGGTTCTTAATCGCAAGCAATATGACTTCGAAAATTGGCATCACAAGCTGGCGATACAGCCCCAGCTGGGATTTGCCCTTGAGGATCCTGACTCGGATCTCTACGCCGATGCGATAGAGATGCAGGCCTCGGGGTGCCGGTTTATGCTGCACACCCCGAAAGGAGCCGCAGAGGTGCGACTCAGGGTTCCCGGGCGTCATAATGTGGCTAATGCGTTGGCAGCTGCCGGCACGGCATTGGCTTTAGGGATCCCTCTGGAGACTATTGTTGCGGGCCTTGAGGCGTTCGACTCGGTTCCGGGGCGCCTGCAACGAACCGAGCTCAAAGATTGTGTGGTGATCGATGACAGTTACAATGCCAGTGCCGATTCGGTGAGTGCTGCCATTGAGGTGCTCAAAGAGATGCCAGGCTACCGGATCTTCGTGTTTGGGGATATGGCTGAGCTTGGAGATGAGAGTGATGCTCTTCATCAGCGGATCGGCCGGGAGCTGAAGGCCAGTGGTATTGAACAGGTACTGCTGCTGGGTGATAAGACCCGGCTGACGGCCAAAGAGTGCCAGGGGCACTGGTACAGCGATAAGCCGCTGCTGATCAAGGCATTGGAGCAGCTAATAACAGAACAAAAAGATGTAGTGATTTTGGTTAAAGGGGCCAGAAGTATGAAGATGGATGAGGTTGTGACTGTACTCACCAATAACGAGGAGATGGCATGCTAGTCTGGCTTGCGGAGCATCTGACACACTATTGGAGTGTGTTTAATATCTTTTCGTACCTGACTTTTCGGGCGATCCTGAGCATTCTGACCAGTCTGGTGATCTGTCTGTGGATGGGGCCGCGCCTTATCAAGCGCCTGCAACGTCTGCAGATAGGTCAGGTGGTACGAAATGATGGGCCGGAATCCCATTTCAGCAAGTCCGGCACCCCGACCATGGGCGGGATCATGATCCTGGTTTCGATTGCGATCTCCTGCCTGCTGTGGGCGAGGCTGGATAACCCGGATGTGTGGGTGGTGCTGTTTGTGCTGGTGACCTTTGGAATCATAGGCTTCATCGATGACTACCGCAAGGTGGTGCGTAAGGACCCTAATGGTTTGATCGCCCGCTGGAAGTATTTTTGGCAATCGGTGGCAACCCTGTTGGTTGCATTTTTTCTCTATGCAACCGCCCACCATGCCAGTGAAACCACCCTGGTGATCCCCTTTTTCAAGAGTGTGATGCCTCAGCTGGGTTTGTGGTTTATTTTGCTGACCTACTTTGTGGTGGTTGGTTCGAGTAATGCGGTAAACCTGACCGATGGCCTGGATGGATTGGCGATTATGCCAACCGTCATGGTGGCTGCCGGATTTGCCATTGTGGCCTGGGCGACCGGTAATGTGAATTTTGCCAGTTACCTGCATATCCCCTATGTGCCAAAGGCCGGTGAGTTGGTGGTTGTCTGTACCTCGATTGTGGGGGCGGGCCTTGGGTTTTTATGGTTTAACACCTACCCGGCTCAGGTGTTCATGGGTGATGTTGGCTCACTGGCGCTGGGAGCTCTGCTCGGTATCATCGCCGTGTTGGTTCGCCAGGAGTTTTTGCTGGTGATCATGGGAGGAGTTTTTGTGCTGGAGACTGTTTCTGTGATCCTGCAGGTCGGCTCCTACAAGCTTCGTGGCCAGCGAATATTCCGCATGGCCCCGATACATCATCACTATGAACTCAAAGGATGGCCAGAGCCTCGGGTGATCGTTCGCTTTTGGATCATGACACTGGTGCTGGTCCTGGTGGGACTTGCAACATTGAAGATGAGGTAATCATGGCTGGGCATTCAGTCGTTGTGTTGGGGATGGGCAAGACAGGCCTGGCCTGTGTTGACTACCTGTACCGCCAGGGCGTGTCGCCTCTGGTGGTGGATAGCCGTGAAAATCCACCGGGTCTTGCCAGCCTGCCAGCGGATGTCGCCCGTCACTGTGGTGATTTTCCTCAAGAGTTGTTGTGTCGGGCGAAAACCCTGGTGGTCAGCCCCGGGATCTCTCTTAAGCAACCGGCGATTGAAGCAGCCCGGGCAAGTGGCGTTGAGATCATTGGTGATATTGAGCTGTTTGCCCGCGCAAACCGTGTGCCTGTCATCGGGATCACCGGCTCTAATGGTAAGAGTACGGTTACCACTCTGGTGGGGCTGATGGCTGAAAAAGCAGATCTCAGGGTGGGGGTCGCCGGGAATATTGGTACTCCGGTTCTCAGCCTGCTGGAGGAGTCATTGGATCTGTGTGTCCTTGAGCTCTCAAGCTTTCAGCTGGAGACCACCTTTTCTCTGAGCTGTCAGGCGGCCACTGTCCTCAATCTGAGTGAAGATCACATGGATCGCTACCTGGATATCGAAGATTATCGCGCCGCCAAATTGCGGATCTATCGAGGGGCTCAGGCGGTGATTAGTAACCGGCAGGACTTAAGAACCTATCCTCTGGAGGCTTGCCCGGATTTTAGTTTCGGCTCAGACAATAGCGGTTATGGGCTCCTGGAAGTTGATGGAGAGTGTTGGCTGGCGGTTGAGGGTGAACCTGTGATGAATACCCGGGATATGGGGTTGCTGGGACGCCACAATCAGCTCAATGCACTGGCGGCGATGGCGCTGGCCGATCGGGTCGGGATCCAAAGAGAGGCACAGCTGGCCGCACTGCGCGAGTTCAGCGGCCTTGCTTACCGCTGCGAGCTGGTTGCCAATAAGAACGGAGTGCTCTGGGTGAATGACTCCAAGGCGACCAATGTCGGGGCGACAATAGCCGCGATTGAAGGCCTTGAGGGGCAATATAGTGGTCGGCTGTTTTTGCTGGCCGGAGGCCAGGGCAAGGGGCAGGATTTTTCACCCCTTGAGCCGCTTCTCAATCACCAGGTCCATCAGACTATCTGTTTTGGTGAGGATGGGGATGCTATTGCGGGGTTAACACCACAGCACCATAGAGTGGACAGCCTGGAGCAGGCGATCGATTACTGCAGCAACCAGGTATGTGCAGGCGATCTGGTTCTGTTGGCTCCGGCCTGTGCCAGCTTCGATCAGTTCGTGAGCTTTGAGGCCCGGGGCGCACGCTTTAATCAGTTGGTCGAGCTGTTATGAGAATCGCCATCCGCCAACACTTCGACAAATTTTCTGCGCTGCGTTTTTTGCTGGGCGGGGGGAATAGCTCCGCGGTTTATGACAGGCAACTGATGTGGCTGGTGTTGGGGTTGATGGGAGTGGGTCTTATCATGGTGGGCTCAGCTTCGATCTCCGAGGGGTTGGTGCTGAAGCATGATGCTTTTTTCTTTGTAAAGCGCCACGCCTTTTACCTGGTGCTCTGTTTCGCGATGCTGGCAATCTTGCTTCAGGTGCCGATGCGTTTTTGGGAGCAATACAGCGGCCAGCTGTTGTTGCTTGCCCTGGTGATGCTGGTGATGGTGCTGATCGTCGGGCGCACCGTCAACGGTAGTACCCGCTGGCTACCGCTTGGCCCCCTGAATTTCCAGCCATCTGAGTTTGCCAAGCTGGCGCTGCTGACTTATCTCGCCAGCTACCTGGTGCGAAAACAGGAGGAGGTGCGCGATAGCCTCAAGGGGTTTTTAAAACCGCTGTTTATCCTGTTTGTGTTGACTATCCTGCTGCTAAGCCAGCCGGATCTTGGGTCGATGATCGTGCTGTTTGTGGTCACCATGGGGCTACTGTTTTTGGCCGGGGCCCGCTTGTTCCAGTTTGGCTTTCTGATGCTGGCCGGAGTCGGGGGGGTGGTTGCACTGATCCTGATCTCCCCCTATCGTCTCAAACGGGTCACCATGTTTTGGAACCCCTGGCAGGATCCCTTCGGCAGTGGATATCAGCTGACTCAGTCTTTGATGGCATTTGGCCGGGGTGGCTGGTTTGGTGTCGGGCTCGGCAATTCGGTACAAAAACTTGAGTACCTGCCCGAAGCTCACACGGACTTTGTTTTTTCGATTCTGGGTGAAGAGCTGGGCTATATCGGGGTGGTAGTTGTGCTGGCGATGCTGTTTTGCCTGGCCTGGAAAGCCCTGATGATAGGGCGCAGAGCCCTGCTGGCCAACCGATTGTATGAGGGGTATCTCGCCTGTGGGATCAGCATCTGGTTTAGCTTTCAGTCGGTGGTTAATGTCGGGGCTGCCTGTGGTTTGCTGCCGACCAAGGGATTGACTCTGCCACTGGTGAGTTATGGCGGTTCCAGCCTGATTATGGTTGCTGCCGCAGTGGCGATCTTATTGCGCATCGATCACGAGATGCGGGTTTCGGGTATGCAGGCCCGTCATTTGGAGAGTTAACATGAGTAAACGGACACTATTAGTGATGGCTGGCGGAACCGGAGGACATGTTTTTCCCGGCTTGGCCGTTGCTGATTATCTGAAGCAGCAGGGCTGGGATATTCATTGGCTGGGTACCCGTGAGCGCCTGGAGGCTCAGTTAGTGCCGGAGCATGGTTACCCTATCTCTTTCATTGAGATCAAGGCGCTCAGAGGGCAGGGGCTCAAGAGTAAGCTGCAGGCCCCCTGGAAGCTGTTAAAGGCATTGGGGCAAGCTCGCCGGGTGATAAAGGCCATCAAGCCTGATGTGGTACTGGGAATGGGCGGCTTTGCCAGTGGTCCGGGTGGTGTCGCGGCACGCCTTGCGGGGATCCCCCTGGTTCTTCACGAGCAAAATGCCGCCGCCGGGATGACCAATCGCCTGCTTTCTAAAATTGCGACTCGAGTGCTGGAAGCTTTTCCTAATACTTTTCAAAATTCACCCAAGCTGGAGCTGGTGGGCAACCCGGTTCGCCAGGCGATGATCGATATCCCTGCCCCACAGGAGCGGCTGGATCTGAGCCGCAAATCCCTGAGGGTGCTGGTGATCGGTGGTAGCCAGGGTGCAAAAGTTCTTAATGAGACACTGCCACAGGCGGTGGCTAATATCGCTGATCTTGAGATCCGCCATCAGTGTGGCAAGGGCCAGCAGCAGAGCGTCTCTGAGGCCTACTACGATCTTGGAGTTAAAACCGGGGTTCAGGCCAATGTGACTGTTCTGCCTTTCATCAAAGACATGGCCGCGGCCTACACCTGGGCGGATCTTCTGATCTGCCGGGCCGGAGCGCTTACGGTTGCTGAGGTCTCTGCGGCGGGAGTGGCGGCGATCTTTGTTCCTTTTGCCGCGGCGGTCGATGATCACCAGACCAAGAATGCCCGGCAGTTGGTCAGAGCGGGAGCCGCCCTGCTGATCCCTCAGGCGGAGTTAACTGCAGAATTACTGAGCCAGAAAATAGCGCAGCTTGCACAAGACAGGCCGCAGATTTTAGATATGGCGACCAAGGCTCGCCAGCAAGCGATAACAGATGCAACAAAGCGGGTGGCGAACGTATGCCAGAAGCTGGTTGCACAAGAGATTGATTGATGACTAAGAACGAACTTGCAAGATTAAGAACCATGATCCCTGAGATGCACAGGGTACAGCGGATCCACTTTATCGGGATTGGCGGCTCGGGTATGGGAGGAATCGCCGAGGTTCTGTGTGGTGAAGGCTACCAGGTGACAGGTTCCGATCTTTGTGAAAATGGGGTTACTGAGCACCTGCGCCGTTGTGGCGCCGAGATCACCATAGGTCACCAGGCCAAGACTGTCGAGGGAGCCAGTGTGGTGGTGGTCTCAACGGCGATTAAGCAGGAAAACCCTGAACTCGCCTATGCCCGGGAGCTGAGGATCCCCGTGGTTCAGCGCGCCGAGATGCTGGCCGAACTGATGCGTTTTCGCCATGGGGTTGCGGTGGCCGGAACCCACGGTAAGACGACGACGACCAGCCTGATTGCCAGCGTGTATGGTGAGGCGGGCTGTGATCCGACCTTTGTGATCGGTGGTCGTCTCAATAGTGCAGGCACCAACGCCAAGCTTGGGAGCTCACGTTATCTCATCGCCGAGGCAGACGAGAGTGATGCCTCCTTTTTGCATCTGCAGCCGATGGTGACAGTTGTCACAAATATCGAGGCGGATCACATGAGTACCTATGGTGGCGACTTCAAGGTTCTCAAAGAGACCTTCATGAAGTTTCTGCACAACCTGCCCTTCTATGGGGTGGCCGTGGTGTGCTGTGATGACCCGGTCGTCAGAGAGCTGATCCCGACCATTGGGCGGCGGGTTATCTCCTATGGTTTTTCCGAAGATGCCGATTACAGGCTCAGTGATTATCAGCAACAGGGCAGCCGCAGCAGCTTCACCCTGAATAGCCCCGATGGCGAGAAGACCCGAGTTACCCTGAATCTGCCCGGAAAACATAATGCTCTCAATGCTACCGCGGCAATTGCGGTGGCCCGCGATGATGCGATCGAGATGGCCGCGATCACCCGTGCCCTGAGTAAATTTGAGGGCGTCGGTCGGCGTTTTCAGCACTATGGAGAGTTTGATACCGGCAGGGGACAGGTGATGCTGGTGGATGATTATGGCCATCATCCCAGTGAAGTTCAGGCGGTGGTGGAGGCGGTCCGGGATGGCTGGCCAGACAAGCGGTTGGTGATGATCTATCAGCCCCATCGCTATAGCCGGACCCGGGATCTCTATGATGATTTTGTGTCTGTGCTTTCTAAGGTCGATGTGCTGCTATTGCTGGATGTCTATGCCGCCGGTGAAGAGCCGATCGCCGGGGCGGATAGTCGGGCCTTGTGTCGTAGTATCCGTCAGCTGGGGCGGGTCGACCCGATTTTTGTCGCCAGTGCAGATGATATTCCAGCGACCCTGGCCGGACTTCTCAACAATGGCGATCTTTTGATGACCCAGGGAGCCGGAAGTATTGGATTGCTGGCCAAGCGCTTGGCTGGCCTGGAGCTTGATGCAGAGCGTATGCTGCAACAGGAGAGTGAGTAGATGAGTCAATTTGGTAAGGTTGCCGTGCTTTACGGGGGACATCCGCTGAGCGGGAGGTCTCACTGCGTTCGGGGACGGCGGTGTTAAAAGGACTGCAAAATGCAGGCATCGATGCTCATGGATTAGATACCCGGGACTACTCGCCGCTTCAGCTTAAGAGTGATGGGTTTGAGCGGGTCTTTATCGTGCTGCATGGCCGGGGTGGTGAAGATGGCAGTATCCAGGGAGCATTAGAGTTTTTGGATATCCCTTATACGGGCTCCAGGGTTCTGGGATCGGCGCTGGCGATGGACAAGGTTCGCACCAAGCAGATCTGGCAGGCCCTGGGGCTACCAACGGCGCCCTATGCCGTGGTCCATAGAGCCGATTATCTGGCTGCGGATGCAGCTCAGCTATTCGAAAGCCTGAACTTGTGTGCCTTTGTGAAACCCTCCCGGGAGGGATCCAGCATCGGAATCGTGAAAGCTGAGAGTGCAGAGCAGCTACATCAGGCAATTGAGACCGCCTTTGAGCATGATGATGAGGTGCTCGTTGAGAGCTTCATCGATGGGCCAGAGTATACGGTATCGATAGTCGGTGACCAGGTGTTACCGGCCATTGAGCTCAGGACGGCGCGTAGTTTTTACGATTATGCGGCCAAGTACCAAAGTGGTGATACCCAGTATATCTGCCCCTGTGAGCTGACGGATGATGATCGTGAAGAGTTGAATCGATTGAGCCTGCGGGCTTTTGAGTCCCTGGGCTGCGAAGGTTGGGGACGGGTGGACATCATGCGTGATGCAAATGGGGCTTTTCAGCTATTAGAGGTCAATACGGTTCCCGGAATGACTGAGACCAGTTTGGTGCCAAAAGCGGCACGGGTCGCGGGTTATTCGTTTGAGGAGCTGTTGCTGAAAATCCTGGAGGAGGCGCACTGAGATGGGGCGTGCTGCCATCATACGGAAGCAATTTCAGATCCCGGGGCGAATGCGCTTTTGGAGCGGGCTGCTTTTTTTTGTGGTGGTGCTGATTCTGGTATTGTGGGGTGGGCGGCAGGTTAAGGACTGGTTGTACGACGGTAGTCGCCTTCCTTTGAATAAGTTTGTGGTGCAGGGAGCCCAGCGTCCGATTGTACGTGCTGAGATCGAAGCGGTGTTACAAGGCCTTCCTAAAACCACCAGTTTTTTTGAGCTGAATGTAGATAAGCTGCAACAGCAGCTGGCGGCTCAACCCTGGGTTTACCAGGTGGCGGTTCGTAAGCAGTGGCCTGAACGGCTGGGAGTCTATGTGACTGAGCAGCAGGTAATGGCACACTGGGGGGAGCAGCAGTTGATCAATCGCTATGGCGAGATCTTCAGTGCTCCAACCCAGGGAGTCAAGCTGCCGGATCTGTGGCTCAGTGGTCGGGCAGATGAAGCGGATAAGGTTGTAGCCATGTACCACCAGTTGCAGCCCTTGTTTCAATCAGGCCCCTTTCGTCTTACCCACCTGACGATGACCGGACGGGGAGCCTGGATTGTCGAATTGGATAATGGCTGGAAGCTTTATGTCGGCCAGCAGCGGGTCATGGAGCGGTTACAACGTTTTTTGAGTGTGTATCCACAGATCCAGCCTCAACAACAGATCGCTTATCTGGATCTGCGATATGACACCGGAATCGCAGTGGGATGGAAAAATAACAAGAAAGTGAGTTAACACTGAATGACAAAGGCACTGGAGAGAAATTTAATCGTTGGTCTGGATATCGGTACTTCCAAAGTATCGGCTCTGGTCGGTGAACTGCTTCCGGATGGAGAGCTCTCCATTGTCGGGTTGGGGAGTCATAGCAGCAGGGGAATGGATAAGGGAGGCGTGAACGATCTTGAGTCTGTGGTCAAGTCGATTCAGCGTGCGATCAATGAAGCTGAGATGATGGCAGAGTGCCAGATCACCTCGGTTTACCTTGGGATCTCCGGGCGGCACCTGGATTGTCTGAATGAGTCGGGTATGGTGCCGATCACAGATGAGGAGGTCTCCCAGGATGATGTGGATAATGTGATCCATACGGCTCAGTCGGTCAAGCTCAAGGATCAACACAGGATCCTGCATGTGATCCCCCAGGACTTTGCCATTGATTACCAGGAGGGGATCAAGAATCCCATCGGCCTGTCCGGGGTAAGAATGAAGGCTCAGGTTCACCTGGTGACCTGCCATAACGATATGGCGAAGAATATTGTCAAAGCGGTTGAGAAGTGTGGTTTGAGAGTGGATCAGCTGATCGCTTCCGGGCTGGCTTCCAGCTATGCGGTTCTGACCGAGGATGAGAAGGAGCTTGGGGTTTGTGTGGTTGACATCGGCGGTGGCACCATGGATATGGCGCTGTTTACCGGTGGGGCCTTGCGCCATACCCAGGTGATCCCTTATGCGGGGAGTGCGGTGACCAGTGATATCGCCTACGCCTTTGGGACACCACCGGCAGATGCCGAAGCGATTAAAGTTCGTTATGGATGCGCACTTGGAAGTTTGGTCAGTAAAGAGGACAATATTGAGGTTCCGAGTGTCGGAGGGCGACCCGCCCGCAGTCTGCAGCGACAGACTCTGGCCGAAGTGATTGAGCCAAGATATAGTGAACTTTTCGGCATGGTAAATGACGAACTACAGAAGTTGCGTCGTGAACTGAAAGATAAAGGGGTCAAGCACCAGTTTGCCGCTGGCATAGTGCTGACCGGTGGCGCATCACGCATAGAAGGCGTGGTGGAGTGTGCCGAGCGAATTTTTGGATGTCAGGTCAGAGTGGGAGAACCGGTCAACATCAAAGGTTTGGTTGACTATGTAGGCTCCCCTGTATATTCGACTCCCGTAGGATTATTGCAGTATGGCAAGTTGCATCAGCCAAATAACTTGGAAACCGTGATGCGCAGCCATAGTGTGGGTGGCCTGATGAAGAAGGTTACCAACTGGTTTAAAGGGGAATTTTAGTGTTGTTGATGGGTGCAAAAAGCGAAGTGGAGAGACAAGATGTTTGAATTCATGGACAGTTCTAGTGACGAAGCAGTCATTAAGGTTATTGGTGTCGGGGGTGGTGGAGGAAACGCCGTCGAGCATATGGTGCGTGAATCGATCGAGGGTGTCGACTTCATCTCGATCAATACGGACGCGCAGGCACTCAATAGTGCGACGGTTAATACCACACTGCAGATCGGTGGGACCATCACCAAGGGGCTGGGAGCAGGTGCCAATCCCGAGGTGGGTCGCGATGCTGCGATCGAAGATCGTGAGGCGATTGCCGAGCTGCTCAATGGGGCCGATATGGTGTTTATCGCGGCCGGTATGGGTGGCGGAACCGGAACCGGTGCGGCTCCCGTGGTGGCTGAAGTTGCCAAGGAGCTGGGGATCCTGACGGTTGCTGTGGTGACTAAGCCCTTCTCCTTTGAGGGTAAGAAGCGAATGAGCTTTGCCCTGCAGGGAATTGAGGAGCTGGCTAAATCGGTCGACTCGCTGATCACCATCCCGAACGATAAGCTCCTCAAGGTATTGGGGCGTGGTATCAGCCTGCTGGATGCCTTTAAGGCGGCCAATAACGTATTGCTGGGAGCGGTGCAGGGCATTGCCGAGCTGATCACTCGTCCGGGTCTGATTAACGTTGACTTTGCGGACGTTCGTACCGTGATGCGCGAGATGGGTACAGCCATGATGGGCACCGGTATCGCCAGCGGTGAAGACAGAGCGGAAGAGGCTGCCGAGAAGGCGATCTCCAGCCCGCTGCTGGAAGATGTGGATCTAGCGGGAGCCCGTGGCATCCTGGTGAATATCACTGCGGGTATGGATCTCAACATTGAAGAGTTTGAGACCGTCGGTAATGCGGTGAAAGCGTTTGCCTCCGAGAATGCAACCGTGGTGGTCGGTACCGTCATCGAACCGGATATGGAGAATGAGCTGCGGGTGACCGTGGTGGCAACCGGGATCGGCGCCGATCGTAAGCCGGACATCACATTGGTGAAGTCTGCAACTACGGCTCCTCAGAGCGCATCGGTTCCATCCATGTCTGGTAGTGCACGCCCGGCGACCGAGAACGATCAGCCTCTGACACCTAAGAGTGCTCAGGTTGCGGTCAATGCCGATAGTAACCCGGTCGCGAAAAGCGAGCCTGATTACCTGGATATTCCGGCATTTTTGCGTAAGCAGGCTGATTGATCGAACTGTGTTTGGTTTTGATGCTGGTTATAGAATGTGCTACACTCTTCGGCCGTTTGTTCGAGTCGGGCTGAAGTAGTGCTGAGCGGGTACGTCTTATGATGAAACAAAGAACCCTAAAGAAAAGTGTGCAGGCCACCGGAGTTGGGCTGCATTCAGGGCAGAAAGTCACCATGACCTTCTACCCTGCTCCAGTTAACACCGGGGTCGTGTATCGACGTGTTGATCTGGATCCAGTGGTGGAAATCAAGGCCGATGCCAGCCTGGTGCGTGATACCATGCTTTGCACTGCTCTGGTCAATGAGCAGGGCGTACGGGTTTCTACGATAGAGCATCTCTCTGCAGCCCTTGCTGGCTTAGGGATTGATAACCTTGTCGTAGAGGTCGACTCTCCAGAGCTGCCGGTAATGGACGGAAGTTCCCATCCGTTTATCTACCTGCTGCAATCTGCGGGGATCGAAGAGCAGTCCGTTGCCAAGAAGTTTATCCGGGTACTCAAGCCGATTCGGGTTGAGTTAGAGGATAAGTGGGCCGAGCTGCTTCCCTACAACGATGGTTTCAAGATGGACCTGCTGGTGGATTTTGATCATCCGGTATTCAAGAAGCAAAACCAGCATCTGAAGCTCGATTTTTCCAGCAATGCCTTTATTCGCGATATCAGCCGCGCCCGAACCTTCTGCTTCCTGCGGGATGTTGAGTATATGCACTCACGCAACCTGGCACTGGGTGGAGGCCTGGAAAATGCGGTGGTGATGGATGATTATCGTGTGTTGAATGAAGATGGCTTACGCTATGACGATGAGTTTGTGAAGCACAAGATGCTGGATGCGATCGGCGATCTCTACATGTGTAATCACAATCTCATCGGTGAGTTCAAGGCTTACAAGACCGGGCATGCCCTCAACAACCTGTTGCTCAAGACTCTGTTGGCAACAGAAGATGCCTGGGAGCTGGTTAGCTTTGAAGATGAAAAACAGCAGGTGCCGATCACCTTCTGTGATACCTCACTGGTGGTTGCAAGCTGATCTTCCACATCAGACATGAGAAAAGGCGCCGGCGCTCTCCACCCGGCGCCTTTTTTATTTCCCCCCAGTTCTGATCTCCCCTTGCTTTTTGAGGAGACAGCCCCCATAAATTGCTTGGCTCTGTTGAGGTTTCCAATTTTAAAGTGGATCTGAGGCGTCAGCAGAGCCTGGATGATGAGTTGTTTTTGCACTCTTTTCCAACAAGGATTTTGCCCTGGTCTTATCTTGATTTAAAATGGCGTGCCGGTCTGTCCTGTATCGCTTCGACGAACCGGGGGGTCTCCTAAAGTGCAAGGATGAGAGATTAAACCAGTGAACCTAAAAGTGGCCAATAATGATAAGTAACTTCCTCACCAAGATTGTTGGCAGCCGTAATGAGCGAATTCTCAAGAATCTGCGCAAGGCTGTAAAACGGATCAACGCTATGGAGCCTGAATATGAGGCTCTGACCGATGAGCAGCTGAGTGCCAAAACTGAGGAGTTTCGTCAGCGACTCAAAGAGGGGGCTACTCTTGAAAGCCTGCTTCCTGAGGCTTTTGCAACGGTTCGAGAGGCATCTAAGCGTATCTTTGAGATGCGTCCCTTCGATGTACAGTTGGTTGGGGGCATGGTCCTGAACCAAAACCAGATCGCCGAGATGAAAACCGGTGAAGGTAAGACCCTGACCGCGACCCTGCCTGCTTATCTGAACGCCCTGACCGGACGTGGCGTTCATATAGTTACCGTGAATGACTACCTGGCCAAGCGTGATGCCGATGGCAACCGGCCACTGTTTGAATTTTTGGGGATGACGGTTGGCTGTAACCTGCCCGGAATGGATCCGGATCAGAAGCGTGATGCTTACGCTGCCGATATCACCTATGGAACCAACAATGAATTCGGCTTCGATTATCTGCGCGATAATATGGCCTACTCCGCCGATCAGCGGGTTCAGCGTGAACTCTACTATGCCCTGGTGGATGAGGTTGACTCGGTTCTGATCGATGAGGCGAGAACACCACTGATCATCTCCGGCCCCACCGATGATAACTCAGAGCTCTATATCAGCATCGATAAGCTTATCCCTAAGCTGACCAAGCAGGATAAAGAGGATTCTGAAGAGTATAAGGGCGATGGCCACTATACGGTGGATGAGAAAAATAAGCAGGCCTTCCTGACTGAAAATGGCCAGCTGTTTGTGGAGGAGCTGCTCAAGGAACGCAAGCTACTCGGTGATGATGAATCCCTGTTTTCGGCCACTAACATCGCCCTGCTGCACCACATCAATGCGGCGCTGCGCGCCCACACCTTGTTTGAACTCAACGTCGATTACATAGTTCAGGATGGCGAGATCGTGATCGTCGATGAGCATACCGGTCGTACCATGCCGGGACGTCGCTGGTCCGAGGGGCTGCACCAGGCTGTGGAAGCCAAAGAGAATGTGCAGATCCAGAATGAAAACCAGACCCTGGCATCGATCACCTTCCAGAACTATTTCCGCCTCTATGAAAAGCTGGCGGGGATGACGGGAACCGCCGATACCGAAGCCTTTGAATTCCAGTCTATCTATAACCTCGAGACTGTGGTGATCCCGACCAACAAGCCGATGATCCGTAACGATATGGGCGATCTGGTGTACCTCACCGAGGAGGAGAAGTACGAGGCGATCGTTCAGGATATCAAGGACAGGATCCAGGAGGGGCGGCCGATCCTGGTGGGTACCATCTCGATCGAGAACTCCGAGATGCTCTCTAATGTCCTGAAGAAGGAGAGTGTTCGCCACAAGGTTCTGAACGCTAAGTTCCATGCCCAGGAAGCTGAGATCATAGCCCAGGCGGGACGTCCTGGCGCCGTGACCATAGCGACCAACATGGCGGGCCGGGGAACCGATATCGTGCTCGGTGGTAACTGGCAGTCAGAGCTTGCCAAGCTTGATAATCCGAGCGAGCAGCAGGTGAATAAGATCAAGGAGGAGTGGCAGCGTTGCCATGATGAGGTGATCCAGGCGGGTGGCCTGCACATTATCGGCACCGAGCGTCATGAATCCCGACGCATTGATAACCAGTTGCGGGGCCGTTCCGGTCGTCAGGGGGATCCGGGTTCGAGCCGGTTCTATCTGTCGATGAACGATTCACTGATGCGGATTTTCGCCTCCGATCGGGTGGCTGGAATGATGCGTAAGCTTGGTATGCAGCGCGGCGAAGCGATTGAGCACCCCTGGGTGAGCAAGGCGGTTGAGAATGCCCAGCGTAAGGTTGAAAGCCGTAACTTTGATATTCGTAAGAGCCTGCTGGACTACGATGATGTTGCCAATGATCAGCGTAAGGTGATCTATGAGCAGCGTAATCACCTGCTCGGCAGTGAAGATGTTTCTGAGATCGTTGAGCACATTCGTGAAGATGTGATCAATGGTGTGGTGGATGAATATATTCCACCTCAGTCTCTGGAAGAGATGTGGGATATTCCTGAGCTGGAGCAGCGCCTCAAGGCCGATTTCTCCATCGAGCTGCCGATCGCCAAGTGGCTTGAAGAGCAGGATGACCTGCATGAAGAGACCCTGCGCGAGAAGATAGCTGAAGAGTCCTCACGCATCTACAAGGATAAAGAAGCTAAGGTGGGGCCAGAGGTACTGCGCCAGTTTGAGCAGGCGGTGATGCTGCAGAGCCTGGATGGTCTGTGGAAGGAGCATTTGGCGGCGATGGATCATCTGCGCCAGGGGATCCATCTGCGTGGCTACGCACAAAAAGATCCGAAGCAGGAGTATAAGCGTGAATCCTTTGCACTCTTTACCCAGATGCTGGATAGCTTTAAACAGGAAGTGGTCAGTGTGCTGAGCCGGGTACAGGTTCAGGAACAGTCCGAAGTAGATGCTCTCGAAGAGCAGCGCCGCCGCGCCGAGAGTGCACCTCGCTCCTACACCCATGCCGAGGCCCATAGCCCTCTGGGTGGAGAAGCAGCTCCAGCAGGCGAGGAGGAGCACGTTCAGCAGTATGTGCGTGAGGGGCGTAAGGTTGGGCGTAATGAGCCTTGCCCTTGCGGGAGTGGCAAGAAATATAAGCAGTGCCACGGACGCCTGAGCTGATGGAGTCGAATCGGATCTGGGTGGCGGTTGGCGTCATCCTTAATCCCAGTGGTGAGGTGTTTATCTGCCGACGTCCCCCTGATAAGCATCAGGGGGATAAGTGGGAGTTTCCCGGAGGCAAGGTGGAAGTGGGAGAGGAGTTCCATGATGCCCTGGCCCGTGAACTGACCGAAGAGATCGGCATCAAGCCGCTGCGGGTCGAGCCCTTTTTAGAGGTGCAGTTTGACTATCCGGATAAGCAGGTGCTGCTGGATGCCTGGCTGGTAACCCGCTACAGCGGGGAGCCCCATGGCAAAGAGGGGCAGGAGTCCCTGTGGTGTCCGGTAAGCAAGCTGGATATACGCCACTTCCCGGAGGCGAATCGGGCCTTTATCGAGAAGCTGCAGCAGGGATAAATAACCCGGAAGCTTTGGGCTTCGGAACAAGAAAAACCGCAATCGGCTGTGCCGGTTGCGGTTTTTTATGGGTGCTGTTGTGGCTCACAATGCTGCGTCATTCACTCCACAACTCTTGCTCACTGTGCTGAATCGGGGTCGAGATGGTGCGTTCCTCTTTCGCCCACTCCCCCAGATCGATCAGGCGACAGCGCTCTGAGCAGAAGGGACGAAATTGACTCTCGGGTTGCCACACCACCTTGGTTTCACAGGTGGGGCAGTTAACTGTCATGGCTGGTTTACTCACGGTGCCTCCGTTTAACAGCGGGCCAGTTCAAAGGGAATATCCGTTGTTTTTTCATTAGCCAGCGGCAGAAAACGGATGGTAAAGCGGCTCTTATTTCCACTGACCGAAGGGTAGTGGCCGTGATCACTGTCGAACTGGATCCGGATCATCTGTGCCGATTCGGTCGCATCCTGGAAAAAGCCGTTACGGGCAGTCTGCTCCTGATATTGAGCGGACTCACGCCAGAACCATAATAACAGCTCAATGGCTTCGCTCAGAGGACGTAATCCATCGACCCACTGGCTGATTTGCGGTTGTTGAAGCTCGCTATCCTGACCAAGCCACAGGTGAAGGGCCGGCACGTCAAAACTGCAACACCCCCCGGAATATTGAAACGAGGGCGGATCGCTCCAAGGAGTTTATCCTCCTTGAGGTGCTGGATCGCCCTGGCCATCCGGGGCAGGTTCTGCTGCGCCGAATGGAGCCGGGTCTCTAGCTGGTCGACCAGCTCGCGGTCGATTCCCGGATATTGAGACCACAGCGCGAGTTTTTGGCTCTGTTTTTCGAGATCCTTGAGAAGCTCCATGCGGGGATCTCCCCGCTCTAAGAGCTCCTGAAGTTCAAACAGGGCCTTAAAGAAGGCCAGGTGTTGCCAGCTCTGCTGCTGCTCGCAGTTGTCAAAGAGCTGCGCAAACAGGTATTCCAGACGCAGGTAGATACGGCTCTTCTCATTCAGCGGATTTTCAAAGGTATGCAGAGGCATTTAGCACTTCCTTTAAGTCTCAGTACACTATTTGTCTTGCGAACGTTGCGCAAGTTCCCTGTAATTGTGATCCAGTTGAATAATCTTCTGTTTTAATTGTGCCAGTGTTGTCCGGTCATTGTCGATCAGATCATCCGCTTTCTGACGGCGCTGCTCTCTGGAGAGCTGGCTGGCGACGATCTGGCGGATCTGCGACTCGCTGCTGGCATCACGTGCACAGGCGCGTTCGATCTGAACCGGCTCACTGACGTCGATGGCCAGGGTTCGGTCCACCTCTTTCTCCCAGCCCTGCTCAAACAACAGGGGTACTCCCCAGATACAGTAAGGGCTTAGGGCCTTATCGGTCAGCTCTAACATCCGCTGTAGAATCAGCGGATGCAGTAGCTGTTCCAGCCAGAGTTTTTGCTGTGGTTCATCAAAAATCTTCTGGCGCAGTGCCCGGCGATTGAGGGATTCCCCCTCAAGGACCTCGGGACCAAAATGGGTCGAAATCTCAGCCAGGGCCGGGGTTCCGGGTTCGACGACCTCCCGGGCGATCTGATCGCTATCGATACAGAGGATCCCAAGTTCAGCAAAAAAATTTGCGACCGTGGTTTTGCCACTGCCGATCCCACCGGTTAAGCCAATAATAAACATGATTAGTTCAGCACAAAATTCAGGTAGCCGCTTATCATAGCATCTCCCCAAAGCAGGGCAATCCAGCCCGCAATGGCTAGCGCCGGGCCGAAGGGAAAGGCTTTAGATCCATCCGATACCGGCTTCAGGCGCAGCAAGAGACCGAACAGCAGGCCAACGATAGCCGACAGGAAAATAATCAGAGGCAGTTGTTGCCAGCCCAGCCAGGCCCCGAGGGCTGCCAGCAGTTTAAAGTCCCCATAGCCCATACCCTCTTTTCCGGTCAGCAGCTTAAAGCCCCAGTAGATACACCAGAGTGACAGGTACCCGGCCATGGCGCCAATTAGGGCGTCTTGTAGCGAGCAAAACTGACCGAACAGGTTAAAAACCAGCCCCAGCCACAGCAGGGGCAGGGTCAGCTGATCCGGCAGCAGCATGTGATCGAGATCGATGAATACCAGGGGGATCAGGGTCCAGTAGAGCAGCAGGGCACCAAGCAGTGGCCAGCCCGGTGGAAAGTAGCAGCCGATGATAACTGAGCCCAGGCCACACAGGGCTTCGACCAGGGGATAACGCGCCGAAATTTTCTCCCGGCAGTGGCGGCAGCGCCCCCTGAGCCACAGGTAACTAAGCAGAGGAACATTATCTCTGCCTTCAATTTGAGCCTTGCAGTGAGGGCAACAGGAGCGGGGGACAATCAGGTTAAATGCGGGGGAGGCTGGCTCTGAAGATGGCTCTGCGTCATCCGGGGTGAAATACTCCCGGTACTCTTGCTGCCATTGGCGCTCCATCATCACCGGCAGGCGGGCGATCACCACATTGAGAAAGCTGCCGATCAACAGGCTAAAGATCGCCAGCAACAGAAAGTAGAGCCAGGGGTAGAGCTGGTAAAGGGCGAGCAGAGTATCCATGAGCATTCAACCTGAGTAAAAGGATAGGATATACGCAAACCGCCTCAAGAAGCGAGTTCGGGTATATAGCAAAGCGGCCGGGCCCCGGGGCTTAAAGCCAGGGCACCGGCCGCTGTGAGTCCGGGAGTTTTGGTTAACCAACCACGCTACCCATCTGGAAGATAGGCAGGTACATAGCTACCACCATACCGCCCACCAGGGTCCCGAGGACCACCATGATCAGAGGCTCAATCAGGCTGGTCAGGCCATCGATGGCATCATCGACCTCCTGCTCATAGATGTTGGCGATCTTATCCAGCATCTCATCAATTGCACCGGACTCCTCACCTATCATCACCATCTGGATCAGCATGTCCGGAAACAGGTTACAGGTGCGCATCGCCACATTCATCTGCATTCCTGCGATCACCTCGGTTCGAACCGACATGATGGCGGAGCGATACACATAGTTACCCGAGGCGCTGGCAGAAGAGACCAGGGCATCCACCAGGGGGATACCGGCGGCAAAGGTGGTGGAAAGGGTTCGGGCAAAGCGAGCCATCGCCGCCTTGTGCAGAATTATACCGACGATGGGTAGCCCCAACAGCACGATATCGGTGCGATTTCTCACTCTCTGGGAATGGCGGTGCGACTGGACATAGATCACGACTATGATGATCACCCCACCAAACAGCAGGTACCAGTAGTCCTGCATGAAGCGGGACATGGCGATCACCATCTTGGTAAAGGCCGGAAGCTCGGCGCCAAAGCTTTGAAAGATCTCCTCAAACTGGGGGATCACGAACAGCAGCAAAATAGAGGTAACGCCGATGGCGACAATGATAACGGTCACCGGATAGAAGAGGGCTTTTTTGATCTTGGATTTAAGGATCTCGGCTTTCTCTTTGTAGGTTGCGACGCGATCATAAATGGTTTCCAGAGCCCCTGATTGCTCTCCTGCTTCCACCAGATCACAGTAGAGGTCGTCAAACTGGCGCGGGAATTTGCGCAGCGCCTCCGAGAGGGGGGTTCCGGTTTCGACATCGGCGGCAATCTGGCCGATCAGCTGGCGAGCTGAGGCTTTTTCGTGGCTGCCGGCGATCAGCTGCAGGGTCTGTACCAATGGAACTCCGGCGGTAAGCATGGTGGTGATCTGGCGGGAGATCACCGCAATATCCATCGGGGTGACTTTGTCACCATATTTGGCAAACAGGGATTGGGATTTCTTGGTGACCCGGGTAGCCGTGACACCCTGTTTTTTCAGCTCCTGTTTGACGCTGGCGATCGAGTCAGACTGAAGCTCTCCGGAAACCTTATGTCCCTTACGATTGACCCCTTTCCAGCTGAAGGGGTAGATCTTTTTTTGAATCTTGGCTTTTCGAGCCGGTGCTGCGGTTGCCATTGGTTACATCCTTGTCGTTATCGGCTGGTGACCCGGTTGACTTCGGCCAGGCTGGTGACTCCCTGGGTGACCTTGACCAGACCTGACATATGCAGGGACTGCATCCCCTCTTTGATCCCAAGCTCAGCGATATCCAGGGAGTTGGCCCCCTCCATGATAAGTTTGGCAATATTTTCCGACATCACCAACATCTCATAGAGGCCGACTCGTCCTTTGTAGCCTCCGGAGCACTCGGGGCACCCCTTGGGCTTATAAACCGTAAAGCCTTTTTTCACTTGCTCCTCGGAAAAACCCAGCTCCAGTAGCTGTACTTCGGGGACCTCTTCGGGCTCTTTGCAGTGATCGCACAGGCGTCGAGCCAGGCGCTGAGCCATGATGAGGGTGACCGATGAGGCGATGTTGTAAGCCGGGACTCCCATATTGAGCATCCGGGTCAGAGTCTCTGCAGCTGAATTGGTGTGTAGGGTCGAGAGCACCAGGTGACCGGTTTGCGCCGCTTTGATCGCGATCTCGGCGGTTTCCAGGTCCCGGATCTCTCCCACCATCACGATATCGGGATCCTGGCGCAAAAAGGCGCGCAGGGCGCTGGCAAAGGTCAGTCCTGCCTTGGGATGGATATGCACCTGGTTGATCCCGGGCAAGTTGATCTCCACCGGATCCTCAGCGGTGGAGATGTTGCGTTCGGCTGTGTTAAGAATATTCAGTCCGGTGTACAAAGATACCGTCTTACCGCTTCCGGTGGGGCCTGTGACCAGGATCATCCCCTGGGGCTTGGCCAGGCACTCGGTATAGAGCTTTTTCTGGTTTTCATCAAAACCCAGGATATCGATATTCAGCTTGGCGGCGGAGGAATCGAGGATACGCAGCACCACCTTTTCACCCCATAGGGTGGGCAGTGTGTTGACCCGCAGATCGATCGCCTTGTTGCGCGACAGCTTGAGCTTGATTCGGCCATCCTGGGGCAGGCGGCGCTCGGCGATATCCAGGCGGGACATGACCTTGAGGCGGGCCGAGAAGCGATTGGCCAGGTTGATCGGCGGATTGGCCACCTCATGCAAAATCCCATCGATACGAAAACGGATCCGGTACTTGTGCTCATAGGGCTCAAAGTGCAGATCCGAGGCGTCCTTGCGAATTGCATCCATCAACAGCTTGTTGATGTAACGGACGATCGGCGCGTCATCATCGTCGGGAGCCGAGACCTCATCGAGGCGGCTCTCTTCGTCGGCGACCTCCATGCCATCGATCTCGTCATTGTCTAGATCGTCCATGTCCAGGGAGTCCATGTCGCTCTCAAGCACTTTGGATATGGCTTTTTGCAGCTTGAGCTCATCGACCAGCAGCGCTTCTGTGTGCAGGCCAAAGCTAAATCCAAAATCCTCGAGGGCGGTGACATTGGTGGGATCGGACATTGCGATATACAGGGTATGGCCCTGGGTGTAGATCGGCAATGCATGGTATTTCTCAATCAATTTCTCGTTGATAAATTTCTGAGGGATCTCATCTAAGTTAAAGGCCTCGAGATCCAGCAGTGGGATCCCATACTCCTGCTCGCAGAACTGGGCCAGCTGCTCGCTTTCGATAATCTCGCTATCGACCAGGTAGGAAACCAGGGGCTTATGCTGATGCTTAGCCTCCAGGCAGTAGCGCTTGGCATTATCCTCTGTGATGAGAGAAGAAGCGGCCAGGCTGATCGCCAGGCCGCTCGAAGTGCTTGCGTTCATAGGCGCTAGCATAGTCCGTTTGTTTTACAGCTTCCTGTAATGACCCAGGTGACCTGACGAGTGGTGGTGTTGGTGGTTCCCTGGATGATGTAGGTGGACTGATCAGAGTCAATACCGGTTGATGCGGTGGCTGTGATATTGACACCGGTGGAGCCACTGGCGGCGGCATCGACACTTGCAACTTTGCTGGTATCAAAGGCATTAGATACAGCGTTATCGGCGGCGGTAGCACAGGTAGTCATCAGTGCGGCACTGACAGAGTCGGCACTACCCTGTACACAAACCTCAACCGCAGTTTTGGCCGGTCCTGAGGCGGAGATGACCTCAGAGAACTTGGCGCGCTTGGTATAGGTCTGATAGGCCGGCAGCGCAATAGCGGCCAGGATGGCGACGATCGCGACCACGATCATCAGTTCGATCAAGGTAAAACCAAATTGCTTTCTCATAGCATGCTTCCTTACTGGTTTGAGCCCTAGGTTGCTCGATTAATGACCCGAAAGACACCCTGTCCGTGTGAATTCTCTTTCGAACCAATTCAATTATCTGTGTCGATCCTCTGTTACATCTCTCCTCGCATCTACCCAAAAGCGTAGATGCATTTCTTGTTGTCTGTCTAAGTATAGAAAAGAGTGCAGAAAACACTCAAAAAAAGGGCTCAATTGAGTTGCATTACGGAGGGCTTAGCTGATTTAGCTCAGTTTTGAGGGAGAACTTGGGGTTGTTTGACTCTTTAAGCTCGGGGTTCACTCCGGAGGGCAGAGGCCGGAAAGAGGCTTCCCGGCCATCGCTGCACTAGTGCTGGTTCACTTAAATACCATTACGATCCACTTGTACGATAAAAAACTCGAGCCACGGATGGCGAGCTACGTAGCTCGATGGAGGGACTCATCGCGCGAAGTAAGGTTTTGCCTACTTTTGACGATCCAAAAGTAGGGTGCAGTCGGACACCCCCGACAATGTTTGCAGTTGTGGTGCAAACGAAAGCACTTAGATAACCTGAGCTGCGCATAAGAGGGGAACTAAAAGCCCAAGCTGCGATCTGATCGTTTGTCCAGAACCATCAATCGCCAAGGAGCTTGGGCATGATCAATTTAGAAGCTATTTTCGTTGATGTCGATGATTTCTGTCAGGTCTTTCTACCCGCTTGGCAAAAACAGCAGATCTCCTTAGGTGTGAAGCAGCGGAACAGACCCTCTCGCCTGGCTGTCAGTGAAGTGATGACCATCGTCATCGCATTCCATCGCTTGGGATTCCGAGACTTTAAATCCTATTATCTTCAGTTCGTATGTAAGTACTGGAAAAGCGAGTTCCCCGGCCTGGTGAGTTACACCCGGATGTTGAAATTGATGCAAACGACCCTTGTCCCTTTGTGCTCCTATCTCACCCACAGACAAGCAAAACCTACTGGGATTGCATTCGTCGACTCAACAAAACTTCAGGTTTGCCATAACCTTCGCATCCCTCGACATCAAGTATTTCAAGGTGCTGCCAAGCGTGGCAAAGGAACCATGGGGTGGTTTTATGGATTTAAATTGCACCTTATTATCAATGATCAAGGTGGTGTTATCTCGGTCAAATTAACCCCAGCCAATGTTGATGACAGAACTCCTCTTCCTGAAATGTGCGAGCAGCTCTGGGGTTCACTCTATGGAGATAAAGGCTATATTTCAGGACCACTTGCAGAAGAGCTGGCAGACCAAGGGGTCACATTAATTACCAGCATCAGGAAGAATATGAAACCAAAGTTGATGCGGCTATGGGATAAGCTGATGCTTCGCAAACGCTTCATCATTGAAACCGTCTTTGATCAGCTGAAGAACATCTCTCAGATAGAACACTCACGGCATCGTAGCTGCGTCAGCTTTATGGTGAATCTCCTTGCTGGCCTCATTGCATATACCTTCCAGGAAAAGAAGCCGAGCATCCGAATGTCTCGGCTTGAAAAGGAAGCGCTTATGCAGATCTGAGGTTAGATAAGTGGTATAGATAATAACGCTTATCTACACTAGACAAACCGCATTGAGAGATCCAGAGCGCGCAGGTGCTTGGTCAGGGCGCCGACCGAGATGAAATCGACCCCGGTCAGAGCAAACTCTCGCAAAGTTTCTATGGTCACATTACCTGAAACTTCAAGCTTGGCACGGCCCTGGGTGAGCTCGACCGCTTCGCGCATCATCTGGGTGGTGAAGTTATCCAGCATGATGATGTCGGCGCCGGCTTCCAGAGCCTGTTTCAGCTCATCCATACTCTCGGTTTCCACTTCGACTTTTTTGCCCGGGTTGAGTGCCCTGGCTTGTTTGATCGCCTCAGCAATACCACCACAGGCCATGATATGGTTCTCTTTGATGAGGTAGGCATCATACAGGCCGATCCTGTGATTACTGCCACCGCCACAGCTGACCGCATATTTAAGGGCATGACGCAGCCCCGGAATCGTCTTACGGGTATCGAGCAGTTTGCAGCGAGTGCCTTCGAGCTGTTCGATGTATTCGGCAACTGCGGAGGCGACGCCACTGAGGGTCTGGATAAAGTTGAGAGCGGTCCGCTCACCGGTCAGCAAAATTCTCGAGTTACCCTTAAGCTCAAACAGGGTCTGATTTGCGTCAACCTTATCACCATCTTCCACATGCCACATGATCTTGAGGCTGGGATCTAGCTTGGCAAAGACGGTATCGGCCCAGGCTTTACCACAAAACACGCCGCTTTCACGGGTGATGACCCGGGCATGACTTAGCTGATCTGCCGGGATCAGCTGGGCTGTGATATCTGAAGCGGGATCAAGATTGCCTCCCAGATCCTCTGTCAGGGCTGCGATGACAACGCTTTCAATCTCCTGTTGTGTCATTATTCTATTTCCATTGAAGGGTGGTAAACGAGTGGGGGAATCCCAGATGCAGGCATGGTACAACGAAGCCCTGGCAATTGACAGAGATCGGCTGTGAAGCCGATCAAACAACAAGGAGCGACGGATGGATAGTTTTGATGAGGCTGGCTGGTTAAAAGAGGCACGCAGCTGCCCCTCTCCTCACTTTGATGCAAGGCCAGATGCGATGGATGTGTCACTGGTGGTGCTGCACTGCATCAGCCTGCCTCCCGGACGATATGGTGGGAAGGCGATCGATCAGTTTTTTCAGGGCAAACTGGATCCAAGGGATGACCTCTACTTTGAAGAGATTGCACCGATGCGGGTGTCGGCGCATTTTCTGATCCGCCGCGATGGCGAGCTGGTGCAGTATGTCTCAGTGGATCACAGGGCCTGGCATGCGGGTGTCTCCAGCTTTGAGGGGAGGGAGCGCTGTAATGATTTCTCAGTTGGCATTGAGCTTGAGGGGACAGACAGTGGCAGTTACCAAGAGGAGCAATACCAGTGCCTTACCAGGCTACTGACTCTTCTTATGGCGCGTTACCCGGCAATAACTGCGCAGCGGATCACCCGTCACAGTGATATCGCACCCGGGCGCAAAACCGACCCCGGCCCGGGATTTGCCATGACAAAGTTGCAGGAATTGTTAGGGAATCTGGAGTGAACTTGTATCGAACGGGTTAAATGTAACAGTTTGGGGATGAATGTTTTTTATAACCGAGTGTAAAAAACGGTGTTAATTTGATTCAGATCATGGAATCTTGTGCTGGACTTTTGGTTTGGGCTCTGCTAATTTTGCCTCATTCTAAAATTGGTAATACCAATTAAGTGCAGAACACTGATGTCGCAACTTACTCAAAAACAGTCGAAACGTTCCGATGCCATTGCCGCAGAGCTGGAGAAAATGATCCTGGAAGGAAGCCTGGTTCAGGGGCAGCGTCTGCCCGCTGAGCGGGAGTTAGCAGTGCGCTTTGGGGTGTCTCGTCCCTCGGTACGAGAGGCGATTCAACTGTTAGAAGCCAAGGGGCTGGTCTCCCGGCGTCATGGTGGGGGAACCTATGTGGAGGGCTCTTTAACCAAGGGCTTTGCCGATCCCCTGTTTGAGTTGTTAGCAACACACCCGGATTCACAGACCGATCTGTTGGAGTTTCGCCACGCCCTGGAGGGGATTGCAGCTTTTTATGCCGCTTCCCGGGCAACGAATACCGATGTCGAGCGGATTCGCCGTATCCAAAAACGGATAACCCAGGCCCTCGATGAGAAGGATGTGGAGGCCGAGGCCCATGGAGCCACTGAGCTCTATGTTGCGATCGCCGAAGCCTCTCATAACCTGGTACTGCTCCATCTGATCTCTGCGATCCGACCTCTTCTGCACAGCAATATTCTGAGCAATATTGAGATCCTCAACCGGCGGGCGGGGATCATCGCCGAGGTCCGCATTCAACGCGCCAAGCTGATTGAAGCCATCTTGAGTGGCACCCCTCAGCAGGCACGGCAGATCTGTGATGATTACCTTGCATTTATCAAGGAGTCTCTTCGCGAACTTCAGTTCGAAGAGCAGCGAGCCCAGCGCTCCCAGAGGCGAACCGAGCTTCGGGGCGGATCGGACGCTGATAACGCTTGATTTACGTTCGTCACCTTGGTGTTTAATAACAGTAGGACCCAGCTATGACTGATTTCCTAAGCAAAGATCTGGACCCAGTCGAAACTAAAGAATGGTTAGACTCCCTCGATGCAATTCTGCGTGAAGAGGGGCCAGAACGTGCGCAATTCATTTTGCAGCAGCTTTCCGACTTCGCAGCGCGTAATGCCGGAATCAAGATGTCTCAGGGCTTTTTGACCGATTACATCAACACCCTGTCGAAGGACGAAAACTACCCAGGGAATTGGGATCTGGAACGCCGTATCCGGGCGATCATCCGTTGGAACGCGGCCATGATGGTGCAGAAGGCCAACAAGAAGCCTTACTCGCTGGGCGGGCATATCTCCTCTTTCGCCGGTGCCGCAACCATCTATGATGTGGGCTTTAACCACTTCTTCCGCGGACCGGATGCGCCGAACGGTGCCGACCTGCTGTTTATCCAGGGACACAGCTCACCGGGTATGTACGCCCGTGCATTTGCCGAGGGACGCCTGAGCCGCTCTCAGCTGGATAACTTCCGCCAGGAGATCGACGGCAATGGTCTGTCTTCTTATCCGCATCCACACCTGATGCCGGATTTCTGGGAGTTCCCGACAGTTTCCATGGGACTTGGTCCTATCGCAGCTATCTATCAGGCGCGCTTCATGAAGTACCTGACCAACCGCGGCCTGAAAGATTGCAGCGGGCGTAAGGTCTATGCCTTCCTGGGTGATGGTGAGATGGATGAGCCTGAATCCAAGGGTGCAATCGCGATCGCGACCCGTGAAAACCTGGATAACCTGGTCTTCGTGGTTAGCTGTAACCTGCAACGCCTGGATGGACCTGTCGTGGGTAACGGCAAGGTGATCCAGGAGCTGGAAGGTCAGTTTAAGGGCGCCGGCTGGGATGTATTCAAGGTGGTCTGGGGTCGTAAATGGGATGAGTTGCTGCAAAAAGATAGCTCGGGCAAGCTGATTCAGCTGATGAACGAGACCGTGGATGGTGACTATCAGACCCTCAAATCCAAAGATGGCGCCTATGTTCGCGAGCACTTCTTTAACCGCTACCCTGAGACGGCAGCCCTGGTTAAGGATATGACCGACGAAGAGATCTTCGAGCTTAACCGTGGTGGTCACGATCCACAGAAGCTGTTCAGCGCCTTCTCTGCGGTGCAGGATGACAACGGCAAGCCTAAGCTTATTCTGGCTAAGACCATCAAGGGCTATGGGCTGGGTGCCGGCAGTGAGTCACAAAATACGGCTCACAACGTGAAGAAGATGGATACCGAGACCATGCGCAAGCTGCGCGATCGTTTCAAGATTGATATCTCGGATGCCGAGCTGGAAAACCCCTCCTATATCGAGATCAAAGAGGGTAGTGAAGAGTATAAATACCTGCAGGAGCGCCGTAAGTCTCTGGGTGGTTATCTGCCCCAGCGTCGTCAGCAGAGCTCTGTTGAGCTTCAGGTGCCCGAGCTGGAGGCCTTTGCCCCGCTGCTGGGTGAGCAAAAGCGCGAGATCTCTACTACCATGGCGATGGTGCGTGCTCTGAATGTGATGCTTAAGGATAAGTCGATCGGCAAGCGTATCGTACCAATCCTGTCTGATGAGGCGCGTACCTTTGGTATGGAGGGTCTGTTCCGCCAGATCGGTATCTATAACCCGAATGGTCAGCAATATACTCCAACCGACCGCGAGCAGGTTGCTTACTATAAAGAGGATATCAAGGGACAGGTACTGCAGGATGGCCTGACCGAAATGGGTGCGGTTTCTTCCTGGCTGGCAGCGGCGACCTCTTACAGCGTCCATGACTGTCCGATGATCCCCTTCTTTGTTTACTACTCCATGTTCGGCTTCCAGCGGATTGGCGACATGATGTGGGCTGCAGGTGATATGCAGGCAAAAGGCTTCATGATCGGCGGTACCTCCGGACGCACCACCCTCAATGGTGAAGGTCTGCAGCACCAGGATGGCCACAGCCATATCCAGGCGGGTACCATCCCGAACTGTATCGCCTATGATGCGACCTATGCCTACGAGGTTGCTGTTATCGTTCAGGACGGCTTGCGCCGCATGTACGGTGAGAACCCGGAGAATGTTTACTACTACCTGACGACTCTCAACGAAAACTACCACATGCCTGCGATGCCAGAGGGCGTGGAAGAGGGCATTCGTAAGGGTATCTATAAGCTGGAAACAGTGGCGGGTGATAAGGCCAAAGTACAGCTGATGGGCTCCGGCTCGATTCTGCCCGGCGTGCGTGAAGCCGCGCAGATCCTGAGTGCGGACTATGGTATCGGTTCTGACGTATTCGCGGTGACTTCGTTTAATGAGCTGGCGCGTGATGGTCAGGATGTGGAGCGCTATAACCGCCTGCACCCTGAAGCCGAGCAGCAGCAGGCCTATATCAGCTCGGTACTGGGCGACCTGCCAACCATAGCTTCTACGGATTATATGAAGTCTTATGCAGACCAGGTGCGTGCCTTTGTACCATCAAGCGCCTATACAGTGCTGGGTACCGATGGCTTCGGGCGCTCAGATAGCCGTGAGAACCTGCGCCGTCACTTCGAAGTCGATGCGGCTCACGTGGTGGTAGCGACCCTGAATACCCTGGCCGAGCAGGGAACTGTTGATAAGAAAGTTGTAGCCGATGCCATCAAGAAGTTTGGTATCGATGCAGATAAAACTACTCCACGTAACGCATAAGGGGTTTAACTGATGTCTAAAGAAATTTTACTACCGGATATTGGATCCGATGCGGTTGAAGTCGTGGAGATCTCTGTAGCAGTTGGCGATATGGTTGAAGCCGATCAGCCATTGCTGACCGTCGAGGGCGATAAGGCCTCTATGGAGGTTCCATCTCCGGAGGCGGGCAAGGTTGCCAGTATTGAGATTGCGGTCGGTGACAGCGTAACTACCGGCACCCTCATCATGAGATTCGACACTGCTGGGGCGGCAGACGCTCCCGCTGCCGAAGCTCCGGCAGCAGAAGCTGCACCGGCTGCTGCTGCGGCGACTAGCGAGCAGGCGGTAGCCGTTCCCGATATCGGCGGTGATGCGGTTGAGGTCACCGAGATCCTGGTTCAGGTGGGTGATAGCGTTGAAGCCGAGCAGTCTCTCATCACGGTTGAGGGTGACAAGGCCTCAATGGAAGTCCCGGCTCCGGTTGCGGGTGTGGTGAAGTCGATTGATATCAAGGTGGGGGATACGGTCAATACCGGCTCTCACATCATGACCTTTGAGGTTTCTGGTGGAACTCCTGCAGCCTCGGCTCCAGCTAAGGCAGAAGCGGCGCCAGCCCCGGCGGCTCCTGCGGCTGCACCGGCTCCGGCAGCAACTCCAGCGCCAGCCACTGAGGCGAGCAGTGAGTTTGAAGTGAATGATGCTTACATCTACGCTTCACCTGCGATTCGTCGCCTGGCCCGTGAGTTTGGGGTTAACCTGACCAAGGTTGAGGGACGTGGACGCAAGGGACGCATCCAGAAAGAGGATGTGCAGCGTTATGTCAAAGAGATGCTCAAGCGTGCCGAAAGTGGTGCGGCAGGTGGCGGCAGCAACATGGGCTTTGATCTCCTGCCATGGCCGAAAGTAGATTTTAGCCAGTTTGGAGAGGTCGAAGAGGTTGAGCTGTCACGAATTCAGAAGATCTCGGGTCCGAATCTGCATCGTAACTGGGTGCGTATTCCTCATGTGACTCAGTTTGATGAGGCGAATATCAGCGAGCTGGAGGCGTTCCGCAAGCAGCAGAACCAGCTGGCGGCTAAGCGTGATGATGGCATCAAGATCACACCGCTGGCCTTCATCATGAAAGCGGTGGCTTATGCCCTCAAACAGCACCCACGTTTTTGCTCTTCACTGAGCGAAGATGGCAAGCGTCTGACGATGAAGAAGTATGTGCACATCGGGGTTGCGGTGGATACGCCAAACGGTCTGGTGGTTCCGGTATTCCGCGACGTGGATCAAAAAGGGATCCACCAGCTGTCTCAAGAGCTGGCTGAAGTTTCAGCCAAGGCGCGTAAGGGTCAGCTGACCTCTTCAGACATGCAGGGCTCCTGCTTTACCATCTCCAGCTTAGGTGGCATCGGTGGAACTCAGTTCACGCCGATCGTGAATGCTCCGGATGTGGCGATCCTGGGTGTTTCCAAATCCGAGATGAAGCCTAAGTGGAACGGTAAGGAGTTTGAACCTCAGCTGATGCTGCCACTGGCTCTGTCTTACGATCACCGGGTGATCGATGGGGCTGCGGGCGCACGCTTCATCACTACCCTGAGCGGAATTCTCTCTGATATCCGTAATCTGGTGTTGTAACTCACATTTGGCAGGCTCAGGCCTGCCATTTTGCTTTTCATCCTCTTAACAGGAATGTAAACTTTGCCCGGTCTTAGGTGAAACCCCAGTCTCCGAGAGTCAGGTGATCCGGGAAATAACAACGACAAAGAGGTCATCATGAGTAAAGAAATTAAGGCCCAGGTGGTCGTGCTTGGCGCAGGACCTGCGGGCTACTCAGCGGCATTTCGTGCGGCTGATTTAGGTTTTGAAACTGTAATTGTTGAGCGTCACAGCACGCTGGGCGGTGTTTGTCTGAATGTTGGCTGTATCCCCTCAAAAGCCCTGCTGCACGTTTCTAAAGTGATTGAAGAAGCCAAGTCTCTGGCGGATCACGGTGTTATTTTTGGCGAGCCAAAGACAGATATCAACAAGATCCGTCTGTGGAAAGAGAAGGTGATCGGCCAGTTGACCGGTGGTCTGGCGGGCATGGCCAAGCAGCGCAAAGTGACCGTGGTTAATGGCCTAGGTCAGTTTGCCGATGCGAACAGCCTCAAGGTGACCGATGACAAGGGTGAAGAGACCCTGGTGAAGTTTGATCACGCGATCATCGCCGCTGGCTCTCGTCCGGTTAAGTTGCCATTCATTCCTCATGACGATCCTCGGGTGTGGGATTCGACCGATGCCCTGGAGTTGCAAACTGTCCCTGGCAAGCTGCTGGTGATCGGTGGCGGTATCATCGGTCTGGAGATGGGAACCGTCTACTCCTCCCTGGGCAGTGAAATCGATGTGGTTGAATTTGCCGATCAGCTGGTGCCAGCCGCCGATCCGGATGTGATCCGCGTCTATACCAAGCGGGTGAAGAAGAAGTTCAACCTGATGCTGTCGACTAAGGTGACCGCGGTTGAAGCCAAGGCCGATGGCCTGTATGTCTCCTTTGATGGCAAGAAGGCTCCTGCCGAGCCGGTTCGTTACGACAACGTGCTGGTTGCGGTCGGCCGGGTTCCTAATGGTCTGAACCTGACCGCTGAAAATGCCGGGGTTAAGGTGACGGAGCGCGGCTTCATCGAGGTGGACAAGCAGATGCGCACCAATGTGCCGCATATCTTCGCCATTGGTGATATCGTGGGACAGCCGATGCTGGCGCACAAGGGGGTGCATGAGGCTCATGTTGCCGCCGAGGTGATTGCCGGTAAGAAGCACTACTTCGATCCTAAGGTGATTCCTTCTATCGCCTATACCGACCCTGAGATCGCCTGGGTTGGTTTGACCGAGCGTGAGGCCAAGGAGCAGGGGATCAACTACGAAGCCTCTGTGTTCCCATGGGCCGCTTCCGGGCGTGCGATTGCATCCGATTGTGCCGATGGCATGACCAAGCTGTTGTTCGAGAAAGATTCTGGCCGGGTGATCGGTGGTGCCATCGTTGGTGTCAATGGTGGTGAACTCCTTGGCGAGATAGGTCTTGCGATCGAGATGGGCGCCGATGCCGAAGATATCGCGCTGACCATCCATGCACACCCAACATTGCACGAGTCGGTTGGTCTGGCGGCCGAGATCTTTGAAGGTAGTATTACTGACCTGCCAAATGCCAAGGCGAAGAAGAAAAAGCGCTAATCATCGTCTTTTTCCCCTCGTTAAAATGCCAGCCTTAGGGCTGGCATTTTTTATGGCGGCTCTTCCCCAAGAGGCTCTCTGGCTAATGACTCAACTCCCTACTGATAGTTGATGGCTGGTTTTTATTTACCTGTGTTGGGTAAAAAATAACAGTTATTAGTTTTTCTAATCATATTTTTGCGGTTAAGTTTATTCGGAAATATCCAGTCCTCATTAGTTGTGTATGTGTGATTTCTGTTTCTAAGGGGAAAGATCATCGGCGTTACTTACTCAATAATTTTTCCCATGAGCTCATTCATTAGGGAGAAGCACTACTCCTGGCCATAAATAATTCCTGAATGTCAGGTTAAATTAGTGTTAAATTGTGCTCTATAGTCATAATCTGTAATTTTCTGTGCCAAATATTCATGCTGAGTAAAAATTAATGGAGTTCCATCATTAAGTTTTGATCGGACTCACAGCTAGTTCGATTCTGTGTGAAGAATTGAGAATTCAATCACAATCCCCCTTTTTCGATATGGATTTTTAAAGGCTCAGGCGTAGTATCTGTCTCACCAAGGAAATTCACTGTTATTAGTTTTTCTAATGAGGTTGTGGTCGATGTCGAGTAGCCGTCTAATCCAGCAAAATCTGTTGCCCTTGCAGCCACAGCTTGGCTGGTCCGCGGCGCCTCAGTGACCCACCCTGTCTCGCTGCGGCGCAGCGAATCATCAGCGAGCAGATAGCTCGGCTGCTTTTCAAGTTTTCTTTCCAACTGTTAGCTCTTCGGGGCGTGGTTTGATCCAGGAGATCAGCCCAGGCCTCATCATGGGGAATCAGTCATGAGTGATTTATACGATGTCATCATCATCGGAGGTGGCCCGGGGGGCTGTCTGCGGGGATCTATGCAGCCAGGGGCGGATGAAAACCCTGCTCATCGAAGAAAAACGCAAGATGGGGGGTCAGTGTGCAACCACCTCTGAGCTTGAAAACTATCCGGGGATCATTGAGGACACGGGTCCTGGGCTGATGGAGCGTTTCCGTTCCCATGCCGAAAAATTCGGGGTTGAGTTTGAACGTGGCCGGGTGGCAGGCATCGAGGTCGGTGACGATGGGTTCCACAAGGAGATCCGTCTGGCCGATGAGCGCACCTTGCGCACTAAGAGCATCATCATAGCGACCGGAGCGGCGCCACGCATTCTTGGGATCCCGGGAGAGAAAGAATTTCGGGGCCAGGGTGTCTCCTATTGTGCCACCTGTGATGCGGATTTTTATGAAGAGCTCGATGTAGTGGTGGTTGGCTCAGGCAATACCGCGGTCGAGGAGTCGGTATTTCTGACCAAGGTGGTCAATAAGGTCACCATGATCGTGGTCCATGATGAAGGCAAGCTGGATGCAGACCGGGTCGCCCAGGAGCAGGCATTTGCCAATGACAAGATTGAGTTTGTGTGGAACTCAACCGTCGATGCCATCGAAGGAGATGGCCTGGTCAACGGGGTGAGGCTGCGCAATATCAAGACGGGTGAGACACAGCAGCTTGCCACCGATGGGGTATTCATGTTTGTCGGTACCGTGCCGCAGACCGGCTTTGCCAAAGATCTCATTGAGCTTAACGGCGCGGGCTACATCAAGACGGATGATAAGCAGCAGACCAATATTCCCGGGATCTTTGCGGTGGGTGATGTGACCGATAAATTCCTGCGTCAGGTGGTCACTGCTGCTGGAGATGGTGCGGTGGCAGCGGTTGCGGCCAACGGCTATGTGGAGCAGGAGGAGTATTGGCAGCAGCAGGTGCTGAAGAGCCAAACTCCGGTACTGGCTGTGTTCTGGTCTCCTCTGGAGGGAGATAGCGTGCAGCTGATCCAATCCCTGGAGGAGATGACCATTGCCTACCCGGATCATCGAATTGTCACTGTGGATACCTACAAGAATCAGATGCTGGCGGATCGCTATGAAGTACAGGAGATTCCGGCAGTCCTTAGGTTTGAACAGGGTCAGGAGCAGCTGCGTTTGGTCCAGCCCGGTGCAGTTGAACTGAATCAGTTATTTCAAGGGAGTAAGTCATGATCGAGTTAAATAAGGAGAATTTTGCCGAGGAGACCGCCCAGGGCGTGGTGCTGGTGGATTTCTGGGGCGAGAGCTGTGAGCGCTGCAAGGAGCTGATGCCGGATGTTGAGGCCCTAGCGGAGCAGTACGGACAAGAGATCAAGTTTTGCAAATTAAATATTCAAGGTAATCGTCGTCTCGCGATGGCGCAGAAAGTGATGGGACTACCCTCTATCGTTTTTTATCAAAACGGTGAGAAGGTTGAGCATCTGTCCGGTGAGGAGCTGGAGCCTGCGCAGATCGAGGATGTGATTAAAAACTACGTTGCGTAACGTAAATTCAGGAGCAAACCATGAAGCTTGAAGGCAAGAAGGTAGTGATTCTTGGTGACAGGGACGGGATCCCCGGCCCAGCCATCGAGAGCTGCCTGATTAACACTGGTGCAGAGGTTATTTTCTCTGCCACAGAGTGTTTTGTCTGAACAAGTGCTGGAGCTATGGACCTGGAAAACCAACGTCGGATCAAAGATATGGCTGAGAAGTACGGACCGGAAAACATGGTTGTACTTTTGGGCGGAGCAGAAGCGGAATCTTCTGGTCTTGCCTGTGAAACAGTCACAAGCGGCGATCCAACGTTTGCAGGTCCTCTGGCCGGAGTTCAGTTGGGACTTCTCTGTTATCACATTGTTGAAAGTGAAATTAAGGATCTGTGCGATCCTGCCGTCTACGACGAGCAGATCGGCATGATGGAGATGGTACTGGATGTCGAAGGTATCGGCGCCGAAGTAAAAGAGTACCGTGATCAGTGTTGCAAGTATCTGGCTGAAGCCACCGCTTAACAACACCCTTAATCTTTGTAATCAAAGAGGGGGCATCGCCCCTTCTTTTGTTTAAGCTCAAGGGGTTAGCATGAGTTTAGCTGTCATCAAAGGAGCCAGTTATATTCTGGCTCATGCGCCTGAGATGCTGGTACATCAGGGCGCGGTTGCCTCCCAGACCCGTCATCAGAATCCGGATGACCCATATTTGAAAGAGATCCGATCTCATCTTCGAAGTTTTTCCGAGGTCGCATCCTATCCCCCCAACCAATGCTATATCGGGAATATCAGACCCGACTCCCTGAATGAGTGTGCCAGGCCCTGGTATCAAAACGCCGCTGAGGGATCTGCTCAGGGCAAGATGGGTGAAGTACTGAGTGAAGGATTACTCTATGTGCTGATGCAGCATGTAGATGCGTTTGAACTGGTTCAGCTGAGCCAGGATTTTTGTGACTCAATCACAACCGAGCTTAACAGCCATCCGCTACTGGGAGGCCTGGAGCTGACCTCCAAACTCCAGGGCTCAGAGATTTCCAGCATCATAGATAAGGTCGAGGGTACTGCGGCCGAGGGTCTTTATTACAACGATACCCTGATCGGCTGTGTGAATCGTGCCCATGATAGTGATGAAAACTTAAGTGCCCACATCATGCTGGAGAACCTGGCAACCAAGGCTACCTCCTATCTGGCGGGACTCCACCTGGATCGTCAGGGGATCGATCTGGCCAGCATCGATTATATTCTCGAGTGTTCCGAGGAAGCCTGTGGTGATATCAATCAGCGCGGCGGCGGTAACTTTGCCAAGGCGATCGGTGAACAGCTTGGCTGCAGCAATGCCAATGGGGCCGATATCCGCGGCTTTTGTGCCGCCCCGGTTCATGCCCTGCTTAACGCATCGGCGCTGGTACAGGCCGGGATCTTTAGCAATGTCATGGTGGTCGCCGGTGGTGCGGTTGCCAAGCTTGGGATGAATGGTCGTGACCACGCCAAGCAGGGGATGCCCCTGTTAGAAGATGTGTTGGGTGGTTTTGCCTTTGTGATCAGCGCTAACGACGGAGTGAGCCCTGTGATCAACACCAAGGTGCTGGGGCGTCACACCATAGGCACGGGCTCATCGCCTCAGGCGGTAATGACGGCGCTCATCGCCTCACCGCTGAAGGCCAATGGTCTGAGCATTCCACAGGTCGATAAATATACGGTCGAGATGCAAAACCCTGAGGTGACCAAGCCTGCGGGCGCCGGTGATGTGCCCGAAGCCAACTACAAGATGATTGCGGCACTGGCGGTTAAAGAGGGTTGGCTGCAGCGCAGTGAGCTGATGAATTTTGTTAGCAAGCACGGGATGCCAGGCTTTGCTCCGACTCAGGGACATATCCCATCCGGGGTACCTTTCCTCGGCCATGGCCGGGAGATGATCCTCGAGGGTGAGCTCAATAACTTCATGGTGGTAGGTAAGGGCAGCCTGTTCCTGGGTCGGATGACCAACCAGTTTGATGGCCTGAGCTTCTTGGTCGAGAAAAATAGTGGTCAGGCTTCAGAGACTCAAGCAGCCTTTGATGAAACTGCTGTTCGCTCTGCCCTGGCCGATGCGATGCGCAAGGTTGCAGCCGAGCTCAAGGAGTAGGGGGTCACATGGCGCACACAGATATCTATTTGGCCGAGCTGCTCGAAGATATGGCCGGTGAACTCCAGGGCGGCGGAGGCAAGGTGCTGAGAATTGGCCTGACGACTCTGGACAGTGAGCATGGTAGCAGTGAGCTGATCGAGGCGGCAGTGCGAGCGGCCACCCCTGGCTTGCAGCCGGTATTGATTGGGGAGGGAGCCGACTCCGGCTTGCCTCATTATCCGGCATCTAACCTCAATGAGGCCCATCGCACCATGGAGCAGCTGCTCCAAAGCGGTGAGATTCATGGAGCCGTCACCCTGCATTACGCCTTTCCGCTGGGGGTAACCACCATTACTCAGATTGATGCTCCGGCGACGGGGCGCAAGATGGTGCTGGCTTCCACCACAGGATCTTCGGCGACCGAGCGTAAGGCCGCCATGCTGCGTAATGCGGTGTTGGGGACGGCACTTGCCAAGGCGAGTGGTGTATCCGAGCCTTCTCTGGGGATTTTGAATGTCGAGAGTGCCCCTCAAGTGGAGCGAGGGCTGAGCCAGCTGGCTGAAGGGGGATACCCGCTCCAGATGGCGGGATCCTCCCGCGCCAATGGGGGTGCCCTGATGCGCGGCAACGATCTGCTGCAGGGCTCTCCGGATGTGATGGTCGCAGATTCCCTGACCGGTAACCTTTTGGTGAAGCTGTTCTCCGCCTTTAATACCGGCGGGGGATATGAAGCCACCGGGGTCGGCTATGGCCCGGGCCTGGGCGCCGGAGTCAAACATCCGATCTGCATTATCTCGAGAGCCAGTGGCGCACCGGTTATTACCAATGCCCTTGGATTCTGCGCCCAGCTGGTGAGAGGCGATCTGATTGGCCATCTCAATCGTGAACTGGCGTTAGCCGAGCGGGCGGGGCTGAGTGAGCTTTGTAAATCCCGCCAGGTGCAGGCTCAGAGTGAGGAGAGTGTCGCAGAGCCTGCGCGTAAGACGGTCAACTCTGAGATCGGTGGCATCGATATATTGGAGGTTGAAATTGCCAAGCTAGCCTTGTGGAAGGCGGGGATCTATGCCGAAACCGGCATGGGTTGTACCGGGCCTGTGTTGCTGCTGAACCGGGATGATGAATCTCAGGCGCGGGAGTTAGTGAAGGAGTTTACAGGTTAGATTCTGGGGATATTTCAGCCTGAGGCAAATCACCGACACGCAGTGAATCCGTCCGTGGATGCTCTGCTATAGCATCCCTGCTATAGAAGGTCGGAATTTGCCTGCAGCCTGAACTCCAAATAGTGAAGCTAACCCTAAGGGTTTAGACGGGAATTAGAGGCGGGAGCCTCATGTAAAAAGAGGATGTCTGAGGCAGTAATTTGAGGCTGCTGAAGGCATCAATGGATTGCTCTTGATAGCCGTAAGGCACTTAAAGGAGTAGAAGATGAAGTTAGAAGTCGGGTATATCGACATCCAGGACTTCGCATTTGGCGAAAGCAATGGTCTTAAGGATCGCCGCCTGGTGATCAACAAAGCCGAGTTGGGTGCATATCTTAAAGAGCTGGATCATCGGATCTGCGAGTTGGAGCTGGATATTGTCCACCCGGGTGAGTCGGTACGGATCATGCCGGTCAAGGATGTGGTGGAGCCGAGAGTCAAGGTTTCCGGTGATGGCTGTATCTTCCCGGGACATGCGCTGGGTGAAGAGTCTATGGTGGGCGAAGGACGCACTCATGTCCTCAAGGGCGTCGGTGTCGTGACGACCGGGCGCGTGGTGGGCTTCCAGGAGGGGATCATCGACATGTCTGGCCCGGGTGCCGACTATACGCCTTTCTCTAAGCTGATGAACCTGGTGGTACGTGCCGAGGTTGAAGATAGCTGTAACCAGTATGAGCATGAGGCGATTTTGCGCCGCATCGGGATGGAGGCAGCACGCTGGATTGGTCAGTGGGGGCGGATGCCCAGCCGGATCGTCTCAAGCGTTATGAAACCAAGCCTATTATCGAGCAGGCTGCCCAATATCCTAACCTGCCCAAGGTTGGCTACATCTACATGCTGCAGAGTCAGGGCTTGCTTCACGACAGCTACTACTACGGGGTCGATGTGAAGGGGATGCTGCCTACCCTGATGTATCCCACCGAGGTGATGGATGGTGCTATCACCAGTGGTAACTGTGTATCGGCCTGTGACAAGAATACCACCTATGTTCACCAGAACAGCCCGGTGATCGAGGAGCTTTTAGAGCGTCACGGTATCGATTACAACTTCATGGGCGTCATTGTCACCAATGAGAATGTGACCCTGCGCGATAAGGAGCGCTCCTCTAACTTTGTCACCAAACTGGCGAGCCAGCTCAGCCTGGATGCAGTGGTGATCTCAGAAGAGGGCTTTGGTAACCCCGACGCCGATCTGATGATGAACTGCCGCAAGCTGACCGATGCCGGCATGAAGACCGTCTGCCTGACCGATGAGTATGCAGGTCGTGGTGGTGAGAGCCAGTCACTGGCCGATGCACACCCACACGCAGATGCGGTGGTGACTGCGGGGAATGCCAACCAGGTGGTGGTGCTGCCGGTGATGGATCGGGTCATCGGCCACTCTCAATATGCAGATACCATTGCCGGTGGTTTTGACGGTAGCCTGCGTAGCGATGGATCAATCGAGGTTGAGATCCAGGCGATCACCGGGGCGACCAGTGAACTTGGATTCCATAATCTGACCACCAAAGCGGGTTAAGGGAGAGAGATATGAGCATTAAAGTAATTCACTATCTGAACCAGTTCTTTGGTCAGAAGGGCGGTGAAGAGGTGGCAGACATGCCTCTGGAGCTGCATGATGGCACCATAGGACTGGGCGCTCAGCTCAACCAGGCGATGGGCGATCAGGGTGAGATCATCAAGACAATCCTGTGTGGTGACTCCTATTTTAACGAGAACGAGTCCCTGGCCAGTGATGGGATCCGCGAGCTGCTGATGCAGTTCCAGCCCGATCTGGTGGTTGCGGGTCCCGCCTTCAACGCGGGTCGCTACGGGATGGCCTGTGGTAAGGTTGCCGAGATCGCCAGCGAGCTTGGGATCACTGTCATCAGCGGCATGTACCCTGAGAACCCCGGCTACGAGATGTATCGTCCCTTCATGTATGCCGCTGAGACCGGCAATAGCGCCGCATCGATGCGCAAGGCCCTGCCAGCGATGATCACCCTGATCCAACGCTTCATTCAGCACGCGGGCGATATGGGTGACCCACAAACCACCGGCTATATGCCACGCGGGGTACGGGTGAACTTTTTTGCGAAGGAGCGGGGCGCCAAGCGCGCGGTCAATATCCTGTGCCAGAAGCTCAAGGGTGAGGCCTTTACCACAGAGTATCCGATGCCTGTCTTCGATCGGGTTGAGCCTCAGCCTCCGGTGCTGGATATGGCAACCGCGACCATAGGCCTGGTGACCTCAGGTGGTGTGGTACCCAAGGGTAACCCTGATCGCATCGAGTCTTCCAGCGCTTCCAAGTATGGAACCTACTCCATTGAGGGGCTCAGTGAACTGACCGAGTCGACTCACGAGACGGCGCATGGTGGTTATGATCCCGTAGCTTGTAATGCCAACCCGAACCGGGTTCTGCCTGTAGATGTGCTGCGGGACATGGAGCGCGAAGGTCGAATTGGCCGCCTGCATGATACCTTCTACACCACGGTCGGTAACGGAACCTCGGTGGCAAATGCTAAGAAGTATGGTGCCGAGATCGCGATGAAGCTGCAAAAGGCCGGGGTGACCGCCGCCATATTCACCTCTACCTGAGGCACCTGTACTCGTTGCGGTGCAACGATGCTCAAAGAGATCGAGAGAGTGATGCCAGTGGTTCATATTGCAACCGTGGTTCCTATCTCCAAGACGGTCGGTGCCAACCGAATTGTACCGGCGATTGCGATTCCTCACCCCCTGGGGGATCCTAAACTGGATGCAACGGAGGAAAAGGTACAGCGTCGCAAGCTGGTTGAACAGGCATTGAACGCCCTGTCAACTGAGATTAGCGAACAAACTGTCTTCTAAAACCGAGGGGGCTAGCGTATGCTAGCCCCCTTTTCCTTCCCGGAGGACTTCGATATGAGTCATTCTCAGGAGTCGCAGTGTTCTCTTGATTCCACCATCCCTGCTAACCATCCGGCGACATCGAGCTCTATTTCTCGCTGGAACTCCGTAGATACACGCTGGGCTCTAACCCTGTTTGGAACCTCCTTTGGAGCCGGCTCTCTGTTTATGCCCCTGGGGCTTGGAGCCTGGGGGATCTGGCCCGTTATCATCTGTGCGTTTTTGGCTTTTCCCATGGTCTACCTTGCGCATCGTGCTTATACCCGGTTGTCTCTGTGCTGTAGCAGTAGCAGCGGGAATATTAACGATGTGATTGCCGAGCACTTTGGGGTGACGGCGGCACGCTTGTTTGTGTTGTTCTACTTCGTGGCTGTCTATCCGGCGCTGGTGGTCTATGCGCCTGGTATTGTCAACGTGGTGATCACCTATATGCAGCATCAGCTGGGGATCGCGGATCCCTCAAGAGTTTGGGTCAGCTTTGTGATGGTCGCCCTGTTGCTTGGGGTCTTGATCACAGGACGTAACCTGACCCTCAGGGTCTGTCAGTTTTTGGTGATGCCGCTGATTGTCCTGATGACCCTGCTCTCATTTTATCTCATTCGTTACTGGCATCCCGAAGCATTGGGGGTGATCCCTCCTGTTGGCCATAGCCTGGATATAGTGATGACGGCCCTGCCACTGGTGATCTTTGGCTTCACCTTTGCGCCCGCCTGCTCGGCCTTTGGTCAGGCTTATCACAAATCAGAGGGGAGTGAGCAGAAGGCTGAGCGTAAGACCAGCCTTATCATGCGTCGCACCACCATCGCCCTGGTGTTTGTGATCATGTTCTTCTGCTTCTCCTCAATGATGGCATTGGATCCTGCGCAGATTGGACCGGCGAAGGCCAGTAACCTGACGATTCTGAGCTATCTCGGGTTGGTACTGCATGATGGCGTACTGGGAGAAGTTGTTCCCTTCGTGGTGTTTGCCGCGATCGCCAGCTCCTTTTTCGGATTTTACCTGGGAGCCCGGGAGGCCCTGGAGGGGGTTCTGCTACATGGTGGACGGACTCTGTTTCCAAAGTTAAAGGCTGAGAACCGAATTTTGCAGTGGGGGATGAATCTCTTTTTCTTCCTGTCACTCTGGTATATCGCGGCGGTAAATCCCAATGCGATCTCGGTGATCAGTAACTATTGCGGACCGTTTCAGGCGGTGATCATGTGTTTGATCCCTGTCTATGCCACCTATCGGGTTGAGCGTCTCAAACGCTATCGTGGATGGTCTAACGCCTTTGTGGCCCTGGTTGGCCTGGCGACCGTCTTTTCATTTATCTATTCACAGTTGTAACTGGGCTTGCCCTTAGGATAGGGAACGATGAACTATTTTGTGATAACCAATAATCCTGCGGTTGTTGAGCGCTTTTCTAAAACCTCTGAGCGGGATGTTAACCGGGCGGAGCTGGTGGTCAGGGAGAGCTTTCGCGATGTCCTGTGTGAGTGTCGGGATCGGATCCATAGCGGTGCCAGACTTGTCTCCCACCCTCTAAGCGGCAGTGTGAAGCCCTGGGAGACGCCCTATCGCTCCGTGCTGCTTAGCCCGGGGACTGAGCTTGATCTCTCATCGGTTGAGACCATTGAGCAGGCGATGGAGCGCTACGATACCCTGGTGAATCAGCATACGCGGCGGGAGTATCCTGAGCAGGTTTACCAGGATTTTCAGATGGTGGACGCCAGCTTGCTGGAGAGTGCAATCAGTAGCCTGAGAAGTGCTTTTCTTTAATCCCTGCTAATTTCGATCAAGCTTAAAAGAGTACGCCCTCCCGGGCGTACTCTTTTTCTTTAGTCTGCGATAACTTTCTCGCTGAGGGTTTTTAGCACCACTCGCTCGCTCTCATCTCGCCGAACCCAGCCATCTTGCTCGATGCGGTTGAGCAGTGGGATCAGCTGCTTGCGGGCAAGTCCGGTGGCCTCGCGGGCCATTGCAATTGAGAAGCGCTCATCGGGCTTTCGGCCTTTGAGCAGCCGGCTGACAAGCTCAAGATAGCTCTGCTGATCAAAGTAGATCTTATCCTGAGTGTGCAGAATCAACGCTTCACGGGTGAGTAGCCGCAGATTTTTTTGCAGCCCGGGAATCGATGCCTTGTTTGCTTCAAACCCCTGAGTTCCCGCCTGAAAAATCAGCTCAAACAGCTGCTGGGCCTCCTCGGGCAGCGTGTTGAGATTCTGCCCGCCTCCCACGGAGCAGGTTTCGCCACTGCGGCTGACTTTTCCCTGCTCAATCAGTTGAGCGACCAGGATTTCGATGATTGGCATCGGCCAATGGGTCTTACTGGCCAACTCCGGCAGGCTGGAGCTGCCATGGGCGCTTTCCAGCAGCTCAAACAGGCGGCTGCTGCCACTGTCTAAGAAATGGTGACTGACCAGGTACTCACCAAACTGTTGGCTGGAGAGGATCTCAGAGTCCTGTCCTGGAGCCCGGGTAAAGCCGTGAAGTTTTAGCTGCAGGCTCGCATAATCGGCCTGGGTTAATTGGGCGGGAAGGCTTTCAAGCATAGATTGCAAGCGGGCTCTATCCTGGCGGGCGACGCTCTGGCTCCAGACCAGCTGACCGGCACCTATGATCTGCGATCCGCCATGGCGGATCAGCACAATTCGCTGTCCCCAGAAACAGGCACAGGGGGTGGTTAACTGTAGCCTTGCCAGCCTGCCATCTCCCAGCAGATAGAGGCGAGCCAGGGTGTGTGCGGTGCCGATTGCAACCTCAATCTCACACTGCCTGCGCTTAAGCTTGAGAGGGTTTTCGATGCGGATCAGCAGATCCGAGGAGGTTTCACAGGCAGCCTTGATATCATGCAGGCAGGCACCCCTTTGAAGCTCTCGCTTCTTGACTCCCTTAAGGCCGATTGCCACCCGGGACACAGAGTCTACCGATTCACGGTGTTGGTGGTAGGCGTGCAGGCTTTTGATCTGGACCCGCATCCCCTGGGGGGAGAGGTTGAGCTGGTCGCCGATCTTGAGAGAGCCGCCACACAGGCTTCCGGTGACTGTGGTACCAATGCCGTTAATGGTAAAGATCCGATCCACATAGAGATGGGGAAGGGGGAAAACAGGCTGGCGTTCAACTTCATCCAGGGTTCGCTCAATGGTTTGTTGTAGTTTGTCGATTCCCTGCCCGGTCAGGGAAGAGACGCAGACGCTCTGGGGCAGCAGATCCATCTGTTCGATGAATTGCTCCAGTGCCTGCTCTTCGACAGCGACAAGCTCCTGAGGAGTTACCAGGTCACTCTTGTTGATGACCAGGATGATATTATTGATCCCGAGGGAGGCGATGACCTTCAGGTGGTCATGAGACATGGCTGACCAGCCCTCATCGGCAGCGACCACAAACAGCACCAGATCCAGGCTCCAGACCCCGGCGACCATGTTGCGGATAAAGCGCTCGTGTCCCGGGACATCAATGACACCAATTTTGCGACCCTGATTGTCATTAAAGTGGGCAAACCCCAGGTCAATGGTCATTCCCCGCTGCTTTTCCTGGGGAAGATGGCTGGTTTCTATTCCGGTCAGGGCGTGGATCAGGGCGGTTTTTCCATGGTCAACATGGCCTGCGGTTCCGATAACAAAATTATTCACAACTACTCCTTCAGGTATGACTTAAGCGCAAGACTTTCCTGTTGTCACTGAATTATTTTGGCGAGGCAGATTGATGGCCGATGGCTTCGGGGATGGTGTCTTGTTTAGGCTCAGAACCAGGGATTTAGGGTATGGTATTGGCGGAAGAGGCAGGAATCGAACCTGCCTCAGCCGATCGGGCTGACATCGGTTTTGAAGACCGAGGAGACCACCAGATCCCATCAACTTCCGCATCTGGGAAGGACTATAGAGGATCGGTTGGGTGAATAGAAGAGTCCGGTCCCGGTGAGTTTTTGAAAAAAAGAGCTCTATCACATAATTATTGAAAATTGCGCAAAACCTCAACATTAACTCATTTGCTTCGATTGTTTAGGAAGAGCTCAGCGAAGTGAGACGTGGCTGGTTGATTTATTTTTTCTACGAAGTGGAGGGGGAGGACAGATTGTTTGCCATATCGCATTTTAAAGGTAAGTTTTGTGAGCTGAGTCGACATTCTGTTTTTGTTTTTGTTTTAGGTGTAGGCTGTTTTTTGAACAGTGGCGGGCCTAAAGCTGAGTGACTCGCTTCTGCCCAGGTATCAGATTCTTTGTTTACTGGGCAAGTTTCTGAGAATGAAAAGTGTGTTAGTAAGTTGAAAGACTATCACCAATCTTGCACAGGTGGCTTACTGATTATCTGTCGCTTATTATATATGCTAGCTGTGGATGCTGTTGGCTTGAGTTGCAGGCTTATCAGGAGATATTACGGATTTCTGCAATCCCTTGTTATATCTGTAATCGGAAATTTTGCTTTCTAGGGAGAGAGGCGATAATCAATTGCAGGTATGAGAGGGGATTTATACAACAGTAAGGAGAGGAGTTTTTATTAAACTTATATCCGATTAATAAAGGAGCCGAGAGGCTCCTTTATCGGGTATTATCATCAGCAATTTAATTGCTAACGATTACTGGATCAGGAACTCATCCATGCTGCGGCCTTCATCCAGAGCACGCTGGATAGGAGCTGGTTTGCGGCCCTGGCCGGTCCAGGTCTTTTCCTGGCCATTGTCGTCCCAGTAGCGGTATTTCGCCGGGCGAGGAGCGCGCTTAGACTTAGTCTTTGTTTTGGTTTCAGTCAGACCAGACAGGTCGGTCAGGTCAATACCATCAGCTTCCATCATCTGCAGGTATTCGTTAATTTTCTGCTGACGAGCCTCGCGCTCCTGACGAACAGAGGCTTCGGATTCTCTGCGCTCATCGACGATAGACTGCAGCTTCTCCAGACCCTCTTCTAACTGCTCCAGAGTCAGGTCACGACAAGTTGCACGAAGGCTGCGGATGTTTAATAAAACCTTGATGAAATCAATCATAATATTCCTACCCAGTTAATTATCTCTTTGCATATACAATATATAGTCAAGCATAAAAAAAAGTCCATTTAAGATGTCGACTAAATTGCTAATTTTGATTTGTTCGTTGCTATTTTTGTTATCAGTCTGTCGAATTCAGCCTGTTGCGCCGACAACGATCAGCACAAGAATACACGAGTTATTTTATGCTATCAACAATTAGTGCTATTTCAAGACAGAAGCTGTTTGCTCAAAGCTATAATGATTAAGTCCGGGTTAAGGTTCTGGTAATTGTGACAAATTGTGACAGTTTTCTGAGCGTTGGCATATTTAGGGGATTTAACAAGAGTCCTGCGATGCTTGCCTTAGGAGTTCCCCTGCTATTAGAGACCGCACAGCTATCTTAGCGGAGATTTAAATAGGAGGATTCCCTTATTTTAAAGTCGTCGGGAAAATATCGCACTCAGGATTTGCAGATTTATATAATGATCATCTTCACTATTCCTGATGATTCTGCCTGGGGTGTTTATAAGAGTAAATGGATGCTCGCGACCGATCTTAGTTTGGGTCTTTATCTATCTTTCAGCTATCCGCTTATGCTCCTTGACTCCGGTTTCGAAGATATTTCAAATACGAAGTCATTGCTTCGAAAGATCTTCTGTGAATGAGAGAGGATGAAGCGAGCGCTTCGGCTGGTGCTGTGTTCACTGAGGGATGCAAGCCTTTATAGAGCATCCTTGCGGATGCCCTATAAAGTATAAGCAGGGCTATCAGGAGGAGGGAGGAGTTTCCTGATACTGCTGCTGGTTCTGCAGGGGTTTTGCATACATGCTGAGAACCTGTTCCCTGAGATCCTGTGGGATAGCGGCGATATGCTGATTGAAGCGCGAACGATCTTCGTGGGTGATATCCGTATGATCCTCCCCTGCGGCCAGGTAGTTGCTGGGGAACAGATGGTAGTTTTTGTGGATCGCCTCATCGATGGCTGCTGCCAACTCATCGGCGCCCTGGTAATCACCAGTCATCTGCTCGCCGAAGGCGACATGGATGCGCCCCTTGAATCCGGAGATCCCCTGGGCGATGCTGCGAATATCCTCCAACTCACTCTTTTGGTAGCTCCCTTCCCGGGCTATGGCGAGTAACTCGTTAGCCTTGGCTGCATCTCCCGGGTCATATTCATAGGAGATCGAGACCGGCACCAGGTTGAGTGAGCGGATGTAGTCAGCAAAGGGTACTTTTTGCTTTTTGCCGTTCATATAGAACATCTTGAGGATCGCCGGATCGGTTTGATCATCGCCATCCTTAGCACGTCCCTCTTTCTGGGCAATCCAGATCGAGTGTTTCCCCTCAATCGAGTGGCGGATATAGGCCGAGAGTTTGTCAAAGGCACGCATCATTTCACGGGGGCCTTTGGCCGAGCGTCTGACAATAAAGCTCTTATTCAGACGCATCAGTGCCGTTGCGTAGTCGGTCTTTAACAGGTTGTCGCCGATGGCGATCCGTACCGTATCCATCCCTTTACGGTGCAGCCCCAGATTGACAAAGGCGGGATCCATTGAGATATCTCTGTGATTCGAGATAAAGAGGTAGGCCTTGCTGGGATCCAGTCGGTCCAGTCCTGAGTAGGTGACGCCATCGGTGGATGAAGCGATGATATGCTCCATATAGCGTTCAACCTCAAGCTGGACCTGATAGACGCTTTCGAAGCCACCCCATTTCTTTTTCAGGTAGAGGCTGATCAGAGGCCGAAGTAGCCAGGGCGCGGCAGAATAAAGCTTTGGATATCGGTATTTTGCGACGACAGAGAGAAATTCCCGATCATGAATAATATCCTTAATCGCTGATTTTACTTCGTCATCATTGTAGGGACGGATATCACTAAACTGGTCCCCATCGGTCACTGTTTGCATTGGATTGTATTTTGCCGCTGTTGAAATGGAGGGTGAAAAAGGAGACATTTTACACGCTTTGGCTGTCAGATCTAACGCTTTACGCCCGGGGATGTCGGATTATTAATCGACGAAAGGAAAAGCTGGCGGCCGATGAGCAAGCTTTTTAAAATGGGTGAGCTTTAAATGAGTCAATATCAATGATGATGGGAGTGGTTGATGATAGTACCCTGGCAGGAGCTTGATCCTGACACTCTGGAGAATCTCCTGCAATCTTTTGTATTGCGTGAGGGAACCGATTATGGAGAGCAGGAGCTTAGCCTGGAGCATAAGGTTGAGCAGTTAAAGGAGCAGCTAAAGCGCAAGGAGCTGGTACTGGTTTACAGCGAGTTGCACGAGTCGGTGAACCTGATGCCTGCCGATGCTTTTTCTGAGAAGGATTAGGCTCTGTTGACGTAACAGATTTTGAACCTGTTGCCCCTGAAAATGCTCTGTTCGCGACGCGAATCATGAAGTTTAGTTGTTCTAAATGAGTGGTGAGCAACAATGAACAGGGCTTTTTTCAGGCGCAACCCGTAGAGCAGTGGCTATTTTCCCTCCCAGCGGCGTTATCAAATGTTCATGTAGAATAACTACACCACACGTTTTCTGCCTTGCTGGTCGAAAAAATTGCCAACTGCAGAACCAAGTCCGTTATGTCAACAGAGCCTAATAGAGAGGCTGTAAGTACAGCCTCTTTTGGATTCCAGTCTTCAGGCGCTAGTTATCAGACAGTCTGTTGTGGGGCGAGTTGTTCAATCACATAGCTGTGGCTGATGGTGAGTGCTTTTTCCAGCATCAGCGAGACACTACAGTATTTTTCCATCGACAGCTCAACCGCCCGGGCGACCTGTTTTTCACTCAGCTTGTTCCCCGTGACAATAAAGTGCAGGTGAATTTTGGTAAATACCCGGGGCGTACTGTCGGCGCGCTCGCTGTCGATTTCGACCTGACAGTCGCTAATCTCCTGACGAGCTTTTTGTAGGATAGAGACCACATCAATGGTACTGCAGCCTCCGGCCGCCATCAGTACCATCTCCATCGGGCTTGCGCCGTTCCCCGGATTGGAACCATCCATGATCAGGCTATGTCCGGACTCAGTAGTGCCCTGCATCTGCATCTCATCTATCCATTTAACCTTGGCTTTCATCTTGTCTCCATTGGCATAGTGTGGTGAATTGCTATAGGATATGGGCGGCCCGGCAAATTCTACCTTGGCGGCACTAAAGGACGAGGCGAGCACAGATTGCTCCTGCCAATATAAATCTTTTAATACCTACACGCAGACATCTGTCAGGCTGGAAGCCATTTTAGCAACTTTTAACTCAAAAGATGCAGGACCTCTCTCAGACCGAGAGTCGTTGTGCAGCATAATCGAAACGAGAGGGAAACCGATGGTAATTGGCAAACCACAAAGCGATCCAACCCTGGAATGGTTTTTGTCACACTGCCATATTCACAAGTACCCTGCAAAAAGCACTCTGATGCATGCAGGCGAAAAAGCAGAGACGCTTTACTACATAGTAAAAGGCGCCGTGGCAGTTCTCATCAAAGATGAAGATGGCAAAGAGATGATCCTCTCATACCTCAATGAGGGAGACTTCATCGGTGAGATGGGGCTTTTTGAAGAGACTGAGAGTCCGGAAAGAACCGCTTGGGTTCGTTCTAAGACGGCTTGTGAAGTCGCAGAGGTCTCCTATAAAAAATTCCGTCAATTGATTCAGGTTAACCCTGAAATTCTGATGCGTCTGTCGGGACAGATTGCAAACCGTTTGCATACAACCAGCCAGAAAGTCAGTGATCTGGCATTTTTGGATGTGACCGGACGAATTGCGCAAACCCTGCTTAATCTGGCCAAGCAGCCAGATGCGATGACCCATCCGGATGGAATGCAGATCAAGATCACCCGCCAGGAAATTGGCCAAATCGTTGGCTGTTCTCGCGAGACGGTGGGAAGGATCCTGAAAATGCTGGAGGAGCAGAACCTGATCTCGGCTCATGGTAAGACCATAGTCGTATTCGGAACCCGCTAATCCATTGCAGAAAGGGCCACATTCGTGGCCCGATTTTTAGGCCAGATTAACCAAGGTTCTTGATCAGGACCGAGGTATCACAGTGGCCATAACCCGCCTCGATCAGGCTCTGATAATAACGATCAACCAGCTTAGTGATCGGTAGCTCCACTCCCAGTTTTTTTCCTTCCGATAGACAATAACTAAGATCCTTGTGCATCAGCTCAATGGCAAAGCCAAAGTCGAACTCGCCCTGGCCCATGGTGACGGCACGATTGTCCAGCTGCCAGGATTGAGCGGCACCGCCTCCCAGTACCCTGGCAATAGTCGGGATATCCAGCCCCGATTTCTGAGCCAGGGTCAGCCCCTCGGAGAGTCCCTGAAGAATACCGGCGATGCAGATCTGATTGACCATCTTGCAGCGCTGGCCTGAACCCGGGCCGCCCACGTGGGTGACACGCTTACCATAGCTACTCAGGACAGGCTCAACCCGGCTAAAGGCATAAGGCTCTCCCCCGACCATGATGGTGAGCTTACCCTGCTCGGCGCCACTCTGGCCTCCGGAGACCGGGGCATCCAGGTAATGAACCTGATGCTGCAGGCAGTATTCTGACATCTCTTCGGCAAGGTGTGCTGAGGTGGTTGTGTGATCAACAATGATGGTGCCGGGTTTGAGTTCGCTGGCGATCCCTCTGGGGCCGGAGATCATCTGGCGAACATCCTGATCCTTTCCGACACAGAGCATGATGCAGTCTGCATCTTTTACGGCTTGTCGGGCTGTGTCGGCAACCGGACCGCCATATTCGCTCACCCATTTCTGTGCCTTGGTTTCGGTGCGGTTATAAACCGTGACCGGATAGCCCGCCTGGTGAAGGTGCCCCGCCATGGGGTAGCCCATCACGCCCAATCCTAAAAAAGCGACCTGCATCCTTTTTCTCCGTCGATAGATGAATTGAACTGCGCCCAATCTATTGGCTTTTTCGGGGATCTACAATGATCAATTGAAAAAATTGATGAACCGGCCTTCAGAGGGCTGGTCAAGGTAGGAAAAGCCCAGAGAGGAGGCTTCTGTTTTGGGCGCTTCTCTCTGGACCTTTGTGTCGGCGGGATTTTGCCTGATTAGCTGGCGCTGAGTTGTGCCTCAAAGGCTTGCTGCCTGGCATCTATTTCATGCTCAAGCTCCAGCCACTCTTCTTCGTGTTGTGCGAGGGCCTGCTGGCTACGGGTTCGAAGATCCAGGGCCTCCTGGAGCTTCATCTTATTGGCTGGCTCGTAGATATCCGACTCTGCCAGCTGTTGTTCAATGCTTTCCAGCTGGCTCTGCTCCTTGTCCATCGCTTTTTCCAGCTGTTGCAGGCGTTTCTTCAATGGGCCAATCTCACTGCGAAACTCAGCCTCCATACGCTTGCGCTGTTTTCGATCCAGGGTCGGCTCAGGGCTGTTTTGCTCGGGCTGAGATTTAGTGTTGTTTTTGGTTGCAGGATCGGTCAGCCAGCGATAGTAATCATCCAGATCCCCATCGAATGGGCTTACCCTTTGGGCATTGACCAGATAGAGCTCATCGGTGACCGAACGCAGCAGGTGGCGGTCGTGAGAGACCAGCACCAGAGCACCCTCATAGGCCTGTAGTGCCAGGGTCAGGGCCTGACGCATCTCCAGATCCAGGTGGTTGGTTGGCTCATCAAGGAGCAGCAGATTCGGGCGCTGCCAGATGATTAAGGCCAGCACCAGGCGTGCCTTCTCACCTCCGGAGAAGGTTTCAACAGGCTCGAACACCTTATCACCACTAAAGTCAAAGCCACCCAGGTAGTTTCTCAGTTGCTGCTCGGTTGCATTCGGAGCTAGCAGCGCGAGCTGCTGCAGCGGCCCCATGTCGACCCGCAGGGTCTCAAGCTGGTGCTGCGAGAAGTAGCCGATGCGGACCCCGGGGCTCAGGGCCAGTTCACCATTTTGCGGGGCAAGCTCCCCGGCCAACAGTTTGATCAGAGTGGATTTACCGGCACCGTTGCGCCCCAGAAGGCCGATGCGGCTACCAGGGATCAGGCTGAATTTCACCTCTTCTAGGATCGGCTTGTCGAGTTGGTAGCCTGCCGTTATCTGCTCGAGTTTTAACAATGGATTTGGCAAAGAGGGCGCAGGTTTAAACTCAAACTGAAAGGGGGAGTCCACATGGGCCGGGGCGATTAGCTCCATCTTCTCGATTGCCTTGAGGCGACTTTGAGCCTGGCGGGCCTTACTTGCCTTGTAGCGGAAGCGATCCACATATTTTTGCATGTGGGCAATGCTGCGCTGCTGCTTTTCAAACAGGTGCTGTTGCTGAGAGAGTTTTTCTGCCCGTTGCCGTTCATAATCTGAGTAGCCACCCTGATAGAGGTTGAGCTGGTTGTGCTCAATATGCACTATCTCTTCGATGATCTGATCGAGAAAATCCCGGTCGTGGGAGATCAGGAGCAGGGTGCCGGGGTAGTTGTTTAGCCAGTTGCCCAGCCAGATCACCGCATCCAGATCCAGGTGGTTGGTTGGCTCATCGAGCAGTAGCAGATCGGAGCGGCACATCAGGGCCTGAGCCAGATTCAGGCGCATTCGCCATCCCCCGGAAAAGGCGCTGACCGGGTTCGCGAGCTCGGCATCGGCAAAGCCTAAACCATGCAGCAGGGTCGCGGCCCGGGCCTTGGCACTATAGCCGCCAATGATCTCAATTCGGGTGTGCAGCTCGGCAATTTTGTGGCCATCATCGCTTCGCTCGGCTTCGGTAAGCTCGCGCTCCAGTTGCCGAAACTCCCGATCGCCATCGAGAACATAATCCAGGGCGCTACAATCGAGTGCAGGAGTCTCCTGGGCTACACTGGCGATCTGCCAGTGGCGTGGCAGAGAAAGTTCGCCGCTGTCTACAGAGAGTTCGCCTCTGAGCAGGGCGAACAGGGATGATTTGCCACAGCCGTTTTTACCCACCAGGCCAACCTTGTGCCCGGCATGGATAGTGAGGTTGGTTTGGTTGAGCAGTCGCTCTGTACCTCGGTAGAGGCTGATATCACTTAGGGTGATCATAGGTATTCCAAATCTTATCAGGGATGCGCCACGCCAGGCATTGTGCAGTAATGGTGCACTATTTGCGAGCCTGGCGTGAATTCATTTATCGACTACGCTTGGTGGCACTCTTTTCATACGCCAGGTGAGCTTTCTCCAGCTCTGATACGCAAGCCTGCTGAATAAAGGGAAGCAGTTGTTCTATCTTCTCCTGAGGCCAGTTCCACCATTGGAGCTGTTGCAGTTTAGCTATGTCGCTCTCACTAAAGCGCTTTCGGATCTCCTTTGCCGGGGTGCCGGCAACCAGGGTATAGGGGGCGACATTTCGGGTGACCACGGCGCGGGCCGCGATGATGGCTCCATCCCCTATACTGACTCCGGGCATCAAAAGGGCCTGGGTTCCGATCAATACATCGTTGCCGATCCGGGTATCACCTCGGCTTTCATAGCTTCGCTCGAGGGCTTCCGGCTTCAGGAAGGGATAGGTGCTGATAAACTCCTGATTATGAGTGTGATTGCCTCCCATCAGGATAATGACACCGGCTGCGATCTGCACATAATCCCCGATATACAACTTGTCGATGGGCCACTTTGGCTTCCAGCCGGTTTGGGGATCCCGGCTGTAGCGATCGCCATGGAGGTAGCGTACCGCGACATCTTCAAATCGGCCATCGTAGTAGCCGCTGAAATAGCTGTGAGTACCCTGAAGGATGATATTCGGGTTGGTGACTCCCTGGTGCAGGTATTCAAACCGGGACCAGTGGGGGCAAAGATTTTTCATGGTTCTGTCCTATATCTGGTTGATTAAAAAAATAAACAATTGATGGATAGATCTATCCTGTACCGATTTATCGGCAGATATAGGGGAGCAGGGCGCGCAGGCAAAAGCGCAGCGCAGATAGCGCAAGCATGAAGTGTCTCTTTATCATGCTGCTATCCTAGCTCAGGATTTAACCTGTGAGCAAGGGAATATTGTGCGAGAGAGTGAATCGGCTATGATGAGCCTTTGATCATGGTAATGGAGGCAGGATGCAAAGGGAATCAAGGTGGCGCTTTATCGCCGGTGCCAGCTGTCCAAAGTGCGAGAAGCTTGATGGCATGCAGTACCGTGATGGCGAACAGGGCCAGGAGATGCGTTGTGCATTTTGTGACTATCAGCAGCTGATGGATGAGCCGTCAAGCCAAGAAGCCCCGGCTCAGATGATCGGCGTTTTTAAGCCCTGAAAGGGCTCCGGATGGCTAGTTGTGGTATGCCCCTGCATTTTGGCTTAGAATAAACCCCGGGTAGGCAAACTAATTCCCTGTGTAAATGAACCTGTCTACCTGAAGGCCCCCTGGGGGCCTTACTCCTTTCCCTTATCAGAGAATTTCTAGCAGGCCTAACCATGAAAGTATCAGAGCAGAGCGTTGTCACCCTTCATTACAGTGTGAGCGATAAACAAGATGAGTTGCTGGACAGCAATATGGATGGTCAGCCTTTGATCTATCTGCATGGCAGTGGAATGCTGGTTCCGGGCCTTGAGCAGGCGATTACCGGACGAGTTAGAGGTGATAGCTTCAGCGTTGAGCTTGAGCCAGCACAGGCCTATGGCGAGTATGTTGATGGGCTGCGTCAGCAGATCCCGGGCGATGTATTCGATGGCATGGAAGTAGCCGAGGGTGATCGCTTCATGGCACAGACCGACGATGGCGATCTGCCGGTCACAGTCGTTGAAGTGGCTACCGATTACGTTGTTGTGGATGGAAACCATCCATTAGCGGGTGAGCCTCTGAAGTTTGAAGTGATGATCAAGGATGTTCGCGAGGCGACCGAAGAGGAGCTGGCTCACGGGCATGTGCATGGTGCCGGTGGCTGTGGTCACCATCATGAAGAGCACCATGGCTGTGGTGGTCATGGTAAGGGCGACGATCACCAGTGTTGTGGCGGTAAGGGCGGCCATGAGGGCTGCTGTGGTGGCAAGGGTCACTAATTTACCCTGAATTTGAGAAAAGCCGGAGCTAATCGCTCCGGATTTTTTGTATGTGCAACCAGGCCATACTGGTCCAAAGCCGCAAGTTACATACGTTAGCATCGCCTAGACTTACTGAAAGGGAACAGGAGCAAGGGATTGTTCGATGCGACTTATTGTTATTGCTTTGATGATGGCAGTTGTTTCGCTTTCTTCGGCGGCTGACAAGAGAGTTGAGCTGAGTGTCGGTGAATTTCCTCCCTATATTTCTGATTCCCTTCCCGAAAAAGGGATCCTGGCAGAGCTTGTAACCCAGGCATTTGGCTACAGTGGATATCAAACCGAGTATCAATTCTACCCATGGAAGCGGGCGTTTCATCTGGCCAGAGGGGGAGTCAGTAATGGCAGCCTGATGTGGATGAAAAGTAAGAAGCGGGAAAATAGTTTTTACTTCAGCAGCCCGGTTTTTTATCTGAATCAGAACTTTTTCTACCTTAAATCTCGTTTCCCAAATGGATTTGAGTGGAACAGCATGAAGGATCTGGATCAATATCATATCGGCGGAACCCTGGGATATTTTTATGGAAAAGAGTTTGAGCAAGCTGAGAAGGAGTTACTGATCCATGTGCATCGAAAGAGCAGTGATAGCATCAATTTCATGCGTTTGCTTGAGGAGAAGATCGATCTCTTCCCGATCGAACTCTGCGCAGGTTATGCCCTGTTAAGAAAGCTTTATCCGGACAAGTTACAGTTGTTTGCTCATAGCTCTGAACCGATTAACTCTTCACCACGGTATGCTATCTTTCCTAAGCTGCGTTCCGACAGCCTGGAGTTACTTAAGGCCCTGAATCATGGTTTATCCAAAGTTGATCTGACCAAGGCCCAGACCCGCTTATATCTGAGCTGTATTCCTGAAGAGTAGCGCCGCTCTCTGGTTTGGGAGTTTAGGTTTAGGACTTTTAAACCCCTCTCAGATGGCTTATCTGAGAGGGTTACCTTATAGCATTGGAGCTACTCAGAAAGCAGTGCACAATTAGATCTACTTTTGCTGTTGGGCGTCGGTAAGCTTATCTAAACAAGCTTGGTAGGCTTCATCGTAATCAAAATAAAATCTCAAAATGCTTTGCTCTTTGAACACGATATCGGCTGCAAAACGTTGCATTTTACTCGATAAGACGATGGCAAATAGGACGCAGCTATTCTCGCAGCACCAATCGGTAATGGCATCGTTTGCCGATTTTGCATCTGCTGATGACATCTCCCACTGGCGACCATCATGTAGGATAACCCAGGGGGATTGAATACCTTCGGAGCTTTCGAATAGGGTTTGTTTTAACTCTTCGAGATAAGAAAAGCTGGCCTCTGTATTGGTTGGTCCGATCACCTCTGAATACAAAAGCCTGCCTTCGAAGTGCATGGACCAACTGCCATGAATATTACGTGGTGCCATTGATACATCCGACTTTATTCATGAGATTTTTATGTAGTATAGCCAGAAGTGGGGCGTATCCTCCTAAACAGCTGAGCTTTCCACTCCTGATCACAGTAACGCAAAGGCAGCAGCTTTTTGAGGAGTGTGTTGAGAGGGGGGCCTTGTGTTGCTGTTGCCCAAAGGCTTTCTGGTGATTCTTCTCTGGCTCAGACAAACCTCAATAGCAAGACCATACCTGAGTAGTATCTTCCTTGCTTCGGCATTCACTGATGAAGGAGTGGCAGTGATAGTGCTCTGAATTTATGGTCGATTGTGTAATTATCTGCCTGAAGCGCAACAGGGTTAAGGATGAATAGTGAACTTAAAGTATTTGATGATATGGATTGGCGTGCTGTTTTCTGGGATGGCTTTTGCTCAGGGGGAGAGTTGCCCTAAGGGCTCAATTTATTACCAGCAAGCAGATAAAACCTACTGTGAAGCCCAGCAGCTCTTCTTTAAACAATTTGGGGTAGAGGGGATCAATCGCGTTCCTCTGGCTGAATTCAAGGAGATACCTCAGTACCAGGCTGTCTATCGGGATAAAGGGAACTCCATAAAAAGCCGCCAGTTTATCCGGTTTAATATGCAGCACAATGATGGAGTGGTCGGTAAGGATTACCTGATTCTGCCAATTCTCAGGTTTGGTCAGGATCAAACTAAGACAACCCCCTACCGGGCACCCTTGTTATCCGTGGATCAGGCTTTGGTGTATCGCATCAAGTCGATCAAGAACAATATCAGTTACCAGCAGCTTACTGATTGGGTAAGACAAGGCAAATTTAATTTCCATTCGAGCGTGACAGGGATCCATGATGTGGATTCACTGATCCACAGCATAGTAGATGTGCGCTACGCCAAAAGCCGACCGGACCTGATTCGTCAGCAAAGGTATGACAAGGGGGTCGGGATCGTCTGGTTTGAGCTGGAGGGCTATTATGATCCGGCGCAAAACAAGGTTGTTTATCTTAAACATAGTTAACAGTGGCGTCTGAGGTTTGTCCCTCAAGCGTGATCCGGATGGATATGTGAATGCAGCTAACCCCATTAATGGCGGGTAGGCTAGTCAACCGGTTTTTACTTATAACGATGGCCATGTGAGAGTTAGTGAAAGAAGATGATCAAGCTGAATGAGGTAACAAAGAGATGGTTGAAGGCCTTTGCAGGTGAGAAGATTTATCTGCGGGGTGAAAAATATTTTCAATCCGGGATGGTGCTAATCAATGTATACCAATCTGAGATACCGAGATTGGATGCAGAGGTCAGCGGAAGTTACGGGAACTATGAAGTTTCTATTGAGGAACAAAATGGCAATCTTCACGCTGATTGTGATTGTCCTTATGATGGATACCCGTGTAAGCATGTGGTTGCAGTACTGCTCGATTTTCTTGAGAGGAAAGCGGAATATACCCAGAGTTCAGAAGAAACAAGAGGCTTTTTAAGTGATCTCAAGAGAAAGCTAAAGCAATACAGCAACGAGCAGTTGATTGACATTATAATCAGTGCTGCGAAGCAGAATCCTGAGTTTAGAAAAGAGTTGGCAATCGTTATTGAGCCTGAGAATGAAGCGATCTTGGGATTGCTCCAGAGGCAGCTTAATTACATCAATTTGGATGATATTGATGACGACTTTTCATCTGAGCTAGAAAAAATAAGGGAGCTCAAAAAGATACTCAGTTCAGCTGAAGGGGCTTGTGGCAAGACCAAGGTGATCATTAACTGGGAGGTGGCAGATAAGATCTTAAACTTCCTGAATTCGTATGGGATAGCAGATGAGCGCTGGGAAGGGCTGGCTATTCAAGCGTTCGATACTCTTGCGCTATCTATTTCACAAAACAAAGATCTCGATGCAATGCGTCAAGAGGTGATCGGCAAGCTTGGTGAGTATCTTGAGTGGGGAAACTGTGGAATGGAGGATTGGATTTTGGAGCTAATCGATAAGCTCAGTTGATAAAAAATACCTATGGCTAAATACTTAGAAACTTTCAGATATGAATAATCCAGGGCTTTTGTCACTGAGTCAAATGTTCAAAATATCTACAACCATCTGATCACTATCCTATATACTGCCGTGGGGGGACCTCCTATTAAACCCCAGTTAATATAAGGATTTATGCGGCAGGCTTTGATTATGAATGAACAGACCCGGCTCGGGATCATCTATGCGATTGCTGGCTATGTACTATGGGGCTTAGCTCCCATCTACTACAAGATCATCAGTGAAATATCTCCCCTTGAGATCCTGTCGAATCGGGTGATCTGGTCGTTTGTGCTGCTGGTGATTATCGTAGTGTTGACCCGGCAGGGGCGGCAGATCCTTGAGGTTCTGATGGATACCAGGCGGTTATTGCTGACGGCTGGCTCTGCATTGCTTTTGGGGGTGAACTGGCTGATCTTTATCTGGGCAATCAATAATGGTCACATGCTCGAAAGCAGCCTGGGTTATTACATCAACCCCCTGTTTAGCGTGGTACTTGGAGTCCTTTTTTTTCATGAACGCTTGCACCCCTGGCAGGCTGCGGCCGTCATCCTTGCCTTTGTCGGGGTGATGATACAGGTGGTGAGCCTTGGTGAGATCCCCTGGGTGTCACTGGGCCTTGCTTTCACATTTGGCATCTATGGTTTGTTGCGTAAATCACTGAAACTTGGTGCTGTGACCGGGCTTTTGTTTGAAACGGCGATCATGCTGCCGATTGCGCTTGTTTACCTTAAGTTTATCGACCCCAGCCATACCTCGAACTTTCTGCACAATAGCTCAGATCTTAACTTGCTGTTGATGGCGGCTGGTGTCATCACAGTCTTGCCGCTACTCGGTTTTACCGCCGCTGCGACCCGTCTTGATCTCTCATTGCTTGGGTTCTTTCAGTACCTGTCTCCGACCATAGTGTTCTTCCTGGCGATCACTTTTTACGGAGAGCAGATCAACCCGACCAAGATGGTGACCTTCTCTCTTATCTGGTTGGCCCTGGTGATCTTTAGTATTGGCGGGGTTAAAAAAGCCAGGCTACAGCACGTGTGAGCTTCTTACTTCGGAGCTCGCTTGTATTGTTATGATCGGTTTGGATACACAAGGTGTGAGAAACCATGGGCCTTAAGGCTGCTCTCAATCAGAGATAGTACCTGCTGGCTTGTCTGTGCCGGTAGCCAGGATGATTGGTTTTTCCCGTCTGAGATTAACCCTGATAGATGTTCTATCTCATATTGGAATCCACCACCACAGGCCTCTGGCTCGATTTCAAAAGTCTCATCAAGGTGGGTCACGGTGATTTTTTTCGGATTCCACCACTTGTCATGGATCACAATGTGCAGGTTTTCCCCCTGGAGGGTTGCTTCACGTCTAAGGTCCCGGGTAATGGAGGCTGACAGCGTCCCCTGTACCGGGCCATCGAACGTGAAGGATACTGTCTCATCGACCTGGGAGCCTGGATTATCAATCCAACATTCAAACCGCGGGAGCTGGGGTTGAACCTGCATCAGCTTGCAGATATCACAATAGAGCCACAGAGGGTAAATGCCCACATCCAGGGTTGCACCACCCGATAGACGGTGATTGAAGATTGGAAGTTTGTCATCAAAAGCGTGGTAATTACCAAAGGCGGCTTCTATTCGATTGATCTTAAGCTTTTTCTCCTGGAGCCATGAACGAAGCTGACGATAGGCAGGAAATGCCATGCTCTTCATCGCCTCGACAAGGAGAACCCCTTGTTTTTTGGCCAATTCTGACATGGTCAGCCAGTCTTTGTGATTGGTGAAGGCTGGTTTTTCGACCAGAACATGCTTGCCATGGTTTAAGAAAAGCTCAACGAGTGGCTGGTGAAAGGGGTGGATGGTTGCGACATATACGATATCGATATCTGGATCCCGGGCCATTTCGATATAGGAGGCATAAGCACGCTGGCACTGATTGCGGTTTGCAAACTCAGCGGAGCGTTGCATATCCCGGGAAGCAACAGCCTTTAGTTCTGCGCTGGGACTATGCAGGATTAAGTCATTGGCAAATCGTTGTGCAATCTTTCCAAGACCTGCGATACCCCAGCTTATCTTGTGGTTCGACATGTTTTTGTACTTCTCTGAGAATAACTTTTTGTGGACGTCAGCATGCTACTGACTTTTGAGACTTGAGTCGCATTACTGGAACCAGAATTGTGACCCTGGTCTCTGGCCAGTGAGCTTTTTGGTAAAGGAGCGCCTCCGGGCTGGATAACGGGTTTTATCAAGGCCGTCAGGAAGCATCCCCATCATGGTTAGAGATGATAAGTGGTTGTGCAGTGCAACTATTGTGTTATTTTGTTGCTAATCGCAACTAAATTGGGAGTGGCTATGGATTCTCGTCTTTTAAGATCTCTTTCCCGTACCCTGGTCCGTGAACTGGGAATGCTATCCAGGCAGTGTGGTTCCCTGGAGCTTTCACCTGTTGAGGCTCACCTGCTGCTTGAGCTTGAAGAGGGACCACTGGTCAATCAGCAGCTTGCCGAGCGACTCAAGGTGGATAAATCAAATACCAGTCGACCCTTGAACCGTTTGAGTCAGAGAGGACTGGTGGCTTTGCAGACCAACCCTCTGGATGGTCGTAGCAAACAAGCAGTTTTGACCCCGGAGGGGCAGGCCCTTGTAAAGCTGTTGCACCATGAGATGGATACAGATATGGATGAGGTGCTGGCTCAGCTTAGCGCAGCAGAGCAGAGTGAGCTTGCAACTGGTTTGGGTCACTATCTTAAGGGACTTAAACTCGCATCTCGCCAGAAAGGCTACCGGATCCGCGCTATCTGTGAACAGGATAACCCGGCAATCGCCAAAGTTATCCGGGCTGTCTCTGCAGAGTATGGACTAACGGCTGATAGGGGGTACGGGGTGTCCGATCCCAACCTGGATTGCCTGTATCAGAGCTACCAGGGGGAGGGGAGTCGCTACTGGGTGATTGAAAATTCTAAGGGAGAGATTTTGGGAGGAGCAGGGATAGCTCCCCTGTCCGGTGAAGCTGGTAAGATTTGCGAATTGCAGAAAATGTATTTTATGCCTGAGCTGCGAGGTCTTGGCCTTGCGCGCCGCCTGGTATTAGAGGCTCTGGATTATGCCTTAAAGAGTGGATACCAAAGCTGTTATCTGGAAACCACCTCCTGCCTTAAGGAGGCCACGGCTCTATATGAAAAGCTGGGTTTTGAGCATCTCGACGGACCTCTTGGCGATACAGGACATAGTGATTGTGAGATCTGCATGATTCGCTCCCTGGACTAGAGTATTTGTGCCTGTGGCACATTTGCCGCTGCCGAGCGGCGGCGGGAAAAGGCCGTTCTCAGGCGTCCTGCCTTCCACGGCATTAATACATCCTGTATGACAGGATATGCTTGTCCAATACCCTCTTCACTCCCAAGGACACCCCGGTATTTGCTTCATCCTCATATTTCAAGTTCGCAAAAGTACAGACAAACAGCCCGCATACCTTCCATGAGATGCCTTCCCAGTTTGGCATCCTGCCTCTCGTTTCGTTACTTCGGAAGTAACTTCACCCCTATACTGATAGCCTTTTCGCTGCATCCTTGCCACTCACCCTTTGCTCCTACTTGAAACCCTCGGCGCAAATAAACGGGGCCCTACTCCCCCGTGAGCGAGCGCAGAGGTGAGCCGTAGAGGATTCAGGTCGAATCACATGGATGTGATGAGAGCTTAGCCGTAACAAGGATGTTGCGTCTAAGCGGTGCCTTAATCATCAGGAGAGCCGAGGGTTAAGTGAGATCTGGGGCGCGAGGGGATTGCAAAGGGGAAAAGCGTTTGCCCCTTTGCTTACTGTCGGGCGACCCCGACTTCAATGCAGCGCAGCTGCAACCCGCGGTGTGCAGCACAATACATCTAGTTGATTTGATCTGAGGTCAGCGAATTTGTGCCGAAGGCACAATTGCCCGGCCGCGGACAGCGGGAAGAAGGTATTGCTTGTCCAATACCCTCTTCACTCCCAAGGACACCCCGGTATTTGCCGTTTCCTCATGATTCATAAGATTCACTAACGGACAGACAGAACATCCCTGTTCTGGCTACCCTTCAACCACATCCATGTGATTGATACGCTCATCAACAATGAATCACTCGGCGGCAAATAAACGGGGCCCTACTCCCCCGTGAGCGAGTGCTGAGGCGAGCCGCAGAGGATTCAGGTCGAATCACATGGATGTGATGAGAGCTTAGCCGTAACAAGGATGTTGCGTCTAAGCGGTGCCTTAATCATCAGGAGAGCCGAGGTTTAAGTGAGATCTGGGGCGCGAGGGGATTGCAAAGGGGAAAAGCGTTTGCCCCTTTGCTCGCTGTCAGGCGACCCCGACATCAATGCCGCGCAGCTGCAATCAGCCGTGCGCAGCACAAGTAAGGCATTCTGCCATCAATAATGTGGTGGCGGGGTCTCTTCGCTCTGGGAGGCTATTTGGCTGACCTGGGTCTCTTTCATCTTGTTGACCAGGTATTGCATCTGGATCTTGAGCTTTTCGGTTTCCTGCTGCTGGGTATGCAGCTCCTGGTTGAGCTGCTGCAGGCTATCCTCCTGAAAGGCGAGCTGGGTCTCCAGTTGCTCAATTCTCTGCTCCAGTTGGGTGATCTGCTCGCTGGTTTGGCTCATCTTCTCTCTCACTTGATCTTCCAGGTCTCCGCCAGGCCACTGGAGCTGATACTTACCAGCGTCCGGGTCTGTGGCTTATAGGCGACCGAATATACCACAGCCCCGTCGGGACGGGTGCTTTTTCCCGGGGTGACCATCCAGCTTTGTTGGCGCTTCCCGCTCTTTAGATCCCAGAGTGTCATGTTACGCGAGGGGGATCCCGTCAACAGCCAGCGATCCTGATTGGCAAAACGGATCGCACTGTAGATCTGTTGGCGGCTGATATAGTGCAATCGGCTATGCTCCTTGCCTGTCTTGAGATTCCAGATGATCGATTGGCGCTTGCTACCAGCGGTAAAGGCGAATTTTCCCTTGGGATCGAGTTTGACCATGCTGACTCGGCTGGCATGATTAAAGCGCCAGATCACCTGGGCGGTTCGGGTGTCCCACAGGTAGGCACTGTAGTCGTTCCCTCCGGTCAGGGCATAGCGGCCATTGGCACTGAGATCCACGCTGTTGATCTGCTCGGTGTGCGCCAGAAACTTGAGGCGTCGTCCGGTATCCACATCCAGGTGCTCCACCTTGCCATCGGTACGCCCGATCAATACATAGCGACCGCTGGAGGAGATGGCGATGTCGCGAATCGTTGATTCTGGCTCGGAGTAGAATCCTGCGGCCTTACCGGTTTTGACGTTCCAGATCACAAAATCACTGCGGGTTGCAGTGACCACATGGGAACCATTGGGGGAAAAGCGGGTCACAAACACATTGTTGTTGTCTTTTCCGCGATGGCTCCAGCGATACAGGAGCTGATTGCGGTAGAGATCCCACAGCATCAGGCCGTGATGGATCGATGAGATCACCGCATATTGGCCATTGATGCTGAGATCGGCGGCGTAGGCACCGTGAGGAGCCAGGGTCTGACGGGTAACCGGGGTACTACTGTCGGTGCATGCCGCCAGTAGGAAAGCAATCGATAGTGCCTGGGCAGGAATATTTTTTGGTATTTTCATTTGAATGTTTTTGCGCATCCCCTCTTAGGCGTTAGTATAGATAAGTTTTACAGCCCTCAGTTGCGGAGGCTGAACAGAAGATAAGGAAGGTTGGAGATACTTATGAAAAAAATGATTCAGATCTCTTTGCTGGCGGCAGCTGTGGCAGTTTCTGTCAGTGCCTGTCAGAAGAAAGAGGAGACTCAATCTGCGGCAGCACCTGCAGCTACGGCAACTCAGCAGCAGGGTACGCTGAAGACATTTGAACAAAAATCTGCTTATGCTATCGGTTTCTCTATGGGCCGTTATATCGGTAACACCCTGGAGCAACAGCAGAAGCTTGGGATCAAGCTGGATAATACCGTGCTGCTCGATGGCGTGAAGGATGCCCTGAACAAGCAAGGTAAGCTGGATGACAAGGCGTTGCAGGAAGTTCTCAAGCAGTATGATCAGAAGATCGGAACCCTGGCCAAGGAAAAGGCAGAGACTGAAGCGAAGGATAACCTGGCTAAGGGTGAAGCCTTCCTCAAGAAAAATGCAACCGAAGATGGCGTAAAAGTGACCAAGTCTGGCCTTGAGTACAAGGTGATCAAGCTGGGTAATGGTCCTAAGCCAACCAAAGATGATGTGGTAAAGGTTGATTACACCGGAACCCTGATCGATGGCACCAAGTTTGATAGCTCTGTCGATCGTGGCGAGCCTGCAACCTTCCCTCTGGGTCAGGTGATCCCTGGCTGGACCGAAGGCCTGCAGCTGATGCCGGTTGGTTCTGAGTTCAAATTCTTTATCCCGGCTAAGCTGGCCTATGGCGAGCACAATGCCGGAATGATCCCACCGAACTCAGTGCTGATCTTTGATGTGAAGCTGCACGAGATCGTCAAAGAGAAAAAAGCTACTGGCAAAGAGCAGGCTAAGCCTGCCAAAGAGGTCAAAAAAGCTAGCTAATGCAGCTTGCTTTCAAGCCAGAAAAACCGCCTGTTCGGGCGGTTTTTTTATGCCTTTTAGCCAGAACAAGAAGCTGGTTTCCAGATTACCAGGGTAAGGCGCAATCCTTGATATGGGGTTCTGTAAAACAGAAACGTCCTATAATCCGGCGGCTTCGGTGCTGATGGTTACCTGGTTTCTTCCTTTCTGCTTGCTGTTGAGCATGGCGTGGCTGACCCGCAACAAAATTGACTCTGCTGATTCATTCACCTGGGTGATACTGCCGCCTATGGATGCCGTCAGTGAGCGAGTCTCGTCCTCAATATGCAGACGGCTTTTCTGGATCAGGGCGCAGATCTGCTCGGCAATTTGGGTCAATGTCATGCTATCGCAGTCGGGCAGCAGGCAGAGGAACTGACTTTCAGACCAGCGGCCAACCGTATCAAAGGGGCGGCAGCAACCGCACAGGGTATGGCTGATGGTGCGTAGTGCCAGCTCGGCATTTTCGCTCCCATAACTGTTTTTGAATTTATCGAAGTGATCCAGATCGATAAGCAGCACGGCGAAGGGAACTGAGGTGTGGATAAAGCTGGTCAGCATCCCCTGGAGCTCAGCCTGCAGGTGGGTGCGCTGGGGAAGGCCGGTTGCGATATCCAGCAGCTCAAGATGCCTGAGGGTCTGGTAGCGTTTTTGCGGGCTCTGAGTCGCGGAGACCTCACTAAAGAGCTCGATGCCCCCGATGATCTCTCCCTTATCGTCGCGCAGAGGTGTGGTTCTCACCTGCACGGCCACCCGGTGGCCCCGTTTATGATGAAGAAAAACCTCGGCCTGCCTCGATTCCTCGTCAAGCATGCTGGCCGCCAGCGGGCACTTTTCAAGACAGAGCTGGCAACCGCTCGCATCCACATGGACCAGAATATTATCCTGGCAGCGGTGCCCCACTACTTCCTGTGCACTAAAGCCTGTGATCTGTTCCGCAGCCCGGTTCCAGTAGGTGATTCGGCGATCCCTGTCTACAAAATAGAGACCGTCATAGAGCTGGTCCAGGATGCTCCTTAGGTGATGATCGCGCTCCCAATCCATGGTGACGCCCTGTATCCATTCCTTTGTAAGCTTAAGTATAACCAATCAATTTAAGGATTATCACTCAGGCTCTGGCTGGCAACTTTGGATCAGCCATTCCCGGTAATCTTTGGAGCAGGCCGAAATCTCAGTTGCGATAATCTCCGGAACATCATAGCTGTGAAGGGAGAGGATCGCCGCCTCAACCCTGGCAAAGTTCTGCTGGGTACTTTTGATCTGCAGCAGCACTTCCGGCTCAGACTCAACCTGTTGCTGCCAGCGGTACACAGAGAGCACCGGACTGCTGATGGTGGCACATCCTGCCAGACGTTGTTCAATCAGCGCGCTGGCAATTGTCTGTGCCTCCTGAACGTCTTTGCAGCTGCAGTGGATCAGTATGATGGTTTGGCTCATGGTTACACCTCCCTGTGTTGCTGTTTGTTGTCTGCCGTGACAAAAATCAGAGTACCACCGGCCCCAGCAAGAAGCCAAAGAACACGGCTAAGGCTATGGTCAGGGTGCCTGGTATCAGGAAGGGGTGATTGAACACCCAGCGGCCGATCCGGGTCGACCCCGTATCATCCATCTCGGTTGCAGCCAGCAAGGTGGGGTAGGTTGGCAGAATAAACAGGGCGCTGACCGCACAAAATGAGGCGATCGCTGCCACCGGGCTGACTCCCAGCATCAGGGCCGCCGGCATCAGAGCCTGGGTGGTCGCGGCCTGGGAGTAGAGCAGGGTGGAAGCAAAGAACAGGATCACCGCCAGCAGCCAGGCATGCATATGCAGCAGCTCGCCGGAGAACTCCTTGATCTCCAGAATGTGGTTGGAAATCAGGGTATCTCCCAGCCAGGCCACACCCAGCACGCAGACACAGGCGCTCATGCCGCTGCGGAAGGTGCTGGCTTCTGTGATGAGTGGCGCTTCCAGCTTACACAAGAAGGTGATGAGGGTGGCGGCCGATAACATGAAGATCATGATCGCTTCGTTGCGCGGCATCGGTGGATGCTTAATCAGTCCAACCATGTCGGAGATAGAGGTTGCGTAGATGACCACGGCTACGATCGCCAGCAGGAAGATCAGCACCGAGCGCTTGGCATGGGGCTTGATCTTAATTTCGGACATCTTTTTATAGGTCACCAACCCCTCGGCTAAGCGCTGCTGATAGACAGGGTCTTTCTCCAGAGGCTTACCCAGGAAGTTACAGACAAAGGCGGCGCACATGCAGGCGGCGAAGGTGGTGGGGATGGCGATCATCAGCAGTTGCAGATAATCGACCCCCATCGGCTTGAGCAGGCCACTGAAGATCACCACAGCCGCCGATATTGGAGATGCGGTGATCGCGATCTGGGACGCGATGACGGCGATACTCAGTGGGCGGGAGGGGCGGATCTTCTGCTCTTTGGCCACTTCTACAATCACCGGTAGGGTTGAGTAGGCGGTGTGGCCGGTCCCGGCCAGCAGGGTCATCACATAGGTGACACAGGGGGCAAGGAAGGTGATCCAGCGAGGGTGTTTTCGCAGAATATGTTCGGCCAGTTTCACCAGGTAGTCCATGCCGCCTGCGGTTTGCATCGCGGCAATGGCTCCGATCACTGACATGATAATCAGGATCACATCGACCGGAATTGAACCGGGTTTAAGGCCCATGACGAAGGTGAGGATCAGTACCCCGAGCCCCCCGGCAAAGCCTATACCTATGCTTCCCAAGCGGGCCCCAAGAAATATGGCGAACAGAACAATGACAAATTCCAGACCAAACATCATCTATTACTCCTGGCGATATCAATAATTTCGGTCGTAGTGGCTTCTTGTGGAAGGAGTTGGTGTAGGTTTGTCCGCTGTGTCCTTTCAGCAAGAGGTTGAAGGATAAAGAAAGGGCGCCATCGGCGCCCTGTTACAGATCAATTTTAAGCGGTTGTCTGCGCAGCCTTGCCATAGCGCTTGGCTTTGTACTCAGGGTGCTTGAGGTTCTCTACCGCAAAGATCTCATTGAGCTGTTGCTCGGTGAGAAGGCCTCGCTCCAGCACGACTTCACGCACGCTCTTGCCGGTGGAAGCACAGATCTTGCCGACAATGTCTCCCTCATGGTGACCGATAAACGGATTGAGGAAGGTCACAATGCCAATGGAGTTAAAGACAAAGCCTTCACAGATCTCACGGTTGGCGGTGATGCCGCGAACACACTTCTCATCCAGGGCGATACAGGCTTTCTCCATCAGGTGAATCGACTCAAATAGGCTCTGACCGATCACCGGCTCCATGACGTTCAGTTGCAACTGACCCGCCTCAGCGGCCATGGTGATAGTGATATCGTTACCAACCACCTTGAAGGAGGCCTGGTTTACCACCTCGGGGATCACAGGGTTGACCTTGGCTGGCATGATGGAGGAGCCAGCCTGCAGCTCAGGCAGGTTGATCTCATTGAGTCCACAGCGAGGGCCGGAAGAGAGCAGGCGCAGATCGTTACAGATCTTAGAGAGCTTCACCGCCAGACGCTTGAAGGCACCGGAGAGCATAACGTAGGCGCCACAGTCTGAGGTGGCTTCAATCAGATCTTCTGCCGGTGTATAAGCCTGTCCGGTGATCTCAGCCAGCTTCTGAATGGCCAGTGCTGAGTACTCTTTTGGCGTGTTGATGCCGGTACCGATCGCGGTGGCACCCAGGTTTACTTCCAGCAGCAACTCCTGGCAACGCTTGATGCTCTTGATCTCCTCTTTAAGAGTGACGGCATAAGCATGGAACTCCTGGCCCAGGGTCATGGGAACCGCATCCTGCAGCTGGGTACGCCCCATCTTCAGGATGTCATCAAATTCACGGGATTTTGTATCAAAGGCATCGACCAGGCGCTCAATGGCCAGCAGCGCGGTTTCGACACTGTTGTAGACTGCGACCCGGAATCCGGTTGGGTAGGCATCGTTGGTTGACTGACACTTGTTCACATGATCATTCGGGTTGATGACCTCATAGTCACCTTTTTCCTTACCCATCAGTTCCAGAGCCAGGTTGGCCAGCACCTCATTGGTATTCATATTTACCGAAGTTCCGGCGCCGCCCTGGAACAGATCAACCGGGAACTGATCGAAGCACTTACCTGTCTCCAGCATGGTGTCGCACGCCTTGACGATCATCTCGGCGACGCTCGGATCTATGGTACCCAGCTCGCCATTAGCCAGAGCTGCGGCTTTCTTGGTCAGGACCATGCCTCGTACGAATTCAGGAACATCGGATATTTTGCCGGAGCTGATGTGGAAGTTTTCCACGGCTCTTAAGGTGTGAACACCATAGTAGGCATTGGCTGGAATTTCTTTGGTACCCAGGAGATCTTCTTCTGTACGAGTGCGTGCTGTGTCAGACATGATTACTACCGCCTTAATAAGATCAAAATCGACGCTATGAATGAGCTGTTTTAGAAAAATCGCATGTTGCCAGTTTTCAGCGCCGGATAAAAGAGATTTGTTTGATTTTTGAACTGTTTGACTCAGGGTCTTAATTCGGGAGCCATTCTAACCGGTGTCGCTTCGGAAAAAATCAGAGTTGGATCACTAAAAATGAACAAAAGATTTGTCGAGTGTTATTTATTTGATTTTTATTCGATTTATCCTTGGCTCACAGCCTATTTGTGTGAGCCAGATCCCGACCAGAGCTAATTCGGATGATGTTATATCCCGGGGAAAGGGTTGAAAAACATGCGCAGGAAACCCAGATCTGAACACTCAGAGAGCTATCTGTGTCAAAAGCGACTTGGAATATGAAGGTTCCTCCGGGAGCAGGGAGTTGTTTCGAAGTCGCCTCGAAAGGCACCTAAGAGAGTATTGTGAAAAAATTTTCAGTGATTGTCTGGCTCGGCGTGCTGGCCGAGTTGTTTGTACTGGTTGCCGTGGGCTCTGTGATTGGCCCCCTGGCAACCATAGTGTTGGTGGTATTGACCTCAATGTTGGGTGCTTCCCTGCTCAAGGGAAACGGCCTTAAGAATATTCGTCAGGCTCAGCAACAGATGTCGGAGCAGATCCCTGCGCCGGGGACCATGTTCCAGGGACTCTCCCATGGTGTAGCCGGATTTTTACTGTTACTCCCGGGCTTTATCTCCGATCTGATTGGATTGTTGCTGCTATTACCCTTGGTGCAACGAGTGCTGATCCGTCTGGTGCTGGGGCGTTTGGTGCCTGGCGCTGCGATGTGGGGGAGTGACTTGAACCGTGGCAGGGCGGCAAACGCGACCGATGAGCAGGCAGTTCAGCAGGGGGATGTGTTTGAAGGTGAATTTGAGCGCCAGGACAAAGAGCGTTAGTGTAGCGAACCCTTTAGCTTTCATCCGGATAAGGCTGATAATTTTAAACGCTCTACTCTGAAAGAACCGGCTCTGACATCTTTATGGTGAGCTGCCGTGAGTCCCCTCACTGGGTACGCTTCGCTCTATTCCAGTGCAAAGAGCAGCCAAAAGCCAATCACCGACAAAAAGATCCCGATGAGGGTCACGAAGTTGAACATGGCAGTGGTCTTTTTTACAACAGGGTAACTCACAGTGTAGTCGTTTTATGTTGCGACCAGGGGCCATTATCCGGAACGGCATTGCAACTAGTTGTTTGGCCGTCTTTTTTAAAGAGTTAAGTTCAATGAGGAGTTCATGAGTTACACCAGCGATGAGCAGGATAGCAGGGTACTGCAGCGTATCAGAGCCTGTGTGAAAAAGGTGGTGTATTCGACGAAACGCCATCTCATAGATGAAGCAAGCAAGGCTGTGATTCGCAACCAGGGGATGTCCCCCGGCGATCTTGGAGTGAAGCGCACCCTGATCGACAGCCGCAAACGGATGGTCAGGTTATTTGAGGCCAAACTGCTACAGCTTGAGGTCACCCTGAATAGCTCACGAATGCTGTTTATTCTCAGGCTTGAGGATGCGCCCGATTTTTGTGACCGGGTGCTGCGGGTCTGCCCCATGGCTGATATTTTTGCGCTGGATCAGATCATCGGCTCCGGTCGCCAGATGGAGATCGCTGTGGAAGGATTTTGGCCGCAAGTGATCGATTTTTACGCCGATCAGCTTTGGGGAGCGATCCAATCCTATAACAAAGAGCAGGAGTGACTCTGCTGCCAACCATGGCTTTAATGCTCAATCTCCCGCAGAGTCACGCCCTAGAGTTAACCCACTATTCACATCCCAATTTTGATTTAGCCTCGCAAAAAACCCCGGGGGAAGCTGCGGGCGCTAAAGTGCAGGGCGATGGCTCCGCTGCACAGGCTGGCGGCCAGCAGGCCGCAGAAGATCCCCGTGGTTCCGGCGAGCTGACTTCCAAGCCAGGCAAAAGGCACCACAAAAACAAACAACCGCATTCCGTTAAATAGCAGTGAGGCGACAGGCGCCTGCAGGCCATTGAGGGCAGATGCCAGTAGCATCAGGCAGCCCTGCATCCCGTATCCCAGGGGCACAATCCGCAGATAGAGGGTAATCAGCTCCTCAACCCTGGGATGACTGCTAAATGCCATCGCCACCCAGGGACTGATGACAAAGATAATCCCATATAGCAGTAGTCCCGAAAGAATGGAGAAGCGGATCGAAACAAACAGCGCCGTGCGACTGCGTTGATGCTGGGCCGCCCCGGTATTTTGCGCAACAAAGGGGGCCAGCACTGAGCACAGAGCCATGATGACGATCAGCAGCAGGCTCTCAACCCTCGATGCTGCGCCATAGGCTGCCACCACTTCGGTCCCGAAGCGGGCAAAGATCATCATCAAAATGGCGTTGGCAAAGGGGGTGAGCAGGTTGGTTAAAGAAGCGGGCAGGGCGATACGCAAAATGCGTCGCCAGTTATCAACAAGCTCACGCAGCGAGGCCACTTCAAATACCAGCAGCTTCTCTCGCTGGCGCAGGATATACAGGCTTACCACCAGGGCTATTAGCCAGGAGAGTGCCGAGGCGATGACGGCGCCTTGGATCCCGAGTTGCGGAAAGGGTCCCAACCCAAAGATCAGCAGGGGGTCGACCACTCCATTGACCAGGCCGGCGACCGTCATCACGATTGCCGGGGTACGGGTATCTCCGGTGGCGCGGATCGCTGCATTGCCCAGCATGGGAATCGCCAAAAGAGGCAGGGCGGTAAACCAGATCACCATATAACTTCGGATCAGCGGCAGCAGAGACTCCGGAGCTCCCAGCAAACGAAACAGCGGGTTCATCCACAGGTGACACAGGTTTGCAAGGATAAGGATAGACACCAGCCCAAGCAGAATACCGTGACTGGCGAGCTTGGCAGCCAGGTGACGATCACCCTCACCCAGGGTGTGTGCCAGCACAGAGCTCAGACCGACGCCAAGTCCCATCAAAATCGAACTCAGCATGAAGGTGACCGGAAAGGTGAAACTGACCGCCGCCAGGGCCTGGGTGCCGAGCAGGCCTATAAAAAAGGTGTCAACCAGGTTAAAGGTAAGAATCGCAATAATCCCCAGGGCCATGGGGGCACCCATTCGGGTCAGGGTTTGCGGGATCGGATCACTGAGGAGTGAATGGGGATTGGAGCTTGGCATGGCTCATTCTAGCATGCGATTTTTTACTCTGTCTAAATCCGAAATAGGCCGGGTTGGTGATGCCGATCCCATCGGTTTAAAAAAAAATTCGCTGCATCCCTTGAAGTGATTGAATGCGTCCCCATCTAGTTGAGACTGGCGTTGACAATATGGTCAAGCTGTTTGAACTGATGCGGCATAGACGCCGCAAAATCGTGTGACAAAACTCATTTAGGGGAGTTATCGATGAATATTCGTCCATTACACGACCGTGTGATCGTTAAGCGCATTGAAACTGAAGCCAAGTCTGCTGGTGGCATCGTGCTGACCGGTTCTGCGGCCGAGAAGTCTACCCGCGGTGAAATTCTGGCTATCGGTCAGGGTCGCGTGCTGGATAACGGTGAAGTGAAGCCACTGGCTGTTAAGGTTGGTGACACTGTTATCTTCAACGAAGGTTTTGGTGTGAAGACTGAGAAGCTGGATGGCTCTGAGGTTCTGATCATGTCCGAGTCTGACATCCTGGCGATTGTTGAACAGTAATTTGCTTTAGATAATTAAGGATTAATAGAAATGGCTGCAAAAGACGTTAAATTCGGCATTGATGCTCGCGCGAAGATGGCTGAGGGTGTAAACCTGCTGGCTGACGCGGTTAAAGTAACTCTGGGCCCTAAGGGTCGTAACGTAGTTCTGGACAAATCTTTCGGTGCTCCGACCATCACTAAAGATGGTGTTTCTGTAGCGCGTGAAATCGAGCTGGAAGACAAGTTCCAGAACATGGGCGCTCAGATGGTTAAGGAAGTTGCTTCCCAGGCCAATGACGCTGCGGGTGACGGTACTACTACTGCGACCGTTCTGGCTCAGGCTATCGTGAACGAAGGTCTGAAGGCTGTTGCTGCGGGCATGAACCCAATGGATCTTAAGCGCGGTATCGACAAGGCTGTCGGTGTTGCGGTTGAAGAGCTGCGCACTCAATCTACTCCTTGTACCGACACCAAGGCGATCGCTCAGGTTGGTACCATCTCTGCAAACTCTGACGAGACCGTTGGTCAGCTGATCGCTGACGCGATGGAAAAAGTAGGCCGTGACGGTGTTATCACTGTTGAAGAGGGCCAGGCTCTGCAGGACGAGCTGGATGTTGTTGAAGGTATGCAGTTCGACCGCGGTTACCTGTCTCCTTACTTCGTAAACAAGCAGGAGAACGGTACTGTTGAGCTGGATGACCCATTCATCCTGCTGGTAGACAAGAAAGTTTCTAACATCCGTGAGCTGCTGCCAGTTCTGGAAGGTGTTGCTAAGGCTTCTAAGCCGCTGATGATCATCGCTGAAGATGTTGAAGGCGAAGCGCTGGCAACTCTGGTTGTGAACAACATGCGTGGCATCGTGAAGGTTGCTGCGGTTAAGGCACCTGGTTTCGGTGACCGCCGTAAGGCAATGCTGCAGGATATCGCGACCCTGACTGCGGGTACCGTGATCTCTGAAGAGATCGGCATGGAGCTGGAGAAGACCTCTCTGGAAGATCTGGGCCGTGCTAAGCGTATCGTGATCAGCAAAGAAAACACCACCATCATCGACGGTGTGGGTGAAGCGGCTGCTATCGAAGGGCGTGTGGGTCAAATCCGCCAGCAGATCGAAGAGTCTACCTCTGACTACGACCAGGAGAAACTGCAAGAGCGCGTAGCCAAGCTGGCTGGCGGTGTTGCCGTGATCAAGGTTGGTGCAGCAACTGAAGTTGAGATGAAAGAGAAGAAGGCTCGTGTTGAAGACGCGCTGCACTCTACTCGCGCTGCGGTAGAAGAAGGTGTAGTTGCCGGTGGTGGTGTTGCGCTGATCCGCGCAGCGGCTAAGCTGGGCACTCTGAGCGCAGACAACGAAGATCAGAACGTGGGTATCCGTATCGCACTGCGTGCGATGGAAGCACCTCTGCGCCAGATCGTACAGAACACGGGTGAAGAGCCATCTGTTGTTGCTAACAACGTTCGCGAAGGCGAGGGTAACTATGGTTACAACGCTTCTACCGAGCAGTATGGCGACATGCTGGAGATGGGTATCCTGGATCCAACCAAGGTTACTCGTTCTGCTCTGCAGTACGCAGCTTCTGTTGCTGGTCTGATGATCACCACCGAGTGTATGGTGACAGACCTGCCTAAGGAAGATAAAGCAGCTATGCCAGATATGGGTGGCATGGGCGGTATGGGCGGCATGGGCGGCATGATGTAGTGCGACGAGAGTCGCGTAGGTAGCTAGCCGAGCGGGCTACGTCCACAGTGGTCATTAACTCATAGGGTTTGACCACTGCCCTTCCCGCCGAAATAGCAATTGATAAACCCGATATTCGGGCTTAAACTCAAGCCCGAATATCGGTCCTCGTACGAGGTCCGATGTTTAGGTATGGGCGAAAGCCTGTATCCCTCGCTTTAAGCGAATGATACACGTTGAAACAGCGCTAATAGTGTCTGTGAGGTAACGGGGATATTCGTGTCTTATTTAAGCTTGAGCCACCTACACGGTGCGAAGCTGTTTTCATTATTGTCTTAGCCAATTAGTTACTCGGACGGGTAGGTAATTGGATAGTAAGACCTATTGTTCAGCCAATAGTAGCCTAGGGATAGTGCATCTACGGTAACGTGATGTGCGGAGCTTCCTGACAATGTACCCCCGCGTATGCGGTTGTCTGTTACCGTGAGGTGATAGGCAGGCATGCAGCCAATAGTAGGCTGTAGAGGGGCTAGGCTGGGTTATATGGTTAACGCAAGTGAACTGCTGTTAAACACCGTCAGCCGCGACGAGCGTAACGCTATTGTCGTCTTCTTCACTGATCTTGACGTCGGTGGGTGGACTAACGCTCTGACCAAAAGGTATATGGCCGGTTATTCCCCTTACATCTGGGAATACGCTGACTCTTGTGCCATCGGTGGATAGGCAGAACCTAAGTAACTCATGTAATGGAAACGGAACTCGGTAACCCCGTATCTTTGCCATTTTGGCAGGTAACCCGCGAGGGAAACTGTTGAGGATGCGGGAATAGGAGAGCAGAAGAAGCAAATGCTGCCTTGTAATGAGGTGGATAAGGGGACAATGTTCCTCTGCCGGAAACGGAGCTGACGTCTGCTTGGTCTTTAATCGCGTGAAAGCGTGTAAAGCCGTCGGGAAATGTGCGCTCAGTAACATGAGTCACACTTACAAAACGATCCCATGTGGGGCAGGAATAGCCCCATATGGGGATATCTATTCTCTGTCTTCCGGGATCACTTCTGGAGGATAGCAAGATGAGTGTTTGTTTATCGACACCTGCATTCTCACACCCAGCCACAAGTTGGCATACGATCGACTGGAACAACTGTCATCGGAGGGTGCGAGGGCTACAGGTACGAATCGCGAAAGCAACGAAGAATCAGCAATGGCGGCAGGTCAAAAGATTGCAGCGCATGTTGGTTCGCTCGTTTTCAGCCAAGGCTTTGGCTGTAAGACGAGTAACTGAGAACCGTGGTCGCAAGACTGCGGGTGTTGACGGTGAAACTTGGGATACCCCGGAAACTAAATGGAGTGCTGTTATCCGATTAAGACGGCAAGGCTACAAGCCAAAACCGTTACGTAGAGTCTACATTCCGAAAGCGAATGGCAAACGTCGTCCGCTTGGGATACCGACCATGTTTGACAGGGCTATGCAGGCTTTGTATCTGATGGCCCTGGATCCTGTTTCGGAGACAACCGCGGATCGTAACTCCTATGGTTTTCGCCCTCAGCGATCTACTGCTGATGCGATTGAGCAGATTTTTGTCAATCTCAGTCGCAAGAATTCGGCTCAGTGGATACTTGAAGGTGATATTAAGGGGTGTTTTGATCACATCAGCCATGACTGGATTACGGCAAATGTTCCGTTGGACAGATGCATAGTTAGGAAATGGCTGAAGGCAGGATATATGGAATCCAGCCAGTGGAATCCAACAGAGGCGGGAACTCCTCAGGGAGGTATTATCTCGCCAGTGTTGGCCAACATGGCTCTTGATGGTCTGGATACGGTGCTTGAATCTCATTTTGGGAAGAAAAACACTAAAGCCAGTTACAAGACTAAGGTCAATTACGTCAGATATGCGGATGACTTTGTCATTACCGGTATTTCTCGGGAGTTGTTGGAGCAGGAAGTTAAGCCAATTGTTCAGCGCTTTATGGCTGAGCGAGGGCTGACACTTTCAGCTGAGAAAACACTGATAACTCATGTATCTGATGGGTTTGATTTTCTTGGGCAGAACATCAGAAAGTACAATGGCAAGCTGTTGATTAAGCCTGCTAAATTGAACTTGAAGGTGTTCTTAGCCAAGATCAAGGCATTGATTAAAGGTCACAAGACGGTGCCCGCATGGAAGCTGATTGAGATGCTTAACCCGGTTATTCGGGGCTGGGCTAACTATCACCGACATGTAGTATCGAAAGAAACCTTTAGTTATGTGGATTACCGCATCTGGAAGATGCTGTGGCAATGGTGTCGACGGCGGCATGCAAAATCGCCATAAGCGCTGGATCCGTGGAAAATACTTCAAAAGCGTGGGGATGCGCAGTTGGGTATTTTCTGGAATTTATCCCAGTGGTAAGGCGGCACAATTGCTATATGCTTCGGATACGCCAATCAAGCGGCATACCAAGATCAAAGGGGAAGCTAATCCTTATGATCCCTCATTCGAGCAGTATTTTGAAAAACGGTTGGAATATGTTTGGAGAAATTCAGCACAAGGGAATAAGAAATTAGTGGATCTTTGGTATCGACAGCTGAAACGCTGTCCCATGTGTAAGCAGTTTATTACGCTCGAAAGCCGGTGGGATATCCACCATATTTTTGAGCGGCACAAGGGAGGGAATAGCAAGCTGAAGAACTTGGTGTTACTGCACCCAAATTGTCATCGTCAATTACATTCATTGACGTAAGTCATTGAAATACATACTCAGGAAGTATATAAAGAGGACGAGTTTATCAAGCTCAGCGTCACTCTGATAAAGTGGCTGAAGGGCCGATAGAAGCAATGAAGGTAACCGGGTGGTGACTAGCCCACTGTAAAAACGCGCTAGGTGTTTGGCGGAACGTTAAACCGTTAATCGAACAAGTCTCGGCTTGTCCGTCGTGTGGAGACACGATAATCACTGCGCTGCAGCTGCAAGCAGTCTAATCCTGCAGTATCGGTTAGTTGGATTTGTAGATAGAGGTCTGTGGAATTGAGTTATTCTAGATCACTCAGTTCAACCGCTTAGGCTGAAGCGGTATACAAATGCCAGGTTAAAATCTGGGCGCCCAGATCTTATTGAAGGCTTACGCCATGAAATTCGATCTGAAAATAACAGTGAACATTGATTTAGCGAAATTGATTATAGCGGCTACAACATGCATATCCGTTTTGCATAAATTAGGTTTTCTGTAACAAAGTCCGGGTCTGCTTGAAGGCCCGGCAACCTCTTTATAGTTGTTGGTCCATATAACCATATGGGCTTATAAAGGCTTGAGCCGTATGCGGGGAAACTCGCACGTACGGTTCTTAGGGGGCGGTGGCGCAGAGATGCGCTGCTGCTACCCGACATCATCCCCCCGCTACCTATAGCGAGCTGACAACACCCGCCTTGTGCGGGTGTTGTTGTATTTGGGGCCTGGTCAGTGGCTGCTGTCGACCTCAGATTATCTATATCCATACTCCAATCCATTTCTTTAAGAGTTGCCATCTTTTTCGCAGCGCCTCAGAGCTCACTTTGCATCGTCAGGATTCGTCCTGAATCCACTCCCACATAACACTCTATTCACTTACCTCAACTCTCTGGCACGATCTTCATGTTAAAAATCCCCGCATTGATCATGGATTCTTGTGGGGCTCATCCGATAATCTGTTAACTCATTGTTTGTGTAAAAACTCAGCGGGTGAAGTGCGCTAATCCAGAGAGTCCAGGCTCGCAGCATTCACTAGCCGGAACCAAGAGGGATTTTATGAGTATTTATGTTGGGAGGGGCGGATGAGCCAGACCCCGAAGAGGAGCGGTGCCAAGTTGCTGCCGTTGACGATAATCGTGATTGTTGCTGCAATCTTTTGGTATCAGACCCCGCCCGAGGGGTTACAGGTGGCGGCCTGGCATACGGCGATCGTGTTTGTAGGCACCATAGTGGCGATAGTGGCCAACGTGATGCCGGTCGGGGCGGTGGGTCTTTTGGGGATCACCGTCTTTGCCCTGACTCATGCCGGCGGTGAAGCGACCGGCAAAGAGGCGATTGTCGATGCCCTGAGTGATATCAATAACTATCTCATCTGGCTCATCGTCGTTGCCTTTTTGATCGCCCGGGGCTTTATCAAGACCGGCCTTGGCAGGAGGATCGCTCTGCTGCTGACCCGAGTGTTGGGCAAGCGTACCCTGGGCCTTGCCTATGGGTTGGCGTTGGCGGATCTCATCCTGGCGCCGGCGATGCCGAGCAATACCGCCCGCTGTGGTGGGGTGATCTATCCGGTGGCGGACTCCCTGGCTCGCAGTTTTGATTCAAAGCCTGGCGATGGCACGGCTAAGAAGATAGGCACCTTTCTCATCTGCTGCATCGGCAATGTGAACGATATTACCGCCGCCATGTTCCTGACCGCCTATACGGGGAACCTGCTGGCAGCCAAGCTGGCGGCCGATGCCGGGATTTCTCTTGGCTGGGGTTACTGGTTTATGGCAGCTGTGGTGCCCTGCCTGGTGGCGCTATTGCTGATTCCGCTGGTGGTCTATTTTCTGACGAAACCTGAGATCAAGCGCACTCCGGATGCCCCTCGTTTAGCCAAACAACAGCTCGCCGAGATGGGGCGGATGAGCCGCAATGAGTGGATCATGTTGGGAGTCTTTTTGCTGCTGCTGGTGCTGTGGATCTTCGGTGGCCAGTTTGGCATTCACAGCACGGAGGCGGCCTTTATCGGCTTGTGTGTGCTGCTGATTACCGGCGTTTTAGACTGGGATGATGTGAAATCGGAAAAGGGCGCCTGGGATACCCTGATCTGGTTTGCGGCGCTTTTGATGATGGCCAACATGCTCAAGCAGCTTGGTTTTACCGCCTGGTTTGGTGGTCAGGTGGGCGGCATGGTGCAGAGCTATTTTGGCGGCATGAGCTGGGTGGTGGTGCTGGCGGTGTTGGTGTGTGTCTATTTCTATACCCATTACTTCTTCGCCAGTGGCACCGCCCAGGTGGCGGCTCTGTATTCGGTGTTTTTATCGGTTGGGATCCAGCTTGGGGTGCCGGCGGTGGTGATGGCGATGATGCTGGCTTCGGCCAGTAGCCTCTACTGCTCATTGACCCAATATACCCACGCCCGGGGGCCAATTTTGTTTGGTTCCGGCTATATCAGCACCGGTACCTGGTGGAGTGTCGGCTTGGTGGTGAGCATCATCAACCAGCTGATTTTCCTGAGTGTTGGCTTGTTGTGGTGGAAGCTGATCGGGCTTTATTAATCATCCTCTCGAATACAAGCCTCAGGATTGATCTGAGGCTTGTGTGCTGCTCCCGGTTTTATCATTGACCGGGAAAGAGGGAAGGGGGTTGGGCTGGCTCATATCCTGGATACGGAACTGGGTTCGCAGCTCATCCACCCGACCGGACTCCTGGAGTTTTTTAAGCCCACGATTAAACTTCTCTGTGAGCTCTTCGGCTCCCGGATAGTTTTTCGAGAACAGCAAAAAGTGTTTGGAGTTGATCACTGGCTGTGGATGGTTGGTGAACAGGTTTTGGGCAAAGGGGAGCTTCTTATAAAGGGTAAAGTAGCCGACATCGAAATTGGCAATCACCAGATCGACCCGTTCGGCCAGGGCAAGCTGGAAGCTCTGGGTTAGTCGGTTGACGTAAGCGATACTGTAAAGGCCCGAGTTACCGTGCTGATGAAACTCCTTGGTATAGGTAAAGCCCCGGATTGCAGCGATCTTTTTTCCCTTGAGGCTGGCGTAATCGCTCCAGTCAAACTGCCGATCTTTAAGGTAGAAAAGTACCACCGGGCTTTTCAGGATCAGATCGCTGAAATAGTGCGTTTCCGTTTTTTCTGTGGAGTATCCCCAGGGGGCTGTTCCGGCTACAGCGCCAATCCGGGAAAGGTTGTAGGCCCGCTTCCAGGAGGTGTAATGATATTTGACTGTTACTCCCTGTGAGGCAAGAGCCTCTTTCACCAAGATCCCAGTGATACCGTATCCCTTCAGACGATCTGAGGTGAAGGGAGGATAGTCCCCTATGGCGATGGTGATGGTTTGGGCCTGCAGCAAAGGCGTGATAAGGCAGAGAAGGGCAATTATCAAGGAGCGAATCGGCATGGGTTTATCTTCATCGGCAATAGATTACCCCAAGTATAGAAAATGAATGCCATGAGGCATCTCGGGGCAAGAGGGCTGGGTATTTTCACTATCGGTGTTTTCATACCCACTCTTGTGTGAACCGGTACAGAGGAAGGAGTACAGATGACTAATTTTGTATATATCGCGACCAGCCTTGATGGTTATATCGCCGACCGTGATGGCGGACTCGACTGGCTGCATAGCATCCCCAATCCGGAGCAGTCCGACTTTGGTTGGGCAGATTTTATAGCTGGTATTGATGCTATTGTCATGGGGCGAAACACCTTCGAGACCGTGTGTGGCTTTGCTGTTCCCTGGCCCTACTCCGTACCTGTCTTCGTTCTGAGTCATAGTCTTAACTCTCTTCCTGAAGAGTATAGAGACAGGGCTCAACTTATCAGTGGCTCTTTGTGTGATGTCATGACAGCCCTGAAACAACAAGGATTCAACAAGCTGTATATCGATGGTGGCAAGACGATTCAGGGCTTTATGCGGCAGGATCTGATAGATGAGCTGATAGTGACTCAGATCCCCATAGTGTTAGGGGCGGGTATACCTTTGTACGGTGAGTTGCCAACCGCCCAGCGTTATGAGCTGGTTCGCTCAGAGGTGATGCTGGGGGCTATGGTCAAAAACCACTATCGGCGATTGAGATAATGGTTCGCCTGAGCCAGGATGAGGCCCCGGGGTGAGCGAGGCCTTCGGGGATCATTCCTGATACAGCTGCCAGAACTTATCCTGCTGCTGTTTAAACTCTTCGGACTCGCGGAGCTTGGTCAGGGTGCTCCAGATCTCGTCAGAAAACTCCGGATAGTTATCCACCAGGGGGAATGACAGCATCAGGTAGTAGGGTTTTTCTGAGATGGGAATTTTCCACTTCTCCAGCCCTTTTGACAGGACGGGATCGTTCCTCAGCACAAAATCTGCCCGCATGGTTTGCAGGGCTGCGCCCTGGAGCCTTCCGCGCAGCAGCTTATACAAGATAAGCTCAGGCCCTCTGGCGCCTTCATCCAGAGGGACCTTAAGCTTTTTCAGGCGATCGACAATTGAGAAGCCGGGCTGGACACCTATGGTGCCGCTGAGGTTTTCAAACCCCTTGCCATTCCACTGCAGATTTGAGTCTTTACGCCGGTAGAGTGAGTATCCCGAGATATGGATACGCCGCTCTTTATCCAGCTGGCCATCGAGCAGGGTCGGATAGTTGCCCATTCTCAGGCGCTCCTGCTTGAAGCTGGCGGCGAATGCACCATCCATGGTTCCTGACTGCATCGATTTTAGACAGCGTTTCCAGGGAAGCTTGTGCAGGTTGATTGGGGTTTTAAGCTCACTCTCAAGAAGCTTAATTAACTCAATATCCAGTCCCCGGGTCTGGTTTCCCTTGGGGAAAACCCAGGGAAATGCATTCTGATCCTCATGGCAGAAATTAAGCTCGGCAGGCGTATTGATCGCATTTGCTCCGAAGGCCAGCAGACCAAAGAGCAGGGTTAACAAGCGTGGACAGAGTTTCATGTTCCCTCAGAAAACCGTAGCTGTCATATAAAAGAGTGTAGTAGTCGTCAGTTGAGAATGGACCCATTGTGTGTGAGCCTGAATTTTTCCGGAAAACTCTCATTTCCCATAAAGCGGGGAAGAACCGCTGTGCTAGCCTGTCTGCACTAATACATCTTTGATGTTGCTTGCTGCTATTTTGGGCGAATCCAGGGCGAAACTTAGCCGAAAGTAGCCATGGCTTCGAATAGCAAAACTGCCAGAGACTTCACATTTTGAAATGAAACCGGTTGCTGAAATCGGTTTTAGTGATTATTGTTGCAACCGGTTTCAGTGGCAGGGGATATTGAGAATGGCAAAAATCAGGGACTACGCCAGGCTGGCAAAACAGATACTTGAACATGTTGGCGGACAAGGCAATATTGTCAGCTTTACCCGCTGTGCGACACGGTTACGGCTGGTGTTAAAAGAGATACCAAAAGGTGCCAGTGATAAGATCAAACAGCTGGCCGGGGTGATTACCGTGGTAGAGAGTGGTGGTCAATTCCAGATCGTCATAGGGACCCATGTGTCCGATGTGTATGAGCATTTAGCAGGACTTGTTGATCAGAACCTTCTGAGTGATGCGGGGAAGAAGGCACGGATTGTCGACTCAGTTATATCCTCTATGTCAGCTATCTTTGCGCCGATCGTCTATATCCTGGCTTCTGCGGGGATGCTGCAGGGTGGGCTCATAGTCGCCAAATATTTCATGCCTGATTTTACCTCAAGCGGTACATTTCAGGTCCTTAACTTCATGTCCTGGACTCCCTTTGCTTTTTTGCCTGTGTTCATCGCGGTGACAGCGTCAAAGCATTTTAAGTGTAATCCCTTTATCGCCCTGCTATGTAGCTGTGCCCTGATCAATCCCGACTGGGGCGTACTGGCTGCACAGATAGCCAGTGGAAAAGTAATTACCTTCCTTTCCATGCCTTTAGCCCAAACCATTTATACCTCATCGGTGTTGCCTCCGATCTTTATGGTGTGGGGCCTTTCTCATGTTGAGAAATATGCCAAGCGGCTCATTCCCGAGGTGATCGGCGAGCTATTTACCCCGCTGGTTTGTATGTTAATCATGGTGCCCGTGACTTTGTTACTCATAGGTCCTGTGACCAGTGCCGCCGCAGAGGGTATTGCAAATGGATATAACTGGTTATTCGAAGCCTTCCCACCCCTGGCAGCGGCACTGATAGGCGGATTCTGGCAAATCGTCGTGATATTTGGTGTTCACTGGGGGATCACCCCGGTCATCATGGCTAACTTTGATATGTATGGCAGGGATTCATTTCAGGCATTCCAAACCATGGCGGTTGTCGCACAGATGGCAGCAGTGTTTGCTGTCGGCTTTAAATCCCGGAACCGGGCTTTTAAGACCACCTCATTTTCGGCCGGGATCACCGCTATTTTCGGGATCACAGAGCCAACCCTCTATGGTGTCACTCTAAGGCTTAAGAAGCCCTTCATATGTGGTTGTATTGGTGGCGCCGCCGGAGCATTAGTCGCGAGTCTGTTTGGTAGTTACTACTATGCCTATGCCGGCCTGCCTGGCCTGCTCACTGTGATGAATTCAATCAGCCCCGAAAATCCATCCTCTTTTATCGGGATGGTTGCGGGTGTGGCAACCACGGTTGTGGTCACCTTTACCCTGGTTAATTTTATTGGCTTTGCAGATCCCAAAGAGGATGAATCCGATGCCGGGAGCCCGGCTCCACTAAAGCAACAGCCTCAGGTTTCAGAGTCGCAGCAATCTAGCTCAATCACTTTAGCCAGTCCGGCTAATGGTGAGTTGGTTTGCCTGAGCCGTGTCAATGACCCTAGTTTTTCACAAAAGCTACTGGGTGATGGGGTGGCGATTAAGCCGAAGGATGGAGTAATCTACTCCCCTTGTGATGCGGTTGTTTCATCGGTCATTGAAAGCCAGCATGCTGTCGGCTTGACCTGCGAAAATGGGGCTGAGATTTTGATTCATGTTGGTCTTGATACAGTTAATTTAAAAGGAAAACATTTTGATACCAGGGTTGAGCTTGAGCAAAAAGTAAAAGCCGGGGATCCATTAATCCAATTTGAAAATGATTTGATTGAGCAGGCAGGTTACGATCTGACGACTCCCTTTATTGTACTCAATAGTGATGAGTTTTCATTCAAACTAACAGGCTCAGATTCAAGCGTTAATGTTGGTCAGCCATTAATCCACTTATCTTAATGAGAAGCGATATGAGTAATACTTTTCCAGGTGATTTTTTATGGGGCGGCGCGGTCGCGGCACATCAACTTGAAGGTGGCTGGGACGCACAGGGTAAAGGTGTCAGTGTGGTCGATGTATTAACTGCCGGAGCTCATGGGGTACAGCGACGAATTACCGATGGTGTGATTGATGGTGAGTCGTATCCAAATCAGGAGGCGGTAGATTTTTATCATCGCTATAAAGATGATGTTAAGCTGTTTGCCGAGATGGGTTTTAAATGTTTTCGAACCAGTATTGCCTGGACTCGAATTTTCCCGAATGGCGATGAGGAGTATCCCTGTGAGGAGGGATTAAAGTTTTATGACGATCTGTTTGATGAGTTATTAAAGTACAATATAGAACCTGTTGTAACTTTGAGTCATTTTGAGATGCCATATCACCTGGCTCGGGAATATGGTGGATGGATGAATCGCAAGGTTATCGATTTCTTTGTGAAATACTCCATGGTGGTGATTGAGCGTTATAAGCATAAAGTCAAATACTGGATGACGTTCAATGAGATTAATAATCAGATGAATGTAGATGCCGATATCTTTGGCTGGATGTGCTCCGGGGTTAAGTTCTCACAGATGGAGCGGCCGGAAGAGGCTATGTATCAGGCTGTACATCACCAGTTTGTCGCTAGCGCATTGGTTGTCAAGCAGGGGCATGAGATTAACCCTGAGCTTAAAATTGGTTGCATGTGTGCTATGGTGCCTTTCTATCCCTACTCATGTAACCCTGAAGATATTATGTTGGCACAAAAAAATATGCGGCATCGCTATTATTTTTCGGATGTCATGATTAGAGGCCACTATCCTAACTACGCAAAGCGTGAATGGGCGATTAAAGGCTATGATATACAAATGGAGCCGGGTGATGAGGCAATATTGAAAGAGGGCAAAGCAGATTATTTAGGCTTTAGCTACTATATGTCTAATACTTTGGATTCAACCGCTAGTCAATCGATTGAAGATTGTATGAATGGCGGCCATCAAAACTCGGTCGATAATCCATATATAACCGCCAGTGATTGGGGATGGCCTGTTGACCCTATTGGGATGCGTTATTGCCTGGCCTCTTTGTATGAGCGATATGAGGTGCCGCTTTTCATTGTTGAAAATGGATTTGGCGCGGTGGATCTGGTCGATAATAATGGTGGTATTCATGACGAGTATCGAATCGATTATTTAATAAAGCATATTCAGGAGATGAAAAAGGCGATAAATATTGATGGGGTCGATTTAATGGGTTATACCCCCTGGGGCTGTATTGATCTGGTCTCTTTTACCACCGGAGAGATGAAAAAACGTTATGGATTCATTTATGTGGATAAACATAATGATGGCTCCGGGACACTTGAAAGAACCCGTAAGAAATCCTTCGACTGGTATAGGGAGGTGATTGCTTCTAATGGTGAAATGCTCTAGAGTAGGTCGGCTATAAGATGTCTAAAAAGTTAGCCGGTCGCTTCGGCTAACTTTTAATGACAGAATAATTAAAAATGATTAGGTGAACAAATGGTAACCATGCTCGATGTGGCTAAGAAAGCTGGGGTATCAAAATCAACTGTTTCAAGGGTGCTGAATGGTAAGAATTTAGTTCGACCTGAGGTTGCTACTCGAGTTTTTCAAGCCATTGAGGAGACAGGGTATAGGCCTAACTTATTGGCGCAACAATTCGCGACCAAGAAAACTAATTTTGTGGGTTTTGTTATTACCAACTCTTTATTTAATGGTCCCTACTTTTCGTCTCTGGTGTATCATGCCGCCTTATTTAGTGAGCAATCGGGTCATCAGTTGGTTATGGTTGATGGCAAACGTTGTGCTGAGGATGAAAAGAATGCGATCAACTTTCTGCTGGATATGAAGTGTGCCGGGATCATTGTCTATCCTCACTACCTGAGCGAGCAGGAATTAACAGAGATTATTGATTCGACCAGCACGCCGATTATCGTGCTCAATCGCGACTTAGTCTCTCACCCGGACCAGTCAATCGTAACCAACCACTACCAAAGCGCCTATTTAATGATGGAGCATATCCTGGAACAGGGGCATAGGGATATCGCTTTTATCCGGGGGGCTACGGGCTCGTTGACCGATCAACAGCGTTTTGCAGCGTATCAAGATGCATTAAGTAAACATGATCTGGAGTTTGCTTCCCAAAGAGTAGTGTCGGGTAACTGGACCCTGGAGACCGGATACCGGGCTGCAAAAGAGTTGGTTCAAAGAGGCGTGGATTTTTCTGCGGTTGTCGCCGGTAATGATGATATGGCGCTGGGGGCGATGAAGGCTTTTTCTGAGTTAGGTTTTAATCTGCCGCAAGAGATCTCGATTGCTGGATTTGATAATAGCGAGATAGGTGGCTTTTTTACCCCGAGCCTGACCACGGTCAGCATTCCATTGAAGGAGATGATCCACAAGGCTGTCCTGAAGATCATCGGCAAGCCTCACGAGGCTGAGCTTATCAATATCTGCGGGACTCTGGTGCAGCGAGACTCCGTACAGAGTCATAGCGCCGGATAAACTCATTTCAGTCTTCTCTATGCTGACAGCGCTCCCCATCAATTCAAGGTGGGGTAGATTGACCCCGGGGCTCACAGCTGGCGGGTAAAGTTCTCCAGCAGCTGGTGTCCCTGCTCGGTGAGAATGCTCTCGGGATGGAACTGAACCCCCTCAATCGGTAGCTCGCGATGACGCAGCCCCATGATCTCATAGGGAGAGGCATCGTCGACCTGGTGCCAGGCCGTTATCTCAAGCTCGGGGGCAGGCTGTCCGGGTCGACCAGCAGTGAGTGGTAGCGGGTGACCGTGAGTGGGTTATTCAGTCCCTCAAAGACTCCCCGGTCACTATGTTGAATTCGACTGGTCTTTCCATGCATCACCTCAGAAGCCCGGATCACCGATGCCCCAAATACCTGGGCGATCGCCTGATGCCCCAGACAGACCCCGAGGATCGGTAGCTGGTGCTTAAAGGCCTGAATGAGCTCAAGTGAAATCCCTGCTTCATCCGGAGTGCAAGGGCCGGGGGAGATCACCAGGCCCCGGGGGTTGAGACGAGAGACATCCTCCAGGGTTAACTCATCATTACGCCGTACCTCGATCGATTGCCCGAGCTCTTTGAAGTAGTGCACCAGGTTATAGGTAAAGGAGTCGTAGTTATCGATCATCAGTAGCATGCTAAAGCTAATCCTTTGTTTTTATTGGGCGTTTAATTGAATCTTACTGTTTGATACCCGCAAATGTCCCCGCTTTTTTCTTGGCTACTTGGTCAGAGCGTTGTATCTGGACGAGCTATTTTGCCCTAATTTATGCTGGGGATAAATTTTTGATGAGACCTTTTTGCGAAACAGATTTTATAGCCATCCTTGGCTATATGTTTATCATCCAAGCTGTTTTAGCTTAACCAACATCCCAAGCGTTCTCTCAAACTTGCGATCTAGGTGTGTTTCATACCGGCTTAATGTTTGGAGCCCATTTAGTGGTATTCCTTCGCCGACTGCCTGGGCTTTTATGGCGCTATGATGCTGAGCATTTTTATAGGATGACTGATAATAGGGGATAGCCTCTCGTTCCAGGAACATACTCAGTCCCTGGCTGGTAGATGAGTAGAGCTCTTCTTCTTCGTACTCAGTCCACCACTCGCACGTCTCAGGCTGCAGCTCTCTTATGGCTTTTTGATAAGCTTCACCGTTATTTTCTGACAGTATTTCGAGAGCTTTTTGGCTTGCTTTCTGGTGGCAGGTAATCTCTTGTATAAATTCAGCAACTTCGTTGTCGGACATGGCAAGCAGGTTTTTCAAGTCATGGCTTTCGCCTCTGAGCCCCAGGGCTAAAGGGATGGAGCGAGCTATTACACCATCAGATTCATACCCGGATGTTGCATGCCTAAGCCCCTTATTCAGGCTGGCTTTTTCAGCTTGCAGAACTCGGCATTTGCGCCACATTATTCCGGCAAGCTCTTCGACAAGGTGTTGCTCGGTTGGCCCTGATGGCTGATGTTCTTCGATCAGGGCGGTCAGTAAATCTGTAAACTCCTCCTGATCTTCATGGGGTAACACGGTCTGTTTGGAGAGGATGCCATGCTTGACGGCATTGAACCGAACCACTTCATAGCCGGAATTTTCCGGTGCTTTATGATCATATCCCTGTGGTTCTGTAGAGTTGGTTTTTGGTTTAGTCATGTTTTTACCTCAGTTATGCAGAGTTGGCCATCGTTCAGCGCTAGTGCGTTGGTCATGATCATTCGAACCTGGCAGATAAGCTTTGCAGCGCATCCGGATGTTGTGTCTGGGGTAGTAGTTTCGACCAGAGGATAGATCACCTTTCTGGGATGCTATACATAGCCCTCGCGGCGTCAGATTTGAGCAATCAGTGCAGCAGCGGCGATCATCCTCAAAAATAGAGTATTTTTCATCGGCAGGATATTCACTGACAGAAGAGCCATTAGAAGGCGGCGTTGTTTCCTAAATCCGAGTCTGATAATTGACTTGTACCCATTCAGGCAGCTTGCTGCCTGACAGGCATACCAAGCCCGATCACTTTGTTTAAAGCTTTAACTCCGGCCAAGGCTTCCCCAACCTGACCGTTATAACAACGTAAGCTCAGCTGTGGAGAATTGAGCTGTTTGTAGCGAGACATTGCTGTTTCTGCTAACGAGCGCTGATGGTAGTCGTTGTCATGCTTCCATTGTGAAAGCTGCCCATTTTTAAGCGCTTCGACAGCTTCATTTCTGGGATGATCTCCTTTCCAGTAAGCTGCATTACTGCGGGGAGGAATCGTTGGTTTACAACCCTTTCTCTGTAACAGTGCATAGCAAGCCTCTGTATCGTATGCACCATCTGCTGAGACTTGCTGTATCTTGCGTCGTAGTGGGTTTAATAAGGTCGGCAACACCTCGTTATCTCCAACACTATCAAGGCTGACCTCGGCTGCTATGATTTCATGAGTTTGAGCATCAACAGCCAGGTGGAGCTTGCGCCAAACTCGGCGCTTTTCTTTTCCGTGCTTGCGCATTTTCCACTCTCCCTCACCGTGGATTTTGAGCCCTGTCCCATCAACGACCACGTGAGCAACAGGGCCTCGGCTGGGGCGGCGATATTTTATCTCAACGGTCTTCGCTCGTTTGCTGATACAGCTATAAGTCGGTGACTTAAGAGGAACATTCATGAGCTGAAAGACCGAATCAAGGAATCCTTGCAACCCCCTCAGTGGAAGGCTGAATACTCCTTTGAGCATCAACGCGGTTTCGATAGCGGTATCACTGAACGTGAAGCCTCTTCCTCTGTCGCCATGGTGCTCCTGACAATGCCAGTTTTTGACTGCATTCTCATCCAACCAGAAGGTGATCGAGCCACGCTTTACCAATGCTTTATTGTATTGAGACCAGTTCTTGATTTTGCCGTTGGATTTACCCATTTGAAGCTTCCCATCATGACGATGGGAGATCAGATCTTGCTCAAACCAAAAGGTTCCATCGATTTAGGAAACAACGCCTTAGAAGGCTCTATTTCGGGGGATTTATCAGATTGCCCTACTGCCATTACTGACGTTAGAGCTCTTTCGTCACTATTGTCAGTTGCTGGTGGAGCATTTTTTGATAATTCTTTTCGGGCTCGTAGTAACCAGTCAGTCATTATTTTTCTCCCGATCTTTCGTTAAGATTCGGGGGTTGATTGAATAGCGAATGGTAGCGCGCCCTGTCCCCGGGCCGGAGCCGCCGGATCTTTTTTCTCTGAGCCAGCCTTCATCCACCAGCCACTCCAGTGCAGACTGAATCTGCTCTTTATGTTTGAGGCTCTTCCACTGCTTGCGCCGGATATCCCTGGCGGTGAATTGATTTTGTAGTTTGTGTTGCTGGATTTTGTTAGCCAGCTCCTGGGCTGCTCGCAGTCCACTGTCGATAAGCAGGCCATAGCAGCGCCGGGCATGGGCTTCTAGATATTCACACCAGGCTGCGGCGCGAAGTGCGTTCTTTTGGGTGACTTGTTGGGTCTTGCCTGTAGCGGCATTTTCGGCAAGTTGGAGAATAAGGGCGATGGCAGGGAATAGCTTGTCATATTTGGCCTGGTGCTGGGCGATAATTGGTTGCTCCTCATTGGCTAGCCGCTCTTGGTGGAGCTCTGCGGACCAGTCAATGAAGATGGCTTGCGCTTCAGGGGTAAATCTCAGATAAGGGAACTTAGAGCTCTCACCAGCAGGATGGGCTCCCAGCAGGCAAGGATCACTATCAGCCAATAGCTCAAAAATTCTGACAACAGAATTATAAGCTTGCCGGTTGGGAGAACGGTCCCGCCACTCCCACTGGCAGGGATCCGGATAGACCAGGAACTGAAAGCGTTGCAGCATTCCATCATTCGCTTTTGAATGAACAGCTTGCTCCAGATATCCCAGCAGTTTATCTGGTTGAGTTCCGCCAAAAACCGAGACACATAAATTGGGAATATTTACCGAGCCTCGACCAATCCGGTCGGTGTCAAAGCTAGCATTACCGTTCCAGGCCTCCAGATAGAAGGCTCGATCCCCTTCTCGTCCCTCTCTATCCCATGAGGTCATCAGGCCAACCAGTTCATCACGCATGATAAGCAGGCCTGCAGAATTATCCTGGAGCAGCTCCCCTAGTTTTTCTATTGTGGTATCGTTTGACTTGAAGCGGCGAGGTGCAGGTTGCGGTGGCGCTTGCCTTCGGTGGCTCTGTGGTTCAGCCACCAGCTTATCGAGTTTGTTACTTTTATCTTTTTTAGCCTCCTGTTTTATTCTCTGCTCAAGAGCACTCTCTCTGGCTTCAAAAACCAGCAGCTCATCCTCAAAGGCCATCTGCTCAGCTTCGTGCTGCTTTTTTGCCCGGGCTATCAAATGATTCAGGGGGGTGAGTGCAGCCCCGATAGCCGGAGACTTTTTGGCAGACGGCTGTCCGACAATTCCTCCCCATAAGTTAGGGATCACTAGCCAGTCATCATTGGTCTTGGGTTTGATTCCACATCTGGCACCAATGACGGAGCCTAAAGAGACCAGCACAGCTGCCGCAATAAAACCCGGAGGACAGGGCATCCGATCAGCTTCATCGATCACCCACTCGCGAAATGGTTCCGGTAGCAGGGCCTCAGGATCAAATTCAGGAACCGGATAAAGCTCAGCTTTGATGACTCCGGGGAGCGGCCAATCTTCAGCGAGCGCCACTGTGGGGATCGGGGTCTTGCCATCAACAAGTTCACGCAGCTCCTGCCAGCCCTTATCGGCACAGGAGTTGTGCATGCATTTAAATCCCAGCTTACCCTGCTGATCCCGAAAAATGGCGGCCTCCCCCTCACCATGCTCCGGATTAAAGGGGCAATGCTCCAGTTTGTAGCGTTCGCGTCTCTGATGCAGATCTTGCTGGTAGGGTATATTGAGCCGGGACAGAAAGTCATTGAGATCGAATGAGTTTATTTGCCGCAAATAATGGGCAGGTGGCTGTGCTTGCTCTGGTTGCAGTGCCTGAAGCTGCTTAGCGCTAACAACCTGGCTACGCTCCGGGGTAGAGGTGAGCCGGGATAAGCGCCAGGGGGTCAATAGAGTGTGATCTCCCTTATTGGCGACCGTTCCATAGAGTTTGGTGATCCTTCCGGCGTTAAACACCGACTGATCCAGGGTAACTTCCGGGGTATCAAATTGACCGGCGAGCGCAGCTAGGGCTCCCTTTACCAGATCTCGCACTTCTGGAGTGTTGGGTAAATCCAGAGGATACAGCAGGTGGTAACCGTTACCGGACTCTGCGGTTACCGGATTTGGCCATCCCTCTGCTCTGAGAAAGCTGTAACAGGCCCTTGCCTGAGTTATTGCTGCCTGTAACTGAGTATCTGTTGCGCTGATATTTTTAGGACGGTTCGGGTCAAAGTCCAGCATTAGCCATCGGCGCTGAACCACATCGGCATCAGTTGCAGTTGCCGAGGCGTAATTTTCCACCCGGTTGCAGTAACGCCCCAGCAGCTGCGGATTAAGCGGGTTCAGGTTGATATAAACCGCAGCCCCCTGCTGGTTGAGGCGCGCCGCTTCTTTTACCAAGGCCTCTTGGTGTTCACTATCAAAGTAACCGGCGCTGGTCTGCTTTTTGCCTCTGTGCAGAGCTCTAAGCTCAATGATATTCGTAGGCTTAAACAGAGCACCAAGCGTATCCAACATCAGCATCTGATCAGGTTGTGGCACCTGTGTTGCAGGTTGCTCGGTATCTTCGGTAGGATAGGGGCGATTAATTGTTTCCAGGGGCTTCGATTTGCTGCTCAAGCCAGTTGTCGATCTCTGACTCAATCCAGCCCACGGCTCTGCCTCCCAGCGCGATTGGTGTTGGAAAAATGCCCTTTGCAATCCGGGAGTAGATGGTGCTGCGTGACAGACCTGTGCGGTCGATAACAGTAGGAAGTCTTAGTACGGAATTAGCCATGTTCGTGCCTCCTGAGGCGGTGCTGGACATGGCTCGAATTGTGGGGTGTCAACGGTGAGATGGCATTACAGCTGCAATTTTTGATCTTGCAATTGCAATGGTTCTGGTTGAGTTACTCTGCTTTTTTGGCCTCTGTCAGAGTTCTGTTGGCATCAGCAAATTTTTGATTGATGGTTCGCTCACTTAGGCCGTGGACACCGCCAAAGCGATCCACAATCTCTGTTGTGATTGCACTTTGACTGGCAAACTCGGAGCAGTTCCTGCCTCGGTTTGAGTGCTCAAGCATTAGCTTAAGCATTGCACCAATCAAAATGTGGTCATATTTATTTGGAGCATCATTACTTGGTAAGGTTAGTCGCTGATCCAGCTGCTTTTGAATATCATTCTTTTCATCACGTAATTTCCTGTATTCCCTCTCAGCTTTCTTCAGACGCTCATTAGCACTCTTCAGTTCTGTTTGTAAGGTTTGATAGGCTTCAAGTGTGACCGCAGGATGAAGGCTGCGCTCTACCTCATCAAATAGAAAAGCGGGCTTATCCGATGGAAACACCTGGGCAATCCAATCTTTCAAATCAGAGCGTTTTACATGGCGACGATAGGGATTAACGTGCTCTCCTGGAGAAGCCATTCCTCCATGCTCCCTTCCGCAGGGTAGATCTCCAGCTGCAATAGCTTGGTGAATTGCACGGCACTTGGGCTCAAGGCATGGAACTAATGGGTGTTTATAGGTCGCATTACCTAGATCTTCAGACTCATTAATATATAGATCCACCTCTTTTGGTGGAATTCCACACCACAATGCTGCAGCCATAGAGACACTATAGAGTGTGAAGTGAGATAGGACTGAGTCACAATTTTGGTTTTCCCAGGGTTTTGTTGCGTTTTCTTGCATCGATTTCACTCTGTGGTAACAAGTTCTGAAGACAAATAGGGAGCTATCGTCCCAAGTAGTTTAGTGTAATTCTATACAGTACTTTTCATAACCTACATCATCAAAATCAGCGTCTGAACTTAAGTCCTATTCTTTTTGTAGAGCACTTGTCCTGGTTGAAAATTAAGCTATGCATTGCCTAGTACTCCCCCTCAGTCTGATCAATAGTCACCACTGATGCTATCTATTGTATGTAGACTTATAAGTAGCATAAGAGTCTCATAGAGGCATGAAAAAAAATGATTTGCTCATAACCTTTGGTTGTAGTGTTAGGAAAAAGAGAAAAGCAGCAGGCTTGTCACAGGAGGAGCTTGCGGCTCTAGCTGGTGTTCATCGAACGTACATAGGTATGGTTGAGCGAGGCGAAAAAAATTTATCTCTTTTAAATATTTACAAAATAGCAAATGCACTAAATATAAATGTAAAGGATTTATTTTGAAACTAACAGATTCCGTTCAGAGTGAATATTGGTTCCATGTGGCAGATCAGGGGAGATACCAATTGCTGGCGAAGTAGATAAATCTATAAATTTAGAACTTTTATCAAAAGTAGCTCATCAGACCCCAGATGACTCTAGAGGGTTTTGTGAATATATAAGAGAGCTCATCTTAGATAATCCAGATGCTATTGATATGCTTAGAACACTAATAGGTGTTTCTGATAAGAGGATGTATCTTGAATTAAGTTATGCTTACTCTAAAACGAGATTTAATAAAAAAGATAAGAATAACATTTTAGGTTATAGTATTTACGATCTGAATAAGAAAACTCTTAAGTTTTTTAAAAATACACTTTCTAGCGAGGATGTTGAATTATCTAGGGTTAGCTCTCGGTTAATATCTAACTACCTTGTTGATCAAGGGTTATATAAAATCCTCAGAGCTATCAAGAAGATAGATATGGATGAGCTTGAGGTTTTGGTTGATAATCTGATCTTAACTAAAGAAGTTCAACAAGCTGAAGCTAAGCGAAGGGGGCATGGTGCGGAACATGCTCTTGCTGAGCTGATACATAAGCTTGGGTTGGAAATGGTACCAGAGGAAAGGCATGCTAAGCCTATTGGATTTAGAGACCCAAATGTGAGTCGTGAAAACTTTGAGCTATCAAAAAAGATAAAAAATAAAACATGGAGCTTTGATCTTATTGTGCGTTCTCCTGAGCGGAAAAATCATATTTTTGTTCAGTCATTGATTCATACCTCAGATCCTGGTCAGTATGGGGTAAATAAAAGCGATGAGACCATTCTTGTTAAGTCTGATATGGATGCTCTAAATAATAATCTTTCATCTTCAAAAGAGTTGTGGGGTATTGTAGATGGGGTTGGTTTTTGTGAAAACAAAAAAGATACAATTGATAAGATGCTGGGTGTTTTTGATTGCTTCATACAGATGAAAACACTTTATAAGGCCGGATTAAAACTTCATCAAATAGGGTTTGTTAATATAAAAGCCATAGCATTTGATACCTCTTTTTATGATGATGATGAAATGAATATGATGTACCATAAGTATTGCTCGCCAAACATTGAAAATGTTACTCATTCAGAAGCTAACTCATCTTGGTGTGCTGTGGAGGCTGGAAAGGCAACTCTATTTTTTTGATTCTACGTTAGCACGTAAAATACTGCTGGGCTTCCTATAGATAGGTGGTTTTCCAAACTTCATTATTTATGATAAAAATTTGAATGGTTGGGTTATTCCCCCTTGGCTTTACCGAGGGGCCATCTTTATCTTATTATTTAACTGATGATAATGAACCTTGATGTATGGCGGGGATAACATAGGTATCAATATCTGAAATATATCTTTCGATATTTTCTAAATCTTGGTGTCCTCTTTCGCATAATGAACTTATTATCTTATGGTTTTCATTTGTGCTATCAAATTTAGGTAAGTTTAGATTAGTGATTGTACTTGGTGCTATTTGGGTGCTTACCTTAAAACTGTTTATTAGCTCTCTGAAATATGTTGAGCTTAGAAGTCCGCATAGGAAGAAGGCTTCTTCTTTATCATCCAATCCAATGTATATTATTTTTTCATTGGGAATGATATTTTTTCTTCCTAAGAACTCGTCTTCGGCATCTTGTATTACAGCACAGGTAAATTCTGAGGATATATATTTCCAAGCGACTTTATACTTTGAAAAAGTATAATCACCAATTCTTTGTAGAGTATAGTAATGTTCTTCGTGGATTTTTTTATCAAAGCTAGTGAATCCTTTTCTTGCCTTTAGCTCTTCTTTAAACTTACTAAAGTAAGTGGCAGTTAGAGGAAGGTTTTCCTTCAGATACTGTATAGGAAGTGGCTGCATTTTCGTTGTTACTGTATGAGGACATACAATATATTTTTTGTATGTGTGCGACCACATCTTAATGTCACTACCTGAAGCATATGGATATAGTGAGTCATCCTCAATTTCTGATTTTAATTTTTTAAATTTGATTCTTGCTTTTTCAGTTATATTTTCAACTGTTGATGATTTAGGTGATGGTTTTTCTAGTATGTTAAGCCAATAAATACCATTTGCACCACCAGTAAAAACACCCGTTCTAGCCTTATATGCTGATGTTCCTGTCAGCTTATCCATGTTTAAATATATGCTTTCATCAACAGATGCCCATCCAGAAGTGTTATCCTCTGGGTTGGATGGGATTGCAAATTTTATTGTTAGTTTAACCTTTTCTAAGGTTCTTTTTAAATCATCAGTATCTTGTATTTTCGACTTAGGTTGCAATTTCCATATCTTATAATCGATAGGGTATTCTGTTTTCATTCCTTTGATAGCATGAAATATAACAGTGTTATTTGATACTCCATTGAATGGATTGAATGAAGTCAAATCTTCTAATTCTTCTATTCTGAAACTCTCATTGGATTTTCTTATGTGAAACTTTCTAAATCCAGCAGCTTGTTTTATTGATTTAAATAAAGATTCCTTAACAACAAATGATATTTTACCTCCTTTTGCTAAGTAGTGGTCTATTGTAGCATATGTGATTAAGCTGGATATGTCTTCCTTGATGAAGATGGAGTTTAGACCTTTATAGTCGAAAAGGCCATATTCCTGCCATGTTGACTTGTATTTTTCTTTATACTCCGACGGAAGGTATTCCCAATTTACCCATGGTGGATTCCCAATAGCAACTTGAGCTCTTTCTTTAGAAAGACTTGGCATTATTGATGATATGTATTCCAATTCAGTAATATCTTCTGTGGAATATGCACTGTTTTTATTATTGCATATTTCAGTTATTCTATTTAATGCATCTTCATACGTTAAGAATGTAGAGTTTTCAATATCTAAGTCAAGTATGTTTGCACTAAATATTGGAAGTGCTTCATCTAGTATTTGAACTGTCTTACTGTTTAGTATTAAGTTGGTTTTTGCAGCAAAAGCTGAAGTCGGGTTTAAGTCAAACCCAAGAATCTTTCTTATATTTTTTTTTGTTGCATCTTCACAGTTCAGCTTTCTTAAAGCAGTAATAAGAAATGTTCCACTTCCACACGTAGGGTCTAATATCAACCCTGATTGGTGTGAAATCGAATTTGAGTTTGTTATGTGTTGAGCCATCCAATCTGGAGTGTAAAATTCTCCTAAGCTATGCCTTACCTCTCTAGGGTAGATCTCATGAAAAACCTCACGAATTAAATCTATATTATTGCAATCTAAATTGACACATTTTATTTGTTCAGCTAGTGAAATTATATTGTCACATAAATATAGATCATCAATTCCCAAGAATGTATTTGATGGGATGTAATAATTACAGATATTTTTTTCTTTAAAAAATGCAGTTGATAGGTATTCTTTATATCTATTTTCAGTGTATTTTATATCTATTTTTTTTGCAGCGCAAAGAGTCAATAAGCATAAATAGAAGCAATCTATAGCATAGATGAATTTAAAAATATCATCGTGTGCATTGATATTAACATTGAAAATGTAATTTATTTTGTCAATGTTTAACTTTCTCTGGGTGTCTAATTCACCATGACTATAGTTAAAGTGGATTTTCCAGCGTTCAAATTTGGATAGGTATTTTAAATGGAGCTCATGATTAGAATTTTGACCAATTTTTAGATGATTTTGTATATATAAATGGAAATGAGAGTTTTTCTCTTTAAGTTTTAGTTCTTCGAGCATTAGCAACCTATGATGACTATAGTATTCACTTATAAAGTTGAACATATTAATTTTGTGGCTTGGGAAAAACAAGGAGGCTATTCAAATATTTATAATATTTTTATAAGGGCTCAACTAAAACTCCATATAAAACAACTAGTTATCAATTTTTTGGTGAGCAATTGGTCCCTGTGCTGGATAGTTATTTGAACATTGATTGCCCAAAAATCAAAAAGTAGAGGGAAAGAGGATGATCTGCACTCATGGAAATAGATGACTGACACAGCTATTAAATCATCAAATTATCCAGCATATCCGCCCACTGTTGCATCATAGCCTGGCGTTCCTGCAGGTATTCCGCCTGATTATAGCTGGCGCGCACCCGGTTGCGCTCCTTGTGGGCCAGCTGGCGCTCAATCACATCGGGACGGTAACCAGCCTCGTTGAGAATGGTTGAGGCGGTGGCCCGGAAGCCATGGGCAGAAAAACCGATGCTGCCCTTACCATTGAACCCCATCCGCTCCAGAGCCCGGTTCAGGGTGGTGTTGGTCATACAATCACTGGGGCGGCGGTTGTTGGGGAAGAGCCAGCGCTGGCCGCCAGTCAGGGTATGTAGCTCCCTGAGCAGTTCAACCGCCTGGGTGGAGAGGGGGACGATATGCACCTCCCGCATCTTCATCCGCTCTGCCGGGATCTTCCACTGGGCACTGTCCAGCTCAAATTCATCCCAGCGGGCGGCTCGTAGCTCTACGGTGCGAACAAAGGTGAGTAGCAACAGGCGCAGGGCGATCACTGTGATGCGATAGCCGCCATAGCTCTCTAGAGCCTCTATAAACTGGATAATCTGCTCACGGTCTAATGGTTTCTTATGCTGTACCTTGGGGCGATGGATTGCGCCTTTCAGGGCTGCTGCCGGATCAGAGTCTGCTCTCAGGGTTGCTACGGCATAGCGAAAGATGGCGCTGCACCACTGCCGGAGCAGCATCGCCACTGTTTCTGCTCCCCGGGACTCGACCTGTTTTAGGATCTGCAGCAGATGAGCTGAGTTAACCGAGCGAATCGGCAGGGAGCCGATCTGGGGGAATACATCAGCTCCCATAAAGTTTTCAACCTGGCGCAGGTAGTAGGGGGACCAGTTCGCCTGTTTCTGCTCAATCCACTCTTTAGCCACTGCCTCCAAGGTATTAGCGTTATCTGCTGTTACCGCTGCTTGTTGTGCCTGGCGATCATGTGATGGGTGCGTTCCCTGCTTGACCAGTCCCCGACAGCGCTCGCGCTCCTGACGAGCTTCTGCCAAGGTAAAAAGTCCGGAGTGTCTGCGCAGCATCGCTTCATCTTCTGTTTCACCAGAGACGGCCTGGCTGTATTTGCCGATGGCAAACAGGTTCTCCTTGCCTGCGATCCGGTAGCGATAGCGCCATAGCTTAGCGCCACTGGGACGGATCTCCAGATAAAGGCCTCCGCCATCGGTAAGCTTGAGCGGTTTAGTTGAAGGTTTGGTGTTACGGATCTTGATATCGGTTAACGGCATAATGCGGGTATCCTGATTTTGATACCCGCAACGGTACCCGCTTTTTTGCCGGATGGCAATGGAAGGAGCTGGACTTAGCAAGACACCAAACCCTTTAATCACAGGGCTCTACGGGTGCTGTTGGATGCTGGTGGATTTTGATGGATGCCAATGCTAGTTATCGATCATCAGTAGCATTAGATCTCCGGCAGAATGACGAAATTGAGCGATTTTAGCATGAGACTAGTCTATGGACACCCTGTGAGCTTGCTGTCCTTCTTTTAGTGATTAGAGCCTTGAGTACCCCTTAGCCTGCTAAGCTTTAAAGGTAGAGCTCTGGCGCAATGGAACTGTCCTATGAAGTCATTTTCCAATCTTATACTGGTCGTGGCGATCCTCTTGTGTCTGGCACTGGTTGCTGTCATGAGCTGGAGCTTTTATCACCAGGAGACTCGCTCTATCGTGGCTCAGTTTCGCAACGATGTGGATGATAAGATTGCAGCGATTGAACTTGAGATTGATATCGATTTTGAAGCGGTTTACGCCATGCGTGGCCTGTTCAATACAATTCCGAATGTCAGTGACGGTGAGTTTCAGAGCATGGCCCGGGAGGTTCTCAGGCGTCATAAGGAGATCCAGGCCCTAGAGTGGGTTCCCAGGATCTCTGAGGTCCAGCGCCCAGAGTTTGTGACGCAGCGCCGTGCCAGCTTTTCTAATTTTGAGCTCACCGAGTTTAATGATCAGGGGTTATTGGTCCCCGCCGCTAAGCGCGAGATTTACTATCCGGTACTCTATGTCGCTCCCATGGTCGGTAATGAGGTCGCCCTTGGGTTTGATATGGGTTCGACCCGGGTGCGTAAAATTGCCCTCGATAAGACCCGGGATTCGGGCAGACTCAATGTAACCGAGCCGATCGTGTTGGTTCAGGAGCCGGAGGAGGAGGTTGGCTTTATCGTCATGCTCCCCGTCTATGATGGGCGGGCAACTACGGTCGTCAGCCGCCGCCAGAAGCTCAAGGGATTTGTACTTAGTGCCTACCGGTTGCCGGGCATCATGCGCTCTGCTATCGCCATGACCAAGGCCGAGGGGATCAACCTGTCACTCTATGATGTGAGTGACAGTGAGCCTAAGCTTTTATTTGAACATCGCAGCCGTGAAGCGGTCGCACAAGATGATTACCACCCCGAGTTCGATTATACGACCGAGATCGATATTGGCGGGCGTAGCTGGCAGGTAATGGCGACCCCCACCCGGGGCTATGTTGCTCAGCGTCATAGTTTGACCCCCTATCTGATTCTGGTTTTGGGATTCTTTATTGTGGTTGCCGGAGCCCTGTATATAAGGCTTGTGCTTCATTACAGCTACCGAACCGGTTTACTGGTCGAGGAGCGAACCCGGGAGCTGGAAAAGGCTCGCCAGGCCCTGGAGCGGCAGAATAGAACCGATCCCCTGACAGGGGTTGCTAATCGTAAGGGATTTGATGAAGCACTGGATCGGGAGTGGCATCGGGCGATTCGGGAACAGCACCCCCTGTCGCTGTTGATGGTGGATGTGGATGCCTTCAAGCAGTATAACGATCACTATGGACATCAGGCGGGCGATAACTGCCTCAAGCAATTAGCGATGGCGCTGACCCAGTCATTTAAGCGCTCAGCTGATATAGTGGCGCGCTATGGTGGCGAGGAATTTGTGGTGATCCTGCCCAATACGGCGGATGCCTATCACCTGGCAGAGCGCTGCCGGGTCAATATTGAGCGGCTCACCATTCCCCATGAATACTCAGAGGCGGCGCCTGTGGTGACGGTCAGCATAGGTTTTAGTGTGGTGTTACCCACCAATGACTCTCTGCAGGAGGAGCTGCTGTCTGAGGCGGATACGGCGCTCTACAAGGCGAAAGGGGATGGGCGCAACCGGGTGGTGCGTTACCAGCTCGAAAGCGCTGATCCTGGCTCAAGCTAACTGGTAGCATAAAGCAGCCCCTGGCAGGGCTGAGCCAAGGTGCCCTCGGGTGGCTGAGCTTTAGGGGGGCGTAGAGCAGGTGTTTCTCCAGGAGCGACCTGCTCAGCTTAAGTCGTTATTCAACATCTCCATTTTCTTTGACTTCCCGTTTGTGACTATCTTCTGAGAGGAAGCCAAGGGCCTTATCAATTGCTGCCGCCACATCATCATCCATCTTGAGACGCTCCTCATCGCTCAGGTAGGAGCACATATCGACATCGTAACGAATATAGTGAGGAGGAAGTTGGTTGAGGGTCAGGCAGCAGAGATCTGCGAGGAAGTCATCATCCCGGCTGTCATCAAGCTCCAGCTCGTGGATATGTTGTACGACTAGGTGCTCAAAAAAATTATGAATATCAGGATCAAGCTTCATTGGGTCGCCTCCATGTGTTACCAACCTAAAGCATAAACGAAAAAAACCCAGACTTTTAAGCCTGGGGTTCAAAAATATGGTGCGAGGAGAGGGACTTGAACCCTCACGTCCTTTCGAACACTAGCACCTGAAGCTAGCGCGTCTACCAATTCCGCCACCCTCGCAGGGTGATTTTGTTCGACATCATCTCAAACAAAATATCAAATTTTGGTGCGAAGAGAGGGACTTGAACCCTCACGTTCTTTCGAACACTAGCACCTGAAGCTAGCGCGTCTACCAATTCCGCCACCTTCGCAGTGGGACGCCAGAGATTCTATTCAATTTCTGGCGCAGGTCAAGGGATTAATAAAAATTTGCGTTCAACTGGTCAAAAGATGACTGATACATCTTCAGATACTGTAGCGCGGAGCTATTCCAGTCGAACTTGGTCTGCATGGCATTTTGCTGCAGGCGGACAAATTCGGTCGGTTGCTGGAGATAGAACAGCAGTACCCGACGTAGTGTCGCCAGAAGCTCTAAGCCAGTTGGTCCATCAAAGACAAAACCGGTTGCGCAGTCACGATCGGTATCATAGTCAACCACAGTATCCTTGAGTCCGCCAACCCCCCGGACAACAGGCAGGGTGCCGTAGGCCAGGCTATACATCTGGTTGAGACCACAGGGCTCAAACAGAGAGGGCATCAGGAAGAAGTCACTTCCCGCTTCCACCAGGTGAGCCAGCTCATTGCTGTAGGCATTGATGAACTTAAGGCGCTGCGGATAGACCTTGGACAGGGAGTGAAGCTGACCGGCCAGGGTTGGATCGCCGGTACCGACGATCACAACCTGGACATCGTGCAGCAGGAATCCCTGCAGGGCCTCGATCAGCAGGTGCACCCCTTTTTGTTCGGTCAGGCGACAGACCATGCCAAATACCGGGCAGTCTTTCTGCTCCAGGCCTACCTCATCCTGCAGGGCACGCTTACAGCGCTGTTTGCCCTGCATGTCGTCTGCATCGTAGTGGTAGGGGAGCAGGCGATCGCGCTTGGGATCCCAATCGCTGTAGTCACAGCCATTGATGATGCCGCTCAGATCAGAGGCGCGCTCCTGGAACAGGTGGCTGACACCGTGAGCCCCGAGAGGCGTGAGCAGCTCGGCGGCATAGTTGGGACTGACGCCATTGATCTTATCCGCGTACAGGATGGCACATTTAAGGAAGTTGATGTGTGCATGATCCTGCTGGATATTCTCTTTATAGCAGTTTGCCACCTCAGGCACGGCCCATAGCTGGCTACGGGCAAAGATCCCCTGAAATGCCGCATTGTGAATAGTAATCACACTCTTAGTGCGGTGGAAAAACGCCGAGTTTGCATAGCGAGTTTTCAGCAGATAGGGGATGAGCCCGGCATGCCAGTCATTACAGTGCAGGATCTGTGGCTGGAAGCCCAGCATCTCTGTGCTGTGCAGTGCTGCTGCGGCAAAGAAGGCAAAGCGTTCACCATTATCCGGATAGGACTGGTTGTGCTCTGCATACAGGCTGTCCCGCTCGAAGTAGTGAGGACAGTCGATGAGGTAGACTGTCACCTCATCTTCCAGCATCACCTTAAAGACTTTGTAGTCGATGTTGGGGTGACCCGACTCGGTATACAGGGTCGCATCCAGCAGATGTTCCGCTTTTTCCCGAACATTGGCCATTTTGTAGAGGGGCATCACGACACGGATGTCGTGCCCCAGGCGCTTGAGAGCCAGCGGGAGGGCCTTGGCGACATCCGCCAGGCCTCCGGTTTTGACGATCCCATCAACTTCTGATGATACAAACAGGATCTTCATCGGTTCAGTAGCCAACGCGCGCTCCTTTCGGGATCACGACGATGCCACCTTCAGAGACAGTAAAACGCTCACGATCCAGCTCTGGGTTTTCACCGATGACGGTACCCGGAGCGATCTCTACGTTCTTGTCGATGATGGCGCGACGAATCGAGCAGTTCTCACCTACTTTCACATTACCCAGAAGGACTGATTCATGGATCTGGCTGCCGCTGTCTGAGGTACAGTGGAACCCGAGAATCGAGCGGGTGATGCGGCTTCCCTGGATGTAACAACCCGCAGAGATCAGTGAGTTGGTCACATCCACCTTGGCTTGATCGGTATCGATCATGTTTGCCGGTGGCAGAGGCGGATAGAAGGTGTGCAGTGGCCACTTGCGGTTGTACAGGCTAAATGGAGGGTTGTCGGAAACCAGATCCATGTGTGCCTGCCAGTAGGCATCAATGGTTCCTACATCACGCCAGTAAGCCTGGCTCTTCTCGCCGGGGATCTTGTTGGTCGAGAAGTCATACGCATAAACCGCTTCACGAGGATAGAGGCTTGGGATGATATCTTTACCAAAGTCGTGGCTGGAGTCTGCCTTGTGGGCATCTTCGCGCAGCTCACGGCACAGGGTGTCACTTTCGAAGATGTAGTTACCCATGGAAGCCAGAGCATGATCGGGATCACCCGGGATATGCTTTGGATTTTCAGGCTTTTCTTCAAAACCGATGATCCGGCCGTCGGTATCAACTTCGATGACCCCGAAGGCTTTCGCCTCTTCCAGCGGTACTCGCAGCGCAGCTACAGTCAGAGCGGCTTTCTTTTCCTTATGGAAGTCGATCAGCTGACGCACATCCATCTTGTAGATATGGTCACTGCCGAAGATACAGACATGTTCCGGATCGGCGAGTTCGATGAAACGCAGGTTCTGATAGATAGCATCGGCCGTGCCATCATACCAGCGCTTGCCCATACGCATCTGGGCCGGGATCGGATCGATGAAGTGGTCCGTGATGCTCGACAGGTTCCAGCCCTTTTTCATATGCAGATAGAGAGACTGGGACTTGAACTGAGTCAGGACGTAGATCCGCAGAATATCGGCGTTGACGAAGTTGTTTAGAGCAAAATCGACTAAGCGATAGCTTCCACCGAAGGGGACCGCTGGCTTACTTCTTGTAACGGTTAGCGGTTGAAGGCGTGTTCCCTCGCCTCCGGCGAGGATCATAGCAAGTACACCTGCCATTGTTGGTTATCTCCCTGATATTTTGATATGTCTGAAAAGGTTTTCTTCTAATCCGTAAAAACTACCTCGTTGAGGGATACAACTGAACCAGACAAGCAAGTGAATTGTAGTGCGGGATGCGGGATCATGACGGGTCCGTTAATGATCTGCAGCCAAGTAGACACGAAACTTCCGGTTGTCAGCTACTGTTTTTACCTTCCTAAAATCCTGCCCCATTATAGGGAGATATTGGAGAAATGCATTAGCAACAATGATAAGTTTTGCCTCATTGCTCAAATATTGAGCAGATCGGGCAAGAAATTGCTCTGTTGCTGCATAATGAGTCTTTAATCCTGCATGAAATGGAGGATTTGAGACTATATAGTCAAATTTTGGCGAGATGTCTGAAAAAACATCCGAGGGGTACACCTTACCCTCTAGTCCATTTGACTCTAAAGTCAGTCGGCTCGACTCAAGTGCCAGGGCATTGATGTCGACCATCTCAATCTCTGCCTGTGGATTATGACGCTTGATCCAGCTTCCTATGACTCCGGCTCCACAGCCAAAATCCAGAACTCGCCCGCTCAGTTTTGGCAGGTGATCCAGTAGCAGCTCGGTTCCCTCATCAAGGTGTCCCGAGCTGAATACGCCTGGCAGGGCCTTGATGGTAAATTGCTCCCCCTGGTGCTCCAGGGAGTACTCATTGATCCATTGGGCCAGTGCAAAGGGTGGCACCTCTTTATCCAGGACCCCTATATAGAGGGAGCAGCGGCGCGCGGAATCAACCTTGGTGACCTGGCTGCAGTAGGGAGCCAGCAGATCCGGGGCGCTGCGAATACCGCCCCGATTCTCTCCTGCCAGAGCGATCAATGCCCCGGGCTGCATTGATGGCAGGGTGTTGGCCAGCAGGTAGCGGCCTTCCGCTTTACTCTTAGGCAGGTAGAGCAGCAGCGCATCATGCTTGGTTTCACTCTGGTAACTGTGGCTATATTGAGTCTGAGCTGCCAGAGGGGTTTCCCTGAGTTGGCAATAGTAGTGATAGTCACAGGTGAAGATAGATAGCTGCTGACAGCAATCGCTGAGCTGGAGCGGATAGCCATCTTCCATCGCACCACAGATCAGAAGGGAGCGATTATCAAAGTATTGTTCATTGCGAGTCAGCATCTGGCTGACGGTTGTGAGTGACTGCTGCATGAAGAGATCTGTCTAAAAATATTGCCGGCTATTATAGAGGGGGTGGGGGAGTTGGGTCACCCCTTTTATCGGCTCCAATGAGGGTAAACCCTGAAAAGAGGGGGCAAAGCCCCCTCAGAGCTCGAGCTAGGTTGAGGTAAAGATCACATTGAACATTTCGGAGTTGCTTCCCGGTGACTGGCCAACGCAGCTGATTAATTTGTCGGTTCCACTCAGTACACTCTGATCCACCATGCAGCTGATATTACCGCTGTTGCTACCATCACTGATGGTGCCATTAACCAACCCTGTCTCTGGCTGGTTGAGGGTACCATTGAGAGTCACAGTGACTGTCCCGGAGGAGGTCTGGGTCAGTGGATTGAATTGACTGCCGGTGCAGACGCCGGTTGTGTTTCAGGAGAGAGTCACGCCCTGGATTTGCGACCCTGAGCTCTGGCTCTTTCCCGTTGTTAATCTGACGCGATGATTTGTATTTATTGAGCTTAGTTGGATTCTTATCCTTGGCGGGTATCGCGGTGAGTCGCAATTGTGCATACTGGTTGCAATAGCTTTCGTGGTGGTGTCAGGGTTGAGAGTTAAACGAGATGACGGATGAGTGAGAGTCAAGAGATCCTGCGGGTAATGAGCCCCTGCGAGCAGGAAGAGGGGGATTCTGAGGTGGGAGCCGAGTTAGAACGGGACGCAATTGTGGTGCGTTGCCGTTTTTGTCGCTCGAGCGATTCTCCTCAGTGCGAGCTGTACCAGGATGGCTTTTGTCGTTGTAGTAAGCTGAACTCCGGGAGCTGCCCGCTTTACTAGGCTCTGTTGAGTATTGGCTTCGGGCGCATAGCATGTTTGATAAACATTGCGGGAGTAGAACGAAAAAAGCCCTGACCTAGGTCAGGGCTTTCAATGTGGCTCCCCCTGCTGGACTTGAACCAGCGACATATGGATTAACAGTCCACCGTTCTACCGACTGAACTAAGGGGGAATTGTATGGTGCCCAGAGGCGGAATCGAACCACCGACACGAGGATTTTCAATCCTCTGCTCTACCGACTGAGCTATCTGGGCAAATGGTGCCGGCTGCCGGAGTCGAACTGGCGACCTACTGATTACAAGTCAGTTGCTCTACCAACTGAGCTAAGCCGGCACACAAAACTGTGTGCATTGCACCTGAAGTGTTGTCTTCACACCACTTCGAAAAATGGTGCCCAGAGGCGGAATCGAACCACCGACACGAGGATTTTCAATCCTCTGCTCTACCGACTGAGCTATCTGGGCGACGGGGCGTATTAAACGTTTTTTCATGGATTGAGTCAACAACTTTTCCAAGAAAAACTTAAACTCGTGATCGTTTGCTTGTTTGCTGAACGTTTTGCTTAGGTTTTGCCCTTTTTGAAGCGATTTTCTGCCGAGATCACCTTTTTCAGGTAGTTTCTGGACTCGGAGAATGGGTGGTGTGTCACCAGCTGTTGATAAACATAAGTTGGCTTTTCGCGATTAATCTTGGCAAAGGCGGCGGATTGCTTTTTATCAAAGGTTCGCAGGGTCGCTCCAACACCGCCATTATAGGAGCTGATCATCGCATAGTGGCGTGAGCGGGACTGAGCAATTTTTTTGAGATAGCGGGTATCCAGCAGGTGCAGGTAACCTGAGCCGATCTCTATGTTGTTTTGAGGTGAAAGCAGGGTTTGTGGGCTGGGCTGCCCCTGTCGGTTCAAAACATACTGGTAGACATCCTTGCCTGCGGTGGCCGGTACAACCTGCATCAGCCCATAGGCCCCGGCCGAGCTAACGGCAAAGGGGTTAAAGGCACTTTCGGTCTGGATGACAGCATAGACCAGGCTTTCGCTCAGCTTATATTGGCGGGAATACTGCTTCACCAGGCTTGCATAGCGATAGCTGCGACTCAAGTCATGATCTTTGACCATGGAAAACTGGACCCGGTAGCGGGTCTTGTCCCTGAGCTTGTCGATCTTGAGGTTGTGAGCCAGCAGGTAGTCGGCATACTGTTCGGCGCGCCAGGGCCAGCGAATGCTCTGACCATCCTGATCCTTGACCTGACCATAGAGAAAAGGCTCCCCCTTGAGTTGAACCGCCTTGTCGGAGAAGAGATCTACATCTTCGGGGTTGGCCGGGGTGAGCAGGGTGGTGATGATCGCCTTGCGAAGCTGCTGTTTAGGAGCTGTGGAGGTGAGGGTTTCTACCGTGATCAGGCCACTTTCAAAGTCGATGCTGGCCCGACTCTGGTAGTGATCCGTGTATTTGACATATTTTTTGGGCTGGGGAAGTTCAGCCTGATCTTTCCCCCACACCCGATCGATCTCTTTACTCAAGCCGGCAAAAAGCTTGTGTAGCCGCTCCAGATCATTCACCAGGGCCTTGGGATTTGCTGCATAGCCTACGGCTTTATTGCTGGCCCATTGGCCGAGAGCCTGACTTGGGTTGGCCGAGCTTAGGATCTGAGTCAAGCTCATGGTGTCACTGACACTACAGCCGACCAGCAGAGCCAGGCTGGAGATCATGACACCTCTGCGCACTGCCTTTTTCACTCGACCTCCCGTCGGCATCAATCCTTCGCTGGGGGGGTATATCCCTCAATATGAACATCCGCACCTTCGAACAGGAACTTCTCCATCTCCTGCTCAAGACGCTTACGATGCTCAGGATCCATCATGTTGAGCTTATGCTCATTGATTAGCATTGTCTGCTTTTTCTGCCATTCACCCCAGGCCTGCTTAGAGATGTTGTCAAAAATGCGTTTGCCAAGCTCTCCAGGATAGAGCTGAAAATCCAGTCCTTCAGCCTCTTTTTTAAGGCGCAGACAAAAAACGTTACGAGCCATAGTTTCCCCGTATTAGTCGGTTGCGATCGCCAATTTATACCAGAGTTGGCTCTTGCTAGCCATTTGAACGCAAATATTCCTGGTTCGTTGTGCTGTTCATACTCAATGATTGGTTCCCCTCTCGTGATGAGTGAACTCGAAAAATATGTTTGTTAATGAAGGTTTTGGTGATCGTTATCGCAAATCAACAGCAAGTATCTGGTTGGAGAGATATTGCTGTGAATAATTTAGTGCATCTGCTCTCGGGTGGCAGATGATGGAAAACACTTCTCAGATACGCAAAGGAAGCATCAATGAAAGGGATTAAATATCTGCTCATGATGGTCAGCCTGTTGGTTGGCCTGTCTTTTATGCCAGTTTATGGTCAGGCTGTTAGTCATCTGCTTATTTTTGGAGATAGCCTGAGTGATAGCGGTAACAATAGCTGGATCACAACCGAAGGACCCTATGTGGGGGCTGCTATCTCCAATCCGGATGAAAATGGGGTTCGCAAGACCTGGGCTAACTATTTTGCGGACAAGTTTAGTCAAAAGCTGGGATATGGCACGCAGGGAGAGCTGCTCCCATTTTCCCGGGCGGCGGACGATACTCTCAATATTAACTTTGCCTGGGCCAGTGCCGAAACCGGAGATCACTATCTTAATGATATGACCAGCAGTCCATATTTTATCTATGATGATGAAATCTGCCCACAGCCAGGGATAATTGATCCGGAGCACGGGATCTATTGTGTGCCGAGTGTCGGCAAACAGATCGATCTGTTTTTACAAGGCTACCCAAGTTATTTGCAAAATAGTCTGATTGTGCTGTGGGGGGTGGCAATGATCTTTTCGATGATATCGCTAAGTTAATGGAAAGGCTGGGGATTCAGCAGGGGCTAGCCGCGACATCTGAGCAACGTGAAGAGTTTGGGCAGCTATTAACCCTGTCGGTGAAAGATGAGCAGCAACAGCAGGGCTTGTCCAATCCGGTAACTAATATGACGGCTAATATAGCTAAGCTCCATCAGGCGGGGGTGCCTTATCAAAACATGCTGGTTGTTGGCCTTCCGGATATGGCGATTATCCCGGCGGTGAAAGCCTTGCTGGTGGGCAATGAGTGGGCATTGCCACTGATGACAGAGTTTTCCAAGCTGTATAACGCTTCGCTGTGGGCCGCAATTAAGCTTCAATCAGGGTTTCATAGCCAGTTTTTCAATCCAACTGATCTGTTGAATCAAATTGCTCAGAGTCATCAATATGTGGACGAGAGTGGTCGGGTGTGGGCGTTTCCCCATACACAGGAGGCTTGTTACTCCGAGCCATACCGGGAGGGTATGCCAGTCCATAGCTGTGATGGCTATCTATTCTATAACCTCAAGCACCCAAGCAATGAAACACACCAGGTGCTTGCGGACGCAATCTGGAGCCAGGTGAGTCCGACCCTTAGTTTTAGTTCCTGAAGCGCGATTTCAGATTACAGGTCAGCGAAACCGAAGGCCCCGCCATTGATGGCAGGGCCTTCGGAGGCAATCGCTTCAACATCTAAAGCTTTGTTTTAGGCATGGGTGATAGCCTTAATATCATTGAAAGCCAGCCGGGCATCTTTGATCAGTTGCTCGAAGCTATGACTATCCTTATGTCCCTGGAGGATATCTCTGGCTATTCTGGCAATATCCATTAATTGGGCTAACGCATCTTTTGCCTTACCTGCAACCTGCAGGAGATCCTGGCTTAGGGGAATGGAATCCTGGCGCAGTTGCTGGATATTACTTTTTAGGTTGGAAAAATCATCCTTGAGGCCTTTCAGGTGCTCGGGTTTTATCGCTTCGGTTAGGGGGTTTTTACCCTCACCTATCATCTGTAATGCTTTTTGCAGTGCGGGCAGGAATCCCTTCTCTTTTTTTACCGCAGAGATAATATCTTCGATACAGGACTTACCATGACTAGCCATACTGGAAATCGTTGATATTCCCTGACCAATATCCTGATAAACCTTGGTTGCATCCTCGGTTAACCTTGGGCAAAGGGCATGGAAAAAATTGGTGACTGAATAATGCTCTTTCTCATTCCACTGAGTATTATTGATAGTTGGGGTATTGTTTCCGACCAGGCTCATATCATTGCTATAACTCATAGAGCGCTCCATGCGTTTGAATAGAATGTTTAATGTGAAGGTTTTTATTGCAAACCCGTATGTGGATTCAATCTTTCATTTGCAGTAATTACAATTGAGAAATGATCTGTAAAGCAGACTCTTAGTGCAGGTGGCAGCAGCAAAGGCCACAAGACTGGTTTACGGCAATTCTGCATTCAGTTCGCTTCTCATGACTGCTTATCTTGTATCATCTTGAGTTATCAAGGAGATTACTCTCTATCCGCCATTTTCGTAATCAGGTTTCAAGTAGCAGCAATCGCTCTGGATATATGTGATTATTCACCACTGAACCGATGATGAAACTAAGACTACCAGTTCATTTTTGATTACTCTTCTAGTTTTTATTGGGGGCTTTTATATTTTAATATTCACTGATCTTTTACTTTGAGTTTATGTGTTTTTAATATCTTGCTTTGTCATAGGTATAGACAGATATTGATAACGGATAGATAAATATATAAGTGACCATCGAATCTCGGATAAGCTTTTAAACGACTCGTCACTAAAATTCTTCTGGTTATGTCTCAGATCCGTTGCTCATACAAAAGTGTACTGATTTCAAGGTTACCAACCTGCTGCCGCAGGGATGCTGCAGCAGAGGTTCCATGGATGGATACACAGTGTTGGTGAGACGTGAAATCAGACAGCAACAATAGATGTGAAACACGACCATCCTCCTTGAGTGGTGTGTAATAAAGTCTTAAGAGTTGGAGCGCCGCTGCAGCTGTGCTGGGCTTTGAGGTCTTGTCCTGAACAGTGCAGTTATTTGATCTCATGCTCCCTGAACAGCGGGACGTATTGTTTATCAGAGATACAGATATGACTGACCCACCAGTCAGACAAAAACTTAAGGATATCTTCAGCCATCTGGCGGTCGCCACCATTGCGCTTATAGTTCTTTAGAAAAGCCTTGTACTGTTCTATATAGTAGCGATGCTCGGCCTTGTGCCCTGCGGAGCCAGAGTACCCCAGAGTATCGAAGTAATGCTCCTCGGTTTGAAAGTGATAGTAGGAGTAGTCGGCAATATTCCCCAGTAGCAAGCTGATCTCATCAGAGGAGAACTCAGTGGTTTCGAGGAGCTCGGCTAAATGATTGATGATCTGAATCAATCTCTGATGCTGGTGATCGATGAGCTCGATCTCCAGTCCCATGGTTTTTTGATCCCAGCGGATGGCCATAATTTACCTCCGATTCGTATTGGAGTCTTGATTATCTGAGCCCATGCTCTCTTAGCCAGGGAGCAAACTGACGATCTGAACCACAGATATGGTGAGTGAGCCAGTCACTGAGAAAAGTCAGCAGACTGATGGCAAGCTGTTGATCTTCATTGCTCTTGTTATATGCGCTAATCAGCTCTTTGCACTTATCGATATAATACTTATGCTCGGCCTTATGGGCCTCTTTATCCGGGTAGTCATATTTATCGAAGTAGAGCTCTTCGGTCTGGAAGTGGTAGTAGGCATAGTCGGCGATGTAGCCGAGAATGATCCCGAATTCAACGGGATCATTGTTTTCCGGCTCGGTGAGCTCCGAGAGCTGATTGATGATCTCGACCAACCGCTGATGCTGATGATCGATGAGTTCGATATCCAGCCCCATGCTCGCCTGATCCCATTGAATTAGCCTATGCATCCTGGTCCCTCAAGTTGCCGACAGTTACATGTTTTAGTCTATCATAGCCAGCTCTACTTGCTGTGACGTAAGCTGCTTTTCGACCAGCTTTCGGATCGGGGCGGGCAGTCCTACCTCGGCAAGCTGCCGGGGCGAAAACCACTGCATCGATGACTTGTCGGTATCAGGAGACTCCTGTTGCCAGACCTGGGCCTCGAGTTTGTAGTGGCTGAATGTATGGCGAAAGCTGTCGAATGCTCTCGCGCCAGCGAGTTGAGGCTTGACGGGGATCTCTGGCAGGCACCACAGTGATGCCCAGATCCCTGTATCCGGCCGCTTTTCAAGGAGCAGCTTGTCCTGGCTGCGGATCCATAAGAAATGGCCCTGGCGGGTTGGGGTATTTTTTTTAGGCTTGGGAGTGGGAAGCTCGGCAGTGCGTCCCTCAATATGAGCAATGCAGCTGTCGCTGAAGGGGCAGCGGGGACAGTCCGGACTCTTGGGCGTACAGAGTGTCGCCCCGAGATCGAGAAGTCCCTGAGCGAAGTCCCGGTTATCTTCGGTTGGTGTCAGCAGCTCCGCCAGCTGCCAGAGCTTTTTATCGACAACAGTGGTGCCGGGAACTCCCTCAATGGCGAACTGGCGGCAAAAGACCCGCTTGACGTTGCCATCAACTATGGGGCCCGGCCGATTATAGGCAAAAGAGATCAGGGCTCCGGCCGTATAGCGTCCAACCCCCGGGATTTTTAACATCCCGTCCACCGTGTCCGGAAACTCTCCCCCAAGCTCATCGATGACATAGCGCGCCGCTTTTTGCAGATTGCGCGCCCGGGAGTAATAGCCCAGTCCCTGCCATAAACTCAGAACCTCGTCCTCGTTGGCCCGGGCCAGGCTATGGATATCCGGGAATCGCTCCATCCAGCGCTCAAAATAGGGGATCACTGTGATCACCTGGGTTTGCTGCAGCATGATTTCAGACACCAGGACCCGGTAGGGGGTTGGATTTTCCTGCCAGGGGAGCTGGTGGCGTCCGTGGGATCTCTGCCAGTGGAGAAGGCGGGTGGCAAACTGTTTTGGATCAACGCAAAGCTGGGTCATAACATACTCCTTTGGGGCGGCTAGTGTACCAAAAAAGCCGGGGATGGCCATGAATCTGCCTTATCGCGTAAAATCCTCTTGCCTGGGGCCGCCAACTCTGGATAATGCCCCTTCTTTGTTGTTCATTTGCTAGACGATATAACCATGACCGAAGTGACCAAGCCGGAATACGATGCCGACGGAAAATACCTGAGAAAAGTTCGCAGTTTTGTTCGCCGTGAAGGGCGACTCACCACCGGCCAGCAGCGGGCTCTGGATGAGCTCTGGTCTGTTTATGGCGTTGATTTTTCAAGCTCACGGGTTGATCCTCAGCAGCTGTTCGCCAATGAGGCGCCTCTGGTTCTGGAGATTGGTTTTGGCATGGGCGCTTCACTGGTCGAGATGGCAAAAAATGCTCCGGATAAAAACTTTATCGGGATTGAGGTCCATCGCCCGGGGGTCGCAACTTGTATGATGGCGGCCGATGAAGCCGGTGTCAGCAATCTGCGTGTGCTCTGTCACGATGCGGTTGAGGTACTCGAGGATATGCTTCCTGAGCATTGTCTGGACACAGTTCAGCTGTTTTTCCCGGACCCATGGCATAAGAAGCGCCACCATAAGCGACGGATTGTGCAACCTGAGTTTGTAGCCATGCTGCAGCGCTCTTTGAAAGCTGGAGGCACTTTTCACATGGCAACCGACTGGGAAAATTATGCCGAGCATATGCTGGAGGTGATGAATGCAGCTCCTGGCTACCAGAACACCGCTGAGGCTGACTATGTCGAACGCCCCGACTGGCGTCCCCTGACCAAGTTTGAACAGCGTGGGCATAATCGTGGTCACGGCGTTTGGGATCTGATCTTCAAAACGATCTGAGTCATAGGATAAATGATCTGCTTCCAGGAGGGAGGCAGATCTCTTTTGCTGCGGGAGAAAAGCGATGATGCCAACCAAAAATCAGTTAGAGCAGCTGGTGGAGGAGGTTTGCCCTTTAACTGGCAAGGGTAAGGTGGCGGATTATATTCCGGCACTGGGCTCTGTACCCAGAGATCGTCTGGGCATCGCTGTTTGTACCGTCGATGGTGAGCTGATCTGTGCCGGTGATGCCGGGGAGGCCTTCTCGATCCAGAGTATCTCCAAGGTGTTAAGCCTGACTCTGGCCCTCACTCTCTATGAGGAGGATGAGATCTGGCAGCGGGTTGGCAAGGAGCCTTCGGGGCAGGCGTTTAATTCCCTGGTTCAGCTTGAGTTTGAACACGGGATCCCGCGTAACCCCTTTATCAATGCCGGTGCACTTGTAGTAAGCGACCTGCTGCAAAGCCGGCTCGCGGCTCCCAAGCAGCGGACCCTGGAGCTGACTCGTCATCTGTCTGCAAACCAGCATATAGTGGCGGATCCAGTGGTGGCCCGCTCCGAATATATGCACTCTTCGCGTAATGCGGCGATCGCATACCTGATGAAATCTTACGGTAATTTTCACAACAATGTGGATGCCGTACTGCGCAGTTATTTTAATGCCTGTGCCATTCGGATGAGCTGTTGCGATCTGGCAAAGACCTTTCTCTACCTTGCCAACAAGGGGCTGCCACTCAATAGTGAGATCCCTCTGCTGGAGCCTCGAACCACCAAACGGCTCAATGCCCTGCTGACCACCTGTGGCCTCTATGATGAAGCGGGTGACTTTGCCTATCGGGTGGGGATGCCCGGAAAATCAGGGGTCGGTGGTGGGATCATTGCGGTGATCCCGGGAGAGATGTGCGTGGCGGTCTGGTCACCTGCCCTCAATGAGAGCGGTAACTCCCTGGCCGGCACCGCTCTTTTGGAACGTTTTGCCGAGCGTTTCGGCCGCTCGGTCTTTTAAGGTCTACTCCGAAGAGGGCTGTTGAGCTCAAAGTAAAATAGCTGCTGCATCTATGGTTGAACAGGGGCTATCTTCCACAGCTCTTTTTGCCCCAGCAGTTGTTGACTCTTTTCGGATAACAGCAGGTTTTCCAGATCAAAAGTCCGGCGCTTTTGCAGCTTGAGTTTTTTAAGGGCCAGGGCGATATCCGGACTTGAGTAGAATAACCGATCAAAACTCCCATCTTTTCTCATCAGCTCCAGGCCATGGGCGATGCGTTCGGCCAGCAGAGAGTTCTCTTTGTAGACAAAGAAATAGTGTGGCGCCGGGTAGCGCAATAACAGCTGGCTTTCTATGGCCAGATCCTGCTCAGGATGCCCTTCAAGCTCGGCATAGATCTCGGTCACCCCCCTGGGAAAGTAATCGATTCGCCCTATTGAGACCAGGGTGAACATATTGTTGTAGTTGGTGCCGGCAAAAATATTGAGTCCGCTATCCTTTAAAATCGTGGTATCGGGCCAGTCATGTCCCTGAATACCACGGAGCTTTTTCAACTCATCCAGGGTCCTAATCTTATCGAACACAGGCTGTCTTTCCCCGGAGATTAGAAATACCCTGTGACCCAGTAGACCCTTGAGGGTCGGAAAGTAGATGGCTCTTAGCTGAGATTCACGCTTGAGTGAGGTCATACTCCACATCACATCGATCTCTTCACCGACCTCCAGCATGCGAACGGCACGGCTCTGTTTCATCACCCGTTTGGAGGGTATCAGCTTAAACTCTCCATATTCACCCCTGGTTCTCTCCAGGGCCTGCTGCAGTAGTTCGACAAAATAGCGTGAGCGGAGATCTTCCTGGGTGAAAGGTTTGGGGTAACGGATCTCCATAGTCGGAGAGGTTGCCCGGCAGATGGAAACAGCCATGAAAATAGACAAGGCAAGGATGATGTACCGCATAAGCAGCCTTGATGATTGACTCTACCTATATATTAGCAGTGGCATTTCGAGTCCATCGGCTTCGTGCGATTGCAAAGAGAGCCTATACAGGCTGGAGCGACTGAAATATGCTGAGGTTAGCTTTTAAGAGTTATAGGTTTGTATCTGATGGATTGTGAGATCCGCCCTTGTCGGATTGAAGAAGCGAAGCAGCTGGAGGAGATCGAGCAGCGCTGTTTTTTGCTGGAGCGGATCGGGCTTCGCCAGTTTCGTTACCTGCAGCGTAGCCAGAGCGCAACCGTGCTGGTGGCCGCTCAGGCAGAGCAGATCCTGGGATATGGGGTGGTGCTCAGGCGATGTAACAGCAAAATTGCCAGGGTGTACGCTTTGGCGGTTGATCTGCCTTTTCAGCGAATGGGCGTTGGCCAAAGCTTGCTGAATGCTCTGGAGCAGCAGGCCCTGTCATGGGGAGCTCACAATATTCGACTGGAGGTTCATCAGGCGAACTATGGTGCCCAGAAGTTGTACCTGGATTCCGGCTACCTGGAGTTTGCCCGGCTCCCTTATTACTATACGGACCTTTGCAGTGCGATCCGGATGGAAAAGTCTCTTATCAGAGGCGGGAGTCTTTAGCTGGCCACACCTGGCAATAGGCCTCTGGTGTGAGGCCTTGCGGATGAGTTGACTACTCTTCGATTAAAAGCCCCAGCAGTCTGTTCAGATAACGCTGACCCCGGGTGGTCAACCGCCAGTGTTCAGCACCCTCCTCGAGCAGGCCCTCCTCGATTGCTTTTGTAAAGGGCTGTTTGACTTTATCCAGTGACTGGCCGGTAAAGGCCAAGTACTCCTGTTTTGGGATCGCCTCGAACAACCGCAGCCGATTCATGAAGTATTCGATCGCCAGCTCTTCGGGCTCTATCTGCCAACTCGAGTCGGTGAAGGAGCGCTGGGGGTCCAGATAGCCCTTGGGGTGCTTGATCTTACTGGTGCGGATCACCCGATTTTGCTCTGGCAGGGTTAGCTTGCCGTGCGCCCCACAGCCGATCCCCAGGTAGTCACCAAAGCGCCAGTAATTGAGGTTGTGGCGACACTGATGACCCTGTTTGGCATAGGCGGAGATCTCATACTGAGTAAAACCATGTTCAGCCAGTAGCTCTTTGCCCTGCTCCTCAATATCACACAGGGCATCCTCATCGGGCAGGGTGGGAGGCTTAAACCAGAACTGGGTCTGGGGCTCGATGGTGAGTTGGTACCAGGACAGATGAGTTGGTGTCAGGGCCAGGGCCTGTCTGAGATCATCGAGTGCCTGCCCGGGAGACTGATCCGGCAGACCATGCATCAGATCCAGGTTGAGCTCATCGAAACACTCCCGCGCCTGGTTGGCGGCGGTGATCGCCTGTCCCGGGGAGTGGATCCTACCCAGTGCCTGTAGTTTTTTCTCATCAAAGCTCTGGATGCCAATCGACAGGCGATTAACTCCGGCCTTACGGTAACCGATAAAGCGTTCAGCCTCTGTGGTTCCCGGGTTAGCCTCCATGGTGATCTCGGTTTTATCGCTGATGGTGAGCTGTTGATTGATCCCATCAAGCAGCCGGGTGATCGCATCGGGAGAGAACAGGCTGGGGGTTCCCCCACCGATGAAGATGGAGTGCAAACCACGCCCTTCGGCCATAGGTAGATCTTGTCGGAGATCGGCGAGCAGTGCATCCACATAGGCTTTCTCGGGCAATGCCTCTTTCTGGGCATGGGAGTTAAAGTCACAGTAGGGGCACTTGCGTACACACCAGGGGATATGCACGTATAGACTCAAAGGAGGTAGAGCCAGGGGTTGGGCTGAACTCATAGGGGGTTAATCCTCAAGGGCCAGGAACTGAGCCAGCTCCTGGGATAGCTTACGTAGCGCTTCGCCTCGGTGGCTAACGGCAAGCTTCTGCTCTTTGGTTAACTCGGCCGCGCTTTGCTTCCCCTGCAGAGGCTTGAAGATAGGATCGTAACCAAAACCATTCTCTCCCTGCATTTGAGTGAGGATCTCGCCTTCCCATGAACCACAACAGATAAGCGGTGTTGGATCATCGGCGTGGCGCATGCAGACCAGCACACAGCGGAAGCGGGCTTTACGCTCCGGCTGTGGAACCCCTTGGAGTGCCGCAAGCATCTTGTCGATATTATCCTGATCGCTGGCTGCTTCACCGGCGTAACGAGAGGAGTAGATCCCGGGCTGCCCCTTGAGCGCATCAACCTCGATTCCTGAGTCATCGGCGATCGCAGGAAGGCCGGTGATCCGAGCCGCATGGCGAGCCTTGATGATGGCATTCTCCACGAAGGTGGTGCCGGTTTCCGGGACCGAGTCCACATCAAACTGGCTCTGGGGCAGAACCTCGACATTGAGGGCCGAGAGGCGCTCGGCAAGCTCGCCGACCTTTTTTGGGTTGCCGGTGGCAAGTACCAAAGTTTGCATAGTTACTCCTTGCTGAGATGTCATTGAGTCAGCCATTGGGCGAGTTCATCGGGGAGCCGGGTTGGATCACTGATAGAGAACTGTTTGTAACGGCTGGATTGTCCACGCAGCAGACTGACTCTTTGTTTGGGGACGCCAAACTGTTTGGCTAAAAAGCGGATCAGGTATTGGTTTGCTTTGCCATCGACCGGTGGGGCGGTAATGGCGAGTTTGAGGGCGTCGCCATGCTCGCCCATCCATTGGTCACGGCTGGCCCGGGGCTGCACATAGATGGATATCTGCAGCCCCTGGCCGATGTGACGAACAGCCTGGGTCACAGATAGCCCCAGCTGAAGATATGGGTCGCAAACAGGATATTCAGCGCCTGCAGGATCAAAAACAGTACCAGCAGCGACAGATCCAGCCCACCAATGGGGGGGATGATGCGGCGGATCGGCCCCAGGAAGGGTTCTGTCAGCTGATAGAGCAGAAATTCGATCGGGTTACGTCCCTGGCTGACCCAGCTCATGATTGCCTGGATGATCAGCAGCCAGCACAGCAGTACCCCGGCTTTTTTGATCATGGTGAGGACCGCCAGCATGCCGATCTGCACCCAGATCACCCCTATCTGTTGCCACTCAAAGTTGAGGCGTAACAGGACGAATATCAGCGAGACGACAAACGCCAAAATGATCGCAGGGGTATCGATGCGGGCGGGGGATGGGATCACCTTGCGCATCGGTGCCAGGATCGGATTGGTGAGCTTGACCACAAACTGGCTGACCGGGTTATAGAAATCGGCCCGGGCCAGCTGCAGCCAGAAGCGCAGAATTACCACATAGAGATAGAGAGTCACAATGCTCTCAATCAGGAATGACAGTGCACTCATTTAGGGTTTCCTCTGGGTAAAGTTAAAACTGTTGTTCCATTTCGCTGGCGCGGGCGATTGCTGCATTCATCGCATTCGCCACGCCCTGTCTGAAGTTGTGCTGTTCAAAGCTGTCGATGGCACAGGCGGTTGCACCTCCCCTGGAGGTCACTTGCGCTCTTAGCTCAGCCAGTGAAACCTCCGGGTTTTGCCTCGCCATTTCGGCGGCGCCCAGGGCGGTCTGCTGGACCATCATTCGGGCCTCTTGTTCGTTGAAACCCAGGCTCCTGGCATGATCGATCATCGCTTCCATCATCAGAAAAAAATAAGCCGGCGCACTGCCAGCGGCTGCGATGACGCCATTTAACTGCTCCTCATCCTGAGTCCACAGGGTTTCGCCCACGCAGTTTAGCAGTGCCTGACAAAACGCGCGATCGGAACCGGCCACTTCGGGGGCTGCGTAAAGGCCTGTGACCCCCATGCCTAGCTGTGAGGGGGTGTTCGGCATGGTTCGGATCACCCGCTGATGGCCCCTGAGCATCTCCTGGAGTCTCTCCAGGCGAATGCCGGCGGCAATCGAGATCACCAGTTGCTCTTCACCGAACTGTGATTGCTGCTGCAGTGTTTCCAGCATTCCGGCCATCAGTTGGGGCTTGACCGCCAGGATCACCACTTGGGCAAAGCTCAGGGCTTCTGCATTGCTTTGACTGGTGTTCACTCCAAAGGTTCGCTTGAGATCCTGAAGTTTTCCATCGGTTGGGTTGCAGGCCAGGATATGAGAGGCCGGGTAGCCGGTTTCAATCAGGCCACTGATGATGCTGCGGCTCATATTTCCGGCGCCGATGAAGGCGATTTTTCTGTGTTGCATAGCTCAGGCCTTGGTTGAATAGTTGCGTGCACCAAAAATAGCGGTTCCAATCCGGACCATGGTGCTACCATGATTAATAGCAAGCTCTAGATCTGAAGACATGCCGATCGAAAGGGTATCTATATCCGGATCTTGTTGCTGGAGCTCAAGATAGGCCTGATGGAGTGCCTCCATCTGTTTGGCAAGCTGCTGCTGGTCCTGAGTATTCTCAGGAATTGCCATCAGACCACGTAGTTTGAGATTGGGGAGCTGGCTGACTTCGGCGGCGAGTTCAGCTAATTGTTCAAGACTAGTTCCTGACTTGCTGGGTTCTCCACTAATATTTACTTGAAGGCAGATGTTGAGTGGAGCAAGTGTCGGGGGGCGTTGTTCCGAGAGTCGGGTCGCGATTTTGTAGCGGTCAACACTCTGAACCCAGTCAAAGTGCTCTGCGACCGGACGAGTTTTGTTGGATTGCAGTGGGCCGATGAAGTACCACTCAATCTTTTGAGTAAACTGAGGATCATCTGCAAGAGCCTGGATCTTTTCGATCCCCTCTTGCACATAGTTTTCGCCAAAGCGGGTTTGACCAGCCTCAATCGCCGCCTTGACGGCTGCCAGAGGCTTGGTTTTGCTGACAGCCAACAACTGGATCTGATGTGTTGGGCGCCCTGCTGTGGTGGCTGCGCTGTCGATACGGGCCTGAACTTGTTGCAGGCACTGTTTGATTTCACACATATACTGATCTTTAAAGGATAAAAGGGAATAAGGGTAACAATATGGATATTACAGAGTTACTGGGCTTTAGTGTAAAACATAACGCGTCAGATCTACATCTATCTGCCGGAGTTCCCCCCTGATTCGTGTCGACGGGGATGTGCGTAAAATCAACCTGCCAGCGATGGACCACCGTGAGGTCCACTCACTTATTTATGACATCATGAACGATCGCCAGCGAAAAGAGCTCGAAGAGAACCTCGAGGTCGACTTCTCGTTTGAGGTGCCGAACCTGGCGCGTTTTCGTGTCAATGCCTTTCACCAAGCGCGCGGGGTTGCGGCAGCATTTCGTACCATCCCCAGTGAAGTTCTGACTCTGGAGGCTTTAGCGGCTCCGGATATCTTCAAAGAGATTTCCGAATTACCCCGTGGACTGGTGCTGGTGACCGGGCCGACCGGCTCGGGTAAGTCCACCACCCTGGCGGCGATGATTGATCATATCAATGAAAATAAATATGACCATATCCTGACCATTGAAGATCCCATCGAATTTGTTCATGAAAATAAGAAGTGTCTTATCAACCAGCGTGAGGTGTTCCGCGATACCCTGAGCTTCAATGCCGCTTTGCGTTCGGCGTTGCGTGAAGACCCCGACATCATCCTGGTAGGTGAGCTTCGTGATCTCGAAACCATTCGTTTGGCCTTGACGGCAGCCGAAACCGGTCACCTGGTTTTCGGCACCTTGCATACCTCCTCGGCGGCTAAGACCATTGACCGTGTAGTGGATGTATTCCCGGCGGCGGAGAAATCCATGGTGCGCTCGATGCTTTCCGAGTCGTTGCGGGCGGTTATCTCCCAGACCCTGCTCAAGCGAATTGGCGGTGGGCGAGTCGCGGCCCATGAGATCATGATCGGGATCCCGGCGGTCCGAAACCTGATTCGTGAAGATAAGATTGCCCAGATGTACTCGGTGATCCAGACCGGAATGAGCCATGGAATGCAGACCATGGATCAGTGTCTCAAGGAGCTGGTGATGCGCAGTATCGTGTCTCAGCAAGATGCGAAATCCAAGGCGGTCGATCCTACCTCAATCTAAGGAGAGAGCTATGCAAGCGTTGTCACTTGACCATCTGCTGGAGACCATGAGCAAGCTCAAGAGCTCAGATCTCTATATTTCAGTCGGGATAGAGCCAAATGCCAAGGTTAACGGACGTCTGCAGCCTCTGTGCGATCATAAGCTTAACTATGATGAGACTCTCTCTTTGGTATGCGAGGCGATGAGCGAAGATCGATATGATGAGTATTGTGCAAAGAAGGAAGCCAACTTTGCCCTGTCTCGTGACAATATCGGACGTTTTCGTGTCAGTGCCTTCTGGCAAAAAGATAATCCGGGCATGGTGCTCCGGCGCATCGAGATGAATATACCAACCTTTGAGGAGCTGGCTCTGCCTAGGATTTTGCAGGATGTCACCATGACGATCCGAGGCCTGGTCCTGTTTGTCGGGGCGACCGGTGCCGGTAAGTCGACCACCCAGGCGGCGATGCTTGGCTATCGAAACCAGCACATGGATGGGCATATCCTGACCATCGAGGACCCGATCGAATTCGTCCACGAGCATAACCGCTCCATCATCACCCAGCGAGAGGTTGGCCTGGATACCGATTCTTTTGATATTGCTCTGAAAAACTCACTGCGCCAGGCCCCCAATGTGATCCTGATCGGTGAGATCCGCTCTCAGGAGACCATGGAGTATGCGCTGGCATTTGCCGAGACAGGACACCTGTGTATGGCGACCCTGCACGCTAACAACGCAAACCAGGCGATGGATCGTATCATGCACCTGGTTGCCGAAGAGAAGCACCGGCAGCTATTGTTTGATCTCTCCTTTAACCTCAAGGCGGTAGTGGCTCAGCAGCTGTTACCAAGAAACGATGGCGAGGGGCGGGTTGCCGCGTTTGAGATCCTGCTCAACACCCCGCTGGTTTCGGATCTACTGCGTAAAGGGGAGATGCACAAGCTCAAGGATGTGATGACTCGCTCCCGGGAGCAGGGGATGCAGACCTTTGATCAGGCGCTGTTTGATCTCTATCAGCATGGGCATATCAACTACAGTGAAGCGCTGGCTCATGCGGACTCACCCAATGATCTCAGATTGATGATCAAGCTCAGCGGAGATAAGGATCTGGACTCGGGGATGCTGGATAATGTAACGGTGGATATTTAATCGTCCTGATGTTTTTGTAGTCTTGGATTAATACTCACTAAGCAGAGGGGAGACCCTCTGCTTTTTTTGATCCAGATCTTAGGCGGGCTCAGCTGTCTGAAGCTCCTTCCCTGATTCGGGCTCGTCATCAATCATCCGGGCCAGCTTAGGCGCAAACAGGGCGCACAGCACGCAGATCACCAAGGTCGCCAGTGCCATATACAGGAAATAATGGCTGTAGTGGCTGAGGGTCTCAAGTGGGGTTGTTACCTCTCCAGCCGTTTCTGAGGTTGCCGAAAATGAGGCGACCCAGGCACCACTGACCGAGGCCAGCGCCAGGGTCATATTCCATGCTCCAAAACTAAAGCCTCGAATGTGGCGTGGGAACAGCTTGGCGATCATCGACTGGCCGAGGGCGCTGATCAGAAGCTCACCGATCGCAAAAAACAGGTGAGGGCCACCAATCCAGAAGGAGCTGAGCATCCCCTGTTCATCGGCAAAGAATCGTGAAACTCCGGCCATCCCAAAGGCGATGGCACAGAAAAACATGCCGAAGGCAAACTTGGCGGGCATGGAAGGATCTTTGCCACGATTGTCCAGGTAGTTGTAGAAGGAGGCTAATACCGGACTTAACACAATGATCCAGAAGGGATTAAAGGCCTGGAAGGATGCAGCCGGAACCGCAATCCCAAAGATCGACGGTTCGATATTGTGCAGCGCAAAGAAGTTCAGCGAGGTTGGCATCTGGTTGTAGAGAATAAAGAACAGATAGGCCTGCACCATCAATATTAATCCAACTAGCATATGGATCCGGGTTTTGACGCTCTCTTTGAGCAGTACCCGGATGATCATCACCAGAATCACCACCGCGGCGATCCCCATCAGGTAGTGGGTAATGGTCAGGTGCTTGAGCAGATAACTGCTGATCGCTACCGCCACCAGGGCGCCCAGGGTGTAACCTGCCATGCGGACGCTGGATATATGCCTGTGGTCGGCTTCGGTTCCGGCCTGGCGGGTTAGCTTACGCATCATCACAAAGCCGATGACGTTGATCGCCATGCCGATCCCGCTCAGGGCGAAGGCGGTGGGAGCACCAAACAGTTTATAGATGATGGGGGCAACCAGTTGTGCCAGGAATGCGCCGATATTGTTGATCATGTAGAGATATGTAAAGGCGCTGTCGAGCCGTGAATCCTTATCTTTATAGACACTGGAGAGGATGATAGGTGGGGCTGTGTTGCCTATGGCCCGACCGATCACCACAAAGCCCAACCCGGCATAGAGATAGATGTAGGAGCCACTCAGTGCGGAGTAGGCGATAAAAAAGTAGCCCAGGCATTGAAAGCTGAACCCAAGAGTAAGGGTGCGTCTGGCTCCCATTAGTTTGTCAGCCATCCAGCCCCGACAAACAGCAGGGCGGCTCCTAGGGCGGCATATCCTCCAAAGATTGCAAAGGACAGCTCTTCATCCATGTGCAAGCTCTTATTGAGGTAGATGGGCAGCAGTGACCAGAGGCCGTAAAAAGACATGGCCCAGAAGAATTGGCAGAAGTAGATGACACCCGTGGTTCCCCGGGTGGATCTGAATCTATCCTGTGGATTCAGCGATTGCTCCATAAATCAGACACTCCAATGTTTGATGTTCACCATGCTCAGGGTGATTCGAAATATGTTTTGGATTAGATATATTTTTATGAATATTGAGCGGATTTTTGAGTGTAATTTGCCCGAATTGAGCGAGCAAACATTTAATACACCAGGTTGTGCATTTGTGATGAGTGTTGGATAAAGGATGCGGGCTTGGCGGTTGGGTGTTGATTTTAGTTACATCCAAACTCGGTTGACGTTTCAGATTTGGTTCTGCAGGTGGCATCCGGGATCTTGATTCGGTTATGCTGGTGGCTAGTAGAGCGTTTCAAGTGGTTTGTCGTTGCCTGAATATCATGTAAGGCCACGCAGTGAATCCGAATCTCCGTCATGGGATTCTTTTCCTGCCCAGCTTCCTGCTTCGTGTGCGTTGCTAAAAAGCAACTTACCCATGTATGCTCGACGCCGGCATCCATGCTGGCAACGGGCTAAATGATATTTCAGGCGCCCGTGAAGCGATCGTTAAGGCAATACAGATCTAATGCTCTGAAATGATGTACTAGTCGCTGGATATAGGAAATCGAACCCTCATGTTAATGCTGTTATCTCCGGCCAAGACGCTGGATTATGAATCCCCGCTGATGACTCAGGAGTACACTCGCCCTGAGCTTCTTGATAAGTCGCAGGAGCTGATCGAGGTGTGCCGTACCCTCTCGGCCCAGGATGTCGCCAAGCTGATGAAGATCAGTGACAAGCTGGCGGCGCTCAATATGGCCCGCTTTGGCCAATGGCATAAAGATTACTCTCTGGGGGAGGGGCGCCAGGCGATTCAGGCTTTCAAGGGAGATGTTTATACCGGGCTGGATGCTCAGAGCCTGACGACCCTGGATCTTGATTTTGCCCAGCGCCATCTGCGGATATTGTCTGGTCTGTATGGCTTGCTCCGTCCCCTGGATATCATGCTGCCCTATCGACTGGAGATGGGATGCAAGCTGGAAAATCCGGCAGGTAAAGATCTCTATCAATTCTGGGGGAGCCAGCTCACCGAAAAGCTCAACGAGGTGTTTGCCGAGCTAGGGGCACCCTTGCTGGTAAATCTTGCATCTAATGAGTACTTTAAGGCGGTCAAGCCAAAACTGCTTGATGGGCGAGTGGTCTCTCCCGTCTTTAAAGATTGCAAAAATGGCCAATATAAGATCATCAGCTTCTACGCCAAGAAGGCCCGGGGATTGATGGCCCGCTATATCATTGAGAATCGAATTACCCGGGTCGAGGAGATCCAGAATTTTGATGTCGCCGGCTATTACTATGCTCCGGAGGAGTCGACAGCGGATCAGCCGGTGTTTAAACGCGAAGAGCTAAGATGAGCGCGTTTTTGTGACTCAAGGCTGGCAGCTTCAAGCGACCAGCCTTGTGGTTTCATGCAGTTGGATTCGGGGTGATATGTTTCCCCCTATCTTAGGGAGTCGTCTTTTGGGACGATCCCCCTGCCTCAACAGGCTGGCTATTTATGGAAGCTGGCAACCTTTTCCATCATTTTTCCGTTCATCGCGATCGCCGCCCTGGTGCTGATGAGATACTTGAGCATGAAGGCCATGATCCGGTTTTTGAGCCCGGGAACTATGACCACCTTGCGTCCCAGTCCCTTAAGGGCTATTTTTGCAACGCTTTGGGGGCTCATGATCGACATGGGTGTTTTCGCAAAGTCGACACCGGTTCCCTCCAGCATGGGGGTCGAGGTTGGACCCGGAGTGAGTACGGAAACATCAATGTTATAGCGCTTTAGTTCCCAGTTCAGTGAGTAACCCAGGTTCTGCACATAGGCCTTGGAGCCGGCGTAGTTTGCAAAATAGGGGCTTGGCATAATGCCCGACAGACTGGTGATCAGCAGGATCCCGCCTTTTTTTCTCTCCTGCATCTTCCTGGCAAAATGATGAGTCAGGGCATACACACTGATGACATTAAGCTGCAGTAGCCTGAGCTCATCCTCCGCCGCTATCTGGGTGAATTTGCCATTATTCTCCAGGGCTGCGGATGGGATAAACAGGCCAATCTCGTAACCTTCAGATTTATCAATGAGCTCCCGGTACGCATCTTTTTGACTCAGATCCACAGAGATGGTGGCCACTTCGATGCTGTGGCGACTTGTCAGTGACTGAGCCTGTTGCTCCAGCTTTTGCTGGTTTCTTGCAGCGAGTAGCAGGTTGATTCCGGCTTTTGCCAGCTCCTCAGCCAACGCCGCTCCTATGCCTGAGGTGCCGCCGGTTACCAAGGCCCATGGACCATACTTTTCGAGAAGTGTGTTTTTCATGATTAATACCCTGTGTCTGAATCTCTGGGTAAAGAATAGCCTATTCATAAATCAATGGAATGGCCTATAATTTGATATTGCTTTTGCATATTTTGCATAACAGAGGGGATGATGAAAGAGATTAACCGGATGAAGGTGTTTGTCGTGGCGGCCAGGGCCGGGAGCTTTTCTCAGGCGGGACGTCAGCTGAATCTTTCCCCCTCTTCGGTCTCCCGGCAGGTCAGTGCCATCGAGGAGGAGCTTGAAGTTCGCTTGCTGCATAGAACCACCCACCACCTGAGCCTGACGGAAGCCGGTACCCTCTATTATCAAAGGGTCACCCGTCTTCTGGATGAGCTAGACGAGATCCACCACTCTTTGATGCAGCATAAAAATCAACCTAAGGGACAGCTTAAGCTCAATGTCAGCGGTGAGTTTGCGAGCCTGTATATCTCGCCTCATATTGGTGAATTCCTGATGCTGTATCCGGATATTCGGGTCGATCTGAACATCAATAATGACAGGGTGAATCTGGTTGAGCAGGATGTGGATCTGGCGATTCGCTATGACAGCATGGAGGATTCATCACTGATTGCCAGGAAACTGCCGGTAGATCACGGGATCCTGGTGGGGGCCAGCCCCGCATACCTGGCCCGCAATGGACAACCCCGGACTCCGGAGGAGCTGCTTGAGTATCACTGTATTCTGGCTAAATCGGTGAACACCGATCTTTGGCTCTTTAGGAAGGGGCAGGAGGTCCGGGAGGTGAGAGTGTCGGGTCGGCTGGCTTCGAACAGCGGGATAGCCATAGTCAACGCAGTGAAGGATGGTGCCGGGATCGCCATGATGCCCCGCTGGATCGCCCAGCCTGAGCTAAGTAGCGGCGAGATTATGCCAGTATTAGGGGACTACACCTGCTTTAACGGCAGCCTCAGGGAGCGCTTTCTGTATGCTCTTTACCCGGATCGCCACTACCTTCCCCTGAAGGTGAAACTGTTTCTGGAGTTTATCGTCCAGAAAATTTCTGAGTCATGAGGTCTTGAATTAGGCTGGTTTTTCTCTTTCTGCTTCGGTTGGTTGGGGCTCGAATAGCGAGCCCCGATTCTTGCTATCTTCCGATTGCCAGGGTTTGCTGCCGGGTCGCGAGAGTTCTCAGAGGTTGTGGAAGAGGGCGCCCTACCAGGGGAATCGCCAGCGCTGAAATTAAACCGATTAACAAGGTACTTAGCATCAGGTAGTTGAGATAGCTTGGATCTATGCTGGTTAATTGGGTGGCGATCATCGGGCTGAAACCACAGATAGCCATGCCGATCCCATAGCTGGTACAGCAGCCGCTGGCTCGAACCTCCCGGGGGAATAGCTCTGAACAAAGAGGGGTGGCAACTCCACCAATCCAGCAGGCCAGAATAGTGTAGATCATCACTCCAGTGCCGACACCTAGTAGTGATCCAGACATTAGCAGCTGGAATGCTGGGTAAAGCAGTGCAAGGTTAGCGAGAACCCCTGCGATCAATAGCTGGCGCCGCCCAAAGTAATCGGAGAGATAACCGAACCAGGGGACCAGGATGCAGGCAGACAGGACTCCAACTGTATTGATCAGCAGGGAGTCGCTCATGCTCAGGTGGCTATATTGCACCACAAAGGTCACCAGGTAGGTGAAGGCCATGTAGAAGGTTGTGCCCATCAGGGCGCTGATCAGAACAACCAGGCTGAAGGCCAGCTTATGTTTTTGCCAGATCAGTTTGTAGCTGTTGCTGGTTTTGGGGGCTGTTGGACGCTTTTTCTCTTCGGCTGCATGCTCTTTGGCCAGGTAGAGATGCAGCACCAGCAGTAATCCACCCACTAAAAAAGGAATACGCCAGATATAACCACTCTCATGAGCCGGGACGAAATTGATCACTAGGTAGCTGATCCCCGCCGCCAGCAAAAAACCGACCATAGAGACGGCGTAAGCCACTCCGCTGTAGTAGCCGGTATTTTTCAATTTTTTATCTTCGGCGGTAATGACCAGTAGGTTTCCCCACTGACCTCCCGCGGATAACCCCTGAACTACCCTGAGCAATACCAGCAGTACAGGGGCAAAAATCCCAATGCTGGCGTAGCCTGGCAGAAAGGCCATCAGTACGCTGGCACCTCCCATCAGGATAATCGACAGGTTCATCGCAAAGTGGCGGCCAATGCGATCACCAAAGTAGCCAAACAGGGCGCCTCCGATGGGGCGGGCGATCATACCCACCGCAAAGGTTGCGAAGGCGAGTAGCAGGTTACTTAATTGGCTCTGGCTGTGAAAAAACACCTGGCCTATGGTTGCAGCAAAATAACCAAACAAACAGAAGTCATACCACTCAAGAGCATTGCCAAAAGATATCTTTAGTAAGCGAATTAGTTTTGAGGGGGCTTTCATCTGTTTTTGATCCTTCATCCTTGTAAGAGCTTCGTATACTAAGTTTTGTTTTATGGCTGAGTCAACTCTGAGACTGCCCAATATAGGTTATTTGAGACGTGAAATCCTGTCGGTGATGCGGGTTAAGAAAGGGGAGTGGAGGAGGGTTCGAGCAACGACTAACGGTCTATGTCTTTGATTTGAATCTGAATTTGTTTGTTGTGCAGTCTTGGCTTCTATTTTTTAGCTATGCCTGGCTTTTCCGGTAAGGAAAATTTTTTCGAATCATTCTTTTTGTGTGCTAATTAAGTGTCAGAAAACCCATTTGCATGGGTACACTAGGTTATCAGGGGTTCAGCCTCAGGGCTGAACCTCACGGTGAATCGGGTTTTGCAAAGAGATCAGGGTCTCGGTGGATTGAACCTCTGGGATGCTCTGGATCTTGTGGATCAGCACCTGCTGTAGATCGTCGATGGAACGGACCATCAGCTTGATAAAGATGCTGTAGGTACCAGTGGTGTAGTAGGCCTCCACCACTTCGCTTAGCTTTTCGAGCTGTGCCAGCGCCGAGGGGTAGTCCCCGGCACTTTTGAGGTTGATCCCGATAAAGCAGCACACATCATAGCCCAGACGCTTGGGGTTGATCTGGACCCGGGTTCCCTCGATAAAACCCGCCTGTTTCATCTTTTCGACCCGGACATGGATGGTTCCCGGGCTTACCTCAAAGCGCTTGGCAAGCTCTGCATAGGGGGTACGGGCATTGTCCATCAGGGCGGTGAGGATCTGTTTATCCAGATTATCGATTCGATAATTATCCGTCATTTTTTTGCTCTACTATTAACGATTAATTATTTACTACCATTATTGATTGATGATTTAAAGGTGTGCTTGCTATTTTTATTGATGGATATTGAATTGAATGTGTTCTTTGTTGAAGAATCGCCAAACAATCAGTTTAAAGATGGCAGGTTCATTCATGAAAAAGCAGTATATCCGCACCCAGCAACAGATAAGTTTTGTAAAAGATTATTTCTCAGCGCAGTTGGCAAACCAGCTTGGTTTAACCCGGGTCGAAGCGCCACTTTTGAGCCAGGTTGGGGATGGGGTGCAGGATAATCTCAGTGGCTGGGAGCAGCCGGTTCAGGTCTGTCTTCGAACCATGCCTGAGCAGAGTTATGAGGTGGTACAGTCTCTGGCAAAGTGGAAGCGTTTGATGTTGGGCCGCTATGGCTTTGAGTGTGGCGAGGGGATCTATGCTCACATGAAAGCACTCAGGCCTGACGAAGAGGCACTGAGTCCGATCCACTCTGTCTATGTCGATCAGTGGGATTGGGAGCAGGTGATCAGCCGGGAATTCCGGGATACAGAGTACCTCAAGGCCTGTGTGCAAAAGATCTGGCAGGCGATCAAGAGCACAGAACGGGCTGTTTGTGGCGAGTATGGGCTGGACAGCCAGCTTGCCGAGAGCATTCATTTTATTCACAGCGAGGAGCTGCTTGAAAGTTACCCGACCCTCAGCCCTAAAGAGCGGGAGCGGGCGATCACTCGTGAATTGGGAGCCGTATTCCTGATAGGGATCGGAGACCGGCTGAAAGATGGCCAGCCCCATGATGTTCGGGCACCGGATTATGATGACTGGAGTAGCCTGTGCTCAGAGGGCAAGCGAGGGCTCAACGGTGATATCTTGGTGTGGAGCCCTCAGCTTGATGATGTGATTGAGCTCTCATCGATGGGGATCCGGGTCGATCCCGAGTCTCTGAAGCGCCAGCTAGAGATAAGTGGTGAGCTACAGCGTCAGGAGCAGCCCTGGCACCAAAAGTTGATGGCCAGCAAGATGCCGCTGACGATCGGCGGTGGAATCGGTCAGTCTCGTCTTACCATGCTACTGCTGCAGAAACAGCATATTGGTGAGGTTCAGGTAGGGGTGTGGCCCGAGCAGTTGCGAGCAATGGTCAGTGGATTACTTTAGTGCCGCTAAGCGTCATGGTCTTTACCGCTTATGCTGATGTTCCTGATTTGCGGCACAGCAGCAAACCCCGTCGGGGGTGCCGATGTATATGGATATGCGAATGCAACGATAACCAGAGATGGTGTTATACCAAGCCAGATGATTAAGTGATCAGTGTGTTGTTCACTCCAACTTGGATAAGCTGTGAGCCATTTAGCCCGTTGGCAGCATGGGCGAAGTTGCTAAGTAACGAAGCGAGAGCGATGGACCGCGAACAGGAAGGGGTTACCAGGAAGGTAGCCGCTGGCATCGAGCATACAGGATGTACTTGCTGCGTGGCGCAAATGGCTCATGGATTATCAGGGCAATCCGATCACTTTTCTTTCGTGATTAGTATAACTTCGCCCATAGCTCAAATACTTCATGGTAGAGGTGGGAGGTTAAGGTATTTGAGCTATGCGGTACTGGTTAATAAGGTGAGGGTAAGGAGGAGTTACTCTTTGCGACTCATGCTTCATAAGGCCCACCGCTAGCCAACAGCTATCGGTGGGGTTTTAGCTCTGTCAGCTGCTGGCTTTCTTTGAAGGTTTCTGAGACTTCTTACGCTGCTTTTTGGCTATTCCCTTGGCTCCTTTACCCTTCTTTGGCATCTTACTCTTCTTGGCCTTTTTCGGGGGGCGCGCCTCTCTATGTTTTGGCGGTAGCTCGGCGATGGTGCGGCGCTTCATCGGGTGCTGCATATAGCGCTCAATTTTACCCAGGATCTCTATGTCATGGGCCTCCACCAGGCTGATCGCGGATCCCTTGGCACCGGCGCGGGCGGTGCGGCCGATCCGGTGCAGGTAGACATCGGCACTCCAGGGGAGATCATAGTTGATCACATGGGTCACATCCGGGATATCCAGACCCCGGGCCGCAACATCGGTAGCCACCAGGATATTGCTGCGCTTTTCACGGAACTTGGTGAGGGATTCATTACGCTTTTTCTGATCCATCTCGCCCCGTAGGTAGGTGCACTCCAGGCCAGCCTGGGTCAGTTGCCCTACCAGCTGATGTAAGCGCTCACGGGTTTTGACAAAGACGATGCTGCGATGCTCAGGATCCAGGCGTAGCAGGTGGGTGAGCAGGGCAAACTTGTGTTCGGCATGATCGGCCAGATGGATCCACTGATGGATTTTTCCCCGCTCCCGCTTGGGTGGTTCAGCATTGAGCTCGGCCGGTTCAGTGAGCAGCTCTTCACAAAATCTCTGCAGCCCTTCTCCCTCCAGGGTAGCGGAGAACAGCATGCTTTGGCGGCGCCAGCGACATTCACCTGCGATGCGGTGAACCTCTTTACTAAAGCCCATATCCAGCATGCGGTCGGCTTCATCCAGGATCAGGATCTCGACGGCGCGGCTGTCGAAACTCTCCTCATCCATGTACTCCATCAATCGCCCCGGGGTTGCGATCAGCAGATCCAGGTTCTTCTCCAGCAGTGGACGCTGCTCAGCATGGTCGACACCACCTGTGATCACCCCGCAGTTGAGTTTGCAGAACTGGCTCAGGGCTTTTGCCTGCTCCTCGATCTGCATCGCCAGCTCGCGGGTTGGGGTCAGAACCAGAACTCGGGGAGGCCCGGGCTGACGACGCGGGAAGTCCAGCATGTGTTGCAATGCAGGCAGGAGGAAGGCCGCGGTTTTTCCGGTACCGGTCGGGGCAGATGCCATGATATCCCGGCCGTCCATCGCCTCGGGCAGAACCATCTTCTGGATGGTGGTGGGGCGTGCAAAGTTGAGCTGCTCCAGTGCCCTTAGCAAGTTCTCGTCGAGATCGAAGTTTTCAAATGACATCTATTTTCCTGTTCTGCAGTACAAAATTAGTTGATTGATGGCTCATTATAGAGAGATCTCGCTGCAAACTGTACAACTTAAAGGTTTTGCATAAAATGAAGGATTTTTGAGGTTGCCATGAAGCGAAGCGGCTTTAGCTTTAAGCGTTTTCATCTGGAACATGATCGCTGTGGTATGAAGATCGGGACCGATGGTATTTTGCTGGGAAGCTGGGCTCCCTTAGCCAGGGTGTCTCGGGCTCTGGATATAGGGACTGGCTGTGGGCTGATCGCTCTGATGCTGGCTCAGCGCAGTCCGGACTCCTGCCTGATAGAGGGAGTAGAGCTGGATGTGGATGCTGCAAGCCAGGCCGCAGAGAATGTTTGCCGCTCCCCCTGGGGCTCAAGGGTTCAGATCCATCATCAGTCGATTCAAAAGTTCAGCGCAGTCCCCTTTGACCTCATCGTCTCGAATCCGCCCTACTACCCCTATCAGCACAGGATGGATAATCATGCCCGTCGCCATGCCCGGCAAACGGTGACCCTGGGAGAAGATGAGTTGTGCCTGGCTGCACAGCGACTGCTTGCGCCCGAGGGAAAGCTTGCTCTCATCATTCCTGCGGAATGTGAAAAAAATTGGTTTGAAGCAGCAGAGGCGAATAATCTTCATATTATTGAGCGTTGTGAAGTAATTACTCGCGAGGGTAAATTACCCACCCGAATTTTATTATTATTAGCTCGTCAATCTCAGCCTTTGATAATAAAAAAAATATTGGTACACCAGGCCGATGGTCTCTATAGTGAGCAGTTCATCGCTTTAACCCGCGATTTTTACCTAAAGATGTAATTCGTGTGAATTCGGCTGGCTAATAAAAAAATTAATAGCAGCCTCAGACAGGCACAAGTAATTTGTGAGGATGTACTGTGAGCCAAAAACTAAAACTATTTGATATTTTCGGACTGGGATTTATGACCTTTGCGTTTTTCCTGGGGGCCGGAAATATTATTTTCCCACCTAAGGCTGGTTTTATGGCGGGTGGGCAGATGACTCCTGCCATGTTTGGTTTTTTGATCACGGGTGTTGGCCTGCCGCTACTGGGGATCCTTGCGGTTGCCTTTGCCGGTGGTGGCTTACCGGTGATGACCCGGCTGCTTCCGGCCCGGATCGCTCTGATGTTTGGGGTTGCCCTGAACCTGATTATCGGTCCGCTGTTTGGTACACCCCGCACCGGGTTGGTTGCCTATGAGATCGGGGTTCGACCTTTTCTGAGTCACCCGGGTGCCTTGGCCCTGCTTATTTTTACCGTCGGCTTTTTTGGGATCTCCATGCTGCTGGCCCTGACTCAGGGTAAGCTGCTGGATGCGGTCGGTAAGGTGTTGACTCCGGTGCTGATCCTGCTGCTGCTGGTGTTGGCCTGTGCGGTGATTATTGCGCCTCAGGGGACGACACCACCGGCTACGGGGGATTATATCAGTCATCCATTTTTTACCGGGTTCCTGCAGGGGTATAACACCATGGATACCCTGGCCTCACTGATGTTTGGCATGTTGATTATCGATGTACTCAAGCAGCGCGGGATCAAGGATGGACTCAAGCTGTTTAAGTACCTCGCCTGTGCCGGAATCATCTCGGCCTGTGGTTTGATCTTTGTCTATGTCTCTTTGTTTTATCTCGGGGCGACCAGTGGCGGATTGCTGGCCCATGCCAATAATGGTGCGGATATTATCTCTGCCTATGTCGTTTCCCTGTTTGGTCAACCGGGATTGATGATCCTGGCTGGGATTATCATGCTGGCCTGTTTGACCACCTCGGTGGGTCTTATTTCGGCGATCTCTGACTTTTTGCATCAACAGCTTAAACTCTTTAGCTATCGCAAGTGGGTTTTGCTATTGGGGGTAAGCTGCATGGTGGTGGCTAATGTTGGCCTGACCCAGCTGATCAAGCTCTCTTTCCCTGTGTTGGTGTTCTGCTACCCGGTGGCGATAGCTCTGGTGTTTTTGACCTTTGTACGACCTAAGCTGGTGCGTCCGGCCATGACCTATAAGATTGTCCTGTCCGTAACCGCACTGTTTAGCCTGTGCGATGGGCTCAGAACCATTCATGGTGAGTTTGCGCTCGCCCCCCAGTGGTTGGCACTTAAATTTTTTGATGCGCTACCATTGGCCGGGCAGGGGCTTGCCTGGGTGCTACCAGCAGCCATCTCTTTACTGGCGTGCACGCTGTTGATCCGAACTCCTGCTCCGGTTGGTGCTTGCTCAGCCACTTAAGTGACTGCCTGGCTCCCTGGCATTTTGCCGGGGCTAGTATGAAATGGGTCATGATTCATTATTTCTGATGATGATTCGATTACCTCAATTAGGAGAGGCCAGAAGCGTATTGACTTGTGGCCTCTCCTTCCCTAAGTTCGTCTGTCCAGATCTTGAGTCATCTCAGTGATAGCTCTCAGATGAATCTCAAATAAACCGTTTAATAGAAAATAAATACGCCCGAGGGTGATAGGGGATATTCGTGAGTCAGAAACTGAAACTACAGGATATTTTAGGCCTGGGGTTTATGACCTTTGCTTTTTTCCTGGGAGCGGGGAATATTATTTTCCCACCTAAGGCCGGATATATGGCCGGGGAGCATATGTCTCTGGCGATGCTGGGCTTTTTGATAACTGGCGTTGGCCTGCCTCTGCTTGGGATAGTGGCCGTCGCTTTTGCCCGGGGCGGCTTACCTGTGATGACACGGCTGCTTCCTTCCGGGGTTGCGCTGCTGTTTGGGGTGGTGATTAATGTCACCCTGGGGGCGGCTCTGGTGTGTCCGCGAGCCGGACTTGTAGCTTACGAGATGGGGATTCACCCCTTCTTTCCCGGTGCCGGACATGGCAGTTTGCTGCTGTTTTCTGTACTGTTTTTTGGTCTTTCAACGGTGCTGGCTCTGACCCAGGGGCGATTGCTGGATGCGATTGGCAAGGTGTTGACTCCTTTGCTTATTATCCTGTTGCTGGTGCTGGCATTTGCCGTATTTATTGCCCCCCAGGGAGGAACCCCGGCAGCGGTGGGTGATTATGTTGCTTATCCCTTTAGCACCGGCTTTTTGCAGGGCTATAACACCATGGATATCTTTGCATCCCTGATGTTTGGAATGCTGATCATCGATGTGTTGAAGGCGCGTGGTGTCCAGGATGGCCCCTCTTTGTTTAAATACCTGGCTTATGCAGGGATCATCTCTGCTATGGGGCTGGTGTTTGTTTATCTGTCGCTGTTTTATCTTGGTGCCACCAGCCTCGGGGTTGCACCAGCGACCGCCAATGGCGGTAACATTATTGCGGCCTATGTGATGTCACTGTTTGGTCAGCCGGGTCTGATAATACTGGCCGCGATCGTATTACTTGCCTGTCTGACCACGGCGATCGGTCTTATCTCGGCTAGCTCAGATTTTTTACATCAGCAGCTTGGGCTGATGAGTTATCGCAAGTGGGTCCTGTTAAGCGGGGTCTGCTGTATCCTGGTGAGTAATGTCGGCTTGAGTGAGCTGATTAAGCTTTCCTCTCCCCTGCTGGTGTTCTGTTATCCGCTGGTGATCACCCTGGTGCTACTGACTTTTGTCCGTCCCAAGCTGGCTCGCCCTGAGTTTACCTATAAAATCGTGCTGGGAGTGGGGGCTCTGTTTAGCTTGTGTGACGGGCTGCGCTCGATTCACAGTGAATTCCCGGGTTCACCCTCCTGGTTTGCCCTTAAGTTCTTTGATGCCGTGCCTCTGGCCGAGCAGGGGTTAGCCTGGGTCTTGCCTACGGCCGTCACTCTGCTGCTGTGCATGCTCACCCTACGCTTTGTGCAAAGTAAAACAGCCTGCGCTGTCAGTGGTTAAGGTTTCACCCTTCTCTCTCTGGGTGTCGGGCTCTGTCCCGGCATCCATGATTGCCAAGCCCGATAGTCACCTATAGTCGTACCCAGCCCGCCAATTCAGAGTTTACCGATTTAACGCTTTGTGCCCCCATGGAGCCGGGATAGTTTCAAACTCTGCATGGTTTAATCCTGGATACAAGAGTCGAAATGAAGTGCTTTGTCCTCTGTTTGGGAGCCCTGCTCCTGCTCGCCGGTTGTAGCTCAGCCCCTCCACCACCACGTCATATCGACAACCTGTGTTCTATATTTCATCAACATCCAGACTGGTATCGGGATGCTTACCGGGCTCAACGCAAATGGGGAGTCCCACTGCAGATCACTATGGCGATCATGTACCAGGAGAGTCGCTTTCGGGGGGATGCCAGTAACTCCCGAAGCTCTGCATATGGCTATTCACAAGCCCTGGATGGGATCTGGGATGAGTATCGGGATGCAACAGGAAGCTTCGGGGCTGAGCGGGATAACTTTGCAGACTCCATTGATTTCATGAGCTGGTATATCCATCACAGTCATAAGAAAAATGGTGTGTCCGTCTGGAATAGTTATGGTCAGTACCTGAACTATTATTATGGCTGGTATGGCTATCGTAAACATGCCGGCCATTACCAGAGCCAGGTCAAACAGATAGCTTTAGGAGTGAAGCGCAGGGCATCCCTCTATGGAGGGCAGTTGCGCCACTGTCGGGGCTTATAGAGAAACCAGGATCCATAAGCCGCCTTTTTGGCCCACACTAAGGGAAGATGCATTAGCTCCGAGTGGTATGGGGGCGTTATGAGTCAGAAACTGAAACTCTTTGATCTGCTGGGTCTTGGATTCATGACCTTTGCGTTTTTCCTTGGTGCGGGGAATATTATTTTTCCTCCCCTTGCGGGCTCCCTGGCCGGTGAGCACATGATGCCCGCCATGCTGGGCTTTTTAGCAACTGCCGTTGGCTTACCTTTGATCACGATTCTGGCCGTTGCCAAGGCGCGTGGTGGCATGCTGGTGATGACGCGGCATCTTCCCGGTCAAATCGCCCTGCTGGTGACGGCGCTGGTGTATATCATCATAGGGCCGGCGTTTGCGACTCCGCGCACCGGTCTGGTGGCCTATGAGATCGGTATTCGACCCTTCCTCGGGGATGTGGGGCAGGGGGCTTTGACTCTCTTTACCATACTGTTTTTTGTTATCGCGATGTCGCTGGCGTTTAACCAGGGAAAGCTACTGGATGCTGTGGGCAAGGTGCTCACCCCGCTGCTGATTCTGCTACTTATTGTGCTGGCGGTGGCGGTACTTGTGGCTCCTCAGGGGGGAATACCAACACCCGAGGGGGCTACGTGGAGCGCCCCTTCAGTACCGGATTTCTGGAGGGGTACAATACCATGGATACCTTCGCTTCCCTGATGTTCGGCATGCTGATCATCGATCTTCTCAAAGAGCGGGGGATTAGCGATCGCATGCAACTCTTTAAATACCTGGCTCTTTCAGGACTGATCGCCGCCTGTGGCCTGGCATTTGTGTATGTGGCTCTTTTCTACCTTGGCGGGACCAGCGAGGGAGTGATCGCCAATGCCAATAACGGTGGACAGATCATCTCGGCCTATGTGGTGGCCCTGTTTGGTCAGCCCGGCCTATGGATCCTGGCAGCGATTGTGGTGCTTGCCTGCCTGACTACTGCGGTGGGGCTACTTTCTGCCTGCTCAGATTTTTTCCATAGCCTGTTTCCAAAAATTGCCTATCGTCACTGGGTGTTGTTGTTCGGGGTACTGAGTGCTCTGGTGGCGAATATCGGGCTCAGCGAACTGATCAAGCTTTCCTTCCCGGTTCTGGTGCTCTGTTACCCACTGGCTATCTCTTTGGTGATGTTGACCTTCCTCGAGGGCTGGTTTGGCTGTCCGAAGCGAACATTTCGTCTGGTACTGCTGGTGACCCTGGTATTTGGCGCCATTGATGGAGTTCGAACCATCCCCAAGGTGTTTGAGGGGGCCCCCCAATGGATGCTGATGCAGGGGTTAGAGTACCTGCCACTCTTTGATGCCGGGCTTGCCTGGTTGCTCCCCACAGCTCTTGCCATCATATTGTCGCTACTCTTTATGCGAAGGCCCCATGACGCCCCTCCTGGTGACCAGGAGGGCTAGGCTATTGTCATTGATGAATTGAGTGGTTAACCAGGATCCAGGTTTGAGCGGATCTATAGAGGGTATCACTGGTAACCTGCCGGTTTCGAGCTAGCTTTAAAGCAAAGACCACTCTTTGGGAATCTTGTTGTATCTGGTGTAGATGCTAATATGCGCTGCATTTCGCGGGGGAAGGATTCCATGATTCGTATAAGAACCGAGATCATAGCGTTGTCCCCAAAGGCAGGAATTTGTTGTCAGGGGAGAACATGAGAGCTTTGTTTCGGTTTTTTGAGGGTGACTCTTTGGCTCGTTTGGGGATTGCTGCCCTGTTACTTCTGGGAGTGGCTGGCTGTAGCTCTGTTTCTTCTTCTCCGGATAAGCCTGCTTATAAGCCGGATCCTATCGCCGAAAAGGCTCTGATTAAGGCCCATAATTATCCGGGACTCATTGAGTATTATACCAGGCGGCTCAGAGCCGGGGAGGATCCGCAGACGCGAATCAAAATGGCGACAACCTATATGGATATCGGCTCCTATGATTCGGCACTCTACTACCTTAAGCCATTAGAGCAGCAATATACAGCCATCTACTATCCTGAGGTCATGCTGCGTCAGGGGGAAGCATTGATGTTAATGGGGGAGTATGATCGTGCCTTTAAGCTTCTCATCAGGGCGGCGATCTATCCTAAGCAGGCACCGGAGGCCTATAATCTTCTCGGATTGACCCAGGCTAATCTCAAAAACTATCAGCAAGCCCGCCTCATGTTTGAGAAAGCGCGAGAGCTGCACTTTGATGAGTTTAAGGTGATCAATAATCTGGCATTTCTGGATATCCTGGAGGGTAGAAGCCATGATGCTGTCTCCCGGCTCTATCCCTTATACCGTCATGATTTAGCCAATCAGAATACTCTGTCTAATCTGGTGATGGCCCTGATTTTGGATCATCGCTCACAGGAGGCAAAATTACTCCTGGGGAGGAGCTATTCAAGATTACATTTCCTGGCAATGGAGCAGGCTCTACTGCACTCCAGAGTTGCCTGCTGCGGCCCCGAGGACAAAGTGCGCCCAACTCAAGAGCCAGGAAAGACGTTGGAGCGAGGTTGGATTATTCAGCTTGGAATATTTCGTAGTGCTGGCCATATCAAGCACTTGGTGGAGCGCTTGAAACAGCAAGGATATGAGGCCCACATCGTCAGCTATAAAAGCTCGAAAAGTCTTAAACTGGTGTATGTCGGCCCTGTTTCCGGAAAAAACGAGGCTAGGCAACTACAGGCTCGATTAGAGAAGCTGACCGGACTCAGGGCTCAGCTCGTATTTCTCAGAGGCGGCTCCTGATCTCAGGTTATGCCTCTTTTGCTTGCTGCTGGAGCTGCTTCAGCCACTGCTCCAGGCGCTCATCGGTGAGATCATACTGGGTTGCCTCATCCAGAGCCAGGCCCACAAATTGACTCTTATCTTCGGTGAGTGCCTTGGAGGCTTCAAACTGATACTGCTCATCATTGGGCCAGTAACCGATAAAGCGACAGCCTGTTTTTTGCAGCCGCTGGTGAAGCATGCCCATCGCATCCTGAAACCACTCATCATAGCCCGCCTGATCACCCAACCCGAAAAGGGCAACGGTATGACCGGAGAGATCCAGGCTATCCAGAGCTTCCAGCTGATCTTCCCAGTCCGGCTGGTATTCACCAAAGTCCCAGGTGGAGATCCCGAGGATCAACAGAGGGTAATCCAGCATTCGCTGGACATCAGTGTCCTTGATGTTGTGGATATGAACCTGGTCGGCTCCCAGTTGATCGCGGATCTTTTCTGCCACTATCTCGGTATAGCAGGTACTGGAGCCGTAAAACAGACCAATTTGCATGATAAATCGCTCAGCTTAAGGAGAGGTTAGGGGCGATGCTATGCCCTGGTCTTACAGAATGCAAGCCGCAGACCTCTTATATCTTGGGGCATAATTAGCTCTTCCCGGCAGCATAGAGTCAGGGAAGCCTGTCTTTGAGAAGCTAAGGTGCGTACATACGCAAGAGCTGACAGATCTTCTATCTCTGATAAGTGGGTGGTCAAATATACAGTGAGCCAACAGGTGTGAGCCTTTTAACCACAGTTCTGGTAGTTCATGTTCTTTCTGAAAGACCATTACCAAATACTTGTCCATAATCCCAACAGCCTCAAGCAGGCCAATCGATCAGGATGATCGTTAAGTAACAGGAGCAGGATATGGATATCGAACAACATCAGTTAAGTAAGTGGCGCCGCAACTGCGTCAGGATCCCCTTGATGATCCTGATCATCATTGGCTGTATCTGTTGGGGGCTCTACTTTTCACCCTCTTCAAAGAACCTTGCTCATCAACAAGCGGCAACGGTACTTCACGATGGCCTGGCCTGCCGTGGAAAGGGGATGCTGGAGAGGCTGGATTCACTGGATTATGTGATTGACCATGGGTATGGCTACTACTTCACCGGTAGTCCGCGAGGCTCTCGCTGGGGTGATTGGCAGCTGAAGTTACTCCACTATTACCAAGACAAGCAATCTAAGCTTGTTCATTCCGGCTCCTGTATCCCACTGCACCGGGGGCAAATCGTTGAGCTTGATTACCTATCTGCCGCTCAGCCTTACGCGCAAATTATGCTTAATAACCATCAGTCCCGGCTGTGGGTGGACAAAGAGCTGGTGACCGGATAAGCACGGTGGAGCCTCTGGGTTTGAGGCAACTTTGACTCAAATCTGAGTGCCCGGACGAGGTTGCAGCCAATGAGCACCAGGGCTCAGATGGAAAAATACTTTGATTTACCGTATGTTAGCCTCTTTGTCTGATTCAGGATGAGATCATGGGAATCGCGGATTGGAGCGCCATGTTGGGGGTGCTTGTTTTAGTCGCCTTGATCAACTGGCGGGGGCAGCGTAGCAAGCAGGATTCGGTGGGTGACTATCTGTTTGCCGGTCGTAACACCGGAGTGTTTGCCCTGATGGCGACCCTGGTGATGACGGAGCTCAATACCTCGACCATGGTCGGCTTTGCAACTCTGGGTTATCTGGATGGCTACCGGGCGATCAGTCTGGCCTCGGTATTCCTGTTTGGCCTGCTGTTTTACAGCCTGGTGGTGGCACGGCGCTGGAAGCGTTATGACGGGTTTTCAGTCAGTGGCTATTTCAGCGACCGCTATCATCCCATGCTGGGACAGCTGGCGGCATTGGTGCTCTTTGTGGCCATGGCTGGATTTTCTGCCAACTACATCAAGTCCCTGGCTCTGCTGATGCAACCGCTGTTTCCATCTGTAAGCCTCCCGCTTGTCAGTGCCCTGTTTTCGATTCTGGTGCTAGCCCTGGTTCTTCGGGGAGGGCTGCGGGCGATTATCGGCTTTGATCGGTTGAGCTTTCTGCTGGTGCTGCTGTTTGTGCCTGCTCTTTACTATTTTTCCCGCCAGCTGGGAGGGGGAGCGGAGTTGCCACCGATACAGTTTGGTCATCTGAGCTCACAGTTTGTCTGGTCGCTGGTGATTATCACCTGTATGACCTATATCCTGGCTCCCTGGTATGGTCAAAAGATCTTTGCTGCACACAGGGAGAGAACCGCATTGTGGGCAATGTTGATTTGCTCTGTGTTTGTTTTTTTGCTGTATGCAGGGATCATTGCCGCAGCCGCTGAGGTGAGACGACAAGGCGTTGTATTGGCCGATCCCCAGCAGGTGATCCCCTATCTTGTTGCCAATGGTTTGCCGCCTTACATACGCGGTGCCAGTTATGCTCTACTATTTTGTATTGCCGCAACGACCCTGGCCGGAGTCTGGAGTGCCATGGTCTCTATCATTTTAGGGCCCGGGGTACTCGGGACACACCGGCAGCAGGGTTCATCCAGTACCGGGATGTTGTGGACCCTGGGCTGTGCACTGCTCAGCTGGCTGGGGGCGACCTTTTTTGTGGATCATATTCTCGACAAGATGATTTTGATGAATATCCCGATTTCGGCCCTGGCTTTCTCCCTGCTAGCCGGCTTTTACTGGAAGAGGGTTTCAACGCCATCGGCATTGGTCAGTATCCTGGTCGGTTTAATCGGGGGTTTTTACTGCTACTTTGCTTACAGTGAAGCAACCTACAGTTGGTATTGGGCCGTGTATGCGATTCCGGCAAGTTTCATTGCCGGGGCTGTGTGGACCTGGCTATCCGGCTATTTTGGGGGATCCTCTGTACAACAAGAGGTCAGTTGTCGGCTGGAGGGAAAATAGACTCATACGCTGTCATTAAAACGTCATAATCAGGCTCTATGCTAGCTCGGACTGAACGGCGGCTGAACCAGCCGCCTTTGGATTTGCCGACAGCTAGGATCTTTTATGACACGGACTTTTAAGCCTGCTCTGCTGAGCGTTTCTCTTGCCTTTTCTCTTTGTGCTGTAGTAAGCCCTTATGTTGCCGCCCATCCCGTTGCTGAAAAGCAAAGCTGGAGCAAGGCTTCACACACTTCAACCCCAATTAAGCATCTGGTGGTTATTTTTGATGAGAACATCTCTTTTGATCGCTATTTTGCCACCTATCCCCATGCGACAAATCCCAAAGGGGAGCCTGTATTTATTGCCAGGGCCGGAACGCCTCCGGTCAATGGCCTGACCCATCAACTGCTAATCAACAACCCCAACCGGGTGAATCCGTTTCTGCTGACACGCAACAAAGAGCCATGCGATCAGAACCATGGCTATGAGGCTGAGCAGGATGCCTACAACGGCGGGCTGGTCAATCAATTCCTGAGCGCGACCGGAAATACCAGTTCCAAGGCTTGCCAGAGAGAGGTGATGGGCTATTACGATGGCAACACGGTGACGGCGCTGTGGAACTATGCGCAGCATTTTGCGATGAATGACAACTCCTACGGTACCATCTTTGGTCCCTCAACCCCCGGAGCGCTCAACCTGATTGCAGGGCAAACAGGCCCGGCGTTGCCAAAAGATACCCCGGATGTGGAGAGCGGCAACCTGGTGGGGGATATTGATCCGCGCTTTGATGATTGTTCCTATAACGATGTCGAGAAAGCCAAGGGGGCAGAGCTTGCAACCTCAGTGACCGATGGCCTGGTGTATATCAAGGGCAAAAATATTGGCAACCTGCTCAATCAAAAAGGGGTGACCTGGGGCTGGTTTGAGGGTGGTTTTGACCCCAGTAGTTATACGGCGGCGGGAGTTGCGCGCTGTGATACCAGCAGCCATAACCGGTTTGGTGGGGCTGCCAAAGATTATATCCCGCACCACGAGCCCTTCCAGTATTACCTGTCTACCTCGAACCCTCACCATCTTCCACCCAGCAGTATTGCCATGGTAGGCAAGACCGACAGGGCTAATCATCAGTACAGCCTGAAAACCTTCTGGAAGGCGGCCGACAGTGGCAACCTGCCTGCGGTGAGCTTCCTTAAGGCTAAGGCGGTGGAGGATGCCCACGCCGGCTACTCGAATCCGCTGGATGAGCAAAGCTTCCTGGTGCGTACCATCAACCGTCTGCAGCAGCTACCCAGCTGGAAAAATACCGCGGTGATCATCGCTTATGATGACTCCGATGGTGACTATGATCATGTGATGCCACCGAAAAACCACTTCGCTAACCATCAGGGTCGCAGCGGCTATGGGCCCCGCCTCCCTCTGCTGGTGATCTCTCCCTACGCCAGGCAAAACTATGTGGATCACACCCTGACCGATCAGAGCTCAGTGCTGCGTTTTATCGAAGATAACTGGCAACTGGGACGTTTGGGGAAAGGTTCCATGGATGCGCATTCAGGCCTGCTCACCCATATGTTTGACTTCAAAACCGATAAGCCGGCTCCCAAGCTAATGCTGGATCTGAAAACCGGTGAAGTGATCTCCTGACTGAGAGTGGGGGCTGCCTGTGAGCAGCCTCCCTCTTCTTTTGTGTATTCATTTAATGGACTTTATCTCGATGTGGGTTAACTCTGTTCAACTTCGAGCTCAGCTCGGGCTACAGAACTGCTTGCTGAGGCTCAGGCCAGCGATTCCCTACCTGCAGGGGATGATGCTGTTAGCTCTTGTAGGATTACTACTGATCCCGCTATTCGGTCAGGCTCCCATCTACCAGTGGCAGACGCCCTGGAACAATGGTCAGCTTTTTAGTGAGTGGGTCTTGTGGGGAGTCTGGTATCCGGGAACCCTGCTCTCGGTATTGCTGGTGGGTCGGTTTTGGTGTGGCATTCTGTGTCCCCTGGGAGCCCTCAGTGAGTGGGTAAGCCGGGTTGGCGCTCAGTTCAGGCTACCGGGCTGGCTCAGGCATCCGATCGCACCGGCACTGAGCTTTATGCTGGTGACTCTGTGGGCACAGACCCTGGATGTTCGCGATGATCTCAGATCGGCACTGCTGCTGTTTGGGGTGGTGTTTGCCCTGGCGGTTGGCTGTGGCCTGCTGTTTGGTAGCAGCACAGCGGTGGGGCGGCGGGCCTGGTGCCGTCATCTGTGCCCGATAGGCTCAGTGTTGGGGGTCTTCTCGAGGTTGGGGGTGATGAGCCTGGAGCTGCTGCGTCCCTCGACAACTGCGGAGGGGTATCGGGAGCAGGGGATTTGTCCTACCAGCATAGAGCTTCGAACTAAGCAGAGCTCCCGGCATTGCATCAAGTGTGCTCGCTGCATCAAGCCTCAATCCCGGGGAGGGTTAGAGGTGACACTGCGTCGCCCCGGCACTGAGATCAAGGGGATTGAACGGCATGCCCCCTGTGGTGCAGAGCTGGCTTTTATCTGGTTTGCACCAGGCCTTGCGATCGCGGGTTTTATCTGGAGTGTCACCCCTCTTTATATTCAGCTGCGTCAGGGGCTTGGCCAGTGGGGAATGAGTCAGCACTGGTATGGACTGTTTGCCCGGGGGCCCTCCTGGTTGATGAACCAGAATGCCAGCATCGACCAACACTATCTGTGGTTGGATTTTTTCAGCATTACCTTGTTTATGTTAGGGGCGGCTCTGGTGTTGGCTCTGCTTCTCGGTGCCTGCTCCCTGCTGGGAGCCTGGGCCATGGGGCGAATGGAACAGTTGCCACTTTCAAAGAGGTTGACCCTGGTCGGTTATCAGTTTGCCCCCCTTGCCATGCTGTGTATTTTGCTGGGCCTTGGAAGCACTCTGTTTAGCTCCCTGAAATCGGCTTTCGGACCCTGGCTGATCTATCTGGAGCTTGGACTCTTGCTGATGGCTCTGCTGTTTAACCTGTGGATCTCCGCGCGCTGGCTGCTCCTTAAAAAATTGAATCACTGGCGCCTGGGGCTAAGCTTTACGGCGATCCTGATCGGCTGCCTGGTGATTAGCCTGGTGACGTTGTGGAGCATCTTCCCCGCTTATCAGCCAGGATAAGCCGAATCGGAGTAATGAGAAAATGAATAGATTTATCCGGGCAGGCATTCTTTGTAGCCTGCTCTTTTGCGGAGTCGCCTCATCGGCTTCCCTGGAACTTGGAAGCAAGGATTCATTCGGCATGCACCTTGTGAATGGCGTCGAGAGCGAAGGGGGGACGTTTGTGCTTTGGAGCCGCCTCAACGCCAACGCGATGAACCCCAATGGATTTATCACCAATGACTTTATTCCCTATTGTGTTATTGGCTATAAGCTGCAAAAGCTTGGCAGTGACTGGCATACCTCGGGCAGGGCGGTGATGCGCCTGACCCAAACCGGGCCTGAGTATGGGATGCAGGTTGGACTGGATGGCCCCGGAGTATACCGCTGGAGTATCCATTATCTTCCACCCAGTGCCGGTGGCTTCTATCGACACACGGATCATGCCACCGGCGTTGAGCCCTGGTGGCCTGCCTTTAAGCTTGATTACCGATTCACTGTGACCCGACAGGGACAGCTGGAGGGCACACACTCATGAAACTATGGGGAATATTTTTTGGTTGCATCTGTATGGTTTCTCATGTCTTTGGGATGAATGTGGTATTTGGCCCGGATGTGGGGATCCATGGGATGAAGGTGGGGGCAAGTTATATTCAGGGAGTCACCATGTCGCCGATGATGAAGGGCATGCCTCACAACGCAGATATCCATCTTGAGACCGATGTGCATGCCTTGCCCGGAAATCCACAGGGATTTTCGGCCACTGCCTGGATCCCCGGGCTGAAGATCCACTTTGTTCTGAGTAAGCCCGGAACCAACTGGCATAAGGAGGGGATTATCTTCCTATGGTGGCCCAGGGAGGCCCTCATTATGGGCTGAATATCAGGCTCGATGGTCCCGGCCATTACCTGCTGACCAATGACTACTATCCGCCCACGGCGAATGGCTTTTTTTCACTAAAGCAATCCGGGCTGGGCGTCTACCCCTGGTGGAAGCCTTTTAGCCGTCACTATGCATTTGATTTTTTCGGGGCAGGTAAACATGGCGGCTATTAAAAAGTTACTTCCGCTGTTTGCTGCCTTGATGCTGGCAGGTTCGGCGCACTCACAGCTAAGACCGCAGACGCCGGTCAAACACCTGGTGATCCTGATGCTGCAGGATCAAAGCTTTGATCGCTATTTTGGCCATTATCCGCTGGCGAAAAATCTGCCCGGTGAAAACCCATTTCAGGCTCTGCCCGGAACTCCAAAGGTGGATGGTTTCACCTCGGTATTACTCAAGCATAATCCGAACTTGTCGAATCCGTACCGGATGGCTCCGGGGAGCCGACCTGTGATCTCGGGTATGGTGTCTATGCACAAAAGCGCTCTTACAACCATGGGCGTAACAACATGTTTATCTGGAAGGATTTTGATACCAGCAGTGGCATCAATGATGATGGCTGTTTTCCCCAGTCGGTGATGGGCTACTACGATGGTAACACGGTGACGGCGCTGTGGAATTATGCTCAGCACTATGCGATGGCGGATCACCTGTTTGCCACGGATTACTCAAGTTCTGCGGGAGGGTTGATTGATCTCATCGCCGGGACGACTCAGGGGGTCAGACCCAGGGTGCTTCCCGGGGTGAGCTTTAAGGATCTATTACTGGAAAATAATCCGCCGCAGTTTGATGATGCCAGCCGGGGGAAATTTAAGGTCTGGGTTGATCGCACCAATATCGGTCAGCTTCTCAGCAAGCATGACGTGAGCTGGGGATTTTTTGCCGGAGGTTTTACACCCTCAGGCTATAGCCAGTCAGGAACGGCGCTTTTTGATAAGCGCAGCCTGAATAGTCAGGGGTCTTTGGTGGGTGACTATGAGCCAACCAGTGATCCCTTCCAATATTTTAAAGGGACGGCTAACCCCCACCATTTAGCCCCGGATTCGCTGGACAGGATAGGACTGAGCGGCCGGGCGAATCACCAATACGATCTGAGATTACTGTGGAAAGCATTAGCGGCGGGTAAGCTCCCGGCGGTCAGCTTTGTTTCCCCCGTTGTTGGGCAAAACGGCCATGTGGGGCGCTCATCTCCCCGGGACGAGCAAAAGTTTATCGTCGCAACAGTCAATCGGCTGATGCGCTCTTCAGTCTGGCCCTCGACAGCAATTATGCTGGTGTGGAGCAACTCTAATGGCTGGTATGATCACGTGACGCCGCCCAAGGCGCCCAAGGGGATGGACGGGACTGGCTATGGTCCCCGCTTACCCTTTGTGGTGATATCTCCCTGGGCGCGATCAAACTTTGTAGAGCACAGCATGCTGGATCAGAGCTCAGTGCTACGCTTTATCGAGTATAACTGGGGCTTAAGTTACCTGGGAAAGCAGACTCCCGACCGTTATGCCCATAGCCTCAGAGGGATGTTTGATTTCCACTCCCAACGAGTACAAAAGCCGTTACTCCTTGATCCTAATACCGGGCTGGTCAGAACAACGACTAAAGGCAGGGATCTGGCCCAACAGAAAACTTAGTCGTCACCGAATGATTACTCTTTGATGAACGCAGGGGCTGGCGGGATCTCTTTGGCTGTCCCTGTGTTTTTTTTCCTGATAAGCATCGGGCCTATGATGAGCGCGATTCCCGCCAGGGTCCACCAGTCCGGTATCTCATGGAAACCTATGATGCCGGCGAGGGTGACAAACACCAGCCCGGAATACTCGGCCAGGGCGATTTGGCTGGCGTGAGCCCGCTTGTAAGCGGCAATGGCGCACCCCTGGTAGCCTAAGTTAAACAGGGTGCTGGCCAGTACCCAGCCCACTCCGGACCAGCTCAAAGGCTGCCAGTCCCTGATGGCGAGTAGTGCAGCAAAGGGAACCGAGAGCAGCACAGTCCACAGCAGGGTGGTGATGAGTGGCTCATCAGAGGGGATTAACCTGACCAACAGATTATAAAGGGCCAGCGAGATGGCGCAGCCAAGGGCGGCAAGGGCCACAAAATTGATCGCCACCGGGCGCAGCACCACCAGCACACCGGCAAAGCCGATGCAGGTGGCGATGATCTTAAGTAGTCCGGGACGCTCTTTGAGAAAGAGAATCGCCAGGGGAGCATCAGCAACGGGGCCGCGTAAAAGATCGCATTCGCTGTCGCCAGGGGCAGCCCATGGATGGCGATCACCGCACAACCGCTACCGGTGAGAACCAGCAGGGCGCGCAGCATGGTGACACCGGGGCGGCGGATGGTCCTTTTTTCCCGGGGAAGCTTTAGCCAGAATGGAGCCAGCAGGAGCAGGCTCAGCAGCTGGCGGATCACAACATACTGGTAGGTGCCGACCGAACCCGCCATCAGCTTGATAGCGACATCAGACATGGCAACCGACAGATTTCCCAGGACTAACAGCAGCAGCCCCAGCGTCAGGGGGTTCAGGCCGGACATGGTTCGCTGGCTGGCCGTTTCATCTGAATGTGGGGGATCCCATCCTCCAGGTACCCCTCAGAGCTCACCTCAAATCCATGCTGGGTATAAAAGCTCTCCAGGTATTGCTGAGCTGAGATGGTGATCCCCTGTTCGGGCCACAGGCGGCGACACTCGGCAAGAGCCTGATTTAGCAGGCGGTGACCGATACCATTACCCCGGGCCTTGGGATGAGTCACCACCCGGCTGATGCAGGGCTGATCGAAGGTAACCCTTGCGGGGAGGAGACGGATATAAGCGATCAGCTTTCCATGCTGATACCCCAGCAGGTGATAGACCCCTGCCACCCTGTCTTTATCATCCAGATCCGGGTAGACACAGTCTTGCTCAACCACAAAAACATCGCTTCTGAGCTTGAGTAGATCGTAGAGCTGAGTGGTGGTCAACTGATCAAAGGAGAGGGTAAACCATTGCATGAAAGAGTCTCGATTTGATGAAGAGGTCACCTGACTCTACCCATTCCCCCTTGGGATAGCGTTAACAAAGGTTAATTTATCTAACTTTTGTTAGTTGATTTTCGGCTGGTGAAGCATGGCTGGGTTACCTGCAGGGATTTGGGGGCACAAGGGGACTCTATCATTTTTGCTTACCTCGAATTGAGGTGTGGGGTTAGAGAAGATCCCCCGGGCTATTTTTGAGTTGTGAGTGGGGTTGCCTATGAGTGTGTACTCTTGCCCTGGACATTGGGTGGTTCCAAAGCGATTGCTCCAGCTGTTCCAGAGCTGCCCGTTTGCGCTTAACAAAGTCTGAATACTCCTGCACGCTAACCTCTATATTTCCAAGTAATCCAGTCTTGGGATCCATAGCTCTTTCCTTATAGGATGAAATGGTCACGGTGTTCTCGGAGCAGACCTCGCAGCGGGTGGTGGAAGTCATAAGCTTGTTGTTATTTAGCAAGCGGTGCCGGAAGTATTGCGCTTTGATACTTTCTGGCATCCACATAGTAGCTATAACCAAGCATTAATAGCTCAAACCTAGGTATTTAAAAGGAGAACGCCCCTGTTGAACAGGGTAGCTCATACCCTGTTCAACAGGGGCCTGACCTGATATAATGCGCCGCCTATTTTTTGACCGGTCAAAGGGGTGTTCGATGGAGTTTTCAGTAAGTTCAACGGCGAATGAGTCGGAAAAAAAAGAGATTGTCGACAGTCTGTGGGAGTATAACTCTCAATTTGAACCGGTAGAAATAATCCCCCTTCGAGTCACCCTTCGAGATGAAAAAGGAGTCTTGCTAGGTGGTTTAGTTGCGGAAACCTGGTGGGGAGGCTTGGATATTCAGTACTTATGGGTTAACCCTGAATATCACAAACAGGGATTGGGTACCAAGTTGATGAGAATGGCGGAAGAGGAAGCCAGGAAAAGAGGTTGCCACATGGCATACGTTGATACCCTGAGTTTTCAAGCCATTGGTTTCTACCAGAAGCTCGGCTACTCAGAGTTTGGCACATCTAAAGATTTTGCCCATAAATATAGCCGCCATTATTTGCAGCGGAGCCTTTAATCAAGGCTGGTATGTGTAGCTATTTCGACAGAGGTTAACTTAAGTGGGTTTGAAATAGCTCATAACCACAAGGGAAAGTGGTTTAATGGATCCAGATAAAACAAAAATTTTTGAAAGTGCAATATCGCTTCTTGAGTATCTAGATATCCCTTATGGAATCAAGGATAGCGAGTCCAGGCATGTCTTTATGAATGAGGCGGCAAAGTCATACACAAACACGCCCTCTAATTTTTCACTGGAGGGAAAACTAGACTCTGAGTTCCCGGTGGAGTGGAGCGAGCTTGCCGATGAGCTTATCGAGCATGATAGAGCCACCGAGAAATCTATGGGCTCGGTTTCTGTGATTGAGACACATTACTGGAACAATTCGCCAACACTCATACCCTATTTGAGTGAAAAAACTCCAATTCTGGATAAGAGCAGAAATTGTATCGGTACAATCTGGAGTGCCAAGCGAGTAAAGCTCATCACATCAAATATTGATCTGTGTACCAAGACCCCGTCAGTATTGACGACAACTCCTGCGACATCTTTGTTTACCAACAGTGAACTGGATGTTATTTACCATGTGATGCAGAACAGAACGAGCAAGGAAATAGCGAAATTACTGGATAAATCAACACGAACCATTCAAAACAAAATTAATGATATGTATCAAAAAGCCGGAATTAATAACTTGATTCAATTTAAAGAGTTTTGCATTAATCTCGGCCTTGATAGTTTTATTCCCGAGTCCAGCCTAAAGAAAGGTATTAGATTTTTATTATGAGCAGTTTCAGTGATTACCCCACAGATAAAGTGCCACAAAACAAGCGATTATCATTTCTCAGCGTGGCTCTTGTCCATGCTGGTATGGTGACTGCGCTTGATCAGTTCATGATTGGTGCCGTCCTCGGCCACTCGATGACGATTGCGGATGCCTGGCTTGCAATCGCGATTGCAAGCGTTATTTTTGCCATCATCACCATAGCCATGGGATATGCCGGGATGAAAACGGGTCTGAACAGTGGACTTCTGGCACGCCAGTATGGCTTTGGACGTGCTGGCTCTGTGATCATATCTCTGGTCATCGCTGTCTCACTTATTGGCTGGTTCGGGGTGCAGACATCCGTGTTTGCTAAAGGGCTGGATTATGCTCTCGGGCATTACCTTGGTTTCAAGTTGTCTGCTGCACTATCGGGCACGCTTTTGACCATTCTTGTTGCTTTTGGTTTTAGAGCACTTCGACTCGCGGCGAGGATTGCGGTACCGCTTTTCATCATAGTTGTGGTGACTGTGTCAACTATCATCCTCACCGGACAGGATACTGCGGCTCTGTTTCACTCAGCTCCCAAGGGAGAAGTGATTAGCATCTCATCTGCGATAACATTGATTACAGGTGGTTATATAGTGGCAACTTTAATTACCCCTGATATCACCCGTTTTTCAAAAAATGGACGGCACGTTTTTTGGCAGGTCATGGTAACGATTATCGCAGGAGAGTTTATCGTTAATGGGTTGGCTATTACCCTTGCCCGTGCGCTGGGTTCATCTGATGTGGTAACCATCATGTCTCAAGCGGCTGGTGGAATTGGCTTACTGGTTGTGATCTCTTCGACTTTGAGAGTAAACGATATCAATATTTACTGCTCATCTCTTAATATCGCAAATGCGATTGAGGTCTTTACCGGTAAAAAGGCCCGCTATGTCCCGATTGCTTTGTGTGTTGGCTTTGTAGGAACGGCATTGTCTGTTGCAGGAATTTTGGATCGCTTTATTGATTTCCTTGAGCTGCTTGGGGTTGTTTTTCCGCCAGCAATTGGAGTGATTCTTGTTAATTACTTCATCATTAATAAGTGCCAGGAGGATGAGTCTAAAATTACCGGGCATACAGAGAGCACATGGCTGATTGCAGCTGTATGCTGTGTTATTTCAAGTCTGATTGGCTACTACATTCAGTGGGGTGTTCCGGCCTTAAACGCCCTTATCTCTGCAGGGGTGTTTTATTTCATCGGCTGCAAGTTGTATCGAACCATCATGCCGCAAAGCCCGCAACTTAAAGAGCAGGCAACTGAGTGACAGATGATTAATCTATGATGGGACTCCCAGGCATAGGTTGAGAGCATCCTTTACGGCTTAAGCATCCCCCGAGTCAGCGAATGACTCGGGGGATTTTTATTGGGAGTAAATATTGTTTCTGTTTTCTATTCAGTCGCTTGCGGGCGTTTGAGGTGAGAGTCGCTACAGGGGAGAGCCATACAGGATGGGGAGTAGTTGTCGTGGATGTGATGAATGAACGTATCGGTGAAGCTACACTTGTAGAGGTGACACTCGGTGAGGATGAGATCTGTTATGGGGTTGGATGAAGATATTCACAACTTGTACGAGTCGCTGGTGATCCAGCAGATGGATAGAATGGGTCTAAATGAGACTTACAATGAGATGATTATTGCGGATCTTTGTTGTTTAACCCTGAATAAGCTCCCGACTAAATATATCCGAAGCCGTGTCGATGCGCTCTCACATCTCACCGAGCGCGACTCCTATGAAATTGAAAGTTTAGTCCGTTCCGCCCTCCTGAGTAGCCTCGATTTCATCAAGAAGGATCCAAGGGTGGCCAGGTAAATGTACTTTTGCCCGGCTTGAGTATGTTTGGATTAATCGGGGGCATCACTTCAACCTGAGTCACAGAACTTCTGATTTTGCTAAGCTGACCTTCTGCACCAGAGGCGCCGCTGCACCGCAACAGGGCCTAATATATATCAATTTGGTTAAGCAGGTCCCTTCACCCGCGGGATAACAAGGCTCAGGATTTCAGGCGCTTTTTGATCCGGCTCAGACTGATGGGAGTGATCCCAAGATAAGAGGCGATCTGATAGTTACTCAGCTTGGTAGCCAGCTTAGGAAACTGCTGAATAAACAGGCAGTAACGCTGCTCCGGGTTATTCAGCAGCATGAAGCGCTCCTTGCGCTCCTTGTAACCAAGTTGGGTCTCCAGCAGTTTCACATAGGCTGGGCTAAGTTCGTGGCGCCACTGCTGCAGGCAGCTCCACGGCAGAGCCTGTAGCCGAGCCGGGCCGAGAGTTTCCAGCTGATAGGGGAGGGGCGATCATCCAGCAGAGATTCGAAGCCGATGATAAACTCTGGCTCCCAATAGAACTCCTTACTGAACTGTTTTCCCTCCGCCGTGAGATAACAGGCCTGGCAGGTGCCCTGCTCCAGGAAAAAGAAGTGGCAGGGAGTTGTTCCCTGCGGTTGGATAATCTCTGAGCTGCCGATGGTTATTGGCTGAGCCAGCCTGGTTAGCCTGGAGCTTTCTTCGCGGCTGACTCCCAGGGATTGTAGGTAGTCGGATAACACACTGGGCATCAGGATTTCTCCTGTGCCTCATACCAGTATCCCTGGTTGACCAGGGCAGTGATGATAGTGATGAGCTCACAGAGCATACCGTGTTCACCTAACAGATCCATATCAAACTGCTCATGATCACACAGGGCGAACGCAGCCTCTGCACAAAGCTTGGGAAGTTGAAAGCGCTCTCCCTGGATGTAGAGCTGGCAGGGGTCCTCTGCCAGATAGAAGGCCCTGAGTCCGCCAAGGCGCTCAAAGCGTACCCCCTGATGCAGTGCCAGGGCCAGCTCCTGATCGCTCCAGTTTGGCTCGGCGGGAGCCAGATCCAGCTCATGGCGGGACTGACTGATAAACTCGCCAAACCATTGCTTGATGAGCTCGGGTTGCTCCGTCAGCTCCCGAAGTTGCTGCTGGATCTGGGTTACATCATCTGTGGCTATCGCGCCCGTTGCCCGGGTGAGCTGGCGCTGCGGATCCTGATAGCGTGTCCCGCCCAGCTCGTGGCGCAGGGCAAAATCGGCAAAGCCGCTCAGGAGTTCACGCTGGTTGGGGGCGCGAAAGCCGATGGAGTAGTTCAGAGATGGCTCCAGTGCATAGCCCTCATGAGGAAATCCCGGGGGAATGTACAGGATATCGCCGGGCTCAAGCTCCACATCCAGGATCGCATCAAAGGCTTCAACCTGCAGCAGATCCGGGTGGGGGCAGTGCTCCCTGAGTGCTTTTCTTTCACCGACACGCCAGTGGCGCTTGCCGCTACCCTGGACAATAAATACATCGTACTGGTCTGTATGGGGACCAACACCGCCGAAGGGGGCGGAGAAGCTGACCATCAGATCGTCGAGTCGCCAGCTTGGCAGGGCCCGGAAAGGTTGCATCAGCCTGGCGGCCTGGGGATGCCAGTGATCGACGGCCTGAACCAGCAAAGACCAATGCTGCTCTCCCAGCTCATCGTAATCTTCGAAGGGGCCATGCTGTACCTGCCATTGCTCATTGGCATTACTCACCAGGCGTGACTCTATTTCAGGTTCCATGGCCAGCCCGGCCAGCTCGTCAGCGCTGAGTGGATCCTGAAAGTCAGCAAATCCCTGGCGGATCACCGCAGGCTTCTTTTGCCAGTGCTCGTGGATGAATGTTTCAAAGCAAAAATTAAATTGGTACATGTGATGACGTATCGCTAAAGAGAGTGGGCAGAGAGTATCATGAGTGAGCCTTAGATTCAGAATGGTGAGTGGATATTCATCATAATGAATTGAAAAACGTCAGCCGGCTTTGCATCACTGGCCAGCACCGGATGGCTGGTTTAGCATAAGAGCCAAGATACAGAATCGGTTGTGGCCGACCAAGGAAAAGGTGTGGGATCAGAGTTAGTTGAGCAGTTTCTTGAGGCCGGTTGGCTGGAGAAGGGGTTAGCCCCCAACACCATTAGTTCATATCGTCAGGATCTGGAGCAGTTTATCCAGTGGCTTGAAGAGCAGGGGGAGTCGGTGTTAAGTGTTGAGCCCCTCACTCTGCAGGGATTTCTGGCCCTGCGGGTTGACCAGGGATATAAGGCAAGCTCCAGCGCCCGGCTTTTGAGTGCCTTGAGGCGTTTTTACCAATACCTGCTGCGTGAGCAGCTGCGCGGAGATGATCCGACCTGCCTGTTGGCAAGTCCGAAGCAGGCCCGCCTGCTCCCCTCAACCCTCAGTGAGCGGCAGGTGGAAGATTTGTTGAATGCACCGGACTGTGAGGATGCGGTGCAGCTCAGGGACAAGGCGATGCTTGAGCTCCTGTATGCCACTGGGCTCAGGGTCAGCGAACTGGTGTCACTGAACATGGATAACGTCAACCTGCGTCAGGGAATGGTTCGGGTTATTGGTAAGGGGGGCAAGGAGCGGTTGGTGCCCATGGGAGAGGAGGCCTTGTATTGGCTGGAGCAGTTTGTGGGCTCCGGGCGAACTCTGCTGCTGGGGGCGAATAGCTCAGATGTACTGTTTCCCTCCAAGCGGGGCAAGGAGATGACGCGCCAGACCTTCTGGTACAGGGTTAAGCATTATGCTAGCGTGGCTGGAATTGACAGCGAACTCTCACCTCATACTCTGCGCCATGCGTTTGCCACTCACCTGATTAACCATGGGGCGGATCTTCGGGTGGTACAGCTGCTGCTGGGACACAGCGATCTCTCGACAACCCAGATCTATACCCATGTCGCGACAGAGCGCCTTAAGGAGCTGCATCAGCAGCATCATCCAAGAGGCTAGAGCGTTTTCCGGATAAACCGGTTCATCTCATGAAAGCAGCTTTGACTTTGAGCGCTGACTCGCAAGTCACATCCATGTTGCTCTACTGCAGCATCCTTGCTGCAGAAGGTCAGCTTAACAAAGATCAAAGCAGCACTTGAACTTGAGGGGCTCGAATAACTACCCGGATTAAACCCAAAATGCTCTAGCTTTTGTGTGGCAGGACCCCCTGGGTTTTAGCCTGTCTTGTTCTTCAGGGGGGCAGGAAGAGCAGCTCACTGGGATGATTGATCATGAAGTCTGGCTGCCGGGTAGCCAGGGTCTTTGGACAGTTATATCCCCAGCTGACGCTGATGATCGCAATGCCACTGCGCCTGGCTGCATCAATATCCCGCAGCTCATCTCCGATATAGTAGGTGTGTCGCGGGTCCATATTGCGCTGTTTCATCAGCTTGCGGATCGAGCGTGCCTTACCAAAGATCCTCGGCTCAGAGATGATTTTTTCAAAATGATTGGCATCATGATTCTCCATCAAGCGGGAGATGCTGGCTCCTGAATTGGAGCTTACGATATACAGGCGGCACTCCCGGGCTTTGAGGGAGATAAGAACCTCCGGCCAGCCGGAGAACATCTGTTGGGTATTCAGCTCCTTTTTAAACTCTTTGCGGACTCTTCTGACCACTCTTGGCAGGTGCAGCATAGAGATCCCGAGATCCCGGAAGATCTCCCGGCCACTCATCTGCTGATAGCGGGCGATGTGCTCATCAGAGATATATTTAAAGCCATACTCCCGGTGGATCGAACGCATCACCTTGAGGTAAAGGGAGAAGGTGTCCGCCAGGGTTCCATCAAAATCAAAAATAAGGTTCATGCAACGCCTTGTCCTGCCATGGGGAACTTTAGGCTCTGTTAACGTTTCAATTTTGAGCCTGTTGCCCCTGAAAATGCTCTGTTCGCGACGCGAATCATGAGGTTTAGTTGTTCTTGTTCTAAATAAGTGATGAGCAACAATGAACAGGTTTTTTTCAGGCGCAACCCGAAGTGCAGTGGTCATTTTTCCATCCAACTACGTTATCAGATGTTCATGTAGAACAACTACACCACACATCTTCTGCCTTGCTGGATGAAAAAATTACTAACTGCAGAACCAAATCTGAAACGCCAACAGAACCTATGGGCTCTTCATCAATTATGTCACCCTTTACCGCGAAAAGCAGAATCATGGGGGATCACCTCACCTCTTTGATTGCATTTCGTGATGGTCGGGGGTAATTTGTGCTTTTTGACTCGCCGGCCCCTGTGCTCCCCGGCATCGAATGTGAGACTGTGCATGATCCCGACCATTAAACGTCGTCCCCTTGCGGATGATAGTGCCCTTCCCCCGCTGCTTCATCCCAGAATTCGCCAGATCTATGCCAGTCGCGGGGCCGTGGAGGCAAAGGATCTGGAGCAGCGGCTCCAGGGACTGGATGCACCTTCCGGGCTCAAGGGGCTGGAGCAGGCTCTGACCCTGCTGGTGGATGCCCTTGCACAGCAGAAATCGATTTTAGTGGTGGGAGACTTTGACTGTGATGGAGCGACCAGCTCGGCGCTGATGGTGTCGGCACTGCGGGCGATGGGGGCACAGAAGGTCGATTTTCTGATCCCCAACCGCTTTGATTATGGCTATGGATTGAGTCCGGCGATCGCAGAGCTGGCGGGACAGCGAGGCGCCGAGCTTTTGATTACGGTCGATAACGGGATCTCCAGCATCGAGGGGGTTGCCACGGCTCAGCGCCTCGGGATGCAGGTTTTGATTACAGATCACCACCTGCCGGGGGAGCAACTGCCGGCGGCGGAGGCGATCGTCAATCCAAACCAGCCGGGATGCCCCTTTCCAAGTAAGTCGCTGGCGGGAGTCGGGGTCGCTTTTTACCTGATGATGGCCCTGCGGGCACGCCTGGTAGAAATTGACTGGTTCAGTTCCCAGGGACTGTTTGTGCCGAACCTGGCCAGCTACCTGGATCTGGTGGCTCTGGGTACCGTAGCGGATCTGGTGGCCCTGGATCGAACCAACCGGATCCTGGTTTATCAGGGGCTACAGCGGATGCGAGCCGGTGCCTGCCGACCCGGGTTGCAGGCCCTGCTTAAGGTTGCCGGACGTGAGGGGCGCGATCTCAAGGCGAGCGATCTCGGGTTTGTGCTGGCTCCAAGACTCAATGCGGTCGGAAGGCTCCAGGATATGACCCTGGGGGTGAGCTGCCTGCTGAGTGAGGATGCTGGGCTGGCGCTGCAGATGGCCGAAACCATGGATGGCCTCAATCGGGAGCGTAAAAAAATTGAGGAGGAGATGAAGCAGGATGCCCTGGCGATGCTCGACGAGCTGCAGTTCAATGAGAATGCTTTGCCCATGGGGCTGGTCCTGCATCAGGAGGATTGGCACCAGGGGGTCGTCGGCCTGGTAGCCTCCCGGGTGAAGGAGCGTTATCACCGCCCGGTGATCGCCTTTGCCAGGGTTTCTGATTCTGAGCTCAAGGGCTCAGCCCGCTCGATCAACGGGGTGCATATCCGGGATCTGCTGGAGCGACTGGACAGGGATCACCCCGAGCTGATTCAGAAATTTGGCGGACATGCGATGGCGGCTGGCTTATCTCTGGATCCCGGGAAGCTGGAGCTGTTTCGTGAGCTATTTACCCGGGAGATCGCCAGCTCGATCAGTGAAGATCAGCTACAGGGGGAGCTTCTGACCGACGGCGAGCTGAGCTCTCATGAGCTCAGCATGGAGATGGCTGATGAGCTGCACAAGGCGGGCCCCTGGGGACAGGCATTCCCTGAGCCCTGTTTCGATGGGGTGTTTCGGATCCTCAACCAGCGCCTGGTGGGGGAGAAGCACCTTAAACTTACCCTGGAGCCTGAGCAGGGGGAGCCGCCATCGATGGGATCGCCTTTAATGTGGATCTTGAAACCTGGCCCGCCCCCGAAGTGAGCTGGGCCCGGCTGGTGTATCAGCTGGATATCAATGAGTGGCGAGGCCGCAAGTCTTTGCAGTTACTGGTTTCTCATCTTGAGGCCTGCTAATTCCACATTCTCCTCGCCGGCTTAGTCGAGGCTCACTGCTGAGCCGGTGATATGGATTTCCCTGATAAGATCCCCTGTTGTGCGCTGAGCCGCTCATACTGAAGATGAGCGTGCCACCATCTTGAGTGATAGGCCGTAAGCTCCGCGCCCTGCTCGGATAGCGAGAAGGACTCCCCCATCTTTGGCGTTGCCAGCGGGGCATGATCCTGTCTGGCCAGGGCCGTGATCTGCTCGAGAGGATCGCTCCACTGATGAAACGCCAGGTCAAAGGTCCCGTTGTGAATTGGGAACAGGATCTTAGCCTGCAGATCTTTAAAGGCCTGATAGCTCTGTTGTGGGCTCATATGGACGCCTGGCCAATCCTTGTCATAGGCTCCGGTCTCAACCAGGGCCAGATCAAAGGGCCCGAGTCTTTGGCCTATGATTTTAAACGTCTCGAAGTAGCCGGTATCTCCGGTGTAATAGATATTGTTCTGACCAGAGCGGATCGCCCAGCCCGCCCATAGTGTTTTGTTACGATCCCTCAGACCTCTTCCTGAGAAGTGCTGACCGGGAGCTGCGGTCAGTGTCAGGCTACCCAGAGTTTGTTGCTGCCACCAGCTCATCTCGTGAATCTTACTTGGGGCCACGCCCCAGGCCCTGAGCCTGGCTCCCACCCCTAGGGGGACGGCAAAAAATTTCACCCTGGAGTGTAAGGACAATATGCTTCCCTTATCCAGGTGATCGTAATGGTCGTGGGAGATGATGATCCCCTCAATCTTGTCCAGGTTCTGGTAGTCCAGGGGTACGGGGTGAAAGCGCTTGGGACCAAGCCACTGCAAGGGAGAGGCTCGTTGACTAAATACCGGGTCGATTAACCAGGTGGAGGACTCATTGCGCAGCAAGATACTGGAGTGTCCCAGTCGGGTTAATTCCAGATCGCCGGGCTGGACGGGGGGCAGATTTTCGACCCTTGTCTGTACCAGGGGAAGAGGGCTCTCTGGAACTGTGTTTACCTTTTTTTCAAGGATAAAGCGGCGGATCAATCCCAGGGTTCGCCATAACCCAAGGTCCTGCATTTTTTGCAGATTTTGATATTTTCCTTGGTGCTGGCGGGGTGGAGTGAGTTCTGCCGGTTGTTCCTGAGGGGGGAAGATCGTTGTTACAGGCTCGCTCACCGCAGCTGCATCGGCGTTACCGATATCCTGGAAAAATAGTTTTTCGTACCACTTTTTGGTCATCGACATAAGTTCCCCCGAAAAGTAAACTAATGAGTGTAGATTATATATTAATCAGAAAACTCAAAAAGTAAACCTATAAGTTTACTTTTTTGGTTTCTAATATCGAAGGGCACAGGAATCTTATGAAACTCTCTGAGCGCAAGAGGCTGGATATACTCAATGCAGCGCGGACCGAATTTATCCGGCATGGCTTTGCAGCCACTAGTATGGATGCGATCGCCAAGGCAGCAGCAACCTCTAAGCGGACCGTTTATAACCATTTCTCCTGTAAAGATGTTCTATTTGAAGCGATTGTGGCGCAGATGCTGGAACAGGTATTTTCTGCCTCGGCGCTTCCCTTCTCTTCGACTGAGCCGTTGCGCGAGCAGCTGGTGAGCATTGCCAGGCAGGAGATTGAACTATTTGAGCAGGAGGAGGTGATCGCCCTTTCCCGGGTGGTGCTCGCCCACGCGATGCATGATGGCAGCTTTACCCAAAAGGTCTTCGGCAGTCTCGGTGAGTATGAAACCGGGATCCAAGCCTGGCTCAGGGCCGCCCACCATGCCGGGGTACTCAGGGTGGAGGATCCTGCCATGGTGTCAGAGCAGTTTATCGGGATGCTCAAGAGCTTCTATTTCTGGCCTGTCATCATGGGGATCCCTAAAGGTGGTAAAGCCCCGGTGAAGGATAAGATCATAGATTCGGTTGTCGATATGATTCTATTTAGCTGTGGTTACCAAGCTAAAAATTAGGGGAGAGAGCTGCATCGCAGAGCATCCTCAGCTATATGGACAGGCAGTTTATGCCGTTTCTTCAGAGTAATCTGGTATCGGCAGGGTGATGGTGAATTCACAGCCCTGTCCCGGGGTGCTGTTGGCGTAGATCTCCCCTTTGAGCTGCTGAGTTACCAGGTTATACACCAGGTGCATTCCAAGGCCCGTTTCCTGGCCCCCCCGCTTGGTGGTGAAAAATGGCTCAAAGATCTGTTGCAGATGCTCATCATCCATCCCCACACCGTTGTCCCGGTAATGGATGATGAGCTGTTGATCGCCATGGCGAACCTCAATCTCGATCTGCCCCTGATCACGGCCTTCGAACCCATGGACAATCGAGTTATTCACCAGGTTATCAAAAATGGCGATAAAGCTATCCTGGTAGCTGGTTATTTCCAGCTGCAGTGGGCAGTGGATGAAGAACTCCACTTTGGGGTGGAGTTGGCGAGTGTTGATGACGATCCGATCCAGTAGTTCATAGAGATTAAAGTTCACCACGGCTTGTTGATCGGATCGTACCGAGATCGATTTAAAGCGTTTCACCAGATCTGAGGCGCGGTTTAAGTTTCGCATCATCATCTCGATCAGCTCTTCGGTGGTCACAAAATATTGATTGATGATGGTCTGGGTGAGCTGATTTTTTTTGATATGGGATTTCAGTTCATTGGACTCATCCGCGAGATAACTGGCGGCGGTGATTGAGGTCCCGAGTGGGGTGTTTATCTCGTGAGCGACTCCGGCGACCACATTGGCCAGTGAGGCCATCTTTTCCGCTTCAACCAGCTTCTTCTGAGTGAGCTTGAGGGAATCAAAGGATTCCTGTAGTTGCCGGGTACGTTCGGCAACCCGCTCTTCGAGTTCATGGTTAAGCTTTTCAAGTTTGAGGTTCAGGGAGGCCAGCTTGTCCTGGGCCTGTTTGCGTTCACTGATTTCACTGCGCAGGGTATTGCTGTATCTCTCCAGATCGTCCATGAAGTGGTTGAAATACTTTGATACCTGACTAAGCTCGTCGTGGGCCGTCTTGTGCTCATGAATTCGCACCGAGAAGTCTCCCGATGCCGCCAGGGAGAGGCGATTGACCAGCTTTTTCAGGGGGCTGATGATCGATGAGCTCAGTAGCAAAGACAGGGGGATGGTCAACAGCAGCATCAGCAGGATAAAGGCGATATTAATCCACAGCAGGGCCTTGAGAGGTTGATAGAACTCCTCGGAATAGGTGGATGAGACCACAATCCAGTCAAACTCGGGCAGGTAGTTGTAGACCACGAACTTATCCCGGTAGCTTTCTTCTCCGGGGTTTTTCCAGCTGTAAAACAGGGAGCCGTTCTTGCCATCGACTATGGTTTTGAAAAATGGTTGTCCCCGGTGATCTTTGACATGGTAGAAGTTCCCCTGGATAAAGGGGTGGATGATCATGTCCCCCTTGCCATTGAGCACATAAGGGTAGCCGGTTTCACCGAATCGAAGGGAGAGGATTGAGTCCTTGATTGAGTCGATATCGATCAGGGAGTAGAACTCGTTGCGATACGAAGAGGCCGAGATGATCCAGTCCCAGGGCTCAAAATAGACCATATACAGGGCCTTATTGCGCAGCTTGGGCTCTCCCGGGTTTTTCCACTGATACTCCAGATAACCACTCTTTAGTTTCATCTGTTGCTGAATGAAGGGGTAGCGGGAGAGATCGGTGATTCCCTCCCTCAGTACCGGGTGCACCTGAATGATCCCCTTGCTGTCGACCACATAGGGGTAGCCGGTTTTACCTATCTTTTGCTCTTTCATAAAGCGAGCCGCCAGCTTCTTGGCCTGGGTTTCGCTGAGCTCTCCGCGCTGATATTTCTGGTAATGGCTGAGTACCATCTGCAGGTTAGTTTCGGCAATTGCCCGAAGGTGATTCTTAATCGAGGCGTTGGCAGTCAGCCGCACCTGATCCAGGATCGCATCGGTGGTGATCTTGAGCTTACTCTCGATCTCGCGGGTCACTATATCCCGGACCTTGTAGTAAAGAACGGCGTCGGCGATGATCAGGACGGAGATGAAGATAAACAGGTAGCCAAACGTCAGGCGAACCGGAATTTTTAGTCGTCTGAGGAACTGTTCGCTACGGGTCATCTGCTCCTTCCTTGTGAGCTAGAGTTGTTGAGGGTGAAGGCTATTGATTCAGGAGGCTCCCTCTTACAGATAAGCATAGATAACCTGTGCCATGAGCATGGGGGATTTTGCAGGGATTGGACTGTTTATTCTTTCTTCATTTCGTTAAAATGCCCTGTTTTCTTTTTAACTGATTGAGACGATGATGTTTGAAGTAAATCCTGTACTGAATAAGCTTAAGGAGATGTCTGAGCGGACAGCTCTCCTTAGGGGGTACCTTTGACTATGACCACAAGAAAGAACGCTTAGAAGAGGTCAGTGCCGAGCTGGAACAGCCCGATGTCTGGAACGATCCGGGCAAGGCTCAGGCTCTGGGTAAGGAGCGGGTCGCCCTTGAAACCGTGGTTAAGACCATAGATACCCTGGAGCAGGGGGTCGAAGATATTCAGGAGCTGGTCGATCTGGCCCTCGAAGAGGAGGATGAAGAAACCTTCCTTGAGGCACAAAATGAGCAGCATGAGCTGGAGAAGCAGTTAGAAGGTCTGGAGTTTCGCCGGATGTTTAGCGGCGGCCAGGACAGTGCGGACTGCTATCTGGATATTCAGGCAGGTTCAGGCGGAACCGAAGCTCAGGACTGGGCCAGCATGCTGATGCGGATGTATCTGCGTTGGGGTGAAGCCCATGGCTTTAAGACAGAGATCATCGAATTGTCGGACGGCGATGTGGCCGGGATCAAATCGGTCACCATTAAGTTTTCCGGAGAGTATGCCTATGGCTGGCTGCGCACCGAGACCGGTGTTCACCGCCTGGTTCGCAAGTCTCCGTTTGATTCCGGCGGGCGTCGTCATACTTCATTCTCATCGGCTTTTGCCTATCCGGAGATTGATGATGATATCGAGATCGAGATCAATCCTGCAGATCTGCGTATCGATGTCTATCGTGCCTCTGGTGCCGGTGGCCAGCACGTAAACCGGACCGAGTCCGCGGTGCGGATCACTCACCTGCCAACCAATACAGTGGTGCAGTGTCAGAACGATCGCTCTCAACATAAGAATAAAGATCAGGCGATGAAGCAGCTCAAGGCAAAGCTCTATGAGCTTGAGTTGCAAAAGCAGAATGCTGAGAAGCAGGCCAAAGAAGATGGCAAGTCGGATATTGGCTGGGGAAGCCAGATCCGCTCCTATGTTCTGGATGATTCCCGGATCAAGGACCTGCGCACCGGGGTTGAAAACCGTAATACCCAGGCGGTGCTCGATGGTGATCTCGACCCCTTCATCGAGGCAAGCCTGAAATCAGGCCTGTAACGGCTCGATTGTAGTTTCGATGACTCGGACAAACCCGCTCTCTGTAGCGGGTTTTTTTATCAGGGTTTAGTGTGCTGTGCTTAATGCCGGGAGAGTAGGGAGAGGGTTTGCGAAAATGTATCGGTGAAATAGAGTGCTGCTGCCAGCATCAGCAGGACAAACAGGGATGAGATCATCACGAGTTTGAGTGTTTTTGCAAGGCTGTGCATGGTGAAGTTCCTCCGTCAATTTGCTGGCACTAAAACCTTTTGGAGCAAAGGGTGGGCCACAATTGAGGCCCTTGGTGGCTTTCTTAAAAGCCGTGTTGCATCATGATGTTGCTCAGCGTGCCATCCTTTTTCATCTCTTCCAGCGCCCGGTTGAAGTCTTTGAGTTTTTGCTGGGAGTTCTCTGCTTTTTTAGAAAAGGCGATGTAGAGATCCTTTTTTTCCAGCTCAGGCTCCATAAACACCACGCCGTTAAGCAGGTAGGGTAGGTTGTTTTTCAGGAGATGCAGCGCCACAAATTTATCGATAAAGATCAGATCGATGCGCCCGTGGGAGAGCTTTTTAAGATTCTGTTCATCGCTGATCGCCTCAGATTTTTTCAGATACTCCGCTTCATCGAAGGTCTTGGTGTTGATGTAGCCACGGACCACCCCAAATCGATATTGGCTTAATTCTTTGAGTGCTTGAGCCTGGTCGACCCTGGGATCGGTTTTAAACTGGATGGGGGAGTTTTGCCGCTTATAAAAACCAACTGGTCCACCGGGGAAGGGGGCGGAGAACACAAAATCTTTCTTTCGCTCTTCACCATAGTATTCGGGAAAAATCCCATCGGCGACACCGGCCCTGGCATACTTCAGGGCCCTCGCCCAGGGAAGAAAATCTATGTTGACCTGGTAACCCGCCCGGGTAAAGGCTTGGTGGACCAGCTCAAAAACATAACCATTGCCCGGCATGCTCTTACCAATATAGGGCTCCCAGGTGAGGGTTGTCAGAGAAACACTCTTGGTTTTTGCCAGAAGCTCACAGCTTGCCACGAGCAATATGGCACAGCTAAATATCCGGATAAGCTTGAACATATCGGCTCTTCCCCCCGCACTTTTACTTATTTGAGTATAGAAGAATCCGGATCCTCAGGACTTTCTCCCTTAGGGGATCCCTGTGCGGATGAATGATTATTTATGAAACACTATTTTACATTCAACTGTCTTTTAGGATTTGGCCGGGACTTTCACATCTGTGCGGCTATGGTAGAATCGCGCCTCGCGAAGGTTTTATCTGTCTGAACCCGCGAATCCCCCCCAATAAGACAGAATGGGAATGATGTACTATGTCTAGCAATGATATGTCACACACCTCTACGAACCAGCCTCAGTCTGCCCCCAGTAAGCGATCCATCGATCGCTTTTTTTATATCTCACAGCGAGGAAGTTCGGTTAAGCAGGAGTTAATTGCCGGGGTTACGACCTTTCTGGCCATGGTTTATTCGGTGATCGTTGTCCCCAATATGCTGGGTGATGCAGGCTTTGATAAGGGAACGACTTTCGTGGCGACCTGCCTGGTTGCCGCTTTTGGTTCTCTGGTGATGGGGCTGTGGGCCAAGCTGCCGATGGCGATCGGCTGTGCCATCTCACTGACGGCTTTTACCGCCTTTAGCCTGGTGCTTAACCAGGGCGTTTCTATTCCGGTGGCACTCGGAGCTGTGTTCCTGATGGGGGTGATCTTTACCTTTATCACTGTGACTGGGATCCGTCAGTGGATTCTCAAAAACCTGCCGATGGGAGTTGCCCATGGTACCGGAATCGGAATCGGCCTGTTCCTGCTGCTGATCGCCGCCAATGGCGTGGGCCTGATTACCAAAAATCCCGGACCTGGATTGCCGGTGGAGCTGGGACATATCACCGCCCTGCCGGTGGTGATGTCTCTGTTTGGACTGGCTGCTATCTTTGGCTTGGAAAGCCGCCGGGTGCCTGGTGGGATCCTGCTGGTGATCGTGGTGCTGTCGATTCTTGGGCTGATTTTTGACCCCAAGGTCACCTTCCACGGGGTATTTGCAATGCCTTCGCTGACCGATGCCAAGGGGGAATCCCTGATTGGCCAGATGGATATCATGGGAGCCTTGACTCCGGCGGTCATTCCGAGTGTCCTAGCCCTGGTGATGACGGCTATCTTTGATGCGACGGGAACGATTCGCGCGGTTGCCGGTCAGGCAAACCTCCTGGATAAGAATGGGCAGATCATCAATGGTGGTAAGGCCCTGACCTCTGACTCAGTCTCCAGTATCTTTGCGGGCCTGGTTGGCGGAGCTCCTGCTGCGGTCTACATCGAGTCGGCGGCAGGGACGGCGGCCGGTGGAAAAACCGGTCTGACCGCGGCCCTGGTGGGACTGCTGTTCCTGCTGATGATCTTCCTGGCTCCGCTGAGCTTTCTGGTGCCGAGTTATGCAACAGCGCCGGCCCTGATGTATGTGGGTCTGCTGATGATGGGCAATGTCACCAAGATCAATTTTGATGACAAGGTCGATGCCCTGTCCGGTCTGATGTGCGCGGTCTTTATTGTTCTGAGCTGTAATATTGTGACCGGGATTATGCTGGGATTTGCCACCCTGGTGGTGGGACGACTCTTTGCCGGGCAGTGGCGTAAGCTCAACCCGGGAAGCGTGATTATTGCTGTGATTCTGGTGGCGTTTTATGCCGGAGGCTGGGCAATCTAAGTCAGTATGATTAAGAGGGGATCTGGCACCCCTTCTTAATCATTCAGCACAAACTGGCTCCAGCTCTGGAGCATCTTTTCAAAGTCTTCCAATCCGCAAACCGAGACCTGCTCATCGTCATAAAAATCAAGATCCTGCTCCAACTCCTCTGAGTCGGCCGCGATGGCGTTGGCCTGAACCAGGGCTTCATCGCCACTGAGTAGCAGGTTCAGCTGCTTGCCGGAGTAGAGCCATTCACGATTGCTGTCACGGATCTCAGTTATTTTTTTTAGCAGGGCTTCAAGCTGTGAGATGTTGTCGCCGAGCTCCTCGATGAGCCAGCGGCCCAGTGCTTCGTGACCCATAGAAAAGAAAGCACGATAGCTTCCATCCAGGCTAAAGCGCCGAAACTCATAGTCCACTTTGATTCTCACTCTTGATTAGGGGAGGGCTATTTTGCGTCATTTATTTACAAATGCAACAGTTGGGCCTTGGAGATGGCTTTTCAGACACAAGGTGCCTTGCTGGCACCTTGTGGGCTGAGCTTTAAATGAGCTCAATGTGTACTGAGACGGACCTCTTTCAGAGCATTGAAAAGCTGTTTCTGATCTTTAAGGGTCAGCATAGGGACCTTGGTCGCCTTCTCAAAGCTGGGCCACAGCCCATCATCAACAGGTCCCCGAACCTCCAGCAGCTGATGGAGGGCCTCAAGGATACTCTCATTGAGGCGCATCAGATCCGGACGCAATTTTATGTAGAGATCGGGTGGAGTGAAGTCGATATTGCCGGTTTGCCAATAGGCGCGCCAGCGATACTGGATCGCCTTGGCTGCTGCAACCTGAGCAAGCAGAAAGTCCTGGGCACTAGCCGGGTCAACCTTATAGCGTGCTGAAAGCTCAGCCGTTGCTGCCAGCTCCAGCTTTTCACGCTGCAGATCTTCAACGGGCATGTGGTGCAATGCCTTGAACGCGGCGAAATTTTTCATGACCTGCAGGCGCTTTGATACCAGAGAGAACAGGCGGTCACTCTGGGGAGAGCTTTGCTGAGCGTTGGCGATGGCAGGAAGCATCAGCAGGCTCAGCAATAGGAATAGTACGACAGATACTCTTTGCATTGGGGGCTACATACAACTGGTTGCTTTTTGTACCAGCAATTTTAAACGTTGGCGGACTAATGTGAAATTTTTTTACTGAATAATGGAAAAAATAGCCATCAAATGGGTGGTTTGTTTTTCGAATGAATCTCTTTTTCGGCTTGTTACACCTGAATGGGGAACTTTCTATCGTTCCTTGTGTTCTGCTGTAGCCTCCATGCTGCAGAAAATCAGAAACTCTCGCTCGAGCTGAACCTGTGCCCCCCAGAATGAGTCCGATGGTGCTCTATAAGCTGTATGACCCTATAAAAACCGGTGATAGCAGGCCGGTTGTGCCTGCTATCACCAAATTTTTCGCAGCTTACCTGTCGTAGAAAGAGTCGTAATCGATACCGATCGATTTGGCCAGTTGCTGGTAATCCTCTTCGTAGATCCCGACCAGTTCGTCATGGGAGTTGGCGGCGTACAGCATGATGATCTCCCAATAGCTGACTTGGTACTCTTCTGCCAGAGAGCGAATAAACATGGTGATATTGTAATCTCGGTATTCATCCATGCTGATCCCCAGCATTCGCGCATGTTGCTGCTCTAAGTTATCAAGCAGCGCCTGCAGCTCAGGGTGAGCGGCTATGATGCGGCGAATTGCCTTGTGTTTGAGGATCTGGTGTTTTTCGTAAGGCATGCGGGAGCGCTCCATATTGTCCCCGGGGGATCCAATTTAGCACCGAATTGTTTCTTTTGCAGGCGACTTGTTTGATTTTTGTTGGAAATGCAGGGGGGATCAAAAAAATGCGATCCCGTTTCCCGGGCGAGCATTCGCCATGATCAAGGCAACACTCTCCCCTTATAATGATCTCCGGGATACTCAAATAACAATACCCGAGGAGACGTCATGGATAGATTTATTGAGGGGTTACCTAAGGTTGAGCTACATATGCACCTTGAGGGGAGTCTGGAGCCCGAGCTGATGTTTCGCCTGGCTGAGCGCAACGGAGTGACCCTTCCCTACCCGGATATAGAGACACTGCGCCAGGCTTATGATTTTCATAACCTGCAATCCTTTCTGGATCTCTACTATCAGGGAGCCCAGGTGTTGCTCACAGAGCAGGATTTTTATGACTTGGCCTGGGCCTATCTGGAGCGCTGTGCCGAAGATAATGTACGACACACAGAGATCTTCTTTGACCCACAAACCCATACAAGTCGCGGGGTCCCGTTTAAAACGGTTATCCAGGGGATCAGCCGCGCCCTCAAGGACGGGGAGCAGAAGCTTAAGATCAGCTCCTATCTTATCCTGTGTGTCCTGCGTCACTTAAGTGAGGCCGAGGCGATCAAGACCCTGGAGGAGGCTCTAGCCTATAAAGAGCATTTTATCGGGGTTGGTTTGGATTCATCCGAGGTGGGAAACCCTCCCGCTAACTTCGCGGGCTTTTTTGATCTGGCACGGCAGCAGGGGCTTAAGCTGGTGGCCCATGCGGGTGAGGAGGGGCCCGCGGACTATATCTGGCAGGCCCTTGATCTATTGCAGGTGTCGAGAATAGATCATGGAGTGAATTGCACCGAGGATCCCAAGCTGGTGCAGCGGCTGGCAGATAGCCGGGTACCCCTGACCGTCTGCCCCTTATCCAACCTCAAGCTTAAGGTAGTCGATGAAATGGAGCAGCATAATCTACTCAAGCTGCTTCACTCCGGGCTGTGTGTGACGGTCAATAGTGATGATCCCGCCTATTTCGGGGGGTATATGACACAGAATTTCAAGGCGATTGCCGAGGCTCTCAATCCCGATTGTGAGGAGATAAGGCAGCTCTCACTGAACGCGGTGGAGGCAAGTTTTCTGCCAGACAGTGCCAAGCGTGAGCTGGTGCAGGAGATCCTTCGTTATCAGGGGTAGGGGGTCAGGGGGGCGGTTATCTCCCCCTTTTTGCATTATTGCTTAGGGCTCATCATCGGTGATCCGCTCTAGGTTGAGCAGGATCAGTAGCTCGTTATTATCTCCCTGCTGGCTGACCCCCTGGATGAACTCAGCGGTGGCTTCGGTTCCGATTCCCGGGGCCGAACCAATATCGGAGTCACTCATCCAGATCACCTCGGCGACCGTGTCGACCAGCAGGCCGATCGGATGATTGTCATTTTCTAAAACGATGATCCTTGATGAATCGTTCGGCTCAGCGAACGGCAGGCCAAAGCGGGTGCGTAGATCAATGATGGTGATGATGATGCCGCGAGAGTTGATGATCCCCAAAATGTAATCGGGGGCGCCGGGAACAGGAACAATGTCGACAATCCTGAAAACTTCCTGAATGGTGACAGCTTTCAGAGCGTACTTTTCTTCGAAGAGTTTGAAAACAACCCAGGGGTTGAGATGGCTATTGTTAGTGTTGCTGTTTGATTCAGACTGGGTGACGGTTTCTTGTTCACTCATGAATATTCCTTACTCAAGCCTGGCTCGCAGTGAAAGTTTGTATGTTGCTGATTTCAGGTGTCCTTATCTACATACTTTAGCGAAAAACTCGCCAGCTCTCGAACTCAAGGCTTCAGTTTTGCGAGATAAACTCCAGGAATTTCTTCGAACAGTTCCAATAATTCAAATTTATTTCCTCCGGATGCCTGACTGAGAGCAGGCTCTCTTCATTGTTGCGACGGTTTTTGAGACTATGAATTTTTGAGCATATTCAACGACTAAAACCTGCGATGCCTCTTCTTGCCATTATTCTCATTATCATTTCGGCCGCCATGCATGTGGGGTGGAATCTTATCAGCAAGAGGCAGCAGCCCAGTGCGGCATTTTTTATGATTGCCAACGCCATGGGAGTGGCGATGCTCCTTCCCGCTCTGCTATTACCGGGTCGCTTGCCGCTGTCGGATGTTCCGGCGCAGATATGGTGGTTGCTTGGGCTGACCAGTTTTTGTATGGCGGTCTATAGTGCAGCGCTTGCCGGGGCCTATCGCTGTGGTCAGATGTCGGTGGCTTACCCGGTTGCACGGGCAATGCCCGTCATTCTGGTTGCCCTGGTGGCATCGAGTATCGGCCATAGCGTGGCGCTGTCGTGGCAGAGTATCACCGGAAGTGTCCTGGTTGCGGGCGGTTGCCTGCTGCTTCCCCTGCTGCGTTTTAGTGAGTTGCGCCTGTCCAACTACCGGAACTTAAGTTGTGCCCTGGCTTTGCTGGCCGCTCTTGGGACCGTGGGCTACTCGCTTATTGACTATGATGCCCTGCAACTTTTGAATCGCTTGCGTGCTCCCGGTGTCAGTACCCTGTTGCAAACCCTGCTATACGCAGGTCTTGAAACAGGCTTATGTGCTTTGTGGCTCGGCCTGTTTGTTGCAGTGCGCCGCCGAGAGAGGCATCAGTTGAGGGAGCTTTGGCATGGCGGACTCAGACAGGCGGTCCTTGCCGGGCATATCATGTACCTTGGCTATCTTTTGGTATTGATCGCCCTGACCCTGGTGACGAATGTCAGTTATGTGGTGAGCTTTCGCCAGTTGAGTATTCCGCTGGGGGCGGCTTGCGCCATTATTTTTCTTAAAGAGCCCGCCAGTCACCCTAAAACGGCCGGGGTGGCCATCGTATTTATTGGCCTGTTGCTGGTGGTAACCGGCTAATGCTAATGTCGGGGTCGCCCGACTGCGAGCAAAGGGGCAAACGCTTTTTCCCTTTGCTATCCCCTCGCGCTCCGGATCTCGCTTTATCCTCGGCTCACCTGAGGCTTAAAGTTCCGAACAGACAGTATGTCCCTATACTGACTGTTCTCTTGAAACCTCCTGTTTCTCGACTTCCATCCTCTACGGTTCACCTCTGTGCTCGCTCACGGGGGGATCATGTTCTTTTCTCCGATTCGGCTATAGAGGAAATTTAGGTTTTTATGTGTTAGAGGCAGGATGCCGAGCCACGCAGGTCGATGTCGGGAACATCGTTCCGGAGTGAGCCTTTGGTTACTTTGAGCGATATCAAAGTAACTCGACCACCGGGCGAATACGGTTATATGGCAAAGCCATAAATATCAGTCCGAAGGACAAAGCAGAAGTTTGCTTTGTACCAATAGCGAACTTTTCATTGTGCTGCGCACGACTGATTTGCAGCGGTGCTGCATATGCCGGTGCTGATCGGCGGCAGGCAAGAAGGTGCGCTCGCCCGCACCCTCTTGCATCTCCCGGGGCGCCCCAGATCTCGCTTTATCCTCGGTTCAGCTGATGATTGAAGCACCGCATAGACAGACCTTCCATGGTCTGGCTACGCTTTCGCAACGTCCTGTTGCTCAACTCCAATCCTCTATGCTTCACCTCGGCGCTTGCTCACGGGGGGTAATTCCCCTTTGATTCGTGCCTGAAAATCATAATGCGAGTGAAGCCGAATGGCAGGACGCCATGAGTGCATAGCCACGCCAGGGGTGGAGTCTCTCCCAGAGAGACGGAACGAGAGATAGGGATATCGAACTGGGGAGGCATATCATGGATGGTATGCGGCGTGTCTATGCTTGAGCTTCAAGGAGTAAGTGATTTTCAGGATTTCCACGAATCGAGGGGCACCCTCGGGGTTGTTAGGGGGACTGGGTGAGCAGTCCCCCTGACCCGTAGTCCGCGGCCGGACAATTGTGCCACAGGCACAAATAATTAGTCCGAAGGACAAAAAGCTAAGGTTCGCTTTGTACCAATAGCGAGTCTTCAGTTGTGCTGCGCGCGGCGAATCTGCAGCTTCGCTGCAAGTGCCGATGCTGACCGGCGGCAGGCAAGAAGGTGCGCTCGCCCGCACCCTCTTGCATCTCCTGGGGCGCCCCGGATCTCGCTGAACCTTCGGCTCACCTAAGGATTAAGGTACCACTTAGACGCAACATCCCTGTCGCGACTAAGCTCTCATCACATCCATGTGATTCGACCTGAATCCTCAACGGCTCACCTCAGCGCTTGCTCAAGGGGAAGTTGGGCCCCGTTTATTTGCGCCGAAAGCTTCATTGTTGATGAGCGTATCAATCACAAGGATGTGATTGAAGGGCAGCCAGAACAGGGATGTTCTGTCTGTCCGTTAGTGAATCTGGTGAAGCATGAGGATGAAGCAAATACCGGGGTGTCCTTGGGAGTGAAGAGGGCATTGGACAAGCAATACCCTTTTCCCGCCGCCGCTCGGCAGCGGCAATGTGCCACAGGCACAAATATTCTGCCTGAAGGGCAAAGGAGAAGGTTCGCTTTGTACCAACAGAGAACTTGATAGCATTGCATGCAGCTAATATTGTGGCTTAGCCATAGATATATCGGGGCGCCGACAGCGCCTGACTTTTGTATCGGCAAAAGTCAGCAAACCCCTTCGGACTGCATGAGCTGCATAACAGTACAGCTAGCTGTTGAGTGATACGGGATTAGCCCATCAGAGCGGTTAGACAGAATGCGATCCCGATACTGATGGCGGCTTCAAGGCTGGCAACTCCGGTATTTTGCTGGCGGTCCACCTCACGGCAGCGATCGATGCCATGCAGGATCACCCGCTTGGCGATTTCGACCAGCAGATTGAGCAGAATCATGGCGAACAAGCTAAACAGTAGCCAGCCTAAAAAGTTGACCACCAGACTTTCGGGACGGTAGGGGACAAATCGGCTGGCACTTGAGATCACCAGAGCCGTACTGATCATTTCGCCACCATGGCGGATCGCCAGGGGGATCTGAAAAAGCTGTAGTGCCTGCTGCAGTGAGGCTCCCTGATTATCCCGGCGGTAATAATACTCACGCAGCCGGGTGATAAACAGCAACAGGGCCTGGGCGACGACAAACCCGGTGATGATCCCAAGCAGAGCGTAACCATCGAAGCCATGTACCCATTTCAGAACCGCGCGGATCACTATGGCGGTTGAGACAGAGGCCGCGGCATCGACCAGGGCAACACTCACATTGCGCTGGCGGATCTCTTCGGTTTTATCCAGCTCGGCGAGGATCAGCTTATCGTGGATCCAGCGGCCGATCTGAATCAGCAATAACCCTATCAGCCCATAGATGGTGATTCCGACCAGTTCACGAGATAGGGTAAAGGCGGTTTGGTTTTCTATGGCTCCGGTCAGTACCAGGGCGATCGCCATGATGCTACCTGCGAGGCTAATACCAAATGCAAAGTTATCCCGGTCGGCGAGCTCTTTACCCGTGTTCACATGGCTTATCAGGCCACTTAGATAACGGGTGACCCCATGATCAGGATCACCAACAGAATATTCAGGGATAAGTAGAGCAAAAATTGGGGATCATGCTGACTTAAAATGAGATCCAGTAGTTCTATACCTCGGGTCTGTTCACTGGTCATCGATTCATGCCTGGTTCATCTGAGTTCCTTGCCTTTATCAAACGTGTTTTATCCCGAGTTGGCAAGTTTTGTGATTGTTTCGGGGGTGTCAAGGCGATTAAAAAGGGGTATGTTTTGGCTATCACAGTCAGGATGAATCTTTATGGATCGATTACCCAAGGAACTTGTTTGTCACGCAGATCCCTATTGGCAGCGCCTCAAGAGTGAACTTGAGACACAAGAGCTGAGTCAGGAGCAGTTATCTCAATTGCATCAAGCCTGTGCTTACAGTGATTTTATTGCCAGTGCCTGCATTCGTGAACCCGAACTCGCAGTAGTATTGCTGGATTCAGAGTCATGTCAGAGGAATTACCAGGGGCAGTTACAAACCCTGCTGCAATCGGTCGGGACGGAGGCGGAGCTTCATCGGCAACTGAGGCGTTTTCGACAGCAGGAGCTGGCGCGGCTTGCCTGGTTTCAACTGTTCGGATGTTTAGAGATTGAAGATCTGCTGATTCGCCAGTCGGATCTGGCGGATGCCCTGATCCAGGGCGCCAGGGACTGGCTCTATGCCAAGCTGACAGAGCGCTGGGGGACTCCAGTTAATGACAACTCAGAGCAGCAGAGTCTCCTGGTGATAGCTATGGGTAAGCTTGGGGGACGGGAGCTTAATTTTTCATCCGATATCGATCTCATTCTGGCGTTCATGGAGCATGGGCAGACCCGGGGAGGCGAGCGTAGTTGCAGCAATCAGGAGTTCTTTACCAAGCTTGGGAGACAGCTGGTGCGGGCTCTGGATGAGATGACCGCCGATGGTCAGGTGTATCGGGTCGATCTCAGATTACGCCCCTTTGGGGACTCTGGCCCATTGGTTGCGAGTTTCGCAGCCCTTGAGGATTACTATCTCTGTCATGGCCGGGATTGGGAGCGCTACGCCCTGATCAAGGCACGACTGATTGGTAGCTCAGCGCTGGAGCATCAGGAGCTGCATCAGCTCCTCAGGCCCTTTGTGTATCGCCGCTATATCGATTTTAGTGTGATTCAGGCGTTGCGCAGCATGAAAGGAATGATCAATGCTGAGATCCGGCGCCGGGATCTCAGGGATAATATCAAGCTGGGCGCAGGCGGGATCCGCGAGGTTGAGTTTATCGCGCAGTCATTTCAGCTGATGCGTGGTGGTCGGGAGCCGGCATTGCAGACCCAGAGTTTGTTGAGCGCCCTCGAGCAGCTTAGTGCCGATAAGATGCTACCCGATGAGCAGGTCTGTGAGCTGAGAAAACACTACCTCTATCTGAGGCAGGTAGAGAACTATCTGCAGCTTTTCAATGATAAGCAGACCCAGACTTTACCCTCGGAGTCTCATGAGCGGTTGCGTCTTTGTAGTTTGTTGGGATTTGCAACTTGGCAGGATTGTCAGCAGCAGATCGCCGGGGTCATGGCATCGGTTCATGGGGTATTTTTGCAGATCGCAGGGGAGGGGGATGCTCAGAGTGAGAGTGCAGCTCCCTTCTGGTTCGAGCTATGGAACTCCCCATTTACCCCAGAAAACTGTGTGGAGCAGTTATCGCAACGCATCAGTGGCCCCAGGCTGAGCAGCTGGCCCGTGCTCTGGATGGGATCTTAGAGCATTACCAGAGTAAAACCCCACCCAAGCGCGCCCGTGAGAGCCTTAAAGCCCTGATGCCGCAGATCTTGCAGCAAACGGCGCAGTCACAACAACCGGGCCTGTTACTGGAGCGGGTGTGGCGACTTTTGACCGCAGTGATGACTCGGCCGACCTATCTGGAACTGTTGGTCGAAAATGGGGGAGCTCTCAAGCAGCTACTGGCGCTGTGTGAGAGTAGTGCCATGGTTGCCGAGCAGCTGGCTCGCTATCCGATCCTGCTCGATGAACTGCTGGACCCCTGCCTGCTGGCCAAGCCCACCCCTCTGGATCAATATCGTCAGGAGCTGCAGCAATTCATGCTGCGGATCCTTCCCGAGGATGAGGAAGGGCAGCTGGAGGGGCTTCGTCAATTTAAGCAGATCCAACAGCTGAGAGTTGCGGCCGCAGATGTTTCCGGCAAGCTACCCCTGATGAAGGTCAGCGATCATCTGACACGCCTGGCGGAGGTGTTGATTGAGGCTGTGGCGAACCTTGCCTGGCAACAGCTGGTGGGTCGCCATGGTCTCCCTCGGGTTGGCGAGTACGGGATTGAGCGTGGCTTTGCCATTATCGGCTATGGCAAGCTTGGAGGATTGGAGCTGGGATATGGCTCAGACCTGGATCTGGTGTTTGTGCATGATTGTCAGGCGCAGCAACCGACTCAGGGTCCCAAGGCGATTGATAGTGGCCGCTTTTATCTGAAACTGGCGCAGCGGATACTGCATATTTTTACCACCCGTACCAGCAGTGGCATCCTTTATGATGTTGATATGCGACTGCGTCCATCCGGTAAGTCGGGGTTGCTGGTCTCTTCCTGCCATGCCTATCAGAGCTATCAGCTCAATGAAGCCTGGGTCTGGGAGCACCAGGCTCTGGTTCGCGCTCGCCTGGTCTATGGGGCCGAGCCATTTCGCCAATGGTTTTCAGATGTGAGGGTCCAGGTGTTACAGCAGGAGCGAGATGAATCAAAGCTCCGTGATGAGGTCAGGCTGATGCGCCAGAAAATGATGGAGCAATCAGCGCCCCGGGGTGGCTTTGACCTTAAGCGCTCCCATGGGGGGATCATCGATATAGAGTTCATCGCCCAATATCTGGTGCTTCGCTATACCTCCCCGGCCTGTGAGGCGATGAGTCGCTGGAGCGATACCATCCGAATTTTGGATGAGGCCGTGCTGGCCGGCTTGCTGGAGCAGGAGCAGGCAAAACGACTTCAGGGGGCTTACCGCAAGTTGCGAGAGCTGATCCACCGTCACACCCTGGATCGCCTGGAGCCTCATCTTGATGATGTGTCGCCCGAGCGGCAATGGGTGATCGATGCCTGGCAGCAACTGTTAGGCAGCGGCGGCGTGGAGACTAAGGAGCCTCAACAAGGTTGAGGGAGCTTGCATGACCCAAAATAAAAAGCTGATGGTCGGGGTACTGTTTCTGCTGACTCTCTCCTGTTCGGTGAGAGCTGAGCCCTCTTCGAAGCTTCTGTGGGCCGGAGTGCTGTTTCGCCACGGGGACAGAACTCCCACCGCAGCACTCCCCAAACACCCTTATCCCTGGCATCAGGGGCTGGGCCAGTTAACGGCAAGGGGGATGCACCAGGAGTATCTGCTTGGACAAAGCCTCAGGGAGCGGTATGTGCAGCGCTACTCCCTTGTGGAGCCGCAATTTTCTGTCAGTGAGCTCTATGTTCGCTCTACGGATAAAGACAGAACCCTGATGAGCGCCAGCTCATTACTCTATGGGCTCTACCCTCCTGGGAGCGGCCCTAAGCTTGATACAGGGCAGGATGCCCTGCCCGGGGGCTTTCAGCCGATCCCGATCCACACGGTCCTACGCAGCCGGGATCCACTGCTCAGACCTCAGGAGCTCCACCATAAAGAGATATACAAGCTACAGCAGCACTATGTGTACGCCTCACCAACCTGGCAGCGTACAGAGCAGAGCCTGGGCAAATACTTCGCCAACTGGAGCCGGGTTTCAGGGTTTGAGATCGACAGCCTGCAAAGTGCCAAAAAGTTTGCCAGTAATCTCTATATCAGAAGTTTGCACCAGATCCCTCTGCCCGCGGGGCTATCACCGATAGAGCTTAAGGCACTGATTCCACTGGCTGGCTGGATCCATGCCGAGCAGTTTAAGCCCTACCCGGTTGGGGTGGTGGTCGGAGGGCCATGGCTCAGGGAGGTTAGTATGCAGATGCAAGCTTATCTTAAGGGGAGCTCTTCGGTGCGGTTGCGACTCTATAGCGCGCACGATACCAACATCCTGGGAGTGATGAGCGCCTTGAGAGAGCCTCTGTCGACTAATCCCCCATATGCCTCACGGATCCAGGCTGAGCTGTTTCGTCGGCAAGGTCATGACAGGGTGGAGTTCCGTTATAACGGCCAGCCGATTGCCCTGCCTTGTAGCCTCAATGGCAGGAGCTGCTCCTTAGAGCGCTTTATTCAGTATGTTGCGGGTTTAAAGCCTGGTTGATCTCAACCTGCATCAGGTAATGGGTGATGCCCACCTCCACAAAAGGATCGCCGATAACTTCAAAGCCAAGCTTTTTGTAAAAATTCACGGCATTATCGCGGGCGTGGCAGGTAACCCGCTCAAGACCCTGCTCCGTCGCATAGTTTAATAGCAGATGAACCAGCTTCTGGCCGATCCCTTCTCCCTGCAGGGGAGTATCGACCGCCATCTGGCTCAGCCGTGCCTGTTTTGAATCCGCTTGTTCCTGAATTAACAGGACGCAGCCCACGGCCTGCTGATTCTTTATAGCAACAAAATGGGCAGAGCAGTGATCGTTCATCTCCCAGCCAAAATCGGCGATGCCAATCGGTCTGAGCAGGATGCGATTACGTAGCTCCCGCTCCTGTTGATAGAGGGGATCATTGAGCTGGATCTGCTGACAGAGGACCTCCTCATGTCTGAACTTTTTGGCGGTGGCTGGCATAGCGTTCCTTTGGATAGGCGTGAGTTGCTCGGAGTCTATCTTATCAGTGTTGACCTCATTACCGCAGCAGTTGCGATGGTAGAAAGAGAGGGGGATCAGGATACTTCTATACTCATGAGTAGTGTCGGTCGTCAGGAGTCATAGGATGTGAAGCTTTACGGGAAGCTGCTAAAGGGGTATTGGCTGCTATTGCTGATGTTTATGGCGGTTGCCTTTCCTCTGGGCGCAATAGGCCAGGATAAACCCTGTGTGATGAAAATGGTTTGGGAGCCATGGCCCCCCTATCAATATCGCAGTGAGCAGGGAGAGATGACGGGCCTTGATATTGAGCTTGTCAGTGCTGTGGTAGAGGAGATGGGATGCAAGCTTGAACTGTATCGCAGGCCCTGGGTGAGAGGGTTACGTGAGCTTGAGTCAGGGTTACTCGATATACAGGCCGGAGCTTCTGTGACGGCGGAACGTCAGGCCTGGGCTTATTTCAGTGATCCCTATCGGCAGGAGGTTATGTCTCTTTTCGTGTTGAAGGGTAAGAGTGGCCAATACCCCTTAGGGTCTCTTGGCGATATTGTCGAGATGGATTTCTCTTTGGGGATAAATCGGGGCACCTTTTATGGTGATGAGTTTGAGGGGCTGATGGAAAGCTACCCGTTTATTCGCAGCACCCATACTTTCAATACTGAGAAACAGAAGGTGAAAGCCTTGTTGATTGGCCGTGTCGATGGGCTGATTGGTAACCCGGTTTCAACGTTTCATATCCTGCGAGGGCTCGATGCGGTTGATGATGTTGAGATCCACCCGCTTAAAATTCATTCGGCAAATCAGCATGTGATCTTTAGTAAAGAATCGACTTCTGCTGAGTTAGTTAAACGCTTTAATGATGCGCTTCGCAGGCTTAAACAAACCGGTGAACATCAGCAGATCACATTGAAGTATTTGAAATGACGGTAAAGGGCCCCCTTAGCGTTGTCAGGGGGCGCATCCGTAGCATACAAGGAGGGTATCAATGCCTGTGGTTGGCCCGACACCACCTGGCAGCCCTTCTCAGGCACAAATCACTGAGCATCAGCCAGGCTATGTGTCTCGGTCTGTATCAGGTCGATAGTTGTTGACTACTGGCTCAGGGGATATTCAAACAGATGGAACCCCTCCTCATAGTACTCCTTGAGGATCCCGTCACGGTAGCGGGTGATCGCATCGCTTTGTTCGAGGATCTTACGAAATCCAAACTTAGCATAAGCCTTCAGTGCCCAGTCGGCTTTGGGATGGCAGAGCAGGATCATCGATTGCTGACCTAGTTCGAGGGCCTTGCTCCGGGCAAATTTCAGAAGCTCGTGGCCAAATCCTCTGCCCACGTATTTAACATCCAGATAGACATAACCCAGATAGCTGAGCTTGCCAAAATGCTGGATTGAGAAAAAGCCAACCTCATTGTCATCTGTATCTGTTGCGAGATAAAAATCACGGCGCTCAAAGTTCTTTGTGATCCAGTCTGCTCCAACATCATGCTCCTGCATATCCAGATCACTGACAAAGGGGCGATACCAGGGGCTGAGGAGCGGATAATATCGGCAATCAACGGCATCTGCTCAAGGGTGGCCCGATGGATTGTTAAAGAGACTGAGGTTTGCTTCATGAAATATCCTTTTCAGTCATTGAAGGGCGGCAGGGGGTTACCGGGAGTGTCTTCACAAATCGAGACACTCCTCGAAAGCAGGTTTAAACCTTGGCGGTCATTGGAAGGGCCGAGCCCTGAGGCTGGCGGAGGGTACGTAAAGGGTGGGGCAGACTGCGCCCAACCAGGGGAACTGCCAGGGCGGCGGCCAGCCCAATCAGCAATGAGGCAAGCAACAGGTAGTTGAGATAACCGGGATCTATACTGGTGAGCTTGGTTGCTATCATGGGGGCAAAGCCACAGATAGCCATCCCTATGCCATAACTGGCACAGCAGCCACTGGCACGCACCTCCCGTGGGAAGAGCTCAGAGCAAAGAGGCATGGCAACTCCGGCTAGCCAGCAAACCATCAGGGCATAGAGCATCACCCCGGCTCCTATGCTAAACAGACTATGGCTGGTCAGCAGGGTAAATGCCGGGTAGAGCAGTACAAGGTGAATCAGGATCCCGCTAATAAAGAGGTTACGGCGACCAAAGTAGTCGGAAAGATAGCCAAAGGCGGGGATCAGGAAGCAGGCGACGACCAGTGCAATGGTATTTATGAGAAGCGCATCGCTCATGCTGATCTGGCTGTATTCGACACTGAAGGTCACCAGGTAGGTAAAGGCCATGTAGAAGATGGTTCCGAGAAATGCACTGATCATTACCACCAGGCTGAAGGCGAGTTTATGCTCTGTCCAAAGCTGGCGATAGCTGTTTGCCTGATTTGCTGATCCGGCGGGGGCTTGGGCTTCCTCTTCGGCTGCGTGCTCTCTGGATAACCACAGGTGCAGCACCAGCGGGATGGCGCCAATCACAAAGGGAATTCGCCAGGCGTAGTCACTGTGTGCCGGGGCAAAGTGCAAGATCAGGTAGCTGACTCCGGCGGCCAGCAGAAATCCAACCAGGGAGACTGAATAGGCGATCCCTGTGTAGTAGCCGGTATTCTTTAGTTTTTTATCTTCAGTGGTGATCACCAACAGGTTACCGAATTGTCCGCCGGCAGAGAGCCCCTGAATGATGCGGACCAGGATCAGCAAAATGGGAGCCGCGACCCCGATGCTGGCATAGCCGGGCAGGAATGCCATTGAGATGCTGGCAAGGCCCATCAGGATAATCGAAAGATTCATCGCGAAATAGCGACCGGTACGATCGCCGAGATAACCAAAGATAAAACCGCCGACGGGACGGGCAACGAAGCCAATAGCGAAGGTGGCAAATGCCAGTAGTAGATTGCTCAGTGGACTTTGGCTGTGAAAAAACACATTGCCTATGCTGACAGCGAAATAGCCGAACAGACAGAAGTCATACCATTCAAGGGCATTCCCTAGAGATATTTTTAGTAAGCGAACTACTTTTGAAGAGGGTTCCATAATTTAAATTAACTCAATTATTCCCTGAAAGCTTAGTATGCTAATAACTAATGTCCCTCCAAGTCAACCTGACGAGCTCAGCCACAATCCATTATTGTGTCGTGAATCGTGTGCTTTCTTCTGTTTTTTATGGCTTTTTTATGGCTGAGGTTTTTTTGGTTAGCATGGTTAGATCTTTTGTGTGCCCATGCTTTGGGCTGTGGTTTTGTGGAGTGCCAGCTAGATTTTAATGTTTGTGTGCAAATAAATAGTAAAATTTTATTGTTGCTGAGTCGGAACCAGGTCGGGCCGATTACAGCTGGTTTTATGGCGCTGTTAAGCTGGGACGGCGTGGAGTCGCATGGGCCAGCCAAATGGCTGGAGGAGCAGGGAGAAAACAGCTTCAGAGATGTGAGGGGGGAGACAGCCCGTGGGGTTCGGGCTGGTGGGAGGGCTCAGTAGCGGTAGGGTTCGCCCTCAGGAACCGTCTTAAAGCGCCGATGCATCCACATATACTGCTCGGGGGCTTTGCGGACCGCCCCCTCAATGATCTGGTTACAGCGGCTGGCATCCGCTATCTCATCCCCCTCGGGGAAGTTCTCTAAGGGGGCTCCGATTACCAGCCTGTAGTGGCCATTGGACTCCCGGTAGGTAAAGCAGGGCAGGGTCTGAGTTTTTTTGACCCGGGCCAGAGTCGCGGTCCCGGTAATGGTGGCTGCCTTATCGACGGCAAAGAAGGGAACAAACACACTGGCATGGATTCCATAATCATGATCCGGGGCGTACCAGATCACCTCACCTTTGCGCAGTGCCTTGATCATGCCGCGCACATCCAGGCGATCCAGCAGGTATTTATTGGAGCGGCAGCGCCCATGATATTGCAGGTATTCGTAAGCCGGATTGGTATTAGGGCGGTAGACTCCGATCCCGGGCTTGAGCATCCCGAACATCCGGGCATTGAGCTCCAGCGTCAGAAAATGGGCACTCAATAGCAGCATCCCGGATTGCATCTGTTCGGCGGCACGGACATGTTCAGCTCCCTCAATAGTGGTGATCTTCTCGAGGCGCTTATCCGGCCAAAACCAGGCCATTCCCAGCTCAAACAGGGCGCAGCCCACATTCTCAAAGTTCTTTACTATGAGTTGCTCCCGGGCCTCATCCGTGAGCTCGGGCATCGCCAGTTCGAGATTGCGACGGGTAATTTTGACCCGGGACTTGAGTAGCTTCATGGTCAGGCGTCCCAGCAGGCGACCTATCGCCATAAACCAGGGGCGAGGCAGTTGCACCATCAGCCAAAGCAGGCCGAACCCCAGCCAGGTGAGCCAGTAGCGGGGATGGAGCAATTTTGCTGTGAATTTGGGTGTGTTCATCCGGTATCTTGCAGGCGACAAAGTGTTTCTGCCGCTCATTCTAATGAACTCCGGCCAGTTTCGCCACACACAGCCTCAGGCTGTCGAAGAATTAGCCGTGTCCTCATCCTTGGTTATGATACAATGGCGCGGTTTTCAACAATAGCCATAGAAATTATGAAGATCGAGTTACCTGATTTTGCAAAAGCGAGTGTGCTGGTGGTCGGCGATGTGATGCTGGATCGATACTGGCACGGTCCTACCAGTCGTATCTCACCAGAGGCACCGGTTCCTGTGGTGAAGGTTGAGCAGATTGAGGAACGTCCGGGAGGCGCTGCCAACGTAGCCCTGAACGTCTCGGCATTAGGCTCTTCGGTAAACCTGCTCGGATTAGCAGGAGAGGATGAGGCTGCGGACTCCCTGGCCGGACGGCTGGAGAATGTGAAGGTTAAATGTGATTTTGTTCGCCTGCCTGACTACCCAACGATTACTAAGCTCAGGATCCTGAGCCGCAACCAGCAGCTGATCCGACTCGATTTTGAAGAGGGCTTTAGCGGTGTGGATGCCAAGCCGTTGCTTGAAAAGATCTCCGGGCAACTTGCTGGGGCTGGTGTGGTGATCCTCTCCGATTATGCCAAGGGAGCACTCGCCGAGGTACAGCAGATGATCCAGCTGGCAAAGGCGGCCGATGTGCCTGTACTGGTTGACCCTAAGGGAACTAACTTCGAGAAGTATCGCGGCGCGACCCTTTTGACTCCAAACATGACAGAGTTCGAGGCTGTGGTCGGCAAGGTCTCCGATGAAGAGGATCTGGTCGCCAAGGGGCTGGAGCTCATCAATCGCTTTGAGCTGGAGGCCCTTCTGGTCACCCGCTCTGAACACGGAATGACATTGATCCGCGCCGATCAGGATGAACTGCACCTGCCGGCTCAGGCTCAGGAAGTTTATGATGTGACCGGTGCCGGAGATACTGTGATTGCGACGCTGGGAACCAGCCTGGCGGCGGGGTGCTCCCTGGATGATGCCTGTGCGCTGGCCAACGCGGCAGCCGGGGTCGTGGTCGGTAAGCTGGGTACCTCTTCTATCAGTACCATTGAGCTGGCCAACGCGATGGAAGGTCCCCAAGAGAGTGGCTTTGGCGCGGTAACCGAGGAGCAGCTTAAGTATGCGGTGAGCGCGGCGCGCCGTCGTGGCGAGCGAATCGTGATGACCAATGGCTGCTTCGATATTCTGCATGCCGGGCATGTCTCCTATCTGAACAATGCCCGCAAGCTGGGGGATCGCCTGATCGTTGCGGTAAATGCGGATGAATCGGTGACTCGCCTCAAGGGTGAGGGGCGTCCGGTGAACCCGGTTGAACGCCGGATGGCGGTGCTGGCTGGTTTGGGCGCCGTGGACTGGGTGGTTCCTTTTGCTGAGGATACGCCGCAGCGGATCATCTCTGAAATCCTGCCAGACTGCCTGGTCAAGGGCGGTGATTATGTGGCTGAGGAGATCGTGGGCTACCGTGAGGTGACCCACAACGGTGGTGAGGTCAAGATCCTCAACTTTGAACAGGGCGTTTCAACCACAGAGATTATCCGAACCATCAAGACCCGCAGCGAATAGCGAGCGGCTCCTGACTCAAAAAAGGCTCCGAAGGAGCCTTTTTTGTTTTAGTTAGTGCTTCGGATGGAGGCGGATCCTGGCGCCTTTGACCGCAAATCCCTTTTTCGCCATCGATAGCAGCTCCCGATCGGCGGGCAGGTTGCCATAGGCTTCGACGATCTCTGGGGTTAGCCCCTCTTCCTTAAACAGGCTATTGAGCCTTAGTTCCTTGTGATGATGGGAGCACTCATTTTCATAGCGTCCCGAGTAGAGCCCGGGTTCACTCTCCAACAGTTCGGTGCCCACCACCCTGGCAACCGGCCATCCCAGTCCCTGGATCACTCCTTCGATGAAGGGGCGTGGACTGGCGGTGACTACCCAGACCTGAATTCCGGATGCGGCTAACTCGCTTAGTTGATGGAATACCGGCTGATTGATAGTAAAGCGATCGGCACACTGTTGACCTATCTCCCTGAGTCGCTGCTCGTCACTTTGGTGCAGGCAGCGGTGGTAGAGCTTATGCTTGATGGTGGTTCGAACCCCACGACGCAGCATCTTTCCCTTGAGAAATTCAGGGATCAGCAGTGGCCACAAACGCTTGCGGCGACTCACCTCCTTAAAAAGGGTGCCAAGTGAATTTTCCAGGATCAGGGTCTGGTCAAAGTCAAACAGAGCCAGTTTATTCAAGGGAGCAACTCCATATCAGCAGTGCATAAAATTTTAGCTCGCTATGATGGCATGCTTTGATGGCTACGAGAAGGGGGCAATGGCTGCGAGAATGACCAGTTCACAAAATAACAACAAACTTGCTCTGTGAGGTCGCTGGATGGGGCTGCTTCATTGATAATGAGAGAAGGGCAAACACTCTGAGCTTAGGCATGAGATAGGAGAGGGTATGAGTTATCAACGAATATTGCTTGCGCTGGATCTGGTTCAGGATAACCCGGTACTGGTTCGTCGTGCCGGTAAGTTTGCCAGTCGCTGTGGGGCTAAGCTGCACCTGTTGAATGTGATATCTCCAGTCAGCCTGAATTTTTGGCAGGTGATGACCCCTCACGCAAGTCAGGAAGGGATGCAGGAGATCCTGGACGCAACCTTTGCCAAGCTGCAGATCCTCAAAGATCAGTTGCCCTGTGAGGTCGAAAATATCTCAGTAGTCACCGGACGGGTTGCCACCGAGATTGAGCGATATGCTGCTGAGCACAGTTGCGATCTGTTGATCATCGGTCATCACCAGACAGTGCGCTTTTACCAGATGTTGCAGCTGTCGATGGGGGAGGAGCTTCTCACTCACAGTAATTATGATCTGCTGGTGCTGGATGATGAGGCTCCCTTCTGGTCTGAGCCGATCAAGATGCTGGTGGCGACCGATTTTGATGAGAGGGCAAACCCCCTGCTTTCCCGCGCAGCAGCTCTGAGTAAGGTGATTGGTGCCTCGATGAGCCTTTTGTATGTGATGGACCTGGTGCAGCACGCCAAGATAGGGCTGGATCTTGAAGATGAGGCGGATCGGGTACTCAATGAGCTGGAGCAAAAATCGGAGCAGCAGATCCGTGAACTGGTATGGCAGCAGGATTATCAGTTGGATCAGCTTAAGGTATTACGCGGCAGTGTATCTCGGGAGATCGTGAGCCAGGCCAAAAGCCAGCAGGTGGATCTGGTGGTGATGGGCGGGCAAAGTGATGAGCAGGAGCGTCTCAAGCTCGGAGCCCATGCTCAGGCGGTATTGCATCAGGGAGGAGGGGATGTTCTCGTCCTCAGGATTCCGCGGCATGGGCAGGAGCTCTAGGCTCTGTTGAGTTTCTGCGCCTCGTGGTGGTGTGGGTGGCTCGCCGGACTCGCGGCGATCCATTATTCTTATAGATAGAGGCTTCTAATCTTAAGGTGAGCCCTTGCCTGAGCAGATCCTCAAAAAACTGGTCTGGAGTGAAGAGCTCGCGACCGGGATTGAAAGTATCGACTACCAGCATCGCAAGATTCTTGGCCTGCTGGAAACCCTCTATGACTCAGCCTCCGGGGTGGATGGTGACTTCGTCAGGCGTTTGAAGCGGTTTTCTATTCAGGTGATGCAGCACCATGAGTCGGAGGAGAAGCTGTTTGAGGCCAAGGGTAATGAGCACTATCTTCAGCAAAAGCAGGCCCACCAGTATTTCATCCGCAGCATTTTAAAGTTTATCAATCAGTCCAGGGCTGGAGAGCTCTCCCCTGAGGAGTGTGTTCGCTTCTATCTCAAATTATGCGAGAACACTCTCTTGCATATTCGTGAGGACCAACAGGCGCTTGGGGACAACAGCCCTACCGGTGAAGGTGAAGACTAGCGCGTTTTCCGGATAAACCGGTTCATCTCATGAAAGCTGCTTTGACTTTGATCGCTGACTCGCAAGTCACATCCATGTTGCTCTACTACATCGATTATCTTCCCTGATAATCTTTTCCAGTTCAGCCTCCCTGCTTCTCGCTACGTTGCATTGCAACTCCACCCTTGCTGCAGAAGGTCAGCTTAACAAACCTGAGCTGCGCATAAGAGGGGAACTAAAAGCCCAAGCTGCGATCTGATCGTTTGTCCAGAACCATCAATCGCCAAGGAGCTTGGGCATGATCAATTTAGAAGCTATTTTCGTTGATGTCGATGATTTCTGTCAGGTCTTTCTACCCGCTTGGCAAAAACAGCAGATCTCCTTAGGTGTGAAGCAGCGGAACAGACCCTCTCGCCTGGCTGTCAGTGAAGTGATGACCATCGTCATCGCATTCCATCGCTTGGGATTCCGAGACTTTAAATCCTATTATCTTCAGTTCGTATGTAAGTACTGGAAAAGCGAGTTCCCCGGCCTGGTGAGTTACACCCGGATGTTGAAATTGATGCAAACGACCCTTGTCCCTTTGTGCTCCTATTTCACCCACAGACAAGCAAAACCTACTGGGATTGCATTCGTCGACTCAACAAAACTTCAGGTTTGCCATAACCTTCGCATCCCTCGACATCAAGTATTTCAAGGTGCTGCCAAGCGTGGCAAAGGAACCATGGGGTGGTTTTATGGATTTAAATTGCACCTTATCATCAATGATCAAGGTGGTGTTATCTCGGTCAAATTAACCCCAGCCAATGTTGATGACAGAACTCCTCTTCCTGAAATGTGCGAGCAGCTCTGGGGTTCACTCTATGGAGATAAAGGCTATATTTCAGGACCACTTGCAGAAGAGCTGGCAGACCAAGGGGTCACATTAATTACCAGCATCAGGAAGAATATGAAACCAAAGTTGATGCGGCTATGGGATAAGCTGATGCTTCGCAAACGCTTCATCATTGAAACCGTCTTTGATCAGCTGAAGAACATCTCTCAGATAGAACACTCACGGCATCGTAGCTGCGTCAGCTTTATGGTGAATCTCCTTGCTGGCCTCATTGCATATACCTTCCAGGAAAAGAAGCCGAGCATCCGAATGTCTCGGCTTGAAAAGGAAGCGCTTATGCAGATCTGAGGTTAACAAAGCTCAAAGCTGCACTTGAACTTGAGGGCGCGAGTAACTACCCGGATTAAACCAAAAATTCTCTAGAATCATTTAGTTAGCCATACAGGTAGTGATTTTGTGCCTGTGGCACAGGTGTCGGGGACGTCCAACAGCGCCCTACTTTTGTATCGTCAAAAGTAGGCAAAATCTCGCTCCGCGCTGTGAGTCCCTCCACAGAGCTACGCAGCTCGGCATCCTGCCTCTAATATTTAAAAATCAGGTGAGTTCAAAAAACGGGACTTTACTCCCCAGCTAGCGCCAAGGCGAGCCGTAGAGGATTTAGGTTATGTGATGAGAGCTTAGTCGTGACAGGGAACTGCCGCCATCTATGGATCATGTTCCACTGGTACACTCCTTGTTCGGCAGGAGTGGCGCTAAGGAGAGCTTTAATCATCAGGTAAGCTGAGGATATTAGCGAATGTCGGGGCGGGGCCTATGAAGGAGGAGAGTCACTCTCCCCCTTGCGTTATTAGTGCTGAGGGGCGGCTTCAGATTCCGGAATCGGAAACACCAGATCGTAGCACCAGTTAAAGATGTAGGCGTACACTACATAAAATAGTGCCAGCGCGATATCCATGATCAGTGCCTGCAGCAAGCTGACATTGAGCCACCAGGCGGTGATCGGCAGGGCGATAATCAGCATCCCGAGTTCAAAACAGATGGCATGCACCCCACGGATCCACATGGTTTTCCTGGTACTCCCACGGGTGAGGAGCATCAGTTTATCGAACCAGAGGTTGTAGAAAAAATTCCAGATCGGAGCAAACAGGGCAAAGCCGATCGCCAGGATACCCATGTGGGTACTTTGGACCTTAAATACTGTGGTGCTCAGAGGGATCACCAGGATGAGCCCGATGACTTCAAATAGCAGGACATGGCGCATGCGATCCCAATAACTTCTCATACTTTTTCCTCCTGCTTTGCAAACATATCTATCTGAAACCGACAGGGTAATAGAATAATCTGATAGGAGTTAGTTAGTTACTATCTGAAAAACAGATAGGTATCAGGCTGAACTCGATCTTTTTCTGAATCTGGCGACTTTTGCGATAGTTTCATGAGACAGAAACTGTCGGATTGGCTTTTCCATAAATCGACCAAAGGATGGGTCTCTTTGTTGAGAAAAAAACTGGGAAGCCTTTATCCATAAGGGATGAGGAGTCAGGTTGCAGTTTGTCAGTTGGATTTTTTTCGGCCAGCTGTCATCGCACTGTCATATAGATAGCTTAAATTCTCCCTGTTTTTCGTTTGTTGGCGGAATCAATCAGCTGAGGCTCATCTGCTGCTGTAGCTATGCTGATCATTTTTATCATTGAAGATAATCTTAAACAGGTAGGTTTAACTCATGGCTCAACAGGCAACGGCGTTACAGCAAGACAGCGACTCATCAACGACTCCTCACCTGAGCGTGGTTTCGAGTCAGGAGAGTGATAATTCAAGCGATAACTCCTCTTCGGCAAACTCTGACTCCCAGGCAAACCAACAGCAGGGTGATTCCTCACAGACAAAACAAGACTCGGATAACAAAGGGTGGGAGCTTAAAAAAACCACCCAGAAGTCTGCCAATTTGACGATCAATGTCGAGGGGGTCTTTTCGATGCAGGCGCTGGCGGAGATGAAAAGCTTTGCCGGGATCAGCCATACCAATTACCTGGGGGATTACTCCAAGATAGGGATTGGCCTCAAATGGGAGCTTTATCTGGCCCGGGTGTATAAGCTTTGCGCCATCTCCACGGAAACCAAGGGTTATGAAGTTAAGTTCAGCGCCAAGACTCAAGAAAATATGCTCAATCTGGGTAAGTTCCTGATGCGCCACAATAAGACGGTTGCCACAGAGCAGGCCATTGTTGGAGCTCAACAAAACGTGGTGGCAGATCAAACCGATGTTATCGCCTTGCGGACCCAGAGCAATGCCTCTGAAGTATCTGCTACTGGAAGCCTGGTTGTCCAGAGAGCTTCGATGGTTTCTGATGCTGGTAGCGAAGTAAGCTCCCGAGGCTCCCTGGTTTCTAATCGAACCAGCTCGGTGGAATCATTTCAATCCTGTGTCAGCCATATTGACAGTGATGTTAGCCAAAGGGGAACAGTGGTGATCAGCGAGGGGACAAAGGTCGGTAGTTCTGGCACCATAGTGCAATCTTTGGGGGGGGCCTGGCTCATTGATTGATGGATAGGAAGGGCTCTTATCACACCCTGCTATAGGATAAGAGCCTGGATATTATTTTGAGGCCAGTGGCTGCTTCTGAGCCGGGAGCGGAAATCCCCAGTCATAGGCCCAGTTAAAGAGATAGGCATACACCAGGTAAAACAGGGCCATCGCCAGATCCATGGTCAAAGCCTGCCACAGGCCGATGCTAAACCACCAGGCAGTCAGCGGAACTGCGACAACCAGCATCACGCCTTCGAAGCCAATGGCATGTAGCACCCGCAAACCGAGAGTTTTTTCCACCGTGCCGCGAGTTTTTAGCATCAGCTTGTCGAACCGCAGGTTATAGAAAAAATTCCACAGGGGCACGACCAGCATACAAGCCAGTGCCAGGGCACCCATCTTGCTCCCGGAAACATGAAAAAGAGTGCTGCTCAGAGGGACTATGGCCAGAATGCCACAGATCTCAAACAGCAGTGTATGGCGGATCCGATCCCAGGTTGTTCTCATGGCGATTGCCTCATTGTTTGGAAAATCTGAGGCCAGAATAAACGCATAGATAGATACTTTGTAGTCAGTATCTATCTATTATTTAGATAGGATCAGGGGTGCCTGCAGCCGCAGAGATTACTGCTGCTCTTCCACCGAGTAGGGGAGTTCACTTACTCTGAATTCGGAGTTCTCATCATCTTTGATACGGAAGTGGTCTTCATCCGAGATATCCAGGGGCAGGATCGCCAGCATCAGGGCTTCCCCTTGATGTTGCCAGTGATTGAGAATCGTCCCTGTGCTACGCCAGCCCGACTCCAGCTTTCTTTCCAGGGTACTCTCCGGGGTGAGAAGTGAGCCGACGGTGCCAGTTAACAGATAAACCCGGCGCTTATTGGCTCCCCGGTAGCGGGCGCGAGCCACCATCTCCTGACCTGTGTAGCAGCCTTTTTTAAAGGAGACGCCACCCAGCAGTTGCAGATTGAGTGATTGTGGCAAAAATTGCAGCTGCTGCTCGGCGCCTAAGTGAGCCAACCCGGCCGCAATCTCCAGTCCATTCCACAGGCTTTCGTCGAAGGCGTCCGCCTCCAGAGATTTGATCATATCCTGTGCCTGGGCCTTGGGAAGCACAAACAGCTTGCGCTCAACGGGCTGACTGAAGCTCAGCTCCATTCCCTGTTGATGGAGCTGGCTGCCTTCGGTGGGGAGCTCGGAGTGAAAGCGCCCGGCCAGGTGCGGCCCGGCAAGTGCCAGCACACTCCACTGGTCACTGGCATCTTCCAGGGTAACCTTAGAAAATACCGCGTACTTTTTCAGTTCGGCCAATAGCTTGTCGAGCAGGCTTTTTTGGGTGAGCAGCAGTAGCTCCTCACCCAGGTTGAGAACTCTCAGCTCGGCCAGCATCTTGCCTTTGGGATCACAACAGGCTCCCAGCAGTTGCATGCCGGGCTCGATATTGTTCAGATCACAGGTTAGTTGCCCTTGCAGATAAGTTTGACGATCCGGGCCAGTGGCGCGGATCACCGCATACTGCTGCAGCTCGCAATATCCGAAATCCGGCAGCTGCTTCAGCAGTGAGATGTAAGGAGAGGACATCAATTTATCCGATTTGTTTAACATAAGGGTCATAGTAAAGATGACGTGGGGCTTTGTCAGCCGTAAAATCACTGGGGATTGGATTTGTCCTCAACCAAGGGAGGTAAAGTGGCAGAGATAATTGAGCATTCTCGTCTGCGTTGGGCGTGTCGTCGTGGCATGTTGGAGTTGGATGTGATCCTGATGCCTTTTTTTGAGCATGAGTTTGAGTCGCTTTCAGAGCTTCAGCAGCAGCAATTTTCTGAGCTGTTAACCCATGATGATCCGGATCTGTTTCAGTGGTTTATGAAGCACCAAACACCACAGGAGGCACATTTGGCAGCTATGGTGGAGCTTATTCTTGAACGAAACCGGGCTCGCCGTCAGGGTTAATCCTGCAGCCAAGCAGCTCATGTCCTATATTGCGCTCTATCTGGGAGGCGGGCTGCTGGGCGGGTATTGGCTCTCTGGCTGGACACTCATTCCCTGGGCTGTGCTGCTTCTATTGGCATTTGCCTGGAGCTGCTATCGCAGAAATAGCTGGCTACTGGAGCTCTATGATGAGGGGGAGTGCCGGCTCGATGGCCAGCCTCGCCGGCTAACACCTCGCTCCCGGGTCGGCTCCGGTTTTTGTCTGCTGCATTTTGCAGGGCCGGATTCACACTGGCGAATCGTCTGGGATGATGCGCTGGCTGAGCCAGCGCAGTTTCGGCAACTGGCCCGCTATGTGCGCGAGCTCAGCCGCCAAAGCCGTTAAGGCTCAGGAGTCAGGATGGTGGGCCCGGAATTCTCAATTTTTTCAGGGTAATCCAGGTTGTAGTGAAGGCCGCGGGATTCCTTACGCTCGATGGCGCAGCGAACCATCAGATCGGCGACCTGTAGCAGGTTACGCAGCTCCAGCAGGTTATTGGAGACCCTGAAGTGTGAGTAGTACTCCTGAACCTCCTGCTTGAGCAGCTCGATGCGCCGCTTGGCCCGTTCCAGGCGTTTGTTGGTGCGCACGATTCCCACATAGTCCCACATAAAGAGGCGCAGCTCGTGCCAGTTGTGATGGATCACCACCTCCTCATCGGAGTTTTCAACCTGGCTTTCATCCCAGCGCGGTAGCTTGGGAGGCTCACTGGCTGCGGGGAGCTTGGTCAGAATATCCTTGGCCGCCGAATGGGCAAATACCACGCACTCCAGCAGCGAGTTTGAAGCCATCCGGTTGGCGCCATGCAGGCCGGTGTAGGTGACCTCTCCGATGGCATACAGGCCGGAGATATCGGTCTGACCGTGGAGATCGACCATGATCCCGCCACAGGTGTAGTGGGCCGCCGGAACCACGGGGATCGATTGCGTTGTGATATCGATCCCTATCTTGAGACAACGCTCATAGATGGTCGGGAAGTGATGCCTGATGAATTCAGGCTCTTTATGACTGATGTCCAGGTACATGCACTCGACACCCAGTCGCTTCATCTCGTAGTCGATGGCGCGGGCCACTACATCCCGGGGGCCAGCTCGGCACGCTCATCAAAATCTGGCATGAAACGGCTGCCGTCGGGACGCTTAAGGTAAGCCCCTTCACCGCGCAGGGCCTCGGTGAGCAGGAAATTTTGATCGGCCTGATGGAACAGGCTGGTGGGGTGAAACTGGTTGAACTCCATATTGGCGACCCGGCACCCGGCGCGCCATGCCATGGCGATCCCATCCCCCGAGGAGACATCCGGGTTGGATGTGTATTGGTACACCTTGGAGGCTCCCCCGGTGGCCAGGGCAACAAAGCGGGCGCGAATGGTTTCAACCTGCTCCTTATTGCGGTTCCAGGCATAGGCCCCGAGCACCCGGTTTCCGGGAAGGTTCAATTTGCGGGTGGTGATGAGATCAACGGCGTTAAAGCGTTCGAGAAGGGTGATGTTGGGGTGTTCGCGAACCCGCTGCACCAGGGTGTTCTCCACTGCCCTTCCGGTTGCATCGGCGGCGTGGAAGATTCGGCGGTGGCTGTGGCCTCCCTCCCGGGTCAGGTGATAGGAGCGTTCGCCGTTGGCTTTCTCCTCCTGGTCGAAGGGAACTCCCTGCTCAATCAGCCACTGGATGCTCTGTTTGGCGCTGGATGCGGTGAACTGGACTACATCCTCCTCACAGATCCCGGCTCCGGCGATGAGTGTATCCTCTACGTGAGACTCTACGCTGTCGGTTTCATCGCAGACGGCTGCGATGCCTCCCTGAGCATAGTAGGTTGAGCCTTCGCTGAGAGGTCCTTTACTTAGCACGCAGACACTTGCATCATTTGCCAACGAGAGGGCAAGTGATAGTCCCGCGGCTCCACTTCCTATGATGAGTACATCACAAAGGTGTTCAACTTCTTGTTTCATAAGTATCATGGCCTTGGACTTTAAACTGCACTCAATCTTACCGGAACACTCAGATGATGGGCAGTCAGTCGATTAACTTTTATATAATTTGAGCAGATTCAAAAAAATCGAGTCTATGAGCGAACTTTTACAGATAGCAATAGTCATAATTAGTGCGTTCATCATGGGCCATCGTGGCTGATCATTTGATATTGCAGGAGATGAGTGGCTCGAATGAGCGAGCAGATAACAGACCAGAAACTTGTCGAGCGGGCCCAGAATGGGGACAAGAAAGCGTTCGGACTGCTGGTCAAAAAATACCAGTTTAAGGTGTTGAACCTGATCGGGAGGTATGTAAACAACCAGGGTGACGTTGCCGATGTTGCACAGGAGACCTTTATCAAGGCTTACCGTGCTCTGGCTTCGTTTCGTGGCGAGAGTGCTTTCTATACCTGGTTGTATCGTATTGCGGTCAATACCGCCAAGAACTATATCGTGGCTCAGGGGCGGCGTCCGCCAGTCACAGATGTAGAGCTTGACGATACTGGCTACATGGAGAGCCCGGATGCGCTACGTGAGCGGGCAACCCCGGAGAACCTGCTACTCTCAGATGAGATCAAGCAGGTCGTGTTTGACACCATAGAATCGCTCCCCGAGGAGTTGCGCATGGCGATCACCCTGCGTGAACTAGAGGGGATGAGTTATGAAGAGATTGCGACTGTCATGGACAGTCCGGTCGGTACAGTTCGTTCGCGGATCTTCAGAGCCAGAGACGCGATAGATAAAAAGATCCAGCCGCTGTTACAGCGCTGAGGGAGATATTCATGTCGGACAGAGAACAATTATCAGCATTCATCGATGGTGAACTGGATGATGATCGCCTGTTGGATCTGCTAGTCGAGGAGCATGAGAGCTCTGTGACCTGGACTCGCTACCAGCTCATCGGTGATACGATGCGAGGTGAGCTTCCCGAGATGGTCTCTTTTGATCTGGCTGATCGGGTCACCGCGGCCCTGGAAGATGAGCCTACTGTGCTAGCTCCCAAACGCCAGAGTTCTGAAAGATCTGGCAGGGGCAAAGGCTGGGTTGTGCAGTTTAGTAAGCGAGTCGGTCAGTATGCAATTGCAGCGGCCGTGGCCGGGGTGGTGATTGTTGGAGTGCAGAAATATGGCGACCAGCAGACGCCCAGCTCTCCTGGCTCAGTTCTGAACACTGTTCCCCTGGGGGGAGGTGCAACACCGGTTAGTGCAAACTTCAATATGGCACCCGCACAGAATGAAGCCCAGATGACGCCGGAGCAGATCCAGCAACAAAGGCAGATGCTCAGCGCTTATTTTCAGGACCACTTCCTGCAGGGACGAGTGCTGCACCAGTAGCAAAGAGACTTATAGTGACCAAGTATTTGATTCCTCTCGTCGGCTGCCTGATTGCGTTTAGCTTTCAGGCAGCCGCACAAACGCTCAGCCCTCAGCAGTGGCTGACGCGGATGCAGCAAAGCAGCCATGATCTTAACTACCAATTTTCCTACGTTGCTCTGCATCAGGGACGCAGCGAGCCAATTCGCCTGAGCCATGTTTCATCCAAGGGCAAAGATATGTTTGCCATGGAGTATCTCAATGGTCCGGTGCGTCAATATATTCGACGGGATAACAAGGTCAGCTTTTTTGAGCCGGACCATCAACCCTATACCCTGAATCACACCAAGATGCCGGGCTTGCTGCCAGCCCTGTTTAATATGCCTCTGCCTGAGGTATTTGATAGCTACCATGCGCTACTTGCCGGCCAGAGCCGGGTGGTGGGGCGTCAGGCGCAGATCGTGCGGTTGGCTCCCGAGTCGGCAGATAAATACAGCTATGTGTTGTGGCTTGATCAGGACAATGGTTTGCTGCTGCGGGTCGATGTGCTGACCCCTCAGGGGCAGCTGGTTGGTCAGTATCTTGGGGTGACCCTGGATGTGATGCAAAAGCCCACCAAGGCGTTACTGGCGCTGTTTAACCTCAAGCTGCCAAAGACCCTGGAGGCCAGCGATGTCTATCAGGCACCCCAACGTAAGCTGGATTGGAGTATCGGCTGGTTGCCTCAGGGGTTCAAGGTTATCTCGCGGGATCGCCACCTGCTGGTGGGAGTCAATCAGCCGGTGGATTACATGATGGCCTATGATGGTTTGGTGCTGGTCTCTATCTATGTGGCCCCGGTGACAGCCACCACGGCGGAGCAGAAGCAGCTGGTGCGTCTTGGAAGTACCAACCTCTTTACCTTTGTGAATTCGGAGCGGATGAAAGTGACAGTGGTGGGGCAGATCCCGGCCCAGAGTGCGCTGCATATTGCAGAATCTGTCCGTTTGAAGCTTCCCTCCAAGACTCAAACCGAGCAACCGGCTCTTTCCGGAGCCGCCAGCTCTTAAAACCAACGCCTGGTTATTAACTGGTTATTAATCAGGCGTAGCAGATCCACGATAAATTCAGTAGAATCACCCCCTCAGACAAGACCAGGCTAGCAACAGTTCAAAACATACATGAAGCATATTCGTAATTTTTCAATCATTGCCCATATCGACCACGGTAAATCAACCCTGTCGGATCGACTGATCCAGCACTGTGGAGGCCTCTCCGATCGTGAGATGCAGCAGCAGGTTCTCGACTCCATGGATCTGGAGCGTGAGCGCGGTATTACCATCAAGGCCCAGAGCGTAACCCTTAACTATAAGGCAAAAGATGGCAATGATTACCAGTTGAACTTTATCGATACCCCGGGACATGTGGATTTCTCCTATGAGGTTTCCCGCTCGCTGGCGGCCTGTGAAGGGGCCCTGCTGGTGGTCGATGCAGGACAAGGGGTCGAGGCGCAGACACTGGCGAACTGTTATACGGCGATCGACATGGATCTGGAAGTGGTTCCGGTTCTTAATAAGATCGATCTGCCGCAGGCCGACCCGGACAAGGTTGCCCAGGAGATCGAAGATATCGTTGGTCTGGATGCTATGGATGCGGTGCGCTGTAGTGCCAAGACCGGGATCGGGATCGAAGATGTGCTGGAGACCATTGTTCAGGATATCCCGGCTCCGGTTGGTGAGCCTGAGGAGCCGTTGCAGGCACTGATCATCGACTCCTGGTTTGACAGCTACCTGGGTGTCGTCTCCCTGGTGCGGATCAAAAATGGATCTCTGAAGAAAAACGACAAGATCAAGGTGATGAGCACGGGTCAGGTCTGGGGTGTGGATCGCCTGGGGATCTTCTCACCGAAGCAGACCGATACCACAGAGCTCAATTGCGGTGAAGTGGGCTGGGTCGTGTGTGGAATGAAGGATATCCATGGTGCACCGGTCGGGGATACCCTGACGATGGCCAAGCATGGCGCCGAGACTGCTCTGCCCGGCTTTAAGAAGGTGAAGCCTCAGGTTTATGCGGGCCTGTTCCCGATCTCCTCTGAAGATTATGAGGCGTTCCGCGATGCGCTGGATAAACTCAGCCTCAACGATGCATCTCTGTTCTATGAGCCGGAAAATTCGGCGGCTCTCGGTTTTGGTTTCCGCTGTGGTTTCCTGGGGATGCTGCACATGGAGATCATTCAGGAGCGTTTGGAGCGTGAGTATGATATCGAGCTCATCACCACTGCGCCGACCGTGGTCTATGAGATCGAGATGACGGATGGCAAGACCATCTATATCGATAGCCCAGCGGCCCTGCCTCCGGTGACCAGTATTCAGGAGGTCCGTGAGCCGATCGCTGAGTGCCATATTCTGTTGCCACAGGAATATATGGGCAATGTGATCACCCTGTGTATTGAGAAGCGTGGTGTGCAGACCAATATGGTGTATCACGGCAATCAGGTGGCGCTGACCTATGAGATCCCGATGGCCGAGGTGGTATTGGATTTCTTTGACCGCCTCAAGTCAACCAGCCGTGGCTATGCCTCTTTGGATTATGGTTTTAAGCATTTCCAGGCATCTGATATGGTCAGACTGGATGTGATGATCAATGGCGACCGGGTTGATGCCCTGGCGATGATCACTCATAAAGATAATGCACAGTTTCGTGGCCGTCAGCTGGTGGATAAGATGCGCGAGCTGATCCCGCGCCAGATGTTTGATATTGCGATTCAGGCTGCAATTGGTAACCAGATCGTGGCTCGTAGTACAGTAAAAGCCCTGCGTAAGGATGTAACAGCTAAGTGTTACGGTGGTGATGTGAGCCGTAAGAAGAAGCTGTTGCAAAAGCAGAAAGATGGTAAGAAACGTATGAAGCAGGTAGGGCGTGTGGAAGTCCCTCAGGAAGCGTTTCTTGCAGTTCTCCATATTGGAAAGGACTAATTGATTATGGCTAACCTGTTTTCCCTGATATTGACGCTGGTCACTGTGCTGACCGGTATTATCTGGATAGTCGATAAGCTGGTGTTTAAGCGTCGTCGTCAGGTGCTGATCGATGAGGCGCAGCAGCAGAGTGAAGAGCCACTGAGCAAGGAGCAGCTGGCCCAGGTGGCACCGGTTCCGGGCTGGCTGGAGAACGGGCGTTCCATCTTTCCGGTGATCCTGGTGGTTCTGATCCTGCGCTCCTTTATCTTTGAACCCTTCCAGATCCCAAGTGGTTCCATGATGCCAACTCTGCTGCCGGGTGATTTTATCCTGGTTCAGAAGTTTGCCTATGGGCTGCGCGATCCTGTGTTCCATCACAAGTTCCTGGAAACCGGTGAGCCCAAGCGCGGTGATGTGGCTGTGTTCCGTTACCCGCCCAATCCGAAAATTGATTACATCAAGCGGATTGTCGGTCTGCCGGGCGATACCATCATCTATCAGAACAAGACTCTGTATGTGAAGCCGGCCTGCCATGGAGCTAAGACCTGCCCCGGCCTGCAGCAGGTGACCAAGAACTATATCGGACCCAGCCAGTTCTCCCAGATGGGAATGCCACTTGAGCGTTACCAGGAGCAGCTTGGCAAGGTGACTCACGATATCTTGCGTAACCCTATGCTGCCCGAGCAGTATCCGAGTTATTACCGCCAGCCTGGCCAGGAAGTCGGGGAGTGGGTGGTACCACCGGGGCACTACTTCGCGATGGGTGACAATCGGGATAACAGTGCCGATAGCCGCTATTGGGGCTTTGTGGCCGAGAAGAACCTGGTGGGTAAGGCGGTTGCGATCTGGATCAGCTTTACCTTTGATCATTCGGCCGATTCCTGGCTGCCAAGCTGGGTACCAACCGGCGTCCGCTTTAGCCGGATCGGAGGTATCACATGACCCTGAATATTGAACGGGTCCAGCGTAAGATTGGCTACCAGTTTAAAGATGTCAGCCTGCTCAAGCAGGCCCTGACTCACCGTAGCGCCAGTGGCCAGCACAACGAGCGCCTGGAGTTCCTGGGAGACTCGGTGTTGAGCCTGGTCATCGCCAATGCTCTTTACCTGCAGTTTCCCAAGGTGGATGAGGGCGACATGAGCCGGATGCGTGCCACCCTGGTACGGGGCAAGACCCTGGCCGAGTTTGGCCGTGAGTTTCAGCTCAGTGATGACCTGATCCTGGGGCCGGGTGAGCTCAAGAGCGGTGGATTTCGCCGCGAGTCGATTCTGGCCGATGCCATCGAGGCGATCATCGGGGCCATCTACCTGGATGCGGGGATCGAGCAGGCACACCAGACGATCCTCGACTGGTATCAGGAGCGTTTGAAATCGATTCGCCCGGGGATTGAGCAAAAAGATCCCAAAACAAGATTGCAGGAGTTGCTTCAGGGACAGCGCCAGCCACTGCCGGAATATCACGTGGTGCAGATCCGTGGAGAAGCTCATAACCAGGAGTTCACCGTTGAATGCCTGGTCAAGACGCTCGATGGTGCTGCGACCGGAGTGGGAACCAGCCGCCGCAAGGCGGAGCAGGACGCCGCTCTAAAAGCACTGGAGCAGTTACAAAATGACTGATGAAACAACTTATTGCGGCTTTGTGGCGATCGTCGGTCGCCCCAATGTCGGTAAATCGACCCTGCTGAACCAACTGCTGGGGCAGAAGGTTTCGATCACTTCCAAGAAGGCTCAGACCACCCGTCACCGGATCCTGGGCATCGACACCGATGGTGCCTATCAGACCATCTATGTGGATACTCCCGGACTGCATAAAGAGGAGAAGCGGGCGATCAACCGGTTGATGAACCGGGCGGCGACCAGCTCCCTGGGTGATGTGGATATGGTGATCTTTATCGTCGAGGGGACCAAATGGACCAGCGATGATGAGATGGTGCTCAATAAGCTGCGTCACAGCCGTTGCCCTGTGGTGTTGGCGATCAATAAGATCGATAACGTCCAGGAGAAGGAGGAGCTGCTGCCGCACATCGAGTGGCTCTCTAAGCAGATGGACTTTGCCCACATCCTGCCGATCTCGGCAACCCGGGGTGACAATGTGCCGCAACTGCGTGACTGGGCCCGTGAACTGCTGGTCGAGGGGGAGCACTACTTCCCTGAGGACTACATCACGGATCGCTCTTCGCGCTTCATGGCCTCTGAGATCATCCGTGAGAAGCTGATGCGTTTCATGGGAGATGAGCTTCCCTATTCGGTGACCGTTGAGATTGAGCGCTTTCAGGCCCAGGAGAATGGGGTGTTTCATATCAACGCCCTGATCCTGGTGGAACGTGCGGGTCAGAAACGGATGGTGATCGGTAATAAGGGCAGCAAGCTCAAGCAGATCGGTGAAGAGGCCCGGGCGGACATGGAGCGGTTGTTTGATAACAAGGTGTTCCTGGAGCTGTGGGTCAAGGTGAAGTCTGGCTGGGCCGACGATGAACGCGCCCTTCGTAGCCTGGGGTATGGCGACGAGTAAGTCGCCTCAGTTGTTCTTATCCTACTGGCGGCAACCAGCCAACACGCGAGCTTCATCCCTGAGGCTTTGCTGTGACTTCCCTGTCACAGAAAGTTGGCTTCATTGCCGCCAGTATGCTCTACCCCACACCTGGTTACTTTCGGCGACTAAATTGAGAGAGGAGTGATCTGTGATTGAGAGCTCATTAGGCTTTGTGATCCACTCCCGTCCCTACCGTGAAACCAGCCTGATCGTCTATCTGTTTTGCGAGCATGAGGGACGGGTCAGTGTGGTGGCCCGGGGCGCCCGCTCTCCCAAGAGTCCCCTCAAAAGCATCCTGCAGCCGTTTCGCCTGCTGGAGCTGGGTTACCGGGGGCGGGGGGCTCTCAAGACCCTTACCCATGCCGAACCCTGCGGGATGCCGCTCAAGCTTGCCGGGACTCGCCTCTACAGTGGCTTTTATCTCAACGAGCTTTTGTACCTGCTGTTGCGTGATGGCTCGCCGTTTCCTCAGCTTTTTGCCACCTATCGGCAGCTTTTGAGTACCCTGGTGGACATTCCCCGGGTAGAAGTAGCACTGCGCCACTTTGAGCTCTCTTTGCTGGAGAGCCTAGGCTCGGCGATCAGTTTCGTGCGTACCGCAGACAGCGAGCAGCCGATTGTCCCCAGGGTTGTTACCGATATCACAATGAGCTGGGTTTTATCGCTTGTGATTCATATGAGAGATCTCATACCATATTTTCCGGAGAGCAGTTGTTAGCAATCGCGTCCTACCAGCTGGATAACGAACAGAGTTTACAGGCGGCCAAACGTTTTACCCGATTGGCACTTCATCCCTATCTTGGCCACCGTAAACTGAGGAGCAGGGAGCTGTTCCTGAAAATGACAAATAAGAGGAAAACCAAGTGAAAGAGATTTTGTTGGGTGTGAATATCGATCATATCGCCACTTTGCGTAATGCCCGTGGGACCAGCTATCCGGATCCGGTGCATGCGGCGGCCATCGCGGAGCAGGCGGGCGCAGACGGGATCACGATTCACTTGCGTGAAGACAGACGTCACATCCTGGATCGGGATGTGCGGGTACTGCGTGAGACGCTGCAGACCCGGATGAACCTTGAAATGGCGGTGACCGATGAGATGATCAAGATCGCCTGTGAGACCCGCCCTGAGTTTGTGTGCCTGGTCCCGGAAAATCGCCAGGAGGTGACGACCGAAGGTGGGTTGGATGTGGCTGGCCAGCTCTCAAGGATCAAGGATGCGGTCAAGCAGCTGGCGAGTGCCGGGACCAAGGTTTCCCTGTTTATCGATGCAGATCGTGAGCAGATCGATGCCGCTGTTGCCAGTGGCGCGCCTTTCATCGAGATCCACACCGGCTGTTACGCCGATGCCACCGATGAGAATATCCAGCAGGAGGAGCTGCACCGGATCGCCGATGCGGCGCGCTACGCTCACTCCAAGGGGCTGAAGGTCAATGGCGGTCATGGCCTGCATTACCATAATGTTCAGCCGATTGCGGCGATTCCTGAGATGCTGGAGCTGAATATCGGTCATGCGATTATCGCTCGTGCGGCCTTCGAAGGGCTGGATAGTGCGGTACGCGAGATGAAGCGACTGATCCGCGAGGCGCGTCACGCCCATTGCTAAGCCTTACCCTGCGGGCGGTTTAATGCTGCTCGCAGGGGCTGTATTTTTTATTCCCTTCAGCCGCGGAGCCTTATTGCTGGCTTACTTTATAAGAAAGAGTGACCACTAAACCTAGAGCATTTTCCGGATAAATGGGTTCACTCTCCATAAGAGCTGCTTCGATTTTGAATGCTGACACGCAAGTCACATCCATGTTGCTCTACTGCAGCATCCTTGCTGCAGAAGGTCAGCTTAACAAAGCTCAAAGCTGCGCTTGAATCTGATGGGACGAATAGCGACCCTGATTAAGTCAAAAATGCTCTAGTGGCTCTGGTGATATTTCTGATCAAGGGCGATGTGAATTATCATCTTGGGATCATACTGGCAATCTCTGACTCTATTGGCGCTTATATCGGCGCCCGGGTCTGTTCAAATTACTTCCAAGGCTCATCCAGTAAGCCATTGTGGAGATAACCCTGAGTATGTCAGCTTGGTTATCGAAGTTTGTTGCGATTTAAGAGCCTTGGTTAGAAGAGAGCGGCCAGCAAACGGGCTGTGCTGGCCGATATTATTATGCGGGCTGTGGGTAGTAGTTGCGCTCTGTGGGGTTATCACTGAAGTACTGCACAAACTCGACCTCATTGCCATCGGGGTCCATGAAGTAATAGCTCTTACGAAACGGCTCATCGCCACTTTGGCTGTGATAGTCAAATCCTGCCTGTTGCAAGCGGGTAACCATGGCATCGAGATCCTGGGTAATGATCCCAAAATGGGCCAGGCCAACCTGGTGACCACTCAGGTCGCGATTTTGTCCCTCGCCGTTGTCATTGAGAGTCAGGTATTGGTAATCATCCCCGAAGTGCAGCCAGGTTCTTGGTTTTCCATACCACTCTCCGGTGCCTTGTCCGCGGATTGTCCAGTGAGGGAAAGCAACCTGGTAGAAGTTCAGGGCACGTTGGATATCTTTTACAACCAGGTTCAGGTGCTCGAGTTGGATCATCATTTTTCTCCTTGTTAGTGATTTTTATGGCTTGTTTTAGCTCAGAATTAGCGGGGCTAACTCCGGGCTTTAGCCAGTCATAATCCCTGATCTGTTTTATCCTTGGGTATCGATCAGTCCTTCGGGTCTTCTCATGATTTACATGCCAAAGCAGTACTCCTGTTGGTTGGGGTAGCTCGAGTGCTGACGGCGCACCTCGGTGAGGGCCTGTGCATACAGGTAGAGCATATGCAGGCTGTAATCGATTCTTTCGCGTAGTTGCTGCTCCAGAGGGGTTAGTTCTATATCTGGATTGAGGATGTTGGTTGCATCGCGCAAGATCAGGTGATCCGGGATGGCGACCAGCTTGATGTTTTTTAGAGCGTTCATCCTGAGTTCCGCAATGGGATAAGCACCGCTGATACCACTGACCACAGAGGCCAGCAACACAGGTTTATGAGCCGTATCCTGCAGGTTACACATCAGCAAAAAGTTTTTGAGTAACGGAGTCGCCATCCCATGCCACTCGGGGGTGATTAGGGCAAGAGCATCGGCCTGACGGATCTTTAGCTCCAGCTCATGCCAATCAGAATCCTCTGCGTACTTAGAGTCTTGCTCCCCACTCCAGAAAGGAAGACGGTAACGGATGAGTTCCAGATGTTCGACCTGCTCAAAATCTTGTGATCTGGTCTTGATAAATTCAGCGACCTTGGCGCTCTGGGAGTGGGATCTTTGGCTGCCACTAATGATGAGAAGCTTCATTTAGTAAACTTTTTTGTTTATTAATTGTTATGTAAAGTAGAACCTTCACTAAATAAAGTAAAGAAAAAAGTTTACAAAATAGCTGTCTGGGGAATAATGGCTCCAGGAGGTGCTATGAAAACCAGTGATAAAATCATTCAGCTAATCAAGCGAGAGGGGGCTCTGACGGCTAAGACCCTGGCCAGTGAGCTTGGGATCACCAGCATGGGAGCGCGCCAGCACCTGCAACAGCTGGAAGATGAGGGGATCCTCAGCTTTGAAGATAAAAAGGCTGCGCGTGGGCGACCGACCCGCTACTGGTCATTAACTGAAAAGAGCCGCTCTTTTTTTCCGGACCGGCACTCGGAGCTGACTCTGCAGATGATAGGCTCGATCAAGGAGATCTTTGGCCCCGAGGGGCTGGAACAGCTGATTATACACAGAGAGAAAGCCTCTTTTGAAAGCTACCAGCAGGCATTAGCCGGCAAGTTCGGATTGGCCGATAAGCTCCGGGTGTTGGTTGAGCTCCGCAGCCAGGAGGGTTATATGGCGAGCCTGGAGCAGCGCGATGGAGTGTTCTGGTTGTTAGAGAATCATTGCCCTATCTGTGCTGCTGCCAGTCAGTGTCTTAGTTTTTGCCGCTCTGAGCTGCAACTCTTTGAGCAACTACTCAGTGAGCAGGCCACAGTTACTCGTGAAGAGCATATTCTTGAGGGAGCCAGGCGCTGTGCTTACCGAATTACACCTGTCAGGGGTTCAGTGGATGAGGAGCTGCCATGACACCCGCGGTTAAGCTTGCGATAAAGCGTAAGATCTCCCATCAGCTCCATGAATACAGACACGATCCAGCAAGCGAGTCTTATGGTACAGAGGCGGCGGATAAACTTGGAATCGAGGCGGCTCGGGTATTTAAAACCCTGGTTGTCTCCCTTGATAGCAGGGAGCTGGTGGTTGGGATTGTGCCGGTCTGCTCCATGCTGAGCCTCAAGCAGATAGCTAAGGTTGCCGGGGCCAAGAGGGCGACGATGGCCGATCCTCTAGTGGTGCAGCGGGCGACCGGCTATGTGCTGGGAGGTGTCAGCCCGTTAGGCCAGAAGAAGCGGCTTAAAACAGTTCTGGATGCCTCTGCACTTGAGTACGACTCTATCTTTGTCAGTGCCGGGCGTCGAGGGCTTGAGATAGAGCTTGCTCCCGGGGCGCTACTGGAGTTGACCTCAGGGCGAACCGCCAAGATAGCCCAGCCTGAAAAAAGTTAAATTAGTAGCTATTCAATCCGATAGACTCCGGGTAGCTGAGGTTCTGGTTTCGGTACTTATGCCAGATTCGCATGAGGTAGGCGCTGGCAGTTATCAGAACTACGCCGCTCAGCCACAACGATGGCAGCGTAAGGCCGGTTTGGGCCAGCAAAGGAGAGCCGATGGCATAGGTGATGCCAGCCAGGGAGCCTATGGTCAGGGAGGCGGAGCCGATCACCCAAGATGGGTGTCTGAGCAACAGGATACGGGTGAGAGCGTTGTCGACTAGCAGCCAGGTGATGGCCCCCTGCAGCAGCAGAGTGATGAGAAAACTCAGGGGAGTGAGCTCGGGAGTTACTATGTTCAGCGCCAGAATGAAGATCACACCCGGAAGCTGGACCCAGGCCTCTTCCAGGTAACCCAGCATCCAGATACAGCCAAGGGAGAGGGCGGTTATCAGGATGTCTTCGATCACATCTCCCGAGAGTTGCTGATGGATGATACAGGTGGTGATGACCCCAAGCACAGACACTATAGCCAGGGTATGGATATAGGCGCTGTCCCTAAGGTAGGCCAGGGTCAGGGCACAGAGCGCACTGAGCAGCAGGGCCGATAAGCTGATATGAAGCTCAAACAGATTGAGGCTTGCACCAGAGAATACCAGCGCAAAGATGGCGAGGATATTGACGATACACAGGCAGCCACTTTTCCAGGCGAATTCACGGTATTTTGGGCTAACCGCAAGTGTTTTGACTGAAAGCAGGATGGCGTATGAGATAGGAATATAGGCGATAGACAGGCCAAAGCCCCATAGGAAGTAGAGCATGGCATTGTTATAAATTTCGTCAAATGGTGCCGTTGAATTTACAACGACATAGAAGTACAGTCCAGCGATGATAGCCGCACAAAACTGTGAGGTTAATGATGAAAGAGTAGCTCTAAACCAGAAACCATAATTCCTAAAAGACTTATAGATATGAGAGAAAACGATTATATCAACGACTGATGCTATCAGTGCATCAATTGCACTATATGCAATATCAAAGGGGAGATACGCCATTTTATTTAAATCGAGACTATGAGCATATTCGGGTGAGTTTGATGATATAAGAAAGAAGAGCTTGAGTAGTGCTGATGAGATTAATAGAATTATGCATGATTTGAATATTATCCTAAGGCTCCTGTTTCTCCCATAAAGTTCTGTTAGGCAATCCTCAAATACAAACGTCAAAGGGAAGACAAGCCATGACAGAGGTGTTGGAAAGCCAAACCCATCAAAGGTGCTTGCATCAGCAAAGCAAGCGGTCAAAATAGCTAATGTATAAGCAACAAATAGTATTGGAATAAAGATGGTTCTGGAGTAACTATAAACCGCCACACTGCCTTTATTATTGGCGACGACGATGGAGTCGTCGATTTGGGCGGCGCTGTAGCCTATCTGGATTCGGTCTTGATCACTGAATTGCTCGGTGAGGCCCTGGTTGACCAGCTCAAGGGCAGAGGTGCGCAGCTGCTTCCCGCTATTGCGGTCGCGGTATAGCAACTTCTCTCCCTGCTGGCCGCTAAGCTGGTAGCGGGGCTGTCGTTTAAGTCTGAGCATTGGTATTAAGGTCTCGTTCCCTGAGGCCGCTATCTTAGCGTTTTTGCCTGATATGTAACAGTCTCGTTTGGCTTTGATTCAGGTATTTAAGGGCTTTTCCGGGATGGCTCTCCATCCCGGATAACTTGGCTAGAGTTATCCATGCACTCATGTTAGAGGGCTGAACGAGATAGGTTTGCTTTGGTCAGCAGGAGCAGCGGTGCTTTAAGCTTAAAGTTGCCTGAGATGATAGGCCACGTCGTGGGTATCAGAGTAAGGGAAGTAGAGCTTTCGGTATTTCTGCCAGGTTCTCATAAGGTAGATGCTTGCGATGAACAATACGGTGGCTGTTATCCAGAGGGCTGGCAGGGGAAGCTGGGTCTTGGCCAGCAAAGGAGAGCCGATGGCATAGGTGATGCCAGCCAGGGAGCCTATGGTCAGGGAGGCGGAGGCGAGAAGAAAAGATGGGTGTCTTACTAACAGGATGCGAGTGAGGGCGTTGTCGACTAGAAGCCAGGCGATGGCCCCCTGCAGCAGCAGAGTGATGAGAAAACTCAGGGGAGTGAGCTCGGGAGTTACTATGTTCAGCGCCAGAATGAAGATCACACCCGGAAGCTGGACCCAGGCCTCTTCCAGGTAACCCAGCATCCAGATACAGCCAAGGGAGAGGGCGGTTATCAGGATGTCTTCGATCACATCTCCCGAGAGTTGCTGATGGATGATACAGGTGGTGATGACCCCAAGCACAGACACTATAGCCAGGGTATGGATATAGGCGCTGTCCCTAAGGTAGGCCAGGGTCAGGGCACAAACACCGCTTAGCAGCAGTGCCGAAACGCTGATATGGAGATCAAAGATATTGAGACTTGCCCCCGAGAATACCAGCGCAAAGATGGCGAGGATATTGACGCTGCTCAGGCAGCCACTCTTCCAAACGAACTCACGATATTTGGAGTTAACAGTAAGCCGTTTAACTGAACTTATAATTAAATATGCCAAAGGTAAGTATAGGACAGCAAGGACCATGTTATAAACCCAGAATAGGAACATATTCCCATAAACTGAATCAAGAGGCATAGAAGGCAAGGTATATATAATTATAAATCCACCAACAATTGAGCAGACCAGTTGAGATATAAAAGAGGAAGCTAGTGATCTGAACCAAAACCCGTAATCCCTTATTTTCTTAAACAGTATTGAGAATCCAAGTAGATCTATAAAGGAAGATAACGCAGCGTTTGCTGAGCTGAATGCAAGGTCGTTAGGAAGAAAGCTAAATGTAGTTGAAAGGTAATTTGCCTTCTCAATCGGAGATTGCCTAGCTAAAATCAATATCACTTTAAATGAGATAGCACAAACTATGAGAATTGATAATGACTTCACTATCATCATCAAACCTTTTTGAAATCCATAAAGCTCTGTTACACAGTCCTCTATCACAAAAACAAAAGGGATCAATAAAAAAGTAACTGGCGTGTTGATGTCTAGTATATTTATCGTTACAGGATCAAATACACATGCTAGCAAGATAAATAAAATATAAGAGGATAAAAGTATTGGATAAAATAAGGTTCTGGAGTAACTATAAATCGCCACGCTGCCTTTATTATTGGCGACGACGATGGAGTCATCGGTTTGGGCTGCGTTATAGCCTATCTGAATTCGGTCCTGATCACTGAACTGCTCAGTGAGCCCCTGGTTGACCAGCTCAAGGGCAGAGGTGCGCAGCTGCTTACCGCTATTGCGGTCGCGGTATAACAGTTTCTCTCCCTGCTGGCCAATCAGCTGGTAGCGGGGCTGTCGTTTAAGTCTGAGCATTGGTAATAAGGTCTCGTTCCCTGAGGCCGCTATCTTAGCGTTTTTACCTGATATGTAACAGTCTCGTTTGGCTTTGGTTCAGGTATTCATGGGGTTTGCCGGGATGGCGCTCCGTCCCGGCTTAGTTGACTAGTCAAGAGCCGAATTTAGGTTAAAGGGAGCGCCCTCGATTCCCACTAACTGTAGCTGTTCCCAATGAGCCTGGCTTTTGATGTGCTGGGCCAATAGTTGGGTCGATGTACCCTGCAGCATCAGGCGAATGCTCTCCAATGCCTTGAGCTGACGGCTTTCTCCCTCAATGTTGATCAGCATGTGCTGATCGAGTTTGAGATAGTCGACGCTTAGTTCACTGAGGTATTGCATTCCCTCAACCTGGCGCCCGGCCCGGTTGATGCAGAGCTTACACCCCAGGGCATGAAGGGCGAAACAGCCGAGTTTGATCTTATCAAGCAGTCTGGTTACTTCTGATTCTCTTATCTCAAAAATAAGACGTTGGCGAATGTTGGTTGGGTATTGATAGAGAGTAATCAGCAATTGGTTGAGCTTGAATGGGCTAGCTATGACCTTGGCGTGGGTGGTAATGCTCAAAGAGCCTTCAATGGTGTGGAGCAGATTATGGGCCGCGCTGAGCTTGAGCCTGAGAAAGGGGAGTTCGAGGCTACTTTTTTCTGCCAGCAGGCAAAGCTGCTCATCACCCAGGGTGTTACCACAGATCCCGTCGGTGAAGGCGCAGAGATTATTAAAAATCAGCTGTCGTTTCACGCCATAGAAGGGGGTTAGCTCAAACTCGATTTGCTGCTCCCTGATGCAGAGAGCCAGGTGCTTGCTCCAGTTATGCCAGCCGTGAGACTCGGGATAGTGAAGGCCCTTTTCAAGGATGAACCAGCAGCGCTGGTGGATGTGTCGCGCCTGGTGTAGGGCTTCTTCGGCCTGTGAGAGGATCTCAGAGACGGTCTCCATATAGGTAAAACAGACGATTCCGATATTAAAGGCGGTATCATCCGGGCTTTGAGTAAAGTAGTTATGGAGGGTCGCGCAGATTCTGGGGGCGAGCCCGCTAGCCAGCTGCTCGGTGTGGTTTGGCAACAAGATGGCGATGCTGGTGTGAGAGAAGCGGGCGACCAGGTGATTGGGGTATTCACGTAGCAGATGGTGGATGCTCAGGCTCAGGAGCTTGAGGGTGTCTTCATCTTTCAGGTGATTAAATTCGATTAAAAAGACTGAGCCGGTCGGGGCCTGCGTATTATCGCGATGGCGATCACCGAATAATATGATGTCGATCACCTCAACATCCCGTCTCACAGACTGGGTTATTTTTTACCCTGAGTGATCGGCATCCGTCAACTCTGCGGTGATTTTTCTCATCGATTCTCCGCATAATTCTACACGGATCGCTCCATGAACCAGACGATCCAGGATCGCATCCGCATGGGTTGATTCACCGATCATTGTGTGCCAGTGCTCCAGCGGAAGCTGGCTGCCGATCAGTGTGGCTCCGTGACCATGGCGAGCATCGATTAACTCCAGTAGATCGCTACGCTGAAGCGCATTCAGCGACTCCAGTCCCCAGTCATCGAGGATCAGAAGCGGCGTGTTTCTCAACTGAACCATCAGCTTTCGATAGCTGCCATCAGCCTGAGCCAGCTGCAGTTGCTCCAGCAGCTCTTTAAACCGGAAGTAGCGAACCCCGAGTCCCTGCAGACAGAAGTGATGGCCCAGGGCGCAGGCCAGATAGGTTTTCCCGCACCCGGTCGCCCCGGTCAGGATCAGAGTCTGCCCCAGGCTAAGCCAGTATCCCTCTGCCAGTGAGCGGATCTGGGCTCTATGCAAGCCGCGATCACTTCGATAATCCAGTTGCTCCAGATTTGCCTGCAGCCGGAATCGGGCCTGCTTGATAAGGCGCTCGATCCGCCGCTGAGACCGATCCGTCAGCTCCTGCTCCAGCAGCAGGCTGAGTCGCTCTTCGAACCCGAGTTCCTGGTAGTGCCCGGGTTGCTGATGTTGCCTTTCCAGGGCATCCCGGATACCACTTAGTTTCAGCTCCCGAAGTTGCTGTTTGAGTTGTTCTGTCATCTTTGATCCTTAGTGATAGTAGCCTGAGCCACGGATATTGAGGTGAGTGAGCTCCGCCAGACGATCCGGCTGAGTTTCGGGCAGTGGCTGGCCATCCAGCCCCTTTTCCAGGATGGAGCGGATCCCTTTCTGATAGTAAACGCCCGTTCGGTCTGCTCGCTGGCAGGCCGCTTCTAAGCGGGGGCGTCCATATCGCTTTTCCAGGTTGAGGATCCCAAGGCTGGCCCGATATCCAAGCTCCGGGTGGGACTTTCGGTAGAGCAGCTGTTTGATCACCGCAAGCGTGGAGGGGCCTATCTCCTGAGCCCAGTTCAGAAAGCGTCCCGGGGTCCATTGCATCTGCTTTTGGTGTGCGACCGGCATATGATCGGGGTGGGTGGTTTGCCCTCCCTGCTGATAGCTGCGTGGATGTGTCGCGACACAGCGACCACCATGATAGATCCGTACCAGGTTGTCGCAGATATGCGCTTCAAGCTTGCGTTTGAGCAGGGTATAGGGAACCGAGTAGTAGTGCTTGTCGAGCTCGATGTGATAGTCGATATGAACCCGAACCGCCTTCACCCGGGTGAACTGATAGGGGTTTTGAGGCAGCGATTTGAGCACCGGTTTGTCTAGCAATTCAAACTGTGATTTACGGCTTCCCGGCAGCTTCTTGAACGGGCGATTGTTCAACTCGGTGAGCAGAGCCCCGATCCGCTGGTTTAGCTGAGCCAGACTGAAGAAGGTCTCATGGCGCAGTTTTGCCAGGATCCAGCGCTCAACGATCTGCACGCCCACCTCAGCCTTGGCTTTATCTTTGGGCTTGTAAGGACGGGCAGGAAGCACTGCAACACCATAGTGTGCAGCCAGCTGCTGATAGGTAGGATTGAGATCTGGCTCGTAGCGACACGCTCTACTGACTCCGCTTTTGAGATTATCCGGAACGATCATCTCTGGTACTCCCCCCAGAAATTCGAAGGCCCGTTTATGGCTCATCACCCAGTCTTCCAGCCCCTGACTCAAGGTTGCATCGGCGTAGGTGTAGCTGGATGCACCCATCACAGCGACAAAGATCTGAGCCCGACGCTCCTCCCCAGTCCTCGGATCCACGATGGGCACGGTTGGACCGCAGTAATCAACAAACAGTTTTTCACCGGCTTTATGGCTCTGACGCATTGAGGGAGACTGGCATTTACGCCACTCACGATAACGCATGCAGTAATGGTTATAGCTGTAGTGGTTCTTGGGATGTCGCTCAGCATACTCCTCCCACAGGAGTTGTAGCGTCATCCCTTTGCGTCTGAGCTCCTGATGGGCCACGGCCCAATCCGGCAGAGGAGGTGTCTGACGAACCGTGATCCGGGTCTCAAGGAACTCACGGCGCAGCCGCTCTTCATCCCACTCAGCAGGCAGAGGCCATTGGCATAGCCCCATCTGTTGGGCCCTTTTGCAGTAATTGGACACAGTCGACGGAGACACAGACAGGCTGCTTGCGATCTGGCGGTGACTCAGGCCGCCTTGGTACTTGAGTCTGAGGATCTCTTTGAGTTTTCGCATGGTGATATGCACCGTTGGCATGGCTGGCTCTCCGCTCGAGGTCAAACAGAGAGCATAGCCGGTTAAAAAAACACCTGCGAAACGGGAGTTGAAATGAATAACATTTCGGTCGGGACTGCATAATATTCATGCCGATCACCCAATAATATAAAACTCAAAAGTGATCGCCATCGATATTATTGAGCGATCGCGATCGATATTATTCAGTGATCGCTATCGATCTTATTGGGTGATCGCGATGGACCAAAAAACGCAGGGCCTCGGGATTGGAGAGTTCGGCGTGAAGGGTGTGATCAAAGCGCTCGCGATTGGCTATTTTCATTTCGGGGTAGCGAAACAGGTTGTTGCGGTAGTTTGCATCCATCTGTAGGCGGCGGTTTTGTTTCTCCTGCTGCAGCTGGATCTTCTCATCGAGTTCACAGCGCTTGCTCTGGGGCCATTCATCGTCGGGATTATGGCTTAGACGGTAGAGCTGGTGGTTTTCAGCAAGCTTGCGACGATGCTCAAGGAGGGCTGCTCCGGAAACGGCTTGCTGTTGGCACTGGTAGCGGCGCCACAGGTAGAAGGCTGCCAGCAGCAGGGCAGCCATAGCGACTGAGCTACCGACATAGGCTGGTATTAATCCCTGAAAGACTCCAAGAGAGAGCTCGGTTTCATAGGTAATGCCCAGCAGAACCAAGGCGGTAATGCTACCAAAGGGGAGCAGGAGACGGCTTGGCTCGCGGGTTACACGCTTTAGAATCGCCAGGTCCAGGGCAAGGTAGATGATACCTGCCTGCAGGGCCAGGGTCACCGGGATACTCAAGGCGTCGAGTTCCATTTGAAGTGAGATAATGAGGATCAGGGTGGCGGCTCCCGCCAGCTGAAGCGGGGTGTTTCTGAGATAAGCCAGTACCCAGATACAGCAGAGGACGATGACATTAATCCATAGACTATCAGTATTTAGCTCGGGGATAGAATTACGTAGAAGAAGAGTTACCAAACAAGCAATTAGAGAAACAGCAATAAGAGTCCAAAGGTAGGCGCTGTCACGCAGGTAAGTAAAGCTCAGGGTGGCCAGCAGGGTCAGTAGCAGGATAGCAATGCTAACTTCGGCGCCAGCGAACTCCAGCGTCATCCCTGACATCAGGAGTGCCATGATGGCGAGAATCGAGACTGTGCTCAGGCAGGGAATATTCCAACGAAAATTGCGGTATTTAGGATCTACCTGCCGTTTTTTTTTACATACCAGAGAATTGCATAGGAGAGTGGCAGATACACTATGGACAAACCAAATCCCCACAGGAAATAAAGCATTGCACTGTTATATGTCTCGCTAAAGGGGGCAGTGCTTATAGTTGTAATATAATAGAAAATCCCGACTAGGAATGAGCAAACAAGTTGTGCAGTTAGTGAAGATACAGTAGCGCGAAACCAGAATCCATAGTTTCGGAATTTCTTATATATAAAAGAGAATACAATAATATCAACGGCGGATGATACAAAGGAGTTAAATCCTCCATATGCAATATTAAAAGGAAGAAAACCCATTGTTTCTAAAAAACGATTGTTCACATCTCCACCTGCATATGCGGATAGGGCAAAGATCCCTTTAACAATGACAGATGTGATTATTAAAAGAATAAAAGCCTGAAAAATGACTTGTAGACCTTTTTTTCTTCCATACAGTTCTGTAACACAATCCTCAAAAACAAAGGTTAATGGGTAGGTGATGAAGGATAGAGGCGTAGCTATACCAAATCCATTGAAAGTTCCAGCATCAGCAAGGCACGTGATCAATAAGACTGTAATATAAGCTGCAAATAGAATAGGAATAAAAAAAGTTCTGGAGTAGTTATAAACCGCCACACTACCCTTGTTGTTGGCTATAACAATTGAGTCATCCTTACGGGCGGCAGCGTGGCCTATGGTGGCGCGGTCTTCATCGCTAAAGAGTTCGGTGAGTCCCTGATTGACTATCTCCAGCGGATTCATGGAGAGGCGTTTATTAGTTTTGATATCTTCGAACTCAATTGTGTCCCCTTGTTCCACAATCAGCTCGTAGCGGGCTTTTCTGCGCAGCATTATGATCCAAATCCCTTGGGCAGTTATTCAAAAAGCTGGCATTTTATACGTAAGGGTTATGGGTGAATAGCAACAAAAGGATACAAATAGCCAAAATCTATAGCTTTACCCATTTTTGAAAGTCTTTGTGTGATGACGGGGTGGCTATTGGTTGTTTTTAGAGCACTAGTAAATTGAGATTGCCTTTGTCTTTTCGGTGACAGCTCGACACTTGGGAGCTTGAATAGAGGAAAGTGATTGCGTTCGAATTTGTTCTGGCTTATCGGTATTTCCCCTTTGATTCACGCTGAAAAATCGTAAAGCGATTGAAGTCGAATGGCAGGACGCCATGAGTGCGTAGCCACGCCAGGGGTGGAGTCTCTCCCAGAGAGACGGAACGAGAGATAGGGATATCGAACTGGGGAGGCATATCATGGATGGTATGCGGCGTGTCTATGCTGAGCTTCAAGGAGCAAGTGATTTTGAGGAGGTAGTGAATCGAGGGGCACCCTCGGGGTTGTTAGGGGAACTGGGAGAGCAGTTCCCCTGACCCGCCGCCGCTCGGCAGCGGCAATATGCCACAGGCACAAACAGCCGACCACAGGTCAACAGAGTCTAGTCTGTGAGTTTCGCCAGCTGTTGGCGGGCCGCGCTGATGGTCTGGTTGAGGATATCTTCAAGCTCCAACAGCTCAGGCTCAAGCTCATTGAGGAGTTCGCCCTGTTTGAGGGCGGACTCCAGGGTGTAGAGCAGCCGTTGCAGGCGCGGCACCCCCGAGTAGGCGCATCCCCCATGGAGTTTATGGACCAAAGCCTGAAAATCCTTGGCTTCGGAGGGGCGCTCCATTGCATCCTGCAACTCGGGGATAAACTGCTGCATCTGCTCGTAGAGCATCTCCAGCATCTCTTTAGCGAGATCAGGCTTGCCGGCGGCACGCTCAAGGGCCAGGGCCCAGCTCAGGGTGCTGTGCTCTCCCTGAGGCTCACTGGCGCTGCGAAGCTGTGGTTCCGGCTCCGGTGCTTCCACCTGCTTGGGGGCCTGGATCCGGGTCGCCGGGCCGCAGAAGCGCTCAATCACTTTTTGCAGGGCCCGCTCATCGATGGGTTTGGCCAGGTAGTCATCCATTCCCTCACGCAGCAGCAGCGCCTTTTCTTCGGAGAAGGTGTGGGCGGTGACGGCGATCACCGGGGTTTCCTTGTTGCGGTCGTGTTCGCGGATCTGCAGGGTGGCATTGAGGCCGTCGATCTCCGGCATCTGGATATCCATGAAGATAAGATCGAACTTGCTGTGGGTTGCCTTGTCGATGGCGTCACGGGCCGAGGAGCAGCTGACAACCTCCCGGACATGATCTTCTAAAATTGCCGAGATAAGCTTGAGGTTGGCCAGGTTATCATCCACCGCCAGCACCCGCAGATCCCAGTAGGGGGTTGTAGTGGTTGGCTGGGGCTGCTCGCTTACCGGGCGCTGGGGTTGGACCTCACCCGGAAGATCAGGGTGTCCCTGCATCAGTTGCGCCAGTTTGCGGTGGTTGAAGGGCTTGGTCAGGCAGCCAGTGGCTCCCATGGCCAGGGCTTTCTCACTGAGGTTGGGATCGCCGCTATTAAGGAGCAGCAGTACCTTGGTGCAGCTCGAGGTCGCTTGCTCCAGCTGCTCGAAGGTGTATTGCAGATCGTCAGACTGACTCTGGCCGATGATGATGGTGGAGTAGGCGAGCTTGAGACTGTCTTGCCAGTCGGCCGGTTGATTGCAGGGAGCGACTCGTCCTCCCCAGCTTTGGAGTTGCTCGGTCATGGCGCGCTGGGTATAGGGATCGCGCTCGAACAATAAAATGGACTGACCGGCCAGGGCTCCCTCAGAGAGCTGGGTCCTGGATGGCAGCGCATTGAGTGACATCTCGAGAGTAAAGGTGAAGGTAGAGCCTTTACCCTGAGAGGAGTTGATGCTGATCTCTCCGCCCATCAGTTGGATCAGGTGTTGGGTGATCGCAAGACCTAAGCCTGTGCCCCCATGGCGGCGGGTAATGCTGCTGTCGGCCTGATTGAAGGGGCGGAACAGCAGGCTTTGCTGCTCGGGTGAGATACCGATTCCGGTATCCATCACCTGGAAGGAGAGGCGCGCCTTGCGCTCACTGACCATTTTGAGCTGTTGGATGGTCAGCACTATGTTGCCGCGCTCGGTAAACTTGATGGCGTTACTGATGAGGTTGGTGATGATCTGCTGATAACGCAGGGGATCACCGGTGACGGCATCACACACTTGTGGGTCTATCTGTACCGTGAGTTCCAGACCCTTCTCCTGGGCGCCCGGAGCCAGCAGCGACATCACCTCATCGGTGGTTTCACGCAGGCTGAAGGGGATGAGCTCCAGGGTGAGCTTGTGGGCCTCGAGCTTGGAGAGATCCAGGATGTCGTTGATGATATTTAGCAGGTTGCGCGCCGAACGCTCGATGATCTGCAGGTAATCTTTCTGCCCCGCACCCAGCGGGGTCTTGAGGAGTTGGCGAGTAAAGCCCATCACCCCGTTGAGTGGGGTGCGCAGCTCGTGAGAGATGTTCGCCAGAAACTCGGATTTAACCCGGGCCGCCTCCTGGGCCTTTTTCTTGGCCAGCGCCAGCTCGACGTTCTGGATCTCCATCTGCTCCAGGGTTTCGCGAAGATCTGAGGTCGCCTGGTCGATGCTGAGCTGCATCTCCTCGTGATATTCGGAAATTGATTTTGCCATGGCGTTGATGCCGTTTTTAAGGGTATCGAGCTCGCCGGAGAATTCACCTCGGATCCGGGTTTCTAGTTTACCTTTACGGATCTGATAGACGGCATTGACCATGTTGCTGATCGGCTGGATGATGCCGCGGAACAGCTTGAGGCTGGAAAAGGCACTGAGCAGTAGCCCCAGCAGGACGATCAGCACGGAGACGATGGCATCACGATACTGGAGCAGTAGTACCTTGTCGGTATTTATCTCGATCGAGATATAGCCCAGGATGGGAGCCTTAGCCCGGGACAGGTTGGCCACTCCATTGTTTGCCGCCGCATCCTCAAGGATTGGGGTGCGCAGGATCAGGGTCTCGCCTAAGCGTTGTACCGTGGTGAAATGCTCCAGGGCCTTGCCTTTGGGCTGGCGCATCTTGATATAGTCACGGTGATAGTTGGAGGTGATGAAGAGCTTGTTGTCTTTGGTAAAGATGGCGATGGCATCGATCAGCGGAGAGTTTTGGCGGTGAGCCAGGTTGATCAGGCGCTTGAGATGCTCCGGGGCCCGCTGCTCCATCCCATATTCACTGGCGATGGCCAGGGGTTCGATGACATTGATCCCCTGCTGAATAATGTTGTGTTCCAGCTGCTGATAGCGATGGAATGTGAAGTAGCCCGCCATCAGAATGCCTATTACCAGGGTTGGGAGGATGGTCAGCGTTACAACTCTTGCTCTGAGGCCATATTTGGTCATGGTTTAAATCTTATGGGAGAATGGCTACCTCGAATCTGAACTGTTTATGATGACATAGACTAACTTGCGTACCAAGCACCATGGCCCAGATATTTAAAGCAAAACCCAATAAACTCGACCGCAAACACTTTGAGCTGAAGATTGAACGTCTCGATCACCAGGGATTGGGGGTCGGCAGGCATCACAACCGGGTAATCTTTGTCACCGGCGCCCTGCCGGGTGAGAAGGTAGTGGTGCAGCTGATTGAGCAGAAGAAAAATTATGCCAAGGCACGATTGATTAAGGTGCTGGAGGCCTCCCCATTGCGGACCCAGCCACCCTGTCCCCACTTTGAGTCTTGTGGTGGCTGCTCCTTGCAATATATGTCAGCCGAGCAGCAGCGAGAGTACAAGGAACAGGCGTTCGGTGGCCTGATGAGCAAGTTTATCAAGAGCGAGTCACTTCCCCTGTCCGAGACCCTGGCCTCGGATCCCTGGAACTACCGACGGGTTTGCCGGCTGGCGGTGAAATATGATCCTAGGAATAAAACCCTGGCGATGGGATTTCGCCAGCGCAATGGTTCCGGAATCGAGATGATCCAGGGCTGCCAGGTGCTGGAGCCGGATCTGGAAGTGTTGCTGGCTCCGTTACAGCGATGTCTCGAAGGGTTGTCATTGCGCAAACAGATAGGGCATGTGGAGCTTTACCGCACCGACACAGGTGTGAGTCTGCTGCTGCGGCACTTAGCTGAGCTACAGCCAAGGGACCGACAGGCACTTGAGACCTTTGCCAAAGAGCAGGGGTGTGGGATCTGGCTCGATGGCCCCGAGCGGGAGGTTGAGTCGCTGACCAGGGAAGCTACCCTGCCTGGCTATCGGCTGGCAAACTATGCGCTTGAGTTTAACTTTGTGCCAGGGGACTTTATTCAGGTCAATGAAGCGGTTAATCTCAAGATGGTTGAGCAGGCGCTGGATTGGCTGGAGGCTAGCGCCGAGGATCGGGTGCTGGATCTGTTTTGCGGGGTCGGTAACTTCTCTTTGCCACTGGCTAAACAGTGCCGGGAGGTGGTCGGGGTTGAAGTTGTTGAGCGGGTTGTGGAACTTGCGCGGCGCAATGCGGGTCATAACCAGCTTGAAAATGTAAAATTTCATCGGGCGGATCTGGCCAGTGACTTTTCCGGGCAGAGCTGGGCTCGTCAAAGCTTTAGTCATGTACTGCTTGATCCGGGGCGTGCCGGTGCGGCGGGGACCATTCCCTGGCTGATTAAACTCGCCCCACAGCGCATTCTTTATGTCTCCTGTCACCCGGTTACTCTGGCGCGAGACAGTGAGCAGTTGCTAAAGTCCGGTTACCGGCTGGAGAAAGTTGGCTTGCTGGATATGTTTCCTCATACGGGGCACGTGGAGTCGATGGCCCTGTTTGTTTACCAAGGATAAGGACGGATAAGGAAAAATTATGGTTGCGGTTCGAGATACACATATGTTGTCGGTTTTTAACTTAGAGCAGTGGCTGGAGTCCCTCGCTCTGGATGTATCTGAACGTGAGCAACTCAAACGAATTTACTCGGATTGCCTTGAGCTGGGCTCAGAGGAGGAGCAGGAGAAGCTGATTGGCCGGGCGGTCGAGATGGTGGAGATCCTGATGACCCTGAGCATGGATCTGGATACTTTGCGGGCGGCGACCCTCTACCCCTTCTTTAGCAAGGGGCTGATCGATGGGGTGCAGCTTACCGAGCGCTACGGCGAGGATATCTGCAGGTTGGTGTGCGGGGTCTCAGAGATGAAGGCGATCAGCTCTCTGGAGCTGATTCACGAGGAGGATGTGAATCCGGCCCAGGTGGATAACATCCGCCGAATGCTGCTGGCGATGGTTGAGGATGTGCGGGCGGTAGTGATCAAGCTTTCGGAGCGGATCACCCGATTGCGCGAGGTGAAGGATGCCGATGAGGAGGAGCGGGTACTGGTGGCCAAGGGGATCGCCAATATTTACGCGCCGCTGGCCAATCGCCTGGGGATCGGTCAGCTCAAGTGGGAGCTTGAAGATCTGTCGTTTCGCTACCTGCATCCGGAGACCTATAAGCGGATTGCCAAACTACTGGATGAGAGGCGCATCGACCGTGAGCGTTATATCGATGCCTTTGTCTCCTATCTGCAGGGCAAGATCGAAGAGGCGGGGATCAACGCCGAGGTGTATGGTCGCCCCAAGCATATCTACAGCATCTGGCGCAAGATGCAGAAGAAGAGTCTGGACTTCACCGAATTGTTTGATGTGCGGGCGGTACGGATCATCGCCGACCGGTTGCAGGACTGCTACGCGGCGCTGGGGGTGGTGCATACCCAGTGGCGCCACATTCCCCGGGAGTTTGACGATTATGTGGCCAATCCCAAGCCCAATGGCTACCAGTCGATTCATACCGTGGTGCTGGGGCCAGAGGGCAAGACGGTCGAGATCCAGATCCGTACCGAGCAGATGCACCAAAATGCCGAGCTTGGGGTGGCGGCCCACTGGAAGTACAAAGAGGGGCCACAGACTGGCAAGCGAACCGGCTATGAAGAGAAGATCGCCTGGCTGCGCAAGCTTCTGGCCTGGCAGGAGGATATGGCCGAGAGTGGCTCGCTGGTGGATGAGCTGCGCTCCCAGGTGTTTGATGACAGGGTGTATGTATTTACCCCGCGTGGGGATGTAGTGGATCTCGCCTCGGGCGCGACCCCCCTTGATTTTGCCTATCATGTGCACAGCATGGTGGGACATCGCTGTATCGGTGCCAAGGTGGATGGGCGGATCGTACCCTTTACCTATAAGCTGCAGACCGGCGATCAGGTGGAGGTGATCACCCAGAAGGAGCCCAGCCCCAGCCGCGACTGGCTCAATCCCAATCTTGGATTCATCTGTACCAGCCGCGCCCGGGCCAAGGTGGTGAACTGGTTTAAGAAGCAGGATAGAGATAAGAATATCATTGCCGGCAAGGAGCTTCTGGAGAGTGAATTGTCACGCAATGGCCTGAACATGGGGCAGGTGGATGATGCGGTGCTCAAGCGCTTTAACATCAATGCCATGGATGAGTTGTGGGCGGGGATCGGCAGTGGCGATCTCAGGATCAATCAGTTACTCAACTTCCTGCAGAATCGCCATAATCAGCCGACGGTTGAGGAGGTTGAGCAGCAGCTCCTGGATAAGCTGCAGCAGAAAAATGTCCCTCAGGAGAAGAAACCCCGCGATCACATAGTGGTGGATGGGGTGGGTAACCTGATGACCCACCTGGCACGCTGCTGTCAACCGATTCCCGGGGATATCATCAATGGCTATATCACCCAGGGTCGGGGGATCTCGATTCACCGGGCCGACTGTGAGCAGTTCAAGCAGCTTATGCAAAAGCATCCGGAGCGCACCATCAATGCGGTGTGGAACGAGAGCTACTCCAGCGGTTATGCGCTGAAAATTTTGGTGACAGCCCATGATCGCACCGGCCTGCTCAAGGATATTTCCGCCATTTTGGCCAATGACAAGATCAATGTGCTGGGAATGCAGACCCGCTCCGATACCAAGCGCCAGCGGGCGGACATTGAGCTTGAGGTGGAGCTGTACAACATAGATGCGTTAGGAAGGGTGCTAACCCGAATTAACCAGCTGCAGGATGTGATCGAGGCAAAACGCCTGTGATGTTGATTGCTTTACGGGGCTGTTCAGCCCCTTTCATGCGGCTGCGGCGCATTTATTGAGCTTTGTGTTTGTCACTCTTTCTGGAAAGAGTAACCAGAAAGTCGCTCCGCGCTGCGAGTCCCTCCGCAGAGCTTCGCAGCTCGCCATCCCTGGCTTGTAAAAACATCCGGGCTAGATATTCGCTGGTAATTATGTAATCGAAGAGAGGATTTTTTATTCCCCGTGAGTGAGCGCTGAGGTGAGCTGTAGGAAATTGAGGCTGAGCGATATGGACATCGCGAGAGCTTAGCCATCACATGGACGTGATGTCTAAGCGATGCCCTAATTTTCAGGTGAACCGAGGGTTAAGCGAGGTCCGGGGCGCGCGGGGATTCATAAGGGGGAGAGCGGCTCCCCCTTATGGCTCTGCCGGGAGCTCTTGGCATAACTGCAGCAAAGCTGCAAATAAGCTATCCGAAGGATGACTTAGAACAGCCTTCGCCCCATGCCTGATATCAGGCAGAGCAGATGAAACCAAAATTTAAGAGAAACTGATGACCGAAAAAACCTACACCCTCAATGATCTCCTCGATGTGATGAGTACCCTGCGTGATCCCGATAAGGGATGCGCCTGGGATCGCAAGCAAACCTTCGCCACTATCGTTCCCCATACCCTGGAGGAGGCTTATGAGGTTGCCGAAACCATAGAGCAGCAGGATTTTGCGGCGCTGCCCGGTGAGCTCGGGGATCTGTTGTTCCAGGTGGTGTTCTACAGCCAGTTAGCCAAAGAGCAGCAACTGTTTGAGTTTGAAGATGTGGTCAACCAGGTGACACAAAAGCTCATTCGCCGTCACCCCCATGTGTTTGCCGGGGTCAGTTTTGCCGATGAACAGGCGATGAAACGCAACTGGGAGCAGGAGAAAGCCAAAGAGCGCGCTAGTAAGAGTGGCGAAGCGGGTAGCGTGCTGGATGATATTCCGACGGCTATGCCTGCCCTGACCCGGGCCAACAAGATTCAGAAGCGTTGTGCCGGGGTTGGGTTTGACTGGAATGAATTGGCTCCGGTGGTGGCTAAGCTGCATGAGGAGATCGATGAGGTGATGGCCGAAGTGAATGCCCCCGAGCCCGATCAACAAAAAGTTACAGAAGAAGTCGGGGATTTGCTGTTTGCCTGTGTTAACCTTGTCCGGCATTTAAAGCAGGATCCCGAACAGGCGTTGCGCCAGGCCAATGATAAATTTTGCCGCCGCTTTCGCGAGGTGGAACAGAGAGTTCACCGTCAGGGACAGCAGCTGACCGATTGCTCGCTGGAGCAGTTGGATCAGATCTGGGATCAGGTGAAACGCGCAGAATCATAAGGTGACAGGTGAAAATGGCTTGCCGGAGCGGCTTGCTTGGATTAAACTGTCGCCCCGTCTCGTATTTCTGCGTTTAACGCACAACTTCCTTGCATTTCAGGTTCCGAATGACGACTAAATTTATTTTTGTGACGGGTGGTGTTGTTTCTTCCTTGGGTAAAGGCATAGCAGCCGCATCTCTGGCCGCTATTCTTGAAGCTCGGGGACTGGATGTCACCATTATGAAGCTGGATCCCTATATCAACGTCGATCCAGGCACAATGAGCCCAACTCAGCACGGTGAGGTTTTTGTCACCGAAGACGGCGCTGAGACCGATCTCGACCTTGGCCATTATGAGCGTTTCATCCGTAACAAGATGACCCGCCGGAATAACTTCACTACCGGCCGGGTGTACGCGGATGTACTGCGTAAAGAGCGTCGCGGCGACTATTTGGGTGCGACCATTCAGGTCATTCCACACATCACCAATGCCATCAAGGAACGAGTACTGGCGGGTGCCGAGGGGCACCAGGTTGCGATTGTTGAGATCGGCGGAACCGTCGGAGATATCGAGTCTCTGCCGTTTCTGGAGGCTCTTCGTCAGCTGGCAACCGAGCTGGGACGTGAAAATGCGATGTTTATGCACCTGACGCTGGTTCCATACCTGTCGGCGGCGGGTGAAGTGAAGACCAAGCCTACCCAGCACTCGGTAAAAGAGATGCTGTCTATCGGGATCCAGCCGGATGTGCTGATCTGCCGTAGCGATCGGGTGGTTCCTGCCAATGAGCGGGCCAAGATCGCCCTGTTCTGTAATGTACCTGAGCGTGCGGTTATCTCTCTGAAGGATGTGGATAGCATCTATAAGATCCCGGCACTTCTGAAGTCTCAGGGGCTGGATCAGCTGTTTGTTGACCGTTTTGGCCTGGAGTGTCCCGAAGCGGATCTCGGCGAATGGGAGCAGGTGATCTATGAAGAAGCCAACCCTGTGGGTGAAGTCACCATCGGCATGGTGGGTAAGTATATTGAGCTGCCTGATGCCTATAAGTCGGTGAACGAGGCGCTTAAACATGGTGGACTGAAGAACCGTCTGACTGTGAAGATCAAATATATCGATTCTCAGGATCTTGAGAGTCGTGGTACCGAGCTACTGGAAGGGCTGGATGCGATTCTGGTCCCAGGTGGTTTCGGTGAGCGGGGTGTTGAGGGCAAGATCCTTGCTGCGCAACATGCTCGCGAGAATAACATCCCTTATCTTGGGATCTGTCTGGGAATGCAGGTGGCGTTGATCGAGTATGCTCGCAATGTTGCCGGGCTCGAAGGGGCCCACTCCAGTGAGTTTGATAAAGAGAGCAAGCACCCGGTTGTCGCGCTGGTGACCGAGTGGATTGATGGCGAGGGGAATGTTGAGATGCGTAGCGAGAGCTCGGATCTTGGAGGAACCATGCGCCTTGGCTCTCAGCTGTGCCACCTTGAGAAGGGGTCTAAAGTGCATGAGCTGTATGGCAGCAGTGAGATCCACGAGCGCCATCGCCATCGCTATGAGGTGAATAACCATTTCCTGCCTAAGATTGAGGAGGCAGGCCTCAAGATCAGCGGTCGCTCAGCTGATCACAAGCTGGTTGAGATTATTGAAAATCCACAACATCCCTGGTTTGTCGCGTGTCAGTTCCATCCGGAGTTTACATCGACACCAAGAGATGGACATCCGTTGTTTGGTGGATTTGTAAAAGCTGCTGGTGAATTTCAGAAAAGAAATCTAAACTAGCTTGCGTGATTCGCGGTTGTGGCCTGGTGTCGCAGCCGCTTTTTCGTTTTAGGTCATACATTTTTTACTTCAAAGAGGGAAACCTTATGTCCAAAATCGTAAAAATCATCGGTCGTGAAATCATTGACTCACGTGGAAATCCAACTGTAGAAGCAGAAGTTCACCTGGAAGGTGGCTTTGTTGGTATGGCGGCTGCGCCATCTGGTGCTTCTACCGGTTCTCGTGAAGCTCTGGAACTGCGTGACGGTGACAAGAGTCGTTTTCTGGGTAAGGGTGTTTTAAAAGCAGTTGCTGCGGTTAACGGTCCAATCGCACAAGCTCTGCTGGGTAAAGATGCCAAAGAGCAGGCTGCAATCGACCAGATCATGATCGATCTGGACGGAACTGAAAACAAGTCTCAGTTCGGTGCAAATGCGATCCTGGCTGTGTCTCTGGCGAACGCTAAGGCGGCTGCGGCAGCTAAAGGTATGCCTCTTTATGAGCATATCGCTGAGCTGAATGGGACTGCAGGTCAGTTCTCTATGCCTCTGCCGATGATGAACATCATCAACGGTGGTGAGCACGCGGATAACAACGTTGATATCCAGGAGTTCATGATCCAGCCTGTTGGCGCTAAGACTCTGAAAGAAGCGGTTCGCATCGGTTCTGAAGTGTTCCACAACCTGGCTAAGGTTCTTAAGGGCAAGGGTCTGAGCACTGCTGTTGGTGATGAGGGTGGTTTCGCTCCTAACCTGGAGTCTAACGCTATGGCTCTGGCGACCATCAAGGAAGCTGTTGAGCAAGCGGGCTATGTTCTGGGTAAAGACGTGACTCTGGCTCTGGACTGTGCTGCTTCTGAGTTCTATGACAAGGACGCAGGCATCTACAACATGAAGGGCGAAGGCAAGACCTTCACTTCTGAAGAGTTCAACCATTACCTGAAGGGTCTGGCTGAGACTTACCCAATCGTTTCTATCGAAGACGGCCTGGACGAGTCTGACTGGACTGGCTTCAAGCACCAGACCGAGCTGCTGGGCGACAAGCTGCAACTGGTAGGTGATGACCTGTTCGTAACCAACACCAAGATCCTTAAAGAAGGTATCGACAAGGGTGTTGCTAACTCTATCCTGATCAAGTTCAACCAGATCGGTTCTCTGACCGAGACTCTGGCGGCGATCAAGATGGCTAAAGACGCGGGCTACACTGCAGTTATCTCTCACCGCTCTGGTGAAACCGAAGATGCAACTATCGCTGATCTGGCGGTAGGTACTGCTGCAGGCCAGATCAAGACCGGTTCTATGAGCCGCTCTGACCGCGTTGCTAAGTACAACCAGCTGATCCGTATCGAAGAAGCTCTGGGTTCCAAGGCTCCTTTCAACGGTCTGAAAGAGGTTAAAGGTCAGGCGTAATCCCGCCTCACTTTTCTTCTGAGAAAGCCCTCCGCATAGCGGGGGGCTTTTTTATGGGGCCTTCAACAAAGAGATCGGCTTATTGCTGTCAAAGATCTGCTGCAGGGCGCCATTTTCCTTGAGCTGTTGCAGGCCATGGTTGAAGTCTTCAATGATTTTGCGGGCATCTTGCGCTTTTTTCGAGATCACTAGGTGTTGGGGAGAGACACTCACCGCAGGTGTCATAGATTCAAATAGTTCGGCTTGCAGAGGATGCTGGGTTTTTAACAGGTACTCACCCTGAAGTTTATCGATGAGTGCCAGCTGAATCTTTCCGGCGACCAGCGCATCGATGAGCTCAGGATCACTATGAAAAACCTGCTTGTCGATGTTGGCTTCTTTGAACTCCCAGGGGTAGCTGTATCCCAGGACCGAGCCGATTGAGTAGGGCTTTAGATCTTTGAAGCTACTGAACTTCACCTTTAGTCCTCTCATCTTGAAAAAAACCAGAATATTTGATGGAGGAAGTGGATCCGAGTAATAGAACCATTTTTTCCGCTCTTCGGTTTCCCACAGGGTAAACATCCCATCGGCCATGCCATTTTGCGCGACTCTGAAGGCGCGCCTCCAGGGATAAAGCTCCAGGCGTACCTGATATCCCATGACCTTAAATGCTGCCTTCACCTGCTGGGTGATGAAGCCCTGCTGCGGCAGCTTCTTGCTGAAATAAGGCGGGTAATCGGCTGAGGTCAGATAGATCTCCCGGGCAAGGCTGACACCGGGCAGGGCGATCAGCAGGGAGCACAGAAGCAGAATAAGCTGTTTTAGTCGCATATCCATTGAGTGATCAGTCTCCGATTGAGCTTGTTGTGAGTATAGACCCGTGGATCGTGATGGATGTTATTTCAGCTGACAGAGCCCGGCGGACTCTAATCTGCTTTTTTTCTGAGATGGCTTTGGGCAAGATAGAGAAAATCTTGATCAACAGGGAACAGCCCATGCAACAACTCGCCATCAGCGCCTTTGGTGAACCAGAAACTCTTCAGCTACAGGAGGCGGATCGCCCTGATCCCGGGCAGGGGCAGTGTCTGGTTCGGGTGCACTTTGCCGGGGTGAATCCGGTGGATTGTAAAACCCGGGCGGGCCTTGGCTGGGCAGCAAAGCAGCTTAAAGACGCTCTTCCCTGGGTTCCCGGCTATGATATGGCAGGTGAGATCGTAAGCTGTGGGCCCGGAGTCACGGGGTTTGAGGTTGGGCAAAGGGTGTTCGGCCTGGTGGGCTTTCCGCACCAGGGAGGCTGTTATAGCCAGTACCTGGTGGCGGATGCAAGTGAGCTGTGCCCGGCTCCCGATGAACTGGTTCTGAGTAAGGCTGCGGCCCTGCCGGTGGTAGGGCTGACCGCCTGGCAGGGATTGTTTGAGCATGGCAGATTGCAAGCCGGTGAGCGGGTATTGATCCTGGGAGCTGGCGGTGCCGTGGGTCAGTTGGCGGTGCAGCTGGCGGCAGATTGCGGTGCCGAGGTGAGTGCAGTCGCCCGGGTCAACTACAAGATGCCGCTGATGATGCTCGGGGCGCAAGAGATCTATCAGGTGGCTCGGTTGCCGGATGGGATCGAAGTGGATCTGGTATTGGATCTCATCGGAGGTGATACCGCCTGTGAGATCCTTGGGAAGCTCGGGGCCTTTAAGCGAGTCGTCACCATCCCAAGCGTCAGTGTTGAACAGGTGACGGAGTGTGCAAGGACACGGGGGGCAGAGGCTTGCGGGATGATGCTGCACCCGGATGCAGATCAGCTGGCTGAGCTTGCCGACAAGTTGGCGTCTGAGCGAGTTAAGCTTGCGATCTCAGATATCTATCTCCTGAGTCAGGGAGTGAGAGCTCATCAACGGCTGGAGCGTGGCGGTGTGGGTGGCAAGCTATTGTTAAGGATGTTTGATGAGTGCTGAGGCCACTGAGGTGGGCCGTTCGACTCCTAAGCTGACAGATAGCCACTGTCACCTCGATTTTGAGTGCTTTGACGCTGATCGGGATACCTTGATCAGGGAGAGCAAACAGCTGCTGTCGGCGATCATTATTCCCGGCGTCGCATCGAGCAACTGGCGGAGGGTTCAGGCCCTTTGTGCCTCTGAGGGGGCTATCTGTATGCCGCTTATGGTATTCATCCCTTGTGGCTTGCCGGGGAGGGATTAAGCGCCTGTCAGGCCCTGGCACAGTTTCTTAAGCTGGGGGGAGAGGAATTAGTGGCTGTGGGTGAGTGTGGCTTGGATCCGAAGGCGCACGCCTCGGCTGAGCTGCAAACAGAGTCTCTGCTGACTCAGCTCAAACTGGCTGAGGATTTTTGTCTGCCGCTGATCTTGCATGGGCGGCGTCCGGTTCACGATGAAACTCTTAAGTTGCTGCGCCGGGTAAGGCCCTCCAGAGGCGGGGTGATCCATGGTTTTTCCGGCTCGCTGCAGCAGGCCCGTCACTATATTGAGCTTGGATTTAAGCTCGGGGTCGGCGGGGTCATTACCTATCCCAGAGCCAACAAGACCCGAACGGTTTTTCGCGAGCTGGAGCTGGAGCACCTGTTGCTGGAGACCGACTCTCCGGATATGCCGCTGGCGGGCTATCAGGGGCAACGTAACGAACCACTGAGAGTGGTTGAGGTGTTCGCTGAACTGTGTCGGATTCGGGGAGAAACTCAGCAAACAGTTGGCGGGCAGCTTGAGCAAAACGTGCAGGATCTGTTCGGGATCTAGGTAATTTTTAGTTACAGAGGGCAAACACTTTGTTGATCCAGGTTCAGATCCATTATCAATTCTCTTCCTAAACTTCGATCTATCTCCCACTCTTTCATATTTGGCTTTACCTTTGGTTTTTCTTCAAATAGAGTCCATTTTCCGAAAGAATTAGCCTTAAATTTAATCCGCAAAGGACCCTGTTTTTCGGGCTACACTGGTAGGGCTGCTCAGAGGATAAAAAAAATACAGCCTAAAAAAACAGCGGTTTACGTGTATTTTATGTAAGCTAATTTTTCCATTGTTGTTAAACTTGAAGCAGGATTAGCCGAAAAGTGTGAGCCCTGGCCGATTTTGAAAGCAAGGAGGCAAAATGAGCCAGGCTAGAGTGCGTAAAAGCTCTTTATTTGGGCTATTACTGTATGGAAGGTTAACCGAGAGGAAATAAAAACTATGAGTCTAATCATGGGCATCGTGGGTGCTCTCTTTCTTATCGGAGTGGCGATACTATTTTCCGATAATAGACGAGCGATCCGCTTTCGAACCGTATTTGGAGCGTTTGTAATCCAGGCGTGTATTGGAGCCTTTGTCCTCTACATCCCTATCGGCAAGGATATTCTGAAAGCGATCTCAGACGCTGTATCCCAGGTGGTGAACTACGCACAGGATGGTATCAACTTCCTGTTTGGCGGCCTGGTCAGTGGCAAGATGTTTGAGGTATTTGGCGGAGGCGGCTTTGTATTCGCTTTGCGGGTCCTGCCGGTCATCGTCTTCTTCTCCTCATTGATCGCGGTGCTCTATTACCTGGGGATCATGCAGTGGGTGATCAAGCTTCTTGGTGGCGCCCTGCAAAAAATTCTGGGAACCTCTCGTACCGAATCCCTTTCCGCAACGGCGAATATCTTCGTCGGGCAAACAGAAGCTCCGCTGGTGGTGCGCCCTTATATCAATCGCATGACTCAATCTGAGCTGTTTGCGGTGATGTGTGGTGGTCTGGCTTCGATTGCCGGTTCCGTTCTGGCGGGCTACGCGGCGATGGGGGTCAAGATGGAGTATCTGGTGGCGGCATCCTTCATGGCTGCGCCCGGGGGACTCTTGTTTGCTAAGCTCCTCAAGCCCGAGACCGAGACCCCGGACTATGACGAGTCGGCGGCTGAGCCTGAGGTAGATGATAAACCTGCCAATGTCATTGATGCTGCGGCTGCGGGTGCCTCCTCAGGGATGCACCTGGCGCTCAACGTTGGCGCTATGTTGCTGGCCTTTATCGGTCTGATTGCCTTGTGTAACGGCATCATAGGTGGTGTTGCTGGTTGGTTTGATTATGGAAGTGGTGCGATTGATGCCGCTTATCAGCACCTTGAAACCCTGGCCGCTGCTGCGACTCTGTCTCCCGAACTACATGGGTTGATGCAGGTGCTCGCTAAGTCGGTTGGTGATATGGCACGACCGGAGATCGCAGCGACAGCTAAGCAGATTGCTGCCTCGGCAAGCTCCGATGATATTAAGAATGCAGCCATGTCTCTGGCGAAGGCGACCGATATCAAGCTTGGCCTGGAGACCATCCTCGGCTGGATCTTTGCTCCGGTTGCCTTCCTGATCGGGGTGCCCTGGGGTGAAGCGACAACGGCAGGCTCCTTCATCGGGCAAAAGGTCATCCTGAATGAATTTGTTGCCTATGCCAACTTTGTCCCTTACCTGCATGGTAGTGAGATAGTGGCAACCACTCAGCAGGTGATGAGTGAGCATACCAAGGCGATCATCTCCTTCGCTCTGTGTGGATTCGCAAACCTTGCATCTGTAGCCATCCTGTTGGGTGGTCTGGGTGGAATGGCTCCGAGTCGCCGTGGTGAGATCGCTAAATTTGGTCTCAAGGCGGTGTTGGCCGGAACCTTGTCTAACCTGATGTCTGCTTCCATTGCCGGGTTCTTCCTGGCCCTTGGCTAAAGCGTTAGTATGTGACGAAAGGGAGCGCCAGGCGCTCCCTTTTTTATTGCCGACTCTCACCCTGGCTACTCTTGCGGCTTGCTGATTTAGCCATCGGGATAGCCCCTTCAAGGGGGTTATTTACTGGTCTGAAGAGCTCAAAATAACTCTGTAATTTGTGAGCTGCCTCTAAAAAAATATCAAATGATCGGTTTGGCCTTGCATCTTGTGGGCAAAGCGGGTTGAATAGTCGCTCGTAGGATTTTGCGTAGACAGACCAACCGGATTTGTCTCCGATGTCGGTTTTCAGCAACGGATGCTGAGGGACACGGAACCAGGCAATGGTTGAATGAACTGTTTACTTCACTAACACTCCAAAGAGTGTTGGCGGTCAAAAGGATTTGAGTTGGGAGCCCAGGCTATTGCCCTGGTGTTTTCAAACCTTCACGGAACTAAGTCCGCAATGTTTCTAGTGGATATCTGCCTGTGGGAAACAGGGTAGATCCCTATTGGGAATTATTGCTGGGCTCTTGTCTGAACTAGTCGAGTTATATCCCAGATTTTTATTTCCTTTGGCCCGAAGTGGTGATGAGTGCCGTTTGTGTACTTAATGAACCTTTGGTAGGGTCAATGGCGCGTATTTTTCAATTTTTGACTTGGAGATAGCTATGACCGATCTGAAAAAAACAGCACAACTGGCGCTGAATTTGATGGATCTGACGACTTTGAATGATGACGATACGGATGCCAAGGTCATTGACCTGTGTCATAAGGCCAAATCTCCAGCGGGCAAGACTGCTGCGGTCTGTATCTATCCTCGTTTTATCCCGATTGCACGCAAGACGCTGCGTGAGATGGGTGCTGAAGATGTAAAAATCGCGACCGTCACCAACTTCCCTCACGGCAATGATGATGTTGAGATCGCTGTGGCTGAAACCCGTGCGGCCGTCGCCTATGGCGCCGATGAGGTGGATGTTGTCTTCCCGTTCCGCGCCCTGATGGCTGGCAACGAGCAGGTTGGTTTTGAGCTGGTTAAGGCTTGTAAAGAGGCCTGTGGTGATGTTCTGCTGAAGGTAATCATCGAGTCAGGTGTCCTCGAGACTCCGGCGCTGATCCGCAAGGCTTCCGAGATCTCGATTGCGGCGGGAGCTGATTTCATCAAGACCTCTACCGGTAAGGTGCCTGTGAATGCTACGCCTGAGGCTGCTCAAATCATGCTGGAAGTGATCAAAGAGAAGAACCCTAAGGTTGGCTTTAAGGCAGCTGGCGGCGTAAAAAATGCTGAACAGGCAGCTGTATACTTTGAATTAGCAGAGGGGCTGCTGGGCAGTGACTGGATCGCGCCGGATACCTTCCGCTTTGGCGCATCCAGCCTGCTGAACAACCTGTTGCACACCCTGGGGTGTGGCGACAAGCCAGCGGATAGTGCCGGCTACTAATCGAATACTATAAAAATAAAAAAACCAAAGGGGGGGAACACTCCCCCAGCTACGGAAAACCAAAGAACACACGGACCCTACAACTCGGTGGAGAAGAACTAAGATGTATTTGCCTCAGGAAGTGATTCGCAGAAAAAGAGATGGCCAGAAGCTGACTGCCCAAGAGATCCGTTTTTTCATTAACGGCGTTGCAGACAACAGCATCGGAGAGGGGCAGATTGCTGCCTTTGCGATGGCGGTCTATTTTCAGGGAATGTCGATGGATGAGAGCACTGCATTGGTGATGGCGATGCGGGATTCTGGCATGGTGCTAGACTGGAAGCCGCTGGGACTGGATGGTCCGATCGTCGATAAACACTCCACCGGTGGGGTTGGTGATGTTGTATCACTCATGCTGGGACCAATGGTTGCAGCGTGTGGGGGTATGTCCCGATGATCTCTGGCCGCGGCCTGGGTCATACGGGAGGGACTCTGGATAAGCTGGATGCGATTCCTGGTTACCAGACGGCTCCGGATGAAGAGCTGTTCCGAAAGGTGGTAAAAGAAGTGGGGGTTGCCATCATCGGACAAACCGGAAATCTGGCGCCTGCTGATAAGCGGATCTATGCAACGCGGGATATAACCGCGACCGTGGATTCTATCAGCATGATCACAGGGTCCATTTTATCTAAAAAACTGGCTGCGGGACTTGATGCCCTGGCTATGGATGTTAAGGTCGGTTCTGGAGCCTTTATGCCGAGCTATGATGCCTCCGAAGAGTTGGCGCGTAGTATTGTTGGTGTGGCGAACGGAGCTGGCTGTAAGACAACGGCACTTCTGACCGATATGAATCAGGTGCTGGCATCCAGTGCAGGGAATGCCGTTGAGGTTCGTGAGGCAGTGCGCTATCTGACAGGGGAGTATCGTAATCCTCGCCTGCATGCGATCACCATGGCTCTGGCAACAGAGATGTTGATTGCGGGCGGATTGGCGCAAGATGGTTTACAGGCACAGCAAAAACTGGAAGCGGTTCTGGCCAATGGCCAGGCAGCGGAAGTTTTTGGGCGAATGGTACATGGCCTGGGGGGCCTGTCGATTTCGTTGAAAAATACGATGGCTATCTGCCAAAAGCAGATCTGATCCAGCCAGTGTATGCGGATCTATCCGGTTATGTGACCGCGATGGATACCCGTGAACTGGGGATGGCTGTGGTCAGTATGGGAGGTGGCCGTCGTTGTGCCTCTGATTTAATTGATTACCGCGTGGGGCTGACCGATATTATCCGTCTAGGAGCATCGGTTGATCCGCAAACACCGCTGGCATATGTGCATGTCAATGATGAACAGACGTTTGCTGAGGCTGAGCGTGCGGTTCGGGCCGCTATCAGTATCACTGATGAGAAGCCTCAGGAAACGCCAGACGTCTACGCATGCATCCGCGCCGATGATGTGAAGTGACCGGAGACAATATCATGAAACGCGTATTTATTTTGATGATGGATTCTTTCGGCATTGGTGCCAGTGCCGATGCAGACAAGTTCGGTGATGTCGGTGCCAACACCATGGGACATATTGCTGAGCGGTGTGCTGCCGGAAAAGCCGACGAGCAGGGCCGTCAGGGGCCACTGACACTGCCAAATCTGAATAAGCTGGGCATGGGCCATGCTTGTGAACTGAGTTCGGGCTACTTCCCCGAAGGGCTGGATCAGGCACTGCAGCCTGTTGGTGCCTATGGCTACGCCAAGGAGCTTTCCAGCGGTAAGGATACGCCGAGCGGTCACTGGGAGCTGGCTGGGGCACCTGTCTTGTTTGACTGGGGCTATTTCACCGACAAACAGAACAGCTTCCCGCAGGAGCTGCTGGATGAGCTGGTTGAGCAGGGAGACCTGCCGGGATATCTTGGAAACTGCCACTCCTCCGGGACCGTGGTACTGGATGAGCTGGGCGAGGAGCATATGAAGACGGGTAAGCCTATCTTCTACACCTCGGCAGACTCTGTATTCCAGATCGCCTGTCACGAAGAGACCTTTGGTCTGGAGCGTCTCTACGACCTGTGTAAGCTGGCGCGTAAGCTGCTGGATAAGTACAACATCGGCCGGGTGATCGCCCGTCCCTTTATCGGCACTAAGCCCGGCGAGTTCCGCCGTACCGGTAACCGTCACGACTATTCGGTACCACCTCACATGCCGACCCTGCTGGATCGCATGGTTGAAGCGGGTGGTGAAGTGGTCTCAGTGGGTAAGATTGCCGATATTTATGCTCATCGCGGCATCACCCAGAAGTACAAGGGAACCGGCCTGGAGCAGCTGTGGGATGTGACCCTTGAGCAACAGCAAAAGGCACCGGATAACAGCATCGTATTCACTAACTTTGTGGATTTCGACTCTGAATATGGCCACCGCCGCAATGTCGCGGGCTATGCAAAGGGCCTTGAGTATTTCGATGCCCGTCTTGCGGAGTTTATTGAGAATATGCAGCCGGGCGACCTGGTTGTACTAACTGCGGATCATGGTTGTGATCCAACCTGGTCCGGTACCGACCACACTCGTGAGCATGTTCCTGTTCTCTTCTATGGCAGTGAAGTAAAGGCGGGCGCGGTTGGTGAGCGTGACACTTTTGCCGATATCGGGCAAAGTATAGCGTCGTACCTGAATTTACCGGCTCTGGAATATGGAAAGAGCTTTCTTTAACGGTTTACAAGATAGAACTGAAAGAGGAATTTTAAATGGCAACTCCACATATTAATGCCAAAGAAGGTGCATTTGCTGATGTAGTTCTGATGCCGGGTGATCCACTGCGCGCTAAGTATATCGCGGAGACTTTCCTGCAGGATATCGAGCAGGTGAATGACGTGCGTGGCATGCTGGGCTTTACCGGTACTTACAAGGGCCGTCGCATCTCTGTTATGGGTCATGGTATGGGGATCCCATCGTGCTCTATCTATGCGAAAGAGCTGATCACCGAGTATGGCGTGAAGAAGCTGATCCGTGTGGGTAGCTGTGGCGCGGTTCGCGAAGATATCAAGGTTCGCGACGTAGTGATCGGTATGGGTGCTTCTACCGATTCCAAGGTAAACCGTATCCGTTTCAAGGATCATGATTTCTCTGCAATTGCAGATTACGATCTGGTTCACAACGCGGTTGAGGCTGCCAAAGCCAAGAAGATCGACGTTCGCGTGGGCAACATCTTCTCTGCGGATCTGTTCTACTCTCCGGATCCAGAGATGTTCGACGTGATGGAGAAGTACGGCATCCTGGGTGTTGAGATGGAAGCTGCCGGCATCTATGGTGTTGCTGCAGAGTTTGGCGCGAAGGCCCTGACCATCTGTACCGTTTCTGATCATATCCGTACCGGTGAGCAGGTTTCTGCTGCAGACCGTCAGACCACCTTCAACGAGATGATCGAGATCGCGCTGGAGTCTGTACTGCTGGGTGATGCGAAGTAACCTCTGAGCCGAACTCTAAGTTCACTCGATGATTGAAATCCGGAGCCTTAGGGCTCCGGATTTTTTTTGCCTTCAGCACAGGCTTCAAGGTCCGTTCAGCTTGTTAGCCAATTGGTTTCACCTTGGTAATCGATTGTGGTGCCGGATGTTCGTAGCTGGTAGGTTTTTTATCTCAGATTGGTAAATGATAACCATTTCCTTTGTGTGTTTATTACGAATGTTTGATAATTCATTGTCAAGATGACACTTTTCCTACGTGAAGCCACAGATCTAGACTGGTTTTGAAAGTTTTCCGTGGTAAAATTACGCGATTTTGGCAGGGGAACAGCTTGTTACGCTTTCGACAAGTTGCTTGCTAGCGCATATTTTTTAACTGGTTGAAGCCGATGAAAACAGTAAATAACGAAAACCCCGTAGATTGCCTGAGCCCTGAGGCGATCGCCGCCCTGGCCGAGGAAACAACGATCGCTAAGGCGACGAAGCCGATTGGTAAGTCATTTATGCTGGCGATTACCGCCGGGGTCTTTATCTCGATCGCCTTTGTGTTTTATGTCACGGTGACCACAGGTTCAGCTGGTATGCCCTGGGGAATGTCTCACTTTGTCGGTGCATTGGCGTTCTCCCTGGGACTTATTCTGGTGGTGCTTTTGGGCGCAGAGCTCTTTACCTCCTCAACTCTGACTATCCTGGCGAGAGCTTCAAACCGGATCACGACCAGACAGGTGTTGGGGAACTGGGTTCTGGTGTACCTGGGGAATTTTGTCGGTGCCATGGTGATGGTGGCGCTGATCTTCTTCTCGGCGCAGTTTATGGCGGATAAGGGGCAATGGGGATTGACGGCGCTTAAGCTTGCTCAGCATAAGATCCATCACACCTTTGTGCAGGCGGTGTGCCTTGGGATCCTGTGTAACCTGTTGGTTTGCCTGGCGGTATGGATGGCGTTTGGTGCCCGTAGTGCCACTGATAAGGTGATGGTGCTGATACTCCCCGTGGCCATGTTTGTCGCCTCTGGTTTTGAACACAGCATTGCCAATATGTTTATGATACCGACCGGCATCATCATCCATGCCTTTGCCGGGCCTGAGTTCTGGCAGGCGATCGGCCACTCACCGAGTGATTTTGCCGATCTCACTGTGCATAACTTTGTGCTGAAGAACCTGATTCCTGTGACCCTGGGGAATATCATCGGGGGTGGGGTGATGGTTGGCCTGGTTTACTGGGGGATCTTCCGTCGTAAGTACGCTCAGTGAGTTAGTGCAGCGAAGCGCTATTATCTATACCACTTCTCTGTGTATTATGATTTGCAGCTGCGCTGCAAGTGCCGGTGCTGACCGGCGGCAGGCAAGGCCGTTCTCAGGCATCCTGCCCTTCACGGCATTGATATATCCCTATATGGCAAAGGTGCTCCGCGCTTCTGATACACAGGGAAGTGTGAATGTCGCGTTAAACATGGATGTTGTTAGCGGCATGCATCTCCCGGGGCGCCCCGAACCTCACTTCCTCCTGGGCTCATCTAAGAGTTAAGGCATCACTTAGACATCACATCCATGTGGTGACTAAGCTCTCGCGATATCCCTATCGCTCAGCCTCAATACTTAACGGTTCGCCTCGGCGTTCGCTCACGGGGAGTTAGTCCCCGTCTATTTGCGCCGAAAGTTTCAAATAGGAAGCAGAGGGTGAGCGGCATGGACACCGCGAAAGGGCAACCAGTACATGGACGTACTGTTGGCCTGATCTGATATGCTATCCCTCTTCGGTGACCTTGACTTCGTAACTGTAGGTCTGTCCATTAGCCAAAATTAGCGGGTAGATAGCGGTTTGTCCAAGTTTGAGATTTAGCGTACCAAGATCGAGGTTGAGCATAGGGGAAGGTGCCATTGCACTTGATGTGGGTAGAGCAAGCTGGCTAGCGAGCTTAATGTGTGATATGTCCAGAGGTTTAACCAATACATCCAGCTTCAATTTATTATCGAGTAACATTTTAGCATTTATATTTTGCTTCACGATGATCGTGGGCTGAGCGTAAGCTGCACCGTTATACAGAATACGGGCTTTAACCTGGTAGTTGGGGTGGGCCATAACTGAGGTTGTGGCTGTGATTAAGCTCAGCCCTAAAACCAATAGGCTTTTCATGTGCAATCCTTATTAGTTTGCTGCGATTTATTATACGTTCAATAGATCGCAGTGTGTGGCCCCTTCTCGCTGAGCCGGCCTAATTGCTTTGAACGACTGAGTTTGAGCAGTGTAGCTTTGTTGAGTGTCCACTATTTCTGGTTCAGATCACAGCTCTATTACTACTTCACAGGGAAAATGATCGATTAAACTTCCTTTATTTTCCCTTTAGAGAAGCTCAGAAAGCTCTGAGCGAGGAACCTTAAGCGTGATACTTCTGGGCTTTCTGGGGATCCGCTTAAGTAAGGCTTTTTTCTGGCTCTGTTGCAAAAATTTAGATGAGCACAACTTTATTAATTTCTTTGACATCAATTTCTACAGAATTCCAATCTTTATCAATGTCACCTTTAATTTCGACCTTATCATAAGGCGTAACCACCTGTCCTTTCCAGTGTTTGCGATCAATATCTACGTTAATGCTACCTGTACTATCTCGAAAAATATATTCATCATTACCTACTTGCTTTTCGATATGGCCCTGGAGGGTTACCCAGGTGTCATCACTTTGCTCTTTTGCTTTTTCGACTGTGGTCAGTTCGTTTTTTGAGCCGACAAAGCCACCGGATGCGGCTGCTTCTATTTTAGATGACCCGTTAAAATCAGCGAAGGCGGCAGTACTGCTTAGAGCAAGCGAAGCAGCAATGATCGTCATTTTCTTCATGTGTACCCCTGATTAGATGAGATGTGCTCGAAATTGCAAGTCTATTAAATCATCAAAACCTTAAGAGATTATTAACAGGCGTTAAAAATAAAGCTATTCATCAAGCAAACTGCTCATGGATAACCGAGTAGGAGGCATGATTGCTCCTGCCGTCCTCTCACACCACCGGGCATACTGATCCGTACCACGGCGGTTCTCTCTTGGCCGACGACATTACAGGTGCGTGGATTGAAACAAGTTTCACTTTTTCGCTTGACCTCAAATGATTGAGTTATTGTTCAGCGCTCGCTGACGGGGTGGCAACCCCTCACGAGACAGGGCCAGTCATAGACTGGCCCTGTCTGTATCCGGCGGCCGGGGCAGACCCGGCCTGTGGGCAAGGATTACTCAGGGTTAGCCATCCACAGTATTTTTGATCACTCGCAGATCGAGCTCTTCGAGCTCAGCAACCAGGGAGTCGAGATCAATGTCGGCCGGGGTCATCAGATCAAAGTCTCCTTTAAAAACGCTTTGTCCAATCTCTGCGACGGCAAAGCGGTGACATTCTAAGTTAGTCACACTGACATCATAGCCATCAAAGATATTTGAGATATCTTTGATGAGCCCGGGTCTGTCCCTGGACTCAATGGTCAGCTGAAGCTCTTTGCTCTGTGAAGGGGCTGAATCCTCTGCCACGGGGTAGACAACCTGTAACCCCGCAACCGCCTTTAGCTCCTGCTGTAAGGCTTCAACTTGCTGTTCATCCGTTTCAATTTTTATGATCCCCGCGCACTGACCCTCGAGGTGACTGATTTTGCTTTTTAGCCAAATGCCCTGACGGGCATGGGTTTTTTCGGCAAGGATCCGCATTAATCCCGGAGTTTCTGGTCCCATGAGAGTCATTATGAATTGTTTTTTCATCGTCTATATCCTGCTATCGAGCCCGGGGTGCACAAGAGACCCCGGGCTTGGTGAGTTAACGAAATGCAGCAACGAGTGCGGGGATCCCCGGTAGCATCCCGACCACAGCCATCGCGATAAAGCAGATACAAAAAGAAAGCCCTGGAATTACTACTTTATCCACAAAACTGAGTGTTTTGGAGCGCTCTTTATCGCCGATTAATCCATTGTTATCCAATAGCATGGTTAATGACCAGCCAAAGACGGGATTAACTACCGCAGAGGCAAAGATGCAGATCCCGGCGGACTGAGTGTCTTTTGCTGATTTAACCATCAGCATACCCGCTTCCAGCAAGGGTAAAAATACCCCGACCAGCAGAGCGATACTCATCACAGGCCGCCACACCGTAATATCCATGGGATAGCCTATCAGTGCAACCAGCGCACAGAGCACCCCAAGTAAGATAGCGCCTCCGGGGATAGGACGTTTGGCGATCGCCGCCGGTATCATGTAGGTTCCCCAGGATGAGGTGATGTTACCTCCTCCAAGAAAGCCCCAATAATTTGACGGACCGAGCAGGCTGTCATGGTGTCGTCCACATCCATCAAAACTTTTTTGGCTTTTTTCGGGTAGTTCAGCTCCTGGAAAACCCTGTGTCCCAGGAAGTCGGGAGACCACATGGCGACGGCAAGAATGGCAAAAGGCAAAGATGCGATAAAGTGCTGCATCGTTGGCAAGCCTAGCTTCCAACCGGTTTCTGTGGATCCCCACCAATACACGGGGTTCAGGTTTGGTAAGCCGGGTTCGGTTTTAAATTCAAAGGGTGCCCCAAGCCCTAAGGCGATCACTACTGCGATCACTGAGCATAAGGGGATCGAGAGCCAGCGCTTGCCGATGCGAGCCAGGTAGGCATAAACCACAACATTGACCAGTAGCACAATGAAGGCGATATAGCTGAGATCCATTTCTCCGGCCCACTCGACCAGTGAGCCGATCTGAGAGATGGTTCCGGTGAGGCCCAGATAAGCAAGTAACCCTCCGGCAACGCCTTCACCGGTCAGTTTTACCAGCCTGGAGCCGCCCTTGGTAATACTCAGAATCAAACCAAAGACCCCGAGCATGATGGCCAGCGCCAGAGGGTGTCCCCCCGCGAGAGCTATCATGCCGATCAGTGGGATCATAGGTCCATGGGTTCCCGCCAAATTGGCCCGGGGGTTGAAAAGTCCTGAGGTCAGGATCACAAACAGTGAGGCGGATACCAGCATCTCAGCCCGGACATTCTCAATCACAAAGTCATCACTCAGGCCATAACTTGCTGCATAGGATGACATGATCGCTGAAAACATCACCGTAATACCGATAGTTCCTGCAATGGCGGGAACCAGATCCTCCCACTCAATACGAAAGTCTCTGCCGGGAAGGTTTAGCCGCCAGCGGCGGGGCTTCATTATGATGAGTTCATGATCAAGGTAATCTGAGCGCTTGGCAAACTCACTGCTTGGACGGTGCAATTCACGATAACTCTTTTCTTGATCAAGATCCTTGTTACTCGTATCCGTTTCGTGGGAATTATTGTTTTGCATAATTGCGTACCTTCTCAATAGCAGCTGCTATCTTTGCGATTGTTAGGGTCCCGGAGTAGGGTTTCACCCAGGGCCGGCAGTTGATCTTCGGGTTCATGAGCTTCAATGGGTGGGGTGCTACCCTCAGCGGTTGCAGGCGGAACTCATCTTGTATGTGCATCCGTGCCACCGAGCTGCCAAAAGTCCCTGTTCATCGCCTCATCTCTTGTGGATGACCAGCTCTCTTTTCTGGTTCTGTTCAGGCTTAAACAGGACTCATGAATGTCCGTGCTTTCTATTAACGTAGCTGCCGATAGGCGATTTTCAAGTGAAGGGAGGAATCGGTAGTCCATCCGGGAGTGGCTTGGATGGCAACATGGGAACGGTGGTGCTTCAGCTAAAATCGAGTCTTCTTAAGGAGCTTTAAAGGGGGGAGGTCAGGCCAGGAGGCTGGCCTTATTTGGATTAGGGGGCCGGAGAGTAGACCCTTGGCTGGCTGCGCTGGGGCAGGTGAAGCAGGTTTAAGCCATGTTTACGCGCCAGCTCGACCGCCAGGGTGGTCGGGGAGGCCATGGTCACCAGACACTCCAGGCCGCTACGAATCGATTTTTGCACCAACTCGATGCTGCAGCGGCTGGTCATCAGGACCACACCGGCACGGGTGTCGATCTGTTGTTGTTGCAATTGACCGATCAGCTTATCCAGGGCGTTATGACGGCCAACATCTTCTGAGCAGAACAAGAGCTCACCGGCACTGTCCATATAGAGGGCTGCATGCATGGCACCGCCCTGACTCTGGAAATCACGTACCCGGTCGCGAAGACCTTCGAACAGCTTGGGTTGTGGCAGGCGGGCAGGCTCCAGCTCGGGAAGATCGGGAAAGGCGGCACTCAGTGAATCTATGCCACACAGGCCGCAGCCGGTGCGTCCAGCCAGGGCGCGGCGATGAGCGCGAACCCGATAGTCTGCCCTATGGCTCAGGGTGATATCTGCGACTATGGCTCCTCCCTCCCACTGCCACTCGATATCCTGGACTTCGAGGCGGTTTTTGACGATTCCCTCGCTGATAATGAAACCCAGCAGGAAGGGCTCAATTTCGGTGGGAGAGATCATCATCACGGCATGGTTTACCCCATTGAGGCTGATGGCGATGGGCACCTCATTGACCAGTTCAACCGGCTGAGCCTTGTCGTCCTCCAAGGATGTATAGTTCATGGCAAGGTGGTTGAGCTCACAAGGCTCGGTGCTGGAGCGACACGACATAGAGAGTCCTTTTCTTAAGCATGGATTTTAATGATGGGCAAGTGTATCAAAAGATCAGGAATTCTCATGCTACAATTGGTCTGCTCTTTGTGATTTATCCTGAGTGACTTGGGGGAGAGCCTGGGGAATTTATGTGATAAAATGATTTGCATCAATAAATTTACCCTCTGTTTCCCTTAGTATTCAGGGCGATTATGGAATGAGATAGGGTCTGGTGGCCCTCTCGGTCTTCAAAACCGATGTGAGCTGTATCGGCTTAGGCAGGTTCGATTCCTGCCTCTTCCGCCACTTCCAGGATGCTTTTTCGCCTCTTTCAGTTTAAAATTCCGCTGAAATTCTGCTCGATCTCTGAATCGTGTCATAAAGATGTCTGAAATCAGTTCAAGGAATGTTGCCGTGTCCGCCAAAACAGCAGTCAATTACCGTCTTCCCCAGGTTGAGCAGCTTCTGCAGCACAACATACTAGTTCCTTATATCCGGATCCTCAGTCGACCCGTAGTGACCGAGATTATTCGCGCCCAGTTTGCCAAGATCCGTCAATCGCCGCTGTTTAAGGAGAAGGGAGTCGATGGAATTGATGTGCTGCAGCTTTTGGTGAAAGCCTGCGAGGAGCAACAACTGCGCCGTCAGACCCGGGTGATCAATGCTACCGGCATCGCGGTTCATACCAATCTTGGACGCTCTCCTCTATGTCCTGAGCTGTGGGACAGTGTGCGTCATATCAATACCGGCTATAGCAACCTGGAGCTAGAACTGAGCAGTGGTAAGCGTGGTGGACGCAACGGGCTGCTTTCTACTCTGGTCAATGCCTGGCTGGGCGCCGAAGATTGTGTACTGGTCAATAATAATGCCGCTTCTATGTACCTCATCCTGCATGCACTGGCTGCGGGCAAAGAGGTGATCGTTTCCCGGGGTGAGCAGATCCAGATTGGTGGCGGTTTTCGGATCCCGGATATTTTAGCTCTGTCCGGCTGTAAGCTGGTGGAGGTGGGGACGACCAATATCACCACCAGTGATGATTACATCGATGCGATCACCGAAAATACCGCCATGGTGTTGATGGTCCATCAATCCAACTTTTCGATTCAGGGGTTCACCGAATCACCCGATATCCAGGATGTGGCGCGTCGCCTGCCGGAGCATGTTCAGCTGGTGGTGGATCAGGGATCGGGACTGTCAACGGAGCAGTATGCGGACAGTGAAACCTCACTGGCGCGTTATCTGCAAATGGGGGCCGATCTGGTGTGTTTCTCCGGTGATAAGATCATCGGGGGCCCTCAGGCAGGATTTATCGCAGGGCGCAGTGAGCTCACCAAGATCCTGGCTAAAAATCCTATGATGCGCGCCTTCAGGCCGGGACGAATTGTGCTGTCACTGCTTGAGGAGCTGCTGGTTCGTAAGCTCAACCAGCTGGATTCAGGGGAGGGGGTTGCCCAGCACGCCCTGAATCGTGCACAGCAGACCCGGGAGCTTGCCGATGAGCTGGCTGCTCGCTGGCCTGGCTACGCCCAGGCAACACCGATGCAGATGCAGGTGGGCGGCGGCTCGATTCCCAGTGAAACCTATGACTGTTTTGGGCTCACTCTATCTTTGCCGGGTAAGGCGCAGCAGCACCTGGATGCCCTACGGGCTCTTGCGACCCCGATTATCGGCTATCTTCAGTCAGAGCGGGTACTCCTGAACCTGGCAACCTTGCTCCCTGAGGATATGGCACTGTTCCTGTCTCAGCTTGATTCCTATTTTGAGGCCCTTGGCGCACAGGCTTAATCAGATGATCTATCAGAATAACTCAGAGTCGGCCTATCAGGCTGTTGTTGGTTTGGCCGGACATGTTGATCATGGTAAGACGGCGCTGATTGAGGCGCTGACCGGCATGATGACGGCTCGCCCTCATGAGCAGGCGCTGGGGATGACCCAGGATCTGGGGTTTGCCCATTTTGCGGATGATGCAGGTAATACCATAGGGGTGGTTGATGTACCGGGCCATGAGCGCTACCTGCGTAACATGGTAGCCGGAGTCTGGCATCTCAATGCGTTGATACTGGTGATCGCCGCCGATGAGGGATGGATGCCTATGACCACCTCCCACCTGCAGGTGGCTCATGCGATGGGGATCAGCAATATCATCGTCTGTATCAACAAGAGTGATAAGGTTTCCTCCGAAGAGCTGGCCGAGGTTGAGGAGCAGGCTCTGGAGCATGTGATGGATATGTCCGGTCTGGTGCCTGAGCTCGTGAGTGTCTCGGCACTGAGCGGCGATAATATCCCTGAGCTTAGGGAGCTAATCATTGAGACCCTGACCCAAGATCTTTGTGTGCCTTGTGTAGATTCTGATCAGCCAAAGATAGAGGCTGAGCCTTTACTCTATGTGGATCGGGCATTTGTGGTTAATGGGATTGGGACCGTGGTTACAGGCACCCTGGCCCAGGGAATACTCTCTATTGGTGATAAGGTGCGCTGTTACCCATCAGGCCTTTTGGGAACTGTGCGCTCACTGCAGGCCTATCACCGCCAGCTTGAAAGCGTCTCCGGAACCTGCCGGGTCGCAGTGAATATCAAGGGGCTGACCCGTAAAGAGGTTGAGCGGGGTCACCTGGTGACCGGGCGTGAGCAGAAGATAGCTCAGTGTGAACAGTGCCTGGTACGACTCAATCCCTCGGAGGATGAGCCATCGGCGAAACGACAGCGGGAGGTTGAGGTTGCGATTGGTACCTGGCATGGCTTTGCAAAGCTCTGCTATATCCCCAACACCAACCTGGCGCGGTTGATATTTAAAAAGCCGGTCTCGCTGCAGTTTGCCCAACGGCTGGCGATGATTCAAAAAGGCGGGAGCCGCCTGTTGCACGGTGCTCAGGTGGTATGGACCGACTTTATTCCCTCCTATCAGAAGCGCCGTATCTACACAGCTCTTAATGAATTGCCAGAGAGCCTGACGGCGGAAGCTCTGCCACAGCTGCTGCTTAGCCTGCAAGGATATTTTGATGTCGAGCAGATCGCAGGAGATAGCGACTGTCAGGGCGTGACCCTTGGTCCTTATCTGTTTGAATCTGACTGGCTAGCCAGGGCTCAGGAAAATATTTTGCAGCGCCTTGATAAGGGGTTGTCGCTCAGTAGCGTCGAGCTCAGCGATCAGCTGGAGATCGAAGAGCCGGTGTTGAATGTCATCATGCAGGAGCTCAAGCAGCGGCAGATCGTACACCTCAGTTATGGCAAATGGCGTCATGGGGAGGGGGATAATGAGGATGAACTTCCCACAGAGGCGCTAACCCTGTTGCAGCAAACCCGCGATTGCGGCAAGGCGGGGCTTGAGCTTTCCAAGATAAAACTGGCTCCGGGCTCCAAGAAGTGGCTGCGCCAGCTATGCCACCAGAAATATATTACCGCACTGGATGAAAGCATCTATTACGACATGGGGATCTACCGGGAGATGATCCAGGCGGTGGTCGCCGATCACCAGAGTCAGGATCGGATCTCGATGGGGGATATCAAGGATCGCACCGGGCTGAGCCGTAAGTATGCGATCCCCCTGGCCAACCGGATGGAAAAAGATGGCTGGGTGCGGCGGGATGGGGATGAGCGAATCATCCTGAAATCCTGGGAAGAGGTTTCGTCTTAACCTGCGGTTGGCTGGTTTGTGCCTGCGGCACACTAATGCCGCTGCCGAGCGGCAGCGGGAAGAGGGTATTGCTTGTCCAATACCCTCTTCACTCCCAAGGACACCCCGGAATTTGCTTCATCCCCATGCTCCATCAGATTCACTAACGGACAGACAGAACGTCCCTGTTCTGACTGTCCTTCAATCACATCCATGTGATTGATACGTTCATCAACAATGAAGCATTCGGCGCAAATAAACGGGGCCCAACATCCCAGTCAGTTAGCTCGGTGGTGATATCTAAATTTTTTCTCTGTTCTGGTTTCAGCGCTGAAACAAAAAACTCCAGGAGAAACTGAAAGTACCTCGGATATCAAATCGAAGAGAGGAAGTTATATCCCTGATCTCGCTTACCCCTCGAAGAGCCTGAGGAAAAAAGTTCCGATCAGACAGTAATCCCTATATTGACTGCTCTCTCGAAACATCCTGTTTCTCGACTTTAAGCCTCCACGGCTCTCCTCGGAGCTTGCTCATGGGGAGCAAACTTAATATTCACTTCGATTATTATTTTCAGTGAGGTGATTGCTACAAAAACAATATCATCAATTCCTAGTAGGAATTAACAGTTATGATGCTCTTTAGATGGTAACTTTCGAAAATCAGTGATTATTTAATATTTATTCTGTGTATCTTTTCCTGTTTGAAAAAGACTGCGGCGACGCTTTGATTCAGTGTGGATCGGTCTGATAATGTACTGATATGAAGAGCTATTGAAACCCTGCTTTTCCATTGCTTTCAAACAGTTTTCTTCACCTAGCTCAGCGACGACAGCCTCTAAAACTTTTATGGCATCTTTTCTCGCTGTTTGCTCAGTCCTCCATTTTCCTGTTTACACCTTCTGCTGGATTATTTCGTCTAACACTGAGGGTAAATGATTTTTACCACGGAATGACATTGAGGGAGCTCCTTTGTTTCAAAAGGGCCATATTGCTCCTTTGAAAACTGGATTTCAATAAGACTAGCCATTGTTGGGGTATTTCGACATCTCTTGTAGCGAAGTCACTAATCCTATCTGCAGGATCGACAGGGATTCATTAAACTTACTTTTAGATCCCCTGGTGAGACCGTCCATGTGATACGACTCGGGTCAGCTGGCTTCATACTACTACTCTCCATGACCTTTGTCGGAGGTTGCTACTCGGTGCGCTCGGTAGCCAGCACAGCTGAAGCGACGATGACGGTAGCTGTTTCCCATTGGCCTCCACGAAAAATGACCACGAAAGATGGCAAGGTCTCTGGTATTGACGTCGACATTATGCGCGAGCTTGCCCGGCGCATGCAGATGCGGGTGATCTTCTATACCTGCACCTGGATCCGCTGCCAGACCATGGTTCGCTTAGGCTCTGCCGACTTTATCACCAGTGCATCCCGTACCCCGGATCGTGAGCCTTACTTTCACTTCATCGAGCCCAGCTATGCACCGAATGGGGGCTATGCCTTTTATGTTCGTGCCGACTCCGGGGTGCGGATCGAAAAATATGACGATCTTCATAAGCACATCATAGGGACCACCATGGGAGCCAAATATATGGAGGTTGGGGCTGATCCAAAGATCTACTGGGTGAGAACCACGGGAACCAGGGAGCTACTGCGTAAACTCAAGAGCAAGGAGCTGGATGTCATCATCGATTCTGCGGAGCTGATGGACTATTTTCTGAAAAATAATCCAGATGAGAAATTAGCCATTGCCAAGTCTCCCTATGTCTATATCACTCCTCAGAGGGCATATATGGCGCTTTCCAGGAGATCCGAGCTGGTTCACCTGATCCCCCGGTTTTCTACAGTGTTGCAACAGATGCTTGATGAGGGAAAAATTGAAGCGATTCTTGAAAACTACAGATAAAGATTCACATCTGATTAATTCTTATCACTGGCTCTTATCGGTATTTACTTCAAATCTTTCATCCGCAAAACAATCAATCACTCCATCCCCTTTGTCGAGACTCATTCAGGCATTCGACACTAGTGTCGAAAGATGTGATTAATGACACAGTTTTCCTATGGAAAATACCTGAGCGCTGATGTCTGGTATTTGTAACTATAGGAAATATAAGCGTTAATTTGAAGTTCAATTTCTGGCACGGTAATTGCTAATAAAGCGGTTTTTGCAATTGACTAGGAATGCCATGAAAAGCTTTGTAATTGCAGATCCTCAAAAGTGTATCGGTTGTACCACCTGCATGGCAGCGTGTTCAGACGTACACAAGAAGGAAGGTCTGCAAAGTCATCCCCGGCTTACGGTGGTAAGGCATAAGGATGCAACAGCACCCGTCATGTGTCGTCATTGTGAAGATGCTCCCTGTGCCACGGTTTGCCCGGTTGCGGCCATTACCAAGCATGAGGATCGGATCTCTCTCAATGAAACTCAGTGCGTAGGTTGTACGCTCTGTTCAGTTGCCTGCCCATTCGGTGCGATCGCCTTTGATGGGAGTCGTCCGGTTGCCATGGCGAACAGCTACGACACCTATATTCCATCGACGCCTCGTTCCAGCAACCCGTCAACCTCAAATCCTGTGGTCTTTGGCCAGGATATCCTGGCCTGGGAGCCAGGAGTGAAGAGTATCGCGGTCAAGTGTGACCTGTGTAACTTCCGGGAGCAGGGGCCCGCTTGTGTAGAGATGTGTCCTACCCAGGCGATTATGCTGGTGGATGAAGAGAAGGCCGCTCGCTCGCGCCAAAACAAGCGCGAAGACGCCGCGAGTGTCTCTCAGAATATAAGCATGGAGCAGTAGTCTAATGAATCCCATTTTATTATTAGCCTTCTCCGTTGGGTGTTACCTGCTGGCCAGCCTGATCTCCCTGTGTGGCAGCTCGTGGGAAAAGCCTGCGGTTAACCTCTCGGGCTGGATTGCAGCCATAGGCGCAGTCCTGGGGGTCATCTCTTCGGGTGCAGTGATCCTGACCGGAAAGGTGATTAGCACCTCTTTGCCGAGTCCCTTCTATTTTGCTGATTTCACCATCAACATGGATCTGCTTGCAGCCCTGATGGTACTGGTGATCTCACTGATAGTGCTGGCGGCGTCTATCTACTCTTTGCTTTATATGACAGAGTATGAAGGAAAGGGCGGCTGGGCCATCAGCTTCTTCCTGAACCTGTTTGTGGCCTCCATGGTTGCCCTGGTGGTTTCAGACAACGCTTTTTACTTCATCGTCTTCTTCGAGATGATGTCTCTGGCTTCCTACTTCCTGGTGCTGGCTGAGCAGAGTGACAAGAGTGTTCGCGCGGGGATGCAGTATTTCTTCATCGCTCACGCCGGCTCGGTGCTGATCATGATAGCGTTTTTCATGCTATATCGTGCTTCGGGCTCCCTGAACTTCTCCTCATTCAGCCACCTGAATCTTCCCGCCTGGGAGTCTTCGGTCATCTTCCTGCTGGCATTCTTTGGCTTTGGCGCCAAGGCGGGGATGATCCTGCTGCACGGCTGGTTGCCTCAGGCTCACCCGGCGGCCCCTTCTCACGGTTCGGCACTGATGTCGGGCGTGATGGTGAAGATTGGTATCTTCGGGATCATCAAGGTTGGCCTGGTATTCCTGGGTGCGACCCAGGCCTGGTGGGGCTACCTGGTGCTGGCATTCGGCGCCGTATCTGCAGTGCTCGGGGTTCTGTATGCCCTGGCTGAAAATGACATGAAGCGCCTGCTGGCCTACTCGACGGTAGAAAACGTTGGGATCATCCTGATGGGTGTTGGTGTTGGCATGATCGGAGTGGCGAACAACCATCCGGTACTGGCAGCCCTGGGTATGCTGGGTGCTCTGTATCACCTGCTTAACCATGCGGTCTTCAAGGGACTGGCGTTCCTTGGGGCTGGATCTGTAATTTTCCGCCTGCACACCAAGGATATGGATAAGATGGGCGGCCTGGGTAAGCGGATGCCATTCACTGCATTTGCCTTCCTGATCGCGGTTTTGTCCCTTGCAGCACTGCCTCCTCTCAACGGTTTTGTCAGTGAGTGGTTTATCTATCAGTCGCTGTTCTCCATGAGCAAACATGGTACGACCATCACTATGATCACTGGTCCGATTGCCATGGTGATGCTAGCGATTACCGGTGCTCTGGCTTGTCTGTGTTTTGTGAAGGTTTATGGTTTGTGCTTTGGTGGTGCTCCTAAATCTGAGGCGGCGGCAAATGCCAAAGAGGTGGGCTGGCCCATGGTGGTTTCCATGCTGTTTCTGGCGGCGCTGTGTCTGGTGCTGGGAATCGGCTCTCCCTGGATTGCGCCATTCATTGCGAGCATCGCCAGCACCCTGACCCAGACGGCTTCAATCCAGGTCGCTACCGGCATGTCTCTGCATCCCGTGAGTGCTTCCCAGGCGATTTTGTCGACGCCGGTCATCACCATCAGCCTGCTGGTTCTGCTGGTTGTTCCTGCTGCTATTTTCTCGGCTTTCCGTGGACACAAGCTGCAGCGACGTCATCAGGGCGATCCATGGGCCTGTGGTTACGCTTACGAGCAGCGTATGACAGTAAACTCTTCTGGCCTGGTACAGCCGGTTCGTCTGATGTTTGCACCTCTGTATCGTCTGCGTGAGCAGCTTGATCCAAGTGGCTGGATGAGCAAGGTTCTGGCGGGTAGCACTGCGGGAGCGGCATGGGTTGAGCCTATGTTTGACCGTTACCTGGTTCAGCCGGTCTGTCGGGCTGCACTGGGGGTTAGCCGGGGAATCAGCTGGTTACAGGCGGGGGATTTTCGGATCTACAGCCTGTACATAGTGATCGCTCTGCTGTTTTTGCTTTTCCTTCCTTTCTTATCAGGAGTTAGCTAATGCACGCACTTGAAATGCCGAGCGCCGGATGGATTGCATTAGCGATTATCCAGGCTCTGTTGATGTTACTGCTGGCGCCCCTGGCGACCGGCTTCTCGCGGGTGATCCGCGCTAAGATGCACTCCCGGAAAGGACCTGGTGTCCTGCAGGATTACCGGGACATCATCAAGCTGTTACGCCGCCAGTCGGTCGCTCCGGCAAATGCCGGGATGATCTTCTGGATCACCCCCTGGGTGCTGGTGGTGACCATGCTGCTGATCGGAATGGCACTGCCAACCATCACGCAAACCTCACCTTTCCCGATTGCCGGTGATGTGATCACCGACATCTATCTGCTGGCGATCTTCCGCTTCTTCTTCTCGCTGTCGGGGATCGACTCCAACAGCATGTTTGGTGGAATCGGTAGTGGTCGTGAGCTGACCCTGGGTGTTCTGGTTGAGCCTATCTTCCTGCTCTCTATCTTCGTGATGGCGATTGTCGTTGGCTCGACGGATCTGGGTTACATCAGTGAAGGTATGGTGACTCACTTCTTCCAGTGGCCGGTTGTGACTCTGCTGGCGGGTATCGCCTGTGGATTCGCCGTGTTTGTCGAGATGGGCCGACTGCCTTTCGATAGCGCCGAAGCCGAGCAGGAGCTGCAGGAAGGTCCTATCACTGAGTACTCTGGTTCTGGTCTTGCGATGATGGAGCTGGGCCTGGGGCTGAAGAAACTGATTGTGGCACAGCTGTTCCTGGCGATCTTTATTCCCTGGGGTAAGGCAACTGAGCTGAGCCTGGGAAGTTTGGCTCTGGCGGCGGTGATCCTGTTTATCAAAATGGTGGTAGTGCTGCTGCTGTGCGGTTGGGTTGAAAACAGTATGGCCCGTGTGCGCTTCTTGAAAGTCCATCGCCTGACCTGGTCTGCATTTGCTTTTGCAATCCTGGCACTGGCGTTCTTTGTAATTGGCTCATAGGGGCAAAAGAATATGGAAATGATTGGGTTATTTACCATATTGGTGCCTTTTATTGGTGCCCTCATCACCATTGCGGTCCCGAAACAGTCCGCGAAATGGGTTTGTCAGCTGTTTGCTGCATTGGCTACTCTGGGTACCTTTGCACTGGCCTACAGCTTCTTCCAGCAGGGTGGGGTTGCGACCTCGATTCCACTGCTGTCGATCGGTAAGGTTCTGATCTTCGGTCTGACCATAGATAAGGTCAGCACCCTGATCGCCCTGGCGGTTGTCGCCCTGGGACTTATCGTCACACTCTACTCCCTGGGCTATATGAGCATGGGGAACAAGGAGCACCCGGGAGAAGGGGCGCCACGTTATTATGCGTTCCTGCTGATCTTTATCGGTGCGATGGCGGGCCTGGTGCTCTCATCCACCATCCTGGGTCAACTGCTGTTCTTCGAGATCACTGGTGCCTGTTCCTGGTCGCTGATCAGCTACTACCAGAAGCCGATCGCCTTCCGCTCGGCTCTGAAGGCTCTGATCGTGACGCACATCGCTTCACTGGGTCTGTTCCTGGCGGCGGCTGTGCTGTTTACCCAGACCGGAACCTTCGAACTGACCGCGATTGCCGGCCTCTCTCCTGTATTCAAGATGATCGTGATCTTCGGCATCATGTTTGCGGCCTGGGGTAAGTCGGCTCAGCTACCTATGCATATGTGGCTGCCGGATGCGATGAATGCACCGACTCCTGTCAGTGCCTACCTGCACGCGGCATCCATGGTTAAAGTGGGTGTGTATATCTTTGCCCGGGCCCTGCTGTCCGGTGGTCAGATCCCTGAGATCGTGGGGGTTGTCGGCATCATAGGTGCCATGGTTACCATGATCTATGGCTTCATGATGTACCTGCCACAAAAAGATATGAAGCGTCTGCTGGCTTACTCGACCATTGCTCAGCTGGCCTATATCTTCCTGGCGCTGTCTCTGTCGGTGTTCCATACGGATAGTTCTGATCTGGCGCTTAAGAGTGGTATCTACTACATCTTTAACCACGCCTTTGCCAAGAGCCTGTTCTTCCTGGTTGCCGGTACCCTGAGCTATACCTGTGGTACCCGGATGCTGCCTCAGCTCAAGGGATTATCCGCAAGTCACCTCTGCTGGGGGTTGGCTTCTGTGTGGCCGCGATGGCTATTTCAGGTGTACCACCGTTCAACGGTTTCTTCAGTAAGTTCCCGCTGTTTGTCGCAGGTTTTGATATCTCATCTGCGCATCACTGGCTGACACCACTGCTGATCCTGGCTCTGGTTGAGTCTGTAGCCAGCTTCGCCTGGTTGCTGTACTGGTTCGGTAAGACTGTGGTGGGCGAGCCATCTGAAGAGGTACGTAACGCTTCACCGGTTCCTATGTCGATGAAGCTGGTACTGATTGTACTGATCGTGATGTCCCTGTTCTCAAGTGTCATCGCTTCTGCGTGGCTCAACTAAGGAAGCTGAACGATGGATTTACTGATAAACAACCTGGCAGGTTTGCTGATCGTCACCTCATTTTTTGTGATAGTGGCGCGCAAGGCGAAAACCGCAGCCTGCCTTTATTCGCTTCAGTCACTGGTGTTGATTGGAGTGTTTTGTGCCATCGCCTACCGCTATGGCGCCGAGTCTCTGTATGAGTGGTCTATTACCGCCTTTATCACCAAGGTGGTCGTATTGCCGGCGATTCTCTACTGGCAGTTTGGCAAGATGCAGGATCCTGCGGCGGAGAAGCCTCTGCTACCGGTGGCCGTGATCGCACTGATTACCGCGGTGATCGTGGTGGTATGTCTGCATGCGGTGCAGGCAGTGAAGCTGCCTATGGTTGCCGATCTTAAGCCGGTACTGGCGGTCTCGCTTGGCCACTTCTTCATGGGGCTTTTGTGCATCGTTTGCCAGCGCAACATCCTCAAGCAGGTATTTGGTTACTGCCTGATGGAGAATGGTTCTTCGCTGATGCTGGGGCTGCTGGCTCACAAGGCGCCACACCTGATGGAGATCGGAATCACTGTGGATGCGATTTTCGCGGTGATCGTGATGATTATTTTGGCCCGTTTGATCTTCTCCAAGCTTAACACCCTGGATGTCAAACAACTCAAAATGTTGAAAGGTTAAGAGGCATGATGTCATTTAGTACGTTATATCCCTATTTGCTCGGCGTGCCTTTTGTCGCAGCATTGATTGGGTTGGCTTGTTCAGCTCAAAAAGGCAACAATGGCCATCGCTTCGCTATCACGGCTCATACCATCAGTATTGTGGTGGTGTTTGTTCTGTCGATGATGCTGGCGCTGAGTGTATTCAAGCATGGTGCTCTCTACTCCCCCGGGAAGTGGCTGATGCTCGATAGCCTGTCGGCCCTGTTTATGGCGGTACTCAGTATCGTTGCCCTGATGACGGGGATCCACTCCCTGGGCTATATCGGGCATGAGCATAAACATGGTGAGATGAGCAGCCGTCAGGTTAGCTTGTTCTATGGGCTGTTTAACCTGTTCCTGACCACCATGCTGGTATCCGTGGTGTCTAACAACCTGATCCTGATGTGGGTGGCGATCGAAGCTACCACCATCAGCTCTGTGTTCCTGGTTGGCCTCTACTGTCAGCGCTCCTCTCTGGAAGGGGCCTGGAAGTACATCATGCTGTGTAGCATCGGGGTGGCATTCGGCCTGTTCGGCACTGTGCTGACCTATGCGAATGCGGCGGCGGTATTCAACGACCCATCCCAGGCTCTGTTGTGGAGTGTGGTGCGGGATCATGCCAAGCTGCTGGATCCGGCACTGATGCAGATCGCTTTTGTATTCATAGTGATCGGCTTTGGGACCAAGGTCGGCCTGTTCCCTATGCACACCTGGCTGCCAGATGCACACTCTGAGGCGCCAAGCCCTGTGAGTGCACTGCTGTCGGCCGGTCTTCTGAACTGTGCCCTGCTGGTGATCCTGCGCCATTTCATTATCGACTCTGAGGTGTTGGGCAGTGAGTTTACCCGCAACATCCTGCTTGGCTTCGGTCTGCTGTCGGTAGCTGTTGCTGCCTTCTTTATCCTGGTTCAGCGGGATGTGAAGCGCCTGCTGGCTTACTCCAGTGTGGAGAACATGGGTCTGATTACCTTTGCGGTTGCCCTGGGGCCACTTGGGATCTTTGCGGCGATGCTGCATGTGATCAACCACAGTCTGGGCAAGACCCTGATGTTCTGTGGTGCCGGTAACGTGATGCTCAAGTACGGGACCCGGGATATCAGCATCATCAAGGGTGTGGTTCGGGTTGCTCCCTGGACCGGGATCATGTTCGGTGCCGGAGCCCTGGCGCTGGGTGGTGTTCCGCCGTTTAACCTGTTCATCAGTGAGTTTTTGATTGTGTGTTCAGGTATTTTCACTCATCATCCGGTGCTGACAATTGTATTGCTGCTGGTACTGACCGTGGTATTGGCCGGTTTGGCGCGCCTGGTTGCCAGCTGTGTGCTGGGTAAGGCGCCTGAGCATGTAGAGAAGGGTGAAGTGAACGTCCTGACCGTGGTGCCTCTGGTGGTGCTGATCCTGCTGATGCTGGTCATGGGAACTCATATCCCTGAGGTCGTGCTGCATGGTCTGGATAGTGCAGCCCAGGTGGTGACCAATAATCCGGGTCACAGTGTGCTTGAGAGCCTGAATCTGCCATGGCAGACGGCTTCAACAGCTGCAAATATTACTCCCCTAACGCATTGATAGAGAGAATGTTGAATGGAAACGTTTGAACAAAATTCCCAACAACGACCAGGTAAGAACTACGTTGAGGGGATTCGCCATTACTTCCCATCCGCCATTCTTGATGAGGAGTGGCAGGCTGATAACCAGGTGACAGTCACAGTTAAAATGACCTCCCTGATGGAGGTGATGTGCTGGTTGTATCACGACCAGGGCGGTTGGCTGACCGTCTCTTTTGCCAACGATGAGCGTAGTCTCAACGGCTATTATGGGGTGTATCACGCCCTGTCGATGGAAGGCCAGGCGCAAAAGTGCTTTGTCACCATCAAGGTGCTGGTAGATGCGAACAGCCTTGAGTTTGTCTCTGTCACGCCTAAGATCCCGGCTGCGGTCTGGGGTGAGCGTGAGATTCGCGACATGTATGGCTTGCGTCCTGTTGGCTTGCCCGATGAGCGTCGACTGGTACTGCCCGATGACTGGCCCGAAGATCTGCATCCACTGCGTAAGGATGCGATGGATTACCGTCAGCGTCCTGCACCCACCACAGAGACCGAAACATACGAGTTTGATAACCAGCTCGGTGATGATAGCAACAGTATTGTTCCTGTCGGCCCTCTGCATATCACCTCAGATGAGCCGGGTCACTTCCGGCTGTTTGTCGATGGTGAAGATATTGTGGATGCGGACTACCGGATGTTCTATGTCCACCGTGGCATGGAGAAGCTGGCTGAAACCCGTATGGGTTATAACGAGGTCACCTTCCTGACCGACCGTATTTGCGGCATCTGTGGCTTTACTCACAGCGTTGGCTACAGCAACAGTGTTGAGACCGCACTGCAGGTTCAGGTTCCTGAGCGTGCCAAGATGATCCGGACCATACTGCTTGAGGTTGAGCGCCTGCACAGCCACATGCTGAACATTGGCCTGTCGAGTCACTTTATCGGCTTTGACTCAGGCTTTATGCAGTTCTTCCGGGTTCGTGAAAAGACCATGGAGCTGGCAGAGATCCTGACCGGTGCCCGTAAAACTTACGGCATGAACCTCATTGGTGGGGTGCGTCGCGATATCCTTAAGGAGCAGCGACTCAAGGGGATCGCCGTGGTGCGTGAGGTTCGCCAGGCCTACAGCGAGTTGGTAGAGATGTTGCTGGCGACTCCTAACCTCGAAAGCCGTATCGCTGGTGTCGGGATCCTGGCTCAGGATGTTGCCCGTGACTATAGCCCGGTTGGTCCTGTGGTTCGCGCCAGCGGATTCCAGCGCGATGTTCGTACCAACTATGCGTCCAGCTTCGAGTCTTATGGCGAAGTTCCGATGGAGCTGCAATATGAGAACTCAGGTGATGTGAAAGGGCGAGTGCTGGTTCGGGTTCGTGAGACCTATGATTCTCTGAACATCGTTGAGCATGGTCTGACTAATCTTCCGGAAGGTCCGATCCTTACCGAAGACTTTGAATATGTGCCGAACAAATATGCCCTGGGCTATACCGAGGCACCGCGTGGTGAAAACATGCACTGGAGCATGCTGGGAGATAACCAGAAGCTGTATCGCTGGCGTGCCCGCGCCGCGACCTATGCGAACTGGCCTCCACTGCGTTACATGCTGCGTGGCAACCAGGTTGCCGACGCACCATTGATCATCGGCAGCCTGGATCCATGTTACTCCTGTACCGACCGGGTCACCATTGTCGATACCAAGAAGAAGCGCAGCAAAACCATCCCTTACAAGGCGATTGAGCAGTACAGTGTTAACCGCAAGAACTCACCACTGAAGCTATAAGGGGGATGTGTGTTTAAGCTTTTAAAAACCGTTATCAAAACCGGAGCCTGTACTGAAAAGTATCCTTTTGCTCCGATCGAGATCGCCCCGGACTTTCGTGGTAAGCCTGAGCTGGAAGCCTCTCAGTGTATCTCCTGTGCGGCCTGTGCCCGGGCTTGCCCGGCCAACGCACTGGTGATGGAGACCGATGCCAAGGCCGGGACTCGTCGCTGGGAGCTGTCGACGGCGCGCTGCATCTATTGTGGTCGCTGTGAAGAGGTATGCCCAACCAAGGCGATTAAGTTGTCGCCGAACTTTGAGCTGGCCGTGACCAACAAGGCGGACCTCTACGAGGAAGCCGTGTTTAAGCTGGCTGACTGCGTCAACTGTGGTACGCCGTTTGTTGCCCAAAAACTGCTGGATTATGTGCTGGATACCCTCAAGCATGCAGGTCTGTCAGAGGATCAGCTGGAGATGAGTCTCCAGCAGCTGCAAACCTGTCCAGCCTGCCGCAGGGCTGACAACATGCTCGACGGCGAGAATATCTGTCATCAGCGTCATCTTGAGGAGGATATGTGAAAGGAATAAAACAGCTGGTAGGTTCCGATCATACCCAGACCGAACCCCTAGTCCTGGATCCTAATAGCGCCAAGCTGAAAGGGACCCTGCTCAAGGAGATCAAGCGCTCGGCCTATGTTTACCGGGTTGACTGTGGTGGCTGTAACGCCTGTGAGATCGAGATCTTTGCGGCAACCACCCCCATTTTTGACACCGAGCGATTCGGCATCAAGGTGGTCGCTTCTCCACGCCATGCGGACATTCTGCTGTTTACCGGTGCGGTGACCCGTGCGATGCGAGCTCCGGCGCTGCGTGCCTATGAGGCGGCGCCCGATCCTAAGATCGTGGTTTCCTATGGCGCCTGTGGTTGTGATGGCGGGATCTTCCACGACCTCTACTGCGTATGGAGTGGCACCGACAAGATTGTTCCTGTGGATGTGTATATTCCGGGTTGTCCTCCAACCCCGGCTGCTACCATTTATGGCTTTGCGGTGGCTCTGGGTCTTCTGGATCAGAAGCTCAAGGCTAAGGACCACGAGCCAGAGGCTGAGCGTGCGAGTCTCAAGCACACCGGGATCCCTCAGGATATCAAGGTGATGATTGAGACCGAGGCTCGTTTGCTGGCTGGTTATCGTCAGGGTCAGGATATTGCGGATGAGCTGATGGAGGTCCTGGCTGACAGCACCTCAGAGACTGTAGATCAAAAGGTGGGTGAGTATCTGAAGGCGAAGGATGATCCGCGCCTGAGCGAGATAGTTCACCTGTTGCTTGGTAAAACCATGACCGCTTTAACCGGTCAGAGTGGAGCTCCCTGTAATGGCTGCAAGTGATTCCAGACACCTTGCCGGTAAAGTCTATTTTTATAGCCTGAGCCGCAAGTTTGTTGATGAAAACTATGATGTACCCGATGAAGCCAAGCAGATCATGTATTACAGCCTGGCGATCGGTCATCACCTGGGGATTGTCGACTGTCTGAATTCTGTGCTTGAGTGTCAGGGCCAGGAGTACCTTGAGTGGATCGAGGGGCTGGATAAAGAGAGTGAGGCCTATCGTAAGATGCATGGCTTCCTGATGTTTGGTGAGATCACCATCTATCCCGAGCATATCCATATGCTTGCCTGTGCCTTTGATGCGATCCCACAGGACTCCCAGAGTGAGATCTCCAGGCAGCTCACTAAGGGTTTTATCGATGCGCTGGGAGCGATTCATCGTGAACCCACCATGTATCTGATGATCCGGGGTGGCAAATGAGCAAGCAGATTGTTCTCACTGTGGGCAACAGCATGATGGGGGATGATGGTGCTGGCCCCCTGCTGGCCAAGATGATGAAAGAGCAGCCTGTCGAAGGATGGGAAGTGATGGAGGGAGGGGCGATGCCCGAAGACTGCCTGCATCTCATCCGGGCTGAGCAGCCACAGCGAGTGTTGGTGGTGGATGCGGCAGATATAGGTGAGAAGGCCGGAGAGATCCGGATCATCGATCCCGAGACCATTGCCGATATGTATGTGGTGTCGACCCATAGTCTGCCGCTTAACTTTCTCATTGATGAGCTCAAGACCTTCGTTCCCGAGGTGATCTTTGTCGGGATCCAGCCCGCGATCGTTGCTTTCTCTGCTCCATTGACCGAGATGGTACAGAGCGCCGTCGAGACCCTGTATAGCCGTTTACCCGGCTGGCAGGGGGGTGGAGGCTTTGAGCACTGCTAGTGCCAGGCTAAGTGACGACCGACGGCGCTTAGTCTGCCGACACTTTTGACGAAAGATGTCGAAGCGCGCTGTCAGGGGAATCAACAGACCCGGTGAAAGCCGGGTTTTTTCTCATTTAGTCTTAAAATTCAATACATTGCTTTCATATATCGTCACTGGTAATAGTTGGCATGATATATGCTTGTTAATCTGTCGAAGTCGCAGTCATGGGCTTCGATGTATCGACATGAACAAGGGATACACCATGAACCGGTTTGTTTTTGCAGATCCAAATTTGTGTATTGGGTGTCGAACCTGTGAAGTCACTTGTGTGATCTCACACCAGGAAGACAGCTCACTGGCTGGCTTAGATCCATCAGATTTTTCACCACGCTTGTCGCTGGTGCAAAATGCTCAGACGACAACACCTATCATGTGTCGCCAGTGTGATGATGCTCCCTGTGCTCAGGTTTGCCCTAATAACGCTATCATCCATGAGGATAATCAGGTTAAAGTGATTCAGTCACGCTGTATTGGCTGTAAGACCTGTGTCATTGCCTGTCCTTATGGTGCGATGAATGTTGTGACTAAAATGGTTGAGGACGAGAAGGCGACAGGGCTGTTTAAGCGCCGTGTTCCTGTGTCTCAGGCATTGAAATGTGATTTGTGTAATCACCGTGCAGAGGGACCCGCTTGTATGCAGGTTTGTCCGACTAGCGCGATCAAGATCATTGAACCAGAAACCTTGAATGAAACCAGCAGACAGAAGCGAGAAGCGGCGGCACTGAGTGCTTCGCTGATCCCATCTCTCTGATTTAACAACTATTCGACAGATTGCTATGAAAAAAATCACAACTGTTTGCCCCTATTGTGGAACGGGGTGCAAACTGAAGTTGGTTGTCGAGAATGACAAGGTGGTGGCTGCGGAGCCTGCGAATGGCCGCACCAATGAAAGCCAGCTTTGTCTTAAAGGCTATTATGGCTGGGACTTTCTCAACGATACCAACTTACTGACTCCACGCCTAAAACAGCCGATGATTCGTCGCACCAAGGATTCCGCTCTTGAAGCTGTCTCCTGGGATGAAGCATTGGACTTCACCGCGAATAAACTGAAGGCGATCAAAGATAAGCATGGTCCGGACGCCATTATCACCACAGGCTCTGCCCGTGGACCCGGTAATGAAGCCAACTATGTGATGCAAAAACTCACGAGGGCGGTCTTCGGGACCAATAACGTCGATCACTGCGCTAGGGTGTGACACGCTCCCTCAGTCTCCGGTCTGGAGACAACAGTAGGTAATGGTGCCATGAGTAACGCCATTCCCGAAATTCAAGATACGAAATGCTTACTCATATTCGGTTACAACGCGGCTGACTCTCACCCGGTTGTAGCAAGACACATTCTGAAAGCACGCGCTAAGGGTGCCAAAGTTATTGTTTGTGACCCACGTAAGATTGAAACTGCGCGGGTTGCGGATCAGTGGCTGGCCCTGAAAAACGGCTCTAACATGGCCGTGGTTAATGCGCTGGCGAATGTCCTGATCGAAGAGAACCTCTACGACAAGGCGTATGTACAACAAAATGTGGAAGGCTTTGAAGAGTTCCGCAAGGTTGTAGAAAAGTATACTCCTGAGTCGGTTGAGGAGATCACCGGACTGAAGGCCGATGAGATCCGTCAGGCTGCCCGTACCTATGCCGAGGCATCTGAAGCGATGATCCTGTGGGGCATGGGTGTGACCCAGTATGGTCAGGCGGTTGACGTGGTGCGTGGCTTGGCGGGTCTTGCCCTGCTGACCGGTAACTTTGGCCGTCGTGGCGTGGGTTGTGGTCCGGTTCGTGGCCAGAACAACGTTCAGGGTACCTGTGACATGGGTATGCTGCCTAATGTCTATCCTGGCTACCAGTCGGTTGAGGATGATGCGGTTCGCGAGAAGTTTGAAAAAGCCTGGGGCGTTAAACTTTCTGCGAAGCCGGGCTACAAGCTGACCGAGATCACTCACAAGGTGGAAGAGGGTAAGTGTAAGGCCTTCTACATCTTTGGTGAGGATCCGGCTCAGACAGAAGCCGATCTGAACGAGCTGCGTGAAACCCTGCGTAAGATGGAGCTGGTAATTGTTCAGGATATCTTCATGACTCAGACTGCTGAGTTTGCGGATGTAATCTTCCCGGCGACCAGCTGGGGTGAACATGAAGGCGTTTACAGCTCTGCGGACCGTGGTTTCCAGCGCTTTAGCAAGGCGGTGACTCCACCACCGAATGTGAAGCCTGACTGGGAGATCTTCTGCCTGCTGGCTCAGAAACTGGGTTACCAGATGTCCTACAACAACACCCAGGAGATCTGGGATGAGTTGCGGGGTCTGTGTCCTAAGTATGCAGGTGCGTCCTACGAGAAGATGGAAGGCTTGAAATCGGTTCAGTGGCCATGCCCAACCGACGATCATCCGGGAACCTCCTTCCTGTTTGAAGGAAACAAGTTCACCACTCCATCGGGTAAGGGACAGCTGATCGCCGCCGACTGGCGTCCACCGCATGAGCAGCCGGATGAGGAGTATCCTCTGGTGCTGTCTACCGTGCGTGAAGTGGGTCACTACTCCTGCCGCTCGATGACGGGTAACTGTGCCGCGCTACAGACTCTGGCCGATGAGCCGGGTTATGTGCAGATCCATCCTGATGATGGTAAGGCTCTGGGTGTTGAGGATCAGCAGTTGGTCTGGATCTCCTCGCGCCGCGGTAAGGTTATCACGCGTGCGAACTTTAATGACCGGGTGAACAAGGGTGTGGTTTACATGACCTATCAATGGTGGATCGGTGCTTGTAACGAGCTGACCATTGAGCATGTGGATCCTATCTCTAAGACCCCTGAGTATAAGTTCTGTGCGGTGAAAATCGAGCAGATTGAAGATCAGGCTTCGGCTGAAAATTACGTACAGACAGAGTACAGTGATATGAAACGTCGCCTGAAGAATCATGTAGCGAACGCATAACATTTAAGGCTTCCCCTGCTCAGGGGAAGCCTTCTTTCCTTCCTGTAGCTTCCTATGTCCCACTCTTTCCCAAAGAGTTTTTCACACTGATACTGAATCCACCACCTGCAAACCCGATTTATTTCTCGCTGTTTCTTGTTATGTTTTTGCATTTATCTATGCATCATAGATGTTCGACCGGATAAAGCTCAGAGTTATCTGTGTTCTTATATCCAACGGCGAGCAATATCAATACATCATGCTACCCTAAGGTCATTTAATTGACAGGTGATTTATAAATTTATTGCTTAGTCATTAATATATGCATTTGTTTTATATTAACTTTATCTTTAAAGTTAATTAACCTGCGTAAGGATAATTACTTTATATTCTTCATGTTTATGATGAAGTATTTCGATTTTTAATCCAGTATGACTAAATATTTTATATGTTACATCGGTAACAATTAATATTTTGTTTCTGTGTTGATTCATTTTAAATGTCTGTGTTATAAATCTGCCCCGTTGAATTATTAGTAATAATGCGCCGGCGTTGTCTTTTCATATGTCAGTTCATGTTTTAGAAAGTAAGTTTATCGCTATTGAATTGTAATAAAACTATCGAAACAGCGCGTGGGATAAACTTATCTTAGCTAATTTATATATTTTTATTAATCTATAGGGGAACATCAAGTGAAAAACAGGTGGCTTTTAGCCTTTTGCGCAGTGGGTATTCATATTTCAATTGGCTCTATCTATGCCTGGAGCCAAATTGCAGTTGCGATAAAAAATCAACCTCAGTGCAACTGGGGATTAGGGGATATAACTGTAACCTTCTCCATTGCGATCTGCTGCCTTGGATTAGCTGCGGCATTCATGGGACGGATCGTTGAGAGCAGGGGACCAAAGTTCACGGGTCTGTTATCTGCAATCTTGTTCGGAATCGGTCTGATAGGTGCCGGGTTTGCACTCAGATCTCATAATCTGTGGGCTCTGTACCTGACCTATGGGGTGATTGGTGGAGCGGGGATCGGTCTGGGATATATCACCCCGGTTTCGACCCTGCTGAAGTGGTTTCCGGACAAGCGCGGGCTGGCAATGGGCCTGACGGTGATGGGTTTTGGATTCGGTGCCGTCATTGAGATTTTTGTATTGCGCAGCGTCCTGCCTGCCTTCGGGATCACCGATATCGCCAGCCAGCTGATGTGGCTTGGGGTCATCTATTTTGTGCTGATCTTTATCTCTTCGCGCTTTTTAGCGGCTCCACCGAAAGAGTGGACTGTGCCATGCAAGGCCGGTGGTAAATCAAAATCGATCAAGCCAGATCTGGAAAATATCAAGGCGATCGATGCGCTCAGACGTCCGCGTTTTTACTACCTGTGGCTGATGCTGTTCATCAATGTTTGTTGTGGGATTGCCTTGATCTCGGTTGCTAAGTTTATGGGGCGGGATGTCATAGGGCTCTCCATGGGGGCCGCCGCCGCCATGGTAATGATCATGAGCATCTTCAACGGGGTAGGGCGTTTCTTCTGGGCATCTGTCTCTGACTATCTGAGCAGACCATGGGTCTATTCACTGTTTTTTGTGATCCAGCTGGTCTGTTTCTATACCCTGACCAAGACCCATAATCCCTGGGTGTTCCAGCTTGCGGTATTTATTGTTCTGTCCTGCTATGGTGGTGGATTCTCGCTGGTTCCGGCCTATATAGGTGATATTTTCGGTACCCGCCAGGCGGGGGTGATTCATGGTTATATCCTGACCGCCTGGGCCGCGGCTGGTCTGGTGGGGCCTATTCTGATCGCCTATACCCGCCAGTTCACCGGAAGCTACTATGATGCACTCTATGCCTTCATGGGGCTGCTGGTTATCGCGTTCCTGATCTCGCTGCGGATGCGCCACAGCATGAAAAAGTCCCGTGCCAGTCTTGCGGGAAGCAGCTCCCGGTTGACCCAAAGCTAGTGGAGCGCCAGCGCTAGCGAGTCTGATTTTTCCGTAGCGATCGAACCGATCGTTACGGAACTTCCCATTTATGACGGAAGTTACACCCCCTGGTGATCCGGGTTGAGCCTTTGGATTTGCCCTGTTATCAATTTTTGATTCAACTTGTGTCGGCCCCACCCCCTGGGGTAACATGTTGCGCCTTAGGCTAAAGTTTGAGCTGCACAGGCCTGTTCTGTGTGAGATTGTTCACAGATATTAAACGAGCCTATCGTTTTTTGTTGTTTTTTTGTATTTAACTCCGAAGAGATGCCTCGACTATGGAACGCTTTGAAAGTGATTTGATGAGTTTTTCAAAAGCACTGCTATCGATTAATGATATCTCTGGTCTGATGACTTTTCTAAATGATGATAACCTCTCTTTTATTCAGGTAGATAGAGTTAACATTATTTTGAAAAGTGATCTCAACACTTTTCCAACCCTCTATCATTTGGATGAAAATAAACAACTACAGCGTTATGAATATAATGCCGATGGAATGCCTCTGCATAGTGTTGCGAATGATGATTACACCCATAAAATAGAGGGTGAGGCTCTCTACCTGAGTTACCCTCAATTAATAAATCATCCTGCTTATATCGATGTGAACAGTTATTATAAGGTTCCATTGACGACCGCAAATCAACAACTCGGCGCCATAGAATTCATCAATATTCAACAGAGTAGTGAGGGGATTCAGGAGAAAAAACTTAAGCTATTCAATAACATGATAGCAACCATGGTGGAGCATATCATTGAGCATGAGCTGGCTTCAAATGCAGCCCAGCAATTGAATAATGAGCGTAAGAATTTTCAGGTGTTGGTTGATGTTACTAATGCAGTGATCAGTAAAAGTACCAAGAAAGATCTGATTACATCTTTGTTGAAATTTATCTATCAGCACTTTGGGATGAGAGACCTGTCCATCATTCAGGTTCATGAAGGACATTATAATCAGCACTCCTGTAGTTATAGCGGTGGTAATATCGATTATCACAGTCACTTTTTTACCAATGCTCAATCGATCAAGCAGGTGATTGAAAATAAAAAGCCGCTGTTTTTGGATGAAGACTCAATTCGTGGGTTAAGCTTTGAAACCAACGCTCCCTTCTTTCCTTCTGAGGTAAAGAGTGCCTGTGTTGTGCCTATGGTTTTTCGTAGTGGAACCGTCGGCTATATCTGTTATATGCAGCGCCAGGAGCGCACATTTTTGCCCGATGATGTGGTGCTGTTCGGCCAGATTGCTGCCAGGGTCGCGCTGGCGATGCATAGCCTCAAGGTGCATGAAGCCAGATCTAAAACCAGAGCGGGTGGTAAGTATATCAGTATTGAAGATAGCTATATGGAGCATGCTATTTTTGATGACATCATCAGCCAGAGTGAGGCGATGAACCAGGTTCTGGATCAGGTGACTATGGTCGCTGACTGTGACAGCACAGTGCTGATCCTCGGTGAGTCGGGTACGGGTAAGGAGCTGATTGCCCAGGCGATTCACAAGATGAGTCGGCGCAGTGGTACCCGGATGGTCAAGATGAACTGTGCAGCGGTTCCAGCGGGACTCTTTGAAAGTGAGCTGTTTGGCCATGAGCGCGGTGCTTTTACCGGAGCGATCAGTAAGCGGGTGGGGCGCTTTGAAGAGGCCCATAAGGGGACTTTGTTTCTCGATGAGATTGGCGATATGCCCCTTGAGCTGCAGCCTAAGCTGCTCAGGGCTTTGCAGGAAAATGAGATTGAGCGGGTGGGTAAGAATCAGCAGATCTCGGTTGATGTACGGATCGTGGTGGCAACCAATGCTGATTTGGACTCTATGGTTGAGTCCAAAGCTTTTCGCAGCGATCTCTATTACCGCTTAAATGTGTTCCCTATCCTGATCCCCCCCCTGCGGGAGCGCCCCGAGGATATCCCTCTGCTGGTGAAGCATTTTACCCGGGTGATCTCCAAAAAGATGGGGAAGAATATTACCGATATCACGGTTGAGGCGATGGATGTGCTGAGCCGCTGTGCCTGGCCGGGGAATGTCCGTCAGCTGCGTAACTTCATCGAGCGTTCAGTGATCCTGACCCGGGGTCAGGTGCTCAATGTTCCTGTCGCTGAACTTCAGGGCCAGGGGACGCGGCCAACCCGCCAGACGGCTGAGCCGATATTTGAGGTCGAGCCTGCTCCCAAGCCGGTGGCGACCGATAACGGCTTTGATCGTGACGCTATTATCGATGCGCTGCGCCGCAGTAACGGGATCATCTCGGGACCGCGGGGCGCCGCAACCAAGCTCGGGCTCAAGCGTACCACTCTTTTATCCCGGATGCAGAAGATGGGGATCAAGAGCCAGGACTACCTTGAGGAGGCCGACGAAGAGAACTTCGCCTGATTTTCCGCCGGAGGCTCACTAAGCCTCCGGCTTTCCTTTACCAGTAGCTGACTTTTCATTGTGCTTCGCACGGCTAAATTGCAGCTGCGCAGCATGATTGTCGGGGTGCCGGCAGCACATTACTTTTGTACCGCCAAAAGTAATCAAAAGCTCCCTTCGCGCTGCGAGTCCCTCCGCAGCTCGATGATGACCATCCTTGGTCATCTATCCCAGTTCAGCTTCCTGCTTCTCGTTCCATTACCCTTGGGGTAATTTCACCCTATCTCACGTTACGTTGCTCTGGGAGCAACTTCCCCCCTCCGAAGAGCTGAGGGGTGTACTCGCAGCATCCATGCTGCTCCACTTCAAATCACTTTATGATTTTTCGGCACGAATCAAAGGGGGCTCTAAAACTACCTCTTCGATTTAGTTTTGGTGACTTTTTCGAGCAAAGCAGGAAGCTTCAAGCTGTAATACCGAATCAAATCGAAGAGAGGAAGTTAACCCCCGTGAGCGAGCGCCGAGGCGAGCCGTAGAAGATTCAGGTCGAATCACATGGATGTGATGAGAGCTTAGCCGCTACAGGGATGTTGCGTCTAAGCGGTGCCTTAATGCTCAGGTGAGCCGAGGGTTAAGCGAGATCCGGGGCGCGAGGGGATTGCAAAGGGGAAAGGCGTTTGCCCCTTTGCTCGCTGTCGGGCGATCCCGACAATTACTGCAAATCTGCCATCCGCAGGATAAAGATCGACGTAGTTTGACCTGCGGTCAGCTGATTTGTGCCACAGGCACAAAACAGCTGGCTTTTAGTCGCAATTTTTGAGCAATGCTGTTGACTCCCGGGCTATTTTTCGCTGGAAATAGATCATCTGAAAGATAGACTGGAGTCATACGGGCATGGGGAAAATTGTATCGATTGAATTGAGTGAGATTCACCAGGCATTAATTCAGCGAGCGGCAGAGTTAGCGGGAATGGAGCTTGAAGAGTATGTCCATTATGTCAGTGTTGAGGCTTCCAAAAAAGTGTTGGGACTGTGTGGTGGTGAACCCGAAGAGCTCGGTTGAGGCAATTTGAGAGCGATAACAAGACAAAGGTGCTTTTTAAAAAGTGCGAGCTGGCAGGGATCCTTTCCCGTTCCTTGTTCTGTGAGACCTGACTAAACAACCAGCTGCCGACCCATACTAAGCGAGAGATGGGCTCACACAAAATGATTTTCCGCCTGTGCTTCATTTGTAGGGGGATCCCCTTGGCCACTCTTGAGATCACCATTAGGTTGGCAGGGAGCAGCTTCGCTCCTGCCTGAAATGGCTGCTTTTCACCCTCTGGGTGTATTCACTGGCATTTACTTCTCTGGGGGATAACACTCATGATGAATAATGCTATGCGGCCTGTCACATACAAACCGGTACTTTTTATTTCACCATTTATTTGTGTATGTATTGAAAATGGTATCTATGATGAGCATTAAATTATCCAGGTTGGCATCTTTTCCTATTTTGTTTGCGATAGCAGTTTTGGCAGCGCCGGTTCAGGGGGAGCATCCTGGAAAATATCCGGGTAATCAATTATCCGCTACCTCTGCAGGATTAAATTTCTTAACCTATGTAGATGATGCAAGATACTCTCTTTTTGATGGAGATAAGCATGCTGCTAAGTCCTATATAGATGCGGCGATGGAGATTATCAATGATGATAGTATCAGCTGGCATTATATGAGTGATGGACAACTAAATGGTTATGTTGTGATAGAGAGAACTCATGAGTCCGTGGATGACTTTAAGGTTAAAGAAAAGAAGCCGCCATATAGGAGTGAGGGTGAGCAGATAAAAGAGACCGGCCATGAGCAGATCAATGACACTGTCTTACTTCCTCTGTCAAAGGTGAAGAGGCTGATTGCTAAGTCTAAAGGGACATTTGAGCGTCGGGATTACTATAAAACAATGATGCTGCTTAAGGAGATAGAGGGGAGCGTTATCTCAAAAATTACAAAACACGGGAATAGCAAAGATGCATGATTCTATGAGAGCTGCACCTTGTTAGTGGCCTTGGTTATATTTCAAACCACTGCTGTTCTTTGCTTCGATATGGAAATAGTAATCGAATGGTATCACTCTTGAGCTCCACCACTGGACTTTCTTTGCTGAAAAACATAGCTCAGTGATGCTAAGGTGGTGACTTGGTTAGTAAATCATCAAGGAGACAAGATGAAAAAAACACTGGGGTTATTGATCTCATTATTAATGCTATCTGGCGTCAGCTTTGTTAGTTGGGCCGGGACTGGCATTGAGTATCAGTATGGGACCATCTCTGAGTTACTGGCTGGAAACTATAGCCAGAAAGTTGATGTGAAACAGGTGATTAAAGATGGAAACTCGATTGGTGTTGGAGCCGGGGTTGGTCTTGGTGAGGTGATTGTTCTCAACAAAAAGGCTTATCTTGCCGATCCAGAGGGCAGGGTGAAGCAGCTTGGTGCAAGTGATGGACTATCTTACCTGACGGCAGCAGCTTTCAATGCCGATCCTTCACTCAGGATCCAGATTAATCAGCCGATGCAACTAAGCAAACTACAGGCTGTTATTTTAGATAAGGTAAAAAATAATCAGCAGGGCTATGCGATTAAGATCTCGGGTGAATTTAGCAGGCTGCTTGCGCGTAGTGAAAAGTTTACCACAGCTCATGGTGTCCCTCTGGTACAGTGGATGAAGAACAATGAAAATCGCTACACCCTGACCGATATTCGTGGAACCCTGATCTCTTTTTATTCACCGCCCTATGTCAAAGGATTTGGGGTGCCCGGGTTCCATAGTCACTTTATCAGCAGCGATCATAAGGTCGCTGGGCATGTTTTGAGTGGTTCGGTGAAGCGGGTGGTTATCGAGGTTGAGCCTTTGTTGGGTTTTAATCTCAGGCCCGGCAACACTTTCAACCGGGATAAGGAGGTGTCGCTGGCGGGGTTACATAAGCTCGAAAATGCCCATTAGCCTTCTTCTGTTTTGCCCAGGTAATAGGATTCAGGGGCGTTTTAATTGTATAAAAATTCGGTCATTACCCCAGGCTTTCACTATGGTATGTGCATAGGCAGGAGCGAGTCGTTGTCTCACTTGCTTCGGTAAATGGATTTATTTCTGTCTGGAGACTGTCATGGTTATCTTTCCTCTGGTATTAGCAGCTGCTGGTTTTGTTGTCACCTTTGGCTCCGTGATCCTTTATTTTCGGACCATTCCCAGGGGGAAGGTTCCTGAAAAGGTAGGTGGCTTTGCTTTTTCACTCATCCTGGGAATGCTTCTGGCATTTATCGCGATAGCGATCGCCTTGCGGGATCAGATCTTTGGTGAGCCGCTTATCTATATCCTGGGTGTGTTAACGCTTTTTTTCGGCGGCTTTATCCTTTGGGTTCTGAGTCAGCGAAAAATTCAGATGGACGATCTCAAGGTCAGGGTGGGTGAGCCTCTATTGCCCTTTACTGCACTAACCTCTGAGGGAGATGCTTTTGACAGTGATTCTCTTGCCGGGAAAAGAGTACTCTTTAAATTTTTCCGTGGGGGCTGGTGTCCCTACTGTTCGGCCGAGTTGGTGAGTTTTAACAGATTAGGGGAGCAGCTTAAAGCCCATGGGGTTGAGGTGATGGCTCTCAGTAAAGACACAATCGAGAATGCCTCAATTCACAAGGCCCGGGATGAGCTGGACTTTACCCTGCTTTGCGATCCTGAGCTCAGGGTGATCAGACAGTATGGTGTTGAGCACCGCAAAGCATTAGGACAGAGTGAGGGCAGCAAGACCACCAAGAGCCTGGTGGGCGGGATCCCGCTGGGGATGACTCCATTTAGTTTTCAGGCGATGGCGATCCCGACAACCTTGCTCATTGATGAGCAGGGGGTGATCCAATGGATCGATCAGACCGATGACTACCGGCTACGCAGCAACGAAAAACGGGTGATGGATGCGGTAAAATCAGCCTTTGAGAACTAACCGGGCTTCTGGCGGCTAATTTAAGGCGTTACCGGATATGAAACTGGAGATGGTGGCCCCTGCTGGACTTGAACCAGCGACCAATCGATTATGAGTCGACTGCTCTAACCAACTGAGCTAAGGGGCCGTGACTGCAATTCTTACACTCCTTGCGCCGATCGCAAAGCGAAATTTGCATAATTAAGGTTTTCACCCGAGAAAGGCGATCTTTTACTCAAAAATATACTTTTTTATCTTTTTGCTTTGTGAGAGGTTCGCGCTGGCTTATCGTGATGGCGTGCGTCTGGTCTGTTAGTGTCTGAAAAGGTTACAGGGAACGGACAGGGACCCGTGCCAGTACGCACTCCTTATTTTATGATTCAGCCTTCTCAAGCCCTTTGTTGCAGGCTGGTGATGCTCAGCTCGGTTCTAAATGAGCTGAATGCTGAAGGTAGATGTTACGGCATTCACTTTTCAGAAATACGGCCTGAGGGCCACAACGGATGCACCAGGCAGCGCCAAGCAGGTGGCCTTTCTCGTCAGTGTTTCCGGATGTTCTGAAGACGTATCCACATTCGGGACAGGCGACTTTAATCGATTTTTGCATAAGACCTCCAAAAATGGATCAGGATGAGTGCTCAAGAACCGACATGATTCTTTGGAGTTCCGGATAGGGCGGCAGGCGGTTGTGGGTCAGATATCCCCTGAGTCGAGCCGGGTCACAGTGACTATCTTTCGCAAGCTGCTCCAGGGTCAGATTTTTTTGCCGCATCTGCTGTTTGATGGCATCTGTGTATAGCATAACTGGCACTCTCCCATAACAAGATGAACTACCTTATCCCTGAACCGGGACTCTTCTGTTCGGAGTTACTCTTTCAACCGATGAGATGATTATTGGCGAAGTGGTTGAGCCTGACTATAAGGGATTGACCCTAGATAGAGGTGAGGGAGATCGCAATCAGCTGTTTCAGAGCAAAGGTATACCGCTCCAACCCGTGGGTGGGTTCCGGGGTTGATGAGAGCGGTGTGGAGGAAGCCTTAGCGGTTTTGGCTTGCATTCCCTGATGACTGAGGCGAAGATCGGGCACTTGAGCGAGAGAGCTCAGAAAAATGCTCGATCATGTCATGCAGGATGTCAGGGTTTACACCATCGATCTTTGTGGTATCGATGCCGAGTTGATCGAGCTTTTTTAGCAGTTCATCGTAGCTCGGCCGGTTGATAACGTAGCCCATGGCACACTCCATGTGTTCATGTGAAGCTCTAATAAGAACAATAATCTGATCGAAAATCAATGAGTTCAAAGGGGCAATTGTGGGATCTATGTTGGAGATTTGTAGAAAAAAATCTAACATTGTTAACCCGATACCATATCATGGCCAGTAATGTTCTGATTGTTTTAAGCGGCGCAGATCGCGATTTTACCCAAGGATGATCGATGAAAGTACATGTGAAGAAGATACATGCTCCACAGGAAACCACTGAGTGTTTTGGGGATGATTGGGTGGAGATCGTGGTGAATGCTTCAGCGCTTCTGCCTCTGACAACCAACCTGACCTCCTGGCTGAAGAGTAATGACTCGAGAAAAGTGGAGTTTACCCATAAGGGATTGACGATTAAGGTCGATGAGTCAGAGCAGATTCCGGGGATTTTTGATCAGATCAAACGCTTAGATGAATAGGGCTGAGTCGGGAATCTCTCTCGGGAAGCTACTGAGGAGCGTAAGATTGTCGCTGTAAGATGGCTTTTGCGGGTCATACCAAAGATTTTTCTACCTTCAGCACTATAAAAGCATAAATTCAGATCTGCTCAGAGGCGCAGCACCTGGGCTGGAAGTGGTCTTGCTTGTTAAATTGACCACTTATTCAGTGTGGGAACCTTTTGTCCGTGATAAAATGCCGCTCCGAGGCCACCCCTGTTATTACTGTATCCGGATGCGTCCCCTTTCATTAAGGCTCATCATTGTACTGCGGTTATCACTCTTTTTATCCCTGGTGGTCTCATGACTCTCAATTGATGAGCATCACTGGCCGCGTACTCGAATGCCTCTGTTGCTGAGGCTACATCGAATGATTAGCCACGATGTTAGGCTTGTTTTGGGAATTTAATGATTACAGGAGTAAATGATGAGTCGATTTATCGTCACAGACCCAAACCGCTGTATCGCTTGCCGCACCTGTGAGGTTGCCTGTGTGGTCGCTCATACCGAAGGTGAAGATATCTCGATTCTGAGCCCGGAGTATTTTGCTCCGCGTATCCATGTGATCCAGACCGAGGAGATCAGTACCGCGATCACTTGCCGGCAATGTGAGGATGCTCCTTGTGCCAGGGTCTGCCCTAACCAGGCGATCAAGCGAATCAACGGGGTGGTCCAGGTGCAGCAGGAGCTGTGTATTGGTACCAAGACCTGTGAGGTCGCCTGTCCTTATGGGGTGATTGAGGTAAGACCTGTGCCGGTGATTAAAGAGGTCGACGGACAAAATACAGTGGTTGGAAGCCGAATAGAGGCACTGATGTGCGATCTGTGTGTTGATCGAAGCGATGGTCCGGCCTGCCTCAAGGCGTGTCCGACCAAGGCGATCCATTGCATGGATCAGCAGCAGCTGCAGGAGTTTATTCGAAAGCGCAAACAGGCGAGTCAGTAGGTGCTCTGGAGCCTGTTTTTGTGGCTTCGAGCATTTGCAGATGACAGCTTCCGGATGAATGAACAGGTGTGCGTCGAGGGCTGTGCGTTCGGGAGAGTGAAGTTGCAGTTTCCCCTCTGAAAGAAGGAATGGAGTGATGAAGAAGATAACAACTGTCTGCCCCTATTGTGGAACAGGGTGCAAGATGAAGCTGGTGGTGAATGATCGCAATAAGATTGTTCGTGCCGAGGCTGCAGATGGTGTTACCAATGAGGGGGAGCTCTGCCTCAAGGGCTATTATGGCTGGGATTTCTTGAATGATACCAAGCTTTTGACGCCTCGACTGACTCAGCCGATGATCCGCCGTCAAAAGGGTGGAAAGTTTGAAGCCGTTTCCTGGGATGAGGCGATCGGATACTGCGCATCCCGGCTTAAAGCGATCAAAGAAAAGCATGGGGCGAGCGCCATCATGCATACCGGCTCCTCCAGAGGCACCGGCAATGAAAGTAATTATGTGATGCAAAAATTTGCCCGGGCGGTAATCGGAACCAATAACATAGATTGCTGTGCCCGGGTTTGCCATGGACCCTCCATGCTGGGGTTAAGTGAGACCCTGGGGCATGGGACTATGAGTAATTCCATCCGAGATCTTGAGCACTCTAAATGCCTGCTGATTTTTGGCTATAACTACGCGGACTCACACCCGGTGATTGCAAACCGTATCCTGGATGCCAGGGAGCAGGGGAGCAAGGTGATCGTCTGTGATCCGCGCAGGATTGAGTCGGCGCGGATCGCCGATCAGCATCTGCAGCTCAAAAATGGCTCCAACATGGCTTTGGTGAACGCCTTTGGCCATGTGCTGATTGAAGAGGAACTCTACGACAAGGAGTATGTGGCGAGCTTCACCGAAGGCTTTGATAGCTACCGAAAGCAGGTGGCCAAGTATACCCCTGAATATGTGGAGTCGATTACCGGACTTGGGGCGGAGGATATTCGCCAGGCGATGCGCACTTATGCGGCGGCACCTTCGGCCACTATCTTGTGGGGAATGGGGGTCACCCAGTTTACCCAGGCGGTCGATGTGGTGAAGGGACTAGCGGCTCTGGCTCTGTTGACCGGGAATCTGGGGCGTCCCCATGTCGGGGTGGCTCCGGTGCGCGGGCAGAATAATGTACAGGGAGCCTGTGATATGGGCTCCTTGCCTGAGCTTTTCCCGGGTTATCAAAAAGTCACAGATGATGAGGCCCGGCGTAAATTTGCCAAAGCCTGGGGCGTCGACTTTGCGAAGATGGATGCGAAGCCGGGCTTTGGTATCACGGATGTGCCGAAGCGGGCACTCAGTGGGGATCTCAGGGCTTACTACATCATGGGAGAGGATCCTCTGCAAAGCGAGGCCGATCTCAGCCTGGTCCGTCAGGGGTTTGATGCCCTTGAGTTTATGATTGTCCAGGATATCTTCATGACCAAGACAGCTGAGATAGCCGATGTGATCCTGCCTGCGACCTCCTGGGGAGAGCATGGCGGGGTCTTTACCTGTGCCGATCGTGGTTTTCAGCGTTTCATGAAGGCGGTTGAGCCCAGGGGTAATATCAAGCGGGACTGGAAGATCATCTGTGAGCTGGCAACGGCGATGGGTTATCCGATGGATTATCCGGATGAGCAGGCGATCTGGGATGAGATGCGTGAGTTGTGCCCTGAGTTTTATGGGGCAACCTATGAGAAGATCGGAGAGATGGGACACCTGGCCTGGCCATGCCGTACTCTGGATGCTCCCGGGACCGACTTTCAGTATGCAGGGAACCGGTTTGCCACCCCTTCGGGTAAAGGGCAGCTGGTTGCTGCCGATTGGCATCCGCCGGCAGAGACGCCGGATAGTGATTACCCCCTGATCTTGTCGACCGTCCGTGAGGTGGGGCACTACTCCTGCCGCTCGATGACAGGGAACTGCAATGCCTTACAAATCCTTGCCGATGAGCCGGGTTTTGTACAGATCCACCCTCAAGATGCCAAGGCACTAGGGATCAAGGAGCAGCAGTTAGTGTGGGTTTGCTCTCGTCGTGGTAAAGTAATCACCCGCGCAAACCTGAATGATCGATTGGCACCGGGCGCCGTTTATATGACCTATCAGTGGTGGGTTGGGGCCTGTAATGAATTGACCCAGAAAAAGCTGGATCCGATGGCCAAGGCGCCTGAAACCAAATACTGTGCGGTCAGGGTTGAGGGGATCGCCGATCAGAAGTGGGCTGAGGAGCATGTGCAGCAGGAGTATCATGCCATGAAGTCACGGCTGAGCTCCCATGTCGAAGGCGTTGAAACTATTCACGGATAGAGTGGGTGAATCGTACGATCTTTAAAAAGCGCACCGTATTCGTTTGTACCGACTTGTTATGACTGAACGCATTCAAGATTAATTACAGGGTATCTCATTGTGATCTCTTTTAATGAGGCGAAAAGCCTTTTGTTACAGCAGGTGAATTCTCTCGGCTCTGAGACCGTGCCGCTGGCGCTTTCCCATGGCCGGGTACTGGCGCGAGATGTGTGTTCTGCCATTGCCCTGCCGCCTTTTACCAGTAGTGCCATGGATGGATATGCCTGTGCGTGTGATGGACCGGCTCCCGTTGAGTTGCGCTGTATCGGTACCATAGCAGCCGGTGATCCTCTTCCTGAGCAACCCCTGGGGCAGGGAGAGTGCTGGGAGATCATGACGGGCGCTGCGGTGCCAACCGATTGTGACAGAGTTGTTCCGGTTGAAAATACCGATGCCCAGGGAGACATGATCAGGATCCATGAGCTCTCAAAGCAGTTTTCCAATATTCGTAACCAGGGTGAGGAGCTTCCCAGGGGAGCTGTGCTACTCAAGGCGGGCCGTTGCCTGAGCGCGACCGATATTGGTCTTTTGGCCGGAGCCGGGCTGCACCAGGTAGAGGTAACGCGCAAGGTCAAGGTGGTGCTATTAACCACAGGAAGTGAGCTCCTGTGTGACCTTGAGCAGCCATTGGCTCCGGGACAGATCTATAACTCAAACTCTTTTTATCTTCAGGCCTGTCTCAGGGAGCTTGGGTGTGAACTGTTGATGGCGGATTCGATCCAGGATGAACCTGTCGCGGCGCGGGAGATTTTAGACAGAGCCCTGGCGATGGAGCCTGATCTGTTACTGACCACGGGAGCTGTCTCGGCGGGACGCTTTGACTTTGTTCCGGCACTTCTCAAAGAGTTGCAGGCCGAAGTGCTGTTCCACAAGGTGGCGGTTCGTCCCGGTAAGCCGATTTTGGTGGCCAAGGCTCCGAGAGGAAGCTGGGTCGTCAGCCTGCCGGGTAACCCGGTGGCAGCCATGACCGGACTTCGTTTTATCGGAGGCACCCTGCTCCGATCCCTGATGGGTCTGCCGGAAGAGAAAGCGGTGCGGGTTCCTCTGCTCAATCGCGCAGATAGCAAAGAGGGCATGGTCAGCTTTAAGAAGGCTCGTCTTGAGATCAATGATCAGGGACAGGCACGAGTGGTTATTCTGCCGGGGCAGTCCCCGGCACAGTTGAGCCCGCTGCGTGAGGCCAATGGCTGGGCGATGGTGGAAGCCGATGATGCCAAGCTACAGGCGGGGCAACTGGTTTCTTTTTATCCCAGGGTGTGGAGCGATTGCCAGGGAGAGAGTCGTTTTGTTCCCTGAGGCAGTCACCCGGATCGATGGGGTTATCCTGGCCGGAGGAAAATCCAGCCGGATGGGCCAGGACAAGGCCAGTCTGCTGCTGGATGGCAGGAGCCTGTTGCAGCAGCTTCATGAACAGCTGCAAAGCCATTGTGAGCGGCTGTATGTCAGTGGTGATTATGCGGGGTTTGATTCGATCCCGGATCGCATGACAGAGCAGGGGCCACTGGGTGGGATTGCGAGCGTGCTGGAGCAGCTTGAAGATGACCGTTGGTTACTATTCTGGCCGGTGGACGTCCCGTTTGAGGGCGCAGTTGTAAAGATGTTTACCCGTTACCTCGGGCAGCAAATTTCTTGGGATCTGCTACGGCTGAATCGCTCTCCCTTACCCTTGATGGTGCATAACTGTGAGCGGGTGCGGGAGGCTCTGAGGCTTTATCTTGAGTCGGGACAACGTCGGGTGAGGGGCTGGGCCGAGCAACTGAGCTGCCATACCCTGGTGCTGCCGCAGGAGCTGGAGAATATTAATACTCCGGATGACTGGCAACGCTACCGGATGAAACAAAGGAGTTAATTCAATCATGAAACTTATCTATTCTGCGCAGCAGCTGCGTATCAGGCTCAGTGAGCAGGAGTATTCCGGACTCGAACAGGGGCAGCCGGTTGAGCTGACGGTTTCTTCGGGTGAGCTATTACTGCAAAACTGCAGGGTTGAGCTGGATCGTGCGGCTCAGGGGTATACTGTGGCGAGCCAGAACCCGGGATTACTGCTTAAATTAACTCCGGAGCTGGTGGCGCAGATCCCTCATGATTCCAAGCATGGCTTGTGTCTTGAGACCGAGTCTTGCCAAATTTCAGTGGCGATTGATCTAAAGCGATAGAGTGGGTGTTTACTCATAATTGCAAGGTGGAGTGATGGTTTTGCGATGATTCGCTCTGAACTCTTTTACTTTAGGTCATAGGCTGTGGTTTCTTGGAAAATATTAATAGATTTAGGGTCGCGGCTTTGCGAGTTTTCGAACAGGTTTGCACCCACATTCTCATCAAGATAGTCTATGCGTGATCAATCTAGTAATCAGGTGTTTTGTTGTGGCGAGGAGAGGATAGATGCCCATTGAAGAGAGTCGGATCTTTACCAAAGACAGCCGACAGCCTGACGGGGAGCAATCGATACCTTTTCGCCAGTTGCAGGATGTGGAGCCTTTAGCAGACAGCTTTTCGCGCAAGTTTAGCTACTTGCGGCTTTCTTTGACCGATGTCTGTAATTTTCGTTGCCGTTACTGCCTGCCGGATGGTTATCAGTCCTCGGGGCGGCAACATTTCCTGCAACGTCATGAAGTCGGGCATCTGCTTAGTGCTTTTTCCGTTTTGGGGACCCGTAAGGTTCGTTTGACGGGAGGGGAGCCCTCTTTGCGTCGTGATCTGACCTCGATTATTGAAACCACGGCAGCGACGCCGGGGATTGAGTCGGTCGCGATCACCACCAATGGCTACCGGCTGCAGAAGCTGGCGGCCCAGTGGCAGCAGGCCGGGTTGAATGCGGTGAATGTCAGCCTGGATAGCCTGGATCCGCGGATGTTTCATGCGATCACCGGCGACTCACGGTTTGCCTTGGTGATGGATGGCATTGAGGAGGCTTTGAGCCTGGGTTATCAGGCGGTGAAGGTGAATGCGGTACTACTCAAAGGACTCAATGATGTACAGCTCGATAGCTATCTTGAGTGGATCCGTAGTCGTCCCATTCAGCTGCGTTTTATTGAGCTGATGGAAACCGGCGAGATGAGTGAGCTGTTTGATAAGCATCATGTGAGCGGTACAGTGATCGAGCGCCAGTTACTCAGCAATGGCTGGCAATTGAAGCCTCGCGGTAAGCATGCCGGGCCGGCTCAGGTGTATAGCCACCCCGACTACCTTGGTGAGATTGGGCTTATCATGCCCTATGCCAAGGATTTTTGTCAGAGTTGTAATCGTCTCAGGGTGTCTGCGGTTGGTGCTCTTCATCTGTGCCTGTTCGGGGATGAGGGGATCGGGATCCGCGATTATCTGCAGTCGGCGGATGATCAGGAGGCGCTCATCGGTTACCTGCGCGAGTCTTTAAGCCAGAAAAAACTATCTCACCAACTGGGTGAAGGGAATACCGGAGTGACGCCGAATCTGGCGTTTCTTGGCGGTTAACGAATCAATGGGGGCTGCTGCTGGTGGCCCTGTTAGTGAAGAGGAAAGATTATGGGGCATGCAGTTGCCGAGTTCCGGCCACTCAATATTGCGATTTTGACGATTTCGGATACCCGGGATGAGAGCAGCGATCGCTCCGGGGCTTACCTGGTGGAATCTCTGCAGCAAGAGGGACACCTGCTGGCGGATAAGAAGATTGTTCAGGATGATATCTACCAGATCCGTGCCCAGGTCTCTCAGTGGATTGCGGATCCTGAAGTACAGGCCGTGATCATGACCGGAGGCACAGGGCTCACCGGGCGTGATCGTACTCCCGAGGCAGTTTCTGTGTTGTTTGATCAGACCATCGAAGGCTTTGGTGAGCTGTTTAGGGCGATCTCATTTGAGGAGATCGGCTGCTCCACCATCCAGAGCCGTGCCATTGGCGGGTTTGCCAACAAGACACTGCTGTTCTGTCTGCCAGGCTCCCAGGGGGCGTGTCGAACCGGTTGGACCCGGATCCTCAGGGATCAGCTGGATGCCAGGCATAAGCCTTGTAACTTCGTTCCCTTTGTCTGCTCGGAGGTCTGATGGAGCTTACCCACCTGAACCAGCGGGGTGAAGCCCGGATGGTTGATGTCAGTGGCAAGGAGCAGACCGCACGGATGGCCCGGGCCCAGGCCGTGGTCAGCATGGCCCCTGAGACCCTGGCTTTGGTTGTATCCGGGGAGCATAAGAAAGGTGATGTATTGGCCTGTGCCCGCATCGCCGGGATCATGGCCGCCAAGAAGACTTCAGATCTGATCCCTCTGTGCCATCCACTGATGCTCAGCAAGGTTGAGGTCGAGTTTGAGGTCGATGAGGCGAATTCTCAGCTGCGTATCGAATCCAGCTGCCGGTTGAGTGGCCAGACCGGTGTCGAGATGGAGGCGTTGACCGCGGCCTCTGTCGCCGCCCTGACCATCTATGACATGTGTAAGGCGGTACAGAAAGATATCCGGATTGGTGAGATCTGCCTTTTGGAAAAAGCGGGTGGCAAATCGGGGCATTTTCGGAGTAAAGATGATTAAGGTACTGTTTTTTGCTCAGATTCGTGAGCTACTCAATGTTGGCGAGCTCACCCTGGAGCTCGGTTCACTTTCGACTGTGGATGAGGTGCGCCAGGCCCTTTCTGAGAGAGGTGAGAAATGGGATTTTGCCCTGGAGTCGGATCGTCTGCTGGCTTCGGTGAATCAAACCATCTGCTCCCTGGATAGCCGGGTTCAACCGGGTGATGAGATCGCTTTTTTTCCTCCGGTGACGGGAGGTTAAATGATCTCGGTTCAGACAGAGTGTTTTGATGTGAGTGCCGAACATGCCCGGCTGGCGGCGACGCCTCAATCGGGAGCCGTGGTGACCTTTTGTGGCCTGGTGCGTGATTTTAACCGCAGCGAAGGGGTGTCGGCCCTGACCCTGGAGCACTATCCGGGGATGACCGAGAAGTGCCTGCAGGAGATTGAGGCCCAGGCTCGGGAGCGTTGGCCGGTTAATGATTGCACCCTGATCCACAGGGTGGGGCGACTGGAGGCCAATGAGCCGATCGTGTTTGTCGGAGTGAGCTCAGCTCATCGCAAGGCGGCTTTCGAGGCCTGTGAGTTCATGATGGACTACCTCAAGACCCGGGCACCCTTCTGGAAGAAGGAGCAGAGTGATTCCGGGGAGCACTGGGTTGAAGCCAAAGATAGCGATCAGCAGGCGGCTGAACGCTGGCAGCAGGGCGAGTGAGCTCAAGAGTTGAACCAGTGTTTCATCTCGGCTGTCGATGATAAAAGCCACCTTATCAAAGGTGGCTTTTTTGTTTCTTTCAAGAAGCCGCCGTTACCTATCCGTCGTGATCTTTTTGAGATCATATTCGTCTGGTGAAGAACGATAATAATCGATAAATTGGTGTTTGATAAAACATAACACAGCATTCGAAATATATTAATATCTCAATATTTAAATCTATATTATAGTTACACAGATAATCAGATAAAATAAAGCTCTGACTTAGAATTATTTATAAGAGTATATTATCATGCTATATCATTATTAATTAAAAAATAACAAGTGTTGATTCTTAGATGTTTTACTAAATGTCTTTTTAACTAATGTGCAGGTTTATAATAAATGACTAGTCTAAATGTACTGCAAGTAACAATCATTAGCTTTATTTCATTATTGCTTATCAGTTGTGGTGGCGAGGATAGTGAATCTCGTGATGACTTAGAGTTTTCAAACCATACCGGTTACGCTATAAGTGGCTCTGCGTTTGGAGACTCGTTAGAGTCAATAGACAATAGTAATATGATAGATTTTGATGAGTTAGTGGTATTTGATGAAAAAAATAAAGATGGCTCCAGAGAAACCCCAAGGTTTGGTATTGTTAAGCGTCGTGACAATATAGCGACAATTGAACCTATAGAACAATTATATGTGTCCTGGATTGAGGGTGAGCCCAGAGGCAATGATCTCGAAGCGATATGCAGGCTTAGTGACAGCTATTATCTTGCCATTGAGAGCAGTTACTATAAAGGGCTGTACGGGCGGATGTTTCTGCTTGAGCGTGATCTGGCTCCGGGAGGACTAAGCTCAGGTTTACAACTTAAGGCTATCTATAGAATACCTGCTGTGACTGATGCTTCTTTCGAAGGTTTGGCCTGCGCTAAGTCAAGTGATGATGATGGGACATATAATATATTGTTAGGCGAAAGAGAGTCGGGTGATCTTTACTGGGGGAAAATTGATCCTATTCATAGTGATTCAACTTTCCCTAAAGATTATAAAAATATTAGCTATGAAAAAGTTGGTAAAATAGATATTAAATCATCATGGAGTAGTAATCGAAAGGTGTCAGATCTTTTTTTCGATCCATATTTTAACCAGCTGTACGGTACATCATCTTATGATCCTGACGGAAAACCGGGAGCCTCTGCGCACTCTACACTTTATCAGAGTCGTAGTTCTTTTCATCTTGGCTCAGATGTATTTATGAAAAATCTTGCTAATACTTATGCTGACAAAGGTGAGGGAGATATCGCTACAGAACAAGTTTTGCAATTCCCAACACATAAAGTTGAAGCAATCACCGGATTCTACCAAAGTGGCATGTTCTATGGTTCTGATGATGATAATGAAAACAATATTGTAGGTATGGTCAGAATTCATTAGTGAGGAACGAAAAGGAGGGACATAATGTTTTATGTTAATCAATTTTTTCCTGAGGCAGCCGAACGCTGGCAGCAGGGCGAGTGAACTCAGGAGCTGAACCAGAGTTTCATCTCCGCTGTCGATGATAAAAGCCACCTTGTTAAAGGTGGCTTTTTTGTGGCTTTGCCACAACTCTAGCCCGCAAGGCTTCCACTCCCGATGTGAGAGCGAATTAAGAATCAGTCTCAACTCATTTTCAAAATCTTGTATCCAAGTTGCTTTTGTTAAAGCTTTTGTACCCGCTTTGGATTATCATCCATCCCCTGACAATTTTTGTCAGGGCACGGCTGCAGGATGCAGCTTTTTTTCTGCTTAAAGTTAATGGAATAACTGATGAACAAAGTGATCTATTTTGTTTTTGGTGTTGCGCTACTTAGTTTTGTCGCGGCGCTATTTCTCTATACCCATCCCGGACACGCCACCCCCAATCATGGTTTGCTACAGAGCCCGACTCTTGGGGAGCAGTCTCCACAGCTTGGACACTCAGAATATCCGTTGAAACAGGATTTCATCCCTCAAAATTATTGAGGCTATGAGAGGACGATACTGTGGGCAGCCACAGTATCGCTTTTGGACTTAGCTTGAGGTGTAGATTCCGGCAAGGCTGTAATTAGTGACTGGTCCACCGATAATACTCAGAGAGTAGGTCGCACCTCGGTTCTTTACATAGGTTCCGACCAGTCCCTGCATTTCGGGATCTGCAAACTGGAGATTCCACACTTGCTGATTGGCACTGGCGGTTTTGATCTTATGCAGCGAGTAGTGGATCTGTTTGCAGGAGTAACCATCCGTTCCCGGGAAGTCCGCACACAGCTTGGCTGTTTTGTCCTTATTGAATTGGAAATAGGGAGGAACGGTTCCATACTGGTAGCCAGCCTTGTTCAGCTTGAGACCATTGGGGGTTATCGTCTGGCCCGTTGTGGTGCCGGCGGCACTGGCTGTGATAGAGAAAATGGATAGGATCAGTAGAAAAGCATATTTTTTCATATCAGTTACGCGAGATACTCCGAAACTCCTTCTCGGATAGGGATAGCACCTGTTCTGGACAGCCTGTATCGCGTCTCCTCCTTGTGGTGTGTTCGCTATCTTGGGTAATAAAAAGATACATCACGCCACAAAAACTTAACACGAACTTAACATTTGTCGCAATCCCCATTTTCCGGGGCGGGCTTATCTGATCGCGCCGCAATCGAAGCCGAGCGCCTTAGACTATTTAGCAAAGCGCATCGTCAGGACACTACCCGCCAGCACCAGAACAATCCCGATAAGGGAGAGGGTATCCGGGATCTCTTTATAGAAAATAGCGCCAAACAGACCACTGAAGATGATGCTGGTATAGAGTAGTGAGGAGATGAGCTTGGAAGATGCGTAGCGAGATGCCCGGATCAGAAACTCCTGATATAAGGTGCCGAATACCCCAACGGCCAGCAGTAGCATCAGGGTATGGTGGTCCGGGGTCTCCCAGTCAAAAATTGAGATACTGCCACTTATCACAAAAGCCAGAGGGAAGTAGTAGAGCATGGAGGTATGGGGCGGATCATACTGGCTGATGGCGCGAATGGTCATGATGGCGATGGCAGCCATCACCCCGGCCCCCAGGGCGATCAGGCTGGCCGGATGAAACAGGGTAGCATCGGGCTTGAGAACAAAAACAACTCCGATAAAGCCAAGGATAACGGCGATCCAGTGTGCCGTATTGGTCCGCTGCCGGTACAGGATGAAGGCAAAAATAGGTACGAACAGGGCATTGGTCATCACCAGCAGGTTACCATCGACCAGGCTGATGTACTTGAGTGAATAGTAGAGCAGCATCATGGCCGAAACTGAGGCGATGGCGCGAAACAGGTGGAGCCAGGGATGAGCGGTCTTAAACTGAAACTGCATCCCCTGCGATTTTTTAAACAGGATGACCATCAGGATATAAGCAAAACTGACGGCGAAGCGGAAAAATACCGTCATATTATTATTGGTATGCGGTGCGGCCAGCTTGACGAACAATACCATGATGCTCATGGAGGCAGCTGATAGCAAAGAGAAGAGCACAGCCTTACGCAAATTCTGGGTGGTATTCATCTTTAACCTTAATACGAGGGGAGACGTTTAGGCTCTGTTGACGTTTCAGATTTGGTTCAAAATTGGAAACGTCAACAGAGCCTGGATCTGGAGTTATGGTACACAAGTTATTGTGCCAGAGTCACGCTTCGGCTGATTTAAGGGCGGGCTTGCTATTGCAGCTTGGTGGCTTTTTTCTCAGATAGCCCGAAACGGAACAGGGTGGCCTGGGTGGTATCAATCAGATCGGCGACACCTATGACACACCACAGCTCCTCTTCGAGCTGCTTTGCCTTGTGAATCGCATATTGGGCCACGTAATCCAGCTCATTGTTGATGTATTGAATATCCGGGCGACCGGTTCGAGAGAAGATGAGGCGGACACTATAAAATCCCCCCTGCATCAGGGCCTGGGTGATGAAGGAGCGCTTCTCGTCACTATTGTTAAAATCCTGCTCGATCCGGGTATCGAAGGTCGGCTTCTCAATGCCGCTGCCAAGCTTCAGGGAGATGAAGATCTCGGTTTCCCGGGGCGGACTCTCCCTATGCATCACCTTCAGGGGCAGGAAAAGTTTTTCATGGAGGATCTGACCGTTGAGCAGGGGGAATAGATTATAGGGTGCCTGCTGGGCACAGATCCTTAAAAGCTCCGACAGGGAGCGCTCGCGAGGGGCTGTCGCTATGGCCGACAGGTAGGGCTTTACCTTGAGCTTGTTGACATAGAAGGGGTAAGTAAAAAGATGATGGGTGTAGATATTGCGGATCGCGGTGGCCATTCCCGGATCCTGTTTTTGCCTACTCTGCTTCAGTTTATTTTGGTTGTTGATGATGAGCTTACGAAAGAATCGGTAGCCGACATGCTGGGTGAGATCTCCTTCCGCGCATAGGTGAAGTATGGTGTGGGTGGGATTTGTGCCGACGACCTGATAGGCGATATTGCTCAGCTTCATCGCCTGGGTCAGGGCCTGTAGCTTGGGGAATCCAAGTTTGATGTTATCACCGTTTTCGCAGGGCACTTGGCCGTCAAACTCCAGCTGCAGCCCCTGGAATGAGATATCCCGGGTCCACCCCTCAAAAAGCTCATTATTGATGGTCAGTTGAACCTGGGTCTTGTGGAGGTAGCGACTCTCTTTGCGTAGCTGTATATAGTTGAATATCTCGGTTTCAAACTCAGGTGCCGGGTAGCTGACTCCAAACTTCTGCAGTTGATTCGCATCGGCCTTGGGCTCGGGAACACTCAGAAAGTCATCTTTATGATTATTGTCGGTTATATCCTGTAAAAAGCCGATATGGCCGATGGTCTGCAGCTTTTTCTCGACCAGGTTCTGGCACTGCTCCAGCTCCTGCTCTTCGAGCAGGAAGTTGTTGAGGGTGAAGGCATCCTCTGTTTTTACCGACTCCAGGCTAAAGCGAAAAACCCGCCAGCTCGGGCGCTTGGCACCGGTATGGAAAAACAGATCCCTCAGGCCGGTTTCGGTGAGCTCATCATGGGTGGCAGCATAGAAAAATAGCCGGCTCTTGAGGCTGTGGGTAAAGCAGTAGATCAGGGTTTCCTTGGATAAGGGGCCTGAGCTTAAGAGTTTGGTGAGTCGCTCGGGGTTCAGGGCTCCGGCCAATACCTGCTCATCTTTCTCATTGCGCCAGTACTCGAGGCTCTGCTGGTTGTTTTCGGTGCGCAGGGCATGGGTTAGCTTAGGGGGGCTACTCTGGTCGAAAAGCAGGGGGATCCCTGTCATTCGCGGGATGTAGAACTGCTCGTAGCCCTTGATGGTGGCGGCCGAGAGCAGGTAGTCGACGCTGACCCTGTATTTTCGCTTATTGGAATCGATGAACTCATTGATGAATTGATCAAATTCGATGTCGTCATCGGTGCGGATCAGGCGCAGCCAGTGACGATCTCCCTTGCTGTCGCTGCCGAGGATTTTAAACAGGATCCCGCGGTGTAGCAGAGGGAGGCCCTGCTCCCGTTCCAGTCCGGTAAAAAAGACCTCTATCTCTTCCTGAGGATCATAGTCCGGAACATGGGGGACCTGAATGCGTAGTCCACCGGCGGAGAGATCGGAGCTCTTCGCATAGAGCCGCTCATCATTGGCAAAGCGCAGCATCAGTGAAGAGGTGTAGTGGATCCGCTCCTCTTTGCGCCCGTGATAGCTGGAGAAGGGGATGTTCTTGACATCGAAGTAGCGGTAGATCGAGGTTGAGGATGAGCTTGCCGGAGAGCTCTCTGCATCCTGGTGCTGCTCTATCAGATCTTCACGAAACTCCAGATCCAGCACGGTTTCGTACACCCCTATGGTGTAATTGCCACCGAAGCGTTTGAGTTGACTCTCGAAGATGGAGATCCCGAGATCATCCATGAAGTGGCAGATTCCCTGAAATTCATAGGGAAAGCACTCACCATTGACCTTGTCTCGAAGATCGATGAAGCGACGGCAGGGAGTGCTCAAGCGGCTCAGTTCCATCTTGAGCAGAAAACGGGTATGGTTTGACTCATCCTCGGTGAGTTGATCGAAATGATCGTCAAAATCAGGCGAGGAGAGCAAAGGGATCAGTTGATCAACAAGTCCTTTATATTCTTTTAATTCCATAAGTCGCTGGAGTGCACCCACCTTGTGCTACATACCATACGTAGCTTAGGGTAAGTATAGATTTCTTCAGCCATTTTGCGTTATTTGACAGATCATGGCAAAGACAAAAACCAAGACAGCCTATGTGTGCACCGAGTGTGGTGCCGACTTTCCCAGATGGCAGGGACAGTGTGGTGAGTGCAAGGAGTGGAACACCATAAGTGAGATGCGCTTGGCACCAACTCCGGCATCCGGAAGCCGCTATCAGGGATATGCCGGGGATCAGGGAGGACAGGTTCAGCGCCTTTCTGAGATAAATCTTGAGGAGCTGCCTCGTTTCTCTTCCGGGTTTCAGGAGCTCAACCGGGTGCTGGGGGGCGGCATAGTGCCGGGCTCGGCGATCCTGATTGGTGGTCATCCGGGAGCGGGTAAGAGTACCCTGTTGCTACAGACCATGTGTTGGCTGGCACAGCAGAAAAAAGCTCTGTATGTCACAGGGGAGGAGTCGCTACAGCAGGTGGCGATGCGCGCCAGCCGGTTGGGGTTGCCGACCGATAAGCTGCTGATGCTGGCTGAGACCTCGGTGGAGCAGATCTGCAACATCGCTCAGCGGGAAAAGCCGGAAGTGGTGGTGATCGACTCAATCCAGGTGATGCAGGTTGCCGATATTCAGTCTGCACCGGGAGGAGTGTCCCAGGTACGAGAATCTGCGGCTCAGCTGACCCGTTTTGCCAAGCAGCACAATGTGGCTGTGGTGATGGTAGGGCATGTGACTAAGGATGGCACCCTTGCCGGTCCCAAGGTCCTGGAACACTGCATCGACTGCTCTGTGTTGCTGGAGGGGAGCAGTGATAGCCGCTACCGGACCCTTCGCTCCAATAAGAACCGTTTTGGGGCGGTCAATGAGCTTGGAGTATTTGCGATGACCGAGGGCGGATTGCGTGAGGTGACCAATCCCTCGGCTATCTTCCTTAATCGTGGTGAGCAACAAGCCAGTGGCTCTGTGGTGATGGTGATCTGGGAGGGGACCCGCCCACTGCTGGTTGAGCTGCAGGCTCTGCTGGACTACTCCCAGCTCTCGAACCCGAGACGGGTTGCCGTCGGGCTGGATCAGAACCGGATGTCGATGCTGCTGGCGGTAATGCATCGCCATGGCGGGGTGCAGATGGCCGATCAGGATGTATTTGTGAATGTGGTCGGCGGGGTGAAGGTTGAAGAGACGGCGGCGGATCTGGCGCTGCTGATTGCGATGATCTCCAGCTTTCGCAATAACCCTCTGTCCGCGGAGCTGGTGGTGTTTGGTGAAGTGGGGCTTTCGGGTGAGATCCGGCCGGTACCATCGGGCCAGGAGCGATTACAGGAAGCGGCGAAGCACGGTTTTCGGCGGGCCATTATTCCCAAGGGCAATGCACCACGTCAGCCGATCCCAAATATGGAGGTGGTGGCTGTGACTACCCTCTCTGAGGCTCTGGAAGCGCTGTAAAAAAAAGCCCCGCGATTGCGGGGCTTAATATTTTCAGGCGATGCTGAGCTCAGCCTTTGATTCAGGCTGGTCCATCGGGGAGCTCGTGATCCAGGCTGGACCAACAGGTAGCTTGATCCCCAGATCGGCATAAACGATCTGAGTCATGGAGTACCATGCCAGGATGGCACAGATCAGCAGATCCCAGGCCGCCAGAGTACCGTACAGGGCATTACCTGTGAATGCATGAGCCGAAAGACCGGCAAAGCCCAGGAACAGAGTCAGGAATACCAGAGCAATCGCGGTGTGCTGACGCATAGAGCCGATGAATAGGATCAGGGTAAAGATAGCCCAAACCAGCAGGTAGAACGCAAGGTCCTGGGTCGTAAACTGGAACACACCATAGTGCTGGGTCACGGCGCTGTTGGTGCCGAAGATCAGCATCAGGCAGAAGGTGATCCAGAAGGCGCCATATCCGGTGAATGCGATGCAACCGAAGTTGTTATTCTTTTTGAACTCCATCAGGCCCGCCAGTAGCTGACAGCCACCACCGAATACCAGACCAAGCCAGATAACCGGAGCGATGCCGCACCATCCCAGGTTATGAAATTGCAGGACCATAGTGGTCATACCGAAGCCGCCCAGTCCGATGACGGCTGGGTTACCGAGTTTATTTGTGCTCATAGTGTGTTTTACGCTAATGAATGGGGATTATGTAAAATGAGGCGGAATATTAGCACAGAGGATGTTATTGCCCAAGGGACAGAAGTGTTAAAAAAAACCAACACGCAGGTGTTGGTTTTTTTATGGAGATGTAACTAGGCTCGGCTAGTTGGAGATCTCGTCTTCGATCAGATGCTCCAGCTCACGGTGCAGCAGTTCGTCATTACCGACGTTGAGCTCGATCAGACGGCGTAGATGGCTGGCGCTGTCGATATCGATATGGTGGCATAAGAAACCAAGGCGATGGGGCTCAATGTGGCGCAGCTGTACCTGCATTGTCAGCTCAATATCTGAATGATCCAGATTAAAGCGCAATACGTACTGATCGTCGTCTGTTGGTGTCCAGTTATCGGGTGCATCGGTGAGGGCCCCTCGAAGAGATAGATCTCTGAGTTCGGTTTCCCACTCCTGCCCATTCTGTGAGATATGTGCCTGAGCCTTATATACGACCCGTGAAAACATTCTGCGTTCGGCCATGATGGTGCTCTCCGCTTCCTTACAACTCTTAGTTTAGTCCGTTCATCGGTTAGATTACGGGAGCAGAGGAAAAAAGTGAATATTTTGTTGAATTCACCGGCGGGCAGCTTGAGATTTGGACAGCGAGGCCTGCCCCTGGTTTAGGGGGGATTGGCAGGCAGGGTTAACCAATAAGCCTGCTATCTATTCGGCTTCATCCTCTTGATTGAGCATCTCGAAGATATGCAGGACGGCAGCCATGCGATCTTCATTACGAAACCGCTCCTCAAGGATTGGGCCGAGTTTATTGAGCTCCTCATCGAGCTGTAGTAACTGCTCTTCATCAGGCTGGCTATATTTGTCACTGAACTGCAGAGCGTACTCAGTGGTTGCCTGAATATGGGGATAGATGCGCTGGGCTATTTTGAGACTCTTGCCACTGGCCTGCTCATAGGCCTTCATCACATAGCGGTATAGTTCAAAGTGGCCGGCCGATACATAGTCCACCAGGAGCTGGCAGAAATTTTGTAGCTCATCGGTTTCTGGTTGTGGGCGCAGGCTTCCCTCCTTGGGATTCGCCAGCTCTATATAGGCGACCAGTAGTGCTTGCCTGGCTTCCAGCCAGTCAGAGATCAAGCTGTGTTGGCCTGCCAACTCGTACTTGGATTGTTCGCATTCACCGATCATATTTCCTCCTCGCGGTAGGGGGCTGAGCGTAAAAGCTCTATGGCTATAACTAAAGTGATCTGCCTCAACAGTCAATAGTTATTGTGATTTTGTGAGATTCGGGGAGGGTATGAGAGGCAATAAAAAACCCTTGCGATGCCTCGCAAGGGCCAATCACTTTTTTGACAGGGCTCGCTGAGAGACGAGCTTCGACATTGTTATCACTAGCGCGTGATTGTTATATCAAACACCTTGGGCAACTAGCGAATGAATTTGTCGAAATCGTTGCTATCTTTTGAACAGGCTCACATTTATGGGAAAGGAGCTCTCCGTAAGCTATTTATTGTGAAAAATGTGATTTTAACTTTAAAAACCATTTAAATGCTGTGGGCTATTTTGCCTGATTGGCTTTGGGAGTTCTCACTGAACTCAGTTAAGATAGCCCTACTGTTTACCAAGCGATAATCATGATGAGCCCACTGAAAAACGATCGTTACCTCAGAGCCCTGCTGCGCCAGGAAGTAGACCGAACCCCGGTATGGATGATGCGTCAGGCCGGACGCTACCTTCCTGAGTACCGCGAGCTGCGTGCCCAGGCTGGTGATTTCATGACAATGTGCCAAAATCCTGAGCTGGCCTGTGAGGTCACCCTGCAGCCGCTACGACGCTTTCCCCTGGATGCGGCGATCCTATTTTCCGACATTCTGACCATTCCTGATGCGATGGGACTTGGGCTTAGATTTGAGCCGGGCAAGGGGCCGATATTTGAGCGCACCATAGATTCGATGCGGGATGTGGAGAAGTTGCCACAGTTGGATCCGGAGCAGGAGCTGGGCTACGTGATGGATGCGGTTCGTACCATTAAACGCGAGCTCAAGCAGGAGGTTCCTCTCATCGGTTTTTCCGGGAGCCCCTGGACCCTGGCAACCTATATGGTCGAGGGAGGCAGTAGCAAGGCGTTTAATCGGATCAAGCGGATGCTCTATGCCGAGCCACAGATTCTGCATCAGCTGCTGCGCCGTCTGGCGCTTTCCGTTACCGATTATCTCAATGCCCAGATCAGTGCCGGGGCGGACTCGGTGATGATCTTTGATACCTGGGGTGGGGTGCTTGGAGAAGCGGCCTATCAGGAGTTTTCATTGGCCTACATGAGTCAGATTATCAAAGGGTTGCAGCGAGAGCGTGACGGGCAGCGGATCCCCGTGACTCTGTTTACCAAAAATGGTGGTCCCTGGCTGGAGGCGATCGCCGATTCAGGCTGTGATGCCGTGGGGCTGGACTGGACCATAGAGATGAGCGAGGCGAAACGACGCATCGGTGACAAGGTGGTATTGCAGGGGAACATGGACCCCTCGGTGCTGTATGCACCACCAAAAAGGATTCGCCAGGAGGTTCAGAAGATCCTGGATCAGTTTGGCTCAGGCTCCGGACATGTGTTCAACCTGGGGCATGGCATCCATCCGGATGTGGATCCAGATAATGCCGGAGTCTTTATCGAGGCGGTGCATCAACTGTCGCGGCCGTTTCATCAGGGGTGAGGATGGCATGCTCAGGGGCTGGGGAAATAGCCTCTGAGCGCCCTGGGCCCCTTTCTTTTTGATGGGGGTTAACTCAGGGCAAAAATTTCAGGAGTATTGGTTTGAAGAATCCATGGGATGAGTATGCACAAGGCTGGGATCTTGATCCTTCGGTGCAAGAATATGCGGCTAAGGCGTTTGAAGAACTCTTAAGCAGCATAAAGATTGATGATTTATCTGTCTTTGATTTTGGCTGTGGTACGGGCGCTCTTACTCAGCTTCTTAGCCCAAGAGTAAAAGAGATAGTGGCCCTTGATGCTTCACCTGAGATGATAAAGCATTTGCTGAACAAGAAGCTCACCAATGTGTCGGCGATTGCTGATTTTCTAACACAAGAGTTAATTGAGCATAACCCTGACTTGGCGAACAAGTTTGATTTGATCCTTGCTTCCTCGGTTTGTGGCTTCTTAGCAGATTATGAGATGACCCTTGGATTGATAAAATCCCTTATGAAGCCTGGTGGCATATTTGTTCAGTGGGACTGGCTGGCGAGGGATGAAACTTCGCAGATTGGGCTGTCAGAGCACAGGGTGCTCAGTGCCTTGCAAGCCCATGGATTCACTGAGATTACACTGACTAAACCATTTGAGATGAATAGTTCAAAAGGGTTAATGACTGTCTTGATGGCCATAGGAAAAAATACAGCATAGAGCTTTAGTGATTGTTACGACGCTCACTGAGGCTCTGCTCGCTTGCCCCTTACCGGATGAAGACCCCTCTTGGTGGTTGTGACGAACCGCAGGATGTTTATAACTTTCGCTATTGTTAGCTTTTTGTCCTTCGGACTGAGTATTTGTGCCTGCGGCACAATTGTCCGGCCGCGGATGTAGCACAAGGATGTGCGAATGTGGCGGTAGTCATGGATGACGATAGCTACCTGCGGGTCAGGCCGTTCCTAGGCATCCTGCCTTCCACGGCATTGATACATCCTGTATGGCAGGGACTGCTCATCCAGTCCCCCTAACAACCCCGAGGATGCCCCTCGATTCGTGGAAATCCTGAAAATCACTTACTCCCTGAAGCTCAGCATAGACACACTGCATATCATCCATGATATGCCTACCCAGTTCTATATCCCTATCTCTCGCTCTGTCTCTCCGAGAGAGACTCCTCCCCTGGCGTGGCTATGCACTTATGGCGTCCCGCCATTCGGCTTCACTCGCATTATGATTTTCAGGCACGAATCAAAGGGGAAGTTTAACCCCCCGTTAGCGAGTGCCTAGGCGAACTATAAACCCACTATTTTTGTTTTCGAGGCAGGATGCCGAGCACCGCAGCTCTGTGGAGGGACTCGCAGCGCGAAGGGAGCTTTTGATTACTTTTGGCGGAACAAAAGTAATGTGCTGCCGGCACCCCGGCAATAATGCAGCGCAGCTGCAAAAAGGCTATCCGCAGGATATATAGACGTTCGCTATTGGTACAAAGCGAACTTCAGTGATTTGACCAACGGTCAGCTTTTTGTGCCTGCGGCACAATTGTCCGGCCGCAGACGACGGGTTAGGGGGACTGCTCACCCTGTCCCCCTAACAACCCCCAGGGTGCCCCCCGATTCGCTTATTCCTCAAAATCATAGTGTTTTGAAGCACTGCGCAGACAGTATGTCCCTATACTAGCTGCACACTCGCAGCATCCGTGCTGCTCAACTTCAAATCACCTTATGATTTTTCGGCGCGAATCAAAGGGGAAGTTTAACCCCCGTTAGTGAGCGCCGAGGCGAATCGTAGAGGTTTCAGGTCGAATCACATGGATGTGATGAGAGCTTAGTCGTGACAGGGACGTTGTGTCTAAGCGGTGCCTTAATCCTTAGAGGAGCCGAGGATAAAGCGAGATCCGGGGCGCCCCGGGAGATGCACGCCGCTAACAACATCCATGTTTAACGCGACATTCACACTTCCCTGTGTATCAGAAGCGCGGAGCACCTTTGCCATATAGGGATATATCAATGCCGTGAAGGGCAGGATGCCTGAGAACGGCCGTGCCTGCCGCCGGTCAGCACCGGCACTTGCAGCGAAGCTGCAAATTAGCCATCCGCAGGATAGGTCAACCTTGCCCGCTGTCGGTCCGCCCCGACATATTCTGTGGCGAAGCCACAATATTAGCTGCATGCAATGCAATCAAGTTCGCATGGCTACAAAGCAAGCAGGATACACCGAGTTGGTTTCTCACGGTTCAGTGATTAAAATCCGCATGCGGCTGCATCGAATCCTGACACATCATCACCTGGAGACTTTACGGATGCCCTATGCAGAGAATAAAGGACTGAAGATTCACTATCGGGTTGAAGGGGAGGGACCAGCCCTGGTATTGCAGCATGGCTCTACCTCAGCACTACAAGCCTGGGAGCTGTTTGGCTATACCGAGCGTCTCAAGCCTCACTACCAATTGGTGATGATCGATGCTCGTGGCCATGGCCTGAGCGATAAGCCCCATGATAGTGAGCTGTATCAACTGCCGCTCAGAGTCAGTGATGTCGTGGCTGTGTTGGATGCTCTCGATATCCGACAGGCCCATTACTGGGGATACTCCATGGGGGGATGGATCGGTTTTGGTATGGCAAAGTATGCCAGGAGCCGTCTTAAGTCTCTTATCATTGGAGGGGCTCACCCTTATGCCGATCCGGCTCCGGATTTTTATGGTGTCGATGGTAGAGATCCTGAGCTGTTCATTAAAGCTTTGGAGTCATTCGCAGGGGTAGCCTTTAGCCGGGAGGCGAAAACATGGATCTTGGGTAATGACCTTCAGGCTTTGGCCGCTGCGATGCATGACAGGGATTCAATAGAGGATGTCTGTAGTGCCATAGATCTCCCCTGCCTGCTCTATGCAGGTGGTAAGGATCCCAGGATTTCAAAGGTAACCCGGTGCGCCAGGCTCATCAAGGACGCGGCTCTCTTATCATTTCCCGAGTCAGACTCAGCTATACCAGCACTCCGATATTGTTCTGCCAGAGGTCATGAAGTTCCTGAGCTCCCACGGGTGAGCTGACCTGCTTTGATCTCGGTGAAAGATTATTCAAATACAGGAAGCTGAGGGTCAGTTTCTTGCTACACTTTTCTTGTGTGGTTTCAAAGGGATCTTGAAACATGCAGAAAAGGTGGCTGTTTGTGACCTTACTCTTTTCATCTCTCATAGGCGCAGCCTGCCTGTGTGTCTTCTCTTTTTTTCACAAGCTTGTTGTCGGTTTTGACCCGTTTTTATGGGAGAGCTACATAGCTCACGCCTGGTTTGGAGGCTTTATTGGCTTCATCACAGGAGGTGTTTTTTTTCGGGGCTATGCCCTGAAGAAGCAGCTTGAGGTGCGGGTAGAGGAGCTGGAGGTTTTACTTCCTATCTGTGCAAGCTGCAAAAAAATAAGAAAGGCTGATTGTGCTCCTGAGGATATGAGCTCCTGGGTCGATGTTGAGCAATATATTACAGATAAAACGCGAACTGAGTTTACTCATAGTCTCTGTCCTGAGTGCCAAAGAGAGCTTTCTATGGGGCGGAATAGAGGTGGTTTGCATTGATGTACTTAACAAGAAGAAAGTGGCTCTCCTTTGGGATCTCATTTCTTATAGGGGCTGCAGCTCTGTGCTGTTTCTCATTTTTTCACAAGATGTCTGTTGGGTTTAATCCATTTATTTTTAAAAGCTATATAGCCCCATTTCTGTTTGGGGGATGCTTAGGGGCGAATATCGGGATGGCACTTCTGAGGATCCACCTTTTGAAGGAGAAGCTTGAGGAGCGTGTATATGAACTGGAGAACCTGCTTCCTATCTGTGCAAAGTGCAAAAAGATAAAACTCGAAAAAGAATCAGCCCATGAGGGAGAGAGCTGGATCCAAGTTGAATCATACCTCACTCGCAGGATGCACTCTGAATGTACTCATAGTTTCTGCCCGGATTGCCTCAAAAGACTCTACGGATTTGATGTCAACGCAGCTCAGGGAGATCTATCACTCCTCACGGCGGCCAAGGGGCACAGGCGCAAACAAGATTCGGGACGGCCAGAGAAATGATACCGGGCAGGTTTTTAGCTCGGGGAGCATGCCCGCCGGGGGATGAGAGTATACTTCATTCACCTGATGTGAAAAGGGCAGCCACTGGCTGCCCTTTTCATCATTAGCTATTCATCTCTTTTTGATATTTGCTGACCTCGGCCAGGAAGCGGGAGCGATCACGCTGATCAATGCTGCGTGACATCGGCAGCTTGACCGTCATCGGGTTGACCGGACGGTTGTAGATCCGTACTTCATAGTGCAGGTGTGGCCCGGTTGTACGGCCGGTGTTGCCGCTGAGGGCTATCTTCTGGCCGATGTTGACCTTGTCTCCCTTTTTCACCAGGAGTTTACTCAGGTGCAGGTAGCGGGTGCTGTATTTACGGCCATAACGAACCACTATGTAGTTGCCCGCATAGCGCTGATAACCGGCAAACACCACCTCTCCATCTCCGGTGGCCAGGACCGGGGTTCCAACGGGCAGAGCAAAGTCGGTTCCATAGTGAGGGGAGATCCTATGGGTGACCGGATGAACCCGGTGCAGGTTAAACGGCGAGCTGATCCGGTAGTGTCCCTTGAAGGGGTAGCGACGAAATGCCCGGTTCAGGCTGTAGCCGCGTTCATCATAGTACTCGCCGGTACGGAAGCGATAGGCACTGTAGGTCTTGCCTGCCAGCAGCAGCTGAACGCCGATAATTCTTTCATCACCGGTTTGCTTGCCCTGGATCACCTCCTTATCCAGAAGTACTTCAAAGCGATCGCCCTTGCGGAAGTCGCGGCTGAAGTTGACCTTCCACTGGAACAGCTCGGCTATTTTATGGATCTGTCCCGGCGTCAGACCGGAACGGCTGGCGCTATTGTAGAAGTTGTCGGTCACAACACCTGTAATGGTTGATGATTTCCAGTGACTGGCCTGCTTGGTCAGCTCACTGCTAAAGCCGTTGTCGGTCCGGGTGAAGATCAGGCTGTGGGCCAGATCGACGCGCAGCTCCAGTTTCTGCAGCTGATTATCTTTGTCGATCAGCAGATCGATATTTTGTCCTGGTCGCAGGGTGGACAGCTGGTGGTTTTTATCTGTGGCCAGCAAACGGTAGAGATCGGTATTGGAGAGCCCCAGTCCGCTGAGGATGCCACTCAGGGTGTCTCCACGCTGGACTTCATAGTTTTGCCACTGGCCTTCACTCAGGGCCAGATCATCAAGCTTATCGGTGACCGGCTCCTTGAGCAGCTCTTTGTCCGGGATGGCATAGTCATGATCATCTCCACCGGCAGTCTGAGGAGCGGTTGATGATTTCTCTGATCCCTCCGACGCTGTGACCGTTGTGGCAGGCTCTGGCTTAGCATCTATGGCCGCCAGTGGAATAGAGCTGGACTGCTGAAGCAGGCGGTTGGAGCTTGGGAGCATCTGGATCACTATGGCACACAGGCAGACCAGGGTTACCAGTGAGATGAGTATCCGTTTGTTGATCGGAAATGGCAGGGTTGTAGTTGATCTTTGTTTTTGTAACTCAGTCATTAATATCTTCCGGTCAATATCAGAGCTGGTGTTGGCTCCACATAAGGTGATGTTTCGTCAAAATCTCACCAGTTCGGACAAAGTCTGTCAGGACAGGGCGCCGATTTTAGGCTAAAAAGTGCACAAAAAACAGGGGCAATTGCAGTTTTTATTCTGATCGCCCACCCATTTTCTAATTAGAGGTACCTATAGGCTCAGTTAACCACCACATCTTAAGGGTTAACAGAGCCTAAACCCTCATTAGAGTGCCGAAGGTTCCATTGGTTCCCCAATTATTTTTTGAATATGCGGCTGTAGCCAGGGAACCAGCTCCTCATCAAACCACGGATTTCTTTTAAACCAAAGCTGATTGCGGGGAGATGGGTGGGGAAGGGGAAGTAACTGCGGCAGATAGTGGCGCCAGTTAAGGACGGTCTCGGTCAGATTGTTGGTTTGCAGATAGTAGCGTTGGGCATATTGACCAACCAGCAGGGTCAATCTGAGTTCGGGGAGTAACTTCAGAACCTGAGGATGCCACAGGGGAGCACACTCAGGGCGGGGCGGCTTATCACCGGATTTTCCCCGTCCCGGGTAGCACAGACCCATCGGCATGATGGCAATCTTACTGGCATCGTAAAACTCCCGGGGAGAGAGCTGCAGCCATTGGCGCAGTCTTTTTCCCGAGGCGTCATTCCAGGGGAGGTCACTGTGATGGACCTTGAGACCGGGTGCCTGGCCAATAATCAGGATCCTGGCCTGGGAGCGGGCTCTGATCACCGGGTTGGCCCCCAGTGGCAATGCCTGCTGGCAAAGCTGACACTGATGGATTTTTTGTAGTAGAAACTGTAGTGGGCGCTCATCCATGATGAATACTCTGAGGGGCTTCTAAAAGTGATGCCTTATAAATAAAAATTGTGACGGTTTTTGCTAAATAGTGCTTGAGAAATAGTCACATACTGATTAGCCTTTTAGGAAATTAAACGATGCGATTAATATTATGAACAGGTGGTCTCAACATCAGGGGCTGCTGATCTCCGCTTTAGCCTTTATCTTCTGGGGATTGCTGCCGCTCTTCTATCAATATCTTGATGGTATCAATATTTGGGAGCTTTTGGCTCAGCGTTTGTTGTGGTCGGTGATCCTGTTTGAACTGATCTACCTTGCATTCGCTCCGCGACCGAGCTGGCAGCAGCTCAGAAACGATCCGGCTCAGCTGGGGTTGATGGTCGCGGCGGGGTGTATGATGACAGTGAGCTGGAGTGTATTTAGCTGGGCTCTGACTCATCAGCAGGTGCTGGCGGCGAGTCTGGGCTATTTCATGACCCCGCTGTTTAACATCGCCTTTGGAGTGCTTTTCTTCAAGGAGCGGCTGGTGTTGCAGAAGCTATTAGCCGTGATACTGGCGGTGACAGGGCTCATCTATATGCTGATCTCTTATGGCCAGCTCCCCCTGATCTCTTTGGTGATGGGAGGCTTTTTTGCCGTTTATGGCCTGATGAAAAAGAAGGTACGCTACCCCAACATGACCAGCCTGTATGTTGAGAATCTCTGTCTGCTTCCTTTTGCCGTTGGCTGGATGCTATGGATGGGCTGGAATCACCAGTATCAGTGGTTCTTTGAAGGGGACTGGTCGGTGCGTGGCTTGTTGATTCTCTGTGCTCCGATGACTCTGCTTCCGGTGCTGCTTTTTTCTATCGGGGTCAGGAAAACTCCGATGAGCACTGTGGGTCTGTTGCAGTATATCGAGCCCTCGCTGGCTTTTGTCCTGGCTATTTTTTGGTTCAAAGAGACGCCCGACGCGGTGCGCGAGGTGGGCTTTGCCTTTGTGTGGGCCGGACTTTTAGTATCACTGCTGCCGTTGTCGCGGTTGAGCCGTTTCAAGCTGCAACGCTAGCTCTGCCCTGTTTGATGACTGGGTGGACAGGGCTGATATTTCTGCTTTGAAATGAGCATCCTTTACTGAGCCTAATACCCCCGATGAAAGTCGATCTGGTAATCCAGCGGCGTATCATTGATATAGTGCAGATAGTTGCGGGTAAATATGGTGGTCACCTCCTCCGGGAAGCTATAGGCTGAGATGTGCGGGGTGATGATGAGATTCGGAATGCTCCATAGCGGGCTTTGTGAGGGCAGAGGTTCCTGTTCAAACACATCCAGAATGGCGGCTCCCAGATGGCCGTCATTCATCACCTCAATCAGTGCCTGAGTATCTATGGTGCTGCCTCGTCCCACGTTAAACAAGATGGCATTTGGCTTACATAGCCGCAGCTGTTTCTCGCCCAGCATGTGATAGGTTTTTGGAGTTGCCGGCAGGGTATTGATGATCACATCAACCTGGGGGAGCACCTTGTCCAGAGCCTCGGTGTTGTAGATTCGATCGAATCGGTCTGAGTGACGACCACTTTGATTGATCCCAAGGGTCTTCATCCCAAAATGCTTGGCCGTCGCGGCTACATGTTGGCCAATGGTTCCGGTTCCCAGCAGCAGCATGGTTTTGCCGTGCAGGTGGCTATAGAGAATCGGGTGCCAGCGTTTCTTGCGTTGTTGCTCCCGATACAGGGAGAGGTGACGGTTCAGCCCGAGTAACTGGGCAAACACATACTCAGACATTGGGGGGCCAAAGATGTGTCTGACATTGGTCAACTGATAATCTTGACGCATCTTGGGTTGAAGCAGGGCATCGACACCGGCATGAGAGGATTGCACCCACTTAAGAGCGGGTGCATCATCGATGATCTTGGCGATTTCGGGGGGATCTCCGAGAATAATCTCGGCCTGGCCGGCTTTCTCTCTGGCATCCATGGGATCATCGGCTCTGAGGATCTGTAGATCGGGAAGCGATTGCTGACCGATCAGATATTCATATTGGGAGTTATCCTGGCTTAACAGCAGTAATATGTGATTGGTCATTGGCTATCTTCCTCATGCCGAGCGGTTGGATCCCTTCAACGATACGCAGTGACTCTCACAGTTCACCTCACTCTTAACGTTACCATGTGGAGCTTTATTCGGGTAATTGATTCACTCAATATTTGTGGGTGAGCTCCCCATTTGGCTACTTCGGCAAATAAAGTTACCCACAATCCCTTAGAATGATTCTCCTGGCTTCGGCCATCGGCTACAATCGGGAAAATTTGCCAAGAGATAACAAACCGTGTTTGGTGATAAGTTTTATAAAAAACTCAATAAGTTGATGCCCTGGCAGCAAACCCTGTTTTCACTGGCATTGGCAGAGAGGATGTATCCTAACTATCAGCTGTTCTCGGAGGCCTGCGATTTTGGACAGGCTCAGAAGCTTCGCCTTGCACTGGATACCATGTGGCAATACCTGGTTCAGCGCTCAATGCAGGTTGATCTATCGGCTCAGCTTGAGGAGGTTGAATCACAGATCCCTGAGCCACAGAAGTTTGATAGCTATGGGGTGTATCCCGCTATCGATGCCTGTGTCGCCCTGTGCTCAGCATACAACTCGGTGGTTTGCCGGATCGGTGATGAGGCTGAGGAGGCATCTAAGGTTTCATTAAATTGTGTGGCGGGCTTTGTGGAGCTGCTTGCTGAGCGAGAGCTCAGTGAGGAGGAGCTCTATGAGCAGGAGCTGGTCGAGCAGGAGATGGAGTTCCAGGTTGAGCTGCTGCAGCGAGTGGCCCAACCTCGCGACGAAAAGGTGATTGAAGGGATCCGTGAGCTTGCAACGGCACAGGGAGTCAGTAACCTTGGGATCTCCCTTGATAGCTGACAATGCACATTTTTTCCCGGATTAAGGGATAAATGTGCTGTTTTTCACAGATTTTGGCAGAAGGCCGCGCATTGGTTATTGATCTTCCATCAACCTTTTGCCAGCATGGAGCTCATGTATGTTGAGCTATCTCTAGAAGTTCGTTAAACCAGAAAGGAAATCGTATGAATAAAACTCAACTGGTAGATGTGATTGCTGCGAAAGCGGATATGAGCAAAGTCCAGGCTAAAGCAGCATTAGAAGAGATCCTTGAGGGTATTACTGCCAGCTTGCGTGATGGTGAACCTGTGCAGCTGATCGGTTTTGGTACCTTCAAAATCAATCATCGTCCAGAGCGTACCGGCCGTAACCCCCAAACCGGTGCTGAGATCAAAATTGCCGCTGCAAATGTGCCTTCATTTGTCGCAGGCAAGGCGCTGAAAGACGCTGTAAAGTAACCTCTCCCGGGAGCTGCCCCCAAGGTGGCGGCTCCTGTTCTCATCACATAACTTCAGCTGATATACTTAAGTAGGTGTTGGTACCAAATTAATTGAGGAGGTGCCATGAGTACTCAGGCTATTCGGCAAATTGCTTTTCCCTGGGGGCCAGCAAAAGGACTCGACTCTGGACTATCCCTCAATGAACTTCATCAGCGTATCTGGGAAGGTGAGCTGCATATTACTTTGGGCCGCCCGGCCAGCCATTCCAGTTACCCACTTTCTATCTGTCGCCTGACCTTTCGTAAGGTGTTTTCACATCGCTTGCTTGAGGAGGGTGAACTCTTTATCCCCTATGATGAGCAGATGCTGGAGAACGTGGTACAGCTGATCGCCCCATCCAGCTACCTGGCCTGGTTCCACCTGCAGACCGAGGGACTGCATCTGGGTGAGCCGATTCATCACTACACGGTTCGAACCTGGGATTACCGGGTGGATGTCCTGACCAGCGATCCCCCTAAACTGGAGATGCTGCAGGAGTAAAACCCTGTGACCCCGAAAGAGGGAAGAGAAGGGATCCAATCCATCAGCAGCCACTGTGCCTATGAAGTGCACAGCGGCTGCGTTCGTTTTCGGATGATTTTATGATCCCAGCCGCTCCAATCAGCCCAAGGCCGTTTCAGTGGTGATGCATCCTGGCACTGACATCCACATAGTGAACCCCGCCCGAAAACAGCCTGGGTAGCGCAAGCCGGATATAGTCCAGGATGTTCATCTGGATCGCTTCCTGGTGGTTTCCGGCATTAAACCACAGCTGTTTCTGATCCAGCAGATCGCTGGAGAGATAGGTCGGAATATTAAACAGATGGCCAAAGGGGGGCATGGCTCCGGGCTCACACTGTTCGAACAAGCCAGCCAGTTGATATTCAGGGACCAGATCCAGCTCATCGAACTCTAACGAGCGGGCGAGAGGGCGCAGCTGCAAGATGGCATTGGCAGGCACCACCACCATCACAAGCTCACGGCGATGACAGCGCAGGATCACCGTCTTGGCGAAGGCATGACTGTCGATATGGATATCCTGAGCGGTCTGCTGAGAGGTATAACTGGGGTGGTGATGATAGATCCCGTAAGGGATCTCAGCTTCGTTGAGCAGGCGATAGAGCTGTGACTGGATCATGGCAGACTCCGGACGAGGGTCTCTACCACAAGTTTAGCTGGTGGGAGGGGAGATGCAGCCCCGTAGGGCTGCAAAGAGTGGCCTAGGAGTGAAGAGGCGCTTTTACCGCATGATATCCGATATCGGTTCGATAACAGGTGTCTGTCCAGCTGATTTGACTGACAGCCTGGTAGGCCTGCTGCTGGGCCTCAAGCATGGTCTCAGCCATTGCGGTCACACAGAGCACACGTCCACCCTTGTTGACGACTTCGCCCTGCTCCAGGGTGGTTCCGGCATGAAACACCTTGGCCACAGAGGCTGGCACCTGATCCAGCCCCTGAATCGGGTAGCCGCTCTGGTAAGCATAGGGGTAGCCGCCGCTGGCCATCACCACCCCAAGGGCCGGGCGGGGATCAAACTCCATGGTTTGCTCTCCCAGGGTTTGAGAGGTGGCGGCCAGGCACAAACTTGCAAGATCGGAGCGCATCCGGGTCAGCAGAGGCTGGGTCTCAGGATCGCCGAGACGGCAATTAAACTCCAGCACCTTAAGGTCTCCATCCGGGCTTATCATCAGTCCCGCGTAGAGGAAACCGGTATAGGGAATACCATCTTTCTCCATACCGTGCAGGGTTGGCCAGATCACCTGCTCCATCACTTTTTGATGAAGCTCAGGAGTGACGATGGCCGCAGGAGAGCAGGCTCCCATTCCACCGGTATTGGGGCCGGTATCACCATCACCCAGCGCCTTGTGATCCTGGCTGGTGGCCAGAGGCAGGACGCTTTTGCCATCACACATCACGATGAAGGAGGCTTCCTCACCATGCAGGAACTCCTCGATGACGATGCGGGCACCGGCTTCGGCAAAGCGGTTCAGGCTCAGCATGTCATCAATCGCCTGAAACGCCTGTTGCTGGTCCTGGGCGATGATCACTCCCTTACCGGCAGCCAGGCCATCGGCCTTGATCACCACAGGATAGCCCAGGCTGTCCGCATACTCTTTGGCAGGGGCAACCTTGGTGAAGGTCTGGTAAGCGGCGGTTGGGATCCCATGGCGCGCCAGGAAAGCCTTGCTGTAGGCCTTAGAGCCCTCCAGTTGAGCCGCCTGTTGGCTGGGGCCAAAAATGGCCAGCCCCGTCTCCTGGAAGCGATCGACTATCCCTTTCACCAGAGGAGCCTCGGGACCGACTATGGTCAGATCGATGGCTTGCTGTTTGGCAAACTCCAGCAGGCCATTGATATCTGTATCTGAGATGGCCACATTTTCTACACCGGCCTCCAGAGCAGTACCGGCATTACCGGGAGCCACAAATACATCTGTGACCTTGGCAGACTGACGAACTTTCCAGGCAATGGCGTGTTCACGGCCACCACCACCGACGATCAATACTTTCATAATGACTCCAATTAGTGACGGAAGTGACGAACTCCGGTGAGAACCATGGTCATGTCGTGCTCATCGGCTGCGGCGATGATCTCTTCATCACGAATCGATCCGCCTGGCTGGATGATGCATTTGATCCCGGCTTCGGCTGCCGCATCGATGCCATCGCGAAACGGGAAGAAGGCATCGGATGCCATGACGGCTCCTGTGATGTCAAGCTTCTCTTCGGCGGCTTTCATCGAGGCGATCTTCGCAGAGAACACCCGGCTCATCTGGCCGGCACCCACACCCAGCGCCTGGCCATCTTTGGCATAGACGATGGCATTGGATTTGACGTACTTCACCAGTTTCCAGCTGAACATCAGATCCTCAAGCTCCTGCTCGGTTGGCTGACGCTTGCTGACTATGGTCAGGTCGTCACGGGTGACCACCTTGAGATCACTGTCCTGCAGCAGGATACCGCCACGGACTTGCTTGATGTCGCGTCCCGACTCAGGCTGGCTGATAGGCCCACAGGCAAGAACCCGCAGGTTGGGCTTGGCGGTCAGCAGTTTTGCTGCTTCATCCTGGATACTTGGTGCCACTATCACTTCAGCAAACTGGTTATCCATGATGGTTTGGGCTGTCTTGGCATCCAGCTCGCGGTTAAATGCGATGATCCCGCCAAACGCCGAGGTTGGGTCGGTGGCAAACGCCTTCTGATAGGCTTCACAGACGCTGTCTGCAATGGCGACCCCACAGGGGTTGGCATGCTTGACGATGACACAGGCCGCTTGCTGATACTCACTGACACAACACAGGGCCGCATCGGCATCGGCGATGTTGTTGTAGGAGAGCTCTTTGCCCTGCAGCTGAGTGGAGCTGGCGATGGTGCCGGTCTGCTGGCCGTTATCCCGATAAAAAGCGGCCTGCTGGTGGCTGTTCTCACCGTAGCGCAGATCCATCTTTTTCTCGAATTGGCAGCTCAGAGTCTGGGGGAACTCGGGGGCTTCTTCGAGTTGCTGCTCAAGGTACTGAGCAATCATGCTGTCGTAGGCTGCGGTGTGAGCAAAGGCGCGCTGGGCGAGCTTGAAGCGAGTTGGGGCCGTGATGGCTTGTTGCTGTTTCAGCTCTTCGAGGATGAGAGGGTAGTCGCTTGGGGAGACGACAACGCTGACATCGCGGTGGTTTTTCGCTGCGGAGCGGATCATGGTTGGGCCACCGATATCGATATTTTCAATCGCATCGCTCAGGGTGCAGCCAGGCTGGCGGATGGTTTGGGCAAAGGGGTAGAGATTGACGACAACCAGGTCGATGGGAAGGATATGATGCTCCTCCATCACTGCTTCATCCTGGCCTCGGCGTCCGAGTATGCCACCGTGAACAATGGGGTGCAGAGTCTTGACGCGCCCAGCCATGATCTCCGGATGGCCGGTGAGCTCTGAAACATCTTTTACCGCAATACCTTGCTCGCGCAGAAGTTTGGCTGTGCCTCCGGTTGAAATCAGCTCAACCTGGCTGGCCTGGAGCGCTTGTGCAAGCTCAATGATGCCACTTTTGTCTGAAACGCTGAGTAGTGCACGACGTATGGGGCGATTGTTGTCCATTGCCTGTTGTTTCCTCGTTTTTGGGGGGATATTTCGCGAAACTCACTCGAAAATAAATGAGTTTGGCGGAAACCTCCCCGCGAGGTTGGGCAATTCTACCCTAATTGCCGGGAAATGATAAGCCGAGCTGGCGGAGTTTTATGGAGGGATTCGGGCGAGCCGCCATGGGGCTGCCCGTGCGATGGTGGTTACTCAGGCAAGCCAGGGACGAGCCCAGTAGATCTGCCACTGTGGTTCGTCTGCGTTTGGAGCTCCGGCCCTGGTGACAAAGGTTCCGAGGGCGGCGATCAGGGTCTCACCATAATAGAGCAGCGGGATCCTGTCTCTTTGCCAGGGGGGATCCCAAACTCCTGCCAAAGTTTCTTCAGCTGACGTGAGCCGTTGCGCCCGATGATGTTGAGTTTGCCTGGTGCCGCCCCAAAGCGTACGCTCACCGGCTCATCTGCTTTTGGGGCTCGCAGGTTGATCCCCTCGACATGGGGGTGGATCCTGCCTAGCCCATCGGGCAGGCTAAGGGGGTGTGTCGTGTCCCATGTCAGGGATTTCCCACGCAGGGAGGCAAATTCTGGCAGCAGGTAGAGACGGTCCCGGTAGCGGCGGATCTGCCAGGGGGGCAGGTGCATCCTGGGATCGGCATCCTCACGGCTCAGGGCGATCTCATTCCATAATGTACTCAGTTGCTCCCGGGTGGGCATCAGACTGTTGTGACAGGCGAACCAGCGGCGGAGCAGGGCGCGGCGCTTGATCGCCGAGAGTTTCTGCAGGCCACTGATGGAGATCGCTTCATTCTCATCCTGTAGCTGCTGCAGCGAGTCCTGGAGAAGCTCATCGAGTAGCTCCTCCTGTTCGGCGCAGAGCATGGCGCTGCGGGCGGTCATTCTGGCAAAGTGAGGCCAGCGTTCACGCAGCAGCGGGGTAACTTTAAGGCGCAGAAAGTTACGATCAAATCTATCTTGCTGATTACTCTCATCCTCTACCCAGTCAAAATGATGCTGATGGGCGTAAGCTTCGATCTGTTGACGGCTCACATGGATCAGTGGGCGGACGATATGACCGCGTTGATAGGGCATGCGTGGTGCCATGGCGGCGAGTCCTGCCGGGCCACTGCCCCGTTTGAGAGCCAGCAAAAAGGTCTCTGCCTGATCATCCTGATGCTGAGCGACGGCCAGGGTTTCACCGGGCTGGATGATAGAGTTGATCGCCTGGTAACGGGCGTTGCGGGCCGAGGCCTCCAGGCTCACCTGATCCAGGGGAACTTCGACATGGACTATATGCAGGGGAACCTTCCAGGCGTCACACAGCCGCTGGCAGCTCTTGGCCCAGGCATCGGCATTCTCACTTAGTCCGTGGTGGATGTGAATCGCCCGGAGCTTAAGGTCAAAGCATCTGTCTCTGAGCTGAGTCAGCAGGTGCAGCAGAACGGTTGAATCAACCCCGCCACTGTAGGCAACTAAAATCTGTTTATCGGTTCCCACGCTCTGTGAGACCAGGGAAAGTAGGTGATCCTGCTCCATACGACTCGAATGCTCTTTGCTTGAATGGACAATAGGGGATCGGAAGATCCGATGCTGTGAGCATTTTTTCATAACCGACCCGGATTGCAAGAATAAAAAAGGCCCGCACGGGGGCGGGCCTTCAGTTCCGACAGATATCGGATGATTAGTTCTGTGGACGCAGAGTCGGGAACAGGATGACGTCACGAATGGTGTGGCTGTTGGTGAACAGCATCACCAGGCGATCGATACCGATACCCTCGCCAGCCGTTGGTGGCAAGCCGTGCTCCAGAGCGGTTACGAAGTCCTCATCGTAGAACATCGCTTCATCATCACCGGCATCTTTCTGAGCGGCCTGCTCACGGAAGCGTTCGGCCTGATCTTCGGCATCGTTAAGCTCAGAGAAGCCGTTGGCGATCTCGCGGCCACCGATGAAGAACTCAAAGCGGTCGGTAACAAATGGGTTGTCATCGTTACGGCGAGCCAGCGGAGAGATCTCAGCAGGATACTCGGTGATGAAGGTTGGCTGGATCAGCTTATGCTCAACTGTCTCTTCGAAGATCTCGGTGATGAGACGTCCCAGTCCCCAGCTCTCCTGAGCCTCGATACCCAGCTTAGCCAGTGCTGCGGTCGCACCTTCGACGGTTTCAAGCTGCTCGGCTGTGATATCCGGGTTGTGCTCCAGAACCGAGTCCTTCATGGTCATGCGCGCAAACTTGGAGCCAAAGTCGAACTCAAGGTCGCCATAAGGAACCATGGTATTACCCAGTACATCCAGGGCCAGCTGACGCAGCAGATCTTCGGTAATATCCATCAGATCGTTGTAATCGGAGTAGGCCCAGTAGAACTCAAGCATGGTGAATTCAGGGTTGTGACGTGGTGAGATCCCCTCGTTACGGAAGTTACGGTTGATCTCGAATACTTTTTCGAAGCCACCAACGGTCAGGCGCTTCAGATAGAGCTCCGGAGCGATTCGCAGGTACATCTGCAGATCCAGCGCGTTGTGATGGGTGATGAATGGACGCGCAGAAGCACCGCCCGGGATCAGCTGCATCATCGGCGTTTCAACTTCCATGAAGTCACGCTTGTTGAAGAAGTTACGGATACCGGCGATCACCTTGGAGCGGATCTCAAAGGTACGGCGAGACTCTTCATTGGTGATCAGATCAAGATAACGCTGACGATAGCGGGTTTCCTGATCAGACAGGCCATGGAACTTATCTGGCAGAGGACGCAGTGCCTTGGTTAGCAGCTGGATCGCGCTGACATGAACAGACAGCTCGCCGGTGTCACTCTTAAACAGAACCCCTTCGGCACCAACGATATCGCCAAGGTCCCACTTCTTGAATTGCTGGTTATAAAAACCTTCGGGCAGATCATCACGGGTCACATATAGCTGAATGCGGCCACCCATGTCCTGGATAGTAGCGAAAGAGGCCTTACCCATGATCCGACGGCTCATGATGCGTCCGGCTATCTTTACCTTATGCCCGATCTGCTCCAACTCCGGTTTGCTCTTGTCCCCAAACTGCTCGTGCAGTTCAGAAGAGATGCAATCACGGCGAAAATCGTTAGGGAAAGCTACACCCTGTTTTCGCAGCTCGGCCAGCTTGGCACGGCGCTGAGATAACTCGTTGTTTAGCTCAACCTGAAGATCATCGATAGAGGGAGTCTGGGTTTGATCTGACATTTGTTTTCTCCATTAAAGGTCACAGACCTGCTTACAGCTTCTTTATCCATAAAAGAGCGACAGCAATTTAAAGAAGGGAATCGGTTTCAAGGGCTTTATCTATGAGGTTTACACGATAGAGAAAGATCTCGTTCTTCATCTCCGGACAGGGAGTTTATCCTGTTTTAAGCTTGTCGCACCTTATGATCCGGCTCAGATGCGAAGTCATTTGACATCTAGCTCTCCAAGCCTAGTTCAGACACTCTACAACAATATTTAATCTAAGGTAAGTGTTAGTTCACTTCCTTTTTATAAATCCTGTTTTCAGGACTCGCCTGCCTCTTTTATGGTCAGTCGTTCTTTTATCGGCTTTAGAAACAAAGAGTGATGGCAATGGGTCTTTTCTGAGACTTGTCCCCATTGATTGCTCCTCGGTGCTGTGGTGTTGAGGAAGGGGGCTGGATGAAGCCTTCAGGCGTGGAGAAGCGTGTTTAGGGAGATTGAGGATGGCCGCTGTTGCCTGCGAATCACAGAGGGACTGATGTTTATTTGTGGTGACTGTCACCCTGCTCTGGCTGGGTCTTGTCGGCCACAGGGTGTGAACAGTATGATACAACATCGTTTAATTTTTTTGGGGGTTAAAATGAGGCAGGCTGAAACAAAAGAGAGACGGATGTTTATTGTCTCAATAGTTTTTGCCGCAGTAATTTCCGGAGCCGGAATTATTATAGGTATATTAATCTCTTCAGAGGCAGTTCTTTTTGATGGTGTTTACTCTTTAATAAGTGTTTTGTTATCCATGCTTTCGCTGGTGGTGAATAATATAATTAGTCGCCCGGAGAGTAAAAAGTTTCAATTTGGTCACGCCCTGTTTGAGCCTTTAGTGGTGCTGATTAAATCTCTGGTGATGATTATTATCTGTGTCTATGCTCTGTCGGGGGCAATTATCACTATCATCAACGGAGGCAATGATGCCAGCGCTCTGAGCGCGGTTTTTTATACCTTCCTGGCAACTATAGGCTGTCTGTGGTGCTGGGGCTATATCTGCCGGGCTAAACTGGAGACGCCACTGGCTGAAGCCGAGAAGAAACAGTGGTTTATGGATTTCATCATAAGTTTTGGTCTATGCATCGGCTTTGTGGTGGCCCTGATTCTTGAACACCTTCAGATGCTCTCAGTGGTACGCTATGTGGATCCGGCCATTGTGGTCATTATCTCTATCTACTTTATCTATGTTCCTTCTCGATTAACCTATGGTGCCTTGCGGGAGCTTCTGATGGCGGCTCCCGAGCCGCAATTGAATAAAAGCGTCAAGCGGATCGTCGGGCAGGTTAAGTGTGATCTGGAGTTTAGCGATACTGTGATCCGGATTGCCAAAGTCGGACGTGAGCTCAATACTGAAATCACATTTGTTCTGGCTGATTCCCATACACTTGTTGAGATGGAAAGGCTGGATATGATCCGCAGCCAACTTCATGAAGATTTAAGTAAACTTGGTTATTCACTATGGTTAACCGTTGCTTTTACTTCAGATCATCGCTGGGCCTGATTCTTCACTCTAAACAGATATAAAAAAAGCGGAGCATCGGCTCCGCTTTTTTGAGGCTGAGAGGCTATTACTGCTTAATAACCTTCACAGTGTAACGACCATCTTTTTGTGCGTAAGCACCATGGATGTCGGTCTCAAATCCTGGGTAGTGTGCACCGATTTCACACAGCATCTCCAGGAAGTCCAGGACTGGACGGCTCTCTTCGGTGATCATCTCACCAGGCATCACCAGAGGAACCCCAGGAGGATAAGGAAGGATCATGTTGGCGTTGATCTTGCCAACCATCTCATCCATATAGCACTCTTCAACATTGCCCTTGAGCTCTTCCTGGAACGCAGCATGTGGAGTCATGACCATCTTAGGCAGAACTTCAAATGCGCTGAACATCAGCTCAGGCAGGTTGTGGTGCTGGATCAGCTTGTGGATCCCCTGAGCCAGTTCCTGAACACGCATGTTCTCATAGAACTCTGGGTTTTCAGCGTACAGGCTAGGCAGCATGTTCTTCACGCGCAGGTTCAGATCGTAAGCACGCTTGAACTCGGTCAGGGCGCGCAGCAGGCTCAGAGCCTTGGTCTTGTCGATACCGATGCTGAACAGGAACAGCAGGTTGTATGGGCCTGTCTTCTCAACGATGATGCCGTGCTCATCCAGGTACTTAGCCACGATAGCCGCAGGGATACCAGTCTCTTCCAGCTCACCTGCTTTGTTCAGACCCGGAGTCAGCAGAGTCACCTTGATAGGATCAAGATACATGTGCTCTTTGTCCATGTCCTTGAAGCCGTGCCAGCTATCCTTAGGATCTAGGTTCCAGCAAGCAGTCTCGTCAATGTTCTCTGGCTGCCATACGTCGAAGAACCAACCGTCACACTCAGAGCGCAGCTTCTTCATCTCTTTACGGAAGCGAATCGCACGATCAACAGAGTCAGAGATCAGACGCTTACCTGTGTTGCCCTTCATCATGGCGGCAGCAGTCTCGGTAGAGGCCACGATGCCGTAATGAGGCGAGGTTGAGGTGTGCATCATGTAGGCTTCGCTGAAGGTCTCTTCGTTGATGTCACCCTTCACGTGGATCATTGAAGCCTGGGAGAATGCAGCCAGCAGCTTGTGAGTAGACTGGGTCTCGTAGAACACCTTGCCCGGGATACGATCACCACTCATACCACACTTGCCCTTATAGATAGGGTGGAAGTTGGTGTATGGAACCCAGGCTGAATCAAAGTGGATTGACTTAACATCCAGAGTTTCTTTGATGGTGTTGGTGTTATACAGCAGGCCATCGTAGGTAGAGTTAGTGACTACCGCGTGACAAGGCCAGCTGGCATTTGGAGTTTCAGCAACCTTCTGCTCAATCACCTCTTTGGTGAATTCGCTGTGAGGAATACCACCCAGGATACCGTAAGCGTTACGGGTTGGACGGAAGTAGATCGGGGTCACATCGCTCATCATCATCAGGTGAGTCAGAGACTTGTGGCAGTTACGGTCGATCAGCACTGTGCTGCCCGCAGGAGCTGAGTACATGCCGACAATCTTGTTGGCAGTTGAAGTACCATTGGTCACGATGAAGCTACGTTCGGAGTTGAAGGTACGAGCGATGTACTCTTCAGCTTCTTTGTGAGGACCGCTGTGATCCAGCAGGGAACCCAGCTCACCCACAGAGATAGAGATGTCAGACTTCATGGTGTTTGCACCGTAGAAGTCATAGAAGATGCTGCCGACAGGGCTCTTCTGATAAGCGGTTCCGCTCATGTGACCCGGAGTACAGAAGGTGTATTTGCCTTCCTGAGCGTACTTGAACAGCGCCTTGGTCAGAGGAGGCAGGATCTCATCAATATATGCCTTAACTGATTGGTCGATTTTCAGAGCGATGTCATCGGACATGCCCAGGGCGTACTCGAAGAAGCTAACATTCAGACGCAGATCGCTCAGGGTCACATCCATTGCGGAGTGCAGGTTCGCGAAGGCAAACAGAGGCAGCTTTTCGTTCAGCTGGCTCACATCACCACACAGATCCAGACCATACTTGTCCCAGTCAAAGATAACACCGGCAACGCGAGCATTGTTTTCGATCAGCTTGAGCAGATCGTTACGGTCAGTTGGGTAAACGACATGGTAGCCCTTGTCAGTCAGGGTATCGTGCAGTTGGTTCAGAGGCTCCTCTTTAAAGTAGGGCTCTAAATGATTCATGATTGCAATGATGTTCATAGGAATCTCCTTGGATTCACAGTATTCGGAAAGCGCGCCACTTCAATGAAGAGGGCAGTGGCGCGAATTATGATGATTACTAAAAATTAGGCTGCAGCTTTCTCTTTGCGACCCACCTTGTTGGCGTAGGCCATCATGATGATCAAGCTGACAATAATGGTTCCAACCAGCTGAGTGTTCTCGGCACCGGCCAGAGCGATAAAGCAGAAGATAGAAGCGATAACTGAAGCGACCAGGCTGAGCACGCTACGGGTGGTTGCACCCTCAAAGCGGATCAGGTTCAGTGCTGAGTAGAAGTAAGGCAGCATGGTCAGCAGAACCGCGATGCTGGTCAGCATTCCAAACAGGTCAGAAGCGTGGCCGCTACCGGAAGCGTTCACGATAGTGATGATTACCATCAGTACAGTCATCTTGATAGAAGCAAGGATGAGGCCCTTCTTAGGTACGCCGTTCTTATCCACTTCGCCGTAAACCTTAGGGAAGTTACCATCGTGAGCTGCACGTGAGCCTGCCTGGCCAACCAGCATCATCCAGGAACCCAGAGAGGTCAGACATGCGAAAGCGGTGAAGGCAGAAACAACAGGAGAAGCCCAGCTACCAACCATAGCCGCAGCGCTCAGAGAGAAAGGTGCGCCGGAAGCAGCCATCTGTGCATTAGGGAACATACCCGCCATAACCTGGGTCGCCAGGATATAGACAACACCTGCCAGGATAGTACCACCCATGGTTGCCAGGGGAACGGTGCGCTTAGGGTTCTTAACCATACCGGTACTTACTGCGGCAGACTCAACACCCACGAAGGCCCACAGACAGAAGATGATACTCTTGATGACAGCGTGGCCATCTGTGCCGTGAGTCGCATTCCAGTTGGCGTGATAGGTTGCAGCATCGAACCAGGCCCAACCAAAAACGGCAGTACCGATCACTGGGATCAGGATCAATACCAGGCCAAGAGTGGTCAGACGGCTTACCCAGGATCCACCCATCAGGTTGACGAAGGTGAAGATCCAAACGATAACGATAGTGGCGATACCTGCAGCAACCGGGCTGTTGAGCGCAGGAAAGAAGACCGACAGGTAAGAGACGGCGGTGATACCGATTGCCAGGTTACCGATCCAGTTTGCGTGATAGTAGAGGATACCTGTCTGGTGACCCAGAATCGGAGATACTTCACCGGCGTAAGCTATAGGGCCACCCTCTTGAGGGTTCTTTGTGGCCAGACGAGCGTAAACATAAGCCAGAGAGATAGCGCCGATCAGGGCGATGATCCAACCGTAGATAGAAACAGAACCGATAGAAGCAAGGTTAGCAGGAAGCAGGGCAATACCACTGCCCATCATGTTACCGGCAACAACACCTGTACAGGCGATGAGGCCGATTTTTTTCGCAGAGTTCATTATTTATCCTCAAGTTTCATTTTCTGTTATCGCAATGGGGTGCGGCAAAAAAGACAGATTGATGACTAGTGCAGGATCGCTTCCGGCAATCGGTTCTTGATGAGTCCTGAATTTACTATTGTGCCAGGTTAGGTTGTGCCATCTTCTGGGGCTCCAGATGATGGGGCAACTTAACCTCAACAGAAAGAACAGTCAGTAGTCGAAATTGTATCTGTGTTTATAGAGACCCTATCTTTGGTAAGGCCTCAAACTCGGGGCGTACTTTACGCCTGACAAAATTGAAAATCCTAAAGGGAAAGTCCATTTATTTATGCTTTGATAAAAATGACCTTTAGAACATAAATCTGACCTTTTAAACAGTATGGGAATTTTCTTGTAAAAACCTTTTTAAACATGAGGTTACGTAAACATCAACCCGTGTTGACAACCGAAGTTGATATTATTTTGTGAACTAAATCACACTCCTTGGGCTGGGTGGTTTTGAATGAGAGGAAAGTGATTAATCCTTATAAATCAATGTGTTGATGTTTTGTTGATGTTTTTGAATCAAGATAATGAGAATTCTGTTGAGCTTTTTCTGTTGGAACGTACGTTTTTCATCCATCGAAAGATGTATTGACAAGTTGGGCTTAATTATGAAGGGAATGTGAACAATCTGAGGGAGCAAGTTCACATACAACTTCTGGCCTGGTGAGGCCGAGCCTTTGTCGCTAGGACATAGTTGCATAGCAAGGTTGCGAGAGGCTGGGCCATTCTCGGGGAGTTAGCCTTCCACTATATTCTCACATCTTGTGTAGCAGACTCCGAACCTGGTAAGGATTGGCATGGGGGAGCTTCAGTAATAAGTCAGAGCTTAAAGCCCGAGCTGCTCTAATGATAGTGAGCCTGCGGAGCAAAAAATGCTCTGGATCCTACTGAGCTCTTAAGTCTTATCCAACAATCACCCCGCTTCGGGCCATATGCACAATCAAGCAGACAGGGTTCTAAGTAAGGTCCCCTGAGTTTAGGAAGCGGCAGGGTTAACCGGATAGAAAGTTGGGGGGAGCTTGGTTCTGCTCCCTTAGTGATACTTATACAGGTAGGGAACTATATCCTGAATATCGGTCTGGAACAGGGCGTTTTGGATCCAGGTATAGGTTTGCTGGCCCGGTCGCATACTGTATCCGGCAATATAGGCATCCGCGGCATCATTAAGACGGCCACTTATCTCATAGCACTTACCGAGCAGGATATAGTTGAACCAGCTTTTTTGTTCCCTGAGAGCCTGTTTGGCTTCGGTCAGTGCATCACTGAGACTACCATTAAGTAGCTCATACATAACCTTGAGCTGCACCAGTTCTTGCTGATGACCGGCTTGTAACTCAGGCTGACGTGACAGAGTTATGATTTGGCTATAGAGCTGAGCCAGGCTTGGTCCTGAGCCCCTCGGCATGCTTCCTTTTAGCAGAAGTTGAACCTTGAGCAGGGTCAGCTTTGCCTGAACAAAGTCCGGGTATTGATGAAGCAGCGCCTGGAGCTGCTGCTCGCTGCGCTCAATAGCACTGAAGTCACCCTGTAATAATACCGGCATGATCTTCAGGTAAGCCTGAAAGGCTTTCTTATTCGGGCTCCACTCCTGATTCTGCAGGGATTTAGCATCCACTCCCAGCACTGCAAACAGGTGCTCTGCGGCACGTAATTGAACTGTATGCAGGTTCCTTGAGTTCACAATATAGCGCTGTGAGGTGAGGAGCTGGTGGTTCGCGTTATCCAGCAGTTCAATCGACAGAAAGCAGCGGGTGATATGGTGATCACTGCGGTTGATGAGATGGGTTAACAGGGTTTTCCCTGCCGAGTGGAGCTGACCTGTATAGTTGCTCAGATCATGAGCCCGATAGGAGCTATAGTTATTCAGCTCCTGAGCTATATAGTTATTAAAATGCAGTAGCAGTCCGCCACTATTGCCACACTCGGTACTCTCTTTACTGATCTGTATCGCGAGTGAGCCTGGATCGATCACAGTTGAAAAAGGTGGGTTTTGTGGAGTTGAATCCGGGGTTTGTGGGCGATACTTGAAGTAGCCTGCACCTCCCAGGATCACAATAATCAGTAGTTGCAGGGTGAGCCAGGGCCAGATTGCTCGTTTTGACTTTTTCTCTTGGTTGGCTGGCACCATGGCTGGTTGTTGCGACTGCGGGGGTTGCTCCTCCGATTTAGGAGGAGGAGTCTCTGCCGGGTCGAGGCTGGGCTCCCTGGTGCCTGAAGTCTCTCCTACAGGGCTCGGCTCCTCAGTCTTGCTAGCAAGAGAGCTTGCCTGTTCATCCAGGGGATCCGGGGCCTGACGCGTGACGGAAGCGACCAGTTTATAGCCCCTTTTGGGGATGGTGATTATGTACTCCGGGGCTTCCTTGCGGCCATCTTTGAGGTACCGGCGAAGCTCTGAGATACATTGAGTGACGACGTGGGGAGTGACGACATTACGGGTCCAGACATTATCGATCAGTTCGTCGCGGCTCAAGACTATTCCAGGATGCTCAGCAAAGTAGCGCAGCATGTTGATCAGGCGAGGTTCGATGACCAGTTCCCGACCTTCACGGCTGATTTTGTTATCCGTTGGGAAAACCAGCCATTCGCCAACGGTGTAGGTATAGTCTTGCATGAGCGAGGCTTACATCTGGAGCTCTAAAATAGGGAACGCATCCTAACACATAGTAATTGTTTGAAAAACGAGATTAATCAAGAAAAGCAGATATAAAGTATCATTTTATGAGATTTCTGTGACACATTGTAACTCTAATATTCGGCGGTTTTTTCATGTTTTCACCGTAAATTATATGAAAAACAGTTCAACCTTTCGGTAAATGTATTTTGTTCCCATAGATGGTGAAAAAGCGGCTGCTTGCTCGTCAGAATATGAACATGGTAGAAATCCGCCATGTTTTTGACTTTTTCATCGCAGCAGGCCAGCTCTGAAAACAGGCTCTCAAGGGGGGTATTCTGACTATCCCGTCATAGCTTCACTATTTACCTGAACCTGCTTTATGAGATCCATTTCCAGCTTTGCACTTCTCCGGTGAAGTTTGTGTTCAACCGCTTCGTGAGCTATCTCCGCCATGGAGAAGCGCATAAATCGGGACATTTTTTGGGGAGCAACCCAGCCTGGACAAGGCTGAGTTGAGCTGGACACAGGTGACAGGTCTCTGCCACATATACACCTAACCAATTGATTTATATAGTGTCTCGCTAGCGTCGCCTTGCTGTCATGGTATGCCGGAGCTGAACAGGTGATGATTTCACCTCAATCGGGTAGCTGAGCCACCTTGGTTCATCCCGATAGCAGAGGAGAGAGCTAATGAGTGCTTTAAGTCATGTACCATTCTGGGTGTGGATCTTATTTGTTGTTTTTATGCGTTATGCCTGGAGCCGGACACAAACCCGGGTGGTCAAAATATCGAGATTGTTGTTGATGCCGGTGGCTTTTCTGTATTTGTCGCTGCAATCAGTTGTGAAATTGCCCATGACTGATGCCTTGGTCGGAATATATGGCGCAGCTTTACTCCTTGGGGGATTGTTGGGGTACCTGATGGTTATGGGAGCCAGGGTGCGATGCGATCGTGAGCAGGGCTTGATTGAGATCCCGGGCCAGTATAGTTTGTTTATTCTGTTGGTTGCTATTTTTATCCTCGAATTTGGGGTGCATTTTGTCCAGGGAGCCGGATTGCCACTGGCTTCGAGCAAGCTGTTTCAACTGGCTGTAGCTGGATTGGAAGGGTCTTTGGCCGGGATGACATGCGGACGTAATATTTACTATGGATATCAGTATATTAGTATGGAAAGTTCGCCATTAGAGCCAGAGAGGAGCCGAGCCTCCAGATAGGGGGCTGGCTCTCGGTCGTGTCCACTGGGAGCTATCGGTTCTTTAAGCTGTCGCCAGGGTTGGTTCAGGAGAGGGTTGAGGATGGAGTTGCAGTTTGGTGAGAGTCACTTGGGGATACGTTTAACCCCCGGGAGTTTAGTGACCTCAGGCAGGGGATCCCCTTGGATCTTGAGTGCTTGATCGGTGGCAATTATCTGTACGCCTGCCGTATCGAGTCCTGCGAATATATCGAGGAGTATCTTCTGAGTAATGATGGAGGGGAGCACCTAATGCTATTTAATCCCAAATGGATTGAGCAGTTTTGTTCAGAGCCCGGCACTCCTTTGATTTTGGAAGGAGGGAGCATAGCTGTCTCGGTGCACCCTCTACCCTGAGGCTACTTTTTTTGCTTGTTTTTTAAACGCCGGCTAAGCAAATAGTGTTCCCAGCGCCGGGTGAGTTTATCCAGTTTCCGGTAAGCAGCAAGACCGTGCCAGCTTAGAAAAGCGCCCCAGAATAGCAGAGTCCAGGGGAGCGACCACCACAGGCCGGGCTGCCAGAATCCGCCGATAAACAGTCCCAGGTTGACCAGTAGGTATTTCAGCAGGTGAGAGTGAAAGTGACGGATATCTTTGATCTCCTGCTCTAAGGCTGTATCTCGGACCTGGGCGATTTGCTGCTCTGAGTGAGGAGCTTGCTGCTGTGGATAGAGCGTAGCAATCTCGACCTCAAAAGCACTTGCAAGGGCACGCAGTGATTCGAGGGAGCCCTTTCCACCCTGCTCGAGCCGGGATATGGTTCGGACACTGACACCGCTAATCTCAGCCAGCTGCTCCTGTGACCAGCCCCGCTGCAGACGAAAATCTTTAATCTTGTTGGCTGTCTCAGTCGGTTGTGACATCTGTCATCTATTCCTGAAGGTTTATGATTGCTTTGTCCTATGAGCTATTTTGAGTCAGGGAGCCTGGAGAGGCAAATGGAGGGAGGAAGGAGCTCTTTGGTTGCTTCGTCTTGGTTTAGGACCCAAATCATGATCAATGCTGAGTATGTAAAATGTGAGCGAGGTTTAATTATTGATGGAGAGGGCGGGTTAAGATAGCAGCGCTTGAATAGGGAATGTATCCTCTCTATATAATAATCAGCAGGTTACAGATAAACCTGTTTCGTCTATCGTGCACTTTGATCACTGTGATAGGGCCTGAATAGAAGCTTCAGGCCCATTTTTTTGTACGGCCAACCCAAAGGGAGGGTTGGTCGCTACAGGACAGGGGGATCCGACAGATCAGTTGGTGACCTTGACCTTGCTCGCCTTGAGCCCAGCCAGGACTTCTTTGGTGATCTCGGTAGAAGGAGCTGCATACAGGGCTGCATTAGATGGGATCACCAGGGTCAGGTGATCTTTTTTCGCGACACTGGCGACCTCTTCATTGAGCAGCTTAAGCATTTTGCCCTTTGCCTGGTTGAAGGCAGTCTGCTGATCCTGGATAAGTAGCTGACGTTTTAACTGAAACTGTGATTGTAACTCGGTGAGCTGAGTGGAGAGCTTGCTTGAGTTAGGGCTCTTTTGTAGCTGGCCTTTCACGGATTCAATCTGTTTAGACAGATCCATGACTTCGAGCTCACGTTTCTCAAACTTGCTTTTCATCATAGAATCGATGGCTGCGCGTTGAGGTGCCTGCTGCAGGATCTGCTGGAAGTCGACAACCCCGATCTTTTGAGGGGCAGGGGCAGCTTGTGCTGTAGCCATAGCCGCGACCATCAGGGCTGCGCTCAGGCTGGTGGCTTTGAGTAATTTTTTCAACGGTTTTCCCTTAAGGCCGATGGGCCTGCTTGATGGATGCGAGGATGCTTTGAGTGCATCAATGAAAAGGCGACAAAGCCGGACTATCTCCTTTGCATCCCACGATATCAAAAGTTTTGCAGCTCACAAAGCCTGGCCAGGTTTCGCGCCCTGGAGGATCCGCAGGAGTTATGGCTAAATGACTGATTTAAGGAACCGAATATGTCCGATCTTGGAGCGAGTGCTCTTTTTGCGCTATCCATCACTTTTCCTATCTGTTTTCTGTTGTTATTTGGCGCCTGGTTAAAACGGATTCAACTGATAAATGATGCCTTCAGCGATACGGCTTCTCAACTGGTGTTTAAGATCACCCTGCCACTGCTGTTGTTTTCCAGTGTGATGAAAACCGATCTAAAGCAGCAATTGCACTGGCCGCTGCTGTTATTTGCCGTGGTTGCAACCCTGTTTTTATTTGTGGGACTGGAGTGGATGGCAGGCCGCTGGATAGCGCTACGCGAGCTTCGTGGGATCTTTGTCCAGGGGGGATATCGTGGCAATCTTGCGATCATCGGTCTTGCCTATATCTATAATGCTTATGGAGGAGCGGGCCTGAGCCAGGCAGCTCCCCTGGTCGCCCTATTAGTGGTGACCTACAATATTCTGGCGGTGCTCACCCTGTCGCGCAGTTTAACCAATACCATGGATCTGACCTGGCGGAGCCTGCTGCGCTCGATCGCACTTAACCCATTGATCCTCGGGATTGTTGCTGGTTTTATCGGCCTGGTGAGTGGTCTGGTATTGCCACGTTTTATCCTGCAGACCATCAGCTACCTTACCAATATATCTTTGCCGATTGCACTCCTGTGTGCCGGCTCCTCTTTGAGCCTGGGGGATTTTGTCAGCAGTCGAATCTTTCGTTGTGGGCGACCCTGTGTAAGCTGGTACTGGTACCACTGGTGTTGGTGGTGGGGGCTCATCTGCTCGGAGCCAGAGGTCCTTTGCTTGGGATCTTCTTTTTGCTGGGCTCAACACCGACAGCAGCGGCAAGCTACGTGATGGTACGGGCGATGCGGGGAGATGCTAAGGTGGCGGCCAATATCATCGCGCTGACGACCCTGGGATCAATCATTACCACCAGTATCGGTTTTACCCTGTTAATGCGCCTGGGATGGATCAGTGTTTAGTGAATACCCAGGGAGTTGCCGATGGCCAGCACCGATGCGGCGATCATGGCGGTTCCTATCAGGAGGCTAATCATGGTCAGCCTGGAGAGGCGGCTGGTGATCTTTACAACTTCGCTTTGTTTGATATTCATGGTATTCGTCATCTGTGTACGGCTCATGACTAAGCTTCCTATATCAAGAAGGCAGGGCAATATGGCACAAAACTCCTGCTGATGGGGAGCTAACTTTCAATAATTTGAGCTGGATCTCACTTGTCTTCTTGTTATAGCTGCTAAAGCATGGGTCATTAATGGCCACCTGGGTCTTTAAAGATGCAGGACCCTTTGCTGATAATGCTCGAAAAGCTGCTGGTTTTGATTGGGTTGATCCTGGTTCTGGCTTTGGAACAGGGGAACCGGATGTTGCTTTTTCTGACACAGAGCAATCGCTTCAACCACCAGGGTTTGGATCAAAAAAATTCCGGCAAGGGAGGAGAAAGAGCCGGTTTGTAATCCCTCAAGCTCAACCAGCCCGTCACCATCGGGGGCATAGTTATCCAGGATGAGATCGGTAAGAGCCATCAGTTTTTTTCCACTGGGATGGCGTGCCTGATTCGCCGAGGATTGGCTGACTGAGGTGATGGCTATCGTTTTGAGCCCATGCTCTCTTGCAAGCATCGCCATTTCGACCGGAGCTGCATTGAGACCTGAGTTAGAGGCGATCAGCATCAGATCGCCTGAGCCTGGTTGGTAGCGATCCCAGATCACCCGGGCTGTTCCGGGAAGGCGCTCAAAATCACTGCTGCGCCGGGCTCCGGAGCCATTGAGGATCGACTCATCAAGCATTGCACCAATGTTCGCAAGCCCTCCGGCACGGGCAAACAGTTCCATGGGGAGCATGTGGGAGTGTCCGGTGCCGAAGGCCCAGATAATCTTGTCTTCGATAATTGCCCTGGAAAATAGCTCTGCGGCCTGGCTAATGGATTCATGCTGATCCGTCACCAGTTGTTCAAGGCGGGAAAGCGCCTTTTGGCTAAATAGAGATCTCATAGGCATAACTCTATGACGTAGACAGACCCCTGTTATAGCAAATAGCAAAGTTCGGTTTTGTGCGGGGGTTAGATATTCTGTGTTGGTTGTGTAATTTTTAGCAGAGCGATCAACTGTTGCTGGTTTTCGAGGAGATCGGCCAGGGTGTAACTCTCTAACTCATGTAGAAAAGCTTCCATCGCCTGTTTCAGGATCTGCTTGAGTTTACACCCGGGAAGGATGCAGCAGCCGGGGGAGTTACAATCGATACCGTCCAGGTTTTTCTCGAGCTGGCGTACCGCTGTGCCTATGTTGATCTCTGCAGGGGGGTAGCCAGGGTGATCCCGCCATGTTTACCCCGGGTGCTTTGGACATACCCTAAATGAGTCAGCTGATTGATCACCTTGACCATGTGGTTGCGTGAGATCCCGTAAGCCGTTGAAAGGCTTGCGATATTTGTTCGCTGATTGGGAGGAAGCAGTGCAAGATAGATCAGGGCTCGCAGACCAAAGTCGGTATAGGTTGTCAGTCGCATAAGTGCTCGTTATCGCTTGCGGTGAGTTAAATATACATTTAAGATGCATCTTACTAAAGGTGTATTTCAAATGCATGTTTGTGGGGAGCCTCATGTTAGATCAGAAGACAATCGATACCGTCAAGTCCACCATTCCTCTGTTAGAGTCCGTGGGAAGTGTATTTACCAATCACTTCTATCAGCGGATGTTTACTCACAACCCTGAGCTGAAGGATGTGTTTAACCTGTCGCACCAGAGATCGGGAAAGCAGCCTGTTGCCCTGATGGATGCGGTGCTGGCTTATGCAAACCACCTGGATAATCCCGCCGTACTTCTTAGCGCCGTTGAACGGATCGCCCAAAAGCACACAGGTTTTATGGTCCAGCCGGAGCAGTATGCTGTGGTGGGGGAGCATCTTCTGAAAACCATTGAGGAGTTGGCCCCTGATGCGGCAACGCCTGAGGTTCTGGAGGCATGGGGCAAAGCCTACCAGCTACTGGCGGATATTTTTATCCAAAGAGAGCAGCAGATCTACCAGGCCAGTGCCACGAAGCGCGGGGGCTGGCAGGGGACCAGGGAGTTTTGGGTGACAGAGAAGAAAGTGGAATCATCTGAGATCACCAGCTTTGTCCTGGAGCCGGTCGATGTTCAGCCTGTGGCTGACTACCTGCCGGGCCAATACCTGTCGATCTACCTGGATAGTGATCGGCTGACCCACAAGGAGTATCGCCAATACTCCCTGTCTGATCGTCCTAATGGTCGCTCTTACCGGATCAGTGTTAAGCGTGAGGCCGGAGGAGTAGTCTCAAACCACTTGCACCAGCATCTGCAGCAGGGGGATATCCTCGAGGTTCTGCCGCCGGCCGGGGACTTTAAGCTGGAGGTTGAGCCGGATACTCCCGTGGTTTTGCTGTCGGCGGGAGTTGGGTTAACCCCGATGCTCAGTATGCTCAATACCCTGCTTGAGGAGTCACACCTGGCTTCGATTCATTACCTGCATGCCTGTGAAGATGGCCGGCAACATGCTTTCAGGGAATATATAGAGCAGCAGGCCAGGCAGCATTTTCAACTCAGCTCTTATACCTGGTATAACCGACCCTTGGATGAGGATCGCCCGGGCGAAGATTACCAATACCAGGGGTTGATGGAGCTTGAACCTCTCAGGCTGCAGCTACTGGCAGACAGGGAGAATGTGCAGTTTTACTTCTGTGGGCCTGTCGGGTTTATGCAGATGATCAATCGGCAGCTTCGGGAGTGGGGGTTAGTGAGGCTCAGATCCACTATGAGCTATTCGGGCCGCACCAAGCTCTTTGAGGGGGTGCGGGGCGGGTATATTCCCGCCCGCGCTGAAGATCAGGCGCTCTTGGGCGTGGTAATCACCTCGATCATCTCTTCGGCAATCTTATCGGCATCCACATGGGGTGTGGTGAGCTCAAAGTCGCCGGTGCAGTGCTTGATCTTGGAGTTGGCGATCTGCCCCTGTCCCTGTGGGAAGTAGCTGTCATTCTTGAGGCGGCTGGGGAAGGACTGAATCATCCAGCGCTTATCTTCGGTGACCCGAAGTGACACACTTTTTTTGCCATCACCATGGGCTTTCTGAATGCTGACGACGATATTCTCTTTTTGAGATTTCAACCAATTTGCGTCCATTTTATCTCCTCCTTGATGCAAACATTTCCAACGCTAGCACAAATAGTGAGCACTAAACAACCCCTTGATCTTTAATGACTTATGAGGCGTTTTATTCCTGAATTAATAGATATTCCTCCGGTAGACCATCACTGTGGTGACCGGCTCATCAAAGGCACTCAGATCGCCTGCTTTACATTGAGCCTTCTTAGATTTACAGGATTTCTGGCACTGATTCAGGGTCGTGGCACACTGCTTTTTTGGACTCTTGCTCAGGCAGGTATCCTTGTTCGCGACACACTGCATCTGACACTGGACAAACAGCTTTTGGCACAACGCCTTGGCTGCCTTGTCTGGCTTGGGTTGATCCGGCTTCTTGGCCTGAGCGGTGGCCACGACCGACAGCAGAAGAGAGACCAAAAGTGGGATGAACCACAGTTGCAGGTTTTTTCTTAGTAACATAGATGTGCCGTTGCAGGGATGGGAGTTAATTTTCAGTCAAATGAGCCTGGGTTGTCAAAGAGATCATTTTGAATTTTTATGCAGTATAAAAAGGACCCTGAGTTTAAGCTCAGGGTCCTTTTTATATCTTGTCGTTGGGGTTAGTAGTATTTATCCATGATGGTCTTATATTCACCGGATTCCTTGACGGCATCGATCCCCTGTTGCAGGGCCTTGATCGTTGCATCGTCAACGTCTGGACTAAAGGCGTAATAGACACCACTTTCGCTGACCGTGTATACCACTTCAAAGTCATTGGGGTTATAACCGAGATCCTTGAGGATCAACTTGGCTGCCGTCAGCTTAATTGACCAGAGATCGACGCGGCCGGTTGCCAGTTTTTTAGCGACCTGAGGCTGCTTGGAGGATCCTTTGAGGGCTTTTTTATCAACCCCAAGTGCCAATACCTGCTGCTCACCCACATCATCCTTGACCACGCCGATCTTATGGCGATTCATATCGGCCACACTGTTGATAGTGATACCGCTGCCTTTTTTAGCTAACAGCACCAGGGGGTTGTTACGATAGGGCCAGCCCACTTGAAGAGCTTCTCGCGCTCTTTGGTTCGGGTGGTTGCAAACACCACCTTGTTTGGACCCTTGAGCGCATCATTGTAGGCCCTGGCCCAGGGGTAAACCTTGATGTCTGCTTTGGATACGGGGGAGCCCGCTTGCTTACTTGCGGCTAACAGAAGTTCGACCGCAGCTCCCTTGAGCTCTCCCTTTTCAACAAAGTTATTGGGGGATAGTTTTCGGTCATCCAGGTTAATTTAGAAAAATCAGCGGCTTGAACAGCCCAGACGGTCATGATTGACCCCAGTAGGGCCAGGGTAGCGGTAAGCAGTTTCGACATAGCTCAGCTCCTGAGTAAATTGACTTCAGAGTCAGCCTTAAGCTTAGTCAAAGCCTGAAAAAATGGCCGCATTTGTAGCCCAAATTTTCCGGGGCCAGTTGATTTCAGCCACTTGCCCGCAAATAGGCTTTGTGCACCATCAGGCTTGGATTCCGAGAGTGACGATGAGCAAGGATGATGAGCTTTATGGAGCTGATCCCCGGGAGTGGGCGGGGAAAAGTTTTAAATCCCGGGCTCTTCTGTTGTTACCTATTCATTATGGTTGCATAATCACCCGAGGCGGTTTTTTGAAAAAAGTGATTGAACTCACACTTTATTTGTGTAGAATACGCGCAATTTGCCAAAATTCTGCAGCACCCACAGATGGGGCGCTGGATCAAATCTGGGCAAGTTGTTGGTTTATTAGTCTAGAAATGACCTGGAGGTTGTCTTGGATATCAACGCATTGCTGGTACTGGAAGATGGCACGCAATTTGAGGGCGTGTCGATAGGAGCCGAAGGCTATTCGGTAGGAGAAGTGGTTTTCAATACATCCCCTACCGGCTATCAAGAAATCCTCACTGACCCCTCCTATTCTCACCAACTCGTTACCCTCACTTATCCCCACATTGGCAATACCGGCACTACCCCCGAAGATACCGAATCCTCCCAAATTCATGCCGCCGGCCTCATAATTCGCGATTACCCCCTAGTTACTTCCAATTTCCGCAATCAGCAAACCCTCAGTGATTACCTAACAGCCAATGGCATCGTCGCCCTGAGCGAAATCGACACCCGAAAACTGACCCGTTTGCTGCGGGATAAGGGAGCGCAGCGCGCTTGCCTGATGGCTGGCTCCGCGGTTGACCCTGAATTGGGTCTCAAGAGAGCAAGGGAGTTTTCCGGCCTCAAGGGGATGGATCTTGCGCGCGAGGTGACAACCGAGCAGTCTTACCTGTGGCGAGAAGGGAGCTGGCTGCTGGGAGAAGGCCATCCAACACTGGATGAGGCTGAGCTTCCCTACCACGTAGTGGTTTATGACTTCGGGGTGAAACACAACATTTTGCGAATGCTGACAGACCGGGGCTGTCGCCTGAGCGTGGTTCCTGCAACCACATCGGCTGCCGATGTGTTGGCTATGGCTCCGGACGGGGTGTTTCTCTCCAACGGACCTGGCGATCCCGAGCCTTGTGAGTATGCCATCCAGGCAATAGGTGAGTTTTTAGACAGAGGTACTCCACTGTTTGGGATCTGCCTGGGCCATCAGCTACTGGCGCTGGCCAGTGGTGCAAAAACAGTGAAGATGAAATTCGGCCATCACGGGGCCAACCACCCGGTGAAGGATCTTGCCAGTGGCAGGGTGTGGGTGACCAGCCAGAATCACGGCTTTGCTGTTGATGAGAGCAGTTTGCCAGAGAACCTGCGCAGTACCCACGTCTCCCTGTTTGATGGAACCCTGCAGGGGATAGAGCGGACCGATAAGCCGGCATTCAGTTTCCAGGGACATCCCGAAGCGAGCCCCGGTCCTCATGATTGTGCCGCCCTCTTTGACCATTTTATCAGCCTGATGAAGAAATTTAGCGTTTAAGGAGCCCCTGATGCCAAAGCGTACCGACATAAAAAGCATTCTGATTTTAGGTGCAGGGCCGATCGTGATTGGTCAGGCATGTGAATTTGATTACTCCGGAGCCCAGGCGTGTAAGGCGCTGCGTGAGGAGGGGTATAGAGTCATCCTGGTGAATTCCAATCCGGCCACCATAATGACAGACCCTGAGATGGCAGATGCCACCTACATTGAGCCTGTGGATTGGCAGGTGGTAGCCAATATCATCGATAAGGAGCGGCCCGATGCGGTGTTGCCGACCATGGGCGGCCAGACGGCGCTCAATTGTGCACTGGATCTGGAGCGTCATGGAGTTCTGGAGAAGTATGGAGTCGAGATGATCGGCGCGACCGCCGATGCGATCGACAAGGCAGAGGATCGTCAGCGCTTTGATCTGGCGATGCGCTCTATCGGCCTTGAGTGTCCGAGAGCCGGGATCGCTCATAGCATGGATGAGGCCTACCAGGTTGCCGAAGATGTGGGCTTTCCCTGCATCATCCGCCCATCCTTCACCATGGGGGGCTCCGGCGGTGGGATCGCCTATAACCGTGAAGAGTTTGAGCAGATCTGCTCGCACGGCCTGGAGCTTTCTCCAACTCACGAGCTATTGATTGATGAGTCTCTCATTGGCTGGAAAGAGTATGAGATGGAGGTGGTTCGTGACCGTAACGATAACTGCATCATCGTCTGTGCTATCGAGAACTTCGATCCCATGGGGATCCATACGGGGGACTCGATCACCGTGGCGCCGGCTCAGACTCTGACAGACAAAGAATACCAGCTGATGCGTAACGCTTCGATGAAGGTGCTGCGTGAGATAGGGGTCGAGACCGGTGGCTCTAATGTCCAGTTTGGGGTAAACCCCAAAGATGGGCGTATGGTGATCATCGAGATGAACCCCAGGGTATCACGCTCATCGGCACTGGCCTCCAAGGCCACCGGCTTTCCAATCGCTAAGGTTGCCGCCAAGTTGGCGGTGGGCTATACCCTGGATGAGTTGCAAAATGACATCACGGGTGGACGGACGCCAGCTTCTTTTGAGCCAGCGATCGATTATGTGGTCACCAAGGTGCCTCGCTTTAACTTTGAAAAGTTTGCAGGCTCCAACGACCGCTTGACCACTCAGATGAAGTCGGTGGGTGAGGTGATGGCGATTGGTCGTAACTTCCAGGAGTCACTGCATAAGGCGCTGCGAGGCCTTGAGGTCGGGCGCCACGGTCTGGATAACATGGTTGAGCTGGATGCCGCGGACTCTCTCACCGAGATCCGTCATCAGCTGCAAAATGCCGGCTGCGACCGGATCTGGTATATCGCGGATGCGTTCCGTGCCGGCCTCTCTCTTGAGGGAGTTTTCCGACTCACCCAGATTGACCCCTGGTTCCTGGCGCAGATTGAAGATCTGGTGCGTGAAGAGGAGCGGGTGTCCGAGTCTGGATTGGCAGGGCTGGATGAGAAGTGGTTGCGCGCCCTCAAGCGTAAAGGCTTTGCTGATGCACGCCTGAGTAAGCTCCTTGGGGTCAGTGAGAGTGAGATCCGCAAGCTTCGAAATCGTTTTGCCATCCATCCGGTATTCAAGCGGGTAGATAGCTGTGCCGGTGAGTTTGTTAGCGATACCGCTTACCTTTATTCCAGTTATGATGCCGAATGTGAGGCCAACCCCTCGACCAAAGATAAGATCATGGTGATCGGTGGTGGTCCTAACCGTATCGGTCAGGGTATTGAATTTGATTACTGCTGCGTACATGCAGCCCTGGCACTGCGAGAAGATGGTTATGAGACCATCATGGTGAACTGCAACCCCGAAACCGTCTCCACCGATTATGACACCTCGGACCGTCTCTACTTTGAGCCGATTACTCTTGAGGATGTGTTGGAGATAGTGCGGGTTGAGCAACCCAAGGGCGTGATTGTTCAGTATGGCGGACAGACCCCGTTGAAATTGGCTCGCGCCCTGGAGAGTGCCGGGGTCCCCATCATAGGTACCAGCCCGGATGCCATCGATCGCGCCGAAGACCGTGAGCGTTTCCAGCAGGCGGTTGAGCGCCTGGGACTCAAGCAGCCGCAAAATGCCACTGTCACCAACCTGGAACAGGCGGTGCAGAAGGCTCAGGAGATCGGCTACCCGCTGGTGGTTCGTCCCTCCTACGTGCTCGGCGGCCGGGCGATGGAAATAGTCTATGACGAGCAGGATCTGCGACGCTACTTCAGTGAGGCGGTGAGTGTCTCGAATGAATCACCGGTGCTGCTGGATCGCTTCCTGGATGATGCGATTGAGGTTGATGTGGATGCGATTTGTGACGGCACGGATGTGGTGATTGGTGGCATCATGGAGCATATCGAGCAGGCGGGAATCCACTCCGGAGACTCAGGTTGCTCCCTTCCTCCTTATACCCTGGGGAGCGCTCTGCAGCAGCGGATGCGTGAGCAGGTGCAGGGGCTGGCTCGCGAATTGGGGGTTGTCGGCCTGATGAATGTGCAGTTCGCAGTGAAGGACGGGGATATCTACCTCATCGAGGTGAATCCGCGTGCCGCCCGCACCGTGCCTTTTGTTTCCAAGGCGACCGGGCTGCCCCTGGCTAAGATAGCCGCGCGGGTGATGGTCGGCCAAAGCTTGCAGCAGCAGGGAGTGACTGAGGAGGTGATCCCCCTTACTATTCGGTGAAAGAGGTGGTGCTGCCCTTTAATAAGTTTCCGGGGGTTGATCCACTGCTTGGCCCTGAGATGCGCTCGACCGGTGAAGTGATGGGGGTCGGGGTTACCTTTGCCGAGGCCTATGCCAAGGCGCAACTTGGGGCATCTAAGGCGGTTCCAAAACAGGGGCGTGCTCTGCTATCGGTGCGTAATGAGGATAAGCAGCGGGTAGTACAGCTGGCGCAGCAGCTCTTGGAGCAGGGCTATCAGTTGGATGCGACTCATGGCACCGCAGTGACCCTGGGTGAGGCTGGGATCAATCCACGCCTGGTTAATAAGGTTCATGAGGGGCGTCCGCACATCCTGGATCGGATCAAGAATGATGAGTACAGCTATATCATCAACAGCGCTGCCGGGCGCCAGGCGATAGAGGACTCACGGCAGCTGCGGCGCGGCGCTCTGCAACATAAGGTTGCCTATACCACGACTCTCAATGCAGCTTTTGCGACCTGCCAGGCGATGCGAGTCGATGCGGCAGCCTCGGTCAATGCCTTGCAGCAACTGCATGGTGAGCTTAACCAGGATTAAAACCGCCCAGTTAAGCCAAGGTTGAAAAAGGAGCTTCGGCTCCTTTTTTGATTCATTTTTCAGGCCGGTAGCTCGGGCTGAGGTAAGTGCAATCGCAATCTTTCGCTGTCACCCCCGAAACCAACAGGCTACCGTGGATTCTTTGTTTGAACTCATCTGATGTCGTGACTTTTTGTATCTTATACGAAACATTTACCCTTTTATGAAATATATGGGTCCTGCATCCCATAATTTTAGAAAAATAGATGCTAGCGTATTTGGCTCAATCCCTGTTCAGTAGGAGATAGCTTGAGAGGTTAACAGAGAAGTTCCCGAGAGGATAAGAGTTGAGATCCTGATTTCTGCCTTCAGGGTCAATTCCCAGCCCTCACCTGCTTTATCGATGCTCATGACATTTGGAACCAGTGGAGTATTAGTATGTGGAATAGACGTAACCTATCGATGATGTTCTGTCAGATGATGTTTGGCTTATCCTTTTATGGGGTCATGATCATCCTCACCCGGTTTTTTCTGGAAGATCTCTCCTATAACGAAGCTGATACCATGATGGTGGTCGGAGCATTCGCCGCGATAGGTCCACTGTTTGGAATTGCCGGAGGCGTCATCGCCGATAAGTTCCTGGGGGCTTACCGTTCATTGACCATCAGCTTCGCGGCTTTTGCCGGGGGATATGCCCTGCTGGTATTTGGTGCCACTACTGCAAATGTTGCACTGGCTCTGGTGGGGATTGCACTGGCGAGTTACTCCCGGGGATTGATGTTTCCCTCTTATCAGAGCCTCCTGAAGCGGACCTTTACCTCGGAAGAGAACTTCGAAAATGGCTATCCGGTCAACTACTCGGTCAATAACGTGGGAGCCCTGCTCAGCCAATATTTCTTTCCGCTGATTGTTTTGGTTACCGGCTTCTATTTTGGTTTTTTGCTGTCCAGCCTGATGGCCCTGGCAGGATTTATCGTGCTGTTTGGTTTCCGTCGTGCGCTGGTTTCAGTGGGAGCCGAGATCGACCAGCAACCGGTGAGCATCAAAAACTGGATCATCTATCTGGTGATCTCTTTGGCGATGATTGGCCTGGTGTTTTTCATGTTCTCCGACATGGAGATTGGACAAAATCTTGTTTATGCCATCGGGGCTATCGCGCTGCTCTACTTCGTCTATCTGATGCTGTTCCGGGTTGAGAGAAAAGAATCCTGGAGCATGGCCACCATCATCATCATGATGATCCTGACCACCGCATTTTTTGTTTACTATGGTCAAATGATGACTTCTATGACCATGGTGAGCATCAACACCATGCGTGGCGATCTGTTTGGCTTTATCCCGATCGCACCTGAAGCATCCATGTCGATGAATCCTTTGTGGTGCATGGTGGCAGGTCCGGTGATCGCTTTCCTGTTCTCCTCGCTGGAGAAGCGGAATATCCATTTCTCTGCGGCAACCAAGGTCGCATTCGCCTTTGTTCTGACTGCGATCGCCTTTGGCATTCTTACCCTGGCGACCCTGACCATAGGTAAAGATATGGTGATCCGCCCCGAGATATTCCTGGTGATCCACTTTTTCCAGGCTTTTGCCGAGGTGATTGTCGGGACCATGGTGGTGGCCTTTATCCTGTCAGTGGCCCCCAAGCATATTGAAAACTTCTCTGTCAGTCTCTTTTCGGTTGCGATCGCCCTGAGCGGTATCGTCGGTGCGGTATTCTCTACTTCGATCGCTCTGGAGAAGGGGCAAGAGCTGACTCAATCCTTCATTCAGCAGGTGTACGGCGGCTACTTTAAAACCTTTACCATCATGGCTGTGATCCTGGTGATTGTTGCCTTTGTTGCATCGGCGCTGATCCGTAAAATGCTGGCGAACGGCAAAAAATCTGAGGAGCTGGCTCTATCTGAGGCTTAATAGCGAAGGTTACACCCATACCTGTTAACTGGTCTGGCACCTGAGTTAGGCCGCGGGATAGACGGGGATTGAAAAAGGAGCTTCGGCTCCTTTTTTGATGCCACAGCTTCAAGCTTTGTGCGCCATAATCATGAGCGACAGCTTAAGGCTTGGCTGGCCAAAAAACTGAGGCATTCACAGAGCCGGGGAAGATTAAGCAAGAATCATCAAGAAGCTGTTTTCTGACTCATTTAGTATCACCGTCAGTAAGCAGGGGGAAGTGAAGGAAGATGAACAACAAAGAAAGAGTGCTAAAGGCTGTGGAATATATCAATCATCATTTTGATGACGATCTGTCTCTGGAGCAACTCAGTGGGCTTGTTCACTTGTCAAAATATCACTTTCACCGATTGTTTACCGGCGTGATTGGACTTTCTCTACATCAGTATGTGCGTTGGCAAAAGCTTAAAAGAGCGGCCAATCAACTTCTGTTTGAGAAGGATAGATCGATTTTAGAAATTGCATTAGCTGCGGGTTTTGAATCCCATGAGGCTTTCAGTCGCGCCTTTAAAGCCCGCTGCGGGGTTACGCCAAGAGAGTTCAGACGAACTTCATCATGGTTAGATTGGAGCTCCCAGCCTTATATGCAGATTAAAAAGGAAAATGAGATGATGATTCCTGAGATTAAAGATTTCCCTGGGGCGAGACTGGCGGTGATAGAGCATAGAGGCTCTCCCCAGACGCTTCCTCTGAGTGTTGACAAGCTCATTGGTTGGGCAAGAAAGCAGCGCCTTGGTAAGCCTTTGGGGGGAGATGTTTATATGCTTGCCTATGATGATCCAAAAAAAGTTGCTCCCAGGGAGTTTCGCTGTGATATCGGCCGTGTGGTCCCTGAGGAGATGACTCTTGGGAGTGGAGTGGTTGAAAAGCGTTTACCACAGGGGCGAGTTGCGGTCGCTACTCACTCAGGCTCACACGACAGGCTGGAGGAGACGGTATACCCCCTCTATCGTGACTGGTTGCCTGAGTCGAGTGAAGAGCTTGTCGATCTACCCTGTGTGTTTTGCTATCAAAATTTTGCCGATGAGGTGGCAGAATCCGCCCTTTTGACTGAGGTGTATCTCTTTTTGAAAAATTGATTTGGGTAAGGGTTGCGGTTGGTTGCTGGAGGGGGTTCATTGGGGTAGGGAAAAGAGATAAGGGCCCGGGGAGAAGTAGGTCCAGGCCCTCATCAAATCGTGCTTGGTGAACCTCAAACTCGACAGTAAGGATGTTAACAATTTGTTACTTTGTTGGCGAGTCTGATTTCGCAGGATTCTGTGATGAATAACACAAAAATGAGACTTATTCTCAATGGAAGTGGTTAGTGTTCAGTTCATTTAGATGATGAGGGAAGAAGTGCTGCATGTGGCTGGGGGATAAAGTGGAAGGCCACGCTTAAGTATCATGCTTTTTGTAGCATTAAGACATCCCAGCACGGCAGATATGTAAGAGTAGCGATAACCATGGACAAAGGAATGGCTATCGCGGTATCTGGTTAGTAAGCACTAAAATCTAATTGGATTTAGAGTTGGCAGGAGCCTGCTTTAATTTGACAGACATTCTGATCTGCGTTGAAATCACTACATTCAATATGAGTAGTACCACTGATATTTACATCTTTTCCCATTTCAAGAGTGAAAGTTTTTTTTGTATTCGCATTATAGATGCTAGTTGCGGGCTTCCATGATTTATCGCTTTTTGCAACAAAATATACACCACTCACAATAGTTTTAGTGGTCCAAAAACTAGATGAAAAAGGTATATTGTTTTCAGATCCAGACTCCATAATACTTGTGCCGGAAGCGTCAACATAGTAGCTATCGTAGCTGTAACTCAAGTGGCCTGAGGTAGTTGCTAAGATGCAGGCTTGAACCTGATCCAAGCTAATTGCCTGGCCGACATGAACAACTTGGCTTTTACCATCGATTTCTTTAGTCCAATGGGAGGACTCGGTAGAGCCCCCAGAGTTATCTCCTCCACCACAGCCAACCAGCGAGAAACCAAGTAGCAGGACAGCACTTGTTGCAATAACTTTTTTTGAGCGTAAACCTTGAGTCATAAATCTTCTCCTAAAATTGCTCTGAGCCTGAGCAGCTTTGAATATAAAACCCGGGAATACCGATGAATATCAGATCGCTTTTGACGGTAGATATGAATCAATTGAATCCAGTTTGCTCCGAGCCTTAACCAGTGTGGCCTGTGTGTTGGCATATACAGAGGTGTTTAAAAAAACAGCACTCTATTGGTTGGCAGGCTATTTCGTCAAGTGTCAATTAATGCGAATTAAAATTACCGCGACAATAAAGTGTCGCTCTTTATTGAAAATATGATTTATCTTATAGATTTATATTTAAATCTTGCCAGGGGGGACCAGAGAGACGCGATGTAAACATTCGAGTCCGGAAGGAGGCTCAAAGTTCGCTTGTCCGATCATTTATTTGCTCGGCAGCTTTATTAATCGCAGATGTCAGAAACCTCCAAAGAGCTTCTTCAGGGCTGCTCTTTGGAATTAGAGCACTTTCGGACTAACCTGGGCCATCACTTCAGTTTGAGATAAAGAATTTCTGGCTTTGCTAAGCTGACCCTCTGCAGCATGGATGCTGCAGTAGAGCACCAGGGAGGGACTGCGAGTCAGTCTGCAAAGCCAGAGATTAATCACAGTATTGACTCCATTTATGGAGAAAATGCTCTAGTATTAGCTATTACGTGAGGTCGCAGGGGCCGGGCGTTTTTCACTCTTCTTGGTCATCGTGTGGAAATACCACAGCAGTGCCAGGGCGATCACTCCGGCCAGGGGGATCGCCAGGTGAGCGTGCTCTTTGACCCAGTGCAACAGGATCAAAATATGTTTTCCGAAATACCAGGTAGGAATTATGGTGATTGCCGCCCAGCACCAGGCGGAGATCAGATTAATAAAGGCAAACTTGCGAGCATTGTAGCGGGTAAGGCCGATAGAGATCGGGATGATGGTGCGTAGCCCATACATGTAGCGCTGGGCAAAGATAATCGGCCAGCCATATTTCTGAAGGAGCAGGTGGGCCAGGGCAAACTTGCGGCGCTGTCCTTTAAACTTGCGGTGAACATATTGCTTGTTATAGCGGCCGATATAAAAGTAGATCTGATCCCCGACAAAGCCGCCAAGACCTGCGATAAACACTGCAAGGCCGACATTCATATCGCCGGTATGGCTAAGAAGGCCTGCCATTATGAGTCCGGCTTCACCTTCCAGGATGGCCCAGGCGAACAGGATCACATAGCCATAGGTTTTCAGAAGATAGACAAACTTATGCTCAAATCCGCTCACCGGCGCCTGATACAGCTGGTAAGCGATTAAGCCGAAAAAGATCACAATCACACAGCCAAGGGTCTTCCCCAGATGTGGTTTAATCTTGTTTATCAATCTTTGCATTCAGTAAACAGCCTTCATTGAGGTGACAACATACCTATGGGATCGGAGCATAATTTGTCGCTATCACAAAATTTATACACAGCTCAGCCATGATGGCGGGCATTATCGCTTTGCAACCCTATCAAAGTCACGTGATTTATCTGTCAAAAATCGACAAAAGCGAGAGGCTTCACATGGCATAACACAAGATATCGGGGGCTGGCACAAAATAGCCCCGGACTAAGCCGGGGCTCACCTGAATATAAATTTCAGAGTGGATTACTGAATGACACCATGAATCACAGCAGGTTCAGTGTCGATGGTTGGCTTGGCTCCGATATAGCTGGCATCGGCCGGGTCACTCGGGTCGGTATTGATGAAATCATCGCCTGGCAAAGTGTTAATATCACCCATGTCACCGTCAGCAATCGGGGATAAGTTATCTTCAGCAAAGCGCAGTTCGCGCTCCAGCCACTTCACATAATAGGTGTTACTTCCCTCCTGAACGATACCGGTTGTGGTATTAAACGGAATGGTGAAGCTTGGCACATAGCGGGTACCCGGGCCGCAATCGGCCTCCTGGTTGGTGTCCGGATCGATACAGACTCCGGGGATCCCCCATAGATCGCCAAATCCGCCGTACTCCAGAGTGATATTGGTTCCGGCATAATTACCATAAGTGGTTGAGTCATTCGGAACACTAAAGTTCACCTGCATGGGCGGCGTAAAGTTCACAGGGGTGTTGTTACCATCCAGCAGGGTCATCGACTTGTTCCAATCCTGGATCCCGGTCTCATAGACATAATACTCGGCAGCATTATGTAGCTTATGGCTACAGTACTTATTTTGATCATGCTCACACTCTAAGCCACTGTTCGTGGTGACCATGGCACCGGAGCGGATTCCCCACTGGAAATCTCCCTGGAACCGATCATTGTCCGGATTTGCTGGCATGGCGATTGGGCTGCCAAGGTGACTCAGCACTGAGCCATTACTAGTGTAGCTTACTAGGTTAGTTACTTCGTGTTGCCGGTAAGAATCACCTACGTGAGGGTGTTGATGGCTTTGGTTGCCTGTCGCGAAGCCTGTGAGCTCAGTGCTACCGATACAGTCGCTGACACAGTGTAGCGTGGTTGGATATTGGCCTACCGGAACTACAGACTCCTGATAGGTGACAACCTCTTGCGCAGCTGGTGTCTGCACCGCGGATTTAGGGATAAACACCTGACCGCCCAGGGCCCGTGACCAACCATGAATTCCCCACTCCTGCACGTTATTGGCGGTGATCTCAACAGGAGTCTGCAGTGGCGTTTGGCTGCAGCCGTTCTGGCCACACTGCTGCTGCTTATCAAAGATAAATTTTTGCTGTGATTGATCCCAGGCACCTTCGAGATCCATGAAGCTATTGTTGATCTCCATGCCGGTATTAAAGCGGATCTTGTTAATGGAGTTGAGGGTGCGAACCTGCTTTTGATACTTCAGTAGTTTGCCATCGCCCTTGACCAGGGTATAGGTCGCATTATTACTTTGACGGGTCAGGCTTGCCCCGTTTGGAATTGAGTCAATCAGGTTATCTTCCAGCCACAGTCCCCAGTAGCTGGCGTGGCCGAAGACGCTGGTGCCATTATTGTCGTAGGTCACACTAAAGCCCGGGCTGGCAAGCTCCACCTTGGCTCCGTTATCATCATACAGGCCGTAACGCCACACTGAGCCTTTGGCCTGGGTTGCCTGGCGACTGAAGCAGCGCTTTGGTCCACTGCTTGGCTCCACCATCTGGCGGCAGAAGTGAGTTGCGTTGTAGCCGAAGGTGAAGGTTTTACTGATGTTGTTATCGGTAAACATTACCACACCCTTGCCTGTGGTGTCGGTGGGTTGCTCCAGATAGATCTTATTGCTGAAGTTGTGGGAAAACTCTTTTTCAGCAAATTCAAGTCCTGCCGCGGTCACATTGAGCCGCCCCTGAAACATTAACGTTCCACCGCTATCGGCTCGTCCGCCAAAGTTCATGCTGAATACACCCATCTTGGCATCATCAGATGGTGCCTCATTGACCGTTGTTCTGACGAAGATGGTTGCGGGGGGCATAAAGTCATCGCCGGACTCTTCGACCCAGACTTTCCCTATCATGGGGCTATTGTTGTCGGCGCGGCTGGAATTAACTATTGCTGAAGAGTACTGGGCCCCGGAGTTACCACTGGTATTACTGGCCTGGTTGGGATCGCTGCGTTTGCTGTCTTCACACTGGTTATCATCAACCAGCGCCAGATAGTTGCCCTGGTTGACCATGTCAGAGGGCTTCATCGCATCTATATAGCAGAGGATCATATTCACGGTGCGGATGCTCTCACTGCTCTGATCTTCGACCCAGGTCTGTTGTGGATCTGTGTGATAAGGGGTTCCTGCCGGAGGTACGGCAATCGCAGAGGTAGCAAATAACCCGGCTCCAAGAGAACAAAGTGCGTTTAGTTTGAATCCTTTCATTATCTTTCTCCCTGAGATTAGGTTTCACTAACAACTTCTACAGCGGCCGGGGATTCCAGTCCGGTCACGTTGGTGTTATTGGTGGTACCGCTATCACTACTGCCTCCACCACCACAGGCACTCAGGGATAATGTGAACGCAACTGCGATTATCAGATATAGGGGATGTTTGCCACTCATCTTGGACTCCTTGTCCTTACCGGTTGGTGCTTGTCTCATATGCGTCCTGATCTAACGATCACAATAGACCAAAAAATCGGCGTCAGCCGAATCTGTGCAAAAAAAATACCATGATTTTTGTATGGGTATGGGTATGGGTATAGGTATTGGGTTGGGAGGGCGCAGGCAGGGCCTGCGCTGAATGGAGAGTCGCTTAGCTGATGATTTGTGGTGGTAGCAGATTGATCAGGCCAAATTTTTGACCCAGCACAAAGGGACAGATGAAGAGTCCAATAATCAGCATCGCATAACCGACCAACTGATAGTGACGCTTACGGCTACGGGTCATCTTGATCAGAACGATTGCCGGCAGTACCGCAAACAGAATGTCTTCACCAACACCTCCAACCACAGAGAGGGCCGAGAGGAAGAGTCTTGGGTAGACCAGGGTGACAATCAGGGGGGCAGGAAGGCCAGGGCGCCAACCAGCAGTTTATTTTCGGTTTTCAGATAGGTGGTGGTCAGATCCTGGATAAAGCCGAACAGGCCCGCGCCATTGGTCATGAAGGAAGAGGTGACCGCCAACACGCCAAACAGCAGTCCCGAGTAGAGGAATACATCATTGTTTAGGATCTGCGACATGGGGACGTTTGCGGTCAGACCATGCCAGTTGGCATAAACGATCGATTGTGCGCCCGCACCATTTTCCGGTAGGGTACCCAGCACGATCACAACCCAGATGAGGTTGATGATAAGGCCCATAAAGACTCCCAGGAAGATCGCCTTACGGGTAGCCTTTTGGTCATGATCCAGTGACTTGGAAACCGTCGGGATGATGTTATGGAAGTGGAACGCAGAAACAGCGATCGGCAGGACGATCGGGATATATTTCCAGTCGGTAAAGGAGAGCCGGCTCAGCTCGAAGTGGGAGAACCCTGTGATCACCATCAGGAAGAAGCAGATCCAGATGGCTGCGATAAGAAACACCATTCCACTCTTGAGTGCCTTGAGACCAAAGATGATGAGTGCGGTGGTGATACAGAAGTAGATAAAGGTGATGAGGGTGGTGTGTCCTTCCAGGGATGAGAACAGATCCGTCAACATGGAGGAGATGCCACTCAGATAGGCAACCAGGACCCCATAGAGGATAATAAGATTACAGATAATCGCGATCCATTTCCCCGCGGTACCCAGCTCCTGGTGGTAGAAAGAGGGCAGGTCAAAGTTCTTCTTTTTAGGGTCGATACGGGCTGCGATAATCCAGGCTGCGATCAGCATGACACACCAGATACCAACGATGCCAAGCAATGCGGGAACGAATCCCCCCAAGCCGGAGGTGATTGGCAAAGCAAGTACTCCAACCCCTAAAACATTGCCAAAAACCAATAACGACGTGGTAAATATTTTTGCAAAAGAGGGGGCTCTTGCTGAATCTGTATTCATGGGTTTCCTCCTGACTTGGAATCTATTTTTACAGGGTAACTACTTATCCATGATTAAAAATAAGTGATTGAGTTTTAATCGATATTAAATCTTCAGTTCAGTTGGAAATATCACCCCCAACTTTGTCACTGAATCTGCTTTTATCGTTAGATTAAAAAATAAACGGTCGATAAAACGTAACAAGTTCCACCTTCGAGCATGAAAGCGCACCTTATTTACCATAAATGCTGAGTCGGCTCAAATGTGCTAAGAGGCTAATTAACGATTCGACATAGTGCTTTTTAATCCATCAAAAAGTGAAAACACAGCCATGCCTGGCGAGGGAAACCTCCCCCTGCTACCTGTCGGCAGACTGCCGAAAACAGCTATCCAGCTGATTTTTAAAACAGTTGTAGCATGAGGTTATCCGAATTTAAGTTGGGAGTAGCATCCCTGAATAGCCCTGCTGCAACTTGGGAACCAGTGGTGAGCAAATTTCTAGCCACAGTTTGATGATTTGCCAGAATCAATCAAGCTTTAAAAGTCTAACCAGTGATGTATGTCGCACTTTTGTTATTGGTGTGCAATAAATGATATGACCGGGTCATTTTTGTACACATAAAAAGGGCTGAAACTGTGATTGAAGACGTATGAAAAGACTCAATTTTACGCTAGTAAACTCAGGTGAGTTGATAGGTGTTCAAAATAGCAGCATGGAATTGATTCAACAAATCATTGCTATCAAATAAGTTGAATATTATCGGAAAGCGACTGTCTGTTTCATGGGAATCTTTATATTTGCTCACTATTAAATCAATATCATTTTAAGAAATGATTAAAATCTATTTTAAATAGGATCCTGAGAGTCACTTATTTGTCCGCAAAAGAATTTTTGAGCAGTCGGCTGCGCCCTGATTCGTGTTTCGGTTAGCCGTACTCCTTTGTATCGGGTTGCTCATTTCATATCGAGGCCCGTTCTTGGGAGCCGTGTGCTTCTCCTACGGGGAAGGCAGGGGAAATATCAGGAGGTGATTAATAATTGAACGCTATGGCCGGGCATCGCCTTGTGGTAACATTACCCCTCTCATTTCATGGGTTATCTTCTTTTCGTTGCAGGCATACTGGTCGCTGATTGATAGCGCTTTCAAATTCTCTTTTACCTTGCAAGATACCCCGGGTCATGGCGTCTGCTCTCCGGATGTGGCAACTGACTCTGGAAGTGATTGTTTTTAAAAAATTTTCATGGCAGCTTTACAGGTTGTTGTATTCTTTTGAGGTCGTGATGAGCGAAGTCAGTGAGACAATTTGTCAATTGCATCTGGATGTGACCGGAGTCGTTCAGGGGGTTGGATTCCGCCCCGCGGTTTACCGTTTGGCAGTGGAAGCCGGCTTGTCTGGCATGGTTCAAAATGCCGGTGGAAAGGTGCGGATCATTATTGAGGGACTCCCTGCCAGCCTTGAGCAATTTAAGCTGCGCCTGCCTCAAGATATTTTACGCTATGCCACTCAGGCATCGATTGACACCCTTGAGGCTAACTGGCATCCGGCAGCTCAGCTCCGGGGGTTCGTGATCGAGGAGAGTACCTCGACGCAGCAGATGGAGGTGGCAATACCGGCGGATCTGGTGAGCTGTCCCGAGTGCCAGGCTGAGTTTATGGATCCGGATTCGCGGCGTTATCTCTATCCTTTTACCACCTGTACTGCATGTGGACCTCGCTACACTGTGGTGGAGTCGATGCCCTATGACAGGCAAACCACCACCCTCAGGGCCTTTCCTTTGTGCTCTGCCTGTGAGCAGGAGTATACCGATCCGCTGGATAGACGCTTTCATGCTGAGAGTACCGCCTGTCCCGAGTGTGGCCCCAGCCTTAGCTTGTTTGATGAAAATTGGCAGGCGCTCCCGGGTAGCGCACAGCAGCTGATTGCCCATACTCATCGAGCTCTTCGCAGTGGCAAGGTTGTCGCGGTGAGAGGGATGGGGGGTTATCTTTTGTGTGTGGATGCCCGTAATCCACAGGCAATTGACCGGCTAAGGGCAAGTAAGTGCCGACCCGATAAACCCTTTGCTCTGATGGCCAGAGATCTGGACACTCTGCGGCGTCAATGCCAGGTCTCTGAACAGGAGTTGGCACTGTTGACCAGCTCGACCGGGCCTATCTGTATTCTGCAGACTCAACCGAATTCCGATCTCCCTTTAGAGCAGATCAGTCCGGATAGCTCCCGACTGGGGGTGATGTTGCCGACCACCCCGCTGCACCAGCTTTTGCTGGGTGTTTTGAGTCCTGAGTTTGATTTTCTGGTGGCGACCAGTGGTAACCGGGCCGGAGAGCCGATCTGTCGGGATGACCAAGAGGCCCACAAGCGCTTAACCGGGGTTGCGGATCTGTTTCTGACCCATGATCGGGATCTTGCGCGAGTCTGTGATGACTCCCTGTTTATCCAGGTTGCAGACAAGATGCGGGTGATGCGCCGTGCCCGGGGGATCGCTCCCTCACCTGTCACCCTGCATCGTCCCCTGGAGCGGCGGGTATTGGCGATGGGGGGCGATCTGAAGAACACCCTCTGTCTCGGCTATGCCAATAAAGCGATCCTCTCTCCTCATATTGGTGAGCTGAGCTATCTTGAGACCGCGAAGGCTCAGCAGCAGATGGCCAGAATTCTTCCAGAGTTTCTGCAACAAGCTCCGGAGGTGATCGCCATCGATGCCCATCCGGATTATCTCTCGAGTAGTTACGGTGAAAAGCTGGCCCGAGAGCTTGGCGTTGAGCTGGTAGAGGTTCAGCATCATTATGCCCATGCTGCCGCCTGTATGGCTGAGCATCAACTGGATGAGGCTCTGGCCGTTGTGTTTGACGGTCTGGGATATGGTGCCGATGGCACCCTCTGGGGAGGGGAATTTTTGCACCTGGATCCCTCCGGTTATCGCCGGTTAGGTGCGCTGCAAGCTACCTCCTTGATCGGGGGCGATCGGGCGACCCGGGAGCCGCTGCGTCAGCTGCTCAACCGGTTACTGGAACTGGATCTGTGTGATTCTGAGCTAACTGCGGCGCGATTTAGCGAGTATCAGGCTTTCATTGAACCGACCCGGCAGCTACTCAAGGCCGGAGAGGGGACGGAGAGCAGCTCTTGTGGGCGGTTGTTTGATGCGGTGGCAGCCTTGCTGGGGGGGCTGAACAGCCGATCAGTTATGAGGGGCAGGCAGCCATTCGCCTGGAGCAACTAGCCTGGAGCTATACTCATAGCTTTAGTGGTATTCAGGCAGATTTATGTTATCCGCTGGAGCCCTATCTCGACAGTCAGCAGTTATGGCGGTTGCCGGTAGCTGAACTAGTTACCGCTCTTTTAGCCGACTGGCGAGCGGGGAAACCGGTCAGTCTTTTGGCGGTTAAATTCCATCATACCCTGGCTGAGCTCAGTGCCCGGTTGCTGAAAATATTGGCTACGCAGACCGGGGTAGAGCAGCTTGTATTAACCGGCGGGGTATTCCAAAATCGCCTGTTAGCAGAACTTATGATCCAACGACTGATAGAGTTGGATCTCAAACCATGGCTTAGCGAGGCGATTCCAGCCAATGATGGCGGAATTGCTTTGGGTCAGGCCGTGATAGCGGGGCGCTGATGCACGAGTTATCTATTGCTGAAAATATAATTAAGTCTGTCGAGCAGATCGCCCGACAGAAGAAGCTCGACAAGATCCGTTCGGTGACCGTCGAGGTTGGCCCCCTCAGTGGTGTGGTCGAAGAGAGTTTAGAGTTTTGTTTTCCACATGCGGTGGCGGCTAGTTTTCTGGACGGGATGGAGCTCAAGATTGAGTCTATTCCTTTTGAAGTTAGTTGTCGTCATTGCCATCGTCATTCATCTCCTGAACTGCTGATGTTCCTCTGTCAGCACTGCGGCTCCTCTGATGTTGAAGAGGTTGCGGGAAGGGAGCTTAGGATCAAGAGTATCGAGGTGTAATATGTGTCTGGATTGTGGTTGTCAGGAAGCGAATCGCCGGGTTTTAGAACAGATGGGACATTCACAGCATGGGGATCATGAGCACCATGGTCACCATCATGGTCACTCCCATGCAGAGCATGCTCACGAGCATCATCATGCCCATGGACATCAGCATTCCCACGGGCACCATCACCTGCAGGGCATGATGGGATTGTATCCGCCGATTCAGTATGTGATTCATCATCACCACTACTATGCGGCAAATGCACCAGCAGCCGGGCAGCATGCTCACAGTCATGCCCATGAGCATGGTCACAGCCATTCTCACCAGCATGGTCACAGTCATTCTCATGAGCATGGCCACAGCCATTCTCATGAGCATGGTCACAGTCATTCTCACCAGCATGGCCACAGCCATTCTCATGAGCATGGTCACAGTCATTCTCATGAGCATGGTCACAGCCATTCTCATGAGCATGGTCACAATCATTCCCATGAGCATGGTCACAGCCATTCTCATCAGCATGATCACAATCATTCTCACCAGCACGCTCATCAACATAGCCAGAAGTCCCAAACCCTGAATGTGGGGCTGGATGTGTTACACCACAACGACGATATCGCTGCGGCAAACCGTGCCTGGTTTGATAAAAATAATATTCGGGTGATCAATCTGATGAGCTCTCCGGGCTCAGGCAAGACCACCCTGCTGCAAAAGACCCTGGAGCGCCTTGAAGGAAAGCTTAAGGTTGCGGTTATCGTTGGCGATCAACAGACCGACTATGATGCGGCCCGTCTGCAAAATACCGGCTTGCCGGTAAAGCAGATCAATACCATCAGCTCTTGTCACCTGGATGCCAGCATGATTTCCCGTGAGTTGGGGGATTTTGTGGATGAATCATTGGACCTGTTAATTATCGAAAATGTCGGAAACCTGGTCTGTCCTGCGGCCTTTGATCTCGGAGAGCACGAGCGGGTCGCCCTGCTCTCGGTGTGTGAAGGGGAGGATAAGCCTGCGAAATACCCGGTGCTGTTTAACCGGGCCGGCCTGGTGCTGTTGACCAAGACCGATCTGCTGCCGCACCTTAACTGGGATCGTCAAAAGTGCCTCGCACACATTGAATCGGTAAGCCCGGGCGTGCGCTGCCTTGATGTTGCCTCCACGACTGAGAAGGGACTGGAGTCCTGGACCGATTATCTGGTTGATTTTGCTCAACCCGCGACAGGAGAATAACCCTTATGTGTCTTGCGATACCGGCACAGATTGTCGAAATTATTGATGAAAATAGCGCTAAGGTTGCTCTGGGGAGTGTCACCAAAGAGGTGACCGTCACCCTGATTGAGGAGCCTCAGGTTGGCGAATATATCCTGATCCATGCCGGTTTTGCCCTCAACCGTATCGATCCGGAGGAAGCGCAGAAGACCCTGGAGCTGTTTGATAGTATTGATCTTACCGAGCACCTGGGGAAACTGGCATGAAGTATGTGAGTGAATTTCGGGACAAGGATCGTTTTAACAAGCTGCTGCAGCAGATTGAGCAAGAGGCCGATCCGTCCCGAGACTATCACTTCATGGAATTTTGCGGGGGGCATACCCACGCCATTTTCCGTTACGGGATTGCCCAGCGGCTGCCAAAGCATGTAGAGATGGTTCACGGGCCTGGATGTCCGGTCTGTGTTATGCCATCGGGACGCATCGATCAGGCGATCGCCCTGGCCCATGATCCCAGAGTGATCCTCTGTAGCTATGGCGATATGTTGCGGGTGCCGGGTTCTGGGCGAAACAGCCTTCTCAAGGCAAAAGGCGAAGGCGCGGATGTGCGGATGGTCTATTCGGTGATGGATGCCCTGGCGATTGCCGAGCAAAATCCTGAGCGGGAGGTGGTATTTTTTGCCATCGGCTTTGAAACCACCACGCCTCCCACGGCGCTGGCGATCAAGACGGCGCAGCAGCGTGAGTTAAAAAACTTTTCGGTGCTGTGTAACCACCTGCTGACCCCGCCGGCGATCCGCCATATCCTGGAGTCTCCGGAGGTTCGTGAGCTTGGGACAGTGTCGATCGATGGTTTTCTCGGTCCCTCCCATGTGAGCACCATTATCGGTTGCCAGCCCTACCAATACTTTGTTGAAGAGTATCAAAAGCCGGTGGTGGTCACCGGATTTGAGCCCGTGGATCTGCTGCAGGGGATCCTGATGCTGATCCGTCAGCATAACCAGGGGATCTTCGAGGTTGAGAATCAATACCGGCGGGGGGTGACAGAGCTGGGTAATGTTAAGGCGCAGATGTTGATGGCGGAGTGCTTTGAGATGCGTACCCGCTTTAACTGGCGCGGCCTGGGTGATATCCCCTACAGCGCCCTGCGAATACGCAGCGAGTTCGCCGAGTTTGATGCCGAGCTTCGCTTCTCTCTTGAGGAGCCTGTGTCTCGCGAGCATAAGGCGTGTCAGTGTGGTGCCATCCTGCGTGGGGTTAAGAAGCCTAAAGATTGTAAGATCTTTGGCAAGGCCTGTACCCCAGAGACACCGGTCGGCCCCTGCATGGTTTCCTCCGAAGGGGCCTGTTCTGCCTATTATCATTTTGGACCCATAGAGGTCCAGGTTGTGGAGAAGTAGTATGAGACGTCAAGCGGCGCTCGATTTTAAGAATGGCCGGGTCAACCTGTTTCACGGCTCGGGTGGCCAGGCGATGGAGCAGCTGATCGATGAGCTGTTCGTTAAGGCGTTTGCCAATGAGATGCTATCGGCAAAAAATGATCAGGCCACCTTTGAGCTACCCCCCGGGCGGGTGGTGATGTCGACTGATAGCTATGTGATCTCGCCGCGCAAATTTCCCGGGGGTGACATCGGCTCACTGGCGGTTCATGGGACGGTCAATGATGTGGCCATGTCCGGAGGGCGTCCTCTCTATCTCTCAGCAGGTTTCATTATCGAAGAGGGGTTTGCCCTCTCAGAGCTCAGAGAGATAGTGTTGTCGATGGCTGAGGCTGCCAAGGCCTGTGGTGTCGCGATTGTCACCGGTGATACCAAGGTGGTTGAGCGGGGCAAGGCCGATGGCCTGTTTATCAACACAGCCGGCGTTGGGGTGATTGAAAATCCTGAGCTTTCAATCAGTGCGGCCGGAGCTCGCCCTGGCGATAAGATCCTGATCAACGGTTTTCTTGGCGATCACGGGGTGGCGGTGATGAGTCAGCGCCCCGGCTTTGGCTTTAAGTCGGACTTGCGCTCGGACTCTGCGGCCCTGAACTCTCTGGTGGCAGCGATGACGGAAGTTTGCCCGCGGATCCATTGCCTGCGGGATGCGACCCGTGGCGGAGTGGCATCCGTGCTCCATGAGATCGCGATCGCCTCAGGTGTTGGCATTGAGCTTGAGGAGAGTGAACTGCCGATCCGCGAGCAGGTGCTGGCATTTTGTGAGTTTATCGGCATCGATCCCCTGCATATCGCCAATGAGGGGAAATTGGTGTGTTTCTGCCCTGCTGAAGATGCGGATGCGTTGCTGGAAGTGATGCGTGCGCAGCCACAGGGTACAGACGCTGCCATCATAGGTGAGGTGGTGGATGACTCCGGGCGGGTGACCATTCGCACCGAATATGGTAGCACCCGGATGGTACACCACCTGATGGGAGAGCCCCTGCCAAGGATCTGTTAGGGCTCCTGAGGAGGTGGCTACGGTCACCTCTGGTGATTGGTTAGCCGCGCTGAAGCATATTTGCCCAGTGGAGGCGGTTTTGGCTTTGTACGCTGACACGCATTTACATCCCTGTTGCTCCGCTGCAGCGTCCCTGCTGCAGAGGGTCCGCTCAACAAAGCCAAAATCCCCTTAACTGCTAATTTTATGACCGGTTCTATTCAAGGATTACTGTGAAGATACTGCTGTTAACCCACACATTTAATGGTCTGAGTCAGCGGATGCTGGTTGAGCTGAGGCGGGATGGCCACCAGGTTAGTGTTGAGCTGGATATTCACGATTTGGTGATCGAGCAGGCCGTTGAGCTATTTGAGCCGGATCTGATCCTGGCTCCCTTTCTCAAACGCAAGATCCCGGCATCGGTGTGGCAGAAGATCCCTTGTCTGATCGTGCACCCGGGGCCTGTGGGGGACCAGGGGCCCTCAGCTCTGGATTGGGCGGTGCTAGAGCAGCCACAATCCTGGGGGGTCACTGTGCTGCAGGCAGAAGAGAAGTTTGATGCGGGCCCGGTGTGGGCGAGTCGTGAATTTGCGATGCGCCCTGCTCCCAAGAGTGCCCTGTATCGCCATGAGGTGACCGAGGCTGCGGTGGAGGCGACCCGGGAGGCGATAACTCGGATCCTGGAAGGGAGTTTCAAGCCTGAGCCGCCGCGAAGCAGCTCCTGGAAGCCACTGATGAAGCGAGCGCAGCGACAGGTGGACTGGTTATCGCAAACGACATCCGAGATCCTGCTTAGGGTCCATGCCAGTGATTCGGTGCCCGGAGCCCTGGCGACCCTTGGTGATGGGACCTATTTTCTGTATGGGGCGACCTGTGATTCGCAGCTTAAGGGCGAGCCCGGAAGGATCCTGGGGTGGCGAGGGGATGCGGTGTGTGTCGCGACCCGGGATGGGGCCGTGTGGATCAAGGCGCTGCGCCGTTATAGCGAGAGCTGTCACGAGAGCCTGAAGCTTCCGGCTACCGAGTTGCTTGCCGATGAGATCCTGAGCCTGCCGGAGCTTGTCAGAGAGCTGAGAGATGACTCTGTGAGCAGCTACCGGGAGAACTGGCTTGAGATCCGTGGTGAAGTGGGCTGCCTGCATTTTGATCCCCTCAATGGTGCACTGAATCCGGCTCAGGCAAGACGGCTGGCAGAGGCAACCCGTCAGGCCAAGCAAAGCGGTTGCAGGGTGTTGTTACTCAGTGGCAGTGAGGATTTTTGGTGCAACGGCATCCAGCTAAATTCCATTGAGTCCTCTGAAAACCCCGCCGATGCCTCCTGGGAGAGCATCAATGCGATGAATGATTGGGTACTGGAGCTCATTGAATCAACCGGTCTCTATCTTATCGCGGCGATGCAGGGAAATGCTGCAGCCGGGGGAGCCTTTGCTGCCCTTGCCTGTGATCGGGTGTGGGCCCGCGATGGAGTTGTACTCAATCCACACTATAAGAACATGGGAAACCTCTACGGATCTGAATACTGGACCTACCTGCTTCCCAAGCGATGCCAGGGGGAGCAGCTAACAATCCTCAAGTCGCAGCGCTTGCCGATGGGAGCACCGGAGGCTGCAGAGCTGGGTCTGGTGGATGAGGTGTTTAGCTGCACGCCTGAAGATTTCATGGAGCAGGTATGGTGCAAGGCTCAGCAACTGCTTGATGGGGGAGAGCTTGAGGAGCTGGTTCGGCAGAAAAGCACTCAGCGCCAGCGTGATGAAGCGAAAAAGCCCCTGGCAAAATACCGGGAGGAGGAGCTTGGCCGGATGCGACTTAATTTTTACGGTTGCGATCCCAGTTATCACGTGGCGCGCTATGACTTTGTGCGCAAGATCCCTCACTCACGAACTCCTATCTACCTGGCGACTCATAGAGACAGAACCAGGCAAGGTTAACCCATCCACAGGGGTTGTATTGGATGCTTGCCTGAATACCATGTCAGGCAACGCCAGTGAATATGAATCGCCTCTGAGGGGTTGTTTTACCCTTGTGCGATGACCCAGCCAGAAAATTTGAAAAATTAACTAATAACTCTTCAGGCTTTTTATTGCACTTCCATACTATGGGTAGGCTACAGAGGTGGAGATGTTCACTGAGGGTTAATAAATTAATTTATATTCAATGCATGAATCTTTTTCATGTGATTTATAACTAACTGCTTAATTATTATTTGGCTACTCCTGAGCGTTCAGGTTTCAGCGGGTTTGAAAAGTAGCTTAATTGAATATCTGAGTATGAGAGTGAATTGTTCAGCTTTGGTTCGGATTTACCCGGGTAGTATCAGCAGAGAACTCAAATAATTTAACTATTATTTAAAAACTTTACTTTCTATGGAGGGATATAATATGTCAGATTCTGACGAAGATAAAAAAGGAAAGTGGGAAGATGGAGAAAAAAAGGAATTTGATAGTCATTATGGCACAGGGGATTTTTCTGTTGTTTGTATCAATAAAACAGAAATGATCAAAGGTGCTGAATCCGCGACAAATGTTGGCATAAGGAACCATAATATTGTTGGTTCTGAAAATCTGTTTAATTTTGGGTTGCTAACCGAAATGTCACTCTCGGTCAAGGCGGAATTTCTTGCCAAGGGCAAAAGTTTCACCCTGGAGCACGGAAAAATAGTGAATGAGGAGATGGTGCTCAATGAGAAGCTATCAGATATTCAAGCCAGTGTTACCAGGGTCCAGGGGAGCGTTACCCAGGTTCAGGATAATTCGACCAGAGCGAACAACGCATTGATTAATGTGATAGATCGTCATATTGAAACCTCTAATGAACGGCTTACTACGGCGGAGAGAAATCTGGAGAGTACTCAGCAGCGCTTATCTAATATTGGAGATTGTGTTGAGCAGATTGGTTTATGTGTCGCTGATGTGGATTCAAAAGTAGAAAATATACAGGACGATATAACGACAATAGAAAATAGAGTGGAGAGCGTTGAAACCAATGTACAAAATAATAGCAACTCCATTATAGCTGGTGGGGTAGCTATGTTTGGGTTAACACTGGCTATGTTTTCCTAATTATTTCTCGGGGCGATCATACCAGCGCATAAAGTAGTGCTGTCTGGTTGTAAAATAGACTTTGAACTCTAATCGCTCATAGAGTTTCTTGGCAGGGTTGGCTTTTAATACTGCAAGTGAAGATGACTTACCCTTCTCTTTTGCATTCTCAATCACATCGAGCAGTAGCAAGGTGCCAATTCCCTGCTTTTGATATTCGGTCACCAGTTGAATATCATCGATCACTATCTCATCCTTGAATTCGGTCAGTGTCAGGCGGCCAATAGGTTTTTTGTGGTGGCAGATGATCTGAGTTCCGTTTCGGCGAAACCCTCTTTTTGCATACTGGGCTTCGCGTTGATGGTGCTCACCCCAGGTTGCTTCGATATAGGGCCACAGAGTGCTTCTGGCCAATGCATTGACAAAAACCTCATCACTATGTCGGGCTGGCCGCAGATAAATACCATTCATCGATTCTTTCCGCTGTTTGATCGCAAAGGATATGCTAGGGGCGATTATTGTATTTTCTTTCCTGGGAGAGAGCGTGTCATTTCATGCGAATTTGGCGAGCTGGGGTGTGTCAATTCATGCGCTTCTCAGCTTTTTGGGAAAAGAGTCTCGAGAAGAGCACAGGAGCGCTTGACCCGTCTATAGGTATAGGGTTGATAATTCAAAGCATCGAATCGGGGGAGTGCAGATGCTGACAGTGACACAGCTTGCCAGAAAGTGTGGTATTTCACGAACGGCCGTTCTTTACTATGAGCGGATCGGGTTACTGAAACCAAGCCGACGCTCAGCCAATGGCTATCGCTGGTATGACGAGGGTGCAATCAAACGCCTTGAGGCGATTATCGGCTATCGTTCGTTCGGGGTGGCACTCCAGGAGATCCCGCTCCTGTTAGCGAAGCAGGGAAGTATGGCGCAGCAGCAGATCCTGCAGCGCCAGTTCAATACTCTTGAGCAGGAGATACAGAGACTTCGCCTGCAACAACGGGCGATCATGAAGCTGCTGGAGCAGCCACAACTACTGGAGGAAAATATGGTGACCAAACAGCGTTGGGTAGAGATCATGCGGGCTGCGGGCTTTAGTGAGCAGGATATGCATAACTGGCATAAACAGTTTGAGAAGATGGAGCCAGAGGCTCATCAGGAGTTTCTGGAGTCACTGAGCATCAGTAGCGATGAGATCAGTAAGATCCGTGCCTGGTCTAAGTGATAGGGTTGCAGAGGATGGGGAGTCCATCCTCTGCCGGGTCAGGATCAGGCTTTTGTGATCTTGACGGCGGTGCCATAGGCCAATAGCTCAGACATTCCCTGGGCAATGGCACTGGTAGTGAAGCGGACGCAGACAATGCCATCGGCACCCATTGCCTGGGCGTCCTGGATCATCCGCTCCTGAGCCTTGGTTCTGGCTTCGGTCAACATCTCGGTGTAGCCTGCGATCTCGCCGCCAACCAGGTTTTTCAGATTCGCCATGATATTACGGCCGATATGCTTGGACTGCACCATGTTTCCGGTGACGACGCCAAGGGTCTGGGTGATCCGATAGCCGGTGATCTCTCCGGTCGTACTCAGTGGGATCATGATTATTTATCCTCATCCAGCTCTGAATCGATGACACTGGCATCCTGATGATGTCCACAGTGGGGGCAGATGGAATCACCCGTGATAATGATCGCTTTACAGTTTTTACAGCGCATCTTGCGGGTTTTAAACCACAGGACAATCGCAAAGATAACCACAGCGATAGCGACCACAATAAAGACGTTGACGAAGATCGTCAGGATGAAGATCAGGATCAGCAAGCTTACCAGCACGCCAATCATGGAACGGATACCACGCAGTATTCTTGAACCTAATTCTGAAGCCATAGATAGGTCTCCACTTGTGAATAAAACCCCCGGCACACGACAGGATGCCTAATCAGCACCTTAGCCCAATGACTCCATCCTAGCAGAAGCTTGGGGGAGCTGGCGATCGTTTCGTATACACTGGATGGTCAGATCAAAGCATAACTCACTATTGGCACAAAGCTGAGTCCGCAAGCTGCAGAAAGATTCCAGGCTGAATCGACAACTCTTGAGCCTGGCAGCATGGAGCAATTCATGGTGCAGGCATCGGCAGATAACAGCTTAATCGACCCAAATAAAAATACTCAATCGAATTTTTTTATGAATAAGCGTGAGCTATTGATAGCTGATTTGCCGGTAGTCTATCTTTCAAAAATAAACAGAACATAGCTGTGTTCATCAATATAGTTTTTGAGAAACCTCCTATGATTGAAGCCCTCTTGCGCCTGTGTATCCGTAGGCTGCGCTCTGTTTAGTCCTGTCTCTGATATGTTATAAAGATCTATCTCGTCAGCTGAACTAGCGTCTTTTATTGAGATAAGGAGTGTTATGCCGGTTAAAGTTCCCGATAATCTGCCAGCGACAGGGATCCTCGAATCAGAGAATATCTTTGTGATGTCCGAAACAAGAGCGGCGCATCAGGATATTCGACCGATAAAAGTCCTAATTCTTAATCTGATGCCAAATAAGATAGAAACGGAAACCCAGCTGTTACGCCTGTTGGGAAACACCCCACTCCAGGTGGATATCGATCTGCTGCGGATCCATGATAAAGAGTCTAAGCATACGCCGACCGATCACATGAATAACTTTTACTGTGACTTTGAGTCTGTCTGTCAGCAAAACTACGATGGCCTGATAGTGACCGGAGCCCCCTTAGGGCAGGTTGAGTATGAGGATGTCACCTACTGGGAGAGGATCCGTAAGATCATAGATTGGTCGCAGCACCATGTCACCTCGGTGCTGTTTCTGTGCTGGGCCGCTCATGCCGCCCTCTATCATCTCTATGGCCTGACCCGCAGGCTGTTGCCATCCAAGCGTTCGGGGGTGTTTTGGCACAGCCGTCGCGATGAGCACTTTCCGCTGCTGCGGGGATTTGACGATGAGTTCCTGGTGCCTCACTCACGTTATGCAGAGATGAGTCTTAATGAACTCAAGAATCACCCCGAACTGCAGGTTCTGGCTGAATCCGATGAGGCGGGGGCTTATATCGCCCTGAGCCGGAATAATCGTAATCTCTTTGTGATGGGACACCCGGAGTATCAAAAGGGCACTCTCAGAGATGAGTACTTTCGCGATCTGGCTGCCGGGCTGGCTCCCCAGGTTCCCAGCAACTACTTCAGGGATGATGATCCCAGCCAGCAGCCGATTGCCCGCTGGCATGGTCATGGGCACCTCTTGATCAGCAACTGGCTCAACTATTATGTCTATCAGCAGACGCCATATAACCTTGATGATATGAGTGGCATGACTCCCTGGGAGAGACAGATATGAATACACAGAAGCGGCCTTACAGAGCCTAAGACCATTGAGAATCGTCGGCTCAGAGATTGTTTAACGGATTGCGGATGAGGCTCCAGGGGAGCTGGGCTCCCCTGTTGCACAAAGGCTGGATAAACCCCGCTTATAGAGTCTTTACACTGTAGTTATAGGTTCGACCTAGCCCTGGCTCACCTGTAATGGAGATCTGCACCCTGGCATACCAATACCAGGAGTAATGGCCCCCACCGTACTGCGCAGGCAGTTTGCCCGCAGATACACCTGATCGCCTCTGTGCACCTTATCAAAATTGACATACTCAGTTGCATGGCCACCTACAGTGCTACCGGTATTCTCTACCGTGACATGAACATCGTTCAGGTTTTTGTTGGAGGGCAAGTTGATGGCAATGGCATTCCAGGTCGACCTCCCGGTACATGCGTAGCTGCCAAGTTCCAGATTATCAGCAAAGTAATCAAGCTGTGCCGGGAGCGTGCGGTGAACATAGGCGGCTCCAACGACCCCCTGATACCTGGGATCCTCTGTGACCAGTAGCCTAAAGCTTCCGGTTGTCTGCTGGGCTGCGCCCTGATTGTTTCTTAGCTTGATATAGGTGGGCTTAAGGATAATATCCATTTTGCTGTGATCGGCACTATACCTGTGGGTCACTGTAAAGGGTTCTGATTGCTGATCCGGGATAAAAGTGGAACTATTGATGAGATAGTGGGGGCGCTGCCTGGCCAGCTCCGGAACCGACACAGTTGCAACATGCGCTCCTATCTGGCTGATAGCCTGGGTATCGTTGAAATGGATATTGCCATGGTATGGGATATTCCAAGGGGATGGTGTCACATCGACCATCCAGCGCTTATCATCAGCCAGAGGATGACTTAAAACAATACTCCTGAAGATATCCTGCTCTTTGGACAGATGGTTGTATTGCAGTAGTGCAGGGCGCACCCCAACATCGTCCCTTTGACTCAGATCTGAATAGATATAGGACCCGGTTGCGCTCAGGGCTTCCTCAAGAGAGTGGTCTTGCTTTGACTCCAATGATCTTTGTAAAAAGTCGTTGTCAGAGGAGCGCCTTGGATCGACAAATACAGGCGTCATTCCGGTGAGTTCCTGAATCTGCGCAAACAGATCTTTTTGCAGCCTGAGAGCTCCTTCAAGCTGCTCACGGCTCTTATCCGGATAGTGCTGCTGTAGGAGATCAAGAGTTGGGAGCACATCTTCAATTGATAAGATGGGCTGAGTGTATCGATCCAGTTCAGCATGAGTGACTGGCTTGGAGGCTAGCCCGGAAACTATCTGAATCACTCTATTATTGTGTGAGTTTCTGACAACATTCATTCCAGAAATGCCAGCATAATTCAGATAAACCTCCTTGAGGACTTCAACAGATTTATCCAGATTGGCATTTAACTTTTCAATGCAGTGCTCGATTTGAGCCTGGCAGACCTGCTCATTAAATCCCTCCTGCAGTGAGATTAGACTCACTAACTTGCGTGTAACTTCCGCAGCTTCAGGGTTGGAATGATCCTGGTGATAGTGTTCATAAGCGGCCAGAGCATGTAGCTTCATCTGATGCCATTTCAGGATAGAGGTTAAGGTTCTGGTTAAGTGTTCCTGAACCATTAGCGCTAAATAGGGGGTGACCACATGATAACCGGGATTGTCAGAGTCAGGGTTTGAATGGCGGAACTTAAACTCATAGCCAGCTTGCCCGGACAGATCCCTTCCTGCGTAATAGCGATCTGAGATAGTTTCAAAGTAACGATTGACGGAGGAGGGTTGCGGAACATAGGGGCGGGAGGTTCCGGTATTCGATTCAGAGTCAAACAGGGCGCTATAGTTCTGGTAGTACTGCTGGCTCAAAATATCATAGATAGCGTTAAGCTCAGTGGCTTGTGGGATATATGTTTCAAGGCTGCCCCCTTGTTGAAATAGCGCCTCTTTGAGCTCGACCTGATAATGATCAAACCCGGATGACACATGATTTTCGGCAGTGAAAAATGGCTTCATGATCGCACTGTTATACATATCCTGTAGCAGGGATAAGATGTGATCGGTTTTTTCACTCAGAGCGACCACCAGATCTTTTACCTCCATCAGAAGATTGGTCATCTGATTGATCTGCTCATGTAAGTCTGAGCCTGTTGACGGTGAGAGAAAGTCACAGGTTGCTCCGCGAGTGGACTCACAGATCTTACCCACTGTGGATTGCACAAGCCAAAAGGCGCTTGAGTTGAGCATTCCCATCCCAAAATTGGAGAAAAATGTGCTCAGAAAAGTCGGTGTTGGAGATGGAGCTGCGTATCTTGCGGGTGGTGTTTCATGATTTTGGGATAGCCAGTGTTCTCTTACGTTGTTCAGCACCCCATTAAACTCCGAACGCTGTCCGGACTGCTGATAATGATTGAGTGTCGAGACCAGGGAGATGGGGGCTTCAATCAGCCTTGTTTTCAGTGCTGAGCCCTTATCTATCATCTGTGAATAAAAACAGGCATTGCCTGGCCGACACAGGGTGATACGAAACTTTTCAGGTAAAGCATCTGCAGCGAGCCTTTTTTCGACTTTGCGAGTGGCGCTAGTAATCTGCAGCTTTTCTATTAGCTGATTTTCTTGTCCATTTGGAGCAGAAAAATAGAGATCATAATGCCCATCAGAAACAAGGACCCTGCTTATTGGTATGCCAAGATAGATGTATTTTTTGGACTCTGAGCTTTCGGAAAAAGGGAGTGCATCAGATGGGGGAATAAACAGGAACAAAAACAGAGCATAACCGATATAGCGCCAGGTCATATACCACATGATGGTACCTCCTTTGTATAGGGGGAGATGATTGCCGAGTCGTTGAACTGAACTAAAGCTACCGTTACCCTAAATCATTTTTTTGCCTGTAAGCTCCTCCGTACTATTCGCTGTCTGTTATTAAAGTCATCCCGAATTTACTAAACCCCATCTTTTCAATCCAGGAATAAGTGGATGAATATTAGTCAGCGCAGGCCTCGTATGGGCTAGTTGATATGCGGCCAAGAGGGGTCACAGCCTGGCAATTCAGTCCGCTATGATTGCTTCAGCGCCCAATCCGGGAGATTGATTATACTGAAGATGAAGCCTTTAAATGGAGTTTCGAGATGGCTCGTATTTTCAGTCTGCTCCTGTTTTTACCTGTGTTACTTCTGACGTTCTGCGTTCAGGCTCAATCTCGTGTTTTATTGCTGACAGAAGAGTGGAAGCCGTTTAATTTTGTTCAGGGGACTCAGATTGTCGGGCTGAGTACAGAGTTGGTCGAGTCGATGTTTGAGCGCGCCGAAATCGACTATCAGATCCGTTTGCTGCCCTGGAGTGGTGCCTATCAGAAAGCTTTGGATCGTCCAGAGGCGATGCTGTTTACCACCAGTCGCACCGAGAAGCGCGAGAAGCTGTTTAAGTGGATTGGTCCCCTCTATCCAAGAAAGACCTCTCTTTATAAGCTTAAGAGTCGTCTGGATATCCAGATCAGGCAGGACTCAGATCTAAAAAAATACCGAATCGGTGTATTGCAGGGGGGAGCTGTGCAGGGAGAGCTGGATGCGCTTGGCCTGAAAGAGGATCTCCATTACTTTACGGTGCGGCGTACCGAGCTAAATATTGAGAAGCTGTTTCGTGACAGGGCCGATCTGATCCCCGGTGCCGATTTATGGTTTAAAAATCAGGTCAAAGCGAGTGGCTTTTCACCTGAGGAAGTACAGCAGGTATTCGTGATTAGTGACAAGGGGGGCTATTATCTGGCGGCTAACCTGCAGACGCCGGATGAGGTTGTCCAAAAGCTGCAAGATGCCCTTGATGTACTGATTCAAGAGGGGCTGAGGGAGAAGCTCATTAACAAATACAGCCAGCAATTGCAGTGAATCTACCCGGGCTATCTCCATATCGCTGTGTCATCAATAAATGAGATACTTCCATGTTTGATTGATATTTGAGCATCAGATAACGGTGGCATGCAAAAATATAATATTCCTAATGTTATAGCTGTTGTTTATTTTTTACAGCAGAATTATTTAATTTATATTATCCTCTCAGAATAAGAAAAATCATATTGAGCACAATTTATTGTATTCGTGATTATGACAGATGGATAATAAGTTATGGATTTACTAAAGAATATTCATGAAACGTTAGTTAATGAAAAAAATCAGGGTAGTCCACAGATAGAGGCTTGTGATCTCTTTAATCTTGGACTCGATGGTCTGGAAGGGACATTCATTGAGAATAATCCTCTGATTCGAGCTCAAGAGATATTTACTCGCGCAAGAGAGTTGATTCAGTCTGCACAGAGTGAGGTCCTGATTTCTCTTTATAAATTTCAAAGTGATTCAGATGGCGCTTTGGAGATAATGAGAGGGCTTCAGTTTTTAAGTGAAAACCGCCGCCAGGTCAAAGTAAGAGTGGTTGTGAATAAAAAATCAGGGCCTGCGACCTTAGTTGGATCATCCAGGAAAAGGCCTCCTATAGATTACCAGGAATTTCAAAGGCAAGATTTAGAGCCTTTTGATATCAATATTGCGGATCATAAGCATAAATTTGTTAACTCTAATCACTCAAAAGTAATAGTTGTTGATGGGAAGGTGGCTATTGTCATGAGTGGAGATCCATCATTGAAGAATAACTTTACTGAAGATGCCTGGATGGAGATTGGAAGTATTGTTCATGGTGGTGTGGTTCAATCTATACGCAACCATTTTGTAACCTTATGGAGTGCAGAAAATGTATCATTAAATCATGGGGTTACCGATAAGGTTATGTTGCAACAGGCCAACATTAAGAAGCATTACTACAGAGGCGGAGATGGGATCTTATACCTTGGTAAATCAAGGTCATCTGATATGTTAAAAAGGTATGCTTCTCCTTATAAAATTGCATTGCTTATGCTACTTGAGCAGGCGAGTGAAAGTGTTAATCTGATGTGCAACAATATTAATGATCCGGATATTATTAATGCTCTTGCGGCATGTGTTCACAGAGGGGTTGTGGTTAAAGTTCTGGTTGGGCGCTACCATGGTGAAACGGCTGAGTCGATCCCCCTTGCAGGAGGAAGTAATTTAAAATCTTTGCAAAAATTGATGGCGTTATCTGAGGGGAATGGGCAGGAAAACCTATTAGTTCACTGGGCGTGTGATAAGAAGGGACATTTGACCCAGAATATGGGGGCGGGCACAATTCATGCGAAACTTGTTCTTGTGGATAGTGAGTATATATTGACAGGATCTTCGCTACCAGATTTGCAATCATGCTACCATTCGAGAGAATCTGATCTGCTAATCCGATCAAAAGAGCATGCACAAATTTATCATGATACAATTTTTTATCCGGTGTTGAATATTAGTATTAGTCAAGATAATTACGCAGATGTTCAAATTGTCAGTAGAGAGCAGATAAAAAGATCTCTTCCTCATGCAAGGGATCAGAATACGATTTTAATGCTTATTGAAAATTATATTAATATGCGTGAGCGAGAGAGGCGGTTTTATAAATTCAGGAGAATATTCAGAGGCTCATCCTACGATAGAACATCAAAAATATCAGCTGCCATAAAATTAAAAATGTTGGTTGAAAGTGATATGAGACAGTCAGGACAAGCACCCTCTTTCCAAGAGCAACTATTATATGAATGGGAGATTCAAGATCTGGAGATGACTTCATCTGAGCTGAAAGCTCTACAAGATGGATTGTTGAAGAGTCTATATTTAGCAGTGAACCAGCTCAGAGGAGAAGAGATAAAAATATCTAGAATTCAATGATGAAGAAGTGTGTGCTATTGGAATATTTATATCTATAGCCGAGGATGCAGGAGTGATGATTCGAATACTACTCCTACATCTATTTATGACTGTTTCTATTTTCTTGGCTCTAATCATCTTCTTGTGCTCACTCAGGGGGGAGTAAGCCCTGCATTCAAGGATTTAATCAACCTGAGCTGCGCATAAGAGGGGAACTAAAAGCCCAAGCTGCGATCTGATCGTTTGTCCAGAACCATCAATCGCCAAGGAGCTTGGGCATGATCAATTTAGAAGCTATTTTCGTTGATGTCGATGATTTCTGTCAGGTCTTTCTACCCGCTTGGCAAAAACAGCAGATCTCCTTAGGTGTGAAGCAGCGGAACAGACCCTCTCGCCTGGCTGTCAGTGAAGTGATGACCATCGTCATCGCATTCCATCGTTTGGGATTCCGAGACTTTAAATCCTATTATCTTCAGTTCGTATGTAAGTACTGGAAAAGCGAGTTCCCCGGCCTGGTGAGTTACACCCGGATGTTGAAATTGATGCAAACGACCCTTGTCCCTTTGTGCTCCTATCTCACCCACAGACAAGCAAAACCTACTGGGATTGCATTCGTCGACTCAACAAAACTTCAGGTTTGCCATAACCTTCGCATCCCTCGACATCAAGTATTTGAAGGTGCTGCCAAGCGTGGCAAAGGAACCATGGGGTGGTTTTATGGATTTAAATTGCACCTTATCATCAATGATCAAGGTGGTGTTATCTCGGTCAAATTAACCCCAGCCAATGTTGATGACAGAACTCCTCTTCCTGAAATGTGCGAGCAGCTCTGGGGTTCACTCTATGGAGATAAAGGCTATATTTCAGGACCACTTGCAGAAGAGCTGGCAGACCAAGGGGTCACATTAATTACCAGCATCAGGAAGAATATGAAACCAAAGTTGATGCGGCTATGGGATAAGCTGATGCTTCGCAAACGCTTCATCATTGAAACCGTCTTTGATCAGCTGAAGAACATCTCTCAGATAGAACACTCACGGCATCGTAGCTGCGTCAGCTTTATGGTGAATCTCCTTGCTGGCCTCATTGCATATACCTTCCAGGAAAAGAAGCCGAGCATCCGAATGTCTCGGCTTGAAAAGGAAGAGCTTATGCAGATCTGAGGTTAATCAATGGTAAATGAGTCTTCAATGAATCTGTTCAGGTACTCACGCGGACTTCTGGCCGCCAAGCTGAATTGATCTTTATTATGTGTGTCTATGATTATAACTTGACGTCCCCCTATAAATAGCATATTGAATTTATGGCCAAACGAGTGATGCTTATAATCTCCAGAGATAGTGTAAACATTATTTGCTTGCATCTGTGCAATAGCTTGACTTACAGAAAGGCCATCTTGGTCATTATCTCCTGAGGCTATTTTAGGGAAATGATAATTCCATCGCTGCTCCCTGCATGCCCCATTCTGGATAAAATAGGAAACATTATCGGCGCAATGAACACAATTACCTCTTCCACTCACATGGCAGTTTCTATATATCTCACTGGCAGATGTATTATGTATAAGAATGTCATGGGTACTATATGTGCTAATATCAAAAGCGTTACCAACAGTATAGCTTTGGCAGAGTCTTTCAATATTAGTATGCTGATAAATTCTCTGTAATCCAGACTCATGGCTGAGTCCAGGGTTCATTTTGATGAACTCAAGATAATAGTCAATCAGTTGTTGACCCTTTCCCTTAGAAAAGGATCTGCGTTGATGGACAATTACATTATGCTTATCCAAGAGGCTCATTGCTTCATTCGATATTGCGTTAACTATTATGCTTGCAGCACAGATGTTTCTATTTGTTTTCTCTTCACTGAAGTATGTTTTCTTTGAAAATCGCTTGCTAAGCCACCTGTTTCTATCGGCAGCATACATATTCAGCACTAGAGAAAGCTGTCTTATTACATATGAATAATCCAGTTCATTCAGATTGTTTCTAATTCTTCTGTCGTAATCAATGAGATAAATGTTCGGCATGATTTTTATTCTTTTGTTATTTATTTTTGAATGGTCAAGCAGAGTACTCAACACTGCTTGACCAATCGGGAGAGCTCAGAGATTCACCTGTACATTATGACTAGGGTGATCTTGAGCGAACATCTGCTCCAGCTCTAACTGACCGATTATATTTGTCAGAGCTGCTCTTCCCCGGATTGAGCTCATTTCCTGAGGAACACTATGAATAAAGAATATTCTCTCCCTTGCTGCATGGGGCTCATTCGTTTTACCACAGTCGTTATCTAAACTAAAAAGTCGTTTTCCACCCGTATTATCATCTTGATAGTTATCGTGACCAGTTATGTGATTTGTAACCGCATTTGGGTATATATCCATTAACCTGTTATTCCCTATAGGCGCTCTATCTCTCCAATTTTCTTTTCTAACCCAAACCACTTCGTATAATATCATTCCTCTTTGAAATGTATTTATTTTACCTCGAATAACAGCAGATAAGTATTGATTCATAATATCTACTTTTTCTGCGAAGCTATGGGGTGTTTCTTCGGTATCGGGTCTCTGGGAAAAACAATTTTGATCTTCTGGATTTTGAATCAGTAACCATAATGTACGGAATAATTCACCCGTGATGGGAGCATGTGAAAAGAATGTTTGGCTTGGAATGTCAAAATGGAATAACTGATAGGCATCATTAAAAACAGTCTGGTAGCGGGCTTGTTGCTGCACTGATATGATCGATTGATGGAATTGTTCTGGACTTGGCTCATGGCCGCCCTGATGTATGGCTCTGAACGCATTATCATGGTTACCATAAATGGCAATCAGGTTAACACCACGGCTCCTTACCTGGGATATCAACTCAAGCTTTGCCTTATCATGAGGATTTCGATCGGCAAGTATGTCTCCGAGAAAAAGGATCGTAAGGCTTGGATCGACATTGATTTGAATTATTCCTTGGGCTATGTATTGTTCGATAATTTCGGGAGAAGGGGCTTGAAGCAATCTTTTGTACTGTACCGGACCGATCTCTATGGTTCCCAGGCGAATAAAATGATCCAGGGCTTTTTGGAAGTTTCCGTGGATATCCCCATAGGCAGCCAAGCGGATCTCTCCTACACGAGGAGAATCATTTAATTTTTTAGGGATTTTCTTATCTTTAGAATCAAATATTATTTCAGTTGAATATAGCTGTTCCAGGATATAGTGGTTACCAAATTGCCTTCTTATTGGATCTGGAATCTGAATTTCATCTGCTCTATGCAAATTATTGAGGAGATTAAGTAGTGCCTCTCCGGTGCGCCCGTTATTCCGGGTTAGCTTTCCCCAGCGATTGGGATCTCTTTGAGCTGATATAGGCACTCCATTTTCGAAAGTAACCTTGTACCATCTTTCTTTGTGGCGAGCTTTTATTTTAAATCTTTTTTCATCAATACCTTGTTGGCGGACGGTTCTGCGGATGTTATTGATATGTATTACATCCATGAAACTTAAGCGGATATAATCAGGCATGTTTTTCCTTTTGATATGTTATTATTGTTTGTTCTATTTCCCTTATACCATTATTGAATTAAATGTTCTTTCAGAACAGAACCATAGTTTTACTTTTGAATACAAATTAAGATAACTAGAGACTCTTTGGATCATATCTTCTGACTATGGAAATAGATAGAAGAGGGGCCTGTTATCTATGCTTCGATGACTAATTGGTGTTGAGTGCCAGTTGTTTCCTTACCCAGCTCAGCGACGACTCAATATCTTCGAAATACTCCATGGTAAATGGCGTATTTTCGACCAGATGGGCCAGGTGGTTCATCACCATCTTTTGCATATGCATGCTGGGGATCACAGCCATGCAGCGCATATTGTTCTCAACAAACCAACTGATGTTTGCATCAAAATACGCAACAACCGGGGGCGTGGCCAGCTCCCACTCGCGCATATCAGCAACAGCTCCCCAGGGGGCGTGATCTAAACTGGATTGGCAGTGTTCCTTCATCTGTGCGATCTCTTGCTGGGCGGTTTGAAGGTTCCAACCACCAATTAAGGTGACCACCATGATCTGCTCATCGAACAGCTGGGTATCAATGATGAAGCGTCCATGTTCTTTGAGTCCCATCGAAAACCCCTGTGCTTAGTTTCGATCTAATTATAGCTTCGGGCTCCCAAGGCTTGATGGGGAAAGGCACAGATCCTGGTTCTACGATTATGGTGCTAAGTGAGAAATGGCTAAACTGAGGTTAAGCCATTTATCTTGTTAGGCTTGGAGGGAGAGTGGAGTCATTAGATAACAAAATGCATGGTGGCTTCGAGTTAACCACTATCGGCTCTATCCTGCTTACCGAAGGCTATGGCCCATGGAATGAGAAGACTGCAGAGGCATTTTGTGAGCAAATGAAACTTAAGATCCCTGAGTTTGCCGGTGCTCCCTGGGCCAGCCTGATTGACCAAAGGCTGTGGGAACTTGGGACACCCAGGGTATGGGAGCTCTTTGATGAGCAGTTGAAGTATATGGTGGCCCATGGTTTAGCCTGTCAGGCTATTTTGCCCAATTCAAATATGTATAAGCACATGACTAAGCAACATATCAGCAGAGCCTCATCGGACGATCTGAAAGTCGAATATTTCACCGACTATGATGAGGCGCTTGAGTGGTGCCTGACCCAGCTCAAACAGGCTAAGGCTAAGAACTAACCCTTGTTGTGTTACTCAATCTCATTTTTGCCTGGGGCTATTTGGCTATTTGGCTATTTGGCTATTTGGCTATTTTCCCTTAGGTGTGAAGGAAGCTTGTTCAAGAGTGTAAACTTTTAGGCTACCTTGAGTTGGCAAAACAACAGGAGCTAATCATGTGCGGCCGTTTCTTCACAGACATTGGACTTTCGGAGTGGGTGAGTCACAGCGTCGGTTTTGACTACCAGGTTGAAGTGAGTCCTGATGTTCGCCCGACTCATAGCCTGGCTTGTATCATCTCTGACGCTGGTATTCTTCAACAGCGATCTCTTCAATGGGGGATCAAACCGGCTTGGGCAAATAAGTTGATTATCAATGCACAGGCCGAAACCGTGGCGACCAAGCCAACCTTTCGCGGTGGGTTTCGCTTTGCCCGATGTCTCATCCCCTGCTCCGGGTGGTATGAGTGGCATGAGAAGCAAAAATATAGCTTCAATAGCCCTGAACCAGTGCTGATGGCAGGTATTGGCTTGGAGGGAGGCCGCTCCGTCGTGATCTTAACGACGGAGGCAACCGGGAGCTGTAGAGATTATCATCATCGGATGCCGCTGATCATCCCAAAACACTCCATGATAAGCTGGTTACAGGCCGATCCAGAGACCGCCGCGCACTTGTTATCAAACTATGAGGATCATCATTTACAAGTGGCATTGAGCGGCTGATGGCTCGGGTTACACTGTGATAAGTATCCATAAGGTCGCACCCAAATGAGATTTTCCCGAATAAGCGTTGTCATGATTGGTTTAGCATTCATAGCTCTCATGAGTGCCTGCTCTTCCAACACCCAGGAGCAGAAAGCGAGCTACCGCTGGTGTGAAAACACAGGCATACCAGGGAGCAATTACTGCTCTGCTCCTATGACCCGGCAGGCCTGCGAAGCAAAAATAACCGCATGCCAAAACCCAAAGAAAGGCACCCAGGTGAAGCCCTGGTTATGTGGGGAGTGTGTTAATGGGGCTGACTGAAGTCAGCTTTTTTCAGCTTCGCAGAATGATTGTCGGGGTGCCGACAGCACCTTACTTTTGTCCCGCCAAAAGTAAGCAAAAGCTCTCTATGCGAGATGCATTTATCATCCCTGATAAACTCCTCCAGCTCGATGATGACCATCCTTGGTCATCTATCCCAGTTCAGCTTCCTGCTTCTCGTTCCATTACCCTTGGGGTAATTTCACCCTATCTCGCGTTTCGTGACTCTGAGAGTCACTTCACCCCTCCATCAAGCGCCGATGCTCGACACCTGCTGAACAGGATGTGCGAATGTCGAGAAAAGCAGGAAGCCTGAGAACGACCTGTCTCGAAATGAAAAACTGTCAGATTATCGTGCTCCTCTGTGCTCGCTAACGGGGAGTGAAAACACTCGTTGGCTAGTGTCTATTTGACAGATGTTGTTTTATTTTGATGTTCGGTAAAACTCCGTAGAGATTGCTTCTACGTAGAATTAGCATCGCTTTGTCGCCGTAGCGATCACTAGCAGTGAATTACCATCAAAGTGTGCACAATCCATGGCCATAAATTTACTCAAGATCAATTAATTATTTGACATTAAAATTTGGCGACTCAATAATTTATGAAGTGAATCCAAAATACATAAGATCAATATGAATACTCCTGATATTGTCACAAAAGAAGAGCTAAAATCTCCAATTAAAACAAATGAGGCTGAAGTCTGGGTTCAGTGTCTTTTGAAAAGATTTCATCAAACTGAAGAATCAAAGCAGTTTTACTTTTTAAAAAAAGGGATTGTTCAAGACATTGTGGATGAGTTACTGCCCCTTTCTAAGTATGCTACATATGCCTATGATAATCCTGACATCTATCTAAAATTTTACCCTGGTTCATTAACATCCTATGATGCTGATTTTATTGATATAAATGGAAGGTTAATTGAAAGAGTAGAAGTCACTATGGCCTTGGATGGACAACAAGAGAGGATTCAGTCTGAATGTCTCATAAAACACGGTTTTACTCCCATTTACCAAACTCCCAAGTTCTCAGGAAAAGCAAAGGATAGAGAAATAGAAGAATGGGGACACGACCTAATAGAATCTGATGTGGTAATTAAACAACAAGCTGAGTTGATACAATCAGTTTACAATAAGAAGGTTAATAAAATTCATAAATACCCAAATACAACACTACTAATTGGTATGAACGCTCATCTTCTTATGAGCTGGGAGTACGAAGAGATTATAGGTAAAATAGTATTAAATAAACCAACATTTCAAAGTGTCAAACTTGTTAATATTGCAAACGGTCAATTTTGGGACTTAGAGTAGAAGGAGATACGCAAGATCAGTAATCCACATTTAGCTAAGGTCTTACCCTCTGTTTTCTAATGTCACATAGCGAGACAGCCTTAATGGCAAAGGGATAACTGCTTTCGTTAGAAAGCGATAGTAATAATTCAAGAGCTTATTCGTTCGAGGCAGGATGCCGAGCCGCGCAGCTCGATGGAGGGACTCATCGCGCGGAGCGAGGTTTTGCCTACTTTTGACGATACAAAAGTAGGGCGCCGCCGGTCGCCTACCGGCATATGCAGCGAAGCTGCAATAATTCCGTCCGAAAGACAATCGGCACAGAGTGCTGAAACCCTAGCCCGTAGGGCTAAATGACTTTCCGTCCGAAGGACAATCAACACCATGTGTTGAAAACTATTCTCGCCCGCAGGACATCAGCTCCCGGAACTGAATCTCTCCGCCCGTTAGGGCACTTGTGCCGGAGGCACAAAAAAGCCCGAATAACTCGGGCTTTTCACACCTCAAATGAGAAAGTCAGCGATTAAGCGACTTTGCTCACCATGATCCGTAGGATCTCATTGTCGGTTTCACACATGGAGCCGTTCGCCAGGGTAGAGAGGTTACGGATGGTGGTGTCCACATCATCGGCAACGATCCCTTCCTGACCGGTCACCCGGATGCCGTCCAGTGCCATCAGGGCAGCTTTTACCGCGGCGCTGGCAGAGGAGGAGACCTTCATCGCACAGCTGGTCTTGGCACCGTCACAGATGATACCGGCGATATCACCAATCATGCTGCAGATTGAATCGCTGATCTGCTTGAACTCACCGCCCAGCAGCCAGGTCATGCCGGCTACCGCACCCATGGATGCTGTGGTCGCGCCACACAGGGCAGACAGCTTGTGCTGGTAGCTCTTGATGTAGATAGCCATCAGGTGCGACATCATCAGGGCACGGATGGTGGCTTCTTCGCTGGCCTGGATCTCATCGGCCACCACAACAACCGGCATGGTCGCAGCGATCCCCTGGTTACCTGAACCTGAGTTACTCATGGCTGGCATCATGGCGCCATCCATACGGGCATCGGAGGCTGCAGAGGTGCGACGCAGTACGTTGTTCAGCAGATCCTTACCCAGCAGGCCACGCTCCTGGTTACGACCGAAGGTCGCACCGATCTGCAGGCCATAGGTACCGTTCAAACCTTCCTGAGACAGGGCGTTGTTCAGGTTGTAAGCCTCAGAGATGAAGCGGATATCCTCCAGCGGTGCATTGAGGGCAAACTCGTAAACATCTTCAGCTTTGGCTTCAGTAAATGGGTTGCATGCTGCAGGCTCATCATTGCCGGCAGACTCCTTGCCTGCTTCAAACAGTATCTCACCGTTTTTCTCGATGCGGATGATTGCGGTGTGGCTGTCGGCGATCACCACCCGAACCTCATCTTCGCCATCGCTGACAGTGGTCTCGGCATACAGGATGTTGTCTACTTCGGCAACACCGACAGTCACGTTTCCTGCATCGATCAGCGCCTTACCCTTGGCGACATCGGCGTCGGTCAGGTTCTTCAGTACTTCCAGCTTCGCTTGTGGATCGCCAGCCAGTGCACCGACTGCGGCGGCGATATGCAGACCCACCATACCTGTACCAGGAACGCCAACACCCATACCGTTCTTCATCAGGTTCGGAGAGACCAGCGCCTTGATGGTCTTAGGTTCATGGTTGAGATAGGTCATCGCGGTTGCGGCGGCCATGGCCACGGATACCGGCTCGGTACAACCCAGAGCAGGAACAACTTCACGCTTAACAACTTCAATAAACTGGGGCCAAAGATGCGTTTTCATAATAATTTACCTAATTAGCGAAATTCAGTTAACAGGGGAATGTTCTTTTATTAATGCAACATGCCGATCAGCCATTGGAATAACCAAAGGGATCCCATACCGCAAACGACCGTACTGATGAGTCCGAACCGCAGACTAACCAAAACACAGACAATAAATGCCAGGATTTTTGGATCCAGTAGGGTGTGTGTCACCTGTCCCTGGGTAATAAAGGTACTTGAAACAATGAGTGCTGACAGAACAGCAACGGGTACAAAACCTAGTCCTTTCTGGATCTTTTTAGGCATTTCAAAATTGCCCGCAGCACCCAGCACTGCAAATCGTAAACCAAAGGTGATGACCACCATGCCAATCGTAATGGCCAGAAATTCGGAGTTGCTCATCATTGGGTTCATGGTTAATTCCTCTTTAATCTAATTCGTTATTAAAGCGCAGCTTCTTCGGTGAGCTGTTGACGCTCCAGCAGGGTGCTTGAGATATAACCGGCCGCAATACCCACCAGGCTCGCAATCACCAGACCCAGGTTATAGGGCAGGTTGTGGAACACCAGGGCACAGATCCCGGCAGCCACAGCGGCGATAACCATGGGGCTGTTGCGAAGCTGAGGCACTACGATTGCAACGAAAGAGGCAACCATCGCAAAGTCCAGACCATAATGTCCGATATTCGGGAAGCTCGAACCCAGCAGTGCGCCCAACAGGTTGGCCAGTACCCAGAAGAACCAGAAGGTGAACATGACGCCAAAATAGAAGTAGATGCGGCGTGGATCTTTTTGGTTCTCTTTCATCGGAGTGACGTTGGTGGCAAATACTTCATCAGTCAGTGCCCAGGACATGATCACCCGGGTAAAGAAGGAGTAGCCCTTCATCAGTGGGGACATGGCCGCACTATAGAGGATGTGCCGCAAATTAATAATAAAGGTGGTGAACAGGATAATGACGATCGCCGTATGCTCATGATAAAGATTCAGTGCAACGATCTGCGCAGAGCCTGCGATAACAAAAAATGACATCAGGGTACTTTTTACTACAGACATTCCACACAAACTAATACTTAGCGCACCAACGATGAAGCTAAATGGAAAGTTTGCAATTACCAGAGGAACGATCCCTTTTGCACCAGCAAGGAACAGCTGCTTGCGGGACATTTCTGTCATATTCATTGAGTTATCTCCAGATTATCTTTTTAAATATCTGTAAAGCGTTGGTTCTGAAATATCGAGGATCGAGGCCACAGTGGAAATAAAGCCCTTGATCATAAACAGACCACGTTTATCTAATTCTCTGACTATCTCAACTTTCTCATCGCTGCTGAGCTTGTCCGGATGGCTGCCATATCGGTTCAACTCATCCTGTAAGATGTCCATCCCGACTTTTTCAACGTTACTATTGAGCACTTCCTCATGCTTCTCTTTAGGTGGCTCTGGCAGCAGATCCTTGAGTGCTTCCAGTGCCCTGTGGTAACGCTGGTCGTCCGAATTGATGCAGACCATCAGGGGCGCACCATTTTCGGTGGGAAGCAGCATGGAGGAGGAGCGTAGGGTACGACCATCTTCGGTACTGCTGCAGTAATTAAGTTTGAAAGATTCCTGATTCTGCTCTTTGGCCATTTTCAGTGCCAGGTCTGTAGCCGGTGCGCCAACCTCACGCTTGGTGATCCAGCCGTTGCGAATGATCTTGAGCGAACTTTCGACATTGGACAGATCATGTACCGCGACTTCGTGATCCTGTCCCAGGATCCCGGAGATAAAGTCGGCTAGCAGGTTGGCATCTACAGTGATCTTCATGGCAATAATCTTTTATCAGGATAATAATTTCTTTTCAATGCGATGGACTTTAGCACATCTTTTGTAGGGGAAAACAACTAATATGGGGATCTGGCTCACAAAAAGAAAAACCCTGATCTTGCAGAAACAAGGCGATAACAAGTGAGCATTCACTAATTAACCTGTTTGCTGAGTAAATTTATCAACTCGGTGCTTTTATGAACGGCTGCCTGGGGTGGGGGGAGAAAATTTTATTGCTATCTGAAATTGTATTTTCTATCGAAAAGCTGTTTTGGGGGTATAAATTCTCTTTTGTTTTGAAAAATGCAAACGCTGTCGGTTTTTGTCTGAAAGCTCTTTCGCTTTAGTGAGTTGCTATCGAGCTATTGCTGCTTTAGGGGGTTCATGGAAATGAAAGTCGCCAATTGTAAGCCAAATGTTGCGGTGGTGGTCCCTAAATCCCAGCTGGTTAGTGGGATGAGCGGCTGAGATCATCAATTTTTTATCAGAGCCAGGGAGGACGGCTGATAAAAAATTATTTGCAGTGGGAGAGGGAATCCCACTCAGTTGCAGTAAATTTATCAGAATGAAATTTGGTTAACAGAGTGTGAATCTGAGCTCTCCGGTGATCGATTTGGCTGGCTACACTATATAGGCACAGGGCGCACAAATATGGAGGGGGCCCGATGAAAGGAGTCTATCTCAGGCTGGTTATTTTGCTCTTGATGGGAACGATTTCAGTGGGGGCTCAGGCCGCTTCGGTCAAAATCGCAGCTATCTATGCCAAGACGGGTAAGGCGACTGTCTCTAACAGCAAATCCCTGCGGGCAGTCCGCTTTGCGGTGAGTGAAATCAATCGCGCTGGGGGCGTGCTGGGAGGGCCCATCGAACTGATTGAACTGGACAACAGGAGCAGTGCCCTGTATTCGCGTCAGATGGCAGAGCAGGCGGTGAAGCTTGGGGTGAGTGCGGTGATAGGTTCGATGTGGAGTGCCCACTCTCTGGCGATGGCCCCTGTGCTCCAAGCGGCGAAGATTCCGATGCTGACTCCAAGTTCCACAAACCCCGAGATCACTCGCAGTCGGGACTATATTTTTCGTTCAACCTTTACCGATACCCAGCAGGCTAAAGTGATGGCCTGGGTGGCCAGCGAGCGGCTGGATGCTCGCACAGCCCTGGTGCTGACCAATAGTGGCAGCAAATACAGCCTGGGATTGAGTGAATATTTTATTCGTAATTTCAGTCAGCAGCGGGGGCACAGATATCAGCAGAAATTTTATCGCGATACCGACAAAAGCTTTGTTGGCCTGTTGGAGAAGATAACAAAGATGCCTCCGGATGTGATCTTCCTGCCGGGCTATGCCAAAGATTCCGGTTTGCTGATTAAGCAGGCCCGGCAACTCGGGCTCACTGCCAGTTTTCTCGGGGGCGATGGCTGGGGCAAGAATACCATTCGCCAGTATGCAGGGGATGCGGTGGATGGAAGCTACTTCACTACCCATTGGTTTGATCCTAAGGCCCTGGAGGCGTTGGATCAACGGTTGGCTAAGGCTGGCCTGAATTATAGTGCAGAGAGCGATCTCAATGCGCTGGCCTATGATGGGATGAACATCCTGGCGGCGGCCATCGAGCGTGCCGGGAGCCGTGAGCCACACAAGATTCGTGATGCTTTGGCTTCGACCAAAAATTTCCAGGGGGTCTATGGCAAGATAAGTTTTGATGCCAACGGCGATGCGATCAAGCCGGTTGGGATCAGCCGTTTTACCCGTCACAGCTATGAACTGGTGGATGTTTATCAAGAACAGCGTTAGTTGTCGGGATGTGTTGAGGGGGAGGCCCCTCAAAGATGATTGACTAATGGTTCAGGCAGGGGCTGCGGGTGAGCTCTCGGATCGCCGCCCTGGCATACTCCGGCATCCGCCAGCGCAGGGTATCGCTGAGAGTCATTCCCTGCTCCAAAGACACGGGCTCTATCCCCATGATCCGGATATGTGGGATCGGGTAACCCAGGCGTCGCCCGGTTTCTATTACCTTGAGCACATCGCCGGCATGGGTTGAGAAGGCGCCGATCTCCTTGTGGGAGATCACCTCGCCGGGACTGAAGATATCAAACTCCCCCGGATCCAGGCCCATCAGGGCGCTGTCGACGATCAAAAGCTCCTCTATCTCCTCCTCCAGATAGTGCAGCACCTTGAGTGAATCGCCACCGACATCAATTAGCCCAAACTTTATGTCCGGATAGTGATCCGCCAGATAATCGACGATGGCAGGTCCAATGCCATCATCGCTCATCATGCTGTTACCGACCCCAAGCAGGTATTGGGTATACTGCGCCATCGTTACTCCTTGAACTCAACATCCAGGTAGTGGGTGGAACAGGAGATACAGGGATCATAGGCACGAACCAGCATCTCAAGATGCAGGCGCATCTCATCCTGGGTCATATCCTTGTTCAGCATCTCGGGCACCAACTTGTCAAAGTCAAACTGGATGTTACCGTGGTTCTGATTGGTCGGAATAATGCAGTTACCGCCGGTACAGAAACCCTCCTTGTCGTATTGATAGTTGTGGAACAAGATGCCACGGGGAACCTCAACCGCACCGAACCCTTCGCTATCAAAACGGGTTGGTTTGGCCAGAGGCTGATCCTCGATGCCGTTGGCGATCAGATCATCCAGCCCCTCTTTCACCGTATGCAGGCTGTGTACTATCTCAACCACCTGGGCCACGTTATTCATATAGGGGTTGTGGCACTGGGGCTGAAGTCCCAGAGTCTGGGCGATCGCTTTGGCTTCGGGGCGTAGCTGATCATAGTTGTTGTTAAAGCGAGCCAGGGCACCTGCCATATAGCTTGGGAGCTTATTGCGGGTGTGCTTGGCGGTCGAGGTCGGCACCACAAACTCGTTGGTGACCGACAGGTAGTCGTCGAGTGGCCATTGTTGCTTGCTGCCATCGGGCATCACGGTCTGGATGCAGCCGTCATACAGGCCATACTCTACGCTGTCGTGTAGCGCCATATACTCGGTCGGACGATCAAAGGTCGGGATCTGACCTGCCACCGAAGCCAGGGTCTGGACGATCGCATCCCAGTCTTTCACCACCTCATTTTCCAGGCGCTCGCGGGCAGCCTTGACCTCATCCAGGGTGGGGTAGGAGCTGAAGCCTCCCGGCACCGGACGGGTAGGGTGGGTGGTACGCCCGGCCAGCAAAGAGCCAACCACATGACCAAAGTTCTTCAGGCGCAGTGCCTGTTTGACGGTTTCGGGGTGGGTTGGCAGCAGCGGGAACACCGATTTGACCCCAAGAAGATCCGGTGCCACCAGGAACAACAGGTGGACTACGTGCGAATCAAAGGTTTCCGCATGCTTAAGGATGCGTCGTAGCTTCCAGCTTTGCTCGGTGAGCTCAATTCCCAGTGCATCTTCGGTGGCCTTGCAGGAGGCCAGGGTATGACCGATAGAGCAGATCCCGCAGATCCGGCTGGTGATACGCGCCACTTCGGAGTAGTGACGACCGCGGATCATCGATTCGAAGAAGCGCGGCGCCTCTGGTACCTGCCACTCACACTTTTCTATGGTGCCATCACTGACATTGACGACAATATTGCCATGTCCCTCAACCCGAGTGATGTGATTGACATTGATATCGATATTCTTGCCCATTATTTGTCACTCCTGAGGTTGGCGGTATACATCCGGGACTTGGTTTCGGCCCACTCCTTGGCGAGTCCGGCTTTCTCCTGCAGCACTTTAACCAGGGCTTTCTCATTGGCATCCGGCATCAGGCCTCGGCAAGCCTCACAGGGAACACCATCGGCGGGGCAGGGAGCGCCACAACCGCCACGAGCCACCATACCCATACAGTGATCGCCCTGGGTGTAACGGCAGACGGTCTCACGCTTCTTACACTCGGCACACACTGACTGATCGAGGATCACCGGCTCCTTGCCATGCAGCAGGTGGGAGACGATATACACAAACTCTTTCATACTGACCGGGCAGCCGTGAACCTGGTAGTCCACCTTGATCGCAGCCGAGATCGGCAGGGCCTTCTGGCTGTCGAGCTGCGGACTCATCGCGTCTTTGCCATAGACGTTTATCAGGTAATCACTCTGGTGGTTTTTCAGGGCGTTGATCCCGCCGGTACAGGCGCAGGCACCATAGGTGACCACTGTATTAGCCCGGGCACGAATCGATTGCAGGCGGGCCCGATCAGATTCGCGGGTGAAGCTACCTTCGATGAAGGCGATATCAATGGGGTCTGTGGTTTTCTCGCTCATCGCCTCACGGAACTCGACGATCTCCAGGTGATCAAGCAGCCCCAGGAACACCTCTTCTCCCAGATTGGTCAGTTCGATCTGACAACCTTCGCAGCTGGCGAAGTCAAAAAATGCAACTTTTGCTTTACTCATGAGGTTCTCTCCTCGCTCTAACGGGCGTCCTAGGGTTCGGCTGATTCACAGGGGGCTTATGAGAGCGTGGAGTGATCTCCAGGGCTCATCATCAAAAGCCTCACCCAGGTGCTTTATTTCGCTAAAGCTAAAGACGGCACCATCGACACAGGTGTAGCGGTCGTTGATCTGGCAGTGACCACATTTGCCGATACCGCACTTCATTCGGCGCTCCAGATCCAGGTAGATGCTGTCTTCAGTGACTCCGATATCCAGTAGTTTCTGGATCACGAACTTATACATGACAGGTGGACCACAGACGATCACCTTGGTATCGGGATCGATCTGCGCCTGATCAAACAATGTGGTGATCACCCCGACGTTGCCTTGCCAGCTGGCATCGGCCTTGTCGACCGTCTCAAAGTAGTCCACATCGTTGGAGCGGCGCCAGTGGGCCAGATCCTGGAGGAACAACTGCTCAGAGGGGGAGCGGGCACCGAAGAACAGGGAGAATTTCTTGAACTCATTGCGGCGGTCGAGAATGTATTTGATCAGGCTGCGGGTTGGACACAGGCCGATACCTCCGGCCACGATCAGTATGTTGTTATCGCGCAGATCATCGAGGGGGAACCCGGTTCCCAGCGGACCGCGCACAAACAGGCTATCGCCCTGCTTGAGGTTGTTGATCGCCGTGGAAACCCTTCCGACCGAACGTACCACGATATCAAAGGTTTTTTTGCGGGTTGGCGAGCTGGCGTAACCGATTGGGATCTCACCGTAACCAAACAGGGAGACTTCCAGGATCTGTCCCGGCTCAAACTCCATCACCGAGGGATCGGAGGGCAGCAGGGTGTAATACTTCTCTGTATCCGTGACCTGCTCTACATGGACGATCTCACACTCGATCGGCATAAAGACGTCTTTCTCATGGCATTTGCAGTTACTCATCATCCACCTCCAAAATTTTGCTGACAACCTCAACCGGATCTGAGATCCCGGGGACACATGCGATGGTGCAGCGTCCGCAGCCGACACAGGCCTGGGTGCCCAGCTTTTCATTCAAAAATGAGGTTTTACGCAGGAAGCGGTGACGGGTCCGCTTGGCGGCACTGTCCCGGAAGTTTTCAACCTGGTTGTTGCCCAGAGAGACCTCGGCAAAATCCGGGTGCATGCAGGAGTCCCAGCTGCGGCAGCGTTTGCCCGAGACTTGATCCAGGTTCCATTCATCCTGAACGTCGAAGCAGTAACAGGTGGGACAGACGATGTTACAGGAGCCACAGGAGAAGCAGTCGGCGGAGACATCTTCCCACAGATCCATTCGGTCGTAGCGCTCACGCATCCGGATCGCCAGATCCCGGCCGGTTGCCGCGAGCTTTTTCGGACAGTTATCCAGGGCCTCCTGATTGACCTTTTCGGCCTCGCTGACCTGTGCTTCGCTGGCGGTGTCAAAGTTGGCGTATTGGAGCAGCGCCTTGCCTTTGTCACTGCGAACCTGATACAGGTAGCCACCACTGATATGGGTGACGAAGCCATCGTGCCCCTCGGCCTGGGTTTCGATAGAGGCGGTGCTGTAGAAGGCATCGGGCGCTATGGTCTGGATATTGGAGCCGATCAGGGTGATCGCCTCACGATTTTTGGTGTAGTGCTGATCTTCGATTGGCTCGGCAAACAGCTGATCCAGCATATCGATCGCCTTGATGTCGTAGAAATGGACACCGAACAGGATCTTGGGTTGCGGATTGATACTGGATTTAGCCTTATTGTCTCTGAAGGTCAGAAGTTCCTGGGTCGGCGGGAAGATCTCCTTTTTCGGTGGCAGCAGGGTAACGTCGTAATCCAGGCGGATGGCCTCGGCCCTACTTAGGGTCTCAAAGACAAACTTGTCCTTTTTAGCGACCGGTGCAACAACCGTGTTGGCTGCAATCATCTTTTCGAGAAAGGGGGAAAAGTCTCCTTCTCGCAAAAAGTAGTTCTCGTTCATAGGGTTCCCTCACATGACAGATACTGCTGATTGTGTAAACCGGTAATCTGGGTGCGGCTATGGCTCTTGGAGCCGGGCCACCAATCCGGATGGCCCACAGCTTATGGCAAAGAACTGCGGCCAGGATACCGCAAAGGAAACGATCCAGGAGTGAGCATTATTCCTCGCCTATGACAGGCACCAAACAACACTGAACCTCGAAGGGAGGTCAGTGGTTTTGGGGGTGTGACAGGCGGTAGCTTCATCCTTAAATCGTTCGCTTTAAAGACACACTTGTACCTTAAGCTAAGCCTGTTATACGGGGAAAACAATAGACAGAACTCGCAAAAACCATAATTAACCCTGTTTATTTACGGATATAGATAAAATTGCTCTTTTTTCAGTGAGTTATAGCAAAATAGATGAGAATGGTTGTTATTTTCATCTGTTATTCCGCTCACTTTGCTGAAGTTTTTATTCGATCATGTTAGAAACAAAGGAGGGGCCGATTTTTCGCCGGTGGGGCAGGCCCTGATGAAGAATAAAAATGATAGGTGGGGGAGCCGTTGATGGAGGAGAGCCGATGTGTGAGTTATTGGGAATGAGTGCCAATGTCCCCACGGACATCTGCTTTAGTTTTAGTGGGCTGGTGCAGCGAGGGGGCAAGACCGGGCCCCACTCGGATGGTTGGGGACTTTGTTTTTATGAGGGCAAGGGGTGCAGTGTGTTTCGCGATCCTCAGCCCAGCTATCAGTCGCAGATTGCCCAGCTTTTAAGGAGCTATCCAATTAAGAGTGAGGTGGTGATAGGGCACATTCGTCAGGCGAATTGTGGTGAGCCATCCCTTGCCAATACTCACCCCTTCGTCCGGGAGCTGTGGGGAGAGAGCTGGAGCTATGCGCACAACGGGCAATTGAAGGGGCACTTAGAGTTGCCCTACTGCGTAGATCAGCCGGTGGGAGATACCGATAGCGAGCATGCCTTTTGTTACCTGCTGGGGCGGCTGCGCGAGCACTACCCGCAGAAGCCACAAGATATGAGGGAGCTATTTAGCTATGTGGCGACCCTGGCCGATGAGCTTCGTTCCCTGGGGGTGTTTAATATGCTTCTTAGCAATGGTGAATACCTGATGGTGTATTGCAGTAATAACCTGCACTGGCTGACCCGACGGGCACCCTTTTCGGTGGCGCGACTGATTGATGAAGATCTCAGCATCGATTTTGCGAAGGAGACCACACCGGATGATGTGGTGACCATCATCGCCACACAGCCCCTGACCCATGATGAGGCATGGCATAAGATGGAGCCGGGCCAGTGGCATCTGTTTCATAAGGGAGAGCTGGTGGTGTGAGGTAGATCGCAGAAGCTAAATTGCGCAATTTTTTGTAAGACCCTGTTCGAAATGCCCTGTTATCGTGAGTCTGTTCACAGGGCTTTTTCCCTGTATCTATTTGTTATTCATGCTCAAAAACAGGGCCAGCAGCTTGCTGGTGGCAGGAGGACTTTATGAAAAAACTGATTGTCGCTTTGCTGTTTTTATTTTCATGGCATCTTTATGGAGCCGAGGCTTTACAGCAGCCCGGTTACTCACGACTGGTGATCTTTGGAGACAGTCTGTCAGACACAGGTAAGATGTATCACAAGATGCGGGGTTGGTTGCCTTCCCACCCACCTTATGCCGAGGGGCGCTTTTCTAATGGTCCGGTGTGGACCGATGATCTGATCAAAGCGAATCCCGGTCTGGAAGTGATCAATGAGTCGGAGGGGGGCGCGACCGCGGTGGCTTATAATCATATCTCGGCTAACCCTAAGTACCGGCTGATCAACAATCTTGATTATGAAATTACCCAGTTTTTGCAGACCAACAGCTTTCGTCGTGATGATTTGGTGATCCTGTGGATGGGGCCCAATGACTACCTGGCTTACCAGTGGGACACTGAATATGATGCCAGACGAGTGGTGCAGGCGATCTTCGATGCGGTAAATCGGATCACCATCAATGGTGGGCGCCAGGTGCTACTGTTTAACCTTCCTGATCTTGGGATCACCCCCTCCGCCAGGTCGGAGAAGATAGCCGACCAGGAGACCCGGATCGCTCGCTATCATAACCAGTTGCTTCAGCAAACCCTGGAGTTACTAGCCAATCCGAATGTCCGGTTGTTTGATATCAGTGGTGAGTTCCAAAAAATGCTGGATCACCCCGAAGGTTACGGGCTGAATAATACCAAAGATGCCTGCTACAAGGGCGGCTACTGGTGGACCCCCTTTAAGCTTTCACGCAGCCTGAGTGCACAAGAAGCCCACCCTGAATTAACCACGGATGAGTTGGCGGCGATTCAGGGAAACCCACTGTTGGCCCAGGGGCTCAAACCTTCCGGGACCGAGTTGATGCTGATGTCCAAGGCGCCCTTACACTGTGAGGGATATCTGTTCTGGGATCAGGTGCATCCAACTCATGAGGTTCATCAGCATATTGCCGAGCATGTGATGGATTATCTTAAACAGCATTATTTATGGTTGAAGGCGGGGTGAACAGACAGCCTGGGTTGAGCTAAGGAGGCTGTGTTCTTGCTCTGACTCTCAAAGTGGGGCTGGCTCAGAGGGTGAGCGAGCCCCCGGAACGATTAAAGGAGGGCTTCCATCATGTAAGCGGCACCAAACCAGGCTGAAGTCCAGCCGGTCAGAGTCCAGAGTACTTTCCCCAGAGTTTTTTCGCTGTTACGCATATCTACATCCTTATGATTGAGTCCACCACTAAATCTATGTTCAGGGATCCTGGAATGATCCTGATCATCCGGGATTGCTCAATGAATGTACCCGGAACTGGTTCGTAGCTATTTGATTCATCTCAAGGTTTTATCTAACTTTTCGTCGGGGGCGGAGCATAAGAAAGTCGAAATTTTAGCCATCTGGGTCTAGCATTTAGTTGATGACATATTGTCAAGGAGAGGCTTATGTGGAAATCGATACTGGTGGCACTGGTTGCCTTGTTTGTAACTTCAGCGTCTCAGGCCAAAACTGTGACCATTTCGGTGGGGGAGTGGGCACCTTTCATATCTAAGAGCCTGAAAGATAATGGCTTTATGGCTTATCTGTTTACTCAGGCTTTTGCTGAAGCAGGAGATGAGGCCAAGATCAGTTTCCTGCCCTGGAAGCGAGCCTTTGAGGAGGCAAAAAAGGCCAAATTTGATGCTTCGGCGGGCTGGATAAAAAATCCTGAGCGGGAGAAGGATTTCTATTACTCAGATACGGTTTATACGGGCAAGCAGGTCTTTTTCCACCGGGTTGGAGAGACCATTAGCTGGGATGAGCTAAGTGACCTGGGTAAGTATCGCTTTGGTGGTGTTGTGGGTTACGCCTATGGTCCGCTGGATCCGCTGATCAAAGATGGCACCATTAAGATGAAGCTGACATCGGCGCAGAAGAGTAATCTGCAGAAGCTGCTGAAAAAGCGTCTGGATGTGGTTCCTATCGCCAAAGCAGTGGGATTTGATCTGATTAACCAGATGAAGCTACAGGGTAAGATTGTGGCTTCAGAGAAGGCCTTTACTGAGTCAAAATATCACCTGATCGTCTCCAAGAAGCTGCCGGGTGCCGAGGAGCTAGTGAAGCGCTTCAACGCAGGCCTTAAGAAGCTCAGGGATAGTGGTAAATATGATCAGATTTTAAAAGATGCCCAGGCGGGTAAATTTGTGAAATAGCCAGCTGCATCTGAAAAAGCCCGCAACAGTGGGCTTTTTTATGTCTTACGCACAATAGATCGAGCATTTGTACCGGGGCTCGCTAACAGGGTTTTTAAGTTTCCCCCTCGATTCACACTGATTCTCAGAGGCACTTTCTTTTGAGATACGCAGAAACGAGCCATCCATGGCTCGGCCCTGCTTTTAGGATATCCATATCCTTCAATTTCAAAATCCAAGGTGACTCTTCGGTGTGAATCAAAGGGGAGGAGATCCAGTGAGTTAGCACTGTGGTGTTTTCTACAATTTCAGCTTCGACTCTGAAAAGATAAAGTCTCTAAGCTCCTCTCAGTAACTGAATCGAAGAGAGGAAGTTTAATCCCCCATGAGCGAGCGCCGCAGCGAGCAGTAGAGGTTCACTGTTTATTTCGAGGCAGGATGCCGAGCTGCGCAGCTCTGCGGAGGGACTCGCAGCGCGGAGCGAACTTTTGGTTACTTTTCTTGACAGAAAAGTGACTCGCCGGTCGGGCGAGACCGACAATTGCCACGAAGTGGCAAACAGCTATCCGCAGGATAAAAACAGACCATAGTTTGACCTGCAGTCAGCTGGCTTGTGCCGTCGGCACAGATGCCGCTGCCGAGCGGCGGCGGGAAAAGGCCGTTCTCAGGCGTCCTGCCTTCCACGGCATTAATACATCCTGTATGACAGGATATGCTTGTCCAATACCCTCTTCACTTCCAAGGATACCTCCACCCTCAAGCTTCATTAGATTCACTAACGGGCAGACAGAACGTCTCTGTTCTGGCTGTCCTTCAATCGCGATTATCATCCAGATAATCCTTCCCGGTTCAGTATCTCTGCTTCTCGCTTCATTGCTGCGCAATTACGCCCATGTGATTGATACACTCATCAACAACGAAGCATTCGGTACAAATAGACCGGGCTCAACACCACAGTGAGCTGTTGCTGAAGTGAGCAGTAGAGGTTCATTGTTTATTTCGAGGCAGGATGCCGAGCTGCGCAGCTCTGCGGAGGGACTCGCAGCGCGGAGCGAGCTTTTAGTTACTTTTCTTGACAGAAAAGTGACTTGCCGGTCGGGCGAGACCGACAATTGCCACGAAGTGGCAAACAGCCATCCGCAGGATAAAAACTAAAAACAGACCGCAGGTCAACAATCTGCTTATCGCGATTAACTGCACTCCTGAGAGTCGCTGCATTTCGATTTGCAACACCAGCGGCACAGCAGGCGATCCAGGGTAAACTTACCACCTCCCCAGATGATGAGAGTCAGGATCATCCAGCCCCAGAGCTGGTGATCATAGAAGCCTTTCTCCCATAGCACTGGGTAGGAGATGACGGCGATGGCATTAAAGGCAAACAGGATCACCGCGAAGATCCGGGTAAACAGGCCAGCGACCAGAAACAGGGGCACGATGAGCTCGGTGGCGGTTCCCAGATAAGCGGCCCACTCCCAGGGAAGAAAGGGGACCTGGTACTCATATTCGAACAGATAGAGGGTTGAACTCCAGCTGGTAAATTTCAGGTAACCGGCCTTTAGGAATACAGATGCAACCCACAGGCGAGCTAATAGCAAGACCAGGGTCGCTCCCCAGACTTCAAGCCATCGGCTGAGTTTGCAATAGAGGTTTAGCATCTTACTCTCCTTATATCGAGAATCCGCTGAGATAGCCCAGCTCCACAAAGCGTGGCAGATATCTTTCGAGCTCATCTGCCTGTTCTATGGCTCCAAGGGGTTGCTGGCTCGAGAAGCCTTGCAGCAGGCTAAACTCAGTATCATTTAGCGAGATAAATAGCACCCGAAAATCCCGCTGTTTAACCAGCATCAGATGGCATGCTTCATTCAACTGTACCTCTAGGGTTTCATCCAGCTTCGCCATTTTCCACACACTGGCGACTCCATAAGTCGAGGAAAATAGCTGGCAGGCGGGGCTGAGATGAAACTTGAGCTTTGGATAATCTTGCGGTTTGACCTGTGCCAGTTGTTGGATGGGAAAATCTCCGATGGGCAGCTCGGCAAGACTCATGGCATCGAGTTGCCACTCCAGACGAGCCAGCTCCGGGAGCCAGGGCATATCCCTGAGGCCGGGAAGCGTGGCGATAAATTGACCAAAACCTTCTCCGAAGTGGGTGACGCTTCCCTCTTCGAGAGGAGTCTGGAGGATGAACTGGCGAGCCGCGGCTTCAAAAAATTCATCCCCAACCATGGTTTGGGTTGCCGGATAGCTGGCCTGCAGCACCTCGGTGAGGCTGATGATAAAGTTGCCGCGGTAGACCTCAAGCAGCTCTTGTTGTCTGCTTTCGGGGTAGCCGAGCCGGGAGCTTATGTGTGAGGCGTGATCCAGCAGTGAGGCTGCAAACTCTAGTTGTAACTGTTCAAGCTGCATCTGAAGTGACCTCTGTCAGTATACCGGAGGCCTTAGCCGCTTCGGCGAGTAACACTTCAAGTTCTGGAATATCCAGATCCCACTCGATGAGAGTCGGCCGCTGAGCAGAGTGACAAAGCTCCCGATACAGTTGCCAGACTTCCTCGACCACAGGGCGACTGTGGGTATCGATCAGCAAGGTGCCGTCACTGAGCTCCCGTTCACTGAATCCCGCGAGATGGATCTCGGCAATTGCTTCCCGGGGATGGCATCCATATAGCTGTTGGGAGAAAAACCGTGATTACAGGCACTGACATAGATGTTGTTGAGATCCAGCAGCAGGGAGCACTGGGTCCGTTGCTGGACCGATACCAGAAAATCCCACTCATAAAACTCACTGTCTGAAAAAGCAAGATAGGAGGAGGGGTTTTCAATCAACAGCGGCCGCCCCAGGAATTGCTGCACCGCATCGACTTTATCGCAGAAGTGCGTTTTTTGGTCCATCGCGATCACCCAATAAGATCGATAGCGATCACTGAATAATATCGATCGCGATCGCTCAATAATATCGATGGCGATCACTTTTGAGTTTTATATTATTGGGTGATCGGCATGAATATTATGCAGTCCCGACCGAAATGTTATTCATTTCAACTCCCGTTTCGCAGGTGTTTTTTTAACCGGCTATGCTCTCTGTTTGACCTCGAGCGGAGAGCCAGCCATGCCAACGGTGCATATCACCATGCGAAAACTCAAAGAGATCCTCAGACTCAAGTACCAAGGCGGCCTGAGTCACCGCCAGATCGCAAGCAGCCTGTCTGTGTCTCCGTCGACTGTGTCCAATTACTGCAAAAGGGCCCAACAGATGGGGCTATGCCAATGGCCTCTGCCTGCTGAGTGGGATGAAGAGCGGCTGCGCCGTGAGTTCCTTGAGACCCGGATCACGGTTCGTCAGACACCTCCTCTGCCGGATTGGGCCGTGGCCCATCAGGAGCTCAGACGCAAAGGGATGACGCTACAACTCCTGTGGGAGGAGTATGCTGAGCGACATCCCAAGAACCACTACAGCTATAACCATTACTGCATGCGTTATCGTGAGTGGCGTAAATGCCAGTCTCCCTCAATGCGTCAGAGCCATAAAGCCGGTGAAAAACTGTTTGTTGATTACTGCGGTCCAACCGTGCCCATCGTGGATCCGAGGACTGGGGAGGAGCGTCGGGCTCAGATCTTTGTCGCTGTGATGGGTGCATCCAGCTACACCTACGCCGATGCAACCTTGAGTCAGGGGCTGGAAGACTGGGTGATGAGCCATAAACGGGCCTTCGAATTTCTGGGGGAGTACCAGAGATGATCGTTCCGGATAATCTCAAAAGCGGAGTCAGTAGAGCGTGTCGCTACGAGCCAGATCTCAATCCTACCTATCAGCAGCTGGCTGCACACTATGGTGTTGCAGTGCTTCCTGCCCGTCCTTACAAGCCCAAAGATAAAGCCAAGGCTGAGGTGGGCGTGCAGATCGTTGAGCGCTGGATCCTGGCAAAACTGCGCCATGAGACCTTCTTCAGTCTGGCTCAGCTAAACCAGCGGATCGGGGCTCTGCTCACCGAGTTGAACAATCGCCCGTTCAAGAAGCTGCCGGGAAGCCGTAAATCACAGTTTGAATTGCTAGACAAACCGGTGCTCAAATCGCTGCCTCAAAACCCCTATCAGTTCACCCGGGTGAAGGCGGTTCGGGTTCATATCGACTATCACATCGAGCTCGACAAGCACTACTACTCGGTTCCCTATACCCTGCTCAAACGCAAGCTTGAAGCGCATATCTGCGACAACCTGGTACGGATCTATCATGGTGGTCGCTGTGTCGCGACACATCCACGCAGCTATCAGCAGGGAGGGCAAACCACCCACCCCGATCATATGCCGGTCGCACACCAAAAGCAGATGCAATGGACCCCGGGACGCTTTCTGAACTGGGCTCAGGAGATAGGCCCCTCCACGCTTGCGGTGATCAAACAGCTGCTCTACCGAAAGTCCCACCCGGAGCTTGGATATCGGGCCAGCCTTGGGATCCTCAACCTGGAAAAGCGATATGGACGCCCCCGCTTAGAAGCGGCCTGCCAGCGAGCAGACCGAACGGGCGTTTACTATCAGAAAGGGATCCGCTCCATCCTGGAAAAGGGGCTGGATGGCCAGCCACTGCCCGAAACTCAGCCGGATCGTCTGGCGGAGCTCACTCACCTCAATATCCGTGGCTCAGGCTACTATCACTAAGGATCAAAGATGACAGAACAACTCAAACAGCAACTTCGGGAGCTGAAACTAAGTGGTATCCGGGATGCCCTGGAAAGGCAACATCAGCAACCCGGGCACTACCAGGAACTCGGGTTCGAAGAGCGACTCAGCCTGCTGCTGGAGCAGGAGCTGACGGATCGGTCTCAGCGGCGGATCGAGCGCCTTATCAAGCAGGCCCGATTCCGGCTGCAGGCAAATCTGGAGCAACTGGATTATCGAAGTGATCGCGGCTTGCATAGAGCCCAGATCCGCTCACTGGCAGAGGGATACTGGCTTAGCCTGGGGCAGACTCTGATCCTGACCGGGGCGACCGGGTGCGGGAAAACCTATCTGGCCTGCGCCCTGGGCCATCACTTCTGTCTGCAGGGACTCGGGGTTCGCTACTTCCGGTTTAAAGAGCTGCTGGAGCAACTGCAGCTGGCTCAGGCTGATGGCAGCTATCGAAAGCTGATGGTTCAGTTGAGAAACACGCCGCTTCTGATCCTCGATGACTGGGGACTGGAGTCGCTGAATGCGCTTCAGCGTAGCGATCTACTGGAGTTAATCGATGCTCGCCATGGTCACGGAGCCACACTGATCGGCAGCCAGCTTCCGCTGGAGCACTGGCACACAATGATCGGTGAATCAACCCATGCGGATGCGATCCTGGATCGTCTGGTTCATGGAGCGATCCGTGTAGAATTATGCGGAGAATCGATGAGAAAAATCACCGCAGAGTTGACGGATGCCGATCACTCAGGGTAAAAAATAACCCAGTCTGTGAGACGGGATGTTGAGGTGATCGACATCATATTATTCGGTGATCGCCATCGCGATAATACGCACAGAAGTGGTTGAGCGCCTCCCGGGTATAGGGGATGGGCAGTAGATCGTTGAAATAGCGACCGCCAATGGAGCCCCAACTCAGGTGCTCGGAGACGGCAAAGGGTTGAATCAGCTCGATCAGCTGTTTGAGCTGGTTCAGGTGAGAGTGATTTAGAGGGTCGGCTGAGCCAAGGGACATGCCGATGCCATGCAGGCTGATAGGGTAGTGCTCGGACAGCTGTTCCAGGTAGTAGCGCCCCAGGCCATGGGGATCAAAGTAGTTTTCACTGTGAACCTCCAGCCAGCCGATCTCGGGAAGTGTCTCCAGAATTTGTTGATAGTGAGGTTGCCGGAGGCCTATCCCGATGCGCTTATCCATCATAGCTGAGCTCCTTATGGGAAAGAGGCGCCACCAGGGCGCCCCTTACAGAGGATCGACAAGGGATTAAGAAGGAGTCAGGCTGCCACCAACGAGCTTATTGCATAAGCCTTTGGGCACAGCAACAAAGGCATCTTTTTGGCCATTTGTTTTGGATGTTCCGGCACATGAGCTGTTTTTGGTGGCACAGTCATTTTTCCCTGCTTTGGCGACACCATAACATTTTTCCATTGCACCTTTTCCGGCAATGGCGGGTGCGCTCATGGTTAGCGATCCGACAGCCAGTACACCAGTGATTGCCGCGACGAGAGTTAGTTGCTTTTTCATAATTGCTTCCTTTTATCTGGTCCTGAGTCATCACTCTTAAGGTGAGTTCCCAGAGATAGACAGGGATAACTTAGATTAAATTTCAAATGTTAATTATTTTTATTCTCAGTTAATGTTTAGTGCTGTTTTTAGAGAGTGGCAAATTTATCGGCCAGTTCTTGGCCGAGGTCGGCCGCAAACTCAGCGCCCTTGGTTTAAAATTGTTCTAGGTGGTTGAGAATATTCAAAGGGATTGGGAAGATAAGTTGGCAGATTGGATAACGGATTCAATGGATCAGTCACAAAAGGAGTCATCCATGAAAAAACTGTTTGTATTGGCCACAGCAGTGGGTGCGATTGGGCTTGCCGGATGCCAAAGCTCGCCAGCCTCCATGAGTCAGCCTCTGGAGGGACATCGTTTTATTCTACAAAAAGTGGATGGTGTGCCTTTTAGCCAGACCGGTAAGAAAACCCCCTTTATTGAGTTTTCTAAAGATGGACGGGTGATTGGAAGCATGTGTAACCATTTCTTTGGCAAGAGCCAATGGAATGAATCTCATCTTCAGGCCAGCGAGCTGGTTACCACCCGGATGATCTGCGCCAGTACGGCGCTCAACAGTGCCGAAGGCGTGTTGACCCAGGCCCTTGCCAAGGGAGTGGACACCTCCTTTGAAAACGGCGTGCTCACCCTGAAAAATGCCGATCATACCCTAGTGTATAAGCTTGATTCTGCATCAGCCTCTAAATAACCCAGATCGGCGGGAAGACTCCGGATGTTTTCCCGCCAGCTGACTGCGGGTTGCCTGACAAAGTGCTGTCAGGAAACCCGGGGCGGCACAGTGACGCGAGAACTGGTGATGGCCAGCACCCCTGGGAAGAGCTTTGGTTGTGCAATCCTATTGAGCTGCCTTCTCACTTTTTGTGTCGTTACTGCCAAGGCAGGGCTCCCCTCACAGGCCTTGATCCGGGATAACAGCTCGGAACCAGAGTCAGTCGATCCGCAAAAAATCATCGGTCAGCCCGGCAAGGATATCGCTACGGATTTGTTTGAGGGCTGGTAAGCTTTGATCCTACGGGAGAGCTCATTCCAGGTGTTGCGAAAAGCTGGACCATCTCAGATAGTAGAACCCTGTATCGGTTTGCACTGCGTAAAGATGCACTATGGTCGAATGGTGAAAAGGTTCGGGCGGATGATTTCGTCTTTGCCTGGCGACGCCTCGTCGATCCTCAGTTTGCCTCACCGGGAGCCTCCTATCTGGTGATGGCGGGCGTAAAAAATGCCCGGCAGATTACTCTGGGTAAGCTTTCTCCGGCCAAGCTTGGGATTCGGGCCATCGATTCTCATATCCTGGAGATCCGTCTGGATGAGCCGGTTCATTACTTCCTGAATATGTTAGCCAACCCGCTGCTGTTTCCTGTTCCTCAGAAGGTGGTTGAGCAGTGGGGGGACCGCTGGACACGCCCGGAGTATATGGTGAGTAACGGGGCCTTCAGCTTGGCTCAATGGGTGGTCAATGAGAAAATTGTTTTAAAGCGCAACCCTCATTATTGGGATAATCAAAATACCCGGCTGGATGAGGTCACCTTTCTTCCACTGGGATCGGATGAGGCGGCGTTAAGTCGCTACCGGGCCGGTCAGTTGGATATCTCAAACATCCCCCACCAGGGAGAGAATTACCAGACTCTGCTCAGGAGATATCCTGGGCAGGTGTTCCGGGCGCCCCTGCTCGCCGAGGAGTACCTGGCTTTTAATCTGGCTCGTAAACCCTTTGATGATAAAAGGGTGCGGCTCGCCCTGGCTTATGCGATTGACCGGCAGACTCTGACGCACAAGGTGCTGGGGATGGGAGAGCGCCCGGTTTATACCCTGACCCCACCAACAACCCATCAGTTTCACCCCCCGGCACGGGATGGGGACACTGGACACAGGCTGAGCGGGAGAGCAAGGCCAGGACTCTGCTCAAGGCTGCCGGGTTTAGCTCACAGCAGCCACTCAGGGTGAGTATTCTCTATCCGGATTATGCGGATTTTCGTAAGGTATCGCTGGTGGCCGGCAGCATGTGGCGAGAAGTTTTCGGCAAGGCGATCGAGGTTCAGTATATCAACCAGGAGTGGAAGGGGTTCTTAGCTTCTTTGGGCCAGCGCAACTTTATGCTGGCCTATGCGGGTTGGCTGGCGGATTACGATCATCCCAGCGCTTTTTTAAACAATCTTAGCTGCCAAAGTGCTCTGAATCCCTCCGGGTACTGTAACCCCGCTTATGATGAGTTGCTGAACAGGGCAAGGCACAGTACCTCTGCCAAGCGACAGCTCCAAAGTTATCAGCAGGCGGAGCAGTTGCTGGCGGAGGATATGCCGATGATCCCCCTGTATCAGGCGTCGGCTGCCCTGTTGGTTAAGCCAAATATCGGGGGATTTGCAATTAGTTCACTCAAGCAGATCGATAGTAAGCGCCTTTATATCAGGAAAAAGCCGTCGTCCCAGACGACGGCAGGCCATTAACGCATCAGCGATAAACGCGCTATAGCGCTAGCTGCGACAGCTATTTTTCGCCGTTATTCAGGAATACCAGCGACTCATAAGGCCTGAGGGTCATGGCCGAACTTGGCTCAGGGGAGCCGGGGTAATTTGCACATACAAGTTGCCAGCCGGTTTGCGGGAGACTCTGTGGAAGCTGCCAGTCGATGGGATTGGCGCTGAAGTTATTGATGACCAATAATTTTTGCTCCTGGTACTGGCGCAGGTAGCACCAGCTCTTGGGATCTTCCGGGCAGAGATCCTGATAATCTCCCTCGGTGATGATCGGATAGTCCCGGCGAAGCTGGATCAGCTTCTGGTAGTGGTAAAAGACAGAGTCAGGATCTTCGAGGGCTCGCTTTACATTGATCTCGGGGAAGTTTTCGGCCACATCTAACCAGGGAGTTCCTCGGGTGAAGCCTGCATTGGGAGTCTCATCCCACTGCATCGGGGTGCGGCTATTGTCCCGGGAGCGGTCGCCAATCACCGCCATCAGATCCTGGTGACAGGTTCCCTGACTTTGCTTGAGCCGATAGATATTGTGGGTTTCCACATCCTGGTACTGCTCAAGGTGCTTGAATTTTGGATTGGTCATGCCGATCTCCTCCCCCTGGTAGATGAAGGGGGTTCCTTGCATCATGTGCAGGGCGGTCCCAAGCATTTTTGCTGAAAACACTCTGTGGGGACCATCACAGCCAAAGCGTGACACTATGCGGGGTTGATCATGGTTACACCAGAACAGGGCGTTCCAGCCAACATTATGTAATCCTTGTTGCCAGTGGGCGAATATCGCCTTGAGAGATATGAGATCGCACTGTGCGAGCTGCCATTTGTCCCCGCCGGGATAATCCACCTTGAGATGATGGAAGTTAAACACCATGGATAGCTCATGGCTATCCGGATCCGAGTAACGCTGGCACTGTTCCAAAGTGGTGGAGGACATCTCTCCAACGGTCATCAGCTTGAAGGGGGTAAAGACCTCCCGGTTAGCCTCCTGAAGAAACTCGTGCACCCTGGGGCCATCGGTATAAAATCGGCGTCCATCCTGTTGTGGACCACTCTCCGTCTCCTGGGGAAAGCGCTGATCTTTTGAGATGAGATTGATCACATCCAGTCGGAATCCATCTACCCCTTTTTTAGCCCAAAAGCGCATCACATCGCAGACTTGTTCACGCAGTTTCGGGTTTTCCCAATTGAGATCGGCCTGCTCTTTTGCAAACAGATGCAGGTAGTACTGCTTGCTTGCTTCGTCATATTGCCAGGCACTGCCGCCAAACTTGGATTGCCAGTTGGTTGGAGGCTTGCCATCAATCCCCTCTTGCCAGATATAGAAGTCTCGCTCTGGGCTGTCCGGCTCTTTCAGGGCCTTTTGAAACCAGGGGTGCTCGGTCGAGGTGTGATTGATGACGATATCCATGATGAGACGTAGCCCGAGACTATGACAGCGCCTCAGCAGCTCATCAAAATCGGCCATGGTGCCGTAAGCGGGCTCGATCTGATAGTAGTCAGAGATATCATAGCCATTATCTATCTGTGGGGAGCGATAGATAGGGCAGAGCCACACGGTTCCTATTCCAAGCTGTTTGAGATAGTCGAGCCTGGAGGTGATCCCCTTGATATCACCATGTCCCTTGCTGCCTGAATCACAGAAACTTCTGGGATAGATCTGATAGATGGTGCTGCTGTGCCACCATTGGCGTTGGGATGTCATAGGGCTGGGGACTCCGAAAATGAGAACGTTCCCCCTATTATAAGGGCAGTGACGGGTCAGGGCACTCTTTGCGTTAATCGAGGGAAAATCGGAGGCTGTGGGCGTAGTCCTGAGCTAAAAATCGTTTGTGGCCTGGTCAGTTCATTTATTCGTCAGGCTCTGTTGAGAATCGAACAGGGGGAACGAGCGAATCACAGCATAGATCCACAACGTTCTTTTTGCAGAGGGAGTGGGGCGTTGTCGATGTCGGTCCAGTGAGATGCCGGTGCTGCGTAATGGGCCAGCGACTGATGGTTTGGATCAGTTATCTGGTCGTGATAGAGAAACAGCACCGCTGCAAAGCACACAAGTGCACCAACAAAGATCAGGTAGATAATTTTACTCATGGGTTATTGGCCTACACCGGCGGGAGAGAGCATTTTAGTTTTCGGATCCTTGCTAAGTGCATCACAGTTTTGCCAGGGGCTATTGTAGGCGGGATGGGCGGCAGACTCAAAAATAAGGGGTAATTTTTACCAAAAATTGAACAATCATATTCGATGGTATCGGTTGAGCCCTATCTCGGGCTCTGCGGGTGGCTTGGTTCCATTTAAGAGGGCAGGCCCCATCACGGGGAGATCCGACAGCTGCAGACCCAGAGCGGTAATCGAGGCGTCGAGCAACTCATTACTGGGGGCCTGAAATCAGAAAATGGTAGTTGTGAGTGCACATTGGATTTTTGTGGAAATATACCTCCTTTAATTTGGATATCGACCTAATCTCACTACATACTCTAGGCACCGACTGCCAATCAGAATTATCTTATTTCAAAGTTGAGTAGATGATGTTTAATGGTGTGAGTATTAACTAGAATAAAATTTATCAAGTGTATCATTTCGCATTTAGTATTATCAGTATCTAATTTTGTTAAAGCTATATTAACTAAGTTTATCCTTTTAAAATCTAGAAAGTTATCTATACTTATTCGTGGATCATTTCATGCTTAACTTGCTCATGTTTTAGTGTGTGGAGAGTTTCGAAGGCTAAGTGAAAATATTTGACTCTGGATACTGGAGTAGCCATCTCACTTTGAGATATGTTTTTAGATGTATTTTTTATACTTCATGGGTATTGAAGTCGTAGATAGTACCCATACATTCTATCAAGGTATTCTATGGAACACTGATTTAGATGGATAAGGTCAAAACGATAGTTTTTTTACGATACAAAGACTTATGCTCTCGTATTTGAGAAAGCGTACACAAGGAGGTGTTCCAGTGGGCATGGTTTCATTTGACCGACGATTAATCATTTGCCTTGCTCTTCATTGTCGCTTTTTGCATACAAGTATAGAATAAATAGTGCGCTGACTTTTGACAGAGAGTCTCTTTTTGCCGACATATATAGAGTTTAACGGTGCGTCAACAGCAGACGTGCATGGCATTTAGTATTTATATTTACTGAGATTGTGTTACTTGGATGGGGGCAGAAGGTTATGAGACATAATTTGACATTAATAATCAGTGTGTCAAGAGAACTGGATTTTTTACATTAAGTCGGAGTGTTCCGTAATGCAACCTTAATGTACCCTTAATAGACGTCATATAAAGACAATGTTTTGGATTTATTTTTAGTGACAGATGATGACGAACGGCTAAAGGGGGTCGCATAAATTGAAACACTAAAGTTCAATCCTTTGTATTATGATTGAACATCATAAAATGATGGTGTGATAATAATCACATCATTACTTTAAGTATGAGTTTGATGATCGAGTTTTCACTAGAGGGGTTCGTTTATATTTTTATGAGATATATTAGGCAGGGATAATATTATACCCGAAAGCAGACTGAACTTATATATGTTCATTTCTGGCCTTGGTAGAAACTAGTGCTCAATAACTTTATTTGAGCTAGGCTTACTATTGCTGCTATTCATTTTTGAATATGCTAGTGCGGTAGCTATGAGGATTAATAATTATATTGATCGACTAGTGGAATAGCAGTTTACATTAAGCATTTCCCATTTTTAATAAGAGTAGATATGCATATTTCATCACATTAGCGGTAGTAATTAAGATACTATGCTAACTTAATTATATGTAAATTATATTTTGTTGCAGTAGAAGATATTCTAGACCAGAATTTGTATTAACATATAAAAGATATTGTCTCATAAGTTAACTAACGTTCTCAATATTTTATTAGATAATCTACAAGTATTTCATGGAAGTTACAAGGTTTTTAGTTTTGCATCAGATATAATCATATTTCAGGATTAAATAATATGAAAAATACAAAACCTATATTTATAGATATTTCTAAGTGGGCAGATATAAAGCCTCAAGATGTAGCCGTTGATTACTGTGGAAGCACATTGACGTATAGCGAATTAGAATATAGATCAAATATGTTGGCGCAATATTTGATATTAAGATATCCCGCTCATCAGAAAGGCAATGTAGCTGTATATTTGGAACCCGGACTAATGGTGCCAGTTGTATTGCTTGCAATACTTAAGTCAGGATTTGCGTATATTCCATTGTCTGATTTTCAGCCCAAGGAAAGAATAAATAAAATTCTAGCCGATTCATCAGCATTCCTAGTTATCTCAACAGAAAAATTAATTAAAGATAAAAAAATAGATACACTTTATACCCCCAGTTTGATCTTAGAAAATGTTGACTTCAATAAAATAGATGTATGCAATAGACTACCAGAAGTATCTATTAATGACCTGGCTTATATTCTGTATACATCAGGATCGACGGGAATACCTAAAGGGGTTGCGATTGAGCATGAGAATTTGAGTTATTATTTGGATTGCTTCAATAATGATCTCTGGTCTGAGACCAAATCGATTTTACCACTTACCTCTTCTCTTAGCTTTGCTGCGGCAGTTGCTCAATTATATGCTCCTCTATTACGTGGAGATACCTTGTATATTTTACCAAAGAACATATTGAATAAACCAGAAGAAATATGCTCCTGGTATCAAAAACATTCAAACGCATCAATATATTGTGTACCTACTGTCTGGGATGAAATATTACAATATGTAAAAAACAATAGTGCCTATAATTATTTACCCAAAACAATATTTCTATCTGGTGAGAGCGTACCTTTTGAACTAAAGGAACGAACTTTTTCTCAGATACCAGGTGTCAGGATATTCAATTTATATGGCCCGACAGAAGCAACGGCTAATGGATCATTTTCAGAGCTTGAAATATTAAAGCCTGTCACTCTAGGGAAGGCCTTAAGTGGAAGTGAGATTTGTATTTTAGATCGCAATAACCTTCCTGTATCAGATGGTGAGGTCGGTGAGATATGTATTGTTGGTAAAGGTGTAGCTCGTGGATATTTACATAATGAAGAGCTCAATGCGCAACGTTTTTTTGATAGCGATAAAGGAAGGGGGCATCGTACAGGAGATCTAGGTAAATTTAACCTTGATGGTGATCTGATATATATGGGTAGGATGGATAGACAGATTAAGATTCATGGGGTTAGAATTGATCCTGGCGAGATTGAGGGTATTCTAATTCAACATCCAGATATGAAAAAAGTAGTAGTAAGAGCAATTTCATCAAGCCATGGAAAGTTAAAGTTAGTAGCCTATTTAATTACTAAAGATAAATCGCCAACTGTAAATGAGATTAGAGATTTCATGAAACTGAGAATCCCTCAATCCATGATGCCTAATCACTTTGCTTATATTGACAAGTTACCTAAGTTGCCAAATGGAAAGTTGGATGAGGGAAGATTACCATTACCGAACTTAGAGCGGCCTGAGCTAAGTTATCCATTGAGCAAACCTTCAAATGATATTGAAAGAGAACTAGTAGATATTTGGCAGCAAGTATTGAATTTTAGTGATTTAGGTGTAGATGATAATTTTTTTGACCTTGGAGGTACTTCACTACAAGCAACTAAGGTCAGGCAGATGATTCGTCAATATTTATTTTGTACGATTGATTATGAGATGTTTTTCAATAACCCCACACCGCGTCAATTGGCGTTGATTATCCCTTATTATGTGAATGACGAGAGCTTCATTGGAGCCGATTTTGCTTCAGTTAATTCTGATTCTCTCCTATCTTCTCAGCAGTATTATTTTCTTACCTTAGATCAAATTAGTATGTCTCCTGCTGCGTATCAAATAGCATTTAAAATCAGCGCAACAGGTTCAGTGAATGTTGATGCCTTGGAGTGGTGCATAAGGAAAGTACTCAAGTACAACCCCGTACTAAGAACCCGGTTTAATTTGGGTGAAATATCTTGCACAGAAGGAGGATACTCTATTGACTCTGTTTTCATGACACAACAATCATTAGAACATCTTACAACTCCTTTAGATGATCTGAATGATTGCCAATTATTGAGTCTGACGGAAAAACAAGTTATTAGCTTAGATCGAGAGCCGCCTCTTGCTATTCAATTGTTAACTCGAAACAATCAAGAGTACATGCTATTATTCAAAATGCATCATGCTGTTTTTGATCATGATTCAATAGCGATAGTCTTTAATCAGTTTATTAGTTACTATCGCGATTATTTAGCTGGCGATCGTAGTAATGAGCCTTCCATTAAGTACCAATATACAGGATATAGCCAATGGCAGAATAATGCATTAAAACATTCACTGTATCCACAAGAAATGGATTTTTGGATGGAATCTTTCTACGATTATTTACGAAAAGGAGCCGATGCATCTATGTTCCCTGAAAGAGTTGACTGTATCGGAGGGAACTACAAAATTGAATTGCCGGATGAACTAACACAAGAGATTCGAAGCTTTTCAAGGAAACATAATACAACACCATTTGTCTTTATGTTAACAGTATTCAATTTTTTACTAAACTCAGAGACAGCCTACCATAATATACCAATTGGCATACCAGTTTCAAATAGAATGCTTTATGAGAACTCTTCATTAGTTGGGTGTTTTGTCAATATGATTACTTACTATGACTGTATAAATCCATCAGATGATATAGTTACCTTGCTTGAGCATAGTAAGAAGAGGGTTTATTCAATATTAGATAATCAGAGTCTGCCATATATTGATTTAGTTCGCGAGGCACGCGCTAAAGGTATTTATAGTAAACTGAGGTTCCCTATTTGCTTTAATTATCTATCTGAGGTTACTTCAGGTATTGATATAGATGGTTGCACTTTTAATTATCGACACATAGATAATAATTATGCTCGGTTTGATTTGATGCTGTCAGTGGCTGAAGGCTCTTCAATGTCTATTAATATAAATTATATTAAAGATTGCTTTAGTGATACAGAAGTACGCATATTGTCTGATAAGTATATATCTATATTGTCAGGTGTTATTTAGATTAAGTTGATATCTAAACACATTGATTAGGGGATAGAGCATGGCATCGAAAAAATTAATTCATGATTACTTTTCTAATCAGGCGAATAGAACACCTGACAGTATAGCAATAAAATCAGATAAAGGACATTTAACCTATCGGCAGCTTGAGAATCGTTCTAATGCACTTGCAGGTTATTTAATTCATCATGATGTAAAACCTGGTGAAATCATTGGTGTTTATCTCAGTAGAGATATTGATTTAATTATCACCTTACTTGCTATATTGAAAGCGGGAGCATGTTACTTACCACTAGATCCTTACTACCCTCAAGAACGTCTATCGTATATGGTTGAACACTCAGGCACAGCATTGGTCATTACAGATAAAATTAACGAAATAGATTTTGGCAATGATAGATGTGAACTTTTGGAATTCAGCGAAGCTGAACTATCTAGGACTAATCAAACTGATATTCCGACAGTTGATGACGATTCGCTTTGTTATATCATGTATACCTCAGGATCGACAGGAACTCCTAAGGGAGTAATGGTTAGTCATCGTACGGTTGTTAACTATTTGGAATGGATGCAGTATGAGTTCGGCATATCCAATAATGATGTAGTTTTAAACCAATCTTCTTTTAGCTTTGACGTATCAGTATGGGAAATTTTCTGGCCATTAATAACGGGGGCGAGTTGTGCATTAATCAGCGATGATATGAAGTATGATCCTGATTTATTAGCGGAGTTTATTATCCTGCATCAAGTGACAGTTATACAGTTTGTTCCTACTGCTTTGAGAATTATTGTTGAGGCTAAAGTACTCGTTGATTGTCATTCACTTACACATATTTTCTCTGGAGGAGAATCACTAGAACAAAAACTAGTTAATGAACTCTCATATCAGTTTTCAGGGCAGATACATAATTTATATGGTCCAACTGAAGCGACGATTTTTGCCTGTCATTGGAGGTGTAAATCAGCTTCCAACGATATAATTGTCCCAATTGGAAAGCCTATTCCACACGCGTTAAGCTATATTTTAAATGATCAATTGCAACAAGTTCCTGTTGGAAATCGAGGAGAGTTGTATTTGACAGGGGATATTCTTGCAAAAGGATATTTAAAAAATGAGGAATTGACAAATGAGAGATTTGTAGAAGATCCATTCATGGGAATAGAAAATCAAAAAATGTATCGAACTGGTGATTTAGTTAGCCAACGAGTAGATGGAGTCTTGGACTTTCATGGCAGAATTGATAGTCAGATAAAGTTTAGGGGGCATCGAATTGAGCTTTCTGAGATTGAAAGCAATCTTCAGTCTATGCCAGAAATAACTCATGCTGCAGTTATCGCTGAATATAACGAAGAGAAAATTATATCACACCTGTCTGCCTTCTATGTGCTTGGACAAGATAAGAGTTTAAGTCCATCTGAAATCAAAAAATATTTGTCAAAGATTCTGCCTTTCTTTATGTTGCCATCTAATTTTGTTGAATTAGCTAGTATACCAACACTTCCAAATGGAAAATTTGATAAATCAATTCTCAGCTCATATAAGAATAAGGGTTGGGATTTTTAGCCACCAGGGAATGACTCTATAACCATCAAGGATTGAGGTTGTCAACCATTGAGGAACATAATGTTATGTCAAAAAACAAAATAGTTAATACTTCCGAAGTAGAGCAGAAGATAATCTCTATATGGAGAGATGTCCTTAATTCTCAGGCATTATCCAGTGATGAAAATTTTTTTGATGCGGGAGGTAATTCACTGCTTATGTCAAAAGTTCATAGACAGATTAGAAATAAACTGGAGATACCTATATCAATCATTGATTTGTTTCAGTATCCAACAGTGAAAATGATCAGTGAGATAATCTGCGAAAAGCATAAGAAGTCACTGGCGGCATAGAGTATCAGATATTTATATAATTTCGCAGTGTTGTTAGGTTAGTTCTTCCTTAAAATCATGCATCAAATACACTATCCTAGATCGTACTGTGAATCTTTATTTAATCAGTATTACGAATATCAATCACATACTCCATAAAAATTAATGCAATAATTTCATGATTAATCTGGAGTGTGCTCCCCAATTGAAAATAGCTGTCTTATATCTTATTCAATTAACTATATTAATCATTTTAGTTATTGTCACTCTTTATTATATATATTAATTATGAGGTGTCACATGAAGCATCAACCAAAGCTCCGTGATAAGGATATTGCCATTGTAGGAATGTCTGGTCGATTTCCCGGTGCTGAAGATATTAATAAATTCTGGAATAATCTTTGCGCAGGACTAGAGACAATCAGTACTTTTACTGATCAGGAGCTGAGAGAATCAGGTATTGATGAGGAACTTATTGCTTCAGAGAGTTATATACGTCGCCGCGGTATCTTAGGGGATGCTCAGGAGTTTGATGCCAATTTTTTTGATATAACTCCGCGTGATGCAGAAATAATGGATCCCCAGCACAGAGTTTTTTTAGAGTGTAGCTGGCATGCTTTTGAAGACGCAGGTTATGTTCCCGCATCATATCCGGGTAAAGTTGGGGTATTTGGAGGAACAGGGACTGCCTGGCATCTTAACAAGGTTCACTCTCATCCAGACGTTCAACAGTATGCCAGTGGCGCCTCTGTTGTGACGAATAATGACAAAGATTATGTGACGACAAGGGTGTCATACAAATTGAATCTCAAAGGTCCTAGTGTCAATGTGCAAACCGCATGTTCCACAGCGATGGTTGCAGTTGTAATGGGAGTCAATAGCCTTTTAAGTGGTGAGAGTGATCTCATTGTAGCAGGTGGAGTTTCCGTTGATACACCCGAACGCTATGGCTATCCATACATGCAAGGGGGAATGGAATCAGCAGATGGGCGCTGTTATGCCTTTGATTCCAGAGCAAATGGAACAGTATTTAGCAGGGGTGTTGGTGTTGTGCTGCTAAAGCGCTTACAAGATGCAGTCAGAGATGGCGACCATATATATTCGGTTATTAAAGGTGGTGCCATTAATAATGATGGGAACTTAAAAGCTGGATTTACTGCTCCAAGTATTGAGGGGCAGGTTGAAGTCGCTAAACAAGCAATCAAAAATTCTGAAATAGATGTTTCTAATATTCAGTTTGTGGAAGCTCATGGCACAGCAACCGCATTGGGTGATCCAATCGAGTTTACATCATTATCCAAAACTTTTCGCAGCTTTACCGATAAGAAACAGTTTTGCCGTCTAGGTTCAGTTAAAACAAATATTGGTCACACTGATGCAGCATCAGGTGTTGCTAGCCTAATTAAAGCATCTATGGCACTTGAGAAAGGTGAGCTACCAGAGTCGCTGCATTTTGTTTCTCCAAATTCTAATATTGATTTTGAAGATAGTCCGTTTGTAATGAATACTGAGCTAAGTGAGATTAACTCATCAGTATTAAAGAGCAATGCTTTAGTTAATTCATTTGGGGTTGGAGGAACGAATGCATGTGTAATCCTTGAAACGAAACCGGATTTGCCTTGTAGTGACCCACACCTAGGCCCATTTGTTTTGCCTTTTTCAGCTAAAAGTCGTCAGGCTCTGGATGCAATGAAGCGTCGGATGTGTGATTACTTGAAAGGTAATAATAATGTTAATCTTGCTGATGTATCCTACACGCTTCAAAGAGGCAGGCAACAGTTTAATTACTCAACTATTATAACTGGAAATGGATGTGATGAACTTATAGAAAAGTTACAGAAGCCCTCGTCAATTATTTCAAAAACCATTGATAATCGCAAGTCTTTGGTGTTTATGTTTCCTGGACAGGGGAACCAATATACAAATATGGGCAGGGACCTTTATGATGCATATCCGGTGTTCAAAGAAGTGATGGATCGTTGTTGTCGCTATTTATATAGCGAGCTTAAGTTAGATTTAAAATCAGTGATTTTTTCAGATGATGTTCATAATAACACTCGTATCAACGAAACACAGTTTACTCAGCCCGCATTATTTATTATTGAATATAGCTTGGCACAGCTATGGATGTCATGGGGCATTAAACCTGATGTGATGGTTGGCCACAGTGTCGGTGAATATGTCGCTGCGTGTATTGCGGGAGTTTTTTCATTGGAGGATGCCTTGAAAGCTGTTGCGTTGCGAGGGAAGCTTGTTCAGGCCTTACCTGCAGGTTCAATGCTGGCAGTACTAATGGATGAAACGTCTCTGAATAAGAGGCTACAAGAGAGTAAGCTGGAAATTGCAGCTGTTAATTATCCAGACTTGTGTGTAGTCGCAGGAGAATTAGATGCGATCGAAGAATTCCAGCGACAGTTAGAGGACGAGAACGTTTTCTGCAAGCATTTAGATACATCGCATGGCTTCCACTCCTATATGATGGAGCCAATACTTGATGAATTTAGAGAGGTGGTTGATAATATTCAACTGTCTTCACCTACCATTCCATTTGTGTCATCAGTGACGGGGGAATGGATAAGTGAAAACCTTGCGAAAGATAGTGATTACTGGGTTCGCCACGTTCGAAATCCTGTTTTATTCTCTCATGCCTTTAAAAGGTTGGTTTCTGAAGATCCTGGTAACTTTATTTGCCTGGAAATGGGCCCAGGGCGTTCTTTAGAATCTGCGGCGAAACAGCACTTTCGGGATGATGACAGTACTATCCCACTCATTTTTTCATCACTACCTATTGCGAAAGAGGTCAAAGACACTGGTGAATATTTACTTAATACTCTCGGTAGTCTATGGGCAAGCGGTTTTGAGGTTTCTTGGGAAAAACTTTACCAAGGAGAAGTTCGCCATCGAATTCCTCTTCCAGGATACCCGTTTGAGCGTAAAGAATTTAAGTTGCCATCAATTCAGCAAGATAAAGTGAGTAGTGGAGGAATGGATACTAGATCGGTCAATATTAGGAAGCGTAAAAAAACGGATATTGGTGATTGGTTTTATATGCCGGCCTGGAAGAAAACTATTCCCGCAAGCTTTATGTCGGGCAGCCGTGTTGATTCGAAAGAGGAAAGCTGGCTCTTATTTGCAGATGAAGAGGGCGTATTTGAAAATATAAAACAGCAGCTTATCGAAGTAGGACATAATGTAGAAGTTGTATTTAAAGGCGATTCCTATCAGGATGATATTTCTGATAATAGCTATATTATCGATCCGCGGAGTCGTGAAGATTATATTCAACTACTTAAGTCTATTAAGAAAAAAGGTTTTCGTCCAACCCGTATCATCAATCTGTGGAATCTTTCAACAAAAACAAAAACAAAAACAAAAACAAAAATTATTGATTTTGTTTCGTATGGTCAAAATTTACAGTTGGATTCATTTTATAGCCCTCTCTATCTTCAGCAAGCTCTTGTTATTGAAAACCTCTTAGAGGATTTACATTTACTATTCGTGACCAATAATATTTTTAGTATAGTCAATGAAAAAGTTGAATCCCCTGAAAAATCACTTCTTGTTGGACCATCACGGGTGTTCTATCACGAGTACTCTGAAGTTCAATGTCATTTAGTTGACATTGATATGTCCGGGGACATGCTTCCCGAGGAGATTGCGAATCATATTATTGCAGAAAGCAACATTTCAACTCATGGCAATCTGGTGGTTTATCGTGGTGGTAGTCGCTGGGAGGAAGACTACAAATCAGTCAACCTGAAACCGGATGACTCTGGTATACCCGCAACCTTCAATGATGATGGAACCTATTTGATCACAGGAGGGCTGGGTGGTTTAGGGATGCTAATTGCAGGCCAAGTATCGGAAGTATCAAATGCCAGTTTAATACTCACTTACCGCACAGGATTACCTCCCCGTGAAGAGTGGAATTCATGGATTCAGACGCACCCGGTGGATGATCCCGTGAGTGAAAAAATAGCTGGTATCTTACGTTTGGAAGAGAGAGGTAACCAGGTTCATTTGGTTGAGGTTGATGTTTGCAACTATGCTGATATGCGCGATATGTTGTTTCAATTCCCACGTATCGATGGTGTTTTTCATACAGCAGGTATAGCAGGTGGCGGCATTATTCCGTTTAAGACTGATCAGGAGTGCGCTAGTGTCTTAGACCCGAAAATACTGGGCTGCCTGATCTTAGATGATCTGATGAAAGATTATCAGCCAGAATTCTTTATCCTCTTCTCATCAATTACTTCAATTTTAGGTGACGAGGCTCGTATTGATTACTGTTCTGGTAATGCATTTATGGATGTATTTTCGCAGTATCGAAATCAGCGCCGATCGGGTCGTACTGTTTCTCTCAACTGGGGGAAGTGGGGGATGTTGGTATGGCTGTTCGCTGGGGAAAAGAGTTAAAAGAGAAAACCAAAGAGGTGAGTCATGGTGATTCTGAAGTAACCCATGGAGATTTATTAAGCCTGATTGATGCTAAAGCTATGCAGGAGGTATATCAGGTTAACCTGGAAGTACAAAAAGACTGGGTACTCAATGAGCACTACTTGTCGGGCCAACCGACTTTGGTGGGTACAACTATTCTTTCACTCTTAAACGAGTTGATCACTCAGTTCAAGCCTCAGCAGGATCTCCAAGTTAAAAGCTTGCTGTTAACTAAGCCTGTGATTTATCACAATAAATGGCCGCGGGTCATGCATTTGTTTGTAAACTCAGATAGCAATGGCTATAGCTTCAGTTTGAGAAGCCGGGGTGTGTTGGATCTTAGCTGGCAAGAGCATGCAATAGGTAATATCGGTCGACATAGTGACTCGACGGATGTGCTTGTAGAATCACTTGATAGTATTCGTTCCCGTTGTGTAACCAAGCTTGCTTACGAGCCGATTGGGACTGACTTTATGAATGCCATCACGGGTGAAAGCTTTCTGTCACTGAGTCGACGATGGGATAATCATAAAGAAATATTTCAGGGAGATGATGAATGGCTGATCCGCAAAGAGTTAAGCTCTGAATACCAAGGTGACTTTGAGCGCTATCCTTACCATCCGGCTGTTGTGGACGCGATGTCTATTCGTTGCCTTAACTATATTACCAGCGAAAATTTCTTGCCCATTAGCTATGGAAAGATCACTTATTTAGGATCGCTAAGCGAAGACTGTTACGTACATATCAAGCTGAAACAGGCTTACCAACCTCAAGATAGTACGATCATCATGGATATTGTTTTCCTTTCTGCTCAAAGCGAGCCATTGCTATTGTTAGAAAATTACACTCTAGTCAAGATGAGTCAGGATAACCAAGTCGGAGGTTCAAACAAAAAGCCAATAGATGTCGCGGTGAAAGTCGATGTGTCAGACAAGGACATTTTGTTCTTCGAGGGCGTGGAGGCCTTTAAACGTCAGCTATTACATCTTGAGTTTGATCAGCTCGTCGTAGTGACGAGCGATCTTGACCAGTTAATTTATGAGGCCATTCCAGAGCAAGATGAAGTGTTGGTCATGGAGGATGTCGATGATATATCTAATGGGCATACCCGACCTAATCTGTCTGTAGAATATACTGCACCTGAAAATGAGATTGAAAAGGAAGTTGTTAAGGTGTGGCAGTCCATATTGGGTATTTCGGGTATTGGGGTTAACGATAATTTTGTAGAGCTTGGTGGTAACTCTTTATTGGCGGTACAGATTGTATCCAAAGTGTCTTCACTTTTTGAAGTTGATATTCGAGTTGACTTGTTCTATCAAGATCAAACCGTAAAGGGGTTATCTACATTAATTCTGCAAGAGTTTGAAACTCTGTTGCAAGGTGCATAATCCACCCTGCAATCCCTCTGAGCTTTTTGCTTGGAGGGATCATAAAACCTGACCTTTATTTATCATACAATAATAAGGATTTTCTTATGACTAAAAATATTCAAGATATTATAAGAACACAGGGTCTGGATGAGCTTAAGAAACTAGCAAGAAAGAAGAAAAAAAATGCTAAAGAAATAACAAATAAACTAATCACTCCGAACTTAGGTGGCTCTAGAGAGTCCTTTCCTCTAACTAGCTCACAGAAAAGCATTTGGATTCTTGAGCAGTATCTCGATGATAATAAGGTTTACAATAATCCAGTTGGTATGATCTGTAATATGGGGCGGGAGATTGAACCGAATTTGGTCGAAAATGTTCTGAGGTTTCTAACGAAAAAGCATGATTTACTACGCACGACTTTTCATATGCAAGATAATGAAGTAATTCAACGAGTGTCTCAGGATGTCCGTCTTGATTTTCACTTTGATGATATTTCACACTTATCAAAAGATGAACAAGAACCACTAATATATGAAGCTGCAATAAAAGATGGACGGAAATCTTTTGATTTATCTCAGGGGCCTTTATCATGCTGGAGAATTATAAGGACTGAACTTCATACATATGTTTTTTTGATGAACTTTCATCATATTATATCGGACGGTTGGACAGTAAGTATCTTCTTTAAAGAGTTCATGGAAACTTACTTAAAATTTAAGAATAATATAAATCCCCAACCTGTATTAGAGCTTCAATTTTCAGATTATGCACTTGCGGAAAGTCGTTGGTATCAAGAAGGAAAGTACAAGCATGGACTTGAGTTTTGGAAAAAAAAACTCGAGGGATTCCAAGGTTCTCTCGAGCTAGTGACTGATCGACCTCGGCCAGCCAAAATGACTACTGCAGGAAGCATTGTCAGCGAGCCCTTTGGCTACGACTTCATTCAACGACTACAATCCTGTGCAGCGAAGAATGGAGCAACGATGTTTCATGTAATTTTAGCTGCATATCAATTATTACTGCACAAGTACAGCAGGCAACAGGATATAATTATTGGTGTACCATTTGCAAACCGAAATTATCCCGAAACCCAGAATATGATGGGTTTGTTCATGAACACATTACCGCTTCGTTTTGAAGTTAATTCAGCCTCAAGGTTATCCAGCGTGATCGAGGCGGCCAAAACTGAGAGTGAGCAATCGATCCCGCACCAAGATATCCCACTCAACTACATTTTGGATCAGATCTCCTATGTGAGAGATCCGCAGGTGAATCCTCTTTACCAAGCTATTTTAACCTATCAAGTATACCCACAAGCTCGCAACAATCAATGGTTTAGTTATAAACCTCTTAAAGTCGATTATGGTGTTTCCAAGCTTGATTTGAACCTCTGGGTCGAGGAGGACACAGACGGTCTTCTTTTCACTATGAATTACAATACTGACTTATTTGAACGTAAAACGATCCAGCGAATGCTGATAGATTTAAGAACGATCATGACGGCTCTTATTGAACAACCCAGTTTGACGGTGGGCGAATTATCACTATTAAGTGATAAAGAAAAAAAACAGCTGCTGGGTAAGTGTCAACCGGATTATAAAAAATCTTTCTCCCCCGTACATGTTCTATTTGAAAAGGCAGTCCTTAAGCAGCCCAAAGCCATTGCAGTTCAATGTGATGGTAAGACACTTAGTTATGAGCAGCTCAATAAGCAAGCAAATCGCTTGGCACATCAGCTATTGCTATCAGGATTAGAAGTAGGTCAATGTGTCGCATTGTTTATGGAGAAGAGCGAGCGTTGCGTTGTAGCATTGCTTGCTGTAATGAAGGCTGGCGGGTGCTATGTTCCTATTGATATCACTCTTCCACAGCAAGCTGTTGATTATATTTTATCTGATTCGCAAGCAAAATTTATATTGGTCGATGGTAATAACCCTATAACGACTCTATCTTGTATTGATGTCCAAGGCAATGAGGGAGTGACCTCTGAAAATAATCCTGGTTTTTTAAAATTACAAGGAAACTCACCTGCCTACATCATATATACCTCTGGTAGTAGTGGTGTTCCTAAAGGTGTTTGCGTGGGGCATTCTCAGCTGAGTAATTACTGTCAAGCTATTCAACCTGTGCTCAATCAAGTTGCTGGTGCCCGGTATGGAATTTTTTCATCATTCAGCACTGATCTTGCCCATACCATGTTATTTCCTTCACTACTTAATTTGGGGCAACTGGAAATCCTAACCTCAAATATTCTAGATGACCCAACAGCGTTGTTTCACTATTTGAAGTCATCTCCACTGGATACTATTAAAATCACACCGACGTATTTGGCAGCCTTATTACAATCTCCCAATGCCAGGTGTATTTTACCAAATCGCTTATTAGTGATTGGTGGAGAGCGAGCTCCTATCTCTCTGATTAGGCGTATTTATCAGCTTGATCCGGCATGCCGTGTTATCAATCATTATGGTCCAACGGAATGTACCATAGGTGTGACAACCTATAATGTACCCGATGTTCTGGAAGAGCTGCATAGTGAGTATCTGCCAATAGGCAAACCATTATTGAATAGCCATATATTGATTTTGGATGAGGAGCTCCAGCTGGTTCCGGTTGGACAGCCGGGTGAGATCTATATTGGGGGGGCTCAGTTGGCAAATGGGTATCTAGGGCTGGAGGAACAAAACTCCCATAGTTTTATTGATCATCCTTACCTCAATGGGGAGCGCCTCTATCGTAGTGGGGATAAAGGACGTTTATTGTCAGATGGAAATTTCGAGTTTCTTGGCCGGCTTGATCGTCAGTGTAAAATTAGAGGGTACAGAGTAGAGCTCGCTGAGATAGAGCGTGCTATTCAGGCATTACCTTATGTTACTCATGTTGCTGTCTGCCAACGTGAGATGAATAAAGATCAACTTGTTCTCGTTGCATATTGGTGTGGGAATAGAGAAGTAGAACAAGGCAAGCTTAAAGCAGCATTGAGGGATGAGTTACCTCAATATATGCAACCTGAAGTGTGGGTATGGCTGGAATCTATGCCATTTAGTGCTAGTGGAAAAATTGACTATAGAGCTCTGCCACAGCCTGTACCAAAGGTACATCGTCATCTTTCTGACTCGGATAGTGAAACAATGAAGCAGCTGTATGAGCTGTATCTTCAAGTATTGAATCTTGAAGATATTGATATTCAAGAAGGATTCTTAAATCTTGGTGGTAATTCAATTAGCGCCTTGAAGCTTGTGATAGAGATAAATAAACATTTCTCTCAGGATCTATCACTGGTACAACTATTACAAAATAGTAGTGTAAGTGAAATGGCTTCTTTACTTGAGTTGCGGGAAACGCAAACTAGTTCAGCACTGGTTATGCTCAATGCAGGATCTCCAAATGATATGCCGACCTTATTGTTAATTCATCCTGCGGGAGGGAATATATTATGCTATAACGCATTAGCTCAAGAGCTTGGCGAGGGTTATCCTATATATGGAATTCAGGTGGCTGATTTTGAATTTAATCATGACTACAATCATGATATCAAAAAGCTAGCTACTCACTACCTTCAAGAGGCGGGAGATATAGTACAGTGCTCTAATCTCATTTTAGGTGGTTGGTCATTGGGGGCTACGATAGCTTTTGAGATGGCATGTCAACTTGCAGCTGATTTCTCTATTACACCAGATGTTCTTATTTTGGATCAGCCTGCACCAAAGGTAAATATAGATGGTTCGACAATGATGTCTGAAAATGACAGATTAGCCTATTTTGCTCAAAAGGTGGAGTTATTTACAGGTACAAGTTTCAATATTTCAGGTTTAGAGCTGGCGGAGATGACTGAATCTCAAAGATCTGAGCGATTTTTAGTAGATTTTAAGCGAGCAGGTTTGGTTCCTGATAATATAAGTAGTGATGATTTTCGATATTTTCTGAGTATTCTACGTACACATATCTACGCGACTGATCAATATCATGGACAGAGGTACAGCGGCAGGATTTTTGTTGCTGAAGCTATGGAAATTTTACCTGGTCGTAGAGAACTTGATGAATCTGGGTTAGGTTGGCAGCAATTTTCTGAACAGAAAATCACTATTATTGAGTCGCCAGGTAATCACATCTCAATGATGAATATTCCAAATATTTCGAGTGTTAGCAGAAAATTGAAGGAATTTCTGTTATGAGCGATATGATGGCCGAACTGCCAATGGAAGAGGGCGGTGTTTCCTACAGAGACTGGTGCGCTATTGCTGGAGGATTGATTGGTGGGTTTATGGCTATCCTGGATATCCAAATCACTAATTCATCGATGAAGGTGATACAAGGGGCACTGTCAGCAACTTTGAATGATAGCTCATGGCTGATGACATCTTATTTCACAGCAGAGATTATCGCGATCCCATTGTGTGGTTGGTTATCTAAAGCATTAGGTACAGGCCGCTATGCGATTTGGTGTGTTGGCGGTTTTTTCTGTGCATCCTTACTATGCTCAACAGCATGGAATTTGAATTCAATGATTGTCTTTCGAGCTTTACAAGGTTTTTGTGGTGGAGCTCTTATTCCAATTTCATTTCGTTTGATTATTGAGATTTTACCGCTAGAAAAGAGACCCATTGGCATGTCATTGTTTAGTATTATTGCTACTTTTGCACCTGCACTTGGTCCCGCTTTGGGTGGATGGCTCACAGAAAACCTATCCTGGCATGCAATTTTTTATATCAATTTCATACCAGCTGTGACTTCTTTGGGCTTGATCTGGTATTCGATGAAGCATCCTAAAATTGATTGGAAGACACTCAAAAATGGCGATTTTATTGGGATCGTTTCCATCATGTTATGCTTGGGGTGCTTAGAAGTTATTTTGGAAAAGGGAGGAGACAAAAACTGGTTTGATTCAAATATGATTTGCGTTTTAGCATTAATTTCAGGCTTTACATTTCTTATTTTTCTCTATGATCAATTAGCCAGTAGTAATCCTCTGATTAATGTTAGGTTGTTAAAGGAGTATGATTTTTCCTATGCGTTGGTTATTTTTTCAATGTTAGGAGTAGCTATTTATGGGACATTATTTATTGTACCTTACTATCTAGCAATGGTGCATAACTATGACGCATCGGAGATTGGAAATGTTGTAATATGGATGGGATTGCCACAGCTTTTTATATTACCATTTATTCCGGTATTGATTCGACGGTTTAACATTAAGTATTTGATCTGTATTGGTTTCTTGGGGCTTGCTGTGAGTGCCTTTATGGATTGTGCAATGGATAGCAACTTTTCAGGTCCACAAATGGCTTGGTCAATGTTTGTTCGTGCACTTGGTCAACCTTTTATTATGGTTCCTCTTTCCTTGCTGGCGACTCGTAATATTCAGCAGGAAGATAGTGCCTCTTCTGCGGTGCTAATTAATGTTTTTCGAAGCATTGGGGGTCTTGTGGCACGGCAACATTGACAACATTTTTTATTTCGCGTACTGACTTTCATCTTGACCGAATTAAATCATCACTCGTGTCAGGTAGTCAGATGTATCATGTTTATTTAAATGATGTTAAAAACCTTCTTGTTCTGCGTGGTCTTGATGCCAGTTCATCAAATGTTCAAAGTACAGCGATGGGTATTCTCGGTCGAAGGATTGCTACACAAGCTGAAATAATGGCTTTTAATGATCTTTTTCTAATTTTGGGGGGATGATGCTGGTGACAGCGCTTATGGTATTACTCTCTAATCGTGATTTTCATTTATTTCAAAAGAAAGAGGAATTAACATGAAAACAGATGAACCAAAGGGGATCTGGAGTTATTTGCTATCCCGCGACGCTCGAATGACAATTATTTTACCCATAATTATATATAATGCTTCATTTTGGCTATGGAGTGCAGGGGCCGCACTGGTTTTAACTGCGCTTTATTCAGGGGTGGTTGAGCTATATGCTAAAGAGCGCTCTTCGCTTTCTATTGTTTTACTAATTTTGGTCTCAGGTGTATGTCATTATCTATATCTGCACGGCTATACTCTGCTTGGGATTAGACAAGAGAGTGTTTTTCTTTCCGTTAGCGGAGCTTTATCTGTTGTTGTTGTATTTATGTTTTACTCTTTCATTGGCCGTCCATTTATTCGAGGGTTGGCGGAAAAATCGATGCCAAGATTAAAAACAATTCCTGCTTATGGAACACCTGCTTACTCTAAGGTTTGGCGAGAGTTATCATTTTTATGGATAGTTATTTATTTAATTAAGGCTGTGTTTATATATCAGGTGTCATATCATAAAGGCTTGCCGGTAGAGCTGTTTGTTTTATTGGCTGGATGGCCATTGACATTGGCGATGGTATTTTTTAGTTTTTATTGGCCAAAGTATCGCTGGTCATCAATAGAATCTATCAATAAATCTTAACTTAACAAATAAATACTAAGTTGCTTTTATCTTTTTAATTAAAATGAGGCATGCGATGAATCAGCTTAAGAATGAATTGATAGTATTAAGTCGCCATCCCGATGGAGAGGTTACAACTGAAGATTTTCAGTTGCAAGAGAATAGAGTTGAAGAGTTAAAGGAGGGTGAGTTTTTAGTTGAAAATAGATGGCTCTCTATTGATCCTTATACTCGTCCTCGCTTAAACAGGAATACATCATTTGTCGACCCAATAAAATTAGGAGAGGTTATTCAAGGTGAGACAGTTGGGGAGGTTATATCTTCTAAAAATTCTGACTTTAAATCCGGTGACTTGATTTTTTCATTTTCAGGATGGCAAAAATATTGGGTTGGTAATGAGAAGAGTTTTGCTACTTCTCGCCTCCCATCAACGGAGCTTTCGCCAACGGTTTTTTTAGGTATAGTAGGGACGCCTGGGCGTGCAGCTTACTTTGGGCTGAATAAAATAGCTAAGCCTGTGCCTGGTGAAACTCTAGTTGTATCGGCGGCATCAGGTGCTGTTGGCTCTGCTGTTGGTCAGCTTGGAAAGATGGCTGGATGTCGAGTCGTTGGAATCGCAGGTAGCGATCATAAGTGTCGCTATGTTGTGGAAGAGCTAGGCTTTGATCAGTGTATTAATTATAAAAAGGATGACTTAAACATAGCCCTCAGTGATGCCTGCCCAAATGGAATTGATATATATTTTGAAAATGTTGGAGGGCGAGTTTCATTATTTGTTGCTAAGTTTCTTAATGAGGGTGCAAGAGTTCCAATTTGTGGTAATGTTTCTAACTACAACAAGGGATATGATGTTGATGTCTCCGCTCCCAGTAAGTTTTTCTCATCGCTACCGAATGCACCCTTGTGCCGATTCTTTCTAGTGACTGAGTGGTATAAAGATTATGCTGAAGCAGAGGGATGGCTATTTAATGCTGTTCAACAGGGTGATCTTAAGTATCGGGAAACTATTACCTATGGTCTTGAGAATGCACCTCAGGCATTTATTGACTTGTTGAAAGGAGAGCACTTTGGAAAGCAAATAGTCAGAGTTTGATATGTTATAAACATTCCATCATCTAGTGTGACTTTATGAAATTATTAATCAGAATAATAATTCTAGTGCTTATTCTAGCACTCGCAGGTTTTGCGTATTGGTTTTTATACGGTCGTTACTTTCAATCTACTGATAATGCTTATATACAAACAGATATTACTAATGTCAGTTCCAGAATTAGCGCGGTCGTCGTGGAGTCCAAAATTATGGATAATCAGAAAGTTAAAAAAGGTGATCTTTTGGCAAGATTGGATGATCAAGAGTATGTAATTAGTGAAAAGCAAGCTGAGGCTACTTTGGCTCAAGATAAAGCGGATCTTGAAAATTCACAAGCAGCTTATCAAATGCAAAAAAGTACTATTCTCGAATATGAAAGTGATATTAATTCAGCGAAGGCGAGATATCAATATGCCTATCATCAATATAGACGTTTTCAGACACTTGAAAAGCACCATTATGTTTCGAAAGGCGATATGGATAATGCAGCTTCATCCTTCAAGGTTGCTGAAGCTGAGTGCAACCAGGCTAAGGCCAGTTTGAAGACACAGATAGATAAACTTAAAGTTCAGCAGAGTGAGATTCAAAAAGCTACAGCTATAGTGAAAGAAGCTCAGGCAAATTTGGAACAGGCTAAATTGATGCTTAGTTATACCCGGATAGTGGCTCCTATCGATGGTGTGATCAGTAATCGGACTCTGCAGGTTGGAATGATGGTACAGGCTGGACAGTCTATTGCCAGTATAGTCTCTGATAGAACTCCCTGGATAAGTGCCAATTTTAAAGAGACACAGAAATCGAGAATGCATAAGGGACAGCCAGTAGAGGTGTCTATAGATGCTTACCCGGGTAGAATATTTAAAGCTACGGTTGACAGTCTTTCTCCTGCAACGGGTGCTACTTTTGCCTTATTGCCCCAGATAACGCAACGGGTAACTTTACTAAAGTTGTTCAGCGTGTTCCTGTGAAAATTGTTTTTGATAATCCTGAGCACATTGATAACGGGCTATCAGCAACGGTGACAGTCGATACTCGAAAGTAGTTTAAATTTATAATGTTGAATAAGAGAGAGTCTTGAAAGTGATTGTTTATTACTTGTTAGTTTTCATTGAGTACTGACAAGTAATTTTTCTTAAATCTTGAGTAGATCATTTTGAACGATTATAGATTTATCATAGATAGAACCTTAAGAGTTTAGTGAAGTGAAAATGCCACCTAAGGTCTTGTCCTTTCTTGATTTTCGCTGCTGTGATTTGACAGCATTTCGCAGTATATATTGCTCTGCCCATGCGAGGCGTTGCTCAATCTCAGACCATGCCTGATGGATTAGAGCCTCCAGTATCTCGGGCTCTGCCTGTGGTTTGGTTCCACTTAAGAGGGAAGGCCCCATCACGGGGCCTGCCATGGATTAGCGTCTCATCAGATCCGACAGCTGCAGACCCGCCAGGGTATCTACCAGGATATCAGCTCCCTGCAGCGGCTCATCGACCGCAACACCGACCGCAAACATACCGGCTCCCTTGATCCCTTCGATGCCGGCCTGGGCATCTTCAAAGCCGATGGCTTGTTGCGGGGTGATGCCAATCGCCTCGGCTGCCCGGATAAAGATCTCCGGATGAGGTTTGCCGTGAGTCAGGGTCTGTGGGTCGACGATATGGGCGAAGCGTTCCTTGATCCCGAGTTTTTCCAGGATATGGGGGGCATTGCGTGAGGCTGAGGCGATGGCACACTGGATCCCAAGGGCATCGGCCTGATCCAGCAACGACAGGATGCCGGGCAGGATATCGCCCGGAGTGAGCTGCTCCAGCAGTTCAACATATTCGCGGTTCTTCTCATCAGCGAGGGCGAGTTTTTGCTGCTGATTGTAGAGATCGGCCTTGCCTCCGTAGGCCAGGATCTTCTCCAGGGATTCGATACGGCTGATTCCCTTGAGCTGTTCATTGAACTTTTCATCAATCTCAATGCCCAGGGAGTCTGCCATATTTTTCCAGGCGATATAGTGAAACTTAGCTGTGTCAGTGATGACACCGTCCAGATCAAAAACCAGTCCTTTCATCGGGGCTCCGTCTTGATATTCAATGGTGGTGGGTTGATTGGCTGTCAGGGCAATGCGCTGATTTTTCACCTGGATCTCGGTGGACTGATCGCTGGTGATCACAATGCGTTGGTGATCCATGGTGAAATGGAAGCGGGTGCCACGGTACTGGGTATTGAACTTGATCTCATCCCAGGCTTTGGGCAGATGTGGGTTGATGGTCAGCAGCTCCCCACGCAGATCGATCCCGGCATAGGTAGATAGGGTCACCACTAAGGTGGCGGCCATCACCCCGGTATGGATTCCCTCAGCGGTGGTGCCCCCTGGATGTCGTTGTAGTCAGAGCCCAGGGCATCCAGGAATAGATCCCATGACAGGGTTTCGTTACGCACCATCTGCGCCAGCTGGGCATGGACTACCCGTGACAGAGTTGAGCCATGGGAGGTTCTTGCCAGGTAATATTCGAGGTTTTTCTCCAGGTAGTTTTCCGGCAGCTGATAGTTAAGGTCGCCTAGGATCTCATCAATCTTTTGCGGATGCAGGTTATAGAAGGTCATCAGGGTATCGGCCTGTTTGGCGACCTTGTAGTCATCGGCAGACTTGCCTTCGGCCTTGAGCAGGCGATCCATCCGGTAGATGTTGCCATACTTTTCGCGGTAGTGATCCCAGTCAAGCTCCTTAAGCTCCTGGTAGCCCTCATATTGAGAGATGATCCCCTGGTTACTGATCTCCAAGGTCAGTTTGTGCTTGATCTCATCGAGGCGCTTAAGCTCCTCAAGGCTAAAGCCGATCTTATCGGTGACCTTGTGGGCATCATCCCCAAGCTGCTCCAGCAGGGCCGGGATCTGCTCAAACAGCCAGGTCACCATCATATTGGTATAGGCGTTGTTACTAAGCCCGCCGTGGTCACTGCCAGGATAGGCCTCGTGGAACTCATCGGGACCCATCACCTTGTCGATGTTGTAGCGGCCGGTGTTGGGATCCAGGGTCGCCTTACTGGACCAGAAGCGTGCGACCTCCAGCATCATCTCGGCGCCATAATCTTTCATGAATGCCAGATCATAGGTGATGTTGACATAGAGCCACACATTATAGGCAACGGCCAGCGAGACATGGCGCTGCAGGCAGCTGTAATCATCCCCCACTTGCCGGATACAGGGTTGAGATGGACCGTCTGGGTTTCCTCTGTGCCATCGGAGCCGGATTGCCAGGGGAACATGGCTCCCCGGTAGCCGTGCTCCCGGGCGTAGGCCCTGGCGGCATCGAGGCGCTTGTAGCGATACATCAGCAGTTGACGAGCGGTGTCCGGGAAGTGCACATCATAGAAGGGCAGCATGAAGATCTCGTCCCAGAAGATATGGCCACGGTAGGCTTCGCCATGCAAGCCCCGGGCGGTGATCGAGGCATCGAGCTGCTCATTGTTGGGAGAGCCGGAAACCAGCAGGTGGTAACTGTGAATGCGCATTAGCTTCTGTGAGAGCAGATCGCCTTTGACCTGGATATCGACCTTGTCCCACAGGGCGTTCCAGGCAGAGGCTGCACTCTGGGCAAGCTCGGAAAACTGCCCCGGGCGGCCAGAGCCCTGGCTTTGGCCGGGAGATCTTCCTGGGTTTCCAGGCTGGTGTAGAGAGCCACTGTCTTCTCCAGGGTGTAGCTTTGATCCTGGCTGGCATCGAAGCGTATCTCTGTGCGGGTTTTGGCGGTTTCGCACCGGTTGTGCCATTTGGCAGCTTGTGGCCCGCTGAATGTCAGAGCCGCGGACTGGGCGATCTCAATCCCGGATTGGTTGGTTTTCATCACCAGGGTGGAGAGGCATCCATCACACTCTTCACTGACAGGGGTCAGATGCTTAGAGCTGAGGCTGCGATAGCGTTCGACGCCATAGTTGATGATCTGACCATCAATTTCAGAGATCAGGGTGATTGGCTTGGAGAAGTTCAGTGGGGTAACTGTGTAGGAGATCCCATAGTGGTGTGGGTTCTCCATGTCGGCCACTTTTTTCACCAGGATCTCAAAGCGGTTTTGCTGATCATCCTCTCCGATCAGGCGGGTTGTCAGCTGGCTGGTTTTGAGATCCAGCTCGCGCTTGAGCTCAAGCACCTGGTGTTGATTCGGGCAGTAGGCCGAGGCTCCTTCAACCTTCAGGGTAATAAACTGGGCATTGGGCAGGTTAACAAAATCCTCATTGACCACATCCCGCTCGGCGATCCGGGTCACCAGCTTGTTATAGGCGCTGGCCACATAGGTTCCGGGATAGTTATCATCGCTGGCTTTGCTTTCGGTCAGGGCGCCACGCACCCCCAGGTAACCGTTGCCCACGGTCAGCATGGATTCTTTGGATCGCTCTTTTTTGCCACCCTGGTACCCATAGTATTCCAGGGTCCAGCTGCTGTGTTCACGCTGCTCGGCGAATTGCTTGGCCAGAGCTGGCAGCTCCTCTGGTGCTTCACCACTGAGAACCGGGACATTCAGGGTATCGGTCAGCAGCAGGCGCGCATCGGCAAGCTCGCCATTGAAGCGGATCACCGACGATGAGTAGCGGCTGGTTTCGGAGCCGATGACAACAGCGCCACAGAACGCATCAAATGCGCGGCAGATCTCTGCTCCCAGCTGTCTTAGCATGGCATCGCAATCCTGCCCCTCGAGGGAGAAGTGTTGCTCGTGGCTTATGGCTTGATTGTCAATCTGCTGAACGCAGGCCTGTGAGTCTGAAAACCGAATCTTTAAATATCTCATCGTCTAATATCCCTTACACCGAATGGCTAATCTGGTTTATTGCAGACGCAGCAACCCCTTGCAGTCCCGGATGCCAGGGATGAAACGGGCGCGTCTCATCGATTTTTGCATCAGCGGGGCTACAGTCAGCCAGGATAGTTTGGCTCTGCTCTATCGTGTTACTTGGGTTGTGCTCTAGAACTGCGTCTGCAGATCGAACTTGATTGATGCTTGCTTTGTGCTGTTTGGCTCTCTGCTGCTAGGGTTTTTCATAAAGGGCCCGCAGGCCCTTTCTGGCTTAGAAAACTTTAGGGGCAATTGCTGAGTCTTCTCCAAGATCCAGCTGATGGCGGCTCTCTTTGCGCTTGTAGACCGCAAGCGTCAGCAGCACCGGAACCACGATGGCGACCAGCATGGCGCACAGGTAGACTCCCCAGAATGGTGTCTGAACAGAGAGTATTGCCGGGATCCCGCCAACACCTATGCTGTTGGCCAGGACGCCACCAAAGCCACAGATACAGGCTGCAATGGCTGAGCCGACCATGGCACACAGCATGGGGAACTTGTATCTCAGGTTGATGCCGTACATGGCTGGCTCTGTCACTCCAAGATAGGCTGAGATCACCGCCGGAACCGAGATCTCCCGCTCATTTTTCTTACGGCTGATGAGGACAATCCCCAGCACGGCTGAACCCTGGGCGATGTTACTCAGGGCGATGAGTGGGAATACCGGGGTGCCTCCCATCTGGCCGATAAGCTGCAGATCCACGGCGTTGGTAGTCTGATGTACTCCGGTGATCACCAGCGGGGCATAGAGGAAGCCAAACAGGGCGGCGCCTATGGGGGCAAATTGGCCGGTCATCGCTTTTTGTACGACCCAGCCAACTCCATTACCGATCTCACGACCGGCAGGACCGATCAGCGCATGGGCCAGGAAAACCGCGAGGATCAGGGATAGAACCGGAACCAGCACCAGGGTCAGGCAGTCGGGGATGATCTTCTTAAGACGGGTTTCAATAAACGCCAGCACCAGACCTGCCAGCAGGGCCGGGATAACCTGTGCCTGATAGCCCACCTTGGCGATGGTGAAGTAACCAAAGTTCCAGACCTCGGGGATCTTGGAGCCCAGATCGTAGGCGTTCATCAGCTGTGGAGAGACCAGGGTGATCCCGAGCACGATACCGAGAATGGGTGTCCCTCCCAGCTTTTTCACCGTGCTCCAGCAGATGCCAACCGGCAGGAAGAAGAAGATCGCCTCACCGATCAGCCACAGGAAGTTGTAGACACCGGTCCAGAACTGGCTGCCGTGCATCAGTGGGTGGCCATCGACCAGATTGATATCGCCGATCAGATTTCTAAAACCCAGGATCAGACCACCGGCAACGATCGCCGGGATCAGCGGGATAAATATTTCCGCAAAGTGAGATATGGTCCGTTCCAGGACACTCATGTTTTGGCGGGCAACTTTTTTCAGCTCCTCCTTGTTGACCTCGCCAATCCTGGCGACTTCGGTAAACAGCTTGTGGAACTGATCGACCTGAGGCCCGATCACCACCTGGAACTGGCCAGCATTGGTGAAACAGCCTTTGACCGAGGGGAGCTCTTCAATCCCCTGGATATCTGCCAGTTCTGTATCTCGCAATACAAAGCGCATGCGGGTGATACAGTGGCTGACACTGACGATATTGTCAGCGCCGCCTATCAGTTTGAGGAGCTGCTCAATCTCCTGCTTTTTGATCTTTGCCATGAGTGGTCCTTGAATGGTTTCTCTTGGGAACGTTCCCATTGTGGCCCGGAGTGCCGAATTTTCAACCGTGGATTCTCTAAAATGCGATCCTCTTCACAATCAAGTTGCAGCATAGAGTTATTTGGCTATCCGGATTGCCATGACTTCCTTTCCTGCTTCGCTGATGTTTCGGGCTGAAAACTGTTTAACCCGGTTGATACTTGGGAGCGAAAATCTCAAACGCCTTTGCCACATGATGGCAGAATATATTGATCAGCTCTCGGTCTGACTCGCTCAGCTGCATTCCTGTGAGCCCCTTGACGTAGAGGATGTGCTCGCAGCCATGGGGCGAGCGGAAGTAGGCCAGGTAGTGATCGCCGTGAGCGTAGAGGTGTTTACGCTGCCTTGCCAGATCAAGCTCTGCATTGAATTCATCAGGGAGCTCTTCATGGCTCAGGTTGGTGTATTGGCTGAAATCACCGATCCCCACCAAGACTTCCTTGGCCAGGTACTTATCGTCAAGGGCCGGATTTTCTATCTTGTAATAGAGGGCGTCACTCCCCAGGTGCAGGAGTATAGTGAGCTGCTCCAGGACATGAATCGCAAATTCCCGGATCGCCTGTTGATGGTAGAGCTGATGGGTTGAACGCAGCAATTTTTCAAGGTTTCTCTTGGTGTTTTCTATGGTCTGAATGTCCCTAAAACAGCGGATAGAAGTGTAGATGGCAACCTTGAGCTTTTGTGCCGTGAGCTCGGTTTTCTCTTTATAGTCGTTGATATCATAGTCTACGACGGTTTCCAGCTCCGGGGCCTGGCCGGGCTGGCCGGTTCGTAGCAGGATCCGGGTATGGCGATTTTTCAGTGTTTCACGAATATAGCGAGCGACCTCAAGTCCTTCATGGTCGGTCTCCATTACCACATCCAGTAGCACCAGGGCGGTTTGCGGATTGGCCTTGAGCAGTGCTCTTGCTTCCTGGCCACTATAGGCGTTGAGAAGCTTGAGAGGGCGACCGAAACAGTGCAGATCCTTGATCACCATGGTGGTTAACTGGTGAATATCGGCCTCATCATCCACTGTGATTATGGTCCAGGGTGGCGTTGTTTCCTAAATCGATGGAACCTTTTGGTTTGAGCAAGATCTGATCTCCCATCGTCATGATGGGAAGCTTCAAATGGGTAAATCCAACGGCAAAATCAAGAACTGGTCTCAATACAATAAAGCATTGGTAAAGCGTGGCTCGATCACCTTCTGGTTGGATGAGAATGCAGTCAAAAACTGGCATTGTCAGGAGCACCATGGCGACAGAGGAAGAGGCTTCACGTTCAGTGATACCGCTATCGAAACCGCGTTGATGCTCAAAGGAGTATTCAGCCTTCCACTGAGGGGGTTGCAAGGATTCCTTGATTCGGTCTTTCAGCTCATGAATGTTCCTCTTAAGTCACCGACTTATAGCTGTATCAGCAAACGAGCGAAGACCGTTGAGATAAAATATCGCCGCCCCAGCCGAGGCCCTGTTGCTCACGTGGTCGTTGATGGGACAGGGCTCAAAATCCACGGTGAGGGAGAGTGGAAAATGCGCAAGCACGGAAAAGAAAAGCGCCGAGTTTGGCGCAAGCTCCACCTGGCTGTTGATGCTCAAACTCATGAAATCATAGCAGCCGAGGTCAGCCTTGATAGTGTTGGAGATAACGAGGTGTTGCCGACCTTATTAAACCCACTACGACGCAAGATACAGCAAGTCTCAGCAGATGGTGCATACGATACAGAGGCTTGCTATGCACTGTTACAGAGAAAGGGTTGTAAACCAACGATTCCTCCCCGCAGTAATGCAGCTTACTGGAAAGGAGATCATCCCAGAAATGAAGCTGTCGAAGCGCTTAAAAATGGGCAGCTTTCACAATGGAAGCATGACAACGACTACCATCAGCGCTCGTTAGCAGAAACAGCAATGTCTCGCTACAAACAGCTCAATTCTCCACAGCTGAGCTTACGTTGTTATAACGGTCAGGTTGGGGAAGCCTTGGCCGGAGTTAAAGCTTTAAACAAAGTGATCGGGCTTGGTATGCCTGTCAGGCAGCAAGCTGCCTGAATGGGTACAAGTCAATTATCAGACTCGGATTTAGGAAACAACGCCGTCCAGGGTTCAGTTAAGCGGGTGTTCTCATGGGGTGAGGTCTGCTGTAACTGGGGCTGCTTGCGATGAAAGTGCTCCCGAAGATCGATAGTTCTTTGCTGGCTCATGGTCGCGTCCCTTGCTTTACCCCGCGGCACACTCCTTGTGCCGGATCCTGAAGCTACTCAAAGAGCGGGTTGTCTAATGCTTAAGTTTAGAAGGTCTGGGATCGGTCCGGTAGCTAAACTGTCAGCTTTGACAGCTGTGGCTGGCCATTTGGCACAAACTTATTGTGGGATGAGGGAGGGCAGGGAGATGGCAAACAGTTACCATCTCCTCATCCAGCCGATTCTGCTAGTTGACGGTCTCGGGTGTGTGCAGGCTGCATTCACAGAGTTGCTGTGAGATCGGTGCCTTTTGCTGGATCTGTGCCAGCAGCTGTTTGGCGGCCAGGTGGCCAGCCCGCTCGTAACCCAGATCGATGCTGATGGTATCCGGAAACAGGAACTGCAGCAGTTCGCTGTAGCCGACACCGGAGATCTGAATATCATCGCGGCCGATCGACTGGACATAACGAGAGGCCCCCAATGCCAGGGTGTCAGAGGCACAGACCAGCGCCTGGGTTTGCTCGGTGATCACATCGGCAGCCAGGTCATAAGCACTTTGAAAGCTCAGCTCGCCGGTCGCATAGTTCGGTTCCAGGGCGTAATCTTTGCAAAAATCGAGGTACGCCCGGGTCCTGCGTCGACCTGTGGTTTCATCCTGGGAGCTGACTCCGATAAAGCCTATCTGGCGCTTTCCCTTTTCATAGAGGTGGCTGCAGGCCATCTGGATCGCACTTTCATCGTCATAGCAAACCGATGAGAAGCCATCAACGGGCCATGCCAGCAGTACCAGCCGCTCTTCCCAGGACTTGAGGATCTGAGCGTCCAGGCCGGTGAACCCCAGCAGAAGAACGCCATCAACGCCACGCTGCTTAAGAGTTGTCAGGCAGTGCTCCACCTTGTCTATCTCCATCTGACTCTCCATCAGGATGGTGTCATAGTGGTGAGGTGTCAGTTCAGAGAGGATGCCACGGATGAGCTGATTTTCAGAAGGTGAGTCCAGACGGGTGAGAACTACCCCCAGGACCATGGAGTGTTTGCTGCGCATCGCCTTGGCCGAGCGACTGGGGACAAATCCAACCTCTTCAATGAGACTTAAGATCTTATCCCTGGTCGCAGCCCTGACTTTCGGGTCCTGGTTGAGAACTCTTGAGACGGTGGATTTGCCGACACCAGCCATCTGTGCAATATCGAGAATGGTTAAGTTTTTTTGCATTTTGAAAAAAGGCGACTCATTCGCCGGGAGTATGAATGCAGGGAGCTTGACATCTTGGCATGAATGAGACAGCTGGATCAAGGGCACAAGAGGGCTGAGGGTGTGAGGTACCCGGGCTTTTTACTTAATTAAGTGCCGGGATTTCCCATCGAACCCAACTGCTGACGCAGCCACTGCCCGGCAGGACCCAGGCTCTGTTTTTGGGTCCACAAGAGATCCAGTTGAATCACTATCTCTTGGTCGAAATCGATCGCAAGGGTCGAGACTTCTCCCAGAGCCAGGGGGTGTTGCACCAGGTGCTCGGGAATAAACCCCCAACCGATATTGGCCTGGATCATGTCCAGCACTCCGAAGTGGCTCTCGGTCCACCAGATATCACTGGCGATCCGCGCCCGGTTACGACCGGCTCCCGCTTGTTTATCGGTAACCAGGATCTGCCGGTACTGCTTGAGATCGAGGGCCGACACCTGTGACTTGTGTGCCAGGGGGTGTTGATTGGAGGCCGCAGCGACCACATGAACCGACCCGGCACCACGAAAGCCCAGGGTGAGAGGAGCATTATCCAGTCGCTCGGTGATCCCTAGGTGAGCTCGTCCCGAGTGCACCATGTCGACCACATCATCCATCTTGGCAAACAGCAGCTCAAACTCGATCTCCGGGTAGAGGCTGGCAAACTCCTTGAGGAGATCACTGAGCCAGCCGGTGGAGACGATATCATCGACCACCAGGGTCAGTTTGGCCTCAAGACCTTTGCCCATGGCGAGCCCCAGATCGCTCAGGTAGTCACATCGCTCAAGAATAAGTCGCGCCTCAGGGAGTAGCCTCTCACCCTGTTCGGTAAGCGTTGGTGAGCGCTGCTCCCGGGAGAACAGGGTCAGTCCCAGGTCGATCTCCAGATTGGATATGGCGGTGCTGACTACCGACTGCGCTTTGCCCAGCTCACGAGCGGCGGCTGAGAAGGAGCCCGCTTGTGCTGCGGTGACAAAGGCAAGTAGTTGGTCCAGAGAAAAGTTCATGAGGCTCTCGCATTTTTCTATTGGCTTTGTGGAGATTTCAGGGCGTTGCTGCACTTACTTGTGGGGCAGAACTGCTGGCATGGCCATAGTCGTTTGGCCGCTGATGACCGGGCACGATGAATCAGTTGCCCGACTCAGCGTTTGGACACCGAAAACTCCTCTCCATTGTTGCCCATCGGCTGGCCCGAGTCACTAAAGTTCTTAATTTGCGTCGCGAACAGAGTGTCAGGACCCTGTTGAGTTTGCTGAGTCGTCTCTGTATGCATCTATTTTGGGTGGGTTCAGCCGGAATTGTTATGATGATGAACCGAGCCCTCTGGGGGCATAAATATTTTTTGTGTGAGCCAAGTCCTGCAATAGACTTTGGTTCATTCGATCTGCTGCAGAAGCTGGTGGGCTCACAGAAATGGGCAAGCAGAGCTCTGCTGTCAGAGACAATAGATTTGGAGATGTGATGCAAGCGCATGAGAAGCAGCTGATTGTTGATTTAGCGAAACGGTTGGAGAGCTCGTCAGATCAGGCGATCGATCCCCGGGCAGAGGAGCTGATCTCTAAGGAGATCGCCGGCCAACCCCATGCAGTTTATCTATTAACTCAGGCGGTTTTGCTCCAGGAGCAGGCCCTTCGGGAGCAGAAGCAACAGCTGGAGGAGCTCAGGGGTCAGCAGCCTGAAGATCCCGGGCGCACCTCATTTCTGGGGGGCTATTTGGCCAAAAGAGAGGGGCATCTCAGGGGGCTAAGCCGGTGCAGGGGAGTGGATACCCAGCGACAGGAGTGAATCCGGCTAACTCAGGGCGTTTTACCGCCGATAGTTTTCTTGGACGGGCGGCATCAACGGCCATCGGAGTGGCTGGTGGAGCATTGCTGTTTGAGGGGATCAGCCACCTTTTTACCCCGGGGGAGTCCCTGCTGGGGGGGCAGCCAACAGAGCTGGTGAACCAGACGATTATCAATGAGGCTCCACAGGTGGATGCAGGGCCCTATATGGGGGATGTGTCTCAGGGGAACTGGCTTGCTGATGACAGCACTACCCCCTTTATCGATAGCAGTAATTTTACCGATAGTAGCTGGGCAGGCTCTGATTTTTCGGATAACAGTTTCAGCGGCGATTTTGATAGTGACTGGTAAGCGCGAGTCTGCGACAAGGCTTGGCGTTATCCAGTCTGGCTTGTATCGGTGAGACAGGAATCAGACAAAAACTGCCACAGCAAACCCGGGTTTTATTCAGGTTTGCCGTAAATATCGGCCCTTTGTTTGACAATATTTCAGCGAGTTGCGAGCCTGAAATGGCATATGAAAACAGGAGAGGACAGGGTGCATAAAAGGGGCTACATGTGGCGTTTATTTCACTTCATCTCACTTCATCTGCAGCTAGCCGCAGTGGTGATGAGTGGGGTGCTGCTATTTGCCCTGCTGGGAGTTACAGCCCTGCCTGTATGGATTGCCGATCTGGGACGTCCGGCGGTTGTGATGGCACTGCTTGCTTACCTGGTCATCACCCTTGGTCCAGGCATACTGCTGCGACTGTTTGACCTGCTGGAACGGTTGGCGGTCCGCTTAGCTTCAAAAGGGGCGACTCCCCAGGTGAGCTCAGCCCCCAAGACCCTCTCGCATAAAGAGCAACAAGATCTGACCTATATACTGCAGCGCCAGCTATTTAGCTCTGCGAGGCGCCGCTCCTCTGCCTTGGGCTCAAAATCCCTGAACATGACGTCGAAGAACCGTCAGCGCTCCTGATTCTCTCCCGAAGTCGATTAACTCCCTTCTTTGTCATGCCGCTCCAGAGCCGGTTTTAGTCCCGTAGTTGATTAAAATATACCCGGGATCAAGGTCAGGCTGTTTATTAGCCAATATAGGGGTTACCGGGGTGATTATAGATTGACAAAAGCCCATGAAATTGAGAGATTACGCCGGCTTTTTATTCAGAAGGCTGGCCGTCTATATCTGTTCAGATGGGGCGACTAGCAGGGTTTTCACTTCCATGCATAGTAAATTATTCAGCATCAACACTAAGACCGTGGTGATTATCGGTATTGGTGCCGCACTTTATGGTGTCCTCGGGCTGGTCGGGATCCCGATCGGCCCGAATAGCGAGCTCAAGCCGGCGATGGCGATCTTAACCATCTTTTCTGTGATGTTTGGCCCCGGAGTTGGTTTTCTTGTGGGATTTATCGGGCATATTCTGACCGATATGCTGGCCGGATGGGGCCTGTGGTGGAACTGGGAGCTCAGCTCCGGCATCCTCGGATTTTTTATCGGCCTCATCGCTGTGTTTCCCGGCTTTAGTGTCAAGCTGGGGCACTATAGCCGTTGGCATATCCTGTTCTTGAGCCTGCTGACGGTTGTGGGAAATTTTGCCGCCTATTTTTTTGCCGGAGGTTGTGATGTTCTGCTGATGGGGGAGCCACCGAACAAGATCCTGCTCCAGGTGGTGGTGATCACAGCCACTAATCTATTGATCATCTTCTGTTTCGGGATCCCCGCTGTGATGGGCTTTTTACTGTCGAATAAGCGCTATTCCAACCTGCGAGTCGAGGATTGATATGACGCCGATTATTCGCGGTAAATCACTTTCGTTCCGTTACCTGTCTCAGGCTGAAAACACCCTGCATGATCTCGATTTTGAGATCTTTGCCGGCGAAAAGGTACTGATCGCCGGTGCCAGTGGCTCGGGTAAATCAACGCTCTCCTACTGCCTCAATGGATTGATCCCCAATGCTTACGAGGGGGAGATGCATGGAAAGCTGGAGATCGCAGGTGTTGATAGCCGTCAGGCCTCAATATTTGATGCCAGCCAGGTTCTCTCGACCATCTTGCAGGATCAGGATGGTCAGTTCATCGGCTTGTCGGTGGCTGAAGATGTGGCTTTCGCCATGGAGAACCGGAACTTTAAACAGGATGAGATGCGCGAGCGAGTCGAGCAGGCTCTGTTTGAGGTGGGGATGCAGGATATGCAGCGGATGAGTCCCCATGAGCTCTCCGGAGGGCAAAAGCAGAGCATCTCTCTGGCTGGTGTGTTAACGACTCAGGCTCCGATCCTGCTGTTTGATGAACCGCTTGCTAACCTGGATCCTCAGACCGGACAACGGGCGATGCAACTTATCGATGCTATCCATCGCCAGCAATCCAAGACCTGCATCATCATTGAACACCGTATCGAAGAGGTACTTGAGCAGGATTTTGACCGGATCATCGTTTTTGAAAAGGGACGGATCGTGGCCAATGGCCACCCGGATCAGATCCTTGCCAGTGGTTGCCTCGAGCAAACCGGACTAAGAGCACCTCACTATATTAAGCTGCTGGAATATGCCGGTTGCACCCTTGAGCCCGCAGACCGGGTCTCTGAGGCGGCTCATATAACCCGGGATAAGTTCCGCCAGCCGATCCTCGATTGGTATCAGCGCCTTGACGGGCAGCGAGCTGTGGTGCGACGTAACCGGGAATTACTGCGCTTACAGAATCTCTCTTTTGCCTATCCCTCAAAGGATCCTCAGCTTGAGGGGATCAACTTCTCCCTGTGTCAGGGAGAGATCGTCTGTTTGCTGGGAGCCAATGGTGCCGGCAAGTCGACCCTGTCGAATGTGATCAGTGGGATCCTCTCGCCCTGTCAGGGCTCAATCTATCTTGAGGGGGAGGATGTGACCCGCAGCAGCATCATGCAGCGGGGGCAGCAGATTGGTTATGTGATGCAAAATCCTAACCTGATGCTGACCAAGCATGTGGTTTACGATGAGGTTGCCTTTGCCCTTAAACTGCGGGGAATGAGTGGAGATGAGCTCAGGGGGCGGGTTCATGACACCCTGAAGGTCTGTGGTCTGAATGGCTATCGAAACTGGCCAATTGCTAAGCTGAGCTACGGACAGAAGAAACGGGTCAGCATTGCGGCGATCTTAGCGATGGAGCCCAAGCTTTTGATCCTTGATGAGCCAACCGCCGGACAGGATTATCGTCATTACAATGAATTCATGCAGTTTATTGAGCGGGTGGCAGGCAGTGGTGTAGCCATTTTGTTTATTACTCACGACATGCATCTGGCCCTTGAATATTGCGAGCGGGCACTGGTGCTGTGTGATGGTAAAATTATCGCCGATGACCGCCCCTCTAAAGTTCTGACGGATCACTGCCTGGTGAGTCGCGCCAATCTCAAGCAGCATAGCCTGGGTAAGATAGCTGAGCTGTTGGCCGTTGAAGATCCCATGGCGTTTGTTGATGGTTATATTGCATATGAGAGGCAGCTAAGAGATGCAGGCTAACAGCAGTCTTTATATCGAAGGGAGCTCAGTTTTTCACCGAATGGATAGTGCCCTGAAGCTCGGCTTGCTGATCATCTGGGCGGTAGCGACCTTTTTGTTTTTGGATGTGCGGATCGGCGCTGTGATGGTTGTGCTTGGGTTTGGCCTGCTGTTTCTGGCGCGGATCCCCTGGCACAAGATCCGAGGCATCTTCTACCTGGTTGTTGGCTTCAATCTACTCAATGTGCTGTTCATTCTGGTGATCAGCCCCCATTTTGCCGATAAGTTGGTCGGGGACAGCACGCCGCTGCTGGAGCTTGACGGCTACTCTCTGTCTGCGCAAACCCTGCTGTATGTAGCGACGATCTCGATGAAGTATTTGTCACTGTTTCCGGTGACCCTGCTCTTTATTTATACGACTCACCCGAGTCAACTTGCCTCCAGTCTTCACCGGGTGGGGGTTCCCTATAAGATTGCTTACGCCATCAATATTGCGTTTCGCTATATTCCTAACATCATGCAGGAATACCGGACGATCGTGAATGCTCAGCAGGCCCGTGGGATAAGTTTTCGCAAGGGAGAGGCTTCCTTTATGCAAAGGGCCCGCAACCTGTTCGTGGTGATACTTCCTCTGCTCATCAGCTCATTGCAGCGTATCGATGTGGTGAGTAATGCGATGGAGCTCAGGGGATTTGGCTGTGGGCGCTCCCGTAGCTGGTATCACCGCAAGCCTTTGGCCCGGCTGGATTGGTGGATGCTGTTGGTGGGGGTGCTGCTGATCGGCCTGCTCTGTTATCTTAAGAGCGTGGTATCCGGTGGCTTCTGGTTTCCGGGATAAAAACAGCAACAAAGGCTCCATTGGAGCCTTTGTTATTTGCCTACAGTAACGCCTGAGCAATCACAAACAAGATGACGTGAACCGAGGTGAAAATCGCAAGAATCTTGAATGCGCTCTTGTTATAACGAACACCTTCAATGATTAGATCGACTTTTTGTTTAATATTAGCCATAGCGGATAACCTTCTACTGTCGGCGTATCTCCCTCTGCTCATTGGTGCCATCCCATAGCGACTGCAAAGATGATGTGCTAAAGCTTTGCAGATTTAATGCCAGTTAATCCAGCTTCACGCTAGTTTTATGTTTCTTATAGAAAATTAATTGTATAGCTGATTTGGCAGATGCTCTTTTTCCTGGAGTGATGGCAGATTGCCGGGAATTTGACCTTAGGCAGGTGGCAACCTTTCGCCTCTGGGGAGCGGGGGAATCGAAACCGGATGACATTGTTGATGTATATCACAAATCCGGACAAAGAAATCCATATAAGGTTTTGATTTTAAAAGGTTAGATTGTTTTTTGTTCGGTGTTTTCATGGGTGTTTTCAGCTAATTTGACTTACATCATGGAAACCTCTTGTTACCTGAAAGTGACCTGCGGCCACTATTTGTTACATCTTTCCCCGGTAGTACACTGCCTTGGCATTTTTGCTCTATTTTATTTGTGTTAAGGAAAAACAATGGCTTCATTCAAATACTATATTCCAGCCATCAACGTGATGGGAGCCGGTGCATTGACCGAGGCTGCCAATGACATCGCAGGGTACGGCTATAAGAAAGCGCTGATCGTGACTGACAAGGTGCTGAACTCTATCGGTGTGGTTGCCAAGGTGGCAGGGCTGCTTCAGGAGAAGGGGATCGAGTCCGTGGTATTCGACGGCACCCAGCCTAACCCGACCGTGACCAATGTTGAAGATGGCCTGGCGCTGCTCAAGCAGAATCAGTGTGATCTGGTGATCTCATTAGGGGGAGGCTCACCCCACGATTGCGCCAAGGGGATCGCTTTGGTTGCGACTAATGGTGGCAGCATCAAGGATTATGAGGGTGTTGATCAGTCGGCTAAGCCTCAGCTGCCGCTGATCGCCATCAACACCACGGCGGGCACCGCCAGTGAGATGACCCGCTTTTGTATCATCACAGATGAGGCCCGTCACATTAAGATGGCGATCGTCGATAAGCATGTGACTCCTCTGATGTCGGTCAATGATCCGGAGCTGATGTTGGCTAAGCCTGCCTCGCTGACCGCTGCGACCGGTATGGATGCCCTGACTCACGCGATTGAGGCCTATGTGTCGACCATCGCAACTCCGGTGACCGACTCTGCGGCTGAGAAGGCGATCACCCTGATTGCACAAAATCTGCGCCAGGCGGTTAAGCATGGTGATGACTTGCATGCTCGCGAGCAGATGGCCTATGCCCAGTTCCTGGCTGGAATGGCCTTTAACAATGCAAGCCTTGGCTATGTTCATGCGATGGCTCACCAGCTCGGTGGCTTCTATGATCTGCCCCATGGCGTTTGTAATGCAGTGCTGTTGCCTCATGTTCAGCAGTTTAATGCCAAGGCCTCGGCTGAGCGGTTGATGAAGGTGGCCGAGCTGATGGGAGTAGATGTTGAAGGGATGAATGCACAGCAGGGGCGGAAGCTGCGCTGGCTGCGATTCGTCAGCTGGCTCAGGATATCGGTATTCCGGCAGGCTTGCAGGAGCTGGGCGTGAAGGCGGAAGATCTGCCAACTCTGGCACAAAATGCCCTGAATGATGCCTGTGGCCTGACCAACCCTATCCAGGCGAGCCACCAGGAAGTGATCGGGATCTACGAGGCTGCCCTATAACGGGCTGACCTCAAGATTCCGATAAACAAAGCCGGTGCATGGGTCACCGGCTTTATTGTTTGTGCCAAAGAATCGGTGTTGCCGGGGCTTTCGTTCGCCGTTATTTCGCCGGTGTCCAGAGGCTCGACAGTGAGTTGAGCAACCCTGAGCTTGCACCCTGGCTGCCAAGATACTTGAGGATGATGGGGACAAACTGGCTCACCATGCCTGAGTTCATGCCAAGGGCGCTGAACACCTGATTAACCCCACTCTGGCTATTTAGTAGCCCCCCAAGTCCGGCGGGGACTGAGCCTGTGAGTGACTCACTTTTGGGGATGAGCTTGGTCAGCTCCTGGTTTTGTCCGCCACTGAGCTGATTGGCAGCCATTGCCAGCAGGGCTCCGGTTCCTCCTGCGGCCTGCTGTGTCGACACTCCCAATTGGGATGTGATCATCTGAGTTAACGGATTAGAGGCAAGCTCAGAGGTTGCCGATGTTTGGTCATTCGATCCCATGATATCGGATAAACCAAAGGCGTGGCTCAAGCTCGTGAAAGATAGCAGGCTGATGAGCATGCTCAGGTGTATCATCCGGCGCATATACATAAATGTCTCCCTTCATTTATATTCGTTACCAGTGTAACCCCTGATGGTGGAGGAAGGAATTCTCGATGAGGCTCCTTCCGGCGAGATCGCTGAATCCTGGCTGAACCTGAGTGATATAGCTCACATTTTGAGGCCTCAGTCAATCCTGGGTATGGTATAATGGCGCGCCGATTTTGGGTGGGCTTCAGCCCCGCTCATCTTTACTCCTCTTTGTTGCCGGCTCTCTCTCATAAGCACGGAACTGAGCCTGTGACCTCTTCTGGGAGATGTTATGACTGTAACTTCATCTCGGGTGGCCTGGTTGCCCTGGATAGCCGGAATGGCTTTTTTTATGCAGACCCTGGATGCCACCATCATCAATACCGCAATACCGGCCCTGGCTCGCAGCCTGCACCATTCACCGCTGGCGATGCAGCTGACGATCATCAGCTATACCCTGACGGTCGCAATGCTGATCCCGGTCAGCGGATGGCTGGCTGATCGTTTCGGCACCCGACGAGTTTTTGCCCTGGCTGTTTTTTTGTTTACTTTGGGCTCTTTGACCTGTGCCATGTCCACGACTTTGACTCAGCTGGTTTTTTCACGGGTCCTGCAAGGAGTGGGGGGAGCCATGATGGTTCCGGTCGCAAGGCTGGCCCTGCTGCGTTGCTATCCGCGCCGGGAGCTGGTTCGGGTGTTGAACCTGGCAACCATGCCCGGCTTGATAGGCCCGGTAGTCGGTCCTCTGCTTGGGGGGATTTTTGTGACCTATGCCAGCTGGCATTGGATCTTTTTAATCAATATCCCGGTTGGGATCATCGGACTTATCCTGACCTGGCGTTATATGCCAAATGTAACCAGCACCAGGCGGCGCTTTGACTGGTTGGGCTTTTTGCTATTTGGCTTGTGTCTGGTCTGTATCCTGGGAGGGATTGAGCTTCTGGGGGAGGCGGCCGTCAACAGCCTGTTGCCAGTGATAGCCTTGCTGGGTGGGGCTGTGCTGCTCGGGGGTATCTGTGGCATGCGGCACGTAATCCTGAGCCCCTGATCCCTTTATCTTTGTTTGAGACCCGAACCTTTAAAATAGGGATCCGTGGCAATGTGTTTGCCCGGCTCGGCTCCGGTGCTATCCCTTTTCTGGTCCCTTTGATGTTGCAGGTTGGGATGGGATTTTCAGCCCTGTTTGCCGGCCTGATGATGATCCCGCTGGCTTTGGGCTCGTTATTAGGTAAATCGGCGGTGGAGCGAGTCCTGCACAGGCTTGGCTTTCGCTTGACCCTGCTGTGGGTCACCGGGATCATCGGGGTCATGATCGGCTTGTTTGCGCTGATATCCCCCGAGGTATCTCTCTGGTTTGCTGTTGCTCTGCTGTTGGGGCTCGGAGTGGTCAGAGCGACACAGTTTACCGCGATGAATACCATTACCCTGGGGGATCTCAGTGATGATGATGCCAGCTCGGGAAATAGCGTGTTAGCAGTCACTCAGCAACTCTCCATCAGCTTTGGAGTGGCTATCTGTGCCAGTGCCCTGCATTTTTACACCCGCTATACTCCCGGTAGCCTGATGGACCATTTTCACCTGACCTTTCTGACCATGGGGGCGTTGACCCTGCTATCTGCTCTGGCTTTTCTATATCTTAAAAAGTCTGATGGCCAGCACCTGGTCGCAGACTGAGATAGCCGGTGACCCATGAGTTGACAGGGCGGAGGTTAATTCCGCACTATAGAGTTTAGAGAGAGGCGCTGGCATTTGAGCTGTGACAAGCTCGATACAGAGTTCAGCAGGCCTCTCATTCAGGAATGAAAGGAGAGGGGGCCCGGATGCTGTTTCGTGTATTGCTATGGCTTGTTTTGCTCATTCCACTCCCCTCCCTGGCCTCTTATACCAAGCTTGTACTGGCGATGCCAAATTTCCCGCCCTTTACCTATATGATCAATGGCTCTTACCAGGGGTATGGCTATGAAAAGATGGCTCAGGTGCTCGATGAGGTGGGAGTTCCCTATGAGATCAAACTGGTACCCAGCTATGCCAAAGCACTGGCCGATTTAAAGAATCACAGGGTCGACGGCTTTTTCCTGGCCTCTAAAAATGCCGAGCGAGATTCGGTGGCGGTTTTCTCCAAGCCCCTGATGCTCAATCGCTGGAGCTGGTTTGTATCCAGCCGTTACTCACTCACCCCAAGTGATCCAAGGTTTAAGGAGAATGCCAGAATTGGGACCGTATTTGGAACCAATACCCAGCGCTGGCTGGAGAGGAATGCTTACAAGGTCACGAGCCGGGAGCTCAATACCGCAGAGCTGATTCGCAAGCTTAAAGCAGGGAAGATTGATGCCATCTTCATGGCGGAGATGGTGTTCAAACAGTCTGCGGATGAGCAGGGACTCAAGCACTCGGCCTACCAGCAATATGTTCAATCCTCTCGGGGGATTGGGATCTATATCTCGAAAAGCTACCTTGCGAGCAACAAGGGGTTTATGAGTGCTCTGAATAAGAAGATAGATGACCTGCATACCATGGGGTTACAGGACTAAATAGCTGATCCTATTACTGCTACATCTGTTGATGTGTGCTAGCAGACACGCTATGAATCCATCCATGGAGGCTCCACCGCGTCATCCATGACGCAGAGGGTCTGCTCATTCACAATTCAACAGTTGCTCCAAGTGATCTACTATTTGGAACAGTTATTTAGTCGATCGTTTCAATTGGTTTGTCGATTGCCTGGATATCATTTAAGGGCACGCAGTAAGTTGTCTAAAAGCAGCTTACTGCGTGCTCGGTGGCAGGGGTTAGGATCCTGATAACCCAGGCCACTGAATCAGAAAGTCTTGTCACCCATGTGGTAAGGGGTTGGTAATGATCAAGTTTTAATTATCCAGCTTCACCTTTACCCAGACCGGGAACTTTGATGCGCCTTCGGCTGCATCGACTTTGGATACACACGTAATATAGATATGCTTATCTATCGGCAAAATTGCGCCGACTGAGTATCGATCATTTTTATACCAGCATACATGACTCAATGGGGGATGAGCTTTACTTGTGGCCATCGAGGGTTGCATTTTCCCGCTTAAATGGGTGTTTGCAAGGGTGTTGGCAAATGCGAAAGCAGAGACTGCAAAGCATGATATAAACACCAGGGGTTTTATGAGAGTCATCGCTTTAATTCCTTTTAAAGCCATAGGGCTACTTTGATTAAAGACAGCATGAGCTCGGAAGTACAGGTTGCTGGTTGTAGTTGTCGTGGTGGAGAGCAGAATTACCAATGGAGAGCTATTTTGTCATCATCAGGTTGGGCACCAAAGTTGGCGACCCATCTGTGCCAGGTTATGAAGGATAACCCTTCGATCAAGGCGATTCTTGATGAGCATGGGGTCAAGGATGTGAGCTGCACAGTAGGGCTTCACTCTCAGGCTTAAGCTGTACAGGCAAAACCTATCTATAACCTGATACTCTTAGCTACAACGCAGAGCACTGAAAGGAAAATGCTCGTCTGAGGGAGACCAGGCTGGCTCATCAGGAAGAGCGGGGCTATGGAGGCCATTAAGGAGCAAAGCAGTATCATCTTAGCTTTATGACTTACTTGCTATTAGTCATTGCATCCTGGTTAAACCTAAGTTAACCAGGATGCTGTTTTTAATTTCTAACCCCTGACTTATAATCAGAATCGCATTTGTATTGTACCTAGGTTAATCAGTCTTTTAGTCAGATTTACAGGGAGTATGATAATGCGAAATAATACCAGCCTGAATAAGATACCTATTAGCCTTGCACTATGCTCACCGCTAATTCTTGGTTTCCCGGCAGAAGCCGTTGAAAGGATTTCAGCGCTCAGTGAAGATATTGAGTATTCCGGCCGCTGGAATACGGTGAGTGGTAATAGTAAGGGAACAAGTTGGGGGAATACTGCGCGACTTAAATTTTCTAATAGCAGCCAGATAAGTGTCGACCTGCAGTCCTCCGGAAGTATCGAATATAAATACAGTTTGTATCCCGTGGGATTTACCGGAAAGATTGAAAAAACAGACCTACCCTCAGGAACAGGAGTCATTGCTCTGCAATCCTCTGTGACCCAGGATACCTTATTAGATCCTTCCACTACCTATATGCTTAAACTTCATCGTACATCTGAAGCCTCTTTTGGTCAGACGACCTTGAAGGGGTTTATCGGTGATGATGGCATTGAAATTAAACCAATTAATGATGGCGAGCGGATTAAAATAGAGGTTATCGGCGATTCGATTACTGCCGCCTGGAAAGTGGATAATCCGGATGGGCAGTCCTCAGGTGCGGTTCAATATGAAAACACCCTTCACTCCTATGGTGCCTTGTTGGCAAAAATGTTCCAAACTGATCAGTGGAGTATTATTGCTAAGAGTGGAATAGGGGTGACTCCCAATGCTGGTGACTCTATTACAATGGATCAACAGTTTACCTATAATAATTTCCAGTGGAGTCAGCCCACGGGCACTGCAGTGAATTGGAATTTCAGCTCCTGGCAACCGGATATAGTAGTGCTGTTTTTAGGGACGAATGATGTAGCACTAACATCCTTTAACTCCACAAACTTCAAATCGGGTTATCGGAGAATGCTCAATACGATTCGCAGTAATTACCCTAATGCCTATATCGTATCCTTGACCACATTGGTGGAAACTATCACATGGGCTGATCCTAACTATACCCAGGTTAAGCAGGATATTAAGCAGGTCGCCAGTGAGTTTACCAATATAATGGTTGTAGATCCGGGGACAAAAGAGGATCCCTGGTTGATTCCGCTCAATGCCCCCGAGGGAGATTATGCTGGGGATCTAACCCACCCAGCTCTGAGTGGCCAGCAGAAGTTGGCGACTAAGTTATGTGAACAGATGAAGAGGAATAACTCGGTGCAGGGGATTCTTGCTGAACATGGCGCAGGCAATGTGAACTGTTCCCTGGATCCGATCCAGGAGCTTAGCTGGAGCTCGGAGCCATCGGTAACCGATGTGACAGTGAATTCGGCTTCAGCCAGCTGGCTTGCCAGTGTGGATACGGGCCCGGTTATAACTTATAGCTATAGACTGCAACAGAGCCCGGATATGGAGTTGGTTGCTCAAGGGGTTGGGAGCTCTGCTGTTTTCAGTGCTCTTGCTGAAGATACCCAATACAGATTAACGGTCACAGCTTCTGCCAATGATTACCCGGATCTTGTCGGTACTGAAACCTTTAGGACGGCATCGACCCAGTCTGCATCGCTAAACTGGGAACAGCGGCCGGTGATCAGTAATATTAGCGAAAACGGAGCTTTGGCGAGCTGGCAAGCAGAAGTTGTACATGGCGAAGGCATAATTAGCTATCACTATCAGCTACTCGATTCCAGTGGTCAGATGGTTGACGAGGGGAGTGGTAACAGCAAGTTGTTTACAGGGTTGGGTGCCTCGACTCAGTATCAGCTTCAGGTTACGGCCTCAGTTGAGGGGCTTTCTTCTCTGACAGATACCGAGATCTTTACGACCAAGGCCACACCAACCGAAGATCAGTGGGATCCCACCAAGATATACCATCAGGGGGATCAGGCCAGCTACCAGGGAGTGGTATATACAGCGCGCTGGTGGACCCAGAACAATCAACCGGATATCTCCTATGTTTGGGAGGGACCGGCACCTGAGCCAGGAAGTGCATGGGATCCAACGAGAGTGTACCTACAGTCGGAAATCGTGAGTTATCAGGGCAACCGCTATGAGGCAAAATGGTGGACTCGCGGGACGAGCCAGCTGCATCCTCAAGCTCGGGACCATGGAAATTATTGACCAACTAATTTGTGTTAAAGCGTCGCTGGCTTTCCCGGTCGTGTGAGGTGTGTCGGTATAATCCTGGTGGGCTATCAAGTCTGTGATAGCCCACTATACAAAACTAATATGGTAACAGTGGTTGGTCGTGTTTCACATCTGTTGTTGATGTCTAATTTCACGTCTCGCCAACACGGTGTGTATCCGTCCATGGAACCTCTGCTGCCGCATCCTTGCGACAGAAGGTTGGTGACCTTGAAATTAGTACACATTTGTATGAGCAACGGATCTGAGACATAACCCAGTGGTTATATGTTCCTTCGCTTTTCAAAGGATTTTGTTAAATGGTCAATGAAAAGTTTGGTTCTTAATGGCAGATGGTTCTTTTTCGGATATAAGAGGTATGCGTTACGATTTAATATGTCATAGTCTTCCAGTATTTGTATTAATCGCCCTTTGTTTATATCATTTATCACGCTGAACTTTGTTACACTTCCAATGCCATGGCCCATTAGTACAGCCTTTCTTAATACATGGCCACAGTTTATTTTCAAGGAGCACTGGCCATTTATCAGGCTTATGTTGAAGTCATTTTTAAATTTCAACTCATCGCATACGTTTGAGTCTAAAATCAATTTGTGTTGGTGTAAATCTTCAGGCTTACCTGGTAATCCATGTTTTGTTATATACTCAGGTGATGCGCATAATATGACTTCATAGCCACACAGTTTCTTTGATATTAAATTAGAATCCGCAAGTTTTCCTGAGCGTATTGCAAGGTCAACTCCTGATTCGATAAGGTTTACCAGCTTATTGTCTGTTGTGATATCAATATCTATTTGTGGGTGCTTATCTAAAAAGCTACATATCTCCTCAGTAATGAGCTTTTCCAGAAAAAGACTTGAGGTGGTAAGCCTAATTTTGCCTGATGGAAGCTTTTTTTTCTCTTGAAACAAGGTGTTAAGATTGTCAATGTCTTTCAGTATTGAGAGGGACTTATCATAGTAAATCTTTCCCTCTTCGGTCAGGCTGATCGCTCTGGCACTTCTATTAATAAGTCTTATCTCTAAGCTTGTCTCGAGCTGAGATATGTACCGGCTTATAATTGCCGTAGATACGGATAACTTTTCAGCGGCCTTCTTAAAGCTTTTTTCTTCGGCAACCGCCCTGAATGCTGTCATCAGGTTGATCAGATTCATGGTAGGTTCTCCCGTTTAATCAAAAGTGGCTGGAGTCGTCTTACTCTTGAAAATTTTTTCAATAGGACTGGGGGATCCCAGTTTGATTGACAGAGGTCATCCTCATTGTTGCAACCTGTGTCTCGTGCTGATGCAGATCTAAAAATTCAGGGTTCACTCTTTGTGAAGAAATGAGTTTGTATCGCATTGATATATCCTTATATTTTGCATGGTATTCCGGGTGCTGGTTAAGCGAATGAGAAAATAAGCCTGTTTGGAAAAGGATTTTAATGGACCCATGCTAGAAAAAATTGAAAACCAGCGCAATTTGTTAGAGAGGATATCAATACCCTCTCCAGGAGGGAGGATATGGTTAAGCTAGCTGGAAACTTGATTATCCAGTATAAGCTATTGAATAAATTATATTTTATTTTTTATCTGAAATATTTTCGTGAATATGAACTCCAATGAGCAATGCGACAAATTAAGGCACTTATCACCTATCGAGAGCGCCTGGGGTTCTGATTATTTTTCGTTTTAGTCACAGCTAATCTGGATCAGGTTTTTCCTTGGCAGACTTCAATGCTCCCATCGCCTTGAGCTCGCGCAGCATGAAGTAGTTGAGTACGGTACGGATCGCGATAATCGAGGCCAGTTGTCCGATATCCTCCCAAGTGGGGGCAATGGTGGTGTTGAGAATACTGCCACCGATCAGAAAACCCAAAGCCAGTGAGAAGGTGTAGCCCAGCTCGAGGCGGCTCTCGCGAATCGCTGTGGCAGAGTCTTTTTCAATCAGGGACTCACGAATGAAGATCACCATTCCCTTGATCACACCTATGGAGATCACCGTGATGGCGAGAAGATGCAGGCATTGCACTACGAAGTGACTGGCAATATGAACAATTTCATCCATGGCTGACTCCAAAACCTCAATGGGCAGCAGTTACAGCAAACTCATAGCCGTTACTTAAGTGCTAGCTGCTTCTTCGAAGGCCGTCAATCCGGGAGGCAGGATTAGTCAATTGGAAGATCATAGAAAGGGCCACCCTGGGGTGACCCTGGTGAGATGTGGGTTAGTGTGTCGGGGCAAACTCTCTGGGCTCAAGTGAGATCACCGCGTTGTTGCGAGCTCCCGAATAGTCCTGGTAGTGACGGTTTTGCTCCAGGGTGTAGAAGGAATCCACATAATCATCACTATTGGTCATCCAATCATCGGGAATCGCGTCTATGATGCGGTTTCCGAGATCCAGGAAGGGGGCGCTCTGTGGATATCCGGCGATCTTCAGGCTCTCTTTGAGAACTTCAACCAATAGCTTGGTGAGCTCCTTGTAGTTGGTATTGCTGTCCTGCTCCATCAGCACCAGATCGGCAGCGGCCCAGCGATAACGATCCCAATAGATCAGGATCTGGTTGGGAGTATAGACAGTTTTATCATGGTCCAGATAGGGCATGTCGATGATATCGACCACAGGCTCATCTCTTCCCGGATTGATTCCGGCAACTATGGCATAAATCTCGGCGTCACCTAGAATCCATGGCTCCTCGTCATTTTCCAGGCGGATTTTACTTAAGATTGAAGTTTTGAGAGGCTCAGTTGCTGGGGGAAGCGAGTCACTGCTCAGCCCCTCTTTTTTAAGTGCCCGATTCATCATGCGGATCCCAGCCTGAGCGGCTTTATGGGCATCGGTTTCAACCACCAGTACTGGACGATCAGGGGCCTTATTGACATCCAGTAATACCGAATTCCCCTGGCGATCAAAGGCTTCAATGGAACTCCACTGGGACTCGTCACCATCCGGGATATAGGCAACCAGCGGAGCGACCCCTGAACTCAGGGCAGATTGCTGGTCGGGGGTTGCCAGCCGTAGCTGCATTAATGAGTCGACCTCTCCGGTCAATCCCATTTTTCCTATTGCTTGTTGATTTGCCTGTGCACTCAGCTGACTGAGGGAAGAGATGGAGCGAGCCGTTCGCTTGTGTGCCAGCAAGCTCTGAAGAGGAGCCTGGTAGTTCTGATTGGCAAGTTTCGGGAGTAGAGTCTGGCTGTGCATCGCCAGCTCACGCGCTAACTCCCGGCGCGTTTGCTGGCTGTCAGCCAGGGCGGTGGAGCTAATAACTAGCCCAATAAGCAGCATGCAGATATGTTTCATATCCTTATTCTCCTAAAAAGTGGCTGGCAAAGGGCGCAGCATGTAAGGAAATAATCGGGATGAAGTTTAAGCAGAGGGCCGGACCTATGGGTCTAAACATCTGTCTAAAAAATACACTACATGTTTTGTGCTTAAGAGGCATCTATTGTTTTTATTAAACTAATTATTTGTGAATTTGATCTCTATTTTTCTCTGTGTGGAAAATTTAATACAGGCCTAAGCCCAGGGTGAGCTTCATGGTCCCAGAAGATTCACTAGAATTTGAGTAAACCTATTATTTGCATGGTTACAGTTTTGGATTGTCGACTGATTATTGCCTTGTGCTTGTCCTTCATCCTGAGTGGTCAGGCGAAAAGCGCCTCGCCATCCGGCCAAGATTTCACCCGTCTTTCCTATGTGACGGAGGAGTTTCCTCCCTATAACTATCGGCACAATGGGGAGTTGAAAGGGATTGCGGTTGAGCTATTGCTGGCGGCGGCCAGGGAGGCGGGGTACTCGATGCGCTCACAGGATATCAAGTGCAACTCCTGGGCTCGCTCCTACAACCTGGCTTTGAATGTTCAGGGTTATGTGCTCTTCTCCACGGCTCGTACTCTGGAGCGGGAGGCTCTGTTTAAGTGGGCCGGGCCCATAGTGCCAAATATCGAGGTGATCCTGGTGGCGCTGCGGGAGCGCCATCTGCGGATAGCGATGGATTCTGAGTTGAATAGTTATCGAATCGGGGTGATTCGTTCCGATGCCGGGCAGCAGTATGTGATCCGAGTCGGTGTGGATCCGGATAAGTTGGTGGTGACCCATAAGCCAAAGCTCCTGGCTCGTCAGCTACTCAACCGGCGCATCGATCTGTGGGCGACCACAGCCTCGGTATTTGATACCCTTGAAAAGCTGGGATTGGAGCGCAACAAGTTTGAAGTGGTCTACTCTCTGGGGGCAAGCGCTCCCTATTATGCCCTGAACAAGAAGACTCCGGATCAGTTGGTAGCGAGCTTTCAAAGGGCGATTGACAAGGTCAAAGACAGTGATGAGTATCAGCTCATCCTCTCTGATTATGGTCACCCGCTGGCTGGCAAGAGCAAGGGAGCTCCATAAGCCCCCTGATATCGAGTTTTAAGAGCCGTAGAGGGTGTGATTCAACAGGTTTTCCAGGTACTCCTGGTGTCCGCTACAGGGCTTAGGAGAGATCTGGGAGGTCAGCGCCTGGTCCAGAAGATCTGGCAGCGAGCTTTCTCCCCTGAGGATCTGCTGCCCCAGGGCAGAGCTCCACCCCTGGTAGCGTTGTTCGGTAAGCTGTTGTAGTTTTTGCTCCTCTATCAGGCGAGCCGCTTTTTTCAGTGACAGTGCCAGGGTGTCCATGGCTCCGATATGAGCATACAGCAGATCGTTGAGATCGCAGCTTTGACGGCGCAGTTTGGCATCAAAATTAAAGCCTCCCTGCTGCATTCCGCCAGCCTTGAGGATTTCATAGAGCACTGGTGTCATCTCCTCAACACTGTTAGGGAACTGATCTGTGTCCCAACCCAGTTGGGGATCTCCGCGGTTTGCATCGACACTGCCAAAGATCCCAAGGGCCAGCGCCATAGCGATCTCGTGATGGAAGGAGTGACCGGCCAGCGTGGCATGGTTGGCTTCTATATTGACCTTGACCTCTTTTTCCAAGCCAAACTGGCGTAAAAAGCCATACACGGTGGCAACATCGTAATCGTACTGGTGCTTGCTGGGCTCCTGGGGCTTGGGCTCAATCAGCAGATTGCCGCTAAACCCAAGCTTATGCTTGTGCTCGACCACCATCTGCATAAACCGGCCAAGCTGTTCACGCTCGCGCTTGAGATCCGTATTGAGCAGGGTTTCATAACCTTCGCGCCCCCCCATAACACATAGTTTTCACCACCGAGACGCAGAGTACTCTGCATGGCACAGCAGACCTGAGAGGCAGCGTAACTGAAGATCTGTGGATCCGGGTTGCTGGCCGCTCCGGCTGCATAGCGCGGATGACTAAAGCAGTTGGCGGTTCCCCACAGTAACTTAAGCCCTGTCTGCTGCTGTTTCTCGCCAAGGTAGTCGGTCATGGCGTCAAGATTGCTCACATAGCTTCGAAGACTCTCTCCCTCGGGGGCAACATCTATGTCATGAAAGCAGTAGTAGGGCACTGTGAGTGTCTTAAAAAACTCAAAGGCGGCATCCGCCTTATTGCGGGCTCGCTGCAGGGGATCTTCAGCCCTGTTCCAGGAGCGTTCAAAGGTGCCCGAGCCAAAGGTATCGTCACCACTCCAGCAGAAGTTATGCCAGTAGCAGGCGGCAAAGTGTAGCTGCTCTCTCATGCTTTTACCAAGGATCATCTGATCGGCCTGATAGTGACGAAAAGCCAGAGGCTCCCGGCTATCGGGGCCGAGATAGGGGATTGGGGATTTGGGTTCAAAATAGCGTGTCATCGCATCGACTCCATCGGTTGAGATGTAGCTATTTTTATCAAGGGAGCAAGGGGTCGCAATTATGTTTTTTCCCGATCGAATTTTGAAAAATAGCAATTGAGAGTGAGAGCTGGGTATCACAAGTCTGCTCCACCTGAGGTCCTTGTGAGCGAGCTCAGGGAAAGAAGATTTCATAAAGCATTTAGCAAAAACAGAAATAGCAATCTAGCGGTGAGCTTCAAACAATAGATGCTACGACAGCTCAATTCAGGAATATCTATGATGGTACGCTCATCAATAAGTGTGATACGGATAACTCTGGTGGTGGCTCTTGGGGGGCTACTTTTTGGCTATGATACCGCGGTCATATCGGGAGCGACCCAGTCCCTGCAGAGTTACTTTAAGCTGGATGCGACGGCTCTTGGATTTGCTGCTGCATCTGCGCTGCTCGGCTGTATTATCGGAGCCATTTTGGCATCGGGTTTGAGCAGCCGTTTTGGCAGGTGAGGGGCTTTGCTGTGTTCGGCTGTGCTTTTTCTGTTGTGTGCGGTGGGAACGGCACTGGCCGATCATTACTGGACCCTGGTGTTTTACCGGATCATCGGGGGATAGGGGTCGGGATCGCCTCTATGGTTTCCCCCATGTATATCGCTGAGGTGGCACCTTCTGAGCGCAGAGGGGCCCTGGTTTCCTGCAACCAGTTGGCGATTATCTTTGGGATGTTGCTGATCTATTTTGTGAATTACGCCATTGCCAGCCTGGGCGATCGCCACTGGCTGGATACCTTGGGGTGGCGCTATATGTTCGCCTCCGGGGTGGTTCCCTCGCTACTGTTTCTCGGGCTGCTGTTTACGGTTCCCGAGACACCGCGTTGGCTTGCTCTCAGGGGACGGGAGCGCGAGGCCAGGGAGCTACTGATGGCACTTGATCCGGATTCGAATATTGAGCAGCAGTGGCAGGAGATCCATGAAACAACCCAACAACGCTCGATCAAACTGCTTGGATCCGGGCTGGGCTATGTCATCTTTGTCGGGATCATGCTTTCGGTATTTCAGCAGGTCACAGGGATCAATGTGTTTCTTTATTACGCCCCAAGGATCTTAAGTGGTTTTAATCACTCCGGGTTGGATATCGCCCTGCTCGAAACCATCCTGGTTGGGGCCGTAAATCTGCTGTTTACCCTGATCGCTATCTATACGGTGGATCGTTTTGGTCGTCGGCCTCTGATGATGGGAGGAGCCCTGGTGATGGGGCTGTGTATGTTGGCGATCGGCACTGCAGCTTACCTCAACCTTATCGGTGGATACCTGCTGATCTTTATGTTGGGCTATATCGCCGCTTTTGCCCTGTCTCTCGGCCCCGTGACCTGGGTGCTGTTATCTGAGATGTTTCCGAATCGGGTGCGGGCCAAGGCGCTGTCGATCGCCGTGTTTGCCCAGTGGCTGGCGAACTTCTTAGTATCGCAGACCTTTCCTATGATGACGGCGGATAATAACTGGCTACAGCAGACCTTCCACGGCGGTGCTCCCTTCTGGCTTTACGGGATCATGGGGCTGGTCACGGTGGGATTTGTAGCTAAATGTGTTCCTGAAACTAAGAATCGCTCTTTGGAGGAGCTTGAAGCGTTGTGGGAGAGGACAGAAAAGAGCCCACAGCTTTCCCCTTCGGGCGCCTGAGCTCTTTTTTCATATGAGGGAGCCTGCATTGGCAGGCTCCGGGAGTGTGCGAGCTCAATAGACCTGTTGGTAGATCTCGCGGGCGGCCTCCGGGGTGAGCTCTCTTGGATTATTGGCCAAAAGCCGGGTGACCTTCATCACACCGTCCGCAAGCTCATCAAGCGCCTGCTCCGGAATATCCAGCTCCCTGAGACCATGAGGGATATTCAGATCCCGGCACAGGGCTCTGATCTCATCAACCACTAGCTGTGGGGAGGTCGCATCGGCCCTGAAACAGCGTGCCAGCTCAAGAAAGCGCTGCTCATTGCCCACCATGTTATAGGCCATCACAGGAGCAAACATCATGCTGTTCGCCAATCCATGGGGGATGTGATACATGCCACCCAGGGGATAGGCGAAGGCGTGGACCGCGGTGACTCCGGCATTGGCAAAGGCGATCCCTGCCATCAGGCTTCCGAGCAACATATTCTCACGCGCCTTAAGGTTATGACCATCCTGGTAGGCGAGGCGGATATTCTGAGTCAGCAGCTCAATCGCCTTCACTGCAAAGGTGTCTGTGTAGCTGTTGGCATTGACCGAGTTAAAGGCTTCGACGGCGTGGGTCAGGGCATCCATCCCGGTGTAAGCGGTCACTCGGGGAGGCATGCCGACGGTCAGGGTCGGATCCAGGATCGCAAAATGAGGAATGATTTTCTGTGAGACGATTCCCTTCTTAAGCTGATCCTTAGAGTCTGAAAGAATGGCGATCGGGGTGACCTCACTGCCGGTTCCTGCGGTGGTCGGAATCGCGATCAGCGGCAGTGCCTCCTGCTCCAGGAGCTCGCTACCCAGGTAGCTTTCGATCTCCCGGGTGTTGGTCACCAGGGCAGCGACCACCTTGGCGGTATCGATTGGGCTGCCGCCCCCGAAGGCGATGACGGTGTCGATGTTCATCGCTCTGGCCTTGTTGACTACAGCGGCAACATAGTCGATCTCAGGCTCAGGTAATACCTTATCGAATAGCTCTATTTTCACTCCGGCATCATCGATGAGCTGGCACAGCTTCTCAAAGGAGGGGGTATGAGATAAGAAATCATCGGTGATCAGCATCAGTTTGCGGCTGGAAAGCCGAGCCAGGATGGATGAAATATTGTCTATGGCGTTTTCGCCGACAAAGAGTTCTGGGGTGCGGATAATGTTCATTCTGTTCTTCCTATCTGTAGAATTCTGGAGCTTTTTTATAGTTTGGCCATGCCTTTGGATCATGGCCTGTGACTACGGTCAGATCCTGAGTCCTCATCGCATGACGCATCCGGGCAATGGTTTTGACCGCATGGGGGGGCTCCAGACCAGCCCCGGCAGTAGATCCTGATGCAGGATCTCTTCGGTATAGCAGCTGTCTCCGGTGAGAAGGTAGGCGCCGGACTCTTCAAGATTCACCTGCAGGGATTGGTGACCGGGTGTGTGCCCCGGAGTAAACCAGATTTTCAGGGCACCATCGCCAAAGAGATCGTAACCATCATCAGACTCACCGTCGAGGAGCAGCCAGTCCACCTCTTTATCAAAATCAGCCCGGATATAGGCCGCTTTTTGGTAAAAATCGGGGACATAGGCCCACTCCAGCTCTTTGCGCTGTACTATATAGGTTGCATTGGGAAAGGCACCTATCCCCCGGCATGATCCAGGTGCAGATGAGAGCAGACCACATAGTCAATATCCCAGGGAGTCAGCCCGATCGATTCCAGCTGGTGGACCACATAGTCTTCCTCTCTCATGATGGGGTCGTAAACTTTAGTCACATCTCCCAGTGTTTTACCTTGTCTGTTGCGACTTCAAGGGCCATGCCCGTGTCATATAACACATTGCCTTTCGGGTGTTTGATCAGGAAAAAAGGAACCGGAATATCAAAGGGTTCCTTCACTCCCTGGCCAGCCATGATGTGTTGTTTCTCGGTTTTGAGAGTGCCACATTCAAAGAAATAGAGCTCTGTACTCATGTTGATCCCATCCAAAGCTAGATAAAAAGAGTGATGGGGAGGTCTTCCTCCCCAAGTAGTTTTAGGCGGCCGCCCAGATCTCCTGATCGGTAGGGACTGGCTTGTTTTTCCTGGCATAACCGATCCGGTCGATATTGATCAGGTGTTTGTAGTCCAGATTTTCGGAGATGGAGTTATTTCCCCATGAGCCGCAACCCAGGGTTGTGGTTGGTGCAAAGCCATTTTGCAGGCTCCCTCCCGCGGTCAGTGAACAGGGTTCATTGACCACCAGGCGGCTGACGGGCAGTTGCAGGCCTGCTCGCTCAATGTGACGATCATTGGTTGAGTGGATGGCACAGGAGTGGCCCTTACCCTCCAGCTCCAGGTTTTGTTGGGCGATTCCTATGGCCTGGTCGAAACTGCTGTATTCGAAGGCAACCATTACAGGGCACATCTTCTCTTTGCGCAGTGGGTCATCCTGGCGATCATTGGAGCGGATCATGATGATCTTGGTCTCTTTGGGATCTTGATCCCCGCGAGCTCAGCTATGGTGAAGACACTCTGACCAACCACATCTTTTGAGATATGCCCATCCTCAAACAGTACCTCCCGCAGCTTATCTGCCTCACGCTGATCTTCAATGAAGTAGGTATCGTTGCTGATGAATGCCTCTTTGACCCCAGGGTAGTCATCCTGGTGCACAATGATCGATTGTTCACCTGAGCAGATGACGCCGTTATCAAACTTACGTCCCTTGATGATGTCCCGGGCGGCCTTGTCAAAATCGATCTCCCGGTCGATGATCACCTGGACGTTACCGGCACCAACCCCGTAGGATGGCTTGCCGCTACTATAAGCGGCCTTGACCATCCCCATACCACCGGTTGCGACCACCACATCGACCGAGTGCATCAGTTGATTGGTCTTCTCAATACTAGGTTCTTCAATGCACTGGATCAGGTGCTCTGGGCCACCCAGCTTTCTGATCTCTGCGTTCATCAGTGCCACGGTTTTGCTACTGCATTTTTTCGATCTGGGGTGAGGGGCGATGATGATGGCATTGCGCCCCTTGAGTGCCAGCATCGCATTACACATGGGGGTGACTATGGGGTTGGTGGTTGGAGTGACAGCACCAATGACCCCCATGGGCTTGGCAACCTCTACAATCCCTGTGTTTTCATTGCGACTGATGATACCCACAGATTTTTTAGACTTGAGATGATTCCAGATGGCGCGTGATTTGCCTGTGCACTTTACAACCTTATCTTCAAAGACTCCCATCTGTGTCTCTTCAACGGCGTCCCTTGAAAGCTCTTCGGCATGGTCATAAACCACCTTACCGATAGCCCTGACTATTTCATCGACCTGCTGCTGATTATAAGTTTCGAAACTTTGTTGGGCGACTCTTGCTTTTTCAAGCATCTCATTAATTGAAGTGGTCATTGTGTTATTCCTATTTAGTTTTGAAGGCAATAATTGATTTTGATAAATAAATAGAGACTTAGTTATATTTAACTCAGGTGTTAGGGCTAAAGTGCTTATCTGTATTTAAACACCTTTGATATGTTTTTTTCACATGGTTAGCCCGGGAAGCATTTCGCCTCTTTCCATCAGGTTATGATGTAGCTCAAAGCAGCGTCTTAAATTATGCCGGATATGTCCTCTGTCACATGATTTGAGATAGCTTCTCATAAACTCTTTATAATCGGGATGCACGCAGTTATTAATGATCGCTTCGGCGCGTTTTAAGGGAGCAAGGTTTCTTAAATCGGCAATGCCTTGCTCGGTAATGATGACATCGACTGAGTGTTCACTGCTATCTATATGGGTACACATGGGAACTATGGTTGATATCTTTCCCCTTTAGCGATTGAGGGGCAGACAAATATCGATAGAAATGCATTTCGTTCAAAATCGCCGCTTCCACCTATGCCATTCATCATCTTGGTTCCGCAGACATGGGTGGAGTTCACATTGCCATACAGATCGACTTCGAGAGCGGTGTTGATGGCGATGACTCCAAGCTGGCGGGCGATGGTTGGGTTGTTGGAGATATCCTGAGGCCGCAGCACGATTTTCGAGGCAAAGTAATCCATGTTGTCATAGATTCTTTTGAGCTGTTCCGGGAGTATGGTCAGGGCACAGGTGCTGACGGCGCTGACCTTTTCCTCTTCCATCAAAGGCACCAGGGAGTCCTGAAACACCTCGGTATACATCATGAATGGGGGAATAGCAGGGTGGTTTCCAAGTCCCTGCATCACTGAATTACCTATGTTACCGACTCCGCTTTGGATCGGCAGAAAGCTTTTGGGAAGCTGGCCGGAGCGGATGTTACTGAGCAAAAAATTTACTACATGTTGACTGATCTTATCGCTCAGTGCATCGGCAGGCGAGAAAGGAGGGACCTCATCAGGTTCATCCGTGTAGACGACTCCTGCAATCTTTTTGGGATCAACCTGCGCATAGGGAGTTCCAATTTTGCTCAGGGGGGTCGAGATGGGCAGTGTATCGTGAAACGGCGGTGTTTTGAGCGTCAGGATGTCAGCCATCTCTGCCAGCCGGGGGAGTGGTAATGATTGAGCTCAATGATCACCTGGTCGGCATACTCAAGGTAGGTTGGTGAGGTGCCTATCGATGTGCTCAGGTAGACTTGCCATCTGCCGTTACCTGCGTTGCCTCGATAACCGCAAAATCTATCTTGCCAAAGGTCCCGCTTTGTACCATTTGGGGAGGTGTGACAGATGGGTATCGATAAACTCTATCTCTTCATTATTTATTTTCTGACGCAGTATTTTTGAAGATTGGTAGCCGATTCGTTTATGAATGGCATCTGCCTTGGCTAATGCCGAGTCCAGACTTTTCCCTGTCGATGCCCCTGCCAATACATTTAATTTATAGCTCTCTCCCCGGGCGTGTAAATATTCAGCTTGCTTGGCAAGTGCGCGAGGAATTGATTTGGCTGCACCTGCTGATGTAAACCCGCTAAATCCTACAGTCGAATTGTCCGAAATAAGAGATGCAGCTTCTTCGGCGGTTAATTCTGGATATGCTTTTGGGGTTATCATCGCTCTGCTTCCTTTTTTATGATGCTTATCCATCGCTGATGACTTATATGAATTATGGATTTTCATTCTTCCCTGAAAGGGTGGCATATGGATATACTCATATACAGACAGGTTTCAAGGGGCCAAGTTAAATACAATATTCCTGATGAATATCATCTTTATCGATAGCGGAATAAGTATCTACATCAAAAAATAAACTAATTTTTCCATGAGCTATTGGGTTGCAGAGGGATATACCAGAATATATGACTTTGCGGTTAGCTCTGTTTTGTGATGGAGCTCATAATAAGGGAGGTGATGCTAGATGGGTATTAGCAAAAGTTTGACTTGACATCTTTTCTTCTAATGGTGTATGCCGATTCAGCCATTTATTCTGATTCATCCTATTCCCGGGGATATTTCTCCTGCAACTGTGTTTATTGTCATCTTTTGGTGTCTGGTGAGATTTCTATGGATATGCTTTCTTTGAATCGGTTACCGACTTTGGGTACCGGGGATGGTGTAGCCGGGGGAGCCGTCTGAGCAGGTCTCATTAATGACCGGCCCTGTGAAGGGGAGATCGGGCTGATCAAATAGTGGCGGGATGTTTATTTGCCCTTGTGTTGAATGGATGTTACCGGGTCCGGGGCAAGCAGGATTTGATAGGTTTATTTTGTTCGTGGGAGTACCCCGGACCGAGCCGGGGGCGCTTTACTGATAAAGACTGAACTGCATCAGCTCAGGAGCTCATTGCTCAGAACCTGTGGTTTTACTGATGTTGCTATAGATCGCATGCAGAATACTGTTGCTCTTGTAGTTGCTATCTGAGGGGGGATGTCACCATCGACCTCCCAGATAAAGGCTCCCCTGAGGTTCTTGGCATTGACAATATGCTGCACCTTATAAGCGGTTGAGGCGGCATCGTCGTAGCTCATAAACACATGATTGGTTGCCGAGTAGGCCCAGGGTGTCTGAGCATAGTAACCGGGCTCCCCGGCCGAGGTTCCGGGTTGATAGCGATCACTGGCGGAGAAGAGTGCATCCGGCATCTCTCCAGCGGTGGCGCTGCTGATGCAGTCCTTGCTATTGATGATACATTTGTAATCGAAGGTCCCTGATCTTCGGATCCCGGGGTGATTGAGCTCTGTGCGGCGCTGTCTGTCGAGTTCCCAAGATAATCCTGAGTCCAAACATCCCCAACAAATTCCCCATAGCTTTGCGAGGTGACTCCCTGTTGACTCTGAGCTGCGAGAGGCAGATAGACTCCCTGCTCAATATAGGATTGGGGCAGGTCGGGGGCAGAGTGGACTGAGAATCGGTACTGACGATTCTTGAGTAGGCCGGAATGCCAAGAGAGACCTTATTGTAAAGCTCCTGTGGGTCATGTTCTGCAGGTTCTGGATTAGCCACTGCAGTGTACCTTCGATGGAGAAATCGTTGGTAACCGGGTTGTGTGGATCTTTGGCCGAAACCTGGGACATAAAATTGCTGACATTAGAAGCCGTGTTACTGTTATCCCGGGGAGCATCAAACTGCCCATGCATGTCGTAAGTCATCAGGTGGCTGTAGTCCACCAGATGCAGGATGATAGAGAGGGCATCCTGTCCCGGGTAGGCGGCTTTGATCTGGGGATCACTGCCTGTATAGCTGTAATTTTTAAGTTGCTGTAGCGTGGAGGGGCCGGATATTAGCGCATTGGTCAGGTAGTAGTGCTCCCCTCGTTGCTTGGCGAGTGAGTCAAGATCCTCTCTGAGGTAATACATCAGCTCAACATAGCCATTGGCCTGCTCCTGGGTCAGTGGCAGCGGGTTACAGGTCTGTCCCTGAACCTGGGGTGAGCACAGGGGTTTGTGTCCCGCCAGGTAAGTGGCCTGGGTTTCTGCCGGCGCGGTCCATTCATAGTCGATATCTATCCCGTTATAGCCCAGCTTGCTGATCGCATTCGTCATCGAGCCTGCCAGTGTCTTGATCTTATCCGGGAAGTACTGGAACAGGACCGAGAAGTCACCGGAGGAGTAGTTAAAGCTGTTTGAGACGCCATACTGGTAGGTCTTGACTGTGCCCCAGCCGCCGAATGAGTAGATGACATTGAGCTTGGGGTTGATGATGCGTTGTACCGTCAGGTAGGGAAAGGCGACCACACCATCGGTTTTTTTCTGGGTATCGGCAAAGGGATCGAGGATCTGGGCTTCCCTGTGGTTGGATTGATTGAGCCAAATCCATAGATGATGGTATTGAGGTTGTTGAAGGGGACCTTGTTGAGTGAGTAATTATCATGTCCCCGTAAACGCTCCAGTCGGCATAGTAGGCACCGATCATCTTTTGAGTATCGGGAAGGGTTAGCTTGGTGATCCCAAAGGGGGGAGTTGTAAGTTGGGCATCCTTACCATTGATCTTGATGTTTGAGGGGATCCCATAAAACTCGCTGAATGGGGCGTTTTTGATCTGGCTTCCGGTAAAGTAGGGCACCTGTCCCAGGGAGAGGCTGTCGACCGGCTTGGTCCAGGGATCACTGCTCTGGAAAGTGATCTTATATTGATACATTCCATGGCCGATATCTGTGCCATGAGAGACAGAGTAGCCGCTTGAGATATATCCGGGCTGGTAATTGGCCTGGCCATAGTCAAAGGTCACGCTCTGGATCGGCTGTTCGGCGCTGAGCTTAACATTGAAGGTGCCGTAACCAGACTCCAATGAATAACTCTCTTGAGCCAATGCGCCATGACTGAGAAGGCCTGCACCGAGCAGGGCGCAGGTTAATAGCTTGGTTTTCACGGGTTATCTCCTTATAAAACCGATAAACAAGGGTGGATTACTGCTGATAGATGAGATCGCCCCGAAGCGATCGGCTCCGGGGAGATTTGACTCACAAAGAGAGCGTCCTCATGGTAGTTGAAGGGCCTCGGCGGCTGCCTGACTGATGGCATTATGATTGTTGGTGTCCCAGTGGCTATCCCACATCATGACGCCCCCGACCTGGATCTGATATTGGTCGGCCAGGGTGGCGATGGCACTCTTGAGGGCTGCCGGGTCAGCATAGTAACTGGCTCCACCGGCGGAGGTGGAGGCCAATACCCCATGATGAGCTTATTGGCAGGGACCCCGTTAAAGTCCGGGATCTTATAATCAAGCTTGTTCATCCACCCCAGGTAGTTGGTCACCAAGAACTGAGAGGTTGCCGGGGTAACACCCATGTATCCATTGTTATACATCTGGGGCTGGACATAATCGATCTCACTCAGGGAGGCCTTGAGAATGGGGACAAAGTAGTTCCATGGGCTTCCTCCCTGGGTCGGTGAGGGGACGGGAATGCTCGGATCCGGATAGACGGTCACATTTTCCGGACTGACGACTATCAGCTTGCTCTCTCCCAGGGAGTGGCGCAGCTTATCTATGGTCTGTGAGACGGTTTGGGGAGCGGCAGTATAGCCTTCAATATCCAGATCGACACCATCGAGACCATTTTGCTCGACGATCTGGCTGATGCTCTGCACGAACTGTGTGGGGTTGGCGAAAATAGAGTCCCAATGACCATTTTGCCCACCCACAGAGATCAGCACCCGTTTGCCATCCTGGTGCCACTGATTGATAAGGGCGGTGGGCATGGTGTCGGCGGTCACCGAGCCGTCCGGATTTGAATTAACGAAGGCCAGGATCACCAGGGTTGCTTTCTGGTAGACATCATCTGTGACGGACTGGCCGCAATAATCACCACTGAACCCGCACCAGAAGATAGAGAGCTGGCGGCTGTTTTTTACCTTGTTGAAGCTGATGGGGAACCCTGTGGGCTGATCGGCGCCGACCGTGATGCTCTTGGATTGCGTGCTGTATCCCTGAACGCTATCGGCAGACATCTGGTAGTTGCCTTCGCTGAGGATTTGGGTGTAATCGCCATTTTGTACCTGCAGTTGTGCAGAGTGAGCCGTGCTGCTGGTGGCTTTAAAGTGCAGGGTCGTGGCTTGATCCTGAGGCAATCCTGATACATGCAGGGCCAGGCTCTGGGTCGGGATCTTGTGCTTGGTTGCACTGAGGCTGACGGAGTAGTCCTCCTGTTGTTCGCTCGTGGTCAGTGTGGCCGGGTCAAAGCTAAAGCTGTAGCTTGCGCCCGGGGCGCTGACATCTTCAGCCGAAAATTGATAGGCATGACCCGGATAGATGTTGGTGAGGTTCTGATCTGCTCCCCAGGGAAGATCCAGGCTTGAGCTGGTTTTGGATGTCGTATCCTGAACCGTCAGGTGGACGCTGTCCTGAGTCACGCCCGCCGGACGCTGCTGCTTGAGATGAAACTGGATCTGACCATTGTAGATTCTGTAATCCAGGGCCAGCTTGATGGTGTCATTTTTGGCCAGGTTAAACTCACTCGGAGCGATGGATATCTGAGAGACCCCGTTACTGGTAGGCAGCTCGGCCGAGGCTGTGTACTGCCCATGCATGATGGGATGAAGGTTGTCTTTACCCCAGCTGAACTGGTAGCTTGGCCCCCTGCGCAGAGTTTAAACGGATGAGGGTACCTTGTGGGATGGGGTTTTGTGAGGTGCTGCTGGTAAAGGTTACGGATGCATCCGCCGGATACTGGGGGCCAACATGGAAGTTTTGAATATCAAACTGGTTTGTCGATGGGCTAAAGCTAAACGAGAGGGTCTGATTCTTTTTCGCGATAAAATCCTGAGACTGCCAGTCCTTACCAAAGTTAAGATGAATCTGGTTCCCGGTTTGCTTGACGCTCACCGAAGCATCAATTCCCCAAACAGAATTAAATGTAGCGCCATTGGTGACATCAAAATCAACGCCCTGCTGGGTAAGATTGGTATCCGTATCACAGCTAAATTGAATATTTGAGGTCCAGCCAATGGTTTTCCCCGTTAGCTGGCAGTGAGCAAATGCGGTGGATGACAAGCCCGCAAGTAGCAGGGCTGGCAGCAATTTATATCGTAAGCGCACGGTAAGTTCCTTGTCGGTCAATTCCATCGACGACTTCCCCTGGTGCGGCTGGCTCCAGGTGAAATCAAGGAGCGAAACTGCAAAATCGGCAGATTATCCTTTCGGCCGTTTTTTCGCTAAAGCGATAGCTAACATAGCGATGCTAGTTATTTTACGATACTAATTTACTGCGCGAATTATCATAAATAGAAGGTATTTTTATGATCTGAGCTCAATTTACTCTGGAACTGTGATGAAGCTCTAATTATTTTTTTTATATCAAGGCTGGCGGTATTTTCCTAATCAAAACAGGGGATGCCCGGCTCTGATTGAATATAAATCTATTGAATTATTACCCCTTAATCTAAGGCTGGCGGATGGAAAAAAAGCCGTCCACCTTGATTAAATGTTTGCTGCGAAAAATGTTTTGGTAGGCTCCCCGTGCCGGAGAGCCCTGTGATCAACTTGGATCTGAAAAAAGCGGTCTGAGCTGCCGGTAGAGTTTTTGGAAGTGAAGACGCCTGTGCTGGTGGCGGGCAAAGGCCTTCCCCTGAACCTGGTGGGCCTGGATCAGCGTTGGGGGCTGACAGATCCGCGCGAGATCCTGAGCGGGCTCCACCGCCAGCTGGGCCAGGCGCGCCGCTCCCAGGGCCGGACCAATTTCACTTCCCTGTCGATAGGCAAGAGGTTGCCCTATGATATCGCACAGCATCTGTCGCCATAGTGGGCTTCGTGCCCCCCCTCCGATGAGGGATATCTCTTGTGGCGGCAGGCCGGATTGGTGCAGTGCATCAAATCCGTCGGCCAGTGCATAACCGACCCCCTCCAGGACAGCGTAGGTCAGGTGGGAGCGCTCCGTCTCATGGGTCATGCCAAAGAAAACGCCCTGGGCCAGCGGGTTATTATGTGGGGTTCTCTCTCCGGATAGGTAGGGCAGAAAATAAACGGAGTCGTCGGGAGTGGTATTGGCAGCTTCTGTCATCAGTTCGGCTACCGAGCTGGCCCGGGTCAGGCGTGTCAGCCACTCAAGACAGGAAGCGGCGCTTAAGATGACGGACATCAGGTGCCAGCGTTGGGGAAGGGCGTGGCAGAAACTATGCAGGGCCGAGCCTGGGTTGGCAAGGTAGTGATCACTTGCTACAAAATAGACCCCGGAAGTTCCGAGAGAGAGCATTCCCTGACCGGCCTGGTATACCCCGGCACCTATGGCCCCTGCGGCGTTATCACTTGCCCCGCCAGCGATGGGGATCACCGGCATTCCCCAGCGGCGGGCCAGATCGGACTTGAGCTCTCCGGTGATCCGGTTGCCCTCATAGAGAGCCGGCATCTGGCTTTCATCCAGGCCGCAGCCTTCTATAAGGGTGGGGCTCCAGCAACGTTTCCGGGTATTGAGCCACAGGGTGCCAGCTGCATCCGAGCAATCGGTCGCATAATCACCACTGAGCCGGTAGCGGATATAGTCCTTTGGCAATAGTACCTTGGCGATATCTTTAAAAACTTCTGGCTCGTTCTTCTTCAGCCATAGCAGCTTGGGTGCGGTAAACCCAGGCATCATCAGGTTGCCGGTTAGCTCCCTTGAGTCAGGGATGGCTCGCTCAAGCTCTGTGCATTCGAGATGGCTGCGTCCATCATTCCATAAAATTGCCGGGCGAAGCGGCCGACCGGCTGCATTCAGCAGGGTTGCGCCATGCATCTGACCACTCAGGCTCAATCCTCTGACCTCCCGTAGCGAGTGCTGACTTGCAAGCTTATCCAGGGCATCTTGAGTGGCTTGCCACCAACTGTCCGGATCCTGCTCAGACCACAGTGGATGAGGGCTGGAGACCTGAAGAGGCTCACTCATGTTTGCGATGACTTTACCACTACTGTGGATTAGGGCGAGCTTGACGGCTGAAGTCCCGATATCGATTCCGATAAACATGGCTGTTCCTTGTCACTATCCAATCAGGTGTTTGCATCAAGGATGCTTGGCTTTGACAGAGGCTTCAATTACGAAAAAAGGTATTTTCGATATCAGATTTTGCGATCTTGAGGGGGATCACCCGGCGAGTAGGGTTAAACCGGGCTCAGTTGATGATGCCATTGAGCTTAAAGTAGCACACATCAATTGAGCCCAAGGGGATCAGGCCGCCTGCATCTGGGCCTTGCTGGCCTTAGCGCCTATCCATGGGAGAAGCAGCAGCAATACCAGAAACGATAGCGCAACAATCTGATTGGCTGGGAGATCCAGGTAACCAAACAGCATGGCGACCAGGCCACCACCACTGAGGCGAGCCATCCCATTGATCGCCGCGGCGGAGCCGGAGCAATGCCTGAAAGGTGCCATTGCCAGGGAGACTCCATGACCAAAGGTCAGGTTCAGACCAAAGGCTCCGACGGCGACCGGAATGAAGAACCACAGGGGATGAGCCGCCGGGAGGAAAAACAGGCTGATCCCGCACACAGTTGCCAGAGCCAGCCCCAGACGCAGGCAGTTAAATATGCCAAACCAGCGACTAAGCCGATAAGCAAGCAAGCTGCCGGATAGCTGGAGTAGCCCGATTGCCCCAAAGCACAGCGCAAAGCCGATCGGGGTCAGCCCACCCTGGCTGATTGCGATACCGGGAGCCTGGTTGACATAGCTGATGATGGCTCCCATCCCCAGCATTCCCATCAGGGTGTAGAACACAAAGCCAGGATCGCGGAGGATCTGCTGCAGATGCCTGCGTAACGGCTCGGATTGCTCGGGCTTTGCTTCAGCTGAGCTCTCTTTTAGCTGAATGAGCGAGCCAAGGAGGATCACCAGGGCGAGAATCGCCATCAGCAGAAAGTTGGAGCGCCATCCCCAATGGATGGAAAGAGTCCCCCCAGTACCGGAGCAAAGGTAGGGACCAGGCCGATCATGCCGCCAATGTAGTTGTTAAAGCGCGCGGATTGTTCGGCTGTGCAGTGGTCACGGATCCAGGCCAGCGAGGTGACGGCGCAACTGGCTGCTCCCAGCCCCTGGATGATGCGGCCGATATTCAGTAGCAGTACCGAGCTGGTCAACATCGCCAGCACACTGCCCCCTAAAAATAGAGCACATCCCAGCAGGGCACTGTTACGCCGTCCAAACCTGTCCGAGAAAGGACCCGCAATGAGTTGGCTGACACCGCTAAAAAAAAGAAACAGTGAGATGCTCCACTGGAGTTGAGTCTCGGTGGCGAGGAAATCCTGGGTCATCTGGGGAAGAGAGGGAAGGTAGAGGTCGATTCCAAGGGGCCCCAGCATCGCCATTGCAAAGATGATCCAGAGCACATTTTTGTTTTTTGCCATTTGATTCTCCCCTGACTCTATGTTTTGCGGGAGTATACAGGGACGATGTTATTTCAAATAGTGGTATCATTTCATATCTGATTTCACTGTTAGGAATATCTGTGTCACTGCTGGATCTCTCCCGGATCAATTTGAATCTTCTGGTGTGCCTGCATGTCCTGCTGCAGGAGAAGAGTGTTTCACGGGCTGCCAATCAGCTGTGCCTGAGCCAGTCTGCTGTCAGTAAAAACCTGTCCCAGTTACGGGAATTAACGGGCGATCCCCTGTTTATCCGTCAATCTCATGGTTTATTGCCAACCAGCTATGCCCTGCAAATTCAGGGGCGGCTCTCGGAGCTCCTTGATGAGCTGGATATCCTGTTACACCCCCTCAGTTTGATCCCAAAACGGCAAAGGGAGTTTTCCGGATGACCATCCCTGAAACCAGCAGCCAGATGTTGTTTCAAACCCTGCTACCCCGATTGTTGCAGCAGGCTCCGGGGATCGCTCTGGAGCTGCGTAACCTGGATGAATACTCAAGCATCGGTCTACAGGAGGGGCGACTGGATCTGCTGTTGCTGCCTGGAGATCTCGAATATATGGTGGCAAAAATCCCCGGTCTATACCGCAAGGCCGTCTACCAGGAGCAGATTATCTGCCTGGTACGCCAGGGACACCCCTGTTTGTCTGCGGACTGGAGCTTGGCTGCTTATCTCAAGGAGCGGCATGTCAATGTCGGCCCTTTGCATGGAAGTCCGGCAATTGTAGAGGAGCAGTTGGCTAGGATGGGGCTTAAGCGTGATGTGGCGGTGGCGGTTGAGGATTTTCACAGTGCAACCAGCCTGTGTGAGATGACGGATCTGGTGTTTACCTCAACCGAGAGCTGGGCGCGGCATGTGACCGAAAAGTATGCGGTCGAGGTGTTGCCGCTTCCCCTGGCATTTTCTCCTCTGGAATATGGACTCTACTGGCATAAGCGCAAACATCATGACAAGGGGCACCAGTGGTTGCGCGAGCAGGTTTTAGATGCGGCAAGCTTACTGAAAAAGGAGTAGTCGGATTTTATAGGGGCAAGCTCCGCTTAAGATTTGAATAAGGGGCTGAGTGATGGCTAAGGGGAGCCGACTCGAGGGTTTAACTTTGTTTATGCCGCAGATGATAGAGAAAAGGGCGCCTGATGGCGCCCATCTTGTCTCTGCGAACGATGCAGGCTGGTGCTCTGATGCTCTGTTGTGACAAGCACACAGATCACTGCCTGGGATTTTGGTTCCCTTGTTATGCGATATTCAGCTTAATATCTTCGAATATAACCCGCATAGCATCGCGCTTAGTGGGCTGGGGTAAGTAAATCACGTCGCTGTTTTGACCATCATGAATCAGTACGTGATCAGCGCGGCGGTTCCAGATGTAGGAAACATTATTAATCACCCAAACCGTCTTGTTGTGATCGGACTCCTGTTGGGGTACCAGATCGCCCACCTCTTTGATCTCCAGTGCATTCTGAGTCATAGCTTATCTCCTCTCTATATCATGGTTGTTTGGTGAGCTCTGGTTATCCCTGAAGGAAGGGGCCGACCACTGAGGTCGCCAGCATGATGACGGCCATGGAGAGGATCATTACGGTTGAGAAGTTCATTTTCATTGGAATCTGTCCTATGTCATATAGTTCGATGCATATTCGATGCAAAAGAGCACCAAATATTCTGTTTTCTATGTGATTCACAGGGCGGCGGACCGCACCTCTAACGAGGTTCAGATATGGTAGGTGATTTGACTCTTATACAGAGCATTACTCTCTTTCCAACCCGAGGTGCGGTGACTCTGGGTTGAAATATGAGTAAACCAGCGGGTTTGGACTGAGGCTTGTTCAACAAAGCCTGGTAACTGTTCGGGAGGTGGGGGTACCGGTAGTTCATGGATCAACTGATACTCAATTGGGTATGGAGCATCGGTCTGGGGCTGGGGTTGCCGGCCGCTTGTTCGCAGCTGATTTTCGAGTCTCAATTCGGTGAGATGCTGCAAGGGGGCCTTGGCATGCGGCGCTGCTTTTGCCTTGGAGCCTTGCTCCTGAGCGTGTTGAGATTGCTGGAGGTAAGGTGCGGGTAGTGGCTCTGCATAGCTGCCCGTTGCGATCCCAAGGAGCGCAATCAGCACAAGCACCATCAGATATCTGAACCCTTTAAGCATCAACACCTCATATCAATAGCGCAGCCAGTATAGGTGAGATTGTGTGAGGTGAATAGCTCTTTGTGAAGATGATCCCAGTTTTTCGCTCTGTTGTTTCTATGTCGCGGTGGCAAGGTAAAGTGTTTGGCTTAACTCTTTTTGAGATGCAAGGCCGGGAGGTACAAGGGTGAGTGGGCGATATCGAATCAAGCTCCTGTTTAATGCCAACAAGATCTATGACAGACAGGTGATGGCTGGAATAGGCCGATATATTCAGACCAGCCGTTGCGACTGGGAGATCATCCTGGAAGAGGATTTTAGGATCCATGGCTATGGCGGTCATCTTTTACAAGATTGCGATGGGGTGATTGCTGATTGTGATGATCCCGAGCTGGAAAAGTTGCTGTGTAGCACCTCTCTACCCGTAGTCGGGGTGGGGAGCTCCTATCAGGATCCGGCACTTTACCCTGATTGCCCCTATGTTGCCACCGACAACCTGAAGCTGGTTGAGCTTGCTTATCGGCACCTGCAAAGCAAGGGTCTTGAGCATTTTGCATTTTATGGCGGTATAGATCTTCCTCAGATGCGTTGGGCCCGGCAGAGGCTAGATGCTTATAAGTTCCTGTTAGAGCGCGACGGCTACCCTCTTTACTATTATCAGGGGGAGTATATTCACTCCGGGAACTGGTCACAGGCAATGGGCAGGCTCCAACAGTGGATCGCCTCCTTGCCGCTGGCGACCGGTGTGATAGCCGTGACGGATGCAAGAGCCCATCACCTGCTGCAGGCGAGTGACTACCTTGGTCGGGTGATCCCCGAGGAGCTGGCGGTGATTGGGATCGATAATGAAGAGGTGACTCGTTCGTTGTCTCGGATCCCCCTGAGCTCGGTCGAGCAGGGGTGTGATGAGATGGGGTTTCAGGCAGCGCACATGCTGGAGCAGAGGTTAAGCAGCAGGCCCCTGGCTAAAAAACGGGTTATTGTACCGCCGGTGCGGGTTTGCGAGCGACAATCGAGTGAATACCAGGCTTTAAAGGATCCAAGTGTGATCCGCGCTTTGCATTATATCCGGCGCCACGCCTGCCGGGGGATCAAGGTTCAGCAGGTTTTAGATTTTGTCAGCCTGTCGCGCTCAAACCTGGAGGGGCGATTTCAGGCAAGCTGCGGTCATTCGATTCATCAGGAGATTCATCAATTCAAACTGAATAAAGCCAAGCACCTGCTGCTGGAGAGTGAGCTCTCGATGCAGGAGATCGCCAATGCCTGTGGTTACCCGTCACTCCAGTATCTGTATGCGGTGTTTCGTAAAGATATGGGGCAAACTTTACTGGAGTATCGTCAGCAAGCTGAGCCTGAAGTCAGGGTTTAGGCTCTGCTGTTTATCTGCAGAGCCTGGATTTTTGTGGCACTTTCCTGGGCCCTTAACTCTCTTTGACCGGTAAGGCCTCGGCCTGCGGGCTTGAGAAAATGGTCTCATTGCCCGGGGCTGCGTGGCGGGGAAGTAGCAGTGCCAGTAGCAGGGAGCCACAGGCGAGCAGGGCCGCCAGCCAGAACACCAGGTGTTCATTGTGCATCCACAGGATGCCAAAGCTCACCGGGATCACCACGGCGGCAATGTGGTTGATGCTGAAGGCGACGCCGGAGGAGCTGGCAAGTTCATCGGGAGAGGCGATGCGCTTAAAGTAACTATTCAGGGCGATCGACAGGGCGAACAGCAGGTTATCTGCGATATAGAGTGCAGCTCCCGCCATCTGATGCTCAACCAGCGCATAACCGACAAACACCAGGATTAGCCCGACATACTCAATCAGCAGTGCCGGTTTTTCACCGATCTTCCCTATGGTTTTACCTATCATAGGCGCAAAAATCATGGTGATGATGTTGTTGGCCAGAAACAGCAGGGTCAGGTGGGCTGCGGAGAAGTTAAACTTGGTGACCATCAGGAAGCTGGCAAAGACCACGAAGATCTGGCGGCGGGCACCACTGAAAAAAGTGAGCAGATAGTAGAGCCAGTAGCGCTTTCTGAGCACCAGTCCCATTTTTTGCGGATGGTTGGTCAGAAAGTGGGGAAAGCGCAGGGCGGCATAGAGACACAGTGCTATGGTTCCGAGACCACAGATCAGCATGATCTGGCGGAAACTCAGGTTGAGCCAGGTCAGCAATAGCCAGACCAGAATGAAGGTGATGATGGCAAAGGCCGAACCGGCGGATCGCAGGATCCCCTGAATATGGCTGTATTGATTGGCCTCAAATAGCTGCATTGACAGTGAGGCATTGAGGGTCTGGAAGTAGTGAAACCCGGTCGACATGATGAGTGTGGTGATGATGATGCCAAACAGGGTGGGAAAATAGCCGGTAATAGCGACACCTGCACCTAATACGGCTAAAGAGATGAGAGCCAGTCGCTGCTCACGGATCACTAATAGAACCAGGATAATTGAAAAACACAGAAATCCGGGAAGCTCTCTGAAGCTTTGCAGTAACCCCATTTGGGAGCCGTTCATCATCACCTGCTCGACGGCAAAGTTATTGAGCAGAGCCCGCCAGCTGGTAAATGACAGAGTCATGGCTGCCGCCATAATCACAAACAACCCCAGCTTGGAACGTCCGTGGAGGGCTTTGAGCCAGATTGAATTCATCAGGATAGCCTTTGGCTTTTAACAGGAAACCGGCAAGTTTAGTGCAAAATTGCCCCGAAAGCACAGACTTTTGCTGGCGGTCTCGTCGGGCGCTTTTTTCGGGAGATGGGCTGGCTGAGATTTCATCAATCAGTCATGTATCCGGGGTAAAATCCTGAGTTCGTGCGGGAGATAACAGTTTTTATGCTATAAATCCTTATCATTTCGCATCTTTTATAACGCTCGTATCGGGGAGAGTTAGCATGTTCAGACGGATGATGCTGGTTTTGGTTCTGCTTGGTTTTGGCATCACTCAGGCGATGGCGGGAAACGTGACCTATAACGTATTCCTGATCCCGGAAAAATCTGTTGATCAAACGGTAGGTAAAATCAGTCAGCAGCTTAAGAAGGAGCAGCTTAACTCCCTGTATAGCCAGGGCTATCTTCCGCATATCACCCTTTATCTTACCGAATACCCGGCCAATCATCTCGAATCGATTAAAAAGCAGGTCCAGCAACTGGCCAGTCAGTGGAAGCCTTTCGAGGTTAAACTGGATCGCATTGAGCGAACCAAGGGCGATTGGCTGATGCTCAATGTTGAGCGAAGCCGTCAATTGCAGCGGCTGGCAGACTCGGCAACTTTAGCCGTTGAGCCTCTTCGGGCTATGGATCCTACATTACCCGGGTGGGTTGCCAAGTATCCGGGAAAACTGGCGGCTTTTAAGCGTTACGGCAGCCCCAATGTATTCATCAATTTCCAGCCTCATATAACTCTCCTTCCTCAGAGCGACTCAAATAAGCTGGATCGTTTCATGCTCCGTTACGGAAATGGTTTCAAACCGCTCTCCTTCAAGGTGTTGGGGATCGGGATTGCCAAGGTGAACTCAAACGGCCAGGCCAAGCAGGATCTGGCGACCTACTACTTCAAACAATAAATCTGATTAGGGGAATACAATGAGAAAAACCAAGATGCTACTCGGTGCTTTGACTCTGGCTTTGGCAGGGGCTTCTGTGACCATGCCTGCTCAGGCTGCGGCAACAGATGCATTGAATCCTGGTGTGACAATGAATCAGCTGACCAACCGTCAACCGATCCATTGGGTTTCTGTTGAGCAGATTGCGGCCAGCCTCAAGGGTAAACCTGCGATGAATGTCGGCTTTGATATCGACGATACTCTGCTGTTTTCCAGCCCTGCATTCTTTCACGGTAAGCAGGTCTTTTCTCCCGGAAGTAATGACTACCTGAAAAACCCAAAATTTTGGGAGAAGGTTAGCAATGGCTGGGATAAGTTCTCTATTCCCAAAGAGTCAGCGCGTCAGCTGATCAAGATGCATCTTGAGCGTGGTGATCACCTCTACTTCATCACTGGCCGTCCACGTCCAGGCTCAGGCAAGGAGGATGTCACCGAGATCCTACAAAAAGATTTCAGCATCCCTGCTAAGCAGATGAGCCCGGTGATCTTCGCCGGTCCTGATCATGGTGCCAAGACCTCCTATATCAAAAATAATCACATCAAGCTTTACTATGGTGATTCCGATGGCGATATCCTGGATGCGCGTGCCGCTGGCTCCGAGGCGATTCGGGTGCTTCGCCCACTGAACTCCACCAACCACCCGATGCCACATAATGGCTCGCTGGGTGAGCGAGTGCTGGTAAACTCCCAGTACTAATCGTTAGGCTCTGTTGGCGCTGCCAACTGCAGAACCAAATCTGAAACATCAGTAGAGCCTAAGGCCGCCAGAATAGCTCCTCAATTCTCGGGGAGCTTATGGTGGCCGATTCGTTTGCTCCTTCTGTCATGCTAAACTTCCGATTACCTTTACTTTTTGGACGCTTTTCTATGGTTGATTCAGCCCGGGCTGCCTGTCGCTACTGTGAGCAGACCTCATCAGTCTATAAACATGGCAGAGGACATGCGGGTCATCCTCGCTACCGCTGCAGGGACTGTAATAAGACGTTTCAGCTCAATTATGCCTACAGGGGCAGAGAGCCGGGAGTTGAAGAGCGGACACTGGATATGCTGTTTAACGGAGCCGGGATCCGCCGGGCCAGCCGGGCAATCGGGATTTCGACCAATACAGTGCTGAATATAGCGAACAGCTCAAAAGAGACAGATTGAGCATAGGTAAAATGTGCCCCTTGTTCTCTTAATTCCCTATCTTTTATCTGTGTACTCCCTTGATAAATAAAAAAATTCCACAGATCTGATACGTTCTGTTGGAGTTTATGTTATAAGTGTTGTCCTTTATTTTTTGGGAGAAGTGGGCCGAGTGATGAGTATCTATGTCTTTAAATTGATAAGTGTTCTACTGATTCTTCTGGTCACAGTGCTGGCCGGACTCTACCCCTTTTTACGTAAGTTCCGTGAGGGCCATGGGCCGGAGTTTCCGGCGGCCGAAGCCCTGGCTTCCGGGGTATTCCTCGGGGCTGGCTTGATCCATATGCTGGGAGATGCTTCCGGTGATTTCGCGGGGCAGGGCATTGAGTATCCGGTGGCCTTTTTGCTGGCAGGTCTGATGTTTCTACTGCTTTTGTGGTTTGAGCACCTCGGGCGTGAGTATTACGAGCATGATGGCAGTCGCAGCCCGGCTTTTGCGATTTTGGCTGTGGTGTTGCTGTCGGTCCACTCGCTGCTGGCGGGTACCGCTCTGGGCTTGAGTGGCTCCTTCTCTGTGATGGTGATGATCCTCATCGCAATCTTGGCACACAAGTGGGCTGCGAGCTTTGCGTTAGCGGTACAGCTGAGTAAGAGCAGCATGTCTCTGGCAAAGGGGATTGCCTGGTTTTGCCTGTTTGCGGTGATGGTTCCCCTGGGAGTCTTAATGGGGTCTATGGTGCTCAGGCATATGGAGAGCTACCCCCTGCTGGAGCCTATTTTCAATTCACTGGCCGCCGGAACCTTCCTCTATCTTGGCACCCTGCATGGCCTCAAGCAGGCGATCATGGTGGAGAAGTGTTGCAACCTTAAGAACTTCAGCTTCGTGATCCTGGGCTTTACCCTGATGGCGGTGGTGGCGATCTGGACCTGAGCTTTGGTCCGGTGTAGCAACAGAGCTGTAGTTACACCGGACTCCTTAGGGAAATTATTTAAAGCTCTACATCCGCCATTCGGCTAGCGGTGCCCTGGGGGTGACAACCAAATCCTGATATTGATGCACTGCCCGGTGGCCAAGAGCCGCAGACTCCAGGATACAATCTTCGCATACCCTGCCACCTCCAAAAAAATCTTGCTCTTGAGCACACGCTTTGCAAAGAGGTGCCTTCCCACAAATAGCACATGAATATTTACCTGACTCATGCTGGGCTCTATCTGGTATAGGTGCGTCATTAACACATCGAGCTCCGCTGTTTAGAGGAGCCTGAGCATCATGAGCATGGGGATTTTGTTGATTCAAAGTTAATACTGAATCACGATATTCCCTTGTTAGGTTTTGGTGAGCATTCTCAACAGCTTGTGCGATATGCTTTACTCTGTGTGTATGTGCTTGATTCAGTTGTTCCGCCAATGGAGCATATTTTTTTTGAATCATCAATCGGTAAGCATTAAAGTTAAATGCATAAACTTGCATCGGGTCATTATTGATAAAAAATCGCACCACACCGCCACTACAAAAATCAGAGAAAAACTTTCTTGCGTAGGCCTTGCTTATTTTATCATGAAGGGGAGTTGCAATATGATCAGTAATTGGAACCCTGGTTATCTGACAAGTCGTTGTTTTATGACATATGGGCACCATTTGCTCAAAAAATGGCTTCTTATACCATGGCATTTCGTTGTAATCACCCAGTAACACCTGGCAGAATTTAATATTATTACATTCAGAGATATCATGATATTTTTTACTGCTAGAACCCGGAGCATTATCAAAATAATTCCCTGGAACTGGTTGATCTGCAAATATAAAGAGAGGAATATCTCTGGTGTTTGCATGCCTTTGGAGCTTCTTTGCCAGAGCGAAACAGGTGACAGCCCCCGGCTATAACCAGTCAGTATTATCTTATCAACAATGGAGTGAGTATTTGTGGGTGAAAAAAATGCTTTATTAGCTTGCAACCTGTCAAAATGAGAAATAAAAAACGAAATATTAGGGTCTTCGATATTGGAGGTATAAACTCCCCCATAAGCCTTACCAAGAGCATGACGTAAGAAGGCTTCATTATGTGGGAATCGTCCTCCCTCAAATAGATCGTATATCTTGTTACATATGACCGACAAGTTAGCAAAAGTTGTGAGTGTTGCTTTAGACAACTTGCCTCCAGTGTCCTTTTTATGGCAGCCATTGATTATTAAGAGGATTGTATTGTCATCAAGATACTTAGGCTGAATATAGTAGTTATTAGATGGAGAAACAACAGAGTTTAAAGTCATCTGCCTCTTATATGACTCCATATCTGCGTTCAATAACTCCTGATCTCTTTGCATCAAGTAATGTAAGTCAGATAATCCAAACTCATCTTCATGTTTAGCTTGTAATTTATTCGCACATCGTTCGCAGGTTCTTATATTTAAAAATTGTGGATTCTTCGGAGTGCATGTAGAACAAAAAAAACCAATGCCACAGGCCCTACAAGTATGGCGGGTTCCTTTTATCACAATTTTTTGGCAACTCTGACACCTATATTTACCTGTATTATCTCTTTGCCTATCTGGATCAACCCTATATCTGAAACTCTTGGCTGGTTCATTTATTCTATATTTAAGATCATCACCGGTTCCTGAAAAATGAATAATCACATTCATAGTTACACTCTTATCCTTTTACTGGATAACCTATATGTATGAGCAATCTTGCTCAGTTCACATATAGATTATATCCTTGTGTCTTTATTATTAAATCTGGGGGAGGATGCTATCTGTAAACTTATGAATCATCAATAGATAAGTAGCATTTATTAAATGCCCTTGTAAAAAAATCATAGAATAGACAATTACAGATATATAATTGGGTTGAATTTTATATTCAAAGTATTAAATTTATAGGAGTCAATTATTTTAAATGGGCTTCTATATAGTGGTTTTTTCATGGTAGGAAAATGACATGATCATCGAGTGATACTTAAGGGAGAGAGGGTTAGGAACTGTCTTACTTTTGCGATAGGCTGGATGAAATTTAGCTCGTCATGTTATGGCGCAGCTGGTGACTAAGATCTGAACTACCTTGAGTATGAGATGGGTTTCACAGACGATACCTTTTCATCCCATGGGGGCCACTTACAATGGAGTAGCAGGGACTGGATAATGTGAAAGCCTACTTTGATAAAGTGAAGGCATGGGCTTCGATCAATCAGATCAATGTTTATTATTACTCCATGTTGGATGGCAGGTACGGTGTGAATGGCAGCTCTCAATATAACTTTCACTTCGGTTTACTGGATAGCCTGGGCTACCAGAAGATTGTGAGTTAGAGCATGTTCTCCATAAATGGAGTCAATGCTGGAATTAACCTCTGGCTTTGCATGCTGATTCGCAGTGTCGATTATCACCCATGATAATCCTGCCGAGTTCGGCGTCCCTGCTTCTCGCTACGGTGCATTGCAATTCCGTCCTTGTTGTAGAAGGTCAGCTCAGCAAAGCAAGCACCTGTGTGCTTGCTTTTTAATGGTTTTTCAAAGGGAGCGATCTGCTTCAATTTTACCATCGCGGATCTGAATGATCCGCCGGGTGCGTTCCGCCAGGGCCACATCATGAGTAACGATGACGAAGGTGGCACCCTCTGCAGAAAGCTCCCGAAACAGGGCTTCAATTTCGGCGCCGGATTGGCTGTCCAGGGCTCCGGTCGGCTCATCAGCCAGGATCATGTGTGGGTTATTGACCAGGGCGCGGGCGATGGCGACGCGCTGTTTCTGACCCCGGAGAGTTGATTGGGCTTGTGATGCATCCGATCACCCAGGCCTACTCGCTCCAGCAGTTTTTTGGCCCGGGCAATCCTCTCCCGACGCTTGACCCCGCCATAGATGAGGGGCAGCGCCACATTATCCAGTGCCGTGGCATATTCGAGCAGGTTAAAGCTCTGGAAGATAAAGCCTATCCTCTGATTGCGGATCTTTGCCAGCTGATTGCGGGACATCTGGCTGACATCCTGCCCTTCGATATGGTAGCTCCCTACCGAGGGGCGATCCAGGCAACCCAGGATATTCATCAGGGTGGATTTACCCGAGCCGGAAGGGCCGAGGATCGCCATAAACTCACCGGCTTCTACCTGCAAACTGACATCATCGAGTGCGGTCACTGCAATTTGATCGCTGCCATAGCGCTTAGTGATATTAGACAATTCGATTAGAGGCATAAGTTGTTACTCACTTTGCAGAGCTTCCACCGGGTCGACTCTTGAGGCTTGACGTGCCGGAAGATAGGCACTGGCTAATCCGATAAGTACCAGTGACAGCAGTACGACTGTTAGTACCAATATTGATAGCATGGGATGCGGTTTCCCAAGGGCATCGTAAAGCTGGCCACCCAGGGGAGCTGGTCGACAGCCCAAACGATGGCCGATGTCATCAGGATACCTAATAGCCCGCCGCTGCAGACGGTAATCATTGCCTGTAGCAGGTAATGGAGCAGAATATGATGATCGCGAGCTCCCAGTGCCATTCGGACACCTATATCCCGGGTAGCGCGACGAACTGTCACCAGCATCACGTTTGCAATGCCGATCCCTGCGACAGCCAAAGAGATAAAGCCGATCACGCCTAAGAATACCTGAAGCCCGACTAAAAATTTGGTAATACTCTGGTGTGATTCTCTGGCATCATAACTTTGGATCTGCTGATGATCATCGATATCTAGGCCATGATGACGGAGTAAGATTTGACGAATGGTATCAACCAGCTGTTTACGATGAACGCCGGGGTTGGGGGAGATAAATAGTTCGTAAAAATGATCCTGCGGTTTCACCTCTCGGTAACTACTCAAGGGGATATAGCAACTGTAATCGGCAGGCATCCCAATACTGACCAAAGACATGCTCGATTTCAAGGCTCCAATCACCTGATAACTCAGGCCTGCAATTTTTACGCTCTGTCCGACGGCCTGGCGGCTGGGGAATAGTTGTTCAATCGCCTTATTCCCTAACACAATAACGCGCTTGGCATGCTGCTGGTCAAGAGGATCGAGAAAACGCCCCTGCTCCAGTGAAAATCCACTCATTGCTCCATAGACTGGCATTACGGCCTGGATGGAGTAGCAACCCTGCTTATCGTCCTTCCAGGCTTTTTCATCATATTGGAACATGACACTCAAAGCATGGATCTGTGGAAGTGCCTGTATTAACTTGAGATCATCCCAGTTGAATTGAAAGGGGTTCCACTACTCTTTCCTGCACTGGATTTACTGGAGGTACCACTATAGATCACGATTAGATTATCGCTTCCTTTATTGCTGCTTTGTTCAATGGATACTCGCAGTCCTTCTCCCACAGCCAGCATGAAGGTGATGGAGGTTGTAGCCCAGGCGATGGCAATAATCGTCAGGGCCAGGCGCATTTTCTCGGCGGAAAGCTCGGTGATCAGTTGGCGAAACGGGATCTGCATTCGGACCTCATTGAGTCAAAGCGATTACAGGGTCAAGCCCTGCTGCACGTCGGGCAGGATAGAAACCGGCAATGAGCCCTAGCAGGGTAATAATTCCAAGAGTGATCCAGGCTCCCTCCAAGTTAAGGGTGGGAGTTCCCAGCCAGTCTGGGAGTGGTAAGGTTGCAAGTAGTGTTATACATCCCCAGGAGATAAGGAATCCGGGAATGGCGCCCAACATGATCAGGACCAGTGCTTCTAGCTGGAATTGCCAGAGGATCTGACCTCCTTTGGCCCCGAGAGCCATTCGTAGGCCTATCTCCCTGGTCCTCTCAGCCACCGCCAAAAACATGATATTGGCCACACCGATTGCTCCCACAGATAGAGTCATGCCACCACTGAACACCAAAAATAGCTGAATGGCACGCAATAACATCAGGATAAAGTGGCCAAAGTTAGCAGGATCGGGAATAAATAGCGTGTTTTCATCTTTGGGATCAAAGTGAAGCCTGGAGCCTAATAGTTGACGAATCGATTTAATGAGAGCCGCTCTTGGAACTGAGCCATCCGGTTGAATAAACAGTTTGTCTGGCTGCTGTTGCCACAACTGGTTAAAAGTTGTTTGTGGTATAAAAAGAGCGTTATCGGAAGAGAAGCTGACATTACTCGATTGCTCAATTTGGATACCAATGATATGGAAAGGGACGCCATTTATCTTGAGTAAGCCACCTACCTTTGCTTTAGGCAGTTGCTCGGCCAGGTTTTTGCCAAGTACCACGACTCTTCGCATTTTGTGACTATCCTGGATCTGGAAAAAATGCGAGCCAGCAGAGAGTTGTATACTGTTTTGTTGTGCATAGTCATTGCCAACTCCCTGCACTGTGACTGATATGGGGGGAGCGGTCCAAGTGAGGCTGAAGCATCATTTTTACTATAGCTGGTGTCGACTTTGTGGATGCCGGCCAGCTGTCTTAGGGCGTTAACATCTGATGGTTGAAATTTGATGACCATCCGGGAGGCAGTTCCCTGCCAAGGGTACTGGTCGCTCCCGGATAGACGGTGATAGTATCGCTTAAAAAGCGCTGAAACTGGGCACTATTGGCTTGATAAAAACCTTCGCCCAGAGCCAGTAACATCACGACGGCCATGGTTCCCCACAAGATTGATACAATAGCCAATGCGCTTCGCAGCTTATGGGCACTGATACTATTGAAGCTTTGCTGAACCAGATCTCGCAGCTGCATCAATTAAGCTCTTTGCTGAGTTGAGTTAACTGGGGCAATTTCAAGGTTCCGGCTTGCTGTTGCAGAGTGCTCAGGCTAATCCAGGTATCGTAGAGCATTTTGAGCAGATCTTGTTTGTTTTTAAACAGTTTGGTGTGTGCATCATCCAGATCTGTCGCTGTGGTTCGCCCAGCCTGATAGTTACTCAGCTGATGTTTAAGCAGACTTTGAGAGTATCGAACCGTCTGTTGCTGTGATCTAAGTTGCTGGAGTTGTCCCTGGAGCAAATAGTAACTACCTTGAATTTGTTTAGTGATCTCCAATTGAGCCTTTTGAAGCTGCTGCCTGGATTTTTGCAACTCGAACTGATCCCGCGCCTTGTCATAACCGATGCTGCCATTGAGGTCGAGTGGCATGCTCAATGAGAGCCCAGCGTTTAGGTCATTAGTCTCTGTATTGCCATTGCCTCCATTTCGGGTGTAACCGGCATTGGCACTAATGGTGGGGTAATATTCGCTTTGGGTCCTGGTGAGTACAGCCTCACTAATCTTGACACTGGTTCGGGCCTGTAACAGCGAGCTACTATTGTCTTGAGCAAGACTTAGCCAGCTATCCAGTTCGGGTAGACCGACGGGTGCCAGGCTATTTCGGCTCAGCTCGGATACTGAGTTGATGGGTTGCCCGACGGTAGCGCTTAAATTCGACATGCTGATTCTGAGCTGGGCCTGAGCTTGTATGTATTGGACCTTACTACTGGATAAGCTTGTTTGTGCAGTCTCGACATCGACGATCGTTACCTCACCGGCTTGATAGCGCTCTCTGGCGATTTGTACAAAGGCTTCAGCCTGCTCCAGCTGCTGTTTTTCTATTGCAAGCTGTGCCTTATCTTGAGCTGCATGCAGATAGTCCTTAATTATGTTGAGGCGCAAGGTCTGCTGAGCATCTTGCTGTTTCAAGATACTCAGGCGGTACTCAAGTTGACTCTGGGTCAAAGCGTACCATTTGCTTAAATCAAATAGTGGTTGGCTTAGCGTGATCCCATAGTTATGGCTACTCGAGCTTGTCGCATTAAGGGATTCCCGACTATTACTTACCCCGGCACTGATATTGGTGGATGGCAGGAGCTTTGAACGCGTCCCTCCAACCTGTTGTTTGGAGATATTTTCCTCTGTGATACTGATCTGATAATCAGGGTTATGCTTCAGTGCGCTTTGATAGGTCTCAAGTAAGGTCGCGGATTGAGCCTGAAATCCTAGTAGGAGTAACAGAGCGGTCAATTGTTTGATCACGCAGGCTCTCCTGATGCTGATATCATGCTGTTATCGACAACTTTTTCTCCGAGCTTCACGCCACTAAGAATCTGGGTATGGATCCCGTCTGAGAGCCCGAGTTTAACCGGTTGTAATCTATACCCCTGCTTGCTGTCATCGGGGATCAGTACCATGGGCTTATCATCTTCAAACCGCAGCACCCGCTCCGGTACGACAGGGACATCTTTAACTGCATTCGTCACTATGGTCGCGGTTGCTGAATAGCCGGAGCGCAACTTTAGTCCTTTGGGTATGCTCAGTCGGTTGATTGTGATCTGAAAGCCATTATTAAAACTACTGTTGCCATACAAGGTATTGGTGGTCGTTGTGGTACTGGTATTGGTGAGGGCGGTCAGTTGGTTTGATTGGAGCGCCACCATATCGACGATTCCCTTAAAGGTTTTCTTGGGTAGGCGGCAACTTTCAGACTAACCTGCATGCCACTGTGCAGGTGTGCGGCATCACTCTCAGAGATGCTCCCTTTGAATTGCATCTTGCTCAGATCTGCGATGCTCAATAACACAGTTGCAGCCTGATTGGAGGTTAATGAGATCACTGGATCTCCGACTTCGGCTTCCCGGTCGATAATGGTTCCAGCAACAGGACTCATAATAGTACTGGTTAGACGGGTTTTCCCAACAGAGGCCTCGCCACTAATGAGAAGGCTCAGGCGTTGTTTGGCATTAGTCAGAGCTGCCTCAGATGTTTTCAGTGTATTTTGAGCATCGACTAAATCGTTGAAATTTTGTGGAATCACTCCATCCTTGTGGAGTTTCTTAAGGTTTTCAAGACGAACTTTCGCGGCATCCATATTACTTCGAGCCTGGCTTAGCTCTTTAATGGCATCGGAATAAGCAGTTGGTGTTGGGTTAGGACGAATTTTGATGAGAGGGGTATTTTGCTCTACCTGGTCTCCAACCTGATGGTAAATATCGGCGACGATCCCATCAATTTGTGACTTAACATCAACAACATGGTCAGGAACAATATTTCCCACCGCAGTTGCGGTCTCTTCGATGGAGCCCTTGGTGACAACTACTGTCGCAAGTGGTTTTTTCTGTGCATCCAGGTGGAATTTGTACCAGGTGATCAGGGCGACCAGCACGATAGCGACAACCAGTATAATGACCCCTTTTTTCTTCATCCTGCCCCATTCTCTATATTAGATAGTGTTAATCAGCAGCCCTGGTCAGTTTAGATTCAGAAAGGGGCCGCAATGAGAGACCCTATATATCAGGCTGCTGCTTAGCTGGCAAGAGGGGTGCGCTGCAACGGGGTGGACAGCCGGCTATGGCAATAACTACCGTATAGGGTAAAGATGCCCCATGCCAGCATCATCACAGCCAGTAACCAGTAGCTGTAATTGCTGGCACTGTTGATCGCGATGGAAAATAGAGATGCTCCCATCATCTGGATACATCCGAGTAGTGCAGAAGCTGTGCCCGCATTATGGCTAAAGGGCTCCAGGGCAAAGCTGGTCGCAGCTCCCAGCAGGGTTGCAAAACCGGCACTGGCGATGCAGACAGGCAGCATGAAGCTCAGGCAGCTGATACCCGCATGATTGATCAGAAGTTGCATGCAGACTCCGGCAAATAACAGTAATCCGGCACCTGCCTGAACACACTTTTGGCGTCCAAAATGATTGATGACAAAGGGGGCCATAAAGCTAAAGAAAATAATCCCCAGTGCATTGCTACCGACCAGCAGAGCAAATTGAACCTGGCTTAATCCAACCCGGGTGATCAGGACCCCCGGAGCCAGGGTGACATAGGTAATGATGATCGCCATGGCACCCATACAGCAGCAACTGTAAAAAGCAAACAGAGGGTTTTTCAGGATCCCCAGATAGGCACTGAAATGGTAGACCTCTTTAAACTTTGGCTGGCCAGGGCGTGTTTCAGGGAGTTTGAAGAAGACGAATGTCAGGATCAGCAGTGCATAAGCAGCCAGGGCATAAAAGTTTGAGTGCCACCCAAAGTGGCTGGCTAGCAGGCCTCCCAGCATAGGGGCGATCGCGGGAGCTATATTCAAAGCACCATTGAGCTGGCTATATAACCTGGAGCTTTGCTCTGGTGTACAGCAGTCACGAACCACAGAAAAGCAGACGATCGAGGTGCAGCAGGCTCCAAGTCCCTGAAGAGTTCTCAGTAACAACAGTCCTTCAATGGAGTGGATGAGTCCGGCACTCGCAGAGCAGATGAGATAGAGTGTGATACCTGCCAGGGCAACTTTGCGGCGTCCAAAATAATCGGCTAGAGGACCGATCAGTATCTGTCCTAACCCCAGACTGAAAACGAAAAGATTGATGGTATAGGTCACAGCCTGTGGCGATGCCCCAAAGTAGTCCCCAATCTGCGGCATGGAGGGGATATAGATATCGATCCCCATCGGGCTAAAGAGCACTAGTGAGATCAGGATTGCGATCAGGCTGGAGGAGACGTTTTTAGAAATGGGAACCATAGTAAAGCCTCTTGAAGGTTTGGTGAGGGAAGTGCCCTGACCTTTAGCTACATCGGATCCCTGATCTGTATTGTTTGGGTGATTTTCACCCTGCCTTTTAGGCTCTGTTGACGTTTCCAATTTTGAATCTGTTGCCCCTGAAAATGATCTGTTCACGACGCGAATCATGAGGTTTAGTTGCTCTAAATGAGTGATGAGCAACAATGAACAGGGCTTTTTCAGGCGCAACCCGAAGGGCAGTGGCCCTTTTCCCTCCCAGCAGCGTTATCAGATGTTCATGTAGAGCGACTACACCACACATCTTCTGCCTTGCTGGATGAAAAAATTGCCAACTGCAGAGCCAAATCTGAAACGTCAACAGAGCCTAGAGGGGAGGGATTCTAGAGGGAATGCCTGACAGAGGCTATCAGGCATTTGCCTCAATTATCCATGGTTGGTTCTTATCTGAGATCGGTCGCCAAGGCAGAGGTGGTTTGTTGGCGGGTATGCCGGAACACTCCGTAGCCTGTCAGGGCTCCCCAAAACAGCATCATGGCCGCCAATAGCCAGTAGGAGTATAGGGTCGCGCTGTTGATCGCCATCGAAAAAAGCGAAGCCCCCATCATCTGAATACATCCGAGCAGTGCCGAAGCCGTCCCGGCATTGTGGGCAAAGGGCTCCAGAGCAAAGCTGGTGGCGGCTCCCAGCAGGATGGCGAATCCTGCGCAGGCGATATAGACCGGCAGCATAAAGCTGATGGTATTGATCCCTGTGACCATAGCATCAGCCCCATCAGGACTCCGGCCAGCAGCATCAGCAGGGCGCCCAGCATGATGCTGTTATGTCGGCCAAGGCGTCCGATAAGTGAGGGGTGATAAAACTAAACAGCATCACATTCAGGGCATTGCTGCCAAACAGCAGCGCAAACTGGACCTGACTCATTCCCTGCTTCACGATCAATACGCCCGGAGCCAGGGTGACATAGGTGAGAACGATGGCCATGGCGCCCATACAGCTGCAGCTATAAAAGAGAAAGACAGGATTTTTCACAACTCCCCAGTAGGAAGAGAGGTGATAGACCTCTTTCAGGCTCGGCTTCCCGGGCCGGGTCTCCGGAAGTTTAAAAAATACAAACAGAAGAATGAAAAATGCGTACAGAGCCAGAAAGTAGAAATTAGACTGCCATCCCAGGTGAGAGGCTAATAGGCCCCCGAGCATTGGAGCCAGTGCCGGAGCAACACTTAGTGCTCCATTGATCTGGCTGTAAAGTTTGGAGCTTTGCTCTGCACTGCAAGTGTCTCGCACCACAGAGTAGCAGACGATGGAGGTACAGCAGGCCGCGATGCCCTGCAGGGTCCTCAATAACAAAAGCATCTCAATGGAGTGAGCCCATCCTGCGCTGGCAGAGCATAGTAGATAGAGGCAGATCCCAGCCAGAGCTACTTTGCGACGACCAAAATAATCGGCCAGAGGGCCAATCAGAATCTGCCCGAGTCCCATGCTAAACACAAACAGGTTGATGGTGTAAGTGACGGTCGCAGCCGGACTATTAAAGTAGTGACTGATCTCGGGCAGGGAGGGAACATAAATATCGATTCCCAGCGGACTGAACAGGATCAATGCAATCAACAAAGAGATAAAAGAGAAAGTGATTCGTTGGGCTGAGGCTGGCATTTTTTTACTGCTATCGCTATCTGTGTTGTGAATTTCACAGAGGTGAGTTTCGATTGATTCTATCAGCACCGATCTTTTTTGCATAGGAGACTTAGCCTCCTCTGGTAAGGGATCCCCATTTAACTACTACCCAGTTGTAAACTTGCATCTATTATTAACAGTGAGTCCTTTGATCTGATTAAGGAGAATCAAATGAAGGGTTTAGTGAAAACATGGATTGCCTTGGCTGCCGGTTTGCTATTTAGTGGCATGGCTCAGGCCGCCGACTTTTCAAAGCTTACTTATATGACAGAGAACTATCCACCTTATAACTTCTCTGCAAAAGGGGTCATTCAGGGAATTTCGGTTGATCTGTTGTTGGCTATGGGTAAGCAGGCAGGAGTCCCCTTAAAGCTTAATATGATCAAGCTGTACCCCTGGGCGCGAGCTTATAACCAGACACTGAAGGGTCCAAATATGGTGCTGTTTGCAACCACTCGCACCAAGGCCAGAGAGGCATTGTTTAAGTGGGTTGGGCCGATTGCCAATACGGATACTGTACTGCTGGCGAAAAAAGGCAGTGGGATCAGCATTAGTAGTCCCGCCGATATGAAAAAGTACACCATAGGTGTGGTGAAAGATGATGTGGGTGAGCAGCTGGTTAAGGCTGCCGGTGTACCTGCGGGTAAGATCAAGAGTTCTTCCAAGCCAACTCAGGTTGCTCAAAAGCTTGCGAAGGGCGGGTTCAGCTTTTTGCCTATGAGCAAAATAGCGCGAACATGATCCTTAAAGAGCTGAAAATTGATACCTCGGGTTATGAAGCGGTTTATACCCTGAATAAGGGCGAGCTGTTTTATGCGCTGAGTAAAGATGTTTCAGACGATATGGTTCAGAGTATGCAAAAGGCGCTGGATGGTGTGAAATCCTCCGGTGGTTATGAGAAGATTATGGCCAGCTATCGTTAACTCATATCGATCTGCTTGAGAGCCGCCGCAATGGCGGCTCTTTTATGAACAGGCCAAAATATATTTAAGTCGGTGGCTATCTCACCATCCAGCCCTTGTGCTAAAACCCCATTTCACTCAGCCATAGAAAGAGGCTTCTTTTCCATAGTAGATAAAGCTTCTTTACTGGTGCTACCCGCTCTCTTAAATGGCTTGTGTCATCTATGATTTTAGTTATCAGAGACCAGCTTGGAATGGGGATGCAGCGGGCTTTTCTTGGTTTGTTAATGCTATGGATGAGCTGTCCGGTATGGATGGTTTATGGGCAGGCTCAGGCTTTTAACCAGTTACAGCTTTTAACCGAGCACTATCCGCCGGAGAACTACCTGCAGGAGGGGAATCTCAGGGGGCGGCTGTCGAGCTGCTATTGGCGGCCGCAAAACAAGCCGGATTAAAACTTTCCACCTCACAGATCAAGGTCACCAGCTGGGCCAGAGCCTATCGCCAGGCGTTACAAACAAAAGATACCCTGGTTTTTTCGACCCTCAGGACTCCGGAGCGTGAATCCCTGTTTAAGTGGGCGGGTCCCATAGGCCGCTCCTCACCCATGGTGCTACTGGCCAGAAAGGAGCGGCGGCTGCGTATCAATTCTGCCGAGGAGCTCAGGAGCTACAAAATCGGAGTGATCCGCGATGATCAGTCGGAGCAGTTACTCCGGGATGAGGGAGTGACCCAACTGCATATTTTGGAGGCCCATGATCCCAGGATGCTGGTCCGTCAATTACAGCGGGGGCGCATCGATCTTTGGGCCTATGAGCTAGTCTCAATCGACTGGATTCTCAAAGGGATGGAGGAAGATCGCTCCCGGTTTGAGGTGGTCTATGAGTGGCCGGCGGGGATCCTATTCTATGCTCTGAATAAGCAGACCTCTGATTCTGTGGTGACTCAACTGCAAACCGCGATCGATGAGGTAAAGCGCAGTGGACGATATGAGCAGATCCTCAAGCGATACCAGATTGAGGGATTGAACCGAGAGAAGAGAGGAGTATGGAGTGAGAACTCAGCTGCTTTGGTTGTTTATATTGTTATCGATAGTAACCTGGCAACGGGCGCAGGCCAGTCTCCCCATCGGAGCCATGGTGTCAGCTCATCAGTCCTCAGATCCCTGGGGGAGTTGCAGTTTATTACCGAGAACTATCCCCCTATAACTTCCGTCAACAGGGAAAGCTCAAAGGGATTTCGGTCGAGATCCTTCTGGCTGCTGCAAAACATGCTAAGTCGAAACTCACTCGGACGGATATCAAGCTTTTTGGCTGGCCCAGGGGTTATCGAATGGCGCTGAATATTCCGAATGTGGTACTGTTTTCGACGGCACGCTCCGCAAACCGGGAAGCTCTGTTTCACTGGGTTGGCCCGATTATCAAGGCCCCAACCATGCTGATTGCCCGCCGAGATCGGCAAATTAAGATCAAGGATACCAAGGATCTGTTTGGCTACCGCATTGGTGTGCTGCGAGAAGATATAGGCGAACAACATTTAAGGGAGCTTGGGATATCTCCCTCGGAGATGTTCAGTACCCATGAGCCATTGTTGCTGGCAAAACAGCTTGAGAAAGGAAAAATCGATCTGTGGGCCTATGAGCAATACAGTGCCAACTATGTGTTTCGTAAGCTCCATTTAGACTCATCTCAATTTGAGGCGGTCTACTCCCTGGGCGATGACACCCTCTACTTTGCGGTGAGCCGGGAACGGCTGCTGATCTGGTGCAGAGCCTGCAGCGCGCCCTTGATGAAACCAAAATATCCGGTGATTTTCAAAGGATCCTCAAGCGATATGAGTGAACCGGGCAAACTCATTTAGCGGCTATCGGATGTGGCTTAAAGCGGGTCGATTTTGAGCAGCGCGGAGAACTGTTGATAAATTTGCTCGGGGGAGGCACTGGCAGACTTTGTTGCAGATGTTCAAGCAGCAGGGGAGTGAGTAGGGAGGAGAGAAGCAGATAGCAAGCCTGATTAACCTCAGAGGGAGTTGAACTGGTAAACGTTCGACATTTTTCCAGAAGAGCCTGGCTCAATGGATAACCAGCTGCTGTTTTATATAAAGTTTCAGTGGTGAGAAGCCGGGACGAAGCAGTTCATTGGCCAATAGCTGGCTGCGATCCTGCTCTGTGAGTAACTGAGCACGTAGTCTGCAAAAGCACTCCCAAAATACTTTGACAGACTCACTGCTGGATAACCTTTGGATCTCCTGTTGCAGTGGTGTGCAGATGATCTCCAAAGCTGCAAGGCATAGCCCCTGTTTGTCCTGAAAATAGTAGCGAATCATCGCCGTGGTGGTGTCTGCCCTATTGGCTATCTTACGGGTGGTCAATTCGGCAAACCCCTGCTCCAGGGCCAGCTGACAAGCTGCATTGAGCAGATCATCTCTCGGGGTTATCTGATCTTGTCGCGGGCGACCGGTTGATCTAGGCATCCCTGACTCCCTGGTGACTTCTAAACTAAGTGTGGTAACAAAGTGATGGAATGTGAATTATTTCCAGTTCAAAGAGCCCAGGTTAAATACTGAACACCAGGTTTCCTTAAATTGACAGGCATGACTCGATTTCTAAAGAGTTAAGCTAAAAATTACCTTTTGAGCTATTTCATTCCCCTATGGCATTGGGTACTATGCGCCGCTCGAATCATTGAAATTGACCAACACAGGTGCAGAGTTATGCCTGTCAATACTGTGCTGGGGTTGTTTGCTCGTTCTCCAATTAAACCCCTTGAAAAGCACATCAGTAAAGTTGAAGAGTGTTGTGAATTATTGATTCCATTTTTTGTCGCAGCTCAGGCAAAAAACTGGGAGCAGGCCGAGCAGCTACGCCTGCAAATTTCGGAGCTGGAAAAACAGGCGGATCACCTCAAGCGAGAGTTACGACTCAAGTTGCCCCGGGGCTTGTTTATGCCGGTGGAGCGGGGAGATATGCTGGAGCTGCTGACCCAGCAAGATAAGATCGCCAATAAGGCGAAGGATATTGCCGGACGAGTCGTTGGCAGACACCTGCTGATCCCTGAAGTGATGGCGAGTCATTTCAGCCGTTATCTACGTCGTTGTCTGGATGCGACCGCCCAGGCCTGCCGGGTGATCAACGAGCTTGATAGCTTGTTGGAGACCGGATTTTTAGGTCGTGAAATGGAGCTGGTGACAGGTATGATCGATGAGTTGGATCGTATTGAGGATGACACAGATCTTCTTCAGGCCCAGCTTTGCCAACAGCTTCATCAGATTGAAAGCGATCTAAATCCTATTGATGTCATGTTTCTGTATCGGATCCTGGAGTGGGTTGGCGATCTTGCTGATCAGGCGTTGCGCGTTGGTGTACGTCTTGAACTCATGATTGGACGCTCATAGCCTGTGGAGATTTTTTAAGTGGACATGTTAATACATTACGGCCCGATCCTGGTTATTCTTGCGGCGGTTTTCGCCTTTATGATGTCTTGGGGATCGGCTCAAACGATGTTGCTAACGCGATGGGAACCGTTGTTGGAACCGGTTCTCTGACGATTAAACAGGCGATCTGGGTCGCGGTCATTTTGAACTGGCCGGGCCTACCTGGCCGGTGGACAGGTGAGTTCAACCATTCGACATGGGATCATAGATAACAGCTTCTTTGATCTGAATCCCGGGCTCCTGGTATTGGGGATGATCGCTACTTTGCTGGCGGCAGCGGTCTGGTTGATGATCGCCTGTAATCTTGGCTGGCCGGTCTCCACAACCAACACCACGGTCGGTGCAATTGTTGGCTTTGCCCTGGTGGCTGCAGGCCCTCACGCCGTCGAGTGGCTCAAGCTGGGTGGCATCATAGGTAGCTGGGTCCTGACCCCAATGCTCTCGGCGTTGCTGGCCTATCTTCTGTTTATCAGCGTCCAGAAACTGATTTTTGATACCGACTCCCCTTTGGATAATGCCAAGCGCTATGTTCCCGTGTATGTGTTCCTCACATCACTGGTGGTGTGCCTGGTGACCTTTGAGAAGGGCCTGTTATCGATGGGGATCATCTTCACCGAAGGGCAGTCCTGGCTCTGGTCTCTGGTGATCTCGGTTGTGATCTCCGTGGGATGCGCGATCTATATCTCTCGCCAGAGATACAACTCGGCAGACGATGCCAAGATGCATTACACCAATGTGGAGCGGGTATTCGGGGTCCTGATGGTGATCACCGCCTGCTCGATGGGATTTGCCCATGGTGCCAACGATCTGGCGAATGCGATTGGACCAATCAGCGCGATCATGGATGCGATGGCCAAGGCGGGTCACGGGCCTCTGATGCAGGCAGGCTCCGGGTGGATCTTGCCTCTGAGTGGCATCGGGATCATCCTGGGACTTCTGACCTTTGGCCACAAGATCATGCGTACCGTGGGTGAGGGGATCACTCACCTGACCCCGAGCCGTGGATTTGCCGCTCAGCTGGCAACTTCGGCAACCGTGATTATCGCCTCCGGGGCCGGATTGCCGGTTTCGGCAACTCAGGCGCTGGTGGCATCGGTTCTGGGGGTTGGCCTGGCGCGGGGGATTGCGGCGATTAACCTTGGGGTGGTTCGTAATATCGCGGTCTGCTGGCTGGTGACCATTCCGGCCGGAGGCGTCCTGGCGATCGTCTTCTTTATGCTGCTAAAAGCGATTTTCATGTAAGCAGTCCTGGGCCCCTCATTCCATGAGGCTTTGCCTCACTGCGAAGATAAGGCTCGGCATTACAATTGAAAGAATACTCTTCAGAGCTCGCCCCGATGATACCGGGGCGAGCTTTTTTGTGGTTTGCAGCCTCAGTATCTGTGCCTTGCTTTAACCCGGGAAAAAGTAGTTTCTGGCTTTGTTAACTGACCTTCTGCAGCATGGAATTGCCTACTGGCAATGAAACGGGAGGCAGGATGCCCATGGATCTGCATCGCCAAACTGGAGGAGATTATCCGGGATGATAATTGCAGCAGTAGAGAGCCAGGGGGTCATCGCTCCACTTAGCCTTACTCATGGATTTTCAGCAGTGGATTCGTCAGATTGGATATCTTGCGGGTCACCAGTGGCAGGGCAAGGGCCGTCAGTAGGATCAAAATCAAGGTTATCTTGAATAGCTGCTCAATCCACAAGGGATTAGTGAGCATCAATCTTTCAGCTATCATGGGGCTAAAGCCACACAGGGCCGAGGCGACGCCAAAGGCGGTACAAAAGCCCGATGCGCGGATCCTGGTCGGAAAAAGCTTGGCAAATAGCGGCATGCAGCAGCCATTGAGCCAGCAGATACAGACCACAAATAGCACCAGGGCGATCACCTGTTTGCCCAGGTTGTCAGAGAGCAGCCACTCAAACTCCAGGTGATTGAGGGCAAGGCTAACTATGATGCCGATCAGTAGCATCCGGTACAGACCCAGGCGATCTCCAAGGTAGCCAAATAGTGGCAGCAGGGCACAGGCCAGCAGGATCCCAAGCATATTGAAGCGAAAGGTCTCGGCCTGAGTCATCAGGTGCAGCTGGCTGAGAAAGTCCATGAAGAAAGTGAAGGTGATGTAAAAGCAGGTTCCGACCCCAAAGCACAGCAGTAGCATCACCAGCAAAGAGGCTTTGTAATGCCTGAGCAAAATATGCAGGGTGACCGGCAGCTTCAGGTGACAGCGAAAGCTCAGGGTCGTCGCAGTATTATCTTCGCCCTGTAGCAGCATAGCGTAGATAAGCAGGAAAAATCCGCCAATCATGAAGGGGAGCCGCCAGCTTAGCTCCTGCCAGGGAGGTGGGGTGAAATGAGCGACCAGCAGGCTGATAGCCGCAGCCAACACGAAGCCGAGCTGTGCAGTGGCATTGGCGATACCTATATAAAAACCCTTGTGTGAGAGCTCGGGATCTTCGCTGAGGATCACCAGCAGGTTGCCGATCTGTCCTCCTGCTGAAATTCCCTGCAATATTCTGAGGGCAAACAGGCAGATGGGGGCATAGATCCCCAGAAACTGATAGCCGGGCAGGGCTGCACAGGCCAGGGTGGTTAATCCCATCAAAAAGATCGACATATTCATCGCAAAGTAGCGACTGACCTTATCTCCAAGATAGCCAAACAGGAATCCCCCAAAGGGGCGAGCGACAAAGCCGCAGCCAAACACACTCAGGGCAAGCAGCAGATCATAGTGCTGGTCGCCACTGGCAAAGAAAGTGCGCCCTATGGCGGGGGCAAAGTAAGCAAACAGGCAGAAGTCGTACCACTCTAAAATGGTTCCGGAGGCGGTTTTGAACAGACGGGATATTTTTGAACTAACCACTGAAAATATGATGACCCAGGTTTATCTACGACTAAACTTCGAGCCTGTAGCTGGCGGTGGCTTCAAAGCATGCCGGCTCGAGAAGCCTATCATCTATGAGTTTGAAGAGTTTGTCGAATAAAAGCAGAACATTATTTTTTTAAACAGGATTACTGCTTAAATATCATCCTATTAGGATGGGTCAATTTTTTTGATTTTTAGCATCAGGATATTGCGCTTTTTTACTCTAAGCTGGCTTTCTATAGTAGAGGCATAGCTATCGATATCCGGAGTGCATCATGTCGAAAATACTCATGTTAAAAACCAGTATTCTGGGAGAGGGATCAAGTTCGAACCGGATCCTTGAGGCTGTTGGAGAAGGGGATCATCAGATCACGGTGCGGGATCTGGCAACAGTGCCACTGCCAACCCTGGATGGCGAAATTGCATCCGGGCTCAGGGGGCCGAGTCTCTGTCAGAGCATCAGCTCAAATCTCTCAAGCTCTCTGATGAGCTGATCCGAGAGTTGTTTGATCACAATACCCTGATCATCGCAGCTCCCATGTATAACTTTATGATCCCAACTCAGCTCAAAAATTGGATCGATCTTATCGCCCGTGCAGGCATTACCTTTCGTTATACCCAGGAGGGGCCTGAGGGGATGGTGACCGGTAAACGGGTCATCTTTGTGATCACCAGTGGGGGTGTGCATGCCAAGAGTACAAATGACCATATAGAGCCCTATCTGAGGACTGTGCTGGGCTTTTTAGGAATGACCGGGATTGAGGTCGTGCGTGCAGAGGGGCTGGCAATGGGAGAGCAGCGTGCCCTTGAAGCCATGAGTAGCGCCAAACAAGAGTTGTTAGCCTTGGTTGAATAACTTTCAGTCGATAAAAAAGCCAGTCATTCGGACTGGCTTTTATTCGTTTACTGACAATCAGGTTAATCGAGCTTGTCTTGGATCAGCTTGATGATCTCGTCTGCTGCAACTTCTTGCTTGGTGCCATCGCGACGAGACTTGTACTCGACAAGGCCCTTGTCCAGGCTACGTTCGCCGATCACGATCGCATGGGGAACACCCATCAGCTCCATATCTGCGAACATCACACCCGGGCGCTCTTTACGATCATCAAACAGCACATCGATGCCCAGCTCTTTGAGCTCCTGGTAAAGTGAATTTGCCATCTCTTCTACCCGATGAGATTTGTGCATGTTCATCGGGATAATCGCCACCTTAAACGGAGCGATCGCATCCGGCCAGACGATTCCGTGCTGGTCGTGATGCTGCTCGATAGCTGCGGCAACGATCCGCGAGACGCCGATACCATAGCAGCCCATCTGCAGGGTACGTGACTTGCCTGATTCATCCAGAATGGTTGCATTCATCGCTTGTGAGTATTTGTCTCCCAGCTGGAAGATATGGCCGACCTCAATACCACGGGTGATCTCCAGGGTGCCTTTACCATCCGGGCTTGGATCGCCCTCGACAACATTTCGCAGATCTGCGGTTTCAGGGAGGGCCGCATCCCGCTCCCAGTTGATCCCAAAGTAATGCTTGTCATCAATATTGGCGCCGGCTGCGAAATCACTCATCACAGCAACGCTGCGATCGGCGATACAGGCGATGGGCAGCTTGACCGGGCCCAGGGAGCCGGTCCCGGCACCGATGACGGCGCGGATCTCTTCATCGGTTGCAAATTCAATCGGGCTGGCCACCTGAGGCAGCTTTTCAGCCTTGATCTCGTTGAGCTCGTGATCGCCCGTACCAGCAGTGCGATGAGGTTACCCTCAACCTCATCGGATGCTTTCACGATCAGGGTCTTGATGGTTTTTTCGATCGGTAGCTCAAACTGCTCGACCAGCTCACCGATAGTTTTTGCATCCGGGGTATCGACCAGGCGCAGCTCTTCACTGGCAGCTTGACGCTCGGTCGCAGGTGCCAGGGCTTCGGCCATCTCAACATTAGCCGCATAATCCGACTCGGTGCTGTGAGCGATGACATCTTCACCACTTTCGGCCAGAACCTGGAACTCGTGGGAGGTGCTGCCCCCGATAGAGCCGCTGTCAGCGATCACCGGACGGTAATCAAGTCCCAGCCGCTCAAAGATCCGGCAGTAGGCCTTATGCATGATCTGGTAGGTCTGCTCCATGCTCTCCTTATCGCTGTGGAAGGAGTAAGCATCTTTCATGACAAACTCTCGTGAGCGCATGACACCAAAGCGGGGACGGACCTCGTCACGGAACTTGGTCTGGATCTGGAAAAGATTCAGTGGCAGCTGCTTGTAGCTTGCGATCTCTTTACGTACCAGCTCGGTGATCACCTCTTCGTGGGTCGGACCCAATACGAAAGGACGGGAGTGACGATCATTCAGGCGTAGCAGCTCGGGACCATACTGCTCCCAGCGACCCGATTCTTCCCACAGATCTGAAGGCTGAACCATAGGCATCAGAACCTCAATGGCTCCGGCGCGCTCCATCTCTTCACGCACTACAGTTTCCACCTTCTTCAGGACGCGAACGCCCGTCGGGAGCCAGTTGTACAGACCAGAGGCGATTTTTCGGATCATCCCGGCACGAAGCATCAGCTGATGACTGACAACCTCTGCATCGTTGGGCGTTTCTTTGAGCGTAGATATCAGGTATTGGCTGGTACGCATTTCAAAAACCTTGTGACAAAAGATAAGAGGCAAATTCTATCAAGAGCCGGGGCTTGGATAAACCAGTTGTTGGGCTCATCTTCAAGACTTTCGGCTCTGTGGCTCCATAGGTGTCTGCTATACGCCTGGTTGTATCAGTGATACTGCAACCCGGACTGCCCCAGGGTGGGAAGAATACAAGTAAAGGTGTATTGAGAATTCTGACTTGTAAGTGACCTGGAAGTGGATACAGAGCAGTGCCTCGATGGTTTTATGAGCTCATCTTGTTCACATTATCAGCATGAAGAGTGAATAAGAAAAAAAACCGATAAAATCGTTGACCTCAGGGACAAGATTCCCTAATATTCGCCCCGCTTTCGCAGTTAAGCGTGAGCAACAATTTGTTGGTGAGGTGTCCGAGTGGCTGAAGGAGCACGCCTGGAAAGTGTGTATACGGCAACGTATCGAGGGTTCGAATCCCTCCCTCACCGCCAGCATTTATGAAGCCCCGCTCATTGAGAGCGGGGCTTTTTCGTAGTTTCCCGTCCCGGTACGTGGTGTCATTCAGGCCCTATATCTCCGGGATTATCACTGGGATCAGATGCTCGTTTCATCTTAGCCGGATTGCTGAAGCTGTCAGCTTAGCTGCTGTTAACCACAGGGCTCTTACCGGGTCATACCTGCAGATGATGATGCGAGCGCTCTGATCCCCTGAATTGACCGACTAGTTTTTGGTGACCGAGATGGCGAGAACCGCAGCCGCATTACATATTCTGGTGAAAACGAAAGATGAGTGCCTGGCTCTGAAACAGCAGCTGGATAAAGGGGCTAATTTTCAGCAATTGGCGAAGCGACACTCCCTGTGCCCTTCTAAAAAGCGTGGCGGTGATCTGGGAGAGTTTCGCAAGGGAGATATGGTGAAGCCTTTCGATGATGCCGTATTCAAGGGAGAGGAGCTGGTTGTTCTGGGCCCGGTCAAAACAAAATTTGGCTATCACCTGATTAAGGTTTTATACAAAAACTAATATATTTATTCAGCGGTGGTTCAGCTTTTGCTGTTTTTAGTTAAGCTAGCCACTGCCATTAATCATTTTGATTAACAAAGCTAACCAATTAATTTAATTTGAGCTGAACAAAAAGAGAAATTTCCTCTTGTTCAGCTCTGGTCTGGATATCCTCTCTAAAATTACCCCTTGAACATTCGCAATAATTTGTCGTTAAAAAATTAATATTTTGTGGAACTTTTGTTCTCAGGCAGACTCAAACTGTAGGCAAAGGTTTTTAACCTTTAAAAACCATAAGAGAGGATGTATGACGGACCAAGAGATTATTGTAGAGAAAGGCTACTGGGTTCGCCGATTCCGTAAGGCGAAAACACTGAAAACCCTTAAGCTGATGGTCTCGCGATCAGTTGATCGATTCCACCAGAAAACTCAGGTTATAGCAGCAATATATTTAGCTGAGTGCCAACGAGAGCGTGAGCTGGAAACCAATTTACTGCTGAATCATTAAGCCTTCGATTTATTTTAATGATCCGGTTAAACACAGCCAATAAGCTATGTTAGACTAGCGACGCATCATTGATCGTGGTGCGTTAAATTGATTTTGATGCATTTAAGGAATAACAATGTCTGACTTTGTTAAGACTATTTCAAATATTCGTAGCCTGCGTGCTACTTGCCGTGAATTGACCATTGAGCAATTAGAAGATTACCTTGAGAAGCTGACTCTGGTTGTCGGTGAAATCAAGGAGCAGCATGAGTCTGAGCGTGAAGCCCGTGAAGAGTATCAGCGCAAATTAAATGACTATGTAGAGATGATGAAGGCCGATGGTATTGATCCATCCGCTTTGCTGGGTGAAACCAATCAAACTGCGGCTAAATCAAAGCGCGCGGCTCGTCCGGCTAAATACCGCTTCACCGATGAGAATGGCGTAGAGAAAACCTGGACGGGCCAGGGACGCAAGCCTCGCCCAATCCAGCAGGCTCTGGATAATGGCGCTTCCATGGATGATTTTCTGATTTAATCCGGGAGCCCATGTAAAAAGGCCTCCGCTGTGGAGGCTTTTTTATTCCTGGATGAGATACGAACGAATCTACTTTTTAAATTCAGTATATTTCGTCCGATTGCCATAGGCCTGCTCAATCGGATAGTTTCGGGCATTCTTTTCCATCTTGGCTTCACTTGCTTTGATAAGATCGATATCCAGTACATCGGCAAGCCGGATCAGATATAAAAAAAGATCGGCAAGCTCCTCCTCTAAGCGCTCTCCCTTAGCACTCTTTGGTAATTCAATTGACTCCTCAGGTGTAAGCCATTGAAACAATTCGCACAGCTCTCCCATTTCACCGCTTAGTGCCATCACCAGGTTTTTGGGGTTATGAAATTGCTCCCAGTCGCGCTCTTTGGCGAATTGGCGTAGCTTATCTCTGAGTTCAATGAGAGCACTCTGTTTCGACATGACCTTTTCCTAAGACAATAACCAGCTTCTATAACAGGTAATAAGGCTAATCTAGCAAATAGCTCTCTTTCACCCAAGCGACAAACTAGCTTTATGGGGTTGGCGTTGCCATCTTTTAAGTCTTGCTCACCAGCTCCACAGGGTTCCATCTTCCAACCGATTAACCGGGAGACTGGCTGCCTGATAGGGGTACTCCCTGGCTAGCTCCTCATTAAAGTCGACACCATGGCCCGGCTTTTCACCCACAATAAAATCTCCCTTGTCGAATCGATAGTCGTGGGGGAACAGGGCCTCGGTCAGCTCATTGTGTGGCATGTGCTCCTGGATCCCAAAGTTCGGCACCCAGGTGTCAAAATGCAGGGCACACCCCATGGTGACGGGGAGAGGTCGGTTGCACCATGAAACCCGGTACGAACCTGATATAGAGCTGCCAGATCGGCAATGCGCCTGAGGTGAGTGATGCCACCACCATGAACCAGTGGTGTTCGGATATAGTCGATGAGCTGTTCTTCAAGAAGCTCTTTACAATCATAGATGCTGTTAAACACCTCACCGACAGCCAGGGGGTGGTGGTGTGTTGGCGGATCAGGCGAAAAGCTTGCTGATCTTCAGCCGGGACACAGTCCTCCAGCCAGAACAGGTGATAGGGCTCGAGCATCTTTCCCAGTCGCGCAGCTTCAATGGGGGTCAGGCGGTGATGAACATCATGGAGAAGTTCTATGCCATCCCCAAACTGCTCACGGACTCTGGCAAAGGCAGTTTCAACATGATTCAGGTACTTGCTGCTATTCCAGCTGTGTTCTGCCGGTCGTCCCTTCATTGCGGGTTCATAGGCAACCCCCTGGGGAGTCACCCCATAGGTCTTACTGATCCCCGGAATACCGCACTGAATGCGAATCGCCCGGTATCCCTGCTCAATCCTCAGTGCAACCTCATCCACGAGCTCCTGTGCGGTTTCACCGTTGGCGTGGGTGTAGGTCATGATCCGATTGCGGCTTTTTCCTCCCAAAAGCTGGTATAAGGGCATATTGGCTAGCTTTGCCTTGATATCCCACAGTGCCATGTCAACGGCGGCGATGGCACTCATGGTGACCGGACCGCGTCGCCAATAACAGCCTTTATACAGGTATTGCCAGATATCCTCTATCTGCTGAGGATCCCTCCCTAGCAGGGAGGGATCACATACTCCTCAAGGTAGGTGACAACCGCTTTTTCACAGCCATTCAGGGTTGCATCTCCGATCCCATAGATGCCATCACTGGTCTCTATTTTGAGTGTGACAAAGTTTCTTCCCGGACAGCATAGATAAACTTTTGCACTCTTGATTTTCAAGGGAACCTCACTTAGGTATTCCAATTTTTACTTTGGTTCACCTATGCTGCGCTGCTTTTGAGTGATTTAAAATCAAATGATTAGTGAAATGTGAGTTGAGTCAATTAACTCCTCTCGGCGGGCTAGTCTCGCACTCATTAAAACCATTTTTGGTATGCCGATTTTTGTCTGCGGCTGCACAAAATTGGCAACATTTTCTTTATCAGGCTGAATCTTGCGGATGTTCACTATACTTTGAGTAGATCTGAGTCCGTTGCAGGCCACACGGCGGCTGTATGCAATCGAGCAGGGAGCTGATTGAATAAAGGAAGGGATGGATGCCGAGGATTCACAGTCTTGGATGGTTAAGCCTGATGCTGCTGACAGGAACTCTGTATGCTAGCTCCAATTCTGTGCGCCTGACCAGTGGAGAGTGGCCGCCCTATACCTCGGAGCACCTTCCCTACGATGGTATTATGTCTTATATAGTGACAGAGGTTTTTTCGAAGCAAGGGATCAGGGTCGAGTATGGATACTTTCCCTGGAAGCGCAGTTTTCGCCTGGCTCAGTATGGTGAATGGGACGGTTCTCTCGGATGGACCAAAAACCAACAACGGGAGAAAGATTTTTATTTCAGCGAGCCCCTGCTTAATGGCCATGATGTGTTTTTCTACCTCAAAGATATGCCGGATAAGGTGTTCACATGGAAGGACTACTCCGATCTCAAGGGATTAAAGATCGGTGCAACCCTTGGATATATCTATGGGCCAGGTTTTGATAAGGCGGATCTGGATGGGGAGATCAATGTGCTCCGCTTTCCCTCTGATGCCGATCTTATCCGGAATCTCTATCTGGGCCGATTGGATCTGGCTGTCATGGATGCCTGTGTCGGACATGATCTGATTGAACTGAGCTATCCGACTCATAGCAGTTTGTTCGGCCATACCCGCAAAGTCGTCCGTAACTCGTCTTTCAGAATGATCCTAACCCGTAAAAAACCAGAAAATGCCGGGCTCATGGAGAAATTTAACCAGGGACTGGCCAGCCTGAGAGATGATCCGGTGGCCTTTAAGATGCTCTCGAGTGTTTATGCGCGTCCCTGCTACAGCGAATATCTCAGTGAGGGCACCAATTCGGGGTGAGTAATGCATAGGGTTTACCCAAGTCTCCCACTTTCACGAGAATAATTTCCCATATATAAGCAGAAAAAGTAGGTTTTGTTTGTTTTTTGAGCGGATGGAAAAAACTTTATAAAAACCCCTTGCGCCGGGAAAGGAGATCTCTATAATGCGCTCTCACTGACGGGGCACACGGCGACAAACGCTGGGTGTTCAAGGTCAAAACCTTAACGAGATTAAGGTTCGCTCTTTAAAAATTAGAACAGGCAATCTGTGTGGGCACTCGCAATGAATTGAAGCGATAAAACATATTTTATCTCTTTATATTGTTGAGTGACTATATAAGTTAATTCAGTGATTAAAGAGAGCAATGATTTAAATTGAAGAGTTTGATCATGGCTCAGATTGAACGCTGGCGGCAGGCCTAACACATGCAAGTCGAGCGGAAACGAGGAGTAGCTTGCTACTTCGGCGTCGAGCGGCGGACGGGTGAGTAATGCATAGAAATCTGCCCAGTTGAGGGGGATAACCACTGGAAACGGTGGCTAATACCGCATAAGCCCTTCGGGGGAAAGAGGGGACCTTCGGGCCTCTTGCGATTGGATGAGTCTATGTGAGATTAGCTAGTTGGTGAGGTAAGGGCTCACCAAGGCGACGATCTCTAGCTGGTTTGAGAGGATGATCAGCCACACTGGGACTGAGACACGGCCCAGACTCCTACGGGAGGCAGCAGTGGGGAATATTGCACAATGGGGGAAACCCTGATGCAGCCATGCCGCGTGTGTGAAGAAGGCCTTCGGTTGTAAAGCACTTTCAGCGAGGAGGAAAGGGTGCGTATTAATACTACGTATCTGTGACGTTACTCGCAGAAGAAGCACCGGCTAACTCCGTGCCAGCAGCCGCGGTAATACGGAGGGTGCAAGCGTTAATCGGAATTACTGGGCGTAAAGCGCATGCAGGTGGTTTGTTAAGCCAGATGTGAAAGCCCGGGGCTCAACCCCGGAATAGCATTTGGAACTGGCAGACTAGAGTCCTGGAGAGGGGGGTAGAATTTCCGGTGTAGCGGTGAAATGCGTAGAGATCGGAAGGAATACCAGTGGCGAAGGCGGCCCCCTGGTCAGAGACTGACACTCAGATGCGAAAGCGTGGGAGCAAACAGGATTAGATACCCTGGTAGTCCACGCTGTAAACGATGTCAACTTGAAGCTTGTGACTATAAGTTGTGGGTTTCGGAGCTAACGCGTTAAGTTGACCGCCTGGGGAGTACGGCCGCAAGGTTAAAACTCAAATGAATTGACGGGGCCCGCACAAGCGGTGGAGCATGTGGTTTAATTCGATGCAACGCGAAGAACCTTACCACCCCTTGACATACTGAGAATTTTCCAGAGATGGATTAGTGCCTTCGGGAACTCAGATACAGGTGCTGCATGGCTGTCGTCAGCTCGTGTCGTGAGATGTTGGGTTAAGTCCCGCAACGAGCGCAACCCTTGTTCACAGTTACCATCATTAAGTTGGGACTCTGTGGAGACTGCCGGTGATAAACCGGAGGAAGGTGGGGACGACGTCAAGTCATCATGGCCCTTACGGGGTGGGCTACACACGTGCTACAATGGCGGATACAAAGGGCAGCGAACTCGCGAGGGTAAGCGAATCCCATAAAGTCCGTCGTAGTCCGGATTGGAGTCTGCAACTCGACTCCATGAAGTCGGAATCGCTAGTAATCGTGAATCAGAATGTCACGGTGAATACGTTCCCGGGCCTTGTACACACCGCCCGTCACACCATGGGAGTGGGTTGCAAAAGAAGTAGGTAGCTTAACCTTCGGGAGGGCGCTTACCACTTTGTGATTCATGACTGGGGTGAAGTCGTAACAAGGTAACCCTAGGGGAACCTGGGGTTGGATCACCTCCTTACCTATACGCTTTATCATGCTAGTGTCCACACAGATTGTACTGTTCGAAATTTAAGAGGCTTGTGTCCCCTTCGTCTAGAGGCCTAGGACACCGCCCTTTCACGGCGGTAACAGGGGTTCGAATCCCCTAGGGGACGCCACTTTGAAAATGCATTTGTTAAGTGTATTTCCAAAGTGGTTTTTTATGACCATAGCTCTTTAAAAATCTGGAAAGCTGATTAAATTCAAAGTTCTTTAGACATAACAAGTGTCTTGGAAACTTGAGGCGGAAAACAACTAATACATTAGTTGCTTTATGACCCTGAGTTCATTTGGGGTTGTATGGTTAAGTGACTAAGCGTACACGGTGGATGCCTTGGCAATCAGAGGCGATGAAGGACGTGCTAACCTGCGAAAAGGGTTGGTGAGCTGGTAAGAAGCGTTATAGCCAACCATGTCCGAATGGGGAAACCCACTCACTTTTAGTGAGTATCTCATGCTGAATACATAGGCATGTAGAGGCGAACCCGGGGAACTGAAACATCTAAGTACCCGGAGGAAAAGAAATCAACCGAGATTCCCTAAGTAGCGGCGAGCGAACGGGGATTAGCCCTTAAGTTTGATATGAGCAAGTGGAACGGTCTGGAAAGTCCGGCGATAGAGGGTGATAGCCCCGTACACGTAAGCGAATATTGAATGAAATCGAGTAGGTCGGGACACGTGGTATCTTGACTGAACATGGGGGACCATCCTCCAAGGCTAAATACTCCTGATTGACCGATAGTGAACCAGTACCGTGAGGGAAAGGCGAAAAGAACCCCTGTGAGGGGAGTGAAATAGAACCTGAAACCGTGTACGTACAAGCAGTGGGAGCATCCTTCGGGGTGTGACTGCGTACCTTTTGTATAATGGGTCAGCGAGTTACTTTCAGTGGCGAGGTTAACCGAATAGGGGAGCCGTAGGGAAACCGAGTCTTAACTGGGCGAATAGTCGCTGGGAGTAGACCCGAAACCCGGTGATCTAGCCATGGGCAGGTTGAAGGTTGAGTAACATCAACTGGAGGACCGAACCCACTAACGTTGCAAAGTTAGGGGATGACCTGTGGCTGGGGGTGAAAGGCCAATCAAACCGGGAGATAGCTGGTTCTCCCCGAAAGCTATTTAGGTAGCGCCTCGGACGAATACTATTGGGGGTAGAGCACTGTTTCGGCTAGGGGGTCATCCCGACTTACCAACCCGATGCAAACTCCGAATACCAATAAGTACTATCCGGGAGACACACAGCGGGTGCTAACGTTCGTTGTGGAGAGGGAAACAACCCAGACCGCCAGCTAAGGTCCCAAAGTTATCACTAAGTGGGAAACGATGTGGGAAGGCCCAGACAGCCAGGATGTTGGCTTAGAAGCAGCCATCATTTAAAGAAAGCGTAATAGCTCACTGGTCGAGTCGGCCTGCGCGGAAGATGTAACGGGGCTAAGTGATACACCGAAGCTGCGGCAGCGTACTTGTTACGCTGGGTAGGGGAGCGTTCTGTAAGCCTGTGAAGGTGGATTGAGAAGTCTGCTGGAGGTATCAGAAGTGCGAATGCTGACATGAGTAACGATAATGGGGGTGAAAAACCTCCACGCCGAAAGACCAAGGGTTCCTGTCCAACGTTAATCGGGGCAGGGTGAGTCGACCCCTAAGGCGAGGCCGAAAGGCGTAGTCGATGGGAAACAGGTTAATATTCCTGTACTCGCTGTAATTGCGATGGAGGGACGGAGAAGGTTAGGTGGGCCAGGCGTTGGTTGTCCTGGTGAAAGTGCGTAGGCTGAGTGTTTAGGTAAATCCGGACGCTCATTAGGCTGAGACACGAGACGAACATCCTACGGGATGGAAGCCATTGATACCCTGCTTCCGGGAAAAGCTTCTAAGCTTCAGATTACAGAGAATCGTACCCCAAACCGACACAGGTGGTCGGGTAGAGAATACCAAGGCGCTTGAGAGAACTCGGGTGAAGGAACTAGGCAAAATAGTACCGTAACTTCGGGAGAAGGTACGCCGCTGATGGTGAAGTCCCTTGCGGATGGAGCTGTCGGTGGTCGCAGTGACCAGGTGGCTGGGACTGTTTATCAAAAACACAGCACTGTGCAAACTCGAAAGAGGACGTATACGGTGTGACACCTGCCCGGTGCCGGAAGGTTAATTGATGTCGTTATCCCTCGGGAGAAGCGGTTGATCGAAGCCCCGGTAAACGGCGGCCGTAACTATAACGGTCCTAAGGTAGCGAAATTCCTTGTCGGGTAAGTTCCGACCTGCACGAATGGTGTAACCATGGCCACGCTGTCTCCACCCGAGACTCAGTGAAATTGAAATCGCTGTGAAGATGCAGTGTACCCGCGGCTAGACGGAAAGACCCCGTGAACCTTTACTACAGCTTGGCACTGAACATTGAGCCTGCATGTGCAGGATAGGTGGGAGGCTTCGAAGCGGTAACGCCAGTTATCGTGGAGCCATCCTTGAAATACCACCCTTGCATGTTTGATGTTCTAACCTCGGTCCATTATCTGGATTAGGGACAGTGTCTGGTGGGTAGTTTGACTGGGGCGGTCTCCTCCCAAAGAGTAACGGAGGAGCACGAAGGTGGGCTAAGTACGGTCGGACATCGTACGGTTAGTGCAATGGCATAAGCCCGCTTAACTGCGAGACAGACACGTCGAGCAGGTACGAAAGTAGGTCATAGTGATCCGGTGGTTCTGAATGGAAGGGCCATCGCTCAACGGATAAAAGGTACTCCGGGGATAACAGGCTGATACCGCCCAAGAGTTCATATCGACGGCGGTGTTTGGCACCTCGATGTCGGCTCATCACATCCTGGGGCTGGAGCAGGTCCCAAGGGTATGGCTGTTCGCCATTTAAAGTGGTACGCGAGCTGGGTTCAGAACGTCGTGAGACAGTTCGGTCCCTATCTGCCGTGGGCGTTGGATGATTGAGAGGAGTTGCTCCTAGTACGAGAGGACCGGAGTGAACACACCTCTGGTGTTCGGGTTGTCACGCCAGTGGCACTGCCCGGTAGCTACGTGTGGAACTGATAACCGCTGAAAGCATCTAAGCGGGAAGCAGGCCTCAAGATGAGTCATCCCTAAGACTATAAGTCTTCTGAAGGGCCGTCCGAGACTAGGACGTTGATAGGCAGGGTGTGTAAGCGTTGTGAGGCGTTGAGCTAACCTGTACTAATGACCCGAGAGGCTTAACCATACAACACCCAAGTGAGAGACGCTTGTGTGTCTTAAGAACGAATTAATCACTTTCTGGATTTAAGTTTTTTGTCTGGCGACCATAGCGCGGTGGCCCCACCTGATCCCATTCCGAACTCAGAAGTGAAACGCCGTAGCGCCGATGGTAGTGTGGGGGTTCCCATGTGAGAGTAGGTCATCGCCAGGCTTGTATTTCGTTTTCAGATTTAGAAAAATCTGAAGGCAAAAAGTTAGAAAAACCCCGGTTCATCTGAGCCGGGTTTTTTTGCTATCTGGCATCTTGTCATGAATTGTCCTCCTTTTTTAACCCTCGTCCCGAGATTTTCCCACCTTAACTCACCTATCTATTAGAAATGGCATAGACTTTTAAGAGATATGAAGGGAGATCTTGCCAGGGATGAAAATCAGTCAGCTCATCACATGCATTGTTCTGGTGGCACTCGTTGTGGTTCTGGGAAGTGTCTACCTCGGCTTTCGTTTCCTGGTGATCCATGAATTCAATCAGATTGAGAGAGACTCAATGGAGCGCAACCTGGTGAGGGTACATCAGGCTTATCTCCAGGAGCTTAACCAGCTTGATGTGATCACTAAGGATTGGGCCGAGTGGGATGTGACTTATGAGTATCTTGCCAGCAAAAAGAGCCCCTATGGAGCGAAGAACTTCAACCCGCAGGTGTTTGATACCCTGAGAGTTGATGTCATCGCTTATTTTGATCGGGAGAAACAGTTTTACGGAGGTGCCTCCCTGGAGAATGGCCAGGTTGTTCCGATCCCTTCGCAGCTGATTGATGAGCTGGGGCGATTTGTTGCCAGCCGAACCACTTCTGCGGCAAGCTCCGGCCTCTGGAGTTATAAGAAGAGATATTATTTCCTCTCTAAAATGCCGGTGCTGACCAGTCAGGGCAAGGGGCCGAGCAACGGCTATCTGGTGTTCCTCAAGGCCTTTGATCAAACCGTGACCTCCCATCTTCAAAAATCGATGGCCATCACTGCACGCTTTTATCGGGGAAGTACTCTGAATAGCTCCAGCCCGGAGCTCGATATGCTACTTAGGCTACAGAGCACAGATCAGCAGGTGGTTATTTTAGATGAGAGTATTGTGGGGTACACCCTGTTCCCGGCCGTGGGGAAAGAGCTCGGGATCCTGGTTGAGGTGGTACAGCCCAGAGAGTACTTTGCTCAGGGCAAGCGGATCGTCTGGATCTTTTGCCTCTATCTGACTTTTGGCGGAGTGCTTTATCTTCTTATCGTTTTATGTGTATTTAATCGTTATGTCTCAGCGAGGCTCAAATCACTGGTCACAGGTTTAAGCTGGGTCGGTCAAAAGGACGATGGTTTGGGCCGGGTACAGCAAGATAGCAGAAGGGATGAGATTGCGGATGTGACCCGGGCTTGTAACAAGATGTTGGATACGATCGAGTGTATGCACAATAGTCAGCAGGAGAGCCAGCTACGCCAACGCAGACAAAATCAGGCACTGATCGATCTGGCAAAGAGCGATCTCTTGATGGAGCAGGATCTGGTGAGTGCGGCCCAGAGAATCAATGAAGCGGTTTGTCGGGGAACGGGAGCCGGGCGTTCAAGTATCTGGTATGGCTCAGAGGATCAGCAGCAGATGCTGTGTCCGGATCTCTACTATGCGCCAACCTCTCATCACCAACAGCTTAAGCCTCTTCCCTACCATTTCATCAGTGGCCGATATGAAAGTGCCGAACTCAGTGGTTCACTGATCTGGAATATCGAAGATAGCTATGAACGCTCCCGTTTCAATGCGATGTTGCAACGCCTTGGACTTTCCCCGATGGAGGGGGCGGCAAGGATTTCACCCATCATCTATAACGAGGAACTGTTTGGTTTTATCATCTTTGAGCTTGAAGAGCCGATGCAGCACTGGTGCCAGGATGAGGAGATCTTTATCTTGTCGGTGTGTAACTATTGCTCACAAACCCTGGCAACTCTGAAGAAATTGGAACACTTTAAGGAGCTTGAAAAAAATTCAAGTTTTGATGAGCTGACTGGGCTCGCCAATCGTCCCCGATTTTATCAGCTTTTGAAGAACCAACTGCTACAGGCTCAGCAACTCGATGAACAGCTGGCACTGCTGTTTATTGGAGTCGACGGCATCAAGGAGATCAACGCTAGTCAGGGGCAGTCGGTTGCCGATAGCGTCATGAGTGAAGTCGCCAAACGGATGAAGAGTTGTCTGCGTAGCAGTGATCTATTGGGACGGATGGGAGCCGGAGTCTTTATGGCTTACCTGGCTCTTCCGGGAACCATTGAGGATGTTGAGTTTGTTGCGGCTAAATTAATTGCTGCCATTGGCGCCCCTGTTGAGTTTGCCGATGAGGAGTACTATGTGACCGGCAGCATAGGTATTGCCATCTATCCGACTCATAGTGACAGCCAGGAGGGGCTGATCGATTGTGCAGACCGAGCCATGAGCCAGCTTCGTCAAAAAGCGCAAAATGGGATATGCCTCTACGATCCAACACTTGATGAGTTTAGCTGATTGAGCTTCAAAACTATTGGGAGCAGACATCCGGGGTCTTGACTGATACAGTGGCTAAAAAGGACTTGGAGCGCCCCATGGATATTGTCTCTTTGCTGCAAATGATCGCAATTGTTGCGATTCCCCTGATTTTAGCGGTTACCCTGCATGAGGCAGCCCATGGCTGGGTTGCCAGTAAACTGGGTGATCAGACAGCCAGGAGTTTGGGACGAGTCACTCTCAATCCCATTCGTCACATCGATCTTGTCGGGACCATCATCATCCCTCTGGTGATGTTGGTGCTTTCTAATTTCAGCTTCATGTTTGGTTGGGCAAAGCCGGTGCCTGTGCGCTGGGGAAACCTTCGCCAACCCAAGCGGGATATGGCATTGGTGGCCCTGGCCGGTCCCGGAGCAAATCTCTTGATGGCCTTTATCTGGGCGGGTGTGGCGGCCTGTGCTTCTTCTATCTATGCCTATGATCCCACTCTTGCATGGTTGGCCAGCCTTGTCGGAAAGGTCGGACTCTATGGGATCTTGATCAACTGTTTGCTGATGGTACTCAACCTCATCCCCATTCCTCCCCTGGATGGCTCTCGGGTGGTCTCGGCGCTGCTACCGGATCATCTGGCCTATCAATACGCTAAGATTGAGCGTTATGGGATTTTGATCCTGATCGTGGGTCTGTATTTTCTGGGCTCTCAGATCCTGCATCCTCCGGTCCAGGCCCTGTTTCGTTTTATCACCGAGCTTTTCAGCTTGCGCTAGAGATTGGCTCCTGGATGCTAAACCTCCACGGCTGACTGTATCTGCAAGCCAGTTTATGACTCCTCGTCGGGGAAGTGACTGCTGATCTCGGCAGGTTAGTCGCGCTTTGCGTTGAGCTTATTCAGCCGCTGTTCGATCGGCGGGGGCAGAATTAGCTGGTTGACTAGCTTTTTGATCGTTTCTCTTAAGGTTTTTTCCAGAGCTTTTCGCCCCGTCAGGCCACTTTCCGTGACCAGCTCGGGCCAGCTTGCGAGCTGGAGAATTTTTCGGATCGCCCACTGGTGGTGGGGGGCATCGGTAAGCCTGCCCGGATGGGTTAACAGCAGCTGGCGTAGGGCAGGCTGTGCTAGTTCAGTCTGCCTGTACCCACAGGCAAAGCTGATGCAGTCGAGCCATTGCTGCTCACTCATGTCGGTGGGGGAGCAATAAGCAGCCGCTGTACCAGCCGTGGATCCAGCTCCTTGAGGGAGGAGAGCAGCAGTTCAGGAAGTTGTGAGCCGAAACAGGACTGCCATTGTCTTAATTGCTCGCGGCTTTCTGCACACAAGGGGCGCAGCAATACGCAGGAGTGGCAGCCGCTGGCGCTGTCTCTGTGTAGCCCGACTCGCAGAGGGGTGAAATGGTTTTTTTTCCAGAAATCCAGGAGCTCGGGAGTTGCGCCAAAGGAGGTACCGATAAATTCACAACTCTTTTCGACCTCGCTGGCTAACTCATTGAGCAATCGGGAGCCGATCCCAAGACCTTGCAAGCTTGGATGAACCGCGATCCTCATTACCCGGGCATAACTAAAGCGCGCCGCATCCTGCCATCCGGCGTGACCGAGCAGAGTCTGGGGGAGTAGCTGTCCACGGAGGCGACGCTTACCCAGCCAGATAGCCTCACTGATCTCCTGGGCCAGAGGACCCTCCCTGCTGAGTAGGGCAATTGCAATCGGCAGCTTGTCATCGAACAGGGCATACAGCTGACAATCGGGAGAGTCCAGCAGCATTCTGAGATCGCTGGGTGAGGTTTGATAATGAGCCATCACCAGCAGTGCGAACAGCTGACGAAGTAGCGTTTCATCTTCAATCAATTGCCTGGGACTGATTTGGCGAAGAGTCAGTTCTGCCGGGGGCTGGTAACCTTGAGGCAACTCAAGCTCGGCATCAAGTCCCAGCAGGCGAAAGGTCAATTGCTCCAAAGGGTCATCACGGTTCCAGCGGATCGGTTGCTCCAGCTTGGCTGAGCGCCAGTTAGGTTTTTCTGCATCCAGGAGCTTGCTAAATTTCAGGGCAAAACCACGGCCACATCCTTCATAACCATGTAAAGTGGTCGCAAAGATGGTGCGGGGTGAGCTGTGCAACAGCTTTTCTAAAATGGGGAGCGGAATGGCCGCCGCCTCATCTACCATCAGTAGCTCACAGGACTCATCTGTGTTAAGTAGTTGATCCGGACTTCGAAATACAAGGGTACTGCCATCTGCCAGGGAGTAGCTTTGTGCCTGGGGCAAGTTTAGCTCGCTGGCCACATGACGCAGCAGGGTCTGGGCGGCGTTGAGGCATGGGGCGGTGACGATGATCTTTTGAAACCTGGGTTGCTGTAGCAGATGGGCGGCAGTGATTCCCAGGGCGGCTGATTTGCCGCGTCCGCGGTTAGCTGTGATGACGTAGGGAGGCACCTGGCGTCTGTTAAGTCTGCTATTGAGAGTTGTGACCAGCTGCGCCTGATCCGCAGTGATGCAAGAGAGCTGGGGTGAAGAAGCCTGCTCCTTGGCATGCATGAGCTGTGGGGGTTCGCCGGGGACCTCCCCGGAGACAAGGTAAAGGCTCCGGGATCGCTGCTAAGTAGCTGAAGCAGCCTTGGGATAAAGTGCCAGTGACAGCGAGTGACCTCATCTGGGTGTTCGACATAGCGCTCCTGATCCGGATCACCCAGCTGCTGCCACTGCTGCTCTTTCGGGGTGAGCAGTAGCAGTAAACCTCCCCCCTTGAGAGTACCGCTGACTGAGCCGAATGCATCGGGATGAAAGCCATCGAAGCTGTTGAACACGATCCACTCATATTCACCACCCAGCTCCCCCCGGGCCTTGGCTGCGGGAATGCTGTGGGGGCTCACCCTGTTTTCTATCCATAGGGCGCTATTCTCACCGATAAGCTGCTCTGCCAGAGAGCTGCTCCACTCCAGAGGGCCAGCCAGGCGGACCAGGTAGCGGTGGCCATTGGCGATGGCGATCGCCCTGAGCTTCTGAAGATAGGTTATTTCGGTCATGGTGAGCGGCTCTGATTGGATGAGAGACTATTGTGCGCTTTTAGTCATGATCACTCAATATGCAGGGGCGCCTGCGACCATTCCACTGGCCAGGCTTGTTGGCAAAGTGACCGGCGATGGGGGTCTTACAGTGACGACAGCACCCCTGGTCGAGTTGCCAGCTCTCAAGGTGGAACCAGTCTCTTTCGATGATACAGCGGCCACAGCCCGGGCACCAGCTGCTCCCACCTCGGCGGTCGTGAACATTGCCTGTATAGACGTAGTGGAGCCCGGTTTCAATGGCAATGTTTCGTGCCTGTGTCAGAGTCTCGGAGGGGGTCCTCGGGATCGCCAGGTGGAAGTCGGGATGATAGGCTGAAAAGTGTAGCGGCACGTCCGGGCCAAGCTCATCCATGATCCAGCCACACAGTTTTTCCAGCTCCGTGGGCGAGTCGTTTTCTCCCGGGATCAAGAGAGTGGTGATCTCAAACCATACCTTGGTCTGCTGCTTAAGGTATTGTAGTGTTTCTAAAACCGGGGCCAGATGACCACCACACAGCTTGTGGTAGAAACGCTCGGTAAATCCCTTAAGGTCGATGTTGGCTGCATCTATGTACTGAAAAAAATAGTCACGGGGCTCTGGCTGAATATAGCCTGCCGAAACCGCCACCGCATAGAGTCCCAATTCGTGGCAGGCCTGAGCCGTATCGGCCGCATATTCGAGAAATATGACCGGATCATTATAGGTAAATGCAACTGAGCTGCAGCCCGATTTGAGGGCTGAATTCGCGATCTGTTGGGGGCTTGCCGCCTCACCAAGGGTCGACATATCTCTGGATTTACTGATGTGCCAGTTTTGGCAAAACTTACAGGTCAGGTTGCATCCGGCGGTACCAAAAGAGAGCACCGGACTTGCCGGATAAAAATGAAACAGGGGTTTTTTCTCTATAGGGTCGATGCAAAATCCGCTGGCTCGCCCATAGGCGGTCAGTTCCATCTTTCCCTGGTGAGCGCGTCTGACGAAACAGACACCGCGCTTTCCTTCTCGCAGGGTACACTTTCGGGGCAGAGTTCACAGCGAACGCGGCCATCCTCCACGACACGGGAGAAGTTGGGATGTTGTGAAAATGCACTAGCCATAATTGATCCCTGAATGATCCAGGCTCTTATATTATTAAGGTTAACACGGAGGTGCTTATGACGATGCGAAATCCGGCGGTGGCCGGGCTTTTTTACCATGACGATCCAGGGCAGCTGCGGCTCTACCTGGAGGAGACCATCGGCTCCCTGGGTGAGGTAAGCGCAGATCCCGCAATCATGGGACTGATCGTTCCTCATGCGGGTTATGTCTATTCAGGAGCCACTGCGGCTAAGGGATACCTGACCCTTGCTCCCGAGAGGTTTAGCCGAGTCCTGCTGCTGGGGCCGAACCATAGGGTCCCTCTATCTGGGATCGCAGCATCACCCGCCAGTCATTTTATCACGCCTCTCGGGGAGATTGCTCTGGAGCAGGAGTGTATTGGCCAGCTCAGATCCCGTTCTCTGGTCATTGAGCATGAGGGGGCACACCGTCTGGAGCATTGCCTGGAGGTGCAACTTCCCTTCCTGCAGTATCTGTTAAATGAATTCACCCTGATCCCCCTGGTTGTTGGTGAATGCTCTCCCAGCGGGTTTGCGAGGTCATAGAGGAGGTGATGGATGAGCACACCCTGCTGGTGGTGAGCAGCGATCTCAGCCATTACCATCCTTATGAAGAGGCGAATCGCCTGGATAGTCAAACCCGGGCGCAGATCGAATCTCAGGATCCATCGATTCGCCCCGAGCAAGCCTGTGGAGCTCATGCCATCAATGGCTTGCTGTACTGGGCGAAAGCACATCAGGGCAGGGTGCATTGCGTCGCTGCCTGTAACTCCGGGGATGGACCCGCGTCAAAAGATCAGGTGGTGGGATATGCAAGCTTTACAGTTGAACTCTGAGCAGCAGCAACAGCTGCTGGATTTAGCGCGCTGGGCGATCGCTTCTCGTTTAGGTGAGGTTATAGAACAACCCCGGGTTAACCTCCCTGATGAGACCGTAGCCTGCTTTGTGACCCTGCATAAAGGGGGGCAGCTGCGCGGTTGTATCGGTTGTCTTGAACCACAATACCCCCTGGTTCAGGGGGTTATAAACTATGCCCGTGCAGCCGCCTTTGATGATCCCAGGTTCCCTGAGGTACGGCTCGATGAGCTTGATAAGATCGAGCTGGATATCTCGATTTTAAGTCCTCTTGAGAGCGTGTCTGCACAGCGGGCAGATCTGATTGAGTCACTCAGACCCGGGGTTGATGGTGTCGTGCTGGAGTCGGGAGGGCGACGGGCCACCTTTTTACCTCAGGTCTGGCAGGAGCTGCCCGCAGTCGAGCTTTTTTTAAAGCACTTGCTGCGTAAGGGGGGGTGGAGTCATTGGCCGCCAGAGGCGAAAGCCTATCGCTATCAGGTTGTGCATTATCAGGATGACTAGAGTAATTCTCCATTAATGGAGCCCTAAAACTCCTGAGCGAGTACGTAGGTAAGCTGTTTAAAGCTCTTTTTCGAGACAGGTCGTTCTCAGGCTTCCTGCCTTTCACGACATTCGCACATCCTGCTCAGCAGGTGTCGAGCTGCGTAGTTCTGTGGAGGGGTGAAGTTGCTCCCAGAGCAATGGAACGAGAAGCAGGATGCTGAATTGGGAGGGGGACCAAGGATGGTCACCGTCGAGCTGGGGAGATTTATCAGGGATGATAAATGCACAGTACGAAGCGAGTTTATGATTACTTTTGGTGATACAAAAGTAATGTGCAGCCGGCACCCCGGTATTAATGCAGCACTCAGATAAGTGGTATAGATAATAACACTTAGCTGCACTAGAACGTAAAAAGCCGCCTAATGGCGGCTTTTACGCGCAAGCAAGTCCTTGTTTATTTTTGTACAACGAGAACGGGTGTCTCGGCAAGGGTCACTGGACCTGACATCTTGGTGAGCTCTTTGAGCTCATCAGTGTTGGAGATCACGACCGGAGTCAGTACAGACTTGGCCTTTTCCTGCAGCAGTGGCAGATCAAACTCGATGATCACGTCACCGGTCTTCACTTTCTGACCCTCTTCTGCAATGCGCTTAAAGCCTTCACCTTTGAGCTCAACGGTATCGATACCGAAGTGAACGAACAGCTCTACGCCATTATCAGATTCAAGAGAGAAGGCGTGGTTGGTTTCGAAGATCTTACCAATCGTACCGTCACAAGGGGCAACCATCTTGTCGCCGGTTGGCTTGATGGCGATACCGTCACCGACGATCTTCTCGGCAAATACCACATCAGGCACTTCCTCGATCGGTACAATTTCACCGGACAGAGGTGCATAAATCTCGATACCTGCGGTTTCGGTATTTTCGTCAGAAACCAGTTTTTTCAGCTTATCAAAAAGACCCATAAAGATAACTCCTGGAATAATTCAGTTGCTTGCTGCTAAGAGATAGTATCAGACAGCTTGCTGCTTGATAAAGTATTCCATTGCAAGCTCAATCTCTTTTGCCGTGCCCATTGCTAATACACGGTCAGCGAGGTCTTTGGCATCACTGAAGTTTGTATTGCGAATAAGCTTCTTGATTCGTGGGATTGAGATGGCACTCATTGAGAACTCATCCAGCCCCATGCCGAGCAGTAACAGAGTTGCACGCTCGTCACCAGCCAGCTCTCCACACATGCCGGTCCACTTGCCTTCGGCGTGAGAGGCATCGATCACCTGCTTGATCAGGGTCAATACGGATGGAGTCAGAGGGTTATACATCTCTGAGATCAGCTCATTACCACGGTCGACGGCCAGGGTGTACTGAGTCAGATCGTTGGTACCGATACTGAAGAAATCAACCTCTTTTGCCAGGTGTGGAGCCATAACCGCAGCGGCAGGTGTTTCGATCATGATCCCAACTTCAATGGACTCATCAAAGGCGTGGCCTTCGCTGCGAAGTTCGATCTTGAGCTCTTCAACACGCTGTTTGAGGAAGCGGAACTCCTCAACAGAGATGATCATCGGGAACATGATCCGCAGCTTACCAAAGGCAGAGGCACGCAGGATGGCTCGCAGCTGGGTGTTCATGATCTCAGGGCGATCAAAGAAGATACGCACTGCACGCCAGCCCAAAAACGGGTTCATCTCTTTTGGCAGATCCAGATAGGGAAGATCTTTGTCGCCGCCAATATCCATGGTACGGATGATGATCGGCTGATCAGGCATCGCTTCGGCAACTTCCTTATAGGCGTTGAACTGCTCGTCCTCGGTTGGAAGAGCGTCGCGATCCATGAACAGGAATTCGGTACGGTACAGGCCTACACCCTCGGCACCATTGCGCAGAGCACCATCAACATCCTTAACTGTTCCGATGTTGGAACAGACTTCGACATTTTGACCATCGAGGGTGGTTGCAGGGAGATCTTTGAGCTGCTTGAGCTCCTCTTTCTCCTTGAGATAGATGTGCTGAACCTCGCGGTAATGAGTCAATTGCTGCTCACTTGGGTTGATGACGATCTCATTGTTGATCGCATCCAGAACCACGAAGTCGCCGTGCTGTATCCGCTGAGTGATATCATTGGTCCCGACAATCGCAGGGATCTCCAGCGAGCGGGCCATGATTGAGGTGTGAGAGGTACGGCCACCCAGATCGGTTATAAATCCAAGGACATAATCCAGGTTAATCTGAGCAGTCTGAGAAGGAGTCAGATCGTTGGCGATCAGGATCGCTTCCTCAGTAATGGTGCTGAGATTAACGATCTCAATACCCAGGGCATTTTTCAGCAGGCGGCTACCGATATCACGGAAATCTGTCGCACGCTCTTTCAGATAAGGGTCGTCCAGCTCCGCCATCATGTTGGCAAACTGCTCGATCACCGTATGGATAGCCCGGTCTGCAGAAGCATTGTTGTCTTTGATGAAGCTGATCACTTCCTCTTCAAGCTCTTCATCTTCGAGAAGCATGATATGCCCTTCAAAGATCGCTTCTTTTTCTTCACCGAAAGTCTCGCGAGCAGCTTCCTTGATGATTTCGAGCTGAGCGGCAGAGGCCTCCCGGGCTTCCAGGAAGCGCTTGACCTCCTGTTCAATCTGCTGATCAGCGATCGGCTGCTGATTGATGACGATTTCGTCCTCTTTAAGCAGAAGCGCTTTACCAAACGCAATTCCCGGAGACGCTAGGATTCCTGATATCATAACCTTTCCTGCTGTTATATGAGTGGGGGTCAGAGGTAGAGATGAGGCATGACGCCTCAACTTGTTACTCCAGTTCGTCCATCAGGGCAACCAGCTTCTCAACTGCCTGCTCTGCATCGTCGCCTTCTGCCTTGATCAGAACCTCGGTTCCCTTGGTCAGACCCAGAGTTTGCAGCTTAAACAGGCTCTTTGCGCTTGCAGACTTGCCGTTCGATTCAACGCTGATTGCGCTCTCAAATGCCTTAGCTTCCTTGACGAATTGTGCGGCAGGACGAGTGTGCAGGCCGTTTTCAGCTGTGATAACAACAGACTTTTCGTACATTGAGATTCACCTTACTTGTTAATTAAGTTGATTGAGTTCCTAATCTGATGGCCAGCATCTTAACACCAAGCCAGGGGGTTTTAAGTGCTCAAACGAACCATCAACCGGGTATAGGGTTCAAAAAGCAGTAAAACTGCCTCTTTTTGCTCCAAAAGGTGATGCCGGGATTTCGTTTTTTGAAGCCGATCACATAAAACAGCCTGGTTACTGTCTACGCAAGTCTTTATTCATTACACAAAAAAACACTTTGTTACGTTAGAAACTGAGCTGTTTTTCTGCCTGAGACTCAATAGTGAACGGGGTTTATGGGTGACACTTATCCCAGTTTGGCATCTTGCCTCTCGAATTAGTTTGCAGTGTAAAATAAGTTATCTCCCAGTGCAAATCCCCCTGCCAGCCCTTGAATAAACTGTGATCTGCATCGACATCGGCCTTAAATCACTCTACAGTGAACCTTATAGCGATCTAATTGATATTCCAGAAGTAAATCACTCAGAACTGGGGATTTACTGGATCTTTGGAGGGGATAATGGTTCAGGCCGTGATCAGTGGCAGTGGGTTTGTACATGGTGAGCACGGGGTTACGAGTAAGGCCCTGGTTGAAAGCTTCAATCGTTATGTCGATCTATACAACGAAGAGAATAGCTCTGCGATCGATGCCGGGCGGCTGCAGGCCAGAGAGTATTCGACTCTGACCCATATCGAGCAGCACTATGGTATTGAGCACAGGTATTTCGTGACTTCAGAGGGGGTTTTAGATCCTGAGGTGATGCAACCTCTTTTGAGCGAGCGTCCTGAGCACTATCCTTCACTGCCCGCTGAGCTGGCGGTTAGTGCAGCCGAGCAGGCTCTGGAGCAGGCCGAGTGTGATCCCTCACAGATTGAGCTGGTGATCGTCGCCTCCTCTGAAGCTTTTCGCCTGGCACCTCAACTGGCAGCCGAGGTTCAGCATTTTCTCGGAGCCCCGGCTATGGCTACGATCTTAATATGGGAGATTGCTCCGGGCTGATGGCTCTGGGAAATGCCCGGGCTGCCATCGAATCAGGTCAGGCAAAGCGAGTGCTGGTGGTGGTCCCCGAGATAGGCTCGGCCCAGTTGAATTTCAGAGATCGGCATAGCCATTTCAGCTTGGGTGATGGTTGCTGTGCCTTGCTGCTTGAGGCCCGTGAGTGTTGCAGGGCGAAACGCTGGCATAAGATCCTGGATCAACGGCTGGTCTCTCTGTATTCGAATAACATTGCCAACCAATTTGGTGTGTTGGGACGTTGCAACCCCGATACCCTGTATGCGGAAGATAAGTGGCTTCAGCAGCGCAGTGGTGCAAGATTTAATGAGCTTGAGCCACTGGTTACTACCTTCGCCAATGCCTGGCTCTCGGATATTGGGCTTGCTCCGGAGAACATTGCGGCTATCTGGCTCCAGCAAAGCTCATGGGCGCTGAATCAGCGAATCGGTACGGCTTTTCTCAAAGAGCGGCTCTCGGAGCAATCTCTTCCTTCCATTATGCAAACCTATGGTGATCTGGCTTCGGCAGGTGCTCTTGCATGTTTTCATCTGCATAAAGAGGCACTTGCCCCTGGAGAGCAGGGGATCCTATTGGTATTCGGCAGTGGCTATAATCTGGGGTGTATGCGCCTGGAGGCTGAAATCCTGTCGAAGCCATAATGGTTTTTAGGACAAAGCAGGTGAAAGACCTGCCAGCTTCAGCGGGTCTTAACAGGTAATTTGGATGACATTGAATTGAGATAACTGGTCGCAAGGCAGTGGAGGAGCAGATGAGTGGCAGCAGTCGAAGGCTATTACACACACTGATCGCATTTGCACTTTTTTCGATTTATGGGGTACAGGTTTGCCCATTTCTGGAGGAGCTGTCGGTTGCTCAGCTACTGCTGCCAGTCGTCATCATGTTTTTGCTGTTGCTGATAAGTCGCTCACTGCTACAGGGCTGGCTAAATAGCGTTGATGAACGCCGCCGGGTTGGATATCAGTTCAGGGTGGATTGGCTCCTTTACTCTTTGGCAGGGTTACTGATCGCTTTGTTCAATATGTTGTTTTACCAGGGCCCACTGGAGAGCGGACTTAAGGTGGTACTGGGATTGATAGCCTTTGGTTTTTTCGTGGCTTGCGATCAGGCCTTGTATTCCGAGCGCTGCCTGGCTGAGCAGATGGAAAGGCAGGGGATCAATATCATTCCTGACTCCGAGCCGTTTCCGGTTTCCCGAAAGTTTATGCTGTTTTCGATCATTAGTGCTCTGCTGATGGCCCTGATTCTATTTTTGGTGGTTTGCAAGGATCTGGAGTGGTTGATGGGAGAGGGGCGAAGATCCATCAGCAGCTGGCCCAGCGCTATATCCTGACAGAGTTTGGCTTCGTCACTGCGGTATTTATCTGCTACAGCGTGCTCATCATCCGTAACTATTCGGCCAATCTTAAGTTTTTTCTCGGGCATCAGCAGCGGATCTTACAGCAGGTCTCCTCGGGGCGAACCGATATTTCAGTTCCCGTGACCAGCAATGATGAGTTTGGGGTTATTGCCCGCCACACGAACCTGATGATTGAGGGGCTGGCAGCTAAGACCCTGGAGGTGAGACAGACCCGGGATGTGGCAATCTTAGGGCTCGCTTCTTTGGCTGAGACCCGGGATAACGAAACGGGCTTGCATATCATCCGCACCCAGAACTATGTCAAAGCCCTGGCAGAATGGCTGTATGCCGAGGGCCACTGCCGGAATGAGCTAAACGAGGAGAGCATCGAGCTTATCTTTAAGTCGGCTCCGCTGCATGATATCGGCAAGGTTGGGATCCCGGATGCCGTCCTGCTTAAACCGGGTAAACTGACCGACGAAGAGTGGCAGATCATGAAGCAGCATCCGCAAATCGGCAAACTGGCTCTGGAGCGGGCCGAGGAGCAGCTGGGGTCCAACTCGTTTTTACGCTATGCCGGAGAGATTGCCCTGAGCCATCATGAGAAGTGGGATGGCTCAGGCTATCCTGAGGGGCTGGTGGGAGAGGAGATCCCGCTGAGTGCCCGCCTGATGGCTCTGGCTGATGTGTATGATGCCTTGATCTCAAAAAGGGTCTACAAGGAGGCCTTCTCTCACCAAAAGGCCCGGGAGATTATTCTTGAGGGAGAGGCGAGTCACTTTGATCCTTTGGTCGTGACAGCATTTATCGCCTGTGAGGCCGAATTCAGAGCGATTGCCGAGGCTCATAGTGACTCGGCGCATTAGCAGCTGCCATTATTTGGCTCTCAAACGACTCTTTATATCAAACAATTCTTAAACCCCTCCTCAAAAGAGCCGATAAGGAGAGGAGGAGGGTGCTGTTATGGATATTCAAACGGTTGTTTCGACAACAACGGGGAGCGTTTCGGTATCCGCACCAGAAAAATCGACTCAGAGCGTTGGTGATCTTATCTCTTCCGGGATGGGATCACGGATTCGACACCTTCACTGGCGGTTGAAGGTGAGCTGATGGTGCTTAAGATGCTATTAGAGCGTCTGACCGGTAAACGGATCGATCTCCACGATTTTGCAGGGGAGTCGACCGCTGCTGTGTCTCAGGTTGAGATGACAGCAAGTGGATTTATGGCGATTCATGGGGAGCTTGAAACCCGGGCAGGGCAACAGGCGGCCTTTGAACTTGAGATTTCCAGCGAGTTTAACCTTGAACAGGTTCAGGTGAGTGAGTTGGAGCTGGCCTCTCAGAGTGAGGGGAGCTGACCGATCCTCTGGTGATCAATCTGGGTCGGCAGTTTGCGGATCTGGATAGCGGAAAGTTCCACTTTGATCTTGATGCGGATGGTGAGCAGGACTGGGTTCCCAGCCTGGCTGCGGGCTCTGCTTTTGTTGCGCTGGATCGAAATCACAATCAGCGCATCGATAATGGCAATGAGCTGTTTGGCCCTCGTAGTGGTGATGGCTTTTCTGAGCTGGCGATGCATGATGATAACCGGGATGGAAAAATTGATGCCGAAGATAGTGTCTATGCCAGGCTAAAGATCTGGCGACCCGGTGGCGAGCTGCTGGCCCTGGCTGATGTGGGCGTGCACTCGATCTCTTTGCAGGCGGTGACCCGCGAGCAGGATTACCGGGGGATCAGGGCGAGCTTCTTGGTAAGCTGCGAAAAGAGAGCGATTTTACCCGTGAAGATGGCTCACAGGGGGTTGTTCAGCACATCGATTTGGTGATCTGAAGCAATGGATTCACAGCTGAATTTTGGATGGCTCCTGCGGGAGCCATTTTTTAGACCGGGCTAGGTGCTGTCGACATTTCCAATTTTGAACCTGTTGTCCCTGAAAATGTTCTGTTCGCGGCGCGAGTCATGAGGTTTAGTTGTTCTAAATGAGTGATGAGCAACAATGAACAGGGCTTTTTCAGGCGCAACCCGAAGGGCTGTGGCTATTTTCCCTCCCAGCCGCGTTATCAGATGCTCATGTAGAGCAACTACACCACACATCTTCTGTCTTGCTGGATGAAAAAATTGCCAACTGCAGAGCCAAATCTGAAACGTCAACAGAGCCTAAACTGCAGGTGGCGAGTTGGGGTGATAACTTCAGCAAGCGGGATATCCCAGGGCTGGGGCTCAAGCTCATCCACTTGCTGGCAGTCGAAGGCGATCCCTATGAGCCGTGGTGGCTTATCCATTCTCACCAGAGGAGCCAGGGTGCGATCGTAAAAACCGCCTCCCATCCCCAGCCGGTTTCCCCGGTGATCAAATGCCACCAGGGGAACCAGCAGCAGATCGAGCTCCTCAATAGGACAAAGGCGGGTGACATTGAGCGGTGGCTCAGGAATATTGAAACGGTTTTTAAGGAGCTCGGTCTCGGGGCGGTGTTCGATGAACAGCAGGTTTCCCGGGGTAAAGGGGTGCAGTACCGGCAGGAATATCTCGTGCTCAGGCAGCAGAGTCTCGAGCAGTGGTGCTGTATCTATCTCGTGATCATTGCTGATGAAAGCGGCAATTCTGAGGGGGCGGAGCTAAGGCGCTGTTTGACATTATTGGCCAGTGACAGGGCAGCCTGTTGGCGCTGTTGGGCCGGGATATTTCGGCACAGGGCACGGATCTTTTGACGGATCTTTGGGGGAAGAGAGTTATCCATGATTATTAAATCTTCCATGAGTAAGAGTCATGGTCGGGAGGACCCCAAGGTGCCGTCGCAGGTTCCTGTCCTTGAACCCTACGGCTCAAGGCGGGAGTTGGGTTTTGACCTCAGGCTTCTCGGTTCAAGCCGAGCTTGCACAATAGTCAAAGACGCAATTCCCTTAACTGTAATTATCGGCTCAGGGACGTCGACTAGCTAACGTACACCCCAGGGTAATCTTTTTACTTGACCGCCTTGCTATCATCAGCCAGACGGCTTCCATGTTCTGTCAGCGCTTGCTCTATGGTATTTTGCAGCAGTTTGATCCGCTGATCCATATTTTCAGCATATTGATGGTTCTTCTCTTTTTCAAGAGTCAATTCATGGCAGCAGTTCAGGGCGACCATGATTGCAACCTGCTCATTATTGCTGATCCTGGAGCGCTGCTTCAGATCGCGGATCTTTTCTCTGAGCTGACTCGCTGCCTGGATCAGCTCCTCCTGCTGACCAGCCGGGCAGGCGATCTTATAGATCCGATCCAAGATCGTGACTTCTACCGCTTCGGTTGGCGTTTTATCTTCCGGATTAGTCATAAGGCGGCAGCTGCTCCATCAAATGCTTCTAAGGCGAATATATAGAGTGAAACCAAGAGTTTCAAGCACTACTGTCATTGGAGGGCCCGCAGTGTTAGCATTATGCTCAATCCCTAAGCAATAGTGGCGATTGTTTCGCCGGAGAGTTGATGAGTACGAATAAATGCCCAAGCTACACAGATGTAGCCGAACTTTTTGAACAGCAGGAGTTGATGACATCACCGACTGAAGTTCATGGGTTGTTAACCGGCTTTGTTGCGGGAGGGGTATCGCTCAAAGATCGCAGTTGGCTGGGGGAGCTTGATGATCTGTTAAATGATGGAAATCCACTGGCCGAGAGCTGCAGTGAGACTCTGGAGCGTTTGACGCGCTGTATCTGTGAACAGCTGACCGAGCGAGATGGCCTGTTCGAACTGATGATGCCCAAGAGTGAGCTTCCTCTGGATGAGCGTCTGGAGTACCTGTCGGAGTGGGCTCAGGCATTTTTGGTTGGCCTGGGGCTGATGCAGCAGAAGTTGAACCAGGCATCTGAAGAGCTTCAGGAGATGATTCAGGATATCTCGAGCATCACCCAAGTGAGCCTTGATTTTGAGCAGGAAGATGAATCGGGAGAAGAGGCTTTCATGGTGTTGTATGAGCACCTGCGCCTTGGGGTTCTGATGACATTCGAAGAGTATGGGGCTTGTAACGGTGGTGAAAGTAGCCGGGTGACCCTTCACTAAGCTCACAGGGTTCTTACAAATACAGGGAAAGCATTGGTCGCAGGGCTGATGCTTTTTTTGTACCAAAGAAGCATAACGCAGAGGCTTGTTGCCAATTAAGTGGTAATGGGAAAATTAGAATTTATTAAGAAGAAGAGAGATGGTGGAGGGGAAGGATTCGAACCTTCGAAGGCGGAGCCGTCAGATTTACAGTCTGATCCCTTTGGCCACTCGGGAACCCCTCCACGAGTATTGAATTGTTGCACGAGAATGGTGGAGGGGGAAGGATTCGAACCTTCGAAGGCGGAGCCGTCAGATTTACAGTCTGATCCCTTTGGCCACTCGGGAACCCCTCCTCAAGTGCGGGATGCATACTACCAGATTCGGGGGCGTTGTGAACCCCGGAAAGCAAAAAAACTAAAAAATATGCCTAACTGGTCGATAAATGTCTAATTGGTTGAAAATTAGGCTTTTGTTGTGGATATAGACGGGCGATCTCTGTTGGTTCATGAGCTGCAGCTGGGGCAGCAGCTAAACCTGGCGGTGCATCAGCACCGGCGCAGAGATTTTGCCCTGCTGCTCAGCCTTATCTCTTCGGATCCCATGGAGCAGGCGGTTCTTAAAGCCACCCCAACCCTTGAGCTGCTACGTCAGCCGCTGCGCGAGCAATTTGAGCTTCCCGAGCCTCGTCCGCTCAAGCCGGACTCTGAGGATTTTGCCAGAGGGGTGATGTTAAGGGGACAGTTTGAATCGGGAGGGCTGGCGGCCGTGCGGCTGCAACAGGCCTTCTATGCTGAACCGCTGACCGCGGAGTCCGGGAGCTCGGTTCCTCCTGAGGTGCTTGATGATGTCACGCTACGCAGTCAGTATCGCTATCAGCAGCAGCTAAGCTGTGTGACCAGCCCGGCCCCCGATGTGTCTATGTTGGATATCCTGGATCAACTCAATTCCAAGGTTGCCTGAGCTTAAGCTGACGGATGATGGGGAAGAGCAGAGGCTTCCCCCATTTGGCTTATAGGTAGCGCTGTTTCAGGTGCTTTAGAAAATAGTCGGGGCTGAGCTCAGAGCCAGTAACCTGGAGGATCAGATCCGGCACCGGGTAGAGGCGCCCCTTCTGCCAGATGGCATCTTTGAGCCAGTTAAAGATCACCTCAAACTCCCGACCGGTCAAAAGAGAGTCCAGCGAACCCAGCTGTTTCTCCATGGCAAAACGCAGCTGGGCTGCATACATGGCTCCCAGGGTGTAGCTTGGAAAGTAGCCAAAAGAACCATCGCACCAATGGATATCCTGCATACAGCCATCCTTGTCATTCCCCAGAGTGGATAGCCCAAGGTAGTGCTGCATTTTACTATCCCAGATCTCAGGTAGATCACGGACCTTGATCGCCCCTTCGATGAGATCCCGCTCGATCTCAAAGCGCAGCATGATGTGAGCCGGGTAGCTGATCTCATCGGCATCTACCCGGATGAGACCCGGTTTTACCCTGTGGCTCAGGGCCACCAGGTTGTCTGCAGTGAGTTCATCGGACGAGCCAAATCGAGACTCTAGCTCAGGCAGTAGTTGCCTGATAAATTCAGGGTGGCGTGACAGCTGCATTTCGTAAAACAGGCTCTGGCTTTCATGGAGTCCCATAGAGTGAGACTGACCCACAGGCTGGGTTTGCCATTGCTCGGGGAGATTCTGCTCGTAACAGGCGTGGCCTGTTTCATGAACGATCCCCATCAGTCCCTCCAGGAAATCAAGCTCACTGTAGCGGGTGGTGATCCTGACATCCTTGGGTACCCCTCCACAGAAAGGATGGTGACTGATATCAAGTCGGCCATGCTCAAAATCAAATCCCAGCATCGCCATCACCTGGCGCGCTAATTTCTGCTGTGCCTTGATCTTAAAGGGACCCTGGAGTGGCTCGCTGAGGGTATTTGATTGCTTCTCCATCACCTGCTTGATTAGTGGTGGAGTTTCTCTCGCAGTGGGCTAAACAGAGTCTCTATCTGTTGGCTATTCATTCCGGGCTCATAGAGATCGATCAGGCTATCATAGGGACTGACCCCTAGCTGTTCACTGCGGATCTGCGCCTCCTCCCGGGTGAGCTCAACAACCTGTGTCAGGTTAGGCTTAAAACCTTCCCAGTCATTGGCATGACGCTGAGTTTGCCAGGCATGCTCACAACGGGAGCCGGCAATGGCCTTTTTCTTGACCAGATCTTCAGGCAGGACGATCGACTGTTGCCACTCCCTTCGCATCTCAAAAAGGTTGGCCTGCTCAGCCTGATCCAGTTGTTGCTCCTGTGCATCGCTAAACCACTGCTCGAGCTCTGGCTGTGCAAGCCGCTGATGGATGATCAGAGCCAGCTCCGCCTGGGCGTTGGCCCGGGCCCCACTCCCCCGGCTGGCATCATGGTCGCCTGGTCCCAATAGCTGATAGCGGCCAGGTGACGCAGATGAAAGATTTTTTCAAAATGTTTGGTTAACTGTTGATAGCTCATCAAGGCACTCCATTGAGTCAAACTTGAGTCATGGTGTTTTGAATAGGAAGGAAAGCTGGCAAACCACCTGGGGGCCAGCTTTCAGTCGTTGGTCAGGAGGGTTGGCGCTGCAGCTGATAACCCTCTCGCTCAAGCCCCTTTAATAATCCATTGTTATCGCCCAGGTGCAGGGCGCCCACGACAACGAAGATCTGGGGCTGTTTGAGCTTGATGAGCTCGGTGACCCAGTGTTGGGTCCGCCGCTCAAGAAGCTGCTGATTGATATATTGTTTGAGAGGCTTGGGAGCATTGGGCTGCTGAAGATGGGCCTGGAGCTGCTCCAGATCCCCTGACTTCCAGCTCACCAGAATCTTCTTGAGCTCCTTTGGCAGCTGTGGCAGCTGGTTCAGGGTTGTCTCCAGAAAGCTGCTCTGCAGGGTTCCCATTCCCGAGAGATATTCAAACTGCTCTGAGATGCTCTCCAGAGCGAAATTCGGTTTGTCTGAGGCTGAGGCCTGCTTTAGAAAATGCAGGTCGATTCCGTACTGTGAAGAGTAACCGGCATTTTCGGTGGCGATAGCCATCATCAGGGTTGCCAGATACCAGGGCTGGAGAGACTGGATTGTGGTGTTTGAGAGCCCTAGCGCCCGAGCCTGCTGTATGGTCTTTTGGTAAAGATCCGGGGTGAGCTCCTGGCTAAGCTGGGTCCCTTCAGGAAGAGTGGTCAGGGCATCTATGGTGCGTTGTTGCTCATCTGAAATATGCTCCGGATTGGCTTCGGTCACCAGTAGATCCGATTCCTTGAAGGCTTTTTCTATGGGTTTGGGCAGTGGGTAGAGGGCCGGGCTTCCGACATGGATAGAGCCGAGCACCCACAGGGTCTGACCATCCCGGGTCGCCTTCCAGAAGGGAGGCTGGCTGGACGCCATCGCGGGCACTGAAAGTAACAGACTTAGCCACACCAGTAGTTTTCGAAATCCCATGAAGCCTCCTTGCCGGAACTGATAAAAACAGGAACTCAATTACTATAACAGGAGGTGATGCTTTGATATATGAGAACTGTTGCTTCACAGACCTGGTGGCTTTTTGGGGTGAGAGTTTAGCCCCGTGTGTCAGCGATTCGAGCAAGATGAGTATCCTTATTCCAACTAAATTAAAGAGGGGAGCCTAAGTTTTCCCAAGGGAGAGGCTATGAAGTATCAGGAACACGGGAGATACACAATTTGCTACGCAGACAATATTCTGTTTGTGGAGGCTTTTGGTCGCTGGAACAAAGAGTTAGCACAACGCTACTGCCAAGAGATAGAGGCCATTATTACTGTAGAAAATCCTCCCTATTGGGGATTATTCGGGGATTGCCGGGATTGGGAGATGGCAACCCCAGAGGTCTGGGCCGAATTTGATCGTTGCTATGGCTGGATGGTGAAGCACAGGATGATCTTCATGGGACTTGCCTGTAACTCCATACTATTTAAGCATTTTATTGGTCAGGTGGTTGAGCATAACCCCGAAGATCAGGCGTCTGGCGGGCAGTTTTTTTCAAAAGAGTTTGATGAGGTGCGGGAGTGGTGCCATGCTCAGCTCCTCAATTATCGAGGCTCAGATCTCTGATATCTAAGGTGATAACAGCCAGCTCGGGTGTCCAGGCTCAATAATGCAAAAGGGGTTACAGCGCGATGCGTTGTAACCCCTTGATATTCTTGGTATCCCCTAGGTGATTCAACTCTCAGAGTTCGCCTCTGGGGTGGTTGGCTGTTGCTCGGGAGTCGCTTGGTAGCTAAAGCTGTGAATGGTAATTGTCACTCGGCGGTTTTTCGCTCGGCCCTGCCTCGTTTGATTGCTGGTGATAGGCTCTTTTTCTCCGAAGCCTTCAACGAAGAGCTGCTCTGCAGCAACATCCCGGGAGAGCAGATAGCCTTCAACAGCCATGGCTCGTCGTTTTGATAACCTGAGGTTATAGGCGGCAGGGCCGCTGCTGTCTGTGTATCCTTTGATATCGACCCGGGCTTGTGGGTAGGAGCTCAGTAGTTCAGCTAACTCATTGAGTTGTGCCTTCATCGATTCACTGATCGCGGCGCTATCAAAACTAAACCACTGCTGCCCCCGGGATTCATCGAAGGTTTTCTCAATCAACATGGGAGGTGTCGTCGCTGGTGGCTCAGGAGACGTATATCCCAACCGATAGCTCAGGCTCAGGCTGGCCATTCCCGCTTGTTGATCACTCAGGCCATAGCTTGAGTCATCCAGATTGGGGATAAGCTGATATTCAAGGCGCACCATCCATCGTGGGGTGGCATCAATCTGTACCCCTAGAGCCCCCATCATACTGCTATCCTGAGCATGGTCGTAATTGACCCAGGCAACACCGGCTTTTCCATACAGTGACAGGTAGTCATTCAGGGGCAGGCTGAAACGAGGGGCCAGAGTGAGCGCCGTGACAGGGCCATCCAGCTGGGTGATTTGGTTCCCTTGCCGATAGGAGGTAGCCAGATCCCCAAAGTAATCATATCCCGCTTCAAGGCCAATATAGGGATTAAACTGCCAACCCCCGAAGCCTCCCAATGCCAGGCCATTAGCATCACATGGGGCAGTGAGTGTGGCGCAGGACTCTTTGAGCCAGCCGGCACCCACTTTTCCTCCCAGATAGCCGAAGCCATCGGCCCATGAGGGATTGCACAATAGTAAAGCGGTCGCGGCGACCAGGTTTAAGAATTTTTCATCGTCTATTTCACTTTCATTAGGAGAGCTCCCGCTACTGGCGGGGAGAAGGAAGGGTTATTCGGGTTGAGTCCATACCGCCTTGAAGTCGACGCTGACCTCACCCTGGTAGTTACCGGCGGCATGGCGTGAGGATCAGGGGCACTAAAGTTATGCAGGTGAGCCTGCCAGTCCGTGGTGGCAGTTTCGATGCCTCCGGAGCGGCCGGTCAGGGTGCTTAGACCGGTATCCGGCTCGGCATCATCTCCGGCCACTGCCAGCCACTGGGTACGGCTCAGGGCATGAGCACCGGCTCTTACTGCCACATCCATCCCGGCATCATTTTGTGACAGGGTCAGGCGAGACTTGTCACCGGCTCTGGCATACAAGGTAAAGCCGAAGCTACTATCTGCGTCGTTATTATCGAGCGTGACGGTAAAGGGCAGGGGTTGGGAGCCAAAGCTGGCGAGCTCGTTATCGTAGGCAAAGTGCAGCTCACTGTTAGGGGTGACACTCAGCCGTCCCTCCTGATCATTATCCAGGATCTGGCCTCGTCCGCTTTTGGCTTGTGAGGCGACATAGCTCCAGCCTGGGTTTACTGAGAGCTGAAAATCTTCGGTAAATTCACGCAGGGTGTCATCGATGCTGGGGATCTCGATGCGAAACTCCCGGTACCTGTTGGCAGGGTGATCTCAGCTTCTCCTCGGCTTAGGGAAACTGGCAGGACCTGGCTGTCGGCGTGAAGAGTGACTTTTGTCAGAACCAGGTCGTCGGCTGAGGCTCGGCCCGGCCATAGCTTGATAAACACACTATCGGTTGCAACCGAGGGTGTAGAGAGGTGGATATTAAAATTAAGCGGATCTCCTTCATCAGACTTGGTATTACCAACTGATTCGATCTTAAACTCAGGGTTGTGGCGGCCCAAGATAGTGATATGGGTTACTTTATACATCTGGGCTTGAGGCCCGGTGGCGAGTGCCAGCGGAATCAGTTCATCGCTCTCACTGATATCATCTTTGAGAGTGGTGATCTCAATATAACCGCTGCGCTCAGCTGCATAAGCCGGACCGTGACCTTATGACTGCCCCCCTGGCAGATGTTTATGCTAAAGCGACTCTCAGGCTCACTGCCAAAAGCTGGAAGAAATACGTTGGCCTGACAGTCGTAGTCTGTACCTGGGGTCGCCAGGGGTTTACCCTGGGTGTTTGCCCTGGGATCGACCTTCAGATACAGAGTGTCGCTAATGTCGCTGGTATAAGATGTACTGGCGTGTACCTTGCCCAATGAGAAGGAATATTCGGTGGTTTTGCCCTCCTGAACCTGGTAGTTATCCTGTGCCCAGTAGCCTTCTAACTCATCTGATACATCAAAGATCTGTGAGGCGCCATTATTGGCAGGGGTAACATGCTGACTATCCAGCGGAGTCGTTCCCTGGTTAACTACCAGGTAGGCGTTCTCATTGCCTTCATTCCGATAGTCCTGGACGGTGGGGATGAGGATCGAGAACTGACTGATACCGGCCGGCAGTCTGAAGCTAGTCCCATAGCCACTACCACTGAGGTCGATGGGCTGGTGTGAGCCCTTATAGACAACCTGAGCCTTGTCTAGCTGGAAGTCACTGGCATCGGCCTGGCGGATTATTTCCGGGGCAAAACGGGCATAGAAATCCGTTGGCTCCGGTGTTTGGCTATTCAAAGAGACTGAGTAGCGAGCCAAGTTTCCCTCATAGACGTTATGACCTATAACATGGGTAAGTTTTATGGAGGCGCCCCCAGGAGTTATAGTCCCGGTACCGAACTTGGCTATCTGCTCATCATATCTTGCTTTAGAGGCTCCCATTCGGAAGGTTTTGTCAGAGGTTTGAGTCGAGTCAGGGTTAGTTGGCAAAGTAACAATGACTTCCTTTGCTCCCTTGCTCACCCTGATATAAAGCTGATCATAACTCCAGGTTTCACCTTCAATGACTTCGGCACCCTGCAGCTTGGTGTGATTGATGTTCAGATCCAGATCTGATTTTTGTGCAGTGTTCCAATACAGTCTTAAGTTAAGACGCTCGTCCTCTCTTGCAGGTCGATTAAGCCCTACCCTGAAGCTCAGATTTTGCCCCGCCTCAGCTGTGGGTGAACTGACGCTGGTGACAGCTAGGATCATGGGAGTGATAGTCCCGGTTCCAAATTTTGCAACTTGTTCATTATAAGGTGCTTTTGAGGCACCCATCCGGAAGATTTTGTTTGAGGTTTGTGCCGGGTCTGGGTAGGTGGGCATAGTTACAGTGAGCTCTTTTGCACCCTTGTTTACCCTGATATAGAGCTGATTATAATTCCAGGTTTCACCCGGAAGTATTTCGGCACCCTGCAGCTTGGTATGCTCGATATTCAGATCTAGATCGGAGCTCTTCGCAGTATCCCACTTTAACCTCAAATTGAGCCGTTCATCCTCTCCTGCGGGGCGATTCAGAGTCACCTTAAAACTGATCTGCTGTCCAGACTCAACGGTTGGTGAGCTAGTACTGGTAACAGCTAAAGTTTCAGCACCTTTCAAATCAATTTGGGAGCTAGTGTGGGCCAGGATGTTTCCTTCTTTGATCTCAAGGCGATCCTGTGGATTGCCAAATCCACTGTTTTCGATGATAAGGTCTGCTTCGACAGGGTTAGCCGCCGGTGATGCACCATTTGGGATAAACAGCTGTACTTGTCCTTGTGACTCGAGAGATGAGATGGCCTGACTATAGGTTAACGGCTGCCAGAGACGCTTAGCTGTTCGCCAGCGAGCTGTTTTTTCATTGAGACCAGATAGATTCAGGTGCAGCCGCAACTCGCTGCTGCGGGGAGGCTCCCCAATGATCCGGTAGTGACGTAGGGTACAGATCTCTCCTGTTACGCCTTGGATGGTGCCAGGAACACAGCGCTGGTTTAGCGCTCGCTCAAAGCGGATCTCTCCACCCAGACTCAGACGAGTAAATTGCTGCAGTGAGGATGATCTGTAGCGCAGCAATTTTTGTTGTCCTTGTGGTGAATGAAGCAGCCACTCAACTCCAGAGGTCGAAAGCTGGTTGGTTCCTGGAGCAAAGAACTCAGCTGGTGCCAGTTTGCCCGCTACTTTGTGGGGGGCGCCGACGGCTCCATTGTAAAACCAGCTCACAGATTGCTTCTGTGCTGGAGATTGACCAAATAGCAGTGGAGTAAGGGTAGTCTGGGCTCCTCGAGCCTCATCTGTGGTGACATAGGCGCTGCCGGTGGGCTGATCGTGGATGCGAAATAGACTCAGGCTGGTAAGCGAGAGACCAGGGGCATGATGCGGTGGACGGATATTTAGCAGCGGCAGCTGCCATCTGTCTCCCTGTTGTGCTGTCCGGGTGTTTGTCAGGGTTATTTTCAACTTAGCGAATAACTCAGACATAGAGGGAGGATCAGCACATAGCTGAGTCTCAGGCACGAATAGTTCTAAACGATCCCCCTGGTGCAGGGAAGATATGCTGATCCCTTGTCCAAGCGGAAGCCAGTGTTCCCGTACCCTATAGCGAGCACCGTTCAGGCCCTCGGCTCGCAGCTGTAGCATCAGGTTGCTTCCGGCAAGTTGTCCCTGTAGCTGTTTGACCTCACGCAGCGGACAGATTAGTCCTGAGATCTCTCCCTGCGAGGCTATATGACAGCGGGCGTGCGGGCGTGCCAGGGTGATGGTGGCGCGTTTACGGATGCTGGCGAGCACGGGTCGGAGCTTGTGATTATCGAGCACCTCCAGAAAACGGATCATCTTTGGCTGGCCAATAGGAAGGCTCTGCAGAGCAAGGGGAGCTGTCTGGTTGAAAACTGGGTTTACAAAGCTTTTGTCGGGGATCTGGATCCGGTTGCTACCATGCTGGATTTGTGGAGTAGAAGCATCATTAGCCACACCACGAAATAGCTGAGCAGGCATGAGGTGACTTACTGCGATAACAGGAAGATCGGGTTGGTGAGGGTACCAGATCAGAGGATGGCGATTTGCACCTTCAGGATGGGTAACTCCAAACAGGGCTCCGCGGGACTGGTTACCTGAGCTATGCACTGTTGTGATATAGGTTTGTTGGCTGGGCTCATCCTTAAAGACGGCCAGATCCAGATGATTGAGTACCGGATGAGCCAGGATCTCTCTGAGCTCCTTGTATCTCTCTTTAAACTTATTCAGGAAGTTAGGATCGTGGCGATAGCGCTCGATGAGCTGCTGCCATTTTTCCGGGTGATTTTTATAGCTCTCTTTGAGCCGTTTGGCGAGTTTGGGGTGGTTTCGAATCACTTCACTCACCCGGGCTTTGAAGCGCGGGTGTAGCTCCAGCTGATGCTGCAACCTTGGGTGAGCATCGACCACTCTGGCCAGAGGCTCACCCGCACTGCTTTCGCCAAATGAAAAACAGATGATGATCATAGCCATAATAAACAGAACATATTGCAGAGTCTGGAGACTGGGAATGAGACGGTAAGTTCGTTTGAGTTTTTTCATCATAAAACCTTTTCGAAACCTATTGATTGGCCAAGAGGTTGATGGTGATCTTGTTTAGCCACTGAGCCCCATCGGTTTTTTCTGGGAGAGTGAGAGGCACGATTCGGGTCAGCTTGTCAGCGACTATGGTGAGTTCAGGGTTCTGCTGGGCAGCATTTAGATCCAGTGAGAAATAGCCGTCTTGATCTGTGCTTCCTTCGTCGACATTGCTTTGCAGAGTGACATTGCGCAGTGGCTCACCAGAGGGGAGACTAACTGGCCAAAAATGGTCACTATGGCGACCACCTGAGGCTTTATGGTGACTACATTGCCAGGGTAGAAGGTGTAACTCTCATGGCTAACCCCCAATTTGTAGGCTCGAGTGCTGTTGGGGCAGTGCGGACATAGGCGGTGTACCTGCTATAACCATCTACTGGAATAAAGTTGCGCCCTGAGCGAAGTGGGTAAGAGATATCATTGACGACCACCTCTGTATCACCGCTTTCAATATGCTCAGGCATGATAACGATAAGACCGGATTCAGACTGCTGATCACCAGGTGCTGCCTGGTGTGGCGTCCACGCCAGTGAACCACTATTACTGATACTCACCGAGTGGTTCTGCTCGTCACCCTGAGCACTCACCATGCCCTGGGCATAGTGGCCATCATAGTTGGCATAGAGGTTGTAGCTATTCTGCTCATCAAAATCTGAGCTTAAGTCTGCTCCGGCGCTGGTCACGAAGCCATCCATCTGCTTCTCAACACTCAGATCCAGGCTATCTCCATCCTCATGATGGGAGAGTCCCAGTGACAGGCTGTAATCCAGGGGGATGCTGAATAGCAGGGTGCCATAGTAGTTTTCTGAGACGTTGTTGCTACCAGTACTCTCGTTACGGTTGTAGCCTATGGTCATCTGGATATTGACGTAACGGGAGTTATAGATCTGCTGCTGATAGGTAAGCTGAGTCGCCTGGTAGCCAGAGTCATCGAAGTTTAGATCGTCACTTATTTCATAACTGGCATTGAGGGTTCCTGCCCCGGAGATCATTCGGCCAACATTGAGGCTCATCCCAAAGCTTTTAGCGTGAGTATAAAAGTAGCCTTGTAGATCCTCTCTATCGCCTGGATGGCCATCTTGGTGGGTAAACCAGGTTTGGCCAAGCTGCCAGGGCAGATCATAGTTGAGGGTTGCACTATAGCTTCGACCATTGTCCGAGGCCATCAGGTTTCCCAGCTCCACCGAAAGGCTGCTTAATAGAGGAAGGGTGATCTGACCCTCCTCCACCAGGGTGTCGCCGTTTTGATAGAGGGAGGCACTCCAGAGCACATCCTTGATGTGAGAGGCCAGGGAGAGTCCCAGCAAGCTTTTAGTTTCCTCTTCGGTTTGCAGATTGGTCTGCAGCATCGCATCGACTTGGGAGAAGGTGCGGCTGCGTTTTGCCATTCCGCCCCACAACTGCCATTTAAGATCATCTCCCTGCTGGTAGTTCATCGGCTTATTGACCCGATAGAGCCGACTAGAGCTGACGGTGCCAGCTGTGACGATATCGACTCGTACCTGATAGTTTCCCTGGGGGAAGTCTCTGGTATCGAGCTCGTGTGATCCAAGCTCAAAGCGCTGAATATCGATTAATTTGTTGTTGCGATAGACTCTGGCCTCACCCGGGGTGCTGAAATAGAGGATAATCGGGATCAGTGAGCTGCTTTTGGTTGCGCGAGAACTCTCGGCCGCATTACCAAAGGAGGCGCCGTAGACAGTGTTGTAATCCAGGGTCGAGACATTGCCCAGGCTCTGGATGCTACCACCATCGAGCAGCCCGGTGGCAACGCGGTATCCATGATAATCCCGCTCATACAGCAGGGTATCCAGGGTCCCCTGATCTTTGCCCTCATCACCAAAAAAGAGTGAGCCATCCAGATTCAGGTGATGCTCTTCAAAGCTGGTATAGCTGTCGAGATTTAGTGATCCATTGCTGCCGCTATCAGCATGATAGGCGTTGAGATCATAGTTGAGCGTACCGGTCAGCTCGTGGGTTGAGGAGGATCCGAGCTCATCGTTCTTAGCTTTACGAGTCGTAGCAAAGCTGGATTGCTCTACCTGTAGCCTCAGCGTCATTTGAGCGGGGATAAATTGCAGCTCAGCTCCGCTCTTGAGCGTGACAGCGCCGTTGGGCCTAAGCTGGATATTTTTGCTATTTTCCAGCTGGTGGAGCAGTGATGTGGTCAGCTCAAATTTATCCTCTTCAAGATGGATACTAATCTCAGAAAGAACATATTTATTACCATTCAGGGTCAGAGTTGCAGTCCCGATCTGAGGGGAATCTGGATTAATGGACTGACCGGCAACTTGCAGATAGATGGGCAGTGGCAGGCCTGACTCAAACATGGCTTTTATCTCAGGTGATAGCACTAGCTGTTCACCCGATGCCGAGATGAGACTTTTTTCAGGGGCTTTTTCAGTACTTGCCCCCTGGTGGATAACTTTATGCTGAGTTGGTCTCAGCCACTGGGGATAGATTGGCTCCTTGACAGGCATAGGCAATGCTCCTGGTGAGGAAATCACCAGAGGGAGCGCTGTAAGAATGAAGCAAGCTGATCGTGTCATTAGAGTATGAGTGAAGGTCGGGTCTGGAAGAAAAAGGCTAGTCCAGCGGGATGGAGACTAACTGTTCATTAGACCAGTAACCCAGGGAACTACCGGCTGCTGTCAGATCTATTCCTGAGTAGTGAGTACTCTTGCCTGGAGTTAGATAGATGATTTGCTGACACTTTTTATGGGCTATTCCTTTGGGCTGCTTCAGACAATCCCCATAGGCCACAGTTTTCAGAGCTGTGTTACCGGTGTTTTTCAGGGCTTTTGTTTTTGGATCATAGTGATAGCTGAGCTTAGCCTTTGTCGGATGGACGACTAGAACTGTAGATACGGTTGCCTTGGCCAGCACGGTCGCAGATTTTTTATTATCTGATTGCTTGCCCGAGATGACGGAGTCGGTCCACTGTATTGCGTAGTAGCGCTCCTGTGCGTCCCGGGGCCCTGATAAAAGAAAGTGATCGAGTTTGATTTTCCGGAGGAAGTAGAACCCGGGCCGGGGTCCACAAGACCTCTTTTTTATCGGTGTAAGGAAGCGGATTGAGGGTATAGGGAGAGTCTACTGCGATCACATTGACCTGGATCAGGTGTGCATGTTTGGTGTCAGTGTTTTCTGCATCCTGGACAATCTTACCCTGTTGCGGGTTCATCATTAGGGTTGTGGTGTTGAGGCCAACAGCCAATACCAGGTTGGATACACACAGAAGTCCCGATAACAGTAGAGTTTTGAGTCGCATAATATCTCCTCAGAGGCCAGTAAAAACCGGCTCTAAGCTGTTTGAAGTGAATTTTCCAGCAATAAGAGGTCAGGCTGTGGATTCAGCCTGACCAAGATCACAACAGTAAGTAGAGAGGTGTGTAGTAGTTCGAAGAGTTAGATCTGGCCGCCGTCAACTTCCCAGGTAGCTTTAAAGGTTGCACTGACGGTTCCCACATAGGTTGCAGACGGCATCTCTGAAGCCTCAACATTGAGCCCTTGAGGATCTGTGAAGTTACTCAACCTCAGATCTGCATAAGCGCTTCCTTTTCAAGCCGAGACATTCGGATGCTCGGCTTCTTTTCCTGGAAGGTATATGCAATGAGGCCAGCAAGGAGATTCACCATAAAGCTGACGCAGCTACGATGCCGTGAGTGTTCTATCTGAGAGATGTTCTTCAGCTGATCAAAGACGGTTTCAATGATGAAGCGTTTGCGAAGCATCAGCTTATCCCATAGCCGCATCAACTTTGGTTTCATATTCTTCCTGATGCTGGTAATTAATGTGACCCCTTGGTCTGCCAGCTCTTCTGCAAGTGGTCCTGAAATATAGCCTTTATCTCCATAGAGTGAACCCCAGAGCTGCTCGCACATTTCAGGAAGAGGAGTTCTGTCATCAACATTGGCTGGGGTTAATTTGACCGAGATAACACCACCTTGATCATTGATGATAAGGTGCAATTTAAATCCATAAAACCACCCCATGGTTCCTTTGCCACGCTTGGCAGCACCTTGAAATACTTGATGTCGAGGGATGCGAAGGTTATGGCAAACCTGAAGTTTTGTTGAGTCGACGAATGCAATCCCAGTAGGTTTTGCTTGTCTGTGGGTGAGATAGGAGCACAAAGGGACAAGGGTCGTTTGCATCAATTTCAACATCCGGGTGTAACTCACCAGGCCGGGGAACTCGCTTTTCCAGTACTTACATACGAACTGAAGATAATAGGATTTAAAGTCTCGGAATCCCAAGCGATGGAATGCGATGACGATGGTCATCACTTCACTGACAGCCAGGCGAGAGGGTCTGTTCCGCTGCTTCACACCTAAGGAGATCTGCTGTTTTTGCCAAGCGGGTAGAAAGACCTGACAGAAATCATCGACATCAACGAAAATAGCTTCTAAATTGATCATGCCCAAGCTCCTTGGCGATTGATGGTTCTGGACAAACGATCAGATCGCAGCTTGGGCTTTTAGTTCCCCTCTTATGCGCAGCTCAGGTTACTCAGCATCGCCTGGAAAGAGGAGTTACCACTCTGGGTTGAACTATTTTGTCCATCCAGATCACCAAGTCCGTCGTAAGCAACGTCATTGGCTGTATCAACCAGGGAGACCCATGAGCCATTTTGCAGTTTACTGCCGTTAGCGTAGAGGTCGACAGTCATTCGGGCATTGTTTGGACTGGCCACTGAGTTTTGGTTCCCCATCTGCGCCTCTAACTTAAACCCGGTTACATTGGTCAGGTTACTGTTGTCCAATTCAACATGGAATGCGGCATCACTGACATTGAATGCTTTGGATTTTGGCAGATATTTGAACTCAATATCACCGTTAGGCACCACAATCAGGCGTGCAGAGTCATCCTTCAGTGCAGAGACTTTCCAGGTTACCGTATCGCTATCTTTAGTGATACTTGAATCAGGTGTTGCGGCGTAGGTAAGGCTGGTGGTTGCCAAGGCCAAAGTTGCTGCGAAGGGGAGTAAATATTTTCTCATCGTTTTACCTATCTGAAATATGAAATCAACTACAGTTGGATTTGATGAGCGCATTATATGTACAGGGAGAATGCTGGCTATGACCATTCGTACATCATTTTTGGCATTTTGCGCATACAGTATATTTTCTATTTTGTGCACCAAGCTTATTGGCTAATATCTTCAGCAAACTGACAAAGAGGTTCGTCCGAGTCTCTTATTGGGGAGGGTAGGGCTATTAAAGGGCAGGTACTAGCTATGGCTACAGGTAAAGCGGTTAATGCCAAACATAATGTATGAGTCATCCATTTTAAGTCTATTGAGCTTGTAGAGCATTTAAAGTGATGACTTATACCTTGTCTGTTTATGGATTAAAAAATGAAAGGAATCTATGGATAAGCTTAAAGCGACTGTTGTTATGCTCCTTCTCTCGTTTTCTGTTCATGCGGCAGGGCGTTTGTCTGCGGGCGGAGCCAAGTGGTCTGTTACGGCTATCAAGGAGGTTAATGATAGTCTGACCATTATGCCAGTCAATAACCTACTGGTTAGTAGAGATGCATTGCTGAAACATCAATTTATCAATAGTAATCTCTTTTGGGTGGAGGAGCAGAGGGTAAATTCCACGGTAAACTACTTTGCGCTTCAGAGCCGACAAGATATTCAGCTGAGGGTTTTTGGCTTATCACAGGAAAAACTGGGGGCACAGTTGGTCTTAGAGGACAAACAGCTGAGTACAAAATGGAAGAAATTGTCAGTTGGAGAGGATGATGGCGGTACAGAGCTGACAGTTAGAGTAAGAAAACTTAAAAATAGATATAGTGCCTACTCTAAAGGAAGCTATATGTTTACTCAGACGATTATTGCCAGGTTTCGCACACTTTGGATCCTGGATGATGGGAAGCAAGATCCCGATATTGTAGCTTGATGTCATCTGGACACTTCGTTCTTTCCTATACATCCAGAGATTAGTTTGTCGTATGGCTACTCAAGCCAGTCTCACATCTCAGTCCATCGGTTATATATGGGGGATTTGCTTCTCTTTGCGCCACTTGAGAGGTGTAGTGCCTTTGTTGTTTTTAAAAAAACGGGTGAAGGACGATATATCGGTAAAACCCACTAATAGAGCGATTTGCGCCACTGTTTTTTCTGAGTTGAGGAGTAGGCGACAGGACTCTTCAAGGCGAACGGACTTCAGGATAGTGCTATAACTTAGTTTTTCCTGCTGCAGGTAATGCTGCAGTTTGCGTGTTGAGATGTTTATTGATTGAGAGACTTGAGTCAGGGAGCACTCCCCCGTAGGGAGGAGATCTATGATAGCCTGTTTGATTTGAGAGTTGAGGTTTTGAGGAGCTTCCTCACTGATATCTTGGATCTTTTTGAGCACGACCTCTTCAATGATATCACGGCGTAATCCAATAGAAGTATTCAGGAGCGCAAGGGGCAATCTCAGACCATTGAAATCAGCGCCGAACTGGATCTGACTGATATCTATCTTTGAATTCACAGGATTGACCTGGGTGAGGCACATCTGGATATCGTTGGATTTTTCGAGTAATCGTTCAACTAAGAATTTTGAACGAACCACCATACATTGATAGATCTGATCCAGCTTTAAGCCTTGATGCTCAAAGGCAAGGGTGAACTGGATGCTGATCCAGTTTTCTTCAACTTTTGGGGTGAGCTCAATTCCGGTGGCATAAATTCCAATATTTTGTAGTAGGTAGTTGAGGGCATCATTCAGGTTACTCTGCAGGGCCAGAGCAATTGCCAGTTCTTTAAACTTTAGCTGTCGATCTGATTTTGCCAGCTCGACTCCAAAACAGGGCTCTCCAGTTTTCTGAGCGGCGAGTTCCAGCAGTCTACAAAAGGAGTGGTGAGAGATAATGCGTATTATCGCGATGGCGATCACCGAATAATATGATGTCGATCACCTCAACATCCCGTCTCACAGACTGGGTTATTTTTTACCCTGAGTGATCGGCATCCGTCAACTCTGCGGTGATTTTTCTCATCGATTCTCCGCATAATTCTACACGGATCGCTCCATGAACCAGACGATCCAGGATCGCATCCGCATGGGTTGATTCACCGATCATTGTGTGCCAGTGCTCCAGCGGAAGCTGGCTGCCGATCAGTGTGGCTCCGTGACCATGGCGAGCATCGATTAACTCCAGTAGATCGCTACGCTGAAGCGCATTCAGCGACTCCAGTCCCCAGTCATCGAGGATCAGAAGCGGCGTGTTTCTCAACTGAACCATCAGCTTTCGATAGCTGCCATCAGCCTGAGCCAGCTGCAGTTGCTCCAGCAGCTCTTTAAACCGGAAGTAGCGAACCCCGAGTCCCTGCAGACAGAAGTGATGGCCCAGGGCGCAGGCCAGATAGGTTTTCCCGCACCCGGTCGCCCCGGTCAGGATCAGAGTCTGCCCCAGGCTAAGCCAGTATCCCTCTGCCAGTGAGCGGATCTGGGCTCTATGCAAGCCGCGATCACTTCGATAATCCAGTTGCTCCAGATTTGCCTGCAGCCGGAATCGGGCCTGCTTGATAAGGCGCTCGATCCGCCGCTGAGACCGATCCGTCAGCTCCTGCTCCAGCAGCAGGCTGAGTCGCTCTTCGAACCCGAGTTCCTGGTAGTGCCCGGGTTGCTGATGTTGCCTTTCCAGGGCATCCCGGATACCACTTAGTTTCAGCTCCCGAAGTTGCTGTTTGAGTTGTTCTGTCATCTTTGATCCTTAGTGATAGTAGCCTGAGCCACGGATATTGAGGTGAGTGAGCTCCGCCAGACGATCCGGCTGAGTTTCGGGCAGTGGCTGGCCATCCAGCCCCTTTTCCAGGATGGAGCGGATCCCTTTCTGATAGTAAACGCCCGTTCGGTCTGCTCGCTGGCAGGCCGCTTCTAAGCGGGGGCGTCCATATCGCTTTTCCAGGTTGAGGATCCCAAGGCTGGCCCGATATCCAAGCTCCGGGTGGGACTTTCGGTAGAGCAGCTGTTTGATCACCGCAAGCGTGGAGGGGCCTATCTCCTGAGCCCAGTTCAGAAAGCGTCCCGGGGTCCATTGCATCTGCTTTTGGTGTGCGACCGGCATATGATCGGGGTGGGTGGTTTGCCCTCCCTGCTGATAGCTGCGTGGATGTGTCGCGACACAGCGACCACCATGATAGATCCGTACCAGGTTGTCGCAGATATGCGCTTCAAGCTTGCGTTTGAGCAGGGTATAGGGAACCGAGTAGTAGTGCTTGTCGAGCTCGATGTGATAGTCGATATGAACCCGAACCGCCTTCACCCGGGTGAACTGATAGGGGTTTTGAGGCAGCGATTTGAGCACCGGTTTGTCTAGCAATTCAAACTGTGATTTACGGCTTCCCGGCAGCTTCTTGAACGGGCGATTGTTCAACTCGGTGAGCAGAGCCCCGATCCGCTGGTTTAGCTGAGCCAGACTGAAGAAGGTCTCATGGCGCAGTTTTGCCAGGATCCAGCGCTCAACGATCTGCACGCCCACCTCAGCCTTGGCTTTATCTTTGGGCTTGTAAGGACGGGCAGGAAGCACTGCAACACCATAGTGTGCAGCCAGCTGCTGATAGGTAGGATTGAGATCTGGCTCGTAGCGACACGCTCTACTGACTCCGCTTTTGAGATTATCCGGAACGATCATCTCTGGTACTCCCCCAGAAATTCGAAGGCCCGTTTATGGCTCATCACCCAGTCTTCCAGCCCCTGACTCAAGGTTGCATCGGCGTAGGTGTAGCTGGATGCACCCATCACAGCGACAAAGATCTGAGCCCGACGCTCCTCCCAGTCCTCGGATCCACGATGGGCACGGTTGGACCGCAGTAATCAACAAACAGTTTTTCACCGGCTTTATGGCTCTGACGCATTGAGGGAGACTGGCATTTACGCCACTCACGATAACGCATGCAGTAATGGTTATAGCTGTAGTGGTTCTTGGGATGTCGCTCAGCATACTCCTCCCACAGGAGTTGTAGCGTCATCCCTTTGCGTCTGAGCTCCTGATGGGCCACGGCCCAATCCGGCAGAGGAGGTGTCTGACGAACCGTGATCCGGGTCTCAAGGAACTCACGGCGCAGCCGCTCTTCATCCCACTCAGCAGGCAGAGGCCATTGGCATAGCCCCATCTGTTGGGCCCTTTTGCAGTAATTGGACACAGTCGACGGAGACACAGACAGGCTGCTTGCGATCTGGCGGTGACTCAGGCCGCCTTGGTACTTGAGTCTGAGGATCTCTTTGAGTTTTCGCATGGTGATATGCACCGTTGGCATGGCTGGCTCTCCGCTCGAGGTCAAACAGAGAGCATAGCCGGTTAAAAAAACACCTGCGAAACGGGAGTTGAAATGAATAACATTTCGGTCGGGACTGCATAATATTCATGCCGATCACCCAATAATATAAAACTCAAAAGTGATCGCCATCGATATTATTGAGCGATCGCGATCGATATTATTCAGTGATCGCTATCGATCTTATTGGGTGATCGCGATGGACCAAAAAACGCAGAGATAAATCTCTCGGTTTGCTCTAAATCCTGGATGCTTAAGCCCACTCTACTTAATAAAGGCTCAGCTGAGATTTTGTACTTCTCCAGAAGAGGTAAAAATCCAGTCAGTGCAATAGAGCGAATTAGGTGCTTATGTGTACCTGGCTCTTTCATTATTTCTCCGAAGCACTCAAATCCCTAATTCACCTGTCAGGGATCTGCTTGGTAAATTATCCCTTAACTCAAAGCATAGAGCTCATGTAGCCCTTACATTGGCTTAAGTGATTAATAAATGACAGGGATTATCAACCCTATGACTCAGAAGTATGAATCGTCCTGTGTGCAGTGTATATGGTCCCAGAAGGTATTTTCAGAGGCAAGCATGGCTATCTTTTCAATATCACTGTAGCTCTATAACCGGAGCAAGGTGTACTCGCCATCATTACACTTTTGCAGGTGTGTACCCCTAACTCAAAAATGAAGAAGGGGTTACAGCGCGATGCGTTGTAACCCCTTGAAATTCTTGGCGCTCCCGAGACGATTCGAACGTCCGACCTTGCCCTTAGGAGCGAGCTGCTAGATGGTTTTATCACATTTCATCATTTATCACGTTGTGCCTATAACCTACTGAAAACAAAGGGATTGCCATGGTTTCATTGTTTCATCTGGTACCATGATGTTTCACTGTATATAATGCATTCTGTGTACCCCTGAGTGTACCCCCAAAACATATAGATGGTGAAAAAGTGAACTCATCGATGATGATTAAGCAAGATAGGCAAATCTCCTCCCTAGAGCTTCCTGAAGGAATAAAAAGTAAAGCTATCTCAGTATATTCGAAGCATGGTGGAGGGCTTGTACTTGAGCTTAGAGAAGGGAAAAAGCCAAGGTTTCGCTATAGGTTCAGGATAGCGGGCAGGCAGCATGCAATGAACTTAGGCTCCTATCCGGCATTAAGCCTATCTAAAGCGAGAGAGGCTCATCAGGACGCTGTCCTTTTGGTTCAAAAAGGAATTGACCCGCGGCAGCACCGGAAGGCTGAGAAGGCGAAGAATGAGTCTGTGATAACTATGGGGGCTCTAGTTGAACATTGGCTAAAGTATCTTGAACAAGCAGCAGAAGAAAAGCCAGATACGATTAAAAGGCATGGCGACCGCTGGCGGCTTCATCTTTCTAAACACCTTCAGGATATTCGGCTTGAGGATCTAACCCTTGCTCACCTTTCTCAAGCTCTTGAAGATATGCGGAGTAAGGGGATCAAAGAAGAAACGCGTAAGGCTTTATCAACACTAAACCTCTGCCTGGATTTCGCGTTAGCTCGTCACTGGGTCAACCTGAATCCAGCTAGATTACTACGACCAAAAGACTTTAAGGCTTCAGTCGGATTAGGGAGAGAGCGCTGGTTGACTATTCCTGAGTTGAGGAGGCTGTGGGGAACCATAGAAGAGCTCGGAGAGCAGCGAGAAGGGATACCTCGATCTGTAATCCTAAGCCTCTCAATAGGCAATATTCTACGGATACTTATTTTGACAGGGTGTCGAAGAAGTGAAGTGGTTCAAATGCGCTTTAGTCAGCTTGAGGGTGAAAAATGGACAATACCAGAGACTAAGAATGGAAAGGCCCACACGGTTTACCTCTGCCCCTTGGCTCTTAAAATTATCCATCAACAGCACTCCATATCCAGCCCTGGATGTGACTTTGTTTTTGAATCAGATAAGAGACTGGGGCAGTCAGTTACATCAGATGCGGTAACGCGTGCTCTTACCAGGCTGCGAGAGCGTGAGCTTCCCGAGATGGAGCATTTTACGATCCATGACCTGAGAAGATCCGCTGCTACTAACTGGGCGGAACGGATAGGTGCAGAGGAGAGGATCATTGAGTTATGCCTAAACCACCAGCCACAAAACAAGCTCATCAGGACTTACCATCGTAGCAAACACTCTGAAAAATGCAGGGCTGTTTGGATGCAATGGGGAGAGCTGGTGGAGCGAGAGATTGCGAATGATCAATGTGAAAGCTCTGAGTCTAATGTCATCGCTGTAAACTTTGGAAAGTGATCACTGAGCTGCGCTTCAGTGGTGATTTCCATTAAGAGATAAGGTTACACCTTATAAGTGGAGATAAATCATGCAAGATGTAATGCCTGAAAATTTCATCTACGACTTTAATAAAGACTCCTTAACAATAGAGACTCACGGGCTAGAAGCTGCGAGAAATATGATCCGTGAAGGGGTGAACGGTTTTAATAAGCAACACAACATGTTGGTCTATAGCACAGAGGCAGGGAAGTCCAACATAGGTAATGATAGGGTTGGCATTGCACTGTTTATGGATACGGATGAAGCCCCTGTTGGTGTTGAGCTTGTTGATTTTCCTATCTATTTAGAGGGGAGTAACGAGCCGTTATATCTAGGTGATGAAAGAGTTTACAGGCATGACTACTCTGTCGTGGTTTTTAGTGTAGTGGATGGGGCTCGCACTTATGCATCTGTGCTGGGAGATGTTAGTTACTTTGATGAGGGCAGGGAGGTGATGCCTGATGGAAAGCCTTTGTATTGCAGTAAGGAAAGAACAGGGCTGTCACTCTTTTATGCGTTTACAAATGATGATGATGCACTGAGGGCTGTGGTTTTCAGGAACATGCACGCTGATCTCTTTGGATAGGAGAAAAATATGGCACGGGCTAATTGGGTTTGTAATGGCCAAGCCATACCTGTGTCCGTTTTGGCTTGCTCATGACACTTCGTTGATGAGCCTACTTATAAGGCTCTGATATGGATTCCATGCTGTGGAGTTCTTCTCTTATCCTACTGATGGTTGTCAGCTCTGGGTCTCTATCCTTCCATCTTCTCTGTAGCCATAGTGCGTTGCTCACATCACGACCCTATTTTCAGAGATATCGATCTCAGGTCTACTTCCTCTACTCCGGTTCTTTGCTCTGATGTCGGAGTGTCAATTTGCTTTAAATGTATACAATCATTGCGACTATAGAGAGATATACAGAGCTAGCAGCTCTCTCTGTAACGCCTTTTTAGGGCTATCAACAGACATGGGGTAATTTTTTTTGAACTAAATTGCTTTAAAAAACAATAGGTTAAAAACTTGTTCAGTTGGGGTCGATTTTGGTATTTGCATTTGATTTTTATGGCGTCCCCTTCGTATTTCTTTAATTGTGTTTTTTTATGTAGTCAAGATGGTTATCTATGCACTCCGTGGCTTTGCGTGTTTTTTAACCACACATTGATAATGCCCCTCTCAATAACTATTATGCGCTCTATCGAACGGAGACGATTGATAGTGGAACAATGAGACGTATTTTAGATTTAGATCGTATAGTGAGAGATGAGGAGCGTTATTATCTTACAAAGATATCTCGAACTAGAGCTTGGTAGCTAGAGCAGATAGGTCAATTTCCACGGCGCATAAAAATCAGCCCAGTTGGTAATTCCGTAGGGTGGCGGCTTTCTGATTTATTAAGATGGGTTGAAGATAGGAAATAAGCTTTAAATCCGCTTCATCATAATTGACAACCCATTACTAAAGCATATCGTTTATTCACGATTAGATAATGCACCTGAGTATATCAGGGATATCAACCTGCCTAATTTCAATGATTAGTCTAGGTGTGGATATGCTTTAGTAATGATTTGCTCTCTTATTTAGAATGAGCTGAGCAGTTATTACCCCAGTTACATTCCTATTATTTAATAGTCAAGGAGATTATAAAATGAAAAAACACCCTCCTTTTCTGTCTAAGCACAGAGAAGTTGAGCAAATTTATTGCTCTCGCAGGCTAATTCGGATTAACGAGATGCTTCATCTCCTCGGTGTTAGCCGCCCAAGCCTTTATCGTTGGGTGAAAAAAGGTGCCTTTCCAAAGCCTTTGATGTATGGAGGGCGAACCATGGGATGGTCTGAGACTGATTACTTAAACTGGTTATCAAGGAAATAATGTATGTTTGTTAATAATAACATTAATATAGGAATGGGTTGTATGGAAGCCAAAACATCAAAAAGGAAACGCTATCCTGATTCATTCAAAAAGCACTGTGTAGAATATGCTTTAAAGAGATTGAAGCAAGTGGACAGCTTCGGTCGTTCTCCAACACTAAAGAATATTGCTAGTGGGCTAGAGATTCCTACGACCACTCTCAGTAGTTGGATGAAAGATGTGAGAATCAACTCTGAGTTGAGACAGACAGCTTATAAATCCCAGGCTACTGAATCAGCGTCACCTTGTAACGAACTGCTTATAATGTTCTTGCGAATTATTATCGCCGTATTGAAAGATCTAAAGGTGATTAAAGATAATCCACTTACAATTTAACACTGTTTAATTTTAAAGGGCTGACATGTTCAGCTCTTTTTTAGTGAAAGTGGTGAAACAAAATGAAAACATGTCTGTGGTTTTCTTCCACGTTTTTGCCTGACGCATCTATTGAAGTTCGCAGCGGGCTTAGCGAAAGGTCTTGGTTGTTCGTTTTTTAGTCGCAGGATATTCATATTATTTAGGGGTTTTATGGCTGTCACTCATGAGGCTGATCTATTTGATTATCGGGGATGGTTCTGGCCAGTCATGTCATTTTCAGATGGACTTCGCCGATCAATCATGCAACGGGTCATTGATCAGCTGGAGATGATGCTTCTTCGTTACTCAAGAGTGCTGGTGGTTCGGTTTGATCTACACCTGGCAGAGTACAGCTCAAATAATGGGATCATCAGTCTGTTTCAAGCTCGATTATCGAAGCGGCTAAAGAAGAAGTATGGTGGAGAGGTTGGATACGCATGGGTCAGAGAGCAGGTCAATGCTATTGCTCAACACTACCACTATGCCTTGATGCTTAACGGCCATAAAGTGAACTATCCATCTTCACTACTTGAGATGGTTGAAGAGATCTGGTGCGCTTTGGGAAATCCTAAGCCTTATACCCCTAAAAACTGCTACTACCTAATTCACCGCCAACGAGATGATGAGATCAAGAAGGTAGTCTACCGGCTGAGTTATCTTGCCAAAAACTACAGCAAGAGAAAGAGGGGAAAGCAAGTGAAGGATTATCAGACAAGCCGGCTCAAAAGCCCCGCATGATCACTTTTCTTGCTGCACGAAAAAAAGTGATCACTTAATGGGGATCACAATAGCCTTTGGAATGCGCCCCTGATCCCCTAAGAGCCTTGTATCTAAAGGGCTGGAGCCTCAAAAAATCACACGAGGCCGGTAATGAAATGATCACATGCTGAAACTCTGGATCGCCGCGCGCGGGCGTGCGCGCGATTATATGGCATTGTTAATTAGTAAGTTAGGGATTCGTGGGTATGTGCGGTGGTTATAAAGCTTCGGGTGGTCAGTCCCTCAAAAGGGGCAAAATGGGTCTCTTTAGACCGTCCCTCAAAGGGATTCCACTGATTGTCTCTATGGGGTTTGTTTTTTCAAAGAGACGGGTTACATTGAATGGATTCTCTATTAACTCTAAGTATTCATAGGGACAAAAGAGGTACACAAGAGTGACAACCTATATTTACGCTCGGGTATCGACCACCGAGCAGCATGTTCAGCAACAGGCTGACTATCTGGCGGAGCGCTACTCCCACGATGAGATAGTTACTGAGGAGTTTTCCGGTAAGTCGATGGAGCGGCCGGTCTTCAGTAAGCTCATTGAGAGGTTGGTTGAAGGGGATAGCCTGATCGTCAAAGAGGTGAGCCGCTTGGGCCGCAATACCTCAGAGGTTTCAGGTTTAGCATCTGATCTCAAAGTACGTGGAGTTCGGCTGGTGGTTGATCAGCTGGGTGGCATTGATGTCACATCATCCTCAGGTAAGTTGATCCTGGATGTGATGGCTGCTTGTGCTGAGATGGAACGCACAACAATGCTGGAGCGCCAGCGGGTTGGTATCGAGCGAGCCAAAGCTGAAGGGCGCTATAAGGGAAGAGCCCCAGTTGCTTCCGAGCTGGTGGAAATGGTGCTTACCATGAATAGCCATGGCGTGAAGGTACCGGTGATCTGTAAGCAGACCGGACTTGGGCGCTCGACAGTCTATAGGCTAATTAAGCAGGGTTTGGGGAGTAGCAGGTATGGTGCTCAGTCATCTGCCTGATTTTAGTACATGTGAATCTATTCAGTATGGACCTGTCGTGGGCTGCGACATATCATGGCGGCCATACAGATTTAGCTTCGGGCGATCGCGCTACTTCTCACTTTTCAAAGCCTCATATTGTGACAGGTCATGCTTTGCCTGGGGCATTTCATTATATAATCCAGTCCCATACAGTCTCAATTGTCCCTATAGCGGCACTCATGATCCCTTGTATGGCGTCGCAGACAGGAAGCTGCACCGATTTTTACTAGCAGCTGGTGGCCCTAAGCGACCCAGCAACAATCAGCAGGATTTTTTATGAACGATCAAGAACAACAGTTTCTCAACGCACTGGATGCCAAGCTGTGGCAGGCCGCCGATAAGCTGCGCTCCACCCTGGATGCAGCCCAATATAAGCACGCGGTGTTGGGGTTGATTTTCGTCAAATATGTGACCGATTCCTTTAGCCTGCGCCGTGATGAGATCAAGGCCGACTTTCAAAATCCTGGGCATGAGTATTTCCTGGACCCTGCTGATTTTGAGGGTGGCATTGAGGGTGAAGAGTACCAGCAGGAGCTTGAGATCGAGCTGGAGCAGCGTGACTACTACCGGGAGCAGAATGTGTTTTGGGTACCGACCGAGGCACGCTGGAAGTTCCTGCAGGATAAGGCGCCACTGGCGATCGGTGGTTGTGAGCTGGAAAGTGGCGGCAAGAGCAAGAAGATCACCTCTGTGGGTCACCTGATAGATAACGCCCTGGATGCCCTGGAGCGCGATAACCCAGCTCTTAAGGGCTTTCTCAATAAGCACTATTCGCAGCTCAAGATCGACCAGAGCAAGTTAAAGGAGCTGATCGATCTCATCGCAACCATCCCCTTTAACCATGACTCGCTCAACAGCAAGGATATTCTGGGGCATGTCTATGAGTACATGCTAGGCCAGTTTGCCCTGGCTGAGGGCAAGAAGGGTGGCCAGTTCTATACGCCGAAGTCAATCGTTAGCCTGATTGTTGAGATGATCGAGCCTTTCGAGGGGCGAGTTTACGATCCAGCGATGGGCTCAGGTGGCTTCTTTGTCCAGTCTGAGCGCTTTATCGAGAACCACGCTGACAAGCTGCATGTAGACGCCAGTGCCCAGAAGCAGAAGATCTCCATCTATGGTCAGGAGTACAACCACACTACCTGGCAGCTGGCCGGGATGAATATGGTGATCCGAGGTCTGGACTTTAATTTCGGCACTGAGCCAGCGAGCTCCTACACCCATGATCAGCACCCGGACCTGCGAGCTGACTTCATCATGGCTAATCCGCCATTTAACATGAAGGAGTGGAACGCCGGGGTGGATGATAACGACCCGCGCTGGGTATATGGCACCCCACCAGCCGGTAATGCCAACTTTGCCTGGCTGCAACACATGCTGCATCACCTGGCACCCGATGGCTCTCAGGCGCTGCTGCTGGCCAACGGCTCGATGAGTTCTACCTCCGGCGGTGAGGGTGAGATCCGCGCCGCATTGGTGGAGAACGATTTGGTGGAGTGTATGGTGGCGTTGCCGGGCCAGCTCTTCACCAACACCCAGATCCCGGCTTGTATCTGGTTCCTGACCAAGAACAAGCGTGGGCGCACTGACAAAGCTGGCCGTCAGCTGCGCGAGCGCAAGGGCGAGGTGTTGTTTATCGATGCGCGTAACCTTGGCTATATGAAGGACCGGGTACTACGTGATTTTGCCGCTGAAGATATCCAGAAGGTCTCTGATCTCTACCATGCCTGGAAGACCGGCGCTGAGGTGAACGGCGTAGGCTATGAAGATGTGGCGGGTTTCTGTAAATCGGCGACACTGGCTGAGATCGAGAAGCATGACTTTGTGCTGACTCCGGGCCGCTATGTGGGCGCCGCCGAGGAGGAGGAGGATGGCATCCCCTTTGCCGAGAAGATGGCAGGTTTGACTGCCAAACTCAGTGAGCAGTTTGCTGAGAGCGACCGCCTGGAAGCAGAGATCAAGGTGAATCTGAAGGGGTTGGGTTATGAGTGCTGATTGGCCTGTGATTACTTTAGAGCAGATTATTGAACATCAGAAAGGTTTTGCTTTTAAATCTAAGGATTATATCGGGGAAGGTACTCCTGTTATTCGTGTTAGTAACTTCACCTTAGATAGCGTTGATATATCTGATTTAAAATATGTAGATGAAAGCATAGCCTCCAAGCAGAAGGCTGTATCTTTAGAAACCGGAGATGTTGTTATCGCAACAGTTGGTTCTTGGCCAACAAATCCAGCATCGGTTGTTGGAAAAACTGTTTGTATTCCTGAGGTGGCTAATAACTCTTTACTGAATCAAAATGCTGTTCGATTAAGGGTGAAAAGTGGTCATCAACAGGATCAGGTTTTTCTTTATTATTTATTGAAAAATAAAAACTTTTCAGACTACATTGTTTCAACAGCTCAAGGTAGTGCAAACCAAGCGAGCATTACGCTAAAAGATATCTTTGGATATGAGTTTCATTATCCCGAAGGTCCTTCAAGAGCCTCCATTGGAGGTGTCCTAAAATCAATCGATGACAAAATAGCTCTCAACACCCAAACAAACCAGACCCTGGAGCAGATGGCGCAGGCGCTGTTTAAGAGCTGGTTTGTGGATTTTGAGCCGGTCAAGGCCAAGCTTAAGACCCTGGAAGCTGGCGGCAGCGCCGAACAGGCCACCCTGACAGCAATGACCGCTATCAGCGGCAAATCAGCCGATGAACTAGCGCAGCTTGAGGCCTCCAGCCCCGAACAGTACGCCGAGCTCAAAGCCACCGCCGAGCTGTTCCCCGCAGCACTGCAGGAGAGTGAACTGGGCCAGATCCCGGAGGGGTGGGAAGTCGGATCTCTCGGGGAGATTGCATCCGCGAAAGGGGGGTATGCCTTCAAGAGTAAACAGTTTATTGATGAAGGTAATCCAGTTATCAAGATTAAAAATATTACATCGGCAGGCACAGTTAATACGAGCGATTGTCAGTGTATTGATGATGACATAGCGAATACGGCATCAAGGTTCAAGCTCTCAGATGGTGATCTTTTGATGGCTATGACAGGTGCGACTGTGGGTAAGAGTGGTATTTATGTATCTGATGGCCGGGATGCTTACCTCAACCAGCGAGTAGCGAAGTTTGAGTCAAAAGTTGATAGCTCAAGCCCATGTTGGTTCACATATAACTTAGTCAATAAAGATAGCATCTTCGAACAGGTTGTCGGAGCTGCTCAAGGTAGTGCACAGCCCAATATTAGCTCTAAGGGGATAGAGCAGATTAAGACAGTTGTCCCACCCTTCGAGTTGATTAAAGAGTATCAAAGAGTTGTTTATCCTTTTTATTCTAAATGGATCAGTAGTTATAGGGAATGTAGTCAATTAGCCTCCCTTCGCGACACCCTCCTGCCCAAACTCCTCTCCGGTGAGCTAACTCTACCAGAGGCCGAGCAGCAGGTTGAGGTAAGTCAATGACCAGCCGGGTGGAGATGATCATTGAGACCCTTAAGGCCAACTCCGGGCGCCAGTTCAGCGCCCGGGATCTGGCTCGGGAGTTTCTGAGTCGCTATCCCGAGGAGATGGCACTCAAACAGCAGAATCCCCGCTATGCGACCGAGGATGCGCTGATTGCCCAGCTGGCCGCCGAGATTGGCGGGGAGCGCACAGTCACCGCCAAGCAGAAGTGCCCCCAAGTCTCGACTCGGGATAAGCCGCGACCTCGCCTCTACTTCTGGCAGGATACGCCTGAGATGGAGCCTTCTGCTGAGGATGAGGGGGAGCCAGAGATGGCTCAGGCCCACAGCGAGCATGATCTTTACCCCTTGTTGATGGGTTATCTCCAGCAGGAGCATAAGCTTTACTGTCAGCGCATCGATGAGAAGCGCTCACGTAACAGCAAGGGCAGTGGAGGCAATCACTGGTTGCACCCGGATATCGTGGCGATTGAACCTTTGGATCGGGGCTGGAATGAGGCGGTGCGCACCTGTGTGCGTCACGGCAACTACAGCTCGGCGCGGCTGTGGTCGTTTGAGGTAAAAAAAGATCTCAGTATCGGTAATGTACGGCAGTGCTTTTTTCAGGCGGTCTCCAACTCCAGCTGGGCGAACCTGGGATATCTGGTGACTACCGGGTTGCGCGATGGGGTAGAGCCGGAGCTGCAGATGCTGTCGGCCCTGCATGGCATCGGGGTGATCCTGCTTAATAGTGAGGAGCCCTATGAGAGCCAGATCCTGATCCCGGCCCGGGAACGTAGTAGCGTGGACTGGCAGTCGGTGAATCGCATCGTGGCGGAGAACCGAGATTTTCACCACTATATCGAGCAGATCGGCATCTACTACCAGACTGGTAAGCTGTTGGATAGAGCCTGGAACCGATAAATTATGAGGATATTGGTCGTCAAATGCAAATCACGATACGCGACATTTTAGATCTTGAGACTCTGGTGGAGTCTGAGCAGGTTGAGTTTAAACGTGCTGGTGGTAAGGATGGGAAGGGAGCACTGCCGAAAGATTTTTGGCCTACCTACAGTGCGATGGCAAATGGTCGTGGCGGATGGGTGATCCTTGGTGTGCGGGAGAGTGATGATAGAGAGTTTATTCCGGTTGGTGTAGAGCAGCCTGAAAAGGTGAAAACCGATCTGTTTAATCAACTCAATGATCGGGATCGGGTCAGTGTCAATGTCATTTCTGAGAGGGATGTTCAGCTGGTGGCCATGCAAGGCTTGCCTGTTTTAGCGATCCATATTCCACCGGCGACACGTAAGCAGAAGCCGGTTTATCTGAAAAAGACTCCCTTTGGGAATACGTATCTGCGTCTGCATGAAGGGGATCGTCGCTGTGATGATCAGTTTGTTAAGCGGATGCTTGCAGAGCAGTTGCATGACAGCCGTGATGATGAAGTTCTTTCAGAGCACTACTCATTCAATGACGATATTAGCCTTGAGAGCCTGAAAATCTATCGTAACCGCTTAGAGGCGCATAAGCCGCAGCATCCTTATCTCGATCTGGACTTGTTTGATCTCTTCAAAAAGGTGGGGGATGGCGTAAGGATCGAGAGACAGGTAAAGAGGGAATCACTCTGGCTGGCGTCTTGATGTTCGGGAACTGGGAGGCGATAACTGCTGCAGCACCAAACTATTTTGTTGATTTTCAGGAAAGGCCGGAAGCACAGGCTGAGCACCGATGGGTTGATCGTGTTTGTCCGGATGGTACCTGGTCTGGCAATCTGTTTGATTTTTACCGTCGGGTGTATCAGAAACTCACTGCAGACCTAAAGGTTCCCTTTAAGCTGGAGGGTGGGCAACGCAAATCGGATACTCCTGTGCACGTTGCCTTACGTGAGGCGCTGGTTAATACCTTGGTGCATGCCGACTTCAGTGATCGGGTTTCAGTGCTGGTGGTGAAACGTCCGGATATGTTTGGATTTCGCAATCCAGGCTTAATGCGGATCCCTCTCGCAGATGTCATATCCGGAGGTGTCACTGATTGTCGTAATCGGATCCTGCATCAGATGTTTTTGTTAATTGGCTTGGGAGAGCGGGCTGGCTCTGGCATGCCAAAGATCTTTAGTGGTTGGAAGTCAGTTAACTGGCGTACACCTAAGTTATGGGAGCGGGAGTCCCTGCTCAGACTCTACTCTCCCTTTCCACTGCAAGCTTGATCTCAGAAGATGTGAGGTCTGAGCTGCATCAGCGATTTGGTGATAAATTTGATGGCCTCAAAGATTTTGAGCAATTGATCATTGCGACTGCCTCTATCGAAGGGTGGGTCAATCATGAGCGAGCTTGCCAGCTGACAAGCCAGCATCCTCGAGAGGTCACCTTAACGCTACCCAAATTGGTAAAGAATGGCTTTCTGGCTGCAAGTGGGGAGCAAAGGCACAAATCTTACACTCTTCCGGGTGTTGCTTTACCGACGCCATCAGAGGTGTTTGCCAGTGCCTCTAATGTGACAAGCTCCTCAAATAGCTCCACATATAATGAACAGAGCTCCACACATAACGGACTGAGCTTCACACATAGTGGTGCCAGCTTCACATATAACGGAGCTAGTTTTTCTGGTGATGTTCAGAGCACAGCTGGTAGTCACGAATTAAAAACTGAGAATAGAGATTCATTCGGACGGCTGCTTACTGAGCATCTGGACCTCCCATTTATTGACTCTGTTACTATGCTTGAGTCCGAGTTTAGAGATGCACAATACCGTTTAGCTAAGGCTCCTCGGGAGAAAAAGCGACTATCTAAGGAGTTGATGAGCGAGGCTATTTTGAATGTCTGCCGGGGGCACTATGTATCGATTGCTTCGCTTGGTGAGCTACTAAAGAGAAACCCGAGTGCAATTCGCCAGCAGTACCTGAAAAGCCTGGTTGATGAGGGCAAGTTACGCCTGGCTTTTCCTGAGTTTAAGACTGACCCTAAGCAGGGCTATAGCACCGTTGAAAATGGTACTTTGGACCAGACCCAACAGAATGAGAGTAACTAATGATTACCGAAAACCAACTTGAGCTGCTGTGTATCGACTGGTTCAAAGAACTGAGTTACGAATACCAGTTAGGTTATGACATCCAGCCTGATGGTCCAAGACCGGAGCGGGAGGATTACCGCCAGGTAGTGTTGAAAGAGCGCCTGCTGGAGCGGCTGGAAGCGATTAACCCCGAAGTACCATCGGATACCCTGCAGTTGGTGGTGAATTCTGTGGTTGAGCCTGAGTCGCCGATTCTGATTAAGAGCAACCGCGCCTTTCATAAGTGGCTGATCGAGGGCTACCCGGTTGAGTATACCTGCCCTAAGAGCGGCGAAAACAAGCATACTCATATTCGGCTGATCGACTTTGATAGGGTGGATAACAACCAGTTCTTGGTGGTCAATCAGTTCACCATCACTGGTACCAAGGGCAATCGCCGCCCGGATCTGGTGGTGTTTATCAACGGTCTGCCGATCTCGGTGATAGAGCTAAAAAATCCTGCCGATGAGCAGGCGGATATCTGGCATGCCTATAACCAGCTGCAGACCTACAAAGAGGAGATAAGCGATCTCTTTGTGTTTAATGAGGCGCTGGTGGTGAGTGATGGCTGGACGGCGCGTATCGGCTCGCTGACCGCCAATAAGGAGCGTTTTCTGCCCTGGCGTACTATCAGCAACGAGCAGGATAAGCCGCTGCTGGAGTATCGCTTAGAGACGCTGGTGCGAGGCTTTTTTGACAGAGAGCTATTGCTCGATTATATCCGTTACTTTGTGCTGTTTGAGAGTGACAGCAACGAGATCATCAAGAAGATCGCTGGTTACCACCAGTTCCATGCAGTGCGTGAGGCGGTCAAGGCCACTGTGGTGGCAGCCAATAAAGAGGTTAGCGGCAAATTGCTGCCTGCCACCAGCAACATCGAGCCTGGCTCGGGCAAGGCAGGGGTGGTGTGGCATACCCAGGGCTCGGGCAAGAGCATCTCGATGGTTTGCTATGCCAGCAAATTGCTGCAGCAGCCACAGCTCAATAACCCGACGCTGGTGGTGGTGACGGACCGTAATGATCTGGATGGCCAGCTGTATAACACCTTCTGCATGGCGCAGGAGACCCTCAAACAGCTGCCGCAGCAGGCAGCAGATCGTGATGCGTTACGTGATCTGCTTGCCAGCCGTCAGTCCGGCGGGATCATCTTTACCACGGTGCAGAAGTTCTCACTGCTGGATAATGAAGAGGCGCACCCGATACTCTCGGAGCGAAACAATATTGTGGTGGTTTCGGATGAGGCGCACCGCAGCCAGTATGGTAACAAGGCCCGCCTCACCGAAACCAAGGATGAGCAGGGGAATGTGACCGGACACCGCTATGTGTTTGGCTACTCCAAATATATGCGCGATGCACTACCGGGAGCCTCGTTTATCGGCTTTACCGGGACCCCCATCTCACTGGATGACAAGGATACCCGTGGGGTGTTCGGTGATTATGTCTCCATCTATGATATTCAGGATGCGGTGGAGGATGGTGCGACAGTGCCCATCTACTATGAGTCTCGCCTGGCTAAGCTGGATATCAACCAGGATGAAATCGAAGAGCTGAACGATGAAGTGGATGATGTCCTGGAAGATGAGGAGGAGCTCTCATCCCGGGAGAAGGCTAAATCCCAGTGGGCGGCATTGGAGAAACTGGTGGGCGCAGAGCCTCGCATCAAACAGATTGCAGAGGATCTGGTAAAGCACTTTGAGGCGCGTACCGAGACCTTCCCCGGCAAAGGTATGGTTGTTGGGATGAGCCGGGATATCTGTGTCGATCTCTATGATGCGATCGTGGCCCTGCGCCCTGATTGGCATGATGAGGACCCCGAGAAGGGGGCGATCAAGATAGTGATGACGGGCTCCGCCTCCGATAAAGCCAAGCTACAACCGCATATCTACAACAAGAAGCAGAAAAAGCGCTTCGAGGCACGCTACAAGAAGGTGGATGACCCACTGAAGCTGGTGATTGTGCGGGATATGTGGCTGACCGGCTTTGATGCGCCCAGCTGTCACACCATGTATATCGATAAACCGATGAAGGGCCATAACCTGATGCAGGCTATCGCCCGGGTGAACCGGGTGTTTAAAGACAAGCCGGGCGGACTGGTGGTGGATTACATTGGGATTGCCAACGAGCTTAAGAGTGCTCTGCATACCTATACCGGCTCTCGGGGTAAGGGGAAGCCAACTGTCGACAGCCATGAGGCGTTCTCTGTACTGGCAGAGAAGATTGATGTGGTGCGCGGCATGTTTGCCACCCTGGTCGATGGCAACACCTTTGACTACCTGGATGAGTTTGAAACTAAGGCGATTCAGCTATTGCCGGGTGCAGTAAATCACCTCTCTGGTCTCACTAATGCAAAAGGGGAGAGAGACGGCAAGCGGCGTTTTCTGGATGTGATGGCGGCGCTGACCAAGGCGTTCAGCCTTTGTAACACCCTGGATGAAGTGGCAGAGTATCGCAAAGAGATCGCCTTCTACTCGGCGATTAAGACTGCCTTTTTGAAGCACTCCTCGGTGGATAAAAAGCTTAGTGAAGAGGAGAAGCACTCAGCCCTGAAGCGGATCATCGATAATGCGATTGTCGCCGAGGGGTAGATGATCTCTTCTCTATGGTAGGCCTGGAAAAGCCTAACATCGGCCTGTTGTCGGAGGAGTTCCTGGAAGATGTGAAAAGCATGCCGCAGCGCAACCTGGCGGTTGAGCTTTTGGAGAAGCTTCTCAAAGATGAGGTGAAGGCGCGGCTTAAGACCGATGTGGTCCAGGAGAAGAAGTATTCGGACCGGATCATGGAGACCCTGCGTAAGTACCATAACCGGGGAATTGAGACCGCACAGGTGATTGAGGAGCTGATCCAGATGGCCAAGGATATGGCCAAGGATGCCGATCTGATGAACCAGCTCAATCTCAATCCGGATGAGATTGCTTTCTACCATGCTTTGATCCGCAATGAAGCCTCGGTACGGGAGATGGGCAACGATAACCTCAGAAGCCTGGCGATTGAGCTCACCAAGCAGATCCGTAAGTCAGCTACTGTAGACTGGCAAAACCGCGAGAGTGTACGGGCGCGGATGCGTAACTTGGTGCGGCGACTACTGCGGCGCTGGAAGTACCCGCCCGATGATCCTGAGACTCAGGAGTACACCGAGTCGGTGGACTTGGTTCTCAAGCAGGCCGAGGCCCTGGCGGGGAGCTGGGGCGAGCGCTGAGTGCCGACTTTATTATGAGCTTTCCTGAGGTAGAAGAGTCTGTTCTGCTGTTAGGTTAATTTGCTCAGGGCAAGCATGATGATTTATCTGACCTGGACAACGCTTGGGGTGTTTTGAATAAATCAGGACATAAGTCGCACTTTGAGCGATTACTTGAGCGGGTTTGTTGTCGAATTAATGAGTTTCGGTGTGAAGAGTTTAACGGCTGAGGCCTGGGAGCGAACGGGGCTATCGCTATAACTATGAAGTCACGGAGCGGTGCGCTGGTGAGCGGCAGCAGACTTGATGAAGCCATCGCCCATTAGCAAAGTGATTCAGAGTTCAAAGAGGATTGACGGTGACAACAATATCAATATTTTATGGGATCGTGATTGCGATGTACTGGCGAGAGCATCAACCTCCTCATTTTTATGCCACTTATGAAGAAGATGAAATCTTGGTTGATATCCTAACCCTGACGGTGCTCGAAGGGAAGCTACCCAAGCGTGCTGAAAAGATGGTACTGGAATGGGCATCCAAATACCGTAAAGAGCTATTGGGGAACTGGGCTTTATGCGAAAAAGAACAGCTTCCCCGTAAGATTGCACCACTCGACTTTGAAGTAGGGCCGGTGACGACACCGTGGCATGTTGAACAAGTAAGAGTAGTTAAACATCTTCTGCTTGAGGTGACATTTAGAGATGCAGTATCTGGCACAGTTTCGATTGCACCGGCATGGCTAACTGGCGCTCTTTCACCTCTCAAGGACCCCGAGTTATTTTCTCAAGCTTTCATTGCCCATGGTGCTGTATGCTGGCCGGGAGATTTGGATCTCGATCCTTTAATGATGCACGATGCGATCGCTCAATTCGGGCACCATGAAGTCTGTTGATAGAGTTGAAAATTGCGAAGCATAGATGCCACCTGCCTAGGCTTGTGGCAATCTGTGTAAGGTATGGAGTGAGTCACCCTGAGAGACGATGCTGATTGCTGTATGCATAGCTTGTGACTTATGAGGTTGAGCTTAATATTATGAGAGGGTGCCTAACGGCACCTTTTCTTTTGCTATGGATTGTCTGGAGAAATAAGTGTCTAAACGTTGGAGCAAGCTTCAAAGAGAGTTTTATCAGCTACGAGCAGAGGGGCTGGACTTGCAGCTGCACTGCCGGGTGTATCGGATGGGCTCTCAACGTGGTAGTACAGACTGCCCTCGATATTGGATAACCCTGGGTAAAGAGGTTATCTGGGACTATCCAAGGGACTTTAGTGAGAGTGAAAAGGCTAAGAGGCTTACGGATGAAGGACACTACCCCTATATCACTGATGTCTCAGATATTTCAGCGCTGATCCGCGATTACATTGATACTCCCAAGGGGGAATTACTGTCCCGGTCATTTGACCAGGATCGCTGGGGGCTGGTGGACCTGCTCAGAGCCTCTGACCGTCGTGTCGGTTTGCGACGCCTTGCTAAATTCAAACAGTCGACCACCAGCAAAGCTGCTCACAGATTGATGGAAGCTCGACTGGCCTAGTAAAGACTTATATGGAGTAATTCTGTTTGCTCAGGCCGAGCCCCTTTCTATCTGTAGCTGTCCATGATTTTGTGTACGGCAGGGATATCAGCTGCGGCCCAATCAACGTCCATCAGGCTATCTTTAGTTAGCCAGCGCTTGGCAACATGCTCAGTTAACACAATCTCTCTACTATCAACATTTACAACAAAACAATGCATGGTGATATCGAAGTCTGGGTAGTCGTGTTCCACAGTGATCAATAATTGTGGGCTGCTTATAGAGAGTGCGAGTTCTTCTTGAAGTTCACGCTGAATTGCGTCTTCGAGTGACTCACCTAATTCGACTTTCCCACCTGGGAACTCCCACTTGTGGCGAATGTAATCAAGTCCGGCGGAGCCACGTTGAACTGCAAGGTACTGGTCTTCGAATGTTATAATTGCAGCTACAACTTCGATGTGTTTTCTCATTATGCTGTATCCACATGCCTTGTGCGTTGCTGAAGAGTGAGTACATCTTGTCTATCATCAACAATGTGCATTTTTTTATGGCAGTTGGGGCATAGTGCAACGGTGTTTTCTATGGTGTCTTCACCTCCTCTCGCTAACCAAGTGATATGATGAGTCTCAAGGTAGGGCTCACCTTTGGCGTTGTGAAATGGCGCAGGCTGTAAACAAAGTTGGCAAATACCTCCTGCCTGCCTCTTCGCATACTCGGCTACCCAAATGCTTCTCTCATATTGAGTAGCTTCTTGCTTGAATGTGCCAGGTTGCTTTCGGCTTTTTGCTGCTCTCTCTTTTAGGGTTTCATCTGATAGAGCTTTTGCCGCTTTAGAGCGCTTTTTTTCTAGTGCCTGCAGATTGTCTTGAGATACAACCCTACTACCTAATGCCACCTTCAACGGAAAAATATAAGCAAGCCTGCTGTCACCGTTTACATCAGGTTGTGGCTCTTGGTAAGGGCTACCACAAAGAGTCACCTCTCCAACGTAGGTGTATTCTTTGTCTCGAAATACTTCGAATAAGTGAACCCCTACGCCGTTGCTTCCTGACTCTGCGAGAGTTTTGTTTTGTGCAAAAGATAAACTCTGATCACCGTTTGTCCCCATGCCTGTGTAATGGAGAGTATTACCTTCCCAACGATCATCATAAATAGATTTAACGTGGTTTGAGATGATAACCAACGTGTTGGTCTTATGCGCACGGCGCATGCCACCTTGAGGGCTGCATCCAAATATGTCACATAGCTGGGTGTTATCGAGTATAGAGCCGGGAGTAACTGGGGGATTGTGGTCATATAAGTCATATAGGTGTTAGATACTCTGAGCCGTACAATACTGCAAACTTGAAAGAATGAGAAACAGAGATGCCGATTTTGCAGGTGCATTATCACTCAGCAAAAGGTTAGCTCGTTTGTGAGTGATAGCTTGAAGTGGTTTTCACTTTTGTAACTGTGTACCCCTGAGTGTACCCCTAACTCAAAAATGAAGAAGGGGTTACAGCGCGATGTGCTGTAACCCCTTGATATTCTTGGCGCTCCCGAGACGATTCGAACGTCCGACCTTGCCCTTAGGAGGGGCCTGCTCTATCCAGCTGAGCTACGGGAGCCGTGTGCTGCTGATTATACTGAATTTAAGGGCTTTGAAAAGCCATCTTACTCAATCAATCAGGGTCAGATCGCGGATCTGGATGTTGGTTGCCGGATATTTGTTCACCGGGACCAGTGTTGCGCTATATTCCTGCAGATGAGCAACTTCCATCTGGGCTCGAATGGGACGTTGCAGGTCACGGAACAGGCCACTTTGATCGATAAAGGATGCCTGATGATTGATCCTGAGCTTATCGCCGACCTTGAGGCCGTGGCGTCGCCCCAGATTGATCTCCAACTTCTCCCCGCTGACCCGGATGATCCGTCCCTGGGGCTTGCGGCATTTTAGAAAATCAAGCACATCCATCTGCACCTGGTCCAGCAGCTGGGCCGTGGTCTGGCCAAACTTACTGCTCCAGAAATTATTACTGTAAACATCGACTTTGGCGGTATCGTTAAAATCCCACTTTTGGGTAAATTGATAGAGGCGCTCCATCTCCAGGGTGCCGTGATAGCTGTCATAAAGATAGACCTGCAGGGCCAGGGAGCGTTTGTCGATCCGCACCTTGTCCAGCCAGGCATCCCGGTTGAGCCAGGTTTCGGGAACTGTGAGTGACAGGCGTGACTTGTCCAGCAGCGCGATATCTCGGATCACCCCGAACAGGACGTATTGGCTGTCACTATTTCGTCCGATACTCAGGAGCTGCTCGGGGTTTCGGTCCTGGCGAGTCAGAATTTTGTCTGGATTGAGATTCAGGTTGTGATCCAGCCAGGGGTGGGTCACCAGATCGGCTGTTGATTCAGCCAGTAGCTGGTGCAGATAGCCTGAAATGGCTCGATTGAGCTCAAAGAGCTGGCCATTGCGTGCCTGGGTCGGATTTTCGGTTCGAAAACGTGCCAACACCAGGGACTTTGCATAACTAGGGCCCTTGCAGCTGGAAAGCTCGGGGGTAATGTCGGCCTGGACGCCAATCAACATATTGCCGTTGATTACTCTCTCCCAGGTGATCTCATAGCCTCTTATCTCACTGTTGCTGCGGATCTGAATCGTATCCTGAGTCAGGATGCCATCCTCGACCTGTTGCAGGCTGGAGATTGAGGAGCCAGATTTTAGCAGAGCCTGCTTGAGAGCCAGGCGCATCGCCTGCTCCCGGGCAAACGCCTTATCACCATTGATGATGGGGGCTGAACCGACGCCCTGAAACCATGCGGCATAGGCTGATTGCATAAACATCAGCAGGAGCATAAGCAATAAGCATCTTTTTTGCATACAGTTAAACCAAGGTGTCAGCTATTTATTGGATATAAGCAGAATTTGTGCCTGCTCTAATGGTTTTAAATTCTCAAGAATTGGCCATGGTGACCGATAGAGAGATCAGATGGCCTGCCGGAGGTAATAAGATGAAGACCCTGAGCATCATGCTGATGTTGTTACTCGGGCTTAGTGCCTGTAGTAGTCAACCTGAACCCCCACCGGTCCAGCCCAAGCCGGTACCTCAGGAAGAGAAGGAAAGGATCCCCCCTCAAAGCGAAATTAATCAGGTTGTGTCTGATATGGCCGACCAATTGCTAGGGAATGATGTAAACAAGGAGAATCAATCGCCGATCGCCGTTGCTTCCTTTGTTGATCTGACGACCCTGAAGCGAACCAACAATCTGGGGCAGCAGTTGGCCGAGAGTTTTATCCACGAATTGCATCGCCGCGGATTGCCAGTGGTCGATTACAAGCTGACCGGTAACATCCGGATCACCCCCAAGGGAGACTTTGTATTGAGTCGAAACTGGAAAGACCTGGCCAAACGGTTACCCATCCGGCGGATCCTGACCGGTACCATGTCTCAAAGTGGTAATGGGATCCTGATCAATACCCGGATCATCGAGCTTGAGAGCAAGTTTGTAGATGCAACCGCTCAGGGATTTCTTCCCGATATGGTGTTGATCCCCTATGAGATGCGCGGTCGCTCCGTGACCACCTCAGGTGGTCACCTGAGTCGCGATGAGATGCGCTTTAATGGTAGCGGGCACAGTGTGGAGCTCACACATTAGGAGTAAACTATGTTTTACCGAGGGTGGCTGGTGGCGGGGGGGATCCTGCTTCTGAGTGGTTGCTCTTCATTGAGCGGGATTTTTTCATCGTCCGATCAACATAAGGCCTATGCTCCTGCAGAGCTTCCGGTGCTGACAGCTGTGGGTTACGCACCTATCCTGGAACAACCAGGCCCCTCCAAGACACAAAAGATGCTGCAGGCGATTCGGGCCTCTAAGCTTGATGCATATCGTGAACTGAGCGAACAGGTCTATGGCCAGAGGGTTCATGGTCAAACCCGCCTGGGCAACGTGGTTCAAAAAGATAGCCAGCTTCAGGCCTCGGTCGATGGCCTGGTGCGGGGAGCCAGGGTTGTGCAGAGCTATGCCCTGGACAATGTCTATGTCACTCGCCTGGAGCTCGATATGAAGCTTGTTCATCAGTTGACTCAGGGTGCTTTTGGTGGACGTTCATCCCAGGGAGCTGCGACAAGGCGCTTCTGAGTGGAGGTTATACGTACTGCAAGAATCCCGGGCACTCTGCCCGGGATTTTTTATGTCCCTGCTGTAGGAGTTCTTTAGGCGGCAGGAAACTGCCGCTATGGTTAGATGGGGGGGAATTACATCTATTGTGGTGTCTGGCTCAATCATGAGCGACACGCTGTGAATCCGGGCCTCTTCCATGAGACTCTTTTCCCGCTTAGCTCTTTGCTTCGTGTGCGTTACTCAGGTTGTAACTTACTTCCGGAGTCTCTATTGCCGTGCTGCCATCCCTGATAGCTCATTCCAGTTCGATGATGTTAAAACTTACTCATCTTAAATATCAGCAATAGATCTGAAATATGACCCAATAAAGACTGATATCACTAAATGGTGTGATTGCATCGTAAGCAGAGCATTTTCAGGAGATACTGGTTCACAGTTGAACCATCAATAGAGCCTATGAGGGGAGGGGAAAATATATTCGAGCTTGTAGGATTAGTTTAAGGCTCAGGCCTTGATCCCTTTGCCTGACAGGGTGCCACCCTGGGCTGTGCCTTTTTTGCTATAGGTCATGGTATCAGGGTGCTGCAGGCGGGTCAGGAGTTGTGACAGGCGGTTGGTGGTACTCAGGCTGCGTTCGATGATTTCGCCATTGACTGCATTCTCTTTCTGGCAATTTTCGAGCTGACGACGAACCTCTTCAAGCTCTTTGGCATGTTGCTCCTGGAGTGTTTCGAAGTCGGGATGAGTGGTGAGCTGTTGATCCAGCTCTGCAATCTTCACCAGCAGTAGCTGTTTTTGTTCGACGAGCTGTGAAAGAGGCTTGATTTGACGTTTTTCAAGAGCCAGGCGCTCCTGCGCCAACAGTTCCTGAAGCTGTTTGAGCTGATTGAGTTGCTGATTCAGAGTATCTAACCATTCGTTCATTTGGCTATTTTTTCTAATTCAGACTCAAGTGTAAACATTTTTTTAGCCACTTGTTCATGGTTAACCTGATAGCTTCCATCTGCGATGGCTGCTTTAAGCTCAGCGACACGCTCAGCACGGCTGCTATCTGAGGTGGCAAGCTGTTTCTCCAGCTCAGTGAGCTGCTGGGCCTGCTTGGTGAGAAGTACCGCATCAGGTTTAGCCTGTGAGGTGGCTTGTGGCTGTTGATCACCAGCAACTTGCGGATCAGACTTTTTATTCGCCTGGTCGATTCGCTGCTTAGCATCATGACCGATGTTATTGATATGAATAGACATCTTAACCATCCAACCTTAGGAAACCCATCTTTCTGTCCATTGTATCGGCAACTCCACATAATCCTTTAGTAAAAATTACGGGAAATGCTACTCATAGGGCAACTTCCACCCGAGCCACACCGGTGACTCTTGCTGTTATTTTACGCCCTGAGCGGATATTTTTCACGGAAACTGTTTGCCCGTAACGCGCATCTCCCAATGCGACTCCCGTGGTGCGCAGCATGATGGAGTCGCTTTTCGCAATAATATTCACCTTATCCTGTTTGCAAACTACGCAGATATTGTGTTGCAAAATGGGCATATTGATCCGGACATCCCGCTTGAGTCGGGTGCCGATGAGGCGCTTGGGATCCTGAAAACCGTTGTTGCGGATCACCAGGCGATCAAAGTAGGCGATCTTGAGATCGTTTTGGGTGATCCTTTGTCCCTTTCCCATATTGCGAACGGCAACAACCTGAGGCTGCTGATAGCTGACCCGAACCGGAACATAGATATTCCAGGCAGGATCGGAGCAGGTCACATGCACAGGAGTATTGCGCTTTATCTTTCCGTTGCCCGGTAATCTTAGCTTGAGAGGACCCTTGCAGACCGGAAGGTTAAGCCGACGGTCAACGCCTGTGACCTTGAGGTTGAGGCGGCTGTCGCTCGGAGCATTGATCTGCTGTTGCATAAATTGCTTTACCTCTGCCTCAATATGCTGATGAAACTCAGCAGCCTTGCCTTGTGAGGCAACCACTGCTAGTAACATGAGTATGAGATGGGTATTTCGCATTTGAACCTCTTTGTTCGGATTCAAAATGACGCTCTGTTTCAAACTTGTCTATGCTATACAAAGGACAAAGTTAAGATGAAACCGTGCCACTCGTTCCATGAGAGTGAGAAACGCAAGTTTCATGCCGGACTTTAAACTGGAGCACGCTATGGCAGGCATATTAGACTCGGTCAACCAAAGAACCCAGCTAGTCGGACAAAACCGGCTGGAACTTCTGCTTTTCAAACTGGCTGGTCGTCAAAGATTCGGCATCAATGTATTCAAGGTGAAGGAGGTCTTGCAGTGCCCCCCATTAACCAGCATGCCTAAGCTGCATCCCTGTATTCGCGGGGTGGCACACATTCGGGGGCAAACCATCTCGGTCATCGATTTTAGTATGGCGACCGGGGGACGGGCTATCGAAGATCCAACCAAGTGCTTCATCATCATCTCAGAATATAACCGTTCGATTCAGGGATTTTTGGTGGGTTCGGTGGAACGGATCATCAATATGAACTGGGAGGCGATCTTACCTCCTCCTGAAGGTGCCGGTCGTTTTAACTATATGACAGCGGTCACCGAAGTGGATGGTGAGCTGGTCGAGATCCTGGATGTTGAAAAAATTCTTCACGAGATTTCGCCGCTGGATATGGATGTCAGTGCAGAGGTTCTTGAAGAGAGCACAGGAAAGGATCTCAGTGAGTTGCCGATTCTGGTTGCGGATGACTCATCCGTTGCCCGCAAGCAGGTGCAGCGAGCCGTTCAGGCGATAGGAATGAGCTGTATTTTGGTTAAAGATGGTAAAGAGGCACTGGTTAAGCTCCAGGAGATGGCGGAAAACGGCCCGATCGAAGATCAGATCTCTTTGGTTATTTCAGATATCGAGATGCCGGAGATGGATGGCTATACATTAACCGCTGAAATCCGCAACGATCAACGCCTTAAGGGGCTGCATGTGATCCTGCATACCTCATTGAGCGGGATCTTTAATCAGGCAATGGTACAGAAAGTTGGGGCAAATAACTTTATTGCGAAGTTTAACCCGGACGAACTCGCTAAAGCGGTACAGGCTGCTTTATAGGTTATGGATAACGATAAAGATGGTACCTCATGAAAACGATACCTGACGATCTTTATAAGAAGTTCAGCGATTTTCTGGAACGTAAGAGCGGCATCGTACTCGGTGATAACAAGCAGTATCTGGTTAAGAGTCGCCTGACACCGCTGATGGCTAAATATGACAGTCCGGATCTGACCGATCTGATTAATCGCTCTATGCTGATGCGAGAGCGGGATCTGCAGATGTCGGTGATCGATGCGATGACCACCAATGAGACTCTGTGGTTCCGTGATGTCTATCCTTATCAGCTGTTAACAGACAGGCTGCTTCCTGATGTTGCTAAACCGGCTCGTAAGGTTAAGATCTGGTCTGCGGCCAGCTCATCAGGGCAGGAGCCCTACTCAATTGCGATGACGGTTCTGGAGCACCAGATCAAAAAGCCCGGGACTCTCTCCGGTGGCGCCGAGATCATAGGTACAGATATCTCGGTTGAGATGTTGGAGCATTGTCAGAAAGGTGAATATGACTCCCTGGCTCTGGCTCGGGGTTTGTCCCTTGATCGCAAACGTCAGTTTTTTGAGCCTTGTGATAACAACCGGATGCGGGTGGTGGACAGGGTCAAACAGCTGGTGACCTTCCGCTCCTTTAACTTGTTGGATAACTACAGTCTGCTGGGGAAATTTGACATCATCTTCTGTCGAAACGTGTTGATCTACTTTTCGGCTGATGTGAAATCCAAGATCCTCAACCAGTTTGCCAACAGTCTTAACCCCGGTGGCTACCTGATGCTAGGCGCCTCTGAATCACTTACCGGTCTTACTGAGCGTTTTGAGATGATTCGCTGTAACCCGGGGATCGTGTACCAGGTGAAAGACGCCAAGGGCTCTGTGTTTAATCGATAATCGGGTTCACTTCTTCAGAGCACTCCGGGTGGGTGCTCTTTTTTATTCCTTCCAACCCATAATCCCCAAATATCTGGAACATATTTTGCAAAAAAAATTCCAGGAGGCGCTTATGGCTATTTCATTCGATAAGGCACTTGGCATTCACCAATACACCCTTGAGGTACGCAATCGGCGTTCCGAAGTGTTATCGGGGAATATTGCCAATGCTGATACTCCGGGCTATAAGGCTCAGGATCTCGACTTTGAGGCCGCACTGGAGCATGCGAAGGGGATGCAGCAGTTTAATCTGTCGCGTACCCATGAGCAGCACATTCAGGGCTCAGCACAGATGGATGGCGATCTTAAATTCAGGATCCCGGAGCAGCCAGATACCGGGGATGGCAATACGGTGGATGTCCAGCGTGAGCGCACGGAGTTTTTTACCAACCACCTGCAGTACCAGAGCTCCCTGACTTTTCTTAACTCCAAGATCTCTGGTCTTCTCAAAGCGATTAAAGGAGGTCAGAGATGAGTCTTTTCAATGTCTTTGATATTGCCGGCTCTGCGATGAGTGCTCAGTCGGTGCGCCTCAATACCACCTCATCGAACCTTGCTAATGCAGAGAGTGTCAGCTCCAGTGTTGAGGAGACTTTTCGTGCCAGGCGGCCGGTCTTTGCCGCAGAGCTGCAAAAAGCGATGTTCGGTAGTAGCGATCAGGGGAGTAATGCCGTTGGGGTAGAGGTGTTGGGAATTGTAGAGAGTGATGCGCCACTGCGCGCAGAGTATAACCCCAATCACCCGATGGCAGATAAGGATGGTTATATCTACAAACCGAATGTCAATGTGGTGGAAGAGATGACCGATATGATTAGCGCCTCCCGCTCATATCAGACCAATGTACAGATTGCAGATTCCGCCAAGCAGATGTTGCTGCAGACACTGCGGATGGGGAAAGGTTAAGGGGAGATAGCAGATGACTCAAATTAGCAACAACCCTTATCTGGATGTCTTGCGTCAGACTGAGCAAGCCAATGCCCAGAAAGCCGAAGATCCGAACAATAAGCAGTTGGATCAGGAGGACTTTTTCAAGTTGCTGACCCAGGAGCTCTCCTATCAGGATCCTTTTAAACCGGTGGATAACACCCAGATGATTAGCCAGATGACCTCTTTCAGTACCCTGGAGGGGATCACTAAGATGACCGAAGAGATGGAGAGTCTCAACTCAGTGATGACCTCGGGCCAGGCTTTGCAGGTTTCAGGGCTGGTGGGTAAGAGTGTCCTGATCCCATCTAATACCTCACATATGCAGGAGGGGCAGGATATTTCGGGCAAGATCAATCTTCCACTGTCAGCCGGTAATGTATTGCTGCAAATTGAAGGGGCCAATGGTGAGCTATTGCGCTCTTATAATTTAGGCGATCAGGCGGCAGGAAATGTCAGCTTTAGCTGGGATGGCCAGGATCAAAGCGGCAACCCTTTGCCTGCTGGCATGTACAAAATCAAGGCCACTGGTCTTATTGAAGGTAATCGCGAGGAGTTGCCGGTTGCGACCTTTGCCCATGTGGATAGCGTGAGCCTCGGTCAGGGAATGAGCGATGTGGTACTTAACTTGCAGGGATTGGGTGGAATTAAGCTTAACGAAGTGATTGAAGTCGCTTCATAAGGTGTACAAAGGGGTAGCATCATGTCTTTTAATATCGCCCTCAGTGGGATCAATGCCGCTCAAAAAGATCTGGATACCACGGCAAACAACATCGCGAACGTGAATACCACAGGCTTTAAAGAGTCCCGTGCTGAATTTGCCGATGTGTATGCCTCCTCTATCTTCACCGCGGGTAAAACCAAGGTGGGGGATGGTGTGAGCACCTCAACCGTTGCCCAGCAGTTTCATCAGGGCTCGTTGCAGTTCACCAACAACCCGTTTGATCTGGCGATCACCGGCTCCGGTTTCTTTGTGACCTCCTCTGAGCCAACCTCTCTGGATTATACCTTTACCCGGGCGGGAGCCTTTAAGCTGGATAAAGACAACTATGTAGTGGACTCAAACAGTAACTTCTTAAGAGGTTTTCCGGTGAATACCGATGGAAGTTCATCTTCGGTAAGTCTCGGGACTTCGGGTACGGTGCAGGTACCAGAGACTGCCGGAGTGCCGGTCCAGACATCAATTCTCGACATTTCACTGAATTTGCCAGCAGCCGAAACAGCACTCACTGTTGCTAATTTTGATCCGGCCAATACCACCACCTATAACGCGGCAACCTCGATGACGGTTTATGATTCATTGGGTGAGGCCCATACTGTCACCATGTATTTCGTGAAACCCGCAGGGGCTCCTATACAGGAGCAAACCACTGGGGAGTTTTCGCCTTTGTTGATAATACGGCAGTGAATGTGGTTACGGATACAGGCGATAATACTCCAAATGCAGGCCAGTACCAGGTTGACTTTGAGACGGGGATGACGCTTCCATCTAGCGGGCGAACTCAGACTCCGGATGGTATCGCGGATGATTTGGATGACACCGGTGCGAATACCGATGCGGGAGACTTCGTAAGTATGACTGTAGGCACTCATAGAGGTGCAGTATTGACCTTTGATGCAAGTGGCTCCATGCTAACGAGTGGTGGCACCAGCCCTGCCACTATCACTCTTCAGTCTCTGGGGTCACCAGCTTAGGTGGCACAGCAGGAGCCGGGGTACTTGGGGCGGGAGCCGATGGTAGCCAGCAACTGACCCTGCGTTTTAGTACCACAGAGACCACCCAATTTGCCTCCGAATTTGAGGTGACCAACCTTGAGCAGAATGGACTGACGGTAGGGCGCTTAACCGGTGTCGATATCGGATCCGATGGTTTGGTGAAGGCGACCTACTCCAATGGTACATCTACTCCTCTGTCAAGAGTGGCCCTGGTGCGTTTTTCTAACGAGCAGGGGCTGAGACAAAACGGTGAAACCAGCTGGAAAGAGAGTCAGGACTCCGGGGTTGCCATCGCAGGTGAGGCGAACTCAGGAACCTTTGGTACCATCAACTCGGCGGCCCTTGAGCAGTCGAATGTAAACCTCACGGCTGAGCTGGTGGATCTCATCACCGCGCAGCGGAACTTCCAGGCCAACTCACGGGCCCTTGAAGTTAACAGTAGCCTCCAGCAAACAATCCTGCAGATCCGTTAACCTGAATATCCTCTTGAGCAAGGCGGCGATAGCCGCCTTGCTCATTTCTGGCACCCCCCTTGCATTTCTCCAGGTAGTCACCGAATTGACTGGAGTGTCGTATGGATCGCTTGTTGTATGTCTCCATGACGGGAGCCAAAGAGAATATGGTGAGCATGGCCAAGCGGGCCAATAACCTGGCCAATGCCAGCACCATAGGTTTTAAGAGCGACTTTCAACAGGCTCGTGCCATGCAAGCCTTTGGTGAAGGGCTGCCGACTCGGGTGTTCTCCATGACGGAGCGAGCGGCTACCAACTATGACCAGGGTTCTTACATCACCACAGGTAGGGAGCTGGATGTTGCGGTTAAGGGAGAGGGCTGGCTGGTAGTAAAGGACAGCAAGGGTGAAGAGGCCTTTACCCGGATGGGTAATCTCAGCATTTCTGTGACCGGAGAGCTACAAACCAGCACAGGATTAACCCTGGTCGATGTAGGGGGGAATCCGATTATCTTGCCGCAGATGGACAAAATCGTGATCAACAAAGATGGCACCATCCACGGCTTATTGGCGGGGGCGACCCCGGATATCCCTGAAGACTTTCAACAGTTAAAGCTGGTGAACCCGCAAATCCAGGATCTCTATAAAGGAAATGACGGGCTGTTTCGGCGCAAAGATGGAGAGGCGGAGGCGGTCTCTGCCGATGTACGCCTTGCCAATGGCAAGCTTGAATCGAGCAATGTGAATGTTGTGGCGGAGATGACCCACCTTATTCAGTTACAGCGTCAGTTTGAAACCCAGGTCAAGATGATGAAGACCGCAGAGGAAAATGATCAGGCTCAGGAGCGACTGCTCAGAATGAGATGATTTTAGGAGGCTAGTATGAATCCTGCATTATGGATCAGCAAAACGGGCCTCGATGCCCAACAGACCAACATTTCGGTGGTCTCCAATAACCTGGCGAATGCCAGTACCGTGGGGTATAAAAAATCCCGGGCCATCTTTGAGGATCTTCTTTATCAAAACATCAATCAACCGGGGGACGCTCCTCGGCGGATACCGAGCTACCTTCGGGTTTGATGCTGGGGGTGGGCTCCAAGGTGGTCGCCACCCAAAAAACCTTTAGCCAGGGTAATGTTCAAACCACAGATAACTCACTGGATATAATGATCAGTGGTCGGGGCTTCTATGAAATCCAGCTCCCGGATGGCACCTCTGCTTATACCCGCAACGGTCAGTTCACCATGAATGATGAGGGAACGATCGTAACCCCGGGCGTGGGCTATGTGCTACAGCCACAAATTCAGATCCCGAATAACGCACAGAGCATCACCATTGGTACTGATGGAACGGTTTCGGTGCAGCTGGCGGGACAAGCGGCGCCTCAGGAGCTGGGACAGATCACTCTGACCGATTTTATTAACCCCGTGGGACTTGAGCCAATGGGGGAGAATCTATTTATAGAGACTCAGTCAAGTGGAGCCCCCATCGCAGGGACCGCAGCAGCCGATGGATTTGGTGATATCAAGCAGGGAATGCTGGAAACATCCAATGTCAATGTGACCGAAGAGCTGGTGAATCTGATTCAGTCACAGCGCATTTATGAGATCAACTCTAAGGTGATCTCTGCGGTTGACCAGATGATGTCGTTCGTCAACCAGCAGTTGTAAGGTGACACCATGATGAGACTGTTGTTGGGCATGTTGCTGTTAGTTCTGTTGGGCGGATGTGCCTCGCCCTATCCGGTTGCTACACCGGATGATCCTGACTATGCGCCAGTCTACCCCGATGAGCCCGAGGTCAATATGGTTCCAACAGGCTCAATTTATCAGCGTGGTTATGCGAATAATCTCTACTCTGATGTCAGGGGACTCAAGGTGGGAGACATTATCACTGTCACCTTGAATGAGACCACAACAGCCTCTAAAAAAGCCAACTCGACACATAGCAAGGATAATAGTTTTACCACCACGACCCCCCTAAAAATTGGTGGGGAGACCATCAATGCCCTGGGTTTTAATCAGATATCGGCAGGATTTAATCGAGAGAGTGAATTTACCGGGGCTGGTAAGGCTGATCAGAGCAATAACCTACGCGGAAATATCTCAGTTACTGTGACCAAGGTGCTGTCGAATGGCAACCTGGTGATCCGCGGTGAGAAGTGGATGATGCTCAATAACGGCAATGAGTATATTCGCCTCACCGGGGTGGTGCGTCCCGAAGATATTGACTCCCTGAACCAGGTCGAGTCCTACCGGGTAGCCAATGCCAGGATCCAATATGGTGGTACCGGTGATTTTGCCAACTCCCAGGAGGCAGGATGGCTGTCTCGTTTCTTCAACAGCCAATGGTGGCCATTCTAGTGGGGTGAGCTGATGCGATTCATAATCATAGTATGCACTTTTGCCCTGCTAACCTTGCCGGTGGAAGCTGCCCGGCTCAAAGATATGACCTCGGTTCAGGGGGTTCGCTCCAATCAACTGATCGGTTACGGCCTGGTAGTTGGATTACCAGGAACCGGTGAGAAGAGTAGTAAATTTACCGAACAATCTTTTCGCGCCATGCTCAATCATTTTGGGATCCGACTTGCAGACAATGCGACACCCAAAATTAAAAACAGTGCCGCGGTGATTATTCACGGTGATCTACCCGCCTTTGCCAAACCTGGTCAAAAAATCGACGTTACGGTTTCGGCGATTGGTGAGGCGAAAAGCCTGCGAGGCGGCACCCTGCTTCGGACCTTCCTCAAGGGAGTGGATGGTCAGGTATATGCCATTGCACAGGGCTCTTTGATAGTTTCAGGTCTTGGCGCTGAGGGGGCTGACGGCTCTAAGGTTTTGGTAAATACCCCGACGGTAGGGCGGATCCCTAATGGGGGAGTGGTGGAACGTGCGGTTCCGAGTGCCTTTGCTACCGGCGATCATCTTATCTTTAATCTGCACCGCCCAGACTTTACCACGGCGAAGCGAGTCTCGGATGCGATCAATCAACTGCTTGGGGGAGGGATTGCTCGCCCGATGGATGCCACTTCAATCGAGGTCCGGGCTCCCCGAGATGTTGCTCAGAGAGTGGCCTATCTTTCGGCCCTTGAAAACCTTGATGTGAAACCTGCCGATGAGAGTGCGCGGATCATCGTCAATTCCCGCACCGGTACCATAGTGATCGGCCAGCATGTGCGGCTAAAACCTGCCGCCATCACCCATGGTGGTTTGACCGTCTCGATTACAGAAAACCCCCAGGTCTCCCAGCCTGAGCCGCTATCTGGCGGTGACACAGTCGTAACCCCTGATAGTGAGATCAATGTTGAGCAGAAGAATATGCGGATGTTCAAGCTCGATACGGGTACCACTTTGGATGAATTGGTGCGGGCGATCAACCAGGTTGGGGTTGCGCCAGGCGATCTGATGGCGATTCTGGAGGCGCTCAAGCAGGCAGGGGCTATCGAGGGTGAGCTGATCATTATTTGAACTGGCACTAACCATGCATGGTTCTGTTACTTGCTGAAGCAATGAGTTGCCAGGAGCGGTTCTAATGAATGGCATGGATCCGACACTCTTTACTGATATTAAATCTCTGGATCGATTACGCCAGGAGTCTCTGACTGCCGCGGACTCGAGAAAGCCACTGCTCAAGGCTGCTCAGCAGTTTGAATCCTTCTTTACTCAGATGTTGCTGACCCGGATGCGTGAGGCAAACCGGGTGTTTGAGGCAGACTCTCCCTTTAACAGCCACTACACCCGGTTTTATCAGGGGATGCTGGATCAGCAGATGGCTGTTGAGATGAGCCAAAAGGGTAGCCTTGGGTTGGCCCAGCTGATGGTTGAACAACTCTCACCAACTCAGGGAGCGATTTTACCGGGCCAAGCCAGTGGTTATGGGGCGATGGGAAGTCAACATAGCACAGCGAAGGCCGCGCCTCTTGCAGAAAAATCAGCTGAGACGGGAGATAAGCCTGTTGTATCCAAAGCTCAGCCAATCGAAAAAACAGTTGAACCAACCGCATTTGATTCTCCTAAGAGCTTTATCGATACCTTGCTCCCACTGGCAAAAGGAGCTGCAGAAAAGCTTGGAACCTCCCCTCTTGTTTTGCTGGCGCAGGCGGCACTGGAGACGGGGTGGGGCAAGAAGCTGCTACGCAGGCTCAATGGCGAGAGCAGCTTTAACCTCTTTAATATCAAGGCAGATCCCTCCTGGCAGGGGGAGAGCACCCGGGTTACCACACTTGAGTATAAAGAGGGAGTTGCGGTTAAGCAGAGTGCGAACTTTCGCTCCTATGATGATTTCAGTCAGAGCTTTGGTGACTATGTCGAGTTTTTACAGCGCAACCCTCGTTATCGTGAGGCGCTGCAGAGTGCTGCCGATCCCGAGCGTTTTATTGAAAAACTCCAGCAGGCGGGCTATGCCACCGATCCTAAGTATGCCTCCAAGGTTATGCGGGTGTTTGAATCTATTCCTCAGCTGTCTGGTGACAGGGCCCTGTAAGGAGTTCTGATTATGTCTAATCTTTTTCAAATCGGCTTATCCGGGCTTAATGTCTCTCAGGCGAGCCTGAATACCACGGCGCATAATATAGCCAATATCAATACCGAGGGGTATAGCCGGCAGGTCACCCTTGCTGAAACTCGTGGTGCTGAGCGCCAGGGGAATATATTTATGGGGCGGGGAGCCCAGATCGGCAGCATTAGCCGTCAGTTTAGCGAGTTTGCTTATAGCGAGTACATCATTAACACCACCTCTCAGAGTTACTTTGAGACTCGCTTTACCAATGCAGCCCGGATTGACAGTGTGGTATCCGATGAAGATACCTCGGTCTCCCAGGATATGCTGAGCATGTTTTCGTCGATCAATGGGTTTGCCGATCACCCCAACACCATAGAGGCGCGCAGTGTGTTTATCGAAGATGCCAAGAATATGGTAAACACCTTTAATCGCCTCTATGACCAGGCGCGCCTCCAATTTGATAGCGTTAATGATGATATTGAGCGCACTGTCGAGTCTATTAATACCTTTTCCGATAACATCGCCAAGATCAATCTGGATATTCTGACGGCCCTCAGTGGGGATACCAGTCGTGAGGCGAACGATCTTGCCGATCAGCGTGACGAGCAGATCCGTCAGCTCAGTGAATTGGTGAATGTTTCTGTTATCAAGCTAAGTAATGGCATGGTGAATGTCACCATGGGCACAGGACAGCCTTTGGTGCTGGGTGCTCAGGCTACAGTGCTAGGTACCCAGCCTGGTAATCCTGATACTCAGGATATTCAGGTGGTGATTGAAGCGAGCGGTGCCCAGATCCCGGTTGATGGAACGGTTTTAGGGGGGTCCCTGCAATCTCTGTATGATGTCCGCGATCAAGTGTTGGTTCCAACCTTTACCAGTCTGGGTCTCAATGCGATGGGGATTACTCATTCGATCAATGAGCAGCAGAAGCAGGGGCAGGATCTTGATGGTGCCATCGGTGAACCGCTGTTTTACGATTACAACAGCACTACGGCACAGCGTGGCCGGGTGATGAGTCACAATGATAGTTTGGGTGAGGCGCAGCTTAGCTTGCGTATCGATGATCTCTCTTTGATGACGATTGATGAGTATGAGCTTAGAGTAATTAGCTATACACCAGCAGCACCAGGCCCAGAGGCTATTCAGTTTGAGTTAACTAATCTCACCACAGGGGCTACTTCGAACCTTCCTGCAGCGGGCGCTCAGGACTTAACTGTGAACCAGCGGATCACGATTCCAAACACCGGGTTATCCCTTGGGATCGAGAGTATCTCGGCAGGCGATCCTCCCCAGGTTGGCAAGCGCTTTACCATCAGGCCGACCCGAACCGCGGCCAATGATCTTTCTTTGATTCAGGATGATCCCCGCAAGGTCGCTGCGGCGGATGCTGAGGTAAAGGTTGCCGCTGTTTCGACCAATACTGGTAATGCCACCCTTTCGGTTACCTCGATTGATGATCGGGCCGATGGGCTCTACCCGGTCAAAAATCAGCCGATGACGATCGCCTTTACCGGTGTTGCGGCAGGACCTCCAACTGTATATCAGTACGAGATCCGCGATAGTGCCGGAACCGTGATTACGGTGCCAGCTGGTGAAAGTTATACATTAATCGATAATACCGGGGCTGCAGTTACCAAGAATGCAGGAGATCAGTTAAATAACCTTGGTTTTTCTTTGGATATTCTCTCCAACCGTTACAGCGGGATGCAGTTTGCCGGGGTAACCCTGGAGTTTGATGGCATCAGTGGCGGCCCTGCAGTTGGTGATCAGTTCACTATTAGTTATAACGAAACCGGCGATGGTGATAACCGTAACGCTCTGCTGATGGCGCAGCTGCAGACCGATAAGATTCTCGGGCAGGGTAAGCAGACCTTCCAGGATAACTATAGTGCGATGATCTCCTGGGTTGGTGCCATCACCAAAAATGCCGAGATAAGTCTTACCTCCAGCGAAACCCTCCTCAATCAATCCAGGGAGCGATTGCAGGCGATCTCCGGGGTGAACCTCGACGAGGAAGCCTCAAATCTCATCCGTTATCAGCAATCCTATAACGCCTCGGCGCGGGTTATTACTGTGGCTAACGAGCTGTTTGACACCATATTGCAGTCAATCCGTTAACTGGCGCAGTTTATGCAGCGGTTAAATCAATGAACGAGCGGAGCGACTAGGAGTTTAGCTGTGCGGATCTCCACCCAGATGTTTTACGATCGCAGTGTAACCAGCGTGGTTAAACGCCAGGCTAATCTGAGTGAGCTGCAGACCCATCTCTCGGAGCAAAAAGAGGTGGTCCATGGCTCGGACGATCCTGTGGCGATTTCGGCGATTCAGCGGTTGCGTCAGGATATCTCTGTCAGTGAAAAGCATATTCAAAATGGTGAACTGGCTGCCAACAGTAATGCGATTGAGGAAACCAGTATTGCTCAGGCGGTTAATCTGCTGCAGCGTTCCAGGGAGCTACTGGTTGCGGCAGGAAATGGTACCTACAACACAGATAACCGGGAGGCTCTGGCTACGGAACTTGAGCAGGTTCGAGAGGAATTGATCGGAGTTGCTAATACCCGGGATGCCAATGGCCAATATATCTTTTCCGGTTACGAGGTGGATACTCAGCCGTTTCAGGTCAACGAGTTTGGTACCGTGGATTACCATGGTGATGATGGGGTTCGTAACTACCAGATTGGCCCTGGAGTAAAGATCTCAGGTAATGAGGCGGGTGATTACGCCTTCATGAATATTGCTACCGGAAACGGCACCTATCTTTCGAGCGTAGCTGATTCAAATCAGGGTTCCGGGGTTATTGATGAAGCCCAGGTGATTGATGAAACGGTGCACTCAACCTTTTCCGGGAACAGCTACTCCATCTCAATGAATGAGCCCACTCCCGGGGCTGATATCGAGTATCGGGTGTATGGCATCAAGCAAACGGCAACTTTTACCGGTTCGGCAACGGTGAAGATTGCCTCTTTGGATCCTACAGATGCGGGATTTGCCACACAACAGCCAACGGCACTTTATCCTGAGGCAAATGGCACGACTAATATCGTTTTTACTCAAACGGCCCCGAATACCTTTGATGTGATTGTGGGGGGAAATACAGCTGTTCCTCAATATGACTCTTCAAATACCAATCCCCAAACAGTTGTGGTTAATGGAGTCAGCCTGGAGATTTCGGGAACTCCAGTTACAGGCGACACCATGGAGCTGACCGCTTTTGTTGGGGCGACTCAGTATGAAGAGAATCAAGATATCGAATTTAATGGCCTGAAAACTCAGATCAAAGGTAAACCCTTTGATAAAGATGTGATGTATTTGGAGCCAGCCAGTCAGCAGTCGGTTTTTGCAACGCTTCAGCAAGCGATCGCTGCACTGCGTATCCCTGGCGAAGGTGATGTGATCGAGGCAAAGATTGAGAATCAGCTCAATATGTCAAAGCTACAGGTTGATAGTGCCTTGGATCGGGTGAAAAACATTCGCTCCAGTGTGGGGGCTCGGCTCAACACTATAGAGAGGCAACGTGAGTCGAGTGAGGACTTCAAACTCACTTCACAAAAGGTGCTCTCTCAGCTCGAGGATCTGGATATGGCCGAAGCCATCTCTGAATTTCAGCTTGAGCTAACCTCTTTGCAGGTGGCTCAGCAAACCTTTGTGCAACTGCAAAATTTAAGCTTATTTAATTTTCTTTAGGATATGGCACACATTTCGCTTGATCTGTGTGTGGTTAAACAATCGACACTGTAATGGCAAGAGTTTGCCGCAGGCTGTCAAAACTGGAAGTTAAGTGAGGAACAAGTTATGCCTCAAATTATTAACACCAATATCATGTCGCTCAATGCTCAGCGTCAACTAAATAAGTCGCAACTCAAGCAGAATATGGCTATGGAGCGACTCTCATCCGGCCTGCGGATCAACAGCGCTAAAGATGATGCGGCAGGTCTTGCCATTTCAACCGGCATGGAATCGCAAATCCGAGGCCTAAACCAGGCGGTACGTAATGCGAACGACGGTATCTCCATGTCGCAGACTGCAGAGGGTGCGATGGATGAGATGTCCAACATTCTGCAGCGGATGCGTGAGCTGGCGATTCAGGCGGCTAATGATACCAACTCGGCGTCTAACCGGGCATCCATTCAGAAAGAGATCGATCAGCTCTATGCTGAATTGGATCGTATCGCAGAGGTGACTCAGTTCAATGGGGTGAAGGTGCTGGATGGATCTGGTGGTTCGACAAGCCTACAAATAGGTGCAAACGCTGGAGAGAATCTCGCCTTTTCCATTGACGCTGTAACCACGACAGCCCTTAACCTGAATGCGGTCTCAGGAATTGGAGAGCTTAATGGTGGACGAGTGGATACAGGTGGTGCTGGGGCTGATAGTACAGTGACAGTTAATGGAGTCAAAATCAATTTTGCTGCAGGCGCAGCAATGACTGCCATGGTTGAAGCCTTTAATACAGTAAAAGGTCTGACCGGAGTGACCGCGACCTCTTACAACGTGCTTGAGGGAACCAAAAACCAAAGCGGGGTGACCGATGGGACCTTCCAGATTAATAGTACGACGATCGGCGCGACTGGCTCAATGCAGGAGTTGATCGATACGATTAACCAGGAGGTCGGAGGGGTTACTGCAAAAATTGGTTCCGGAAACTCTTTGATTTTGAGCAATGATGATGGGGGAGGCATTGTTATTAATGCTGGTGGTGCTCAGATTGGGTTAGTCGATGATATCTATGGTGGTTACCTCGCCTTGACCAGTCAGGATAACTCTGCAATTGAGATTGGCTTGACCAGCACCGGAGTAACCTCTGAATTAAATGAAATAGGCTTCAACCGGAGTACCGGCTCCGATCTGGTTGTGGGGGGAACCAATTCAGGTGTTATCTCTGCCATGGCGGCTGCGAGCAATCACGGCATTACTGCCTCTGATGGTATTGTTATCAACGGTGTGAAATTAGGCGATGTTACCGGGAATTCAGCGGCGGACAAGGCGTTTGCGATTAATGCCCTTAGCTCTCAAACTGACGTCACAGCTGCCGCGAGAACGGAACTTGATTTTAGCTTGAATATAAATACTGCCCAGGGCGCTAGTGCATTGACAATCAATGGTGTAGGTAGCATAACCTTATCCTTAGCGACCAGTCTGGACTCTGCAGTAGCGATTATTAATGCGGCTGGAATTGGTGGTTTGGTTGCTGAGGCCGATGCGAGCAGTGGTCAGGTCAAGCTGATCTCAGCATCGGGTCAGGATATCAGCATTGTGAGTGGTAGTCTCCATTTCGAGGATCCGGCAGGCACGGGAATCGTCTCAGAGATAACCTACCGAGGAGCGATTACCTTGACCGGTCAGGATGGTAAGGATGTTGTGGTAACTAGCTCGGCTTCGGATGAAGCCGCAAAAGAAAGTGCTCTTGAAAAACTTGGATTGAGCGATCAGGGGGGGAACTCTACTGCCGTTGGAATTGGCTTGAGCGTGACGACGGTTGCTAATGCAGAGAATACTATTGAGCGAATCGATGCAGCACTTCAACAGATCTCTGATACTCGGGCGAGCTTAGGTGCGATTCAGAACCGCTTAAACTCTACCATCTCTAATCTTGAGAATGTGTCTCAGAACTTGTCGGCGGCAAACTCGCGAATTAAGGATGCGGATTTCGCGGCGGAGACCTCTGCCCTTAGTAAGGCGCAGATCCTCCAGCAGGCAGGTATCTCCATGCTGGCCCAAGCCAATGCCAGCACTCAGAATGTACTATCGCTTCTTCAGGGATAGTGATCTTCATGGTATTAAAGGGCAGCATTTGCTGCCCTTTTTCTTGTAAAACGCAGAGCCAAATAGGTTAAAAATTGACTAAAGCTTCCTCAGCTATCGCCGATAAGGAGGTATCAAAAGTCGCCGATCTGCAGTATTTCCTGGGTCGGAGTGTGTTGAGCATGAGGAGCTTATTATGCCTTTCGTTGTAAACACCAATGTAATGTCGATCAATGCACAGCGTCAGCTGGGTAAATCGCAAATGATGCAAAACCAGGCGATGGAGCGACTCTCCTCTGGTTTGCGGATCAACAGTGCTAAAGATGATGCGGCGGGTCTGGCGATCTCCACCGGGATGGAATCTCAAATTCGTGGCCTGAATCAAGCGGCACGTAACGCTAACGATGGTATCTCCATGGCTCAGACCGCAGAGGGGTCTATGCAGGAGATGACCAACATCTTGCAGCGGATGCGTGAGTTGGCAGTTCAATCGGCCAACGATACCAACTCAGCTTCTAACCGGGCATCGATTCAAAAAGAGATCGATCAACTTTATGCTGAGCTGGATCGTATCGCCACCGTTACCCAGTTTAACGGGGTCAACCTGCTCGATGGCTCGAATTCTTCCACTAGCTTGCAGATTGGGGCAAATACTGGCGAGCGTCTCTCATTCTCTATTGCTGCTGCGACTACTGGGGCACTGAATCTGAACGCAGTGTCCGGTATCGGTGAGCTCAATGGAGGCCGGATTGATACTGCGGGTGCTGCTGCTGTTGATAATGGTGATGTGACGGTCAATGGGGTAGCCATGTCTTTAACTGCTGGTGCTGCGATGTCACTGCACTTGGCCGCATTTAATGATGTGAAGGGCCTCAGTGGAGTTACTGCCACTGCTTATAACGTATTGGAAGGAACTGGTAACCAGACCGGGGTTACCGATGGAACATTTTCCATCAATGGTACTGTCCTTGCTGCCACCGGTTCAATGACTGAGCTAGTGGATAAGATTAATCAGGAGGTCGGAGGGGTTACCGCGAAAGTGGGGGCTGGTGACTCCCTGGTGCTGAGTAATGATGATGGCCAGTCGATTATCATTGATGCCGGTGGTGCGCAGATCGGATTGGTGAATGATACCTATGCTGGGTACCTTTCTTTGACCAGCCAGGACAACAGTGCTATTACCATAACGACCAACTCAGTTGGTACCAATGATGATATTCAAACGTTTGGCTTCAACCGGAGTACCGGCTCCGATCTGGTTGTGGGGGGGACTAATTCAGGTGTTATCTCTGCCATGGCGGCTGCGAGCAATCACGGCATTACCAGCTCTGATGGTATTGTTATCAACGGTGTGAAATTAGGCGATGTTACCGGGAATTCAGCGGCGGACAAGGCGTTTGCGATTAATGCCCTTAGCTCTCAAACTGACGTCACAGCTGCCGCGAGAACGGAACTTGATTTTAGCTTGAATATAAATACTGCCCAGGGCGCTAGTGCATTGACAATCAATGGTGTAGGTAGCATAACCTTATCCTTAGCGACCAGTCTGGACTCTGCAGTAGCGATCATTAATGCAGCTGGCATTGGTGGTTTGGTTGCTGAAGCCGATGCGACCAGTGGTCAGGTTAAGCTGGTGTCTGCATCGGGTCAGGATATTAGTATTGTGAGCGGTAGCCTCCATTTCGAAGATCCGTCAGGTACGGGAATCGTCTCAGAGATTACTTACCGAGGGGCGATTACCCTGACTGGTGTGGATGGTAAAGATGTCACTGTTTACAGCACCGCGACCAGCGAGGCTCTCAAGGATACTTCTCTTGCCAAGCTTGGCTTGATTGATCAGGGTGGTAATGAGACAGCGGTTGGTACCGGGTTGAATGTCACCTCGGTTGCCAATGCGGAGAACACTATTGAGCGGATCGATGATGCTCTCGTGACTATCTCAGAAAACCGGGCTGAGCTTGGTGCGATCCAGAATCGCCTGACCTCAACCATCTCGAATCTTGAGAATGTCTCACAGAACCTAAGCGCAGCGAACTCTCGGATCCGGGATGCGGACTTTGCGTCTGAGACCTCATCTCTGAGTAAGTCGCAGATCTTGCAGCAGGCAGGTATCTCTATGCTGGCTCAGGCGAATGCCTCAGGTCAGAGTGTCCTGTCACTGCTCGGATAAGTCAGGAGGAATTTTTAAAGTAAGGAAGCTCCCCGGGGAAACTCGGGGAGCTTTAGGCTAGAAGAGAGGGGGAGATTATGAGCCAGGAGCTTGAAGGTAGCCGCAGTGTACTGCAGCAGACATCACCGGCAGAGCGAGCCTCACAGCCCCAAATGCCTAAACCAGATGCCAGGAATGAGGAGGTTAGGGATAATGTACAGCAATCGCTAGCTGAACTTGATCCTCAGGCAGTGCGTGAGACAATGGAGACACTAAATGCTCATGTACAGCTGATGCAACGGCAAATCAGCTTTTCGGTGGATGAGTCCAGCGGGCGTCAGGTGATTATGGTGTTTGATAAAAATACCGGAGAGGCAATAAAGCAGATCCCTTCGGAGGATTTGCTGCAATTGGCACGAAACTTGGACAAAGTAGTTGGGCTATTATTTAGTAGTCAGGTGTAAATCTGGATAAAGAGGATTTTAGATTTCCAATTGCTGAGTGATCTGAGTCCTGAGGAGGTGCTTATGCCTGTAGTAACATCTACTGGTCTTGGATCCGGGTTAGACATAAACAATATTGTCACTAGTCTAGTGGAGGCCGAACAGGTTCCTGTTCAGCAGAAGATTGATAAAGATGCTCTTGAGGCCACCGAACAGATCTCGGCTCTGGGGCTACTCAATAGTTCACTCTCCTCTTTCAAAAGCTCTTACTCTACCCTTTCTTTGAGCTCTAGTTTCAGCGCAGCTTCTATCTCCAATAGCCACACAAATCTTCTTTCGGTTACCACTGATGTTGGGGCCGATCTTGGTAGTTATGATCTCAGCATTGAGAAGCTTGCACAAACTCATACGATTGCTTCAGCTAGTTTCACCAGTCCAAATGATGTGATTGGCACAGGAGAGATGACAGTTCGTTTCGGTACCTATAATGCGACAGATGATAGTTTTACTCTCAATGCTGATGAGACGGTACAAACAATTACCATAGATTCGACGAATAACACTCTTTCGAGCATGCGGGATCATATCAATGAGGGAAATTATGGGGTCAAAGCTTCGGTGATCAATGATGGGAGCGGTTATCGTTTGGTGTTTGAGAGCAGCAAGAGTGGAGCTGATTATGCTCTGGAGATCACCACAGACGACGATGATGGCACTGATACCAATAATGCGGGCTTGTCACAGCTGGTGTTTAGTGCATCGGACAAAAACATGACAAAAACTGTGACTGCACAAGATGCTGAACTGGTGATGAATGGTCTGACGGTTACCCGCTCCGATAATACTGTGACGGGATTGATTGAAGGTGTAACTCTGAACCTACTGGACTCAAGTCCCGGAGAGTCTATCAAGCTAGTTATTAGCAGGGATTCCAGTTCGGTTGAGGATAAAATACGCACTCTTGTTGATAGCTACAATACCGTCTATGCCCAAATATATGAGCTTACAAAGTACACGGGAACCAATGAGGCCAATGGTGTATTGATTGGTGATGCTACAGTGAGAGGCATCCAGAGTACCTTACGCTCGATTCTTAATTCCGAAGTTGATCTGTCTGGTAGCGATATACACACTTTTGCAGATCTCGGGATCATCACCACTCGGGAAGGAACCCTTGAAATTCAGGAGTCAACCTTTACCTCTGTCTTGAGTAACAATATTAATGATGTTGCGGACTTCTTCACTGCAGCTGGGCGGACGACGGACTCACAGGTTGATTTTTTCAGTAGTAACTCGCTTACGGAGGCAGGAACCTATGCGATTGAGGTCACACAACTGGCGACACAGGGTGTGCTGACTGGTACTGTCGCATTAGGTGCAAACACAACAATAGATGCTGACAATGATACATTTAAAGTTCGTATTGATGGGATTTTATCCAATGAGATCAGCTTGCTTCAGGGAACATATACACAATCTGAACTTATTGCCGAGATACAGTCAAAGATAAATTCGGACTCAACTTTACTCGATAAAGGAGTCAGCGTCTCTGTGACTCTTGATGGTAGTAATCAGCTAGTGATTACCTCTGATGCCTATGGGAGTTCATCTTCGGTCGCGTTTACCGAGGTGGATACAGACATGGCAGCGGAGTTAGGACTATCAGTCGCATCGGGAACAGAGGGAGTCGATGTTGAAGGCACGATAGATGGACAAACAGCTTTAGGTGATGGTCAATTTCTCCTCTCTGAGAGTGGAAACTCCTCAGGAATTAAAGTTCAGGTGACAGGGGGAGCAACAGGGGCTCGGGGAACGGTCACCTACTCTCCGGGAATGGTTGACCTTCTCAACACCACACTGGATGCTATGATTGATAAGTCGATCTCTTCCGGTTCCGGAGATATAGATCTGAGTGAAGGTATTATCGATACCAAGATTGACTCCCTGTATAAAAAGTTGCAGGAGCTGGACAAGAAAGATGAAGATCTTAAGTTCAGGATGAGCAAGCTGGAAGCTCGCCTTTTTGAGCAATTTAATGCCATGGATATTGTTGTTTCTCAATTGGCAGGTACATCTAGCTTTCTCCAGGGAGCCTTAGAGGCTTTGCCTGGATATGCAAAGGATAAGAAGTAAACCTAACTGCTTGGTTCGGCGCGATTTTTGCCTCTACTTCTGTTAAGTTGGAGTAGAGGCTTTTTATATTTTTGGGAAGGTAAAGCTTATGGACCCGATGCGCCTGGATATAGAAACAAAGATTCTACGAGGTACTTTTGTCAAAAATTTGGCTGTTCTGAAAAAGCACATGCCCCCTCTCTTTGAGCTTTATAAAGATTTTGAACCCCAAAAGACTTTTCTCACCTTTGATCATAATGATGAGCTTAATCTGGTTTCAGATGGGGGGCTTGTTTATGAAGATCGGGCGCAGCAACAAAGCTGCGAGCAGGCAGAACTCTATCTTAAGCGACCAATGAGAAGCCGTTACTTACCTACCTATGAAGAGGAAGGTTTTGAGCACTATTTGCATATTCAGTTGATGGAGGAGCTTTTTTCTAGGCGCGAAGAGGAAATTGGCTTCCCGGCTGCAGAAGAATTTAATGAATTTGACACTCATAAGCTTATCGACTTCTTATGTATGATTGGATCGGGGCTGGGATACCATATTCAGAGGATTTTTGATTCTGTGGATGTGAACTATTTTTTCCTTTATGAGCCAGATCCTGAGTGTTTTTATGCATGTTTGCATGTAATTGATTGGCAGAAAATTATTGAACACTGTAATGCTAGAGGGGGAACAGTCACTGTGACTGTTGGTGGGAGTAAGTTTAGTTTCATGAACAATGTTCATAGCTGCCTTAGTCAGCGGGGGACCTTTCATGTTTGTCGGATAGGCTTATATCGGCATTACCATAGTGAAGATACCGATGAGTCTTTTGAGTATTTTCATGAATTGGCTCATCGACTATCAAGTGGTTGGGGCTTTTTTGAAGATGAAATTTTGAGCACGCAAAATACTTTTGCAAATATTAAGATTAACATCCCACTACTCAAGAATAATGTCTATTCAGGTAAGCTGAAAAAATATCCAGTATTTATTATAGGCAATGGACCATCACTTGATTACTCGATTGATTACATAAAAAATAACCTGAAAGGGGCTATCGTTATTTCCGGTGGGACAGCGACCCGGAGCCTACTTGAAAATGGTATTGTTCCGGATATTCATGTTGAGGTTGAGAGAACCTATCATGTAGCAAAGTGGCTGGAAAATATTAAGGAACAGAATACATTGAGTCGTATTCCTTTGGTGGCATTTAATAATGTTCACCCAGAAGCGATGCAGATGTTTGAACGCTCATATATGATTCTAAAACCCCATGACTCTGGAAATGAACTCTTGTGTCAGCTGCTACCAAAGAATAAATATAATCAAATGTATTATAGTAACCCAACAGTTACTAACTTTGCTTTAGCTCTCGCCTTTGAAATGAAAATGACTGATATCTACCTATTTGGGACTGATTTTGGTTATAAAGACAAAAAGTATCATCACTCCAGAGATAGTGCCTATTATGATGAAAGCTGGGATGGGTATACTGAGGAGCATGGTGGCCAATTACGTTCTAAGGCTAATTTTGGAGATGATATTATTTTTACTGAAAGTGCTTATGAAAGCTCTCGGGCAATAGTTGAGATGTTGATTGAGAGGCAAAGATATATAAAGAATAGGGTCTTTAAAGTTCATAATACATCAGATGGCGCAAAAGTTGAAGGTGCCGAACCAGCTACAATAGATTCACTACCATCACTTGATATTATTTCAAATAAGCAAGATTTGATATTTAAATTTCTTGACAAGAGCTTCTCTAATAAAGAACTTGTAGGTACAGACATGGAGATCCTCATAAAAGAACATATCGATAGAATGAGGGGGATGGTCAAAATATTATTTTCTGAAATGCCTCAAGTGACAGACATTCAGTCTCTTATCAATTTTTTCCAGAGACAATACGCAATGGTAATCCCTTTGATGGATATTCCAGAAGATAAAGCATACTATAGGTTTTTGAAAGGGACATTAAACTATATTCAGACGACAATTTTAACCAATGCTTACTTTTATCATGGGGATGAGCTATCAGATTATAGCAATTGGGCTTTGTTGAGGTTTAAGAAGCATTGTGAGGATTTGGTTGAAAAGATTTCTTCAACATACCATACCCCACAAAATAAGCGCTGGTTCTGAGGGAGGAGCGTGTGAATAATCGAATATTGGTGACAGGAGCTGATGGCTTCATTGGATCTCACCTGATCGAAATGTTGGTTTCTCAGGGGTATTCTGTCAGAGCTTTTTGTATGTATAACTCTTTTGATCGTCGTGGGTGGTTGGATACACTGAGTCCCGAGTTTTTGGAGCATATCGAGTTTTTTATGGGGGACATCCGGGATCCAAACGGGGTTCGTCAGGCGATACAGGGGGTCGATGCTGTATTGCACTTGGCAGCATTGATTGCCATTCCTTTCTCTTACCATTCGCCGGATAGTTATGTTGATACGAACATCAAAGGAACTTTAAATGTGCTACAAGCTGCGCGTGATCTTGAGGTGCAGCGAGTTGTTCACACCTCTACAAGTGAGGTATATGGCTCAGCTTGTTATGTGCCTATTGATGAAAAGCATCCCCTTCAGGGACAATCTCCTTATTCTGCCAGTAAGATAGGTGCCGATCAGTTAGCTCTTTCCTTTTATCGCTCCTTTGAGCTTCCCCTGGTCATCGCTCGTCCATTTAATACTTATGGGCCGAGGCAATCTACTCGGGCCGTGATCCCTACCATTATTTCTCAGTTAGCGATGAATCCAAATGAATTAAGGCTTGGTGCTATTTCACCGACCCGAGACTTCAATTATGTTCTGGATACTGTTCGCGGTTTCGAAGCACTCTTAAGGGCTGATGATCAAGTACTGGGTGAGGAGATAAACCTGGGGAGTGGTTTTGAAGTCAGTATTGAAGAAACCGTCAATATGCTATGTGATCTAATGGGAGTATCACCAAAAATCGTAACAGAAGAGCAGCGTTTGCGTCCGGATAAAAGTGAGGTTAATCGACTCTTTTGTGATAACAGAAAGGCCTTGAAGCTCTTGGATTGGCAACCTGAGTTCGCTGGTGTTGATGGATTTCGTAAAGGGCTAGAGCACACAGTTCATTGGTTTCAGGAGGCTAAAAACCTGCAGTTATATCGTTTCGGGGACTATACCCTATGACTCCTGAGAATAAGAGTAGAGAGCTTGCAGCTCGAATTCGGCACGCATCGGGTTGCCACAACAGTGTCATGCCACTTCATGAACCTATGTTTATCGGTAATGAGTGGCACTATGTGAAAGAGTGCCTGGATACGGGATGGGTTTCTTCCCAGGGTAAGTTTGTTGATCAATTTGAAAGGGATCTTGAGTCTTACACGGGAAGTAACCATGCTATCGCTGTAATGAATGGTACGGCAGCACTTCACCTGGCTCTACTAGGTGCCGGTGTGAAGGCAGGAGATGAGGTATTAACGCCATCCCTTAGCTTTGTCGCAACGGCCAATGCCATCTGCTATTGCGGGGCAACCCCTCATTTTGTGGATGTTGAAAGTCTGAATTTAGGCCTGGATGCCACCTCTTTGGATGAGTATCTGAACTCTGCCACAGAGCTTAGAGATGGCACTTGCTACAACTGTTCCACTGGCCGGGTTATAAGAGCCTTGGTTGTTATGCATACCTTTGGGATACCCTCTGAAATGGAGGCTATCCAAAAGCTATGTAAGCAGTACTCACTTGCATTGGTTGAAGATGCTGCAGAGGGGCTAGGTAGTCATTATCAGGGGCAGCATGTTGGGACATTTGGTGTCACTGCCGCACTTAGTTTCAATGGTAATAAAATCATGACTACAGGTGGAGGCGGCGCTGTTTTGTGTCAGGGAAAGGTGCTTGCTGAGAGGCTTCATCATCTTTCGACGACAGCGAAGCTTAAGCATCCATGGCAGTATCATCATGATGCAGTTGGATATAATTATCGGATGCCAAACCTTAATGCAGCCTTAGGGTGTGCTCAGCTTGAGCAGATGCCGGAAATATTAAGACGCAAACGCACTCTTCACGAGAGTTATCAGCAGTATTTTCCCTGGAGGGGGATTGAGTTATTAAAAGCTTCTGGTGACAGAGAATGGAACTACTGGCTAATGGGATTAAGCCTACCTTCTGATTATAAATTAGAAATAGTCTTAGAAGAATTGAATTCACAAGGGATCCTTGCTCGACCAGTCTGGCAGCCTCTGCATCAACTTCCGATGTTTGAGGTCTCACCTCGAATGGATTTAAGTTGCACAGAGCGGCTAGCTAGTTGCATTATCAATATACCAAGTAGTGCAGGGGTCATGGATGATGCAAAAAATTTTTAAAGTTACTGTTGTGACGGGCGGCAGAGCCGATTATGGTTTGCTGCGTCCCTTACTAAAAGCCTTAAAAAAACACCCTAAGTTTGAATTACAGCTCGCCGTTACCGGAGCTCATTGTTGCCAAAGTTGGGGGGATAGCTTGTCAACTATTCATAGCGATGGTTTTCATATTGCAGCTGAAGTTGATATGCAACTTGCCAGTGATACCCCTGTTGGAATGAGTAAGTCTTTAGGACTTGGTGTGCTCGGAATGAGCGCAGCTTTGTCTCGGTTAAAACCAGATGCACTAGTTCTTCTTGGTGATCGTTATGAAATTTTTGCAGCAGCTCAAGCCGCTCTTTTTCTTAAAGTCCCTGTTGTTCATCTTCATGGAGGAGAGCTGAGTCAAGGAGCTGTGGACGACTCTATTCGTCACTGTATCTCTAAGATTGCAAGCCTTCACTTTTGCTCAACTGAGGAGTATCGACAGCGCCTTCTTCAGTTAGGGGAAGCGGTGGAGGCTGTTTACGATACCGGCCCTCTGGCTCTGGATAATATACGAGAACTTAAGTTGTTGACACGAGATGAGTTGGTGGCTGAACTGGGCTCTGCATTCTCTCGTCCGTATTTGCTCATGACATTGCACCCTGAGACAGCTACAAACCATGATCCAAGAGTACTTTCTGAACTGCTCTGTGAGACGCTAAGAAATGAATGGCCGCATCAGATCATTATGACATCCAGCAACTCTGACGCCGGAGGACAGCAAATAGAGGGGGTACTAGAGAGTTATGTTCAGAAGTATCCCGAGCAGTTTGTACTATATAAGCATCTGGGAGTACTACGATATATGTCTGCTGTAAGTTGTGCGAAAGCAGTTGTTGGCAACTCATCAAGTGGACTCCTTGAAGTTCCACTCTTAGGAACTCCGACACTGGATATTGGAGAGCGTCAAAGAGGGCGAACAGCACCGATTTCCGTTATTCGCGCTTGCGCTACAGCTCGGGAGATCGTTAATGGGTTGGAAAGAGCGCTGTCTAAATCTCATCAGGAGCTATCAAAGCATCATTGCCATACCTATGGTGAGGACTCTGTTGCCGAACGTATGATCAACGTTTTACTTAGCCACCTTCAGCAGGGACTAGGCAAGCTTCCTTTTGTGGACAGGATGGAAAGAAGGGTTTAGTGGACACTTTGGACAAGAGGCTCGAAAAAAAGTATGCACAGGGGGGGGTAATAAATCTTTGTATTTTGAAGTGCAAAGGTGAAAGGGTAAAGGGTTCATGTTAGGCTCAAAATGTAGCTAGCATCCAGGGAGAGAGTGCATGAAGCGCTGGCAGAACAGCTTTATTGATCCAGAGGCGAGTATTGAGCGAGCTATCCAAATTATCGATAAAAGTGGCTTGCAGCTTGTGATGGTGGTTGATACTGAGCATCGGCTATTAGGGGTTATCACGGATGGTGATGTGCGGCGCGCGCTCTTGCAACACATTCCTTTAACCGAGCCTGTAACTGCAATTATGCAGTGTTCCCCAGTGACAGCTTCTCCTGAACTTTCTGAAAATGAGTTGCGTAAGCGCATGCTACACCATGTGATCGATCAGCTTCCTCTGGTTGACTCAGATGGAAAAGTGGTTGGCTTGCAAACATTACAGCACTTAAGTAAGCCGCAGGAACTTGATAATACGGTTATTCTAATGGCTGGAGGTCAAGGGACGAGATTGCGCCCTCTTACTGAGGCTTGTCCTAAACCTATGCTTCGGGTTGGTGTAAAGCCTCTTCTTGAGCTCATTATTGATAATTTTATCGAGCATGGATTCCATAACTTTTATATCTCTGTAAATTACCTTGCTAAAGTGGTTAAGGATTACTTTGAAGATGGTAGTGAATGGGGCATCAATATACATTATATTGAGGAAAATGAGCCTCTCGGGACAGCAGGTTCCTTAGGATTAATTCCTAAGAATGATCTTCAACTGCCAGCAATTGTGATGAATGGTGATATTCTTACTCAAGTGGATTTTACTGCTCTTCTAAAATTTCACCGTGAACATAAATCTTCGGCGACTATGGGCGTTCGTGAGTGGAAATATCGAGTTCCTTATGGCGTATTGGAAGCAGATAATCAGAAAATTAAGCGGATTGTTGAAAAGCCTCTGCAGCATTTTTTTGTTAATGCAGGTATCTATGTTTTAGATCATGAAGCTTTTTCCAGAATTAGTGGTGAAGACTACTTGGATATGCCCGATCTTTTTAGCCAACTCATCGAAGACAATAAGACAACGACTATGTTTCCCATTAGAGAGTACTGGTTGGATGTAGGGCAGCACCAAGATTTTGAACAGGCAAATAGAGATATTTTTGAGGCCAGATTTTGACGACGCAAGTTCTGCTCCTTGGATTTGGCAGTGTAGCTCAAAAGCACATTGAAGCTTTAGGCGAGCTTTTGTCTGATGTAAAGTTTGCTGTTTGGTGTCGTCCGGGAAAGTTACGCTCGCACCCCAAGGTGGTGCATTTTTTCTATGATGCTAAGCAAGCTATTGCCTGGCAGCCTCATCTTATCATTGTGACAACGCCCTCATCGATTCGACTCGAATTGATTACAGAACTCGCTTCTTTGGGTTGCCCAATGCTTATAGAGAAGCCACTAGCTGACAGCCTATCCCAAGCACAAGAGATTACCTGTTTACTGGCAAAAAAAAATAGCTTCTATCTGGTCGCTTATCAGCTTAGGTTTTTACCCAGTTTTCTCAAGCTACAGCAGTGGCTTACTCTTTTGGGACAGCTCTATCATGTTAGGCTGGATGTTGGGCAGTACTTGCCTCACTGGCGCCCAGGCAAGCCTGTTATCGAGATGGTTTCAGCGTCATTAGAGCTTGGTGGTGGGGCCTTGCTTGAGCTGAGTCATGAACTGGATCTGATGATTAACCTCATTGGAAAGCCTTCATCGGTCTTTGCAAAAAAGGCTCCTCCGAGTCACTTAGCAATTGAAGTGGAAGAGTGTGTTGAGTTGCTTTGTAGTTATCCTCAAGGACCATTGGTGAGTGTCCACTTAGATATGCTCCGCTATTCTCCGTCCCGTAATAGTACATGGCTAGGCGAAAATGGACAGATTTGCTGGGATCTATTAAGTGATAGCCTGACATTTTATGATCGAACTGGTGAGCAGGTTGATTCATTCAATGGAGGGATGGATCCGGGGAGAGCACGCAAAGCTTTACTGGAATCTTTTATTAACCAATCTTCTCGGGGTTGTAATTTGGAACAGGGGTGTGAAGTCATGCATCTCATTGAGGCTTGTAAAGAGTCGTTGCGATACAACAGGGAGATAGTTTTGTGAGTGGTGAAGAAAGTACGCTCGCTTTTATTTTCGCCAGGGGGGGTCTAAAGGGATTCCTCGTAAAAATATCCAGCTTTTAGCTGGTAAGCCTCTTATTTCCTATAGCATTGAGGCTGCATTGAATCACCCTCAGATAGAGCAGGTGATTGTCTCTACAGATAGCCAGGAGATTGCGCAAGTTGCTTTGGAGTGGGGAGCGCAAGTTCCTTTCATCCGCCCTGCAGAGTTGGCAACAGATACTGCGCCAGAGTTAGAAGCCTGGCAACATGCAATACGTTTTTGCCAGACTCAGCCTCAATGGCATAGCTTCTCAACCTTTATTTCCTTACCAGCAACAGCACCTCTTCGTTCTGAGGATGATGTAACCCGATGCTTGGAGTTATTTGGTCAGAGCAACTTTGATTTGGTTGTCACCGGCTCTATAGCCTCCAGGAGTCCCTGGTTTAATATGGTAAAGAAAAAGGATGATGGCGCTATAGAGTTGGTGCTTCCTAGCCAACATACACGGCGACAAGATACGCCTCAGGTTTTTGACCTAACGACGGTAGCCTATGTTTCAAGCCCGCAGTATATCCTAAATAGCCAGAATGTAATGCAAGGAAGGATTGGCTTGGTAGAGATTCCAAGAGAGCGGGCGATCGATATTGATGAGCCCCTGGATTTTGAGATTGCAGAATGCTTGCTGGCAAGGAGGATGTGTGAGCAAGACACTAGATAAATTGGCTGATCTTTCAAGTAGAGTGGCTTTGGTCACTGGAGGAGCTGGGCATCTTGGTCGTTTATGTTGCAATTTGCTTGTAGAGCAGGGAGCAAAGGTGATTGCTATTGATCGTCAGGAAGCTCTCCAAAATGTAGTATTTCATGATGGAATAACTCCTATTGCTCTTGAGCTTGCAAGCATAGAGGCTGAAGGGGAGCTTCTACTACAGAAGATAGAGCGTGATTTTGGGCGGCTGGATATCTTGGTGAACAACGCAGCCTTTGTTGGGACATCAGAGCTACAAGGTTGGAGTACATCCTTCGCTGAGCAGTCAATTGAGAGTTGGCGCGCTTGTTTGGAGGTGAATTTAACAGCTACTTTTGCCTTGAGTCAGTTGTTCTATCCATTGTTATCAGTCAGAGAAAAAGGAGTGATTGTTAACATCGGGTCCATTTACGGTGAGGTAGGGCCTGATTGGTCGCTGTATGAAGGCACTCAAATGGCTAACCCCGCAGCTTATGCTGCAAGCAAGGGCGGGCTTCATCAGTTAACGCGCTGGCTTGCAACTACCCTTGCCCCCAAAGTACGGGCTAACACTTTGGTACCAGGGGGAATTTTTCGTTATCAGCCGAAGAGCTTTGTGGATGCATATTGCCAGAGGACACCTTTGAGGAGGATGGCTAAGGAAGAGGATCTTGCCGGCCCTCTGCTTTTTCTATGTTCAGATATGTCCTGCTATATGACCGGAGCTCGACTCGATGTTGATGGCGGATGGCAGGCTTGGTAGGCGCAGTTATTGCATTATTCTTTGTACTCTTACTTTTTAAGGATGAAGAAGATCTATGGCTCAAATTTCAGCACCATCTCGTGTCGATACTCGATTATTTTCTCCTGAAGCCTCGATTAATGGAACAAAATATGGTTTACCCTCGGAGGTTTACTATTGTAAAAAATGTGTAATTAGTAATCAGCGCCCAAACTCGGCTGTAGAGTTTAAGCATACGAATAAAAGCAAAAAGAAAACAATTCACTTTGATAGCGAGGGGGTTTGTGATGCGTGCCGATTATCGGAGCAGAAAAATAATACAATAGATTGGGAGCTCAGAGATAAGGCGTTGAGAGAGTTATGTGATCGGCATAGGAGCAAAAATGGATACTATGATTGTTTGGTTCCGGGATCTGGCGGTAAGGATAGTTTTTACGCGGCTCATATTTTAAAAGAAAAGTATGGAATGCACCCATTAACCGTGACTTGGGCACCACATATATACACAGAGTGGGGGTGGAAGAATTTTCAGTCATGGATTCATGCAGGGCTTGATAACTACCTTATGACTCCAAATGGGCGGGTACACAGATTATTAACCCGGTTGGCCGTTGAAAATTTATTGCATCCATTTCAACCATTTATGTTAGGGCAAAAGTTATTAGCCCCCAAAATGGCTAAGAAGTTCAATATCCCATTGATCTTTTATGGTGAAAATGAGGCGGAGTATGGAAACCCTATTGCAGATACCAACTCACCACTGCGTAGTAGCGAATACTTTTCATCGTCTGACTATGATGAGCTTTATCTTGGAGGAGTATCATTGACAGAGCTTCAGGAGGACTTTGGATTAGTTTCCCAGGATCTTATTCCATACCTTCCTATATCTGAGGGTGATATTGAAGAGTGTAATATTGAAACACATTATCTAGGATATTATCTGAAATGGCACCCTCAGAGTTGCTATTACTATGCAGTAGAAAATGGCGGATTTGTTGCTTCTCCAGAAAGGACGCCTGGAACTTATTCTAAGTATAATAGTATTGATGATCGAATTGATGACCTTCATTATTATACAACCGGTGTTAAATTTGGTCTGGGTCGTGCGAGTTATGATGCAGCTCAAGAGATTCGTTCCTTAGATATTGAGAGAGATGAAGGTGTTGCTTTGGTTCGTCGATATGATCACGAATTCCCTGAGCGTTTTATTGATGAGCTGTTATCCTATTTAAGTATTCCTGAGAATGAGTTTCCTGTTGCAGCAACACAATTTGAATCACCAGTTATGGATAGACACTATTTTGATCGTCTTTGCGATAGCTTTAGGAGTCCTCACTTATGGATTTATGATAAGGGGCTGTGGCGATTACGCCACCCTTTGGAGGAGTGATGCCAAAGAAGCGACTAATTGCGCGACTTGATATAAAAAATAACTACCTTATCAAGGGGATTCACCTTGAAGGGCTTAGGAAACTAGGCACTCCAGATACCTTTGCTGGAGAGTACTTTTCACAGGGTGTTGATGAGCTGATATTTATGGATGCGGTAGCATCTCTCTACCAGCGCAATAATCTGATGCATATTGTTAGTCAGGCTGCCGAGAATATATTTGTACCAATTACAGTGGGTGGGGGATTAAGAAAATTAGATGATGTTAAGGCTGTCCTGCGAAGTGGTGCTGACAAAGTTGCTATCAATACTGCTGCGGTGGCTAAACCAAAATTTTTGAGTGAAGTAGCAAGAGAGTGTGGGGTTCAATGTGTAGTTTTGTCTGTGGAAGCAAAAAGTGTAGGGGATCAGCTATGGGAGGTTTATACCGATAATGGCCGAGAGAGAACAGGGGTAATGGTTGATGATTGGGTAAAGCAGTGTTTACCCTTGGGGGTTGGTGAGATTCTACTTACATCAGTGGATCGTGAAGGGACATGTTGTGGACTAGACATAGAGTTATGTCGCATGGTGAGATCTCTATCTACTGTACCAGTTGTTGCTTCGGGAGGTGTGGGTTGTTTGAGTCATATTCAACAAGGTTTTGATGTTGATATGGATGGTATAGCGCTTGCGCACCTCCTTCATTATCGGAAATCGACAGTTAGCGAAATAAGGGACTACTGTCTTGATGCAAACCTGGATGTAAGAGCAAGATGAAAAAAATAGATTTGATAGATTTTGGCACAGGAAACCTCTTCTCAATTATCGGGGCATTGCGCTATTTGGGGGCGGAGCTTAATGTTGTGAGCCGAAAGGGAGATTTTAGTGGTGCCGGGCTTATAGTTTTACCTGGAGTTGGTGCTTATCCCGCTGCAATGAAAACTCTAAAGAGTAATGATATACAACGTGAACTACAGTATAAGGTTAGTTGTGGTATACCTATTCTTGGGATCTGTCTGGGCATGCAGCTTCTGTTTGAGAAGAGCTATGAATTTGAAGCTTGTAAAGGATTAGGGTTGCTCTCTGGTGAAGTTACCCCTTTGCCTAGTTTGTCAATTGATGGGTTGAGTCTCCGTATACCCCATGTTGGTTGGAGCCAGGTTACTTTTGAAGGTAATGGTAGTAGTCCACTGGTAGGGGGGCTTATGCAGGAAGATTATTACTTTGTACATTCACTTTCGGCAATAACTCAGGATAGTCTTGGGTTTGTTGAGTTTGGAGGGCACAAAATTACAGCCTATGCTGAAAAGAAAAATATATTTGGTTGTCAATTTCATCCCGAGAAGAGTGGTGATGCTGGCTTGCATATGTTGGAGTCCTTTATTAATTTATAAAATACATTATGGGGTAATTCATCAGGGTTTATAATTTTAACTATATCAGTATGTATTAATTGTTACCTCATATAAATAAAGGTATTATTTTCTCTTGTGGGATCTTCTTTTCATTAACTAGAAAATTATTTATCTCTGAGTAAAATGACATTGATGATATAATAAACAAGTCAGCAGTTAAATATCTTTCATCATTAATCGATACGATTTTCTTATTAAATGAAGGTAAATATGTGTTTGTTTTTGAATTATCAATATCAGCTATAATGATATTTTCATCAGTATGAACGTCTAGTATATAAAGTAACGTGTTTAGTCCATTGCATGCACCATGGAAAGCTATTTTTTTATTGTTCGTCCTTTCAGTGTTCAATATATTTTTTATCCTTAATATATTACTTTCAATTTTTGATGATATGATATCTATCAATCCATCATCCTCAGCTATAATGTTTTCTTTAGGTTGTGATGTTGCTTCAATTAAGATATTTAATGTGTCATTGGCGTAGAATTCATTAATTATATTAAAGCCACAAAACTGGATTATTTCATATGCGCTTTTTCTTGTGAAATAGCTTATGTGTTCATGTAAAAGAGCATTCAAATCTCCCGTTTTAAACTGCCTTTCAATATCTGGGATTTCAACAACCGCCCTACCTCTTTTAGGTAATAAAACCTTATTTAGTTCTGCTAGAAACAAAGTTGGATCTGGAACATGCTCTAATACGCTGAAGCAGATTGCAAAATCAAATTTTTTATTTTGCAAAATATTAAAATTAAAGTACCCCTTAATGACATCTATTTTTTCATCGCTGGATTCTTCTTTTATTGCCGGGTCAACTAATGTATATTTTTTTATGTCAAATTTACCAAGTATTTTTTTTGCCGTGTAAAGGCTTCCCCCTCCAATTTCAAGGATTTCTTTATGGTCTAAACTACCGTGTAAATATGAGATTAAATTGATCTTTTGATCACCAAGTTTATTTGCCCACTCTGAATATCCTGGAGGGTTAGTTATAAACTCATAGTCATCATTATCGTATGTTTCAAATATTGAATCTTGATTTTCTGAACTAATAATCTGTTGTATATAACCATTATTGTTCCAATGAATTTCAAATGGTATTAACGCCTCAATGCCTGGCTTTTCAGATGTACCTTTCCATAAGGGCATACTTCTTATTTTTAGTTTTTTATTCATATCAAATCATCCATGTCGTAGTTAGTTTTTGCTCTTTTCCCTAAATACTCCCAATAGGAGTATGGGGATATTCCTGAGCCAGGCCTTTTTATTGTTAAATTATCCTTTGTAAATAGTTCTCCTTTTTTAATCGCCTTAGAGGCGATTAGGCTTTTTCGTGCCACATCACTATTAACTAATTCATCATCGACAGGTGCCTTTATTCCTTTACCCATAGCTTGTTCAATATTTCTTATTTTATTAATCATAGATTTTAATTCGTCAGGCTCTAGGGATGCGCTATGGTCTGGACCTTTTAGTGTACGGGTTAATGTAAAGTGCTTTTCAATTATAGATGCGCCAAGAGCTACAGCTGCTAATGAGATCTCGATACCTAAAGTATGGTCTGAATAGCCAGTTTTTAGCCCGAATGCAACTTTTAGGGTATTTAGCGTGTTAAGGTTTGCCGAACTAAATGGTGTTGGATAAGCTGTTGTACAATGCAAAAGTGTCACATTATTTTTTAGTGCTCTCTGACCTGCTTCAGAACAATAACACTGTCTAAAGTTTTCTAATGATGGAGATAAATTATGGGATGTGTACCCTAAGGCTAATACACCTAATGCACTTTCAATATCTGCAAGAGTACACATTCCTGTTGATAGTATGACAGGGGTATTTCGAGAGGATATGTCAAGCAGTAATGGTGCATTTGTTATTTCCCCGGATGCTATTTTAATTATTGGTAGCTTTAATTCATCTATGAGTAATACTATGCTCTCTTCATCAAATGGTGATGATAAAAAATCAATATTATTAATTTTGCAGTATTGAAATAATTCAATGTGTTCTTCTTTAGTCAGCTCGAAACTCTTTATCATTTCAAGCTGAGACTCATCACTAGGGGTGTTTCTTTTTTGATACTCAGCTTTAGGTGATTTACTGCTCACAACATTTTCAGACTTAAAAGTTTGAAACTTCACAGCATCTGCATTGGCATCTACAGCAATATCAATTAGTTTTTTAGCTAATTCAATAGAACCATTATGGTTAACTCCCGCTTCAGCAATAATATATGTCCTATTTTTGTGTTGCATTAATCACACTCCAGAATAATCATTTAAAGTTAGTACTTGTTTATCACTTTACCTGAGTGCATTGCATCTATGCCATCTTTTAAATTTATGCTAGCTGAATAGTTAAATTTTTCATGAGCTTTTGTGCAATCTAGGTCAAATCTTATGCTTGGCGTGTCACTATCACCATCAAGTATATTTATATTTCCCCTGTTTGTTATCTCTATACATGTTTTTGCTATTTTTAGTATTGAAATGTTTTCCGGTCCTGCAATGTTAAATATCCCCCATGCTTTATTCTCTAAGGCGTGTAAGGCTGCGTTACATACATCTGCTGCATTAATTAAATTGACGGACGATTCAATAGGCTGATAGATATCTATCTGTTTATTTTGTTCTGATAAATATAGTAGCTTTGCGACTAGTTTTTTTTTGTCCATAAATGTCCCATAAATTGAGGATGGACGTAAAACTATAGTTTTTAATCCAAGATAACTATAGTGTTCAAATATACTCTCAGCCAATAGCTTACTAAAACCATAGAATCCTCCAAAACCTGAAATAACTTTCTCACTATTTTCTTTTATTTTCTTAGCATAAGGATCTTTATAAACGGTAGATCCAGATAAAAAGACTACTGGGATATTTCTTGATAGAGCCCACTCACAAATTGCCAGGCATGATCTAACATTTGTATCAAATGTTTCCTTTATGATAGAATTATTTTCATATTTATGGTCAGATCTATTTATCGAATGTTTTGTATATGCACCAAAATGAAATATTGATGATACACCCTTGAGTAAGTGATCAAGCTGATGGATGCTTTGCCAATCTCTTAAATCCCATTGTTTTCGGGTTATCTCAATAAAAGGTATCGACCTTTCTTTGAGAATGGATTTCATATTAAGCCCTACCAAGCCAGAGCTTCCGGTTAGAGCTATCATATAGATATTACCTTATGATGAGGGTTATTTAGTTTAATGTGATGGCTTCTTGAAAGTTTCTCAATTTGTTTTTTTGGAACAAGAAGCTCACTCCAATATCTCATGATGACAAAATCATAATTTACCTCTGGTTTATACTCAATATCATTGATTTTTTTTAGATAATACTCGACAGGATTAAAACCTAAGGCAGTCCAAAATGGTGTAGTACCAGAGTGGCGGCAGTTAATTTCAAATATTTTTGGGATTCCACTAGAATCAATTCGGAGTTGAAAGTTGCAACAACCGTGAACGTTTAGTTTTAAAGCAACTTCAGTAATGTATTCGCAGATTTTTTTATTTTTTATGGGGGTAGCTTTGTACGTATCACCATCTCGTAATTCTCGCTTGAAAACTAGAACATCAGAAACATGATTGCCTACGATAATAATTGTGCATGTGTACTCATCAGAGCCTTCGCCTATCAATTCTTGGATGATGAGTCCATCTTCATTTTCAATTCTATCTCTAAGTTCTTTTTCGTTTTTTGAAATGCTGACACCTTTTGAGCGGCACCCAATAGCGGGCTTCACAATTATAGGATAGTTTATTTCTTTATAATCTATATCTTCAGGTCTATATGTAGCGGGGTGCGAGAAATTGTTCTTTTTAAGAAACTCAAAAGTCTTGTATTTATCGGAGGATATTTCAATCGCCCTCTCTGGCGATATTATAACCTTTGCAGAGCTCATCGATTCTATTTTACTTTTATTTCTGGCACAGAAATAAAGCTCTATATCAGTTCCTGGGAAATAGTAACTTACATTTTCATTGTTTAATAGCTCAATAAGTTTTTCTAGATGGTTAGGAGATGTTTCAGGTGGAAGAATTTTGGCGTAATCACTAACATATAGACCGGCAGAGTATGCGCTAATATCAGAGGTTACAATTCTAATATCTAAATCTGTGATTGACTTTAGCGATTTAATTATGCCTTGACCAACACCGCCACCAACTCCTGTTACTAGAACTGTAAGCATATTTATTCCTTAAAAAATGAAAGTAGCTTCTGAATCGTTTCTTTAGGTAGTTGTGATGCATTTATTTTTCTAAAATAATCATTAAGATCTGTTTTTGCTTCAATGTGTTCAATAGTTATATCTATAGACCCTAATGTCAATATTAAAAAACTTAGTCCGGTGCCTCTTGACTGTCCTAGAGACCCGGGGTTTACAATGAGACACTTTTCTTTTTTATCATTTATTTTGAATTTTTTTGTGTTCTCTTTAATAGAGTTATGGTTTATAACACATGTACTCAATGCTCTATGTGTGTGCCCAAAAATCCCTACCATATAATGCCTATTAGATAGCTCTTTTGCTGCTGATAATAGATCGTCTCGTGAGTTTATATATGACCAATCATTATCTGAATAGGGATTTGCATGAGAAAATAAAATAGGACCTATAGATAATGATTCAATCCAGTTGAAATATGAATATAGATTAACATCTATATTGTTTAGGTTCCACATTATTGAGTCACGAATATATCCGCTGATATTTTCTAGCGATTTTCCATTCTGTAGGTCAAAGTATATTTGGTCGTGATTTCCTTTGATGAAAAAACACTTTGTTTCTTGAGGTATATTTTTTAATGAATATATTACCTCTTTACATTGGCAGCCATAGCTTAATACATCACCTAAAATAACAATATATTTTATTGAGTTTTTTTTAATGTAGTTTATGGCAAACTCAAGGGAGTCACTATTACTATGTATGTCGGACAATACTGCAATTTTTCTGCCTAGTACCTCACTATAGTCTATGTTGATGGCATTCTCTCTCATTGTGTCTTATCTCTATGAACTATAGTGTTTTTTGTGAATATTGGCACGTTTCTGCAAAATTATTTTTTCATCTTTAATGCTACCGCATGGACATTTTATCCACCAATTAAGTTTATTCATATCATAATGGGTGTGAGAATGCAACCGTCCTAACCGTGACTCTTTATACCTTATTTTTTTGATTATTCTATAAATGACATATTTGGAATATGAGCTATCTTATACACCTTTCAATATAAAATGATTCTGCCATTTGGAGACCATACATAGCACCTCTTGTAGTAGCTAAGGACTTGATTGTCTCATAGCTACGACTATGTGGAAAAGAACGTATCTCTTCATCATACTGCTTTAGTGCTCTGAGTTTACTCTCCCAATAGTTACTGATATCCACGATATAGTTTGGAGTAAAAGTTGGGTAGCTCTTGGATTGCCACTCAGTGCTGGAGAGTACCTCGAAGGTCAACAGCTTTTTGACGGGGCTTCCGGGCTGGGGACGGCATGCTGTTAAGACTGCCTGATTGACGATACGGTGATCAATATTCAGATCCTGAGCGTAGTGAGTATAGACAACCGAGGGCTGAATTTTATTCAGCTCTTTCTCGATAGTCTGGGTGACCTCAAGCAAAGGCAGGGTATCGAGTTGGTTATCGGGGAAATTAAACCGATGCACACTCTCCTCATCAATACCAAGCTCAGCTAGAGCCCTGACGGATGCATCTTGACGCTGCTGGAGCTGTGCCGCTTGTTGCTGGCTTTCTCGGGCGCTTACTCCATCTGTCATGATGATAATGCTAACCTCATCGCCTTCGGCAATATGCCGGGCGATGGTGCCACCACAGCCAAGCACCTCATCATCCGGGTGCGCCACAATTACCGCCACTGTTTCTGTCATTTGATTAGCTCCCATGAAACCGCTGTTCCAATACTGATATCCTGGTTCACCTCTTTGCCGATCAGCTCCTGGTAATGTTTGGGGGTAAGTCCGTAGCCCGGACGAATTCGCCGAATACTGGAAGCAGTTATCTTGTCTCCAGCTTTGAGATCTTCCACAAAGTAGAGGGAGCGGCGAAATTTGATGCTTGCCTCTTCGACTGGCTTTTGTTCATAGCTGGCTGTCCCAATTGCTTGCCAGACCACTTGTGTATCCAGGGAGAGCTGCTTTAGCTCTGAAGGCTCTAAAGAAAAGGCAGAATCTGGCCCCTTGTCCTCTCTGCTCAGGGTTACATGCTTTTCGATAACGCATGCGCCTAAGGCAACGGCGGCAACCGGTACTGAGGTACCAAGAGTGTGATCGGATAATCCAACCAGGCAATCGAAGTCTTGCTCCATTTTGGGGATTGTCGCGAGGTTTGCTTGTTCAACGGGGGAGGGATAACCACTGATACAGTGCAGCAGTACAAGCTCAGAGCAGCCATTTTCTCTGGCTGTTTTGACCGTTTCTTCAATCTCTTGCTGATTAGCCATTCCGGTGGAGATGATCATCGGTTTACCGGTTTGAGCGACTCGTTTGATGAGGGGGAGATCTGTCATCTCGAAGGAGGCAATCTTATAAGCGGGTGTATCCAGCTCTTCCAGCAAATCGACAGCTGTTTCATCAAAAGGAGTAGAGAACAGGGTAACTCCGACCTCTTTCGCTTTTTGAAACAGGGTCTCATGCCACTCAAAAGGGGTGTGGGCCCAATCATAGAGGTCGTAGAGCTTATAGCCATCCCATAGGCCGCCATGGATCAGAAAGTCCTGCTTATCACAGTCAATGGTCATGGTATCGGCGGTGTAGCTCTGGATCTTAATGGCATCGGCTCCGGATTGGGCCATTATCTCAATACTCTCAAGGGCCCTTTGCAATGAACCATTATGGTTCGCAGATAGTTCAGCAATGATGTATGGCTTCTCTTTTTTTCCAATGGCCCGATTATTGATCAAGATAGGTTTCATGACTTATTCGGCCTTTTGGTGATGAATACAGAAGCGAATAACTGATCGGGGTCATCCTGGTTAGCATCCGTAAACTCCATTCTATAATCTCCCCAATCGATATAAGCCTTTGGGTAGCTCTGTGCATCCAACATACGAATATGATCATAGAGAGCTTTGAGATCAGCTGTCTTTGGTAACTCACTCTGCTCTGGTGTACGGCGTTTGAATAGCGTGACCTCTCCTTCCTGAGGCTTAGGCTGAGGCGTCTGCTCAACTATGTAGCAAATAAGCTGATAGATCTTGGGAGCCATCCTCTCAAAAATCTCCTGGGCAGATCCTTCCAGAGAGAGTGGAAGCTTCCGGTACACAGGACCTGCGTCCAACTCTTTTACCATCTGCAGAGCGCTGAGCCGGGTCTCCTTGTGCCCTCTTGCTATGAGGTTTTGTAGTGGGCTACCACCTCTGCCATAAGGGACGTCGGCCATGTGAAAGCAAACACACTCCCAATGTTTAAGGATATCTTCGGGGACGATCCAGCTCCAGTGAGGGAAAAAGATATACCTGGGGTCGAGGCTGTTTAGGTAATCGGTTGTCAGTTGATTTTTTTCTGTGATCAAGTGCCACTGACCCGGGAGCTCAGGTGTGAATTGTGTGAAAGCCTCAATATTCCACGGCTTGAGTGTGGCCACCAGGTAATTTTGTGTGTTTGGATCAGTCTGGATCATATTCAGTGATCTCGATTTTGTATTGTTTCCCGCGGAGTTTAAAAAAAGCCGGGTAGCGTTGATTGTCGACGATCCTCAGGAGCTCGAATTGCTCGCTCAGACTCTTGTCCGGGTTTAGTTCGCTATCTCCGGGATTCCTTCTTGGGTAGCTATGGCTGGCCCCTGACTGCTCTTTAGGTATGAGGGTTGGATACTCCAATAGAAACCTTTGGCAGATCCGAATTGTCGCTTCTCCCTGCAGCTGCCGCCATTCATCACAAAGCTCTGTTCCTCTGAGTTCAATCTTGTCTTTGAGCCAGATCCTGCCACTATCGGCCTGCTGGGTTGCCTCAATCAGGCAGACCGGGATCTCATTTTTTCCTTCCAGTATCTGCCAGGCTATGGGAGCAAAACCTTTTCCATGGGGAAGGTCACTTTCATGGGCCACAAGATTGAGTCTGGCTTTGGCAAGATTTTCTGGCGTTACCATATGCACGCAGCCGAGGAGAAAGGTGATATCGGATTGAGCAAGCTCAGATTGCTCACTAATCAACTTTGCGTCATAACCATGTTTATGGCACCAGTCGATGAGCTCCCGGGCAAAGGGAAGAATCCAGGACTCATTGTCGACGAGAACACAAATTGAGTCGATTTTATCCATTGCCTAATATCTCCACGACCCTGCTTGTGCCCACTCCATCGCAGCTATCTAATCCCAGTTTGACTGACTCTAGATAAAATCTGGGGTCTGTAATTTTTGCAATTTGAGCTGTTAATGAATCTGGATTGAGAGGGCTCTTAAGTTCAACCGCTATCTTCCGGGATACCAGTTTTTCTGCGATGAGTTTTTGGTTCTCAGCAAATACAGTAATTAGGCTCACAAGCCCCATACTACAGCGCTCCCAGCAACTACTTCCTGCGGCACCAATACAAATATCATGGGAGTGGATCAATTGAGCGATCTGATTACAGTTAATTTTGAGCTCAATTTGTTGATGCTGTTTATAAAGTTGCTGAATTCTAGGAATATTTAGAGCTGAGCTACCGAGAACTACAGTCACTTTTGTGAACTCTTCCAAGTTGAGTGAAGCAAGGATCTGGGATGTGATATCGCAAGGATCGGTACCTCCCATCATGATGAGAAGCCGGCTTAACCCTTGTTTGATACGGGATTGGCGATGCTGAATGATCTCTGTAGGAGAGTGTTGGTTGAATTCGGGCCTTAGTAAGGCGTACTCAGTTCCCAGCAGCATGGTACAGGGTTTCATCAGGTATGGCTGATAATCTTGGGGAATACGTCCAAGGGTTTGATCTAAAAGAAGATCACAATAGTGTTGGCGATCAGCTAGATCATCAATGACCATGATATTTTGGGCGTGCCGGGTGAGGGCTTTTTGCCAGTGATAATCAATCCCATAGTGATCGACGATGAGCCAGTCTACCTGCTGCCCGAAAGACTCCTCTATGATATTTCGGGTTGCCTGTGCATCTTGCTTTTGAGAGCCGCCGAGCCAACGACTATGGGCCAGCAAGTGCTCAGGTTGATCTTCAGAGATAGGTATGGAGTGAACCTCTATTCCCTGTGCTTCAAGGAGGTGGCACAGGTGCCCGGGATGTTGCTTACAGATAAATAAAACCCTATGCCCTTGATTGTTTAGCGCCTTGGCCAGGGTTAGGCTGCGCATGATATGCCCGTTTCCTATCTCTATGCCTGCATCTGCCCGCAATACAATATTCACAGACTAAGCTCCATGATAGCTTTGTGCATCAGCTCGGCCCTTAACCAGTCCTCCTCGGTGTCTATATCCTGAACGATATATCGGGAAAGAATTATGGGGAGAGTGTTACTACTAAATAAAGGACGATCTTCGATAAATGCTTCTTTATGCCCCCAGTAGATCTGGCCTGCATCATGGTAAGATTCATCGAGATCCTGGGAGCGGGTCATCCTGTGCTCTGGCTCTCGCATCTGCAAACTTCCATTCTCTTCAAGCTTTAGGGCACGTTGGATAGGAAAGGGAAAGCTGGTTACCGTAACTGCATAATCAAAATCGGCGTTTGCCTGCAATAATTGGAGCCCTTTTCGGAGGACCTCGGGTCTTATGAACGGAGCTGTGGCATAGATACAGCAGGCAAAGTCAATATTTTCTGTTAGTTGATGAATAGTGTGGGCAACCACTGCGTTAGTTCCCGTAAAGTCATCGGCGAGTTCGTTAGGCCTGATAAAGGGGACTTCCCCTCCAAAATGAACAGCAATCTCAGCGATCTCGGGGTCGTCGGTTGAAATAATGATTCTCTCAAAGCATTCGCAAGCCTTGGCTGCTTCAATGGAGTAGCCGATAATAGGTTTACCATTAAAGGGACGAATATTTTTGCTAGGTATGCGTTTGCTACCAGCTCGGGCAGGAATAACCGCGATATTCATTTCAGTGCTACCTTTAATGCTTGAATGACTCTGTCCTGCTGCAGCTCGGTCATGCTATGAAACAGGGGAAGGCTAATTGCTCTGCGATAATAGTTTTCAGCCACAGGGAAATCACCTGATTTGAAGCCAAATTGCTGATAGAAGGGCTGTGTGTGTACCGGGATAAAGTGTAGGTTTACACCAATCTCCTGCACTCTAAGCTTGTTGAAAACCTCAAGATGAAATGCCGGATCATCGTTTTTGAGCAAAATGATGTAGAGGTGCCAGCTTGAATAGCTAAGAGAGGCCTGAAAAGGCTTATCTACAGGAAGAGATCCGAGGCTTTCATTATATCGTTTGACTAAGGCATGGCGAGCCGCAACGAAGTTATCCAGCTTGGCTAGCTGCTTGAGTCCTAATGCTGCATGGATCTCAGACATCCGGTAGTTGTACCCAAGCTCAATCTGTTGATAGTACCAGGGGCCATCGGGTTGATGAGTCATCTGAACCGGATCCCGGGTGACCCCATGGCTGCGGTGCAGCTCCATTTTTTTCCGGAGTGTCTTGCTATTGGTTAGCGCGGCGCCACCCTCTGCTGTGGTAATGATTTTGACCGGGTGAAAGCTAAATACGCAGATATCTGAGTATTTGCAGCCACCGATAGGCTCTCCATCATATCGTGCGCCAATGGCGTGCGAGGCATCCTCAATGATTGAAAACCCATATTGCCTGGCAAGTTTTGAGATAGCTTTCATGTCACAGGGTTGACCGGTTAGGTGGACCGCGACCAGCACTTTGGGGAGCTTTTGCTCTGCCTGAGCTTGTTTGAGTTTTTTCTCCAGAGCTAAAGGGCAGAGATTATAGGTTTTTGGATCGATATCGACGAAATCTATATTGGCTCCGCAGTAGAGTCCACAGTTTGCCGAGGCAACAAAAGTGATGGGGGAGGTCCACAACCAATCACCAGGCCCTAACTCTAGCGCCATGCAAGCGATATGCAGCGCTGAGGTCGCGCTATTTACTGCCAGGGCATGCTTGGCTCCAGTATAGCTTTTAAGCTGCTTTTCAAATTCAGGTACCCGTGGCCCCTGGGTCAGGAAGTCAGACTTTAAGACTTTAACTACCGCATCAATCTCTTCCTGGGTGATCTCTTGGCGGCCGTAAGGGATATGATCTTTGTTCATGCTATTAATTTAGCTATCTCCTTAATAGACAGATAATGCGGGTTAGATAAAGAGTTATACTCAAACCCTGGCGTGACCAGCTCCCCTGTTTCCCCAACAGCATTATTTGTATAGTCATGGCTCAGGTTATTGAACTTGATTGAAGGAGAGATCAGGTAGTGATCCGGATAGTCATAGGTATGGTAGGAGTCATCAGCAGGGCACATGATCTCATGCATCTTCTCTCCCGGACGGATCCCTATGATTTTAAATGGGGTTTCAGGGGCTATCGCTGAGGCTAGATCAGTGATCTTGCAGCTGGGGATTTTGGGAATGAAAATCTCACCACCGGCCATACGCTCAAAACTCTTGATGACAAAATCAACACCTTGCTCAAGAGTGATTAAAAAGCGGGTCATTTCAGGGTGAGTAATGGGGAGTTGTTCACATCCGTTTTCCAAGAGCTCCTTAAAGAAGGGAATAACAGAGCCTCTTGAGCCAATGACATTACCGTAACGTACCACGGAGAATATTGTTTTATGTTTGCCTGCTATGTTGTTACCCGCAACAAAAATCTTATCGGAAGCCAGTTTGGAAGCACCGTAAAGATTGATGGGATTAGCCGCTTTGTCAGTGGATAGAGCAATCACCTTCTGGACGTTATTTTCCAGTGCGGCATGGATGACATTTTCTGCACCATGCACATTGGTTTTAATACACTCCATAGGATTGTATTCGGCTGCAGGGACTTGCTTGATCGCTGCGGCATGGACCACATAATCAACGTTGCGCATCGCCCGGGTCAGGCGAGCCTGATCTCGAACATCACCAAGGAAGTAACGCATGCACGACTGGCTAAACACCTGCTGCATCTCAAACTGTTTGAGCTCATCTCTGGAGTAAACGATCAAGCGTGATGGCGTATAGCGATCGAGCACTGTTTCGACAAACTGTTTGCCAAATGAGCCTGTTCCACCTGTGATTAAGATAGCCTTGCCATTAAACATCTGAACTCCTTTCGATGCTGTATGCTGGTGCTATTATGTGATGACTCTTGCAAGCCTGGTTTACATACCAAAGTAGTCTCCTAAATCTACAGCGGTAGTAACCGGATGCTATTTCATTGAGCTAAATGCACTTTTACGGCTTATGTCTAACCATCCTACCGCCTGCGCTGGGGAGCAACAAGGGCTGGTTTCACAGAACATGCTGAATCACTCATGACTGGTGAAATATTGATATTCGAAAACTGGCTGTTGAGGGACTGGGGCTTGCTATTTTTTTTGTTCATATTGTTTTTTAAAGTGGTGGCTGCGTTTGAGCTTGAGTAGCTCTTCTTTGAGCTCTTTGTGGCGCTTTCCTGCATGTTGATGCATGGTTTGCAGAGTCTGCAGCAACTCCCTGAGAAGCTCCCGGTGTGGAGCTAACTCTTCGGGCGAGCGCTCCTTGAACAGAGCCCGCACCTCCTGATCCAGCTTTTGTACCAACTCGGCAGAGACTAAGGCATTGGCGTCATCAAGCTGCTGGTACAGCTCTTCCAGCAGGCGTGCAATCTCATGAAAGTGGGGCATTGAGGTTAGTCCTCAGGTTTTGCCTGTTTTGTTGCGTGTTGATCTCGGGCTTCCTGGGGGATTGCATCCCAGCCCTCCTTGACCTCGGCAATCAGCTTAGAGACCTCATCCAGCATGGCAGGCTCAATCTTGGCGTTGGACTCGACTAGTCGACGTACACAGTAATCATAGAGTGCCGCCAGGTTTTGGGAGACTTCGCCGCCCTGCTCCATATCCAGGCTATCTTGCAGCTCACCGATAAGGGCGATCGATTTATCGATGGCCTTGGTTCGAGCCTCGATATCCTCTCGCTCCATGGCGCCCTTGGCGATGGTGTTATTGTTGATTATGTGCTGAAAGATGATTGATATCAGTGTGTGGGGGTCAGCATCTGCGACATTACTCACACTGCTCTGCTGGTACTTTTTAATTGAGCTTCTGGTCATACTCTGTCCCTATCGCGATTGCACGATCTTTCCAAAATAGTCAGCAATATCTATGCCTTTTCTCATATTAGCAGGCCAAATGAATCCTTTACCTGAAGTGAGTCCCATTGCAATACTATGATCTTTGACAGCCTGTCATAAAATTGGCTATTTTGCCAATAATCGTCGAGAATTTATCCGTATGGAAGCGGTCTGATTGAGTGCGACTTAATGCGAGGATAGCATACCATGGTCAACGAGTTGGGAAGCGTTCTGCTTATCGATAATGATGAGCAGCGCAGGCAGCGTTTAGAGACAGTTCTCTCCTTTTTGAAAGTGAACTGGCAAAGTGGCAGTGAAGAGGATTGTCTGGCGTACCTGGGGGCAAGTGAACGTTTTTTTGCGGTGATAGCGGGTCAGCTTAAGCATAAGAGTCCCTCCAAACTGGTTGAGCAGTATCCCCTGTGTCCTTTTATCACCTTCGAGGCCTTGAGTGGTGAGCACCCTAATGTCGTAGGCTGTTTGAGCGAGCCGGTGAGTTATGATCAGCTGACTCAACTGCTGCACTTTTGTCAATCTTTTGCCGACCACAGACCGGATCGAGAGATTGAGGGCAGCCATCAGCAGCTGTTTAAACTGCTGGTGGGTAAGGGGATGGCGATTAAGGAGGTCCGACGCCTGATTGAGCAGGTCGCCAGCAAGGATGCCAATGTGCTGATCCTGGGAGAGTCTGGTACCGGCAAGGAGGTGGTTGCCCGGGCAATTCATGAGCTTTCTAATCGTTGTAAAGGACCTTTTGTACCGATCAATTGCGGTGCTATCCCCGCCGAGCTTCTTGAGAGTGAGCTTTTTGGCCATGAAAAGGGGGCCTTTACCGGGGCTTTTACCTCGCGCAAGGGGCGCTTTGAGCTTGCTGAGGGGGCACCCTGTTTCTGGATGAGATTGGGGATATGCCGCACCCGATGCAGGTCAAGCTGTTGCGGGTCTTGCAGGAGCGGCTCTTCGAGCGGGTCGGGGGAGGAAAGCAGCTTAGCGCTGATGTGCGGATCATTGCCGCGACCCATCGCGATCTTGAGGAGATGATCCGCCAGGAAAAATTCCGTGAAGATCTCTACTACCGCCTCAATGTATTCCCGATAGAAACCCCATCACTGCGTGAGCGCCAGGATGACATTCCGCTGCTCCTTCAGGAGCTGGTGCGGCGTCACCAGATAGAGCATAAGGCGACTTTGCATTTTACCCAGCGCTCGCTGGAATCCCTGATGCAGCATAGCTGGAAGGGCAATGTCCGAGAGCTATCCAACCTGGTGGAGCGGTTACTGATCCTCTATCCCAACCGTATCGTCGATGTGGCCGATCTACCGGTGCGTTATCGACATCTTGAGCTAGAAGACAGTGAGGTATTTACACCCGAGTATCCGGAGGAGTTGGCGGAGCGCGATGCCCTGGCGGCCGTCTTTCAGGAGAGCGATGAGGAGGAGCTTTTTGATGCGCCTCTTCGCAGCCTTCCCGATGATGGGATCAACCTCAAGGAGATGCTGGCCGACTTCGAAGTCGAGATGATTCGTCAGGCTCTGGATGCACAAAATGGGGTCGTTGCCCGGGCCTCCGATATGTTGGGGATGCGTCGCACCACCTTGGTGGAGAAGATGAAAAAGTACGGGTTAAGCAAAGAGAGTTAAACAGTTTTTCAGGGACTGTCTTATTCAGGATAAAGTCAAATAACAATGCCTTGAGATTCATTCTCTCAAGGCATTGTTATTTGGGGGACTGCTTACCGGGAGTACCATATTCATTTGACTCTATGTGAACTAACAGAGCACCACGGGTTTACCCGTGGGTGAATGATTTTTCAAATTTCATTGCGTAGCTTTGGAATTTGTTCAACGAAGTTGTAACGGTAAGTACCCCGTGCATGCACGGGGGAATCTACTTTCGGTTGTGCCGGGCGCTTTTATTGCTGGGTTTAATGCAATGAAATCAGGGGCTGAGTGTACTTAAATTAACCTGGATTGCATTGGGTGTTATGAGCCAATTGTTTGACATTGTGAGTCTAATTGACTGAAAAATAGTCTATTTTTTATCTGGCATGATTATTGATGATTTCTGCACAAGTCATGTAATAGGAAATGGACTTATGACGGATACGACCTACTCTACCTCTGAATGCGAAGTCTTGCGGTTGCGTCAGGACGTGAGCCGTTTAACCCAGATCCTGGAGGCGATGCCTTCGGGGCTGGTGATCCTGGATGGTGCCGGAATTGTTTGCCAGGCAAATTTAGCGGCTCGGAATATGCTGGATGAGCCTTTAGTGGGTGAGCGCTGGATGGGGATCATCAAGCGCTGTTTTCGGATCCGCAACGATGATGGTCACGAGGTATCCCTGTATGACGGGCGCAGGGTGCAGCTTTCGATGATGCCCCTTGCCGACGAGCCGGGGCAGCTTATCTTGATCACAGACTTGACTCATACCCGGGCGCTTCAGGATAGAATTGCCCAGCTCAAGCGCTTGTCTGCCCTGGGTAAGATGGCGGCCTCACTAGCGCATCAGATCCGCACTCCGTTGTCGGCAGCCATGCTCTATGGTGCCAATTTATCAAATCAAACCTTATCCAGCGCGGCTCGTGAACGCTTTAGTGGCAAACTGATGGAGCGCCTGGCGGAGCTGGAAAAACAGATCAATGATATGTTGCTGTTTGCCCGCAGTGGTGAGCAGCAGATCGTCGAGCCATTGTCGGTGGCACAAATCTTTGAACAGGTTGAGACCAGCACCGAGGCGATGTGCCTGCAGAGTCAGGCAAGCCTGAGTGTATCGGCGGTCGAGAGCTCAACCTATCTGATGGCGAATAGCAATGCACTGGTGAGTGCCATTGGCAACCTGGTGGAGAATGCCCTACAGGCGGGAGCTCATCGATTGCAGCTAACGGCGGACAATCAGGGGGAGTGGTTAAAACTACAACTGGTTGACGATGGCAATGGGATCGACTCCGAGGTTCGATCCCAGATCTTTGAGCCCTTCTTCACCACTCGTACCCAGGGTACGGGTCTTGGCCTGGCTGTGGTTCAGGCCGTTGTCCGGGCTCATCAGGGGGAGATCAGTGTGGAATCACAGCCAGGAAAGGGGAGCCGCTTTACCTTGTTGCTTCCCATCTTGCCTGCAAAGCAGCGGTCTTCGGCTGAGTGTGTAGGAGGTGCAGCATGAGTCAATCACGGATCCTGGTTGTCGAAGATGATCAAGGGCTCAGAGAAGCACTGGTAGATACTCTGATGCTGGCTGGATACGCTTGCCAGCAGGTCGATAGTGGTGAGTCGGCTCTGATTGAGCTTGGGCAGAGCCGCTTTGATATGGTGATCTCAGATATTCAGATGGGTAAGATCGGGGGCCTGGAGCTCCTTAATTCGGTCAGGCGCAGTTATCCGGGATTGCCGGTGCTGCTGATGACCGCCTATGCCAAGATAGATGATGCGGTCAAAGCGATGCGCCAGGGCGCCATTGATTATCTGGCAAAACCCTTCTCTCCCGAGGTTCTTCTCAACCAGGTTGGACGTTACCTGCCGCCCCATAAGGTTGAGGATAAGACCCCTATCTATGGCGATCCCCAAAGTGAAGAGCTGCTGGCGCTAGCCTCCCGGGTTGCGACGACCGATGCCACCGTAATGATCACAGGTCCCAGTGGGACCGGAAAAGAGGTCCTGGCCCGTTATATCCATCAGCAATCGATTCGTGCCGATCAGCCCTTTGTGGCGATTAACTGTGCGGCGATTCCTGAAAATATGCTGGAGGCGACCCTGTTTGGCTATGAAAAGGGCGCTTTTACCGGGGCGATTCAGGCGTGCCCGGGAAAGTTCGAGCAGGCCCAGGGAGGAACTTTGTTGCTGGATGAGATCTCAGAGATGGATCTCAATCTTCAGGCAAAACTCTTACGGGTACTCCAGGAGCGTGAGGTTGAACGCCTGGGTGGACGTAAAACCATAGCTCTGGATGTGCGGGTATTGGCGACCAGCAACCGCGATCTCAAGCAGTGTGTGAGTGACGGTGATTTTCGTGAGGATCTCTACTACCGGCTCAATGTGTTTCCCCTGCGCTGGCTGCCTCTATGTAAGCGTCCTGGGGATATTCTCCCCCTGGCGGAACATCTCCTAGAGCTACATGCCAGGGAGCAGGATCTTGCTATTCCTGAGCTCACTCCTCAGGCACAGCAAACCCTTGTGGGTTATCACTGGCCGGGAAATGTGCGTGAGCTGGATAACGTGATGCAACGTGCTTTGATCTTGGCGACAGATCGATCCATCGAGGCCTCACACCTTATTCTTGAAGAGGCACAGGAGACCTCCGGTTTATCTTTACAATTTAAAGCTGAGTCCGTGTTAGAGAGTCTCAAAGAGGCCGACGATTTTCGGCTCGGGGGTGAGCTCAGGCAGCAGGAGCAGCAGATTATCTTGGATGCCCTGCAGCGCTTTGAGGGTTGCCGTAAGGAGGTGGCTCAGGCCCTTGGGATCAGCCCGCGAACTCTGCGCTATAAGCTTGCCAAGATGCGCGAGTCCGGGATTGAGATCCCATCCTGAATCGGTAGGCTGGGCTCAGACTTAAGCCTTTTGATTTTGCTGCAAATGGGGGAGACACTGTCTCCCCCATTTGATTGTCACCCCTAAACCACCGCCTAAGGCGGTGGTGATTGTAAAATCGAGGCTATAGCCTGAAGAGTGCCCATGCTAGAAATGGCCTGCTTATTCACCACAATAAGAGGTCTAACATGGGCGATTACAGAAGTTCATCACATGTCTACTGGCGTTGCAAATATCATATCGTTTGGACTCCGAAATACCGTTTTAAGATCCTAAGAAACAAGGTCGGGAAGGAGCTTTATCGGAGCATTTATATCCTGTGTAATATGAAGGAATGTGAGGTTCTGGAGCTGAACATTCAGTACGATCATGTTCACTTGGTTGTGATAGTACCTCCTAAGCTATCGATATCAGGGTTGATGGGGACTTTGAAGGGGAGGACAGCAATCAGATTGTTCAATAAGTTTCCTCATATACGGAAAAAGCAATGGGGAACCACTTTTGGGCAAGGGGATATTTCGTAGATACGATAGGGGTAAATGAGGTAATAATCAGGAGATATGTTCGCCACCAAGATAAGCAGGATATTGAGCATGAGCGACAGCTCGGCTTGCTCGATTGAAGCCTATTGCCCCCTTCCAGGGGGCTTCTAAGAAAGCCACCTTCTAAGAAGGTGGATGTTTACTATAGCCGTTACCAGCTTTTAGCTCGTGAGTGGGATCTCCTCTCCACTTAAAGCAATTCAACCACATGAGTTTAATCGGGAGCCGGTCCTGCCCAATCGGTTAGAGCATTTTTGGTTTAATCCGGGTAGTTATTCGCGCCCCTCAAGTTCAAGTGCTGCTTTGAGCTTTGTTAAGCTGACCTTCTGCAGCAAGGGCGGAGTTGTAAAGCAGCGTAGCGAGAAGCAGAGATGCTGAACTGGAAAAGATTATCAGGGAAGATAATCGATGCAGTAGAGCAACATGGATGTGACTTGCGAGTCAGCGATCAAAGTCAAAGCTGCTTTCATGAGATGAACCGGTTTATCCGGAAAAGGCTCTAGCCCGGCTCTGTAGGCTTAACTCCTTCATGTTTAGAGATTTACCCGGAGCGACAAAAAAGAGTCACTCGGGATAAGGTGTGAGCTTAACTTTCTGTTTATTAATGTTTTTTTTAGTTTGGCCCCGCTTTTGCTTTATCTGGCATAACGCGTTATGTGCAGGAGTGCGTGTGATGGATATGAAAGTAGATGCATTGATTCGTGAGATGCAGGCGTTGCAAAGCCAGGCCTCCGGCAAGCCAGCTGAAGCGGTCCCGGCAACCGAGAGTGACTTTGGTCAGTTGCTCAAAGATGCAGTAGATAAGGTAAACGGGATGCAGCAGCACACCAATGATCTGCGGACCCGCTTTGAGCTTGGCGATCGCTCCATCAGCCTGGCTCAGGTGATGTTGGCGGGGCAAAAGTCCAGCATCGCTTTTGAAGCAACCGTACAGGTGCGCAACAAGCTGATAGAAGCTTATAAGAATATTATGAGTATGCCGGTGTAATAGGGGGCAATAGTGTCTGATCAGCTGAACGATAATATGTCTCTTGATGATGGCGGAGCGATCCCCGACCTGGAACGCCATGAACAGGCTAGCTCCCCCCTGAAGATGCTCAGTAATACAGACATTCTGCGTCAGGTGACCCTGATCTTGGGGCTAGCGATCTGTCTGGCGATCGCCGTGTTTATTCTGCTGTGGGGCAAGGAGCCTGACATGCGCCCCCTGGGGACCTATCCCACCCATGAGCTGATCCAGGTCCTTGATTTCATGGACAAAGAGAAACTCCCCTATAAGCTTGATGGCAATACGGTGATCGTGACGGCCCAAAGTTATCCCGAAATTAAGCTGGCACTGACCCGCTCCGGAACCGTGACCGAATCGGCCGGTGGTGAAGATATCCTGCTGGGAGAGGGTGGGTTCGGCGTCAGCCAACGGATGGAAAAAGAGCGCCTCAAGCTAAGTCGTGAGAAGCAGCTGGCCCATGCCATAGAGCAGTATACCAATGTCTCTAAAGCCAAGGTTCTTCTGGCCATTCCCAAAGATAATGTGTTTGCCCGGCATCAGCGCAAGCCCAGTGCAACGGCGGTACTGGTTGTTCGCAAGGGAACCAGTCTCAAGCAGGAAGAGGTAGACTCAATTGTTGATACCATAGCATCAGCGGTGCATGGTCTTGAACCCTCCCGGGTGACGGTTTCGGATCAAAATGGACGACTCTTAAGCTCTGGCTCTCAGGATCCGCTCGCCTCGAGAACTCGCAAAGAGTTCGAGATGCAGCAGGCCAAAGAGCATGAATATAAGCAGAAAATCGATTCAATCCTGGCGCCGGTGCTGGGGATCGGTAACTACACCGCAGAAGTGGATGTCAAGCTCGACTTTACCCAGAGTGAGCAGACCCGTAAAACCTTTAACCCGGATCTACCAGCCCTGCGCTCTGAGATGACGGTTGAGGATCAAAGCACTGATGGCACCCTGCGTGGTATTCCGGGTGCTCTGACCAATCAACCCCCCCTTGAGTCGGATATTCCCGAGCAGGCGGCTGGTGGGGGAGCCGAGCAGCAAAAGGCTCAGAGTGGTCGCAATCATAAAGAGGCGACTCGAAACTACGAGCTGGATACCACTATAAGCCATACCCGTCGTCCGGTGGGAGGCATTGAACGGCTGACGGTATCGGTTGCGGTCGACTATACCCTGACTACACTCGCAGATGGAAAGGTTGAGCGTGAGCCCAGAACTCAGGCGGCCCTGGAGACTTATAGGCGCCTTCTGAAAGGGGGGCTTGGTTTTGATGTGAATCGTGGCGACACCCTGGAAGTGGTAACCATCCCCTTTAATCGGCCCGATCTGGATCCGGCTCCTGAGCTACCAATGTGGGAGCAACCCTGGTTCTGGCGTGGCGCCCGGATCATCGGTAGTGTCCTGATAATCGCGGTGCTGATCATTACCATAGTGCGACCCATGGTCAAGCGGTTGCTCTATCCCGATGCCAAGCCTGAGGGACTGGCGGAGATTGACCTGGATAACGTACCCGCTTTTGAGGGCGAGGATGATCTCAACGTGCTGGCCACCCAGAGTGACAGAGATATGGAGTTTGGAATCAAGGATGGCCAGTTGCAGCTACCAGATCTGCACCGGGATGAAGACCTGCTGAAGGCGGTTCGGGCCCTGGTGGCCAATGAGCCGGAGATGGCGGCCCAGGTGATCAAAGAGTGGATAACCGAAAATGAGTGATACAACGGATAAAAAAGAGGTTGGCCCCAAGTCCAGTAACCCCCTGGAGGGTATGAATGGCTGGGAAAAATCAGCGGTCCTGATGCTAAGCCTCAGTGAAGATGATGCGGCGCAGCTATTTCGTCACCTGGAGCCTAAACAGGTGCAGAAGCTGGGTATGACCATGGCCGCTCTGACCAATCTGAGTCACGATCGGGTTACGGCGATTCATCGCCTGTTTATCGAAGACATTCAGAAATACACCAATATCGGTATCGGTAGCCAGGACTTCGTGCGTAATGCACTGACCGCTGCTTTGGGTGAAGATAAGGCCGGTAACCTGGTTGAGCAAATCGTGATGGGTAGTGGTGCCCAGGGTCTGGACTCTCTCAAGTGGATGGATGCCAGACAGGTGGCTAACATCATTCAAAATGAGCACCCGCAGATCCAAACCATAGTTCTTTCTTACCTGGACCCCGAGCAGTCGGCCGAGATCCTCTCGCAGTTCCCGGAGCAGGTACGCCTGGATCTGGTGATGCGTATCGCCAACTTGGAAGAGGTTCAGCCGGCAGCCCTGCAGGAGCTGAACGATATCATGGAGAAACAGTTTGCCGGTACCGCGGGAGCCCAGGCCGCGAAGATGGGTGGTCTCAAGGCCGCTGCCAATATCATGAACTACCTGGATACCAATATCGAAGGCCAGCTGATGGATGCGATCCGCGAGAGCGACGAGGAGATGGGCCAGGAGATCCAGGATCTGATGTTTGTGTTCGAGAATCTTATCGATGTGGACGACCGTGGCATCCAGGCACTGCTGCGGGATGTGCCACAGGAGCAACTGCAAAAAGCCCTCAAGGGGCCGACGATCAGCTCAAAGAGAAGATATTCAAAAATATGTCCAAGCGTGCAGCCGAGATGCTGCGTGATGATCTTGAGGTCATGGGGCCGATTCGTGTCAGCGAAGTTGAGGCGGCTCAAAAAGAGATCTTGTCTGTGGCTCGTCGTCTGTCCGATGCAGGTGAGATCATGCTTGGTGGTGGTGGTGGTGATGAATTCTTGTAATTGAGGATTTATGGGCGAACAACAAAAGCCAGTGGATCAAAACATGTCAGCCGACGATGAGTCTCTCGAAACCTGGCAGCCACCCGATTTCTCCTCAGAGATGCCGGAGAAGGGACCGACCGCGATCGGCAAGCGGGCGGAGTGGTATCGCGCTAAGGATGAGGTAGAGGAGGAGGTTGAAGCCGAGCCTGAGCCTCGCCCCCTGACCGCCGATGAGATTGAGGAGATTCGCCAGAGCGCTTTTGATGATGGGTTTGCCGAAGGTAAGGCCCAGGGCTTTAGCAAGGGTGAAGAGGAGGGGCGGCTCCAAGGGCTCAAAGAGGGCCATGAAGAGGGATTTAGCCAGGGCCATGCGGAGGGGTTAGAGCTTGGCTCTGAAGATATTAAGGAGCGAATCCTGCGCTGGCAGGCGATATTGGACAGGTTGCATAAACCCTTGGCCCAGGTCGATGAAGAGATCGAGAAGCAACTGGTTAGGCTGGCAACTCAGCTGGCCGAGGGGGTGATCCGAACCGAGGCCAAAACCAATCCTCAGGTGATCCTGGAGTGTTTGAAAGAGGCCATTAATGCACTACCCGATCGCCAGGGCGAGATCAGAATTGAGCTAAACCCGGAAGATCTTGAGTTGGTACAGCAGCAGTATGATGAAAAGAGCTGCCTGGATCGAGGCTGGGTACTACTTGGCGAGCCGGCTCTTGAGCGGGGAGAGTGTCTGGTGAGTAATCACCTGTCGAGTGTTGATATGCGTTTTGAGCAGCGTATCGCCGATCTTATTCGTAATTTTTTTGAGAAGAACCTGGAGTCGTGATGAGCGAGCTGCTGCAGAGGCTTCAGAATTATCGAGCCGATGAATGTGCCTCAAGGCCTATGGTGGCCGGTAAGCTGACCCGGGTGATCGGCCTGACCCTCGAAGCAGTGGGATGCCGGGCTGCCGTCGGATCCCTGTGTCGGGTCGAGACGCTTCAGGGCTCAATTGATGCCGAAGTGGTGGGGTTTGAGGGCGAGAAACTCTATCTGATGCCCAGTGAGCAGGTCAAGGGGGTGATCCCGGGGGCTCGAGTGCAGCCTCTTAGTGAGCAGTATGGGATCCCGGTCGGGATGGAGCTGCTGGGACGGGTCATCGATGGGGTCGGACGTCCTCTGGATGGCCTGGGCCGGATCATCACCAGGCAAAAGGCGACCCTGGGTGGGACGCGGATCAATCCACTTCACCGTAAACCGATCTCGCTTCCCCTGGATGTTGGCGTTGAGTCGATCAATGCGCTGATGACCGTTGGTCAGGGACAGAGAATGGGACTCTTTGCTGGCTCAGGGGTGGGTAAGAGTGTGTTACTTGGGATGATGACCCGGGGAACCGTCGCCGATGTGGTGGTGGTCGCCCTGATAGGCGAGCGGGGACGAGAGGTGAAGGAGTTTATCGAGGACATTCTCGGTGATGAGGGACGTTCTCGTTCTGTGGTGGTGGTCTCCCCGGCGGATACCTCTCCTCTGATGCGGATCAAGGGCAGTGAGACGGCACTGACCATTGCCGAATTTTTTCGGGACCAGGGACTAAATGTGTTGCTATTGATGGACTCGCTGACACGCTACGCCCAGGCGCAGCGTGAAGTGGCTCTGGCTGTGGGTGAGCCGCCGGCCACCAAGGGTTACCCGCCTTCGGTGTTTGCCAAAATGCCACTTTTGGTGGAGCGCGCCGGTAACGGGGGAGATGGACAGGGCTCAATCACCGCATTTTTTACTGTGTTAGCCGAGGGCGATGATCTGCAAGATCCGGTGGCTGATGCCTCCCGGGCGATCCTGGATGGACACCTGGTTTTGTCACGGGAGTTGGCGGATTCGGGGCACTACCCGGCCGTTGATATTGAGCGCTCAATCAGCCGGGTGATGCCGATGATCACCAGTGAGGAGCACCAGAACTATGCCCGGCTTTTCAAGCAAAGTTATGCGCTCTATCAGCAAAACCGGGATCTCATCAGCATTGGTGCCTATCAGCAGGGGGCGGATCCCCGCATCGATCAGGCGATAGCGATGAAACCTGCTTTGGATAAATTTTTAATCCAGGGAATGAAAGAAGTCATCCATTACGATCTGTGTCTGCAAAACCTGCAGATGGTGACGACCCCACTGTTGGGGGGTAATGGATGAGCCGCAAAGCACTGCAACTGCTGCTGGAGCAGGTGACAGAGAAGGAGCAGAAGGCCGCTCAGGAGTTTGCGGCATCACAGATGCAGCTTCAGGCCTACCGGCAACAGTTGAAGCAGCTGTATGAGTATCAGCGAACCTATATGACACAGCTGAGTATAAAAGCCCTTGAGGGGCTCGATGCTGCCGGATTTAGTCATTACCAATCCTTCATCTCGCGTCTGGAAACCGCGGCCCGCGAGCAACATGCGGCCATTATTCAAAGTGAGAAGCAGCTGGAACAAAAGCGCCTGATCTGGACCAGGGCTCAGACCAAGCGTAAAAGCTTTGAGCTGTTGATCGATAAGCAGCTTGAGCGCGAGGAGGCCCGCCTGCTGCGTCAGGAGCAGCTGCTACAGGATGAGTACTCTATCACTCAGTTTGTACGCCGGAGTCGGGAGTCGTCTTAGGCGCAGTCGTTAAACTGGCCTGAAAGTTGCTCAGTCAAGGCAACGCTATGGGTAAAAAGGTAGGATACTATGACCTCTTTGAACCTTGCCCCCTCACAATCGGCGCTGCCGATTCAGGCTCAGGCCGGTCGCGGTAGTGAGGAGCTATCTGCCTCAGGAGGCTCTTCAGAGCAGGCCCCACAGGGGTTTGATAAGCTTCTCGAGGATAAGATCCAGCAGGCTCCCCAGGGCAAAAGAGCCTCTGAAGCACCTCCTGTAGAATCTAAATCAGAGGTAGCCGAGAGCCGTGAACCTTCAAAACCTCCTTCCGAGTCGGTCGAGAATCAATCCGAAGACGGTGAGGTTTTGCCACGCGAGGGGCAAGAGTTGACCTCTGAGGAGGAGCAACGCCCGCTCGAAGGTGAAGCAGAGGTTGAGCAGGTCTCATTACAGGAGCCCGGAGTTGAAGAGCTTGATGAGGCTTTGTTTGCTGGGCAGACCGAAGAGGAGTTACAGGGGGCCGAGCTGGAAGATTCAGAAGATTCTCTGGATGATGCCGTTATTCCCGGGTTGGTTCTCAGTGATATTGAATCTTCAAGGGAGTTTTCGAAGCTGAACCTTGTGGACTCTGAGTCTGAGCAGGTTTCACAAGACCCGGATGCAGAGGCTGCCTTAGAGGAGTCCTTGATCGCTCAGGAGGAGATGATGGCTGAGTCGGTTGCGACAGCCTCAGAGGCAGAGGGATCCGTAGATGATGCCCAGGCGGTTTCTGTTGCTGCAGCCATGGCGAACCAGCAGCCTAAGAGTGAGAGTAGCCATGCTCAGATGAAGGAGGCCGGGCTTGATGTCTCAGCGGTATCCGGAGTGAAGGCTGAGCAAGCGAAGCAGCCCGAGGGAGCGTTCAGCTCTTTATCCCGGGAGGGGGGACAACAGGATAGTGAGCAGAGTTTAGGCCAGCAGAAACACTATTTCTCACAGGGACAGGCTGAAGAGGAGCTCAGTAAGGGAGATAAGCTAGAGAAAGGCCGCTCGGACTGGGCCTTGCAGAAGCAAAATCTTGGGCGGACTATCTCTGAGTTCCATGGATTGCGCGAGCGCATGCTTGCCTCGGAGGGAAATCTTGTCACGGAGCAGAGTTCAACCTCAGCGGCCGAGGGATTTGTGAAGGAGTCCTCTCAGGGCATTCGCGGTGTGTCGGATCTTGCTGCGGCGTTACGCGCTGAGCGTACGGCTTCCGGGAGTCCGATTGATCTACCTTCGATGCGACTGACCGCTAATCCCGATAATAATGGGTTACATCTTGGCCAGAGACTGCAGATGATGCTCAATCAGCGGCTGCAGAGAGCCGAAATCCAGCTTGAGCCTGAAACCCTGGGTCGGATCCAGATCAGCCTGCAGGTCAATAATGATCAAGCCCATTTGCAGATCACGACCTCCCAGCCACAAACCCGGGAGGTGCTGGAGCAGACTCTGCCTCGATTAAGGGAATTACTGGCACAGTCGGGGATCAACCTGAGTGAGGCCAATATCCAGTATCGCCAGGAGCAGCAAGATGCTTCTGAACAGTCCGCTGCTGAGGGTGAGCAGCTGGCCTCCGGTGCGGCTGAAAACGAAGTGTCGGCTGAGGAGGGTGGCTCTTCACAGGGGATAGTGAGAGGTGACTGGCAAATAAGTGATCGAATCGACTTCTATGCTTGAGCAACTATCAGCTAACTTTATGATATATAAAGTGGAAGGATGGGTAATCCAACAAGGACGATGGTTATGGCTGATGACGAAGAGTTAACCCTTGAGGAACAGGGGGAGGAAAAAGTAAGACCATGCTGATCATCATCATAGCTGTGGTGGTGATCCTGGTTGGAGGCGGAGCTGCCGCCTGGTTTTTGCTGTTTAGTGGTTCAGACTCAGGTGAGGCGGTGCAAACCGAGGAGGTTGTTGAGGAGCCGATCACCTCAAGTGAGGCGGTCTACGTGGGCATGCCTCGACCCTTTGTCTTTAATGTTGCAGGAACGCCAAGGGATCGCCTGGTGCAGATTAAAGTGCAGCTCCTGGTTCGTGGAACCGAAAATGAGGCCTTCGCCAAGCAGCATGTCCCTTTGATTGAGGGAACTTTGTTGCGGGTGTTTAGCGCAGAAACAGCTGCGCAGCTCGAGACTCTGCAGGGCAAAGATCAGCTGAGGCAGAAGTCACTGGATGAGGTTCGAAAGTCTCTTGAGAAGTTGACCGGGGTACCTGTGGTTGAGAAGGTACTGTTTACAGGGTTTGTGATGCAATAGGATTCATCATTATGGATCTTCTGAGCCAAGACGAAATTGATGCGCTACTTCATGGTGCAGATGATATTGATGAAGATGAACTTGAGGAGGGAGGGGAAAGTTCCGGTACGGCGAACTTTGACTTCTCCTCCCAGGATCGCATCGTCCGGGGTCGGATGCCGACCCTGGAGCTGGTGAATGAACGCTTTGCACGGCATATGCGGATCAGTTTGTTTAACATGATGCGGCGTACCGCTGAAGTGTCGATCAACGGCGTACAGATGCTCAAGTTTGGTGAGTATGTCCACACCCTGTTTGTTCCCACCAGTCTGAACATGGTGCGTTTTCGTCCCCTCAAGGGGACCGGTCTGGTGACCATGGAAGCGCGACTGGTGTTTATTCTGGTGGAGAACTTCTTTGGTGGCGATGGACGCTATCATGCCAAGATCGAGGGGCGTGAGTTTACTCCAACCGAGCGGCGGATCACTCAGATGCTGCTCAAACTGGTGTTTGAGGACTACAAGGAGGCCTGGGCACCGGTGATGGATTGCGGTTTTGAATATCTGGACTCAGAAGTGAACCCAGCGATGGCGAACATAGTCAGCCCCACCGAAGTGATCGTAGTGAGTTCATTTCATATTGAGCTCGATGGAGGCGGGGGAGACTTTCACGTGGCACTTCCCTATTCGATGCTGGAGCCTATCCGTGAGCTTCTTGATGCCGGAGTTCAGAGTGATAAAGGGGATACGGATGTTCGCTGGAGTAAGGCTCTGCAAGACGAGATCATGGATGTGGAGATCGGGCTGAGAGTCAAGATGCTGGATACCGAGGTATCGCTCCGAGAGATGATGGAGTTCAAAGAGGGCTCTATCATCCCAATCGACATGCCGGAAAATCTGTTGGTGTTTGTGGAGGACCTTCCGACCTATCATGCCAAGCTGGGGCGGACCAAGGATAATGTTGCTATCCAGATCACCGAAAAACTCAAGCGGCCTAAGTCCGTGAAGAGTGAGTTGCAACTGGTGACCCGTCGCGGGGTACGGATCGATGGGGATGCTGAGTTGGAGCAGCTCGAAGAGCTGATTGATGGAGAAGAAGAATGAGCGATGACGAACAAGGCCAAATGGCAGATGAATGGGCTGCAGCGCTAGGAGAGCAGGCCGATGCTGAAGGTGAAGCCGCAGCGGAGGATGATTGGGCGGCGGCACTGGGGGAGCAGGCTGAAGCAGAGGCGGCTGCCGATGAGGTTGCGGCTGATGATGTGATGCCCGCAGAGCTTGAAGAGCTCAGCGATGAGAGCTCACCAATCAATGCCGATGAGCGACGCAAGCTGGATACCATTTTGGATATTCCGGTCAGCATCTCGATGGAGGTTGGTCGCAGTAATATAAACATTCGTAACCTGCTGCAGCTGAATCAGGGATCTGTGGTTGAGCTGGATCGGGTCGCGGGTGAGCCTTTGGACGTTTTGGTCAATGGTACCCTGATCGCCCATGGTGAAGTGGTGGTGGTTAATGATAAATTTGGTATTCGCTTAACCGATGTGATCAGTCAAACCGAAAGGATCAAAAAACTCAAATGAAAAAGGCTGTGATTGCGTGGGCCCTGATGGCTTTTCCTGTGCTTGCGGCACCAGAAACCACCTCTATGGTGAATTGGTTGTTCTCCAGTGTGCTGGTGGTGGTGATAATTTTCATGCTGGCCTGGCTTCTTAAGAAAACCCGGCTAGTACCGAACTCTGCCGGCCAGATCAAGGTCGTGAGCGCGATGCCCCTCGGCAGCAAGGAGCGACTGGTGGTGGTGCAGATCAAGGAGACCCAGTATCTGCTGGGGGTTACGGCGCATCAGATCAATCTTCTCGAAAAGCTTGATGAGCCCATCACCCGGGAGGCGCCGGAGTTTGCCCAGACCTTGAATAAATTCTTAAAAAAAAGCTAGAGCCTGAGCTTAAACATCGCAGAATGAACAGGGTGACGTTTTTTCGTCACCCTGTTTTTTTTGTGCCCGGAATGAGGGGGAGAGCCGCGCCATAGCTGGGCTGAGACCGGATGGCATGATGCTTGATGGAGTCATGCTATTGCGATGGGAGGGGAGTAACAGAGCATGGTGCAGCGATTGAGTGTATGGGGGGCTGTACTTATGGTGGCAGGACTTTGTGCCGCTGAAGCTGCGATTGCTCAGCCGACAGGTCTGCAGGCACTGACGGTGATCACAAATCCGGATGGTTCTCAGGAGTATTCGGTCACGCTGCAGGTGTTGGCCCTGATGACCTCCCTGTCTTTTCTGCCTTCGATTGTGGTGATGATGACCTCATTTACCCGGATCATCGTGGTGATGGCAATCCTCAGGCAGGCGATGGGCTTGCAGCAGACACCTTCGAATCAGATCTTGCTGGGGATCGCCCTGTTCATGAGCTTTTTTGTGATGTCTCCTGTGCTGGAGCGGATCAACAATGAGGCCCTGCAACCCTACCTGAAGGAGCAGGTAACCTCGATTGAGGCGGTGAAGAAGGCGCGGGAGCCGATCCACCAGTTTATGTTGGCTCAGACCCGGATCAAGGATCTCAATACCTTCATGGATATCGCCGATGAGAAGGTAGATAAGGTGGAAGATGTTCCACTACGGGTGTTGATCCCGGCATTTGTCACCAGCGAGCTTAAAACTGCTTTTCAAATTGGCTTCATGCTGTTTCTGCCGTTTCTTGTGATCGACCTGGTGGTGGCCAGTATCCTGATGGCGATGGGTATGATGATGCTATCGCCTATGCTGGTCTCCCTGCCCTTCAAGCTGATGCTGTTTGTGCTGGTGGATGGTTGGGGAATGGTGATGGGCACCCTGGCGACCAGCTTCGGAATGGGGACCTAGCCATGAGTCCTGAGTCTTTTGTCGATATCTTCCGTGAAGCCCTGGGAGTGGTTCTGATGCTGGTGGCGGCGGTGATCCTCCCCAGCTTGATGGTGGGCTTGCTGGTTTCTATCTTCCAGGCGGCAACCTCTATCAACGAGCAGACCCTGAGCTTTCTGCCTCGTCTGGTGGTAACCCTGCTGGCGTTGGCCTGGGGAGCCCACTGGGGACTGCAAACCCTGATGGAGTTTTTTTACCTGATGATTGATCAGATCCCACAGGTGATCAGCTGATGGATTACCTGACCCAGCTGATCATGGAGTGGCTGGCAGCCCATCTGTGGCCGATGGCACGGATCTCCGGGATGCTAATGAGCATGGTGGTAATTGGCTCCCGGACGGTTTCAACCCGGATCCGGGTTGCCTTTGTGATTGCGATGACCTTTGTCATCGCGCCGATTGTTCCTGAATCTCCTGCCATCGCGATGTTTTCGGCGGCAAGCCTGGTGATCCTGGCACAACAGCTGATGATCGGGGTGGCGATGGGGATCTTGTCGCAGATCCTGGTACAGACCTTTGTCATTGCAGGACAGATGATCGCGATGCAGACCAGTTTGGGTTTTGCCACCATGGTCGATCCCCTCAATGGGCAGTCCTCTCCCGTGGTGGGTCAATTCTATCTGCTGCTGAGCTCGGTGCTGTTTCTGGCAATGGATGGGCACCTGGTGATGATCGAGCTGTTGGCTGAGAGCTTTGAAACCCTGCCAATCAGCATGCAGGGGCTCAGTATCGGTAATTATCAGTCGCTGGCTGCATTCTTTGCCTCTATGTTTAAGGCGGGGCTGGTGATGGCCCTGTCGGCCAGTGTCGCCATGTTGTTCATCAACTTCTCGTTTGGGGTGATGACCCGGGCGGCACCTCAGCTCAACATTTTTAGTATCGGTTTTGCGATCAATATGATCTTTGGTCTGTTTATTCTCTGGTTCACCGTGGGCGGCTTTCAGGCTCACTTCGAACGGCAGTGGCACAACACCAATAGTCTGATGTGCACACTGATCCGGGTGAGCTGTTAAGGAGCTGTCATGGCTGAGTCAGACGGTCAGGAACGAACGGAACAACCGACGCAACGGAAAATTGACCAGGCGCGGGAAAAGGGGCAGATCCCCAGATCCAAAGAGCTGGGGACGGCAACGATCCTGTTTGTTGCCGTGGCCTCACTGTTTTTGGTGGGGGATGAGATTGCCAACGCCATGTTCAGCATCTTCAAGAACAACTATGTGATGACCCGGGCCGAGGTGTTTGATGAGGAGACGACTAAGCTGACCCTGGCCAAGGTGCTTCCGGTGATCGGCTTGCCGATGCTATTGCTGTTTTTCTTTGTGATGATTGCCGCCCTGGTGGGGAACATTCTGCTGGGTGGAATTAAGGTCAGTGCCAAGGCGGCGATGCCCAAGGCGAGCAAGCTCAACCCGCTCAAGGGGCTCAAGCGGATGTTTGGTATCCAGGGGCTGATGGAGCTGGTCAAAGCTGTGGCCAAGGTGCTGACCATAGGATTTTTTCTGGCGATCCTGCTTTACTTTCGTTTCACCGAGATCCTGTCGATAAGCTCACTGCCGCTTCATCAGGCGGTAGAAAAGGCGTTTGATATCCTACTGTGGATGTTGCTGATGCTCTGTTGCTCGCTGATCCCGATCGTGCTGATCGATGTGCCGTTTCAGATGTGGAATTACACCCGGCAACTACGGATGACCAAGCAGGAGATCAAAGATGAGTACAAGGATACCGAGGGAAAACCCGAGGTGAAGACCCAGATCCGCCGCCGCCAGATGGAGATGGCTAACCGACGGATGATGGCCGAGGTTCCCAAGGCCGATGTAGTGATCACCAACCCAAGCCATTATTCGGTTGCTTTGAAGTATGACATGCAGACCCAGGGAGCGGCACCTATGGTGATCGCCAAGGGGGTGGATCAGGTTGCCCTTAAAATTCGTGAGATCGCCCGCGAATATGAGGTTCCGGTGATGCGCTCGCCAGCCCTGACCCGGGCTATCTATCACTCCACTGAGCTCAATCAGACCATTCCTGAAGGCTTGTTTATGGCGGTGGCCCAGATCCTGGCCTATGTGTATCAGCTGAACCGCTTCCGTAAGGGGCGAGGCGCAAGGCCTAAGCCTCTTCCCGAAGAGCTACCAATTCCTAAGGAGTACTACAAAGAAGGCTAGCCCAGAGGCTTTTCATCGGTGCATCACCTTGCAGGCGGGATCTCTCTAAAATCGGGCCGACTATCCATTTCAGATGATCCAAATCAGAAAATTTGACTTTAACCCTCTGTTTAAAAAGTATTTTTTATACCCGGCCTGCTCTTTGCTTACTAGCTATAAATCGTCAGTTTTTGGACCCTGTGATGGCATTACCTCAGGTGTTACAGAAGATTAAACAGACTCGTTTCTCACTGGATCGGGGGCTTGGTACCCCACTGTTGGTGCTGGCATCTCTGGCGATGGTCACCTTGCCGATGCACCCCTTCCTGCTGGACATTCTGTTTTCATTCAATATCTCTCTGGCCCTGGTGGTGCTGCTGGTGGCAGTGTATGCCAGAAAACCTCTTGATTTTGCTGCTTTTCCTACCATCTTGCTGGTTGCAACCCTGCTACGTCTTGCGCTCAATGTCGCTTCAACCCGAATCGTACTGCTGGATGGCCATACCGGTCCCGGCGCCGCAGGCCAGGTGATCCAGGCCTTTGGCTCCGTGGTGATCGGCGGCAACTATGCGGTTGGTCTGGTGGTGTTTTTGATCCTGATGATCATCAACTTTGTAGTGGTCACCAAGGGTGCAGGTCGGATCTCCGAAGTGAGTGCCCGATTTACCCTGGATGCGATGCCGGGTAAACAGATGGCGATCGATGCGGATCTTAATGCTGGATTAATCAATCAGGATGAAGCCAAGGCGCGGCGTAAGCAAGTGACTGAAGAGGCTGATTTTTATGGTTCGATGGATGGTGCCTCAAAGTTTGTAAAAGGCGATGCGATAGCCGGTATCCTGATCCTGTTTATCAATATCATCGGTGGCTTTGTGATCGGTGTTGCTCAATATGGACTGACCTTTGCCCAGGCCACCCAGATCTATACCCTGCTGACCATAGGGGATGGGCTGGTCGCCCAGATCCCCTCACTGCTGCTCTCCATCGCTGCAGCTATCATAGTCACCCGCCAGAATACCGATCAGGACATGGGCAAGGCGATGCTCAGTCAAATGTTTGACAACCCACGCTCGCTGATTATCGCCGCAGCCGTGCTGCTGATCATGGGGCTGGTTCCAGGAATGCCACACTTTTCGTTTCTGACCCTGGCGGTGATTGCCGGAGTGGGAAGCTGGCTTCTGGTGCGCCATCGCAAGGCGGCCCTTGAAAAGCATACAGAGCTTGCACAGAGTGGTGAGGCTCCCGAGCAGGCGAAAATTGAGCATAAAGATCTCAGCTGGGATGACGTGATGCCGGTCGATGTGATCGGCCTTGAGGTCGGCTATCGCCTGATCTCCATGGTCGACAGGACCCAGGGGGGCGATCTTCTGGATCGGATCAAGGGGGTTCGTAAAAAGCTGTCTCAGGAGCTGGGTTTTTTGATCCCGCCGGTGCATATCCGGGACAATCTTGATCTCTCTCCCAATTGTTATCAGATCTCCCTGATGGGGGTTTCAAGTGGGGATGCTGAGGTTTATTCTGACAAGGAGCTTGCGATCAATCCGGGTCAGGTGTTTGGTCAGGTTCAGGGTATAGAGACTAAGGAGCCGGCATTTGGTCTGGATGCCATTTGGGTTGCCGAAGAGCAGCGAGAGCATGCTCAGGCGATGGGCTATACGGTGGTGGATGCCTCAACTGTGATCGCAACTCACCTGAGCCAGCTGCTGGTCAATCATGCGTCCAGTTTGCTCGGTTATGAAGAGGTGCAAAACCTACTGGATATGACAGCTAAAACTCATCCTAAGTTGGTGGAAGGCTTTATTCCTGAGGTGTTACAGCTTGGGGTATTGGCTAAAGTTCTGCAGTCCCTACTCGATGAAGGAGTGCCGATTCGTGACATGCGAACCATACTGCAGACCCTGAGTGAGTATGCGAGCAAGACCCAGGACCCAGAGATCCTGGTGGCGGCTTGCAGGATCAGCTTACGTCGGCTGATTGTTCAGGAGATTGCCGGGATTGAACCTGAGCTGCCGGTGATCACCCTGTCTCCTGAGCTTGAACAGATCTTGCATAGCTCGCTACAGGCCGGCGGGGCTGGAGGGGCCGGAATTGAGCCCGGATTGGCAGAGCGGATGCAGCACTCTTTGACCGAGGCGGTTCAGGAGCAGGAGCTGCAGGGATCTCCGGCGATACTCCTCACTTCCGGGGTGTTGCGTACCACTTTGGCGAAGTTTGTGAAAAATACGATACCCAGCCTGCGTGTGCTAGCATACCAGGAGGTGCCTGATGATCGGCAGATCCGTATCGTAAGTTCGGTTGGACAACAGTAACGGTCTGGAGGCTTATCTTTGAAAATAAAGCGATTTTTTGCCAAGGATATGCGAACGGCACTGGCAGAGGTCAAAGAGGTGCTGGGGCCGGATGCCGTGATCATGTCCAACAAGAAAGCTCGCGGAGGCATTGAGATAGTCGCGGCGGTTGATTATCGCGAGCAGCAGGCGGCTCAATCAGAGCAACCCCAGATGGGGGGCTCAAAGAGGATTCGGTCAGCCTGTCAGCGGCCCGTCCGGGGGCAGGTCCATCTCTGGGTGAAACGCCACTGACTTCAGAGCAAACCCGCAATTTTGCAGATACCCTGGATAAACTTCTGCAGCGCCAGGAGCAATCCCCCCTCGAAGCCCCCAAGTCCCTTGCCGAGCAACAGCAATGGCATCAGGGCACCAAACACAGTGAGCCTTCCCGAAACAGGAATCGCCAACATAAGGGCAATAGCGGTACTCAGGAGATGAGTGAGATGCGCCATGAGATCCAGATGATCCGAAAACTGCTGGAGCATCAGGTCTCAGGGCTGATGTGGCAGGAGGTTGAGCGCAGGGAGCCGGTCCGGGCGCTGCTGATCAAAGCCCTGGTTAAGGCGGGTTTTTCAGAGAACTTTGCCGATCACCTGATGAGCCAGCTTCCCGAAGGGGAGGATCTGGCGAACAGTTGGGAATCGGTTCAACATCAGCTGATGACTCAGCTCCCGGAAGGCCATGATGAGATCCTACGTGAGGGCGGGGCGATCGCCTTGCTGGGGCCGACCGGTGTTGGCAAGACCACCACCATTGCTAAGCTTGCGGCTGCATTTGGTAAAAAATTTGGAATGGAGCAGGTGGCACTGGTCACCACGGATCACTACCGGATTGGCGCCTTTGAGCAGCTGCAGACCTACGGCAGGATCATCGGCTGCGTGGTCAAGCAGGCGAAAACCGCCGAGGAGCTTTCCGAGGTTCTCTACCAACTTCGTAATCGGCGGCTGGTACTGATTGATACGGCGGGGATAGGCCAGCGGGATGTTCGACTCTCTGAGCAGCTGGATACTCTGAGCCGTAACTCCCGGGTGACCATCAAGAATTACCTGGTGTTATCGGCAACGGCCCAGCGGCGTGTTTTGGAGGAGACTTTTAACCAATTTCACCGGGTACCCATCAGTGGATGTATACTGACAAAACTGGATGAAAGTTTAACTTTAGGGGATGCCCTGTGTGTCAGTATTCAGCATTCGCTCCCGGTAAGTTACATTACGGATGGCCAGCGAGTGCCAGAAGATATTCAGGCTGCGAATGCTTTAGAGTTGGTGACAAGAGCAGTCGAGATGGTTGAGCGCTTAGGAGATGATCCCCACTACTGGTGTGGTGATAGCGAGGGATCGACGGTTTAAATTGGATTTTCAGGTGACTAATACAGATGCAAAAAAAGAAGCAAGTCAAAGTCATAGCCGTCACAGGGGGAAAGGGGGGCGTTGGTAAAACCAGTGTGACCCTTAATATGGCGATCGCCATGGCATCACAGGGTGTTCGGGTGATGGTATTGGATGCGGACCTCGGACTGGCCAATGTGGATGTGATGCTTGGGGTACGGGCAAAACACAACCTGTCTCATGTCCTGTCCGGTGAGTGCTCACTGGATGAGATTATCGTGCATGGTCCACAAGGGGTGATGATTATTCCTGCAACCTCAGGAACCCAATCCATGGTCGAACTCTCGCCTGCGGAGCATGGTGGCCTCATCCGCGCCTTCAGCGAGATGGAGACCCCGATCGATGTATTGCTGGTCGATACCGCAGCCGGTATATCGGACATGGTGCTGAGCTTTGCCAAGGCGGCTCAGGATGTATTGATGGTAGTCTGTGATGAGCCGACATCCATTACCGATGCCTATGCATTGATTAAGATCCTGACCCGGGAATATGGCCTGTACCGCTTCCGGGTGGTGGTGAATATGGTGCGCAGCCTGCGTGAGGGGCAGGATGTGTTCAGCAAACTCACCCGGGTGACCGACCGTTTTTTAGATGTCACATTGGAGCTGGTGGCCTGTATTCCGTTTGATAATAATGTTCGCCAATCGATTCGCAAGCAAAAGGCGATCATTGAGGCGTTTCCTAAGTCACCTGCGTCTCTGGCGGTTCGCGCGTTAGCGGATAAGGCTTGTTTGTGGCCGGTTCCTTCTCAGCCGGGGGGACACCTGGAGTTTTTTATCGAGAGCCTGCTGAACAAACCCCAAGAGATCAAGGAAGAGGATACGAGTGAGTAAGTCTCAGGCCTACAGTAACCAGCGGGATGCTCATCAACTGGTTGAGGAGCATGGCTTGCTGGTAAGGCGAATCGCCCAGCATCTGATGGCTCGGTTGCCACCCAGTGTTCAGCTTGAGGATCTCATCCAGGCGGGAATGATTGGCCTGCTGGAGGCGGCGCGTAACTTTGATGGGAGTAAGGGCGCGAGTTTTGAAACCTACGCCGGGATCCGGATTCGCGGAGCCATGCTCGATGAGATCCGCAGGGGGGACTGGGTGCCGCGCTCGGTGCATAAAAATAGCCGCCGGATCACCGAGGCGATCGAGGCGGTTGAAAAAGAGCAAAGCCGGGATGCCCGGGATAAAGAGATTGCAGAAAAAATGGGGATAGCGGTCGACGATTATCACACAATGTTGAGTGATGTGTCGTCGGGGCGACTACTGGGAATCGAAGATCTCGGAGTGAGCGAAGATATTCTCAGTAACGAAGCTCAACGCAAGGCCAATCAACCTCTGGAGGGAGTGGAGGCCAATCAGTTTCAACAGGTGTTGGCACAGCAGATTGCAGCACTTCCCGAGCGGGAGGCTCTGGTGCTATCGCTCTACTACGATGAGGAGCTGAACCTTCGTGAGATAGGGGAGGTGCTCAGTGTGAGCGAGTCTCGGGTGAGTCAGATCCACAGTCAGGCGATGCATCGCCTGAGAGCCAGAATGCAGGATTGGTTAGGCTAACATTCGATTAGTGTTTACCTAACATTTTGGAAAATTTGTCGATTTAGTAGTGCTTATTGAGTGTCGTGTTATTCTTAAGATGAGAATATGGGGATAACCTTGGAGCTGTATCTAGGAGGGAGCTTTGGATAAGAATATGAAAATCCTCGTGGTTGATGATTTCTCCACTATGCGTCGAATCATCAAAAACCTGCTTAGGGACCTTGGATTCAATAATACCCACGAAGCGGATGATGGAAGCACCGCGCTGCCTATGCTTAAGGGTGGGGATTATGAATTTGTTGTGACCGATTGGAATATGCCTGGTATGCAGGGGATCGATCTGCTTAAGGCGATTCGCGCCGATGACGATCTCAAGCACCTGCCGGTTCTGATGGTAACAGCAGAAGCCAAGCGTGAACAGATCATTGAAGCAGCTCAGGCGGGCGTCAATGGCTACATCGTCAAGCCGTTCACTGCAGCAACTCTAAAGGAAAAGCTGGATAAGATTTTCGAACGACTCGGCTAACTGGAGTGGCCTATGATGGCGAAAAAGGATGCGCTGATTACTGTGGAGCAGGCGAAGGAGATCGTCGCGCTTCTTGAGGCCGGCGATCAGGATGGCGCCGAGAGCCTGTTGGCTGATATTTGCGTACCCAACGCAAGTCAACTGTTTGATAAGGTGGGCCAGTTAACCCGCCAACTTCACGATTCACTTCAGGAGTTTAAGCTCGATCCCCGCCTTCCTGATTTGGCAAGTCAGGATATCCCTGATGCACGAGAGCGTCTTAACTATGTGATTGAGATGACGGATAAAGCCGCCAATCGCACCATGGATGCAGTCGATGCCAGCTTGCCACTGGCTGAAAAACTCAATGATAGCATTGTTAAAGTGAAACCCAGCTGGCGTGCGTTGATGGGCCGGGACCTGAGTGTGGGTCAATTTAAGGAGCTCTGCTACCAGCTGGATGAGTTTATTGAGTCGAGTGAAGCTGATGCCAGTCAGCTCAAAGAGCTTTTAACTGAGATCCTGATGGCGCAGGATTTCCAGGACTTGACCGGACAAACCATTCGCAAGGTGATCACTCTGGTAGGAGAGGTCGAAGATAAGCTGGTTGAGATGTTAACCGTGTTTGGCCATACCATCACTGAAGATGAGAAGGCTGAGAAACAGGCTCAATCAAGTGGCATCGAGGCAGAAGGTCCTATAATAGACAAGAGTCGTGAAGATGTCGTCTCCGGTCAGGATGATGTGGATGACCTGTTATCCAGCCTAGGATTCTAAGGGAGTTAGGGCATGAGTTTTGAACTTGATGAAGATATCCTACAGGACTTTTTAATTGAAGCGGGTGAAATCCTGGAGCTGCTGTCAGAGCAGCTGGTGGAGATGGAAAAAACCCCTGAAGATCAAGAGTTGCTGAATGCGATCTTTCGCGGATTCCATACCGTTAAGGGTGGAGCCGGGTTTCTATCTCTCAATGCCCTGGTTGATGCCTGTCATGGTGCAGAAAATGTGTTTGACTGTCTGCGCAACGGACAGCGTGCCGTTACTCCCGAGTTGATGGATGTCATCTTACAGGCTTTGGATACGGTCAACGAGATGTTTGCCCTGGTGCAAAATCGCGAAGAGCCTGAGCCTGCAGACCCTGAGCTTTTGGAAGCTTTGCACCGCTTAAGTAAGCCTGAGTCTGCGGATGAAGCTGCACCCGCTGCAGCCGAAGAGGCCCCTGCTGCCGCTGCGGAGCCTGCGCCTGAACCTGCCGTTCCCGAACCCACTCCTGAAGCACCCGCAGCTGATGCGTCGGGAGGCATTGACGAAATCACCGATGAAGAGTTTGAAGGCCTGCTTGATGAGCTCCATGGTGGTGGAGCTAAGCCTGCGGCAGCGCCGCCTCCTGCAGATGATACAGGAGACGATATTACCGATGATGAGTTTGAGGCTCTGCTCGATCAGCTCCAGGGTGATGGGAAAGGAGCAGCAGCTGAGCCAGCGGCCAGCCCCGCAACTCCAGCAGCGCCACAAGGGGGCTCAGACGATACGATCAATGACGATGAGTTTGATCAGCTGCTCGATGATCTGCATGGCAAGGGTAAGGGGGCTACAGCTACCGCTGCACCTAAGGCAGAAGCACCCAAGCCAGAGCCTAAACCTGAACCCGCTCCGGCTCCTAAGCCTGCGGCGGCAAAACCTGCACCAGCAAAACCTGCGGCGAAAGAGCCTGCGAAGGATAAAGCGCCGGCCAAGCCTGCGCCGCAACCTGAGGCCACGGTTCGGGTTGATACCAGCACCCTTGATGAGATCATGAACATGGTCGGTGAGTTGGTGTTGGTTCGAAACCGCCTGGTGAGCCTTGGCATCGCCAGTAATGATGAAGAGATGTCTAAGGCGGTTGCCAATCTTGATGTAGTCACGGCGGACCTTCAGGGCGCGGTGATGAAGACTCGGATGCAACCGATCAAGAAGGTGTTTGGTCGTTTCCCCCGGGTTGTCCGGGATCTGGCGCGCAGCCTCAAGAAAGAGATCGCCCTGGTGATGGAGGGCGAAGAGACGGATCTGGATAAGAACCTGGTAGAGGCTCTGGCCGATCCCATGGTTCACCTGGTACGAAACTCCTGCGACCATGGTGTGGAGCTGCCGGAAATTCGTGAGAAGGCAGGCAAGCCCCGTCAGGGTACGATCAAGCTTGGCGCCTCTCAGGAAGGGGATCACATCCTGTTGGTGATTGAGGATGATGGTGCGGGTATGGATGCCGAGAAGCTCAAATCTATTGCGATAGAGCGTGGGGTCCTGGACGCGGACTCGGCGGCGCGCCTGAGTGACTCAGAGGCCTATAACCTGATCTTTGCTCCCGGTTTCTCGACCAAGGTGGAGATCTCAGATATCTCCGGGCGTGGGGTTGGAATGGATGTGGTCAAGACAGGGATCACCCAGCTCAATGGATCGATCCATATCGATTCGACCCTGGGGAAAGGAACCCGCCTTGAAATCAAGGTGCCGTTGACCCTGGCTATTTTGCCGACCCTGATGATTCAGGTTGGAGAGCAGGTGTTTGCACTACCCCTGACCAATGTCAGCGAGATCTTTAACCTGGATCTGGGTAAAACCAATGTGGTCGACGGACAGTTGACCATTATTGTTCGTGATAAGGCGATTCCACTGTTCTATCTGCATGAATGGTTGATTCGAGATCGCAGCAAGTATGTTGTCAACAGAGAAAAAGGCTATGTGGTGATCGTCCAGGTTGGGACACAGCTCATCGGCTTTGTGGTTGATAGCATGATTGGCCAGGAAGAGGTGGTGATCAAGCCGCTGGATGGTTTGTTACAGCGCAGAACCGAAGGTATGGCCGGGGCAACCATCACCAGTGACGGCGGGATAGCATTGATTCTTGATGTGCCAAGCTTGCTCAAGGCAAATGCTCGCAAAGGATGATCCACAGTAATTCAACATAGAGATGGTGGACAATGACGATCAAGGTACTGGTAGTTGATGATTCAAGCTTCTTTCGGCGTCGGGTCCAGGAGATCATTGAGGGAGAGCCATCTCTTAGCGTGATCGGAACGGCTAAAAATGGTCAGGAAGCGGTCGATATGGTTGCCAAGCTTCGCCCGGATGTTGTGACCATGGACATCGAGATGCCGGTGATGGATGGGATCACCGCGGTAAAACTTATTATGGAGAAGACTCCGACTCCGATCCTGATGTTTTCTTCTCTGACCCATGAGGGGGCCAAGGCAACCCTTGATGCACTCGAGGCCGGGGCCCTGGACTTTCTTCCCAAGAAATTTGAAGATATCGCCAAAGATCGCGATGAGGCGACCCGTCAGCTGCAGTCCAGAGTAAAAGCGATTGCCCGGCGCCCGGTTTCTGCGCTGCGTCGTCCGGCTCCAAGACCCGCGGCTCCCGCAGCACCAACCAGCCCGACTGCTCCAGCTGCTCCCACAACCACAGCACCAGCTCAGCCTGCGGCTCGTCCGGCGCCAGCTGCTGAAGCAAGGTTTAAAAAAAGCGGCAAACAGTACAACCTGCTGGCGATTGGTACTTCCACCGGAGGGCCGGTTGCCCTGCAAACCGTATTGACTGAGCTTCCTGCGAATTTTCCCTATCCGATTCTATTGATCCAGCATATGCCTTCGACCTTTACTCCGGCCTTTGCTGCCAGGCTCAATGGCCTGTGCAAGATCAGTGTGAAAGAGGCTCAGGATGGAGATATCTTGCGTCCGGGGTGTGCTTATCTTGCTCCCGGGGGCAAGCAGATGTTGGTTGAAGGGCGCGGCAATAGTGCCAAGCTCAAGGTGGTGGATGGTAATGACAAGGTCAATTATAAGCCCTGTGTGGATATTACCTTTGCTTCTGCTGCCAAGAGCCATGGAGGGAAGGTTCTGGCAATCGTTCTGACCGGGATGGGAGCGGATGGTTGTGATGGTGCTCGCTTGCTAAAAGAGCAGGGGGCCACCATCTGGGCTCAGGATGAGCAGAGCTGTGTGGTGTATGGTATGCCACAGGCGGTTGCTAGGGCTGGTATCGCTAGTGAGTCACTTCCCCTGAACCGGGTCGCACAACGTATCAATGTTGAAATAGGATGTTAACTCATGGGGCTGCTGGGACTGGCCATTGCGATCGCCTGTATCCTGGTCGCCCAGCTTCTCAGTGGCGGCTCACTGCTTGCGCTTATCGATTTTCCTGCCTTTTTGATTGTGTTCGGTGGCACCATGGGTGCCATCATTCTCCAGACGCCTTTGAGTGCGCTGCGGATCGCCCTGCTTCAGCTTGCATGGGTGGTTAATCCACCAAAGAGCCAGTTACTCAACCAGGCAGAACGCTTTGAGAAATGGTCGATGTCGGCGCGTCAATATGGCTTATTGGCGCTGGAGGACTTGTCTGATGATGAGCCCTGTGAGTTTACCAAGATGGGGCTTAACCTGCTGGTTGATGGCACAGATAGCGATCATATCAAGCAGCTACTCGAGACAGAGATCGATATAGAGCAGGAGAAGCTTGAGCAGGGAGCTAAAGTTTACGAGGCTATGGGAGGCTATAGCCCAACCATCGGCATTATCGGTGCAGTCCTTGGGCTGATCCAGGCGATGGCTCACCTGGATAACCCCAGCGAGCTTGGAGAAGGGATCGCGGTTGCTTTTGTGGCTACTATTTATGGCGTGGGTTTTGCTAATCTTTTGTACCTGCCAATCTCCAATAAACTGCGGGCGATGCATTATCAAATCTATCTTTACCAGGAGCTGACGATGCAGGGGCTTTTGGCGATCGCAAGTGGAGAGAGCGGATTACAGCTGAGACACAGGTTCCAGGTCTATCTCAGGGAGTAGTTGGATGCGGATGCGTAGAAAACATAGAGGTCACTCCGGCCATGAGCGAACCGATCGCTGGCTGGTTTCCTACGCAGACTACATGACGCTGATATTTGCCCTGTTTGTGGTTCTATACGCCTTGGCTATCTACCATGAGGATCGCTATGATGAGCTGCGTGAAAGTTTCAAGCAGGCCAGCGAACGCATCATCGGCAGTAATGAGCCCATTTTCTCCTCTATCTTTCCTGAACTCTCCAACTCCATTCTGACCGAAGAGGCCAGCGGTGTGATCCCCGATGGTGGGAGTCTCGCCATCGCCGAGGAGGATGATCTCTCCGAGTTACCCGAAAGTAAGCTTCAGGGGGCCCCATTTTCCGCAATTGAACAGAGCCTCAGCTCCCTGGCCCGTCAGAGCGAGGCCGGTACCATGCAGCTTGAGCAGGACGAGCAGTGGTTAACCATCGAGCTCGACTCCCGCTCTATATTTCCCAGCGGCAGTGCAGCGCTCACCCTTAAGGCCCGTACGATACTAAGAGAAATTTCACAAACCCTTAAAACGGTCGATAATTATGTCAGGATCAGGGGGTATACCGATGACCGCCTGGTTCGTAATGAGCTGTTTGCTTCCAATTGGGAGCTTTCTGCAGCTCGAGCCGTCAGTGTTTTACGGTTTCTTAACCGAGATGGTATAGCACCTCAGCGGATGGCAATCGAGGCATTTGGCCAGTATCGCCCCGTGCTCTCTAATGAGACCGAGGAGGGGCGGGCTAAGAATCGGCGGGTGGTCATTGCGGTCTCAAAATATGCCTGGGTTGCGCCGGTGAAGGCCGTACCCAAGACTGTAGATACGGCCACCGAGACGCCAAAACCCTCTGAGCAGCAAGATTCGGATGAGGTGAAAGAGATCCCATTGCCTGGAGGCGGCTTCATCATCACAACAAGAAAGGATGCATCATCGTGATTGTATGGACAGTAGCTAATCAAAAAGGTGGTGTTGGTAAGACAACGACCGTGGTCGCACTGGCTGGCTTGCTCTCTCAACGGGGCAAGCGGGTATTACTGATCGATACGGATCCTCACGCATCTCTCACCAGCTATCTGAACTATGACTCAGACTCACTGGACAAGACGCTCTATGAGCTGTTCCAGGTCCCGAAACTCACCCCTGAATTTATTCAAGAGCATATCATTCATACCGCCTTTGAAAATATTCACCTGCTGCCGGCATCCATTACGCTGGCCACCCTGGATCGGGTGTTGGGCAACCGTGAGGGAATGGGGCTGATTCTGGCCAGGGCGTTGCACAAGCTGCATGATGAATATGATTTTGCGATCATCGATTGCCCGCCGGTGCTGGGAGTGATGATGGTCAATGCCATTGCCGCCTGTGATCGCATCCTGGTTCCGGTACAAACCGAATTCCTGGCTCTCAAGGGCTGGATCGCATGATGCGTACTTTTGAGGTGATGCAGCGTTCCAAGAAAGAGGGATTCCTCTATACCATTATTCCGACCATGTTTGATAAACGCACCAAGGCGTCACTGATGACCCTGCGCTCCCTTAAGGAGCTGCATGGTGACAAGGTCTGGAACTCAGTGATCCCGATTGATACTAAGTTCCGTGATGCCAGCCTGCAGCATATCCCTCCCTCAATTTATGCCAAGGGAAGCCGCGGGGCTTATGCCTACTGGAGCTTGCTCAACTACATTTTGCAGCTCGAAGATGAGCAGAGGGAGGAGTCTTCATCATGAATTCAAAAAACCATGAACAGGCCCTGGAGAACTATTTCGCGGCACTGTTAATGGATCTTGATGATGACATTCAGGAGACGGAAGAACTGCCTGCGGGGGAGGTTGCCCTGGAGCAGGTTTCCGCTCCTTTGCAGGAGGAGCTAACCCCTGAGCCCAAGGTGCAGCCGCAAGCCGAAGCTAAAGCCGAGCCCTTGCCGGTTCGCCTTGAGGACACACTGATTGCCCCTTTCAATCACCTTGAAAAGGATAATCTTGCGAATCTTCTGGAAACGATTGAGGAGCTTAAAGAGCAGCAAGAGAAGGTTACACCCAAGGTGAAGGTTGAGCCGGTCAAACAACCCGAGCCTGAGCCGGAGCAGCCCTGGGAAAATATAGACGCAGAAGAGAGCTTTCAGGTGCTGTTTTTCTCGGTCGATGGCGTGACCTTTGCGGTCCCCCTGACCGATCTTGGCGGCATCCATGAGCTGGAGTCGGTGACCAGTTTGTTTGGTAAGCCCGATTGGTTTGCTGGTGTGGTGGATATCCGGGGTGAAAAGCTCAATGTGGTGAAGACGCCCCACTGGGTGATGCCGGATCAACCTCACGATGAGTGGGAGGCTCGTTACCTGGTGATGCTCGGAACCAGTGAGTGGGGGCTCGGCACAGAGCAGCTGCTCGGGACCGAGCTGCTGCATAATGATCAGGTGAAATGGCGCCGCAGCGCCGGCAAACGCCCCTGGCTCGCCGGGATGGTCAAAGAGAAGATGTGTGTGCTACTTCATGTCAATGAGATGATTCGGCTGCTTGAGCAGGGCGTCAATATTAATGGGGACTGATCAGAGCTAAACGAAACGTGCTAATGTTACGGTTAGAGAGCCAAAATAGTAAAGGATGGCAGAGATGAGTGAACAGCAGAGTGTAGCGGATAATGTCGCTGGAGATGAGATTCTCCAATGGGTGACCTTCAAGCTGGATGAAGAGACATATGGCATCAACGTGATGCAAGTACAGGAGGTGCTGCGCTATTCTGAGATCGCTCCTGTGCCGGGGGCTCCCGATTATGTCCTTGGGATCATCAATCTTCGCGGAAATGTTGTGACCGTTATCGATACCCGTGCCCGTTTTGGATTGATGCCGGCTGAGGTCAGTGATAACTCACGAATCGTGATTATTGAGACCGACCGTCAGGTGATCGGTATTTTGGTCGATAGCGTTGCTGAGGTGGTTTACCTGAGATCCTCAGAGATCGATACGGCGCCAAACGTTGGGACCGAAGAGAGTGCCAAGTTTATTCAGGGCGTCAGTAATCGTGATGGAGAATTGCTGATCTTGGTTGATTTGAATAAACTGTTATCAGATGATGAATGGGATGATCTCAGCCAGTTATAACCTGATGACCGACCAACTGTTTATATATCTGCTGCCAGCGTTAGCCCTAGTGGTTGCGCTGGTCGCGCTATTTTTGGGACTCATCCACTCCAGAAATCAGCAGCATAAACTGCAGGCGATGGAGCGGGTCCTCAAAGAGCACAGTCGCAACCGGGATCTGCTGAGGAAGCAGGTCAATGAGATCCAGTCTGGTACCCTGGGGCTTGGCAAGCGCCTGGTGGCTCTGCAGAGCTCCCTTGAGGGCCTGCAGGAGCAGCAGCAGGAGCTGTCGATGCGCGAGCCTGAAAATCGCCTGTATAGCCGGGCGATGCGTATGGTTGAGCTAGGTGCGGATCTTGATGAGCTGATGCGTGAGTGCGAACTTCCAAGAGCCGAGGCCGAGCTGCTCCTCTCTTTACACCAGCAACAGCGTCAGCGTACCGAATAGCCAGAGACTCCCATTACTCATATCCCTAAGCTTTCGCCTTTTCTATGGAGGAATAGATGTCATTTGATCAAACCGTAGCTTCTCTTACCCCCGAAATGTATTCCCGCCTTAAGTTGGCGGTTGAACTTGGAAAGTGGCCCGATGGTAAGGCCCTGACCCCTGAGCAGAAAGAGCTGAGCCTGCAGGCGGTGCTGTTATGGCAGAGCCAGCATGGTGATGAACCTGAGCATATGACGCTCGATCGCCAGGGAAACCTGGTGATGAAGAGTAAGCAGGAGCTGAAAGAGCAGTTTAAATAGCCTGACGCTATCTCAGATGAGGCCTGCTCAGATTGGCCTCATCTGGTGCCTGGTGTCACTCTCCCAGGGTAAGTTCTCCCTTGAGATCCTGTTGCATCAGGGCCCGGACTTGTGGGCTGGTATAGCGTTGGCTCAGCAGCATATGCAGTTTGGTCAGTGCTGCCTCGGTTGTCATATCAAAGCCGGAGATCACCCCGGCCCGGCTCAGGGCATTCCCCCGGCATATCCCTCCATATTGACTTTTCCGCTCAGGCACTGGGTCAGGTTCACGATAATGACCCCCCGCTCCGTGGCATCGGTTAACAGGGCTAGCATCTCCTGGTTCAGGGGGCATTGCCAACTCCGTAAGAGAGCAGGATCAACGCCTTGACCGGCTGTTGCAGGATATTGCGGATCACATCCACGCTTATTCCGGGGTAGAGGGTGACCACCCCTATCGGCTGAGGGGTGATCGGAGTTACCTGCAGGGGGAGAGGCTCATCTTCGCCTATCTTGCCGGCAACCAGTTCAATGTTGATTCCGGCCTTGAGCAGGGGGGGAAGTTCGGTGAGCCGAAGGCGTTGAAACCATCGGCTCTGATCTTACTGCTGCGATTGCCACGAAACAGCTCATTGTTAAAAAACAAAGAGACTTCGTGAATCGGGTAGTTGGCAGCGATGTAGAGGGCGTTGAGCAGGTTTTGCTGCCCATCGGAGCGCAACTGTGACAAGGGGATCTGTGATCCGGTGACGATGACCGGTTTTTGCAGATCGCTGAGCATAAAAGAGAGTGCCGATGCGGTAAAGGACATGGTATCTGTCCCGTGCAGGATCACGAAGCCATCATATTTGTCATAGTTGTGGTGGATATCGTCAGCAATCCTTTGCCAGTCAGCCGGGGTCATGTCCGAGGAGTCCATCAGGGGCAGTACTCATTGATGGTGTAGCTGGGCATATCCGGATGATGGAACTCAGGCATATCGGCCAGACACTGCTCCATATATCCGGCAACCGGGATAAACCCCTGCTCAGATCGCTGCATACCTATGGTGCCCCCGGTATAAGCGATATAGATCGATTTTTTCACGACAGACTCTTCTTTTATTTATATGGATAACAGACGGGCATTATAGAGGCTGAGGGGGGTAAAAAAGAACCCCGGCCGGGCCGGGGTTTTCAATTACTGAATTTTCCAGGGACAGATGGCGTACATCCCCTGTGGATCATTGAGCTGCAACAGGGGTTTACCGGCGCTGACTAGCTCACCGACGATCTTAGGCAGTGTGGTTCCGATGCTACTGAACTCGCTGATATGTTCGAACAGTTGCTGGATAAACAGCTCCCGGGCCGAGATCGGCGGAGTGATCGGTAGCAGCTGATACTCCTTGAGACCCGCGAGCTTGGCCGCCAGGGCTGCGGCGTCAGCCTGATTACCGAGCTTGTCCACCAGTCCCAGCTTAAGGGCATCCTTACCCGTCCAGACATGGCCCTGAGCAATCTTGTTGACTGCCTCTGGTGACATGTGGCGGCCACTGGCAACCACTTTGAGGAAACGCTGGTAGGTATCCTCAACCCCCATCTGGATGATGCTCTTGGCCTCTTTGGACAATGGCCGGGTCATGCTGACCTGAGGGTAGGCACTCACAGTTACCCCATCGGTATGCACTCCAAGTTTACCCAGGGCCTTGTCTATGGTGGTGAGCATGCCAAACACACCAATTGAGCCGGTCAGGGTGGTGGGCTCGGCGACGATCTTATCGGCATCGGCGGCAATCCAGTAACCACCGGAGGCCGCGTAACTACTCATGGAGACCACCACAGGCTTGCCGGATTTTTTCAGGGCAATCAGCTGCTGGCGGATCTGCTCGGCGGCAAAGGCGCTCCCTCCCGGGCTATCAACTCGCAGCACCACGGCTTTTATCTCTTTATCCAGCCGGGCCCGGGTTAGCAGCTCAGACAGAGTGTCTGAGCCGATCACCCCGCGGGGCTGATCGCCGCTCATGATCGGACCTGAGGCGGTGATGAGGGCGATATCCGGCTTGCCATGGTCCCGGTATGGGCTGGGCAGGGTTGAGAGGTATCTCTGGTAACTGATGCTACGATAATGCTCTTTGCCCTTGGGATGTCCCACCAGCTTGACCAGGGCCTTGTTCATCTCAAGCTCTGTGGCCAGCTCATCAACCAGTTTATTTTGCAATGCATACTGGGCCGGGTTGCCTCCGGCTTTGGTCAGACGCGCCATGAGCTGCTGTTTACTCGGGTTAATCACATCCGCAGCTATCTTACGCTGGGTGGAAACATCTGTGACATATTGGGACCAGATCTGCTGGAGCAGGTGCTGATTGACCTTGCGGCTATCCGGAGACATGTTGTCCCTGAGGTAGGGTTCAACAAAGGATTTATAGCGGCCCACCCGGAACACATGGGTGTCGATATTGAACTTATCCAGTGCGGATTTGTAGTAGAGGCGGTAGATCCCGTAGCCTTGCAGATCCACGCCTCCGGCCGGGTTGAGGAGGATCTTGTCTGCATAAGAGGCCAGGTAGTACTGGGCCTGATCAAACTCGCTGCCAATAGCGATTATTGGCTTCCTGGAGGTTTTGAAATCCTCCAGGGCCGCACCGATCAGCCTAAGCTTGGTCAGATCCGCCTGGCGCAGGTTTTTGAGCTGCAGCACCAGCAGCTTGATTCGTGGGTCCTTTTTCGCCTGCTCGATGGCATACACCACCTTGTGGACCGAAACCTGCTGAGTGGGGGACTCCTCATCCAGCAGTTGGCGCATCAGCAGCTGGCTCGGATTATCTTCACTGGGCTGCTCCACCAGATCCCCGGAGAGGTTCAAGGTCAGAGCGGCATGCGCCGGGAGCGCCGGAGTGGTTGGCTTATCCGCGATAAAGACAGAGATAACCAGCAGCAGGATAATTAAAAAAATAAGGTTTAGGATCAATTTGCGCAGGGTATTGATGCACTTCCATGCGCCAATCAGGATCCATTTTATGGTTTGCCAAATAACTTTCATATAGGTTTGCACAACTTATGGGCTCTAACTGCTGATTATCGGAGTTATTGATGCAAATTACCATGGAAGCGGGGGCAATTCGTGCTCGGGCGGGTGCACGGATTCAATTCTGTCATATCGGCATCAGTATCCTGGGTTTTGCTGTGCTGCATTTTTTACATGGCCTGTGCTAAGGTAACTTTTTTAAGTGGTCGAGAATCGTTATGGAAGCGTTAGAATTGCTGCTTAATCGTCACTCTTGCAGTCGACTCAAGGTACCGGCTCCTGCAGGGGAGGGGTTGCAACTTATTCTGAAGGCCGGGCTTTGTGCCCCGGATCATGGGGCCCTTAAACCCTGGGAGTTTATCATCGCCAAGGGTGAGGGGCTCACCCGGTTGGGGGATATTTTTGCCAGGGCTGCCGAGGCTCGGGGGGAGTCCGCAGATAAGGTAGAGCGGGCGCGTAATGCCCCCTCAAGAGCCCCTCTGGTGATCGCCGTTGCAGCCAAGGTCAAGCCTCACGAGAAGGTCCCTCCCTTCGAGCAACACCTGGCGGCAGGCTGCTCGGTGATGGCGATGCAGATGGCGGCCCAGGCCCAGGGATTTAACGGGATCTGGCGCTCCGGCTGGTTTATCTATGATCGTCAGGTTCACCAGGAGCTTGGGTTATCGGATGAAGATCAGCTGGTGGGCTTTCTTTATCTCGGGACGCCGACGGTCGAGTGCCACGCGTTGCGCAAGGTGGTGGTGGCCGACCACTGCCGCGAGCTATAAAAAAAGCCCTGCCATCCGGCAGGGCTTTTTTGTAATGCGGGTGCTGGCTTTTAGAACTCCGCCGTGCGGGCCGCGCGGGGGAATGGCATCACATCACGGATGTTGGCCATACCTGTGACAAAGGTTACCAGGCGGTCAAACCCTAGGCCAAAGCCTGAGTGAGGGACGGTGCCGTAGCGACGCAGATCCCGATACCACCAGTAATCCTCTTTTTCCAGCTCCATCTCTTCCAGGCGCTGATCCAGGATCTCCAGACGCTCTTCACGCTGGGAGCCACCGATGATCTCACCGATGCCCGGAGCCAGAATGTCCATCGCCGCCACTGTTTTGCCATCATCATTGAGACGCATGTAGAAGGCTTTGATATCTTTCGGATAGTTCTTCACCACCACCGGAGCTTTGAAGTGCTCCTCGGCCAGGTAGCGCTCATGCTCGGAACTCATGTCGATGCCCCAGGAGACCGGGTACTCGAACTCCTTGCCGCAGTTTTCCAGGATCTCGATTGCGTCGGTGTAGTCTACCTGCACAAATTCGGAGCTCACTAGCTGTTGCAGGCGCTCAATCACACCTTTTTGGATGCGCTGATCAAAGAACTGCAGATCGTCCATCCGCTCTTCGAGGACCGCCTTGAACACATACTTGAGCATCTCGATTGCAACTTCGGCCGCATCGTCGAGATCGGCAAAGGCTATTTCCGGCTCCAGCATCCAAAACTCGGCCAGATGACGGCTCGTGTTGGAGTTTTCGGCGCGGAAGGTCGGACCAAAGGTGTAGACCTTGCTCATGGCACAGGCAAAGGTTTCAACGTTAAGCTGGCCGGATACGGTCAGGAAGGCCTCTTTACCAAAGAAGTCTTCGCTATAATCCACCTCACCCTTATCGGTCAGGGGTAGGTTTTGCATATCCAGGGTCGAGACGCGGAACATCTCTCCGGCGCCCTCACAGTCACTGGCGGTGATGATCGGGGTACTGATCCAGTTGTAGCCATTTTCATAGAAGAAACGGTGCAGAGCCTGAGCCAGGCAGTTACGTACCCGGGTCACGGCGCCAATTACATTGGTGCGCGGACGCAGGTGGGCATGCTCACGCAGGTATTCGATGGAGTGGCGCTTTGCCGCCATCGGGTAGCTGTCCGGGTTCTCGACCCAGCCGATCACTTCAACCCCGGTCGCCTGAAGCTCAAAGGTTTGCCCCTTGCCCTGGGATTCGACCACCTCGCCCGTGACTGCTACCGAGCAGCCTGCGGTCAGGCGCTGGACCTCTTCCTGGTAATTATTCAGGGTATTAGGGACGACTGCCTGCACAGGATTGAAACAGCTGCCATCATGGATAGCAAGAAAAGAGATGCCGGCTTTCGAATCCCGTCGGGTTCGAATCCAGCCCTTGACAGTCACTGTGCTGCCGACAGGAAATTGACCTGCCAGTACATCTACAACAGACGCTAGCGCCATATTCTTCGGTTCTCCAGCAAGAGGGGTGATAAAAAAGAGAAAATCTCACGCAGCCCTCAATCTTACCTTCGTCACAATAAGACTCAAGTAAAAAGATTGGAAACGGGCAATTTTGGCCACAAATGCGACTAGGGATTATTCTAGTAAGTAGATAGGGAGGTAATATGCACGACAACGAGCGACGCAAAGGCCCCGATCTGGGGCAGCGGATCCTCCAGCTGTGCTCGATTCTGGCCTGGCTGCTGTTTCTGGTGGCCATGGTGCTGTTTCACTTTGCTCGTCCTGAAGTGCAGTTTGGTTTGCTTACCTTCTGGGGGTCGAGGTACGCCAGAGCTGGGATCAACCCCTGGGAGACTGGTTTTTGTTTACCCTGTGGGGCTGCTGTATTCTGGCGCTCGTCACCGTATTGGTGAACATCCGCCGTAGTCGCCGTCACAGTGATCACCAGTTGTTTAACCTGGTTCTGTTGCTCTTGATTGTCTCTGGCTCCCTGCTCTCCTATTACTTTGGTTTTATCTGATTATTTTCAACACCTTGCTTCATGGGCTATGTCTTTTGGACTCAGTCATGCATTTTGCCTGAGATCTTCTACGCTTTTAGGTAGGAAGATGGATAGGGAGTGTCCCTGATGACGGTCAAACAAAAACTTCTGGCCAGTGCAGTGCTGAGTGTATTGATTCTGCTGATCGTGCTGGCATTTGTGTTTCGCTTCGCATCCCAGCAGCAAGATCTGAGTATGGCGATCAAGAGCGCCGAGCACCTGGAAACCCAGATGCTGAACATGCGCCGTTATGAGAAGGACTTCTTGATCACCAAGAAAGAGGAGGATGTTACCAAGTTCAATCAGATCTATAAGGCCTTCGTCGCAGAGGATGAAGAGCTTGATGAGCTGATCCACGATGATGAGCTACATCGCCTTCTGACCCAGTTGATTGATGAGATCAAGGGCTATCAGCAGAAATTCACCAAATTGGTTGAGATGCAAAAAACCATAGGTTTGAATCCCAAGGCCGGGCTCTATGGATCGCTACGCTCCTCGGTGCATAATCTTGAGACCAAGCTCAAGGAGGATAACCAGCCCGAGCAGATGGTCGAGATGCTGATGCTGCGCCGCGCCGAGAAAGACTTTATGTTGCGCCGGGATCTCAAATACAAGGGTAAGTTTGAGAAGACCTACTCCAAGCTCGAATCCATGCTTGCCGGCGAGCCCGATAAGCTCAATCTGCTCAGTAACTATAAGCGGGACTTCTTCAATCTCATCAGTAACGAGCAGCAGTTGGGGTTGAGTCCAGATTCAGGTCTGCTCAAGGAGATGCGTACTCAGGTGCATCGCACCGAGAATATGTTTGGCCAGATGCTGGCTTACCTCGAAGAATTCTCGGCGGAGAGCCGTCAGTCGATGATCTCCCAGATCACCATCTTTGCCATCATCGGCGTTCTGCTGGTGGTGTTCTTTAGCTTCTGGATCGCGCGCAGTGTTATCGGTAGCCTCTCCGGTTTTGCCGGCCTGATGCAGAAGGTCAGTGATAATCACGATCTGACGCTACGCAGTGAGCTTCAATCCAAGGATGAGTTCGCTGATATGGGAGAGGACTTTAACCGGATGCTTGAGTCCTTCATGCATGTGATTGGCGATGTCAAAGGGGCGGTAAATGCCCTTGAGAGTGCGACCGACTCCCTGTCGCAAAATGCTGAAGCGGCCCGCAGTGGCGCCGAGCAGCAGCTGCAAGAGACAGATATGGTTGCCACCGCCGCGACCGAGATGGGTTCAACCATCAGTGAGATCGCCCAGAATACCGAACTGGCAGCGGCCAGTGCCAAGGAGACCAATGAGACAGCTCATAATGGTCAGCAGCAGGTTGAGACCACCATCCAGGAGATCCGCTCTCTGTCTGGCCGCTTGGAAGAGTCCTCCGGCGTGGTTCAGGAGCTTGAAAAAGAGAGTCAGACGGTGGGCGCCGTGCTGGATGTGATCCGCGGGATTGCCGAGCAGACCAATCTGCTGGCGCTTAACGCTGCTATCGAGGCAGCCCGGGCGGGTGATCAAGGCCGCGGCTTTGCCGTGGTGGCCGACGAGGTTCGAAGTCTGGCGATGCGTACCCAGGAGTCCACCGAGGAGATTGCCGGGATCATCAATGGGTTGCAGAGCCGTACCCAGAACATAGTGCAGCTGATGGATGAGTGCCGGGCCCAGGGAGAGCGCAGTGTGAATGCCGCCACCGATGCCGGTGAGCAGCTCTCTCAGATCACCGACAAGATGAAAGATGTGATGGATATGAGTACTCAAATTGCTACCGCTGTCGAGGAGCAGAGTTCGGTGGCCAATGAGATCAATCGCAATGTGACCACCATCCGTGACATCGCTCATGAGTCCAGTGAGAAGACTGAGCAGAATATGGAGTCGAGTTTTGAGGTATCACAACAGGCCCAGAGCTTGTCGCGCTCGGTCGAGATCTTTAAGTCCTGATTTACAGTCTTAGGAAATGAAAGAGGGATGCCTGGCACCCCTCTTTTTTATCCGGCTGGTTTTGATGAACCTTAGTCGACCTTATAGGGGGCCTTGGCTATTAGCAGGGCGCGTAGGGGAGCGGGATATCCCTCAATCGTCTTGCTTGGATCATTCGGATCCAGGAAGTCATCCAGGGATTCGGTGTTGATCCAGTTGGTTTTGCGCTGCTCTTCGAAGGTGGTCGGCGTCTCATCGGCGATGGTTACCTGTTCGAAGCCACACTTTTCCAGCCACAGCTTAAGGGCCTTGCTGGATGGGATAAACCAGATGTTGCGCATCTTGGCATAGCGATCGATCGGCACCAGTACATCCTGTTCATCTCCCGGGATCACCAGAGTCTCCAGCACCAGCTCGCCACCGGGCTTAAGATGAGACTTAAGCTGCATCAGGTGATCTATGGGTGAACGCCTGTGATAGAGGACTCCCATGGAGAACAGGGTGTCAAAGGCCTTGAGGGGAGGGAGCTCCTGGATCCCAAGAGGCAGCAGGTGGATCTTCTGCTCGGCGTTGGCAAAGTGACGAATCGCCTCGAACTGGCAGAGAAACAGTGCCGAGGGATCGACGCCGGTGACAAACTCGGCGCCCGCTCCGAGCATCCGCCACATGTGATAGCCACTGCCACAGCCCACATCCAGTACATAACGCCCCTTGAGAGGAGAGATATGAGGGGTGAGACGATCCCACTTGAGATCGGAGCGCCACTCGGTATCTATGTGGATCCCGTGGACCTGGTATGGACCTTTTCGCCAGGGCTGCAGGTGGCGAAACAGGTTCTCGGTTCGCTTGCGCTCGCCCTCAGTGAGCTCGCCCTCCTGACCCAGGGTGACCGAATCTTGGATTTCGATATGCCTGGTTGTGACCTGAGGCAGCTTGGTCAGCACCTTTTGCCAACGGGGGAAGTCGCCATGCTGGTGCTCCTTTTGCCAGTTAGAGAGCAAAGAGGGCAGGGTGGTGAGCCAGTGTTGCAGCCGGTTCTTGGCGATCGCCTGATAAAAATCGGAAAAATCTATCACTTGATCGCCACCATAGAGCCAAAGTTAAAGCATTGATACCAGAGATCCATGTGCTCAAATCCCGCCTGTTGCAGGCGCTGTTTGTGAGTTTGGATACTGTCGGTGCGCATCACATTCTCAAGGGCGGTGCGCTTTTGGCTGATCTCCAGCTCGCTGTAACCATTGGCCCGCTTGAAATCAAGGTGCAGATCCACCATCAGCTCATTGACCGGCTGATCCTCAAAGCTGAACTTTTCACTTAAGATCAGCACTCCACCCGGGCGCAGGGCCTGGTAGATACGGCTGAGCAGCACCTGGCGTTTTTCCGGCGAGAGAAATTGCAGGGTGAAGTTCAGGACCACCACGGATGCGTTATCCAGCTCAGCCTCACAGATATCCTGCTCGAGAATAGTCACCTTGGCGGTGGATTTGAATCCTTGCAGGTGACGGCGGCAGCGCTCTACCATGGCCGGAGAATTATCGATGCCGATGATTTGGCAACTGTCGTGAGGCAGCTGATTGCGCATCGACAGGGTGGCAGCACCCAGTGAGCACCCCAGATCATAGAGGTTGGTCTCGGGTTGGGCAAAGCGGCGGGTCAGCATACCGATCACCGAAATGATATGCTGATAACTCGGGATAGAGCGTTGGATCATATCCGGAAATACATCTGCGACGCGCTCGTCAAAGCAGAAATCACCAATTTGTGAGATGGCTGACGCAAAGATCCGATCTTTAGTTTGCATGGTCTTGTGGTTTAACTCGGGCTTAAATCTGGACTGCTGCTGCATCTGCGCAGCGCGAAAAGCCGGTTATTGTAGTGAAAAGTTCGCTGCTTGTCTTGAAGTAGGTTGTTTTTTATTCCCTGCTTAACCTCAGATCTGCATAAGCGCTTCCTTTTCAAGCCGAGACATTCGGATGCTCGGCTTCTTTTCCTGGAAGGTATATGCAATGAGGCCAGCAAGGAGATTCACCATAAAGCTGATGCAGCTACGATGCCGTGAGTGTTCTATCTGAGAGATGTTCTTCAGCTGATCAAAGACGGTTTCAATGATGAAGCGTTTGCGGAGCATCAGCTTATCCCATAGCCGCATCAACTTTGGTTTCATATTCTTCCTGATGCTGGTAATTAATGTGACCCCTTGGTCTGCCAGCTCTTCTGCAAGTGGTCCTGAAATATAGCCTTTATCTCCATAGAGTGAACCCCAGAGCTGCTCGCACATTTCAGGAAGAGGAGTTCTGTCATCAACATTGGCTGGGGTTAATTTGACCGAGATAACACCACCTTGATCATTGATGATAAGGTGCAATTTAAATCCATAAAACCACCCCATGGTTCCTTTGCCACGCTTGGCAGCACCTTGAAATACTTGATGTCGAGGGATGCGAAGGTTATGGCAAACCTGAAGTTTTGTTGAGTCGACGAATGCAATCCCAGTAGGTTTTGCTTGTCTGTGGGTGAGATAGGAGCACAAAGGGACAAGGGTCGTTTGCATCAATTTCAACATCCGGGTGTAACTCACCAGGCCGGGGAACTCGCTTTTCCAGTACTTACATACGAACTGAAGATAATAGGATTTAAAGTCTCGGAATCCCAAGCGATGGAATGCGATGACGATGGTCATCACTTCACTGACAGCCAGGCGAGAGGGTCTGTTCCGCTGCTTCACACCTAAGGAGATCTGCTGTTTTTGCCAAGCGGGTAGAAAGACCTGACAGAAATCATCGACATCAACGAAAATAGCTTCTAAATTGATCATGCCCAAGCTCCTTGGCGATTGATGGTTCTGGACAAACGATCAGATCGCAGCTTGGGCTTTTAGTTCCCCTCTTATGCGCAGCTCAGGTTGCTTAACAATTGTGCTGAATTATCTCAGCACAATTGTTAAGCAAACGGCTTTGTCCTTCGGACTGGTTATTTGTGCCGGCGGCACAATTGTCCGGCCGCGGACCACGGGAGTCTATCCTTCGTTACTCTTTCTAGAAAGAGTAACCAGAAAGTCGCTACGCGCTCCGAGTCCCTCCGTAGAGCTTCGCGGCTCGGCATCCTGCCTCGAAATAATCAAACACCAAAAAGGATATAAACGACCTTAGAAGCTAAATCGGAGAGAGGGAGTTTAATCCCCCATAACGAGTGCCGCGACAAGGATGTTGCGTCTAAGCGAAGCCTTAATCCTTAGGGGAGGCGAGGGTTAAGCGAGACCCGGGGCGGCAGGGGATTGCAAAGGGGAAAGGCGTTTGCCCCTTTGCTCGCTGTCGGTCGACCCCGGGCAGCTGATTGCTGGCACCATTTGGAGATATTTCTCACCTTTTTGTGATTGAGTGAGTTTTATTAGAAAAAAGATCGACCGATCAGCAAAGAAATATTTCACAGGGCATCGTGATGCTTCCGAATTAAATTTGGTGTTATTTCATTTGTCTTTAACAAGGTTAAGGGTTTTATAAATAGAGGTGTTTATTGGGTAAAAACCGCTATTGACAGCGTCTCCTTCGGGGAATTGACACACCCGCCCAGAAGACTAGAGTAGAGCCACAACAGAGCTCTTTTCTCGGAGCTTTGTATAAAAATTCCTTCAGATTATCAATACAGAGTAAACGCTCACAACTCATTGGCAGGGACTCCAATGGAGTATGTATTTCAGGCCGACGCGATCTGCCTGTGGTGGTCTATTGCACTTTTTTAAGATTTGGTCGAAGTCATGAAGTCTAAAACAATTGGTAGTATTTTAATTTTTACCGGTACCTGTGTCGGAGCCGGAATTCTTGCCTTGCCTTTATCGACTGCCGGACTGGGGTTCTTCCCGGCGGCTGGAGCACTTTTTGTCAACTGGCTATTGTCTGTGATCACAGCGATGCTGGTGCTTGAAGTCCTGATTGCACTACCTAAAAAGAAGCTTAATTTTGACTCCATGAGCCGGATGACCCTTGGGCGTCCCGGTCAGCTGGTCTGCCTCATCGCCTATCTGGTGCTGCTCTACTCTGTATCCTCTGCTTACCTTAGTGGTGGAACCTCAATGCTGATCGCTCTATTGGGTCAGTTTGGGATCAGCATGCCGAGCTGGCTGTCGGCGCTGATGTTTACCCTGATCCTGGGTGGAATCGTTTACGGAGGCCACAGGGTCGTCGATTTCACCAACCGAGGCCTGTTGTCAGTGAAAGGACTTAGCTTTATTGCCCTGGCATCCTTGTTGATCCCGGATGTAACAGCAAGCAACCTGTTTGCCCTGCATCACAGCATGCCTTACCTGTGGGCGGCATTTCCTGTGCTGTTTTTCTCCTTCGGGATGCAAATCATGGTCCCCAGCATGTATAGCTACCTGGAGATGGATGCTAAAGAGCTGCGCAAAGCGATCCTGATCGGCAGCCTGATCCCATTTTTGCTGTATCTGCTGTGGCTGGCGGTTACCCTTGGGATCCTGCCACGCTTTGGGGCGAACAGCTATGACAGCTTCCTTCAGAGTCACAGCAGCAGTGATATTGGCGCTCTGTTTGCGATGCTGGGTCACCTGGGCTCTAAAGGCTGGGGAGGCACCGCCATGGGGATCTTTACCAATGTTGCGGTCACCACCTCATTCCTGGCGGTCACCATGGCTTTGAAAGACTATGTCTCGGATATCTTCCGTCTCAAGCCGACCCGCAGCGGCAAGAATCTGGGAGCTCTTATCACCTATCTTCCACCTCTGTTGCTGGTGTTCCTGGCACCCTCAATCTTTTTGATCGCTTTGCAGTATGCGGCGGCCTCTCTGGCGGTGGTGATGGTGTTCCTGCCGGTGGCGATGACGGTTTCGGTTCGCCGAACCCTGGCCCGTGAGCAGCGCACCAGTGAGTTTCGGGTGATGGGCGGAACCGGAATGCTGGTCTTTGTGAGTGTATTTGGGGTCGTTGTGGTGGCGTTGAGCTTCATGGCGAGCATGCATATGTTGCCTGAGCTTGGCTTTGCCTAAGGGATAAACCAGAGCAGGGAGCTCCCCTCTCTATTGATGACAATGGTTACAGCAAAATCGATAAACCAGCCTCATGGGCTGGTTTTTTCTATGAGAAGCCCAATTGCGGCCTAATACAAGCTGGATTTTACCCGGTCGGGGCTTTTCCTTTATAATGCTCGCCTTTTCACACTGAGTTGGTTAGAACTTCTATGCCTATCTATGAATATGCCTGTGATAGCTGTGGCCATGAACTGGCCAAGCTCCAGAAGATCAGCGATGCGCCATTGACCGATTGTGACGAGTGCGGTCAGCCATCACTGGTAAAACAGATCTCTGCTCCCGGATTCCGCCTCAAGGGCAAGGGCTGGTACGAAACTGACTTTAAACAGGGAAAGAAGAAGAATCTTGCGACCCCCTGTGATTCAGAGCAGGGGTGTAAGACATGTCCTGCGACACAAGCAAACTAATTTGAAGAATATAGGATAACTCCATGCGCACCATCTATTGTGGACAAGTGAATATCTCTCACGTGGGGCAACAGGTCACGCTTTGTGGCTGGGTGCATCGCCGTCGTGATCTCGGTGGTTTGATCTTTATCGATATGCGCGATCGCGAAGGGATCGTGCAGGTTTTCTTTGATCCTGACTATGCCGAGGCTTTTGAGCTGGCGGGTGAGCTGCGCAATGAGTATTGCATCCAGATCCAGGGTGAGGTCCGTGCTCGCCCGGACTCTCAGGTAAACTCCGAGATGCAAACCGGCGAGGTGGAGATCCTGGCGAAGTCCCTGACCATCATCAACCGCTCAGCTCCGACTCCTCTGGACTTTAACCAAGATAATAGCGAAGAGCAGCGTCTCAAGTATCGCTACCTGGATCTGCGTCGTCCCGAGATGGCAAACCAGCTGAAGGTTCGCGCCAAGGCGACCGCATTTGTGCGCCGCTTCATGGATGACAATGGCTTTTTGGATATTGAAACGCCGGTTCTGACCAAGGCGACACCTGAAGGGGCGCGGGATTACCTGGTGCCGAGCCGGGTGCATAAGGGGGAGTTCTATGCGCTTCCTCAATCGCCTCAGCTGTTTAAGCAGCTTTTGATGATGAGTGGCCTGGATCGCTACTATCAGATCGTCAAATGCTTCCGCGATGAAGACCTGCGCGCCGATCGCCAGCCTGAGTTTACCCAAATTGATGTTGAAACCTCCTTCATGAGTGCCGAGCAGGTACAGGAGATGATGGAGCTGATGATCCGCGGGCTGTGGAAAGATGTGCTGAATGTGGAGCTGCCACGTTTCCCTGTGATGGGCTTTGCAGAAGCGATGCGCCGTTTTGGTTCAGATAAGCCGGATCTGCGTAACCCGCTGGAGCTTGTTGATGTCGCGGATCTGCTCAAAGAGGTGGACTTCAAGGTGTTCTCCGGTCCGGCCAATGATCCTGAGGGACGGGTTGCCCTGATCAAGGTTCCGGGTGGTGCCTCTTTGTCCCGCAAGCAGATTGATGAGTATGGCAAATATGTCTCCATCTATGGTGCCAAGGGGCTGGCCTGGATGAAGGTCAATGAGGTTGCCAAGGGCGCTGAGGGGATCCAGTCTCCAATCGCTAAGTTCCTGACTCCGGAGATCATCAGTGCCCTGTTGGATCGCACAGCGGCCCAGGACGGGGATATTCTGCTATTTGGTGCCGACACCTATCATGTGGTTTCTGATGCCCTGGGGGCTCTGCGCCTTAAGCTCGGGGCGGACTTTGACCTGGTTGAAGATAGCTGGAAGCCGCTGTGGATCGTTGACTGGCCGATGTTTGAGCGCAATGATGATGGCAGCATGACGGCGATGCACCACCCCTTCACCTCGCCCAAGGATAGCAGTGCCGAGGAGCTCACGGCCGATCCTTTCAAGGTTCATGCAAACGCCTATGACATGGTGATCAACGGCTATGAAGTCGGTGGTGGTTCGGTGCGTATTCACGATGCCAAGATGCAGCAGGCGGTGTTCGAACTGCTGGGTATCAATGAGACCGAGCAGTACGCCAAGTTCGGCTTCCTGCTTGAGGCTCTGCGCTATGGTACGCCACCGCATGCCGGGCTGGCATTTGGCCTGGATCGTCTGGTGATGCTGCTGACAGGCACCGACAATATTCGTGATGTTATCGCATTTCCGAAGACCACTACCGCATCCTGCCTGATGACTCAGGCGCCTTCTGCTGCAGCCGAGGAAGCCCTGGCTGAGCTTGCGGTGCAGGTCAAGGAGTAAACCAGTTTTGGCTCTGCCAGTAAAGGCAGAGCCTGCAAGAAATTGAACAAGGGGTTTAGTTATGGCAGGTCATAGTAAATGGGCCAACATTAAGCACCGCAAGGCCGCACAGGATGCCAAGCGCGGGAAGATTTTTACCAAGCTGATTCGTGAAATCACGGTTGCGGCTCGTGAGGGGGGCTCGGATATTGAGAGTAACCCACGCCTTCGCGCCGCCGTGGATAAGGCTCTGTCGAATAACATGACCCGCGATACCATTGAGCGGGCTACCAAGCGTGGTGCCGGTGAGCTGGATGATGTGATCCTCGAGACCGTGGTCTATGAGGGCTATGGTCCGGGCGGTACGGCCGTGATGGTTGAGTGTATGACAGATAATCGTAACCGGACCGTCTCCGGGGTGCGCCATGCCTTTAGTAAGAGCGGTGGTAACCTGGGTACCGATGGTTCGGTGGCCTACCTGTTCGATAAGAAGGGGGTGATCTCCTACCCACAGGGAACCGATGAAGACAGTGTGATGGAAGCGGCCCTGGAAGCGGGGGGTGACGATGTTCTGATCAATGATGATGGAAGCATCGATGTTTACACCACGCCGGAAGATTTTGGGGCAGTGAAAGATGCCCTGGATGCGGCGGGTCTTGAGGCTGAAAATGCCGAGGTCACCATGGTGCCATCAACTTCGGCTGAGCTTGATGAAGCGACCGCGCCTAAGCTTTTGCGTCTCATCGATACCCTTGAGGATCTCGATGATGTGCAGGAGGTTTACCATAACGGTGAGATCTCCGATGAGTTGGCAGCCGCGCTGTAAGCCTTAGGCTACACCTTTTGCTAGAAGCAGCCTGCGGGCTGCTTTTTTTTATGGGGCCCGGAGCTCTCTAAGCCGCGCTATCGAGAATTGCCTTAATTGCGGACAGGATCCAAGATTAGTGGTAGATGATGGTATCCCGGATACAAGAGAGCCATGCTAATCCTGCTGAGACGATTACTTTATGGTTGGCTGCTACTGTGTTCCCTGGCTGAGGCGAAACAGACGCTGATCCTGGCGGCTACCCCGGATCTGGTTTCGAAAATATCCCTGGAGGTTCTCAGGGAAGCCTACGCCGGGCTGGGGTATGATGTTCGGCCCAACCAATTGGCGGCGGAGCGTGCGCTGGCGATGTCGAATGCCGGCATGGTGGACGGGGAGGCTAATCGCATCGCAGGAATTGAGTCCGGTTACCCCAATCTGTTAAGAGTGCCGGTGGCGGTTAATTTCATTGAGGGGCTGGTGGTCACCCGGGGCCTCTCATTTAAGGTGGAGGGCTGGCAGAGCCTCAAACCCTATAAAATTGGGCTACAAAGTGGCGTCAAGTTTGCCGAAAATGCGACCCGCGGCATGTATGTTGATAGCTCGCTATCGGTCAACCAGCTGTTTCGTAACCTCAAGCGAGAGAAGGTGGACTTGCTTGTCACCACCCGCATCGATGTGTTGGATTATCTTGCGAAATATCCCGATCCTGAAGTTATGATCCTTGAGCCACCCCTGGTTCGCCTGAAGCTTTATCACTATCTCAATCATAAACACCGCGAGCTGCTTCCTAAAATCACGGCTCAGCTCCAGAAGATGCAGGCAGAAGGCCGCATCGAGGCAATTCGTCAGCGGTTACTACGACACTCTTTTAACTGAGACGGCCGGTTTCTCAGCTCTGCTTGCCTCATGGGTTGTCCGGATGGTCATCCTTGACCAAGCTTAAAGTGGGTGTCAGTACAATCTGGGGTAGATCTAGATGCTGCATCGACTTTTGCTGGGTAGCTTGCTGTTCGTGTTCTCTATGGCTGCTTTGGGCCTTGATAGACTGGTGCTCGGCTCACCCGTCTCCTCTCTTTCCAAAGCCTCTGCGAATGTGCTGGTGGAGGCCTACTCTCGTTTAGGGATCCAGCTCCAGATCAAACAGCTTCCTGCGGAAAGATCTCTGGCTCTCTCAAACCAGGGAGCTCTTGATGGTGAGGTTAACCGGATCAAGGGGTTGGAGCAGCGTTATCCGAATCTTGTGAGGGTACCGGTCGTCGTCAATCATTTTGAAGCCGTGGTGGTTGCCCAGGATCCGGCCCTTGAAGTCAGCGGATTACAGAGCCTTAAAAACTATCGCATCGGGATCCGTAACGGGATTAAATACGCAGAAGATCTGACCCGGGGCATGAATGTAAAACGGGCCATGAGTAATCAGCAGCTCTTTAGTAACCTGGCACTTGGCAAAGTGGACCTGATTATTGTGACCCGTTCGGATGCTTCTGATTATCTTGCGACTCATCCTCAGAGCCCGGTGAAAATAATCGGACCACCATTGCTGACGAAGAAACTCTACCACTACCTCAACCGTAAACACCGCGAGCTGCTTCCTCAAATCACCAAACAGCTCCAGAAGATGCAGGAACAAGGAAGCATCGAGGCGATTCGTCGGCAGGCGTTACAAAAACCTTTTAATTGATCTTATTTATCTAGCTTCACAAGTGGCAAACAGGGTCTTTCGATTGATTTATCTATCTCCTCAGCCAAGCTTAAAGAGGGCTCTCAGATCTGGCTTGGATAGATGTATACAATATTTCAACTCTTACTTGGGACATTACTATCTGTATCAGCCCTGTGCGCCTGGGGGCTGGATAGAATCGTACTGGGCTCTACAGCTTCCCCAATCGCCAATGCTTCATCTAAAGTGCTCAAAGAGGCTTATTCCAGGCTGGGGATCCAGATCCAGATTAAAGAGCTTCCTGCCGAGCGCTCTTTGATCTTTTCCAATCAGGGGTTGATAGACGGTGAGGTTAACCGAATCAAGGGATTGGAGATGCGTTATCCCAACCTGGTGAGAGTACCGGTTGCAATTAATCATTTTGAGGCTGTGCTGGTTGCCCAGGATCCGGCGCCGAAAGTCTCCGGGTTACAGAGCCTTAAAAACTACCGTATCGGGATCCGTAACGGCATCAAATACGCAGAGGATCTGACCCGGGGGATGAATGTGAAGCGGAGCGTGAGCAATATGCAACTTTTCAATATTCTGGAGCTTAGGCAGGTCGATCTGATTATCATTGGTCGCTCAGCGGTCCAGAAATATCTCAGGGCTCATCCTCATAGCCAGATGAAAGTCATAGAACCTCCACTACTCAGCCAACAGCTGTATCACTATCTGAATCGTAAGCACGAAGATCTCCTGGAGGCGATCACAGCCGAGCTTCGGAGAATGAGGCAGGGAGAAGAGATTGCCCGGATCAGGGAGGCAACTCTGGGGCCACAACCGAGCGGCAGCTCAGGTTGACTCAGTTTTCAATTTATCCGTGCAAGCTGCTATTCTGCCAACATTCAGGATATCGTGAGTCTTTATGAGTATTATTTTGGGAATCGATCCGGGGTCGCGGATCACCGGTTATGGGGTGATCCGCAGCCAGGGCGGCAAGATCCATTACCTTGGTAGCGGTTGCATTCGCACCAGTGCCGAAGCCTTCAGCGGCCGGCTTAAGCAGATCCACGATGGGGTGAGCGAGGTGATTGCCCAGTTTTCTCCCGATGAGTTTGCGATTGAGGAAGTGTTTGTCGCCAAAAACCCCATGTCAGCGCTCAAGTTGGGTCAGGCCCGGGGAGCGGCCATTGTGGCGGCGATGAATGCCGAGCTGGAGGTGGCTGAATATACAGCACGCCAGGTTAAGCAGGCGGTGGTAGGAACTGGAGCGGCGCAAAAGAGCCAGGTTCAGCATATGGTCTGTCAGCTGCTGCAGCTTGGAGCCTCTCCTCAGGCGGATGCGGCGGATGCCCTAGCGATCGCCCTGTGTCATCAGCATACCCGCAGCTCGCTTATTCAGATGGCCCAGACCGGCGGGCGCATGGTTCGGGGGCGCTTGCGCCGTTAGCCTAACCATTACTGGATAAATATCCAGTTCTTATTTATTCTATGGCATAACAAAATCAATTCAGGGTGCACACAGTGATAGGTAGTCTCAAGGGGATCATTGAACATAAGCAGCCACCTGGTCTGCTGCTCGACGTTAACGGTGTTGGTTATGAGGTGCAGCTACCCATGAGTAGCTTTTTCCGCCTGCCGGAGTGTGGGCAGTCGATCCGCCTCTACACCCACCTGGTGGTGCGTGACGATGCGCATCTGCTGTTTGGTTTCACCCATGAGGTTGAGCGTACCCTGTTTCGCGAGTTGATCAAGGCGAACGGGGTCGGTCCTAAACTGGCACAGACGATACTCTCAGGCATGAGCGCAGAGGAGCTGGTTGGTAGTGTTGAGCGTGAAGATATCAGTGCACTGATTAAATTACCGGGAGTTGGGCGTAAAACTGCGGAGCGTCTGGTGGTTGAGCTTAAAGATCGATTAGCGGGTTGGGCCAACAGTGTCGGTCTTGAGCGGGATCATCAGGATCTGCTCAGTGAGAGCGCTCCAGCGCCAGCACCATCCTTTAACCGGATCAAGCAAGAGGCGATAGAGGCCCTTGAAGCCCTGGGGTATGCGAATAAGCAGGCGCAAAAGGTGGTCAAGCAAGTTGCCACCGAGGCGATGAGTGTTGAGTTGGTGATCCGTGAATCCCTGCGTTCTATGATGTGAGGTTGTGATGATTGAAGCTGATCGGCTGGTAAGTGCAACGAATACCACGGTTCAGGAGGAGCAGAGCGATCGTGCGATGCGCCCGAAATGGCTGCGAGATTATATCGGTCAGGAGTCGGTGCGCTCACAGATGGAGATCTTCATTCAGGCCGCCAAGCGACGGGGCGATGCCCTGGATCACCTGCTTATTTTTGGCCCTCCGGGGCTTGGCAAGACCACTCTTGCTCACATTGTGGCCAACGAGATGGGGGTGAACCTCAAGATGACCTCGGGGCCCGTGTTGGAGAAGGCCGGCGATCTGGCGGCTCTTCTGACTAATCTTGAGGAGGGTGATGTCCTGTTTATCGATGAGATCCATCGCCTGAGTCCGGTCGTTGAGGAGGTACTCTATCCGGCGATGGAGGATTATCAGCTGGATATCATGATAGGCGAGGGGCCCGCGGCTCGCTCTATTAAACTGGAGTTACCCCCCTTTACCCTGATTGGGGCAACCACCCGGGCCGGCTCTCTGACTTCTCCGCTGCGCGATCGCTTCGGAATTGTGCAGCGTCTGGAGTTCTATAACAGCCAGGATTTAGCCGAGATTGTGCATCGAAGTGCACTGAAACTAACGCTGGAGATTGATGATCAGGGCGCTTTTGAGATCGCCAAGCGCTCGCGCGGGACACCGCGCATCGCCAATCGCCTACTGCGCAGGGTGCGGGATTATGCCGAGGTACGTGCCGATGGCAATATTAGTTCCCATGTCGCGGATTCGGCACTGGGCATGGTGGATGTGGATAGCCAGGGGTTTGATTATATGGACCGAAAACTCCTGAAAACCATAGTAGAGATCTTCATGGGAGGCCCGGTGGGAGTAGAGAACCTGGCAGCAGCCATCGGTGAAGAGAAAGACACCATCGAAGATGTTCTGGAGCCCTTTTTGATCCAAAGAGGCTTCATTCAGCGAACTCCGCGCGGACGGATTGCCACGGCGCGAGCCTATCAACACTTTGGTTTGGATAAACCGGAGTAACTCTCCATTCTATAAGCCCGGCCTATAGCCGGGTTTATTTTTCTGCTGTCAGGAATTATGTGCCTTCGGCACAATTGTCCGGCCGCGGACTACGGTTATTTCTCCTTCGTTACTCTTTCTAGAAAGAGTAACCAGAAAGTCGCTACGCGTACGATGTTCCCGACATCGAGCTTCGCGGCTCGGCGTCCTGCCTCGAAATAATCAAACACCAAAAAGGATAGAAATGACCTTAGAAGCTAAATCGGAGAGAGGGAGTTTAATCCCCCGTGACGAGCGCCGAGGCGAGCCGTAGAGGGGGCAGGTCGAATCACATGGATGTGATGAGAGCTTAGCCGTGACAAGGATGTTGCGTCTAAGCGGTGCCTTAACCCTTAGGCGAACCTAGGGTTAAGTAAGATCCGGGGCGCCCCGGGAGATGTAAGAGGGTGCGGGCGAGCGCACCTTCTTGCCTGCCGCCGGTCAGCACCGGCATATGCAGCGCAGCTGCAAACCTGCCATCTGCAGGATAAAGGTCGACCTGGTTTGACCTGCGGTCAGCTCTTTTGTGCCTTTGGCACGATTGTTCGGCTGCGGAGCACGGGAGTTTATCTTTCGTTACTCTTTCTAGAAAGAGTAACCAGAAAGTCGCTACGCGTACGATGTTCCCGACATCGAGCTTCGCGGCTCGGCATCCTGCCTCGAAATAATCAAACACCAAAAAGAATATAAACGACCTTAGAAGCTAAATCGGAGAGAGGGAGTTTAATCCCCCGTAAGCGAGCGCCGAGGTGAGCCTTAGTGGATTGGAGTTGAGCAACAGGAATTTGCGAAAGCGTAGCCAGGCCATGGAAGGTCTGTCTACGCGATGCTTCGATCAGCAGGTGAACCGAGGGTTAAGCGAGATCCGGGGCGCCAGGGGATTGCAAAGGGGAAAGGCGTTTTGCCCCTTTGCTCGTAGTCGGGCGCCCCCGACATTTCTGTGGCGATAGCCACAAATAGCTATCCGCAGGGTACAGTGGCAAATAGTCATCTGCTGGGTATGTAAAGCCGGGCTCACCTCAAATATAGATAAGAAAAACTAATGAATATCTCACCGTGTTATTCACGCGATACACAGGAGAATAAATATTGTCGCTCACCGATTGTGAATCTGGATCTCTGCCAGCCCGGATGTGATCAAAGCTGACACAGGTTACATCTGATTAAAGAATGAACTGAATGGTTGCTAGCCTGAGTCTTAGTTGTTTAATAACCGCAATAAAAATGGGTTAATTGTGTTATTTGTAGTGTGCAACATTGATCTCGAACAATTTTTGGTGATATAAAACAGGCACTTTTGGCACTGAAGTTTGCGTCAGTTTTGTTAATGAATTGTGATGGGGTGTCGTATGATACTCTATTTATCTGCTCAAGCTCAAACCAGCTAATGCCAGTGTCAGAGGAGTAGCCCTTTTTTGCTAGCGGTACACTGCGCCTGTAGTGTGCAAATGGGTTTGCAAGCCAATCCCCTCTTATCTTACGAGATGCGAGGTGATTGGCGTTTGTGTTGATGGATGCAGCCGTATAAAAAGTCTCGGTGAGGAAAAAACATGATTCTTGAGCATGTGGTCGATCTATCGCGGTTTCAGTTTGCCGCGGTGGCTCTGTTTCACTTTCTGTTTGTTCCCCTGACCCTGGGTATGAGTTTTATGCTGGTGATTATGGAGTCAATCTATGTATTGACCAATAATCCCATCTATAAAGACATGACCAAGTTTTGGGGAAAACTGTTTGGTATTAATTTCGCGATGGGAGTCGCGACCGGCCTGACCATGGAATTCCAGTTCGGTATGAACTGGGCTTACTATTCTCACTATGTGGGAGATATCTTCGGCGCGCCACTGGCGATCGAAGGATTGATGGCCTTCTTCCTTGAATCTACCTTCGTCGGTATGTTCTTCTTTGGTTGGGATCGTATGAGTAAGCGGGAGCACCTGGTGTGTACCTGGCTGACTGCGATCGGTACTAACCTCTCCGCACTGTGGATCCTGGTGGCAAACGGCTGGATGCAAAATCCGGTTGGAACAACCTTTGACTGGCAGACCATGAGCATGAAAATGGTGAGCTTCACCGAAGTTCTGCTCAATCCGGTTGCACAGGTGAAATTTGTTCACACTGTGGCGGCTGGCTACTGTGTCGGTGCAATGTTTGTACTGGGGATCTCTTCTTACTACTTGCTGAAAAAGCGCGATGTTGCCTTTGCCAAGCGCTCGTTCGCGGTTGCGGCAGCCTTTGGTATGGTCTCTGTTATCTCAGTGATGATGCTGGGTGATGAGTCCGGTTACACCCTGGGTGATGTTCAGAAGACCAAGCTTGCTTCTATCGAAGCCGAGTGGCACACCGAGCCTGCTCCTGCCGACTTCACTGTCCTGGCACTGCCAAGCCAGCAGAAGATGGAGAATGAGTACGCCATTCGGGTTCCCTATCTTCTGGGGATCATCGCAACCCGCTCTTTGGATAAGCAGGTGACGGGCCTGACCGAGCTGATGGATAACCATGAGCAGCGGATCCGCACCGGTATTACCGCCTATGAGCTGCTGATGAAGCTGCGTGCCGGTGATAAGAGCCCTCAGACTCTGGCTGAGTTCAACCGGGTTAAGGATGATCTGGGCTATGGCCTTCTGCTCAAGAAGTATACCGACAAGGTAACCGATGCCACTGATGCGGATATCAAGGCGGCAGCCAAGGATACCATCCCGGAAGTGTGGCCTATGTTCTGGAGTTTCCGGATCATGGTTGGCTGCGGCATCCTGATGTTTATCCTGTTTGCGGTAGCCTTCTACGATACTCTGCGTCGCCGGATTGGCGAGCGTCCATGGCTGCTTAAGGCCTGCCTGTGGGCGATCCCTATCCCCTGGATTGCGGCAGAATGTGGCTGGTTTGTTGCTGAATATGGTCGACAGCCCTGGACGGTCTCAGGTGTACTACCGACCTACTTCTCTGCGTCGAACCTGGAAGCCGGACAGATCTGGTTCTCCTTGTTCACCATAGGTGGCGTATATACCGTTCTGTTTATCGTCGAGATGTATCTGATGTTCAAGTTTGCACGCCGCGGCCCAAGCAGCATGCATACCGGTAAATATCACTTCGAGCAGAAGACGGCGTAAGGGAGGCCAGACGAATGATTGATTATGAAATTCTGCGGGTGATCTGGTGGTTGCTGATCGGCGTGTTATTGGTTGGCTTTGCAGTGATGGACGGCTTCGATATGGGAGTCGGGGTGTTGCTGCCATTTGTTGGCAAAAATGACACCGAGCGTCGCACCGCGATTAATGCGGTTGCGCCTCACTGGGATGGTAACCAGGTGTGGTTGATCACCGCTGGTGGTGCCCTGTTTGCCGCCTGGCCTATTGTCTATGCGACCTCGTTTTCCGGCTTTTATGTGGCCATGGTGCTGACGCTGGTGGGTCTTTACCTGCGTCCAGTTGCCTTTGATTACCGCTCTAAGCTTGAAGATCCGCGCTGGCGTCGGACCTGGGACTGGCTGCTGTGTGTCGGAAGTCTGATCCCACCTGTGATCTGCGGTGTTGCCTTCGGTAACCTGCTGCAGGGGGTTCCGTTCCACTTCACCGAGTTTATGCGTCCTATCTACACAGGGAGCTTCTTTGGGCTGCTCAACCCGTTTGCGCTGCTGGCGGGCCTGGTGAGTCTGTTTATGATCCTCACCCAGGGTGCAACCTATATGATGATGAAGACCGAAGCGGAAGTGATGGTACGTGCCCGTCATGCCGCTTCGATCTGTGCCCTGGTGACCCTGGTGCTGTTCGTATTGGCCGGGTTCTGGGTTGCTTACGGTATTGATGGTTATGTGATTACCAGTGCAATCAACACGGAAGCACCAACCGATCCAACCCTGAAGACAGCGATTGTTGAGACCGGCGCCTGGATGCGTAACTACGGCATTCACCCCTGGATGATGATCGCACCGATTCTGGGTGTGGTGATGGCACTGCTGACCGCTATTCTGGCTAAAGCAGGACGCTCAGTGCTGGCCTTTATCACCAGCTCCCTGACTATTGCCGGGGTGATCTTCACCGCTGGTTTTGCGATGTTCCCGTTCGTGATGCCCTCTATTACAGATCCATCACAGAGCCTGACCCTGTGGGATGCGACATCCTCACAGAAGACTTTGATGATCATGCTGGTGGTAGCGATCATCTTTGTTCCTATCATCCTGTTCTATACCTCCTGGACTCACAAGAAGATGTTTGGTCGAGTCACCAAGGAGCGTATTGAGAACAACAAGCACTCAATGTACTAAGGGAGGATTGATCCATGTGGTACATCACCTGGTTTATTGGCATAGTGATGGCAGTGTTGTTCTGTACCGTCATCGCGGTCTCTCTGGAACAGCACGAGTCTGACAAGGATGGCCAAGAGTAATCCTGCAGCCGAGCAGCTGCTACGCATCCACTCCATGCTACGCCGCCCGGCGTGGCGCTGGGGGCTGCTGGTGGTAGCTGTGGTGGTGGCGATTGCCGTATTACAGTCCCCGGATCGGGTGGCGGCGAATACCAGTGACTTTAGTCACTGGGCGGCCCTGCTCATTATCTGGGGGGTGTGTTGCGGTGTAATCAACGGTCTTGGATTTCGTTTTCGCAAGATCTGGTGGGCGGTTATTTTTTCACCCCTACTGGGCTGGTTGTTGCTGATCTTCGGCTTCATCGCCACTCACGGTTACTACTTCAGTTAGTAAAACGGGTCAGCGGCTGTCGTCTGCTGCTGACCCGCCTTTCTTTTATTTCCCCGGGTACGCTATATTAGGCCAACGATTTTTTTCGATGGACGAACCTATGATGCAGGCTGTCAGGCATCAGTGCCAATTTCGAGTCTATTATGCCCATACCGATGCCGGTGGATGGGTTTACCACGCAAACTACCTGAACTTCTTAGAGCAAGCTCGTACAGATTTTTTACGCGATCAGGGCATTACACAAGCTGACATTATAAGGAATAATGACCTTGTTTTTGCGGTGCGGCGTTGTGAACTTGATTATCTTGGTAGTGCCTATCTGGACGAGTTGATAACGGTTAGTTCTGAAGTAATTGAACTCAAACGAGCTTCTGTGGTCTTTAAGCAACAGATACATAATGAGCAGGGTAGCCTTTTGTGTGAGGCTCTAATTCGTTTAGCCTGTGTAAATATTAAGACGGGGAAGCCTGCCGCTTTTCCAAAAGAAATCAAAGAGGTGCTTGAAGGTGCAAACTAATATCTCGCTGCTGTCGCTGATCCTCGAAGCAAGCTGGGTTGTAAAACTGGTGATGTTGCTATTGGTGGCGATGTCGATCGCCTCCTGGGCGGCGATCTTTTATCGGGGGCGTGATCTGGCCCGGGCCCGCAAGGAGACCCGAAGCTTTGAGGATAAATTCTGGTCCGGCGGCGATCTCAATCAGCTGTACCGTGAGAGCCTCAATCACGCCGATGATCGTCACGGCCTGGAGCAGGTGTTTCACAGCGGCTTTCGTGAATATGCGAGATTACATCAAAGTGGGGTGAAGTCACCGGAGATGGTGATGGATGGCACCTACCGGGCGATGCGGGTCACCCTGTCCCGCGAGGTGGAGAACTTAGAGGCCAGCATGAGTATGTTGGCGACCATAGGTTCGGTCAGTCCTTACATTGGCCTGTTTGGTACCGTGTGGGGGATCATGCATGCCTTTGTCGCCCTGGGCGGCGTTGAGCAGGCGAGCCTCAATATGGTGGCACCCGGTATTGCTGAGGCGTTGATCGCGACTGCGATGGGCCTTTTTGCGGCGATTCCGGCGGTCATTGCCTATAACCGCTTTACCCATCATGTGGACCGAATTGAGGGAAGCTACACCAACTTTATGGATGAGTTCTCCACCATACTGTACCGTCAGGTCAGCGCTTCAGACCAACAGGAAGAGCAGTCATGAGAAGCTCATCGCGTCGTAAGCGCCGTCCATTGGCAGAGATCAATGTAGTGCCCTATATCGATGTGATGCTGGTATTGGTGGTGATCTTTATGGTCACAGCCCCTCTGGTCACTCAGGGGGTGAAGGTGGATCTTCCAACCGCCCATGCCAAGCAGCTCGATAAGGATAGTAAATCACCGATTATCGCCTCTATCGATAATCAGGGACGCTATTATCTGGATTATAAGAATAGCCGTGAGCAGGCGCTGTCATTGTCTAAGCTGGCGGTTCTGGTTGAGGCCTATCGCCGGGTCCAGCCTCATTCACCGGTAGTGGTGAGAGGAGATGGCGATGTGCCCTATAAGAGTGTGATCCAGTTGATGGTGGCGCTACAAAACGCCGGAGTTCCATCGGTCGGTCTGATGACTCAGCCGCCCGAGTCCCAGTAATCGAGGAGTTATCTTGAAACGGGGTTTTAAGAAAGCACTGACGCTCTCTATTGTATTGCACCTGGTTTTATTCAGCCTGGTGCTTTTTGGCATCGATATGCAGGCGCCGCCTCGTCCGGCGCCATCTCAGCAAACGCCAATCATTCAGGCAACAGCGGTCAGTCAAAATGCAGTTGAACAGCAGGTTCAGCGACTAGAACAACAAAAACGAGCCCAGCAGCAAGCGGAGCAGGACAGACTGCGCCGATTGCAGCAGCAGGCCGATGCAGCCAAGCGCCAGCGCGCCGAAGAGCAGCAACGGATCAAGAAGCTTGAGGCAGAGCGTAAGCAGAAGCAGGCGGCAGCCCGTAAGGCGGCGCAGCAGGCCAAGCAACAGGAGCTACAGCGGCAGAAGGCATTAGCTGCGGCGAAGAAGGCCGAGGCGCTCAAGCAGAAGCAGCAGGCGGAAGCGCGGGCGGCCAAGCAGGCGGCTGAAAAGGCGCAGCAGCAGGCTAAGGCGGCAGAGGCGGCGGCTAAGAAAGCGGCCGAAGCCAGACGCCAGGCGGAGCTTAAGCGTCAGCAGCAGCTTGAGAAACAGAAGCAGCAGCGTGAGTTGCAAAAGCAGATCGCGGAGCAGATGGCGGCCGATCAGAAGCGTCGTGATGCGGCTCGGCAAAAGCAGGTAGTTTCTGAGGTGGCTCGCTATACGGCTCTTATCAAGAGTGCAATCGAGAATCGCTGGCGGACGGACCCAAGTATGGCGGGTAAGCAGTGCGTGCTGACTTTGAATTTGGCACCGAGTGGCCTGGTGGTTTCTGTGAGTCAGGGGCAGGGCGATCTGCAGGTGTGCCGTACCGCACGCGCAGCTATCTTGCAGCTGGAAACGCTTCCGATATCTAAGGATGCTGATGTTTATCAGAAGATGAAAAATATTCGATTAACACTGACGCCGACCAACTAGGTCGAAATTTGGGGAATATCAGAAGTGGCCGCTTTATCATAAGCGGCTTAGCTTCTTAAGGTAGGACGCTGGAAACAACAATGAAAATATTTACACGAATCATCATATTGATGGGCTTAGTCGCCGCCTCTATCTCACCTGCTTATGCCGTGTTAGATATCACCATCACCCAGGGGATCAACAGTGCCCGGCCGATCGCTGTGGTGCCTTTCCAGTGGCAGGGGACCGGGGCCCAGCCGCAGACCAATGTCTCCGACGTGGTGGCATCGGATCTGCAACGCAGCGGTAAATTTAATCCTATCGATCCCAAATCGATGCCGCAGCAACCGACCGCAGCCAATCAAATTCAGTTTGCCAGCTGGTCGGCGATGGGGGTTGAGGCGATCGTGGTGGGAACCATAGAGCCTGTGCCGGGCGATCAGTACAAGGTCAGCTTCCAGCTGGTTGATGTGCTCAAGGGGCAGCTCGCCAGCAGTGAGGGGCCAACCGTGGGCTCACCGGCTTATGTGCTGGATAGTCGCAGTGCGGTGGTCCCGGCCAGTAAGCTTCGCGAGTATGCGCATCGGATCTCGGATGTGGTCTATCAGCATCTGACCGGTCAGCGTGGTGCCTTCCTGACTCGCATCGCTTATGTCGCGGTGGACAGTGACAGTAAGTATCCCTATCAGCTCAGGGTCTCGGACTATGATGGCTATAACGAAAAGGTACTGCTGCGCTCTAAAGAGCCGCTGATGTCACCGAGCTGGTCGCCCGATGGCAGCCGTCTGGCCTATGTCAGCTTTGAGAATCAAAAGTCGGAGATCTTCATTCAGAACATCTATACCCAGAAGCGCACCAAGCTGACCTCATTCCCTGGAATCAACGGTGCACCACGCTGGTCACCGGATGGTAAGCAGATGGCGATGGTGCTATCGAAGGATGGTCAGCCCAACGTCTACGTGATGAATCTGGCCACTCATCACCTCACTCAGATCACCCATGGTGGCAATATTAACACCGAGCCAGCCTGGAGTCCGGATAGTAAATCTATGGTGTTTACCTCCAACCGGGGTGGCAGTCCGCAGATTTATCAGGTAAACCTTAATAGTGGGGACATAAAACGTGTGAGTTGGGAGGGAGACAAAAACCAGGAAGCAGTTTATACCAAAGATGGTAAGGGATTGGTGCTGATCACCCAGATAAAGGGACGTTACCATATCGCTCGTGAAGATCTGAAAACTTACAATATGCAGATCCTGACGGGGGCCACTTTGGATCAGTCGGCTAGCGTGGCGCCGAATAACAGTATGATCATCTACAGTGCTGTGTATCAGGGACGACGCGTGCTGGCCTTGGTGTCGATGGATGGCCGCTTTAAGGCGGTGCTCCCGGCCAACCAGGGGGATGTTCAGGCTCCGGCCTGGTCACCATACTTGAACTAGCTGTAATCAAAGGTGGGTCTTATGCGTGTTGAACAGTGCATCAAAAGAGGGCTTATCACCCTGTCGTTATTGATGCTGGCTGCTTGTAGCTCAACGCCCAGTGATTCAATGGCGTCAGCGGATCAGGGCAAGCAGATGCCCTGGCCTCTGCAAAAGGAAAATACGGTTCACTTTGATACGGACAAATCGGTTATTTTGCCTAAGGCTAAGCCTAGGCTGGATGCGATTGCCTGTTATCTCAGAGGGCACCCGGATGCAACCGTGGTGATCGATGGTAATGCAGATGAGCGAGGCAGTAATGCTTATAATCTGGCCCTGGGAGAGCGCAGGGCACGCTCGGTAGCGGACTACCTGATGTCTGAAGGGGTTCCCGGAGATCAGCTATGGTATTCAAGCTGGGGAGAATCCAAGCCCGCCGATGCTGCGAGTAACCACAAGGCTTATGCCAAGAACCGTCGTGCATTGACCCTGCACCTTAAATTTGATTAAAGGTTAAACCAACCCGATAGTGACGCCGCGCTGGTTGATGCGGGAACTATCGGGTTTTTTGTTTGCCTGAATAACAAGGCGTTATGGGTGAGCTGAGACCTGCGGCTGCAACCCGTGGTCGATGCAGGTCACACTATTGACATTAAACTTCCCCATAACTCTTTTTTGTTGTCCTGTCAGGGTATTGCTTCTTATGGCAAAACCCATGATGATTATGGATGCTATTTTTACGGGCGATGTTTGTCGCCTCTGATGCCGGGAGCTGCAGCTTTAATTTGGCTTCGGTATGTCAGGGAAATCTGCTGACACAGATCGCATTTAATAACGAGTACAAAGGTGAGACTTATGCGTTTAAAACAGTGCATCAAGGGTATTGGTATCGCTCTGCCGCTTCTGGCATTGGCAGCTTGTAGTTCGACCCCTGGTGGTGATTCTGCGGCTTCAGGAGCAGCAGGTAGTGCAGGTAAAGATGGTTCTACAGTTCAGACGGCTTCAGCAGACCACATGCTGACGCCTCAGGAGAAGATGGCGCAGCAGCTCCAGCAGCTGCACAAGGAGAACACCATCTACTTCAAGTTTGATAACTCAGTAATCACCAAGCAGTACGTTTCACTGCTGCAAGCTCATGCCAGCTATCTGCTTGCTCACCCATCGGTGAAGGTGGTGATTGAGGGCAACACAGATGAGCGTGGTACTCCTGAGTACAACATCGCACTGGGTGAGCGCCGTGGTAATGCTGTGAAAGCCTACCTGGAGACCCTGGGTGTGCCAGCGGCTCAGCTGTCTGTGGTTAGCTATGGTGAAGAGAAGCCTGCTGATCCCGGACATACTGCTGCTGCCTACGCCAAGAACCGCCGTGCGGTTTTGGTCTATTAAGCAAGGAGCCCTGTAAGTGAAAAAGTTCGATAGTCGCATCTGCGTCTTGCTCGCGGGGCTGCTATCGAGCTCTGTGTTTGCTGCAGCCCCGGTGAGTAGTGCCGGGGATAGCCAGAGTCTCAGTCAGCAGGTGGCGATACTCAAGCGAATGACAGAATCACAGAGCTCGGTTCAGCTGCAGAGCCAGCAGCAGCTGCAGGCGATGCAAAATGATATCAACCAGCTGCGCGGACAACTGGAGGTACAGAATCATCGTATCGATCAGATGTTGTCTCGTCAGCGAGAGATCTATCAAACCCTGGATCAGCTTCAAAGTAAGGCTGGCGGCGCGACCAGCAGCTCGGTGAGTGCAACCGAAGCGGCAACATCGCAGCCCTCGGGGCCTGTGGTCTCAGCCGATGAGAATCAGGCCTATGAGCATGCCATCGATCTGGTTCTCAAAGATAAGAAGTATGATCAGGCTATTCCGGCATTTCGGGACTTTATCAAGCGTTATCCCAAGTCGGGTTATGTACCAAACGCTTACTACTGGCTAGGGCAGCTGTTGTTTAGTCAGTCCCAGTATCCGGATGCAGCTAAAGAGTTTCAGGCTCTGGTGGATGGCTATAAGAGCTCAACCAAGCGTCCGGATGCACTGCTCAAGTTGGGCGTGATTGCTCAAATGCAGGGTAAATCCAAGGATGCCAAGATTTTTTATCAGCAATTGATCAAAGAGTATCCCGATAACTCCTCGGCATTTTTGGCGAAAGATAGGCTCAAGCAGCTCTGAAAATAGCCAAATTGCTGTTTTGTGATGGCGGTCATGGCTCAAAATGGCTGATAAATGATTGGGTTGCTTGATATCTGGCCGATCGCATCGAAAATCTAATTTTTTTATTGCGTCTTGTTGGTAAATCCGTATCATAGGCCGCCGTCAGCCACGGTAACCCCGGGCAGGAAACGAGGCGCTCTCCGGAGCCCTGTTTCAAAGAATTCAATGGCTCATGGCGCATCCCATTGCCGTGAGACTACAGATTTGTGGGTCGTTAGCTCAGTCGGTAGAGCAGTTGGCTTTTAACCAATTGGTCGAAGGTTCGAATCCTTCACGACCCACCACGTTTTATAGCGTGGGCGATTAGCTCAGTTGGGAGAGCACCTCCCTTACAAGGAGGGGGTCACTGGTTCGAGCCCAGTATCGCCCACCAATTTTACAACGTTTTATGGCGCATCCCATTGCCGTGAGACTACAGATTAGTGGGTCGTTAGCTCAGTCGGTAGAGCAGTTGGCTTTTAACCAATTGGTCGAAGGTTCGAATCCTTCACGACCCACCACGCTTTATAGCGTGGGCGATTAGCTCAGTTGGGAGAGCACCTCCCTTACAAGGAGGGGGTCACTGGTTCGAGCCCAGTATCGCCCACCAATTTACAACGTTTCATGGCGCATCCCATTGCCGTGAGACTACAGATTTGTGGGTCGTTAGCTCAGTCGGTAGAGCAGTTGGCTTTTAACCAATTGGTCGAAGGTTCGAATCCTTCACGACCCACCACGCTTTATAGCGTGGGCGATTAGCTCAGTTGGGAGAGCACCTCCCTTACAAGGAGGGGGTCACTGGTTCGAGCCCAGTATCGCCCACCAATTTACAACGTTTTATGGCGCATCCCATTGCCGTGAGACTACAGATTTGTGGGTCGTTAGCTCAGTCGGTAGAGCAGTTGGCTTTTAACCAATTGGTCGAAGGTTCGAATCCTTCACGACCCACCACGCTTTATAGCGTGGGCGATTAGCTCAGTTGGGAGAGCACCTCCCTTACAAGGAGGGGGTCACTGGTTCGAGCCCAGTATCGCCCACCAATTTTACAACGTTTTATGGCGCATCCCATTGCCGTGAGACTACAGATTTAGTGGGTCGTTAGCTCAGTCGGTAGAGCAGTTGGCTTTTAACCAATTGGTCGAAGGTTCGAATCCTTCACGACCCACCACGCTTTATAGCGTGGGCGATTAGCTCAGTTGGGAGAGCACCTCCCTTACAAGGAGGGGGTCACTGGTTCGAGCCCAGTATCGCCCACCAATTTTACAACGTTTTATGGCGCATCCCATTGCCGTGAGACTACAGATTAGTGGGTCGTTAGCTCAGTCGGTAGAGCAGTTGGCTTTTAACCAATTGGTCGAAGGTTCGAATCCTTCACGACCCACCACGCTTTATAGCGTGGGCGATTAGCTCAGTTGGGAGAGCACCTCCCTTACAAGGAGGGGGTCACTGGTTCGAGCCCAGTATCGCCCACCAATCTTCAATGTTTTATGGCCAGCGATTGCCGTGAAACCTCCAGATTTACGGGTCGTTAGCTCAGTCGGTAGAGCAGTTGGCTTTTAACCAATTGGTCGAAGGTTCGAATCCTTCACGACCCACCACTTCGAAATACTCCCAATCCCTGGTGAAACTGCTCCCAAGATTTGTTTTCACGCCCGACAAGGCTATAATTCGCCGAGTTTTATTTTTTGCTTTAGGATTAAGCTTCTATGATTCAAGCCCCGGATATTTCCTGGAGTTATACGCTCCCCGAGCCCTGTGCGCCCCTTTCAGCCGAGCAAACCGAGTCTTATCGTGCCCGGATCAAGGCGCTGCTCAAGGAGAAGAATGCGGTACTGGTGGCCCACTACTACACGGATCCTGAGATCCAGGCCCTTGCCGAGGAGACCGGCGGCTATGTGGCCGATTCTCTGGAGATGGCAAGGCTAGGGCGAGACCATCCCGCCTCTACTCTGGTGGTGGCCGGGGTGCGCTTCATGGGAGAGACCGCTAAGATCTTAAGCCCGGAGAAGCGGGTGGTTATGCCGGCGCTGGATGCCGAGTGCTCTTTGGATCTGAGCTGTCCGGTGGATGAGTTTTCCGATTTTTGCGATCAGCATCCGGATCACACCGTGGTGGTGTATGCCAACACCTCGGCGGCGGTGAAGGCGCGGGCCGACTGGGTAGTGACCTCAAGTATTGCTCTTGAGATCGTTGATCATCTGGAGTCCGAAGGGCAGAAGATCATCTGGGGACCGGATATTCACCTGGGCCGTTACATCCAGCAGCAGACCGGCGCCGAGATGGTACTGTGGCGTGGCCGCTGTATTGTCCACGATGAGTTTAAGGCATCGGCGATCGCCGAGCTGCGTAAGCAGTATCCCGATTCGGCCCTGCTGGTCCACCCTGAGTCTCCCGAAGATGTGGTGGCGATGGCGGATGCGGTGGGCTCAACCAGTCAGCTGATCAAGGCGGCGAGCGAGTTGCCTAATAAGCAGCTGATCATCGCCACCGAGCGCGGGATCTTCTACAAGATCCAGCAGCTTTGCCCCGATAAGGAGCTGATGGCGGCACCGACCGGTGGCACAGGCGCGACCTGTCAGAGCTGTGCGCATTGTCCCTGGATGGGGATGAACAGCCTGCAGCGGATCTGTGAGGCTCTGGAGTCGGGAGATAGCTCTCACGAGATCGAGGTGGATGCCGAGATCCGTGAAAAGGCGCTGGTGCCTTTGAACCGGATGCTGGACTTTTCTGCGAGCCTGAAGGCCCAGGGTAAAATCTAAACACCCTGCCACCTAACCTGATGCAGTGGCGGCTCGCCACTGCATGCTGACGACCCAAGTCCTGCTAGCTGGCTCAGTCTCGAACGCCCTGGCAGATTTCAGCTCTCTACTACTTTCGGGCCGAGAGCCCCGGCTGCTGCTCCTCTGGCAGGGGAGCCCTGGTTGCGATCTTGAGTTGCTGCTCGCACCAATCGATTGCCAGCTCCGGGGTGTCAAAATATTGGACAGTAAGATCCCGGGTGGCGTTGTCTGTGACCTTCCTGGTCAGATATTTTTCCAGGGCGGAGTTGATGATAAGCCCCATATAGCGAAGGTTATAATCTTTGGATAGGTAGAAAGACATCTGCTGCCAATTCTCCAACACCTCCGGGGTACACAGCTCCCAGTCGCGCATATCACTTACCGCGGCCCAGGGGGAGCCCATCAGTTCGGGCAACAGCTCCCTGATTTCCTCTTCATATTTCAGCGCGGTCTGCTGGTTCCAGGCACCCCCAATCCTTATGATGAGTAGCTGTCCTATGGGGTCAATAGAGTAATAGCCATGTTCGTGAAAGGAGCTCATCGAGTCTACTCATACGCAGAGATCAAACAGTGCGACTAAGTATAGTCGAGATATTTAATTCGGCCAGTTTTTGAACATTGCGTTCGCTATCCCTGGTCAATTTCAGGATCTTTGTGGGTCGCTGTTGCGCTGTACCTGTTTGGTGATTGTTCCATTGGCTTTATCCATGGAGACAATGCTCTCACCCCAAACTGTCGGGGATACGACGCGATCTAAGGTTGTTTTTATTCAGGGCCCGATGCTTATATTTCGGGCCCTGAGTGGCGTTACTTTTTACAGCTTATCGAAAGGGATACCACAGAAGCGCTGCGGCGTGGTAGCAACCGCAATCAGATCGCGAATGAAGTGCGTGGTCTCCACGCTCCAGATATCGTTGTGATCATCAATCAGGCTGGTGTCCACCTCGACATTCAGGTAGGGGTTAAGGGCGGTACTACGCCCAAGCGAAATGAGCTTACTCTCACCAAGATCCAAAGTGCCACCAATGGATTGGGCGCCCCAGGCCATCTGCAGATCCTGGATCTGGAAGCCAGCCCCGTGATCCTTACCATCGGACACGGCCGCCAGGCGATGGGTGAGGTAGGGCTTAAAGTGGCCAACCGTGGTGCGCTCGGCGCTCTTAGCGTCAATTTTCAGAGGCTGCTCACCGGATTTGCCATCGGCGGTGCAGTAGTAGCTATCCTGATTGAGCTCTTTGACCATGCTCTTAGAGAACAGCTGACCAAAGGGGAAGGCGTACTTAGTGGCCCAGTCTCCCTCCGAGGTGATGATCGCAAGCTTTGGCAGCTGACTATTTTTATAGGGGCGGCAGTCGGTCTGGGAGAGTTTATACAGCTCTGAATAGCGGATCGCCTCAAAGGCGGGGTTGATCAGCACCACCAGATTGCCGAAGCCATCGACATTGCCCTTGCTCTGGCGAGTTTGCTTATAGCGCTCAAGTAGCACCTGCTCCAGTGAACTGTACACCAGGGCCCCGCCAAAGCTATGACCTATCACCACCAGGCGGCTGTCGGAGCCTGTCTTATGGTCGACGATATCCTCAAGCTCGATCAAAAGCCCGGAAACGCCCTGCTCTCCGACCTTGTGAGCTGTATCCTTACGGTTCCAGAAGGTCAGGTTGTTGATGACAGGGATCTCCAGCGCTTCACCACGCCAGCCCACATACAGGCCTAATACCTTCCGAGGCTTACGACTTTGCTGCTTGGCCCCGATGCTTTCCATCTGGGAGACCTGGACCAGCATGTTGCGAAATGAGGAGAGATTGTCGTTATCCGGCTCTGCGGTATTGTGCCAGCCGTGAACAAAGGTGATGAGCATGACATCTTCTTTAGCGATCACCTCTCTGAACTCTTTGAGAACCGCATTTTTTTGAGCGATGGAGTGTAGCTTGCCGCTATCGTCATATTCGATGATCCCCAGCAGGTACTTGCCTTTTTCTTCATGATCACCCATCTGGATAGCGCTATCTGAACAATCACCGTCCTTACTATAGGGGCAGCTTTCGATACTGGAGTGGTGGAGTTGGCTGCTGGTACAGGCGGTTAATAGCAGACTCAGAGCCAGAATGCACAATGTGCGAATGGTTCCATCATTCATGAGAATCACCTCATCCATTCAGTTTGTGTCTGAACAGAACATACTCGCGGGCCCATGCTGCATGATCTGGGTGTGGCTCAGCGTCAGGCTCCCGGTTCCCTGTGATCAAATGGAGCATAAATCGCTCCATTGCTGTTCAAAAGCTTAGGATACCCGGGCGGTTTTTTCAGTAATGCAGGGTGTTTTTTAGCCAGAAGGAGGGGGCAGGGGCTGGAATAGTTCTTGTATGTTGTTCTGATAGCAGCCGAATGAGTCTGAATGTTGACCGGAGAAGATAAAATAACGCTAGTGCTTGTCACGGAACTGTAACAATTAGTCGCTAGACTGGAGTTGAAAGCTGAAGTGAGAGCACCCTGTCCACGTATAAGGAGAGAGCCATGACCCAGCAATCTGAAAGAAACCGCCTGCGTGAAGCGATTGGTGCGCTGATCGGGGTCCTGTTTATCATAGGGGCCGGAGTCGCATTGATCCACCTCATCTAGGCTGTGCTGATGTTGAAGATATAAGGCTGGCAACATCCACAGCGACAGATGTAGTTAACTGCTATCACCCATAGTGTGTTACTTTGCAACTTGTGAAAGCAGCCATTTCGTAGGAGGTACCCGTCCGGGTGCCTTTTTTATGCTCTGAAGGCAGCCGCAATAACGTCTCTCAACGTCTTGTGTCACGCCAGCTTCACAGTTTCTTTTTACTCTTCACTGAGCCCTGGGATTATGTCTCAGATCTGTTGCTCATATAAAGGTGTACTGATTCCAGGTCACCAAACTTCTGTCGCCAGGATGCGGCAGCAGAGGCTCCATGGACGGATACACAGTGTTGGTGATACGTGAAATCAGATATCAACAACAGATGTGAAACACGAGCAGCTCTCGCTCGAATTCACGGCTCAAGCCGGGGTTGGGGGTTACATCATCCCATGCAACCCCGGCAATGTTAACAGATGGTCAGCGATAGACAGTGTTCTTCACCGGGTGAAACCGTGACCCCTTCGGCAGCGGTGATCGCCGTCTCGGCGCACAGCATGCTCTGGTAGCCATTATCCGGCATATCAGTGAAGGCCTTGGCCCCCTCAATCCAGGGGTTCCACACCACAATGGAGTCATGATTACCGCTCAGGATCTTCAGGTTGCGATCCCTGTCTTTTAATATCACCTCTGTTTCAGGCTCAAGATAGATGCGATCGACCGGCCCTGCAAAGCTGAAGTCGCCCTGTTGGGTCCCATCACTTTGAGTCAGTGAGTCGTAATAACGGGGGCCCAGCCCCTTGAGCGACGCATTTTCCGGCGCGCTGATATTGAAGTAGCTGTGCATGGCACCGCTGTAGACCAGCGGGGTATCCCCCGAGTTGACGCTGGTCAGGATAAGCTTGAGCTCGTCGCCGACCAGGATATCCAGTTGTAGCTCAAAGGGCTGATCCCACAGGGCCCGGGTCAGTGGATTATCGCAAAGGGAGAGGTGAACCAGGGTACCATCGGGATGCTCACTGACACCATCGAGTTGCCAGTTGTGGTTACGGGCAAAGCCGTGGGATTGCTTGTCGCTGCCAACACGCTTGGGGGCCGGACCAAACCAGGGCCAGCAGATGGGGATCCCGCCGCGGATCGGGCGCTTGCCATCAAACTGAGCTGTCTGTGACATCCAGATGATTGCTGGCTCATTATGTCGCTGGTAATGGCACAGGTGGCCGCCAAACAGTGAGATGGTGGCCGTTGCTTTGGGGTTGTCGATGACCACAAACTCAAGATTCTCTGAGTTACGCTTAAGCTGGGTGTACTGAGTCAGGGAGCGGCTAGGGGTCAGTTGTAGAAGCTCTTGCATCTGTATCTCTCATTTTCCGTATGGGATCAAAAAAGGCGGCCTAAAGCCGCCTTTTCAACAGGGTTAATCTGAGCTCATTACTTAGAGATGTGAGCGACCAGATCCAGAACCTTGTTGGAGTAACCGATTTCGTTGTCGTACCAGGATACAACTTTAACGAACTTGTCGGTCAGTGCGATACCAGCCTTGGCATCGAATACAGAAGTCTGTACTTCGCCGTTGAAGTCAGTAGAAACAACCTGATCTTCGGTGTAGCCCAGAACGCCCTTGAACTCAGCGCCGGAAGCACGCTTCATTTCGGCACAGATCTCTTCGTAAGTTGCAGCAGACTTCAGGTTAACAGTCAGGTCAACAACAGATACGTTTGCAGTTGGTACGCGGAACGCCATACCAGTCAGCTTACCGTTCAGCTCAGGGATTACCTTACCAACAGCCTTAGCAGCACCGGTAGAAGATGGGATGATGTTCTGAGAAGCACCACGACCGCCACGCCAGTCTTTCATAGAAGGACCGTCAACAGTCTTCTGAGTTGCAGTAGTTGCGTGAACAGTAGTCATCAGACCGCTCTCGATGCCCCACTTGTCGTTCAGGACCTTAGCGATAGGTGCCAGACAGTTAGTGGTACAAGAAGCGTTAGAAACGATGTCCTGACCTGCATACTCAGCGTGGTTAACACCCATGACGAACATAGGAGTCGCGTCCTTAGAAGGACCAGTCAGAACTACTTTCTTAGCGCCAGCCTGGATGTGCTTACGCGCGGTCTCGTCAGTCAGGAAGATACCGGTTGCTTCAGCAACGACATCAACACCTGCCTCGTTCCACTTCAGGCTTGCAGGGTCACGCTCTGCAGTCACGCGAACAGTTTTACCGTTCACGATCAGGTTACCGCCTTCAACTTCCACAGTACCATTGAAACGGCCGTGAGTTGAATCGTACTTCAGCATGTAAGCCATGTAATCAACGTCGATCAGATCGTTGATTGCAACAACCTCGATGTCGTTACGCTCACACGCAGCACGGAATACAAAACGACCGATACGGCCAAAGCCGTTGATACCTACTTTAATTGTCATATCTAACCCAACCTTGTCAGTTCAACAAATTTGAATTCTTTCTAATCATCCATAAACGTCGGCGAAGAGTCAGTCTAGGCGACGCGATTTGTGCTAAATCTTACTCCAAAAATTATTAAAGTACATCCCTAATTCTTGACTGAGGGTGTACGAGAAGATTCGGACACAAAATAACAGGCTTTGTTTGTATAGTTTTTAGGCATGCCTGTAAAGAGTGTTCTGTTTGTTTTTTGAACGAGTCTGTTGTGGGAAATTGAGTCGTTGGGCTCAAACCTGCTATCGGCTTGGGTTTTACCCTTGCAAAACAACAGATTGTGTTTTTGAGAATATTTTTGTTTAAGGCTGATGCAGAGTTATTTTAGTTGGAATTGAATTGGTGTTTTTTTAATCGTCGTGGGTTTGTATCCCAGGGTAACAAATTATCAGGGGATTGTTAGCTTCCCGGGTTTAAATCATCACTTAAGCTTCAGCGGCAATCTCTTTTGTCATTTGTAAGCCTTTTGAGCCGATAAATCGAGGCTTGTTGTTTGTTGAATGCTGACCCAGAGGGTTTCATCTGGTAAAGTGGCAGCCTGTTAAGATCACCCTGATTCGGATAGTGCTATTCACTGAACCGACGATGGCTATCATGACGCTGGCTTAATATTGTTGCTCTGGGGGCGTGACTGTCGAAAACTCAGGCAAGGATATAAAATTACAGTGAAATCAAGATGGCACCGAGCTGGTGATGCCTCATCAGCGAATCGCCAAGCCAATCGTTTGTATTGGATTGATGTCAGGGAAAGGGACCACTGTCGATGGGAATCAGCTATGACAGCCGATATGAGAGAGTTAGCGAAAGCTAAGGGAATTGCAGACGAATTTATCGATGCCTGGGGTGAGCTCGCCAGTATCACGGATGCCAGCAAACAGACCATGCTGGCGGCGATGGGATACAGGGTCGATGAGCCTGAAGAGCTGGCGGGGCAACTAGCTCAGGAGAGTCAGCTATTCTGGACACAGCCCCTGGAGCCGGTTCAGATCCTGACCGAAGGGGAGCAGGAGCTTCAGCTTGAGATCAAACGGCCAATCGCCGTGATCGATCGCCCACTGCGCTGGCGCCTTGAGCCGGAGCAGGGGAAGATCAAACAGGGGGCCCTGAAGCTGACCGACGGCGATCTCATCGGAGTCGGTGAGGTGAATGAGCTGGAATATCAATGCTGGCGTCTGCCGCTTTCGATCGGTCAGCTGCCACTTGGTTACCACCAGTTTGAGCTGTTTGATGACAGTGAGATGCTGGCCGAAATGTCGCTGATTGTGACTCCCGCCCAGTGTTATAAGCCCGAGGTGATGACCTCCGGACAGAAGGTCTGGGGGGTGAGTGTCCAGCTCTATTGTCTGCGCAGTGAGCGCAACTGGGGGATCGGTGACTTTACCGACCTTGCCTATCTGGTTGAGCAGATCGCGCAACGCGGCGGTCAGTTTGTTGGCCTCAATCCTATCCACGCCCTCTATCCCGCAAATCCCGAAGCAGCCAGCCCCTACAGCCCATCATCACGACGCTGGCTTAATATCGCTTATATCGATGTCGAAGCGATTCCTGAGCTTTCTCACAATAAGCATCTCAAGGGACTGCTTGCCGAGGATGAATTCCAGCAGAAGTTGGAGCAACTCAGATCTTCTGAGTGGGTAGACTACAAAGAGGTAACCCAAGCTAAGCTGGAGTTTCTGCGCAAGATCTTTGATGAGGCGCACCTTGGGGAGCGGACGGCGCGCGGGCGCAAATTTGCCAAGTTCATCGAGGCTGGTGGCGAGAGTCTGTTAGAGCAGGCTTGCTATGATGCGATGCAGGCCTGGTTCTATAGCAAGGGGATGAAAGCCTGGGGCTGGAGTGTTTGGCCCGATGAGTATAACGAGTACCATAAGCCAGCGGTGCAGCAATGGATCAAGCAGCATGAGCGGGATGTTCGTTTCTACCTCTACCTGCAGTGGCTAGCCTCCGAGCAGCTTGAGGCGGTCGAGCAGCTTGCCCGGGACAAGGGGATGCTGATCGGCCTGTATCGGGATCTGGCGGTGGGTGTCTCCGAAGGGGGCACAGAGATCTGGGCCAACAGCGCTCTCTACTGTCCGAAAGCCAGCGCCGGGGCCCCGCCGGATGTACTGGGTCCCCTGGGTCAGAACTGGGGTCTCCCCCCGATGAACCCAAGCGAGCTTTACCAGAGTGCTTACCAGCCGATGGTTGAGCTGTTCCGCTCTAATATGCAGGCCTGTGGCGCACTGCGTATCGATCACATTATGGGATTGCTGCGTCTGTGGTGGGTTGCCGCCGGCGAGTGCGCCAAGACCGGTGCCTATGTTTACTATCCGGTTGAGGATCTGTTGGCAATCCTGGCCCTTGAGTCTCATCGCAACCAGTGCCTGGTGATCGGTGAGGATCTGGGGACGGTTCCCGATGAGATCCGGACCATGCTCAGAGAGCACGGAGTATACTCCTACCGGGTGTTCCTGTTTGAGCGGGCAAAAGATGGTGGTTTCTATTCACCGAAACACTATCCGGAGCAGGCGATGGCGGTTCTCACCACCCATGATATGGCAACCCTTGAGGGCTTCTGGAATTGTGAAGATCTTGAGCTTGGACGCAAACTTGGGATCTATCCCGATCCCGAGCAGTTGCAGCAGCTCTATGATTCACGGCATCAGTCGAAACAAAGGATCCTCGACAGTATGCTGGGCCATGGTACTCTGCCTGAATCGGTCTCCGCCGATGTGAGCTGGTGTCCTATGACTCAGGAGCTCAATCATGGAATGCAGAAGCATCTGGCTCTGTGTAGCTCGGCGCTGCTGAGCTTCCAGCTGGAGGATTGGCTGGAGATGGATCAGCCGGTGAATGTGCCGGGAACCAGTGATGAGTACCCGAATTGGCGGCGCAAGCTGACTCGAAACCTGAGTGAGCTGTTTGCCAATCCGAAAATAGACCAACTTACGGCGGATCTGACACGAATTCGCCGTGAGGTGAGCAAGAAGGATTAAAGGATTCGTGATCTTTCTCGCATAAAAGTGTAAAAAGGGAGAGCACCGGGGAATGTCTCGGTGCTTTTTGTTGTTATGAAAGCTGACTGAGGTCAGTGTTTGGATCTTGTATTAGAGGCAAAGGATTCGTCGATGTTATTGCAAAATTTGGCGCACGCTCGTTGTGGCAATCCGTTTGAACATCTGGGTTTGAAGTTCAATGCACAGGGAACCGGGCTGGAGTTGACTGCCTGGATGCCGAGTGCTCAGGCAATTACGGTCAAGGATTTGAAGACAGGCAAAGCCCTGTGTGAGATGACTCGGGAAGATGAAAAAGGATTATTTACCGCATCCTTCCCACGCCGCCAGAAGCTGTTCAGCTACTTCTTCACCGTTCAGTATGATCAGGCAAAGGTCGATGTGATCGACCCTTATCAGTTCCATGATACAGCTTATGCAGGACTCGCTGAGCTGACTCATGCTCCGGAAAATATCTACCATACTCTGGGTGCCCAACTGACCGAGGTTGAGGTCGACGGCAAGATTGTCCAGGGGGTTCGCTTTGCAGTGTATGCACCAAGTGCGACCGCTGTTAGTGTCGTGGGGGATTTCAACTACTGGGATGGCACTCGTCAGCCGATGCAGCGCAGCCTGTGCGGACACTGGGTTCTGTTTGTCCCCGGGGTTGGCGAGGGGATGCGATATAAGTTTGAGCTTAAAGATCCAATGGGGAACCGTCTGCCCCACAAGACGGATCCGGTCGGCTTCCAGATTGAGCAGTTCCCATCTCACTCCAGTACCGTCTACGATCACCGCCGCTATGAGTGGAACGATCAGCAGTGGATCGAAAGCCAGCGTAACAACAAGCTTGAGCAGCCTATGTCTATCTATGAGCTGCACATGGGCTCCTGGCGCCGTCATGGCGATGGATCGCCTCTGAGCTATCGTGAGCTGGTCAATGAGCTGATCCCTTATATTCTGGAGATGGGCTATACCCACATCGAGCTGCTTCCGGTCTCTGAACATCCGTTCAGTGGCTCCTGGGGCTACCAGCCGGTTGGGATGTTTGCATCCACCACCCGCTTTGGCAATGCCGATGACTTCAAGTTCTTCGTCGATCAGTGTCACCAACAGGGTATCGGGGTGATCGTCGACTGGGTTCCGGCACACTTCCCATCCGATGAGCATGGTTTGGCACGCTTCGATGGCACGCCTCTGTATGAGTATGAGGATCCGCGTCGTGGCTGGCATCCGGACTGGAACTCCTTTATCTATGACTTTGGTCGTAACCATGTTCGCCAGTTCCTGGTAGCCAGTGCCCTCTACTGGTTGGAGTACTTCCATGTCGACGGGATCCGGGTGGATGCAGTCGCTTCCATGTTGTATCTGGATTACTCACGCAACGAGGGTGAGTGGGTACCGAATGTTGATGGTGGCAACCTCAACTATGAGGCGGTAAGCCTTATCAAGTGGTTCAACGAAGAGATCTATGCCAAGTACCCTCATGCGATGACCATCGCCGAGGAGTCGACCGCATTCCCGGGTGTTTCCAAGCCGACCTATGCAGGCGGCTTAGGGTTTGGTTTCAAATGGAACATGGGTTGGATGCATGACAGCCTGACCTATATGAGCAAGGATCCCTGCTATCGCAAATATCATCACAATGAGATGACCTTTGCGATGATCTACAACTATGACGAGAACTTCGTGCTGCCTCTGTCCCACGATGAGGTGGTCCATGGTAAGGGCTCGCTGCTGGATAAGATGCCTGGGGATGAGTGGCAACAGGTGGCTAACCTGCGTGCCTATACCGCCTTCATGTTTGGTTTCCCGGGTAAGAAGCTGAACTTCATGGGTCATGAGATTGCTCAGTCGGCGGAGTGGAACCACGATGACTCGCTGCAGTGGTGGCTGCTTGAGTATGACAAGCATAATGGTCAGCAGAAACTGGTGAAAGATCTGAACCGTCTGTACCGCCAGGAGAGTGCCCTGTGGGAGGCGGATTATCAGCATGATGCCTTTAGCTGGCTGGAGCATTGTGATGCAGAGAGCAGTATCTTTGCCTGGATCCGCCGCAACAAGAGCGGTAGTGAGAGCATTGTGGTACTCAGCCACTTCACACCGGTGCCCCGTAACAATTATCGGATGGGGGTTCCGGGACCCGGACGCTACAAGGTTCTGCTTAACAGTGACAGCCACTATTACTGGGGCAGTAACTATGAAACTGGCGCGGTTGAGTTTGAAGCGGAAGCCAGACCATGGCATGGTCAGGAGTACTCCATTGAGCTGAATGTTCCTCCCCTGGCCACACTGTTTATCAAGCGTATTTAGGGAAGATAGATGATCGTCGAACAAGCGGGCTTCAAGGTGCATCCAGGACGAGAATATCCTCTGGGTGCGCACTTGAGCGCACATGGATGTAACTTTGTTCTCTGGGCTCCGGAAGCCACCAAGGTGGAGCTTTGCCTGTTTGATCAAGCCGAAAAGGAGCTGGCCAGGATCCCCCTGGCCGGCCGTAAGGAGCATAACTGGTACTGTTTTGTGGAGGGGATCAAGGCCGGTCAGCTTTATGGCTACCGGATACATGGCCCAAAAGATCAGTCCCGGGGAAAGCTGTTTGACCCGAGTAAGCTGCTGATTGACCCCTATGCCAGAGCGATCAATCGTCCTTTGGAATGGGATTATCCCCAGTATGTTGCCGATAGCACCTACATGATCCCCCGCTCAGTGGTCTGCTCGAACCAGTTTGACTGGCAAGATGTAGAGAAGCCGCAGCTTGCTGATGAAGATATGCTTATTTATCAGCTGCATGTGCGGGGATTTACTAAGCTTCACCCGGATGTTCCACCAGAGCACCGAGGCAAGTTTAGTGGCTTATCTCAGCCTGTGGTGATCGATTATCTCAAGCAGCTGGGGGTGACCGCCGTTCAGCTGATGCCCTGTACCAGCTTCATGACTGAGCCCCGGCTTCAGGATCTGGGGCTGGTTAACTTCTGGGGTTATAACCCGGTCTGCTTCATGGCACCCGAGCCGCGTTATGCCAATCAGGATCCCGTGACCGAGTTTAAGACCATGGTACGGGAGCTGCACCGGGCTGGTATCGAGGTGATTCTGGATGTGGTGTTTAACCATACCGCCGAAGGTGGCCATGGTGGTCCGCTGTTGAGCTTCAAGGGAGTGGATAACAGTAGTTATTACCTGTTTGATTCGGGGCAGAGTGGCGCCAATTACAGCAGTTACACTAATTTCAGTGGCTGTGGCAATACCTTTAACGTGGATCATCCCAACGGCTTGCGCCTGGTGATGGATAGCCTTCGTTACTGGGTGGTCGAGATGGGAGTGGATGGCTTTCGTTTTGATCTGGCGGTGGCGCTGGCTCGCGAAGGCTATGAGTTTGACAGCTGTAGTGCCTTTTTTAAGGCGATCATGCAGGATCCAATTCTCAGCCGGGCCAAGATGATTGCCGAGCCCTGGGATATAGGACCTTTTGGCTATCGACTGGGGCAGTTTCCCGGTCATTGGCGTGAGGTAAATGACAGATTTCGAGATACCTGCCGCTCTTTCTGGCGAGGTGATGCTGGCCAGATGGCCGACTTTGCCACCCGGATCCTCGGTTCCAGGGATCTGTTTCCTAAATCCAGGCGTCCCGGTTATGCAGGAGTCAACTTCATCTGCTATCACGATGGGGTGACCCTGGAGGATCTGGTCTCTTATAACCAGCGGCATAATATTGCCAATGCGGAAGAGAATCGGGATGGGCACGGTAATAACCTGTCGAGTAATAATGGCTTCGAAGGGCCAAGCATGGATCCCCGGATTGTCAGCATTCGTCAACAGCAGAAACGTAACCTGCTGGCGACCCTGTTGCTCTCTCAGGGAACGCCTCACTTTCTGGCCGGCGATGAGATGGGTCGGACCCAGATGGGTAACAATAATGCCTATTGCCAGGATAACCGGATCAGCTGGGTCAACTGGGAGATCCGCGATGAAGATCGCAAGCTACAGCAGTTTGTAAAGATGCTGATCAAGCTTCGTCAAAGCTCTAAGGTGTTTACCCGGCTTAATCTGGATGATGATCCTTTTGTGGCCAATTCGGATGAACATCATCAGGTGGCCTGGTTCCATCCCGATGGTGAGGCGCTGGCAGGACCCGCCGACTGGAATACACCGGTGGCTCAGGCCTTTGCTCTGGATATCGGTGTGGCGCTCGAAGGGGCTGAGCGCTGGTATATCATGTTCAATTCCAGTCGCTATGACATCCAGTACCACCTGCCGCCTGCCGGTAAGGGGCTGATTTGGTGTCAGGTATTTGATACTGCAGAGGATGATGGTCTGGGGCTTATCCACCGTGATTATCCTAACCGGATTGCGGTGGGGCGAGCTCACTCCCTGAAGCTCCTCAAGCGAGTAGTGGATACCCGGCCGGAGCGAGGTGAACCGAAGAAGTCCAGTAAACAAAAGGAGCAGGTTCAGGATGTCATCGCCCCCGAAACCGCCACAAAAAGATAAGGCGTTCTGGCAGCAGCAGCTGACTGCTGAGCAGTATCGGGTCTGTTGGGAGGGGGGCACCGAGCCCCCTTCAGCGGGACTTTATTGCATAACAGAGAGCAGGGTAGCTATCACTGCATCTGCTGCCAGGCTCCCTTGTTTGATTCGGATGCTAAATTTAATTCGGGCTGTGGCTGGCCCAGTTTTGATCAGGCCCTCGAAGGTGCGGTTATCTATCGTGCGGATCACAGCCATGGCATGCTGCGAACCGAGATCCTGTGTGCGAGTTGTGGAGCTCATTTGGGACATCAATTTGAGGATGGTCCAACTCAGAGCGGGCTTCGTTACTGTGTGAATAGTGTTGCTCTGGGGTTCTCCTCCCGTTAGAGCATGTTTCTGGTCATGGGGCCTGGCCCCATTCGCCCCAACTGGCTGATTTGCCATCGCCTTTCCCATTTTTTAGCTGAGATTATCGAACCTTAACCTGAGCCTTTCGGGGGAGGTGACGCGCTGCGATCTCTCCTCATTGCCAATCGTGTCCTTTGATTTACCCGGCACAGGCATTTATTTGCCTATACTCAAAGTGTTAAAGGGAGTTAACGGGATCATATTCAGGGCATGAAAGAGTGTCAGATTGAAATCAAGAGTATCCGAATAGGCAACTATATCCGTCTTCCGGACTCAGTGGATTGGACGGCTCACCCCTTTTTGTTCCGCAGTTTCAAGGTCAAGAGTGCCGATCAGATCGCGATTATTCGCGGGCTGGGAATTGATCATGTTTTTTTGATCCCGGAAAAGAGTGACAGCAAGTCGATCGCTGAGGCGAAGCCCAAAGAGGTGAAAGAGCGCCCGGCCAAGCCTGTGGAAGAGGAGGTAGCAGAGGCTGTTAAGGAGCCTGAAGAGGAGGCTCCGGTTTTTAATGTTAAAGAGTACAAAAAGACCCTGGGCAAGGCTGAAGATGGTTTTCGCCAGACCCTGTCAGAAGTGCGTAATCTGATGGGGAAGGTTCAGAGCCAGCCCTTGGTAGTGATCAAAGAAGCCAATAAAATGGTTGAGGATATTAGCAATAAATTGATGTCTGCCGATGGGGGAGAGATCTTCCTGATGTCCGACACCAAGGAGCGGGCTGACATCCATTTTCACTCTCTTAACATCGCGATTCTGGCGATGATGCTGGGACGGGAAGTTGGGTTATCACCCGATGAGATGTGTGCCTTAGGAGTAGGGGCACTGTTTCATGATATCGGGAAGCTAAAGGTTCCAACGCCGATTCTACGTAAGACAGAACCTCTGACTCCCCCGGAAATGAATCTTTTGAAAGAGCATACCCGCTATGGGACCGAGCTTTTGAAACTGGCGGCATCTAAGTTTCCCCGTAAGGCCAAACGGATTGTGGCTCAGCACCATGAGATGCTGGATGGAAGCGGTTATCCCGATGGCTTAACCTGGGATGATATCGATCCCCTGGCGCAGATCGTCAGCGTGGTGAATGAATATGATAACCTCTGCCATAACGCAGATGTAGAGAAGGCAAAGCTGCCCAGTGCCGCACTCTCTTACCTTTATAAAAACTATTCGAAGAAGCTTAATCTCGACTACCTGACCATGATGATCCGCCTGTTGGGGGTTTATCCTCCCGGTAGTGTGGTTCAGCTCTCCGATGGACGGTTTGGGCTGGTGATGTCGGTCAATAGTGCCCGGCTGCTTTACCCAAGGGTGCTGGTCTATGATTTTCGGGTTCCCTCAGAAGAGGCGCCGATTGTCGATCTCGAAGTGCAGGGGCTTACCATTGCCAACGCGATGCAGCCACAACAGCTTCCCGACATTGTTTATGAATACCTGAGCCCGAGAACCCGGATCTGCTATTTCTTTGCCAGTAGTGTTCCTGCGGCCTCGGCGGCGGCTTCGGTCGACAAGCCGGATAAATCCTGACAAAGCTCTCCCGATGAAAGTTCTTATCGGGGGATAGAAGACGGAAAAATGGGTGCCCTGGCACCCATTTTGTGTCTCGACCCACAGGGTTATTTTGGCGACTTGAATTTACGATCTTCAAGCTGATCGGCGTAGACCTGGGCCTGCTCTTTTATTTCACTGAGATCTTTTTCAGAGAAGCTCTGATAGCGATAGAGACGATCCGGTGAGATATTACTCTTCTCAAGCTCGAGTATCTTGGTGACGTTGGCCCATACCAGGGCTTCTTTGTAGTTTTTGAGTTTAATATTTAAAGAGACCAGTCCCTGGATACCCCGTGCCGGGATCGGTTCATTTTTTTTAAGAAGCTCCAGCGCATGATAGGTGATGCGCAGTGCCTTTTTAGGAAAATCTTCTGCATAGTAGGAGGCAAGTGCAAGCTGTAGCTCAGTTGCTTCCAGCTGCTTTTTACCTTCAAGGGCCAGGAAGGCCGCCTTGGCATCGGAATTGTTATCCCGGGTCCAGTGCCACATCAGAAGATAGGGGTTCTTTGAACTGGCAGTTTCTGTATCCAGCTTTTTGAGCTCCTGGTTGGAGTACATCAGAGAGCCGATGCGGTCGGAGCGCTTATCTTTACTCTTTTTGGGTTGAACATGGATCGCCAGCTCCAGGCAGTGGATATAGCTTTCATAGTCCTTCATCAGCTCATACTTATGCAGATCCGTTGGGGATGTGACTTTGTTATACCGAGCGCGGATAAGATCAGAACGTTCATAGCGGCACCAGGAATCCTTATTGAGGTGCTCGCAAAGCTCGGGCTTCTCATCACAGATGGAGCGCAGCGATTTCTCCTGCCCACAGCCAACCAGTAACAGGGCCAGGGCAGGGCCAATCATGATGCCAAGATAAGTCCTATTCATCAAATAAAGATCCCGGAGCTTCTTATCAATACCTTAATAATGAGCTAAAGATATGAAAAATGCCTATTTTAAGAGGGATACCCTTTGCAACTGACGGTTTAGAAAAGTACTCTTATGCGCTGGCCCAAGGCCTCTTTCCGGGTAAATTACTTTGCGCCTGGTTTATTTGTTTATACTCTGCCTATTGGATAATGAATCGAATGAATAAGGCGATGTTGCCAAGATTGTTGCTGATGGCTATAGGTGCAGCCCTGCTGGCGGCCTGTGCAAGCCAACCCCAAAAGCCGACAAAACCCCTGACCCATGAGCAGTTGTTTGGCCATGAAAAGGCGGATGCTCACGTCAAAGCGGTTGCGGCCGACCCAAGCGATCCTTTCCAGGGCTTTAACCGGGCCATGTGGGCGGTTAACTATGATGCCTTTGATCCATACGTTGCCAAGCCCATCGCCCATGGCTATGTTGACTATGTGCCTCAGCCGATGCGAAGTGGTGTATCTAACTTTGTCGATAACTTTAATGAGCCCTCCAGCATGGTGAATCACCTGTTGATTGGTGATTTTAAGGATGCGGGAGTTAACCTGGTGCGTTTTGTACTAAACACCACGGTTGGCATGCTGGGGTTTGTCGATGTTGCCGGACACATGGGACTGACTCAGCGCACCATGAGCTTTGGTGATGTGATGGGGTATGCCGAGATTGGCCAGGGAGCCTACCTGATGTTGCCCTTCTATGGTCCAACCACGGTGCGTAACCTGGCCGGTAATGTTGTTGATGATCTCTATTTTCCCTACAACCTGATGACCCTGCCGATGAAGGTGGGTCGTCTGGCATTGAAGGGGCTGAGCGTTCGGGCCGATCTGATCCCTCAGGAGCCGCTGTTGGATAACTCCATCGATCCATACGCTTTCTCTAAGGGAGCCTATATGCAGTACCAGCAGGCTACCATTCACCAGATCAAGGTTTCCAATGGTGCAATTCCAGCGGACCAGCCGGTACAGCACAAGGCGAATGAAGAGGTTAGCTCCTATCTCGATGAGATAGATGACTAACAGCTGAGTATGAAAAGGGGGCGAATATTCGCCCCCTTTTTGATCCTCCTGATTCGTCCGATAATCTGAGAATGCCTTTACCGGTTGCCGGGCAGCCATGCTAAGGATAATGAAAAGTTCGCTGTTGCTACAAAGCGAACCTTAACTATTTGTCCTTCGGACGGATATTTATGGCTTCGCCATAGAGCCGTATTCGCCCGGCGGTCGAGTTACTTTGGTATCGCTCAAAGTAACCAAAGGCTCACTCCGGAACGATGTTCCCGACATCGACCTGCGTAGCTCGGCATCCTGCCTCGAAATAATAAAACCCAAGAAGCCAAATCGAAGAGAGGATGTTTAATCCCCCGTAAGCGAGCGCCGAGGTGAGCCTTAGTGGATTGGAGTTGAGCAACAGGAAGTTGCGAAAGCGTAGCCAGACCATGGAAGGCCTGTCTACGCGATGCTTCAATCAGCAGGTGAACCGAGGGTTAAGCGAGATCCAGGGCGCAAGGGGACTATTCGCCGCTAACAACATCCATGTTTAACGCGGCATTCACATATCCCTATGTATCAGGGGAAGGCGTATCCCTGCTATACAGGATGTATTAATGCCGTGGAAGTGCATAGCAACGTAGCCAGAGCAATGGACTGTGAACTGGGGAGGGCTATAAGGATGGTAGCCGCCTGAGAACGGCCTTTGCTCGCTGTCGGGAGATTCCTACACTCATGTAGCGAAGCTGTGAATCAGCCGTGCGCAGCACAATGAAAAGCTCGCTATTGAAATGGTACGAATATGCTCAGGGAACTCGGGGGGCTACTTCCTGTCGAAGTTCAAACCTGCTTAGGATTGATGATCCTGAGTTCATTGTTTTTGTATTCTGATGCTGAAGGTAAACAGTATGTTTTCTATCGCCAATATGGCCGATCTTTTTTCACTTATTCTTACGTTAGTTACCCTGATCACGGGAATCATCTATGTCGCAGATCAATTGATTTGGAAGCGCCGGAGGTTGGTGAAAGCTTGTGAGGGTGTTTCAACCTCAGCTAAAGAGGGGGAGGTCGTAGGCCATGCCCCTGTTACCCCGGGTTGGATTGCCAATGCGCGTTCCATTTTCCCGGTGATTCTGGCTGTGCTGATCCTGCGCTCTTTTATCCTTGAGCCTTTTCAGATCCCGAGTGAATCGATGCAACCCACCTTGTTGCCGGGAGACTTTATTGTGGTCCAAAAATTCTCCTACGGGCTGCGCGATCCTATTTTCCATCATAAATTTTTTAGCACAGGTGAGCCCAAGAGGGGGGATGTGGCTGTGTTCGTCTCACCTAAGGATCCGAAAATAGACCTCATCAAGCGGATCGTAGGGCTTCCCGGTGACACTATTATCTATCGTGATAAGACTCTGTATATTAAGCCAGCTTGCCATGGTGCCAAGGTTTGTCCTTCGCTTCATGAGATAGCAAAGCAGTACATTGGGCCGACCCGATTCACCGAGCTTGGGATGCCCCTCTATGAGTTTAAGGAGCAACTTGGCACTGTGAGTCACAAGATGCTGCGTAACCCCATGTTACCGGAGCAATACCAGAGATATTATCAGCAGCCGGGATCAGCCATAGGTGAGTGGGTTGTTCCTAAGGGGCACTATTTTGCGATGGGAGATAACCGGGATAACAGCGACGATAGCCGCTATTGGGGCTTCGTTCCCGAAGAGAACCTAATCGGTAAGGCAAGCTTTATCTGGATGAGCTTTACCTTTGATCATTCGGCAGATTCCTGGTTGCCTCACTGGATACCGACCGGCATTCGCTTTCATCGCATTGGTGCGATAGGTTAGAGGAGATAATAAAAAAGCGCCAGGTAAGGCGCTTTTTTAATTCAAAGGAGAGCTGGGAGTTACTCGTAGAGTCCCAGGTGCTCTTTGGCGTAGGTTTCAAACTCGCTGCAACCACCGATATGCTGCTCGTCGATGAAGATCTGAGGCACAGTGCTCACCGGCTTACCTATAGTCTTCTCCAGATCGGCCTGGCTGATCCCTTCAGCGTGAATATCGATATAGCGGAATTTAAAGTCATCACGCTCTTCGGTCAGCTGCTCGGCGATCTGCTTGGCGCGCACACAGTAAGGGCAGCCGGGGCGGCCAAAAATAACTACAAACATAGGGATCTCCCATCCAGGTTTTTGGGCAGTATAACCTTTCAGATTATTGGGTAAAGTCGAAATCCTCAAATGTTTTAATCGTAAATATCGATTGGATCTCCGTAATAGATCATCTCAAGAATGCTGGCTTCATATTGGGAGATGCTGCGCGCATAGTGGCGAATCGCCGCTGAACTTTCATCCGTGGGGCCGGTTAGGCCGGAGACCATGAGCACAAAGGCTTTCTCCTTACCGGATTCGGTTTTAATAAAGCCTGCCAGGTTCGAGACATGAGCCATGGTGCCGGTTTTGGCATGGACATCGCCCTTGAGCGGGGCCTGGGTAAAGCCGGAGCGGTATTTGAGAGTCCCATCCATACCGGCGACCGGCAGCGCCGCTTTGAGCCAGGGCATATCTATGGCGATATAACGCAGTAAGGTTATCAGCTGCTGAGCCGAGATGAGGTTACGACTGGAGAGTCCAGAGCCATCTTCGAGTGGGGTATGGGTCAGAGTGAGGCCCGCTTTTTTCTGTAAAATGACTTTCATTGCCGCAACCCCATTTCGATAATTACCTGCCTGTTTGAAGTAATGGTGTCCCAGAGTTTTGAGCAGGGCATCGGCGATCAGGTTATCGGACTCCTTGAGCATGGTGGTGACCATCTCTTTGAGGGGAGGAGACTGAACCCATGCCAGGGTTGTACCCGGACCTTTGAGCTGGTGGGCGATAATGGCTTTCCCCTTAAGAGTTATCCCGGCCTTCTTCAGCTGCCCGATCACCACATCTTTGCCGAAAAGACTTGGGTTGCTGACTGCAAAATTAAGGGGTAAGGGTTTTTCCTGCAAAGGCATGCAGCCGCTGAGCCAGTAACGATTTTTATCCAGGCGTTTGAGATCCAGTGAGCAGAACTGTTGCTTTGCCTGTTCGGCTGACAGAGTCATTACTTCACTCTGCACATGAATGGGTTGAAAATCAGGAATGTGTAACCTGGCTTTTTCATTAAGCTTTGTTGGATAGAGGGCTCCCTGGACACAGTTATGATCAATGATGATGGCACTGCTGGGTGCGGTAAAGCAGACTCCAAGATCATCCCAGGCCCAGCCTCGGCCTCTGGGGTAACCACTGAAGATCCCATCCATCAGGTAGAGGTTGCCGGTGATCTTGCGGATGCCCTTGTCTTTGAGCTGTTGCCATAGTTCCCTGAGTTGTGCCCGGCTGAGCTCGGGATCCCCGGTAAAATTAAGGTAGAGATCGCCCTCAAGGGTATCTCCTTTAATTCGGGAAGGATCTGCGGTGAGGGTGGTTTGATAGCGAAAGTCGGGGGTTAACTCAATGGCTGCGGCGGTTGCGGTGAGGAGTTTTTGCAGACTGGCGGGCTGCATTCTTTCGTCGTGGTTGACGGAGAACTCGGGTTTGGCCGAATGAATCCCCTGAACGATCAGTGAGAGTCGATAACCGGGAACCGGAGTCGCCAGGGCTCCCCACACCGGCAGGCATAACAACAGTAGCAAAAAACGGTTCATAGGACGCACCTCTTCATTAGCTTAGCTCGTAGGCGCGTCGATAACGGCCCTGATAATCAAATAATTTATCACAGATAATTCGTCGTTTTTTCTGCATCCTGGCGATTACAAAATCCGGAGCTCTGAACATAGATTGCAGCGCCATGATCTGACTACAGCTATGGAATTCAGGTTCATTTCCAGGAGAGCGCCAGTGAAAGCGTAAAAAGCCTTGTTGAAACTCTCTGCGGTCCTGGGGGCTATCAAGGCGGAAGGATTCGCTCAGCTCAGCACCATCCTCATCATGATAGTGGATGGTGAGCTTCTCCTGCTCCGCGCTAAAACTCATGCCACAGCAGCGGATCACCAGAGTATCCTGGCTCTTGAGCGCCTCTTTAAGCTGCTTGTCCGCATCGACCAGGGTGGCCTGGCACTGGTGGCACTGTCTTGCTGCAATATCGTTTTCGGCGCCGCACTCCCGGCACTCCTTAAAACGAAACCGATAATCACATAGCTCTATTTCGCCCTCATCATCATCGAGAAATCCCTGACACTTGCGGCCAAAATGCTCAATAATGGTGCCATCTTCGGTTAATCGTCCCCAGAAGGTGTTGGCAAATCCACAGGCAGGACATAGCACCTGAACAGGTTCGGTATTGCCCGGCGGTCGCAGCTCGCCTACCTCGGGTTGGTGAAGATCGTAGCGATTACCCGCATAATCTACGATCAAACAATCTTTTTTCCCCTCACTGAGCCTTAGTCCCCGGCCGATGATCTGATGGTAGAGGCTGATCGACTCGGTGGGGCGCAGGATGGCGATCAGATCCACGTGAGGTGCATCAAAGCCTGTGGTCAGTACCGCAACATTGACCAGAAATTTCAGTTGCTGCTGCTTAAAGCGCTGGATCAGCTGATCGCGTTCATGTTCTGCTGTCTCTCCCAGGATCAGCGCCGACTGGTTGGCAGGCAAAAAACCGAGGATCTCCCGGGCATGTTTGACCGTGGCGGCAAAGATCATCACAGCCCGGCGATCGCTGGCTTTCTCCAGGAGCTGCTCCATGATCAGCGGTGTGATTCGTTTCTGGGTTTGCAGGCATTGGTTGAGCTCTTTTTCTTTAAAAAAGCCCTCGGCGCAACTTAACTCCGAAAACTGGTAGTGAATAAGCGGTGTATCATCCAGCATGGGAGGGGTCAGGTAACCATGCTGAAGCATATAACGCAGCGGCAGCTCGTAGATACATCGGTAGAAGGGGCGTGGGGCGAGAGTGCGCACCATGCCGTGATAGTGGTAGTTATAGATCCAGCCCATCCCCAGGCGAAAAGGAGTTGCGGTCAGTCCGAGAACACATAGCTGTGGATTGAGTTTTTTGAAGTGATTGATCACCAAGGGGTAGCTGCTTTCTTCATTCAGAGAGATGCGGTGGCACTCATCGATGATCAGCAGGGAGATGGGCTCATTGAAGGCATCAAGATTACAGGCTACCGACTGGATGCTGCCGAAGGTTATCTTGTGCTCACTCTCCTTGCGGGCCAGGCCCGCCGAGAAGATCCCGGCCTTAAGCCGGTAGCTTTCAAATTTTTGATGATTTTGCTCGACCAGCTCTTTGACATGAGCCAGCACCAGCACCCGTCCCCGGGCTTTTCTGCCAAGCTCGGCGATTACCAGGCTCTTACCGGCCCCGGTAGGCAGCACGACAACCGCGGGTTTACGGCTTTTTTTGAAGTGAGCGACGGCGGCATCGACCGCTTGTTGCTGGTAGGGCCTGAGCTGATACATAGAGAGTGTTTGCCGGATCAAATCCCCGATTATAGGGCACAGAGCTCATCGGGAATAGATTTCATCTTACAAATCCTCAGGAATCAGGTATCTTATATAGCTGTTTGTATTTGGCTAGATGGGCTGACATTAGCATGATTATTAAACCTAGAGTTCGCGGCTTTATTTGTACCTCTACCCATCCAAGCGGATGTGAGGCCAATGTTTGCGAGCAGATCGATTTTGTGAAGAAACAGGGACCGATTGCCGATGCCCCCAAGCGGGTACTGGTGGTGGGATCATCCACCGGCTATGGACTGGCATCACGGATCTCGGCTGCATTTGGTGGCGGCGCGTCCACCATAGGTGTCTTTTTTGAAAAGCCTGCGACCGCTAAAAAGCCGGGTTCTGCCGGCTGGTACAATGCGGCGGCTTTCGATAAGGCGGCCCATGAAGAGGGTCTGTATGCCAAGAGCATCAATGCGGATGCTTTCTCTCATGAGTGCCGTGACAAGGTGATTGAGCTCATCAAGGAAGATCTGGGACAGATCGACCTGGTTGTTTACTCACTGGCTTCTCCGGTTCGTAAGATGCCAGACACAGGTGAGGTGATCCGCTCCGCGCTCAAGCCGATCGGTGAGGTGTATCGTTCGACGGCGATCGATACCAATAAAGATGTGATCATTGATGCCGAGGTTGAGCCTGCGACCGAGCAGGAGGTTGCTGATACTGTGACCGTGATGGGTGGTCAGGACTGGGAGCTGTGGATCAATGCCCTGGCGGATGCTGGTGTACTGGCCGAAGGTGCCAAGACGGTAGCCTACAGCTATATCGGTACCGATATCACCTGGCCTATCTATTGGCATGGCGCCCTGGGTAAGGCGAAAGAGGATCTGGATCGGGCCAGCCGTGAGCTGGGCGAGCGCCTTAAGCCGCTGGGTGGTGAAGCCTATGTTGCCGTGCTTAAGTCTGTGGTGACTCAGGCCTCCGCGGCGATTCCTGTGATGCCACTATACCTGTCGATGGCATTTAAGATCATGCGTGAGCAGGGGGTTCATGAGGGCTGTATCGAGCAGATCAGCCGGATGCTGCACACCCGCCTGTACCAGAATGAGGTTCCGACCGATGAGGCCGGACGCATCCGGATGGATGACTGGGAGCTGCGTGACGAGGTTCAAAATGCCTGCCGCGAGATGTGGCCACAGATCACCACAGAAAACCTGATGGAGATGACCGACTACCAGCTGTATAAGGATCTATTCCTCAAGTTGTTTGGTTTTGGTTGTGAAGGCGTCGATTATGATGCCGATGTTGATCCTGAAGTGAAGTTTGATGTGATCACCCTGTAGGGACGATTAGGCCGGCACCTGTGTCGGCCTTTTTTATATCCGCCCTTGTGAACCTGTCTTAGTCACTCCCTGGTGACCCACACTGCGTTGCTCATCCACTTCAGCGGATGATCTCATTAGCCACCACTCATCACCATTGACATGGAGAGCTCAATGAAACCCCTTCCCAGATTGGATACCCCCCGGCCATCGACCCTCTGTATCAGGATTTTTTCAACCTCCTGGAGCGAGAGCAGTTTCGCGGGGATATAGAGACCAGCTATGGGTCAAGGTTGGTGATGTCAACCGACAACAGTGTCTATCAATGCCTGTGTCAGGGCGTGCTCTACCCGGTCGATCGTAAGGATCTGGCTTTGCTGATGACTCTTGCGAGCCGGGCGACCTACCGGTCGATCACCTTCAGTGCCCGGGGGGGAGGTACCGGCACCAATGGGCAATCTCTGAGCCCGGGGGTGATTGTTGATCTCTCCCGGCATATGAATCGGATCCTTGAGATTAATACCGAAGAGGGATGGGTGCGGGTCGAGGCGGGGATCGTCAAAGACAGGCTCAATGTCGAGCTTAAACCCCATGGACTGTTTTTCTCTCCCGAGCTTTCAACTAGCAACCGGGCCACCATTGGGGGGATGATCAGCACCGACGCTTCCGGCCAGGGCTCCCTGGTCTATGGCAAGACCAGTGATCACGTGTTGGAGCTTGGCTGCGTCCTGGCCGATGGCAGCCTCCTTGAAACCAGCCTAATGGACAGGGAAGCTTTGTCTGTCCTTGAGGGGCAGCCGGGCAGGCTTGCAGAGCTTTGCTCCGAACTCACACGGATAGTAAGCAGTCACCAGGAGCTGATCGCCGAGCACTTTCCTAAGCTCAATCGTTTTTTGACCGGCTATGATCTCAGGCACCTCTACCGGGCCGAGAGTGGTACCCTGGATATCTCGCGTCTTATTTGTGGCGCCGAGGGAACCCTGGCCATGGTCGCCGAGGCTAAGCTCAATCTGACTGCGGTTCCAAAATACAGGACCCTGCTGTGTATTCGTTACCGGGACTTTGAGTCGGCGCTGCGCCATGCGCCAGCCCTGTTGGAATGTCAGGCCCTGTCGGTCGAGACCATGGACTCACTGGTTCTGGAGCTGGCCCGCAAGGATTCCGGATGGGCTAAGGTTGCGGATTACCTTGGCGTTGAGAATGATCTGGCGTTTGCCGGCCTCAACATGGTGGAGTTCGCAGGCTCAGATCTTAAGGAGCAACAGCGGCGTCTGGACGGGCTCATCACCCTTCTCGATCAGGCTGAGACATCCCAACAAGCCGGTGTGCTGGGTTACCAGCGCTGTGACTTAGCCGAGGCGATTAGCGCCATCTACGGGATGCGCAAAAAGGCGGTAGGTTTACTGGGCAAACACGCAGGTGCCGCTAAGCCGGTGCCCTTTGTGGAGGATACCGCGGTCCCTCCCGAGAAGCTCTGTGACTTTATTCTGGAGTTTCGAAAACTGCTGGATAGTCACGGGCTGGATTACGGGATGTTTGGTCATGTGGATGCAGGGGTACTCCATGTACGCCCGGCCCTTGATTTGTGTGATCCCTCCCAGCAGCAGGTACTCCGCACCATCTCGGATCAGGTGATGGCTCTGACCCGAAAATATCGGGGGGTGTTGTGGGGAGAGCATGGCCGGGGCTATCGCAGTGAATATGGTATTCACTATTTTGGTGAGACCCTCTATCGGGAGCTGCGCCGGATAAAATCCCTGTTTGATCCGCTAAATCGTCTCAATCCAGGGAAGATCTGTACCCCGCTGGATAGTGAGGCTGAGCTGGTGGCGGTGGATGGTGTGATGCGCGCCGAGTTTGACCGGCAGATCCCGCTGGCTGTGCGGGAGAGTTTTTCTGAGGCGCTGGACTGTAACGGCAATGGCCTATGTTTTAATTTTGAACCGGGAGCCCTGATGTGCCCCTCGATGCGGGCCCGGGGTGACAGGCGTCACTCCCCCAAGGGGCGCGCTGCCCTGATGCGTGAGTGGCTACGAACCCTCTCGGAGCAGGGCTACCAGCCCCTAATCAATGAGCAGTGGCTGGAGACTCGTTCCGGCCTCCACTTGGGAGCCCTGTTTGGTCGGCTCAAAGCCGCCTGGGGAAAGCGGCGTGGTGATTATGATTTCTCTCACGAGATTTTAGAGGCGATGCAGGGCTGTCTTGCCTGTAAGGCCTGCGCCGGTCAGTGTCCGGTGGGGGTGGATATTGCCGAGCTTCGCTCACGCTTTTTGAATCTCTACTACAGTCGCTACCCAAGGCCTCTTGGCGATCTGGGAGTGCGCTTCTTAGAGAGCATCAATCTGTGGCTGTGTCGGGCGCCGGATATGAGCAACTGGTTACAGGGGCAGCCCTGGATGCAATCGATGGTGCGCCGGTTGTCGGGGATGGTGGACCTACCGGAGCTCAGCTCACCGCCACTCCCAGTGCTGGCCCATCAACAGGGCTTTGGGATTGCGGATATTAATCAGTTAGAGCAGCTCGATGAGGCGGAGCGAAAGTCACTGGTGGTGGTGGTGCAGGATCCTTTTACCTCAAGCTATGAGGCACCCGTGGTGCGCGATCTGTTGGCTCTGATCGAAAGGCTTGGCAAGACCCCCCTGCTGCTGCCTTTTATCGGCAATGGTAAGGCTTTGCATATCCGGGGGATGCTGGGGCCCTTTAAACAGACGGCGCTGCGCTGCGCCGAGATGCTAAATCGGCTGCATCGTCTCGGGATCCCGATGCTGGGAGTTGATCCGGCGCTGGTGCTCTGTTTTCGTGATGAGTATCAAAAGGCGCTGGGAGATGCGCGGGGTGCTTTTGAGGTGTTGATGGCCCAGGAGTGGCTCATCAAAAACAGTGAGAAGCTGCCAAAGCAGGTCACTAGCCAAATCTACTATCTCTTCTCCCACTGCACCGAGCGTAGCCTGTGCCCCGAAAGTGAAACCCAGTGGCAAAAGCTCTTTAAGTTGACGGGCGCAAACCTTTTGCCACAATCAGTCTCCTGCTGTGGGATGGCCGGTCTCTACGGGCATCAGCAGGCCCAGAAAGGCTACTCCGAGACGATTTATCAGCAAAGCTGGCAGCCTAAGCTTTCTGAATTGGATCCGAAATTGTGCCTGGCAACCGGATATTCCTGTCGCTCTCAGGTTAAACGTTTTGATACCTTAAGGCTCAAACATCCACTACAAGCCTTATTGGAGTTGTACCCATGAGTATCTGGAAGAAAGACTTTACCCTCGAGAGCCTCAATCAGATGTCGGATCACACCATGATCGAACACTTAGGAATCAAGTATCAGCTGAAGGGGGAGGAGTCACTGGAGGCGAGCATGCCGGTGGACTCAAGAACTCACCAGCCCCTGGGAATGCTGCATGGTGGAGCCTCGGTGGTGCTGGCAGAGACCCTGGGGTCGGTGGCTGGCAACATGTGTGTCGAGGCGGATAGCTACTGTGTCGGAACCGAGATCAACGCCAGTCATATCCGAGCCAAGCGACGGGGAGTGGTGACCGGAAGAGCCAGGCCACTACACCTGGGGCAGAGCTCACAAGTCTGGCAGATCGATATTTTGGATGAGCAGCAGCGCCTGATCTGCAGTTGCCGTCTGGCCAACCGGGTGTTGAAAAAGAAAAAATCCTCCATCAGGGAAGCTTAAAGCAGTGTAGAGTGAGAGCCTTCCCCGCCACAGTGTACGATGGGGGGATTATTAGACCGTTGTCTCCATAAATGAAGGCAACGCTGTGATCAATCTCAGGCTTTACACGTTGACTCGCAATGCCGATTATCATCCATGATAATCCTTCCCAGTTCGGCGTCCCTGCCTCTCGTTCAGTTGCTTCACAACTTCACCCTGCTTCTCGTTTCGCTGCTATGCAGCTACACCCTTGCTGCAGAAGGTTTGCTTTGCAAAGCCTGAAATTCTTTTAGTAGAGCTGAAGATGATGACTCTGATTAATCCGAAAGAGTTCTAGCTTTGCTGAGCGCTTCGATACCAGTGAATCAAGCCGATTACCGAGTTCACCAGAAAGATCACCTTCATCGCAAACACCGCCCATAGTCCTTGTTGGATCCCGGATGCCTTAAACCACATCACCAGCTCCAAGGCATTAAACAGCAGCCAGATCCACCACTGCTCCTTGAGACGAAAAGCCATCATCACCAGGGCGATGATCGGTAGCATGGTACTGATGCCATCATAGATGGGCATGAAGGAGCCGCTGTGAACCGAAAACCAGATAGAGCATAGCAGTAGGATCACCGATAGAGCTCCCCAGCCGATCGCCTGAGGAAGGGTGAGGGTATAGCGGCCTGGACTGGGGCGGCTGCTGCGATACCAGGCGTAAAGAGACACTGGCACCGAAAACAGGATGTTCATCAGGGCATTGCCAAAAAAGTTCGCCTCAAACGAGAGGATGGCCAGGGTCACCGAGAAGATGGCGCCAAACAGGTTGGCGTGCTTATAGTCCTGGGCCAGGCTGGTGACAAAGATGATCCCCGTGATACTACTGACCCATACCAGGGGGCTTGCCTGGGTGAGGGAGGTGGCAATCATGATCATCACAGTGGCTGCCAGGGGCCATCGCCAGGACCTGCGGGGGCTGGGGCTATCCGATGTGACTGATGGGGAAATTGTCGCGGTACTTTCCATGATGGGCTCCTATGGGAGGTTCATCAGAGAGTCCCTGAGCCACCTTAAGCTCTTTCTGATGTGATTGGGGGGATGCGAAACCGGGCCATGACGCAGTCCGATATTGCAGCAAACAAGCGGCGAGATGATACGAGTCTGTCAGGATTTTGCAAGCGATCTTTCTGTCCCTGGTCACCTTTGTGGTTGGACTCCTCTACTGGCCATTTATGGACTCTATTCTTCAGGGTTTCATGATTGACCATCCAACATTCTCACCTTATGTGGTTTGTAGAACGCTCCCGGGATGTGCCTCTCTTCAGTAGCAAAAATAACACTAAGCATAGAGTAACCCCGGAACATCAACAGAGCCTGGCAGGAGCAGCTACACTTTTTAGGTAACCAGTATTCCACCTGAGTCGGGCATTGTGAGGAGGGTGAGGGGAAGGATGTTAAAGCTAGCTACTGCTTTCTTATGGGGCGCTATTCTGTCGCTCTTTGCGGCCCTGCCGCTTTTCGCCGATGCTCCTCCCGGGGTCAAGCTTGCGCAGCAACAGCAGCTGGTTCGTGATGTGGGGGATAAGCTTGATAATTTAGATCCACAAAAGATCGGCTCCAAGGCTGAGGTTTATACCAGCTGGGATCTGTTTGAGGGGCTGGTGACTTATAGCCCCGAAGGCAAGGTGATCCCCGGGGTGGCCAAGAGTTGGAGTGTTGAGCAAAACAGGGTTTACCGGTTTGTATTGCGCCAGGATGCTCGTTGGTCGGATGGAACGCCTGTGGTTGCTGAGGATTTTGTGTATGCCTGGCGCAGGGTCGTGGATCCCAAAAATGAGTCAAGCTACGCTTTTTATTTTGAGTTTGCTCACATTAAAAATGCTTTTGCCATCACCCATGGTCAGAAAAAGCCAGAAGCCCTGGGGGTGAAGGCTCTGTCTCCTTATGAGCTGGAGGTGAGTCTGGATCGCTCTGTGCCCTATTTCGTAGGGATGACCTCGCACCCGGCGATGTTTCCCGTCCCCAAAGCTTTGGTCGAGAAGTTCGGGGATAAGTGGACCCAGCCCGATCGCATGCTATCGAACGGCGCCTATCGGCTTAGCTGGTGGCAGCGCGGTAAACGGCTCGAGCTCAAGCGTAATCCCCACTACTGGAATAATCGACAGACGGTAATCGACAAGGTGGTATATCTGACTCAGACCTCCCCCGACAAGCAGTTGAAGGGCTACCTGGAGGGAAAGAGTGACTATACGGCTAGTGTTCCTTTGGATCGCTACCAGGAGCTCAAGCGACTTTACCCGGATGAACTCAAGGTCGACGACATGCTGGGGATCACCTATATCGGCTTTAACCTAAAGCGCAAACCCTTTGATGATCTTCGGGTTCGCCGGGCACTCTCTTATAGCATTGATCGGGATTACATCACTCAGACGGTACTTGCAGAGGGACAAAAGCCTGCCTATAGCTTTACTCCTCCCAGGATGCCGGGATTTATCTATCCAACTCTGAAATGGGAAAAGATGACCCAGGCCGAGCGGGACAAGCTGGCTAAGGAACTCTATCAGCAGGCCGGGTTTAATGCTGAAAAGCCCCTGAAGTTTGAGCTTCTTTATAACTTTGCCGAGAGTCATCGCAAGATGTCGCAGGCGATCGCCAAGCGCTGGCGTGAAGTACTGGGCGTCGAGGTGACTCTCAAGGAGGAACCCTGGCGTGATTATCGAAAGCTGGTCAAGCAGGGAGATTATGATGTGGCCCGGCTGGGCTGGGTTGCCGACTATTATGCGCCTTCATCCATGCTGTCTCTGTTTATCTGCGGAGGAAGCGAAAATATCCCTCGCTGGTGTTCCAAGACTTATGACAGTTTATTGCAAAAAAGCGCAGGACAGTTTGGGGGGCGGGTAAGGGCTCGCTTTTACGCGATGGCAGAGAGTTTACTAGCTAAGGAAGCCCCGATTGCTCCGGTATATCACTATGTGGTGGTTCGGTTGGTGAAACCCTATGTCGGGGGATATCGGAATAATTTAATGGATGTTCATTTGAGCAAGGATCTTTACCTGGTGGAGCATGAGTAGCCTGGGCTACTGGTGCTAAATCATCGAGGGTAGAGTGAGGAAAAGTTGTAAGGATGATGTTATGGGCAAAAGACAATGGATAGTCGCATTATTCGGATGTATCGTCGCTTCATGGTCAGCCTGGGGAAGTTCGGCCCTGGTCCTGTCTGCCGGGCATGGCAGTGGTTCGACCGATGTACTCAAGCTTGCGGTGCAAAAGCACTTTTCTAAGAGCTGGCTGCGTAGTGATGTGGGGGCACTTTATGCCAAGCAGCAGCTGTGGGTGGGGTACTGGAATAGTGATGCAAATAACCTCTGGTCTGTGGGGTATGCCCCCGTTGCTGAGTATCGTTTTTTCACCCAGGGTTATTGGCACCCCTATGTTGAGGCAGGGTTTGGCCCTGTCTATCTTTCCGGGGATTCGATTGGAAGTAAAAATCTGGGCTCCCATTACCAATTTGAATCTCGTTTTGGCATCGGATTGCGGGTGCGACACCACGATATCTCTGCCCGTTTGACCCACACCTCGAATGGGGGATTGAAGGATCCCAACGACGGGTTTGATAGCTGGGAGCTTGGGTATAGCTACCACTTCTAACTAGTTGATCCTAATATCGCTACACCTGCCGAAATGTGCACGTAGAGCCGCCATGAGCCCAGCCATGGAGGCTCTGTTGCGTCATCCCTGACACAATGGGTCTGCCTGAACATACCGCAGCGGCTGTCTAAGTGATCTACTATTTGGATCAGTCATTTAGTTAGATTACTAAAACTAATGCGATAAATTATAAGTTTTCGTCTATTTTTTGATTGCCAGATGTGATCTGCTTCACTATTATGCACGCAGCTCCCCGGCTCGGGGAGCCAACGGCCGTCCGGCCCGGCTCTTTTGGTGTTATCCAACATCTTCTGATGAGTTAAAGAGCCTGAACTGTTTTATTTAATTTTGCAGTGATCTTATTGATCTCTGCACCCTAAACTCGCGCTCTTTGCATCTTTTTTCGATCGCAAGGAGGGGCATTTTTGTCTGTGTTTTACAAGATTTGAGGAGGATCAGTGTTATGCGCAGCAAAGGTTTTTATTCACTGTTTACTCTGATTGTAATGCTGGTTGCCGTTGGGCAGATGACGCAGACCATGTATGTTCCTTCCATCAGTGAGATGGCCCGGGACCTCATGGTTCAGCCGGGGCGTTTACAGTCGGTAATGGCGGTCTATCTCATTACTTACGGTTTTTCGCAGTTTATCTATGGGCCACTATCCGATCGCATCGGTCGTCGCCCGGTGATCCTGGCTGGTGTCAGCATCTACCTGTTGGGTAGTGGAATAACCGTGGCGGCTGGCTCTCTGAGCGTTCTGTTGATTGGTAGCTTCATCCAGGGGATGGGGATCGGCTGCGGGGGCGTGATGTGCCGTACCGCGATGCGCGATCGCTTTACCGGTGCTGAGCTGCAAAAAGCCAACAGCCTGGTCAGCATGGGTCTGATTGTCTCACCACTACTGGCGCCGATCTTGGGGGGCTGGTTGACTGTGCATATGAACTGGACCGCCAGCTATTGGTTCCTGTTTATCTTCAGTGCGATCACCCTGTTGGTGATGGGATTTAAGTATGAAGAGACCCTGCCCAAGGAGGCTCGGGGCAACCAGTGCATGATCGCCAGCTATCGTTATGTATTGGGTAATGTTCGTTTTCAGGGCTACCTGCTGTGCCTGGTGGCCGTGACTGCAGGGGTGGTTTTGTTTGAATCTGCTGCAGGGGTGCTGCTTGGACATGTGCTTAAGCTCAGCAGTGAGACCGTGAGCCTGCTGTTTATCGTGCCTCTGCCAGGCTCCCTGTTTGGTTCCTGGCTGGTGGGTAAGTTGGCAAACCGGGTGTCGCACCAGAACCTTCTGAATCTTGGCATCGGTTTTCTGGCCGCCGGGGCCCTGGTCACCCTGATCCCAGGCTTGATGGGATTGGTGAACGTGGAAACCATCATTGGCGGTGCCACCCTCTATTTTGTGGGAGCGGGCGCTCTGTTTCCAACCGCAACCACGGGGGCGGTGGAGCCTTTCCCTCAGCAGGCGGGAACCGCTGGGGCAATCCTGGGTGGCATGTCTAACCTGGGGGCGGGTGCAGTGACTCTCATCGTGTCACTGCTGCCGATGAAGGGACAAATGACTCTCGGGGCATCCATGTTGATGATGGTGCTGCTGGTGGGCTTTAGCCTGCAGATGATCAAGCGTTATCGCGCCCTGGATGCGGTGGCAGCCCAAGGCTAAAACTCGGCTGGTTTTAGCTTGCGGTGGATGAGCTATGCTGCCTTGCAGAGAGCTCATCTCCAGCCTCGCTATTGTTTCAATAGTGAGGCTTTTTTATGTCCTGAGGATGACTGTTTGCCACTGCGTGGCAACTGTCGGTCTCGCCCGACTGGCGAGTCACTTTTCTGTCAAGAAACGTAACCAAAAGTTCGCTTCGCGCTGCGAGTCCCTCCGCAGAGCTACGCAGCTCGGCATCCTGCCTCGAAAAGCACAAGCCACAAATCTATAGCTCGCCTCGGCGCTCGCTCACGGGGGGAACTTCCTCTCTTCGATTCAGTAACAAAGGTACTTTTCCAGAGAGTCTTTTGAAGTTTCTTTTCAGAGCTGAAACCAGAATAGGGTTAAGCCGTAGGTTTCATCACGGTAGTAACTCACAGGTTTTCTCCCCCTTTGATTTGCACCGAAGAATAGCGCAGGGGATTGAGGTTGAAGGATATGGATATCCTGAAAGCAGAACTGAGCAGGGATGCTCGTATCTGCGTACCTCTAAGAACCTGTTATTCTGAGGAATGATGCAAATCGGGGGCACCCTCGGGGTTGTCAGGGGGACTGGGTGAGCAGTCCCCCTGACCCGCCGCCGCTCGGCAGCGGCAAATGTGCCACAGGCACAAATTAGCGGACCGCAGGTCAAAACACCTTATGGGGCGAGGCGCTCGATCTCCCAGCTCACCTCATCGGCCTGGTTGTAGACAAAGCGATCGTGTAGACGTTGGGCACCTCCTTGCCAGAACTCGATGCTCTCAACCACGACCCGATAGCCACCCCAGAAGGAGGGCAGGGGAACCTCACCCTTGGAGAACTTTTGTTTGAACTCCAGAAACTTAGCCTCCAGCAGACCACGGGCCGAGATCCGGCTTGATTGCTGGGAGACCCAGGCCGCGATCTGGCTGTCTTTGGGGCGGGAATTAAAGTATTTGAGCACCTCAAGTTTCCCGAGCTTCTCGGCACGTCCCATGATGTGAACCTGCCTGTCCAGCGGATGCCAGGGAAACAGCAGGCTGATCTTGTCATTTTCAGCCAGCTGCTGGGCCTTGCGGCTCCCCAGATTGGTATAGAACACAAAGCCTTTTTCATCATAGTGTTTGAGCAGCACGATTCGCTGGCTCGGCTGGCCACTGGCATCGGCGGTGGCGACACACATGGCGGTCGGATCGGTGAGTTTTGCCTCACAAGCCTGGCGTAGCCACAGCTCAAAGAGCTCTAGGGGCTGTTCGGGCAGATCCTTGCGACGTAGTCCGCCCTGGGTATATTCACGTCTTAGCTCAGATACATCGAGCATCATCTGCTTCCTCTTTCAAATAGATTAGGCGACCGCCTCTGGCTCTTGCACCTTGTCGGCCTGGGTCTGGCGATACAGAACCAGATCTTCGACGGTCAAAAATGGCATTTTATGCTTTTTGGCAAAGGCCAGCAGCTCCGGGAGTCGCGCCATGCTGCCATCTTCATTGGTAAGCTCACACAAGACACCGCTTGGCTGGTAGCCAGCAAGGCGCATCAGATCACAGGTCGCTTCCGTGTGACCCCGGCGCTCCAGGACACCACCATTGCGAGCCTTGAGAGGGAACACATGGCCGGGACGACACAGATCGCCAGGCTTCGCATCTTTGGCAATGGCGGCTTTTATTGTGGTTACACGATCGGAGGCTGAAACCCCGGTGGTGACCCCCGGGCCGCTTCTATGGTCACGGTAAATCCGGTTTGGTTGGCGCTGGTATTGTGCTCCACCATCATCGGAAGCTTAAGTTGATTGAGTCTTTCTTCGGTCATGCACAGGCAGACGATTCCGGAGCACTCGCGGATCATCAGCGCCATCTGCGCCGGGGTCAGGGTCTCGGCAGGGTAGATGAGATCCCCCTCATTCTCCCTGTCTTCATCATCGGCGACGACCACGCCGCGCCCCTCTCGAAGGGCTGCAAGAGCACGCTCTACCCGCTCGAGCGGGGTGCCGAAGGCATCGATTTCAAACTGATTCATGGTAATAACTCCTTTAGACAGATCATGATTTACCAGAATCAGGGCATAGGAAGGCAGCATGGACGCAACGGAGCTGCGAGCTGGCTGAACGACTGTCTTACCCTCTTTCATCCGGACTATTACCGTCGGCTCTGGTTTCTCACCAGATCTGCAGCCTGGGCCCGTGCAGATAGAAAGATTTTCTTCAAGGGATGAAGAATCGGCACAGGCAGGTTGCTCGTGGGCTCCCCGGTTCATCGGGTTACCACCGGTGGGGAGTTACACCCCGCCCTGAGAATAACGGCTGTTAGGGTAAAAAAAAATATCGTTGAAAACTAGCGATTTGCGCAAAGAGTCAGAAGATTCTGATGAAGTGGTGGTTTTTTAGGCGGGAACCAGGATGGTGAACGAAGTCACCATCCTGATAGCTGGATCAGGCTTTGGTTGCCTTGTCGATCGCTTGCTGCAGCTGAGGCAGTGGTGCGTAGCCCGGATAAACCGTGGTGCTCTCAAGATTTGCACCCTTGGTTGGCATCACGATAAAGGCTGGGGTTCCACGCAGTTGCAGTGTCTGCAGACCAAACTTGAGGTTACTCATTACCCGGCCATTGAGGGAGCCATCTTTGATCTCCTTCTCTGCCTTGGTGATATCGATCTTAAGCTTGGTGGCGATGCTATTGATATCCTTCACCGTCAGGGCACCTTCATCCTTACCGCTTGCAAACACGGCATCATGGTATTGGATGTATAGCTTGGATCCACCCTGCTGGTAGGCATACATACCCATCTCAGCGGCATAGCCCGATGCCTGCCAGCGCTGGGCAAAAATTGGGAACTCCTTGAAGACAAAGCGCACGCCAGGGTTGTTCTTCATCAACTGCTCAACCACTGAGTAAGCCTGGTGGCACACGGCACACTGATAATCAAAAAACTCAACCACGGTTACCTTGGCATCTTTAGGGCCGACCACAGGGGTGAGTGGGTCATTGATGATCTTCTGGCTGTTATCCAGGACGGTCTGCTTGAGCTGAGCGGTTTGCTTTTCCATCTCCTGCTGCTGCAGTTTCTGGCTCGCTTTGATCAGCACTTCCGGATGATCGATGATGTATTGTGCCGCGATCTGGCCGATCTGCTCGTCGCTACGGGTTGCAGTCGCGGTGTTGCTGTCTTTTGCCGGAGAGCAGGCACTCAGAGCCGAGGCGCCCAGAGCGATCATCGCCAGTGTGAGAACTTTTTTCTTCATGGATGCAGTTTCCTTAGGGGCTTGCGTCAAACCATTCAATGAGAGCAGCCATAGTATCAGTGTCAGGGGGATGCGCAAAACTCTTGTATCGGCACTTTTGGCGACATGGCTTTGTCCCGGGTGTGCACGGGAACCCTGTCGCTGCTTGTATTATATACAGCCAGCGATTGCATGGTGGTGCATAAGCCAGTAGAATCGCGCCTTCGATACCATCAGGTGGTATCGCCTGACCTGTCATCAGAAAAGAAACACACTATGCTCAAACCAGAATTACTCTCTCCGGCGGGAACGCTGAAGAATATGCGCTATGCCTTTGCCTATGGTGCCGATGCCGTTTATGCGGGCCAGCCACGTTATAGCCTGCGGGTGCGCAACAACGAATTTAACCACGAGAACCTGAAGCTTGGGATTGATGAAGCTCATGCTCTGGGTAAAAAGTTCTATGTGGTGGTGAATATCCAGCCCACAACGCCAAGCTTAAGACCTTCATTCGCGATCTTAAGCCTGTGGTCGAGATGGGGCCGGATGCACTGATCATGTCCGATCCTGGTCTCATCATGCTGGTGCGGGAAAACTTCCCGAATATGCCAATCCACCTGTCGGTGCAGGCCAATGCGGTCAACTGGGCGACGGTTAAGTTCTGGGAGACCCAGGGTGTTGAGCGGGTGATCCTGTCCCGTGAGCTCTCAATCGAAGAGATTGCCGAGATCCGTGAGAAGTGTCCGAAGATGGAGCTGGAAGTCTTTGTTCATGGTGCCTTGTGTATGGCCTACTCCGGGCGTTGCCTGCTGTCTGGTTATATCAACAAGCGCGATCCCAATCAGGGAACCTGCACCAACGCCTGCCGCTGGTCCTACAATGTGCATGAAGCCAAAGAGGATGAGGCGGGGCAGATTGTCGCGGTGCAGAAGGTGGATCCGACCCTTGGTATCGGAGCTCCGAGCGATGATGTGGTGCTGCTGGAAGAGAAAAATCGCCCCGGCGAGATGATGAGTGCCTTCGAAGATGAACATGGCACCTATATCATGAACTCCAAGGATCTGCGGGCGATTGAGCACGTGGCACGCCTGACCGAGCTTGGGGTGCACTCCCTGAAGATCGAGGGGCGGACCAAGTCTTTCTATTACTGCGCCCGCACCGCCCAGGTCTATCGCAAGGCGATCGATGATGCCTGTGCCGGTAAGCCGTTTGATCCGGCTCTGCTGGGGACCCTGGACAACCTTGCCAGCCGGGGCTATACCGAGGGCTTCTTCCGCCGCCATGTGCATAGTGATATGCAGAACTATGAGTATGGTTACTCAGTATCCGATAAGCAGCAGTTTGTGGGCGAGGTGACCGGTGAAAAGGATGGGATGCTGGAGATCGCGGTGAAGAACCGCTTTGAGCTTGGCAACAGCATCGAGCTGATGACCCCGCAGGGCAACTATCAGTTGGTCCTGTCACAGATCATCAATCGCAAGGGTGAGTCTGTCGAGGTTGCTCCCGGCAACGGACATACAGTGTATATTGAGAAGCCTGCGGGGCTTAGCAACAGTGAGTTTGGCCTGTTGATGCGTAACCTCGACGAGGGGCAAGATACTCGCAATCCGCATAAGCAGGGGAGCTGAGATGGCTTATCAAATCACCAAAGAGTGTATCAATTGTGATATGTGCGAGCCGGAGTGTCCAAATCAGGCGATCACCTTTGGTGAAGAGATCTATGAAATCGACCCGGATCGCTGCACTGAGTGTGTGGGCTTTTATGATAAGCCGACCTGTGTCAGTGTGTGCGCCATCAACTGTGTAGTGCTGGATCCCGAGCACCAGGAGACACCTGAGCAGCTCAAGAAAAAAGCGCAACAACTTCACCCCGAGCTTAAATTCTGATCCGCTTCTGTCTGGATTGAATCAAGCCAGCCCAGCGGGCTGGCTTTTTTGATCCTAAAAAAGCAGTCGCGTTATAAATTGATAACTCAGGTTTTCTGGAATAAAACAATGTTGTAACATCGGGGCTCAACAATCCTGTCCCCCTCTCCCTGGGGCCAACCATTAACTAGGAGATATGGATGTTAGATCACACCCCGATCGCAGATTATGATCCCGAGCTGTGGGCTGCTATTTCGGCCGAAAACGACCGTCAGGAGCAGCATATTGAGTTGATTGCCTCAGAAAACTACACCAGTCCACAGGTGATGGAGGTTCAGGGCTCCCAGTTAACCAACAAGTATGCCGAGGGATATCCGGCCCGTCGCTACTATGGTGGTTGTGAATATGTTGATAAAGCAGAGGCTTTGGCGATTGAGCGAGCCAAGGCGCTGTTTGGTGCAGATTATGTGAATGTTCAACCACACTCAGGCTCTCAGGCCAATGCTGCGGTTTACATGGCGCTGCTTCAGCCGGGTGATACCGTGCTTGGAATGAGCCTGTCCGATGGTGGGCACCTGACTCACGGCTCACCGGTGAGCTTTTCCGGAAAGATCTATAACGCCGTCACCTATGGAATTGATGAGCAGGGGCTCATCGACTATGACGAGGTGGCACGCCTGGCGCGTGAGCATCAGCCTAAAATGATCATTGGCGGCTTCTCGGCCTACTCCGGCCTGGTGGACTGGGCACGTTTTCGCGCAATTGCCGATGAGGTGGGAGCCTACCTGATGGTGGATATGGCCCATGTCGCAGGTCTGATTGCCGCGGGTCTCTATCCCAATCCACTTCCTCATGCCCATGTGGTGACCACCACAACCCATAAGACCCTGGCTGGCCCACGTGGAGGTTTGATCCTGGCCTCTAATGGTGATGAGAAATTCTATAAGAAATTCGACTCGGCCGTTTTCCCCGGCTCTCAGGGTGGCCCCCTGATGCATGTGATCGCTGCCAAGGCGGTGGCCTTTAAAGAGGCGATGAGCCCTGAGTTTAAGGCTTATCAGCAGCAGGTGGTGGATAATGCCAAGGCGATGGCAGAGGTCATTCAGCAGCGCGGCTATGACATTGTCTCCGGTGGCACCGAAAATCACCTGTTTTTGCTGAGCCTGGTGGGCAAGGGGATCACGGGTAAGGAAGCGGATGCTGCCCTGGGTCAGGCCAACATCACGGTGAATAAAAACTCGGTACCGAACGATCCCGAGTCGCCCTTTGTGACTTCGGGGATCCGCATCGGCACCCCTGCAATCACCCGTCGTGGACTGGGTGTGGAGCAGGCGAAGCTATTGGCCGGTTGGATCTGTGATGTGCTCGATGGGATCAAGGATCCGGCGGTGATTGAGCAAACCAAGCAGAAGGTTCTACAGCTGTGCCGGGACTACCCTGTATACAGCAATAACCGTTAATCTCCTTTGTCCCCGCTGCTTCAGACGGCGGGGATTACCCTTCATTACTGACGGCTCTGTTTATCTTTTTAAAGCAACGGGTCACCCGTCGCGAAGCATCCTTCTCTTTATAGAGCCTGAGCCCCGTATTAAAGCTATTGATCAGCTCCTGTGCGCCAGACACCTCTTTACTAACCAGAAAGTAGTGCTCCTTGACCGACAGGGGGTGGGGAGAGTTGCCGGTATCTCTTAGCTGCTGGCGAAAATGATTTCTGATGAGAAAGAAGCCCACACATTGGTTGATGGGGAATAGATCGATTTTACCCTCGAACAGCTTGTGCAGGTTTTCCATATCAGTATTTGCGGTAATGATTTTGACCCTCGGGTTCTTTTTGACCTCTTCATATTCCGGACCATACCAGTAGCCTTGGGTGGCTCCTATGGTGAGCTCTTGTTTTGTGGCGAGCCTCTCCCAGTTAAAGGGGCCTTGGGATTATCTTTGAGATAAAACCAGTAGACGCTGGTGGTAAAAGCCGGATCACTGTAATAGAAGTATTTGGCTCTCTCCTCACTATAACTCCAGCTGATGGTTGCCTGGTATTCACCTTGCTTGGCATCCTCGAATGCCTGCTCCCAGTTGGGCAGAAAGTGATAATGTGCGGTGATCCCCTGGCTTGCCAGAACGGCTGTGGTTATCTGTGGGGATATGCCGCCACCTTCGAGAGACTCCGAGTTCCAGGGGGCCACTCGGCATTGGCGATGTTGACCACCTGGCTAGCGAAAGCGAAGTGACTCAGGCACATGAGTAGGGTAGCGAATAGTAGATGCATCTTTATCCTACCTTGATGAAGAGGCCTTGAGATAAGTATAGTGACAGATGCACCCCGATTCGCCGGAGTTTGAGTTAGGTTGCTGATCTCTGGACTAAACCCTTAGCTACAAGCTGTCGCCCTGGCTCTTTATCATGAGAGCCTATCCATGTTACCCGAGACTATTGGTAGCTTTGGACGATCTCTTGTAGCTGACCATTTTTCTTCATCTTGGTCAGCTCCCGATTGAACGCATCAACAAAAGACAGCCATTTCTTGTTGAACATCAGTCGATAGTCCACATCGCCCACATCCTGTTTGGAGATCGCAAAATAGCCTTGCCATTGATGTCGGCGAATAAGCCAGCGCCCCACCCATTCATTGACGATGGCACCATCAAACCGATAAGGAGCCAATAGTAGCTTTCTGAGCTGCTGATAGCTGTCCATGTCATCCATGCGTAAGATCTGGTGCGTGTTGAAATAGGGAGCCAGCTTCGGGTAATGGTAGCCAAGTTGGGCACGCAACTTCTTGCCGATCAAATCTTTAGGGGAGCTAAACTGAAGTGGTCTCTGAATCGGGGAGAAAATCACATCTCGTGCTTTGAACATAGGCTCACTGAAAATGAACTGCTCGGGGTCAGGAGTCCACTCCATCGCTCGGGCAGTGGCATCCAGCTGGCCAAATCGCATCGATTGATCGACTCGTTTGCGTGGAGTCTTCACAGGGACAAGCCGGTAACCTTGCTGTTTTGCCACTCTTGATAGGATATCCCAGATGATCCCAGTGGGGAGACCCTCTTTATGGACGATCAGATAGGGAGGGTTTCCACGGGGAGGAATGCTAAAGCGCAGCAGCTTTTCGGTTGCCCGGGCCGGGAGACTTGATAACAGAAGGCACAGTGTGGCTCCCAGAAGAAGGGATAGTGAAATTCTCTTTTTGAGACTCGTTTGCATTGCTCATCTCCCTAAGCTCTCCCCTGAGTATAGGGGACTATAGCACTGGCTTATCCTGATTGCTGAGACGGTGGTGCTATTTTGGGAAATGTCTCGGGCTCTTCTGCAAGACTGTCGCTGGTTGGCAACCAAAGTTAGATTGATCAGATGAAAAGAGGGGGAAGCAAAGAGCTTGCAAGCTGGATGCCTCGGGGAGTGAGCAACATTGTGGTTCATATTACCTGATGGACTCGTAGCAACGGATCCTGAGTTTTGACGATTTCTCAGCCTTGTATTGTTTGAGTCCCTCATTAAATTTAGCAACCACCTGCTCAGCATTTGGAATGCGCTTGCTGACAATCAGAAAGTGCTCTTTCACTGAGAGGGGGTGGGGGGAATTACTGATCTGGTGTACTGCCTGCTTAAACCTGGATTTCAGCAGGAAAAAACCGACGCACTGGTTGATCGGAAAGAGATCGATCTTTCCATCAAGCAGCTTTTGAAAATTGATATTATCTGAGTCTTCCAGAACTATATTGATTCTTTCATCTTTGAGCATCTTTCCATACTCGGGGCCATACCAGTATCCGCGGGTGGCACCGATCACCAATCCCTGATGCTGTTGAAGCTTGTCCCACTCAAAGGGCGCCTTGGGATTATCTTTGAGATAGAACCAGTAGACATTGGAGGTAAAGACAGGATCGCTGTAGAGAAAATACTTGGCTCGCTCCTCGTTATAAACATAGCCGATGGAGCTATCGTATTGGCCCTGTTTGGCTGTCTCAAATGCCTCTTTCCAGGTTTTGAGATGGTGAAATTTTGCGGTGATACCCGAGTGGGCAAATGCGGCACGCACAATCTGTGGGGCAATTCCATCCCCCTTGAGGTGAACAGAGTTCAGGGGTGGCCACTCTGCATCAGTGACTGTGACCACCTGAGTTGCATATATTTGCTGGCTAAAGCCAAGTAAAAGCCCAAACAGAGCCGTCCTGAGGAATGATGCCCGCATAAGGGTTGAACTCTATCGCTTATCTCATGATGCTTCTTTGAGTATAGAGTGATGAGGTTTTATCTGCTTTGAGGACAGTTTTATTTAACAGAGGTAAAACTGTCCTCTACTCTGGCACATGAGTGGCGATTATCCTCCCTGATAATCTCTTATAGTTTGGGTGCTTGCGACGCGTTGCGCCGACTTGTCGTTGCTTTCTGCCGTAACTGGTTCGCCACATAAGGCTCAGGTTTGTCTCTGGGGTAGTGTCGGCGAACCGAGCTTGCTTTAATGAAAAGCTTTAGCTCTTATTTGATGTCGAGATAACAACCTCGCCATCCTCTTTTGAGAAAGCTGTTTGCTGGGGATTGGGTAAAATATCCAGCACCTTCTCTGAAGGGCGACACAGCCTCGTCCCCAGGGGAGTGACAACGATAGGGCGATTGATCAGGATTGGATGCTCCAGCATAGAGTCAATTATTGTCTCGTCACTGAGCTCAGTGTTATCCAATCCCAGCTCCTGGTAGGGGGTCCCTTTTTGCCGTAGCAGCTCTCCTGGTGTGATTCCCATGGCATTGATGAGTGACAGGAGCCTTTCCCGGCAGGGAGGGGTTTGCAGGTAATGAATGATGGTAGGCTGTTCACCGCTATTGCGGATCATCGCCAGGGTGTTACGAGAGGTTCCGCACTCCGGGTTGTGGTAGATGGTGATCTCGGACATTCTGGTTGCTCCTGAGTCAAAAAAGTGATGAAGGAAGTCTCATGCTGACCACTATAAAATAGGAATATTTATATTTCTAGATTGTTGGAAATTGAATTTAGTTAGGGTTTAGGTTATCCACAGCAAGATATCTGGTAGCGGGCTCCGGAGTGAGAGTCTTAATAACTTTACGCATATCTCCTGATTCCGGGAGCGAATGTGCCCTTGAGTCGGGCATCTTGGGAGTTATCTTGGTACACTCACCTTTTGCGAACTAAATCAGCGGAGGCCGCATGCATTGCCCTTTTTGTCATGCCCATGACACCAAGGTAATTGACTCTCGTCTGGTTGCCGATGGCCATCAGGTTCGGCGCCGCAGAGAGTGCTTACATTGTCACGAACGCTTTACCACCTTTGAAACCGCCGAGCTGGTGATGCCCAAGGTGGTCAAGAGTAATGGCAATCGTGAACCCTTTCATGAAGAGAAGCTCCGCAGTGGGATCCAGCGAGCCCTGGAAAAGCGCCCGGTGAGTGCCGATGACATAGAGCAGGGGTTAAACCGGATCATGTCTGCGTTACGTGCCACCGGTGAGCGGGAGGTAGAATCCTCTTATGTGGGGAATCTGGTGATGGAAGAGCTTAAGCAACTTGATAAGGTTGCCTATGTACGATTTGCCTCTGTGTATCGCTCCTTTAAGGATCTTCGGGAGTTTGAGCAAGAGATCGCCAAGCTGGAGAAGTAATAGTGTTCAGTGGACTGGATGAGAAGCTGATGGCACGCGCCATTGAATTAGCCAGGCGCGGCGAATTTACCACCACCCCGAACCCCATCGTGGGTTGTGTGATTGCAGATAATGACAAAATATTGGGGGAGGGAGCCCACCTTAAGGCCGGTGAGCCTCACGCCGAGGTTCATGCGTTGGCGATGGCTGGTGATAGGGCGCGTGGCGCTACTGCCTATGTGACCCTGGAGCCCTGTTCCCACTATGGACGCACACCCCCCTGTGCCAAGGCGTTGATTGAAGCGGGCATTGCCCGGGTGGTGATCGCCCAGGGAGATATTAATCCCGAGGTGTCCGGTGGTGGCATTCGCATGCTGCAGCAAGCCGGCATTCAGGTTGAACAGGGGCTGTTGGAGCTTGAGGCGCGAGTACTTAACCCCGGGTTTAACAAGCGGATGTTCTGTGGTTTACCCTATGTTACCGTTAAGATGGCGGCGACCTTAGATGGGCGCACCGCCCTGAGTAACGGTGAGAGCCAATGGATCACCTCGCCAGAGGCGCGATCCGATGTGCAGCTACACCGCGCCAGGAGCTGCGCTATTCTCTCCACGGCACAAACCGTGATCCGGGATGATGCCTCTTTAAATGTGCGTCCTGAGCAATCAAAGATCCTGGCACAGGGGTATCCTGATCTTCCCCTTCGTCAACCGCAGCGGATCATCATCGACTCTCAAAACCGGATCACCCCTGAGCAATCTTTGCTGCAAAAGCCGGGAGAGGTGTGGCTTGCCCGGCGTAATACGCAGGGAGGGTTCGGCTCTCAGGTGCAAGAGCTGGCCCTGCCGGTTACCGACTCAGGGAAAATCTGTCTTTCTTCTTTGATGCGCTATCTTGGTGAGCAGCAGATAAACTCTGTGTGGGTTGAAGCGGGAGCGGGTTTAGCCGGTGCCTTACTGGAGCAGCAGCTGGTGGATGAGCTGGTGGTTTATCTTGCTCCCAAGCTGATGGGCGATCAAGCTCGTGGCATGGCGCAGCTGCCAGATTACACCTCAATGAGCCAGCTTCCTGAACTTGAATTTACCTCAATCGAGCAGATTGGTCCCGACATTAAACTAACAGCGAAACCAACTAAAATATGTTTACCGGAATCATAGAAGCGGTGGGCCAGCTTCGGGCCATCCATAAAAAAGGCAGTGATTACTCTGTGCAGATTGATACTGCAGCCCTGGATCTCAGTGATGTGAAGCTGGGAGACAGCATAGCGACCAACGGTGTGTGCCTTACCGTGGTGCGGTTGTTGGATCATGGATTTGAGGCCGATGTTTCGGGGGAGACAATTCGCCGCACCGGCTTTGCTCACTATAGGCCGAACCAATCGGTGAATCTTGAGAAGGCTCTGACTTTGTCGACCCGTCTCGGCGGACACCTGGTCAGTGGGCATGTAGATGGGGTGGCCGAGGTGGTGAGTCGCAAGCAGCATGGGCGCGCGATCGAGTTTTGGATGAAGGCTCCCCGGGAGCTGGCGCGCTACATCGCCGAGAAAGGCTCGGTAACGGTCGATGGGGTTAGCCTGACGGTCAATGATGTGCGGGCCGAGCAGTTTTTGCTGACCATAGTCCCCCATACCCTGGAGCAAACCAGCATAGATAGCTGGCAGGCGGGAGGTAAAATCAACCTCGAAGTCGATCTGCTGGCGCGCTATCTCGAACGTTTATTTGACCCCACATTAAGAGGCGAGAGCTCGTCAAAGGGTGAGGGGCTGGAGCAGCTATTGATGAAAAATGGGTTTATGCGCTGAGTTAGGATTAAACATGGCTGGTAGTTCTGGATATTCAGCTTAGGAGAGAGCATGGGATTGAGTGATACACAAACCATTATCCAGGCGATAGCCCGGGGTGAGATGGTGATCCTGATGGATGATGAGGACAGGGAAAATGAAGGCGATCTCATCATGGCGGCCGAGAAGGTCACCGCCGAGCATATTAATTTTATGGCCCGTTATGGACGGGGGCTCATTTGCCTGACCTTGACACAGGCTCGTTGTGAACAGCTTAAACTCCCGCTAATGGTGGATCGCAACCGTTCACCCTATGCCACCAATTTTACCCTGTCCATTGAGGCGGCAACCGGGGTCACCACAGGTATTTCGGCGGCGGATCGGGCGCGGACGGTGCAGGCCGCCGTTTCACCCGATGCAAAGCCCCGGGACCTGGTGCAGCCGGGGCATATCTTTCCGCTGATGGCCCGTAATGGCGGGGTATTGAATCGGGCCGGCCACACAGAGGCAGGATGCGATCTGGCCCGTATGGCCGGATTTGAACCTGCCGCTGTGATTGTCGAGATCCTCAATGAGGATGGCAGCATGGCGCGGCGCGCCGATCTGGAGCAGTTTGCCAAGGAGCACAAGCTAAAGCTTGGGACCGTTGCCGATCTCATTGAATACAGGATCCGCACCGAGAGCACCATAGAGCAGATCTCCTGCCAGAGCCTGCAAACCCGCTATGGTGAGTTTGAGCTTTTTACCTTCCGGGATACGGTCGATCAGCAGCTGCACCTGGCTTTAAGAGCTGGCGGGGAGCCTTGCCAAGATCAGCCGACCCGGGTCCGGGTGCATCTGCATGATCCCCTGACGGATCTGCTGGCGAGAGATACTCACTCAACCCATGGCTGGACCCTGGATAACTCACTACGCTACCTTGCTGAGCAGGGAGGGGTCCTGGTTCTGCTTAAAGGAGTTGTTAGTGGCGATCAGCTGGAGCAACAGCTTGAGCAACTGCATGAGTTACAGGAGAGTGCCCAGTCCTGTCAGCCAACCCGCGATGGTTCACGATTGATTGGTGCTGGCTCGCAAATCTTAAAGCAGCTTGGTGTTTCCCGAATGCGCCTGATGGGAGCCCAAACCCCGTATCATGCGTTGTCTGGCTTTGGCCTTGAGATCGTCGAGTTTCTCTCGGCACCACAAGCGCTTAGATAAAGCGCTCAGATAAACGCTTTTTCTGTGATTGAGTTCTTCTGTCACGGTTCGGTTGTGCTAGAATGATGCGAATTTTTTAATGCATGGTAGGACGTTCCATGAAAGTGATTGAAGGGCAGATCCCTGCACCCAATGCAAAGATTGCGATTGTGGTGGCGCGTTTTAATAGTTTCATCAATGAGAGCCTGCTGGAAGGAGCCGTTGATGCGCTGAAACGTCAGGGACAGGTGGCAGAGAGCAACATCACAGTGATCTATGTGCCTGGAGCATTTGAGATCCCACTGGCCAGCAAGCGCCTGGCAGCCTCAGGCAAGTTTGATGCCGTGGTTGCACTGGGTTGCGTGATCCGGGGTGGTACGGCTCATTTTGAATATGTAGCCGGTGAGTGTACCAAGGGGGTAGCCCAGGTCTCTTTGCAGCATGATGTACCTATCGCTTTTGGTGTACTGACCACTGAAAATATTGAGCAGGCGATTGAGCGTGCAGGGACGAAAGCAGGCAATAAGGGAGCTGAAGCCGCGCTCTGCGCACTTGAAATGATTAATGTGCTCACAGAGTTATAAGAGATTAGGAGAGCGGTTTTGAAACCATCAGAGCGCCGAAAGGCTCGTCGATTTGCAACCCAGGCGATCTACCAGTGGCAGATCACACAGGATCCGATCACAGATATTGAAGAGCAATTCAAGGTTGATCAGGATATGAAGGGCACAGATCTGGATTATTTTTCTGAGCTGGCATCCGGTGTTGCCGTGCACACCGCCGAGCTGGATCAGGTGATTGCGCCCCTGCTGTCTCGTCCATTCGAAGAGGTCGATATGGTCGATAAGGCGATCTTGCGCCTGGCATTTTACGAGTTTGTGAAACGCCCTGATATTCCCTACAAGGTTGTGATTAACGAAGCGATTGAGCTTGCCAAGACATTTGCGGCCGAAGAGAGCCACAAGTTTATCAATGGTGTGCTTGACCGTTATGCGCAAGCACAGCTAAAAAGCTAACTTCAAGGATGCATGAGGGCCAGCTAACTCAGCTGGCTTTCTTTTATTTATGGCCATTTCAGAGTTCCAACTGATAGAAAAGTATTTCTCCAACCACGCGAATCGCCAGGATGTCCTTGAAGGACCGGGGGACGATTGTGCGATCCTCGATGTTCCCGCCAATAACTCGCTGGTGGTGAGTACCGACACCCTGGTATCCGGGGTGCACTTTTTGCCGGATATGGACCCAAATGCCCTGGGTTACCGCGCACTTGCGGTAAATCTCTCCGATCTGGCTGCTATGGGGGCCGATCCGCGCTGGGTCTCACTGGCGTTGACTCTCCCCGAAGTTGACGAAGCCTGGATAAAATCATTCTGTGATGGCTTTTTTGAGCTGGCAGAGTACTACAATGTGGCCCTGATAGGCGGGGATATGACCCGGGGACCCTTGTCGATTACGGTTTCGGTGAAAGGAACTATTCCCGAGGGCAAGGCACTGCTCCGCTCTGGCGCTAAAGCCGGCGATCTCATCTATGTGTCCGGGCGCCTGGGCGATGCTGCCCTGGCTCTGGAGCACCTGCTGGGGCGTCGCACCCTGCCTTCTCAGCAGTTTGATGCCCTTAAACTCAAGCTTGAGTTTCCGCATCCACGTATCTTGGCGGGGCAGGCTCTGCGCGGTATTGCCTCCAGTGCCCTGGATATTTCTGATGGCTTGCTCTCGGATCTCGGGCATATTACCCGGGCCTCCAATGTCAGGGCGCAGATCCACCTGGAGCAGCTCCCCCTGTCTGAATCGATGCGAGCCCTGACCGAGCCCGAAGAAGCCTGGCGATTGGCATTGGGGGGAGGTGATGATTATGAGCTGTGTTTTACCGTTCCTGAAGCCCACAGGGGCTCCCTGGATACGGCACTGGCTCACTCCGGAGTACGCCATACCTGTATCGGGCGGATTGTACCGGGTGAGCCGGGCGTGGAGCTCTACCACGATGGCCATAAGATAGAACTTGAGGCCAGAGGCTGGGATCACTTTGCCTGATCAGCCTGAGACGCTGAGCAATCCTGATCGGGTTTGCTCAGCTTATTGTTACTATTTGCTATAGCCTCTTTTCTTCTCAGTATTCTTCGAATGAATCTTAAACCCCTTCTTTGTTTAGCTGAGCCTTTACGATGTATTGCATAGGATCAAGATGACTCAATCTAGAATCGTTACCAGCAACCAGCCAGGTCCCCATCCAAGGCTTGAAGAGGTGGTCAGGCGCCACCTGAAATATCCAACCCGACGTCCGGTGCATCAGCCGACTCAGGAAGTTTTTGAGGCACTGGCTCCGAGGATTGAGGCTTGGCAGGGACCGCTGATTTTTGACTCCTGCTGTGGTGTAGGGGAAAGTACATCGGCAATTGCCAAGTTGCATCCGGATGCTCTGGTGATAGGGCTGGATAAGTCGGCAAATCGCCTTGCCCGCCATCAGGGAGCCGGAGAGGCGAGTGAAAACTACCTGCTGGCACGGGTCGATCTCAATGATTTTTGGCGTCTGGCGGTAAAGGCGGGCTGGACTCTGGATTATCACTATCTTTTGTATCCAACCCCCTGGCCTAAAGCCGGCCACCTGCAGCGACGCTGGCATGGCAGTGAAACCTTCTCTGATCTGGTGAAGCTCAAGGGTAAGCTCGAGCTTCGCAGTAACTGGAAGCTTTACCTTGAAGAGTTTGCGATCGCTCTGGATATTGCTGGCTATCAAAGTCGACTCAATTCGATAGAGCCGGATAATCCCATCACTCCCTTCGAGCGTAAATATCAGGCGAGTCTGCAGCCCCTTTGGCAACTTAGAGCTGATTTGAGTTGAGCCTGGACATAATTTTCATAACTTAGGTCGCCGGGTTGAAGCTCTCTGTCTATAGTTTTAGTAGTGTGAAGGGATGGACACGCAAGAGTTGTTATGATCATTGACACCGACGGTTATCACGCGCTGATCGAATATCTGGTCGAAAACCTGGCCTTGTTTGAGCAGGTTTCCTCCGAAGAGGGGGGCTTGCTGACGGATGACTATGTGACAGATATGGTGGCTAACCATGTGATGGCGATCTGTGAACAAAATCCGCAGCTTGAGACCGAGGTGCGCTTTGCCCTGATGAAGGAGGCGGACAGGGTCGTTGAGGAGCTGCATGAGATCCTCTCTAATATCTGGAATCGCCAACCAACGGCAGAGCAGCAGGCATTTCTAAGTGAGTTTATCGATCTAATTAAGAACATGTTTGATGCGGCGGTGAATGCCGGCTGACTGCCTGGTCAAGTTTGCACGATGGGAGCGGAGCCTGAGGGCTCCGTTTTTGTTGGAGCCAGAAAAAGTTACGGCGGCTCTTATGGGTGACATCATTGCTTAATGTCACATTTTTACATCTAATGAAGCTATTCGCAGTGCAACCTATCTGGTTAATATGTAAGCGATTATCGGTTTTCTCCTGTAAGTGGCAGTTTGAAATAGTGACTTTGATTGTGGCGCTTACTCAGTGAACCTCTAGGCTTTAAGATAGTCACCAAATAACGGGACCTATCTGAGCTGGAGGTACAGATAGGGCAACAGTGAAGCCTATGCATGGATACCCGGCAGCTTGTTTGTCAAGTTTTGTTAATGCGGTAGCATTGGCTTTTGTCAGAGTGCTACTCCTCCTGGGAATGCTTTCCTATTCCTCCGATCTCCTCTCCATTGCTGCACCCGGCAATCATGTCTACTTTTATCATCAAAACGGAGCCGTGGCTCTGAGTGCCTGCCGGAGCAATGCTGAAAAGCATGGTGTGAGCTGCCATACCTGGCGTGGTCCTCAATACTATTTTTATGTCCCCGGTATCGATTACGAAGAGAATCATTACTACAAAACGCCGGATGAGCTGGACCCTCCACTCAAATCCAATGGTCAAACCTGTCTGGCTGCAGGCAATCCCATCGATATCGCCACCGGCAATAAGTTTCAGCGTGAAGTTGATCTCACCAGTGGTGGACCAGATCCCCTAGTGGTTGGGCGCAATTACAACAGCTCCAATGGCCTATGGCGCTTTGATTATTTTCAAAAAATCGAGATGAGAAGCGATCCGGCTGAGGTTTGGTTAAGGCGCGGTGATGGTAAGACTTTTATCTATCGAAATACCGGGAGTAGCTGGCAATCCGATGCTGATGTTTATCATAAGCTTGAGCAATCGATAGAGGGCTATGACTGGCGGCTGACTCTGCAATCTGGTGGTGCTGAATACTATGACTCCAAGGGGCGACTACTGCGAGTGATCGATGCTCAGGGGAGGATTAAGACCCTCAGTCATGATGATCTTGGGGTGACAGTTCAAAATGGATTTGGTAAGAGCCTGCGTTTTGAATACGGCTCTCATGGAATGGTCCAGCTGGTGAGACTCAATGGAGAGCTTACACTTAGTTATCAATATGACGATTGGCAGCGCTTAATTGCTGTGACCTACCCGGACGGTACCCAAAAACAGTATCACTACCACCCAACACAGACAGCATTGTTAACAGGGATCACCGATGAGCGTGGTGTGCGCTTTGCAAGCTGGGAATATGATGCTGAGGGGCGGGCAATTCTGAGTGAGCACGCGGGACAGGAGCGTACAAAGCTTAGCTATAACCAGGATGGTTCAACTACCGTTACCAATGCTCTGGGTAAAGAGACCACCTACCATTTTACTGAAATTGAAACCCTCAAGAGGGTTACTCGTGTGGACGGGCATGCATCAGCACACTGCTTAGCGGCAAGCAAAGAGTATGGCTATTACGATAACGGCCTTGCTAAAACCAAGACAGATTGGCAGGGAAATGTGACTCGCTTTGAATACAATGAGCGGGGCCTGATTAGCTTGCAGGTTGAGGCTGAGGGGACCGCAGAGGAACGTCGGACTCATTGGCTATGGGATCCGCTCAAGCCACTGGCTGTGAGCAAGATTCAGGGAGATCACGTGCTTAGCTATGGGTATGATCTCTCCGGGCGCTTGATCCGCCTGCAACATTCAACCGGGGGGACATGGCAATACAGTTATAACAGCCAGGGACTGTTGGCCACTGCAGACGGTCCGAGGAGTGATATTCAGGATATCACCCGCTATCAGTATGACGCCGATGGAAATCTTACCGAGGCGCTTAACCCTGCGGGTCACAGTTGGCGGTTTGGCAGCTACACTGTTCTTGGAAAGCCGGGCTGGAGTTTAGATCCCAATGGTATTCAGACTCTCTACCGATACGATAGTTTGGGGCGAATTTTATCATCTAAGAAAGCGGGCGAGCTGACACATTATAGCTATGATCTCGTAGGTCAACTAGCCCAGCTTATTACCCCGGATGGCCTGCAAACCCGCTTCAGCTATGATGATGCACGCCGTTTGACCACTGTGATCTATGCCGATGGTAGTCAGCTGCTGCTTAGCTATGATGCTCAGGGGAATATTGTTCAGCAACAACTGATTAGTGCTGCGGGAGTTGTGAGTCGTCAGCGAGCTTTTCGCTATGACGAAATGAGTCGTCTGCTTGGGGTGATCTTAGAGCAGGGAGAGCACGGTTACCGCTATGATTTGAACAGTAACCCGATTTCTGGAGTCGATGGCATAGGGCATGAGCACTTCAGAGCCTATGACGCGCTTAACCGCTTGATTAACCATCAGGATGAAGCAGGCGGAGTAACCAGGCTCAGCTACAATCAGCAGGATGCCATCATTTTGGTGACGGCGCCCAACAATGCAGCAACGAGTTACAGCTATGATGGATTGGGTAACCGAACTCACAGAGCCAGCCCGGATACAGGCACAACCAGTTATCAGTATGATGATGCAGGGAATCTGACTCTCAGAACAGATTCCCTGGGCCGACAGGAAAGCTATCGTTATGATGCGCTCAACCGCCTGATTGAGCGTAAAGCCGGTTCCTCAGTAACCCACTACCAATACGATGAGACAGAGCCAGGTCAGTATGGTATTGGCCATTTAACCGGTCTTAATAATGCCTCCTCTGAGCTCAGTTTCAGCTACGATGCTCACGGTCGCTTGACTGAGCAGTCCCATAAATATCTTCTCTCAGCGGATGCTATAGCCCATCAATTCAACATCAGCTACGCCTATGCCTCGGGCGGTAAGCTGACACAACTCACCCTTCCTGAAAACAACAGGGTCCAAAACCGATACGATGCTTTCGGGCGTATTCAGGCCATTGAGTTTATTGGCTCAGATGGGATTATAAATCCAGTGGTTAGTAACATCGAATATGATGCAGCTGGCGGCATCACAGCAATGGTTTGGGGGAACGGGACTCAGGAGATCCGTAACTATAATCGGGATGGCCGCTTGACCTATATGAGCATCCCGGGAGTGACAGATCTCAGTTATCGCTATGATGCCAATGGTAACCTGCTGGAGATTGGCGAGAACAGTTACAGCTACGACATGTTAAACCGTCTGACTGGGGAGAAAAGCCTGCAGAAGACTCTAAGCTACAGTTACGATGCTGTTGGTAACCGACGGGAGCGATCGGGTGAAGGCGGCAGTAGTAACCAGATCCTGAACTATCAGGTGGCCAGTAATCGCCTCGTCAGCCAGGATGGCAAAGCGGTGAGCCTGGATGAGCTCGGACGCTTGCTAACAACCTTTGATGATAAAGAGCTGCAGTACAATCAGGATGGGCGGCTCTCCTCCATTCCTGCTGCCAATGTAGAGTATCGCTATAACGGACTGGGTCAGCGGATCCTGAAGCTTCAGCAGGGCACGGCTAAAAAATTCAAATATTGGCAGTGCCGTCGTCAGGCCATTCGTGAGTTTTTCAGGAGTCTAAAAACCGAACATTGGCGTGGGTTCAGGGCGAAATACCAGAGCCTCAAGCAGTCCCTCAAGATCTGTAAACAGAAGCGCAAAGAGTACCGCAAACTTAAGCGTCAGGGAGGCCTTAAGCAGGCGAAGACAACCAGCTACGCCTATGATCTGCATGGCCAATTAATCGCTGAGTACAGTGAAGAGCAAGGTTATAAATTCTATCTTTGGCTGGGTAGCCGACCTGTCGCCATGGTTCAGATCATTCAGGAGGGGGATGGGTTTGTGACTGGCCCAGTAACTTACCTTCACACCGATCACCTTAATACCCCGCGCTGGGGCACTGATTCAAAGCAGCAATTGGTTTGGCGATGGCAATCTGATGCCTTTGGCGTTGGTGAGGCCCATGACCCGCACAAACTTAACATCAACTTGCGCTTCCCCGGGCAGTACTATGACTCAGAAACTGGTTTGCACTATAACTACCATAGATACTACGATCCTGAGACCGGGCGTTATATCACCAGTGATCCGATTGGGTTGGTTGGAGGAGTGAATACTTATGGCTATGCTCTTGGAAATTCAATCAATCTAAGTGATCCCTATGGCTTATGTCCATGGTGCGTAGTTGGTGCAGTTATAAGTGGTGGTATTAATGCCTACTCACAGTATCAAGAGAATAAAGGTTTTAATAACTTCAATTGGGTAGACTTTTTGGGTAGTACTGCTACAGGGGCCTTAGGAGGGGGGCTTGGTACACTTGCTTCACGTTTGACTTGGCGGGCTGCCGGCAGTACTTGGCAGTTAAGCACCTTGGGACAAGTTGCAGTTAATAGTATTGGTAGCTCTGCTATTGGGGCAGGTGTAGCTTCTATTCAGAACAGGCTCAATGGACGTTGCAGTAATGTTTCTGGTGCGGCCATTAATGGACTGATAGTTGGTGTTTTGGGAGCGGGCTTAGGTAGCGGCATATCAAAAATAATCAAAAGCTTAAACCACTCGAAATATAATGCATTGCCATTAGAGATTAGGTTATTATACGATTCTAATGCGCTACATGGTGTTAGGCGACCTGTATTTATACCAGGCGGAGTTACTTTTGGTAATTCTATAGGAAGTACAGTGTCAAATATGAATATCTATGAATATCTATGAATATCTATGAGTATGGAGTGATAGAATAGTGAACATAATAATATATATGTTGATATATTTTATTGGGTTTCCGGTTTTTGGAGGAGTTTTTGGTCTCTTGTTTTTTCATATTTTAAATTTTTTGAATGGACCTTTAAATGATACTTTTCTTTGGCTGTCAGTTATTGGGTGGTCTGGATTTTGTTTATTCTCAGGGTGCTATGGATTTTATTTTATTATTAGGATGGAGAAATTAACAAGAAAAAGTAAGCGCAAATAATTTTCGTAGAGGATGTTTATATTAATAGGAATCTTACAATATGTGAGTTTATAATTCTCATGTCTATACGAGTCAGTATTAGCTAGTTATGAGTAGTTAAATAAAAACACATTCATCTATAATTGTCATTTAATAGCTGGTTGCCAGAATGTAAATGTAACATCATCGACGAAGGGATTGATAGATATCTTCAAGATAGAAAGGAAATTTTATGTTTGTAACATATGTATTTGATGTTCTGTTTAACATTATATTTTCATACATTGTAGTCTCAGGCGCCGTCAGTAAGACTGACGCACCAACGGCGACATCTATGTTTTTATTTATAAATGCTATAACGCTATACGTTACAGCCCTAGATAAAGAAAGCCGGGTGTTCAAACTCAAAATAAGAAACAACTTAGGAAGTAAATATGTTTACTACCATATGATAAAGTTTGTCATGATGATGATTTTTATGGATGCTTTATCTCGTTATACTTAACGGTTTGATTTTATTGCTGTTTAAATGAAGTATCTAGTATGACTAGACTCTTATCATTACTATTAAATTAGCTGCTGGGTCATTTTGTGAAACGGAATAAATTAAATGAATATTTGGATTGAAGTTATTCTATTCTTTGCTTGTTGCGCAGTGTTAATGGTGCTATTGATCTCTTTGTATGGAGAAATATTATTGATAGCGGGAACTGGAACTTTAATTAAAAGAAAAATGCTGTCATGCATATCTATTGTTGTCGCATGCTTTACTTTTACTCTTCCAATTAGCATAAGCTTTAGTTTCTTCGATGGATGGAGAGAAATGTTCCAAACCAATCAGAATTTCCATATGTTATTCATTTTTCTATATGCTCTCTCAATCATACCAGCACTGATCTATTTTAGGATTAAATATCTAACTAAACTTAAATCAATGGGTTTCTTTTACCATTGGTGAATATATTATATTGAAAAGTGTTGAAAACCCATGATGATATTAGAAACAGTTAATATTTCCACATTGAGGTCTACTGATTCCCTGCTGTTGGTAAACCTGTAAATTCACTAAGTGTTAGTAAGACCCTAGTAAGATAGTCTGTTCTGTAATCGAAGGTGATTCTATTGATTGTATCGATATAACAATTTAGAGGTTGTAGTCATGATTTGAATTGAAACAACAGTGTTCTTTTTATTGTCACCCCTAAACCACCGCCTAAGGCGGTGGTGATTGTAAAATCGAGGCTATAGCACTGAAGAGTGCCCATGCTAGAAATGACCTGCTTATTCACCACAATAAGAGGTCTAACATGGGCGATTACAGAAGTTCATCACATGTCTACTAGCGTTGCAAATATCATATCGTTTGGACTCCGAAATACCGTTTTAAGATCCTAAGAAACAAGATCGGGAAGGAGCTTTATCGGAGCATTTATATCCTGTGCAATATGAAGGAATGTGAGGTTCTGGAGCTGAACATTCAGTACGATCATGTTCACTTGGTTGTGATAGCACCACCTAAGCTATCGATATCAGGGTTGATGGGGACTTTGAAGGGGAGGACAGCAATCAGATTGTTCAATAAATTTCTTCATATACGGAAAAAGCAATGGGGAAACCACTTTTGGGCAAGGGGATATTTCGTAGATACGATAGGGGTAAATGAGGTAATAATCAGGAGATATGTTCGCCACCAAGATAAGCAGGATATTGAGCATGAGCGACAGCTCGGCTTGCTCGATTGAAGCCTATTGCCCCTTCCAGGGGCTTCTAAGAAAGCCACCTTCTAAGAAGGTGGATGTTTACTATACGTAATAATTTTCTTGATATCCTTCATACTTTATGGGGGTTCTCTGTGTTATATCGGAAAATCTAATGTTATTGTCAGAAATATCTCAGCAATCGTTGTGTACTTTTTCTTTTCGCTTATACTTATATCTCCAGTGATTATATCATTCAAGATTATGGAGAACTGGAGGCTTGAGTTTGTTAATAATTTCCTTTACACGCTCCTTTATATAATTCTCTACATTTTATCGTTAGTTCCCGGATATGTTGTCTTTAAAAATGTCTACCTAAATAAGTTGAAGATGCTTGGTTTTTTTAGATAATGGGGAGTGAATAATAAACCGTGCTAGCACTGATTGGGTTAATATCTTTACTAAAGTGACTTTTATGGGTGGAATGGCAGGGTTTGAAGTGATAGGGTGGCTATTATGAAGATAATAAATAATTTTTGGGGAATGCCATTACTTATGAGGTATCTAGTTTTGCTAGGTTTACTTGGGCCATTTATTGCATTGTATTCTGTATCATCTGACTATGTGTATGGATTTGATGGGGTTAAAAGAGGGTTGGAAGTTGAAGCCCTTACCAAATTTTTAATCGTGCTTTGTATGTTCCCTACTTTTTTGGGCTCAATCATGATGCTATTTAAGATTAGGGCGTCTATATTACTATATAGTGGCGGGTGGTTTATCGTTTGTTTGTCACCATTACTTGTTGACTCAATAAAGACTCTGAATGGAATGTGGCTGTATCAGTTCATATTTGAAATGTTTATAGGTTTCGCTGTGGTCTGCTATTTCGTTATAAATAAACGTGTTAAAGAATATTTTGCTATCGACGAGTGAATTTAAAAAGTAATTAACTCCATAATAAGGAGTCATAATATGGGTTCTGGTAAGGATGGCGGCCTGATAATAAAACTATGCAAAGCTATATATAGCATGTCTGTCACCATTTACTTTTCTTTATATCCTACTGTTTCAATTGGTAATGAACGATGAGATTTCTTTAATTCATGCCATAGGGTTATCTCAATTATGGGTGATTGTTTTTATCTTAATTAAAGGATATAGGATCGAAGTGTCTAATAACTATTGCTGTATAGCTAGTATCTTGAGAAGTACGAAAACATTTAAAATCAGTGAACTTGACCATATTAGAATTGTTTCACCTCTTGAGGGGGGATTTTCTCGTATATGGAAGCCTCCATTTCGAGCTGCTTTTTGTTTAAAAGATGGTAGAGAAATAGAAGTAAATATAAAGATGTATGAGTTAGAAAAACTTGAATCTGTAGCTAAGGCTTGCGGTGTAGTGTTCATAAATTCGGATTGAGGCAAGAAAGGTTTATTATGAAACATAAGCGTTTTATGCCAAGCGAAGTCTTATTGTCTCGTCTGCTATCTTTCGGCATTGCTATCGGCATGATACTAGCGGGAGTCATCGCTAGCACCTGGTGGATTGACGGGAACCTAGAAAAAGGGGTTTTTTGCTTGATCGGAATGACAGTTTTCACTATTCACAATGGGATTAGGGTTCTCGAATGCAATAAAGATAAGAAACTTTTTATTATTATATTTATAATCCCATTGATTGTCAGTGGCGTGTTTTTTATTTTTGGGTTTTTTATTTAGGACTTATGGATAAGATTATTCGGTAACTAAACGGGTTCTTAAGAGAGTGATAGAATAAATCGTACTACTCAACTAATAGAAGATGTTGAGAAATACAAGCATAATAAGGAGATTGGATGAAGGATTTCATGATGGCACTTATCTTTTCTAAGATGGTGCTATTAACAGCATCACCTATATCAATTTTTGATGGAGTATATAGTATTTATCTAGATAAACCTATATCAGCTGTCACGTCAGGGGCTAGCTTACAACTAGATGTGACATCTATGGTTTTGGGAGTTGACTTTAATGACATTCTCGAAATAAGAAGGGAAGTCAAGAGGCTATTCCCGAGTGGCTCAATATCAGCAAACTTGATAGGTCGTGGTGTAAATACAGAATTACTATATGATGGGAATACTTTTATTGGTGGCAGAAAAGTATACTTATCTTTGACTGGAAATATACCAGTTAGTACCGAGTGGAATAGAGTAACAATAGATAGTGATATCAATTTAAAAAATGTTTTAATTGAATGGAAGAACTACAAGAATCAGGTGAAAGGTAAATGTAATGCTAATAATGAAAATTGGTGGCTATTTTCTTGATTTCTTTTCCTAGTGAATGGGTGTTCATTATTATGGATATTCAGAGATTGCGATTTTTCATTTTGTGGGTTGTTCAGGCTGTCTTGATAACTGTCCATTTGGTTTTAGATGATGACAGAGATGGAACCTTTATAACATGGCATTACTTTACGGCACTAATTTACTTCATATTTGTATGTGGTTATATAATTTCACTCAGGTGCCCAAACTCTTCATGCCGGGTGCCTCAAATTTATAGAGGGATATCTCCACTCTCTTGGCGCCTTCCCTCAGATTACTGCTGGAAATGCGGATTAAAGATCAAGAAGGATAGAGAGTGAACTTTTATATTATTGGCTGATGTGCCTCTGCATGGGGATCTCAGATATCAGCCAAGCTGGGAGAGTGATGCCAAACTGGTTGCAACTTGTTACAGTGGGGGGTGTCTGATGGAGAAGAAAAACCACCAAGGAGTAACCATGAAAAAAATGATGTTGGCAGCCCTGCTGGCCTTAAGCTCGACTCTTCCTCTTGCCGCCCATGCCATCGATGTTCCCGAGGCACCCCATGTGATCACCAGTGGCTATGCCGAAGTCAAAGCTGCGCCGGATATGGCAACTCTGTCATTTTCAGTCACACAATCCAATAAAGAGAGTTTGGCAGCCAAACAACAGGTAGACGAGAGAGTTGGGAAATTCCTCACTGAATTAGAACAGTTGGGGATTGCTAAAACCGATATCGAAGCGGGGAATCTCATCACCAATCCTGAATATCGCTACCCTAAGGATCAGCCCCGTGAGCTGACAGGGTACCGAGCGACCCGGCAATTGACGGTTCGGCTCAATAAGCTCGATGATCTCAGCAAGTTGGTCGATAGTGCTCTCAAGGTAGGGATCAATCAAGTCAACCGGATCAGTTATGGTGTGAAAGAGGCAGATAAGCTAAAGCGTAAGGCTCTGCAGCTCGCGATCAAAGACTCTAAACATAAGGCGAGTCTCTTGGCTCGCTCTTATGATGCCAAATTGGGTAAGGTTTACGCGATTGAATATCAGCCTCAGGCCACCCCTGGCCCAATGCCTCGCTATGGAATGAATATGATGGCGATGGAAGCAAAGACTAACACTTACGTTAAAAACGATATTACTTTCAGTGATTCTATTCAGGTGGTGTTTAAGCTTAAAGAATAACCATGAAAAGACCTCCTCCGTGCTTCCATACTTGGTTTAAGGGCCCCGTCTATTTGCTCTGAGAGTTTCAAATAGGAGCAAAGGGTAAGCGGCATGGATGCAGTAAAAAGACAATCAGTTCATGGACGCACTGTTTGTCTGTACCTTTGCGAATTTGAAACTTGAGGATGAAGCAAATTTCGGGGTGTCCTTGAGAGTGAAGAGGGTATTGGACAAGCAATACCTTCTTCCCGTTGTTGCTCGGTAGCGACAATGTGCTGCAGGCACAAATTAGTGGGCCCAGGCCAAACAATGTAAATAGCTCATAGGGCGACAGCATGTGGTTGTACCGCCCTCGAAGTTTGCTCCTTTGGAAAAGGAGAGCTAATACAAGATCCTCGCCCTGATAGTCCCTTCAATCTGTTTCAGTTGAGTAAGCAACTGTTCCCCATTTTCTGTTTCAACATCCGTGACTACATAACCGATATCTGCATTGGTCTGCAGGTATTGGGCGGCGATATTGATTCCGGAATCGGCAAACACATGGTTCATAGCCGTTAACACACCCGGACGATTGTGGTGGATATGCAGCAGCCGACAGGCATCGTTGTGAGGGGGTAGGGTGACCTCAGGGAAGTTTACGGCTGAAAGGGTCGTACCGTTGTCAGAGTAGCGGGTGAGTTTTTCAGCAACTTCTGTTCCGATATTCTTCTGCGCCTCCTGGGTTGATCCCCCGATATGCGGAGTCAGGATCACATTATCAAACTCCTGTAGCGGGCAATCAAATGGGTCGCCATTGGCCTTTGGCTCTTGTGGGTATACGTCGATAGCTGCTCCACCAATATGTTCAGCGCGCAGGGCTTCCGCCAAGGCATCGATATCCACTACATGGCCCCGCGCCGCATTTATAAGGATTGAACCAGGTTTCATCCGGGAAAGCTCGCGGGCGCCTATCATCTGATGAGTGAGCTCAGTTTCTGGCACATGCAGTGACACCACATCCGAGATTGCCAGAAGCTGATTGAGATAACTGATCTGGGTTGCGTTCCCCAACGATAGTTTATTCTGAATATCGTAGTAACAAACTTTCATCCCGATGTTCTCGGCCATGACTCCGAGCTGGGTTCCTATGTGGCCATAGCCAATGATCCCCAGGGTCTTGCCTCGTGCTTCAACCGCATTACGGGCGGTTTTATCCCAAATCCCCCGGTGGGTGAGCATATTTTGCTTTGGAATGCCGCGCATTAGAAGTAAAATCTCGCCCAATACCAACTCTGCTACGCTGCGAGTGTTGGAAAATGGTGCATTAAATACAGGTATCCCCATCAGCTGTGCTGCATCGAGAGCGATTTGGTTGGTGCCAATGCAGAAGCAACCGATCCCCGCAAGCTTGGGCAGCTGGCGCAAAATCTCGGGAGTAAGTTGAGTTCGCGAGCGAATGCCGACAAAGCGCGCATCTTTGAGGGTTTTTACCAGATCTTTAGGGGGTAAACTACCGGACAAAGTGGTGATATTGTGGTAACCTTCGCGTTTGAAAATTTCGCTGGCGTTGGGATGGATTCCTTCTAGCAGCACCACCTTGAGCTGCTCCTTGTCGAGGGATAGGCGAGTCATTATTGTCCTTATAATTGTTCCGTAGTTGCTGGTTATATCACCAAAAAGCAGGAGAAACAGCAAGTATGGGTTACCCGATAGTAAAACTGTGTTATAAAAGGTTCGCTAAAATGCTTTACCCAGCCCTCTGGACTCGAGTTTAACTACATGGACGTTGTACGACTACTCCTCGTTTTTTTGATCTCCTTGATCTCGCTATTTGTCATGCGCAAAGTCGCACGGCGTGTCGGTCTGCTTGATAAACCCAGTGGGCGAAAAAAGCACAAGGGTTCCATTCCCTTAGTTGGTGGTATCTCTCTTTTCATCGGAGTGACCTGTTATCTGGTACTTACCTCCTTTTCTACACCTGGCTCGATTCTCTATTTTGGCTGTGCCCTGGTGCTACTTATCGTCGGGGTACTGGATGATAGGTTCGATCTGAGTGTCAAGAGTCGGATGCTGATCCAGCTGATCGTGACTGTAGTCATGATGGTTGTCGGCAATTTATGGCTTAAATCTTTTGGAAATCTTTTAGGGTTCGGAGAGCTCAATCTTCGCATCGGTGGAATCGGTTATCTGGTCACTGTGTTAGGTGTTATCGGTGCCATCAATGCATTCAATATGGTTGACGGTATCGACGGCCTGCTTGGTGGGTTAGCGAGCGTAACCTTGGCTGGACTGGGCTACTGGTTTTATATGGCTGGCCTTCATCAACTGGCAGCCTTCTGTTTTGCCTTCATCGCTGCAACTATCCCCTATATTTTGCTCAACCTTGGGATCCCCTGGGGCCGTAAGTTCAAAGTCTTTATGGGCGATGCTGGGAGCATGGTGATCGGTTTTAGCGTGATCTGGCTGCTGATGCAGGCAACGCAGGGAACTCATACAACAATGCGTCCAGTCACCGCTCTATGGCTGGTCGCTATTCCCCTGATGGATATGGTGGCTATCATGGCGCGGCGGATTAAAAAGGGTCAATCTCCCTTCAAACCAGATCGTAACCATCTACATCATATTCTGTTGCGTGCTGGCTTCACTTCAGGGCAAACCCTGTTAGTGATCTGTGTGATGTCTGCCCTTCTGGCTTGTATCGGCCTGACAGGTGAGATGCAAGATATTCCAGCCCCTGTGATGTTGTTGAGCTTTTTAGTCCTGTTTGTGCTGTATAACCTAGCGATCCGACACATCTGGCGAGTGACTAAGCTTATTCGTCGTTTTAATCGCCCCTCCGTAAAGGCTGGCAATAAGCCCGGGAGTTTGCTGTAATCCCAAGGTTTGTTTTTCCTGAGATATTTACAAGGTAATCATTTGGTACTTGCGACAGCATTGGGGAGCTGAAACCTCGGGGCGGTAGCGTGCCTGAATAAGTGGTATAGCTTTCCAGTCTTTGGAAGAGCATTGTATTTACTCCCTGCTGGAGCAGCTTAGTCTTACCATCAAGTCTAAGAGAATAAGGATATCTGAGTGCGTTGTTGGCAAGCCTCTTTCATTGCGTTCGCTTTTTTGAATATACATGTTGCTAAGGCCTCTCCCTGGGTTGAGCCGGATGATCCAATGCTGCGGGTTAACCTGCAGCAGCTGGCTGATGCGGGTTACATCAAGGCTCCGCTCACCACCTTTCCGCTGCAGTGGGCCTTGCTTAATGATGATCTGCAAAAAATAGATCCGCTCAAGCTTCCAGACTATTTGAATCTTGCGTATCGGTATGTAAAGCATTACTACAATGATGCACGTCTTGGTAGGGGCACCTCACGACTTAAGATGCTGAGTACCACCCAGGCTCCTTATCGATTGGGTTATGGCTCTTTTGCCCGGGATGAGTGGGGTGTGTATTCAAGCTATGAACATACAGATGCCAAGTTCTCATTTCGGGTGAATGCAAACTATGCCAAGCAGACCGATGGCGACAAAAAATTTAATTATCAGGGAAGCTATGCCGCGATTGCCAATGGCTCGCTGACTGTTGCTGTGGGAGAGTTGGAGCGTTGGTGGGGGCCTGGCTGGCAATCAAGCCTCAGTTGGTCACAAAATTCTAACGCTGTGCCTGCAATATCTACCTCTTGGTTTGGTTTACAAAATCCTATACTGGGTGATTGGTCCTTCATCAGCTTAGTAGGGCAGCTCGACTCGACCAGCCCCAATAATTACCTGTGGGCCAGCAGGATTAGCTCGAAACCATGGCAGTGGTTGGAGCTAGGGGGGTCGTTTCAGAGCTACTGGGGGGCGTCCGGGCAAGCCCGTTATGACGAGTTTCCCAAAGTCATAACAGACCAGGAAGACACGGCAAGGCGGCAGACTAGTTTGGATATGCGGATTCAGCTTCCCAGTATGGGAGAGGTGAGCCAGGGGATTTATGGCCAGATAGTTAGCGGCCAGCAACAGACCAAACTTTCAAGTTACCTCTATGGTTATGAGACCAGCTGGTTCTTAGCAGGGCAACAGGCCCACCTGGTATTCGAGCGGCAAAAGCTTCACGATGATTACTGGCTGCTTAATGATGATGACCCCAACCTGATGGTCAATGAGGATCGGACCATCAATGATCAGCGGCTGGCAACCCTGTGGTCAGCCGGGGGTATCTTCTTTTTAGTAACGAGCATCAATTGCAACTGTTTGTTCATCGGATTAACCCTGAAACAGAATCTATCTTTTATCAAACCTCTTTGGAATATCAGTTGCCGCTATGGAAGGGGCAACTTCATTTGGGCACCGATTATCGTACTCAGCATGCTGATGATGATCGCCTGGGTATGTGGATTGGCTGGGACTTTCGCTTTTAGGAGTAGATGGGAAGCATGAAAAGGATAACAATAAGACAGATCATCCGCTATGCGAAGATCTCCATGTTGGGGCTGTGTAGCTTGACGGCAATCTCTAACACGACTTGGGCCTTTACCCCCAGTGCTCAGCAGATTTCCGAGTTTCAAAAACTGCCGGAATCACAGCAAAAGGCCTTAGCCCAGCAATATGGTGTTGATCTCAGCCAGTTTCAGGCAACAGGGTCTTCTGATGGACAACAGCAAAAGCAACCTGTTGTCCCAACCATAGGGCAAAGGCAGGTTGATTACCAAAAAAATAGTCAGCGTAGCGATACACAGAAAGCCTCTCCCTATCAGGATAAAAAGCTAAAACCCTTTGGTTATGATGTGTTTGCAGGCCAGCCAACCAGCAGCACACCTCTAAATGATATTCCGGTTCCTGATGATTATATGATTGGCCCGGGCGATGAGCTTAAGATCCAGCTCTATGGCAAGGAAAATCAGCAGTTTTCATTAGATGTGAGCCGTTCAGGAGAAGTCGACTTTCCGAATCTCGGGCCGATTTCTGTTGCAGGGCAAACCTTTAGTGAGCTGAAAAAGTCCCTGAAGGAGCGAGTTGCTAAGCAGATGATTGGGGTGGATATTGCAGTGAGCCTGGGTTCACTTCGTACCATCCCGGTATTTGTTTTGGGCGATGCTTATCAGCCCGGAGCCTATAACGTCAATGCCTTGACCACAGTATCACAAGCCCTGATTGCCGCAGGGGGGATCGACACAGTTGGCTCACTGCGTAATATTGAGATCAAACGTCACGGCAAACTGGTTGAGCATCTTGATCTCTACCAGATGCTGCTTAAGGGTAACTCTAAGGGTGATATTCGCCTTCGGGCCGGTGATGTGGTGTTTATCCCCGCCAAGGGGCCGACGGTGGCAATCAGCGGCCAGGTACAGCGCCCTGCCATCTATGAACTCAAGGGTAAAGAGACCTTTGCCCAGGCGATTGCCAATGCCGGTGGTATCAAAGCCAAGGGTGCTAAAAATGATATTGCGCTTAAGCGACAGACTAACTCGGGTATTAAGGTCTATACCCTGAACCTGACTAATAAGAGCGACCGCAGTTTCCGAATCGAAAACGGTGACCAGCTTAAGGTTAAAAAGCAGAGCTCTCAGCTCACCAGTTACATCAAGCTCAAGGGAGCAGTCGTTCGTCCTGGTGTCTACCAGTATCACAAGGGGATACGAGTTTCCGATCTGTTAACGTCAATTAACTCTTCGCTTACTCAAGGGACAGATCTGGATTACGCACTGCTGGTGCGTAAGATCAACCTGCAGGGCGATATCGAGACTTACCAGTTTAACCTTAAGGATGCCATCTTAAACAAGGGTAGTAAGGATGATCTGAAGCTTAGCAATAAAGATGAGATCCTGGTGTTCAGTGAGGCTCGGGCCAGCAGCAATCAAAGCGATGATAACTCTGATCTGAGCAATAGTGATAATAATCAAGCAACAGGTAATCAGAAGCATAGTGCATACAGTGGTCAGCAGGGTCAGCAGGGTCAGCAGGGTCAGCAGGGTCAGCAGGGTCAGCAGGGTCAGCAGGGTCAGCAGGGTCAGTATCAGCAGGGCCAATACCAGGCGCAAGCTAATTCCCAAGCCCAATCATCCGGGCAGGATAGACTCCAGCAGCTGCAGGATAACGGGATCAAAAAGCTTAGCCTGACCTCGTTGGAGCAAAAGACGACCAGTGAACAGATCTCCGATTATTCCCGTAATGCTCTATTGGATCCGATTATTGAAGAGCTGCGCCTGCAGGCGAATATCAATCAACCGGTGCAGATCATTGAGATCAGCGGTGCGGTGAGGTACCCCGGGGTATATCCACTTAGTGTTGGTGAGCGGCTAAGTGATCTAGTGAGAGCTGCCGGAGGCCTCGAGGAGTCAGCCGATCTTAATACTGCCGAGATGAGCCGGGTGACCATAGTGAATGGTCGCCAGCAGATCACCCATAAGCGCTTTGATCTTGGGACTAGCCTTAACTCTAAGGTTGGGGGTGATTTCGAGCTTCAGTCTAAGGACAGAGTGAATATCTTTACCAAGCCTGAGTGGCGAGAAGAGAGCAGTGTAACTTTGAAAGGGGAGGTGAAGTTCCCTGGTACATACACCATCCAGCAGGGGGAGACTCTGGATGATGTGATAAAGCGTGCTGGCGGTCTCACTCGTTTTGCATATCCACAGGGCGCAGTGCTAAGCCGTGAAAGCCTTAAAGAGCAGGAAGCATCTCAGATCGAGATGATGAAAAAGCAGATGGAGCAAGAGATTGCTCAGCTAACTCTGCGTCGTCAAACCAGTGTAGCCCAATATCCATCCTCACCAAGTGAAGCGATGAAGGTGGTTGACGAGCTGCAAAATGCCAAACCGGTTGGACGTTTGGTCATCAACCTGCCAGCCATCCTCAAAGGAAACGAGCAGGATGATGTGATGCTCCAAGGTGGAGATCTCCTGTATGTGCCGGTGAAGCAGAAGGTAATCAGTGTTGTAGGCCAAGTACAATTCCCTGCAAGCTTTGTGTTTGACCCTCGTGAGAGCGTGAGTGATTATCTCAATAAGGCAGGTGGTACCAAGGCTCAAGCTGATGACGATCGCATCTATGTGATCCGAGCTAACGGATCTGTGATGCTGCCAAACAACTCTTATTGGTTCAGCCGTAAGAATGATGAATTGCAACCAGGTGATACCATTGTTGTACCAATCAATAGCAACTACCTGGATAAGCTGAGTATTGCCAGCACAGCAACCCAGATGCTGTATCAGATTGGTGTAGCATATAAGGCAATCAGCGACTAACTGAGTAAGCATGGACTGCGTTATTAAGTAGGTCATGCTTATGATGATTTCAGTGACTCATTGTTTTTAGGCAATGGGTCACTTTTTTATTTGTAGAAACTTAAAATATGTCTGAGCAGAGGTAATCAGGCATCATTCACATGACAATCTCGGCCTGACCCGTAAGTAGGATGTTTATGAATGAATCAGTGAAGGAAAACCAGATCATCTATGTTCCGGTTCAACAAGCTATTGGACCTATTGAGCAACAAAAGGATGTTGAAATCGATCTTAGAGAGTTATTTGGTGTTCTTTGGAAGAGCAAGTTGGTCATCATAGCCTGTGCGTTTATCTTTGCTATAGCTGGTGTGATCTACAGTCTGATGCTTCCAAATCTTTACCAGTCATCAGCATTGCTGGCACCAGTGCAGCAGCAAAATCAGATGAGCTCATTAGCTTCTAAATACGGAGGTTTAGCATCTTTAGCTGGTATCGATCTGGGAGGTGGTAGTGGTGGCGACCAAACTCAACTAGCGCTTGCAACCTTACAATCACGAGAGTTTATTACTCACTTTATCCATCAGCACCATTTACTGCCAGAGCTGATGGCAGCAAAAAAATGGGACAAGTCAGATAACAAAATCATCTTTAACTCTGCTATCTATAATGCAAAATCTAATAACTGGGTAGGAAGATCCATTGGTAATGAAACAGTTAGTAAACCGACAGATCAAGATGCATACAAGACATTAAGTAATATGCTCAGTGTAAATAAAGATAAAGAAACTGGATTTGTTACTATATCTATCAATAGCATATCGCCTTACATAGCCAAGCAGTGGGTCAGTTGGCTGATAATAGATTTGAATCAGTGGATGAAAATGAAAGATATTGATTCATCTAAGCGTAATATTCAATACCTTGAGCAGCAATTAAACAAAACTTCAATCTCGGATATGCAAACAGTCTTCTATCAATTAATTGAGTCGCAAACAAAGAAATTGATGCTGGCTGAAGCTCAAAATGAGTATGTATTTAAAACTATTGATAAAGCAGTTGTTCCAGATGTAAAAATAGGCCCCAGACGATTAATGATAATTTTATTATCTTTTTTTTCTGGTCTGATTATTAGTTCTTTAATTATAATTACAAAATATTTTGTTTGTAATTATAATTAACTACGAAACTATAGTAATTCAGTTATAGCAGTAGTAATATGTCTTTCTTATGAGGATATAAATAATACCGCATATAGTAATGTATTAAATGCTAAGGAAATAAATAGAGGAGTAATGATAATGAAATTAGTTATCGAAATGGTAGTTGATACTGTTAGTGATTTTATTAACGAAAATGATGTTGACACAAGTTATATCGATACAGTAAATGAGGATACAGCATTATTCGGTGGAAAAGGATTTCTAGATAGTATTGGGGTTGTTATGCTATTGACAGAACTTGAGGAAAGAATCTCCGAAGATTTTGAAGTGGACTTAACTCTAGCGGATGAGAAAGCTATGAGTCAAAGAACATCACCTTTTCGAAGTGTTGGAACTCTTTCAAAATATATTGAGGAATTATTAAGGACTGAAATTAATGAATAGGATAATTATAATTACAGGTACCCGAAAGGGCATAGGTAAAAGTCTAGCCGAGTATTATTTGGAGCAAGGGGATACTGTTTTTGGGTGCAGTCGTGGTGAGTCGAGCATAATGCATGAAAATTATTCTCACTATTGTCTTGATGTTTCTGATGAGAAATCAGTTGTAAAAATGGTCAGGGATGTAAAAAGAAAACACTCCCGTATTGATGTGCTGCTCAACAATACAGGAATAGCTTCAATGAATCATTTTTTATCAACACCTTTGAGTGTCGCAAGAAAAATATTTGATACAAACTATTTTGGAACTTTTTTATTTTCAAGAGAAGTCTCAAAGGTTATGCTAAAGAAAGGATTTGGTCGGATAGTTAACTATACAACAGTAGCTTCAGCATTTAGGTTAGAAGGTGAATCTATTTATGCATCAAGCAAAGCTGCTATTGAAAATTTGACCCAAACTATATCTAATGAGTTAGCTCCATATGGAATAACAATAAATGCGATAGGTCCAACGCCAGTAGAAACAGATCTAATAAAAGCTGTTCCTAAAAATAAAATTAATGATTTATTAGCTCGGCAAGCTATACCAAGATTTGGAAATTTTGATGACATAAAGAATGTTATTGATTTTTTCATAGACAAAAAAAGTGATTTTATAACTGGACAGGTTATTTATCTTGGAGGCGTCAATAATTAGCATTGTTGGAGAATGTTCATCGTTCTCCATTATATTATTAATGACGTGATCTATAGATATTCCTTCATAGGCTAGGTTTAATTATTCAAGCGATATGTTGTACCCTATCCTATTATTACGTTAAATAAAATGCATGATCAATAATAAGTGCAAGCATTAATAAATGTAAGCGACATAACTCAAATGTTGGTGCTAGGATTGATCTTTATTAAGTCATGTTAAATTGAGCTCAGATTATTATGATTAATTCATTGAAAAATTTTGATGACAAAATAGCGATAGTGTACAAAGGAAATAAATATAGCTACGATGAACTACATTCTGAAATAATAAAAATCAATAATAATGTGATCTCAGGTCGTATAGAAAAAGGTGATGTTGTTGCAATTTTGTCGGACTACTCGTTTGAAAGTATTGCTTTGCTGATATCATTGCACATGAATAAGAATGTAATTGTTCCTATTACATCCAAGCATGATGATGAAATTAATGATAGATTGAAAGAGTCATTCTGTAATAAGAAAGTTATAGTGGATAATGGTTATATTGTTGATGAGGTTGACTCACCGACAAGACATGAAATGATTGATCGATTACGTGATCTGAATCATTCAGGGCTTGTACTGTTTAGTAGTGGTAGTACTGGAAAGCCTAAGGCAATGATTCATGACTTTGATAACCTTGTAGATACTTATAAAAACAAGAAATCCAAATCAATTAATATACTTCTATTTCTCATGTTTGATCATATTGGGGGGATTAATACATTGTTGAATGCTCTGTTGACAGGGGCGACTATGATAATTCCAGAAGATAGAGGTGTAGATACTGTATGTTCTCTAATGCAAGATTACAAGATTAGGGTCTTACCGTCCTCTCCGACATTTTTAAACCTTATCAGAATTAGTAAGGCAGATAAACGTTACGACTTATCTAATATAAGAATGATTAGTTATGGTACCGAATCAATGCCAGAGCATCTATTAGTAGAGCTTAAAAGAATTTTCCCAAAGGCAAAGCTATTGCAAACATTTGGTACAAGTGAGACTGGAATTGCAAAAACTAGTTCTAAGTCATCAAGCTCAACATTGATGAGAATTGATGATCCTAATTTAAAGTTTAAGATAATTGATGGTGAGCTTTGGCTCAAAAGTAAGACTCAAGTGATGGGCTACTTAAATTCATCAATGGATTGCTTTACGGATGATGGCTGGTTTAAAACGGGAGATGTAGTTGAAGTTTCAAGCGATGGATTTATTAAAATTGTTGGCCGATGTAAGGAAGTAATAAACATCGGTGGAGAAAAGGTATTGCCAACCGAGATAGAGTCTATTCTATTGGAAATGCCTGAAATATCAGATGCACTTGTAAAAGGAATCCCTAACGCAATCACTGGGCAGACAGTATATACTGAGATAGTGCTAAGTGAGGAGGGTAAGCTCTTGGACTCGAGAAAATTGAAGTCACAAATAAGAAAATTCTGTTTAAATAAAATAGATAAGTATAAGGTTCCAACAAAAATAGTATTCTGTGATAGAACTAATTTTTCAAGCAGATTTAAGAAAATGAGGACGAAATGAAAATAGATAACTTCGATGTGAGAGGTGAAGGAGTTATTTTAGCGCCTGATAATGTAAGTGTCGATGGTGTAGTTGATATTCGATTTGGTAGTGATTCAAAAATAATAATAGGCGATTATGTTAAGTTTGGTAAAGGTGTAAAAATAGTTTCTAATGGCGGAGATATCCATATTGGAGACTGGACTACTATTCATGATAATACCTTGATTTTATCTGGTGTAGGAGTTGAAATAGGGCAGCATTGTTGGTTTGGTCAGAGCTGTGTTCTAGATGGTACTGGAGGTTTGAAAATTGATGATGGAGTCAGGGTTGGTATGTATTCCCAGGTTTGGTCACATGTGGCGGCAGGGGAGTTGATAGAAGGCTGTACACTGTTTTCAACAAATAGAGTACATCTTGAAAAAGATGTATGGTTAGTCGGATCATGCTCTGTTGGTTCTGGTGTAAAAATAGGTTGCAGGACTATTTGCTTGAATGGTTCTAATATAACTAGAGATCTCGAAGATAATATAGTTGTTTCTGGATCTCCTGCAAAAAGATTGAAAGGTGTTTCATTCTACAAGTCAATTAGTTTAGATAAGAAAATGACGCTTCTAAATGAGTGGCTATGTGATTATATTGAATCGAGTGATGAAACACTTAGCATGTCAATTGAAGCTGATGGAAAACAGATTTTTGTGAGATCTAGTACTGACGAATTGATTATTTTCAAAAATTATGATGAGTATTTAGCCCACCAAGGCTATGGAGTTGTTTCCAAATTATGTGTCGAGAATAAGGTCTATAATAAATCTGGGCTTCAATTAGAAGAAAGGATAGTTGATTTTCTTCGTGGAAATAAGGCTCGCTTCTATTATAATGAATTAAGCTAATATATCAGGATATAAATAAATGATACCTCTAGTAAAAGTTGGTATGCCGGATAAGAAAATTCTCATGTCAGAACTTGAAAAAGTTTTGTATAGTGGCATGATCGCTGAAGGTGAGAAAGTATACGATTTTGAGTATCAGTTCTCAAAGATGTTCGGGTTAAGTAATGCAATAGCAATGAGTAGTGGTACAGCAGCACTTCATGCCTCTTTGATATTATCTGGTGTATCTCCTGGTGATGAAGTCATAACTACGAGCATGACAGCTGAACCTACAAATATATCAATATTGCATGTGGGGGCTGTGCCAGTATTTGCAGATGTAGATCCTTTATCGGGAAATTTATCTCCATCCTCTATAAGAAAGAAAATATCTAGTAAAACAAAAGCTATCATAGTTGTTCATTATGCTGGTATACCTGCAAGAATGAGTGAAATTATGAAAATATCTAAGGAGTTTAATATTCCCGTTATCGAGGATTGTGCCCACTCTCTAGGGGCGCAGTATGATAATAAGGGGATAGGAACAATTGGAGATTTTGGGATCTTTTCATTCCAGGCGATAAAGCATATGACAACAGTTGATGGTGGATTCCTAGTTATGAAGGATAAACACCTAATTAATAAGGCAAAAAGGTTTAGATGGTTTGGCTTGGAAAAAGGCATACCAAGGTCAGAATTAAATATATCCGATATTGGATATAAGTATAACATGACGAATGTAACTGCAGTTATTGGCCTATCCCAGTTATCTGCTATAGAGTCCAGAATTGCAAGGCACAAAGAGAATGGATATTTTTTTGATTCTAATATTCCTCAAGTTTCTGGGCTAACTGTACCTAAATTTGAGAAGTGTGCTATACCTAGTTACTGGCTATATACTATTTTTTCTGATGACTATCAGAATGTTCAGAAGTGCTTAAACGATATTGGTGTAAGTGCATCCAAGCTACATAAGCCTAATCACCTTCATTCTATATTTAACGCCTCTGATATACCGCTTCCAAATTTAGATTACTATTATAAGAGGATGATTCATATTCCATGTGGCTGGTGGGTCAAAGAAGAAGATAGAGAGAATATTTTAGATGCGTTAAAAAAAGGTTAAACCATGACAGTCAAACTTTTTCATACTGAAAATAACCAATTGATGGAGGATATATCAATTGAAATTTTACGCTCAGGCAACATAGCATCAGGAGAGTATGTTAATAAGTTTGAAAGAGGGCTTGAATCTGTATTAAATCAAAAGCATGTTGTCACATTGAATAACATGTCTAATGCAATTTTCTTAGCATTATATCTTTCAGGGGTCTCATATGGAGATGAGGTCATAACAACTTCTTTCGCCTGTATGGCAACAAATTCATCTATTGCTACTCTAGGGGCTACAGTCAGGTGGGTTGATCTTGAGCGGCAATCTGTGTGTATGGATCCAGCTCAATTAGAGTTGGCTATTAATGAGAGAACAAAAGCGGTTATTCTATATCATACTTCAGGTTATCCTGCTCAGGTAAAAATTATTTCAGAGATTTGTAGGAAGCATAATATAGTATTGATTGAAGACTGTGATAATGCATTTCTAGCGACTTTAGATGGGATTAATGTTGGAAGTTTTGGTGATTTTTCTATATATTCATTCTACCCTAATAGATTAATAAATACGCTTGATGGGGCAGCTCTCGTATGTCGAGATAAGAAAGATGCAATTAGGGCTAAAAAGCTATCTCGGTATGGAATTGATAATACAAACTTTAGAAATGATCTTGGTGAGATCAATTCACAATCTGACATACCTGAAGCTGGTTGGGCAATGGGGCTGAGTAATTATTGCTCTGCACTTGGGTATGTCCAGCTAGGAGGTTTAGGATTAAAGCTAGAGCGTACCCGCAGAAATACTTTGACTCTTATCGATGGGCTATCTCATTATAGTGAAATTCAGATTATAAACCCTGTCGCAGGAAGCAAGCCTAGTTATTGGACATTATTAATTCTTTGTCACGAAAGAGAGGCACTACTAAGGTTTCTTAGGTCGAAAAATATTCATGCGTCTTCTCTACATTATAGAAATGATAGCTATTCTTGCTTTGTTTCAAAAAGTAATGTTGAGCTGACTAATACAAAGTACATCCAAGAGAAAATATTATCAATCCCTTGCGGTTGGTGGTTAACGGAGGATGATCTTCAATCGATAATATCTTCTTTTGCGGAAATAATGCCAAATCTTAATAAGACATTTGGGCCTTCTGGTTGTATATGAATAAAAAATCTATCAAAAGGCTCTTTAGCATGGGCCTGCTTTTTTTTAGTAAAACTGGCAATGTACTTGTCGGAATATTTTTTCTTCCTTTATATAATCGCCTTCTAGGCGCTGAGCAGTTTGGTCTTGTTGCGATAATTTTATCATTCCAAGCATTCTTAATGATGCTAGATTTTGGTATGTCAACGATTGTAAACAGAGATATCGCAGCAAGTGAGGTTACGACTAGAGAGGCTTTATCGACGATTGATGCTGCCGAAACGTTATTGAGTATTTTGTATTTCTGTTTGCTTCTACTTGTTCTTATTGTATTTATTATATCTCCCAGGGAAGTTATTGATCTAATTGATGCATTAGGCGTCGTATGTTTATTCCTTTCTCTCGTTTTAATTAACGTCTCACAGTCTGCCTTGCTAGGATGTCAATCTTATTATTTGGCGAGTGTAATTCAGATAACAGGGGTTTTATTTAGGGCATCAATAACATTATTGTTTTTATTTTTTCTTAATTCAGATATTAAGGTCTTTATTTTTTCACAGTTAAGCGTCAGCATAGTCCATTTGATCTTTGTAAGATATTTTTGTCGGGCCAAGATTATGCAAAGGCAGTTTTCTCTGAGTGATTTTTTTCCAAGAGTTAATTTAGCTGATGTCGTAAAATTGGCTAAAAGAGGAAAGCCGCTTCTATTTTTTGGGATTGCAGGAGCATCAGTTACACAATTAGATAAGCCGATTATATCTCACTTCATGTCGCCTAGTGACGTTGTTCCATATTTTCTCGCTGGTTCTCTTTGTATGGCTCCTATTTCAGTTTTAGCCGGTCCTGTGTCACAATATTTTCAGCCGATTGTTATAAATAGATTTTCACTTCTTGACCAGGATAAGGTAATTAAAACGGTAAGAATGTTTACCCTGTTCCTTATTTCCGCAACATTCATTCCTACTTTATTTTTATTTATTTTTAGAGAAGAAATTATCAACTTATGGTTAGGTAGAGGAAATAGTTCTATTGCTATGGTTATTAGCTATACATCAGTATTACTTCCTGGTGTTGCAATAGGTGCATTAGGTTATATTCCGAATACTCTTCTCATAACAGCGCAAGATTTTAAGTTTCAAGCAAAGTTGTCATCAATTTTGACAATAATTACCCTTTTGTGTGTTTTGTTTTTTTCAATTAACAATAATATTATGTATGTGTGTTTTTCTTATGCATCTTATTATTTGTTATCAACCACAATCGCTTGGATAAGAGCTCTGAATATAAGTCAGATCCGAATGTGTGCAATTGAGTCCTCAAAGGTATCGTTGGCTTTGACTTTGTTTTTTATTTTTTTTCTATTGGCATCAACGTTGTTAATAAGGTAGTTTAATGTTCAAAGATAAAACTCTAATGATTACAGGCGGGACAGGATCGTTCGGCAATACTGTTCTTAATCGTTTCTTAAATACTGATGTAAAGAAAATAATTATTTTCAGTCGAGATGAAAAGAAACAGGAAGATATGCGAATTCGTCTTTCAAATAATAAGGTTAAATTTCACTTAGGAGATGTCAGAGATTATAATAGCGTTTATAGAGCAATGAAAGGCGTTGATTATATTTTTCATGCTGCAGCTTTGAAGCAAGTACCATCGTGTGAGTTTTATCCAATGCAGGCTGTTTATACAAACGTTTCAGGAACTGAAAATGTGCTAAATGCGGCTATTGATAACAAAGTGAAACGCGTTGTTTTGTTAAGTACCGATAAGGCTGTTTATCCAATAAATGCTATGGGTATATCGAAAGCAATGGCTGAGAAAGTACTCATAGCAAAATCTAGGGCATTATCAAGCGAGACAGTACTATGTGCAACTCGATATGGGAATGTCATGGCGTCTAGAGGATCAGTTATTCCATTATTCATTGAAAAAATCTTGGCCAATCAGCCCATTACTATTACTGATCCATCTATGACGAGATTTCTTATGTCTTTAGAAGACTCTGTAGATCTAGTTATTCATGCTTTCAAAAATGGAAAGCAAGGTGATATTTTTGTCCAAAAAGCACCAGCCTGTACTATTCATGATCTTGCTATAGCAATTAAAGAACTATTTAATCCTCATGCCGAAACCAAAATTATTGGAACTAGACATGGTGAGAAGTTATTTGAATCTCTTGTTTCAAGAGAGGAGATGGCAAAATCTATTGATATGGGGAGATATTATCGAATCCCTGCTGATAATAGAGATCTGAATTATGATAAGTATATATTGGATGGTGATGTAGATCAAAACACTATAGATGACTATACATCACATAATACGAACCAGCTTTCAATACCCGAAATAAAGGATCTACTACTTACTTTGCCTGAAGTAAAGGCATATTTGAATAATTAAATCATCATGACTTTATTCAGGTTATCTATTGTTTTCATATTGAATAGTACCACCTTCTGGAGAGGTGTTCTCTACGTTGGTTATTAATTGTTAAGGGTGCGATAAAAAATCTATTACTTATCAATAACGAATAAATAAATTAAATTGATATAATATGGGTTTGTATGCAGCGTTTCTGAGGAAATACTTGATTTTAGTCTAGGGGCAGTTGTCGTGTGTGGACTCAGTTTGAATACTTTATGTACTTTCATCATTAATCTGGAACTACACAATAAAGATCCCAGCACACAGACCCTATGACATATCAGACGGAGTATGGAGTCTAATCGAAACTCATATATTTGTAAGAAAGGATGACTGGGGGAAGGCTGCTCGAGATAATTGACTCTTTATTAATGCAGTTTTTAAGGACAGGCTCACCTTGGGAGACAACCTCCTGATTATGGCGACTTGAGAAATACCCATCGACTCTTCAGTCGCTGGCGTGAAAAGGGAGTTTGTGCTCGTCTCCAGGGGAGCGTTTAATCCATGAGTCAGATTTTGGGTGGCGGATGATTGGCACCAACCATATCAAAGTTCACCCGAATGGCAGAGTGCTCAGGGAGCTAATCAGGATATGGGGATTACAAAAGGGTGCTAAACAGTAAAATCTACTTAGCTGTAGACTCTCATGGCATGCTTGTTAAGAGCTTTGTTACTTCAGGTACAACGGCAGACTGTTCTCAGGCTTTGGCTTTGATTGATGGTTCTAGGCTGAGCACTTACTGGCTTAAAGAGACTACGATACAACGCCTTGATTTCTCAAGCCGAGTTTCTGGGAATGAAAGTGGTAACTCCATCGAAGTGTAACCGGAAGGTGCAAGGGGAGCATGATAAAGATCTCTATAAAGTGAGGCATCGCGACATGATATGCGAAAAATACCGGTTCATTTGAAGCGGTAGTTCAAATACGTTGTGTAGCATTATGGACTGTTATCTTATGAGGTCAGCTCATAGGATATCAACGAATAGATACAAAATATTGTAGAAATTTTTATTAGAATTTAATCAGTTGATTTCTACCATATTGCACAATAAATGAAGAGGGTAACCATATCAATGCTTGTAAGCCTTGGTAAAGGATGGGGGATTCACTAATGACTCATATTGTCTGAATTCCTGAAAGTAGATTCTGGAACAACTATTTCGATTTGAGTGTATTGTGGTGCGGCTATTACGAGATTGTATTTCTTAAGAGCATGTGATGCAATACGGTAGAGCAGGTTAGAATAACACGAGCTCTGAAATCTATCATTTTCCTGAATGGAAAATTACCCATTCGGCCTGTGTTTTTTATAAGTTTATTTTAAACAGTCAATCTATTGACTGATTATATATAAAAGGTGTGTATAATTGAAATCTACGATATCTATAATAGTACCATCAAGAAATAGACAAGAACTATTGCTTGATTTAATTAATAAATTTGACATGAATATTCCTGATGGCTGTGAGATTATAATCCATGATAATTCTGATGAAAAGTTAACTGTCAATATTAAGCAGAAAGAAAGGCTGTTTTACATATATGAGTCAACACAATTATCTGTAGGTCAGAATTTTTCTTCTCCAATAGATCATGCAAAAGGGAAATATATAGGGTTTATTGGGGATGATGATTTAGTAGACTTTAGAGCTTTGTCAAAAATTATAGAAATATTAGAGGGAAATGATTATGATTCAATTTTTTCCCCTATATATAATATATTGTTTTTGTCGGGGACGGAAACAAAGTGGACTGGAGTTTTTAATGATACAACTTTGATAGCTCCAAATGTGGTAGGCAGGGCTTTAATCAAATTGATTGATTCTGTCTCAAGACTAACATCAAGGTTTAGTAATTTTTGGATATTTACTCCTGACCTATGGGTTACACCTAAAGGATATTTTGGTATTTTCAACCAAGAAATGTTTTCTAAAAAAAACTCTAATTTTAAGAGACCTATATTTCTATCTCCTGATTCTTTTATGATTGGGAGGTTAAGGGAGTCTCAAAGAGTGTTATTTTTTAACAAGCAAGTGTTTGTCCCTGGAACATCTAAGACATCGACTAGCAATCTCAGTAATAAGAAGTTACACATAGGGCGTATATCAGAACAAAAGCATTTTGATAAATATGATTTAGAAGTGTTACCAATTGATACTCCTGACTCATTTCTTCCTGAAGTGATTTGGATGGCCTCATACTGTGCTGGTTGTGGTCAAAGAAAAATCGGTGCTAATAGACTTTACCTTTTAAAAGATTATATTTGGCTAAAATATAGAGCAAATATTGAAATTAACGTGGATAATTACAATATTTCATTTCTAGAGCGAACGTTCATTAAAATGAAAGCCGTATCTATTTTTTCTTTGAACAGGTTTATGGTGACACTGCTAATTTCGGCGAGATACCTCTTTTCAAGAAGAAAATACTACGATGCTGATTGAGACTTTCTTGTTTTTGTTATTGTTTTCAAAAGTTAATGTTCTTGTTTCTTCTGTAGTGCAAGCATTGTTTTTGATTACAGTAGTTATATCTTATTTTATTTTAACTCCAAAAACCACATTTAGGACACTATTATTTCAATTTTATTTGATAAGTTGTATTCTTATTGGTGTGGCTATTAATCATGCTTCTATTATATTTGCATTGAAAAATGCAGCATATATTTTACTATTACCAATTTTGAGATATATAATAAAATTAGATTTTTTTGAAAAAAAAATCATTTTTCTATTATGTATAACTGCGGTTGCTGTTATTTGGTTTTCTTTATCACCTAGTTCATATGTTTCAACTGATTTTGGTGGTCGGTCAAGAATGGTGGGCTTTGGTGTAAACCCAAATGTGTGGGGACTAGTTTGCGTATTATTACTTTGTAACTTTAGAAGTTGGTTGGCTGTAAATTTTAATTGTGGACTATTATTATCTTTTTTATTAACGATTTCGATTTTTTTGTCTGGATCTCAGACTGCGATTCTTTTTCTGCCAATTTGTTTCACTTCCAAGTTTAAATGGATTTTTTCTTATTTCATATTACTTTTCCTTTGTTTTATATATTTGTATTTCTTTGAGTTCGATATCATCGTTAGCCATGCTCCATCATTAATTGCTCGATTTGATTTGTGGAAAAAAGGTTTTGATGTTTTCACTGTTAATGATATTTTATTCGGTAAAGGATACAGTTATTTTGGAGCGGGTTTTTCTACAGTAGATAAAAACGATATAAGAATTATTGATTCATTCTATATATCGTCCTTTATATCAGGGGGGGTGTTTATTTTTGTTCCTGTTTTATTTTACTACTTTATTTATCCTCTTTTTATAGGAATAAAAAATAATAATGTACTTTTAGTTAAGATTGTCTTGATATTCATGATAGCAAACTCAACTGGAAACTTTATAGAAAATGGATTTCCTTCTAATGTAATATATTGGATCATGGTCTTGTCTATGTTAAATCGTTATACTAACCTTATTAGGTTTTAAAATAGGTGAAATGTATGATTATATTTTTTAGCTTGGGAAGTCACTTTAGTGGTGGAGGGATAGTGCTACATCAAATAGTCAGTAATCTTACGGATAAAGGTGTTAAAACTAAGATATCTCAACCACTTATATTCTCTAAGGGGGGCAGGGTTACTCGATTCATGATAAGAATAATACAGATTATCTGGTTGCTGATTTGGCCGATATTTACGTTTAGTAGCAAGAAAAAATATGTTATTACACATTCACTATTTTTATGCAATCCTTTTGTTTTCTTTATTCCAAAGAATAGGATTTATTTCCTATGCCAAGGTGAGGAGCTAAACTTAATTCAAGGGGCTATAGGGTGTATATTAAGGCGTATATATGATCTTAGTATAAAAAGATTCCTTTTTTTATCAACAAACGAGTATCTGTATTCTACAATAAAAAACAAAGGTTGCGATGTGATTAGACCATCTGTCTATCTAGGGCCAAAGGATGTGTTTTATTCAAATGAATCTCATGAAATAAAAGCTCGGAAGGTAATAGTTTTCGCTCGTAGCGGGCATAATAAAGGCCTTATTGATGCATTGGAAGTTGCTGATAACAGTGATTCAAATATTGATTTTACTTTTATTACACCAGAAAATAAGATTTATAATAATCTAACTTCAAAAGGCTACAATTGCGTTTGCTCTATAGATGCCTCAGTTATCCAGTCTATCATTTCTAAGTCGTCACTACTACTTTTGCCTAGTTTTTATGAGGGCTTGTCTCTTCCTCTTTTAGAAGCATTGGCCATGAAAGTTGAAGTTATTACTTTTTCAAAGGGATTTCCAGAGTGGTTTTCGAAGACTAATAAGCATGTTCACTTTATTTCGAATAGAAACCTAAAGGTGACAGTAGATACAATCAGAAAATTAATGAATAATAATGTGAGTTATTATGAGCCTTTTATATCAAGTAATAAGTATTGCTTCGAACGATATTGCAACGAAGTTTCAGAGATCTTATCTAGTTAATTTATATTGAGCCCATTATGAAATTCTTAATAAGCGGTGGTGCTGGATTTATTGGTTCAGCTGTTATTCGTCATATTATATTGAATACTGAAGATCTTGTTCTTAATGCAGATAAGCTTACCTATGCGGGCAATCTTAAATCATTGACTGAGATTTCACAATCAGAGCGCTATCAGTTCGCTCATCTTGATATCTGCGATCGCAATGGACTTGATACGCTTTTCGCAGAGTATCAGCCTGATGCTGTGATGCATCTAGCGGCGGAGAGTCATGTGGATCGCTCGATCTCTGGGCCTGCCGATTTTATCGAAACAAACATCATTGGTACCTATACCCTGCTGGAGGCTGCTCGCAGCTACTGGAATCAACTATCTGGCGAGCGCAAACCTAGCTTTCGTTTCCACCATATCTCGACCGATGAAGTGTATGGCGATCTCCATGGTACCGATGATCTCTTCACGGAAGAGACGTCCTATGCGCCGAGCAGTCCCTACTCTGCCTCTAAAGCATCCAGCGATCACCTGGTTCGGGCTTGGCAACGTACCTATGGGCTGCCAACCATAGTCACCAATTGCTCGAACAACTATGGACCCTATCATTTCCCTGAAAAGCTAATTCCTCTGGTGATCCTAAATGCGTTGGAGGGTAAGGCTCTGCCTATCTATGGCAAGGGTGATCAGATCCGGGATTGGCTTTATGTTGAAGATCATGCCAGAGCACTCTATCAGGTGGTGACCCAGGGTGAAATTGGTGAAACTTATAACATCGGTGGACACAATGAGAAGCGCAATCTTGAGGTGGTTGAAACCATTTGTGATCTTCTGGCTGAATTGTGTCCGCTAGCAGAGAACCCTTCAGCCCAACATCTTGATTCATACCGGGATCTCATCACCTTTGTTGCGGATCGACCCGGTCATGATCACCGTTATGCCATTGATGCCTTGAAGATTGAACGAGAATTGGGCTGGGTGCCCCAGGAGACTTTTGAGTCAGGGATCCGTAAAACCGTAGAGTGGTATCTAAGTAATCAGAAGTGGGTCGAGGATGTAAAAAGTGGCGCCTACCAGAGCTGGATTGATACAAATTATGGAGAGCGCAACTGATGCATATTCTGCTGCTGGGGTGTAATGGCCAGGTTGGTTGGGAGCTACAGCGCAGCCTGGCACCTTTTGGTCGGATGACAGCTCTGGATCATGACTCCGCTGCTGTATGTGGCGATCTAAGTGACCTGGTAGGGCTGTCACAAACCATTCGGGATTTGAAGCCAGATGTGATTGTCAATGCAGCTGCGTATACAGCCGTTGATAAAGCAGAATCTGAGCCTGAGTATGCAGTGCTATTAAATGCAGCTGCTGTTGAAGTGCTAGCAAAAGAGGCCGAGGCGATCGGGGCATGGCTGGTTCACTACTCAACCGATTATGTGTTTGATGGTAGGGGTGATAAGCCATGGGAAGAAACAGATACACCGGAGCCTCTGAATGTGTATGGTAAAACTAAGCTTGCAGGTGAGCTGGCGATTCAAAACCACTGCTCCAAATACCTGATTTTTCGTACCAGCTGGGTTTATGCTGCCAGGGGCAATAATTTTGCGAAGACAATGCTGCGTTTAGGACGGGAAAAAACAGAGCTGTCAGTGATTAATGATCAATTCGGTGCCCCGACGGGAGCTGAACTTCTGGCTGATTGTACTGCACATGCCATTGTTGTGGCTCGGGAAAACCCTAAACTAGCTGACCTCTATCATTTGACGGCATCAGGTACTACCAGCTGGTATGAGTATGCTTTACTGGTGTTCGATTGTGCCAGAAAAGCTGATGTTGAGCTCGCTATGCAAAAGCTTCATCCTGTTGCAACCAGTGCCTTTCCGATCCCAGCAACACGCCCGCACAACTCTCGTCTGAACACAGATAAGTTTCAGAAGAGCTTTGGCCTAGTGCTTCCAGCTTGGCAACAGGGAGTGAAGCGCATGCTAGATGAGATTTTAGGAGAGTAATGATGACAACACGCAAAGGGATTATTCTTGCCGGTGGCTCTGGGACAAGGCTTTATCCGGTGACCATGGCTGTTAGTAAGCAGCTATTACCTATCTATGATAAGCCGATGATCTACTACCCGCTGACGACGCTCATGCTGGCCGGAATTCAGGATATTCTGATCATCAGTACTCCCCAGGATACGCCACGTTTTGAAAAGTTGCTTGGAGATGGCAGCCAATGGGGAATTAACCTGCAATATGCGGTACAACCATCACCGGATGGGCTGGCACAGGCATTTATCATAGGTGAAGAGTTTATCGGGGATGATTCTTGTGCCCTGGTATTGGGAGATAACATTTTCTATGGCCATAACCTGCAGCAGCAGCTTGAAGAGGCTTCTAATAGTAGTGGTGCCACTGTCTTTGCCTACCATGTCAAAGATCCTGAGCGCTATGGTATTGTTGAGTTTGATGATGAAGGGAATGCGCTGTCACTTGAGGAGAAACCTGCGCAGCCGAAGAGCAACTATGCCGTCACCGGGCTCTATTTCTATGACAGCCAGGTTGTTGATATCGCTAAAAGCCTTAAACCCTCGACACGTGGGGAGCTTGAAATCACCGATGTGAATAGTACTTATCTAAAGCAGGGAGAGCTATCCGCTGCCATGATGGGGCGGGGCTATGCCTGGCTCGATACTGGAACCCATGAAAGCCTGATTGAGGCAACTAACTTTATTCAGACCATAGAGCATCGTCAGGGTCTCAAGGTGGCTTGCCCGGAGGAGGTTGCTTACCGTAAAGGGTTTATTGATGCTCAGCAGGTTCGTCAATTGGCAAAACCTCTGGCTAAGAACGCCTATGGCCAATATCTACTGGATATGATTAAGAGCTAACAAACAGATGAATATTATAAAGACAGCTATCCCAGAGGTGCTTGTTATTGAGCCTCCTATATTTGGTGATGACCGGGGATTCTTTTTTGAGAGCTTTAACCAGAAGCAGTTTGAGGATGTGGTTGGACAGTCGCTTGAATTTGTTCAGGATAATCACTCTAAATCTTCCAGAGGCGTGCTGCGGGGCTTACACTATCAATTAGCTCCGCACGCCCAGGGAAAGTTGGTACGCTGCGTTGCTGGTGAGGTGTTTGATGTTGCTGTCGACATTCGTCAGGGCTCTGTAACGTTTGGCAAGTGGATTGGAGAGCATCTTTCCGCTGAAAATAAGAAGCAGATGTGGATTCCAGCAGGCTTTGCTCATGGTTTTGTGACTTTAAGTGAATCAGCCGAGTTTTTATATAAAACAACAGACTATTATGCGCCAGTTAGTGAGCGATGCATCGCTTGGGATGATCCGACTCTTAATATTAGTTGGCCCTTTGATTTTGAGCCTCTGCTGGCTGAGAAAGATAGGCTTGCTCCAGCGCTTGATAAAGCTGAGCTTACTTAATATTTTGATATAGGTTTTACTAATGCCTCAAGTTTTTATGTCAATAATATCGCATAATCACGGCGACTTGATTTGCAAGTTAGATTGCATCTCTAAACTTTCTAATAGATTTAATATTATTGTTAAGTCAAATGTCCCTGATGATATAAGATTACAGAGCTATTGCAGAGGAGCAAAAATCACCCTCCTAGATCAGAATTATGGACTGGGGTTTGGGCATAATAACAATTATGTTTTTGATTATTGTGTTGATAATAAAGAACTAAGTGATGATGATTATTTTATTCTTTTGAATCCAGATGTGGTAGTTGATGATTTGAATTTGCATTTGTTAGTCGAAAGGATGACAGAGTCAAGCATAGATATAGCTACAATAAATCTTTATAAGGATTGTAACTACCAAGAGTATGACAAATCAATTCGTCATTTCCCTAAGCTTATCGATTTTGTGAACTCATTTCTGGGGTGGGGTAATCCTACTGAAATAGATAAGAATAGTGTTAAAGAGCAATCCGAAGTTGATTGGTGTGCGGGTTCATTTATGGCTATTAGAGCGTCTCACTACAAGAAGCTAAGAGGTTTTGATCAAGGATATTTTATGTACTGTGAAGATATCGATATATGTTATCGCTCATCTGGTTTAGGTAAGCGGGTTACATATTTCCCTGATATCCAAGCTGTTCATTTGGCAAAACATGCCAATAGAAAAATTTTTTCAAAGCACTTCTATTGGCATGTAATGAGTGTGTTTAGATTTTTGCTAAGTAGGTATGGATTAACAAAGATGAAATCAATAATTAAACCTTGATAACTTAAAACACTCTTTTGTAGGGTTTAACCGTCACATTGGCATAAACTCCGGCTTCGACATAAGGATCGGCGGCGGCCCAGCTTTTGGCTGCTTCTAATGAATCGAACTTGGCGATGACAGTGCTACCAGTGAAGCCTTGTTGAGCTGACTCAGGATCATTGCTAAAGGGCATGGGGCCAGCGGTGATCAGGCGGTCTTCTGCCTGGAGTTGTTCGAGGCGAGCAAGATGCGCTGATCGTACACTGAGGCGCTTTTCAAGGGAGTTTGGGGTGTCTTCTGCGAAAATAACGTAGTGCATTTGAAAATCCTTCTTGTCTTATTAAAAAGCCGGAGCAGTGTTGCTCCGGTTTTTTTGTTTATGCTTCGATTTTTTTGACGCCATCTTTGGTGGCGAGCAGCAGGGTATTTGCCGCACGGTGGGCAAACAGGCCATTGGTGACCACGCCTACTATGCTGTTGATCCGTGATTCCAGTCCTTTGGCATCGGTTATCTTAAGTTCGTGGACATCCAGGATGTGATTGCCGTTGTCGGTGATGGTGCCATCGCGATGGATTGGGGTACCACCTAGCTTTTTCAGTTCACGAGCCACATATTCACGAGCCATAGGGATCACCTCAACCGGCAGGGGGAATTGACCCATGACTTCTACCTGTTTGCTGGCATCGGCGATGCAGACAAATTTATCGGCGACGGCCGCAACAATCTTTTCGCGAGTCAGGGCTGCACCGCCGCCTTTAATCATCTCCATCTGGCTGTTTACCTCATCGGCGCCATCCACGTAAACACTTAGGGATTCAACTTCGTTTAGGCTGATTACTGGAATGCCGATCGCCTTGAGGCGCTCACTGGAGGCTTCTGAGCTGGATACGGCAGCCTTGATCTCATCTTTGATGGATGCCAGGGCATCGATAAAATGATTGACGGTTGAGCCGGTCCCGACGCCAATCACACTGTTGCGTGGCACATACTCCAGTGCGGCCCAGCCTACGGCTTTTTTCATTTCATCTTGGGTCATCGTCTTTCCTTTATTCACGATCAGTTATTGATATTGCTGCTGTAAAAAACTGTATAGAGCCGCCATCGCCTGGTGGTAACTGGCTATTTTTTGATAGATCTCCAGTGCCAGCTCTTCGCGGTAGGTATGGGAAGTAAGATTTCTATCTTTGAGCATGCCAAGCCACAGGGCTTCATCATCGAACCAGCCGGCTTGATAAGCGGCGCTTAGGGCCTGACGGGGTGTTGCAACCTGTTCACCTTCAGCTTCAAGGATTTTTTTCAGGACTTTCCAGGTAAGCTCAATGCAAAATTCAAAGCGCTGAATTGTCGCATCCAGGACTAATGAGTCTTTTTCTGGGGAGCGCTGGAGTGCTTCTTTGAGCCGCTCAAGTGTGAGTCCGAGAGAGGTGAAGCTGTCTGAGGCATTCGCTTGATTAAGAGTCAGTTTCATCGGCGTAGATCACCTGCATATCGTTATTGATATTTGTGCGTAACGGGCTTTCCGGAGACAGGGTATCATAGCGTACGCAATCGATAGGAAGCAAAGTATCGGCTTCTTCGATAATCTCCAGGATTTGCTGCCACTGATTCTCGGATGCCAGGGGACAATCAACGGCTATATCAATATCGGCGCGCTCGGCATGATTTTCCCGGGCTCTGGAGCCAAAGAGGAAGATGCCTCTGACGAAGGGAAGAGCCGCAATTTTTTGGACAAATTCATATTGAGTGATGGATTTTGGCATTTTTGTGAGTGCGAGGCGCGGTGGCTCTGATTGTGGGACATTATCTATTGAAGGTGGCCGCAAGGCAAACTAGAAGAGGGCCCCATCCTTATAGGGATGGGGCCTTAAAGCTATTTACGCTGGTCTGCCGGGATATGTTTGTAGAGGTAAACACCGGTACCCAGGGTGAACAGCAGTGTCAGGCCGAGCAAGCCAAACACCTTGAAGTTGACCCAAACGCTCAGTGGCAGCCAGAAGGCCACGTAGAGGTTGATGGCACCACAAAACAGGAAGAATAGCGCCCAGGCCAAATTGATCTTGTTCCATACCGGCTCGGGCAGGGTGATCTCTTTGCTTAGAAGCTGCTTGATGAGCGGCTTGTTGAAGCCGTATTGGCTAACCAGCAGGGCAATGGCAAACAGCACATTGACTGCGGTCACCTTCCATTTGATGAACACATCATCGTGGAAGAAGATGGTGAGTCCGCCAAAGAAGGCAACCAAAACAAAGGTTACCAGAAGCATCTTTTCGACCTTGCGATAGCGGATCCAGCTGATCGCCACCTGAACTGCGGTGCAGATCACCAGGGCTCCGGTTGCGTAGTAGATGTCGGCAAACTTATAGACCGCAAAAAATACGATCAAGGGGATAAAATCGTAAAACTGTTTCATCGGCTTGATTTGTTCCAAAGCTGTTAACACCGCAAGTTTAAACGTTGTGCAGTGGATCGCCAAGAAAAAGTGGTTACTAACTTAATAGTGGTAACGGCAGGAGAGGATGGTGAGATAAAGATCATCAACGATGTAAACCAGGCGATGCTCATCTGTAATACGCCGCGACCAGCAGCCACTCAGGTTTTCTTTAAGCGGCTCAGGTTTTCCGATTCCCTCAAATGGACTGCGTTTGGCTGCATCTATGAGTTTGTTGATCCGCTTGAGAGTCTTTCTATCTTGACCCTGCCAGTAGATGTATGAGTTCCAGGCTTCATCAGTCCATGCCAGTTGTCTATTCATCGTCGAGAAGATCTTTTACTTTGGCCTGACCTGACTTGTACTGAGCCAGTGAGCGTTCTAAATGAGAAGCATTGGCTGGAGACTTGAGTAGATGGACAGTTTCCATCAGGCTGTTAAATGATTCAAGAGACATAACTACGGCATCATCAGCATTACGGCGTGTTATCACTGTGTAATCAGCATCTTCGACCACATTGTCTAAGACCTGCTTGAGATTGCCTCTGGCATCTGTATATGAGACTACCCGCATAATTCCCTCCCCTCTAAAATTGTACATAATATTGTACAGGTTAGCATTTGCTACAGGAACAAGCCAACAGAAAAAAGCCCTGCTCAATGAGCAGGGCTTGCGGGAGATTACTTGATTCTCACCTCGGGCTCGATCTTGGCGTAGGTCTTTTTACCAATCCCCGGGATCTTCATCAGCTGCTCTTTACTGGTGAAGGGGCCATGTTGCTCACGATATTCGATGATCGCCATGGCGCGTGTTTTCCCAATACCGGGGAGTTGGCTGAGTTGTTTTAGGTTGGCCTGGTTAAGATCGAGTGCATTGATCTCGTTGACCGGTGCTACTTGCTTGCTGGGGCTCTTACCTACAATCTGAGGCTGTTTGGCCCAACTTTGGCTGCTCAATCCCACCAAAGCCGCTAAGACCAGGCTGATAGCACCGTACTTGAATGTTTTCATGTACAGCTCCTTGTTGTGACGTGACATCAATGTCACCTCCTGCTGAGGTCACGGGTGAGTCTTAGGGTCAACCCGTTTTTCGGCAGGTGACTTTTAGTTTAGTTGGCTGGTTTATTTTTGTGCGGATCCGAAGGTGTTTTGTGCAGCTCTCTGGGAGTATTGAGAGTAACGCCCTGAGCAGAAAAAGAAAAAATAATGATCAGCGCTTATTCGTCTCAAATAGCTTATTGGTAGATCTGTACCCAGAGGAAGCTCTCAGCCTTGGGTTAAGAGCTCCACTTAAAGCAAGCCTGGGCTGTGTTATTGGGCTAGTGCAGCTAAGCGTTATTATCCTTACCGCTTATGCTGATGATCTTGGTTTGCCTCACAGCAGCAAACCCTGTCGGGGGCGCCCGACGACGCCCTACTTTTGGATCGTCAAAAGTAGGTAAAATCTTACTTCGCGCGATGAGTCCCTCCATCGAGCTACGTGGTTCGCCATCCATGGCTCAGGGAGTTCATAGTACAGTTAAGTGGTCAAGATAATTCAGCTATGTACTATTAGGTGCTTAAGGATGAGCTTTGCTATCGCTTCGGGTTGCTCTATCGGGCTGGCATGACCGTCGGTGAGCATTTCAAACGTCGCTTCCGGAATGTGTGAAGCCAGATACTCAGACTCAAGAGGTAGAGTTAACCTATCTTCCTCGGCGCCAATCACCAGAGTTTGATTGGTTATCTCTTTCAGATAGCTTGTTGAGTCAAAGCCTTTGAGGGCTGCGAGCTGACGTTTTTGATCGATAAGGCTTTGTGGGTAAGGGTCGGAGAGTATTTTGTCCAGGTGTTCTTGTTTAAAGGCTGGATCGCTCAGAACCCGGCTGCCAAACACCCAAGCTTGAAGCGATTTAATAATAATCTCGGGAGCAAGAGTAGCTTCAACCATATTTGTGAGCGACTCGATGGCCTGTAAAGTAACCTGATTGAACTTGGCGCTGGTATTGGCAAGAACCAGTTTGCCAATCTTATGGCCGTGGTTGTGGGCAATGGTTTGGGCGATGGCGCCTCCCATGGATTGGCCGATGATGTTTGGATTTTTGAGCTTAAGAGCCTCAATGAGGGCCATGGTTTGATCGGCCATCAGCTCTATACTGAGAGGCTGGCCATCACCCTGAGTTTGCCCGACGCCTAAATTATCGAAAGTCAGGACCTGATAATGCTCGGCCAGAATAGGGGAAACAAATTGCCAGAAGCTATGGTCACAGCCATAGCCTGCAATCAGTACCAGAGGCTCGCCAGAGCCTTGGAGCTCATAGTAGAAGTTGGTTTTTTCAATTCGTAGGGTGCTCATGGATAGTGTTCTTCCTCATCAGTGATGGCGAGATTCTAAATATTCGTGCTCACTGAAACAACGAACAAGGGTGTTAGTAAATTAATGAAAGCTATTTGGTATAAGTGTGATGGCTAAACGAAATTTATCGCAGGCAAGCTCCTGTCCCTTTGAGCTGGCAATGGATCTGGTTGGAGGCAAGTGGAAGGGAGTGATTTTGTACCGGCTGATGGATAAGCCTAAGCGCTTTAGCGAGCTTAAGCAGTCGATTACAGGGATCAGTGATCGCATGCTCAGTTTGGCTCTTAAAGAGCTGGAGCTGGAGCAGGATAGATTACTGCTAAAGGATACAGAAGCCCGCTGTTATCAGCTTTCAGAACTGGCTGAGTTTTTAAGGCCCGCTTACCTTGCGATGGATGAGTGGGGGCGGCAGTATCAGCAGCGGTGCGCTGAATGCGAATAATTGTTACTATCAATCGCTTTGCTTGTGGCCTTGAGTATAAAATCGACTGAATTCATTTCAGAACAGAGAGTCGCAGATGTCTAATCGCCAGTCTTTAGAAATTGTAACCAAGCGAATTGAACAATCCGAAACCCGGGTGACCAAGGCAATTTTTCCTTCGATCAGCAATCATCATAACACCCTATTTGGTGGTGAGGCGTTGGCCTGGATGGATGAAACCGCTTTTATTGCGGCGACCCGCTTTTGCCGTAAGCCTCTGGTCACAGTGAGCAGTGATCGCATCGACTTTAAGAGGGCTATTCCACAAGGTTGCCTGGCTGAGCTGGTGGCTCGAGTGGCTGAGGTTGGAAATACTTCGCTCAAAGTTGAGGTGAATATCTATCTGGAAGATATGTATCGGGATGAGCGTGAGCATGCGATTCGCGGGATGTTTACCTTTGTTGCTTTGGATGAAGAGGGTAACTCGACCAAGGTGTGGACTGAGGATTTGAGCTGATAAGGCTCACAGCTGAATTGGAATAAGTTTATATGGCAATGGCTAATCTTTGAGTTTGCTTCATACCGCTGGCTCTTGGTGTTAAATGGTGGGGCAGTACCTAGATATGGTAGAGCCATAAAAAGCTGATAGCCAATTAAGTGTTGAGACAGGTGATATTTTTGTGAGTCCAGAGGGGCGGATAAGCCCCTCTGGCTTTCAGGTTATTTCTGAATTGTTGCCTGTTTCATCCGTTGTACAAACTTAGCTAACTCATCCAGCATAGCTGATGGATGAGCTCGGTTTCTCTCGATGATTTTCACCACCGCAGAGCCTGAGATCACTCCATCGGCGCCGGCGGCAATCGCATCCCGAACCTGCCCGGGCTCAGAGATGCCAAAACCGAGGACGCAGGGTGGGGCATCGTACTGGCGAAGGGTTTGCAGCAGGTGATTAACAGGCATCTGTGCCTTGACCTCTGCTCCTGTGACGCCGGCTCGACTCAGGAGATAGGTATAGCCTTTTCCAAGCTCAGCAACTTGCCTGAGAGTCGCTTCATCGGCATTGGGTGGCGCGATGAAAATGCTATCGATCTCAGCCTTATCTGCGGCAGCCTTGAAGGGCTGACACATCTCAATCGGCACATCGGCAACCAGCACAGAATCCACGCCCGCGGCTTTAGCCTTTTCATAGAATTGCTCAATGCCACCATGGTTCACCAGGTTTGCATAGAGCAACAGGCCGATTGGCAGCTCGGGGTACTTGTCGCGGATCGCCTTGAGCATCAGCAGGCAGCCCTCGGGAGTGGTTCCGGACTCAAGAGCGCGCAGGGTCGCGTTTTGAATGGTTGGGCCATCGGCCACAGGATCCGAGAAGGGGATCCCGAGCTCCAGGGCATCGGCGCCGGACTCAACCAGGGTGTCGATGATCTGTAAAGAGAGCTCAGGGGTTGGGTCGCCCAAGGTAACAAAGGGAATGAAGGCGCCCTGGTTTTGAGTATTCAGGCGATCGAAGCAGTTTTGATAGCGTCCCATTACAGCGCCTCCTGTGGGTTAAGAATATCGGCTACGGTGAAGATGTCCTTGTCGCCTCGCCCCGAGAGATTGACGATCAGGATCTGCTCTTTTTCAGGCTCACGCTTGGCCATTTTCAGGGCATGAGCCAGGGCATGAGCAGATTCCAGAGCTGGCAGAATACCCTCCTCTTTACAGAGCTTCTGGAAGCACTCTAACGACTCATCATCTGTGATGGAGACGTAGTCGGCGCGGCCAGTGGCTGCCAGGTGCGCATGTTGGGGGCCGACCGATGGGAAGTCGAGCCCGGCTGAAACAGAGTAGGACTCCTCAATCTGGCCATGCTCATCCTGCATCAGCGGGGCGCGCATCCCAAAGAAGATCCCGGTTTCACCATGACCCAGCGGCGCACCGTGCTCCCCGGTTTCAATTCCTTTTCCTGCAGGCTCCACGCCGATCAGGGCAACCTCTTTCTCCTCAATGAAATCGGCAAACATGCCGATGGCATTGGAGCCTCCACCCACACAAGCGATCACCGCATCGGGCAGGCGGCCTTCGGCCTCCAGCACCTGCTGCTTCGCCTCTTCCCCAATCATCTTTTGAAACTCACGAACTATGGTCGGGAAGGGGTGGGGGCCGGCGGCGGTACCCAGCAGGTAATGGGCGGTATCATAGTTGGCAGTCCAGTCGCGCAACGCCTCAGAGCAGGCATCCTTGAGAGTAGCAGAGCCATTGTGGACCGGGATCACCTCGGCACCCATCAGTTTCATCCGAAACACATTGGGTTTTTGCCGCTCACAATCCTTGGCGCCCATATAGACTCGGCATTTAAGGCCTAGCAGGGCACAGGCCAGAGCGGTGGCGGTGCCATGCTGACCGGCGCCGGTCTCGGCGATGATCTCGGTTTTACCCATCCGCTTGGCCAGCAGTGCCTGCCCTAACACCTGGTTAGTCTTGTGGGCGCCACCGTGCAGCAGATCCTCGCGTTTTAGATAGATCTTGGTTTTGGTGCCGCGAGTGATGTTCTTACATAGGGTCAGAGGAGTTGGGCGTCCGGCGTAGTTTTGCAGGAGATCATCAAACTCTTTTTGAAACTCAGGATCCTGCTGGGCCTCGACGAAGGCTTTTTCCAGCTCAAGAAGAACGGGCATCAGGATCTGCGGCACATACATGCCGCCGTATTCACCGAAAAATGGGTTCAATAGGGTCATTCTTTTATTACTCCTTTCGTTATCAGAGCGATTGGCTCTGAAAATTAATATTGGTCAAAGAGCTCCAGAAAAGAGGATGGAGTCACCGGCCCGCTCGACCTTTTGCAGCAAGGATGCTGCAATAGAGCATCCAGGGACGGACTTGCTGCGTGTCGACGGTTGGTGGCGTCAGCCTCCGGTTTTTCGATGCTCTTTATTTACGTCCTCGGGCCTTTACCCTGGCAAGCTCTGCAAAAGCCTGATTGATCTTGCCTTGATCTTTGATGCCAGGAGCGCTCTCGACACCTGAGTTGATATCAAGACCAATGCAGCCCACTTCACTTGCCTGACGAATATTCTCTGGGGCAAGGCCACCTGCCAGCATCAGGGTGCTTTTGTCTAATCCTTTTAAGAGTTCCCAGTCAAAGCTTTGGCCTGTGCCACCGGTTTGTTGACCTTTCACATCAAGCTGCTTCGCCGGCTTTTTATCCAGGACATAGCGGTCGACGGCCAGCTCAAGCTGTGGTGCTTCTTCTCCGACGAAGGCCGCTTTCCAGATTTCACAGTTTTCGCCAAGCTGTGGGCGAAGATCCCGGATATAGGTATCGTCTTCGACGCCGTGGAGCTGTACCGCGGATAATCCAAGGGTATTGGCAAGCTCAGCGACCCGCTCGGGGGCTTCATTGACAAAGACTCCGACATAGCGAAGAGGTGCTGCAGCCATCACAGATCTTGCCTGTTCTTCACTGACACAGCGGGGGCTCTTTTGGGCAAAGATGAGGCCGCCAAAGATAGCGCCTGCCTCATAAGCGGCTCTTGCATCCTCGGGGCGAGTCAGGCCACAGACCTTGTTTTCACCATAGATAAGCTTCCGGCAGGCTTCGCCAAGGTTATCTTCCGCCATCAGGGAGCTACCCACCAAAAAGCCGTTGGCATAGCTTTTTAGCTTTTTCACATGAGCGTGATTCAAAATACCTGACTCACTGATGACGATGCGATCGGCTGGGATCGCTTCAGCCAGCTGAGGAGTTCGCTCCAGGTCAATGCTGAGATCGCGAAGGTTACGGTTATTGATCCCGATGACCCTGGCATTGAGAGCGATGGCCCGGGTTAGCTCTTCCGGGGTGCTAACCTCGGTGAGGATCCCCATCTTGAGTGATTGAGCCACCTTGGCGAGGGTTTGGTACTCTTCATCGTTAAGGACAGAGAGCATCAATAGCACAGCATCGGCCTGGTAATGGCGTGCAAGATAGATCTGGTAAGAGTCGATAATGAAGTCTTTGCACAACACCGGCTGATTTAGCTCCTGGCGGACTCTTGGCAGAAACTCAAACTCGCCCTGAAAGTACTCACTATCGGTGAGCACTGAGACCACATCGGCATACTCTTTATAGGTGCGGGCGATTGCCTCGGGGCAAAAATCCTCACGGATCAGCCCCTTGGAGGGAGATGCCTTCTTACATTCCAGAATAAAGGCCGGGGTCTCTTTAGTCAGTGCCCTCTCAAAGCTACGATCAGATGGGATCAACAAATCGATAAAAGCTTCAAGGGGTTGAGCCTTTTTACGAGCCTCAATCCAGCTACGCTTGCTGGTAACAATCTTATCTAAGATGGTAGGAAGACTCATCGGCTGGCCTCCAGCATGGCATCAAAGTGACGAATGACCTGGCCGGAGCGCAGGGTTTCCAGCGCTATGCTGGCTCCCTGCTTAAGGGACTGCGCTTTTCCTGACATCAACAGAAGGGTTGCCACATTGGCGGCAATCGCAGCCTGTTGTGCCTTTGTTCCCTCACCGCGTAGCAGTGCCTTGGTGATCTCTGAGTTCTCGGCGGGGGTTCCGCCTTTGAGATCCTCCAGAGGGTATTGCTCTAATCCAAAATCTTCGGGGGTGACCTGGTAGCGGGTGATTTGACCCTCTTTAATCTCGGCTACCTCGGTTGGGCCGTGAACAGCCACCTCATCGAGCCCTGCGCCATGCACCACCATGCCGCGCTTTAGGCCAAGCTCAAGCAGGGCCTTAGCTATGGGGTCGATGAGCTCAGATGCATAGACGCCTACCAGCTGGAAGGTGGGGCGCGCCGGATTGAGAAGCGGGCCTAAGCAGTTGAACAGGGTGCGGGTCTTAAGAGCCTGACGCACAGGCGCTGCGTGCTTGAACCCCTGGTGGTAGTGGGGGGCAAACAGGAAACAGAAATTAAAGGTATCCAGGCTGTGGCGGGCCGCTTCGGGGGAGGCGGTGAGATCGATACCCAGCTCTGCCAGCAGATCGCTGGAGCCCGACTTGGAAGAGGCACTGCGGTTGCCGTGTTTGGCGACCTTGACGCCGCAGCTGGCGGCAACCAGGGCCGAAGTGGTTGAGATATTGATGGTGCCCTGACCATCGCCGCCGGTGCCGACAATATCGCAAAACTCATACTCGGGAGTCGGGAAGGGGCGAGCTGCTGCGAGCAGAGCACTCACGGCGCCGCTTATCTCTTCGGGAGTTTCACCTTTTATCTTAAGGGCGGTTAAGAGAGAGCTTAAAACTATGGGGTCCATCTCGCCCCGGATCACCCGCTCAAACAGTGAGTGCGCCTCACTGCGAGTCAGGGCCTGACCCTGGTAAAGTTTTTCGAGGAGTTCATACATTTTGGGTTACCTCCCTGGTAATAAATTCAAGGCCCTGGCGCAGCAGCTCGGAGCCGCGGGCGGTCATGATTGATTCGGGGTGAAACTGCAGTCCAAGCATTTTGTCTATCGGGTGCAGAGCCGACATCGGCATCCCCTGATATTCGGCAATCACCTCGAGTGATTTTGGCACCTGGGTGGCAACCAGGGAGTGATAGCGAGCCACCTGCATCGGGTTGGGGAGATTTGCGAAGATCGCTTCATGCTGGTGGCTGATTAAAGAAGCCTTGCCGTGAACGATAGCCTCGGCGGCGCCAACGCTTCCGCCATAGTGCTCAACGATCGCCTGGTGTCCCAGGCAGATCCCAAGTACCGGGTAGAGGCCCTGACACTTTTTGAGAAGTTCGGGCATACAGCCTGCGTCTTTGGGGTGGCCGGGTCCTGGAGAGAGAAGTAGCACGGCGGGCTTGTCAGATTGCTCCATCTGGGTCAGCAGGTAATCAGGGCAGATATCATTGCGGTAGATGGTGACCTCACAATCTAAGATCCGTAGCTGATCGACCAGGTTATAGGTAAAGGAGTCGAAATTATCCAGAAGGAAAATATGGCAGTTCATGCTGAAGCTCCCTGAGTCTGGCTTGTCTTGATTGCGCTTAGAACCGCCGCTGCCTTATGACGGGTCTCATCGGCCTCAGCCTGAGGCACTGAGTCGAGGACAACACCGCCCCCGGCTTGCACATGGGCGATGCCATCACGAACCAGCGCAGAGCGGATCACGATGCAACTGTCGAGATCGCCGCTGCCGTTGAGATAACCGACCGCCCCTCCGTAGCTGCCGCGACGCTGCTGCTCGGTTTGGCGAATCAACTCGGTTGCGCGGATCTTGGGGGCTCCGGTCAGGGTGCCCATGTTCATACAGGCCTGGTAGGCGTGCAGTGCATCCAGATCCCTTCGCAGAACTCCGGTGACTCGTGAGACCAGGTGCATCACATGGCTGTAGCGGTCTACCTTGAGTAGCTCTTTGACCTGGCGGGTGCCGGGCTCAGAGATCCGGGCGATATCATTGCGCGCCAGATCGACCAGCATCAGGTGCTCCGCCTGCTCTTTTTGATCCAAACGCAGTTCAAGCTCGATGCGCCCATCCAGATCCAGGTCGATACCGCCGTCGGCACTCTTGCCGCGGGGGCGGGTACCGGCGATGGGATACATCTCGACGGTGCGGCTGTCGGCGGTGAATTTGACCGCGCTCTCGGGGGAGGCGCCGAACAGTTCAAACTCTCTGTCTTTGAGGTAAAACATATAGGGACTTGGATTGGTGCGCTTGAGCTCCTGGTAGGCAAGGAGAGGCTCGGGGCAGGGGATGCTAAAGCAGCGCGATGGCACCACCTGGAAGATCTCCCCGGCGACGATCGCCTGCTTAAGGGTCTCTACCTTCTGTTTGAAGGCCTCATCTTCACAGCTGATACTGACCTCAGGCTCTGTGCTTAATCCCTTGGTTTGGTTAAGAGGCTGAGTAGGTTGCTGGCACTGACTGATGAGCTCGCTTAGCTGGCGGCTGGCTTCAAAGTAACGCTCGGTACTGCCTTCGCCGCCAAACACCAGGGTCATCAGGCGGCTCTGGCGACGCTTGTGGTCGATGATGAGCAGTGACTCAGCAAGATAGAAGCAGTAGTCGGGGCAGTTGTTGTCGCTCTCTTTCACCTCTGGCAGCGGCTCCACGCTTGCCAGCAGATCAAAGGCGAAGGCGCCACCGAGGAACAGCGCCTGCGGATTATCCGGGCATTTGATCTCGTTGAGTAGGCTACGCAGCAGATCCAGAACCGAGCGAGCCTTTAGGCGAGAGTCCTGATCCAGCCGGTTATCAAGGGGAGGATAGGACAGGATTAGCCGTGAGCCGGCTCTTTGCTGGTGGATCTCGATTGGTAGCTTGTCACTCAGGTAATCAATCACCGCCTGCCCATTTGGGGTGAGGGGCTCAAGAGTTACCTCCTGTCCCATACACTGAACTCGCAGGCAGGCATCGATGAGTAAAATACTCTGAGTGCCTGCCTTGCTGTCGATCTCTGCCGATTCGAGCAACATGCACTGCGCTCGCTCCTTGCTCAGGGCCGCAAAGAGCTCTAATGGTTCGCTGATATAGCTGCAGTCACGCTTGAGGGCAACTGCTTGTCCCTTGGCTACCTGCATTAGAGGGTTCTCCCGGCAGCTTCAACAAAGGGGCGTAACTCGTTTACCAGCTGGGCATACTGCTCAGGAGTCAGTGATTGGTGGCCGTCTGATAAGGCTTCTGACGGGTTGGGATGGGTCTCGACTATAACTCCATCGGCGCCAACGGCGGCAGCCGCGCGGGCCAGTGGGATCACCAGCTCGCGAATGCCGGTGCCATGGCTTGGGTCCACCAGAACCGGCAGGTGAGACTTTTGCTTGAGCAGGGCGACGGCGTTGAGGTCCAGTGTGTTGCGGGTAGCGGTCTCATAGGTACGAATGCCGCGCTCGCACAGGATGATCTGGTTGTTGCCGGCGTTACTGATATATTCGGCGGCCAGCAGAAGCTCTTCGATGGTGGCACTCATGCCGCGCTTAAGCAGCACAGGGGTGTTGGTTTTACCAACGGCTTCCAGCAGGCGGAAGTTTTGCATGTTGCGGGCCCCGACCTGCAGGCAGTCAACATAATCACACATCATCTCGACATCGTTGGCGTCAATCACCTCAGAGATGGTGGGCAGCTGATACTCGCGATTGACCTCTTTGAGGAGCTCTAGTCCTTCTTTACCCAGTCCCTGGAAGGCGTAGGGGCTGGTTCTTGGCTTGAATGCCCCGCCACGAATGGCGTGGGAGCCCTCGGCCTTGAGCAGTTTGGCAACCTCATGCATCTGCTCGCGATTCTCAACGGCGCAGGGACCGCCAATCAGGGTAAAGTGATTGCCACCCACCGTGGTGTTACCGATCCGTACCAGGGTATCGTGGGGTTGAAATTCGCGGCTGACCCGCTTGTACTTGGAGAGAATAGGCTTTAATGAGTCGACACACTCGTGGGAGTCCAGATGAAGTTTTTCCAATATCCGTTCATCGCCGAGGGCTCCCAAAACAATTCGTTCGGTGCCTGGCATGTAGAGGGGGTTAGACCGCTCTGCTCTATCTTGGCCAGAAGTTGTTTGGCATCTTGTTCGGTGGCTTGTGGCTTGAGCACGATAATCATAATTGAGTTCCTTGTGTTTAAGTGACTTGGGTTGTTATTTCGCTTCAGGTCACATTCGCCATCGTTGCTGTGTCATTTGTGGTTTCATCAAAGTCTCTTTTCACCGATAATAAAAAAGCCCGCTATCGCTAGCGGGCTTTTTTGGGTTTCGTCTGTCTGGTATTTACTTAGGACATGGCAAAACGGAGCGCCCGCAATTTTGAGGGTACCCACCACCAGAAAAATTCAGTTTTGAATTGTGAATTTGCCATATCGTTTTGCTAAAAGTCTCGTTTCAAGTTACCCCTAAAGTAGAACGATAAATTGGGTCCTGTGTCAAGAAAAAAAATAGGGAAGGCTAAATGATCATCGATCTGCATTGCCATAGTAGTGCATCCGACGGGCGGCTGGAGCCCGCAGAGCTGGCGCGTTACGCGGTCGAAAAAGGGGTTGGGATCTTGGCGCTCACTGACCATGACACCACGGATGGCATTGAGATTGCTCAATCTTGTATCCAGGATGAAAAGCTTCCTTTGACTCTGGTTCCCGGGATTGAGCTCTCGACTCGCTGGCATGGCTTTGAGATCCATGTGGTGGGATTAAATATCGCTCCTGAAAACCCGTTACTCAAGACCTTTGTGGCCGAGCAGCAGAGATTTCGAAGGCTGCGCAGTGAAAAAATTTGTGAAAAGTTGTTCAAGGCCGGCTTTACCGGTATCCATGAGGCGATGCAGCCCCTGATGGATAAGCAGATGGTGACCCGGGCCCACTTTGCTCGCTATATCAAAGAATTAGGTGTGGTGAGTAATATTCAACAGGCGTTTGATCTTTATCTGGGGCGTAAGAAGCGCTGCTGGGTATCACCACAATGGCCGGAGATCCCGGCGGCAATCGAGGCGATTCACCAGGCCGGAGGCTCTGCGGTGCTGGCGCATCCGGCAGGCTATGATCTCTCGGGCAAGTGGATTCGCCGTCTGGTTGATACTTTTAGCCAGGCCGGGGGGGATGCGATGGAGGTGGTCTCTTTGCAGCAGGCACCAAACACCCGGCAGTATCTGTGTGAGCTTAGCCAAACCTTTGGGCTCAAGGGCTCTATGGGATCGGACTTTCACTATGTTACCCCCTGGATAGACCTTGGCAAGACACTCTATTTACCGGAGAATATACCGCCCGTCTGGAATGATTGGGACGCGTATCGCGACATTTTTATGGAGGACGCATGAGCCAGTTTTTTATATACATCCGGATAATCCTCAGCAACGCCTGATCAGTCAGGCGGTGGCGATGATCCGCAATGGCGCGGTAATCGTTTACCCAACCGATTCCGGATATGCGCTGGGTTGCCTGCTGGGGGATAAGCAGGCCCTGGAGCAGATCTGCCGCATTCGTAAGATTGAAAAAGATCATAACTTTACCCTGGTGTGCCGGGATCTCTCTGAGCTCTCTTTGTATGCCCGGGTGGATAACCAGGCGTTTCGCCTGATCAAGAACGCGACCCCCGGTCCCTATACCTTTATCTTGCAGGCGACCAAAGAGGTGCCGCGGCGCCTGATGAACCCCAAGAAAAAAACCATAGGGATCCGGGTACCGGAAAACCAGATTGCCCAGGCTTTGCTGGAGGCTTTGGGTGAGCCACTGATGTCGACCTCGCTGATCCTACCGGGTAGCGAGATGGCTGAGTTTGATCCCGAAGAGATCCGCGAAAAGCTCGAGCATCAGGTGGGGTTGATTATTCATGGCGGTCACCTGGGCGAGCATCCAACGACTGTGATTGATTTCTCCGAAGGTGATGCGATTGTTCGCCGGGTGGGTGCCGGCGATCCGAGTGCGTTTGAATAATGGATGATTGCACTGCGCCATTGGCGTTAGTGGCAGGAAAGCCTTATCTCGAAACGCCCAAGGATCTGTTTATTCCCCCGAGGCCCTCAAAGTTTTTCTGGAGATCTTTGAGGGGCCCTTGGATCTGTTGCTCTATCTCATTCGCCGTCAGCACCTGGATATTCTGAATCTGCCGATCGCTAAGATCACCGAGCAGTATATGGAGTATGTCGAGCTGATGAATCAGCTCGATCTGGAGCTGGTGGCCGAATACCTGGTTATGGCGGCCTGGCTGGCGGAGATCAAATCCAGGATGCTGCTTCCCAAGCCCCCGGCCGAGGAGGATGAGGAGACAGAGGATCCCAGGCTGCTGTTAATTAAACGTCTGCAGGAGTATGAGCTCTTCAAACAGGCGGCAATGGACTTAGACGAAGTGCCACGGCTGGAGCGGGATCATTTTGTCGCCCGGGTGCAACCCTGTAAGCAGGTTGAGGGGATGGTGGTACTGGCTCCGGATGTCGCCCTCAAGGAGCTGGCTCTCGGGATGGAGCGGATGCTGGAGCGGATAGCTCAGCTTGAGACCCATCAGGTCAGTCGTGAGCAGCTCTCCACCCGGGAGAAGATGAGTGAGATCCTGTCACTCCTCAAGCCGGGCAGCCTGTTTGAGTACCAACAGGTGCTAAAACCAGAGGAAGGACGACGGGGAGTTGTGGTAACCTTGCTCGCCTTGTTAGAGCTGGTGCGCGGGGAGTTGATCCAGGTGATGCAATCGGAGCCCTTTGGTCACCTTCATTTCGGATTAGTGGATAAACATGAGTCCTGAGCTATCGAGAATCAAGGCGCTGATCGAGGCGACCCTTTTTGTCGCAACTCGTCCGATGAGTGCTGAACAACTAGCCAAAACCGTGCTGGCAGATTACTCTGTGCCGGTTAAAGCCATTGAATCTGTACTGCAGGAGCTCGGCGATGATTATCGGGATCGCGGCGTCTATCTGCAGCAAACTGCATCCGGCTACAGATTTCAGACTCAACAAGAGCTTGCCGGCGATCTCAGTCGTTTATGGCAGGAGAAGGCGCCCCGCTACTCGCGGGCGACCATTGAAACACTGGCGCTGATCGCCTATCGCCAACCCATCACCCGGGGCGAAATCGAGGCGGTGCGGGGCGTGAGTGTCAGCAGCACCATTATGACCACTCTCAAGGAACGAGGCTGGATCCGGATCGTGGGCCATAAAGAGGTGCCCGGTCGGCCGGCACTCTATGCCACCACCAAAACCTTTTTAGACTATTTTAATATGCAACAGCTGGAGCAGTTACCAGAGTTGGATTCTGAAATGCTCGCCAAGCTCTCTGCTATTGAGCAGAGCGCTGTGAGTGATAGCTGATAAACGTAGGCAAATAAACCTGATGAGTGAAAAGTTACAGAAAGTGCTGGCACGTGCCGGCCATGGCTCGCGTCGTGAGATGGAGGCCTTGATCGCTGCAGGTCGGGTCAGTATTGATGGTACGGTTGCTAAGTTGGGCGATCGGATCGAAGAGGATGCCCTGGTGCGCATCGATGGTAATAAGGTTCCTCTGCAAAGCCGCGAAGAGGTGGTTTGCCGGGTCCTCGCCTACCACAAGCCGGAAGGGGAGGTCTGTACCCGCAGCGACCCTGAGGGGCGGCCTACCGTGTTTGACCGTTTGCCTAAACTCAAAGATTCCCGCTGGGTTTCTGTGGGGCGCCTGGATATCAACACTTCAGGCCTGTTGCTTTTCACCACGGATGGTGAACTGGCAAATCGCCTGATGCACCCGAGTCATGAAGTTGAGCGTGAGTATGCGGTACGGGTGTTTGGTGAGATCACCGACCAAGACTTTAAAGGCCTGCTGAAAGGGGTTCAGCTTGAAGATGGCATGGCCTCTTTCAAGACGATCCGCGATGCCGGAGGTGAAGGTCTCAATCACTGGTACAATGTGACCCTGACCGAGGGGCGTAACCGTGAAGTGCGTCGCCTGTGGGAGTCGATTGAAGGGGTCAAGGTAAGCCGATTGATCCGGGTTCGTTACGGTGATATTGGCCTGGATCGCACCCTGCCGGTTGGTGGCTGGGGAGAGCTGACACTGGAGCAGGTCAACTACCTGCGAACCAAAGTTCAGCTGGGTAATGAGACCCGGACCAAGCTTGAGATTGATTCAGATAATAAGCGCAAGCGCTACAAGCAGGCTGCGCAGATCCGCCGCTCGGTGCGTCGCCATCAGCGCGCTCGCCAGCAGGAGCGTTCACGCACCAGCCAGCGCAAGCGGGTGCGTAAGTAATTTTGTGAGGGGGCTTTCGCCCCCTTTTCTTTGCCAGCGATTCGTCCACTTTTAAATCACGTCGACTCTCTTCCTCTCATTTACCTTTAAGGGCTTTGAGCCAATCGAGAAGGTTCACTATAAGGGGCACCATGTGTTGGTGATGGCTGCAGAGCTTAGCTGAGGCTATAGCTCGGATCCGCTATACTTCTTTTTTCTCATTTTTCAGGAAGAATCATCATGAGTCAGACCGTCGTATGTGTCGCAACTTTTATCGCAAACCAGGGGGAGGCAGCCTCCCTTCATCAGGCACTACAGGCTCTGGTTGAGCCGACCCGCAGCGAAGCAGGATGTCAGAGCTATGTTCTGCATCAGGGGATTGATAATCCCGGACTATTCACCATGATTGAGCATTTTGAAGATATGGCCGCTTTTGAGCTTCACTCAAGCCAGCCTTACCTTGAGAGCTTCAAGGCTCAGTGTGGCGAGTGGGTGGAATCAGTTTCGGTGAATCTGCACCGGATTGCAGATCCTACGTCGGCGTAAAGGCATTGGCGATATCTCGCTGATGATTTAGCGAGGCTGAATGATTTGACCTGCGGTCAGCTTTTGTGCCTATGACACAACTGTCCGGCCGCGGGCTTCGGGTCAGGGGGACTGCTCACCCAGTCCCCCTACCAACCCTGAGGGTGCCCCTCGATTCGTGGAAATCCTGAAAATCACTTACTCTTTGAAGCTCAGCATAGACACGCCGTCCTTGGCGTGGCTATGCACTCATGGCGTCCTGCCATTCGGCTTCACTCGTATTATGATTTTCAGGCACGAATCAAAAGGGGGAGAGAGCCTGTGAGTTAGCGCAGTGATGATATCTACAGATTTATTCTATTCAGGGTCTTTGCTCTGAGAACATAAATAGGCAGGAACTTCTTAATATTATCACTGATGCTGAGTCGAAGAGGGAAGTTAACTCCCCCGTGAGCGAGCCTTGGGTGAGCTATATAGGTTTGTTGTTTCATCTCGAGGCAGGATGCCGAGCCACGCAGGTCGATGTCGGGAACATCGTTCCGAAGTGAGTTTTTGATTACTTTTGGCGATACAAAAGTAATGTGCAGCCGGCACCCCGGCGAATGCAGCGCAGCTGCAAGAAAGCCATCCGTAGGATAAAGATCGACGTAGTTTGACCTACGGTCAGCAGTTTTGTGCCTATGACACAACTGTCCGGCCTCGGACTGCGGGTTAGGGGGACTGCTCACCCAGTCCCCCTAACAACCACGAGGGTGCCCCCTGATTCGCATTACTCCTCAGAATAACTGGTTCTTTGTGGTACGCAGATACGGGCGCCCCTGCCCGGTTCTGCTTTCAGGATATCCATATCCTTCACCCTTAAATCCCTGCGCGATTCTTCTGTGCGAATTAAAGGGGAAGTTAAACCCCGTGAGTGAGCGCTGAGGTGTGCTATTTTTCTGGGAATTTGTTCCTTTCGAGGCAGGATGCCGAGAGGCGCAGCTCTGCGGAGGGACTCGCAGCGCGGAGCGAACTTTTGGTTACTTTTCTTGACAGAAAAGTGACTCGCCGTTCGGGCGAGACCGACAATTGCCACGTAGTGGCAAAAAGCTATCCGCAGGATATAAATGGTTCACTTAGCTACAAGCGAACCAAGCAGCAAACTAGCCGCTCCACTGCTAAGTGGGGGGATGGGGAGTCCTCCCCATCCAAGCTTCTTACGCAGGATATGAAAATAGCTGTAGCTATGGGCGTAGCTCGTCTCATCCCAGCACGCAAGCAACGATCCTGGTGTTGAGTGGGCTAAGCGATGTTTAGTCCAAAGAGCTAAGTTTAGTCAGAGTGTCGTGTGTTTGCTTATCTAGCATAATGTTTTCAGCTGCAATATTGTCATTTAGATAGGCTAAGGTACGGCTACCCGGTATAGGGATAATATCTATAGGTTGATCTTGTAGAAGCCAGGCTAAAGCTAATTGCGCTGAGGTATGCCCTGTTTCTTTTGATTGTTTGAGCAGATGTGCTATCAGATTTTTGTGGGTCTCTAGCCTGTCTGTATACCCTGGTAGAGCTAGACGAAGGTCATCCCCATTTAGCGATTGGATGTCAGAACATTGTCCGGTGAGTGCGCCACGCCCTAATGGGCTATAGGCAACAAAGCCGATTCCCAGCTCTTTCAAACAGGGGAATAATGCTTGAGATTCAGGGGCCCAGAGTGAGTACTCATTCTGGATCACTGTGATGGGGTGGATTTCATGAGCACGCTTTAGCATATCCTCATCAAGCACGTTAGACAGCCCAATATATTTAACTTTTCCAGCTTTCACCAAGTCACTTAAAGCTTGCATGGTTTCTTCAATTGGTGTTTTGCCATCATGACTGTGTAGATAATAAATATCCAGGTAGTCAGTTTTCAAATATTGCAAGCTTTGATCACATGCTTTCTTAAGGTATTCGGGGCTGGAGTCAAAACGCCACTGTGAAAAGTCAAGTGGAGCCCTGACTGTATCATTACGGATAATGCCCCCTTTAGAGCAAAGAATCATCTTTTCACGCATATCTGTGGTAAATGCTGACAGCAAAGATTCATTGAGGCCGTTACCATAGATATCGGCAGTATCGATTAAATTGATACCACTATCTAGAGCATGGCTAATGGTTTTGAGAGCTTCTTTTTTATCTGAAGGGCGATAAAACTCTGAGAAACCAGCACAACCTAAACCGATACGCGAGACTTCTGGGCCATTTTGTCCAAGCTTAATTTTTTGCATGTTTTAGTCCTTTTAAATCGTACAAATAACTCCTTGTGGTAGGAGTTATGAAAGGGAAGGTAGGGCAATGATGTTGTCGGCAATAGGCCCGATTTCTGGGCTGCATTTACCTTTTCTTGGAGCGAGAATTCTACCAAAAGAAATGTATACCGAGTAGAGAAAGTTTGGTGACACAAGGGGGTAGTATCCCACTTGTGTCACCAAGGTTCCGGGAAGGAATGGGGAGCCCTCCCCATCAAAAAAGCTTACTTCCCCATCCAAGCTTCTTACGCAGGATATGAAAATAGCTGTAGCCATGGGGATGGAGCAGGCGCAGCTGATGCTGGGTCTTGCGAATGAGGATCTCATCACCCGGCAGCACGGTCAGGGCCACCTGGCCATCACAGCTTATCTGCATCTCATCGGCTCTTGAGTTGGGGGAGACGACCAATTTGATCTCACTGTCGGAGTCGACCGCAATCGGGCGACAGCTGAGAGTATGAGGGTGCATCGGCACCAGGGCGATGGCGTTGAGGGAAGGAGTCAGGATCGGGCCTCCTGCCGACATCGCATAGGCGGTGGAGCCGGTGGGGGTGGTCACTATGATGCCATCGGCCCGCTGGCTATACATGAAGGCCCCGTCGATATAGACCTCGAATTCGATCATCGGGCCTATCTTCCCAAGGTGCAGCGCCGCTTCATTCATCGCGCTGTTACTGGCCTTGAGCTCATCGTGGCGATAGACTTGGGCTTCAAGCAGGAATCTGTGCTCGGTCTGGTACTCTCCTCGCAAGATCTCGGTGAGCTGAGTCTCAAAGTCACAGGGGGAGAGGTCGGTCAGAAAACCCAGGTTACCCCGGTTGATCCCGACGACCGAGATATCAAAGCGTGACAGAACCCGGGCGACTCCCAGCATATTGCCATCGCCGCCGACCATGATCGCCAGATCACACTTCTGGCCTAGAGTCACGAGATCGCGGGTACTATCGGGAGAGACTCCCAATTCATCTGCAATACGCTCTTCAACCAGAACGCTCAGCTTATGCTGTTCCAGGTAGTGCATCACCTTATGCAGAGTTTGCTTGGTCTCAGGGTGATTCAGCTTACCGATCAGGGCTATTTTTTTAAAATGCTGGCTCATAGTGTCTTAGTGCTCAATTGTGAACGGGCAGTATAGCGTGTTATTTACCTGAAAATAGATGATTTGAGGCACATATGGGTCAAATTTATATTTTTCGTCCATTTTGCAACTCCTTAGCCCTTGAAACCCGATATTGGATCCCCATAATAGCCTGCAATAGCATGTGAATTTGAACGGAGAAACCATGAGCGCTGAAGAGCAAAAAGCACAGCAGCAGAATGTCGAAGCCGAGCAGGCTGCAGCCACTTCTGAACAAGAGGTTGAGCAGCCTCAGGTTGAAGTTAGCGATGAGCAGATGATGCTTGATCAGCTGGCTGCCCTGAGCAGTCAGGTAGAAACCTTGCAGCAGCAGGTATCCGAAGAGAAGGATCGTGCGCTGCGTGCTGTCGCCGAGCAGGAGAATATCCGTCGCCGGGCGGCTCAGGATGTTGAGAAGGCCAACAAGTTCGCCCTGGAGCGTTTTGCCAATGAGCTGCTGCCGGTTATCGATAGCCTGGAGCGAGCGATTGAGCTGGCCGACAAAGAGAATGATGAACTCAAGCCGATGCTTGAAGGAATCGAGCTGACCCTGAAATCGATGCAGGGCGCGGTTGGCAAGTTTGGGGTTGAGGTTGTTGATCCAACGGGACAGAGCTTTGATCCAAATCGTCACCAGGCGATGAGCATGGTTGAGAATGCAGATGTTGACCCGAACACGGTTCTGCATGTGATGCAAAAGGGCTATGAGCTCAATGGTCGGGTGATCCGCCCTGCGATGGTGATGGTCTCTAAGGCTCCCGCGACCGATAAGTCTGAGTCTTAAGCAAGACTTAGGCTCTGTTATGTCAATAGAGCCTGGGATTTAGGTTACAAGGACCGTAACCGGGGGAACCTGGTTACGGTTTTTTATTAGCCGACAGACATCCGGCTAGTGCCAATTATGAAAGAAGAGTGATCAGAATACGCTGATAATCCATGAATCATTTGCGCCACGCAGCAAGTACATCCTGTATGCTCGATGCCAGCATCCATGCTGGCAACGGGCTAAATGACTCACAGATTATCCAGATTAGTATGAGTAGCATTCTGGTCACCTATCTACTGGGATTGGTGTAACGGCTATCCGACACCTTGTGGATTCATCCCTTAAAACTCTACTGTAGCTTCCCTGCTACAGAAGGTCGGCTAGCAGGCCACCTGAATGACGGCATTCATGCGGTCAACGCGTTTGAATTGATCTCAAGCAGGCGCACAAAAGGCCCCATCCCGCCAAGTTTGTGCCAAGAGAAGAGAGATTAGGAATTTTTTTTCAATTTTTTTATCTCTAACGCTTGAAGAGCAAAAATATGCCCCCATCTACTGGGTAACGGTAAAAAAGAATCTCGCTAAGGTGCCTCGTCGGAACATTTCCCTTATACGGCATCTGCTGGCGGTAACAGTTTAGAATTGATTTTCGGAGAAATTAGCACATGGGCAAAATCATTGGTATTGACTTAGGTACAACGAACTCGTGTGTTGCTATCTTGGATGGCGACGCGCCTCGTGTAATCGAGAACGCCGAGGGCGATCGTACGACTCCTTCTATCATCGCATACACTGACGATGGTGAAACTTTGGTAGGTCAGCCTGCAAAGCGTCAGGCGGTAACCAACCCTAAAAATACTTTGTTCGCTATCAAGCGTCTGATCGGTCGGCGTTTTGAAGATGCCGAAGTTCAGCGTGATATCGAAATCATGCCTTACAGCATCGTACGTGCCGATAACGGTGATGCCTGGATTGAGGCAAAAGACAAAAAGATGGCTCCACCACAGATCTCTGCAGAAGTTCTGAAGAAGATGAAGAAGACTGCAGAAGACTATCTGGGTGAAGAAGTAACTGAAGCAGTTATCACTGTTCCTGCTTACTTCAACGACTCTCAGCGTCAGGCAACTAAAGATGCGGGCCGCATCGCGGGTCTGGACGTGAAGCGTATCATCAACGAGCCAACTGCCGCAGCCTTTGCTTACGGCGTAAACAAGACGACCGGTGACCGTAAGGTTGCGGTATATGACTTAGGTGGTGGTACTTTCGATATCTCTATCATTGAAATCGATGATATGGACGGCGAAAAGACTTTCGAAGTACTGGCGACCAACGGTAACACTCACCTGGGTGGTGAAGACTTCGATAACCGTCTGATCAACTACCTGGTTGAAGAGTTTAAGAAGGATCAAGGCTTTGACCTGCGTAACGACCAGCTGGCTCTGCAGCGTCTGAAAGAAGCCGCAGAAAAGGCGAAGATCGAGCTGTCTTCAGCTCAGCAGACAGACGTGAATCTGCCATACATCACTGCAGACGCGACCGGTCCTAAGCACCTGAACATCAAGGTGACTCGTGCCAAGCTGGAGTCTCTGGTTGAAGATATGGTCAAAGACTCTCTGGAGCCTGTTCGCATCGCACTGCAGGATTCTGGTCTGTCTGTATCTGACATCGATGATGTCATCCTGGTTGGTGGTCAGACTCGTATGCCTCTGGTACAGACCGAGGTTGCCGGCTTCTTCGGCAAAGAGCCACGTAAAGACGTGAACCCGGACGAAGCGGTTGCCATGGGTGCTGCGATTCAGGGGGCGGTTCTGTCTGGTGACAAGAACGACGTACTGCTGCTGGACGTAACTCCTCTGTCTCTGGGAATCGAGACCATGGGTAGCGTGATGACTTCTCTGATTGAGAAGAACACCACCATCCCAACTAAGAAGTCTCAGGTATTCTCAACTGCTGAGGACAACCAGTCTGCGGTAACCATTCACGTACTGCAGGGTGAGCGTAAGCGCGCTTCTGACAACAAGTCTCTGGGTCAGTTTAACCTGGAAGGCATCCGTCCTGCACCACGTGGTCTGCCACAAATCGAAGTAACCTTCGATGTAGACGCCGACGGTATCCTGAACGTATCCGCTAAGGATAAGGACACTGGGAAAGAGCAGAAGATCACCATCCAGGCATCTTCCGGTCTGTCCGACGACGAAGTCGAGCGCATGGTTCGCGAAGCGGAAGCGAATGCCGCTGAAGATAAGAAGTTTGAAGAGCTGGTTCAGACCCGCAACCAGGCTGATGCTCTGGTTCACGCCACTCGCAAGCAGGTAGAAGAAGCTGGTGAAGCACTGCCTGCAGATGAGAAGAGCAAGGTTGAAGATGCGGTATCTGCTCTGGAAACTGCCATCAAGGGTGAAGATAAGGCGGAGATCGAAGCCAAGCAACAGGCTCTGATCGAAGCATCTTCCAAGCTGATGGAGATCGCTCAGCAGCAGGCACAGGCTCAGGCAGCTCAGGGTGCCGATGCAGGTGCAGAGCAGCAGCCAGGCGCAGAAAAAGCGGCTGACGACAATGTTGTTGATGCCGAGTTTGAAGAAGTGAAGGATGACAAGAAGTAAGTTGTCCCTTCCTTAGGAGCTATACGGGCGTTGGGTGACCAACGCCCGTCTGCATATCTAAAAGATGCGTTTATCTGGTTGTTAGAGCATGTCAAAACGAGATTACTACGAAATTCTGGGCCTGGATCGTGATGCGGACGAGCGCGCCATCAAGAAGTCCTACAAGCGCTTGGCGATGAAGTATCATCCGGATCGCAATAAAAATGATGCGGGTGCAGAAGAGAAGTTTAAAGAGGTCAAGGAAGCTTACGAGATCCTCACTGACCCTCAAAAGCGCGCGGCCTACGATCAGTATGGTCATGCCGGTGTTGATCCTAACCAGGGTGCCGGCGGCTTCGGTGGAGGCGGCTTTGGTGGCGCGGATTTCGGTGACATCTTTGGCGATGTATTTGGCGATATCTTTGGTGGCGGCCGTCGTGGCGGCGGTCAGCAGCGTGCAGCCCGGGGCTCGGATCTGCGCTACAACATGGAGCTGACTCTTGAAGAGGCGGTCCGTGGCGTTAGCAAGAAGATCAAGGTTCCAACTTACGATAGTTGTGATGTCTGTCATGGTAGCGGTGCCAAGAAGGGCTCTAAGCCTCAGACTTGTCCAACTTGTCATGGTAGTGGCCAGGTGCAGATGCGCCAGGGCTTCTTCGCGGTTCAGCAGCCTTGTCCTCACTGTCACGGTAAGGGACAGATCATCTCCGATCCATGTACCAAGTGTCATGGCCAGGGACGTTATCAGACCACTAAAACCCTGTCAGTGAAGATCCCTGCGGGTGTGGATACAGGCGATCGGGTTCGCTTATCCGGTGAGGGTGAAGCGGGTGAAAATGGTGCTGCGGCGGGCGATCTGTATGTGCAGATCCATGTTAAAGATCACGATATCTTTGTCCGAGACGGCAATAACCTTTACTGCGAGGTGCCGATTAGCTTTACGGCGGCGGCTCTGGGTGGTGAAGTGGAAGTTCCAACCCTGGATGGTCGGGTGAAGCTGAAGATCCCCGGAGAAACTCAGACTGGCCGGATGTTCCGGATGCGTGGCAAAGGGGTTCACTCTGCTCGCAGCCGTGCGGTTGGCGATCTCATCTGTAAGGTGGTTCTTGAGACTCCGGTACGCCTCAATGAGCAGCAAAAAGAGCTGCTACGCCAGTTTGAGGAATCACTGGAAGGCTCTTCGCCTAAGCGTCACAAGCCAAAATCCACCGGATTTTTTGATGGTGTAAAACGCTTTTTTGATGATCTGACCAATTAAAAGATCGTGTTTTCCCTGTAAAAAGCCCACCTTGCAAGGTGGGCTTTTTTTATTTGATAAGCCGGTCGCTATTTTATAGGTCCATCATAACTCTATGTATATTAGTTGTTTATTGTAACCGTATGTTTTGATTAAGGCTTTCATGGATCTGTTATTTGAAAGGAAAAACGCGGTTTCCAAAAACTGTCGCACCGATGCGACAGGTTGGTGCATTTTTAATCGGACAAAATCTGTCCGAACCTCTTGTTAGTCTCATCATCGAGTCAGTCAAAGCTTCGCAAGCAGGAGCATTCGGAGCGACTGAATCTTTTAAAGCTGAAGGGATAGATACCCCTATCTGTATTGAAATACCTGATTTGTGAGTCCTTATCTTTTTGCTTGTGCCTTTCCGCAGGAGAGCATTTAGCTGTTTTTTATTCTATGCAGATCTTGAGCTTCAGCCCTTAAACCATCAATAGATGAGATATTGAGATGAAATCATTCAAGGTGAAAAAGTTAGCAGTGGCAATGGTTGGTTTGTCTGGTCTGGCTATGGCCAGTGGCAGCGCGTTTGCTGGCGCCCCGCAATGTATTAATGTGAGCTTTGATAATGAGTGCGTTTTTTGGTCCATCGCGATCACCCAATAAGATCGATAGCGATCACTGAATAATATCGATCGCGATCGCTCAATAATATCGATGGCGATCACTTTTGAGTTTTATATTATTGGGTGATCGGCATGAATATTATGCAGTCCCGACCGAAATGTTATTCATTTCAACTCCCGTTTCGCAGGTGTTTTTTTAACCGGCTATGCTCTCTGTTTGACCTCGAGCGGAGAGCCAGCCATGCCAACGGTGCATATCACCATGCGAAAACTCAAAGAGATCCTCAGACTCAAGTACCAAGGCGGCCTGAGTCACCGCCAGATCGCAAGCAGCCTGTCTGTGTCTCCGTCGACTGTGTCCAATTACTGCAAAAGGGCCCAACAGATGGGGCTATGCCAATGGCCTCTGCCTGCTGAGTGGGATGAAGAGCGGCTGCGCCGTGAGTTCCTTGAGACCCGGATCACGGTTCGTCAGACACCTCCTCTGCCGGATTGGGCCGTGGCCCATCAGGAGCTCAGACGCAAAGGGATGACGCTACAACTCCTGTGGGAGGAGTATGCTGAGCGACATCCCAAGAACCACTACAGCTATAACCATTACTGCATGCGTTATCGTGAGTGGCGTAAATGCCAGTCTCCCTCAATGCGTCAGAGCCATAAAGCCGGTGAAAAACTGTTTGTTGATTACTGCGGTCCAACCGTGCCCATCGTGGATCCGAGGACTGGGGAGGAGCGTCGGGCTCAGATCTTTGTCGCTGTGATGGGTGCATCCAGCTACACCTACGCCGATGCAACCTTGAGTCAGGGGCTGGAAGACTGGGTGATGAGCCATAAACGGGCCTTCGAATTTCTGGGGGGAGTACCAGAGATGATCGTTCCGGATAATCTCAAAAGCGGAGTCAGTAGAGCGTGTCGCTACGAGCCAGATCTCAATCCTACCTATCAGCAGCTGGCTGCACACTATGGTGTTGCAGTGCTTCCTGCCCGTCCTTACAAGCCCAAAGATAAAGCCAAGGCTGAGGTGGGCGTGCAGATCGTTGAGCGCTGGATCCTGGCAAAACTGCGCCATGAGACCTTCTTCAGTCTGGCTCAGCTAAACCAGCGGATCGGGGCTCTGCTCACCGAGTTGAACAATCGCCCGTTCAAGAAGCTGCCGGGAAGCCGTAAATCACAGTTTGAATTGCTAGACAAACCGGTGCTCAAATCGCTGCCTCAAAACCCCTATCAGTTCACCCGGGTGAAGGCGGTTCGGGTTCATATCGACTATCACATCGAGCTCGACAAGCACTACTACTCGGTTCCCTATACCCTGCTCAAACGCAAGCTTGAAGCGCATATCTGCGACAACCTGGTACGGATCTATCATGGTGGTCGCTGTGTCGCGACACATCCACGCAGCTATCAGCAGGGAGGGCAAACCACCCACCCCGATCATATGCCGGTCGCACACCAAAAGCAGATGCAATGGACCCCGGGACGCTTTCTGAACTGGGCTCAGGAGATAGGCCCCTCCACGCTTGCGGTGATCAAACAGCTGCTCTACCGAAAGTCCCACCCGGAGCTTGGATATCGGGCCAGCCTTGGGATCCTCAACCTGGAAAAGCGATATGGACGCCCCCGCTTAGAAGCGGCCTGCCAGCGAGCAGACCGAACGGGCGTTTACTATCAGAAAGGGATCCGCTCCATCCTGGAAAAGGGGCTGGATGGCCAGCCACTGCCCGAAACTCAGCCGGATCGTCTGGCGGAGCTCACTCACCTCAATATCCGTGGCTCAGGCTACTATCACTAAGGATCAAAGATGACAGAACAACTCAAACAGCAACTTCGGGAGCTGAAACTAAGTGGTATCCGGGATGCCCTGGAAAGGCAACATCAGCAACCCGGGCACTACCAGGAACTCGGGTTCGAAGAGCGACTCAGCCTGCTGCTGGAGCAGGAGCTGACGGATCGGTCTCAGCGGCGGATCGAGCGCCTTATCAAGCAGGCCCGATTCCGGCTGCAGGCAAATCTGGAGCAACTGGATTATCGAAGTGATCGCGGCTTGCATAGAGCCCAGATCCGCTCACTGGCAGAGGGATACTGGCTTAGCCTGGGGCAGACTCTGATCCTGACCGGGGCGACCGGGTGCGGGAAAACCTATCTGGCCTGCGCCCTGGGCCATCACTTCTGTCTGCAGGGACTCGGGGTTCGCTACTTCCGGTTTAAAGAGCTGCTGGAGCAACTGCAGCTGGCTCAGGCTGATGGCAGCTATCGAAAGCTGATGGTTCAGTTGAGAAACACGCCGCTTCTGATCCTCGATGACTGGGGACTGGAGTCGCTGAATGCGCTTCAGCGTAGCGATCTACTGGAGTTAATCGATGCTCGCCATGGTCACGGAGCCACACTGATCGGCAGCCAGCTTCCGCTGGAGCACTGGCACACAATGATCGGTGAATCAACCCATGCGGATGCGATCCTGGATCGTCTGGTTCATGGAGCGATCCGTGTAGAATTATGCGGAGAATCGATGAGAAAAATCACCGCAGAGTTGACGGATGCCGATCACTCAGGGTAAAAAATAACCCAGTCTGTGAGACGGGATGTTGAGGTGATCGACATCATATTATTCGGTGATCGCCATCGCGATAATACGCAATAATGAGTCGGGGCAGACCATGTATGCGACGCTTCCTGATACCAGTGGAACGCAAATTCAGTTACCCCAGGGGATAACTAAAAAGTGCTTATCTACTTCATCTGATTTTAAGACAGGGCGAATCTACTTTAGTGAAAAGCAGGATGGAACATCTAAAGATGATGAAGCCTTTGTTGAGATGGGCGATGGATGGAATGTGGTGTGGAATCTGACCAATGTCGATAGCTTCATTCTCCCGATGCAGCTGCAGATCAACTATGACAACGGAACCACTCAGACGGTTGGTATCAAATCCGGAAATACCCGGGATGGGATGATCCATAAATTAGAGATTGAGATGAAGGCTGCGGGCGATGATTATCCTGCTAGCTCCTTCTTTAAAGGTAACAAGGTGATTGCTCCTGGAAAGGTAAGCTATTCGGGGGATGACAAGCTCTGGAGCAGCGCTATCCAGGATGGGTTGAATAGCCTGGTGAAGCTTGGTCAGAACTTTAGCATTACCTATGGTCCGGAAACCTACAAAAACTTCCAATCCATAGGCGGAGGAAAGTACTCGGTCGATCTCTATTACAACGCAAATCTGGTGCAGACTGTAACTATCTGGGGTGTGAACAGTTATAACGCCGCGGCAGGGGAGATCCCATCCGATGAAAAAAATATCAGTGATAAAGAGAAACAGGGTCATCGATTTGCAGCACTTATAGGTTCAGCGATTAACCGTGGAGTATTGGGAACTCCATCATCCTGGAGCAATCAGGATGACTATTTCCAGGGCTCCAATCGGGGATATAATGTTTACGCTAAAGTTATTCATGAAAACTCGATTGACAAGAAAGCCTATGGCTTCTCCTACTCTGACTACTATGGACACGCGGCAGCTCTTTCTTTAGGTGATGCTAACCCAGGTAGCGTTACTCTTAGAATACTGCCCCTGAGTAATGCAAACACCGTCAGTTGGGATAATCCAAATCTAACGGTTCACTATGATCAGGCTCCCGATCAGGGCAAGGGAACGGCAAGCTTCAATGGGAATGCATCCTATCAACAGGATCATATCTCCTATAGCTGCAGCATCAGCGATGGGCAAAAAACTATAAGCTCTGCGACTTGTACGGTTAGCAGTGATAATTCGGGTCTGAGTTTTTATAGTCAGAGCGCAGAGAACCTGGCTGGTGATACCCTGAAAGTCACGGCTCGGGATGATTCTAACCCTGACATCAAGCCTGTGACGGTCGAGGCAATTATTCCCGGGAAGAAACCAACGCCTCCCGTCTCTGATACACCCTGGTATCGGATCTGGTCTCAGGGTAAGCGAGCAACTGTGGTGAAGGGAGTCCAGACCAAGACTGAGTCGGTTGGTTCAATTACTCACCAGGATATCCAGGTTGCCAATGGTCAACTGGAAGTTCAGATCCCGGGGGGGCTGTGTGCCAGTATGATTTGAACACTTACACACTAGGCACTTTTACCGATCCCGGCAAGTCAGTATGTAATGAGCTGGTGAATTCAGGCAGTGGATCCGGATCCCAAAGTGATCCGTACAACATTAACCTCGGCGGTGATATGTAACCTCCTGAAAGAGTTTTACCAATGTCAGCTGAAGCCCTGCAACGCAGGGCTTTTTCATGGTTGTTAGATAATCAATTGCAGATCTGATCAGAGCTACCCCTTGGCACAAAAATCGAATGTCACTCCCTTGCGTGTCAAAAACACATTGCTGTAGCGGGCGGTAAAGACCCATCAAACAGCAAGAGCTATCAATTTTTGGGAGAGTGTGATGACCAAGATATATAAGTTTAAGATTTGCGTAGTCGCAGCCTTAGTGCTGATCTTTTGTGGTCATGGAGCAGTTGCATCTACAGTGCAGGTAAATATTGACCTGAGTCAGGTAAACAACCAGGCGGTCAATTTAGATAGTGTGTATTTGCTGGTCAGCGGAAAGTGTTCACAGGATTCCCCTTACCCGGGGAAGCCTTGTTATATAAGCTTTGATCAATCTGGAGAACCAACTTACAAACCAGCTTCGAGCGTGAAAAGCTCTAAGGATGAGTCGGTGCTGCTGTCTAAGCTTCCTAAAGATGGCAAACAAGCTTATATCAAGGTACCTCATCTGGAGTCCGGGCGGATCTGGCTATCTATCGGTAAACCTCTGGATATGAAGACGAATAAGGACGGCTCAATAGAGCAACCCAATGTGACGCCGGATGTACTTAATGCCATGAACGCCAATAGTGCTATCTTGTACGATAAATTTGAGTTTACCTTTGGGCTAAAGGACGGTGGCTATAAGACGGTTATTAATACCACCAGTGTCGATTTTGCATCCCTTCCCTACATGATTCATCAGAAAGATACGGTGCCCGTCATGCCTGCGGCTGGCTATGGTCGGGGTGGAGATATGTTAGCACAGATGGAAAAGCTTGTTCCGGACTGGAGCAGTTCCTCCTGGGCTAAACTGGTCCAGTATGAATATATTGATAATCAGCCTCAGGTTGGTAATGGGGCAACGGATGCAGCCGCTAAAAATTTACTGAGGATCCACGCTCCGGGCCGGGACTCAATGAAGCAGTATTGGCCTAAGGACTATCTGGTTCCCTATCTTGAGAAGATTCAGCAGCATTATACCGCTCAGAATAAACAGGGCCTGAGGGTCACTATTAATACGGATCAATCGACCTGGTATGGGACTTTCAGCGGCTCGGTTCTTAGCTTCAACAAGTATTCTGCGAAAGGCAATATCATTGCAACCGAGAGCTTTGATTTCTCTGATGACTCAGGGCACTCGGTGAGTGACTCCATCTTTATGGGAGCGGAAGGTATTTTTTCGGCATCGGGCCAGAATCCTCCGACCGCCAAAGATGAGCTCGCCAAGGCATTGACCGCGACCATTCAGGCCGGACTTCTGATGCGTACTAAAAGTGTGCTACCTATTATCCCGCCGGGAAAAGATCAAATCAGTTATACGGATCTTTCTCCAGAGGTGGTGAAGCGCGTTGAGCGCAAGTATCTCTATAATCAGGGGGGAAATTTTGTCTCAGGATATACCCCGAATATTTGTGGCACCGGTGGTGAGCCCTGTACCAATATCTACGCTGCGGCAATGCATGCATTCGGCGATGCCGTTACATATCCAAACGTTTATGGCTTCGCTTATGCAGATTATCTGGGGCTCGATAGTACCGCAACATCAAGTAATTTCTCGCCAGCTACTGTGATCATTAGCTTCGGTGATATGCAGGGCAGAGTTGTTGAACACCCGGGGAAGGTCAGGATTCAATCGGCCATAGACGGTACTGTGACTCTGGTGAGAACCGAAGGGACCAGCGGTAAGATAGATGCTGAGCTCAGGGTGATTGGCGCGAATACGGCCTTAGCTTTCTCTTTTGCCGATGGAGAGGGGGGCAGGATCAGCCCAAGGTGGTGAGCTTTGGGAAGCAGGGGGACCAAATACAACTCGTTGATCTTGCACATCCGGACTATGTTGATTCGGATCCGGTGACTGAAAGTGGAGCCATACCGGCCTGGTATCAATTTACTACGGCGAGCACAGCTGCTGGCAAAAGCACATCAATCAATGGACAGAAGATTCCCGGAGCAGCCGCAAGCCCCTCTTTGATGCTAGGTGATGGAAAGTTGATGACTCTTTCTGTCACTTCAAGTGGTCTGTCATGTCAATACATTCTCGATAAGGGCCTGGTTACTTATATATCAAAAGAACCCCTCTGCTGGCAGCTCCCTGCAAAAGCTGATAGTGGCAGTGGAACCAAAGAGAGCCCATTCCACTTTGGGCTGGGTGGGGACCTATGAGCAGAGACTGATGCTCCTTTCAGCCAGATGCCAGCCCTGGGGCTGGCATCGATTTGCAAGCGTCCATGTTATCCCAGTAGCTGAAGTAGCTCGGAGTCATCAAACCCTATGGTAATCGCCTCTGCATTTGCCAACACACTGCCTTCAAACTGTGGGCCCTGAATATAATTGAGGAGCACACCTGCGACCTCCTCCAGGGCAGATGTTTCATTGGCAAAGGAGAAGCTTTCAAGGCTGAGACAGCCATTTTCCGGGGTGTAATCCTCATCACAGGCCCAGTTATCATCCGTGGGATCATAACTGGCTGAGCCCATCAGGTAGAGCTGATATCCCTGGGGGCTTTGAAACATCCCGAAATTAAAGGCGATGATGTCGGAGTCGGCTTGTTCGGTGATTTGAGCTAACCACTGGTGAATGGTCTGTTCGAGAGAGGGCATTGAGGTTCTCCTGTGTCCTGGTCTTCCACATGGTACTGGAAATAGAGGTGCATGCCCAATCATAGCTCTTGAGCTGATTACAACTGCTAAAATTACAACACGGATCAGGGATAGAGGGTAGCTTATGAGATGGCTCATCCTGCTCGGAGCAATGGCAGGCATAATCTTGGGTTCGACTGCCAGCCAAGCGGCAGCGCAAAAAGTGATTATCTATGGTGATGAAGACTACCCACCCTATAGCTTTATGGAGGGAGGAGAGGCTAAGGGGATCTATACAGAGATCGTGAAACGCGCCTTCTCCCGGATGAAAAACTATGATGTGAGTATTCGCCTGGTTCCCTGGAAGCGTGGATTGAAGATGATCGAAGATGGAACCGCTCTCGCACTGTACCCCCTTATCTTCATATCTACAAACGCCCCTATATGTGGCCCTACTCTATTCCCATCATCTACGAGCGGGTCTCGGTCTTCTGCCATGAGGATGTGCTTGCCCAATCCCTGAGAGCCCGTTGGCCGGAAGATTATTATGGACTGATTATCGGCAATAATGCTGGCTTTGCTATCGGTGGAGATAAATTCTGGAAGGCGGTGAAGAAGGGACGGATCAAGATCCAGGAGGTAGGAGGGACCCGGCAGAATATTCTAAAAATGGGGCTTAAGCGAATTGATTGCTATATCAATGACAGGATCTCTATCCTCTGGGAGCTGAAGAAGCTCAAGGCCACTGGTGAGTATCAGGAGGGAGTCCGCCACGCCAAACTGCTGGAGGGGGCAACCATCTCCATTGAGCAAGGTTTTCTTGGATTCACCGATAAAGATAAGGGCAAGTTTCCCTATAAGACAGACTTCATCAAGGAGTTTGATACAGTGATCTATAGTATGCGCCGCACCGGTGAGTTGCAGGAGATCATTGAGAGTTACGTCCGTTAATGGGGCACCATGGCTGGTGACAGGAGCACTGAATGAGAAGATTGGGCGTGTTTTTGTGCCTGATGGCGCTTTGCATCGGTTACAGTGCTCAGGCTAAGCTCCAGGAGGTCATTGTCTACGGAGATGCAAACTACCCACCCTACAGTTATCTGGAGAAGAATGAGGCGAAGGGGATCTATACTAAGCTGCTGCGCAAAATTTTTTCTCAGATGAAAGGGTACAGGGTGGAGATCAAGCTGGTACATTGGCGACAAGGCTTGGAGTTGCTGCGTCAGGGGACGGGTTTTGCTCTCTATCCGCCTTATTTGCGAGTCAAGGATCGTCCCTATATCTGGCCCTATTCTCTGCCACTACTCCAGGAAACAGTGGTGACCTACTGCCGTGAGAAGGTTCTGGAGAGCTCGTTACGACCCCGTTGGCCCAAGGATTATTACGGCTTGGTGATAGGTAATAATTCGGGTTTCTTGGTGGGAGGCCCTGAGTTTTTTGAGGCGGAACGCCAGGGAAAGCTTAAGATCACAGAGGCGCGCAGTGCCCGGGAAAACTTGTTGCTACTAGGGATGCGTAAGACCGACTGTTATATCAATGATCGCCACTCGATCTTATGGGAGCTGAAAAAGCTTAAAAGCAGTGGAGAGTATCTTCCCGGAGAAAAGGGTGTCCAGATTTTTGAGGGGGCAACCATCTCCACCGAACAGGCCTTTGTCGGCTTTACCAACCGGGATAATGGTAAGTTCTCTTTCAAGCAAGACTTTCTCCGCCAGTTTAATAGCATTCTCTATGAGATGCAGCGCAGAGGTGAGCTACAACAGCTACGTGAAGAGTTTGTTCGTTAGTTATACAGGAGACTACCGAAGAAGCTCTGCGATTGCCCTTTGATGTATTAAGCCAGCTGTCTCAGGTGAGGCATAAGCGGTCTCACCTGAGACAGCTTAGATACTTAGGCTGACGGAAATTGCATGCCAAGTTCATTTGATCGGCCTGTCCGCATTCAGCCTGAACATGAGTAAAAGGTCTGAGGGCCAACACTATTTTAGCAACACCTGAGGGGCATGAGTTAAAATATGAACTCGGTATGAAAATAAAATTATAATTTGAATGTGGATTACATGGATAAAAAAATAATATATAGCATGGGAATAAGACAGCTTGAGCTATTTCTGAGAATCTATGAAACTCAAAGTATTTCAGAAGCCGCAGTTATCTGTAACCTAACCCAGTCTGCTGTGACCAAGAGCCTCAGAAAGCTAGAAGAGCTACTAGGCTTGACTCTTTTCTATCGGCATACCAGGGATGTATCTGCAACTGAAGCGGCACATATATTATATCCTTATGCATTAAATATATTTACAGAATCATTGAGTTTTGAAGAAAAGTCGATTCAGCTTAGAGATGGAGCTGAGGGCTCTGTGAGAGTCGGATTTGGTCCTCTGGTCTCATATCTATTTAGCTCAAGATTGGCCAGGGTTATATCATCACAAAACCCTAATGTGGATGTAAATTTTCTCAGTGGTCATTTTGAAGAGCTTAAGAGCAAGTTATTCAATCATGAATTAGATTTCTTTATCTGTGACTCACGGTCTATTAATCACATTCCTGATCCGGAACGGTTCGTTACAAATAAAGTAGCAACATTTCCTCTGATATCAGTCACATCTCCAGATGCACCATTCCTAACAGCTGGGGTGGATCTATTATCATGCCCCTGGGCGCTTCCAAAGATTGGTTATCAGTATATGAATTACATTCCGGAGCGTGTATTCATGATGCTGAAACAAATTGGAAAAATCCGTTATGGGATCGATGACTTAAATACTTGCATCGAACTTGCTAAGTCTGGGCAGGCATTGACAATAACAACAAGGTTTATGGTCAAAGATGAAATAGATAATGGTGAGTTAATTGAGTTTTCTTTACCTTTAGAGCAGTTTAGAGAGCATAGTCTCTCTATTTATTCGCTACGCTCCAGGACATTGTCTCACACTGGGAAGGAGATGCAGGCTTTCCTCAAGAGTTGTATTTCATCCTGGTTTTGTGATTTGGAAAGTCAGTTATCTACAACCTGCTGATACACAGATGGGTTGTCTGATGGTGTTTTATTTATAACTGAACACGATTAATATATTCCTGGAGTTAAGGTGCTAATCCACCTTATGATAAGGCGTACATTTTTACATATTTCAGCTCCGGGGAGTTATTATGGCGGATTATGAAAATGGGTCAGAAACCCTCTCATCTTCCAATGGTGGATTCGGATGGGGAGATGCTAACATTTCAATAACAGCTCAAAATAAGTGGAGTATTTACAATGGAATAAATCAGAACCTGACAGCTGGCTTCAAGTCCATGAGCGTGTTTGGTTTGAATCATAGCCTTAATTTGGGTGGTGTCCTATCCATGGGGACTAATATAAAACTCACAATGCATGCGGGTTATAAATATACTATGGATAAATACTCCTTTGACTTGAAGGTAAAGGACGAAAGAGCGATTGCTGAAGAGTTTGAGACAAAACTACAGAGCTCCGTACTAATAAGCGAGTTGACAGAGTTTACGGCTGAGCGAAGTCAGATAGCACTTAGTGAAATAAATAGTATAACTAGTCAGGTAAATGCTGTTAATTTGAATGTTGAGACTAATTTTCAGAAAATAGAAGATGACGTCAATAGCATAAGAACTGTGGTGTCGGATATTGAAGAGGTTACCTCGTCAATTGAGAAAAAAGATATGCTAGTTCAAGAAAATATAAGTGAAATTAAAAACACTGTATCAAAGATAGAGGAGGTGACTAGTAAGATAACGACAGTTGATATGGATCTTAAAGATGCTCAAGTAATCTTAATAGCTTGATATTTTTAGTGAATATCTTCTTGAGAAAAATAATCTGCTCTCGACAGATCTCTAAATATTGAGTTGGCTATACTAGCGTTGCTACATCTGCGAGAGTTAGCTGAGTCCTATCGTTACTATTTGAATAGTCAACTCTGCTATGGCTATTGAGGCAAATTTACACCTTTAGCTGAGCAGCGATGATGTTAAGAGCCTGTATGTTGACATTAGCAATCTAAGTTTGTTTTTCTGGAGGGAGTGAAACCGAGTCGGCAAGGTTTTTTATTTGGGCAAAAAGAGAGGGCAACCGAAGCGAGCACTTCGATTGCCTTTTTATGGTTAAGCCAGCTGAACCGGGATGTCGTAGCTGGTACGCTCGATCTGGTTGTCAGCGTTGAGATAAACAAGCTTGGGCTTGTGGGTCTTGACCTGTTGCTCGTCCATGGGGGCGTATGCACAGATAATGATCCGATCGCCTACGGCGGCCTTACGGGCAGCTGCGCCGTTCAAAGAGAACATGTGTGAGCCACGCTCGCCAGAGATGGCGTAGGTTGCAAAGCGCTCACCATTTTCGATGTTATAGATTTCGATCTTCTCATACTCGACGATCCCTGCGGCATCCAGCAGATCCTGATCGATGGCACATGAGCCTTCATAGTTGAGGACGGCATGAGTAACGCGAGCCTGGTGAAGCTTGCCTTTGAGCATGATTCGTTGCATATCTGTTTCCTGTTGATTTCAACCGCAAGGCGGGACTATAGCTCATTTTGTGGACAAAGGTCCACAACCATATTATCGATGAGGCGAACCTCACCCAGGTAAGCGGCCATCAGGATTACGGCCTGCTGGCTGGTTGGCTGGAGTGGCTCAAGAGTCCGGGCATCGACGATATCGATGGCGTCGGTTTTAAAGCCGAGTGAATCCAAAGTATCTGCCGCCTGCTTTGCCAGTGGCTCAGCCTGCCGCTCAGCTGCCAGCTCTTTGCTGATATTCCGCATCACTCGGGCCAGCTGAGGCGCAAGCTCCCGCTGCTCAGCAGTGAGCAGGGTGTTGCGCGAGCTCAATGCCAGGCCATCCTCAGCCCGAACCGTAGGGACGCCGATGATCTCTATCGGCAGGGCCAGATCTTCGGTCATGGTACGGATAAGAGCCAGCTGCTGGTAATCTTTCTGGCCAAAGCAGGCGATGTCGGGTTGTACCAGGTTAAACAGCTTGGTGACTATGGTGGACACGCCGCGAAAGTGGCCGGGACGCAGCGCCCCTTCAAGGAGCTCACTTAAACCCGGGACTTCCACAAAGGTGTGGTTTTCACTGCCTTTGGGATAGATGAGGGAGGCATCGGGCGTAAACAGCAGGTCGGCCCCAGCGTCTTGCAGTTTTAGCTGATCCTGTTCGAGGGTTCTCGGGTAGTTTTCCAGATCCTGTGAGTTGTTGAACTGCATCGGGTTGACAAAGATGCTGACAACCACACGCTCGGCATTTTGACGTGCCTTTTCCACCAGGGTCAGGTGTCCCTGGTGGAGGTTTCCCATGGTCGGGACAAAGGCGATTGTGTCCCCGGCTTGTTTCCATTCCCGGATCTGCTGGCGAAGAGCGGCTGTATTTTCAGTAATAAGCAAAATTCTTCTCCTTAGAGCACTTTCATTGAATCAGAATGATGACCCTGATGAAGGTCTCGTGTTTGTCCAATCCTCGTTTTAGTTAAGTCAACTTGTTGTGGCTCTGTCACAAGGTATCACCCTGTTGCTAGTCCACAAAAATCAGATGAATCCTATGGAGGATTGGATTTTTCTGTAAGCGCTCTAACTAAAGGAGTGCTCGGCTCCGGGAAACTCTCCACTGGCGACTTGGGCGACATACAGGGAGATTGCGCTCTGGATATCACCACTTTCGGCCAGGAAGTTCTTGCTGAACTTGGGGATATAACCCGAGGTGATCCCAAGGGCATCATGCATCACCAGGATCTGGCCGTCGGTCTCTTTGCCGGCTCCGATACCGATCACCGGAATAGTGATCGCCTGGCTGATCTTTTTAGCCAGTGAAGAAGGAACACATTCGAGAACCAGCAGCTGGATCCCGGCTTGTACCAGGGCGAGGGCATCCTGGTAGATCTCTTCGGCACGTTCATCTTCACGTCCCTGGATCTTGAAGCCTCCGAATACATTCACTGATTGGGGGGTAAGGCCTAAGTGGCCACAGACAGGGATACCATTGCGCACCAGGGTTGTGACACTGTCACATAGCCAGCGTCCTCCTTCCATCTTTACCATGCCGGCGCCAGCTCGCATCATTTTGGCGGCACTCTCGCAACACTGCTCGACGTTGGAATAGCTCATGAAAGGCATATCGGCAATCACCAGGGCATTTTCTGTGTTCGCGCTGACACAGCGGGTGTGATAGGCGATCTCATCGACAGTCACTGAGAGGGTGTCCTGACCCCCTGGATCACCATGCCCGCTGAGTCACCAACTAAAATGGCATGGATCCCCTGGCGGTCAAATAATCCGGCAAAGGTGGAGTCATAGGCGGTTATCGTCGCAAATTTTTGACCTTCCTGCTTCATTTTCAGCAGTTTTGAAGTGGTTATTCTGCTCATCACTATTCCTTGGATAATCGGTGAAAAGCCAATGCTGATCACTGATAGATAACTCAGACGTTGTCTTGTGTATCGCTTAGCCCAGTGGTCCCTGTGCAGAGCTCGTAGTAAAACTCAACAAAGACTGGGGTCATGAGTAAATTACTGTCGCGTGCAGGGATTATAAGCAAATCACAACAGCAGACAATCTGATTTAGGACAAGGGCTTGGGAATTAACCAGGATATAAGCAGGCTGTTTTGCCAGAGAAACCCTGGTTGACGGGGATTGTAGGGGTTATGCGAAACGCTGAAAAGGGCTCGAAAGATGACTCGACTCGCCAGTCTTAGGGCTTATGACTCGGTGGAGTCTTGGGGCACAAATCTCTGTAGACCGCCGCGATCGCAGGCTCTGAGTAGTTCTGACAGCCGGGTGCCACAGGGGAGTGTCAGCTGTGGCGCAATATCGGCCAGGGGATAGAGGACAAAAGCGCGCTCCTTCATTCCGTAATGGGGCACGGTTAATCTTGGTTGCTCAATCAGCTCATCACCATAGAGCAGCAGATCCAGATCCAGGGTTCGCTCTCCCCAGCGACGCAGCCGCTGGCGCCCCTGAGACAGCTCGATGCTTTGCAACGCATCCAGAAGCTGCAACGGGCTGAGCCGGGTGGTTATCTTGGCCACCGCATTCAGGTAATCCGGCTGATCGCTTGGGCCCATCGGTGGACTGTGGTAGATGGGTGAGAAGCTTTCCAGAGTAGTTTCAGGCAGGCTGGAGAGGGCTTTTTGAGCCGCCTCCAGCTGCTGCAGTGGTTGCCCTAAGTTACTGCCGAGGGCGATGTAGCAGGGGATCACTGCTGGGCTGCCCCTGAGGGCTTACGGCGCGGGGTACGGCGACGGGGCCGGCGGAAGTTACGGCGTGTACCTCCGGAGACCTCCCGAACCATGGCGCCCTGTTGGCGCTTATCTGCTTCTCTGAACGTATCCCACCACTGAACTAGGGGGGTCAGCTCACCGTCGATACGGGCACGCAGTGCCAGGAAGTCAAATCCGGCGCGGAACTTGTTATGCTCCAGCAAGCGATAGGCTTTTTTACCATTGCGCTGAGGCATTCTAAGTTGCAGAGACCAGATATCGCGGACGATCGCAGTGAAGCGGCGCGGGATCGAGATGGTTGTGAGCTGGCGCTCCAGCACATCGTTCATCGCGCACTGATAGGAGTCATATTCGTTAAACTCACCCTGGGCCTGGATCGCTTTGGCGGCCAGTTGCAGGGGACCCCAGAGCAGCGCGGCAAACATGAAGGCGGGATTAACCTGCTTATCTTCTGCAACACGCTTATCCGTATCTGCCAGTGACAGGTCGACAAAGCGTTGAAAATCCGGTCCATATTCGGGGTCTTCAAAGGCGGCCTCGGTCTGGGGAAAAAGCTGGCGGAACAGGTCATAGTCGCGCAGCATCGCCAGGGTGGCCACCCCATGGCCAGACAGAAACAGCTTATTGGCTTCTTCAAACATCCGAGCCGCCGGGATCTCTCTTAGTAGCTCGCGCAGCGGGTGGATCGGGGCCCGAGTACGCTCGGTGATCTGCATATCCAGTTTGCAGGCAAAGCGGATCGCACGCAGCATCCGTACCGGATCTTCACGATAGCGGGTCTCGGGATCACCGATCAGTTCGATGCGTCGCGCTTCGAGATCATGCAGGCCACCGCAGAAATCATGGATCGAATAGTCGCTGATATCGTAATACAGGGCGTTGATGGTGAAGTCACGGCGCTGGGCATCCTCTTCGATGTCACCATATACATTGTCCCGCAGCAGCATCCCCTCATCAGACTGCTTTGAGTGCTGAGGGTTGGTACCGTTGGAGTGATGACCACGGAAGGTCGCAACTTCGATCACCTCCCGGCCAAACAGGATGTGGGCCAGGCGAAAGCGCTTACCGATCAGTCGGCAGTTACGAAACAGTTTACGAACCGTCTCGGGGCGGGCATCGGTTGCAACATCAAAATCTTTGGGGGATTTGCCAAGCAGCAGATCGCGAACACCACCACCGACCAGAAAGGCCTGGTAGCCCGAGCGATGCAGGCGGTAGAGCACCTTGAGTGCCGGTTCACAGATCTGCTTGCGCGAGACGCTATGCTGCTCGCGAGGGATCACAACACGGTGGATCTGCTCAGCTTCTGGCTGGGATTTACCCAGCAGCTTACTGCAGCACCGTTTAATACGAGAAAAAATAAGACACCTCATTGTCATGTCGGTAGATATTTTGGCAGCGGCTATGATAGCTCAGCCGCCGGCAAATGAGAAACGCTATGCTTGCCGGGAGATATCACTGAGCTCAATCTCACGCTGGCAGGGAAGTTGAGCTGGGTTCCATTTTGAGCCAGCCCACTCGAGTTGCTCCTCAACGGGGGCCTGATGAAGCTCGAGGGGGGGCTTTAATCCCAAAAACTTCAGGGCTAGCCAGAGCTGAGGCTCGGGGTTGTCCAGGTCAAGTGCAGGAGCATGGTTCTGCTTAGAGAGCTTATGGCCATGACTCTCAACGGCCAGCGGTAGATGCAGGTAATCCGGCTCGGGCCAGCGCATCAGTTGATAGAGGTGGCGCTGGCGCACCGTGGTGCTCAAGAGATCGGCTCCGCGAACCACTTCGGTGATCCCGGCCTGGTGGTCATCAACGACCACAGCCAGGTTGTAGGCATAGAGCCCATCCCGGCGGCGGATAATGAAATCCTCTTCGGCCAGGTGGGGTTCGACGGCGATCTCGCCCTGCAGCTTATCGAAGAATCCGTCGAGGGGCTGATCGACCCTGACTCGGATCGAGCTTTGATCCGCCGAATTAGTGAGCTTGCGGCAATGGCCCAGGTAGATGCCACCGATCGCCTTGATCTCTTTGCGGGTGCAGCGGCAGTAATAGGTTAGCTGTTGCTGTTTGAGGGTCTCAATGATTGCCTGGTAGCGTTCAAAATGCTGGCTCTGATAGACAATAGTCTCATCCCAGTGCAGGCCATAACGTTCCAGGGTCTTGCAGATCTGGCTGGCGGCACCTGGAACAACCCGGGGAGTATCCAGATCGTCTATCCGTAACAGCCACTTTCCCTGCTGGCTCTTCGCTTGCAGATAGCTGCCGGTGGCTGCGATCAGCGAGCCAAAATGAAGAGGTCCGGATGGAGTGGGGGCAAAACGCCCGCGATAAGAGTGAGAGATGGGGCTAGATTCTATGCTTGTCATGGATATAGGAAAAGAGTAAAGAGAGCCGAAGCTCTCTTTGAATTGGGGAGTTACACACCACCCATCTGTTTTTCTTTGATCTCTGCAAGGGTTTTGCAGTCAACACAAAGATCGGCGGTAGGTCTGGCCTCCAGGCGACGGATCCCGATTTCGATACCACAGTGCTCGCAGTAGCCAAAATCTTCGTCATCAATTTTCTGGATGGTCTTTTCAATTTTTTTGATCAGCTTACGCTCGCGATCACGGGTCCTGAGCTCCAGGGCGAACTCCTCTTCCTGAGCTGCACGATCAACCGGGTCGGGGAAGTTGGCAGCCTCATCCTTCATATGAGTCACTGTCCTGTCCACCTCTTCGCGAAGTTGGTTGCGCCAAGCCTCAAGAATCTTTCTAAAATGGCTCAGCTGTGGTTCATTCATGTACTCTTCGCCTGGCTGCTCCTGATAGGGCTCAACGCCAGCGATGGCTAGAGGACCGAGTGATTTCCTAGTTTGGCCTGTTGGCATGCTTTATCTCCTAATTAGCACGATACAGTGTGCCCTCTAAATTTAAAAAGCGAGTATCTATAACAGAAAGATGCTCGGTTTAGCAATTTTTTCAAGTTTTTTTTGCTAAATCAGTACAACTATTCACATTTTTCCGTTCAAAAGGTACTGATTGGGCTAGCTTCAGAACTCCCGGTTCAAGATGGGCCCGATAACAGAGAATTTCAACCCCTTGCTCTTCAGCTTCCCCGATAAGGGTACTATATTTTGCATCAATATGTGCGGCGGGTCTTACTTTTGTGATACCTGTGTGCTGAACAACAAAGAGTAACACGGCCCGATTTCCCTGTCTCTTGATGTGGATTAGCTCCCGCAGGTGTTTTTGTCCCCGCTCCGAGACAGCGTCAGGAAAATAGCCACAGCCGTCGGACTCGAGCAGGGTGCAGCTTTTGACTTCCACATAGCAGGGGGGGCGAGACTCATCACTGAGCAGCAGATCGATACGGGAGTTCTCCTCGCCATACTTTACTTCCCGCTGGAGCTTCGAATACCCGCTGAGTTCATGGATCACTCCCTGCTCGATCCCCTCATAGGCAAGCTGATTGGCCCGCTGGGTGTTGATACAGATCACGCCGTGTTCGTTCTCGGCCAACTCCCAGGTATGGGGGTATTTGCGCTTGGGATTATCAGACTCGGAATACCAGACCCTGGAGCCCTCTATCGCACAACCTGTCATCGCCCCGGTATTGGGGCAGTGGATGGTGAGCTGCTCTCCCTTTTCATCATAGATATCGGTCAAAAATCGTTTATAGCGTTTGATAAGGGTGCCCTGCTGCAACGGTGGGGTGAACTTCATGAATGCTCCTGTAGGGGGTAGCGGGCCAGCTCCAGGTAGCGTACACCCTCTGGAAAGCTCCTGGACTCAAACAGTGAGAAAGCGTCTATCTTGACCCGGATTGGTGGGATCTCCAGCTCAGGGAGTGCGCCTTGCCACTTGCGATACAAGGTGGCGTGGGGGCGATAGGGGGTGCGCCAGTCAACATGGATCCCAAGCTCACTAATACGCCGGGCGAGGGTGCTGGCCAGCAGCTCAAGGGGGGCGGGCAGATCACCAGGTCCTATCCACAACACGCGTGCCTTTTTAAAGTGCCCCAGGGTATCGAGTGTGATTTCAAAGGGAGTGCCAGCGAGCTGTTTCGCCAGTTGATCAAGCTCTGCAAGCCGGTTCTCCGGGGTCATTCCCAAAAATGCCAGGGTCAGGTGAAAGTTGTCCGGGTGAACCGCCCGTCCGGAGGAGACAAGTTGCTTTTGCAGCAGCTGCAGGGGCCTGGAGATTTGGGAGAGTGATAGTCCAAAAAAGAGCCGCTTAGATCCACCAAGCGTAGCATCCGTGACAGATGAGGGTAAAATACGTGCACTCCCTTGTGACATAGAGATCCAGATTTGACTGATTTACCGGTGGCTGAGATTGTACCAGCCTTGCTGAGCGCATTAAAACAACATGAGCAGGTGATATTGCAGGCGCCACCTGGTTCAGGTAAATCAACCTGGCTGCCTTTGCAACTACTGGCCGATCCAAAATTCTCTGGTAAAAAACTATTGATGCTGGAGCCTCGGCGCCTGGCTGCCCGTGCCGTTGCCCAGCGCCTTGCTGAGCAGCTCGGAGAGAAGCCCGGCCAACAGGTAGGCTATCGGGTACGGGGTGAAACCCGGGTGAGCAAAGCAACTCGGTTGGAGGTGGTCACCGAGGGGATCCTTATCCGAATGCTACAACAAGATCCCGAGCTCGAGGGGATCGGCCTGGTGATTTTCGATGAGTTCCATGAGCGAAGCCTGCAGGCCGATTTGGCACTGGCGTTTACCCTGGAAGCACAGCAGGTGTTTGCACCAGAGCTTAAGTTGCTGTTGATGTCTGCGACCCTGGATGACGCACTGCTAAGGCGTTTACTGCCCGAGGCGCAGACCCTTAGCTGTGATGGACGGCTGCACCCGGTGACTCATCACTATCGCCCCTGGAATCGTCAGCAGCCACTGATCCCGGCGATTGGAGCTGTGGTGCTGGAAGCGCTGAACGCACTGCAGGGGGACGGTCTGGTCTTTCTGCCCGGTGAACTTGAGATTCTTCGGCTGGTGGAATGGCTGGAGCCCCGGGTTTCTCAAACCATCCTGCTTTGCCCCCTGTATGGGCGACTCCCTTTCGAGAAACAACAGCAGGCGATACGTCCCTGTGTGGAAGGGCGGCGTAAAGTGGTGGTGACCACCAATATCGCAGAGACCTCCCTGACCATAGAGGGGGTACATTGGGTGGTGGATAGTGGTCTGGAGCGTCGGGAGGCCTTTTCGGCCCGGGATGGGATAGCAGCTCTGGAGCAGCGACAGATCTCCCGCTCTTCGGCCCATCAGAGAGCCGGGCGCGCCGGGCGTCTGGGGCCGGGAGATTGCTACCGGCTGTGGGAGCAGCAACAGCATCAGCGGCTTGAGGCACAGCGCCCCGCCGCGATATCACGCAATGAACTTTGCCAGCTGGTGCTGGAGGCGGCTCTGTGGGGAAGCTCTGTTTGTGAGCTGCCACTTCCTGAGCAGCCACCCGGGGCACACCTTCAACATGCCCGGCAGCTCCTTGAGCGTTTTGAGCTGCTGGATAAGCGCGGTATCTTATCCTCCCTGGGACGACGAGTCGCGGCGCTTGGAGCCCACCCAAGACTCGGCTATATGCTCATTGAAGCCCAAAGCCGGGCCTCGGAGTGTCCGGGGATCCTGGGTGATGCCTGTTATCTTTTGGCGGCACTGGAGCTTGGGATCACCGGCAGTGGTGAGCCCCTGTCCGTCAGCATAGGTAAGCAACTACCCCGCCTGACACCTTATGCCCGGCGTTGGTTTGACAAGCTCGGGGTGACGACGAAGCGATACCGAGGCGAGTGGATCGCTCTTTTATTAGCGATCGCCTACCCGGACCGGATTAGCCGCCTTGCGCAACACAGGTATCAGCTGAGCTCAGGGATCCAGGGCGAACTCAGTCGGGATAGCGCTCTTCAGGGGAGCCCTGGCTGGTGGTGGCAGAGCTGCGGCGTAGCGGTGACTCGGTCCGTATCTTTGGGGCGCAACCGGTTGAGTTGGCTCTCCTTGAGAGTGAACTGCCGGCCCTTTTTAGTGAGCACAAGGAGCTGGGGTGGGATGCTCAGGCACAGCGGGTACGGGCTGAGGTTCAGCGCCGTCTCGGGCGGATCGTATTGCAGCGCAGGCCTTTAACCGAGCTGAACCCACAGCAGAAGGCCCAGTGTTTGCTGGAGGGGGTTCGTGAACTGGGCGAGTCGGTACTGCCCTGGGACACCCAGAGTCAGCAATACTGGCAGCGGATCTGTTGCGCTGGCGAGTGGCTTAGTGATCTTGGGTTTGAGGCCATGGCTGCGGATTCCCTGATGACAAAGGCTTGTGAGTGGTTACTACCGGCCCTGGATGGGATGAGCCGTCTGGAGCAGCTTAAATCACTCAAGCTTAAATCTTTGCTGCGTGACTGGCTGGGCTGGCCGCTGAGCGCCCGTTTGGATGAGTTGCTGCCTGAGAGTCTTGAGACACCGACCGGGAGCAGGGCTCGGATTGAGTATCAGATGGGGCAGGCCCCGCTGGTGGCCGTAAAACTTCAGGAGATGCTGGGGCAGGTGGATAGCCCACGGATAGCCGAGGGACGAGTGGCCGTGGTGGTGGATCTCTTGTCACCTGCCCGCCGACCGCTGCAACGAACCTCAGATCTGCGCTCTTTCTGGCAGGGCGCCTATACTGAGGTGCGAAAAGAGATGCGGGGGCGCTACCCCAAACATTATTGGCCTGAAGATCCTCTGACTGCAGAGCCAACAAGGCGATTGAAGAAACATCTGGAGCAATCAAGTGGCCGATAGTAAGAAAAAAGCCCCGGTAAAACGAACCAAGGCTAAGGCAGCCCCGAAAAAGAGTTCTCGCCGCTCAGGCAAGGGGAAGAAAGGTAAGGGGAAGAATCCACGCAGTTTTAAGCGCCGCTTCTGGATGACCTGTCTGAAGTTAGCTGTGGTCGGGATCGCGGCGCTGGTGATCTATGGCATTTACCTGGACGGGCAGATTCGCCAGCGTTTTGATGGCGAAAAGTGGCAGTTACCGGCCCAGGTCTACAGCCGGGGGCTTGAGCTCTATCCGGGACAAAAGCTCAGTGTCCCACAGATGCTCAGGGAGCTTAAGCTTCTCAACTACCGTAAGGTTCGCACCCCGATGCGTCCCGGCGAATTCTCCGCATCCAGTACCCGGATTGAATTGTACCGGCGTCCCTTTACTTTTCCCGATGGCTATGAGCCGGGTCGGCGCTTGTTGCTGAGCTTTGATAATGATGAGTTATCGGCCATTCAGGACCCTAACAGCGGATCCCAGGTTGGCTATGCGCGATTGGATCCTGTGCTGCTGGCGCGGATCACCTTTGGTGAGCTTCAGGATCGGATCATGGTGCGCTTTAAACAGGTTCCCCCCATGTTAGTGAAAACCCTGCTAGCGGTGGAGGATCGAGACTTCTACCAGCATGGTGGGATCTCCCCCGAAGCGATCGCCCGGGCATTTTTGGCCAACCTCAGGGCCGGGCATACGGTGCAGGGGGGAGCACCCTGACCCAGCAGGTGGTTAAAAACTTCTTCCTGACCCGCCAGCGCAGCCTGTGGCGTAAATTTAATGAAGCCTACATGGCGGTATTGCTGGAGCACAGGTATAGCAAGGATGAGATCCTCGAGAGCTACCTCAATGAGGTTTACCTCGGGCAGAACTATGCACGTGGTGTCTATGGGTTTGGCCTGGCGTCCTACTTTTATTTTGGTCGCCCCCTGAGTGAGCTTGAGGTGCAGCAGATCGCGCTGCTGGTGGGATTGGTCAAAGGCCCTTCCTACTATGATCCCTGGCGTAATCCCAAGCGGGCGATTCACCGCAGGGATCTGGTGTTGCGTCTTTTGACCGAGCAGGGCGATCTGACCCCAGCTCAGTATAAGGCGGCGGTCGCCAAGCCTCTGGGGGTGATCGAGCGGGGTAAGATGGCGTTCTCCAAGACCCCGGGCTTTATCGATCTGGTCAAAGATGAGCTTTATAAATCTCTTGGGGATCGCTTCAAGGACAGCTCAGGATTGCGGGTATTTACCAGCTTGGATCCCATCGCCCAACATTCGGCCGAGCAGGCGGTGAGCAGCAAGATCAAGGCTCTGGAGAAGGCCCGGGGTCTTAAGAACCTGCAGGCAGCCATGGTGGTGAGTGATTGGCGGCGCGCCGAAGTGACGGCTGTGGTTGGGGGGCGTGATCCTCACTATGCCGGGTTTAACCGGGCACTGGATGCTCGCCGCCCCATAGGATCATTGATCAAACCTCTGGTGTATGCGACTGCACTGGAGAACGGTTATCGGTTATCTTCTCCCCTGCAGGATGAGCCCTTGGTGCTCAAGAGCAGCAGTGGGGGAGAGTGGCGTCCGCGAAATTATGATCGCAAGTTCCGTGGGCAGGTGCTGCTTTACGAGGCGCTGGCAAAGTCGCTGAATGTGCCCACGGTACGTTTGGGGATGGCGGTTGGAGTCAATAAGCTGGTGGATGTTTTGCACCAGCTTGGTGTTGAGCATTCGATCAACCCCTATCCATCCCTGCTGCTGGGTTCTTTGCCCCTGTCACCCCTTGAGATGAACCAGCTTTACCAGCCATTGCTGACCGGTGGCCTGTATCAGCCGCTGTCGGCCCTGAGGGAGGTGACCGACCGTAAGGGGAATGTGGTCTGGCAGCGCCATGATATTACCAAGCGGATCTTCTCTCCCCAGGTCTCCTTCCTGGATCTCTACAATATGACTGAGGTGATCAAAGAGGGAACGGGGCGTTATCTCAAGTGGCGTTTTCCTGGCAAGCGGCTGGCGGGGAAGACCGGGACCTCGGATAAGCTTCGAGACTCCTGGTTTGCAGGGGCGGATAATCGTGAACTAGTGAGTGTTTGGGTTGGCCATGATGATAATAAGAGTGTCAAGCTGACCGGAGCTGCGGGAGCGCTGCGTTTGTTTGCCGGTTATTTCAAGCTCAGGGGAGTGAGTTCGCTGGAGCTTAATGTTCCTCAGGGGGTGGAGTGGGCTCAGTTCTCTAAGGTGACCGGTGCCCATGTGGCTGCAGGCTGCTCGGACTCGGTGCGTTTGCCGGTGCGTAGCAGTAAGCTGGAGCCGGAAGTCAGCTGTGATGGCAGCTCGGCCCGCAGCTGGTGGAATAAGCTGTTTGGCTAACGGGCCATTCCCCGGTTTCTCGCTATAGAAACAGCCGCCAGTAGGCGGCTGTTTTTTATCCTGCGGATGGCTATCGAATGTGGCTTCGTGACAGGAGCCGGGGGGGCGGCAGCACATTACTTTTGTACCGCCAAAAGTAATCAAAAGCTGTCTGCGATGTGCTTCTGGCACAACAGTCCGCAGCTCACAAAGCTGGAATACACTTTTGATCCCGGATTAAAACGACGAAGCTTCAGGCTTGGGGAGCTTAACCCAGGCAACATCCCAGCTTGAGCCATCGGGTAAAGCGTATATACCTCCATAGCTATGTTGGCTATCTGAGCACCACTCGCTCACTATGCATTGGTAGACATTCGATTTATCACCCACATAGACATAATCCCCCGCCTTATAGGGTGCACTTCCATCGTAGGGGGTTGGGGTGAAATCACCTCGTACCGTGACCCTGCTAAAAGGGCTGCCTGTCGATTTTTCGAGATTGCTAATCGATTCATTGATCAGAGTGAACATCTGCTGGCGGCTTGCCTTATTGTTTATCTGGAACTTGTTCACCTCTGTGTCAATTAGGGCTTTTTGCGCCTGTGCGAACGCAGTCTTCGCCTGGGACTGGGTGATAAGTTGTAATTCTCCACTCGCCGGGTCTTTATAGGAGAGCTGGTCCATAACCTTGATAAAGACGCTCCGGATGTTATCCAGAGTAAATTGAATATCATTGGTCACCTTCAGGTTGTACGGGCTCAGATCTTTTCCATAGAGTTGATCGGCATAGAAAGAGACCTGACGAGTATAGCGATAGTAGGTATCTTTTCCGCGATCTTTATCTTTAGAGCCGATTGCGTCACGGTAATCCATCGGATCCAGGTTGTAATCATTCAAATGAGCCAGGGCATTGGTATTTTCGCTATCACAAACATCCAGATAGCTTTCCAGTGGAGTGCTATAGGAGCCAGCATTATAGACCACATTCATGACGACATCGGTCAGGCGATCGCCGTTGGTATTGGCCAGGGATGGGTCATTGATATTGTTAAAGCACTGAAGCCATTTCGCCTGATACTTATACCAACTATTACTTGCAAGGGTTTGCATCCGGTTAAGATCGTTAAAGTGGTAGAAGGCTGTTGCCATCGGCCCAAAATAGATATCATCCAGTGCGTCAGGACCTGTTTTATTAGTTTGAATCAAGTTGTCCTGATCATTAATGCTATAGCCCAGAGTGGTACGCACTGCATCGTAGTTAATTAAACCCAGAGAACCATCATTAGGATTATTATCGGGAAGGCGCTTGGCATAGTCATTAATTTGATAGGGGCCACCCTGACCCGAGGTCAAATAACTAGTTTTTTTAGATGGATTATTAATGGCCTGGGTTGCTGCATCCGGATTAAACTCGGTATTAATGACCTCATCACCCAAGCCGCCCTCCTGCAATAACTGTCCTAGTATGCTTCCATAGAGGTAGTCCTTATTAAATTCCAGTGTGGGGTGCTTTTCATGGAGAAGGTGGCCATACATCACACCTGCTATGAGGTTCGAGATGATGGTGGTATTTGCATACGGGGTTCCTAAATTAAACAGGTCGATGGATTTTTGATTGTCTGAATAATGGAAAGTGACATGATGAACTATCACATTCTCAGTTGGAATGGGCTGAGTTGTATTCACTGTTGCCCCCTTTGTTGCAAAGTCAAGTGTTTGATTTTCTTGGGTAGCCTGAGCACTTAAGGCAGAGGTGATACAGGCGAGACTCACCAGTGTCGGTAATAATAAACGCATTTGAATGATTCCTTTCAAAATATAATGCCATACGAGGGTTAACCAGAATGGACAAGCCCCATGTCAGATATAATGTGGTTAGAGTTTAAATTCGCACCTATAGAAAATTCACCTTGCGAATTAAGTGTTATTATTCTGTCGCACTCAGATTAAATCAATAGGGCTTGAGTTTAATTTAAGGATAGTGTGACTCATGTCAAATATATGGGAAAACCATAATTAATCTACAGTGTTGTTGTTTTTCCTCTATGGAAACATTCCCATAGATAGATACTTTCAATTTAATTGTATTTATTTTTAATGTGGTTCATCTATTATTATCAGGTTATTTTTATTGGATGATTTGGTTTATCTTTATGAGGTAATGTGGTGGATTAAAATATATCTTAATCTCCTAGTCTGTATTTTGATGAGTCACATATTAAAATTAATCTATTTAAGATTAAATAACTGTCCCAAGTAGTGGAACACTTGGGCAGCTGTTGAAGTGTGAATAAGCAGACCCTGTACGTCATGGATGACGTGGTGGAGCTTCCATGGATGGATTCATAGCGTGTCTGCGGTCACACATCAACAGATGTAGCGGTAATAGGGTCAGCTATTTAAAGCAATCTGTATTTCAGTAGGCAGCATAGCTTTTGAAACTCCGGGACAGCAACAAGCCATTGCTGCTGCGGTCCCGAATACCATTTTGCTTGTTATTTGTACTTCAATCCGGATCGCCTGAGCCATCCCCAGAGCGTGGAGATACCAACCTTCACCTGATAACTCTTTTGCAATCGTGCCTGTAGTTCGTAAAGGGTGATATCCGGCTGCTGTTGAATGAGGGCTGACAGGTAGTCATGATACTTGTCAAACTGAGAGCGTCGGTGTCCTCCCTGTTGGCGGGCTGACCACTCTCCGGTTTTAGCACGCCTTATCCACTTGACTGCCGCCGAGTGGCTGACTCCAAACCTGCGGGCTGCATCTGCTGCAGAGCTACCCCTTAGTCCGGCCTGGATGACTCTGTCCCGAAGATCCTGACTGAATGCTTTAGGCATTAATCCTTCCTTTGGTAAAGCTTCTAGGGTCTCACAAATAGGTTAGAGTTAAACTCAAATGAGTCTAATTATCCTGAAAATCTTTCAAAAATTTGAGGTCTGTTGGCCATCGATGTTTTCGAGGTGAGATACCAGGCTTGTCCAGGGTAAGGGGCAGGATAGGTTAGCTGTGTACTGGGAGGCTGATTGCCGATACATAGAACCTGGAGCAAGGGCATGCTCTGGGAGATGTGCCTTCGCATCAGCTTGCTCAGGCACATGAGTTCTTACAGAGATTTTTAGATCACATCGGCTTGAGGTTGGGAGAAATGATGAGCTCAGCCTCGGTAAGGGCCTGGATCTCCTCAATGCTGGTATCAGGGGCGATCTCAATGAGATGCATCCTTTCATCAATGATCTCAATCACTCCAAGTTCGGTGATCACTAGGTTGACCTGGCGGGCCGCGGTCAGGGGCAGGGTACAGTGCTTGAGGAGTTTTACCTTGCCCCGGGCACAATGCTCCATGGCAACGATCACCTTTCGGGCTCCAACCACCAGATCCATGGCTCCCCCATGCCCGGGACCATCTTCCCCGGAATGATCCAGTTTGCCAGGTTGCCATGCTGATCCACTTCCAGAGCGCCGAGCACGGTCACATCCACATGACCGCCACGAATAATCGCGAACGAATCGGCGCTGTTAAAAAAGCTGGCTCCCTGCCTGGCCGTGATCGGCTGACCTCCGGCATTGACTATGTGTTCATCGACATCCTCTCCCTCGGCGAGGGCATCGATGCCCAGCAGACCATTTTCAGATTGCAGCAGGATCTGGATACAGCTATCAACCTCATCGGCCACCAGGGCAGGCAGACCGATTCCAAGGTTTACTATGTCACCATCGTGGAGTTCTTTGGCCACTCGCTTTGCGATGCGCCGACGTATGAGTTGTTTATCTACTGCAGTCATAGCTCCTCTCCCTGATAGATGTGGTCGACATAGAGCCCCGGAGTGTGAACCGCTTCAGCCTGGATCCCCCCGTTTCAACTAACTCGCCCGCCTCGACAATGACCTTGTTGGCTGCGGTTGCCATCAGGGGATTAAAGTTCTGAGTGGTCCCCCGGTAAAACACGTTCCCACAGGGATCGACCTGGCTTCCCTTGATAAGAGCCAGGTCGGCAAAAAGAGGCGTCTCCAGAAGGTACTCTTTTCCCTCAACTCGCAGAGTCTGTTTTGATTCGGCGACCAGGGTGCCAAGTCCGGTCGGAGTGAGAAATCCACCTAAGCCGGCTCCGGCGCAGCGGATCCGCTCGGCCAGGGTTCCCTGGGGAACCAGTTCAACATGGAGCTCTTCGCTGTTCATCTGTCGCCCGGTTTCCGGATTCAGACCTATGTGAGAGGCGATGAGCCGGCTCACCCGCTTGGCGCTGATGAGTCGCCCCGATCCGATCTGTTCAAAGGCGGTATCCGTGCTGATCAGGGTGATCTCCCGGACTTTGGATTCGAGCAACAGATCGATCAGACCTTCCGGGGCGCCATTGCCCATGAAGCCACCGATCATCACCGTCATACCATCTTTGAAACAGGAGAATAGCTGCTCCTTATCGATTTGCTTATTCATTGCACCTCCGGGGGACAGCGTTTGATGATGAGAGCAACTCCCATTCCACCGCCGATACACAGGGAGGCGAGGCCATAATCGAGTTGGTTACGATGCAGCTGATAGACCAAAGTGGTCAGGATCCGATTACCGGACGATCCCAGGGGGTGACCCAGGGCAATGGCACCCCCGCTCAGATTGGTTCGCTCGAGGAGCCATTTTTCTTCGACCCCATGCTGCTCACTTAACTGCCTGATCACCCCGAGGGATTGGGCCGCAAATGCTTCGTTGAGCTCGAAGCAGTCGATCTCGTCGAGTTTGAGCCCGCTTTTTTCCAATGCCTTATGAATGGCAGGAACCGGACCGAGTCCCATGAGTTTGGGTGAGACACCCGCCTGGGCATAGCCCACCACCTCCGCCAGGGGAGTGAGCCCCTGCTGTCGGGTGGCGGTTTCAGAGGCCAGCACTATGGCGGAGGCACCATCACTGATAACCGAGGCATTGCCCGCGGTGATACTTCCATCCTCTTCAAAGGCGGGTCTTAGGGATTGAAGCGCCTGGAAGGTGGTTTGGGTCCTGGGTGCCTCATCGGTGGTTATCGTATGCAGCTTACGCCGGGCAGTGTAGGAAACGCTTGCCAGCTCTTGTGAAAAGTGTCCTGCCTCAATGGCGATGGCGGCTTTTTGCTGGCTTAGCAGGGCAAATCGGTCTTGCTCTGCCCGGCTTATTTGGAGTTCCCGGGCGATATTTTCTGCGGTGACTCCCATATGGTATTGATTGAACACATCGGTCAGGCCATCTTTTAACAGGCTGTCCAGGGCATTTTGGTGGCCCAGGCGAACGCCGCTGCGGATCGCAGGGCTCAGGATGAAGGGCGCCTGGGACATGCTTTCCATGCCGGCGGTGATGACCCGCTCGGCTTGTCCGCACTGGATATGGCCTGCTCCATCCATGACGGCCTTTAACCCGCTTCCGCATACCATGTTGAGGCTGTAGCTTGGAGTTTGTTCGGGGATCCCGGCGGCCATGGCTGCCTGCCGGGCAGGCCCCATGCCACTGCCGGCACTCAGCACGTGTCCGGCAATGACTTCATCAATACTTTGGGGATTAAGGCCACTTTGGGAGAGCGCCTCCTTAATGGCGACCGCTGCGAGCTCTGCTGCGCTTGGTGAGGAGAGGGCGCCGTTGAAGTTGCCCATGGGGGTGCGTTTGGCCCCCAGGATATAAACCTTTTCCATCCTGGAATCTCAATGTTAACTAAATGTTAATTCATTCTAGGTGGATAGAGTGCGCGCTGTTACCCCTAAAAATTCAAAGTCAGTTCTCAAAAATGCAAAGCACCTTATTTGTGCCGGGCGAGTAAGAACTCCTTGAAGTGGCTGGCGATGGGGAGGCCTTGGCTGGCGGGTGATAGTAAAGATTAAGGCTCCAGTCACTGGTCTCATACTCTGTGAGCAGGGGGATAAGGCTCCCGCTTTCAATCTCATCTTTGACCAGAAACTTCGGAAGGTAAGCGATGCCGGCTCCCAGCCTGGCGCTTTTCAGCAGCAGATCGCTGTCGTTGACCTCCAGTGACTTGGGAACCTTGATGATCTGAACCTCATCCTCCTGTTTGAAGATCCACTCATTGCTGCCGGTCAGGGTGCTGGCAAACAGACACTGGTGCTGAGCTAGCTGCTGCGGCGTCTTGGGAGCCCCACACCGAGCCAGATAGCTTGCAGCGGCGACCATGACAAAGGGCGAGCGCATGATCTCCCTGCGTACCAGGTGAAGATCTTTCTCCCGATAACCCTGGTAATTGGCATTGGCGCTGATCATCAGATCTGCCTCATCGGCAAGATCCAAGGCCCAGGGGGTGATCTTGAGATTGATGAGAACCTGTGGATGATCCATAAGATAGCAACTGACTTTCTCCATCAGGTAGTGGTTTGCATAGACCGGGGTGCAGATGAGGTTGAGTTGGCCTTTGTCATGGCTTTGATAGTCCTGCATGGCCCGGCAAAGCTGCTCTGATCTGTCCACCAGGGGAGAGAAGTCATCGAGCAGTTTCTGCCCGGCTGCGGTGGGAGTGAGTAAGCGGTTGCTACGCCGGCACAGGGACATCCCGAAGTGCTGCTCAAGTTCCCGGAGCCAGCGGCTTCCGGCAGAGACCGACAGCTCAAACTTACGGGCCGCGGCGGAGATGGAACCGCTGCGGATGGCGCATACAAAAAAAGCCATTTTATCTAACATCATGGAGAGACTCTTATTGAGTGACGAGCAGCTCGGTGATCATCTTGCCCGCTTTTCCCTGGGGACGGTCGTAGGGGTAGACAAGCTGAGGCGTAAAAGAGAAGCGGGAACCGGAGAGGAGGTTCAGCTCGACCAGCTCGCGGTTTCTTAGCTCCTGCTCTATGAGGTAAAGGGGCATCCAGCCAAATCCCATCCCCATCATCAGCGCCGTTTTCTTGCTCTGAAAACTGTGCATGTAAAAGACCCGATCTCCGCCAAATTGCAACTCATCGAGCTTTTGCTTGTGCGTATCGCCCGAGTCATGGATGGTGAGCTCGACATGACCCAGCAGCTGCTCCTGAGTCACTTCGGATAGCCTGGCCAATGGGTGTTCCCGGGAGACGGTTAGTACCACTGTCACCGGGGGAGAGGCAGGGCCTTAAGGTAAGGGGTCGGGTGATAATCCTTAACCAGCATCATGTCCGCTTCATCCAGGGTAAAGCGCATCTGGACGCCGCCCAGAGCCTCAACCTTGAGTTGGATTCGGGTTGGCACCTCCTGATCAGAGAGCCTCTTCAGGGCCCGCATGACGGGCTCCATGGGCAAAGACTCATCGATCACCAGCTCCAGGGTGGGCTCCCAGCCCTGGGTATAGTGTTTGGCGAGCGCTTCAAGGCGTTTGCTATGGCGGAGTATCCGCTTACTTTCATTCCAGATCGCCCTGCCGGCAGGGGTCAGCCGGGCCCGGTAACTGCTGCGATCGAAGATGGGGACATCCAGCTGCTGCTCGAGCTTTTTCATCTGGTAGCTCACGGCTGATTGTGCCTTATGCAGCGCGGTGGCAGCCTTGCCAAAACTACCTTCGCGGATCACCAGATCCAGTACTCTGAAGGCCTCGATATCAAAACGCATTTTGCTCTCCCGGCTTAAGGGCGAGGAGTAACAGCCAGAGATCTCCTCTCGTTCCAGTTTCTCGTACAAAATTCAGCTTCATCAAAGAATCAGATGAAGATATTCAAAACATTATTGTTTTTTTTGTGGGTGTTTGCAATTAGGTTAAATGCATAACAAATGATTAACATCTTGGGGCGTGATATGGATGCCCCTGGTCAACCTGGAAACACCCTATGCCCTTTTACGTGAAACAGGGAGAAATTCCCGGCAAACGTCATATCACCTTTTATAAAGAGGATGGTGAGCTATATCGCGAAGAGCTGTTTTCAACCCATGGCTTTTCCAACATTTACTCCAATAAGTACCACCATAATATGCCCACCAAGAGTCTGGCGATGGAGTCCTTCTCCATAGATCACGGGCAGGCCTGGAGCGATGCCCTGGTGCAGAACTACAAGCTCGATAGCCGGTTGGCCGATAGCGAAGGGAACTTCTTTACTGCGCGCAATAAGCAGTTTTATAACCAGGATCTGGCGATCTACACCGCCCGGGTGACAACGGATACCGAACAGTTTTATCGAAATGCCTATGCCGATGAGGTGGTGTTTGTTCATGAGGGGGAGGGGACCCTCTATAGCGAATACGGCACGTTGGAGATAAAGCGCTGGGATTATCTGGTGATCCCGAGGGGACCACCTATCAGCTTAAATTCAACAGCTATGCCAATGTCCGGTTATTGGTGATCGAATCTTTTTCCATGGTGGAGGTACCAAAGCATTTTCGCAACGAATATGGGCAGATGCTGGAGAGTGCCCCCTATTGCGAGCGGGATATCCGTACCCCAAGCCTGCAACAGGCGACGGTTGAGCAGGGGGCTTTTCAGCTGGTGCATAAGTTTGGTGACAAATACCAGGTTCAGACTCTGGAGTGGCACCCCTATGATCTGGTGGGCTGGGACGGCTACAGCTATCCCTGGGCCTTTAATATCGATGACTATGCCCCTCTGGTTGGTAAAATTCACCAGCCCCCCAGTACTCACCTGCTGTTTACCACGCAAAACTTCGTGATCTGTAACTTTGTGCCGCGCTTGTATGACTTTCACCCCGAGGCGATCCCGGCTCCCTACTATCACTCCAATATCGACAGTGATGAGGTGCTTTACTACGTCCATGGTGACTTTATGAGCCGCACCGGGATCGATGCCGGCTACCTGACCCTGCATCAAAAGGGGGTTCCTCATGGCCCTCAGCCCGGAAAGACCGAGGAGTCGGTCGGGAAAAAAGAGACCCATGAATACGCCGTGATGATCGACACCTTTGCTCCCCTTCAGTTAACCGAGCATGTCAAAAAAAGCATGGTCGCAGACTACAACCGATCCTGGCTTGAATCCCAATGAGCTTTTGGCGACTGACTTTTATGGAGAGAGACAGATGATAGAACAAGCGAATCCACTCGGGCTGTGTGGCATCGAGTTTACCGAGTTTGCGGCCCCCAAGGCTGATTTTATCCACGAGATCTTTAGCGATTTTGGCTTTTCACTGCTCAGGCAGTTTCGGGGCAAGGATATTCTCTACTATCAGCAAAACGATATTCACTTCTTGCTCAATCTGGAGCGAGAGGGGTTCTCCAGCGCCTTTGCCAAGGCCCATGGGCCAGCGATCTGCTCTATGGGATGGCGAGTAAAAGATGCCGACTATGCCTTTGAGCAGGCGGTGTTGCGTGGCGCGAAAGCTGCGGATGATTGCCGCAAGGATCTCCCTTATCCGGCCATCTATGGCATAGGGGATAGCCTCATCTACTTTATCGATAAATTTGCAGAGCGTGGAAGCATTTATGATGAGGATTTCGTGATGCTCGATGATCCCTGCCATGTTGAGGAGAAGGGATTTATCGAGGTCGATCACCTGACCAACAATGTCCATAAAGGCACCATGGATTATTGGGCGAATTTCTACAAAGAGATCTTTGGCTTTACCGAGATCCGCTATTTCGATATTCGGGGTCAGAAAACAGCGTTGGTCTCCTACGCCCTGCAATCCCCCTGTGGCAATTTCTGCATCCCGCTGAATCAGGGCAAGGATGATAAGAACAATCAGATCGATGAATATCTCGATGAGTATAAAGGCCCTGGGGTCCAGCACCTGGCGTTTCGCTCTCGGGACCTTTTGGATTCACTGGACAGGATGCAGGGAAGCAATATTGAGACCCTGGATATTCATGATGACTATTACCAGAGCGTATTCCAGAGAGTACCGAATGTGAGGCAGGACCACAGACGGATCCAGCAACATCAGGTGTTGGTGGATGGGGATGAAAAAGGTTACCTGCTGCAGATATTTACCCGCAACCTGTTTGGCCCGATCTTCATCGAGCTTATTCAACGAGAGGCGCATCAGGGGTTTGGTGAGGGGAATTTTCAGGCCCTGTTTGAATCAATCGAGCGGGATCAGGAACGGCGCGGTGTGATCTGACAAGGTTCAGCCGAAACAGAGGTTATCGATTCATTTTTGTGGTATCTCAATAAAGGAAGTCTAATGAAATTAGCCAGCTTAAAGGGAGGCCGGGATGGCCAGTTAATCCTGGTCTCCAGGGATCTTAAATCAGCAGTTCATGTCGGACAGCTGGTGCCAAACCTGCAGACCGCTCTGGATGATTGGAGCCATTATGAGCCTCAATTACAGGCGCTTTATCAGCAACTCAACACAGGCGAGCTCAGTGGTGCCTTTGCCTTTGATCCCAGGGCGTGCAGCTCTCCACTTCCCAGAGCTTATCAATGGGCCGATGGCAGTGCTTATGTTAATCATGTGGAGCTGGTGCGCCGGGCGCGTGGCGCCGAAGTTCCCGAGAGCTTTTACCAGGATCCCCTGATGTATCAGGGGGGCTCGGACAGCTTTATTGGCCCCTGTGATGATATCCCGCTGGGGAGTGAGGCGTGGGGAATCGACTTTGAGGGTGAAGTGGCTGTTATCACCGATGATGTTCCCATGGGGACGACTGCACAGCAGGCGGGCCAGCATATCAAGCTGCTGATGCTGGTCAATGATGTCTCTTTGCGCGGACTGATACCCTCTGAGCTACAAAAAGGCTTTGGCTTTTTTGTTTCTAAGCCATCGAGTGTGTTCTCCCCGGTTGCCGTGACTCCCGATGAGCTTGAGGATGCCTGGCAGGATTACAAGGTCCATCTGCCACTGAAGGTTGATTTTAACAATGAACCCTTTGGCAGGGCCGATGCCGGCAAGGATATGACTTTTGACTTTGCCGAGCTGGTATCCCATGCGGCCAAAACCCGTCCGCTGGGCGCTGGTGCCATCGTTGGCTCGGGGACAGTTTCAAATAAGCAGCCGGTCAATGCGGAGTCGGCGATCCATAATGGGGGGATTGGCTACTCCTGCATCGCAGAGGTGCGGATGATAGAAACCATCTATTCCGGCAAGCCGAGCACCCCCTTCATGCGCTATGGCGACAGGGTGCGTATTGAGATGCGCAACGCCCGGAATGAGAGCATCTTCGGGGCAATTGATCAGCAAGTGGTCTCCTATTGCGAATAATCTTCAAGGCCCTCTTTATATTCTTTGGCGTCCCCGGGGCGCCTTTTCCCGAAAGTGATAGCTATTTTGTCTTAAGGATGAGCCTGACTCGTCCCAATAAGGAAATGATTGGATGAAGACACTGTTAACCCGCTATGAAAACACCCCTTGTGAAATTGTCTTTGAATGGCATGACTCTCAGACCGAAGCCAAGGGGTGGATCGTCATCAACTCCCTGCGGGGCGGTGCCGCCGGTGGCGGCACCCGGATGCGTAAAGGGTTGGATCGCGCCGAGGTTGAGGCCCTGGCAAAGACGATGGAGATCAAGTTTACGGTGTCCGGTCCCGCCATTGGCGGGGCTAAATCAGGGATCGATTTTGATCCCAGTGATCCGCGCAAGTCCGGGGTGCTGGCGCGCTGGTATAAGGCGGTAGCGCCGATTCTTAAGGCCTACTACGGGACGGGTGGGGATCTAAATGTTGATGAACTGCATGAGGTGATCCCCCTGACCGAGCAGTACGGCCTGTGGCATCCCCAGGAGGGGGTAGTCAATGGTCATTTTAACCCGACTGCCAGTGAGCAGATCCAGAAGGTTGGCCAGCTCAGGTTAGGGGTTTCAAAGATTGTCGAGGATAGCCGCTTTACTCCGGATGCGAGCCGTAAATACAAGGTTGCCGATCTCATCACGGGTTGGGGGGTTGCCGAGTCGATTCGTCACCATTACGCCCTCTATGGAGGGGAGCTTACAGGTAAGCGGGTGATTGTGCAGGGCTGGGGGAATGTGGGAGCCGCGGCTGCTTATTATCTTGCCAAACTCGGGGCAAGTCTGGTCGGGGTGATCGATCGTGATGGGGGATCATTGAGTACCAGGGCTGCTCACAAGAGAAGGTTCAGGAGCTGTTTTTAAACAAGGACGGTAATCTCATCGCCAGTAAGGATCGCCTCGGGTTTGCCGAGATGAACGAGAAGATCTGGGGTCTGGAGGCCGACATCTTCCTGCCTTGCGCGGCTTCCAAACTGGTGACTCGTGAACAGTTGGATCGCCTGATCTCAGGAGGGCTGGAGCTCATCTCCTGTGGGGCCAATGTACCTTTTCGTGATGAGGAGATTTTCTACGGCCCTGTCTATGAATATGCCGATCAAAAGGTAAGCGTGTTACCTGATTTTATCGCCAACTGTGGGATGGCTCGCGCCTTTGCTTATCTGATGCAAAGCGACATTGATATCTCAGATGAGGGGATCTTTGGCGACGTGTCCGACACCATCTATCAGGCGCTGGCTCGTTGCGCTCGTCACTCACCCTCCAGGCAGGAGATCGCCAAGACGGCTTTTGAGCTTTCGCTGCAGTCCTTAGTCAATTACGAGCGATAAGACAGTGCCCGGGAGGCATGGGTGAGGCTTTATTGGCTGAGCTGGCCGATGGCTTCCGGGATAGGAGAGAACCTCAGAGGGGAAGAAGATGATTTTATACGGCTATTGGCGTTCCAGCGCGGCATACCGGGTGAGGATCGCCCTTAATTTAAAGGGGCTTAGTTATCAGCAGCGCAGCATCAACTTAGCTCAGGGGGAGCAGCATGATGCGGCATACAGGGAGCTTAATCCCCAGGGACTGGTTCCGGCCCTTGAGGATGGCGAGGTTCTGTTAACGCAATCGTCGGCCATCCTGGAGTACCTGGAGGAGAGCTACCCCCGGGAGCCTCTGTTACCCCGCGATCCTTTGGCCCGGGCCAGGGCCCGCGAAATCTCGGCTCTCATCGGCTGTGATATTCACCCTCTCAATAACCTCAGGGTTCTACAGTACCTGGAGGGCTCCTTAGGGATCTCTCCCGAGGGAAAGCTTGACTGGTATTTCCACTGGCTTGAAAAGGGTCTTGAGGTGATAGAGCACAAGGTCATGCCTGGCGGCCCCTATTGCCTGGGCCCACAGCTGTCACTGGCCGATCTCTATCTTATCCCTCAGCTATACAATGCGCGGCGCTTTGGTTTTGATCTTGAACGGTATCCTTATCTGACCCGGATCGAATCGAGTTGTAACCGGCTGGATGCCTTTGCCAATGCGATACCAGAGCAGCAGCAGGATGCACAGCTGGTGTCTTAAGTGGCCATCTTGTAACCCAATGATTTCAGGGAAGAGCCATATGTCTAAAGCGAGTAATTATGTTGCGAAAGAGCCGGATGAGAAGGGCCTTATCGCGTATACAGAGTCTGAAGATCAGATCTGGAGCTTTTTGATCACACGGCAGAACAGCCTGGTGGCAGAGCGGGCTTGCGATGAGTTTTTAGAGGGGTTAGATACGCTTAAGTTGCCGACTGAGCGAATTCCGCAGTTGGCTGAAATTAACCAGGTGCTGAGTCGCACCACGGGCTGGGGCGTTGCCAGAGTTCCGGCTCTCATCTCTTTTGAGTCTTTTTTTAAGCTGCTCGCCAATAAGAAATTTCCGGTTGCGACCTTCATTCGCTCCCGTGAAGAGCTCGACTATCTTCAGGAGCCGGATATATTTCATGAGATCTATGGCCACTGCCCGCTTCTGACCCATCCCTCTTTCGCTAAGTTCACTCATTGGTACGGACAACTGGGCCTGAATGCATCCCCAAAGAGCGTGCCTATCTTGCCCGTCTCTATTGGTTCACCGTTGAGTTCGGCTTGCTTAACTCCTCAAGAGGGCTAAGGATTTATGGTGGCGGGATCCTCTCCTCTGCATCCGAGACCCAGTCCTGCCTACAGAGCACTGGCGCAGTGCATCAGCCACTGGATATATTAGAAGCCCTGCGTACCCCATATCGGATCGATATTGTACAACCCGTCTATTTCGTGTTGGAGCAGTTAGCCGATCTCGAAAAATTTTGTAGTGGCGAGCTACTCTCTGAGGTCAATCGGGCGATGGCGCTTGGTTTGCGCACTCCGAGATTTGAAGCCGCCGAGCCAGTCACCAATTCATGATAAGGAGATAAAAATGTCGTTAAACACCCAAGAATGTGAAGCTTGCAGAGTCGGGGCTCCCAAGGTGGATCGCAATGAACTCGATCAGTTCCTTCAGGAGTTGCCCGAGTGGAAGCTGGTGGTAAAAGAGGGGATAGAGCAGCTTGAGCGGGTTTATCGATTTAAGAATTTTCGCCAGGCCCTGGCCTTTACCAACAGGGTTGGCGAGATGGCCGAGCAGGAGGGGCATCACCCGGGCCTTTTGACCGAGTGGGGGAAGGTCACAGTAACCTGGTGGACCCACAGCATCCAGGGGCTGCATAAGAATGATTTTATCTGTGCGGCTAAGTGTGATCTGTTATTGGATTGATGACTTCGGATGTGAGCCCACTTCGGATGAGTGTGGCTCACCGATTTGTCTGGTTTTTATCCGGAGACAATAACCTGTCTTGTGGATGGATGCTCTTGCCCATCAAATGATTCAATTAAGCCAAATTATCTGGGCTAGATCATTTTTCGAACCATCGACACTCTCATATTTGGCTCTGTTTACGTTTCAGATTTGCTTCTGTAGTTGGCAAGTGTTTCAGCCCGCAAGCCTGCTCTACTCTTCTATTTGACCTGCCTCTTCTCGCGACTAAGCTTTCTAATGGCTGCTCATCTTTGCTTTGCCAGTTTACCCCGCTCACTTCAGTGTTGCTTGAAATTAGCTCTAAAGAAACTTGAAATGAGCTTTGATAGTCTATACCATCAGTTTTCGAAAATTGATGAATCTCATGTTTTTGTCATGATCTGCTCCTGCCAAGGAGGGGATAGGAGACGACGTAGCCCGGGTGGAACAAGATAGTTGTTAGGACATCAGTCTGGAAGAAGGGTAAGTATGGCAAGGTTACCAGCCCTTTAGCTTTGTTTAAATTTTCTTGTTGGTAGCCCAATAAGGTCGCTTTTTATGCGTGAAAGGTACTTGCAAGAATACCTAAATTGAACTTAAGTGAATTTGTAAAATTACACCTATAGATAAAGGGTGAGGATGAAGATGAACAGCGTACCGAGTAAACAGCAAGAGCACTTTACTGAACACCCCGTTGTCATTGAGTTTATAAAAAGAATAGAGAAGGTCATGGATGAGGTTGTTCAGGGAAGGATGACGGTGAGTGAGGTGACTCACCGTTTTGAAACTATGAAAATGGATCTGTTCCAGCATACCTGAGACTTATAATTTGCTTATCATTTATTGAACTAACATACGACTGTACTTTAGATTATATCAGGGTGGTTGATTAAGGAAATCTAATCAATATTTGATTGGATCTAATCGATTTTTAATTCAGTGATTAAATAATGAATTGGATTAAAGAAAAAGAGTTTGGATGCATTCGCATATCCGAATCAGGACTCGTTTATACAGATATACAAGAGAACTCCCCTGATATTATAGGGGATATTCATTATGTACAGGATCTAAATGTCTATTTGTATAAACCAAAATCAGACATTCGACTTGATGCACATGAACTCAAGTGTATTCATTTCATACTGTCTAACTTAAACCAAGAAGCTAATGGATAAGGGAAATACCGATGAGTGAATTTAAAGATAAGGTAGTTGTTATTACTGGTGGTTCAAGTGGTATCGGTCTGGAGACAGCGAAATTATTTCACAAAGAAGGTGCCCAGGTTGTAATCATGAGCAGAACAGCCGAAGCGTTAGATAAAGCTGCTGCTGAAATCGGCTCTAATGTCATGGCTTTGAAGGTTGATGTTGCCAGTGTTTACGATCTGGAGCAAGCAGCCGCAACCATTAAAGAGGTTTATGGTCGTGTTGATGTCCTGTTCTCAAGCGCGGGTATTGCCCCGATGCTACCGTTTGAAATGGTTTCAGAAGAAATATTTGATGCTGTAGTCAATGCAAACTTCAAAGGCGCGTTCTTTACAGTTCAAAAGATTTCACCGCTAATGCCAGAAGGATCTTCAATCATCCTTACCAGCTCAACGGTTGCGAGCACCGGGGTTCCTAACTTCTCTGTATACTCAGCTAGCAAAGCTGCCGTCCGCTCGCTTGGTAGAACTTTGACGAGTGATTTGGCATCTAAGAAGATCCGCGTTAATACTATTAGTCCCGGCCCAATTGAAACGCCAATGCTGGACAAAACAGGGTTAACCAAGGAGCAGATGAACGGCTTCAAAGAAATGGCGGTCACGCAAACCCCAGTAGGACGATTTGGCTATCCGACCGACATTGCCGAGGCAGTCATGTTTTTTGCTTCTGAAAAGTCATCTTTCATAACTGGCGTAGAGTTGACCGTAGACGGCGGCAGAACTCAAATTTAACTATTTAGCCCCTTTTTATAAGGGGCTTTTTTAGAGGTTTTTATGAGAAAAATAGTGTTTTTTGCTGTTTGTGTTTTTGTGATTGCTGGGTTTTCATTTAATACGTTTGCGTCATCGAACAGCATTGTTTATGCTCGCTGCATTGACAAAGAGGGTCATTATATTTTCTGCCGTCAAGATAGTAGGACAAGTTATAGAAACATTCAACGCTTCATCATGCACGTCCACTGCCTTACTGGATTATGGAAAAAAGAGATAACGGTATCAATACCAGTTGGGGTTCAGAAAACATACTCCAAGACAGGCGGGTTGAATCTATGTGATTCCATGAGATTTGATTACACGCATACAACATTTGATGATGCTAACGGGGAGCAATACGACACGGGAGCTAAAGATGATTATAGTTATGCTTACCATAATGTTCTGATGATGTGGGATGAACATGCGAGAGATGGTAAAGGATGTTGGAAGGATGCTAGCCATAAAGATAATGGTCATGTTTCTTTTACTGATAAATGTGTGACCGTATTAAATAAAGGTTAATTAAAATGGAGAGGATACTTGTAAGGAGGCTGGTATTCATATGAAAATAAATTCAAGTATTCGGTAAAGTAACAATAAAAGTTGGGACATTATGTAATCTTCCATTACCCATTGTAGCATCCAAATCTGAGATTGTCAGAGCGATTAACTCAAGGGGAGAGCTCAAGTGGTGAGTGAAATAAGGACATGGGTGATGATTGATGTCCGTGCAACAGCAAAGTCTTACTATCTTACCTGAAGGCGTCATGCAGCAGAAGCGGAGAAGTTAGCTTGCCGCTAGCGATTAGTGTTGAAAAACTCCCCTATCAAGGCAAGCTCTTATAACAATCCCTGTAGTTAAGTGTTCAGGATGTAGCGAGTTCCTATTAGGATAATCTGTGAGTCATTTAGCCCGTTGGCGGCATGGATGCGGGCACCGAGCATACAGGATGTACTTGCTGTGTGGCGCATATGACTCATGGATTATTAGAGCAAACTGATCACCTTTCTTTCATGATTGATAATACAGGATGATAGCGTCTCCTGTCTGGTTTGAGTCTGCTTTTAGAGCCTTAATCGTTCTGACTTTTTGCTTAGGACTGCTTCCTGACAGGTGCCTTGATGTATCCGGATGCTACACAGGGGTTCGTGAACGATTGAGATGGAGGATTGACATACTGCTTCACTATCATGAACTTCTACTTTAGTCTGTGAGGTTTTAGGACGGTGGATTATAATTCATCGTCAAATCCTACTTTAAAATAACTTAAAATATGCAGTCTTTAGAGTGGGATTTACACCTTAGGTCAATAGAAAAACATAAAGTAGGAGTAGTAAGTGGATACTTTTTCTGACCGGTTGGCGGAAATGCTGGAGTTGCGGCACATGACACAGGCGGATCTCGCTAAAGCAGTCGGAGTGGGAACTGGGACTGTTTCGTATTGGATCAAAGGTGGGGCTAAAAAACCAGCTAAGTATCTACCTGCTATCTGTGCTGCCTTGCGTGTGACTGAGCTGTGGTTGGTTCATGGTGTGGGAGAGCCTGAAGGGGATGGAATCGAGCGAGTAGAGCAAGAGGTCCCTGTATCAGAGATAACGAATGATGGTTTTACAAGGCACGTTAGAATGCTTGATTACCAGAATTTGGAGCGGGATGGCGACTATCAGGGGTATATGCTGGTTGACTCAGAGATCCTTCAGGTAGGGTCGGTGATCATTGTTGACAGAAGGAAGACGGGGTCGGGGCTATACCTGTGTTGCAACGGCAAGGAAGTCTTTTTATCCCAACGAAAAGATAAGATCACGAGGGCTAGCTGGCATCATATTACAGATCAAAAAGTAAACCTGAACAATCTTGAGATCCTTGGTTACGTTTGCGGGCTCATTAACAATAGAGAATGGTAAATGCGGTATGCTGGAAATTATTTCAATTAAAAATGGAATAGTTCGCTGTAAGACCCAAAGTGGCAGGGAAGTTTCTTATAGAGATGTCGATGTTGTGAACAGCGGAGATATGATTTCATATTTCAATGAAGCAGACATCGAGCGGATCACTCGTTCGAGTAAGCAAACAGGCCTTGTGCTCAGAAAAGCAAATGGAAAGGCTGTCAGTTGTTACCAGTCAGATAATGTACAGCTACTCAGTGGGTTGAGTATCGCGTTCTCATTTTTTTCTCTGATTAGTGTGCTGGTCTCGTCCATGACCTCGATTACCTTGTTTGGGATCCACTTCCCTGCAGGGATCTTTATTTATCCGATCGGACTGATGCTGCTGGATGTGATTAATGAGAGTTTTGGAGCCGAACATTCAAGAAAGACGATTTACATCTCAACAGGAATCATCCTGGGAGCGGCTATTGTTATTGCTTGGCTTGTGAGCATGCCAAGGGAGTATATGAGTGACTACCAGGTGATTCAGGAAGTCTTCTCCAAGTCAGTTGGTTATCTGCTTGTGTTTTCGATCGCCTTTTTGATTTCTAACTACCTGAATGCGCTGGTATTTACTAAGCTCAAGTCGCTTTTTCTGGGCCGTTTTCTATGGCTTCGCTGTGTTCTGGCGGCGCTGGCCTGTCAGCTGATTATTTCATTATCGATAACGGTGCATCACTGGCTTGATCATGGGATCACGTATCGTTTCCTGTTGATCGTCTCGACTATGTATCTGTTAAAAATCGCTTTAGTAGCCCTGTTTTCACCCTGTACTTACCTGTTTGTTTGGTATTCGAAGGCTAAATTCAGGCAGGGAAACCCGATCCCCTCATAGAAGATTTCCGGTCACAAGGATGTGGCTGTTCGTGTTTTGGATACAGGACAAAGTGCATCAATGAGCGCTGTCTCGACTCCTGAACGTGGCATCTTTTGGTGTGATCCACCCAGGTTAGTGAGATGACCGAGTGGGGGAAGGTCACAGTAACCTGGTGGACCCACAGCATCCAGGGGCTGCATAAGAATGATTTTATCTGTGCGGTTAAGTGTGATCACCTGTTTGATTAGTCGCTGAGGGCTGTGAGTTGACTCTTTAAAGGAGGGCTCACAGCTCTATGGCCTGGCAGTGTAGCTCAGATTACTGAGAGCGTTTTAGTAGCTCTGGCAGGGTTTGCTGCAGCTCCTGGCAGGCACTAAGGTAGTGGGCTTTGAGCAGGCTTTCTGCTCTGTCTGGATCGCGTGCCAGCAGAGCATCCACCAGAGCGACATGCTCTTTTTGGTTCGCCTCAAAGACTGTGCTGCTTGCCATATTATGTTTAAGCCATAAATTTCGGTAGCGCGACGCTTTCTCATAGAGCTCCTGGTGGATGCGTAATAATGTTGGAGAAGCGCAGCCCCGAACAATCGCGTCATGAAACTCGTGATGGATCAGCTCCCAGCTCTCTATTTCCTGCTGACTTTTGCTTTGTAGATCACCGGCCTTTTTTAACCGGTGAGCCGCAGCCAGAATACCTGCCTCCCAGATATCATCACCCCGTTCGATCGCCTTACGTACGCATAGGCCTACTATATCGGCACGGATCTCATAGATATCTAGCATCTCTTTAAGACCGATGGGAGTGACCCTGAATCCCCGCTGATTTTCGACCTCGACAAGCTGCTCAGTGATTAATTGCGATAGTGCTTCGCGTAAAGGTGTGACACCTGCCTGGTAGCGTTCTTTAAGGCGAGCCATTTTAAGCTTTTCGCCGGGGGCGAAGTAGCCACTCAAAATATCTTTTTTGAGAAGCTTTAGGGCCTGACTCCCTGAGTTTTCGCTGGTGATAACCGATTGGAGTTGGGGCGTTTGCGTCATCTTATTCTCTTCATGGCTTACTTTATCGAGCGTATTTTAGCGGAATCGATGGCGCTAAGGCAAAAGGATTGTTGACAATGTGCAATAATGTCGACATTATTTTGCTCTGTCGCCATTATTGGTTTCGTATGACTCAAGGAGCAAAGTATGGATACTCTGGGTTCACCTTGTAAGCAGCTTGATGCACAAGGGTTTAAGGTTTCGACTTTTACAGATAATGAACGGTTGCAGGTCATCACTCTCAGTCACGACCTGGTTCAGAAGTTTCGTCAGGAGTGCCTGCAGTGGCCTGTCCAGGCGCTGGAATACAAGCCATTTTTACGTTTTGTCCTGGCTGAGCGGTTGGATGCTTTATCGAATTACGGCTTACGACTTACTTTGAGGGGGATCCTGGGTAGGCGTGAGCAGGGGGCTTTTCTGTTGCAGGTTGAAGAGAGTCCGTTGGAGTCTTTTGAAGGGCAAACCGAGTTTTATATCCAGCTTTCTACGGCCATCTCCCATCTTATCGGAATGCCAAATTTTGATGCCATGTATGGTAAATATTATGCGCGCTTTACGGTAAAAAACAGTGATGATAGTGATAGTTACCTGTGTCAGGCCCACCGCCCCTAGAGCTGCATAACGATGGGACCTATGTGGATGAGCGGACTGATTTTGTACTCATGATGAAGCTGGCAGAGGAAAATATGCTGGGGGGCGATTCCCGATTACTTCATCTGGATGACTGGCAGGAGCTGGAGAGGTTTTATCATCACCCCCTGGCGAAACAGGCGATTCCATGGGGAGCTCCTCCCAGTAAAAATGTAACCTGTAAGGTTGAGCATTCGGTTTTTTTTGAAGAGGACTGCCAGGGCAGGCCCCATATGTTGTATATCGATCAATTCGCGGAGCCGCAGAATTTAGCACAAGGCTTGTATCTGCACCAGCTGGGAGAGTCACTGGAGAATGATCCATATGTCTTTAATGTTCAGGTGCCGGTTGGATCTATGCTCGTGGTGCAGAATCACTGCTGGTTGCATGGTCGGGATAAGTTTATCGAAAGCCCTGGTCTACGCCGTGAGCTGTTACGGCAACGCGGACATTTTTGCTAATCAGTGAGGTGGCGGCTTGCCACCTGTTCTTTTAACGGAATAAGAAGTGGCACTCTATGGAGTTTGATTACATTATCATCGGTGGTGGCATTGTTGGGGTTTCAACGGCCTGGCAGCTTAAGCAGAAATACCCGGATAAGCGGATTCTATTACTGGAAAAAGAAGACCGATTTGCCAAACATCAGACGGGCCATAATAGTGGCGTGATCCATGCCGGGGTCTACTATGCGCCAGGAAGTCTGAAGGCCCAGTTTTGCCGTCAGGGACTGGCGGCGACCATCAACTTTTGTCAAAAGCATGAGATCCCTTATGAGCAGTGTGGCAAATTACTGGTTGCGACCAGCCCTCTTGAAGTCGAGAGGATGCAGGCTCTTTATCAGCGTTGCCTGAAAAATGGTATCGAGGCTGAGTTACTTACTTCTGATGAGCTTAAGGAGCGTGAGCCACATATTAATGGACTCGGAGCGATCTTTGTCAGACAGACCGGGATTGTTGATTATCGCAGGCTGACCACTCAAATGGCGGATTGTTTCATGGCGTTGGGAGGCGTGAGTTTTTTAAACGCGAAAGTCACCGGTCTTACTGAATGTAAGAGTCATATTGAAGTGTGTTACCAGCAGCAGGGAGAGCAAAAGCAGATCAGGGGCCGCTACCTCATTAGTTGCTCCGGCCTGATGGCGGATCGCATGACCAGAATGTTAGGGATCAAAACTGATTTTCAGATCATTCCTTTTCGGGGTGAATACTACCGTTTAGCTGCGCAGCATAATCATATTGTGAACCATCTTATTTACCCTATTCCAGATCCTGAGCTTCCTTTTCTAGGCGTTCATCTGACACGAATGATTGATGGCTCGGTGACCGTGGGGCCAAATGCGGTGCAGGGCTGGAAGCGGGAAGGCTATGGCAAGATTAATCTTAGCTTGCGAGACACCTGGGATATGCTTTGCTTCAGAGGGTTTTGGAGGGTCTTAAAGAATAACTTTTCGACAGGAGTTACCGAGACCAAAAATTCCTGGTGGAAACCCGGCTACCTCAAGCAGGTTCAAAAATACTGCCCCAGCCTCAAGCTTGAAGATCTTCGCCCTTATCCTGCGGGAGTTAGAGCGCAGGCGGTTCTCAGGGATGGTAGCCTGGTCCATGATTTTTTATTTGTGAATACCAAGCGATCACTTCATGTGTGTAATGCACCATCGCCTGCGGCGACCTCCGCGATACCGATAGGTGATTATATCTGTCGTCAGGTAGAGAAACATGGCGAGCTGCTATTTTAATTGACCAGTGAAAGGGGGACTCCTATAAGTTCTGGGAGTATTGACTCCAGTATTCTTGGGGGCCTGAGAGGGGAAAAGCGCGACTGGCACGAATGGATGGGGCTGACTAGGCTTAGTGAAGCGTTATCATCCTTCTCGATGATTGCTGTTTCGTAAGGAGTCGCTATGTCATTGCCGCTCACACAACCCAGCCTCCAGCTTCGCCAGCTGTTCGATCCTGAGTCCTGTGCCTATACCTATCTGCTGATTGACTCGGTGACAAGTGCGGCACTACTCATCGATCCTGTGCGAGAGCAGCTTGATCGTGATCTCAGGCTGATTGAGGAGCTGGGGGTTCAACTGATGTTTACTCTCGAAACCCATGTGCACGCCGATCATATTACCTCCTCGGGGCAGATCCGCCAGCAGACCGGAGCCAAGATTGGCTTTAGTGCGGCGGCGAATATTGCCGGGGCCGATATCTCTCTTAAGGAGGGCGATTCTTTGCCCCTGGGGCAGCATCAGATAAGAGCGATAGCCACCCCGGGGCATACCTCGGGGTGTACCTGCTACTATGTGGACGGCATGTTATTCAGCGGCGATACCCTGCTGATCCGGGGGTGTGGCCGAGCCGACTTCCAAGAGGGTGATCCGGGTGCCCTCTATGACAGTGTGACCAAAAAGCTCTTTACCCTGCCGGATGAAACCCGGGTGTATCCGGCCCATGATTACAATGGTCGAACCATGTCGAGTATCGGTGAAGAGAAGCGCTGGAACCTTAGGTTAGGTCAGGGGCGCTCCCGGGAAGCCTTTATCGAGATCATGAATCATCTTAACCTTCCCCTGCCAAAAAAAATCAAAGAGGCGGTGCCTGCAAATCAGCAGTGCGCCATGGATGAGCCTGCACAAGAAGGCGAGTGAGGTGCATCACCTCACTCGCTGTACCTGAGTTAATTAAAGCCTTCCAACACGATTTTGCCGATCGCCTTACCGGATTCTATATGGGCATGGGCTCGCCTGAGGCTGGTGGCATTGATGCTGCCATAATGTTCCCCCAGAGTGCTCTTGAGTATTCCCTGATCAAACATGGAGGAAACTCGGTTAAGGAGCTCCCGCTGTTTATCCATGTCGGCGGTTTGATACATGGAGCGGGTGAACATCATCTCCCAGTGCAGTGAGATCGACTTAGGTTTCAGCAACATGATATCCAGGCCGTTTTCAGGGTCGTCAATCAGGGCGAGCTTGCCACGAGGGGCCATCACTTCAACCAGCTCGGCAAAGTGTTGCTCTGTGTGGGTCAGGCTGATGACATGGGTGATCTCTCCGATACCTGCTTTCTCAAGCTCCTCACGCAGCGGGCGGCTGTGGTCTATGACATGATCGGCCCCCAGAGTCTTGACCCATTGCTGACTTTCGGGGCGGGATGCGGTTGCTATGATGGTGGCCGATGTCAGTTGAGCGGCTAATTGAGTCAGGATTGAGCCAACGCCCCCTGCGGCTCCGACGATCAATAGTCTGCACTCGGGATCTTTTGTTTGGGAGGGGTGATTTTTAAATTCCAGGCAATCAAACAGTAGCTCCCAGGCGGTAATGGCGGTTAGAGGGATCGCGGCGGCCTCTGCGTTGCTCAGTGATTTTGGTTTGTGTCCAACAATTCTTTCATCAACCAGCTGATATTCGGCATTGGAGCCGGGACGGGTCAGATCGCCTGCGTACCAAACCTTATCTCCAACCCGGTAAGCGCTGACCTCATCCCCGGTCGCGACCACCTCAGCAACCGCATCCCAGCCCAGGATCCCGGGATGAGCGAGATCAGGCTGTCGATTTTTTCGTACCTTGGTATCGACCGGATTCACCGAGACAGCTGCAACTTTTACCAGGAGATCGCGCCCGGCTGGCTGTGGGGTTGGCAGCTCAATATCGAGCAGTGACTTTAGTTCCTGGATTGGCAGGCAGTGTTGATAGGCAACGGCTTTCATTATCTTTCTCCTCGGTGAGTATGGATGACATTATCGGCCGAGCTATTTACACTAAAAAGAGGGTAATATTTAAAACACTATCAAAAAATATTTGATTATGAATGTCGAAGATCTGCAACTCTTTGTCTCTATCGCGGATACCGGCGGGATCAGCCGCTCGGCTCAGCTTCTGGATATGACTCCTGCTGCGGCCAGTGCCGCGCTCAAACGTCTGGAGCAGCAGCTCGGATGTGAGCTGTTTATTCGCTCGACCCGCCAGCTCAGGATCACCGCTCCGGGGGAGCGTTTTCTGGCACACTGCCGCACAGCTCTTGCCAGCCTGGAGCAGGCAAGAGCAGCCATTGATGAACCGGGTGGGGAAATGTCCGGTGAGATCCGCTTGTCGGTATCTTCGGATCTGGGGCGAAATTTTGTGCTGCCCTGGTTGGATCAGCTGATGGAGTTACACCCCAAGCTCTCATTGCACCTGAGCCTGGGTGATGCCCTGGTGGATTTTTATATGCAGCGAGTTGATGTGGCGCTGCGCTATGGCTGGCCGGAGGATTCATCGATGATTGCGCTGCCAATCTCTTCGATTGAGCGGGTGGTGTGTGCCTCCCCAGAGTATATCGCCCGGTATGGCGCTCCCGAGTATCCGGAGGAGCTAGAGGCCCATAATGCACTCTTGTACCAGCTGGGTAGCCGAACCCATGATCAATGGAAATTTCGTGACAACGAGGGTCACTATAAGATCAAGGTTGTGGGGAACCGGGTCAGCAATGATGGTGAGGTGGTGCACCGCTGGGCGTTGGCCGGCAAGGGGATTGCCTTTAAGTCAAAGTTGGATATCGCCGCGGATCTTAAAGCCGGGCGGCTGGTGCAGCTTTTGGGAAATTACCAGCAGGAGCCGACTCAGCTATACCTTATTTGCCCCTCAAGGGCCAAGGTGACCCCCGTGGTGTTGAAACTTCGGGATTATCTGCGTGAGCAGTGCCAGCTTTTGCTCGAATAGCTCCTGAGCACCTGCCCAGGCAGGTAGGGTTATTCGAGAAGTTGTTGCACCCGGCCGACCTCTCCGGTCTCGAGGCGAACCTTGATCCCGTGGGGGTGAGTCGGGGACTTGGTCAGCAGGGTTTGTACTACCCCTTCGGTCAGCTTGCCACTGCGTTGATCCTGTTTTTGAACAATCGCAACCCGGCTTCCGGGCTGGATCTCTTTTCTACCTGGTACGGACATAGTTACCCCTATCGTATGATGTCCGGGCATTATAGCCTAAGGATGAGGCTTTAACCGATTTTGCTTTTATCGCTGTTGTGAGTATGTGAGCTCGCCTCTTTGGTCAGCTTCAATTTAGCTATGCTAGGTGCTTGTGGCTTCATCACAGAGTCGGGGTCGAGTTGTAATTTCGAGTACGTGGTTACAGTTGAGGTGGGATGGATGCTCGGCTTAATCCAGTCCCATATTTTAAGGACTTCTAGGGAAAGAGAAAGGGCAAAACCTAAATAAGCAATGGCTCTAGTTTTGCTGAAATGATTAGCACTTATTGCGATCTGCTTTTCGGTATTGCGGTGTGCGATCAGTATTAATGAAGTTTCTAGGCCTTTCTCTGTGAGTGTGACTTTATCGACCCCAATCGTACTTACCACCTTTGCTCGCTCTCTGCTGACAAAGTCATACTCCAATAAGCGGGCTAATACACGCTCAATTGCAATCATGGTTTGTACTTCAGGCTCACTTTTACCTTTAGATGTGCAGTCAATAGCGGACTCCTCCGCAAAAAACGTCATCCGCCTGTAAACTTCAGGTCCGTGACGGTAGAAAAAATCTGTATCTTGTTGGAGCCTTAGGTTATCGGTTTGGGGGATATTGCCCTTAAGGTAGTCCCAATGTTTCTTTTCATGCCCACTTGGGAGAAACAGCTCCCCATATTTGTTTAGCGCGATCAGAGCACCATGCCACTCAATAGGTTTTAATTCATCGATGATCTTTTGCTCATCGTTCGATACGTCATCAGTCATGTTTCGCTGATCTCCTGCTAGCTATGGCCTGGTTGCGTTTGGATTCTATTAGAAGCGCTAATGTCAGGAAAGAAATTGCCGAAAATCGACAGTGCTTACAGTCGGTGGTTTGAACTGTGGTTGTCAAAGCGAGTCCTTAGAGGACACACGTTCTACGGATTTTGAAATAAAATTAGGCAACAAGGTGCCCTGGGCATGACTTTTGTATCAACTTGTGACAGAGCTCAAATTGAATAAATAGCAGTCGCCGCTGATACTGAAAGCAGCAGCCTGTATTGGGGAGCGGGGTCATGGCGCAAAAGATAATTCTGATTGTAGTGCTGTTATTGATATTTTTTGCAGTGCTATTTCCACCCTGGACGGCAAGTCCGGCGAATACCGATGCCGGAATGTTTCAGATCCATTTTGGCTTTATGCTGAGTATTCCCGAAGCAATTGAGCAGATGTGGGTGAAGATCGCCGTCAAGGTCTTGGCTCTGGAGATCATCGCGATCTGCTGCATTGGAGGAATCGCTTACTGTATTGCCAGCATGTTTGGTGGTGAGCCCAAGAAAAAGGCAGATGATGACGAAGATGATGAGGATGATCGCCGCCGCTAAAGCTGCTCAGGGCTAAGGAGTACCTCCAGAGCTTAGGGAGGTTTAGCTTGCTCCTGGCTCAAGTCATGGGGAGCTAGAGTTTCAAGCCTGGTATGTGAGTGATGACCCAGGGAGCCCCACAACTGTATCCGGGACACCGATGGAGCCACCCGATGTGTGGCTCCATCGCTTTTATCTCATCACATCAGCTGTGAGGCTTTATAAGAATTCCTGGAGCAGCCAGTAACTCACCGGGTTATCCGGACACTGATAGGGGCCGCACTCGATAAAGGTCATGATGAAGGTCAGGAGAACACTGATGATTGCCAGCAGGCATACCATCTTTGCAATCATCCCCATTTGCGGGGCGATGACCGGCTCATCGGTGGAGAGCAGGAGTAAAATGGCTGTACCCAGTATGGTCAGTGAAAAAATAACAAAGGCCCAAGTGTAATAGTGAAGGCCCAGGATGGCGCTGCCGTAAGGGGGAGTGCCTGGGATCACATGCAAAGAGATCTGGCGCAGGGCCACGGCGGCACCAAACAGGGCGGCAACCAGGATAAGACCATAGTGGCGTTTGCGGGGGCCCTCGACCACATTGAGCAGGAATCCAAACATCACGGCGGCAAATCCAACCCTCTGCAGCAGGCACAGGGGGCAGGGGAGCTCATTGAGGATAAACTGAAAGACCAAACCTGCGATGAGCACCAGGCTGAGCAAAAACAGGGCCAGAATATTCAGGGGGCGGGTCAGGATATCAAACATGATCAAGCCTCCTTAGAGCAAAATGGTCAGGGGATCGGTGGCATGATGGGCAAACCAGAACACCGCCAGGATCAGGCTCACCACAAACAGGAGGTACCCAATGCTAGTCTTTTTGCCAAAGACGGCGATCATGGCCAGGGCCTGGATCAAAAAAATTAACGACATCATGAGTCACACTCCTTGTCTCTCATCTCGTTGGGGATTTCTCTTGATTAAGTGTAGGAGTGAACTGAAAAGGTGAGGAGAATATTCCAAGATATCATGGCGATATTGGTTTGCTGTGCCCGAAACGAGTGAGGGACTCTCGTAGCAAGTCGATCAAATGGGAGCCTTCATCAAGTTTGCCATCAAACAGCCGGCTGAGTTTACCGGCTTAGGTTGCTCTCTGGAGCTGTATTTTGCTGGCAGCCTTCAGAAACTTCCAGTTCAGTATATCCGGTTTGCGGATCTGCGGCCCTGCTAAAGACAAGGTTCGAATAGCTATGGATTATCAGCTCGGCGGTGGTATCGACAATCGAACCTTCAAGCAGGTGCCCACCTAGGACCTCACCCTTTTCATTTGCCACAGAGATATGCAGATGCTGATTATGAGGGGTCAGGGTGCCCATCACAGAGACAATCTCAAGTGGGGCTGAGAGTTTGAGAGTCTGTGCGGCACCAGCCAAACGGATGTTCAGCCTGGATAAGCAGCCGGCGCATGAGGCGATGCTTCCTGCCCGGATCTGATGGCGGGTGACCAGCTGTTGAATGCTCTGTTTGAGATCTGCGCCTCTGGTCAGGCGGGTGGCAATAGGGGTGATCATGTAAAGCCTCGATGGAGTGAAGTTTCGGATTTTTTGCTACTTTTAAAACTGAGCGACTGTCGTGTCGCCCAGTTCAGTTAGGCCTGAGTCGCTATTGGCATTCGCCATGGATCAATTCGATGAAAAAGCGCATTCCGGTCTCGATCGCCGAGTCATCAAACTGATAATCCGGGGTATGTAATCCGGCACAGTTCTCGCCGTTGCCGATAAAGGCAAAGCAGCCGGGAATTTTCTCAAGATAAAATGAGAAGTCCTCGGAGAAGTTAAAGGGCTCGCTGAGCTCAATCACCTTATCTTCTCCAACAGCCCTGCGTGCAGCAGCCAGGGCGGTTTGAGCATTTTGCCGATGATTGACTGTGGGAGGGTAGCGCCGGGTGTAGCTCGCCTGAGCCTTGCAATGAAAGGCCTGGGCACTGGTATTGGCCAGCTCGATGATCCGCTGCTCCAGAATATCCCGGGTCTTTGGGGTGAAACTTCGGGCCGTACCACACAGGCTGACTTGAGATGGGATCACATTGGGGGCGTTCATATCCCCGCCATGAATATGGCCGACACTGACCACTGCTGCCTCACTGGCCGGAACATTACGGCTGGTGATGGTGTGCAGCATGGTGATGAAGTGGGCCGTTGCCAGGCTTGGGTCGGTGACCTTGTGCGGCATGGCACCATGGCCTCCACTTCCCAAAAACTCAACCTGCCAGGTATCTCCGGCGGCAGTCACGGCTCCCGAACGGGTCGCGATTTTTCCAACGACCATGCCCGGGAGATTGTGTAGCCCATAGATGGCCTGGATCGGGAAGCGCTCAAACAGACCCTCCTCTATCATCACTCGGGCTCCGGCCTCTCCCTCCTCTGCGGGTTGAAACAGAAAATAGACAGTCCCGGCAAAATCATTGTGCTCAGATAAGTAGCGGGCGGTGGCAAGCAAGATGGCGGTGTGGCCATCGTGACCACAGGCATGGCTGGCTCCCGGGATCTGAGAGCGAACACTGTGCTCAGCTGATTCTTCAATATTCAGGGCATCCATGTCGGCTCTCAGGGCGATGTTGGGACCTTCACCCCTGCTGCCTTTGAGGATGGCAACCAGCCCGGTCTGCGCAAGTCCCTGATGAACCTCAAGTCCTAACTCCTGGAGAAACTGACTCACCCGGGCACTGGTTTTATGCAGTGCAAAGCTTATCTCCGGATGTTGATGAAGCTGATGGCGAGTAAGGGTGAGTTCTGCGGCGATCGCTTTGAGACGGGAGGTATCGATAGTCATGGGGACTCCTGAATATGAAGGGCTGGAAGGAGTGTAACAGGTTCGTGATTATATCTGATGTTGATTTTAGGGCTCTTCTGCGTTGGTTTAGATTGTAGTGCCTCTATTTGTTAATAAATCTAACAAAATGGTCAGAATTAATTGATTCAAAACTAGTCAGTATACGCATAAATTACAAGGAGTTAATAGAACTGTCCCTAATGATAAATAAGGATTTTTTATGACTTCAATTACAAAACAATTGAGCTCTGATGAGACTGTACTGGCTGCCGGTTGCTTTAATGCGCTATCGGCACTGGCGATTGAGCAAGCGGGATTTTCCATGACCTATCTTTCAGGTGCCAATATCGCTTATCACCAGCTGGGACGGCCGGATGTGGGCCTGGTGAGTATGACAGAGGTTGCGGCGACCCTGGAGCGGGTTTGCGAACGGGTCGAAATTCCAGTGATTGTGGATGCCGACACTGGCTTTGGTAATGAGGTAAACACCCACAGAACGGTACGCCTGTTTGAGAAGATGGGGGCGGCGGCCATTCAGCTCGAAGACCAGGTGACTCCCAAGCGCTGCGGCCATCTTAAGGGGAAATCACTCATCTCCAGTGAAGAGATGCTCATTAAGCTTGATGCTGCGCTGCAGGCGCGGCGCAGTGAGGATACGTTGATCATTGCACGGACCGATGCGATTGCTGTTGAGGGGTTTGATGCAGCATTAGCCCGGGCTCATGCCTATGTTGAGGCGGGGCCGATATGTTGTTTGTTGAGGCGCCTGGCGATTTGGAGCAACTCAGGGAGATTGGTCGTGCCTTTTCAGGTAAGACTCGCTTGATGCTGAATCAGGTTGAAGGGGGAGTGACTCCGATTGTGTCACCCATACTCGCTCAGGAATATGGCTTTGATCTGGTGTTTTATCCCACGGCTCTGACCCGAGCATTCGGTTTTATGGCGCAGCAGTTTTTAACCACCCTCAAGGCTGAAGGGACCAGCAACTCGATGCGCGATCAGATGTTTGATATCCAGCAGCTCAACGAGATGCTGGAGACTCAGTCTTTCATGGCCTCCATTACCCCGAAACGTCAGGATATCCTGGCTCAGGGAAAGGCGGTTGAAGGGTTATAAGCGTGCTATCTCTCTCGGGCGCCATGTATCTCTTCTTCACGACTTATGAAAGTGCGATGCCGTGATTAGCGCTCTTACGCTGAAGACAGGCTGTGTTTATTCGGATCTTTTTGCTGAGGATGTGAGCAATGGATCTTGACTTCAGCTGTGTGATAACAACTTCAAACCAAATCGATTCCAAATGGAGATGAACATGGGGCAACATATAGTTGAAAAGATCCTGGCTCATGCCTCAGGTAAGAGTGAGCTTATTCCTGGGGAGATCATCGAGTGCCAGGTTGACTGCCTGATGGCGCATGACTCCAGTGGGCCGCGCCGCTGGTGGCCCAGGCTTGAGCTGCTCAATGCTCGCCCATGGGATCCCAAAAAAGTAGTTGTGATAACCGATCACTTCGTGACGCCCTATGATCGTGAGAGTGCTCAAATCGTGGCCACTGCCGGTGCTTTTGCTCGCCACTATGGCACCCGGTTACATGATCGTGAGGGTGTGTGTCACATCGTTCTTGAAGAACAGGGGTATATACAGCCAGGTATGTTTGCCGTTGGCGGTGATTCTCACTCGCCGACGGCAGGTGCTTTCGGGGCATTTATGTGTGGCTATGGTGATTTAGATACAACAGGTGTTTTGGTCAGCGGTAAAACCTGGGAGCGGGTACCTGAAGTGATCCGGCTGACGCTCAATGGCAGGTTACAACCGGGTGTATGTGCTAAGGATATCGCGCTCTACCTGGCTCGCACTCTGGAGATATCCTCAGATCAGGTCCTTGAATTTCAGGGAGCCGTTGTTGAGAGGTTACCAATGGAGGAACGCATGGTGTTAACGAATATGGCACCTGAGATAGGCGCGATGACAGCGATCATTAATCCCGATGAGGTCACTCACCACTATATGAAAGCCCAGGGGCATGATATCGATCCCTCCTATCTTGGCTGGGTGAGCGATTCTCACGCAGGCTATCACCAACAGATGGAGCTCGATCTGAGTGGACTTAAACCGCAAATTGCGCTTCCTGGCGATCCAAAAAATGCAGATGAATTGACCCATCACCTGGGGGCTCACTTGGATCAGTGTTACATCGGGGGCTGTACCGGCGCTAAGTTGGAGGATCTGAAGATGGCGGCCCGGGTGCTTGAGGGGCAGAAGGTTCATCCTGCAACCCGATTATTGGTGTGCCCGGCTTCGCAGAAGATTATGCGGCAGGCTGAGCAGCTGGGGCTGTTAAGAGTACTGCTTGCGTCCGGAGCACAGATATTACCTCCGGGGTGCGGTGCCTGTAGCGGTTATGGCGTCGGTGTGTTAGCCGATGAAGAGAGCTGCCTTTCAACCACGAACCGTAATTTCACAGGGCGGATGGGAAGCCCAAGCTCCAGGGTATGGCTTGCGTCACCCTATACGGTTGCCGCGAGTGCGATTCACGCAAAGATAAGTCCATGGGTTATTGAGCAAAGTGAGGTCAGCCATGGCTAAAGGAAGAATATGGCGCCTGGGTGCTGATATAAATACGGATCTTCTGGCTCCAGGCTATGCGATGAAATACCCCATTCCGGAGCTTGCCCGCTATTGCCTGGAAAGTCAGGTGACACGCTTTTCCGAGCGGGTTCAACCCGGCGATGTTTTGGTTGCAGATGAGAACTTTGGCTGTGGCTCGTCGCGGGCTCAGGCGGTCTATGTGCTAAAGCATTTGGGCATTCAGGCCGTGATTGCATGCTCTTTCAGCAGAATTTTTTACCGAAATGCTTTTAACTTTGGCTTGCCACTGTTGGTTTTGGAGGATAACAAGGGGCTGGAGGATGAGCTGCAAGTCAGTATCGACCTGGAACAGGCCATAATTTCTGTCCAGGGATCGGAGTTGGTATTTCAGGCTTCTCCTATTCCATCGAATCTAAAGACTTTGATCCGATCAGGTGGCTTGATGAATCTTTTGCAGCAGCAGGCTAAGGGAGCGTGATGCGTCACCAATTATCACTTTCTCTGATCCAAAGTGGATGCTGTGAACTGGATATTGATCAGCAGTGGTGTGCCCTCGAAGAGATGCTATGCATCGCAGCAGGACAGGGATCCGAGTGGGCGGTCTTTCCTGAACTATGCAATCTTCCTCTTGATTTCAGCCTGGCAGTGAACTTGGTGCAGGAGGAGGAGCTGGTGGTCTGTCGTCTGAAGAATCTTGCTAAGAGATACAATATTTGGCTGACGGGATCGTTTGGAGTGCGGGATAGAGCCTCAGGAAAAATGCGCAATCGTCTCTACTGCCTTGATCCGCAGGGGGAGCTCCGCGCCCGTTATGACAAGATTCATCAGATCCGCAGAGTCAATGAGCAGCAGTATTTTGTTGCAGGTGAACACCTGGTGATATGCCAGACACCCTGGGGCAGGGTGGGATTTGCTATTTGCTATGATATCCACTTTCCGAATATGTTTCGTGAGTATGCTTTAAATGGAACGCGCCTCATCATTGTTCCATCAGCGATTCGTCAACACAGAGTCGATAACTGGCAGCGTATCTGCCAGGTGAGGGCTTTGGAAAATCAGCAATATATGGTGATGATGAGCTCTTGTGGTCAAAGTGAGCATGGTGGCGACTTTTCATCCCTCGCCGGACGAAGCTCGATCATGACTCCCAGGGGAGAACGGCTGGTTGAGGCTGCCACATCATCTGAGATTGTCACCCAAACCATAGATCTCAGCTTGGTAGAAAAGGCGAGAGATGAGTATCCGGTTTTAGCGGCGACTGCGGGCCCTTTGGCGACTCGATTTTTTTAGCCCGCTGTCGGTTTTTGCAAATTGAACTTCCGAATCCTTATATAGATGTTCTTGACCTTATTCTTTGGTATCAATAGGTTATGGTGAAGCACTCATCTTTGCTTCGCTCTTACTTGAAATAGCGCTGTGGAAGCAGGATGCATGCTTTATCCTCTGCTACGCTCAACACAAGGGCATAGTCAGGGATGAAGCCATATGTTTGATGATCTCTCGTTACGCAAGAAGCTGCTGGGTGGTTTTTTGGCGGTGGTAGTGCTGTTTATTATTCTCAGCCTGTTTATCAGTCACCAGCTCCTGAGTATTAACCGACTCCAGCAGAGCTTTTACTCCCAATCGTTTCAGCTGACCCAGGCCCTGGGTGAGCTGGAGTCGAACCTTAAAGGAACGGCGCTGGAGATGCGGGAGCTGGATGCCGGTGTCCGCTTTGAGAGCCAGCCGCAGATTGATGGGGCAACCGCTGAGCTCAGGCGTTATGAAAAAGAGTTGCCGGATATTTTAGCCGTGATTAAGAAGCTCTCTTCGGCCGATCCTCAACTGGTCAATGACCTGATTAAGACGGCCCAGGCTTATAGTGATGCCCACCGAAACTATGCCAGGGGCGTGGAGGCAAAAGAAGATACCGGACCTATCTATTTTGAGCAGATCCTTCCGGCCCGTAAGGCGATCTGGCCACTGTTTATTCCGGTAAAGAAGCAGGCGTTTCAGGAGGCCGAAGAGATCAACCGGGCGATTGCCAAAGCAACGGCTCGCAGCAACAGTATCTTATTTAGCGCCCTGGTGGTCTTTATTGTGATCGCAGCCCTGATCGCGCTGTTTATTGCAGGAAGGATCACCACCCCCATCAATGCGGTGATGAAAACCACCCAGGATCTTGAGCAGGGGGATTTGAGTAAGACTTGCCCTATTGATCAGAAGGATGAAGCCGGACAGATGGCAAACTCTCTGAATCGGAGTATCGGCCGCCTGCAGGCGGTGGTGACCGATGTGCAGGGGATTGCGACTCAGGTGTTTGATAACACCAGTAATCTCTCCGGGGTAGTGGATACGGTTCACTCTTCAGCCGAACGCCAGCTTCAGGAGACCGATCAGGTGGCAACAGCGGTCGAGCAGATGACGGCGAGCTTGTCGCTGGTTGCAACCAATACCAATGCGGCAGCGGACTCATCGCAAAATGTGCATGACAAGGTCAATGAGGCCCTGGAGCATGCCAGCAACAGTAAAGAGGGCTACCAGCGGCTGGTGGAGGAGATGCAGGCCTCGTCCGATGCTATTGATGGTCTTAAGTCACTGAGCAACGAAATCGTCACCATCTTGGATGTGATCAAGGGAATCGCCGATCAGACCAACCTGTTGGCGCTGAATGCGGCCATTGAGGCCGCCAGGGCCGGTGAGCAGGGGCGTGGTTTTGCTGTGGTGGCTGATGAAGTTCGAAGCCTGGCCCAGAGAACCCAGCAATCAACCAATGAGATTGAGGAGATGCTCAACCAGCTCCACCAGGGGACAGATAAGGCGGTGAGCACCATTAAGAACAGCAGCCAGCAGGCGGAGCAGACCTCAACCTTTATTGAGCTCAGTAGCCAGAGCATGCAGGAGATCGCCTCTGCGATTGAGCAGGTAAACCAGATGATGGTCGAGATCTCAACCGCTACCGATGAGCAAAATACCGTCTCATCTGAGATCAACCGCTCGATCCATCAGGTGAACAGCATCGCGGGTAACACTCTGGAGCAGACCGTCAGTGCTCGTCAGTCAACGGATGAGCTGCTGGAGCAGGGCGAGAGGATGCGTCAGCAAATAGACTTTTTCCGTGTATAGCTTGTATGGCGTGAGTCGCCGGGCTCACGCCTGCCGCTTGGGCCACCCGGCCTGAGACGGGTTTTTATCTGGACTTGGCCAGTATCCTCGTGTGCCCGGAAGCTTGCTAAACTTTAAGGAACTTCACAGGATGATGATCATCTGATGATCCAGGCCAGCTTCGTTGCGTTTATTTGCCTATTATTGGTGGTTCTCTTTGTCCTCCCGGTCAGGGCCGGGCAGGATATGTGCGAGCTCCACTATGTGACCGAGCAGAGCCCGCCCTACAACTACCAGGAAGAGGGGGATCTCAAAGGGATCGCCGTTGATTTGCTGCGGGCGGCCTCACGGATTGGTTGTGATGACCCTGCAAGTTTAGATATCCGCTCCCACAGCTGGGCGCGTTCCTACAAGCTGGCGCGCAAGGTCAGACAGTATGTGGTGTTTTCGACGGTGCGAACCCCTCACAGGGAATCCCTGTTTCACTGGGTTGGCCCCATAGGCAACTCACCTAAGGTGTTGTTGGCTCTTAAACAAAATAGCATAGTGATCAATTCTCAGGTGGATATACTTCAGTATCGGATCGGGGTGGTTCGAAACGATATTGCAGAGGAGGTGTTGCTGCAGATGGGGGTTCCTCAATGGAAGCTTTATCGAAGTAATGATCCCTATAAGCTCATCGAGATGCTGAGTAAAAACAAGATCGATTTGTGGGCGGTAAACTATAACTCTGTACCTGCTTTACTTAAATCCTCAGAGCTATCACCGTCCGGGGTGACGGCGGCTTATACCCTGTTTAATAAGAAGCTGTACTTTGCCCTGAACCCCATGACACCCCCACAAATGGAGGAGAGTCTTCGTGACTCTATACACAAGATCATGAGCTCCTCGGAATATCCCCATATCCTTTCGAAATACCCAACTCTCTCTCAGGATTAAAGGTATTTTCAGCAGAGCATGATGCAGAGCAGAGTCTGAGAGTGTGATCCCCTTCCTCTGTGATGAGGTCATATCGTGAGAAAATTACCGGAGCTTAAGACTCGAACTGTGGGAAGCCAAATGTTTTTGAAATCGGGTTACATCCTGCTGCTGAGTATATTGATCAGCACCAGTGCTATGGCTCAATCTAATTGCCAAATTATCTATGATGCGGGAAGTAGCGGGACCCGGCTTTATATCTACCAGCAACAGGGAAAATCCTGGCTTGCCCACTCCGGCCCCAAGGTGGCGGCTCTTGCCGACCCGGTTCGGGAGCTCCGCGGTAAAAACTGGCAAGATGCGGATGCTGTGGTGGATGCAGTGGTGGGAGCCTTGGATGCGATTCGCCAGCCTGGCCCATTGAACTCTAAGGGCGATCCTCGCTGGAGCGCTTTTGACTGGCAAAAACTGTGTCGGGTGACCTCGGTCGAGGTTCTGGCCACCGCAGGAATGCGGATCGCCGAGCAGAGACACAGGGAGCGCAGCCGCGAGCTGTGGCAAAAGCTTAATCAAGGGCTTCAGGCAAAACTGGGAAAAGATGTTCCTATCCAAACCCGCACCCTGAGTGGCTTTGAAGAGGGGCTCTATGCCTGGATAGCGGTTCGACGCTCCCAGCCAAGTAATAGGTTTGGTATTGTCGAGATGGGAGGAGCTTCATCCCAGGTGGCGTTTCCCTGTCCGGAGTGCAAACAGGCTAAAACCGTTGAGATCCGCGGTAAATCCGTGAAATTTTATAGCTACTCTTACCTGGGGTTGGGCCAGGATGAGGCACCCAAAACCCTGGGCTTTCCTAAGATGTGTGCCTATGGGGTAGGGCTTGAACATCGGGATTGGCAGCCAGCAAACTGTCGCTCCAGGATCCGTATCAGGACCCCTCAGGGGATGTTCGATCCCTATAACCTGGGTGAGAAGGGCTATGGGACCTATCATAGTACCCCGATCGCTAAAGCGGATGTTGAGCGGTGGATCCTGACCGGGGCCTTTGAATATATGAAAAGTAGTGATATTCAGCAGTGCTGTGAGCAGCGCGGCAAGTGCTATCAGCCTCAAACGGCTTGTTACCGGGCGAACTATCTGCCTGAGTTTTTACAAAGCCTTGGGGTTCGCTCTAAAGAGATCGCCCGGGCCAGCTGGACTCTGGGGGCGGCTATCTGTAATGCAACCGATTGTCTGCGTAATAGCGGCAAGTTGCTATGCCGCTGGAGCAAGAAGGGATGCCTGAATCAACCCCTTCGGTGAGACACAGCGGCGATTATCAATGAAGCGTGCGGAATTGGTGAGACTTTGCTCCTCCATGCTCAAAAGAGGAAGTCGGTGACGGGGCCGATTCGAAAAGTAGTGGATGAAGGTGTATCTTCGAAGGTTCCTGGATCATCAAAGGACTATGAAGGAAGATATGATTTTTAAAGGACGATTTTTATTCATTGCTGCGTTGTTATTATCTATGGGGAGCATTCAAATGGCTAATGCCGCCACAGACAACAATATAGATAAGCAGGTTGTCATTAAATTTTTTGAGCAGGCTTATAATAAGCAGAACTATCAATACGTTCTGGAGCATTTTAAAAGGGACTATATTGAGCACAGCCCAAATGGTGCAAGGTCGAATCAGGATGCCGTCCATATTTTAAAAATGGCGCATAAAATATTTACCGACTTGACAGCACATGTGGATTCGGTTGTGGCTGATCACGGTGTGGTTGCAGTCAGAGTGACCTTTAGCGGGGTCAATACCGGTACCTTCTTTGGGGTTGGGCCGACCCATAAGAAAATCAGCTGGGAAGCGATGGAGTTTTTTACTCTGGAGCATGGGGTTATTGCTGAGTCATGGGGGAGCTGGCCAATCTACGATATGCTCAAAAAACTGCAGGCCTAGCTTTCATTAAAGATCTCTGCATATTCATAGAAAAACGCTCCTTAATCGGGGCGTTTTTGCTATCTTTTTTGTTTGGTAGTGACTTTACTCTCAGGGAGGGAGTCACAAGTGACAATCATGGCATCGAGTCGTTGATGCCAGCGAGGGCTATGGGTAGCGGCGGTAAGGTGCTGGAGCTGGTACCACGACCACCGGGCGAGGCGCTGGCCTTGCTACCGGGCGGCGTGGCCTGTGGACCCGGGGGGCACTGCTGCAGGCCGTGATGAATAAAGCGACACTGGCTGTGGTGAGAAGGAGACGGATACGCATTTTCTTATCCCTTGCTAGGCTTGACTCCCCCTTTGTACTGAAAACCATTCGCTGTGTCCAGCAAACCCCGGGAGCCTAGTACATCATTTCAGAGCATTTGACCTATGTTGTTTAACGATCCCTTCACGGGTGTCTGAAATATCATTTAGGCCCGTTGCCAGCATGGATGCTGGCGTCGAGCATACACGGAAGTATTCACTGCGTGGCCTCAAATGATATTCAGGCAGCGACAAACCAATTGAAACGATCTACTAGTCCTACGCCTCGTCCCGGGGCGGGATCAACACAAAGTTTCCGACATGCTTTTTCATCAGGAACTCTTTTTGCGCCTCAACAATCTCGCAAAGGGGAAAAGTTTTTGCGAGAAGAGGGATGATCTCTCCCTGCTCTATGTAGTTTACCAAATTCGGGAAAACCGCTTCATCCCAGGCTGTGGTACCGATGAGGCGGAGATCTTTCAGGTAGAGATCTCGCATATCCAGATCTACAATCGGGCCCGAGATAGCGCCCGATGAAACCAGTCTTGCACCGCGTTTGAGTAGCTTGATACGAGTAGCAAATCCATTACCCGCGACATTATCGACGATCAGATCGACCGATTGCTCTCCAAGCTCTGCCAGCAGGTTTGCTTCTCTGCCCAGCAGGAGATCGGCTCCAAGTTTAGCCATCATCGGGTGCTTGTCCCGACTGGCAATGGCGATCACCCTGGCGCCCCTGCGTTTCGCCAGCTGCAGGGTGGCCGAGCCAACTCCTCCCGAGGCTCCGGTGACGAGGACGGTTTCCCCTGAGGTTAAGCCGGCACGCTCCAGCATGTTTTCGGCGGTACCGTACGCACAGGGGATGGTTGCAAGCTCGGCATCACTCCAATCACAAGTGATGGGAAACACTTCATTGGCCGGGATCTTCAGGTATTGGGCAAAAGCGCCATTAAAGTCAGAAGCCATCCAGACGTGCTCCCAGGAATCAAATCCATAGCTTCGAATGCAGGGGCGGATCAATACCCGCTTACCCAACAAAGTTTGATCAACCCCCTGGGTGAGCTGAACCACCTCACCACAACAATCGGTTCCCTGGATGAGGGGAAACGGTGTTTTGTTATTCCAGCCACCATCCTGGGTTGTGGTGGTTTGACAAGCATCTTGTGAGCTCTGCTGGGTGGAGCTACTGACAGAGGAGGAGTACCAGCCCAAGCGAGTATTGATCTCGGTATTATTGATACCGGCAGCCAGAACCCTGACCAATACATCCCCGGGGTCAGCTCTGGGAGAGGGAGATCTGTATACAGGAGCTTATCGTAATCACCGTGACCTGTGGTCACCACGGCTTTCATCGTTGAGGAGGGCATGATCGGTTCTCTGTTAGGGCCTTGAGAGGCTTAGCTGTCTGGCAAACAAAGAAGGGTATCCCAGGGGGAGATTAAGTTCAAGTCTCAAGGTGAGGCCCGCCCGTCAGGGCGGGGGCTGTCATTGGTTACTGGCTATAGGTATGTTTCTTGTTGCGCAGATGGCGTAGCCAGCGTGAGCGAGCCAGGCGCTGCATATCCTTATGGGTATCGGTTTCATCGACGATCTCTTTGCCAAGAAGGGTTTCGATCAAATCTTCCATGGTGATGATGCCCTGTACCTCTCCATATTCGTTGACCACGGCTGCGATCAGATCATTGGCGGCGAGCAGGCGTTTATAGGCATGCAGGACACTGACACTGTCTGGCAGCATTAGTAGCTCCCGCTGATAGTTTGCCAGAGGCTGCGCCACCTCTCCTTTGAGGGCCGCATACATCAGATCCTGTTTGCGGACATAGCCGATGATGTTATCGGGATCTCCTTCATACAGAGGGATCCGGGAGAAGGGGCGCTCCATGTGCACCAGATACTGCTCAACTGTTTGTGACTGCTCCAGACGGTGAACTACGGCGCGCGGGGTCATCACCCGGGTGGCGCGGATCGTTTCAAGGTGTAGCAAATTGCACAATACCTGTGACTCTTCGGCCTTAAGAACCCCCTGTTGTTGACCCAGCTCCGCCATGGCGGCGATCTCGGCCCGGAAATTGGAGAGATCTTCCTCCTTGGCGATACGAGCGATGATGCGATCGCTCATCCATACGAAGGGGTAGAGAGCTTTGATCATCAGTGGCAGTAACCAGGATGCGAAAGGAGCGAGCTTACGCCAGTAGGTGACTCCCAGGGTTTTGGGAATGATCTCGGATAGTACCAGCACCAGTATGGTCATGATCGCCGAGGAGACCGCGAGATAGCTGTCGCCATAAAGGAAAGCGACCTGGGCGCCGACACCGGCGGCACCCGCAGTATGGGCTATGGTATTCAGGGTCAGAATCGCCGCCAGGGGCTGGTCGATACTGGCTTTAAGGCGCGCCAGCCTTCCTGCCACCTTGGGGTGGCTCTGCTGCTGGAGCTGAATGTAACTTGGGGTGACGCTCAGCAGCACTGCCTCCAGAACTGAACAGATAAAGGAGAACAGGATTGCCAGTAACAGGTAGATCAATAGTAGTAGCACGTTGGACCTTCATGTGATGTGTGTTGGCTAACGCTGAAAAAGCGTATATCGCATTTTTCGCATAGCAGAGCCGCGGTTGCAAGAGCTCTTTAAGTGCAATGAGAGCACTCCTTTGAGTGGGAGCAACTAATCACGAAAGAGCAACAGAGTTTGAGGAGGGTTTGCCCTGATTTGCGACACCGCCCTCTATTTCTCTCAAGCATCTGCCGCGGACTCTTGTCATAATGGTTCACCTGAGCTCTGGCAGGCCCTGACATAGGGCGGGTCAACAGGGCTAATAATTTGGATGAATCAGCCTTTTGGGAAAGATGGATGCAAAAGATTTTAATTATTGCCAATGGAGCGTCATACGGAACAGAGTCTCTGTTTAATGCCTTGCGTCTCGGGATTGCGCTCAAAGAGCAGGAGGAGAGGGCGGTTGAACTTAGATTGTTTCTGATGTCTGATGCGGTGACCTCGGCCTTAAGCACGCAACGTCCGGCTGAGGGGTACAATATTCAGCAGATGTTGGAGATCCTCTGTGCCCAGGATGTTCCGATCCGCTTGTGTAAAACCTGCGCCGATGCCCGGGGGATTAGTGAGCTTCCTCTGATTGAGGGAATCTCGATTGGTACCCTGCCGGAGCTTTGTGCCTGGACCCTGGAGGTGGATAAGGTACTGACCTTTTAGAGGGCGTCATACCAGTCATGAAAGAAAAGTGATCGACCTGTTCTGACAATCTATGAGTCATGTGCGCCATGCAGCAACTCCGGGCCTCTTCCATGAGGCTCCTTTCCAGCTCAGCGATACCCATCCATGGGCATCCTCCCAGTTCGGCATCCTGCCTCTCGTTCTATTGCTAAGAAGCAATTCCACCCTGCTTCGCGCGCGTTGCTCTGGATCAACTTAACCTTGTATGCTCGATGCCAGCGGCTACCATCCTGGTAGCCCTTTCCTGTTCCCAGTCCATTGCTCTCGCTACGTTGCGAAGCAACTACGCCCATGCTGGCAACGGGCTTAATGACTCACAGGCTATCCAGGTTGGAGTAAGCAACATCCAAATCACTTTACGATGAGAATAGGCGTTACTCAGGAGGCGTCTTGAGGTAGAGCTTCAGGCGCTTCTCAGGTTTTAGCTGTGCAAAGCTTTGCCGCCAGTGTTTGCGGATCAGCTGCTCCATTAAGCCGCTTTGCTTCGCTTTGAGCAGAGCCCTTTCCAGTAATCTTTGATGCTGACTCGCCTGAGGGCTCAGATAAAATTGATAGCGACGGTTGTAGATCAGCAACAGGTGTTGCTCTATCTCAAGATCCGGATGCAAGCTGGCTTCGGTAAGGATCTCGTTGAAGCCGCGGGAGAAGTAGTTGATCCCCCGGTCGATGGAGAGCATCTTGTATAGGGCGCGCCACTCGCCATCTTTGACATAGTAGGGTAGGCGGTTATAGCGCCATACCTTGATGTCATACCAGTTGGCACCAAAGCCGCCAACCAGACCACTGACTCTGAGATCGGCCAGTGAGTTGATCTTGCTGTAACTTGGCTGTGCTCCCTTAGGGATCAGAAAGATACGTTGTCCCATCATGCCATCGGTCAATGAGACAGGAATGGGGGTCAGCCGCTTATCCCGCTCCCGGGTCTGGAACTGCCAGAACAATGAGAGTTGATTATTTTCCACCATCTTGATGATGCGCTTTTGTGACAGCTTCTGGTAGGGGATCTCTATGGTCAGTGCGACATCCAACTTGGCCAGTGCTTGTGTGAGCAGCTCGTGGTAATAGAGGTGGTGTTTTTCCGCAATGGCAGGGAGCTTGAAAGTCAGCTTTGCCGGGGCGCCCAGAGCAATCGATGAGCTGAGTAACAGGCTGATCGCGATAGAGTATTTCATGGTGACTCCTGGACTCCTCTGAACTTAGGATTCGGGAGGGGTTTTAAGCTGGAGATTCAAACGTTTGTCGGGCTCTAACAGTTTAAAACTCTGCTGCCAGTATTTTTCGATGAGTTGTCGCATCAGCCCTGAGTCTTTTGCCTTTTGCAGGGCTCGCTCCAGTAACGCCTGATGGGAGCTGGCCTGTTTACTCAGGTAGAACTGAAAATCACGATCATAAACCAGCACCAGACGTTGCTCGATTTCAAGATTAGGGTGCTGCTGAGCCTCGGCAACTATCTCACTCAATCCCCTGGAGAAGTAATTGACGCCACCGGTTGCGGAGAGCATCTGATATAGGGCACGCCATTCGCCATCCTTAACATGATAGGGCAGACGGTTATAGCGCCATACCCTGATGTCATACCAGTTGGCACCAAAGCCGCCGATGAGGCCGCTATCTCTGAGGTCATCCAGGGTATGGATCCTGTTATAGGCAGGTTGCTGACCCCTGGGGATGAGGAGGATCCGCTGACCTATGAGGCTATCGGTTAAGCCTGTCCTGACCGGGGTAAAGCTTGCATCGCGCTCTGCGGTTTGGATCAGCCAGGCCAGGGATAAGCTGCCCAGCTCCAGCATCTGGACGATCCTCTTTTGCGGCAGGTGCTGGTAGGGTTGTTGAATGATCAGCCGGACGCCTTCAAGTTCCAGAGATTTCTCCAGTAACTCGTAATAGTAGCGGTGCTCCTGGCTTTTCATTGCGGGAAGCGTCAGGGTTAATGGCTGAGGCGCAGCCCAAAGCATGGGGATATAAAAAAGAAGAGGGGCAATCCTTAGCCACATGATCCTGAACTCCGGCTGAGAGCTTATGTTTAGTATAGCCCTGGAACAAATCGGCTTGTGGTTCTGTCTAGTTCAATAGGGGAAGAGGTGATAAAATCCGCCACCGGTTAGTCGATGAGAGGTTCCATGTCTCAAATTAAGCGAAGCGCGCTGGTGCTGTACAGTGCTGAGCAGATGTATCAGCTGGTCAATGATGTCCAGTCTTACCCGGAGTTTCTGCCTGGCTGTGTGGGGGCCGAGGTTCACGAGTGTACCGAGCATAGTATGACGGCATCGGTTTCGGTTGCGAAGGCGGGGATCCATAAGACCTTTACCACCACCAATGCGATGGAGAAGAACCAGCGGATCGGCATGGAGCTGCTGGATGGCCCCTTTCGTAAGCTGTGTGGAGGCTGGACCTTTACCCCTTTGGATGATGCGGCCTGCAAGGTTGAACTATCCCTGGACTTTGAATTTTCCAGCAAGCTGGTGGAGTTAGCCTTTGGCCGAGTCTTTAAGGAGCTGGTGAGCTCTATGGTTAAATCTTTTACCGAGCGGGCCCGCCAGGTCTATGGAGCCTAATGTGATCCGAGTTGAAGTGATGTATGCCCTGCCACAAGCGCAGCATAGGGAAGTATTGAGTTTGGCCGAAGGGGCAACCCTTGAGCAGGCGATTATCGCCAGTGGCTTTCTGGAACGTTTTTCTGAGCTTGAATTGGGTACGATACAGGCCGGAATTTGGGGCCGGAAGTCTGAACTGTCTCACCCATTGCAGCAGGACGATCGCGTCGAGATCTATCGCCCCCTGCTCGCTAATCCCAAGGAGCTGAGAAAGCTTCGTGCCAGCCGGGCCAAGGAGCAGGGGCGGATTGACCCCGTCACCGGTGGGCGTCTCAACCCCCTGCGTAAATCATCAAATTAGTGTTTCTGCCCCGGGCGGGAGCACAGACTTGGAGCCCGGATTATAGAAGGGCCTGGGAGGGGCTATCCCTCCCGCGGATCATCACTGCTGTTTTTGTGAGAACAGTGGACTGACAGGATAGTCTCCGGTCACCTTTTCCAGTTTGCCCTGCTTGTCGAAGTAGGCGCTCAGCTTTTTATTCAAAATCGAGCCATCTGAGCCGGATTTGCGATAGTGGATGTAATCCCAGCGGTTGGCATCAAAGGCGTTCTTGGTCATCGGAGTTCCCAGCACGAACTCCACCTGAGCTTTGGTCATCCCAAGGCGCAGCTTCTGTACCTGCTTAGCTTCGATGTAATTTCCCTGGGGAATATCGATCCGATGGACCAGGGAGCAGCCGCCCAGCAAGGTGGCGGTGACAAGAGCAATAATCAAAGATCGAATTTGCATAGTGTGGCAGTTATCTCAAGATTAACGGGCTAGGCGAAATCATAGCGACTCGCAGCAAGGATGTAAAAGCCCTTCGTGACCAAGTGTCATGCACGGGGTGACAAAGCGGTTAATCTCTTCCCTGAGGCGACTGCTATTCTTAGCAAAATTGCAGACTTTATCATCGGGCGATCTCCCGGGTGTGAAAAGTGTGATAGGGATCCTTTCATTGATTTGCCAATTCCAGGATAGTTGCCGTTTGGCCAAAAAGACCTGAAAAACACACTGTACCCGGGCTTTGGCATATAACAATAATGGTTTAATGGTGCAAATTTATAGGAGTTGCGAAATGGCGAAAATGTTCCACTTAGGTATTGATAAAGCGGATATTGGTGGTGCTACTCTGGCGATCGTTCCCGGTGATCCTAAGCGGGTTGAGCGGATTGCTAACATGCTGGATAACCCCAAGTTGTTGGCGAGTCAGCGTGAATTCACCGTTTATTCTGCCGAGATCGATGGCAAACCGATCGTCGTTTGTTCAACCGGTATCGGTGGGCCTTCGACTTCAATTGCGGTTGAGGAGCTGGCGCAGCTTGGCGTTGACACCTTCCTGCGTATTGGAACCACAGGGGCGATTCAACAGCATATCAATGTTGGTGATGTGATCGTCACCAATGCATCGGTACGCCTGGATGGAGCCAGCCTGCACTTTGCGCCTATGGAGTTTCCTGCGGTGGCTGATTATGCCTGTACCGAGGCTCTGGTCGCTGCATCACGTGAACTGGGTCTGAATACCCATATCGGGGTGACTGCATCATCCGATACCTTCTACCCGGGGCAGGAGCGTTATGATACTCACTCTGGTCGAGTGGTTCGCCGCTTCCAGGGCTCCTGTGAAGAGTGGCAGGCGATGGGAGTGCTGAACTATGAGATGGAGTCCGCGACCCTGCTGACCATGTGCACCAGCCAGAAGCTTCGTTCCGGATGTGTTGCCGGGGTTATCGTGAACCGCACTCAGCAAGAAATCCCTAACGAAGAGACCATGTCCAAGACTGAAAACAGCGCGGTCAAGGTAGTTATTGAAGCAGCACGTCGTCTGCTGAAATAAACACAGTGGGGAGCATAAGCTCCCCACTCTTTCAGGTTATTGCTGTTCGAGCTTTCCTTGCCCAGGGCGGGGCTCCATGGAACGGGTTTTCCAGAAGGATGCTCCGATAGCCAGAGTCAGGGTGACGATAATCACTGCCAACGACACCAGGGTTGGAATTGCCCAGGGAGTCTCCATCAGCAGCATCTTGACACCGATAAAGCTCAGAATAAAAGCCAGCGCCGGCTTGAGGTAGCAGAAACGCTCCAGCATCCCCTCCAGCACGAAATAGAGTGCTCTTAATCCCAGCAGCGCAAACACATTCGCACTGAATACCAGAAACGGCTCACGGGTCACCGCGAAAATCGCCGGAATCGAGTCCAGGGCAAAGATCACATCGGTAAAGGCGATGACCGGCAAGATAGCCAACAGTGGTGTAGCTAAACGCCTGCCATTGACTCGGGTAGTTAGCCTGGAGCCATCATACTCAGAGGTGGTCGGAACCACTTTCTGGACCCAGCGCATGATCCGTGAATCCTGTGGGCTTTCATCTCCGTGCTCTTTCTCTGTCGCCAGCTTATAGCCGGTATAGAGCAGGAACAGGGCAAACAGGTAGATCAGCCAGTGGAACTGATTGATCAGCTGAACGCCGACCGCAATCATGATCCCCCGCAGCACCAGGGCGCCTATGACTCCCCACAGTAGTACCTTAGGGCGAAGGGATTCAGGCATCCGAAACTGAGCAAAGATCACCGCAAATACAAACAGGTTATCGACACTTAGCGACTTTTCAAGCAGGTATCCCGTGATGTAGGCGGTCGCGGCCTGGGAGCCGTTGAGTTCACTGGTTGGTGCCAGTTGTGGCCAGAATAGGTAGACCACCAGGCCAAAGGCCAGCGCGAGAACAAACCAGCCCAGGCTCCAGTAGGCAGCCTTTTTGACCGGCATAGGGCCATCTTTGCTCTGCAGTAGATCGACCAGCAGCATCAGGGCGATAAGCCCAAGAAATATTAACCAGGTAGTGGTTGTCATTGGATTCTTCTTCCTAAAAATTAAGGCAGAAGCGTAGGACAGTACAACGGATCCTCTGCCAAACATGCCACACGAAGTGACAGCTAAGCATTGGTCTCGTCAAGTACCCAAAAGCCGGAGTGGCGAAGGTGGGACCCATGGTGCCGGAAGCGAAGCTTCGAAGTGACGACAGCCATGCCAGAGGTGACTACTCCCCAAAACAGCTCCAGTTTAACGCGATTTCGTGCAGATTCAACCCAAAATTTGTCAACGTTTGCTGATTGGTGGTCGGGACAGTGGGAGTTTATCGGGTGGGATGTGACCTGAATTGACGCTTCAGGTGATCAAAGATCCGGATTTTTTAAGTTGTCTTCGTCTGGCGCTGAGCCTTTCTGTGCGTGGGTATTCGCTGTTTTACATTGTGAAACCTGTTCATCTTGTCAGGTAGGAAAGCCTGTTAAGCACTCTAAGCTGAATCGAGCCTGAACAGGCTTTTTTCTCAAGGAGCGCGTGAGGTGCACTATGAAAATGAATGGTATACGGCGAGTTGTGATTTTAGGAACACTGTTTGCTTCCTCCGGAGCCCTGGCCTATCACACGGCTAATGGCAAAATCTATACGGAGCAGGGGGAGGAAGTTGTGATCAATGGGGTCTCCTGGTCGGGCTTGCAGGATGACTCAAAGCTAAACGGCCTGGCAGGCAATCCTTTCTATCAGGTGCTGCTCGGCCCCCAAACTCAGGGCAAGCTTGGGATGATGGAGACCCTGACTCATCCCTGGGATTATCCTGAAACCGGGATCACTAAAGAGCAGGGGGTTCAGTTTAAGACCATTCGATTGCCAATTCAGCCTGCGGTGATAGCTGATCCGGATGATTCGCCCTATGTGGTTCCAGCCAATTTCCAGGGGAATTATGCAGATAAGAACCACCCACAGCAGGGAAGTGGGGTGTTTTGCAAAACCTGGCAGCAGGATGGGGTGCATTGTGCGGTGCAGATGAATAATCGCGAGATGTTCTGGCAGACCCTTGAGGAGTTCAAAAAGAATAATATCCGGGTACTGATCGACTTTCATCATCATAGAGCCCTGGGGGATCAGCGAGATGGAAAGGTCTATGATCTCAGCCAATATCAGCAAGATGTGGCGACCCTGGCAAGAGAGATCAAGGCGCGTAATCTCAGCAATGTGCTGGGAATTGATATCTATAATGAGCCCTATAAGCTCTGGTGGTTTAAAGATCGCGGCTCAGTTGAGGAAGGGTATGCGGCCTGGGGCAAGGTGATTGCCGTTGCGGCCAAAGCTGTCTACGAAAATAATCCTGATCTATTGCTGTTTGTTGAGGGAACCGATACCGGCAGTAGCGGCGATCCGGCCCTTCATTCCAGCGATGGGCTCAAGATCTGTGTGGCGGGAGAGGTGCCGGTCGACCCCAATGGCTATAGCATCTCAACGGATCCCGCCTGTGTCGATGGCCAGAGGGTAGACTTCAAGGCTAACTGGGGAGAGGATTTTAGACCACTTCTCGATAAGCGCAAGGCGTTGCAGGGAATCGCATCTTTTGACCGTGCCGGCTTTAGTCAGTATTTAACAACGACACTCACCCAGACGGGAACCAGCACAGAGCGGGCGCAAGCCATTATTCATTGGCTACTGGGGGAGGCGGATGCCTCTCAAAGCCACCTGGTGATCTCTCCTCATGTCTATCCCAAGCAGATAGGTGGTTGGGAGACTGCACCGGGAAAACCCAGTCAGCTCAGATTTGACTGGAACTGGGGATTTCTTGGAAAGGCGGGTTATCCGGTGGTGCTCGGAGAAGCGGCCTGGAACAGAAACGGAGGGGTGGACTTTGTGACCAAGACCTTGCTGCCCTATATGAAAACCATTGGCTCCTCAGCCAGTAACTATTTTTACTGGGCGATCGGCTATCTTGGTGACACAACCAGTCTGATCGGCATGTCCGATGGAAAACTCGATCCCGGTGTTTATGCCGAGCTACACAAGGTTTTTGCGCCGGCTACCCCTTCGGGAGAGTTGGAGCTCAGATTCAACAGTAGCGGCGAACTTTCGGGGAGCCTTGAGATAAAGCTTAATGGCCAGCCTTATGAGTGTAGTTTGAGCAAGGGATGCCAGATAAGCCTGACTCCGGGAGAGTATTCGCTGACAGCCACTCCTGCTTATCAGATAGACAGGGGTAAAAAACAGATCATTGAGCTGACGGTGTCCCCTTCGGGATCACAAGTTGATATTGTGAAAGATAGAGTCACGGAACATAGCCTGGATCTGCTGGTGGCGCCATCGCAAGACCTGAAGCCGGTGAGCTATAGCTATAAGCTCAATTTTGTTGATGAGCAGGGCTCAGGTGTGGATACCGGGGTTAAACAGCCATTGACCCTTGAGCTTAGTTCCAAAGCAGAACCGTCCAATCACTATAGCTGTGTGGTGGCCAAGGGGGCGGATAGCTGCCAGACCCAACTCTACAACATGAACCTGGACCCTTCGAGCGGGAAGCTCAAGGCCGAGGACTTTGAGCTGAACTTACCCGAAACCCTCAATGCCAATGATGATAACTCCTATCAGCTGCAGGCAGTACAGTCCGATTTGAGCCTTGAATTGCAACCCGCAACGACCGGATCTATCTCTCAGCAGGGGATTTACCAATACAGCGCTGCTCCACCGGTGACGGATGGCTCAGTCACCCCGGTCTCTGGTGGTGGCTGGGCGGATATTCAGCAGTGGAAGCTGACCCTCAATAGCGAATCCTTAAAAGAGAAACCTTCAATCGAGCTCCATATAGTCGCCACTTTTGATGGGGCAGTTACAGGATGTTGGAGTCACTTTGGCGGAGCTGTGAGTTTTAGTGGTTCGCAATGTACCATTGAGGGGACTTACTGGAGTAATAGCGAGGCTGCCCTTGGGGTTCAGGCTAAAGGGAAACTCACGGCTCTGACGGTCAATGGTAAACCTTTCACGATTAACCCGGGAGTTTAAGTTGAAGGATAATTACCGGGAGCTGAGTTTTGCCTTTGTGAGAAACACTCAAATCCTGTAGCTAACAAAGATGCTTGATGTGACTTGGGTTCAGGCGCACAGATAGAGATTAAAGGCCTTCGCCACTGGTGAAGGCCTTTTTAGTGGGATATAAACGGCTCAGTGTTAAACAGTGAGCCAGGCATCAGATCAGACTCTTTTTTGTAAATTAGAATAATTTTCATTCGAATTCACTTAACTCATCCGCTATGCTTGCTGCTCTTATCGAGCAACAAGGAGATTGAAACGATGAGGCGAACCTCCCGGTTATGTGGGACATTTACGGCTTTTTTCGGAGCCCTGCTGTCTGCGGCGGCTCAGGCTGAGCCCGAGCAACTTAATGCCTGCATAGGGAATTTTAGTAAAAACTATACGCTGACCTCCCACCAGGGACCCGAATTAAAACCAACCGATGGCTATCAGCCGATGATTATTAAGCCGTTTAAAGGCCAGGGGGATGATGGATATCATGTGTTATCGGTACGCAGTAAGTATGGCGGAAACCTGGCGCATATGAACCTGGTTCCAACTCAGGCGAGTTGCAGCTCTCCCCTGGGAGTCAAGGGAGAAAGCTATAAACTCTATATTGGATCCGATGGCAAGATGCAGCGACGCCAGCTGTGCTTGTTTGATGATCTACAGGAGGGGAAAGTGAACCAGATAGAGTTTCTGGTAGAGAACAACAAGATGGAGATCCGAACCTTTCATTCCCACCGTTTGACCGGGGAGCAGGTGGTGGTTAATCGAGAGACTTTTACCCTGTAATCATGAGTTAAGCTGCTAAGCGTTTCGAAGTATCTCTCTTGGCAGGCAGAAAAAAGCACGCATCAATGCGTGCTTTTTTTGTTATATGAAGGGGCAATTTCGCTTTAATCAGGCGCTGGCTTCAGCCTGTTTTTGCTCCTGACTATTATTGATCAGACGGCGCAGCAGTGGGATCAGGATACCCAGTACAACCGCCAGGGCGACCGCGCTCCATCCCAGGTGGCCAAACACAGTGCTGTAGCCTGGGTTGGTCTCAAGGACGGTCTGACCCGCAGTGTGTTGTGGCATCAGTCCCGAGAAGTAGGAGGAGAGCACGGAGGCAACCCCTGTCACCATCATCCAGCTTCCCATCATCAAGCCCTGGTAGCGGCTTGGAGCGAGACGACCAATCATAGCGTAGCCGATGGGGGAGATCAGTAGCTCACCAAAGGACTGCAGTACATAGCTCCAGGCGATCCAGGAGAAGGCTACCATGCCGGTTGGTCCGGCCAGGGAGATCCCCATAGGCAGCAGCAGAAAGCCTGCACCGATCAGCAGCAAAGAGAGAGAGAACTGCAGCGGGATATCGATACGCCAGCCGCGCTCGCGCAGCTTGTTAAACAGAATCGTCATCAGCGGGCCACCGATGACGATCACTATGGTATTGATGTTCTGGATCCACTGAGGTGCTATGGTGATGCCCATTACGTGGCGATCAATGTTGTATTCGGCGAATAGCTCCAGTCCCATTGGCGCAAGCTGATAGAGGGACCAGAAAAGAAGCGAGCCCAGCGCCAGGATCAGGTAGGCCGCCATGCGCTTTTTCTCATCCAGAGGCTTGTGGCGCACGGTCAGGAAGATCAAAAACAGCAGTACCAGGATCCCCAGGCTAATCACAAAGGAGTTACTGAAATCTGCATGCTGGAGCAAAGAGCGGATCACCGGAACCAGCACGATCAGGATCAGGATGGCGATCCCAAAGCGGATACGGAATCCTGCCGATGATTGCTGTAGCAGGGGAGTGTCGGTATCTGCGATGACTTTCCAGCGCAGCAGAGCCAGTACTGTGGCGATCACGTTACCAATGGCCGCAAACATGAACAGGGCATGGTAGTTCTCACTAAGCTGATAGTAACCGGCCACGGCAAACCCGATAAAGAATCCGAGATTCATTCCGGCGTAGTTCCAGATGAAGGCGGTTTCCCGGCGTGGGTCTTCCGGGGTAAAGCGCTGGGTCAGCATCATATTGATGCAGGTGACGTTCAGGCCGCTACCGGTGAGAAACATCCCCAGTCCCCAGTAGAGGTTGGCCACCGTTCCGCTGGCGATCAGGGCACAACCGATCCCCTGGAGGATCATCCCAAAGATAAACAGGTTTCGGTTACTGAGAAAACGTCCGCCGAGGCAGCCTCCAAACAGATGCAGCCCGTAGTTGAAGGCGCCGAACACCCCCATGATCGCGGTGGCCTCTTTGGCGGTGAATCCGAGTTTTTTTGTGGTGTAGAGGACCAGGGTTGAATAGAGAACGGCGAACGCCAGGGTGGCAAAGATCTGAATAAAGAAAAGCGCTGCCGCGCCTTGAGGTATCCGCTCCTTAAGAGGGGGGCGGTTTGCTGTTGAAGCTAAGGACATAGAAGTACTACCTGTTTCCAGTAATCTGTCAAATGAAAAGAAAGAGTTGTTTGTTTTCTGTTGCGCTCTCGGATCAGCTTATGAATATGAATCGCAAATGCTACCTTGCTGTAAATCATCTGTATAAATTGCCTGAAGATCCGAACACAATTCGCTCACTTTGCCCTGCTGGCCAATGGCGAGCATTTATCAATAACAACTCCCTGAACTAAAATCAATATTCATTTTTTGTTTGGGACTATTCAGTTGTTGTGGTGCTGGGGAGAATATAGAAATAGAGCTGTCTTTTCGAAATTAAGCTCAAACGTAAAAGACCGGCATTAAAAGCCGGCCTTCGGAGTGATAGGTTTTATTGGTTTACTGTGGATAGAATCTCTTCTTTAATCGCGATCAGGCCGCATGGATCACCTTGTCTTTGGCCAGTGAGTCGGCTGGTTCTATCTCAACTGCATACTCTTCGAGCTTCTTGCTCAGGCGTTGATAGAACTCGCGTAGCGTCCGGTTCACCTCAAGTTGGTGCTTCTTGGGAATGGCAGCCTCTTTCCATTCACCAATTTCCGTGAGCTGGCCGAGCTTATAGTGATAGCTAAAGTGCTCCGGGGTTTGCTCCAAAATGAGCCACCATCCCCAGAATTCACGCTTATCCGGGGCTTTTTTGGCGCTTACACAGCAGGCAAGGCAATCAAAAAAGAACTTTTGTGGCTCACAATGCTCTTCCCTAAGGTAGGGCCCGAGCGCCATGAATTGACGTATCAGGCGATTATATGGCAAGTGTTCTGTCGACATCTCGACCTCCCTGTATCAGGCGCACAATAGTGCAGATGCTCCTGGATGATTGGATCATTCTTATTCGGGCATAAGATATAATTTAAGCCATTCTACGGTTTCACTCAAAGCTTTATCGTACAGATAAAACATGGGTAGCTTGTCAAAGACCAGTGCTTTCCCGCCCTGACTGGCTCTGGAGAGGCTCTGAATATCCTGCTCCGGACAGATAAAATCTTTGCGATGGCCGATGCTCAGTAGCGGAACCGTGGTCTTATTGCGTCCCATCAGGCCCTGGCGTTTCAAAGAGAAGGCGGTGCACTTGGTTTGCAGTAGGTGATGATCGGCGGCATCCTGCCCCATGCGGTTTGCAATGCTGTCCAGTAGCATCTGTGGCGCCTGCTCAAAGAGCTCAGGATGGGTGAAGAAGCTATCGATACCGCCACCAATACTCACGGCGGCTTTAAGCTTAAAGGGTTCCAGAAAAGCTAGTCTGGCGGCTACATTTCCGGCAATCCGAAAGCCAACCATGGCGATACGGCTGTCATCAACCCAGGGGACATGACGCATATGCTCCAGGGCGGCCTGATGGAGGCGGCTGGTATCCTGTACCAGCGGCCAGTTGGATGAGTAACCGATGCCCGGAATATCCAGGGTTAGCATGGCGATTTTTGCCGGTGCAAGGTAATCTTTATAAAAGCGGAAAAAATCGACCTGCAGTGACTCGATACTGCCGCTAACGATCACCAGAGGCACTATATGCTCCGTTGTCGGCAGGTGCAGATAGCCGCTGATGGTCTTTCCGCGAAACGGGATCTCTATCTCCTTGAGAGGAACCGGCAGCTGAGCCCCCAGCAGTTTGTAGTTGGTGTTAGCCAGTACCTGGGCCTGCTCCGCCAGATCATCTCGCTTGAGATGTGGGTAGCTGGCGATGGAGTAATAGCAGACGGAGCGCCACAGGGCGTCTATGCCATGCTTTTTATCTCCCTGATCCAGCATCTGCTGGCCGGCGAGGGACTCTTTGCCACCGAGTTGGCTCCATTCAAAGGTCCAGTTGCCCGGGATGAAGCCTTTGACCGTGTCCAGTAACAGTGGGTTGCTTCGCTGATGTTCGGAGGTTGCAATGCGTGCCAGTGTCTCCTCGACCACCACGGGATCCACGCCCTGCCAGGCCCACATCGGACGGCGCAGGGTCCTGTACCAGCTGGGATGGGATTGTCCATCGACCTGGAAGCACTCCGTATCACAGTGTTGCTCCAGGGGTTGTGAATTTGAGATTGTTGAGGTTTCGCGGATGCGGGCCTGGGGGATCTGGTTAAAGAGTTTCTCAGATAGATTTTCTTTGGGGATCTTTGCAGAGCTTGTCATCGTATCCTGTTACCGGTCTCATCAGCATCTATCTTTCCATTGTATGCAGCCGATAATAAAAAACCACCCGTTGTCGGGTGGTTTTTACCAGAGTTTGAGCTGTGTTCAGCTTAACTACAGGGAGTTTTCATCCATTTCACACAGAGGGGTCAGGAATTCCAGTGCCATATCCCAGGGTTGCTCGATCCAAGTGTCCTGTGGGATGGAGACTTCAAAGTCATCAACCAGGGGCTCCCCCTGAGGCTTGGCAAAGATGGTGATCATCTTAGCCTTAGGGTACATTTCACGTAGTACCTTGGCGGTTTCACCAGTGTCCACCAGATCGTCGACAATCAAATAGCCTTCGCCGTCCCCTTCGCAGCGCTTGAGAACTTTCAGGCTGGTACGATTATCATGTTCGTAGCTGGAGATACAAACCGTGTCTACGTTACGGATACCCAGCTCCCGGGCCATGATCGCAGCCGGAACCAGGCCGCCACGGCTGACGGCAATAATTCCTTTCCACTGAGATGCAGGCAGTTGGCGTGCGGCCAGGCGGCGGGCTTCTCTTTGCAGGTTATCCCAGGAAACATAGAACTTTTTCGGTGTCATGTGTAAAACCCCTATTGCGGATATGACTCATGGCCTATGACGGCAGGCGCATGGGCTTTATGTTTAATATCTGTGCTTCGGAAAATATATCGTTGACAGCGGGGTGTGGGGTATATACCATTGCAAGGTTGTCTTGGTGAAACTGTCTTGGCGGACATCTTTAGTTTCACCGATTGCATATACAACACACCATCGGGCTGCTTCTTGTCAGCTCGATGTCCACGACTATCTTCTCTTATTGAATCTCTGTTGCGCTCACGCCTTGGCGGGTTGCACTTTTGCGACGCAATTGTAGTGATTTTATCTGGGGCTGGCGAGCCTTTTCTGAGGTTTTTTATCTGGTCGGATGAGCTGGGCTGATTTCTCTGTGGCCTGAGTTGCTCGTGACGATTTTGTGGTTTTATAGGCTAATCTGTGCGAAAACATGCTTGCTTGGATCAACTATGGTGCCGAGTCAAGGAGGGGATGGCTGAGTGATTGTGGCTGGGGAGTGTCACTCTCAGTCAAAAGGGGTTTCACTCGGGTGAAACTCTTTCGACTGTGAGCTGGGATTGGCTTAGCGAGTGTAGCCAAAGAATGTTGGATAGTTAAAGCGATCTTGCTGCTTGTAGCTGTTCCAAACGATAGATGATGAACGAAACATAGGTTCCTCCAGTTCTTCTGTAGTTAAGAATTACTGCTCCCGGTTCCTTGGGGAAATCTCGATTCCTTGGAGGCTGCGACGACGAGCTTTTGCTGTCGATAGTGTGTATTTTACTCAATTTTGCCAGTGGGTCAATATTTTTGTGAGCTGCATCACATAAATTTGGGTGGGATGTCGGCCTATCAAAGCTGCATTGGCTATCAACCGGCGATCATTTGCCATCTTTTGGTAAGAGGATTTGAAAGCCGTCGCTCTTTTTTAAAGAGGCAGGTGTAACCCGGTGACAGGTTTGCTAACATCCCCGGGTCGAGGCGCCGGCAGCGCGGCGCTTCTCATCATCTCAAACATAACAATTAGGAGCTCTCACGTGACACAATTGAGCGAACTTTCCCCTAAGCTAATCTGGACCTTCTTCGACAAGATCTGTTCTCTGCCTCACCCCTCAAAGCATGAAGAGCCTCTGCGTGGCTGGATCATGGAGTGGGCCCGCGAGCAGGGGCTGGATATCAGCACTGATGGCGTGGGTAACCTTATTATTCGCAAGCCGGCGACCGCGGGTATGGAGGATCGTAAAGGGGTGATCCTGCAGGCTCATATCGATATGGTCCCTCAGGCCAATGCAGATACCCAGCATGACTTCACTAAGGACCCGATTAAGGCCTATATCGACGGTGATTGGGTGACTGCCGATGGCACCACACTGGGAGCAGATAATGGGGTTGGGATGGCAGCCTGTCTGGCGGTCCTGGCGGACAAAGAGATCAAGCATGGTCCCCTTGAGGTCCTGTTGACCATGGACGAAGAGGCTGGGATGACCGGGGCCTTTGGTCTGGAGCCCGGAGCCTTGCAGGGTGAAATTCTTCTTAATACAGACTCAGAAGAGGATGGTGAAGTCTATATGGGCTGCGCCGGAGGAATCGATGCCAATATCTATTTTGATTACAGTGCCGAGCCGACATCGGCTGGCGATAAAGCGTATCGGCTGAGCATTAAGGGCCTCAAAGGGGGACACTCGGGGGAGACGTTCACCTCGAGCTGGGTAACGCCAATAAACTGATGACTCGCCTGTTGAGCCGGGCTGCATCGGCAACGGGTCTGAGGGTTGCTGAGCTATCCGGTGGAACACTGCGTAATGCGATCCCGCGGGAAGCCGAGGCCATGGTGGTGGTGGCACAGAAGGATGTGGCCGCTCTCAATGCCACAATTGATGAGCTGGGCGCGGTTTTCCATGCGGAGCTCGGTGGCATTGAGCCCGACCTTAAGCTGCAAATCAGCGAAGAAGCACTGCCTGCCCAGGTGATGGATCTTCCGACTCAGCAAAAGCTATTGATGGCTCTGTCTGGCTGCCCGAACGGCGTGATTCGGATGAGCCGTGAGATTGAGGGTGTGGTTGAGAGCTCGACCAACCTTGGAGTGATCCGTAGCGAAAATGGTCAGGTCTATATCCAGTGCCTGATCCGCTCTCTTATCGACTCGGGTCGTGATTATGTTGAGCAGATGACCCGCAGTATCTTTGAACTTGCCGGGGCACGCTGTGAATTCACCGGAGCCTATCCTGGGTGGGCGCCGAACAATGATTCAGCAATCATGCAGACGGTGCGGGATTGTCATGAGGAGCTGTTTGGTACGCGTCCCAACATCATGGTGATCCATGCTGGTCTTGAGTGTGGTCTGTTTAAAAATGCCTATCCAAACTGGGATATGGTCTCTTTCGGACCAACGATTCGTGGGGCACACTCACCGGACGAGCGGGTACACATCGAGTCGGTTGGCCGCTTCTGGACTCTGTTACTCAAAGTCCTTGAGCAGATCCCGGTAAAATAATCATTCTTGCGGGTGAGCAATAAACCAACGGGAGCATTTGCTCCCGTTTTGTTGTCACCCCCCACCGCCTAAGGTGAGGGGGGTCAGGCTCAGCAGCCTATACCTTGAACTGGGCCATCAGTTGCTGCAGGCGATCGGCCAACTGGGTCAGTTTCTCACCTATCTCGGTGGAGCTGGCGGTTTCTCCCAGGATTGATTCGCTGATGTCACGGATGTTGGCGACATTGCGATTGACCTTATCTACCACTATGCTCTGCTCTTCAGAGGCCTTGGCTATCTGATCATTCATGTCATGGATGGTGCCAACGGCATAGATGATCTTCTCAAGGGATTTGACCGCTTCCCTGACATGCTCTGCGGTTTCGCCCACCTGATCATTACTGCGGTTGATAGCGGAAACCACCCCTGAAGTTCCGGACTGGAGCTTTTCTATCAGCTCACGGATCTGAATAATCGAATCCTGCGTCCGATGGGCCAGGTTGCGGACCTCATCGGCCACCACGGAAAATCCCCGGCCATGCTCCCCGGCCCGGGCGGCCTCGATGGAGGCGTTGAGTGCCAGCAGGTTGGTCTGTTCGGCGATTGATTGGATCACCTCAAGAATCGAGTTGATATTACCGCTATCCTCTTCGAGTCTCTGAACCACGGGAACGGCCCCGGTCAGGTGTTCAACCAGCAGGTTCATCGAAGTCTGAGAGGCTTCGGCAATCGACTTACCGCCCTGAGCGGCGAGATCGGCGCTTTCGGCGGCCTCAACGGCCCTGGCTGCGTTCTCAACGACCTCCTTGGCGGAGTAGCTCATCTCTTCTGAGGCGGTTGCGACCAGGTCAACCTCCTGAAACTGGGTATCCATTCCCTGACTGGTATTTTGGGCGATCTGCACTGCGTTATTGGCGGTCTCCCGGGTGGTATCTACTGAGTCAATCACTTCGCTAATGGTTCCCCTGAGCTTTTCGAGGAAGCTATTGAACCAGTGGGCGAGGTGCCCCACCTCATCGCGCTGCTGGATCACTATGCTCTGGGTCAGATCCCCTTCACCTTTGGCGATATCCTTGAGGCGTTCTGCGACCTGGCGGATCGGGGTGACGATACGGCGCGCGACTAAACCAATCACACTAAGACCCAGCAGGGTGACCAAGATACTGACCAGGAGCTGAGTCCACAGGTTCTGTTGCTGCTGTTTTAACATGATCTGTTCAAGTTCACTGGCAGACTTGAGGATCTGGGCTTTAGGTACCTGGAGCAGGGCACTCCAGTGAGCGGTGTTGGGCCCGAAATTGATGGGAGTGTAGACCTGCAGCATCTGCTGGTGCCACCCGGACTTTGGACTATCCTGGCTTTGCCAGCGGCTAAACTCATCCCCGAGCTCGGCGGAGAATTCACTGAAAGGTTGACCGATACGTTCACTCTGCCCATCCCAGGCTGCGACGATCCCCTTATGGCTGAACAGTATCACCTGGCCCTGTCCGGAAAAGAGTTGCTGATCGGCTTTATCGATAAATTGCTGGAGTGTCGCCAGGGCGATGTCGACTCCAAGCATGCCGATAACTTCTCCCTGTTCGATGAGGGGCAGGGTGATGGAGGTCATCAGCAGCTCCTGATCGCCCACATCATCCAGATAGGGTTCAAGAATACAGACCCCTCTTTTATCGATGGCACACTGATACCAGGCATTTGCGGGAATGCCGTTTTCATCGAGCTCGGTATCACTGAGATCTTCTTCAACCAGGACCTCTGAAACTATGCCCTCGGCGGGATCCCGTGCCCAGTAGACGGCAAAGCGTCCCTGTTCATTGGAGCCCAGCTCTTCTTTATCAACAAAGGAGTGATCATCTTTATCCAGAGCATTGGGGAGAAAGGCGACATAGATCCCAAGCAGGTTCTGGTATTGGGTTATAGACTGTTCGAGCAGTTCATTGACTGATATCCGGAGCAACTGGTTATCCAGGTAGTGCTGTTCCGCCTGAGACTTGAGAAACAACACATCCTGAGCGATGACTTCGGCCCGGTAGCGTGCCTCATCAAAATAGCGCAGCACCTGGGAGGCTTCACTTCTGGCCTGAGCCTGGATCTGCAGTGTTGCTGAGCGCTCCAGGTCCGCGACAGAGCGCTGGTAGACCAGCTTTTGCATTTTATCTGTGGTGAAAATGGAGTAGCCGACCAGAACGATGGCGGTGATGATGAGACACAGGCCTGCAAAGGTGATGATCTTCCATTGAATCGATAGTGATCGCATCTTAACCTTCCTATGGTTACCCTTGTGGATCTTGCCAGGTTCCACCTTGGCCGGATGACTTTCCAAGCTGCTGATAACTCAAAGTATAAACAGCTTTGGTAAGCTTGCACCGGCCTGTGGGAAGTGTGAGACTCAAGATGGGTCTTGCCGCTTTTTTGTTCACATCTGTGCAACTGTCAAGTCATCATTCGAGCGATACACAACAGAGATCACAATCTCTACAATAGACGCAGTTTTAAAAGAGGTCGGTTATAACCCCGATATTTATTCCGGTTTATTCTCAGCGCTTTATTTCGTGATTTTAATGTCACCTGCGGCTAACTGTTAAATCGCTACTTCTCTTTTTATATTGCTAGTTTGTATTTCTTCAGACCGACTTACTATTGTTCGCTGAAGATCTATATAGGTGTGTTGTTATTTCGATGAAATACTTGAGACATGCTTCTATTGTTTCCAAAATGGAAAAATAGAAATTCCATTTCTCTCATTTATCATTTGTTGCCTCAAGGTTTAAGATAGCATCAGCCCTTTGAAACGCTTTTTATTTTTAATTTTCTCTTTATTACAGGAGGGTTTATGTCAGTTCTCGAATCCGAATATCAGTCAGCCTTAGATTCATCGGTATCTCTGACGTCTCCACAAGCTTCAAATGTTGTTACCTCGGGCATGGTTCAGCCGGTACAGGATAACTGGACCAGAATGGCAACTGAGCTCCTGGCTAAGGCCGATATTCAGATCAATGGTACTCGCCCATGGGATATCATTGTTAAAGATCAACGCTTAATGAAGCGTGTATTTCAGGAAGGCTCTCTGGGATTGGGTGAGAGTTATATGGATGGCTGGTGGGATTGCCGGGATCTTTCACAATTCTTTACCCGTGTATTAACTCATGACTTAGATAATCAATTGCCAAATCACTTTAGGGATATAATGCGTGTTGCCGCGGCTCGCTGTTTTAATATGCAAACTAAAAAGCGAGCCTGGATTGTTGGTGAAGAGCATTATGATATCGGAAACGATCTATTTGAAATGATGCTTGATCCTTATATGCAATATTCCTGTGGGTATTGGAAAACAGCTGAAGATCTTCAGCAGGCTCAACAAAATAAATTGCGTCTTATCTGTGAAAAGCTTCAGCTTAAGCCGGGAATGCGTCTTTTGGATATCGGCTGTGGTTGGGGTGGGTTGTCTGAGTTTGCCGCACGTCATTATGGTGCCTCTGTGGTTGGGGTTACCATCTCTAAAGAGCAGCAAAAACTGGCACAACAGCGTTGTGAGGGGCTGGATGTTGAGATCCGCCTGTGTGATTACCGTGATTTGAACGAGACCTTTGATCGGATCGCATCGGTCGGCATGTTTGAGCATGTGGGCCCTAAGAACTATGCGACCTATTTTGAGGTGGCTTCGCGTAATCTGCGTCCGGATGGATTGTTCCTGCTGCATACCATAGGTTCAAATCGGACCGGAATGAACTGTGATGCCTGGATTGATAAATATATCTTCCCCAATGGTGTGTTGCCTTCGGTGAAGCAGATAGCTCAGGCTTCAGAGGAACACTTTGTGATGGAGGACTGGCATAACTTCGGCCCTGACTATGATCGTACCCTGATGGCCTGGGGTAAGCGCTTTGAAGCGGCCTGGCCATCACTGCCATCTCACTATACCGAACGTTTTTACCGGATGTTCCGTTACTACCTGTATGCCTGTGCCGGAGCTTTTCGCTCGCGCAATATCCAGCTGTGGCAGGTCCTGCTGAGCCCGAAAGGGGTTGTGGGTGGAATTCGCGTTCCCCGCTAATATGGTGTCACTAAGCCGACCCACAAAAAAAGCTGCATTATGCAGCTTTTTTTTGTGGGTCTAACGGATAACCATGGGATTCAATAGTTGATTTTATATTGCTACAGCTGCCGGGCTGCTCCCGCAGACACGCGATAAATCCCTCCATGGAGGCTCCGCTGCGTCGTCCCTGACGCAGAGGGTCTGCTTGAGTACAGCCTGACAGCTGTTATATGAGCTCCACTTATTAGCTCTTTTTGTAAGCATTAAGTTGGTAGCCATGACTTTACATCTTATTAGGCCTGGCTGGAAAAACGCTTTAGCGGTATAGCTCACCCATCATCTGTTGGTACTGCTCAAAGTTAAGCTGCTGCTCGGCATCTGAGAGTGCTTTATCCGGATCAGGATGTACCTCGACTATGATGCCGTGAGCGCCGACCGCCTTGGCGGCCTTGGCCATTGGCAATACCAGATCGCGTTTACCGACGGCATGACTGGGATCTATGATGATCGGCAGGTGGGTCATCTGCTTGAGCAGGGGCACGGCACTGAGATCCAGGGTGTTGCGCGTTGCGGTCTCAAAGGTGCGGATCCCCCGCTCACACAGCATCACCTGTTGATTTCCATGGGCCAGGATATACTCGGCTGCTCCCAGCAGCTCATCCAGGGATGACATCAGGCCGCGCTTGAGCAGAATCGGGCGGGTAGTTTTCCCCACCTCCTTGAGCAGGGCGAAATTCTGCATATTGCGGGCTCCGATCTGCAGAACATCCGCCTGCAGGGCCACCTTGTGAACATCCTCGCGGTCCATCACCTCAGTGATAATAGGGAGCCGGGCACTTTGGCCGGCTTGCTGCATATAATCCAGTCCCTGGTAGCCGAGTCCCTGGAAGCTGTAGGGGTTGGTGCGGGGCTTGAAGCAACCGCCACGCAGCATATGCCCTCCGAACTCCTTGACGATAAGTGCTGTCTCATGGATCTGCTCGCAGGACTCCACGGAGCAGGGGCCGGCCATGGTGATGAACTGATCGCCTCCGATCTCAAGTTGGCCGATCTGGATCCGGGTATCCTGCGCCTTATGTTCCCGACTGACCAGAGGTGGCTTTTTGGTACTCTTGTTCGCCGAAGTTTTGGCCGGTGCCTGTGCCGGTTTACTCTCCGCTGCCGGCTGGGCCGCGATCTTTGGCTCAGCCTGGGGCTGTAGTGCTTCAGTGGGGAGCTCAGTAGGCTGGATCGTCTCACTTGGGTAGCAGCCTAACACCTTGATGTGTCGGGTGACCCGGGTCAGCTCATTGAGGGCTTGCTGCATTGGCTCACTCTGCAGATGAGACTCAACATCGATGTAGAATAGCTCCTCCCAGGGACTGGTCGGAACGGGGCGAGACTCCAGCTTACTCATGTTGATGTTGTGCTCTCTTAAGATCAGCAGAACTTCAGCCAGGGATCCTGCTTTTTGCCCGGTCGAGAGCACCAGGGTGCATTTGGCCGGGATCTGGGAGGAAACCTCAACAGGCTTGCGTGAGGTGATGATGAAGCGGGTATAGTTTTCACTGTGATTGGCAATCTGCTGATGGAGATTTTTCAGCTGATAGATATCTGCCCCATCGGCGTTACCGATAGCTGCGACGTCAGGGCGGTTCATCTCTTGCACCTTTTGCATCGCCGCAGAGGTACTGTCACAGTACTCAAGTCGGATCTGTGGATAGTTAGCGAAGAAATCTGAGCACTGTTGAATCGCCTGGGGATGACTATAGACAGTGGTCAATTTGTTGAGCTCGGCGCCTTCAGGGGCCAGCAGGCAGTGCTCAATCGGCAGGCTTAGCTCTCCAATGATCGAGAGCTGTGTATGCTGCATCAGATCATAGACTTCATTGATTGATCCCGAGCAGGTATTTTCGATGGGGAGGATCCCATATTCGGCCTGGCCGTTTTCGACGGCACGGATCACATCGGCAAAGGTACGACAGCAGCACTCGACCAGTTGTTGTTCATTTCGAGCCAGGTGACGGCGGGCGGCAAGATGCGAGTAAGAGCCTTTGTCCCCGAGGAATGCGATGGTGGCACTTGGAAGCTTGAGCTCGGGGTTTTGAATGTTCTGGATATAGGCATGCTGGGCCAGAACCGAGTTTTCCATGATGAGCTGGTAGAGGCGGCTGATATAGTGAGCTTCCAGTCCCTGCTCCCTGGCCTGGTGTACCAGTGAGGTGAGTATCGAACGCTCACGCTCGCTATCACGAACCGGTTTGGGTACTTTGAGCTTATTCTTAGCAACGTCCAGACTAAGCTGTTTGCGCTTAGAGAGGATTGAGAGTAGCTCGTGATCCAGTTGGTTTATCTCTTGTCGTATTGTGTCTAATTCACTCATATTGCCGCCTGTTCGCTGATTTTTTGCTAAAAAAAAGGCCTCCCGTTTGGGAGGCCTGTCAGTTCGTCTTTAGTTTCTCTTTACACGACGATTCCGCCTCCCGACTCTGGGGTGGTAAAAAAGAAGCTAAAGAAGAACTGTTGCTGTTGCATCACTTGAAATCTTATACCTAGTTTGGAACTGCTTTTTATCTTTGCCTGAATTGAGCGGCTGTGGCAAGCAATTAATTTAAAAAATTTTTCTGATCAGAGTAAAGACGAATCGAGTAGGGGGTGGTTGTTTTTTATTAGGGATGGCGGATAAAAATCGGAACAAAAAATGTGCCCCCTTGGGGGCACAGGATGAGGTTACTCCATGATAGCTTCTTTTTGCTCCCGGACCTCTCGGGCCTGATAGTGCTGCGCTCCGGGCTTGTTATTGTGGCGCTTGATCTGACGTGCCAGCTTTTGGCCGAGAGCTCCGATGGCACCGTAGAGATCCTGTGATGTGGCCTGAGCGAACAGCTTGTTATTTGGCAGCAGCGCCGTGGCCTCAATCGTATAGAGTTGCCGCTCCTTGCTGATGATGACATGTGGTTTTAGCAAGGCCAGTTGATAGCGACGCAGTTTTTCAAATTGGGCTTCGATCTGTTCACGGATGGCTGGGGTGACCTCCATCTGCTTGCTGGTGATATCGATTTGCATAACCCCCTCCTAATGATGATTCTGTTTTTTGGAACGCCTTCAGATTACCTGTCTGAGGCAAAAAAAGCGTGATGGAGATCACCTTTAGCTGAGCTCAAAACACGGGGCTTTATTTTTTGTGAGCCACCGATAAATCCTACTTTTTTTTCGTAAAAATTGGTTGTGCTTGGCTGCTGTTCAAGGCATTGTTTAAGAGGGCTGAGCGGATGTGTAGGGCATTGGTAAAGGCCTGATTTTAACCATTAGTTAGTTAATTCTCATTTTTCCTTTTAAAATCATAGATTTTCCAATCTTTACTCTTCGATGACCGGCTTCGATACACCCGGTTTTATGGTGCAGTTTCAGGGGCTGGGAGACTTATCGAGCCGCCGAATCTACGAGGTCTTCAGATCGGGCAGGGAGTTCGCCTGGTTTATGCCCGATGGTTATAAATCTCAAATCCAATTTAGTTTCTTTATTGGGCCTCACTCAGCTCTATCGATGAGGGAAGGGGAGTGGCCTCGAGCTGGCGATGAGCAAAGCGGCCCCAAGCGTTATTTCCGAAAATCCATCAGCAATCAATTTTCCTGCCGATAAAAGGGGTGAGAGCCAGGTGCGACAACTGCTGACAAGGCATGGTTCCTGCTTTACTAAAACCTCGGAGTCAGGGCGTCAATTTCACAGCTTTTTATGAAATATTTTGGCAGAAAAACTGTTCTTTCTTCATAGGTAAGTTCAGAGAAAACAACCAGATAGAAGTTGTTATCGGGTAAGCTAGTATTTTTAGCGGTTTTGCTGTCAAAAAAATTGGATCATTAGGCCTGTATAAAAGACTAAACCTAAAGGGAAGAGGTGGAGGAACGGGTATGCTGCAGATTCGATGGATGATGGTGATCATCCCCCTTTGGGTGGGAACGGCTTTTGGGGGTGAAAATCTTCAGCATCAGCGTCAAATCTACAAACAGGCCCTGTCTGCGGTCGGCCAGGGAGAGTCTCAGAAGTTTCAGCAGCTCAGGCTGATTCTGGAGGACTACCCGCTGGCTCCCTATCTGGATTATTACTGGATGCGCCGCAACCCGGCTAAGCTGAGCGTAGCCAGCGTCAGACAGTTCATGCTGCAAAATAATGAATTGCCTCTGGCTCTTTGGATGGAGCGCTTTTATCTCAACTACCTGGCGAGCCAACGTCGTTGGGCTGACTTTCTGGAATTTTATCCCAAGGAGCCGTTCTCGACCTCCCTGCGCTGTTATTACTTCAGGGCCCAATGGCAGCGAGGAGACAGGGGGCTGGCGATGCGAGGTGCCAAAAAGCTTTGGCTGTCCGGCCGCTCTCAGCCTAAGGCCTGTGATCCCCTGTTTACACAGCTTGAGCAATCAGGTGGAATCACTCAGTCTCTGATCTGGCAACGGATGCAGCTTGCCTATGAGGCGCGACAATGGTCGCTGGTGCGTTACCTGGCCTCCCGTCAGCAAGGCCCCTGGAAGCAAGCAGGTCAGATCCTTCTGCAGGGGATCAGCCACACCGAAAAAGCGATCGCCCGGGCCACTGCCTATTGGGGCGTTGTCCCTTCTCAGCAGTTGCTCAAAAGTTTGCTGATCAAGCATCAGAGAAAAGATCCCACGGAGGCCCTGATCTTGTGGCTGTCTCTTGGGATGGAGTTCACCTTCAGCTCAGCGGATAAACGCAAGATTGAACGGGCCATCGTTTACCGGATGCTGATCAGGAATGTGACCAGTCAAAGGTTGTGGATGGATCAGGCTCTGCTGGAGCTTGGGGATGAGTCTCTCTATGAATTAAGGATTCGCATGGCCCTTTCTGAGCAGAGGTGGTTGGATGTGCTGCGCTGGATCGCCATGTTACCCGAGGATGAGCAGCAGATCAGCCGTTGGCGCTACTGGCGAGCCAGGGCGCTGGACAATCTTGATGAGCCTGAGCAGGCCCGCCAGCTTTGGCTGCAGCTCGCTCAGCTGCGTAATTTTTATGGTTTCCTGGCTGCTGAGTGGACCGGCAGTCAGTATCCCCTGCAGCAGCAAGATAACCCTCACTCCACCAGTTGGGAGTCAGCCCGCTCTCGCTGGCAGGCTTTGGCGCGAATTGATGAATTAACCAAGCTGGGTCGCAGCGATCTGGTTCGCTCAGAGTGGAATGGGCTACTGAGCCGGCAAAATCACAGCAACAAATTGCTGCTCGCCTCGATAGCCCTCGATCGACAATGGCAGCACCTGGCGGTTCAGGCAACCATTAAGGCTCATGCCTGGGATCTCCTGGAGTTTCGTTTTCCTAAGCCGATGCCGGGCATGTTTTCCCGATTTGCCAAGATGCGCGATCTCGATGTGACTCTGCTCTATGCGATGGCGCGTCAGGAGAGTGCTCTATACCAAAGAGCCCGCTCTCATGCCGGGGCTCGGGGACTGATGCAACTCATGCCCGCAACTGCGAAGCAGGTTGCCAGAAAAATCGGCTTCCCCTATCGCGGGGTTTCGCAGCTGTACCACCCCGAAGCGAATGTTCGCCTGGGAAGTGCTTACCTCAAAGAGTTGCTCAATACCTTTGGCGGTAATCGGATCTTTGCTGCGGCGGCCTATAATGCTGGTCCGCACCGGGTGAAGAAGTGGTTGCACCGTTATTCAGATATGCCTCTGGATCTGTGGGTTGAATCGATCCCGTTTCGTGAGACTCGGCACTATGTGCAGAATGTCCTCTCATATAACCTTATCTATCAGCACCTGATGGATCGTCCATTGCAATTTTTTAACCCGGGTGAACGAAAGCTGTTCTTTAAGGCGGAGTCAGCTGTAGCCCTTTGAAACATCAGGCTGTTTTCTCGAAAGGGGAGTCGCTATTTGTTAGCCTGTCCTGGGGCAAGCTGTGTTACAATGACCGGGTTTGGGATAAGGCTGTTAGAAAAGGGATTTCAAAAGTGGCTACCATAAGAGATGTATCCAAGCTGGCGAACGTGTCTATCTCTACCGTTTCCAGAGTGATCAATAATACGGCCCAGGTCGCGCCGCAAAAGCGTGAAGCTGTCCTCAAGGCGATGCACGAGCTTAATTTCAGACCTAACAGTTTTGCTCAGGCGCTGGTGAGCAAGCGCTCAAACTGTATCGGTGTACTGGTGGGGGATCTGTGTGGTGGCCACTTCTTTGCCCAGATGATGAGTGGTATAGAGCAGGTCGTCGAAGGGGAAGATAAATACACAGTCGTGGTCTCTGGTCGGCATGACAGGCGCCGAGAACGTCATGCCATCGATATTCTTCTCCAGCGCCAGTGTGACGCCCTTATTCTGCATACCAAGGCACTTTCTGATGATGAGCTGCGTGAAATAGCCAGTGTAGACACGCCGGTAGTGATTGTGAACCGCCAGGTTGAAGGTTTGGAAGATCGCTGTATCTGGTTTGATAACTATCATGGGGCGGAGTTGGCACTATCTCACCTGATCCAGCTTGGACACAGACGCATCGCCTTTGTGACCTATGATGATGATAGTTTTGTGGATGCTCAGGAGCGCCTGGAAGGCTATAAGAAGACCCTCGATGACTATGGCATTGAGTTTGAACCCGCCCTGGTCAGCCGGGCATTCGGAGATGAGATTGGAGGCTATATAGCAACCTCTGAGCTTCTCAAACGTAAGGTCGATTTTACAGCCCTGTTCTGTTTTAACGATTCGATGCTGGCGGGGGCCATCTCCTGTCTTTCAGAGCGCTCGATTCAGATCCCGGAGCAGCTCTCTGTGGTTGGTTTTGACGATATTCCTTATACGCGGTTCTTTCACCCGAAATTAACCACAGTGCGTTATCCGATCGCCGAGATGGGAGCGTGCGCCGCCAAGCTGGCCCTGTGTCTGCTTGAGGAGAAACCAACGGATCAGTTTGAGCTTTGCTTCAAGCCTGAACTTGTATGTCGGGAGTCTGTGAGCAAGCAGCAGGTCGAAGTGGAGCTTGATCCGGTTTAAAGGTTTCGTGAGCTAGAATGAATCTGGAGGGTTCGGAAAAAGGAATGTTTCCGATTTGTTAATTGCTGGTGTTTTTATTGTGTCTGTTTTGGGGTATGATGCCGTCCACATATAGATGACAGGCCAGCTCGAAGAGGAATAGTATGACTGACACTAGCCCTAAACCTGAAGGAACAATGTTGCTTCGGACCATTGCCATGCCAGCTGATACCAACCCAAATGGTGATATCTTTGGGGGATGGATCATGTCGCAAATGGATATTGGGGGAGGGATCCTTGCTAAAGAGATCTCAAGAGGGCGCACCTGCACAGTTTCAGTGGAGGGAATGACCTTTCATCGCCCCGTCCAGGTGGGAGATGTGGTCTGTTGTTATGGCCGTTGCGAGCGGATCGGTAACTCCTCGATGCGGATCCGGGTTGAGGTATGGGTTAAACCCCTGCTGCGGGATAATGAATCTGATCGCTACTGTGTGACAGAAGCGATTTTCACCTATGTTGCCATCGACGGCGAAGGTCGCCCCCGTAAGATTGAGCTCAGCGAATCTGAGCATCCCCTTCCTGTGTCCAGTCGAGTCAGCTAAACACTTTGTGCGCCTCCTGAGTGAGGCGCATCCTGTACACCAGCCAAATCATCATTTTGTCGTGAAGCCTGAATAGGCTACACTCGACAGATGGTATCTAAGCTCTCATGTTGACGATGAATGCAAAGCTTAAGATCAGAGGTCGCTGGCTGTGGTCCCTGGTAATGATTGGTGGACTCAGTGGCTGTCTTGAGATCGATAAGCAGCCCCATCAGCAGCAGGGCGAACCTTTAGGCAGGGTAAAACAGATCGTGTCCAGTTGTTCTTCCGCTCTCTCTCACTCTCCGGCCCATCCGGATGAAGCTATTCTTCCCGGACGCTTCTCTATCGTTGTCTGGAATATCTACAAACAGAAAGCACCACTGTGGCAACAGGAGCTGGAGCGCTTTGCTCATCATGCAGATATCCTGCTACTGCAGGAGGCGGTCAATAAGCCGGGTCTGCTGGAGTGGCTTCGAAAACACCACTACCACTGGGAGCTTGCCGAGGCATTTCGCTATCGGCGTCATAGTGCGGGTGTGCTCAGTGCGGCGCGGATCCCTTCACTTTACAGCTGTCACCAAAAAGCGCCAGAGCCTTTTTTGAGGATCCCCAAGACGGCAATGGTGACCCGGTATCCACTTGAGGAAGGGACACATAGCCTGTTGGTGGTGAACATTCACTCGGTAAATTTTGATCTCAGTGTGTCTGCCTATCGAGAGCAGCTACAAAAGCTCACCCGCCTGATCAGGCATCATGAGGGGCCGGTGATTTTGGCGGGAGATCTTAATAGCTGGAGTGAGAAGCGCCAGCTTCTGCTTGAGCATGAGGCGGCTCAGTTAAAGTTAAAGCCCGCCCGAATCGCTCCCGATCAGAGGATGCGGGTGATGGGGCGGCCTTTGGATCATCTTTATTATCGGGGTCTATCTTTGGTCTCGGCCACCGCAGTGGCCACCGAGGGCTCGGATCATCACCCGATCCTTGCCTCTTTCAAGTGGCCTGCGGTTTCCCATTCCGGTTAACTGTTAAGACGGGTGACATCTACAAACAGTTTGAGGTTTATCCCCGGCTTCAGATAGCGCTGGCGCTTGAGCTGATTCCAGTGGTAGATGTCTGAGGTTGTGACCTTGAACTTATTAGCGATAGATTCAAGAGAGTCGCCTCGTCTCACCTTATAGATCACCTTGCGGATCACCCCTTTACTCTTGATGGTCTGCCAGATCTTGAGTTTTTTGCCCGGTGATAGCACCGCCCCGGATTTAAGGTTATTCCACTCGGCGATATCCTTGTAAGACACCTTGAACTTATGACCAATTCGCCACAGTGAGTCTCCCGGCTTGACGGTATAGCTGAGCTGATAGCTGCGCTGATTTTTGACCCCGGCCTTACTCTGCGCCGGTTTGGCGGTTTCGTAGGGAATGACAGGGATCAGCAGGTGATGACCCACCTGAATCGTGTTTGATTTGAGGTGATTGAGGGCTTTGAGGTAGCGAATCGAAGTGCGATTCTTATGAGCAATCACACTCAGGCTATCGCCAGATTTGATCTGGTAGCGGGTCCAGCGCAGCAGATCCTGCGGCTCTTTGAGCTTAGCAAGTTTGTGCTTAAAGCCATCAATCTTATCGACGGGCAGCAGCAGGGTGTAGGGGCCATCCGGAGAGCTGGCCCAGTGGTTGAATCCCGGGTTATAGCGGCGCAACTGGCTTTCGGTGATCCCGGCCATTTTGGAAACTATGCTCAGATCAAACTGGCTCTTGAGAGTGACCTCTTCAAGGACCGGGCGATTGGGGAGCTCAGGAAGCTTTACCCCATAGTGGTGAGGCTCCCGGACAATTTGTGCCAGTGCCAGTAGCTTGGGTACATAGACCTCGGTCTGGCTGGGAAGATCCAGAGACCAGAAATCCGTTGGGCGATGATGCTTTTTGTTATAGCGGATCGCGTTGAGGACGGTACCCTCACCCGAGTTGTAAGCGGCGATCGCATTGAGCCAGTTGCCATCAAAGAAGCGATGAAGATATTCAAGGTAGTCCAGGGCTGCATTTGTCGAGGCGGTCACGTCGCGCCGGCCGTTATACCACCAGTCCTCTTTCAGGCCAAAGCGTTTGCTGGTGACCGGAATGATCTGCCACAGACCGGAGGCGCTGCCCCAGGAATAGGCAAAGGGATCAAAGGCACTCTCGACGGCCGGAAGCAGGGCAAGCTCCAGCGGCATGTTGCGCTTTTCAACCTCCTGAACAATCTGATACAGGAAGGGGCGAGCCCGTTCGGAGATCACATCCAGGTATTGTGGATGGCGAAGATACCAGTCTCTTTGTTGCTGGATCCTGTGATTATTGGGGGTGGGGATCTCCAGTTGTTTGCTGATCCGCTCCCAGATATTTTTTGCGTGGGTGGCTTGACGATGAAGCGTTGCTTGATCGACCTGTTTTTCCGGCTTGTTGGGCTTGACTGCTACAGGCACCGGACTCTTGATGGGCTGAGCGAGATCTGCCGAACTCTGACACCCCGCCAATAGTAATGTCATTAATAGTGATGTGCGTAACTTCATGGATGATCGCAAACGTCAGGCAAAAAGAGCCTATGTTATGGGCCTTATGTTGAGTTATCAAGGATGAAAGCTGGTTTGATCGAATCTAAAACCTATCTTTCCACTGGCGAAGTGCTGCAAAAACCGCGCAAGGCTCCGGCAAGGGTTGCATCTGGTGTTGCTCAGCCCGTTGGCGGATCTCAGGAAGGTGCGTTCTGAGAAAAACATTGACAGCCTTTTCCTGACCTATGGTCGAAGGTAGGGTGGGTAAGCCCTGTTGGCGTTTTTTAGCTACCTGTTGGATATAGTTCAGGAGTTCAGGGTTATCCGGCTCGACCTGGCTGCAGAAGCTCAGGTTAGCCAGGGTGTACTCATGAGCGCAATAGATCTTTGTTGCGTCTCCAAGTTTGGCAAAGCGCTCCAGGGCCTGAAACATCTGGGAGGCGCTTCCCTCAAACAGGCGGCCACAGCCTCCTGAAAACAGGGTATCACCGCAAAACAGTATATTGTCATCATAAAATGCAAGGTGATCCAGGGTATGGCCGGGGACCGCCATGACCTTGAGGTGCAGCTCCAGATCTTCTAAGTGGATGACATCACCCTCGTCCAAAGGGTAATGCACAGGTACGGGTAGCTCACTCTGGCTTGAAGCGAAGAGCTTAGCATCCGGATACTGCTTGAGCAGTTTGACCACTCCGCCACTATGATCCTGGTGGTGGTGAGTTAACAGGATCATTCCCAGTTGGAGATCCTGCTCCTCTAGACGTTCGATCACCACATCAGCATCTCCGGGATCGACAACGGCGGCAATAGATGCATGGGGGTGCGTAATTAACCAGATATAGTTATCATGGAATGCAGGGATGAAGCTAACATTTGCCATTCTTGGCTTCCTTTGGTCAGGCTGGGTTTCTAATATAGCTTTTCTTTCGCATAGACAACAGGATATTGGGGTCAGGATGAGACGAGCGAAGTCCGAGGGCGTATTCCATGCTCCCCTGAGTTGGGATGAGTTCCCGATGGGAGACTGGCTGGCAGGCGAGTTGCAAAAGCACCTGGATCTCTGGTGTCCACGCCTGTTTGGCTACCACCTTCTCAAGGTAGGCGAGCTTAGTGCTAGCCTGTGTTGTTCCAATAGCTCGGTTCGTCATCAGCTGTCGGTAGGCAGTGAACTGAGCCACTGCTCGGTGCAGGCCGACCTGCTGCATCTGCCTTTTTTGTCGACCTCAATTGATGCCTGTGTCCTGACTCACACCCTGGACTTTAGCCAGGATCCCCACCAGTTGCTACGAGAAATCGAGAGAGTTCTGACCCATGACGGCTATCTGGTAATTAGTGGCTTTAACCCTTTTAGCCTGGTGGGGCTGGGCAAGCTTGTCTGGCCATTGACCCGGCGCCTGCCGTGGCGTGCCCGGATGTTCACTCCGTCGAGGATCAAAGACTGGCTTAATCTGCTGCAGTTTGAGGTGCTCGAAGAGAGTCACTTTGGATACTCATTTCTGGGGCGGCACAGCCATGTCAGCTGGTCCACCGAGGGGATGGGGCGGCGTTATCTCCCCTGTTTTTCCGGGGTCTATGTAATGTTGGCCCGAAAACGCCGGATGCGCCTGACCCCGGTGGGGCGTGTCAAAATTGTGACTCGCCCGGTCGCGGTTCCCGGGATGGTGAAAACTAATGTGGTTCGGGATATCCCTCATCCTCTAACAGATTGGATGAGGTTGCCGCCTGACGCGCCAGCTCATCGCAACGCTCATTTTCTGGATGACCCGAGTGTCCCTTTACCCAGTGCCACTGCACCTGGTGGCGGTTACTTTCCTGATCCAGAAGCTGCCACAGATCGCGATTCTTAACCGGCTCCTTGTTGCTGGTTTTCCATCCATTGCGTTTCCAACCCGTGATCCACTGGGTGATCCCCTGGCGAAGGTACTGACTGTCCGAGTAGAGATCGATCTGGCAGGGCTCCTTGAGGGTTTGCAAGCCAACCAAAGCGGCCAGCAGCTCCATCCGGTTGTTGGTGGTCAGGCGATATCCCTGAGAAAGTTCTTTAGTGTGTTGTTGGTAGCGCATCAGAACGCCATAGCCACCTGGGCCCGGATTACCGAGGCAGGAGCCATCGGTATATAATTCAACCTGCTTTAACATAGGGATTAGGATAAAATACATAGTAGAGTAAAAGTCCGCTATAGCATGAATGATGACAGAGCAACAAGCAACAAGATTGGTGGTTCTCGATACCGAAACCACGGGTATGAACCAGGACATCGGGCCCCATTACCAGGGGCATAGGATTATTGAAATTGGCTGTGTCGAGGTGGTCAACCGCCGCCTGACCGGTCGCCACTACCACGTTTATATCAAGCCGGATCGCCTGGTCGATGAAGAAGCGATCCAGGTTCACGGTATTACCGATGAGTTTTTGGCAGATAAACCGGACTTTCGCGAGATCTCCCAGGAGTTTATCGAGTTTATTCGCGGCGCTGAGCTGGTGATCCACAATGCGCCCTTCGATATCGGCTTCATGGATCATGAATTTAGATTGATGGGACTGGATCTTGCTACAGAGCAGATCTGTACCGTGACCGATACCCTGGTGATGGCGCGGCAGAAGTTTCCGGGTAAGCGTAATAACCTGGATGTGCTGTGTGATCGCTACGGAATCGATAACTCTCACCGGACCCTGCACGGCGCCTTGCTGGATGCCGAGATCCTGGCAGATGTGTATTTGTTGATGACCGGGGGCAGACCCGCCTCGATCTGAGTCTGGGACAGGATGCGTCACAGGGTGATGCGAATGATTCGGAGCACCTGCAATTCCAACCGCGTGCCTTGCGGGTGATCTCAGCCAATGAACAAGAGTTGACCGCCCACGAAGAGCGACTCGATCTGGTACAAAAAGAGGGGAGTTGCTGCTTGTGGCGTGAGTAACTGAGGAGGAGATATGAGCAGAGGATGGTTAGGATTGATCTTCTTTTGGATCGTTTCTGCTACGGCCAATGAGGTTTTTGCGCCCAGTGACATTCCTCTGTTAAATAACCGCTTTCGCCTCGATTATGGGATAACGGAGATCACCTTCTTTATCGCCCGCAAGCCCGGGAGTAATCCGGCGATCCTGGTTCGTCCCAACGGAAGTAAAATTTACGCCAACCAAACTCCGAAAAATGTTCGCTGGCTACAGCTTGATGATCGCGACATCATCACCATCACCTCGCCGATGGCGGGTCCCTGGCAGGCACTGGGGGAGATCGACCAGGATAATCGTATTCGCCTGATCTCGGATCTTAGCCTAAAGGTGGACCCTATTCCCCGCAAGGTGTATCAGGGAGAGCAGATCAAGCTGACCGGTCGCCTGTTCCATAAAGGTAAGCTGGTGACAGATAAATATTACCTGAGTGATGTTGGGATGACGATTCGGGCAGCCAGCTCTGCCGTTGAGGGGGTTGAAGATCTGGGACGGGTCGATAAGGTTCTGGGGCGCTATAAGGATGATGGTAAGGGAATCGATGAACGTCCGGCCGATGGTGTCGTGACCACTCAGGCTATTTTAGCGATTCCCGGAGGAAAATACCGGGTATTTATCTCCACGGGAAATGAAGTCTTCACCCGTGCCGTGCATCAGGAGCTGCTGGTCTATCCGGCACCGGCAGCGATAGATATACTTCCCATCGCGGAGGGGCAGGATCCAGTCATCAAGGTGGCGATTGATGAGGATGAGATAAAACCCGGCTCCGCTGTGCTGCAGGGGCAGGTGCTGGATAGTCAGGGCAAGGTGATTGCAAGGCTCGATGGGCGCAATCCAGCTCCGGAGCTGGAGATGAGCCTTCCCAGGCCTCAGGAGTACGGACAATACTCCGTCAGGATGACCATGTATGCCTCAACCCTTGATCAACGGGAGATAGTGGTCTCACTTCCTGAAAAGAGCTTCTATCTGGTTGAGCCATTCAAGGCTCTTGCCAGTGATGCTGTTGCAACCGATGGTGTGCTTGCGGGCGAAGCGCCAGATCAGGAGAAAGAACCCTTTACCATCAGTATCTGGGTGTGGATGAGTTTAGCTGCAGTGGTTGCGATAGGGGTTATCTTAACCCTGATCGTATTGCTCAAGCGTCGGGCGCTGAAGCGGCTTCTGGAGGAGCAGCGTCTTGAGGAGCAAAAACAGCAGGAGAGTGAGGCCGAGGAAGAGAAAAAAGATGACCAGAGCCTGGAGTCCATCGATCTCAACATCCCGGAGCAGTAGCTATTGTTGATGATCTGCATTGAATTAGTGATGTACTGACTTACGCCTGCTTTTCTCCGAAGATAGGCTCTTTTTATATGGTGTTTTAGAAGATTTGGCATTCTTTGCCCGGAGGTCACAGCTTTGTTTGATCTCATGTAGATATAAACGTGGCTGTATAAGAGGAAATAACTTCATTCCTGAGGTAATCATACCTGAGGTGATTAAGAGGGAAGTTGCGGCTATATGTAGAGATCCGGAGGCGAAATCACTCGATATTCACCTGAATGATAGCTAACGATTCACCCCGCTTATGCTTCGAATGTAGGGCCCGGGAATCACTGAAGCATGGATGCCCACCCTACCACATAGCTCACCACCTTGATGATATAACTTTGATCCGGTCTTTAGAAAGCTTACTAAAGCCCACTCGTGCCTCAAGCGTTATGCCCGGCAAGTCAGGTCTGTGATCATCCCGGTTTGACTTAATGGGGGGAGACCTGCCTCTCTGGATAGCTCTATGGCTGTCACACATTCGGGATTAAATAACCAAGGCCCCGCAGGGCCTTGGGCGAGAATAAAACATGTTGGTTTCGTGGCGCTAATCGTCCCCGAGATACTCATCCTTATAGGTATCACGGATCTCAAGGAATTGATCCAGGTTATCCAGCATCAGGTCCACCAGGGTTGGATCGAACTGGCGTCCCTTCTCCTCCTTGATCAGTCCCAGGATCTTGTCGAGTGGCCAAGCTTTCTTATAACAGCGGTCTGAGCCCAGGGCATCGAATACGTCTGCCAGAGCGGTGATCCGCCCCTCAAGAGGGATCTGATCGCCGGAGAGGCCGTTGGGGTAGCCGGTACCATCCATCTTTTCATGGTGGGTCAGGGCGATGCTGGCACCCATCCGGAACAGTTCGATATCCGAACCACACAGCATATCGTTTCCAAGCTGGGCATGGGTCTTCATGATCTCCCACTCTTCCGGTGTCAGCTTGCCGGGTTTATTCAATACAGCGTCTGGGATCCCCACCTTACCAATATCATGCAGCGGCGAGGCCTGTTTTATCATTTCACACTGTTTCTCTGACTGTCCCATTAACTGGGCTAGTAGCTCTGAGTAGAGAGCGACACGCTTAACGTGGAGTCCGGATTCCTTGGAGCGGGTTTCAACAATTTCGCCGATGCGGTAGATGATTTCACGCTGGTTATCGACGATGAGCTCATTGAGCCGGATATTCTCCAGAGCGACCACAATGTTCTCGGTAAACAGGTTCAGCAGATAGGTGTCGACCTCATTAAGCTCGTGAGCGCCTTCTCCCTCCAGATGAAACAGCAAATTATGTCGAGCATTTTTACAAAACAGCACCACATTGTGCTCTTCGAAGAGGTTCTGCCGGTTCTCCATTGCCCTGAGTACGATCTCAGGAGTTTCAGCTTCTTCCGACTCGGGGAAGATGGGCAGGGGGGCTTCATCCTTGATCTCATAGGCGCTATTGCGCTTGGATGAGTAGAGAGTTGTCTCGTCAAAGTTAAGGAGTGCGCCAAGCTGCTCCAGGGCTCCCTCGACAAAGGAGCGCAATGCCTGCTGTTCGAAGATCCCCCTGGAAGCCTCGATCACTTTCTCGAGTCCCTGCTTGTTGTGCTCGAGAGTCACAATATCGCGATAGGAGCGCAGACTGGCGCGGATCAGGGTTCTGAGTTTTTGTGAGGTAAGCTCGGTCTTATCCTTATAGTCGTTGATATCATAGTTCTCAACGACATCATCTTCCGGTGCCTGGCCGGGTTGACCGGTCCGCAGGACGATCCGCACCATCTGGTTGTGTAGTTCATTGCGGGTATAGTTCGCAACGTCGAGACCTGCATCGTCTGTTTCCATCACCACATCAAGCAGCAATAGCGCAATATCTTTGTGCTGCTGAAGCATCGCTTTGGCTTCGGCACCAGAGTAGGCGTGCAGAAATTCGATAGGCTTGCCATCAAATTGAAACTGGGTGAGGGTGATTTTGGTAATACGATGAACCTCGGGCTCATCATCGACGATGAGAACCTTCCAACCGAGCTTAGTCTCCTGCTCTGGTGTCTGGTCATCTTCAATTATCAGGATATCGTCATCCATGTCTGCTCTGCTGCTCCCAAACTTAACTGAGCTTGCACCGGGTGCTTGCTCTGTTGTAAGCCCTGAGAATATCTGACATATCCTATTTGCTCTCAGGGCCCGACAGGATCTGATTAAGCGGATACCTTCCGTCTTTTCTAGCATAGTCAGTTTCTGATCACATTGCACACTTGAACTGCGAGCAGGGAGTCAAGTTGGGGATGTAAGGAGCAAAGGATCGAGGTTTGGGCTGACCTGCACTGATGGCTGTGTCACAATAGCGGTCCATTTGAGTTTTCGGGATAGAAGGATCCTCATGGCAGATTATCAGTCACTGATTGAGCAGCAGTTGCAAGAAGCTCAGCTTGTATTACAAAACTTTCTCGCCGATGCTGAGCAGATCAAAAATATCGAAGCAGCGGCCAAACTTATTGCTAATTCACTCAAAACCCAGGGGAAAGTGATCTCTTGTGGCAATGGGGGATCTCAGTGCGATTCGATGCATTTTGCCGAGGAGCTGACCGGTCGCTACCGGGATGATCGTCCCTCCTATGGCGCCATCGCTATCTCAGATCCGAGCCACATGTCGTGTGTGGGGAATGATTATGGCTATGAATATGTGTTCTCCCGCTATATCGAAGGGGTTGGCCGTGAAGGTGATGTGTTGCTGGGGATCTCAACCAGTGGCAACTCGGGTAACATTTTGAAGGCGATCGAGGCGGCCAGGGCACAGGGAATGAAGGTTATCTGCCTGACCGGTAAAGATGGTGGCAAGATGGCGGGCCTGGCGGATGTTGAGATCCGGGTACCTCACTTTGGATATGCGGATCGAATCCAGGAAATTCACATCAAGGTGATCCATATTCTGATCCAGTTGATTGAAAAAGAGATGGCCTAACCCGCATCTGTAATAAAAGGAGAGCCGAGGCTCTCCTTTTTTTGCTCTGCGACTCAATCCTCGCTATTGGCATAGCCGGATGGGGGGAGCATCTGGTCATCCAGGTAGCTCTTACCATCTTGCATGGTTAGCCGCTCCTGGCAGAACCATTGAACCACCAGGGGGTAGATCTGATGCTCTTGGTAGTGAACCCGTTCGGTCAGGGCCTCCAGATCATCTTCATCAAACACCGGAACCTTAGCCTGGAGGATCACTGGCCCTCCGTCGACCTCATCGGTCACGAAATGGACGCTGGCACCATGCTCCTGCTCTCCAGCCTCCAGAGCTCGCTGAATACTATTTAAGCCTGGATAGGCAGGGAGCAGAGATGGGTGGATGTTGAGTAGCCGCCCCTGGTAATGGTGGACGAATTCAGCAGAGAGGATCCGCATAAATCCAGCCAGAACCACAAGATCCGGTTGATAGCGATCGATGGCTTCGATGAGTGCCTGATCATACTGCTCGCGGTTCTCATACTGGGTATGGGGGAGTGCGACTGCCGGGATCTGGTGCTGCTTGGCCCGGGTCAGGCCGTAGGCATCTTCACGGTTGCTGATCACGGCGGCGATCGACCCGTTAATGCGGCCCTGCTCACAGCTATCGATCAGGGCTTGCAGATTGCTGCCATTGCCTGAGATCAGGACGAGGATCTTCTTGTTCATCGGATCTCTACCTCAGCGGCGCCGGATCCACTTTCGCAGTAGCCGATCTGCCAGGCGGTCTCCCCCTGCTGTGTAAGAGTGGCCAGGGTCTGCTCTACCTCATCTTGAGGAACGATCAGCACCATGCCGACACCACAGTTAAAGGTACGGTACATCTCTTCACGCTGGATGTTGCCCTGCTGTTGTAGCCAGTTGAAGATGGTGGGCCATTGCCAACTGGATTCATCGATCACCGCACGAACCCCCTGGGGAAGGACGCGGGGAATATTCTCCAGAAAGCCACCGCCCGTGATGTGCGACATGGCGTGAACCGGAGAGTTTTCAAGGAGCTTTAGCAAAGAGCGAACATAGATTCGGGTGGGTTCCAGCAGGTGATCGAGGAGGGTCTTGCCTTCCAGCTCATCACTGGGGTTACAGCCACTGACCTCCAGTACTTTACGGATCAGTGAATAACCGTTGGAGTGAGGTCCGGAGGAGGCCAGCGCGATGATCGCATCGCCGGGAGAAACATTAGAGCCATCGATGATTTGAGATTTTTCAACAACACCGACACAGAAACCGGCGACATCATAATCATCACCATGATACATGCCGGGCATTTCGGCCGTTTCACCACCGATCAAGGCACAGCCCGCCTGCTCACATCCCTGACCTATGCCGTAGACGACCTGCTCGGCAACATCGGGGTCCAGTTTGGCAGTGGCGTAGTAGTCCAGAAAGAACAGGGGCTCACCGCCCTGGACTAGCAGATCGTTGACACACATGGCGACCAGATCGATGCCGATGCTGTTGTGACGATTGCTATCGATTGCCAATCTTAATTTAGTGCCAACGCCATCGGTTCCGGATACCAGGACCGGCTCTTTATATTTCCCGGGGAGCTGGCACAGAGCACCAAAGCCTCCCAGGCCACCCATGACCTCGGGACGGGTGGTTTTCTTGCTGATACCCTTGATTCGTTCGACGAGTTGATTGCCTGCATCAATACTTACGCCGGCATCCTGATAACTAAGAGAGATTGATTGTTCGTCCACTGCTGATCTCACTCTTTGATGTGGGGGGAGCCGTATTGTAGCAGCGTCTGGGCAGTGCGAAAACTGAACTAATTTTTTTGAGATAACGAAAATCCAGCCGCTTTTTATGATAGGATCAGCCGATTTTGCTTTTTGTTGAGACCGTAAATTAGGAGAGAGCGATGAAGGTTGTCGAGGTCAAACATCCACTGGTTCGTCACAAGCTTGGACTGATGCGTGAAAAAGAGATCAGCACCAAACGTTTTCGCGAGCTGGCCAAGGAGGTAGGAAGTCTGCTCACATATGAGGCAACTTCTGACTTCGAAACAGAAAAGGTTACCATAGAGTGCTGGAACGGCTCAACAGAAATCGATCAGATCAAGGGAAAAAAGGTCACTGTGGTGCCGATTCTACGTGCCGGCCTTGGGATGATGGATGGAGTCTTGGAGCATATTCCGAGTGCCCGGGTGAGCGTGGTTGGTATGTATCGGGATGAGGAGACCTTCGAGGCGGTTCCCTACTTTGATAAGGTGGTTGGAAATATCAGCGAGCGTTTAGCCCTGGTGGTTGACCCCATGCTGGCAACCGGAGGCTCAATGATCGCAACCATAGATCTTCTCAAGAAGAAGGGGTGCTCCCAGTTTAAGGTGTTGGTTCTTGTCGCAGCTCCGGAGGGGCTCAAGGCATTGGAAGAGGCGCATCCGGATGTGGAGGTCTACTGTGCGTCGGTCGATGAAGGGCTCAATGAGCAGGGCTATATCATCCCAGGGCTGGGCGATGCCGGCGATAAAATTTTTGGAACTAAGTAACCAAAAATACAGTTATTTATTTTTTCCTATGTATAAAAGACAGGCGCTTGGTAGCCTGTCTTTGTGTTTATGGGCCAGAGATCATGACAAGCAGCGGCGCTTCTTGTAGGCTTGGCTGGAGTGATAATGAAAGGATCCAGATGGTGATGAGATACTCTTGGTTGTTGCTTTGCACGCTCAGCCTGCTGCTCACAAGTGCGGCGCAAGCTGTTGAGGTCAGCAAACTTTATACAGTGCAAACGGATGAGAGCGGGTTGACTCAGCAACAGGCTAAGCAACAGGCATTTTCCCAGATGTTGCTCCGATTAAGTGGCAACCCTGATGTGTTGAAGAGCCAGGTTGTCAACCAAGCCAAGCGAAATGTGGATGATTATCTGCTTGGGTTTGGACGGCGCAATGAACAGGGGAGCTCTTTTCTGGTGACTCACTTTGATGGCCACCTGATGCGTCAATTGGTGGCTGAGGCGGGTTACCCTGTGCTGGGTGAGCTTCGCCCGCGAACCGCCATCTGGATTGCTCAGCGTGGGCCTCAGGGGCAGCAGACGATTATCTCGGATCAGAGTACAGATGATTGGCCGCAACAGATCACCAGTCAGGCCGGAGCCCTGGCGCTTCCGGTGATCCTGCCGTTGCTCGATCTCGAAGATCTGCAACAGGTGAAATTCTCCGATGTGTGGGGCATGTTCATTGAGCCTGTGGCTCAGGCAAGCCAGCGCTACCGGGCGGATAACATAGTGATGGGTCGCCTTCAGTCATTGGGCAGTGGAGTTTGGCAGCTTAATTGGGAGCTTTACTCCCGAAGTGATCAGCAGTTTATCCAGGTGAGTCAGGGCACCCTGGGTGACAGTTCATCCTCAGGATTGATGCATCAGTTGATGCTACAGCTGGCTGGTTACTACGCCAAGGATTTTGGAGCCCAGACCTCAACGGATCTGGATACCCTGGATATATCAGTGGATGGTTTGACCACCATGGAGCAACTCATTCAGGCCGAGCGCCTGCTTAAGGGATTGCCGACGGTGGCCAGTGTTGGTGTTGTGCAGCTGTCTGGTGATAAAGTACTGTTTCATCTGGGGCTTTCTGGCAGCAAACCGGAGCTGATCCAGGCGCTGGCTCTTGATCGGCGTTTCAGTGAGGAGCCGTTTGCCGGAAAGAACCTTAGTTATCAATGGCAGCCCTGAGGGATGAGGTTCGGTTGACTCGTATCCTGACGGGTTAGATGTTACTATTTTCTTTATAATGATCTGGGTTTGGAAAAACGCGTGAAGCAGCATTCGTCATCACAGTTGGCACTTGCAGTTCAGCTGCCCGATGATGAGACATTTAGCAGTTTTTATCCTGGTAGCAACCAGCAGCTCATTAGTGAGCTAAAATCGGTTGCCGCCTCCAGCTCGCCTGCTTTTTACTATATCTGGGGGCACCATGGTGCCGGTCGGACTCACCTGCTGCACGCGACTTGTGGCGAAATAAATCAGCGGGATGGCACCTCGGTATTTATCCCTCTGTCACGGGTGATGTCGATGGGGACCGCCGTATTGGAGGGGTTGGAACAGCTCGATCTGATCTGCCTGGATGATCTGCAGGAAGTGATCGGCGATCCTCAGTGGGAGGAGGCTATCTTTGATCTGTTTAACCGTTGGAATGAACGGGGTGAACAGCGTGGGATGCTGATTGTGACCGCAAGCAGTGCACCACGAAACCTGGGGATCAAGTTAGCCGATCTGGCGTCCCGGCTGGATTGGGGAACCTCATATCAACTCAACGAGCTCAGTGATGAAGAGAAGCTAGCCGCTTTGCAGCTGCGGGCAGAGATCAGAGGATTTCACCTGACAGAGGATGTGGGGCACTTTCTTCTCAAACGCCTTTCACGAGATATGTCGACCCTGGTCGAAACCCTGGATCAACTGGATAATGCGTCCCTTCATGCAAGACGCAAGATCACTATTCCCTTTGTCAAAGAGATCCTTGAACTGTAGGCTCTACCGTTCTGTGCAAAGTTGAAAGAGCAGCAGAGCCTCGGTTAAGTCTCAGGGAAAATCCTGTTATTCAAAAAGCTTCAGAACCTGCTCCGGGGGACGGCCTATGGCGGCCCGCTCTCCATAAACAACCACCGGACGCTCCATCAATTTTGGGTTATTCTCAACCGCGAGTAGCAGTTGCTGCTCGCTTTGCTCCCGGGCGAGCTCAAGCTCTTGATAGATAGACTCCTTGGTTCGCATCAACTCGCGCACCGAGCTTAAGCCCAGTTTACTCACCACAAGCCTGAGCTCATCCGAGCTTAGAGGCGTCTCAAGATATGGGACTATGGTCGGGGTGATTCCACGCTGCTCCAGTAGCTCAAGGGTTTGCCGGCTCTTTGAGCAGCGAGGGTTATGATAGATTACAACCTCAGTCATTTAATACTCCATCGGGCGGGTTAAAAACCGCATGTTATCAAATAACTAACAAGGTTATAACCTTGAGTGTGCCTGTCGGAGATCTTCTGGTCTGCCCTGTATGCACGACGCCAGCGGCTACCATCCTGGTAGCTCGTTCCAGTTCGCAGTCCATTGCTCTCGCTACCTTGCTAAACAACTAGGCCCATGCTGGCAACGGGCCTAAATGATATGTCAGACATCCGGGCAGCGATCGTTAAGCAACATAGATCAAATGCTCTGAAATGATCTACTGGTATGAGTCTGCTCTCACTATCCAAAGAGCCGCTTACATAATGGCTGAGAAGCTGGCGATTAGTGGTGGCTGGTTATTAGAGCGCTGCAGGCAGGTAGCGGCCGCTATGCTTATTCAGCACTTTTGGCGGTGTGTATAGCTTAGGGGCGTGGCCAGACAAAAGAGACAGGTAATATTTACCGGTTTGGAGATTGAGCTTGTATTGAAGTTGACATGATTTAACCATATTTGAATCCTCGTAATTGTATCTCGTCCGAGTCTTTTCGAGAGGCTGCTGGATGATGAGCGTAAGATTTTCAAAAACGCCAGCGCACAATCCATTGTTCAAAAAACGCCCGAGCCTGTCAAGAATTTATATTCAATTATATCGATTATGTTTTCTTTTATTGGCTTACCGAACGCTTGTGCTACTTGTTTATATAGGTGTTGAATTATCAGTTAGGAATAAATATGCAAGTATTATTCTTGGTGGCGTTTGATTTGCCAGATGATTTGGCTGGCAGGAAAGGGATTGCGTTTTGAAGGGTGATAATCCCGGATAAAGTTCACCCCCTCAGTGAGGGGGGCTGAAGAGCCAGGGCCCTGATTGGTATCACTGCTCCTGAGAGAGCACTAACCCTTGATTAGTTGTAACCAGTTGGTTTTTTCGACCTGAAGCTGGCGAATTCTGGCATCGATACGGGCGATCTCCAGCTTACTGGGGGTTTTCAGGCGTGCCATCTTAAGGTTGGTGATCGCATCATCAAAGCTGGCTTGCAGGGCCAGGTATTGCCCCTGAGCCAGGTAGAGATGAAATGCATCTCCCTGCTGTTGAGCGGCCTGGCTCATTAGCTGCCAGCCAAGAACATCATTTTGATGATTGCGCAGGTAGCGCTCCAGCAGGGTGATCGCCTTGTCTGCCTGATCGCTTTGGATATAGGCACTGGCCAGATTGATGACAATCACCTGGTTGTAGGGAAGTTGCTGATTGAGGGCTTCCAGCCGTTGGATCGCTTGCTTGTTCTGTTTCAGGGCCAAATCTGCATCTGTGATGGCATCGATATAGAAAAGATTATCCGGTGATGCCTTGAGGAGCTTACTCAGGATGGTGAGTGCTTGCTGATTTTTACTGTTGCGCATCAGGGCCAGCGCTTGCCCGTAGAGGGCCGCATCCTTGAGCTTGTAGCTCTTCTCCTTAAGTTGTTTATCGAAGTAGCTGAGCACCTGCTCCTTACTCTTGGGGCTATAGCGAGCTTCAATTCGCGCCTTCGCTAACTGAAATGCCAGACTTGGCTTGAGGTGACGCACCGGGTAGTTTTCGGCCCTGGCCCGCGCCTCAGCGATCCGGGTGTTGGTGAGCGGGTGAGTCAGCAGATACTGGGGGGGAGTGCTGGAGTAGCGGCTCTGATCTTTGAGCTTTTCGAAAAACTGCATCATGCCTCTGGGATCAAACCCTGCGCGATACAAAAGCTGCATCCCGATCCGGTCGGCTTCATATTCATTTTCCCGGGTGTAGTTGATCCCGGACTGGATCTTGAGCCCGACCGTGGTCGACATAGCTGCGACACCGGCTGCCGGGTTGATGATCCCAAGGGCCAGTGAGCCAATGACGCCTGCGAGGGTCGCGGCATTGGTCTTGGACTGATCCTCCAGGTAGCGGGCGATATGGCGCTGGGTTTCGTGGGAGATCTCATGGGCCAGCACCGATGCGAGCTGGCTTTCATCGCTGGCATAGAGGAAGAGCCCGGTATGGACCTTAATGTACCCTCCGAGGAAGGCGGCAGCATTGACACTATTATCCTGGATCAGGAAAAAATGGAAGGGGAAGGGGACTGAGTCTGCATGGCTGAGAAGACGGTTACCCAGCTGATTGATGTAGACCTCGAGTACGGGATCATTGAGCACAGGGAGCTGAGCCCTGGCGAGCAACATGAAGGCTTCGCCATAACGCTGCTCTTGTTCAATCGACAAGGTGGAAACGGCAGCTGTTCCTATATCGGGAAGCTGATTATTAGCCTGAGCAAACCCGCTCAGGGAGAGCATCACAAACAACGTCAGGGCAGCGGGACGCAACCGAACAAAAGCCAGCAACAGGATAGCACCTTGTGTAATTTGAGTTGCTTGCAGCATAGCGCCTTGGCGGCGCTCCGACAACCATTGTATCGGCCTTGATTCAACGCGATAATAGTCGGGTGAGGCTGTATTCCGATGTTGCAGATGATTGCCAGGGATGCGTGACCTGTCCGGGTCGTACTAATGAGGGAGAAAGATCGTTCATGTTGAATGTGCTTAGCCGCTGGTACCAACAGCGTTTTTCAGATCCAAACGCAGTGACTCTGTTTTTATTGCTGGTGTTTGGATTTGGAGTGATCTACTTCATCGGAGATATTATCGGCCCGCTGTTGGTGGCGATCGTGCTGGCCTATCTTCTTGAGTGGCCGGTCGCCCGGCTGGAGCGATTCGGAGTGAGGCGCTCCCTGGGTGTCACCCTGATCGTGGTGCTGTTTATCTCTTTGATGGTGATGGCTCTGGGAGGCTTGCTACCCATTGTGATCAAGCAGGGGATTAACCTTGGCAAGGAGGCGCCTGCTATGTTCAATGAGGCCCAGGCTTACATTAAGGCGCTACCGACCCGCTATCCGGAGCTGGTGGATATCAGTGTGATGGAGCGTTTTCTTGTGACAATTCAGTCTAAGCTGCTGTCAACCGGGGAGCTGATTGTGAAGTTTTCACTGGGCTCACTGCTGAACATGTTTGCGGTACTGATCTATCTGGTACTGGTGCCCCTGCTATTGTTCTTTTTACTCAAAGACAAGCAGGTTCTACTGAGCGCTATCTCTAAATTTATGCCGCGTAACCGCGCCCTGGCCGATCGGGTTTGGGCGGAAATGTATGAGCAGATCGCCAACTATATTCGGGGTAAGGTGATTGAGATTATCATTGTTGGGGTCGCCACCTATCTGGCGCTGTTCTTCTTTGGTCTTAACTATGCGGTGCTACTGAGTGTCTGTGTGGGCCTGTCGGTGTTGATCCCCTATGTGGGGGCGGTGGCTGTCACCATTCCGGTTGCTTTGGTGGGGCTCTTCCAGTGGGGACTGACACCACACTTTTTCTATATGATGCTCGCTTACCTGGTGGTGCAGGGGCTTGATGGTAACCTGCTGGTGCCGATCCTGTTCTCCGAGGCGGTCAATCTGCATCCGGTGATCATTATCATGGCTGTGCTGCTTTTCGGGGGCTTGTGGGGTTTTTGGGGGGTCTTTTTTGCGATTCCACTGGCGACTCTGATCAAGGCGGTGATCAATGTCTGGCCCAAGCGAGAGTACTTTACTCCTCTGAGCCTTGATTAGATAAGAGTAAATCACCCGCTCTTCTCAGGGAAGAGCGGGTTCGCTGTCTTAACCGGGAAGGGCTCCCAGAGCGATCCTGTTTGTCTTATCCCGGCTCCACTGGAGCCAGCCGCCATCGTAGACGCTTTCTTCAGGGTAACCGATGAGGTTGGCATAGAACCAGGTGAGGCTTGCCCGCCAGCCGGTACCACAGTAAAAGATCAAATGCTTATCCGGAGTGAGACCAGCTCTGGACCAGGCTCTGTGGATAAAGCTATCGGTGCGAAGGGTTCCATCCGGATTTAGAAAGTCGACCACATTATCCTTATTGGTGCCTGAGTGTCCCCAAATTGCACCTGGAATATGCCCCTTGCCCTTGATATAGCTATAGCCACTGATCTCACCCAGGTATTCGGGCCAGGATCGAACCGAAACCAGGCGCATATTCCCGGGATCTCGCTGCAATTTCTTGAGCTCATCGAGGGTGATATAGCTCTGGTGTTTGAGGGTAATCTTCCCAAAGCTGGTGACGGGATTTGGCTCTACGGCACCGATATCTGTCGCGAAGCCGGCAGCCTCCCAGGCCTTCAGTCCGCCGTTGAGCAGCCGTACATCTTTGGCGCCAATATAGTGCAGGGCAAATAGCACCCGGGCTGCCGCTTCAACCGGTTGACCGTAGAGCACTATGGTACGGTCGCGGCTTAGGCCTGCCTTGGCCATATTTTCTGCGAGCTTTTGTGGGGGAAGCAGATTCCACTCAGGCCCACTCTCCACACTGTCTGTGTTCAGATGAATCGCTCCTGGAATATGTGCCAGCAGATATTTAAGGCCTTTGCCATAGGATGCTTCCACAATAAGGGGTCGCTGTTCGGCTGGCTTTTTCAGCTCCCGGTGTAACCAGGCGGCTGAGACCAGGGCCTGATAGTTGGCAAGGTGAGTCAGGGGCAGGGAGGGGGTCTCGGCCCAGACCGAAAAGGGATCTCGGTAGATATGTAGCTGCTTAATCGGAAAGCCCTGTTGATGAAGGAGTTTCACTGCCTCACGGGACTGGGCTGGTGTTGAGCCATAGATAAGCAGGGGGCTTCCCGGTTTGATATTGCTGGATGCCAGGCGTTTAGCAAGCTCATCCGTGTCCTCTTTAAGCCAGCTCAGGGGGAGGTTTTCAGCTCCCGGCAGGTGGCCGCCGCGAAGCTCCCCGGGGGCGGGCCAGCCGTTGTACAGGTTGGAGTCGCGAACATCGATGATGACTCCCTTGTCCTGGTAAAGCCACTGCATGGTGGCTGAGTTATCTAAAACCTGAGGCGTCGGGCTTGCCTGAGTCAGGGGGGAGATGAGGAGCAGTGAGGTACAGAGCAGCTTTATATAGCGTTGAAACATGAGAGTCCGTCGGTGAAGTATCGATGGATTGTGACTCTATGTGATGTGAGATCCAGACTCAAGAGTAAGAGTGAGCAGATATGCTTGGGATCAAAAAATTGGCAGGATAGACCCGCAGCAGGAGCTGCGGGTAGACAGGCTAGCTAGTACATCAGGCTATAGATCTTGCGCCGGTAGGCTGAAGCCACAGGATCGGCCTCCATGGTGGCCAGGATATCCAGGAAATGCTTACGCGCATCGCCAAATCCCATCTCTTTTTGCAAAATAGAGAACAGTAGCTCCAGGGCCTCAGGTTTACGACCGGCCTGGCTATATTGAATCGCCAGCTCCTGCTTGAGCGCAAAATCATCCGGCTCAGAGGCGAGCTTCTCTTCCAGGGCCCGGATCTCAGGGGTGTCTGCGGCTTTTTTAGCCAGATCCAGTTGTGCCTGCAGGGATTGATACTGAGAGTCCTGATCGACCATGGGGATCGTGGCCAGCAGGGCTTCGGCCTCTTCAATTTTAGCCAGTTCCAGACAGGCCTGGGTCAGTAATAGCTTAATGTCAGAGCGCTCAGCTGCCAGTCCATAGGCCTGATGCAGAGTCTTATAGGCCTGAGCGGTGGCTTGCTCGGCAAGTTGCTGCTTTGCTTCAATTAACAGCAGATCTTCCGGTGCCGGTTGATGCTTGCTCAGAAACTCCTTGATCCCGGCTTCGTCCTGAGGGCCCATCAACGCATCCAGGGGACGGCCATCTTTAAACAGGACAATGGCGGGCACGCTCTGCAATCCCAACTGGACGGCCAGAGATTGAAGTTGGGGATCGGCGACATTCACCCGGGCCAGATCCAACATAGGGTTATCCTGACCGATCTGCTGCTCAAGGGTTGGTCCCATGGTCTGACACTCTGGGATCTGATCAGCATAGAAGTAGATGGCGACAATTTTTTCGCGAGAAGCTTCGATTAGGCTTTGCTGAAAGTTTTCGGCACTAATATCGACAATCATGACTGTCCTGTTTAGGTAGTTGTTTGTTAGGAATATGGGGGCAATATGTCTTTTATCAAGGCTGTGGGCCAAAGTGCCTCCAGCTCTTCATGTCCTGTCTTGTGGTCAGGGAGCATTATGCATCACAATTTTCCCGACGGTTCGCTGACGGCGGAGGCTCTCCAGAGCATCGGCGACCTCTTCAATCGAGATCACCTGGCTTAGGGGGACCTGGATCTTTCCCTGCTCTAGTTGCTGATTAAAGGCGGCGCCGGCATGGATCATGGCTGAGGCGGACTCGGGACCATGGCGGTGTCCCGAGCCCAGACTGAGCTGATGAAAAGTCAGTCCCCGCAGGAAGCTATCGCGATAGCGCTCCGGACGTACCAGCTGCACCAATTCGACCATGGCTCCCTCATAGGCCAGGCTGTTGGCAACCAGAATATCATTGTCGCCGCCCACCGCATCAATACCCTTGGTCACCCCCTGCTGCTCGGTGAGCTGCATCACCTCCTGAACCAGATCCTGGGTGTGATAATCTATGGTGTGTGTGGCGCCGAGGCTTAATACATGATCGCGGTTTTTTTCACTGCAGCTGGCGATAACAGTTCGGACCCCCTGCAGCCTGGCTAGCTGTAGGGCGAAGCTTCCTACCCCCCTGAGCCTCCGGCGATTAGTAAGCTGTCGCAGGCATCGATCTTTAGTTTATCCATGAGTGCCCGCCAGGCGGTCCATCCCGCACAGGGGGTCGCAGCAGCCTTGATGGGATCTATGTTGGGGTGGGGAAGTAGGGTTTGGGCGTTGTGCACTGCATACTCACTGAAACCACCATGGGGTTTTAACATATCGCCATGATAGAGGATCCGATCACCAACCTTCCACTGTTCGACTTCCTCTCCAAGCTCAGTGATCACTCCTGAGACATCCAGCCCGGGGACCCAGTTATCATCCATGTCGGGGGCCAGAGACTTCCACTCACGGATTTTGCTATCCACCGGGTTTAACCCACAGGCCACCACTTTTAACTGGACCTCTGTGGGCCCAGGCGTGGGAAGAGGCTGCTTTTTTAGGGTAAATCGATCGCGGTTCGGATCAAAAGTGAGGGCTTGCATCTGTTTCTCCTCCATGAAATGAGCCTGGGTAGCAGTATAGGTTGTTCCGGGATAACCAGGTCATTTAACTGGTTTCAAGCTCTTTATTGAGTGCTTCAAGCACCCGGGATCCAGGCAGGCAAAGATCACCCGCTCTATCTGAGTATTGCTTAGCTGCTGCCTGAGCGTTGTCAGGGCGATATGGCAGGCCTGGGGGATTGGGAAACCATAGATACCACAACTAATCGCCGGGAAGGCGAGCGTGCGCAGCTGATGCTGTTCAGCCAGAGCCATAGCGTTGCGATAGCAGCGGCTCAGGATCTCTGCTTCCTGGTGAGTATCGCCCTGCCAAATCGGCCCAACGGTATGGATCACATACCTGGCTGGTAACCGATAGCCCCCGTTAGTTTTGCTTCTCCCGGCCGGCATCCCCCGAGAGATTGACACTCCTTTAATAGCTGGGGGCCCGCGGCACGGTGAATCGCTCCATCAACACCGCCACCACCGAGCAGGCTGGTATTGGCGGCATTGACAATGGCATCGACGGCAAGGGTCGTAATATCAAGTTGGCGGATCTCAATTATTGTCATGCTGTCCCTGCTTATAATGACATCTTGTCGGATTTTGTTTCCAAAGCATACCGGATAGGCGCAAGAGGGTAAATTTGCCATTAGCTGAATGTACTGTGATCAATCGTGCATAACTTGCTGTTTTACAAAGATTCCACACAGCTCAGCAGATATAGCAGCAGGAGCATAGGAGCTGGCTAGTTGAGAGAAGGGGAGTCATTGCTGATTTTGCGAGCAGCCTTGCGCTATTTTTTTGAGCCGGATCGCAAACTGGTAGTTTACTGCCGATGCCGGGGGATGGCTTTGTTAGAATGATCGCGCCGAGATGGCAACCCCCTAAAAGCGACGGTTAGTCGCAATTCCGTAGCACCTTTGGAGCAGCCCATCCTGCGAGTCAGGAATGGGCTTTTTTTTATCAGTCATGCAGGGCGATGTACTTGTGATCTAGGTAGTCATTGAGCCCCTCGGTGCCTCCCTCCTTGCCATAACCAGACTCCTTGAGTCCGCCAAAGGGGGCCTGAGCCGCAGAGAATAGTCCCGAATTGATGCTGACAATCCCGGACTCAAGTTGCAGCGAGAGGCGCTTGGCGCGTGCCAGGTTCTGGGTAAAACAGTAGCTGGCAAGCCCATAGGGGGTATCATTGGCTCGCCGGATGACCTCAGCCTCATCATCAAACTGCTGAATGGCCACTACAGGGCCGAAGATCTCCTGATGACAGATATCCATGCTTTCATCGATATCGAGTAGCACCGTAGGTTCAAAGAAGTTTCCGGAACCCTCGAGCCTGTGGCCGCCGGTCAGGCAACGAGCGCCTTTTGTCAATGCATCCTCAATGAGTTGCTCTACCTTATCGATGGCGGCCTGGTTAATCAGTGGACCCTGATTCGATTCAGTCTTCATCCCAAAGCCGGGGGTGAGAGAGCCAAGCTTTTCTTCGAGTTGTTTAATAAATTCAGAGGCGATGGAGCGCTGCAGGTAGATACGGTTGGCACAGACGCAGGTCTGACCTGAATTTCGAAACTTGCTGACCATCAATCCCTGGAGCGCGGCACTGAGATCCGCATCTTCAAATACGATGAAGGGGGCATTGCCTCCGAGTTCGAGTGAGAGCCGCTTGAGGCTGGGAGCACTCTGGGCCGCCAGTAGTTTTCCCACCCGGGTAGAACCGGTGAAGCTCAGCTTTCGGACCCTGGGGTCTGTGGTCAGGGTCTCCCCTATGCTGACGGGATCGCCACACAGGATATTGAGGAGCCCGGCAGGAAGCTTGGCTTGCTCGGCGAGCCTGGCAAGGGCTAGCGCCGTCAGGGGGGTCTCTTCGGAGGGTTTTACCACCAGGGAGCAGCCCGCTATCAGGGCGGGGGCAGCCTTGCGGACGATCATCGCCATCGGAAAGTTCCAGGGAGTGATCGCGGCGCAGACGCCGATTCCCTGAGATATTACCTGTAGCTGCTGATGGGGATCTGCTGAGGGGATGAGCCGTCCATAGCTGCGTTTGCCCTCTTCAATAAACCACTCAAGATAGGAGAGGCCATAGTCCACTTCTCCCAGAGCCTCGTTAAGAGGTTTCCCCTGTTCGAACACCATTAATTCAGCCAGAGCCTCGCGGTGGCTCTTGATCTCTTCTGCCCAGTCCCTTAATCGGGTGCCACGTTGATACATGGTCATTCTTTGCCAGGCACTCAGGGAACGGTGGGCGGCGGTGATCGCAAGTTCCGCTTCTCTGGCGCCGGCGGCAGCGATTGAGGCAAGAGGGGCACCTGTGGCCGGGTTATAGATTGTCAGGGTGTCAGGGGAGTCGAGCCAGCGGCCATCAATGTAGTGGGAGCGGCAGATTAGTTGCCGGGCGCCGGGGCTGAGTTGTGAATCCATCTTGATCTCCTGCTGGGGGGCAAAATACCATCCTAGCAGGATTCAAGTGTTGAGGTTAACCGATATCCGGGCGGCGACTGCAGCCGTGCATCGGGATGCATACCGGGGTAAAGCCCTTGATCGCTTCGTAGCAAAAATCCCCGACGGCCTGATGCAGAGAGTCCGGGTGATGATTGGTGATCAGTATAACGCTCTTGCCCAGGTTGTTGCGACGGCGCAGCAGGTGCCCAAGAAAGTTTGCCTGACTTTCATTGAGGCGGGAGCGGTTGGCAGCGATCTCATCGAGGATCAGCAGATCCACCTGCTCCAGGGCTTTACGATAGCGATTGCGCTCTGTTGGGTCTTCGATGAGCCCGAAGAACAAGCGGTTAATGATCGACTCCCACTGCTGAAAGATCACCGAACGTTGATGGTTTTCAATCAGTTCATGGGCGATCGCACCGGCCAGGGTTGATTTTCCGGTTCCGTAATCCCCATGGATCAGGACACAGCGCCCCCCTGCTTCTCCCACAGCTCAAACCCGTTGATAAAGGCGTAGGCGATCTGCAGGGGCTCAAGCATGCTTGGATCAGTCATATCAATGGCATCGAAGCGCCAGTGGGTATTGATATCCGCCTGATTGAGCAGTGATTGAGTGCGGTGCTGGCAGGCTTCATGTTGCAGGCGTTTCACATCCTGGTTTGCCTGCTGCTCATATTGCTGGCGAAGCTCTTCATAATCAGCCATCCGGCCGCCTGTCTGCTGCTGCAGGCGCTGGATCCGGTTGAGCAGCTTATTGACCGGCATATCGGTTGCCTCATGCTCAGGTAGGTTTGATTGATGGGGGTTAGCTTTCTTCATCATCAGCTCTTGGATTAAATTGTTGGGCTGCCGCGATCATCTCTTTGGCCCGGGTATTATCTTTGGCGGGCTTAGGGGGCGATGGCTTGAGACTCTTTTGATAACCAGGCTGTGGTGCCGTGGGCGATCTTCGAACATAGCGATTATTTTTCAAAGAGCGAATAAACTGAATCATCCACTGATGCTGATTCTTGAAGACGTCGGGTCTTCCCAGCCAGAATGCGATAAATTCACCCAGTTCCTCCTCAGCAAAGTTTGGATCGCTCAGACCACAGAGTTTAGCCAGGGTTGCGAAGCCACTATCGGGACGCCACTCCAGGTGGATGGCAAACTGCTGCTGGGGCACGGGTGACTGTGGGCTTTGGCGCAGCAGGGGAAGCTCAAAGCTCGCCCCATGGTAGTGCTCGACGGGGGACTCTCCGGCCAGGATCAATAGCCCGCTGCTCATCAGCTGCTCAAATAGCTCGGTGAGCTGGGAGGCATTGATCTGAAAGCTAAATTCCTGGGAGTTTTTCTCACGAACCGCCAGCGCCTTACCGATTTCCGGATAGAGGATGGGGCCGACCCGGCCAGAGCCATCGGCATGGCGACGCAGCTGCATGCAATAGAGGGTGCGCGCCGCATGTGGCAGAGTTGGATCATCGAGGGCTTGGTATTCTGCTGGGGTCATAGGCCGGAGCGTCAGGGATAAAGAGAGGGTATTATCGGGTGCCATCATCCAAGATGCAAGGCACCCGCAAGCTTTAGTCGGCCGTGCTCTGTGTGGTCAGTTCGCGGCACAGGTGCAGTAGGTAGTCCCGGTACTCGTCCGCAATCTCATTATGCCGTAGGGCGTATTCGGTGTTGGCCTTGAGATAGCCAAGCTTGGAGCCGCAGTCGTGACTCTTGCCCTTCATGTAGTAGGCACAGACCCGCTCCTGCTCCAGCAGGGCTGCGATGGCGTCGGTGAGCTGGATCTCATCGCCGGCCCCCGGGGGAGTTTTTGCCAGCAGTGGCCAGATATTGGCTGAGAGCACATAGCGACCCACCACCGCCAGGTTGGAGGGGGCCTCTTCGCGTTTAGGTTTCTCAACAATGGTGCGGATTGGGGCGGATTCTCCGGCGGTGATCACACTGCCATTGATATCGGCAATACCATATTTTTCCACCTCGTCTTCGGGCACCGGCTCTACCATGATCTGTGAGCTGCTGTCTTGGTTAAACGTTTGGATCATCTGGGCCAGGTTATCCTGCTCAAGATCGCAGGAGGCGTCATCAATCAGTACATCCGGCAGCAAAACAGCGAAGGGGTTATCTCCCACCAGGGGGCGGGCACACAGAATGGCGTGGCCAAGTCCTTTGGCTTCCCCCTGGCGCACATGCATGATGGTTACATCCTTGGGGCAGATGGAGCGCACTTCGTCGAGGAGCTGACGCTTGACCCGGCGCTCCAGGGTGGTTTCCAGCTCAAAGCTCTTATCGAAGTGATTTTCGATGGAGTTTTTACTGGAGTGAGTGACCAGAACGATCTCCTTGATGCCAGCGGCGATCGCCTCGTTCACCACGTACTGGATCAGAGGCTTGTCAACGATCGGCAGCATCTCCTTGGGGATCGCCTTGGTGGCGGGAAGCATGCGGGTTCCCAGGCCGGCAACGGGCAGAACTGCTTTGCGCACACCCATTAACTGTTGTTTCATCTGCGATTCCTTCTTTTGGACGGCGCCATGGTAGCCCAATTGTGGTGATAAATCAGCATTAGACCCTGCCGTTTATCCGGGGTTGTGATGGGTAAGACTCAGACTTACCCATCTGGTTCAACCTCGAGTGATTTGAGCCAGGTCTTACTACTTTGGCCGTGGTGTTCAAACTCTGAACAGATGATAACCAAGAGAGCGGCCAGCACAAATTTTTGATTATTTAGCCTCGATTGGTACAAGGCTATTGCGATACTGTTCGACCCACATGGCGGTGGCACCACAGACGGCGACCGGCATGATAAAGAGATTTAGAACAGGGATTGCCGAGAGCAGCATGGTCAGGGCCCCGAAGCTCAGGCATTTACCTTTACGGCGGGCCAGGGCCTCGCGCATATCCGGGAAGTCCACCTTGTGATTATCAAAGGGGTAGTCACAGTACTGGATCGCCATCATCCAGGCGTTAAACACAAACCACACCACCGGTCCCAGGGTCTGTCCCAGCAGTGGGATGAAGGAGAGGATCAGGCAGCCCAGCAGGCGCGGCAGATAGTAGAGGAGCTTCTTCCATTCCCGCTTGAGGGTGCGGGGCACTTCGGCTATCAATTCGGCGATCGATGCATCCGGGGTCGGCTGGCCGGTGAGCATCAGTTCGACCCGTTCGGCCAGCAGGCCGTTGAAGGGGGCGGCAATCCAGTTGGCGACCGCACTGAAGATAAAAGAGAACACCACCAGGATAGTGATCACCGCCAGCGGGATCAGCAGGTAATTGAGCCAGGTGAGCCAGCTGGGAAGGAAGCTGTCAATCCATTGCAGCAGTCCCTCAAACTGGAGGAACAGCCAGTAAAAGGCACCGATAAACAGCAGCAGGTTGACCAGCAGTGGGATCAGCACAAAGCGGCGGATCCCGGGCTTTCGCACCAGAGAAAAACCGCGCAGCAGGTACTCAGCTCCGCTGACTGAATCATTGACCATAGAGGTAGATTGACGCATGGGTTGTTTTATCCTTAACCTAGGGCTGAAGGCAGATATTACAAACTTGCTGCGCATCTGGTAAAGTCGCGGCCTTTATTTATTGTGAACCCCGAAGCTTAATGCGTCTGAAACTGATCAAACTGGCTGGATTCAAATCCTTTGTCGAGCCGACTAAAATCCCCTTTCCGGCAGCGGTCACCGCCATTGTCGGCCCCAATGGCTGTGGTAAATCCAATGTGATTGACGCGGTACGCTGGGTGTTGGGGGAGAGTACGGCTCGCCAGCTGCGCGGGGGAGCGATGACAGATGTGATTTTTAATGGCTCGACCCGGCGCGCCCCCAACTCCAAGGCGGTGGTGGAGCTGGTATTTGATAACAGCCTGGGACGGATCCAGGGAGCCTTTGCCAAGTACCAGGAGATCGCGGTGCGCCGCGAGGTGAATCGGGATGGCAAGAATCAGTATTTTATCAACCAGACCCGTTGTCGGCGACGGGATGTGGTGGATCTATTCAGTGGCACCGGCCTGGGCCCACGCAGCTACTCCATCATTGAGCAGGGGATGATCTCAAGGCTGATTGAATCGCGTCCCGAGGAGCTCAGGGTGTTTCTCGAAGAGGCGGCCGGGATCTCTCGCTACAAGGAGCGGCGTAAAGAGACCGAATCACGAATTAGCCATACCCGGGAGAATCTGGAGCGGCTGGGAGATCTTCGCCTGCAACTGGGGGAGCGGTTGCAAAAACTGCGGCAGCAGGCCGAAGCGGCACAGCAGTACCGGGATCTCAAGTCTAGGCAGCGCACCTTGCAGGGAGAGCTGCTGGGGCTTGAGTATTGCCAGGCAGAGGTGAAGGCATCCAGGGCAAAATCTGAGGTGGATAAACTTAGCCTGGCTCAGGAGCAGCAGCAGGCAGGCCTGACCCGGTTTGAGCGTGACAAACAGCAGCTCCTGGCCCGGCGTGGTGAGCTTGCAGAGCAGCAGAGCTATCTGCAGCAGCAGTTTTACCTGACCGGACAGGAGCTCACCCGGCTCGAGCAACAGCGCAAGCATCAGCAAGCGATGGCCAAAGAGCGCGAGGAGCAGCAGCAACGCCTGAGCCAGCGCCAGCGGGAGCTAGAGCAGGAGCTGGCTCAGCAGGCAGAGCAACTTGCTGTTCAGCAGCGGTTGAGTCAGCAGCTCGAAAGCGACCTTGAGCAGCAAAATCAAGCCCTGGAGTGTTCAAAGTCCGGCGCTCAGGCCAAGGAGCAGCAGTTGCAGCAGGCCCGGGAGAGCTTCTACCGCAGTGAAAGCGCTCTGCAACAGCTGCATCATCAGCGTCAGCAGTGGCAGCAGCAAACCCAGGCTTTGCAGGCTCTGCTGGATAAGTCCCTGCAGCGACAGCCCCAACTCAAAGAGGAGCAGTCAAGGCTAAAGAAGCAGCTTACTGAGGATGCCAGGCAGACCGAGGAGCCCCTGTTGCTGGCAAAGCAGCGGCTTTCTCAGCAGCAGGGGAAGCTTGAGGCGGCCCATCAGCAACTGATGGCAGGTCAGCCACAGATCGCCTCGGATGAACAAAAGCTCAGTGAGCTGCAATCTCGGGAGGTAGCCCTGCGCTCCCGGAAAGAGGCGCTGGCACCGTTGGTTGAGGGGCCTAAGAGTGAGCTATTCGAAGAGCTTGCCCGGCAGGGGATCACGGCGAGCTCCCTGAGTGACTCCCTGAATATGGAGCCTGAGTGGTTACCGGCCCTACAGAAGGTGATGGGCCAGTGGTTATCGGCGGCCTGTGTCGACTCGGTAGCCGAGCATCCAGGGCGCTATCTGCTCGCAGATACTCAGCCCCCTCGAGAGGGGAGTCTGGCGCAGAAACTATCGGCTGAAGTGATTCCGGGTTTCCTGAACCAGATCTATTGCGTCGATTCTCGTGACGAGGCGCAGCATAAGCTTGGGCTTCTCGGGGCGGGGGAGTCGGTGATCACCGCTGAAGGCCACTGGTTTGGTCAGAACTGGGCCGATCTCAGTGAGCCGGACTCCGGGGATTCGGCTCTGTTATGGTTTGAAGAGCTCAGAGAGCTTGAAGCAAACCTTGCGGAAAATGCTGAGCAGCAGACACAGCAGCGCAAACAACTTGAGGATGGTTATCAGGCGTTAAGACTCAGTGAGGAGGAGCACCAGACTCTGGAGAGCGAGCTTGGCCGCATTCAGGGCGAGGTCCGTGAGGCTGAGTTAAGCTGGCGAGAGATCCAGGGACGTCGTCAGCATACTCAGGATCGTCTGGAAGCGCTCACCCATGAGCTTGATCAATTGGCCCTGGAGACCCAAAATGAGCGGCAGCAGCTGGCTGAAAGTGCGCAAAAGGGTGAGCAGTTTGATGATGAGAGGCTTAAGGCTCAGCAGGCTCTTGAACAGGCAGAAGCTAAGCTGAATCTGGCTCGCAGCGATCATCAGCAGCAGCTTAAGCAGGTCAGTGAGTTGCAGCAGCAACGCGAGCAGCAACAGCTTGCTCTATCCGAGGCCAGGGGAGCAGAGCAGCGCCTCAATAGCCTGCAGGAGAGATACTCTCAGGACAGGGCTGAACTCATCGCCAGTATGGAGGCTTTGAGCCAGCGAGCTGAGAGCAGCGAACCTCTGGTGAGTGAGGTACGTCTCAAAGAGCTATTTGACCTGCAGCTTGAACAGGAGCAGGAGCAACAGAAACTCGCCACTGAGGTGAAGGGGCTGGATGAGAAGGTCAGTACCCTGAGTGAGCAGCAAAAGAGAGTGCAAAAGGAGCTAAATCAGGGGCAACAACAACTCATTGACAAGCAGCTGCAGGCCCAGAAGCTCCTGACCCAGCTGGAGCTTCTGGAGCAGCAGCTCAGGGAGCAGCAATTTGAGTTAGATGATGAGGCGAGACAGGCTCTGGAGAAGCGCTCAATCGGAGGGCTGCAAAAAGAGCTTAAACAGATAGCCACCCAGCTTGAGTTGCTGGGGCGGTTAACCTCAGTGCCCTGGAGGAGTATGAGACAGAGCGCGAGCGCTGGAACTATATGGAGCAGCAGATGCAGGATCTGCAGCAGGCGCTGGAGACTCTTGAGGGCGCGATTCGTCGCATCGATCGGGAAACCCGGGCACGCTTCAGGGAAACCTATGAGGCGGTCAATGCCGATCTGCAGGGGCTTTTCCCCAAGGTCTTTGGTGGAGGAAAAGCCTGGCTCGAACTCACTTCTGACGATCTGCTGCAGTCGGGGGTGCAGATCATGGCTCAGCCTCCAGGCAAGAAGAACTCCAGTATCGCCTTGCTTTCGGGAGGAGAGAAGGCTTTGACCGCCCTGGCGCTGGTGTTTGCTATCTTTCGCCTCAACCCGGCACCATTTTGTATGCTCGATGAGGTGGACGCACCGCTGGATGAAGTCAATGTCGGGCGCTTCTGCACACTTGTCAAAGAGATGTCGGAAGCAGTACAGTTTATCTGTATCAGTCACAATAAAGTCTCGATGGAGATGGCTGATCAGCTCACAGGAGTCACGATGCAGGAACCAGGAGTTTCTCGGGTGGTCTCAGTGGATATCAGGGAAGCGGTTTCCCTGATTGAATCTTAACCGGTAAGAGATGCAGTGATGCAGGATTTGCGAATCGTTTTAATTATCGTTGGAATTGTGGTGATCGTGGCTATCATGGCGCATGGTTTGTGGAAAAGTAAAAAAGGAAAATACCGTCCACTCAAAGAGAAGCCCTTGCGCAAGATGCCCGAAACACGCCCGGAATCTGGCTCAGAGCCCGCACTGGACTCGGAGCCTCAATTTGATGCCGATGGTATCGGCGAGGTGCGGGTCGTCGGGCGCGACCAGCCAGAGGCTGAGCCTGGTTTACGTAAAGAGCCACAGCTAGGGCCTGTTACAGCTCCCCAGGGGGAGTTAGCGAAAGAGGTTACGCCTCCTGCCATGGAGGTTGAGACTAAACTCTCTGAGCCGGTTGTGGCCACGGAGCCTGCACTCCAGGTGGCGGATGAAGAGGAGAGTCAGGCCGAACCTGAGGCTGTAACGCAAGCCCAAGTGGAGACCCGACCCAGTGGGGAGGAGCCAGCACCTTCGGTGAAAAGCTGGCAGGATATCTATGTGATCAATGTGATGGCCCTGGATAACCGAGAGCTTGAGGGGGCGAAGCTCCTGCCATCTCTGACCCGGCTCGGTTTTAAATATGGTGAGATGGAGATCTTTCATCGCCACGAAGATAGTGCGGGTAAGGGACAGGTTCTGTTTAGCCTGGCCAATATGGTCAACCCAGGAACTTTTCGGCCGGAGAAGATGGAGCAGTTCTCGACTCCCGGGATCTCTCTTTTTATGCAGCTTCCCAGGCAGGGCTATGGGGAAAGGGTGTATAAGTTGATGAGCTCTGCTGCCGATCGCTTAGCCGGTGAGCTTGGCGGGGTGTTGATGGATGCACAGCGTCAACCCCTGAGTGAGGAGCAGCTCGATGAGAATCTTGATGGTTTGCGAGCCTATGACAGCCAGAAAGTCGGTTAATCGATTTTAAATTGTGACAAAGAGGCACGCTCTGCGTGCCTCTTTTTTGTCAGTTCCCTGATGCAGGAGGTGCCATGTCAGACAGAGTGATAGAAGTAGTTGCGTTTGACGAGGGCTGGTCAAGGGTTTTTAGGGAAGAGCGTCAGCAGCTCAGACAGGTGCTTGGGAGTGACAATCTGCTTGCTGTCCATCATATTGGCAGCACATCGGTTGCAGGATTATCGGCAAAACCTGTCATTGATATGCTGCTCGAAGTAGCCAGCCTTGAAAAGCTCGATGCAGATACGCCCAGGCTCGAAAGCCTTGGTTATCACTCCAGGGGGGAGTTTGGGATCACCGGGCGACGCTTTTTTCAAAAGGGTGATCCCAACAGAACCCATCACCTGCACGCTTTTGTGCGCAATGATCCTAATATTGAGCGACACCTGGCGTTTCGCGATTATCTGGCCCGGTTTTCCGAGGTAAGAGAGCAGTATCAGGCGCTGAAACTCGAGGGTGCAGCACTATGTGAGAACGACATCGAGCGCTATTGCGACCATAAGCATGACTTCATTCAGCAGCATGAGAAGCTGGCGATCGCCTGGAAGAGGGCCAGGGGCTCGTTTGGCTGAACGACTATTTACACTGCTTGACGGGCTCCAGACCTGAGCCTTTTGGAAGGTAGCGGGTATAGTAGCCTTCATATTTGCATTCCTGGCGCAGCCTCTTTAGCCCCTGATTGATGATCTCTACCAGTTTTTGCGCCCGGGGTGACTGGCGGGAGACCCACATGTGAAAGTTATGCTGGGGAACCGGCAGTGCCCGGTATTTAATGGCCTTGGGTAGCTTAAAACGTCCCAGGGATTCGGAGCCGACAACGGGCTCAATCTGCGAAAGCACCAGCTCACAACGACGTGACATCATCTTGAGCAGGGCCTGGTGGGTGGTGTGAGCTCCGGTATCCAGGCGTTTTTTCAAGCCTGCCTGGTAGAAATGAGCGTAGTTATAGCCTGCGACGCCACAGATGGTGTAGCGATTGAGATCCTCGATACTGCTGATCTGGATCCCCTGGGGATAGCGTTCGCCATCATAGAAGTAGCCAGGGCGGGTCGTATAAAATGCCTCGGTAGCAACAAAGACGTTATGCCGATGTGGGTTGGCACTACCGTTTGCCAGCATCTCAAATTGACCACTGGTGCCAAACAACTCGACCTCTTTCATGCAGCGTTTCCAGGGGAGCAGACGGATCTGCATCCGGTAGCCTGCCTGTTCAAGAATATCCTTGAGCGCCGTTACCGAGGCACCGCTGATCAGGCGATTGGTGGTTCCCTCTTTGACCGGCTCATAGAAGGCGTAGGGAGGCCACTCGGCCGCATCGTCGCAGACCCGGATCAGTTTATCGTCGGCGAATGCTCCGGGTAAGAGTGCAAGGAGTCCAATACTAATCCCAATCAAACTTAATATTCGGAGCATGAAACAATCTCATATCGTATTGATATAAAAGAGTATAAGCCACCCATCAAAAGCTGTTTTTATACCATTCATGAAAGAAATGTGATCGGCTTGCTGATAATCCATGAGTCATTTGAGCCACGCAGCAAGTACATCCATGTATGCTCGATGCCAGAATCCATGCTGACAACGGGCTAAATCACTCACAGATTATCCAAATCAGTGCAGTCACATCCTGATCACCTAACTATTGGGATTGGTATTAGTCCGCGGTTGAGGGTGAATACTCGCCTCGCTTGATAGCAAGCAGCAGTGGATCCGGGTTAAAGGGCGTGGAAAGACTCTGGCTTTGCGCGAGAAGCTTGATTTTTTGCAGTGAGATCCCCTGAGCCCCCCGGGCAATTTTGTTTGTCATCAGGGACTTTTTGAAAGTGAGCCACTCATCGAGGTAACTTCTGTCATCGCTGGCGGCCGTGTAATTGAGCATGCTACTGGTATAGTCCAGCTCTTGCTGGTGAAAACAGGCGTTCATCGCGAGTTGATCCATGACCAAAACCACAGCGGTCATCTGAAGTTTACTTAGCTGGTTAAACCAGGGATCCAGGATTGATGTGAGCGAGTTTTGCGCTTTTTGCTCCAGGCAGCTTGCGACCTTTTGATCCAAAGCCAGGTAATCTGCCTCCATCTGCTGCTTGATGTCGCTGATAAATGGTGATTTTGGTGAGGTAGCGGCTGTGGTGGTGAATAGCACGGTCAACAATAGGATCCATCTCATAGCGATACCTTGGGCTGAAAAAATGCTCTTTGCTTGAGCATAGTTCGCTGCGGCGGGCTTTCAATCTGAGTAGCATTGCGGATCAGAGAAGTGCGATGAGCATGGATGCTGGAGTACAGAGGTCGCCAGGGATGGCATAAGCTGCCGACAGTTCCAGGGCTCAATGGCTAAACTTATGTATGGGAAACGTACTGGAGTTAACGGAGTGACTTTAAAAGAGCATGGCACATTTACCCTGGAGATCCGCCAGGAGATCCTGCTGATCAATCCGATCGGTGCCTGGAATCTGGAGATGGCGCAGCATTTTTGTGCAGACTACCGGGAGTTCTGCCGTGAGCTTATTGAGCAACCCTGGGGAAGCTTGCTGGATTTTGGGCAGTGGCAACTGGGGCCTCCGGATATGTGGCAGCCGATCGAGGAGCTTGCGGTGTGGCTCTCGCATCGACACCATAGTTTTGAGGCGGTGATCTGCCCCTTGTCGATTCAAAAACAGCTTATCAAGCGGCGCTTTGAGATCACTCCCGGACTTATCACCGAGTTTTTTGATGACTGGGACAAGGCCTTTGCCTGGTGCCTGCAGCAGACTCAACAACTTCGCGCATCGACTTGAATATGATTTATCCTGCTGATGGCTGGTTTGCCGCTCTGCTGCATTACTACCTGGGTGCGATATACAAGTAAGTACGGAGGCAGCGATAATCAGGAGGATGTTAGCTGCCGACGGCACATTACGCTTGTATCACCAAGAGTAATCAAAAAATCACTTCGCGCCTTGGGTTTATCATCCCAGACAAACTTCCCCGGTTTGATATTGACAGTACGGAGTGTGCGAATGCCGTGAAAGGCAGGAAGCCTGAGAGCGGCAGCCACGAAATGAAACAACAACTCTATATTGTACGACTCAGGGCTTGTTCACGGGTCTTTAGCTCCTCTCTGATTGGGCTAAAAGGGATGGCTTTCGGAAGACTGAGGGAATCTGCCTGTTTTGGCGAAAAAGTGGAGGGACTATTTTTGTCATATGAGTTTCAGGGGCTGTTATCGTGAGAGGACTAATATGAGTACAATATGTAGTTCCTGCCATCACTATTGATGATGAGAAGATGTGGGAATAGCATCTCGTTGTGATTCATTCAGGCCTTAAATAACTGTTTAACCCAGGTTAACTGCGGTTATGGTTTTTGTAACCAAAAGCTTCATCAAACATTAAAAGTTACTCTAAAGATAGGGTTTGAAACACTTTGAAACTAACAAAGTCTGCGGATTGGGTTAAAATGTTCAAGGCTGGGCGTAATTATAATTAAGCTATTGATTTTGCTCATGTTTTCTGTTTTGTGATCCACTCCTAATATTTGTCTCAAAGTTGATCAAATCACTAGTCAGTGTTTACAACCTCAAGCTATATTCACCCCCGCTTACTTTATCTTCAATAAATTTTGGATAGAAGTTGAGCATGTTTTCGATAACGCGGTGTAATAGTAATTTTTTCATGCAAAATCTCCTGGGTTGAGGTAACGAGAAAATTCTACTTTTGGCTGCTGTTGTTTTTAGGGGGATTACCCCCATGGTGCGTTGTTTAAAACCTGGCTAGCCTACCAGAGCAGATGCTCCTGGTTTTGATAGGGAGCTATCGATAGTTCCGGCTTTTAGCCCCAGCTTTGCAGCGAAACCCTTAACGCTCATATCGTTGAGTCGTTCGAATACTAATACAGTGAGATCCCCTGATATTTTCACAGGGATCATTAATCACCAGCTTGTTATACCGCGGGATAGGAAATGAACCTGCGTGAGTCTTTCTGCTGGGCCGGGGATTACCCCAGATTACTTAAATCGCAAACCTAAATGGAGTATGTTGCAATGGTGCAAAAAAGTAATGTGTCTGCTGCTGAGGCCATCATTGATGGCTTGGGTGGTCCAAGCAATATCAAGTTCATGACGTGCTGTGCTACGCGCCTACGTTTTGAACTGAAGGATGGTTCATTACCTGATAAGGCCAAGCTGGATGCGATTCCTGAGGTCATGGGGTGTGTTCCGCAAGCCGGTGATCGTTACCAGGTCATCATCGGTGGTGCAGTGATGACTGTATACAACCAGATTAAAGCACTGCCATCTATGCAGGGAACCACAGGCGAAGATGATTCGGCCGAGAGCTCTGCTCAGTCTAATGATGACATCAAGGCATCCATTCGCTCCTCCGGCCCGCGTGGCAAGGTTGCATGGGTTGATGGCTTCTTCGAGTACCTGTCTGACTCCTTCCGCCCGATTCTGGGGGTTCTGCTTGGTGCATCGCTGATCATTGCCTTGTGTGCGATGCTGGATGCCCTGCACATCGTTGATTTCCGTGGTGACAAGTCTGCGGGCTGGGTGTTTGTCGACTCCATGTGGCACACTGTGTTCTACTTCCTGCCGATCATGATCGCCTATAATGCTTCGAAGAAGCTTAAGATCGACCCATGGGTTGGTGCTGCCATCATGGGCGCCCTGATGACTCCAGACTTCCAGAAGCTGATGACTATGGCTTCTACGGTTGCGACTAAGGATCAGGTGCTGGGTACTACCTCTTACATGGCGCACATCTTCGGTCTGCCGATGCAGCTCAATGACTACTCAGGCCAAGTGTTTGTACCGCTGATCATGGTTGCTGTTCTTGCGCTGGTGTATCGTGGCCTGCAGCGTATCTTCCCACAGAACGTTCACATGGTGTTTGTTCCTTTCTTCTCCCTGGTCATCATGGTTCCGCTGACAGCGTTCCTGATTGGTCCTCTGGGTGTTTGGGCGGGTACTAACCTGGGTATTGGCCTGGCGTGGATGAACAATCATGCGCCTTTCCTATTCGCGATTCTGATCCCTCTGCTGTATCCATTCCTGGTTCCACTGGGACTACACTGGCCACTCAACGCCCTGATGCTGATGAACATCCAGTCTCTTGGCTACGACTTCATCCAGGGTCCAATGGGTGTGTGGAACTTCGCATGTTTCGGTGCAACTGCCGGCGTACTGTTCCTCTCCTGGCGTGAGCGTGATTCCTCCATGCGTCAGATCTCTCTGGGCGCTCTGGCTGCGGGTCTGTTCGGTGGTATCTCTGAGCCATCACTGTACGGTATCCACCTGCGCTTCAAGAAGGTTTACTCACGCATGCTGCCTGGCTGTTTCGCTGGTGGTGTTGTGATTGCTATCCTGGGCGCGGCCTACGGCGGTGTTAAAACCAAGGCGTTTGCCTTCACCTCACTGCTGACCATCCCTGTGTTCAACCCAATGTGGGTGTACGGGGTTGCGATCCTGGTTGCCTTCTGCGTACCTTTCTTCCTGATTGCCTTCATGGATTATCGTACTCCTGAAGAGAAGGCTGCAGCAAAAGCCCGGGTTCAGGCTGAGCTGGCTAAAGAGAAGAACGCTGAGATCGGTGGCGCAGTAGCAGCAAAAGTTGAAACTACGGCATAACAATCGCGTTATCTGTTGATTTTCCGGGGACTGATAGTCCCCGCCAAATCGCCCAACGAACTCCTTGCGGAGCCTCTGAGGGCGATTTTTCATTTCTGACTCCCGGCCATACCTTATAAAGATTCAACAACTTCTCTTTTCCCTGAACTCTCCTTTGACTCAGCTCATAGTTATCTTCATTCGAACCCTCTTGCCGGGGAATGTCGGTGTGCGGTTTGTTAGACTATCGGTTCAAAGCTGCTGTTTGAGGCGCAGGGGAGCCGTAACTTCGGGGCGGTAGCATGCGGGTTTTTGATTGCCCTGCGGGCTGGATTTCAGCTTTGCAAGCTGATGCCCTGACAGGCTGGGTTTGTGCCTGCGGCACACAGACGCCGGTGCCGACCGGCAGCGGCCAGAAGGGATTGCTTGTCCAATCCCCTCTGGACTCCCAAGGACACCCCACGATTTGCTTAATCCTCGCATTTCAAAATCGCAAAAGTACAGGCAAACAGTGCGTCCATGCACTGGTTGTCTTTTCGTCGCTTCTGCCGCACAGGGATTGTGTCAATGGAACGTGAGCCAAGGATGGCGGCAGTTCCCTGCGACTCACCTTTTGCTCTTTTTTGAAATGCTCGGCGCAAATCGACGGTGCCCATCAAACCTGTGTTGAGAGTCACAGTGTAATTCCAGTAGCTCGACATCTGCTGTATTGATTGTGCGAATGCTGCGAAAGGCGAGAAGCCTTAAAGCGATCCGGCTCGAAACAATAGAACCTCTAACGACTAAGGCTGTATGTGCCATAGGTGGATATGAGTGAGTTAAATAAAGACTCTAAAATGGAGTGTGCTCGTCATGGGCTACGTAGACCAGCTTTCATTTGTCAGCATCTTTTGCATGAAGAAAATCTCAGCTTTTATGAGTCCGATGAAGCACCAGATCTCGAGTGGCCCTTTAAGAGTGCCTGGTGCGCCAAGTGTGAAGCGGTTGCCATTGAATAAGGTGGTTGGAAGGATGTGCCTGAAAGCTTTGCACAGGTGACGGCGATTTGTGAAGGCTGCTACGAGAAGCTAAAAGAGCGTCGTAGGTGAGCAGATTTTTACCTGTGCCTGTGTGATCTGAGAGTGGATGAATCAGGGAATAGGCTTGCGGAGTTAAGGGCAAACATGGAGGAAAAGATGGCTGATAAGAGGTTTGGCAAGGCGTCGTGCCTGTGTGGCTCTGTAACAATTACGGCCAATGATATTAGTGATAAGGTCACTGCTTGCCACTGTGATATGTGCCGCAAATGGAGCGGTGGGCCAGCATTAGCCATTGAGTGTGGTAGTGAGGTGACAATTGATGGCGAAGAGCATCTTTCTATCTATGACTCATCCGCTTGGGCAGAGCGGGGGTTCTGTAAGGCGTGTGGGACACATCTCTTTTATCGAATTAAACAGAGCAATGAATATATGATCCCGGCGGGATTTTTCCAGGAGAAGGATGGCCTTGCGTATTATCGCGATGGCGATCACCGAATAATATGATGTCGATCACCTCAACATCCCGTCTCACAGACTGGGTTATTTTTTACCCTGAGTGATCGGCATCCGTCAACTCTGCGGTGATTTTTCTCATCGATTCTCCGCATAATTCTACACGGATCGCTCCATGAACCAGACGATCCAGGATCGCATCCGCATGGGTTGATTCACCGATCATTGTGTGCCAGTGCTCCAGCGGAAGCTGGCTGCCGATCAGTGTGGCTCCGTGACCATGGCGAGCATCGATTAACTCCAGTAGATCGCTACGCTGAAGCGCATTCAGCGACTCCAGTCCCCAGTCATCGAGGATCAGAAGCGGCGTGTTTCTCAACTGAACCATCAGCTTTCGATAGCTGCCATCAGCCTGAGCCAGCTGCAGTTGCTCCAGCAGCTCTTTAAACCGGAAGTAGCGAACCCCGAGTCCCTGCAGACAGAAGTGATGGCCCAGGGCGCAGGCCAGATAGGTTTTCCCGCACCCGGTCGCCCCGGTCAGGATCAGAGTCTGCCCCAGGCTAAGCCAGTATCCCTCTGCCAGTGAGCGGATCTGGGCTCTATGCAAGCCGCGATCACTTCGATAATCCAGTTGCTCCAGATTTGCCTGCAGCCGGAATCGGGCCTGCTTGATAAGGCGCTCGATCCGCCGCTGAGACCGATCCGTCAGCTCCTGCTCCAGCAGCAGGCTGAGTCGCTCTTCGAACCCGAGTTCCTGGTAGTGCCCGGGTTGCTGATGTTGCCTTTCCAGGGCATCCCGGATACCACTTAGTTTCAGCTCCCGAAGTTGCTGTTTGAGTTGTTCTGTCATCTTTGATCCTTAGTGATAGTAGCCTGAGCCACGGATATTGAGGTGAGTGAGCTCCGCCAGACGATCCGGCTGAGTTTCGGGCAGTGGCTGGCCATCCAGCCCTTTTCCAGGATGGAGCGGATCCCTTTCTGATAGTAAACGCCCGTTCGGTCTGCTCGCTGGCAGGCCGCTTCTAAGCGGGGGCGTCCATATCGCTTTTCCAGGTTGAGGATCCCAAGGCTGGCCCGATATCCAAGCTCCGGGTGGGACTTTCGGTAGAGCAGCTGTTTGATCACCGCAAGCGTGGAGGGGCCTATCTCCTGAGCCCAGTTCAGAAAGCGTCCCGGGGTCCATTGCATCTGCTTTTGGTGTGCGACCGGCATATGATCGGGGTGGGTGGTTTGCCCTCCCTGCTGATAGCTGCGTGGATGTGTCGCGACACAGCGACCACCATGATAGATCCGTACCAGGTTGTCGCAGATATGCGCTTCAAGCTTGCGTTTGAGCAGGGTATAGGGAACCGAGTAGTAGTGCTTGTCGAGCTCGATGTGATAGTCGATATGAACCCGAACCGCCTTCACCCGGGTGAACTGATAGGGGTTTTGAGGCAGCGATTTGAGCACCGGTTTGTCTAGCAATTCAAACTGTGATTTACGGCTTCCCGGCAGCTTCTTGAACGGGCGATTGTTCAACTCGGTGAGCAGAGCCCCGATCCGCTGGTTTAGCTGAGCCAGACTGAAGAAGGTCTCATGGCGCAGTTTTGCCAGGATCCAGCGCTCAACGATCTGCACGCCCACCTCAGCCTTGGCTTTATCTTTGGGCTTGTAAGGACGGGCAGGAAGCACTGCAACACCATAGTGTGCAGCCAGCTGCTGATAGGTAGGATTGAGATCTGGCTCGTAGCGACACGCTCTACTGACTCCGCTTTTGAGATTATCCGGAACGATCATCTCTGGTACTCCCCCCAGAAATTCGAAGGCCCGTTTATGGCTCATCACCCAGTCTTCCAGCCCCTGACTCAAGGTTGCATCGGCGTAGGTGTAGCTGGATGCACCCATCACAGCGACAAAGATCTGAGCCCGACGCTCCTCCCCAGTCCTCGGATCCACGATGGGCACGGTTGGACCGCAGTAATCAACAAACAGTTTTTCACCGGCTTTATGGCTCTGACGCATTGAGGGAGACTGGCATTTACGCCACTCACGATAACGCATGCAGTAATGGTTATAGCTGTAGTGGTTCTTGGGATGTCGCTCAGCATACTCCTCCCACAGGAGTTGTAGCGTCATCCCTTTGCGTCTGAGCTCCTGATGGGCCACGGCCCAATCCGGCAGAGGAGGTGTCTGACGAACCGTGATCCGGGTCTCAAGGAACTCACGGCGCAGCCGCTCTTCATCCCACTCAGCAGGCAGAGGCCATTGGCATAGCCCCATCTGTTGGGCCCTTTTGCAGTAATTGGACACAGTCGACGGAGACACAGACAGGCTGCTTGCGATCTGGCGGTGACTCAGGCCGCCTTGGTACTTGAGTCTGAGGATCTCTTTGAGTTTTCGCATGGTGATATGCACCGTTGGCATGGCTGGCTCTCCGCTCGAGGTCAAACAGAGAGCATAGCCGGTTAAAAAAACACCTGCGAAACGGGAGTTGAAATGAATAACATTTCGGTCGGGACTGCATAATATTCATGCCGATCACCCAATAATATAAAACTCAAAAGTGATCGCCATCGATATTATTGAGCGATCGCGATCGATATTATTCAGTGATCGCTATCGATCTTATTGGGTGATCGCGATGGACCAAAAAACGCAGGCCTTCTTTTTGAGAAACAGTACTTTATAGACAAGAAGCCAGACTACTACAGCTTTGCAAACGAAACCGAGAACTTAACTAAGGCTGAGGTTTTTGCTTTGTATGCGCCTGATGAGTAGCTATGGATTGAAGCCCTGTGTATAGCTACACATGGTTGGAGCCATGAATCCTTAATTAACTAGTCAAGGAAGAAGCGATGAAACATGATGATAATCCATTCAGAAGAGTCGGCGTCGTATTTCTTACCATAGGTATCATTGATCTTGGGGTCATGGTGTACTGCATTACCAACAGTATCGGCTACTCCTCGAGTTTCAACATCTTCGCGATTATTGCTGGCGCTTTTTTACTCAAAGGAAATGTTAAAACTGCTCGCATCGTACGATGGCTGAGTGCATTTTTTGCCTCATGCTTCATTATTATGTTGCTCACTATGCCAATAGCTGTGCCCCCGAGCCTCCTATTGGTGCAGCTAAAAACGAACGCACTGGATGTGGTTGGGACTTTGTTGGCCTCTTTGGTATCCATTGCCGTTTTGATCTGGGGTCACACTCAGTTATCGAGTACCGAATCATTTAAGCTTTTTGCTCAGGCTGGCTATAGAGTTCGCAGCTCTATGTCCGCCTATCTCTGGGTGTGATCCTGATGGGGCTGATGGTGAGTATTACCACCATCTCTCTTCATGGGGAGTCAGCGAGCAGGGCCAAGCTTCTGGCGAAAGAGCAGTTAGGGCCGGGATATCAGTATTATGTTTCCAGTCTTTCAACCTCGGGGAAATCGGGTAGTGCCTCTGTCACCGCGTATACAGACCGGGAGATCAAGCAGGTGAAGGTGCAGTGGTAGGGTTTGTATGACCTGCGGTCGGCTTGGTTTTCAACCCTGTGGGTTGATGTCCTGACGGGCTGGTTTTGTGCCTGCGGCACATAGACGCCGGTGCCGACCTGCAACGGCCAGAAGGGATTGCTTGTCCAATCCCCTCTGGCCTCCCAAGGACACCCCGCGATTTGCTTGGTCCTCGCATTTCAAAATCGCAAAAGTACAGGCAAACAGTGCGTCCATGCACTGGTTGTCTTTTCGTCGCGTCCCTGCGACTCACCTTTTGCTCTTTTTTGAAATGCTCAGCGCAAATCAACGGGGCCCATCAAATCAATGTCGCGAGTCTCTCAAGAGACTCGGTATCTGCTGCAGAGGTCTCTCCCAAACATCCTGTTATTCGTGACATTTATGTATCCATGCATGGCAGATATGCGAATGCCGTGAAAGGCAGGGTGAAGTTGTGAAGCAACAGAACGAGAGGCTGGATACCGAACTGGGGAAGATGGCCAGGGAAGGGTATAGCGAACTGGAAAAGGCCATCAGGATAGTAGCCGCCTGGAGCGGCCTTACTCGAAAATAGTTATAAATCTTTATTTTAATTGCATGCTGTTCTATAAGGATTTTTAGAGGGAGTGTATAAAGAATTAACAGTTAGTTTTCTAATAACATCAAATAGTTTTATTTATAGCCACTTTCATTATATATCTTGTGCCAGAGGTTGATTTTGGAAATTGCACTCTTTAAAGAAATAATATCTTCGTTTGATACGGTTGGATTTGGTTTGATTGTTGGTGGTGTTGCCATATTTTTAATTATGAAGTTTTTCTTTCCTAATTATGTAAAGGAAAAAGCAAAGAATCTTGCAACAAAAGAAGATATTGGTGGTATAACTAGAGAAGTTGAATTAATTAGGTCTTTATATTCAAGTTCTTTAGAGGAATTAAAGGCCTCTCATCAAATTCAATTTGATTCAATTAAGAGAGAGCGAGATATAAAAAAGAAACATATATTGAGCTTGTTGGATGCATTATTCAGCGGTTAAATATTATAACAGCGATGTGTAATTTGGGGTTGACCGATTCGGAAATAAGTAAGTCATTAATTGAAGGTGAATCAAAACTGGCCCAGCTATATATTGTTGGCAACTCAGAATCAATAGAAAGTGTGTCTGATATGATGACTGAGATTGGTACAGTTATCACAGTTCTTATTATAAAAAGAAAAGAGTTAATTCGTAACTCGTCTCAGATTGATACATTATCAGGATTAAGAGATAAATCAAGTGATAGAATTGACACATATATAAAAATGATGGAAGAAATTAGCATTAAAAATGAGAGCAATCAGGATAAATTTGATTCAATAAAAAGATTCTGTGACTTTGAAAGTGAGCGTGTCAGTAGTTTCAAAAAGGAGATTGATGAGCTGATACAAGCTCAAGATGTTAAAATGAAGGCTTTTGCGAAGGATTCATTATTTGAGTTTTTTAGAGTGTCTGAGTTAACACCAAGAGTTATCTGCAGTATTAGGAAAGAGCTCAACATACCAACAGACATTGAATTTATAGCTCGTGTTATAAATGAATCAAACAATAAAGTCAAAGAGTCTCTTCGGGGGGTGTTAATGACTTTTCATTACTGAGATAGGGTTGTATTAGGGAACGTCTATTTCAATTATGGTGCAGTGATATAGAAAAGCGGCCAATAATTACCCAAGTTCTTTTAAAAGGAACAAGTAGATATTTTTATGAAAACAAGTTTTGAATGATGGATATCAAAATATTACTACTTTATGGGCTGCAGGTCGGAGTCTATTACATGGAGGTAAGTGAATGAAACACTATTCAACGGATGATGCGACTAATCAGGATTTTAAGCCCCATGGGAAGATTAGTTTTAATGTGATTGATGACAATGTCATCCTGTATCGGCCCGTCGGGCCCTTTAACCAGGAATTGGCTAAGGCCCTTGCCGAGGTGGAGTCGAGGTTTCTTCATGAGAAGTACTCATCAAACTGCGAGTGGGTTGAGGTGGTGCTGTTTGAGGGGCCTTGTGTGGCTTTAGGGGAGTTTTTCAGCGAGTTTTCAAGTTATCTTCTTAAAATGAAAAAGAAAGAGCTGCTGCCTCTGGCATCTGCATTTGTTTTTTCACAGGATGCGGAATCGCCGGATTTTATGAAGAAAAGATATGCCCAATCCTATCATGATGCAGGGATCCCTTTTTCTGTGTTTAATAACGCCGATAAAGCACTATCCTGGGCAAAGCAGCACCTGAATCAATAATCTGAGTGGCTCTCTCTGGGGCCGCTGATTTGTGGCTGCTGTTTATTTTGGAGATGAGCGCTTCGGGGAAGAGTTCTGTTGTTCGTGATGCGTCGGGGGATTTTTATGCTTAAGGAGTTTGCACGGCGTTGTTTCCTAAATCCGAGTCTGATAATTGACTTGTACCCATTCAGGCAGCTTGCTGCCTGACAGGCATACCAAGCCCGATCACTTTGTTTAAAGCTTTAACTCCGGCCAAGGCTTCCCCAACCTGACCGTTATAACAACGTAAGCTCAGCTGTGGAGAATTGAGCTGTTTGTAGCGAGACATTGCTGTTTCTGCTAACGAGCGCTGATGGTAGTCGTTGTCATGCTTCCATTGTGAAAGCTGCCCATTTTTAAGCGCTTCGACAGCTTCATTTCTGGGATGATCTCCTTTCCAGTAAGCTGCATTACTGCGGGGAGGAATCGTTGGTTTACAACCCTTTCTCTGTAACAGTGCATAGCAAGCCTCTGTATCGTATGCACCATCTGCTGAGACTTGCTGTATCTTGCGTCGTAGTGGGTTTAATAAGGTCGGCAACACCTCGTTATCTCCAACACTATCAAGGCTGACCTCGGCTGCTATGATTTCATGAGTTTGAGCATCAACAGCCAGGTGGAGCTTGCGCCAAACTCGGCGCTTTTCTTTTCCGTGCTTGCGCATTTTCCACTCTCCCTCACCGTGGATTTTGAGCCCTGTCCCATCAACGACCACGTGAGCAACAGGGCCTCGGCTGGGGCGGCGATATTTTATCTCAACGGTCTTCGCTCGTTTGCTGATACAGCTATAAGTCGGTGACTTAAGAGGAACATTCATGAGCTGAAAGACCGAATCAAGGAATCCTTGCAACCCCCTCAGTGGAAGGCTGAATACTCCTTTGAGCATCAACGCGGTTTCGATAGCGGTATCACTGAACGTGAAGCCTCTTCCTCTGTCGCCATGGTGCTCCTGACAATGCCAGTTTTTGACTGCATTCTCATCCAACCAGAAGGTGATCGAGCCACGCTTTACCAATGCTTTATTGTATTGAGACCAGTTCTTGATTTTGCCGTTGGATTTACCCATTTGAAGCTTCCCATCATGACGATGGGAGATCAGATCTTGCTCAAACCAAAAGGTTCCATCGATTTAGGAAACAACGCCAGTTTGCACCATCACTGTATGTGGCTGAGGGGCCGGTCGTGTCGTTTTATGGTTTTCCCTATCCAACCCGGATGGCTATCGTGCGCCTCGCCGATGGCGGGCTGTGGGTCTGGTCGCCGGTTGCTCTGACCGATGAGCTGGCCTGCGCTGTCGAGGCGCTCGGCCCGGTTAACCACATAGTCTCTCCCAACAAGATTCATCACCTGTTCCTCAAGGAGTGGGCCGACAGATGGCCCGAGGCGCGTTTGTATGCACCGCCCGGCCTTGCTCGCAGAAAGCCTGAGCTAAGTTTTACTGCTGAGCTTGGAGATGGGGCGGAACCTGCTTGGGCCGGGGAAATTGATCAGCTGATATTTCATGGCTCGTTTGCCATGGAGGAGGTGGTGTTTTTTCATCGCCCCTCCCAAACAGCGATCATCTGTGATCTGATCCAGCGTCACGACTCAGAGAAGATGCGGGGTTGGAAAGGAATGCTGATGAAGCTTGATGGTTTGGTCGGTGAGAAGGGGAGTACCCCGCGAGAGTGGCGGCTGAGCTTTATCCGCAAAGAGCCCGCCCGGACGGCCCGGCAGAAACTGATTGAATGGCAGCCGCAGCGGCTACTGATCGCCCATGGTGAGTGTGCCCAAACCGGTGCGACACCGATTATCCAGAGTGCCCTGAGCTGGATCTGATACCCTGTGATGGAACTGTTTGGCTGAGGGGTTTGGTGATCTCCAGGCCGGTCGCGGCCAATAAAAAACCAGCCAGGTGTCTTGGCTGGTTTTTTAGATCCTGGTAAGTCGGAGATCATTCTTGCGCTTGCTTCACCCGGATTTTGCTTTTAGCGACCTTGGTCTGATTCAGGCTGTCGATTGCAGCTTTTGCTTCACTTTCATCTAGCATCTCCACAAATGCAAACCCTTTCGATTTGCCGGTTTCCTGGTCTAGCACCAGGTTGCACTCAGCGACAGTGCCATGAGTCGAGAACAGATCACAGATTTCATCTTCGGTCATGGTGCGTGCGAGGTTGAGAACTAAAAGTTTCATAATGAACCGTTTGGTACAGGAAGTCGGGCGCGGATTGTCTCAGGTTCACGCTGACAAATCCATTAGTGGGTGAGGATTTCACTTCCAATAAGTAATTCTTCTGCATGCCTCAGTAACTGTGAGCATTATTAGCTGTGGCAGGTCAACCTTGTGACGGAGAAACAAAATTCTCATCAGGAGGATAAAACCATCCATTTTTGCCGCCGAGTTGGTAATATTCACTCTTTCGGCTGACTAGCAGATAACAACAGCGAAGAATCCACAGAATGAATGAGCTACAGACCCGGGTAGACGCCCTGCGTTCCCAGATTGAAGATTACAACTATCAGTATTATGTGCTGGATAACCCGACGGTTCCGGATGCTGAATATGACCGCTTGATGCGTGAGCTGCAGCAGATAGAGCAGGAGCATCCCGAGCTGCGTTCGGCCGACTCCCCGAGCCAGAAGGTTGGCGATGTGGCCCTGGATGCCTTTTCATCGGTGGAGCATGAGATGCCGATGCTGTCGCTGGATAACGTATTTGATGCTGAGGAGCTTGAAGCCTTTGGCAAGCGGATCGCCGATCGCCTGCTGGACCCTGAGCCTCTGACCTTCTGCTGTGAGCCTAAGCTCGATGGCCTGGCGGTGAGCCTCATTTATGAAAATGGCCAGCTGGTGCGGGCGGCGACCCGGGGTGATGGGCGCAGCGGTGAGGATATTACAGTTAATGTGCGTACCATCCGGTCGATTCCGCTACGGCTTCGGGGTGAGGGCTATCCTGAGCGCCTTGAAGTGCGCGGTGAAGTCTTTATGCCCAAGGCGGGCTTTGAGAAGCTTAATGAGCGCGCCCTTGCCAAGGGGGAGAAACCCTTTGCCAATCCACGGAATGCGGCGGCCGGTAGCTTGCGTCAGTTGGATTCTAAGATCACTGCGACTCGTCCGCTGGCATTTTATGCCTACTCGACCGGGATCATCGAGGGAGGGGAGCTTGCTGACAGCCACTACCAGAGATTGCAACAGCTAAAGGGCTGGGGTCTGCCGGTGACCGCCCTGATTGAAGAGGTTAAGGGTATTGAGGGCTGTCAGTCCTATCACGATCGCCTGCTGGTCGAGCGCGATTCCCTTCCTTTTGAAATTGATGGCCTGGTGTATAAGGTCGATGATATCGCCTTGCAGGAGCAACTCGGATTTGTCTCCCGGGCACCTCGTTGGGCGATTGCCCACAAGTTCCCGGCTCAGGAAGAGCTCACCGAGTTACTCAATGTGGAGTTTCAGGTGGGGCGGACCGGTGCGATCACCCCAGTGGCAAAGCTGGAGCCCGTGTTTGTGGGGGGAGTAACCGTCTCCAATGCGACCCTGCATAACCGTGATGAGATTGAACGATTAGGTCTGATGATCGGCGATACCGTGGTGATCCGCCGCGCCGGGGATGTGATCCCTCAGGTGGTCTCTGTGGTAACGGCGCGCCGTCCCGATGATGCCCGGGCCATCGAGTTCCCTGAAACCTGCCCGGTGTGTGGCTCTGAAATAGAGCAGCTTCCTGATGAGGTAGTGGCCCGCTGTAGCGGCGGTCTTTTCTGCGGCGCCCAACGCAAAGAGGCGCTGCGTCACTTTGCATCACGCAAGGCGCTGGATATCGACGGCTGTGGTACCAAGCTGGTGGAGCAGCTGGTGGATCGGGAGCTGGTGCATACGGTGGCGGATCTCTTTTCACTGAACCAGATTGAGCTGCAATCTCTGGAGCGGATGGGACCAAAGTCCGCCCAGAAGTTACTGGCGGCTTTTGAGAAGGCTAAAGAGACCACACTGGCGCGTTTTATCTATGCCCTGGGTATTCGTGAAGTGGGCGAGGCCACAGCGGCTAATCTGGCGACTCATTTCCAGAGCCTGGAGGCGATCATGGGCGCTGAGGTAGAGGCCCTGTGTGAGGTCTCGGATGTAGGGGAGGTGGTTGCCAAGCATATCTGGCTGTTCTTCCGCCAGCCTCATAATCTTGAGGTGATCGAGTCGCTACGCTCAGCGGGGATCCACTGGCCAACTCCTGAGGCTCCCTCTGTGGACGCACAGCCTCTTGCCGGTGAAACCTATGTACTCACTGGGACTCTGAGCCTGATGGGGCGCAGTGATGCCAAGGCTAAGCTGGTAGCACTGGGGGCCAAGGTGGCAGGTTCGGTCTCCAAGAAGACCAGCTGTGTGGTTGCCGGAGAGGCGGCAGGCTCCAAGCTTGCTAAGGCGACCGAGCTGGGGGTGCCAGTTATCGATGAGCAGGGGCTGGTAGATCTCCTGGCTCAACATGGAGTTGTGGAGTAATAAGACAGCCAGTGGCCCCTTTTCGGGGCTATTGGCTAAATTGATACGAAGCATTTGTTGAGACAAAGTCGATATGTGGAATTTGACGTCCCATCCCTATCCCAAAGTGAACTCCGTTTACTCCCTCATTGAGTGGGCTATTTAGCTGCCAATTCAGCTCCCTGGAGTGCCTCTGGCCACAGCCAAACGCAAATTCCAGGATCTCCGTTCCTCGCTCCTTTCCCTGGCATAACCCCATCAATTCAGATGTTCTATCCCGATCAGCAATCACCAAACGGGTGATGGCGCTGTGTTCTATTTCCAGATACCCCCCTGACTCTGCAACTTCCTGTTGCCAGGCTTGCATGGTTGCATGATGCCTGGTTGCATCCGGGTGGGTGTAAAGATGGATTATTCCATCAAACTGAAAGCGTCCCTTAACACTAAAGCTTGACTCCTTATGCTCCTGATTAAAGATAGCTGCTTCGAGAAACTCAGCCATGGTATAGAGCCAGCCCTGGGTCAGCTCTTGATCAAAATTAGCAGCCTCAATTTCATCTTTTAATCTGATCTCTGCTCTGTGGCCCTCGCCACTTTGCACCAGGCAACCTGAGCTTTGCAAAATCTCTTGGTATATTTTGTCACGCTTGGTAACGCTCGGGATGAGTCTGGTGTTTAATAACGAACTAAGGCTATAGCTTGCTTCGTCCGGGGTGCTTAAAAACTTATTGAGCAATATGTTTGCTGAGAAGATACCGAGGTCTTCTTTGTTGAGAAGAGCCTGCTGATTAATGAGTTTGGTGATAAGAAACAAGCAATTAGAATCAAACGAAAATTGGTTAAAGTCGCTTGTTTTAAATCCCTGAGCTGAGGCTTGTGAGAGTAGGTCTGCGGCATCGCTCACCAGGGTTAGATCGTGAGTCTCTATGGCGCGCAGGAATTCAAGATGATTCATTGTATTACCAGGTATGGTTGGTTGGACATATAAAAGCACAGCCCGGAGGGCCGTGCTTTTAATTAGCCTGTCGGCTTACCAGTAGAGTTGAGCTGTCTTACGGCGGGTATTTTTGGAGAAGCTCTTAACGATTTTTTTCTGATTCATTGGAATGTCCTTTTTATCCATTTAGAAGATATTGTGTTAACGCTACCTCGCACTTTTAAATAACGAATAAATTATCGGGAATCGGTAGCACGGGATCTATTTGAGTCTGAAATTAACCTAAGTGCAACATAATATTAACCAAGACCAGTTTGCTGCGACAACTAATGGCGCTGGATGCGCAAGGATAAAGATTTGGGGTGTCTATTTTTCAGTAGATTATCTTATGAGGAAAGGCCGCTAAATTAGCCTCAGGTTTCATCGGCACTGGTTTTCGCAGGAGAGTTGTGGGTATTACTTTGGCGGATATTTTGGATACATATCTGAAGGAGCAGTTGAAAAAGCAGAAGGTTTACCTATCTCAGCGAGCTTGCCTATCACGATAAGCGAAAGCTGTGAGGGGGAGGCTCAAGGGGCTTTGCCCCCTGAGTGAAGCCCTACCACATCAGATCATCTGGGATCACATAGTCGGCGTAAGGATCATCCTCATCCACCGGCTCGCTGGATGCACTATTATCGTGAAGCGAGGCGATGAGGGTGTCGTCGATTTCGGCCAGGCGCTGGGCGATATTGGCGGGCAGGATATAGAACTTATCTTCCAGCACACAGATGGCCGCGGTACCACGGGTCAGGGCGCGTTGCACCAGCTCTTTGACGTAGAGGGTCTTGACCTTGTTGTCGAAGCTGAAGTTGTAGGCGATATCCCCGGCATAAGACTTGTCGCTATGGTGCTCGATCAGTTGCTTGACCCGGGCCCGCTCTTCTCGCAATGCCAGGATCTGCTGCTGTTTCTTGTTCAGCTCCAGATCACGCTCTTTACGCTCCTGCTGTTGACGCTGGATCTCCTGCTGCAACTCGCTGACCTCTACATGGCCTTTTTTCTTTTTGGGCTGCTTCTTGATGCGGGCGTGTTTTTCAGCCTTGGTTTTTTTCAGCTTTTTCTCATTGGTCAGCCCTGCCTTGAGAAGCTGCTCCTGTAATGAACTCATGGTGATCTCGAATGTGACAAAGATGCGGCTATTTTAACGAAAATAGCCGCCAAGTCACCCTTTGCGATTAGGCTTGGTGATGTCAGCAGAGCCTATGACTCCGGCTCGCTTTTATCGCCGCTATTGCCGTTCTTTCCATTGTTGTCACTATCCGGGTGAGGCACAAACAGGCCGTTGCCCGATTCCCAGGCCTGGTGGAGAAGTTGCATCAGCCGCTCCAGAAGTTTCGGCTCACTGGCCAGCAGTTTTTTCAGCTTATCCATAGGGATCCACAGGGCATCGACCGGGGTCTGGGCACGGATGGTGCTACTGTAGATCCCGGTGAGCAGGGCTTCGATGCCGAGTAGGGCTCCGGGAGTTTCGGTTCCGACGAGCTCGGTCTGGCCATTTTTGGTCTGATAGAACTCCACCTGACCCCGGACTATCATCAACAACCCGTCGGCGCTGGCGCCCTCCTGGGTGATTCGGTCTTCCGGTCCGTAGACCCTGTGGCCGGCAAAGGAGATCATCTGCTCCAGGGCCGGTATCTGCAGATCCTGACTCCAGTCTGAATCCTGTAACAGATGCATGGGATCGGGGGCGCGACCTGAATCGGGGTTTGTGACAGGTCGTGCATCTTCTGCTCCACCTGCTCCAGCAGTTTTTCGGCCTCGGGTTTGGCCAGGATGGCATTTTCATGCATCTTCTTGAGCAGGTGACGCTCGCGGTTGAGTAGGATTCTCAGGGTACAGCCGGTCTCCAGGGAGCGGATCACTTCGGGGAAACATTGACGCAACTGCTCGATATGGCCAAAGGTATCACGCTTGTTGGCCAGAATATCCTCCCGGACTTTTTCATCGACCGCCTTGGAGGGGGCCAGCTCGTGGACATGGCTGAGCATCTCGTCCTGAGCCTGGACAAAGCCGCGGGCGATATCGTATCCCAGGGTCATCCGGCGAAATGCCATGTGGGCTGCAAGCTTGCTACAGCCTGGCATCTTACGCAGCCATATCAGCATCGGAGGGGTATTCCATAGCTGCTGCAGCTGATCCCGGGGGAACAGGGTGGGGTCCCATCCAGGGCATGCTCCACGGCGTCCACCAGATGCTGGGTAGCGCTGCGTCCCAGAGTTCCCTGGCGGAATAGCGTCCAGTAGTATTGGCGCTCTGTTTCGAGTAAGCGTCTGCGAAACGCGATCTCTACATCTTCATCCGCGGCCTTGGTCGGCTCTGCCTTGGGATCAAAGCTGATGAACTCATCGATTTTGTCCCAGTCTGCGCCGGCCAGGAAACGGTTCTTTTGCAGCTCAGGGAGCATCTCCTGCATCTCGCCACTGATCAATGCCTGAGCCTTGTCTACGGTGGCCTGCTTACCTGAGGGGAGCCTGTCCAAACCGAGCCGGGCCAGCAGCCAGCTCATGGTGGTACCATTAATCACTATGGTCAGAACCACCATGCCGGCACACAGGAACAGCACCTGATCGGATAGCTCTGCCGGGAACAACTCGAGCTGGACCACGGTTAGCGCCAGGGCCAGAGAGACGGCACCACGCAGTCCACCCCACCACAGCACGATCGCTTTTTCCTTGGTGATGCCGATGCCGATCCGTGCCAGTAGTGGCATGAATAGAAATATGGTACCACCGCGGATCACCATCACCGCGATATAGAGGCCCAGCAGCGCCAGCCAGGCAACGGGATCGTTGAGTGCGACCCGGAACGCCACCAGGACACCCACCATCAGGAAGATCAAGGTGTTGGCAAAGTGGGCGAGCATCTCCCAGAAGTGGTGGAGGAATCCGGCTACTTCGGGAGAGATCCGGGTCCTCCCGATTCCGGCAAACAGCAGCGCCAGTGCGACCACGGCGACCACGCCGGAGACATGCAGTACCCCTTCGGCGACATAAAACACCAGGTAGGCTGATGCGACCGACAGGGTTATTTCAATCAGTGGATCGTTGAAGACCCGGCCAATCCAGCCAAGGATCACTCCTCCGATGGCGGCCCCCACGATGAGACCCAGGCACACCACCAACAGGAAGTCGACTACCACCTGGGGAGGCGTGGTTCCGGCCGAGCCAGCCGCCAGGGTCAGGAACAGGGTAAACAGAACTATGGCGGTTCCATCGTTGAGCAGCGACTCTCCTTCCAGCAGGGTTTCCAGACGTTTTCGAGAGCTGACCTCCTTGAGCAGGGCGACCACGGCAACCGGGTCGGTGGCGCTAATCAGGGCGCCAAACAGCAATGCCAGTGGCCAACTCCAGTCCCAGGGAGGGCGTAGTGAACCACGGCGGCGGTGGCCAGGGTGCAGATCAAAAGACCTGGGACCGCCAACAGGGCGATCTGCGAAAAGATCCGTCGAAACAGGTGGACCTCCAGGGAGGAGGCGGATTCAAAGATCAGGGTCGGCAGGAACAGAAATAGCAGAATGTGTGGATCGATATCCGAGATGATCGCCAGCGACTGGCCAAAGTGTGGGGAGAAAGAGGAGATGAAACCGTGTCGCTCCGCCAGTCCCAGGACCAGGCCGATCAGCAACAGGGCGACCGTATAGGGGATCTTAGTGCCCTTTTGCAGGTAACGGGTCCCGGCGCCAATCAGCAGTGCGCTGATGATGAAAACCAAGATCTGGATACCATAACCCTCTTCCATGACGTTACTTCCTTTCCATCCCTGTTGATCCAAGTTTAGACTCGCTTGAAGAAGTCGCCCGGGAACTTGTGGTGGGCAAGGGGCCTCTTGTATGGTGCGTGGGAATTGGTTAGCCTTGGCGCAGATTTTTTATTGGTGATCTCAGCGTGTTTGGAGAGAGAATGACAAAGTATATTGGTGCCCATGTGTCAGCATCGGGTGGGGTGTGGAACGCACCTAAAAATGCCCACGAGCTGGGAGCCACAGCCTTTGGCCTGTTTACCAAAAATCAGCGACGCTGGGAGGCTAAGCCCCTGGGTGAGGATGATATCCGCAAGTTCAAGGCCAGCTGCGACAAGTATGGCTACAAGCCGGAGCAGATCCTGCCTCATGATTCCTATCTCATCAATCTGGGACACCCTGAGCCTGAGGCGCTGGAGAAATCGCGGCGCGCCTTTATTGATGAGATGAGTCGCTGCCGGCAGCTTGGGCTGACGCTACTGAATTTTCATCCTGGCAGTCATCTTAGAAAGATTTCAGAGTCAGAGAGCCTGGCGCTGGTGGCCGAGTCGATCAACATTGCCCTCGAGCAGGTACCCGGGGTGAAGGCTGTGATTGAAAATACCGCCGGTCAGGGGAGTAATCTAGGCTACCGGTTCGAGCAGCTGGCGGAAATCATCGAGGGGGTTGAGGATAAGTCCAGAGTTGGGGTCTGTATCGATACCTGCCACACCTTTGTTGCCGGTTATGATCTCAGAATCTTTGAAGCCTGTGAACAGACTTTTGCTGAGTTTTCCAAAGTGGTGGGCTTTGAGTATCTGGCGGGGATGCATATCAATGACAGCAAGGCTGAGCTGGGCTCCCGGGTCGATCGTCATCATAGCCTGGGGCAGGGGTATATCGGCGAAGCTGCGTTTCGATATATCATGGAGGACACCCGGTTTGATGGGATCCCTCTCATTCTCGAAACCATCGATGATACCATTTGGGCTCAGGAGATCGCCTGGCTCAAGGGGTTGGCATGTCAGACTGAAGCGGCCGTTTGAGCCGCGTGTATGCATTCAGAGCAGACCTTCATTTTTCGCACGAAGGCCTCTTAACTTTTTTAGACGGGAAACATGATGGCAAGTTGGAAAGATGTGATCGGTGAGCAGAAACAGCAAACCTATTTTCAGGAGACCTTGGCTCAGGTTCAGCGCGAACGCGATGCCGGACAGATCATCTATCCTCCGGCCAAGGATGTGTTTAATGCGTTTAAATTTACCGAGTTTGCGGATGTGAAGGTGGTGATCCTGGGTCAGGATCCCTACCATGGTCCGGGGCAGGCGCATGGCCTGTGCTTTTCGGTATTGCCCGGGGTGCGCACGCCTCCTTCGCTGGTCAATATCTATAAGGAGATGGTCCAGGATATCCCGGGTTTTACTATTCCTGAACATGGTTATCTTGAGAGCTGGGCACGTCAGGGAGTCCTGCTGCTGAATACGGTTCTGACGGTTCAGGCGGGAAAGGCGCACTCCCATGCCCGGCTTGGCTGGGAGCAATTTACCGATGAGGTGATTGCTCAGCTCAATGCACACCGGGAAGGGGTTGTCTTCCTGTTGTGGGGGGCCCATGCCCAGAAAAAAGGGCGAATGATCGACAGGCAACGCCACCATGTGTTGTGCGCACCTCATCCCAGCCCATTGTCGGCACACCGAGGCTTTTTTGGTTGTAAACACTTCTCCCAGACTAACGAGCTGCTGATTTCTCAGGGCAAGCAGGCGATCGACTGGCAGCCTCAACTGGTAACACAGGAGACAGTTGAACCAATCTCTGGTTGAGTTAACAGCTTTTAATAAAGATGTTATCGCTTATGGATCCTGAGCTGTATAATGGCGCCATTTTGTTGCAGGCTTTCAAGGAGAGTATATGCTGGCCGCGCTGCGTCAGGAACACAGAAATATCGGTAAGTTGCTGGATGTTCTTGAAGAGAAATTGTTTTTACTGAAACAGGAAAAGCGTATCCGCTACCGGCTGATCCGCGATATCATTGGTTATCTGCATGATGTGTCTGACAAGACCCATCATCCCCGTGAAGATCTGATTTACGACTATTACCTGGAATATCGCTGCCAGGATCCCAGGTTGGTGAACCGGGTGAAGCAGGAACATCAGCTATTTATTTCGGCGAGCGAGGAGCTCAGTGCGCTGGTGGAGATGATCTTGCTGGATGCGGTGATCCCGCAGCAGCAGTTTATTGAGCAGCTTGCCCGTTTCATTGAGCTGCAGCGCGGGCATATTCAGCGCGAAGAGCAGGAGTTGTTTCCCCTCTTAAGTGAACAATTGACCGAGGATGACTGGCGATTGGTGGAGCAGAGCTGGCAACATGGCCAGGCTGAGGATCCCCTGTTTGGTAAAGAGGTTGCCGAACGTTACCGGGAGCTTGCTAAGCGGCTCGGTCTGGTGGAATAAGAAAAGCCTGCTGGATGCAGGCTTTTTTAACTCAGAATTCGAGGTCGTCAATTGGCCCATCAAAGGCAAAATCGATGGAGCGTAGCTCCTCCTGTAATCGATATCTGTCTTTTAAAGCTTCAATCTCTCTCCATCTCCTCTTCTTTTTTGAAGCAGTGTCGCGGCGCCCAGTTTGCTCATCAGCACGTTCTGTGGTTTCGAACCTGTCCATGGTTCCTCCTCCTTGCTGCGGACTGTCACGCCCTGTTTAACATGGCTCATAACAAAATGAAACATATTAATGCATTCTGGCAAACTGTTTGCTTACTTCCTGTTCATTGTGGTTGTTGTTTGCGCTTTTTTATGGTTTCAGAAGCTAAGCTGAGTTAACAAGCGGTAATAAAAAAGCCCATCGCGGTGGCGATGGGCTCTGTTTCATCTGGGGCTTTTTGAGTTAAGCCAGGCGGCTTTTCAGCATGGTTTCGAGCTTGCCCTGATCGATTGCAAAGTTGCGGATCCCCTCTGCAAGCTTTTCAACGGCCATTGGGTCCTGGCCATGCTCCCAGCGGAACTCTGCCTCGGTCAGGGGAGTGGGCCTGGTCTTAGGGGCCGCTGTGGTTTTAACCAGCTTGCGTGGCAGTTCACCCTGGGCCTGATTCAGATCTTCTAAGAGATTTGGACCTATGGTCAGGCGGTCGCAGCCCGCTAGCTCCAGGATCTCATCGGTATTACGGAAGCTGGCCCCCATCACTATGGTGTTGTAGCCATGCTCTTTGTAGTAGTTGTATATCTTGGTTACAGAGATCACGCCCGGATCTTCGGCTGGCGCATAACTTTCGGTGCCTGTGCTCTTTTTGTACCAGTCGAGGATCCGGCCAACGAAGGGAGAGATCAGGAACACCCCTGCCTCGGCACAGGCTCGGGCCTGGGCAAAGCTGAACAGCAGGGTCAGGTTACAGTTGATTCCCTCTTTTTCCAGTTGCTCTCCGGCGCGGATCCCTTCCCAGGTCGATGCCAGTTTGATCAGGATGCGATCGTTGGGGATGCCTGCCTCATTATAAAGACGTATCAACTTGTGAGCCTTCTCAATGCTGCTACGGCTGTCATAGGATAGACGAGCATCGACTTCAGTCGAGATGCGTCCCGGAACAATTTTCAGGATTTCGACACCTATGTTGACGGCAAGCTTGTCACTGGCATCAGTCAATTGTTGTGCCGGGTCACTGCTCTGTTGCTTGGCCCATTGCACAGCCTCATCAATCAAGGGGGCATACTCAGGGATCTGGGCTGCCTTGAGAACCAGGGATGGGTTGGTAGTTGCATCCTGAGGCTGGTAGCGCTTGATCGCCTCGATATCCCCGGTGTCCGCAACCACTGTGGTGAGCGCTTTGAGTTGAGTAAGTTTATCGATCATCACTATCTATTCCTTGTAGATTCGGGTACTTGGGCTCTGTTGAGGTTTCCAATCTTGAACCTGTTGCCCCTGAAAATGTTGTGCCCGTGATAGCAATCATCAAGTATCGCTGCATCTAAACAGATGCTGAGCAACAATGAACTGGGCTTTTTCAGGCGCAACCCGAGGGCAGTGGCAACTTTTCCTCCCCGCAGCGTTATCAGATGCTCATGTAGAGTTACTACACTACACATCTTCTGCCTTGCTGGTTGAAAAAATTGCCAACTGCAGAACCAAATCAGAAACCTCAACAGAGCCTAGTCCTGTAGGGGCAAGACTCTTTTTTTAATCAGCTCATCTTAGCATGGCGGACGGGTTATCCCAGAGGCCTTGTAGATCTAATTGGGTCACAGCGGTAATCGTTATCATTATGTAATTAAATTACACATAAAGAGGTTAAAACCTGAATCCAGATCAATTTTTTTAATGGTTACGGCTTGACGCTGGGTCTTATGTGTAATTTAATTACAGAAAATATCCGGGGGAGAGTGCTTATGAATATTGCCATCTTTAGTAGTAAAAGCTATGACCGTCAGTGGTTCCAGCAGGCAAATCAGCAGTTTGAGCATCAACTTGAGTTTTTTGATACTCAGCTGGATCATCGAACTTCGATCCTGGCCCGGGAGCATGAGGTAGTCTGTGCCTTCGTTAATGACACTTTGAATCGTCGGGTTCTGGAGTGTCTGGCACAGGGTAAAACCCGCTTGATCGCCCTGCGTTGCGCTGGCTTTAATAATGTCGATTTGGTTGCGGCACGTGAGCTTGGGATCAAGGTCGTGCGAGTTCCGGCATACTCTCCCGAGGCTGTTGCCGAGCACACTGTGGGCCTGATGATGACCCTCAACCGGCGGATCCACAAGGCGTATCAACGAACCCGGGATGCTAACTTCTCACTGGAGGGGCTGGTTGGCTTTAATATGCACGGGCGAACGGTCGGGATTGTGGGGACCGGCAAGATTGGTCAGGCGACGGCGCGGATCCTCAAGGGCTTTGGGATGAATATCCTGGCTTATGATCCCTATCCGAATCAGCAGATGTTGGATCTCGGAGCCGACTACACGGATCTGGATACCCTGCTGCGTCGCTCCGATGTGATCTCTTTGCACTGCCCCTTGTTTGAAGAGAATCATCACCTGCTCAATAGCGATGCTTTCGACAAGATGAAGGATGGGGTGATGATCATCAATACCAGTCGCGGGGGCTGTTAGACTCTGTGGCGGCGATCGAGGCTCTGAAGGCGGGGCGGATCGGTGCCCTGGGCCTGGATGTTTATGAGGATGAAAAGCATCTTTTCTTCGAAGATAAATCCAGTGAAGTGATTCGGGATGATACCTTCCGCCGACTCTCAGCCTGTCACAATGTATTGTTTACCGGGCATCAGGCGTTTTTGACCGGGGAGGCGCTGCTGTCGATCGCTCAGACGACCCTCGGAAATATAGAGGCCTTTATGCGAGGCGAGCCTCTGGTCAATGAGGTGAGTTGAGGCAAGCTCTGTTTCATCAAACAAAAAGCGCTGCATTTGCAGCGCTTTTTGTTATCGATTGAAAACTACTTCCTATGGAGGTGGTGATCTTTTACAGCTCCAGGGTGGTCAGTGATGGCTTTTTTTGCCAGGTCAAAACTGCCGCCGGGAACATATTAAACAAAACCCAGCGGACCCGGATCAGCGGACCGAACTTCTCCTCCATCTGGGCACGAAACTCCTTGGCATTTTTAAATTGATAGGCGTGCAGGTATTGGAACGTGGTGAAAGTGGCCTTGGTGGTGGTGGCATCTGCGACCGCCTCCACGATCTGGGTGGTCACCTCTTTGGGCAGGGAGGCAAAGGGGAGTCCGGAGATCAGGTGATCGATCATGGGGCGTTGGTGGAGCTTAAGAATTGTCTCAAGCTGCTCAGCCTGGCCACAGGCAAACTCAGCATAGGGAAATTGCTGCTTTAGCTCCTGGGTAAATTTTGGGTTGAGCTCTACACCCAGATACTGTTTTGGTGAAGCGAGTTTTGCCAGTATATAGCGGGTAAAGCTACCGGTTCCCGGCCCGAGTTCTACCACATGATCGTGCGGGAAAAATGTCAGGTGCTTGGTCATACCGTAGGCAAGAGCGGGTGCGCTGGGAAAGAGAGCACCAACCGATTTTGGGTTGGCGGCGAAGGCGCGCAAAAAAAGAGCATAGGATTGTAAAGACATCTTGCTTCTCTTAGGTTATGAGTCCGAGAGTCGAGTATAACAGCAACTATGGTCAAAAAGTGTCACAAGATGTGTCAGAGGCAAGGTCGCTATTTTGCGACAGATAAAATTCAATACAATCAATGAATTAAAAAGTTGTGTTGCGCTGTCTTCGTTGCAAAGGCCAGCGCAACAGCGAGTATTAGATGATGCTTGCCACTTCTAGGGCTTCGCGGATGTCGATCAACTCTTCGACTATATCCGGATTGGCCAGGGTCGAGGTGTCACCGAAACTCTTACCATCCATGGCGGCGATCTGTCGCAGAATGCGTCGCATGATCTTACCGGAGCGGGTCTTTGGAAGCTCGGGAACGATCAGGATCCCATCCGGGGTAGCGATTGGACCTATGTGATGGCGTACCTCATTTTTCAGCTCACCCAGCAGACTCTCGCTCTCCTCATAGCCCTCTTTGAGGATCACAAAGGCAAACAGGCCCTGCCCCTTGATCTCATGGGGGATATCGACCACGGCAGCTTCGGCACAGGCCGGATGGTTGACCAGGGCACTTTCCACCTCGGCACTGCCGATGCGGTGGCCCGAAACATTGATCACATCATCCACCCGCCCGGTTAGCCAGTAGTAACCGTCCTCATCACGGTGGACACCATCACCGGTATAAAAATAGCCGGGCCAGATGCTGAGGTAACTATCGGTAAAGCGCTCATGATCCCCATAGATGGTGCGGGCGATCCCGGGCCAGCTCTGTTTGATCGCCAGTTGTCCCGAGACATTGTTATCGGTCAGTTCTGCCCCTTCACTGTCAAGCACCACGGGCTCGATGCCGAAGAAGGGTCGGGTTGCCGAGCCGGGTTTTGTTTCGGTGACCCCGGGTAGTGGGGTGATCATCACACCTCCGGTTTCGGTTTGCCACCAGGTGTCGACTATGCTGCAGCGGCCCTCACCAACCACCTCGTGATACCAGCGCCAGGCCTCCGGGTTGATAGGCTCACCGACACTTCCCAGGACTCGCAGCGAGGAGCGATCGTACTTTTTAACCCACTCATCACCCTGTTTGGCGATGGCCCGAATGGCGGTGGGGGAGGTGTAGAAAATATTGATCTTATGGCGTTCCACCATCTCCCAGTAACGGCCCGCATCGGGATAGGTGGGGACGCTTTCAAACATCACTGTGGTGGCACCATTGGCCAGCGGGCCATAAACCACGTAGCTGTGGCCGGTGATCCAGCCAATATCGGCGACGCAGGCGTAGATATCGTCGGGGCGGTAATCAAATACATATTGGTGGGTCAGGGAGGCGTACAGCAGGTAGCCTGCGGTGGTGTGCATGATCCCTTTGGGACTGCCGGTGCTTCCTGAGGTATAGAGCAGAAACAGCGGATCTTCGCTATCCATCGGTTCACAGGGGCAGTAGGGGCGTTCGGCGCGCATCACATCTCGCAGCTTAAAGTCCCGATCATAGACCATCTTAACCTTACGACCAGTTCGCTCGGCAACAAATACCGTATGCACATTGGGGCAGGCGGCAACGGCTTCATCGACGGTGCGCTTGAGGGGGATCAACTTGCGTCCGCGCAGCCCCTCATCTGCGGTGATCACCAGTTTGGCATTAGCGTTCTGGATGCGATCGCGCAGGGCGTCGGCGCTAAATCCGGCAAAGACTACCGTATGGATGGCACCGATACGCGCACAGGCCAGCATCGCAATTGCGGCCTCCGGGATCATCGGCATGTAGATAGCGACGCTGTCACCCTTACGGATCCCGCGTTTTTTCAGGGCATTGGCCAGGCGGCACACATCCCGATGTAGCTTGAGATAGCTAAGGGTACGGGTTTGACCGGGCTCATCCCCCTCCCAGATGATGGCGGTCTGCTCTGCCTTGTCATGCAGGTGGCGATCGACGCAGTTGTAGCAGACATTGAGCTGACCCTCGAGAAACCAGGCAAACAGGCCTCGCTCCAGGTGTTGATCCCGAACCTGCTTGAACGGGTGGATCCAGTCCAGGCGGTTGCGTGCCAGGGTCCCCCAAAAGGTTTCTGGATCCTGGATACTTTCCTGGTACATCTGCTGATACTCGGCCAGGCTGGTGAGGTGGGCGCCCTTGCGCACGGCTTCGGGGATCGGGTAACGCTCCATGTAGCACTCCAAATGTAAACAAAAGAGACAAGATGTTACATCTGATTTACATTTGAACGCAACTAGTGCCGCATAGCTTACCCACCTCTACTGTTAAGTATTTGAGCCATGGATGGCGAGTCACATAGCTCGATGGAGGGGCGGAAATATGCAGCAATGGAGCGAGAAGCAGGATGCTGAACTGGGAAGGCCTATAGGGACATGGGCTCATCGCGCGAAGTAAGGCTTTGCCTACTTTTGACGCTCCAAAGCTAGGGGTAGTCGGGCACTCCCGACAAGGTTTGTAGCTGTGAATCCAGCCCAGGCTCATCAGCTAAGCGGTAAGGATAATAACGCTTAGCTGCATTCTCGGTGTTTAACTCAGCCAATGACAACACTCACGGATCCCTGTATCAGAGTCGACAGCTGTTTCGGGGTGATCACAAAGGGTGGCATGGTGTAGAGCAGCTTGCCAAAGGGGCGCAGCCAGATCCCGCGCTCGACCAGAAACTCCTGGACCCGTGCCACATCCAGGGATTGTTTCATCTCGATCACACCGATCGCTCCCAGAACGCGTACGTCTGTCACGGCCGCATATTCCCGGCAGGGCTCAAGTTCGCCCCGAAGCTGCTCCTCTATCTGGCTTACCCTCTGCTGCCAGTTGGATTTTTGTAAAAGTTCGATACTGGCGCAAGCGACGGCACAGGCCAGGGGATTACCCATGAAGGTCGGGCCATGCATCAGCACGCTGGCATCGCTTTGCCCGATCACCCGTGCTACATCTGCGCTGGTCAGGGTGGCCGACAGGGTCAGGTAGCCGCCGGTCAATGCCTTGCCAAGACAGAGGATGTCTGGAGTGATCCCGGCCCATTCACAGGCAAAAAGTTTACCGCTTCGGCCAAACCCTGTCGCGATCTCATCGGCAATTAGCAGGATCTGGTAGCGATCACAGAGGTTTCTCAGCTCCCTGAGGTAGTCGGGATGATAGAGACGCATGCCGCCGGCTCCCTGCACTATCGGCTCGATAATCACCGCCGCGATTTCCTGTTGATGACTGTCAAGCATCCGGGCCAGAGGCTCAATATCCCTGGGATCCCAAGGCTCACCAAAGCGGGTTTGCGGGGCGGGGGCAAACAGCTGGCTGGCCAGCATCTCATGGTAGAGAGAGTGCATGCCGCCCACCGGGTCACAGACACTCATGGCGCCAAATGTATCGCCATGGTAGCCGTTACGCACCGTAAGAAACTTATGGCGATTTTGTCCCATCCCGTTGCTGTACTGGATCGCCATCTTGAGGGCGACCTCCACTGCAACCGAGCCTGAATCGGCGAGGAATACTTTATCGAGCTCGGTGGGAGTGAGCTCAATCAGTTTCCTGCAAAGCTCCTGGGCGGGTTTATGGGTGATGCCACCGAACATCACATGAGACATCTTCTCGAGTTGGGTCTGTGCTGCCTGGTTCAGTTCGGGAACGTTATAGCCGTGAATACAGGCCCACCAGGAGGACATGCCATCGATCAGTGAGCGTCCATCCTCGAGGTTCAGATAGACTCCATTGGCACTTTCTACCTCATAGCAGGGCAGGGGTTTTGATAGCGAGGTATAGGGATGCCAGATATGCTCAGAATCAAAATTGCTCATAATATAATCTAATGTAAATGGTTGAATTTTATTTATATTGACATGCTACCTTGCAAACGGAGATGATCCAAGAAATGAAGTGACTCGATAGCAAAGGAATTTTTTATGGAGACGGCGATTCGCCACGACTGGACCCACCAGGAAGTTCAGAGCCTGTATGAGCTGCCCTTTAATGAATTGATGTTCCGCGCCCAGATGGTTCATCGGCAAAATTTTGATCCTAATGCGGTGCAGATCAGCACTCTGCTCTCCATCAAGACCGGAGCCTGCCCGAGGATTGTAAGTATTGTCCTCAGAGTGCCCGTCATCAGGGAGATGAGGTGGCTCCGGAGCAACTGATGGAGGTGCAGAAGGTTCTGGACAGGGCCAGGGAAGCTAAGCAGGCAGGGGCCAGTCGCTTCTGCATGGGGGCGGCCTGGCGTAACCCTAAAGCACGGGACATGCCTCAGGTCGTGGCGATGATCCGCGGGGTTAAGGCGATGGGACTTGAAACCTGTATGACCCTTGGCATGTTAACGGCGGAGCAGGCCGAGGAGCTCGCCGAAGCCGGGCTTGATTATTACAACCACAACCTGGATACCTCTCCCGAATACTATCAGCAGATCATCACTACCCGAACCTACCAGAACCGTCTCGATACCCTGGCCCATGTGCGTCGAGCCGGAATGAAGGTGTGCTCCGGTGGAATCGTCGGGATGGGCGAGCAGCAACAGGATCGCATCGGCCTGTTGGTGGCCCTGGCCAATCTTCCGCAGCAACCTGAGAGTGTGCCTATCAATATGCTGGTGCGGGTTGCTGGAACCCCTCTCGAAGATTGCGAGCCGATGGATGATTTTGATTTTATCCGTACCATTGCGATGGCGAGGATCATGATGCCGGCTTCCCATGTGCGGCTATCCGCCGGTCGTGAAAAGATGAATGAGCAGCTTCAGGCTCTGTGTTTTATGGCAGGAGCAAACTCGATTTTTTATGGCTGTAAACTGCTGACTACCAAAAATGCTGCAGAGGATCGGGATGCTCAGCTGTTTGCCAAGCTTGGGCTCTATCCTGAACCCTGCTCTTCGAAGCCGGATCTGGTGCAGGAGCAGCAGATCTATCAGGCGATCGCATCGGCGCGTATCGATGCACTGACTCATGATGCAGCGAGCTAACCCATGAGCCTTTTTGAGCATATTGAGCAGAAGCTTGATGAGTGTCGGCTGCAGGGATTGTGGCGTGAGCGCCGGGTGGTGGGAGCGACAGCCTCGGGCGATCTGGTTCGAGACGATCAGGTCTACCTTAACTTTTCAAGTAATGATTACCTTGGATTGTCACAGCATCCCCGGGTCATCGAGGCTCTGAAACGTGGGGCGGAGCGCCATGGTACCGGCAGCCGAGCCGCGTCTGTGGTGACTGGGTACAGTGATAGCCATGCCCGGTTGGAACAGACATTAGCTCAAATCCTGGGTTGTGAAGCGGCACTGCTTTTTTGCTCAGGCTTCAGTGCCAATCAGGCGGTGATCAAGGCTTTGCTGGGAGCTGAGCACAAGCTTTGGCAGGATAAGCTTAACCATGCCTCTTTGCAGGAGGCGGGAATGCTGAGCCCGGCCAAGATGCTGCGCTTTCGTCACAATGATATGGCGCACCTTGAGAAGCTGCTGACTAAGAAACAGGGGCTGGTGGTGAGTGAAGGGGTGTTCAGCATGGATGGGGATGAAGCACCTGTTAAGACCCTTGCCCGGCTGTGTCACGACAGTGGCAACTGGCTGATGATTGATGATGCCCATGGGTTTGGCGTTTTGGGACCTCGGGGAGAGGGGACGGTGGCAGCCCATGGGGTGAGTCCGGATCGGGTTGCTTTGCAAACCGTGACCTTTGGCAAGGCTCTCGGGGTGATGGGGGCTGCGATCGTCGGGTCCCGTCAGCTCATCGATTACCTGGTGAACTTTTCACGAAACTACCTCTATTCCACCGCGATGCCAGCCGCGCAGTGTGAGGCCGTGCTTCAGTCTTTGACCCTGAGCCGTGAGGGAGAGTATCGCCAGCAGTTGAAACAACGAATTGCTCTGTTTCGGCGTGAGGCGGCTCTGTTGGGGTTACCCGTTGGTGAGTCTCGAACACCCATTCAGCCACTGCTCCTCAAAGAGGTGGCTTTGACTCAGAGAGTGAGCGAGGCGCTGCGCCGGCGCGGGATCTGGCTGTATGGGATCCGCCCACCAACGGTACCCGCGGGTCAGGCGAGGCTTAGGATCGCCCTGAATGCATGTCATCAACCCGGGGATATTGAGCGCCTGCTTACGGAGTTACACGCAATTCTGAAGGCGGAGGGATATGATGCAGTGTGAACCCAGGGTCAACAAATCCTCACTGGCGCGACGCTTTGCTCGTGCCGCCCACAATTATGATGACTGGTCCGAGTTACAGTGCCGGACGGGCCAAAAACTTCTACAGCTTCTGCCAAGCGATCAACACTGGCCTTGTGCCCTGGATCTTGGGTGCGGCACCGGCTATTTTCTTCCCGAGCTCCATAGGCGCTGCCACAGATTGGCGGGGCTGGATCTTTGCCCCGAGATGCTGCTTCAGGCCCGAAGACGCTCTCCTACGACAGAGCTATGCAGAGGTGATGCCGAGAATTTGCCATACGCATCACAAAGCTTTGACTTGGTCTTTTCTAATCTGATGCTTCAGTGGTGTAATCAATTGGATCGCGCCTTTAGCGAGATAAAGGCGATCATGAAACCCGGGGGATTATGTGTGTTCAGTACACTCCTTCAAGGAACCCTGGGTGAACTTGATCACGTGTGGCAACAGCAGGGAAGAGAGCCGTGTGTAAATCGGTTTATCAGTCGGGAGCAGCTTGAGCAGGCACTGATCCGCAGCGGATTACAACTGGTCCAGGGGATTGAGCAAGCCGAGGTGATCCACCGGGCCGATTTTAAAGAGTTATTGATGACCATCAAGGGGATTGGGGCGAGTGAGGTAAACCGAAGCCCGGGATGTGGGCTGATGGGACGCCAAACCCTGGTACGCCTTGAGAGGAGTTATCAGCAGTTTCGTGAGCAAAACGGTTTACTCCCTGCGACTTATCAACTGTTTTATGGAGTCGTTACCAATGAGTAAGGCATTTTTTGTCACTGGAACAGATACGGATGCAGGGAAGACCTTTGCCTGCCGGGCTCTGTTACAGCAGGCTAGAAGCCAGGGATTTCGTACCCTGGCGATGAAGCCGATTGCCAGTGGCTGCAGCGTGACCCCACAGGGGCTGCGTAATGCGGATGCGCTTGCATTACAGCAGGCGATCACCGAGCCACTGGAGTATGAGTTGTTAAACCCCTTTGCCTATGTTCCGGCCATTGCACCTCATATTGCTGCCGGGTTGGCTGGCAGACAGATCCAGACTCAGTGCCTGCATGATAATCTTGTTAAGCTTAGGGAAAGAGGTGATCTGGTATTGATCGAGGGAGCCGGAGGGTGGCGCCTGCCGATCTCTGAAGAGCTCTACCTGTCGGATTGGGTCGCCGATGAGCGGTTACCGGTGATCCTGGTGGTTGGGGCAAAACTAGGCTGTATTAACCATGCGATTTTGACCTATGAGGCGATACGGCGTGATGGCCTGGAAGTTGCCGGTTGGATTATGAATCGGATCGATCCCGGGATGCGCCATTACCGTGAGAACCTGGATTCACTCAAGCGCCGCCTGCCTGTCCCCCTGCTGGGTGAGCTGCCCTGGTTGGGGGATGGTGTGGACTCGAGGCACCTGGAGGGCTATCTGGATCTCCGGCCTCTGTTTCAGTCGAGCTTTTCGCAAATGAGAATGAATACTAATATTTTTTAGCGAGGGGAACTTGATTTTGCACAAGCTGCCTATATAAACGATATAGATAGACGTATCACTGTGATACAGCCTCAAAAGGAGAGTACATGAAGCGGGTATTCCTGTTTGTTTTGACCAACCTGGCCGTCATTGTGGTGTTGGGGATCGTCCTCAATGTCATATTTGCGGTATTGGGGATCAATCCATCTGGTATCTCGGGATTACTGGTATTGGCGTTGGTATTTGGTTTTGGCGGATCCTTTATCTCGCTGGCCATATCCAAGTGGATGGCTAAGCGTAGCTATGGGGTACAGGTGATTGAATCACCCCGGACCCAGGAGGAGCACTGGCTCCTGTCTACTGTGCAGCGACTCAGTGAGCAGGCGGGTATCGGAATGCCGGAGGTGGGGATCTACCATTCACCTGATATGAACGCATTTGCTACCGGGATGAAGCGTAACGATGCGCTGGTTGCCGTGAGCTCAGGCCTGTTACAGACCATGAATCGGGATGAGGCTGAGGCGGTGCTGGCCCATGAGGTCAGTCACGTTGCCAATGGTGATATGGTGACCCTGACTCTGATCCAGGGGGTATTGAACACCTTTGTGATCTTCCTGTCACGACTGATCGCCGGAGTGGTCAGTAATGTTGGCAGCAACAGCGATGAAGAGGGCAGTAGCTTTGGTGGTGGAATGCTCTACTTCGTGGTCGCCATGGTGCTGGATATCCTGTTTGGTATTCTGGCCTCGGTGGTGGTGATGTGGTTCTCCCGTCAGCGAGAATATCGTGCCGATGCCGGCTCAGCCAATCTGGTTGGACGGCAGAAGATGATCGCGGCGCTTGAGCGTTTGCAGCGGGGCCATGAGTCCGAGATGGAGGGCTCATTTGCAGCCTTTGGCATCAGTGGTCGCAAGAAGGCTTCCGAGTGGTGGATGAGTCATCCCCCCATCGAGAAGCGGATCGCCGCTCTTAGAAACGAAGAGTATACTCGTCGCGGTACCATCTGATCCCATCTGGGGATGATCGAAAAAGCCAGTCCTGTGTGACTGGCTTTTTTTCATAGCCTGATTCTGTTGGCAATTAGTAGTGTACCAATACATAAATTGATGCACTGAACCCTTTAATTAACGCAGTTACTGTGGCCCCCCTATGTTCTTACCGCTTATTTTTCCATCTTTCGACACTGCTACGTTGGATGTTTTTGAGCTGCTCCATTTGGCACCAGTTATTATTCTTTTCTCTCCATTAGAAAATGTTGCTAGTACCTCCAATTGCCTTGGGAACCACCGAAGTTTAATGTCTTGGTTTCCTCCAACAATTTCAATTCCAGTTATAATTTCAGGTTTAATTATTAGTGATGAGTCCTTACTACACAGATGATCTGAGCATGCTTTGATTATAGCTTTACCTTGGTGTGCTTTGATTGCAGTCGCCATACCATCCATGGTGATTGTTGCTGCTTCAGGGTTTTCACTGATCCAATTCACATTTTTCGTTACATCCTGAATGGTGTTATCACTGTAGGTTGCCTCTGCTTTGTATTGATAATTTAACCTGAGCTGCGCATAAGAGGGGAACTAAAAGCCCAAGCTGCGATCTGATCGTTTGTCCAGAACCATCAATCGCCAAGGAGCTTGGGCATGATCAATTTAGAAGCTATTTTCGTTGATGTCGATGATTTCTGTCAGGTCTTTCTACCCGCTTGGCAAAAACAGCAGATCTCCTTAGGTGTGAAGCAGCGGAACAGACCTTCTCGCCTGGCTGTCAGTGAAGTGATGACCATCGTCATCGCATTTCATCGCTTGGGCTTCCGAGACTTTAAATCCTATTATCTTCAGTTTGTCTGTAAGTACTGGAAAAGTGAGTTCCCCGGCCTGGTGAGTTACAGTCGGATGTTGAAATTGATGCAAGCGACCCTGATCCCTTTGTGCTCCTATCTCACCCACAGACAAGCAAAACCTACTGGGATTGCATTCGTCGACTCAACAAAACTTCAGGTTTGCCATAACCTTCGCATCCCTCGGCATCAAGTATTTGAAGGTGCAGCCAAGCGTGGCAAAGGAACCATGGGGTGGTTTTATGGATTTAAATTGCACCTTATTATCAATGATCAAGGTGGTGTTATCTCGGTCAAATTAACCCCAGCCAATGTTGATGACAGAACTCCTCTTCCTGAAATGTGCGAGCAGCTCTGGGGTTCACTCTATGGAGATAAAGGCTATATTTCAGGACCACTTGCAGAAGAGCTGGCAGACCAAGGGGTCACATTAATTACCAGCATCAGGAAGAATATGAAACCAAAGTTGATGCGGCTATGGGATAAGCTGATGCTTCGCAAACGCTTCATCATTGAAACCGTCTTTGATCAGCTGAAGAACATCTCTCAGATAGAACACTCACGGCATCGTAGCTGCGTCAGCTTTATGGTGAATCTCCTTGCTGGCCTCATTGCATATACCTTCCAGGAAAAGAAGCCGAGCATCCGAATGTCTCGGCTTGAAAAGGAAGCGCTTATGCAGATCTGAGGTTAATTTAAACCAACTTCAAGCCAGTAGATGAATGGTGTTACTGTAATTTGAGTGATAACAGCGTCAGTCACCTCCAGGGAAACCGGATTGCTGGTGACCCCCTCCAATTGAGCGGTTATCTGGGTGAAGTCAGCGTTCACGCCTGTGGCGATGCCTTTCAGGCTTATGGTGGCGGCAGTTGGATTTGAGCTAATCCAGCTGACCTCTTGGGTTACATCCTGAGTGGTGTTGTCACTGTAGGTGGCCTTTGCTTCGAACTGCTGCTGGTGTCCTTTGGGAATTGATGTGTTATGTGCCGTTATCTCTAAACGCTTGATGACAGCGGCAGTCACCTGCAGGGAAATCGGATTGCTGGTGACCCCCTCCAATTGAGCGGTTATCTGGGTGACGTCAGCGTTCACGCCTGTGGCGATGCCTTTCAGGCTTATGGTGGCGGCAGTTGGATTTGAGCTAATCCAGCTGACCTCTTGGGTTACATCCTGAGTGGTGTTGTCACTGTAGGTGGCCTTTGCTTCGAACTGCTGCTGGTGTCCTTTGGGAATTGATGTGTTATGTGCCGTTATCTCTAAACGCTTGATGACAGCGGCAGTCACCTGCAGGGAAATCGGATTGCTGGTGACCCCCTCCAATTGAGCGGTTATCTGGGTGATGTCAGCATTCACGCCTGTGGCGATGCCTTTCAGGCTTATGGTGGCGGCAGTTGGATTTGAGCTAATCCAGCTGACCTCCTGGGTTACATCCTGAGTGGTGTTGTCACTGTAGGTGGCCTTTGCTTCGAACTGCTGCTGGTGTCCTTTGGGAATTGATGTGTTATGTGCCGTTATCTCTAAACGCTTGATGACAGCGGCAGTCACCTGCAGGGAAATCGGATTGCTGGTGACCCCCTCCAATTGAGCGGTTATCTGGGTGAAGTCAGCATTCACGCCTGTGGCGATGCCTTTCAGGCTTATGGTGGCGGCAGTTGGATTTGAGCTAATCCAGCTGACCTCCTGGGTTACATCCTGAGTGGTGTTGTCACTGTAGGTGGCCTTTGCTTCGAACTGCTGCTGGTGTCCTTTGGGAATTGATGTGTTATGTGCCGTTATCTCTAAACGCTTGATGACAGCATCAGTCACCTGCAGGGAAATCGGATTGCTGGTGACCCCCTCCAGCTGAGCGGTTATCTGGGTGAAGTCAGCATTCACGCCTGTGGCGATGCCTTTCAGGCTTATGGTGGCGGCAGTTGGATTTGAGCTAATCCAGCTGACCTCCTGGGTTACATCCTGAGTGGTGTTGTCACTGTAGGTGGCCTTTGCTTCGAACTGCTGCTGGTGTCCTTTGGGAATTGATGTGTTATGTGCCGTTATCTCTAAACGCTTGATGACAGCGGCAGTCACCTGCAGGGAAACCGGATTGCTTGTGACGTTATTCAGCCGAGCACTAATCTGAGCCATTCCCTTGCTAACGGCTGTAGCTAAGCCATCTTTTGTTATTGAGGCCACAGCTGAATCTGAACTAGACCATCTAGCCGTTTTGGTTATGTCTTGGCTCGTTTCATTACTGTAGATAGCTTTCGCTGTGTATTGTACATGGTTGCCTTTAGCTGACTTTTTCATTGAAGGTGCTACTTCGATACTCGAGATAACAGATTCATGAACAGTAATCTCAATGGGGGTACTATCTATACCATCGAAGCTAGCTTGAATATAACTAACTCCAGTGCTGATACCTGTTACCAGACCAGACTTGGATATAGTAGCAACATTGGGGTTGCTAGTTGACCAGTTAGCAAGAGTTGTTATTTCTTTTGTTGTTTTATTATTTGTAAGTACAGCTATATATTGAATTTTCCCCAGTGTGTATAATTTGTGTCCCGTAATTCCCTTTATCGGATTATCAGGGGTTATTGTGATGAATTTGCTAATTACTTGTGTGGAGTCGCGATTATTAATTGGTGTTTTATTATTAGATGCATTTTCTGAATTACAGGCAAGCAGAAAAAAAGCACATAGGCTAATTATTAACTTTTGTATAATCTTCGTCATATACTGTCCATTTTTATATTTCTGGTATTATATAAGTCACTAACTAGCTGATCCTATTACTGCTACATCTGTTGATGTGTGCTAGCAGACACGCTATGAATCCATCCATGGAAGCTCCACCGCGTCATCCATGACGCAGAGGGTCTGTTAATTCACAATTCAACAGTTGATCTACTATTTGGAACAGTTATTTAGAAACTATCGGTATATAAAAATATATATCTACAAACTATCCTTGTTTTCCTTATATTTGTTTTTCATATACGGTTATCATACTTAGGTGTAGGTAATTGCTATGTGTTTTTTTGTGTGAGTTATGTGACGAGATGTGTTGTTAGAGGTGTCTATGAAGATTTTTGCTCACGATTATAGTGTATCTGGTCAGTGTGTAATATTTTTTCGTACGATTGTCTTTTGAAAAAAAACATTGTTTTCAAAATTATATAACGTATAGAGATTCTATATATTGCTTTTTTGAAGAGAAGGCCCTGTTCATTGTTGCTCATCACTCATTTAGAATAACTAAACTTCATGACTCGCGTCGCGAACAGAGCATTTTCAGGGGCAACAGGTTCAAAATCGGAAACATCAACGGAGCCTAAAGTACCTCGGCTTTATTTTTCAGCTCGAACAGTTGCAGGACCTGGGCGCGAACTTTCAGTGCCTGCTCGTGGGCCTTCTGGTAGTGGCTGTCACTGCGGCCAACCCAATAATTGCGGCGAGCTTTGAGTTCAGCCAGACGGCGTGCCAGTGCTTCGATTTGTAGCTCAAGACCTTCCATAATAACCTCCAGCAATTCTCTATGGTTGGGATGCCGTTGCACCCCGATGGAGTTGCTATCTTAGGCCCGGGGCAAGCCAGGGATTGGCGCACAGTTTTTATGGCTTTATGTCGCTAAATACCGACACTTTGCACTCTTTTAGGCTAAATCGGCTTACGACGAATCCCTTGGGCTATTGGGCGCTATATCACTGGATCTTTGTCAGCGATCTCGGTATGGTTCGCAGCCTTATTTTTGATCTGGATCAATTAATTTGAGTTGGAAGGCTGCGTGAACGAATTTATCCATCTGCTGGTGTTTGATCTCCTGAATCAACCGGCGATTTTTCTCGGACTGGTAACAGTGCTGGGGCTCAGCCTTGGCAAGCACTCCTTCGCTAAAGTGCTGGAGGGGGGCTCAAAGTGGTGATAGGGATCCTGGCGATCGGTATTGGTGCCCAGATCCTGCTCAAGGCCCTTGAGCCCCTGAGTGAGCTTCTCAATCATCGCTTTGGTATCCAGGGAGTGATTCCGGCTAATGAGGCAGCCTTTGCGCTGGGGATGAAGCATGCGGGGAACAGCATAGTTCTCACCTTTCTATGTGGCTTTGCCCTGCATCTGTTGCTGGTACGGCTGTTGCCGCGGCGTTTTTACCGCAATATCTATCTGACCGCTAACATGATGCTGTTTCTGGCAAGCTTTATGGTGATGGTTTTGCCAACCCTTTGGCCTCTTAAGGGGGCTGAGTTGGTTGGGGTGGGTTCGCTGCTGTGTGCCCTTTACTGGACCTTCTCGCCCTCTTTGGTGCGGGGGATCACCAAACGGTTGATGCATCAGCCCCTGACCCTGGGGCACTGTAATCAGCTGGCGGCCTATTTGGGGGCACAGATCGGACGTTGGGTCGGAGATCCCAAGCAGGATGCCGAAAAGCTAAAGCTCCCCGGGGGCTTTGAAATATTCCGGGATAGCACGGTCACCACTGCGACCCTGATGCCATTGCTGTTTCTGGTATCTGCAGTGGTCGCAGGTAAGGCTGCGATCATCCCCTATAGCCAGGATCAAAATTGGCTGATCTGGTGCATCATGCAGGGGTTCTCTTTTGCTGCTGGTATGTTTGTACTTTTAAGCGGGGTCAGGCTCTTTATCGGCTCGATGATCCCTGCTTTTGAGGGGATCACCCGGGTATTGATCCCGGGGGCGGTTCCGGCGCTTGATTGCACCACGTTTTTTCCCTTTTCACCTGTGGCATCCCTGCTGGGTTTTATCGCGGCGATTGGTGGAGCCCTGGCTTCGATGGGGCTGCTTATGCTCTGCCATTCCAAGATTATCGTCTTCCCGAGTCCGATCATCATGTTTTTTGATGGCGGATTGATCGGGGTGTTTGCCAACCGCAGCGGCGGAGTTCGCGGCACCCTGGTGGCGGGTTTTGTGATGAGTCTTATCGGTCACCTGGGTTATCTTTTGGTCTACCCAATGACCGGGGTCCTGGTGGGATCTGGGATCACCTTCTCTAACATCGATGACACCCTGCTATGGATGCCGCTCTACTACCTGGCAAAATGGCTAACAACGCTGTTTTAGTTACCTTGACTGTATGCAGAATGAGCAAACAAACCACTATATATTGATCTTAATCAATTATTAAACCACTATATGTGACATACGGTTCCCCAACGGGATCAAAAGGGAATGCGGTGAAAATCCGCAGCTGCCCCCGCAACTGTCAATGTGAGTCACCCCCAACAGCCACTGGATTTTCCGGGAAGGCGGGATGTGATGCTGAGCATGAGCCAGGAGACCTGCCGTGACCGCGCCTATGGCGCAATCTTCTATAGTCAAACATCGGGCGGGGCGATCCGGTGGTGACCTTAACGTGGACGCATGTTGCGTTGACGTGTCTGTGTCATAGCCTTCCCCTGCCTTGTCGATGAGGTGCACGACAAGGTGAACGCACAAACCATTCATGTTACCAAACGAGACGGCCATCAAGAGCTGCTGGATTTGGATAAGATCCACCGGGTTTTAAACTGGGCTGCTGAAGGGCTTGATGCCGTTTCTGTCTCCCAGGTTGAGCTTAGGGCTCATCTGCAGCTACATGATGGGATCTCAACTTGTGATATCCATGAAACCCTGATCAAGTCCGCCGCCGATCTCATCAGTGAGCAAGCCCCGGACTATCAATACCTGGCCGCCAGGCTCAATATCTTTCATCTTCGCAAGAGGGCCTATGGTGAGTTCACTCCACCTCCTCTGTATCAACATGTGGCCAGGCTGGTGGATCTCAAGCGCTACGACCCGGCGCTACTCATCGATTACAGCATGGATGAATTCCAAGAGATGGAGCTGTTTTTAGATCATAACAGAGATCTTAATTTTGCCTATGCGGCGGTTAAGCAGCTGGAGGGTAAATACCTGGTACAGGATAGGGTCAGCGGTACCTACTATGAGAGTCCGCAGTTTCTCTATCTGCTGATCGGCGCCTGCCTTTTTGCAAGCTATGACAGGGCGGTAAGACTTGATTATATTCGGCGCTTTTATGATGCGGTTTCTACCTTTAAGCTCTCCTTGCCGACGCCTATCATGGCCGGGGTACGGACCCCGACCCGGCAGTTTAGCTCTTGTGTGTTGATCGAGTGTGGTGATTCCCTGGATTCGATCAATGCGACCAGCTCGGCGATCGTCCGTTATGTCAGCCAGCGGGCCGGAATCGGCATCAATGCCGGGAGGATTCGTGCCCAGGGCTCAGCGATCCGTGGCGGTGAGGCTTACCACACCGGATGTATCCCATTTTTCAAGCATTTTCAGAGCGCGGTGAAGTGTTGCTCTCAGGGGGAGTCCGTGGCGGAGCTGCCACCTTATTTTATCCCCTGTGGCATCTGGAGGCCCCTGAGCTTTTAGTGCTTAAGAATAATCGGGGAGTGGAAGAGAACCGGGTTCGCCACATGGACTATGGGGTACAACTGAACCGATTGATGTACCAAAGACTATTGAGCAATGGGGAGATCACCCTGTTTAGCCCATCTGATGTACCCGATCTCTATGAGGCTTTTTTTTCAGATCAGAACGAATTCGAGCGTCTTTATCTTGGCTATGAACAGGACCTATCGATTCGAAGCCGCAAGATTAAGGCACTGGATCTTTTCTCCAGCTTGCTCCAGGAGCGAGCTTCGACGGGGCGTGTCTATATTCAAAATGTCGATCACTGCAACACTCATAGTCCCTTTGATCCGACAAAAGCTCCGGTGCGCCAGTCCAACCTGTGCCTTGAGATCGCTCTGCCGACCCGCCCCTTAGAGAATATTAACGACGAGCAGGGAGAGATCGCCCTGTGCACCCTGGCAGCCTTTAACTTAGGGGCCATTGAAAGCCTTGAAGAGCTGGAGCCCCTGGCCGATTTGATCGTCAGGGCTCTGGATAGCTTGTTGGATTATCAGGACTACCCGGTTGCAGCGGCCAGGCGTGCCTCATTGGAGCGCCGGGCCCTGGGGGTTGGGGTGATCAATTATGCCTATTATCTGGCGAAACGCGGTGCTCGCTACTCGGATGGTTCGGCACTGGAGCTGACCCACCAAACTTTTGAGGCCATTCAATTCTCCCTACTCAGGGCTTCAAACCGCCTTGCCCGGGAACGGGGTGCCTGTGAAGGCTTTGCCGATACCCGCTATGCGGCCGGTGAGTTACCGATTGATCACTATAAATCGGATATAGACAGCTATTGTGCCCCATCCTATCACTGTGATTGGGAGAGCCTGCGACTGGATATTCTTCAGCATGGGCTACGTAACTCAACACTGACGGCCCTGATGCCCTCTGAGACTTCATCGCAAATCAGTAATGCCACCAATGGTATTGAGCCTCCGCGGGGTTATGTCAGTGTCAAGGCTTCCAAGGATGGGATCTTAAAGCAGGTAGTGCCCGAGCTCTCCAGGCTGCGCCCGGCTTATGAACTGCTGTGGCAGATCCCGAATAACCAGGGCTATCTGCAGCTGGTGGGGGTGATGCAAAAATTTGTTGATCAGGCGATCTCGGCTAACACCAACTATGATCCCGGGCGCTTTGCCGAAGGGAAGGTTCCGATGCAGCAACTGATGGAGGATCTGCTGCTCGCCTATAAATATGGGCTCAAGGCCCTTTATTACCATAACACCCGGGACGGCGCGGGCCAGCAACCTGAAGCTGATGATGGCTGCAGTGGTGGGGCTTGTAAGATTTAGCGGCATCTTAATCTTTGTATAGAGCAGGATATTCTGGTGGCTGCATGTCGACACGCAACTAGCCGTCCTTGGGGCTCTGCTGCTGCGTCCGTGCAGCAGAAGGTCGACTTAGCATCTCCCCTGAATATCTTTTCTTCAATCTTTTTAAGTTGCCGCTTATTTTAATTAGAGGGATAAATATGAGTTACCAAAGTTTTAATCAGAATCGTTTTTCAACCTTCGAACAGCCGTTATTTTTCGGTGAAAATGTCAATGTGTCGCGCTATGATCGCCAAAGATACCCGATCTTCGAGCAGTTAATCGAAAAACAGCTCTCGTTTTTCTGGCGCCCCGAGGAGGTCGACCTGAGCCGGGATCGTCAGGATTTTCGGGCGTTGCCTGAGCATGAGCAGCATATTTTCCTGAGTAATCTTAAGTACCAGACTCTGCTCGATAGCGTGCAGGGGCGCTCTCCCAATATGGCATTTCTGCCGATCGTTTCCCTGCCTGAGCTGGAGACCTGGATTGAGACCTGGAGTTTTAGTGAGACCATCCATTCGCGCTCCTATACTCACATCATTCGCAATATCATCACCGAGCCTGGAGAGGTGTTCGATGACATAGTCGAGAATCCGGAGATCGTGAAACGGGCCGAGGCGGTGACCTGTCATTACGACAAACTGATTGAACTGGCCCAGCGCTACTTGCTTGCCAAGGAGAGTGTCGAGCTCAGAGAGCTTAAAAAATCTCTTTATCTCACCCTGGCTTCGGTGAATGTTTTGGAGGCGATCCGCTTTTATGTGAGTTTTGCCTGCAGCTTTGCTTTTGCCGAGCGGGCCACCATGGAGGGTAATGCGAAAATCATTAAGCTGATTGCCCGGGATGAGGCGCTGCACCTGACCGGGACCCAGCATCTTCTGAATATTCTGGCGACCAGTGATGATGATCCGCAGATGTGCCAGATTGCCCGGGAGTATGAGGGGGAGGTGAGGGCCCTGTTTGCAGAGGCGGCCATTCAGGAGAAGCAGTGGGCGGAGTATCTTTTCAAGGATGGCTCAATGATCGGGCTTAATAGCGAGATCCTGGGTCAATACATTGAGTTTATTACCAATCAGCGGCTGCAGGCTCTCGGTTTGGACTCACTGTTTGAGTCTAAACCTAACCCCTTGCCCTGGATGGATGCCTGGCTTGCCAGTGATAATGTGCAGGTGGCTCCTCAGGAGGCGGAGATCAGCTCCTATCTGGTGGGAGCCATCGACAGCGATGTCAACACCAGTGCCCTGGCAGGCTTTGAGCTCTGATGCCTGAGGAAACTTCTATGATAGAGCTTCAGCCCTCAGATCGGGGCTGTTGCCGGCCTGTGTTGGAGCGGCTTGAGGCTCAGGATATTCGACTGCCATTTCAGTGTCGCTCTGGGTATTGTGGTGCCTGTCGGGTTAAGCGTGTTTCAGGTGAAGTGGAGTATCTGCTGGAGCCGTTGGCGTTTTTCCGGGAAGATGAGATCCTCCCATGTTGCTGCGTGGCGAAAGGAAAGCTCACTCTCAAGCGGTGGAGGTGAGATGATTTACTAGGCTTTTACCCGGGTATTTTAGCCAGTATTATCATAACTTTGCCGAAGATGGCCGCTATTTCTCATTTTTTGCTGTGAGATCTAGTGCCTTAGATGAGTGAGCCGGTAAAGTAATTGAACCCTCCCGGGATCTATGAGAGAGTTTCGGGACAATTTGCCTCATCTAGTGGGCAAACTGACTACTTTTCTGGGTTAATTTGATTACGATAGCAACAGCTATCCGGCTTTTCGTTCAAGAGGTAGCTCATTTCGACGATGAACGTTTCCACTCTCGCGGTTTTTGTGCCGACATTCTTTTTTGTATCCCTGACTCCGGGGCTTTGCATGACTCTGGCTTTAACCATGGGGATGACGATGGGGGTTCGGCGTACCCTATGGATGATGGTTGGAGAGCTCCTCGGTGTCGCCCTGGTTGGAGTTGCGGCTGTAATCGGTGTTGCGGCCGTGATGCTGCAATATCCTTTGCTCTTTACCCTGATCAAGTTTGCCGGTGGTGTCTACCTTTGTTATCTCGGGGTGCAGATGTGGCTCTCCAAGGGAAAGATGGCCTTCTCAGCAGAGCGCTCTGAGCAATCAACTCAGCCCGGATTGGCTCTCGCCGGTCAGGGATTTATGACGGCGGTAACCAACCCTAAGGGCTGGGCTTTTTTTGTCTCCTTACTGCCTCCTTTCATCAATCCACATCAGTCGATGGCGCCTCAGATCGTCATGTTGCTGTCGATCATTTTGCTACTGGAGTTCTCCTGCCTGATGCTTTATGCCACGGGGGGAGTCGGTTGAGTTACTTTTTAAGTAAGAGCGGCAATGTCAGGCTGATGAACCGGATCGCCGGGACTTTGATGCTTGGGGTCGGGATCTGGCTGGCTGCTGGATAGGCTGGTTATGCATTTTGATGTTTCAATAAACCAGGAGACTTTTTGGGCCTCCTGGGTGTTTATTCTGGTGGCTTTGAGCTGGCTTCCCAATATTCGTGTCAGGCGATGGCTGGGGGGACTGCATGCTTTCTTGGTTGCGGTATTTGTATGCCACTTGATGGACAACCACCTTCTGATAGGAGGTGCTGCCTTTATTGGAGCTGGGGCGGTGAACTACTTTGTCCCGCTATGGCTGCGAAGATTCAGCAAACCTAAACAGCCCAAAGGGAAGTGAGAGCACGTCTGCTACTTTTCTTCCTTCTGCTAGCGGCACTTCCCATTGCTGACAGCCTGCGTCAATTCAAGTAGACTCGAAGCGCTTTCACAAAATTTACAAATCTTTAAAAAACCATTCTTAAGGTAGGGAACTTATGAAGTTTTCATTGACACAAACTGCGCTGGAGCAGACCAAAGGCGATTGTCTGGTGGTTGCTGTTTTTGAGGATAAAGAGCTTAGCAATGCGGCGGCTACTATCGATAAGGCGACCAAGGGACTCATTAGCCGATTGCTTGAGCGGGGTGATCTTCCGGGCAAGATTGGACAAAACCTGTTGATCCCTGAGGTTGAGGGTATTGATGCCGAGCGGCTGTTGTTGGTGGGGGCTGGAGCCAAAGATAAGCTGACCGATCTTAAATTTAAGGGACTTCATCAAAAGGCGATTGCCAGCATCAAAGAGCTGCCCTTGACCCGAGTTGTGTTTGACACCCTGGATCTTGCACTTTCCAATAATCCCAATGCCGATAAACTCTCCCTGGCGATGCAGGCTGTCGATGCGGGTTACTACCGGGTTGATGGGCTCAAGAGCAGCAAAAAAGCACAACTGACTCCTGAGGTGGTTGAGTTTGTGGGTGGGGAGAATCGGTCAGGGCTTGAGCAGGCTACCGCTCTGCTGGCCGGGATGAATCTCACCCGGGATCTTGGCAATGCCCCGGGGAACATCTGTACTCCCAGTTATTTCGCCAAGACCGCTCTGGAGCTGGCATCTGAGTACGACTCAATCAAGACACAAATCATCGATGAAGAGGAAGGGCGAGAGCTTGGCTTTAATGCTTTTCTGGCGGTGGGACAGGGCAGTGAAGAGCCTTCTAAATTTATCATCATGCAATATCAGGGCGCCGATGATAAAGAGGAAGCGCCGATTGGCCTGGTCGGTAAGGGGATAAGCTTTGATTCCGGCGGGGTGAGCATCAAGCCCAGCGAAGGCATGGAGGGGATGAAATATGACATGTGTGGCGCCGCCAGCGTATTTGGTGTCATCAAGGCTGCAGCTGAGATGGGGCTTAAAAAGAATATCGTTGCCATCGTCGTCTCTGCCGAGAACATGCCCGATGGCAAGGCCCTCAAGCCGGGAGATATTCTCACCTCCTATAGCGGCCTGACCATAGAGGTTATCAACACGGATGCTGAGGGTCGCCTGGCCCTGTGTGATGGCCTGGGTTACATCGGCAAGTTCAATCCGAAAGTGGTGATCGATATGGCGACTCTGACCGGGGCCTGTGTCGTTGCCCTGGGAGAGCACAACACAGGTTTAATGAGCAACGATGATGAGCTGGCTCAGACCCTGTTACAGGCGGGTAAAGATGCAGCAGACAAGGCCTGGCAGCTGCCTCTGGATGAGGAGTACCAAGAGCAGATCGACAGCCCATTTGCCGATATAGCAAATACCGGCGGCAAGCCCGCGGGTAGCATTACTGCTGGCTGCTTCCTGTCGCGCTTTGCCAAGGAGTATGCTTGGGCTCACCTGGATATCGCTGGCAGTGCCGGTGGGGTCTTTGATAAGAAAAAAGGGGCGACGGCTCGGCCGGTTCCTTTGCTGATGCGTTATCTGACCAGCCTTAAATAAACTGGCAGCTTTGGCTGGCAGAGGTTGTCAGCCAGTTTTCAGCTTGGGGCTAATACCATGGGGGATGCGGTTGCTTTGGCAACTTCATCCCCTTTAAGTTGGCGGATGATTTCAACTGCGAACTCTATGCTGCAACCGGGCCCCTGGCTGGTGATGAGTTTATGTCTCTGGTCTACCACCACCCGGCTGTCGGAGTCCAGACCGGATTGCGCCTGGGGTTGTAGGCTGGGATGGCAGGTAAAGTGAGCCTCGCTGAGGAGCTGATGGTGCTGTAGGACCACCACGGGAGCGGCGCAGATCGCGGCTATCCAGCCTTTGCGCTGTTGCTGGTTTTTCAGCATCCTGATGAGTGACGGGCAGTCCCTCAGGTGGTTAGCCCCGGGTTGGCCTCCGGGCAGGACGATACAATCATAGCTTTGATCCAGGAGCTCATCGAGCAGAGCATCGCACTGGATTTTAATCCCACGGGAACCCGTGATAGTCAGGCTTTGGGTGTTGCTGGCCGCGGAGGTGGCTTTTATTCCGGCGCGGATCAGGGTATCCAGGGTGGTGACGGTTTCAATCTCTTCACTGCCTTCGGCAACGGCAACCAGTACCCTACACATAGCTGGACTCTTTTTCCTTGATATCTATATACAGCTGGTGGTTAACCGGCGTCCTCAGGCCATGGCGCTGGGCCCGGCTAAGCACAAAGCCGGTGATCTGCTCAATTTCGCTGCGCCGCTGTAGCATCAAATCCCGGTTCATCGAGGAGTAGTTTTCGGCGGTACACTGAATCGCCATCTCAACCTGGCGTTTTATTTGCTGACGCGGGATGGTCAGCCCTTCACTCTTCATTACCTCAAACAACTCGTCATAGAGCTGTTCCAGGGTGTCATGAAAGCGATCTTCAAGCAGATCCCCGTTGCGGCAACGATGTAGGGCGGTCAGGGGATTGATGACGCAGTTGATCGCAAGCTTACTCCAGAGACGCTCCTCGATCTGATCGCTCCAATCCAGATGAGGCAGTGCGCTTCCCAAAGATTCAAGAATATCTTCGGCGCAGTCTCGTGCCTTGGCATTAGCCGCTCCAATCCAGGTTTCACCGCCACCGGTCTGGCGGACGATGAAGGGTCCGCTTCGCAAGGCGCCATTGGTGGTGGTGGCTTGCAGGATTGGGTTATCGGGAAAGAGCCGGCTCACTGTCTCCACAGAGCCCATCCCATTGTGCATCAGGATGATTGGGACCTCTGGACAGATACGTCCAACCAGGGGGCTGAGTGCTTCTTCAATCTGGAACACCTTAGTGGTAACCAGCAAGCGCTGGATCTTGTCATGCTGGCCCATTAGATCACAGGCAAAGAGTCGCCGGGTATGGATCAGGTGGCCACGTCCCTTGAGATCGGTAAAGTCGATCCCCGGGTGAAATCGCCCCCGGTAGTGATCACGCATTAACAGGCTGACACCCTGTCCACTCTGGACAAGTAAAGAGGCAAACGTACAACCGAGCGCTCCTGCGCCAACTATGGTCCAACTGGTCATAAGCACACTACTTTTAAGAATTATTTACCGGAAGGTAAGCGGGTTTGGCTCACTTTACCGTGGGTATTTACTCTGGGTAGATTAAAGTGTATCAGAGTCATCGGAAGTTGTGCTTTGAAAAATGACTCTAACAGGTCCGATATCTTCGAAGCTATTGTCTCAACAAGAATTATACTCAAGTCGGATCTCGGGGGTATAATAGTCGGCTAAATCTTTATGGGCCGGAAGTAGTTCCAAGCCGGTACCAACCCCAATGATTGAAGGAGTGTGAGATGCCATCATTTGACATCGTGACCGAGATTGAGATGAATGAAGTGCTCAATGCGGTCGATAATGCGAACCGAGAGTTGCAGACCCGATTTGACTTTCGAAATGTTGAAGCGGCTTTTGAACTGAATAATGAAGTAACCAAGATGAAAGCTGAGGCTGATTTCCAGCTGCAGCAGATGCTGGATATTCTTCGCTCAAAACTGGTGAAGCGTGGTATCGAGGCGGGCTCTATGGATGTGGCCGATGTGGTGCATTCGGGCAAGAGCTTCTCACAGGAGGTCAAGTTTAAGCAGGGGATCGATAGTGCGACCGCCAAGAAGATCGTTAAGCTTATCAAGGATAAGAAGATGAAGGTTCAGGCTCAGATCCAGGGCGATCAGGTGCGAGTCACAGGTAAAAAACGCGATGATCTCCAGGCTGTGATGGCCCTGGTGAAAGAGTCTGATATTGATCAGCCGTTTCAGTTTAAGAATTTTCGCGATTGATACTCACGGCCTGAGCTCGGGAGAGGCGAAAATAAAAAAGCCACCTTACAAAGGTGGCTTTTTTGATCAGCTTTCCCGGATTAGCCCGCTGTTATGAGTTGTTTCAGGGCTGGGTTGATAGCGCTTGTAGATTGCGACACCCACCAGGGCGATGACCACCGAGCCCAGCATGTAGTAGGGGTGGGCAAAGAAGGCGCCGTAGACTGCGTAGGCTGAGCCCAGGATTGCCAGGGTTGCCAATATGGGCAGCAGTGGCGCTCTGAAGTTACGCTTTGCCTCGGGGCGGGTGTGGCGCAGACGCCAGATCCCGGCGATGATCAGCAGGTAAAAGATGTAGAACAGGGCGATCGGCACATCGCCGAACACATCAAAGACCTGGGTCTGACCCGCCGCGTATAGGGCAAAACCTATGCTGATCAGCAGCAGGGTCCAGATATTCATGAACAGGGCGGAGTAGGTCGGGATATTCGAGCGCTTAGATACCTTAGTTAGCGCCTTTGAGCCCGGAAATGAGGCGCGCAGCGCCAGGGAGTAGGGCATGCGAATCGAATACAGCGAAAAGGCGTTGAGTACCCCGAGGGCCGAGATCACTATGAAGCCCTGAATTACCTTACCTGCCTGAGGGCCAAACAGCACATTCGCTGCACTAAAGACATTTACCTCCCCTGAGTTATAGGCGTATTCCGCCCCGGGAGCGACATGTAGCAAACCAATGGTGAACAGGACATACACCAGAGCAATCACCACGATTCCACCTATGATGGCGATCGGCAGGTTACGCTGGGGATTTTTGATCTCTTTGGCAACGGTCGCGGCAAAGATCCAGCCCTCGAAGGCAAACAGCACAGGGATCATCGCGGTTGAGATGGCGATAAAGGCGGGTAAGTGCTGCATGCTGGCACCACTGAAATTGAGGCTCCCTGAGCTATCACCGCTGAAAAAGAAACCGGTGATGGCGATACCCAGCAGGGGGATCAGCTTAAGCAGGGTCATCAGTTTTTGCAGGTGTCCCGCCAGTGAGGCCGAGACAAAGTTAATAGCGTTTACTGCGATGTAGTAGCCGTAGGTAAACAGCATCAGGTTGGTTAAAGTGATGGGCCAACCCAGAAACATCAGGGTGAAGGTTGCCGAGTAGAAGGCGATGATGCTGAGGATCAGCGGGGTATAGAGGACCGACTGACTCCAGCCAATCATAAAGCCAAAGGTTTTTCCCCAGGTTTGCTCACCAAAGGATTGGAGGCCCCCGGTATCCTTGGTCATGCTGGCCAGCTCTGAGACCACTATGCCGGCGATGATCGCCAGCAGGGCGCCACCGCTCCAGGCGATGAGGGCATAGCTCTCAGACCCCCCGGTATTGACCAGCACCGGGGTGGCCTTGAAGTAGATACCTATGCCAACCACGGTACCCACCACCATAGCCAACGCGGTAAACAGGCCAAATTTTGGCTTGAGGGAGTCTTTCATACGGCTCAATCCTCCGAGTGCATCTTATATCCATCTGGAAAGAAAAGTGCTCAAGCTTTCCAGATCACCTGACGATTTGGATCGGAGTCAGGTGTCGTGGTGTCTAAAAGAGATGCAGATTAGCAGCTTTAAAAAAGGTTTAAAACTATCGAAAACCCCTATTTTTTGTCTTTTTGATCGTGCATTCCGCAGATTAGCCTGGCTGTTAATCGATTAACGAGCAGGAGGAGTATTATTGAATATTATTTGGTGTTCTGGCTGTTTTTTGAGCAAGAAAATCGGGCTGCTATTTAGAGGGGCTGATCTTAGGTGCTGTCGTCATGAACGGACCAGTTTGAGTACAATACATTCTTTCATCATTAATCTGGAACCGCACAATGAAGAGCCCAGCCCACCGACGCCATGACATATCAGACCGAGTATGGAGCCTAATCGAACCCCATATATTGGGAAGAAAAGGTGATTGGGGAAAGGCGGGTCGAGATAACCGACTCTTTATCAATGCTGTTTTTTGGATTTTAAGGACAGGCTCACCTTGGAGAGACCTTCCTCCCGATTATGGCGACTGGAAAAATACCCATCGACGCTTCAGTCGCTGGCGTGATAAGGGAGTTTGGGCTCGCCTCCAGGAACGTTTAATCCATGAGCCTGATTTTGAGTGGCTGATGATCGACGCCAGCCATATCAAAGTCCACCCAGATGCCAGCGGTGCTCAGGGAGGTAATCAGGATATGGGGATAACAAAAGGGGGCTAAACAGTAAAATCCACTTGGCTGTAGACTCTCATGGCATGCCTGTTAAGTGCTTTGTTACCTCAGGTACAACGGCAGACTGTTCTCAGGCCTTGGCTCTGATTGATAGTGTCGATGCTGAGTATTTACTGGCTGACAGAGGCTACGATACCAATGCCTTGGTCTCCCAAGCCGAGTTTCTGGGAATGAAAGTGGTTATTCCATCGAGGAGAAACCGGAAGGTGCTACGGGAGCATGATAAAGGTCTCTATAGAGTTAGGTATTTGGTAGAAAATGCTTTTCTTCATCTGAAGAGGTGGCGAGGAATCGCGACACGATATGCAAAAAATACCGCTTCATTTGAAGCGGCGGTTCAAATACGTTGTGTAGCACTATGGGCTGCCATCTTATGACGACAGCCCCTAGAGAGATCAGCCCTTGCCCGCTGCTATGTCCGGAGGTGCTTTAGAAGATCCGTTGATTGTCCTGTTGCTTACGGATCACCACGGCGATTGATTTAGAGGTGGGGGTTCCGGTTTCATCTCCAACCGACTCCAGAGGCACCAGAGGATTGGTTTCAGGGTAGTAGGCTGCCAGGTTCCCTTCGGGGATATCGTAACTGACCAGCTTAAAGCCGCCGACCTTACGCTCGATGCCATCGGGCCACAGGGCCTCAATCTCCACCAGTTCGCCTTCGCTCAGGCCGCGTTTTTGCAGATCCTCAGGGCTGATGAACAGTACCATCCGCTGACCGTAGACCCCACGGTAGCGATCATCCATGCCATAAATGGTGGTGTTGTATTGATCATGTGAGCGCAGGGTTTGCAGGGTGGCCACCGGCTCATCAGAGTGTAGTTGCGGCACTATGGCATCCGGCAGGGAGGAGGCACAGAACTCTGCTTTTTGACTGGGGGTTGCGAAACAGTAATCGGCTGCTGCATTGCCCAGATAAAAGCCTCCCGGAATATCTAGCTTTTGGCCGAAGCTTTCAAATCCCGGGATGGTTCTGGCAATCAGCTCGCGGATCTTGTTGTAATCGGCGGCCAGAGCCAGCCAATCGATGGGGGTGTCCCCCATGCTGGCATGAGCGATCCCAGCAATGATGGCGGTCTCGGATCTCTGGAGCTCTGAGTGGGGCTCGTTGACCCCCTCGGAGGCGTGCACCATGCTAAAGGAGTCTTCAACTGTGATAAATTGTGGCCTGGTGGCCTGGCGATCGACCTGGGTGCGCCCCAGGGTCGGCAGGATGAGGGCCTCTTTTCCAATTTCAAGGTGACTACGATTGAGCTTGGTACTGATCTGTACTGTGAGCTCACAGTTGCGAAGAGCCCGGGCGGTGCGCTCGGTATCCGGGGTGGCGGCAGCAAAGTTGCCACCCAGTGCGATAAACACTTTGGCTTGCCCCTTTGACATGGCGTGAATCGCCTCGACCGTGTTGTGGCCAGGCTTGCGGGGCATGGGGATCCCAAGTTTAGACTCAAGGTTTGTCAGCCACTGTTCGCTGGGGCGCTCATTGATCCCCATGGTGCGATTGCCCTGGACATTAGAGTGCCCGCGTACCGGACAGAGTCCGGCACCGGGACGTCCCAGGTTGGCTCGCAGCAATTGCAGGTTGACGATTTCACGAACCGAGGCGACCGAGTGCTTGTGCTGGGTGATCCCCATCGCCCAGGTGCAGATCACCGCCTCCGACTGCCAGTAGATCTCTGCGGCCTCTGCGAGCTGCTCGCGGCTCAATCCTGACTGCTGCTCAATCTGCTCCCAGCTGGTGGCATCGACCACCCTGAGATAGTCTTCAACTCCCTGGGTGTGTTGGTTGAGAAAAGCATCGTTGAGCAGGGGGAAAGCGCCCTCGGCGCGGGCTTTGCGGTCAGCTGCCAGCAGGTGCTTGACCATGCCACGAATCGCCGCCATGTCTCCCCCTAAGTTCGGGCAGTAATAGGCCGAGCTGATTCTGGATGTCTTAGGGGTGAGCATCTCCAGCGGACTTTGGGGGTTGGAAAAGCGCTCCAGTCCCCGCTCGCGCAGGGTATTAAAGCTGACGATGCGGGTGCCTTTACGCGAGGCGCTACGCAGACTGTGCAGCATTCGGGGGTGATTGGTCCCCGGGTTCTGGCCGAATACGAAGATCGCATCGGCTTTTTCAAAGTCCTCGAGGCGAACGGTTCCTTTGCCGACTCCCAGGCTTTGTCCCAGACCAACGCCACTTGCTTCATGGCACATGTTGGAGCAGTCTGGAAAATTATTGGTTCCGAGCACCCGGCCAAACAGCTGATAGATGTAAGAGGCTTCGTTGCTGGCTCGACCCGAGGTGTAGAGCTCAAGCTGGTTAATATCATCCAGCCCCTGGATTTTGTCGGCGATGAGAGCAAAGGCATCTTCCCAGCTGACAGGCTCATAGTGATCGGTTTTGGGGTTATAGCGCATCGGCTCGGTCAGGCGACCCTGATATTCCAGGTAGTAGTCGCTCTGCTTTCTCAGAGCGGTGATACTGTGCTGGGCAAAGAACTCCCGATCAACTGTCCTGGAGGTCGCCTCCCAGGTGACCGCCTTGGCCCCATTTTCACAAAAACCAAAGGGATGACCTATCTGATCGCCCCAGGCGCAACCCGGGCAATCAAACCCCTTTACCTGGTTGACCTTGAGCAGGTTACGAATGTTTGAGGCGGTTTTTTTACTCTGTAGAACAGACTTGGTGGTCGCTTTGAGTGAGCCCCAGCCGCCAGCGGCGCCCTTGTATGGTTTGATCTTATCATTCATGAGGATACTCCTGGACAGAGCTTCACTGCTCTGCCTGCAAAAGGGATAACTTTATATTCGGGGAATGGAAGTCAGGCTGGTTAGCCTGCGTGGAGATAGTACGCAACCCCAATAGCTATTGGTGGGTATCTTACTGATCCTCGCAGCTTACTACCAGAGAGATTGTGGGTATTGGGAAACCTATGACTTCTTTTGAAAGGTATCACTCACTTACAACAGGTTGCTTCCGATCCGGATCCGGGCATAGGTAGTACACAGGCACAATAGGCCAAACACACCGGCCAGATAGGGGAAATAAGCTGGCCACAGGCAAAAAGCGATAAAAAACAAAATGGTTTCGGTTCCCTCGGTCAGGCCTCCTAAATAAAACAGGGATTTACTGGTGTTTGGCTGTGGGATACCGCGACGCTCGGCCATGATCGCAAAGGCCAGGAAGCTTGACGCTGTGCCCATGAAGCAGAAGATCAAAAAAGCGGCCGCCAGGGCGTTGTGGGCAGGATTGGCCAGGGCAAAGCCAAACACCACCCCGGCATAGAAGATAAAATCAAGCACTATATCCAGGAATCCACCCCGATCGCTCTTTTGCTGTGATCTGCGGGCCCAGGCCCCATCCAGCCCATCAATGATCCGGTTAAGCACAATACAACCCAGCGCAGGCAGGTAGAGCTTAAACCCAAGTAGCGGGATGGTCAGCATCCCGATGATAAACCCGCTCAGAGTCAGTTGATTGGGGGTGATGCGGGTGTAGGACAAAGGTTTGGTTAAAAGCAGCAGTGGATAGTGGATTAAACGGCTGCTGTAGCGATCGAGCATGGTTTTCCCTGAGTTGATGAATGATTTACGCCCTGTAATAGCAGGGCGTAAATTGTCACTTGATGTTACTCGGACTGCAAGTCAGAGGCAGCTTTTTTCTGTGAGCCATTACGCATCCAGTGGTGATAACGCTCAAGTAGTCTAAGGATCCACCCGGGTTTATGGGCCTGTTTCCATTGCCCCGCCGCATATTTATTGGCCTCCATCAGGGTTGGGTAGGCATGAATTGTCCCCAGGATCTTATTCAGCCCCAGCTTATAGCGCATCGCCAGCACAAATTCTGCCAGCAACTCACCGGCGTGATTCCCTACTATAGTGACTCCCAGGATCCGATCCTTGCCGGGAACGGTCAGAACTCGTACAAATCCTTGAGTCCCACCATCACAGATGGCTCTGTCCAGATCATCAAGATCATACTGAGTCAGTTCGTAGGCAATGCCCTGCTGTTTTGCCTCTTTTTCATTGAGTCCGACCCGGGCGACCTCGGGGCTGGTATAGGTGACCGCCGGGATCACCCGGTAGTCGGCCCTGAAGGACTTGATTGCTCCAAACAGGGCATTGACCGTGGCATACCAGGCCTGATGCGCCGCAAAGTGGGTAAATTGCATGGGGCCTGCGACATCACCTACTGCAAAGATATTGGGATAGCAGGTCTGGAGCTTGTGGTTGACCTCTATGGTGCCCTGGGCTGTTGTCTCTATCCCAAGCTCCTTAAGGCCAAAGCCAATGGTGTTGGCGCGTCGCCCCAGCGCCAGCAGCACCTTATCGAATTCCAGAGTTTTGCGGGAGTCATCAGACTCAAGTTCGGCCTGGAAGTTCTCTCCTGCAACTGCAAAGCGAACCGCTTTGTGATGGGTCAGAACTTCAACACCCTCGTGCTTGAGTTGCTGCTCCAGCAGGGCCGCAACATCGGCCTCTTCCCGGGGCAGGAGCTGAGGTGCCAGCTCCACCAGAGTAACCTTTACTCCGAGGCGGGCAAAGCTTTGGGCAAGCTCGCAGCCGATGGGCCCCCACCCAGAACCAGCAAGTGATTCGGCGGGGTACGTAACTCCCAGATGGTATCCGAGGTGAGGTAGTCAACCTCATCCAGCCCGGGGATCGGCGGAACCAGGGGCTTGGCACCGGTGGCGATAATGATGTTACGGCTGGTAATGCGTTTGCCATTGACCTCGACCTCCCAGGGAGTGCGGATCACCGCTTCTCCCTGCAGACATTCAACCCCCAGTGACTGGTAGCGCTCGACGGAGTCGTGAGGGGCAATTTTTGCAATCACCTGTTGGACTCGCTCCATGACCGCGGCAAAGTCGATGCCAGGCTCGGTGCTGTGCACTCCATAGGAGGCGGCTTGCCTTATCTCCTCGACAACCCGAGCCGAGCGGATGAGAGCCTTGGAGGGGACGCAGCCGTAGTTGAGGCAATCGCCACCCATCTTCTCTTTTTCGACCAGGGTGACTCTGGCATTAACGGCCGCCGCGATATAACTACTGACCAGTCCTCCGGCGCCGGCACCAATCACCAGCAAATTATTGTCAAATTGTGTTGGCTTACTGAACCGGCCGTAGCGCTTTTTCATCTGAATGTGGCGAATGGCAAAGCGAGCCAGGTAGGGAAAAATTCCGAGAAGTACCAGTGAGCCAATAAGTGGCGCAGAAAACAGATCGGAAGTGGACTGGATTGAGGCGAGCTGGGTTCCGGCATTGACATAGACAAAGGTTCCGGCGAGCATGCCCAGCTGACTGACCCAGTAGAAGGTTCGAAGCCGCAGGGCGGTCAGGGCCATCACGATATTGATCACAAAGAAGGGGAACAGTGGGATCAATCTCAGGGTAAAGAGATAGAAGGCTCCATCCTTGCGGATCCCCTGGTTGAAGCTCTGTAGTGAGCTGCCCCAGCGCGTCTCGATGAGATCGCGAAACAGAAAGCGAGCGATGATAAAGGCCAGTGACGCGCCTATGGTACTGGCAAATGAAGCCAGCAGCAGTCCGTAACCTAAGCCAAACAGGGCTCCCGCCAGCAGGGTCAGCACAGCGGCTCCCGGCAGGGAGAAGGCGGTGATCAGTACATAGGTGATGAAAAAGATCACGCTGGCTTGTAGAAAATTAGCCTGAATACTTTCATTGAGCTCCTGCTGATGGTGCTGGATAAATTCCAGGGTAAAGTAGTGATCCAGCCCCAGGGCAAAGAAGCCCAGGATCAGGATGGCGATCACCAGAAGTATCAGCCACTGGCTTTTTTTCATAGGCTCCCTCCTTGGGATTGATACCAAATGGCACCATAATCGGCATATTTCTGATGATATCCGAGTTGAGATGTAATGAATACGTAAAAAAAATAACCTTTTTATATCGATTGTCCCTGGTGGGACAAAATTGCTTACTATGTGTAATAAAGAGTTGAGAATTTGGGAGTGGATGTGAGAAGAGCTGCGTTGCGTTTGCCAGGACGTATCGTTTTACTGATGGGGTTGCTATGGGGAGTGTCAAGCTATGCTCATGCAACCGATCTGGAGCTCCAGGTCAGGGGAGTTAAGGGAGCCCTGGCCGAAAATGTGACAGCATATCTCTCATCTCTGGAGCCTGTCGAGCTGGCTCGATGGGCTGGCTTACAACCTCAGCTTGAGAAAAAATCCCGTCAGGCGATGGAGGCTCTGGGCTATTTTCATGCGAAAATCGACCTCAGTCATACGGATCGGCAGTATTTTGTGACGGTTGCAAAGGGAGCGCCGGTACGGGTTTCTAAAGTACAGATCACCCTTGAGGGAGAGGCGAAACAGGATAGTGCCTTTGAAAAGTATCTTGCCAATTTGCCGGTGAAGGTGGGCGATATCCTCGATCAGGGGAAATACCGGACGATAAAGAACAAGCTGGTTGCGCTTGCCTCAAATCGTGGTTATCCGGATGCACAGTTCAGCAAGGCGCAGCTTATCGTTAATCCGCAATCCAACCAGGCACAGCTGCTCCTGACTTTTGATTCCGGGGTGCGCTATCAGTTTGGTGAAATCCGGCTGGACTCACCCTATGACAAACTCCCCTTCATGCAGCAGCTCATCACCATCCGTAGTGGTGAGCCCTATCTTGCCTCTAAGTTGTCGAACCTTGGAGCTGAGCTCTCCCGTACCCAATATTTCCAGCGTACCGAAGTGGTGCCTTTATGGGGGAAGGCCAAGGGCAGGAGAGTGCCGATCCAGATCCACCTTACTCCGAAATCAGCCAATACTGTCGCCGTGGGGGCGGGGTATTCGACCGATGAAGGGCCCAGAATGAAGCTTGAATGGAAAAAGCCCTGGGTAAACGATTATGGGCACAGCTTCAGTAGTGCCATGTCTGTCTCTGCGCCAAAGCAGAAACTGAGCTTCGATTATCAGATCCCGGATGGTAATCCTCTCAATCGCTTCTATAGCTTGCAATCTGGCTATCAACACCTGGATCAGAATGACACCTTCAGCTCCAAGTTTACCGTCGCGGTCAATCATCAGAACCGTCAGGAGCGGGGATGGAGCCGAAATCTTTTTGTCCGCTTGGATCGGGAGATCTATACCCAGGGTGAGGATACTGGTGATTCACTGCTGGTGATCCCCGGAGTGACCTACAGTCGTACCCGATTGCGGGGAGGGATGGATCCCTACTGGGGGGACCGCATGCGCCTGACGGTGGAGGCTGCGCCTCCCGGATGGGGAGCCAATGTGTGGTTGACCAAGGTCTATGGAGAAACCAAGTGGCTACGCCGGCTGGGAGAGAAAAACTATTTCATTACCCGGCTGGAGCAGGGGGCGATTTTTGTGGACGATCCCTCCGAAGTTCCGGCCTCAATGCGCTTTTTCGCCGGGGGGGATCAGAGCGTTCGTGGATTTAGCTATAACAGTATCTCTCCCACCGACTCGACGGGACAACTCAGCGGTGCCCGTTATCTGACAACGGCCAGCCTGGAGTATCAGTATCAGTTTGCCCCCAAGTGGCGGGTGGCGCTATTTGCGGATACCGGAACCGCAACCAACGACTATGAAGAGCCTTTTAAGGTAGGGGTTGGGCCGGGATTGCGCTGGATGACGCCTGTAGGGCCGATTAGTATCGACCTGGCGTTTGGGGTGAGTGAGACAGAGGTACCGGTGCGGATCCACTTTTCGATGGGGCCAGAGCTATGATTCGGTGGCTATGCAAAGGGGTTGCCGTTTTACTCGGACTCATGGTTATTGGTGTTTTTTTGATGCTGGTGACGGCTACCGGGAGCCAGCTGATTTGGAAAACGGCCCGATGGGCGCTCCCTGAACTTAAGGGGGAGTTGGTTCAGGGGAGTGTAATATCAGGTTGGCAGCTCAGGGATCTGAGCTTTGATTCACCGAAGGTGCAACTCAACCTGGGAAAGGTTCAGCTCGAATGGCAGCTATCCCGGTTATTTGAAGGCAAGCTGACGATTCACAAGCTGGCCCTGCAGGGGCTCAATCTTGAGTTGAAAACGGCCCAAAAGCAGGATAAACCTGTTCAGCAGAGCGAGTCTTCCGGCTCTTTCAGTATGCCTATTGAGGTTGAGTTACAAAGGTTTAGCCTCAAGAATGCGGCTCTTAAGCTGCCGGGTCAGCAGGTTAATTTGGATCATCTGTCAATTCAGGCCAGGCTGGACCGGCAGGGCCTCAGGATCATCTCCCTCATGGGGCAGGATCTGAAAATTCATCTGGCTGCTGCCACAGGGGGAGATAGTGTTGAAACTTACCCAAGGCCAGAGGGTGGTTTGAGCCGGCTACAGCTGCCCTGGTTGCAGGCGCCGCTTCCCATTGAGCTTGAACGATTGCAGCTGGATCGGGTGTCTTTGTGGCAGGGGGCGCAGCAGCAGTTTTGGCAACAGGTAGGGCTGGTGGCCAGCTGGCGGGGAAGTGAGATCTCGGTTCCTCAGTTATGGGTGTGGCACGGGGCCCAAAAATTACGCCTCGAAGGGCGGGCTTTGCTGTTGCCTCCCTATATGGTTAATCTGAAGCTCACGGCCCGGAATATGCTGCCTGACCTTCAGGGGTGACGGGGAGAGTTCGTCTGGCGGGAACACTTTCCGATCTCAGGCTGGATCTTGGGTTATCCGGAGCTTTGAAGGCGGCTTTGCGGGGACATGCTGACCTGGAGAGTGCCGACAAATCCTTTGATATGAAGGCGACATGGCAGCCCTTCTCCTGGCCCCTTTCAGGACAGGAGCAGTTATCGATGCAAGGGGGGGAACTCAGTGCGGGGGGCAGCCTTGAGCGGTTCCAGCTTCAGGGCCACAGTGAGTTGTCGACCCCGGTGGTGCAGGGGCTAAAATTTGCACTTAAGGCGGATGGCTCCCCCCGCAAACTGACTTTGTCATCTCTTAAGCTCACTCTTGGGAAGGGGGAGCTTGTGACCCGGGGAGATCTACAGCTAGCTCCCCACTTAAGCTGGAGTGGAGAAACCGAACTCAAACAACTGGATCCGGCTCATTTTGACCCTCAGCTTCCCGGCGCCATCTCGGGGACAGTTAAGAGTCGGTTTGACCTTATCCAGGGCCACTGGCAGCTGGCCATTGCGGATTTAGCGCTCAACGGGGAGCTTCGTGGCTACCCGCTGCGCAGCAGTGGAGGAGCGAGCCTCAATGAGCGTTTTCAGTGGCAGGCAGATGCTCTGAACCTTGAGACGGGTGATAACCGGGTGCGCCTCGATGGCTCGCCCTTTAAGGGCAGGGGCTGAACATCCAGATCTATGCTCCGAATCTGGATGAGCTCTATCCCTCTGCAGGGGGAGGACTGCTTGGCGAGCTTAAACTTCGTCAGGGGCAAGAGAGCTTGCTGGAGTACCGGCTCAGGGGCAGTAAGCTAAAATTTCAGAGCTGGCAGCTATCATCCCTGAAAATAGCTGGTTCTCAGAAGTTATCGGGAGATTACCAGGGGCACTCAAGTGTTGAGTTGGAGCAGCTCAGGCAGGCAGATACCCTGCTTGAAACTCTTCAGCTCAGGGGCGATGGAAATCTCAGACATCAGCAGCTAAGCCTGGATATTCAGGGTAAACCCATAAGTGGTCACCTGAGCCTGAAGGGGGATTACAGTAAACCACTTTGGCACGGAGAGCTTGCCAAAGGTTGGCTGAATACTCAGGTCGGTCGCTGGCAATTGGAAAAACCTCTGACCATCACGTTGGATCTTCTATCCAGGCAGTTAAAACTGTCTGCTCAGTGCTGGAGATCCAATCCATCCTCCTTGTGTTTGGAGCCTGTGGTTGCCTCTCCTAAACAGGGGCAGCTCCAATTTAAACTCAGTAACTTTTCACTTAAGCGCCTTGGATTTGCTCTTCCGGAAAAGGTGAGTATTGAGAGTGTGTTAGGAGCCTCGGGGCGTTTTCAATGGCAACAAGGCCTGTCACCCTCAGGAGGGCTCAAGCTGGCGCTCTCCTCAGGAAAATTGCAGGCTCAGAACTTTGAAGCTGCGTTTAAGGGACTGAACCTGGATGTAGCTCTTGCTCAGGATCGTTTGAACTCAAGGCTCGATTTTGAGTCGGACCAGCTGGGTAAGGCTAGAGTGGATCTGCTGATAAGTCAGCTCCAGAGTGAACGCAATCTTCAGGGCGAGTTCAAACTCTCCGGGGTGGAGCTGGAAGCTCTCAAACCATTTATCCCTGGACTCAGTGAGCTTTCAGGAGCAGTCGATGCTCAAACTCGTATCGGCGGGACACTTAAGCAGCCCCTGGTTTACGGGGCGATTCACCTCAAGCAGGGAGAACTGATCCAGGCGCAACATATGGTGAGCTTAAGTGACTGGCAGGCCACCCTTAAACTTGACGGGAGCAGTGCTTCCCTTGAGAGCCGAATGAAAGCGGGTCAGGGTTCACTTGCACTCAGTGGTGATGCAAGTTTTGAGGAGCAGCAGCTTTCGGGAGAGCTTCGAATCAAGGGAGACAATGCGCAGGTACAGTACCCGGGAATGGCATCGGCGAAAATCTCTCCAGATCTAAGGCTCGAACTGGGTAAAGAGATCAAGCTCACCGGGCAGCTGACGATCCCATGGGCCCGGATTGCGATCAAGACGTTACCTAAGAGTGCGGTGCCTGTTTCTAACGATTTGATGATCGTAAAAAATGGCAGACTGGTTAAAGAAGATCAGCCAGAAGTGCCGCTATCGATGCGGTTGAAAATAGTGCTGGGAGATGATGTTCGTCTTGAGGCGATGGGGCTTAAGAGTAATCTCGGGGGAGCGCTGACCCTGAGACAGCAGCCGAACAAGCCGATGACAGGTAGTGGTGAAATTGAGATCATTGATGGAACCTATAAAGCCTACGGCCAGGATCTGCAGATCGATGATGGTAAGCTATTTTTTGCGGGGCCCCTGGATGATCCCAATGTGCAGATCAAGGCCCAGCGTCCTGCAAGCTCGATTGAGGGGGATGTTCAGGTATGGATCGAGCTTTCGGGATCTGCCAATGATCTTCAGGCAAAACTGATGTCTGATCCTGATATGAGCGATGCTGAAAAGCTCTCTTATCTTTTGAGGGGCCGGGGTTTTGATCAGGAAGACAGCGGGCAGCAAAATGCGATGCTGGGTGCCCTTTTGGTAAACCAGGGGATCGATCGGGCCGGGGGCCTGGTTGAGGGGATCGTCGGTAAATTCGGGGTCTCGGATGTAGGGGTGGATACCATGGGGACCGGGGACAACACCCAGGTTGCGATCAGTGGCTATCTCTCTCCGAAACTTCGTTTGAGCTATGGTATGGGTGTTTTCTCGACCTTCAGTGAGCTGCAGCTTCGCTATGAGCTTTTGCCTAAGCTGTATCTGCAGGCGGCCAGTGGTGTGGCCCAGGCCCTTGATCTCCTGTATCAGTTTGACTTTTAGGCTGAGCCTAATCAACCTCAGATCTGCATAAGCGCTTCCTTTTCAAGCCGAGACATTCGGATGCTCGGCTTCTTTTCCTGGAAGATATATGCAATGAGGCCAGCAAGGAGATTCACCATAAAGCTGATGCAGCTACGATGCCGTGAGTGTTCTATCTGAGAGATGTTCTTCAGCTGATCAAAGACGGTTTCAATGATGAAGCGTTTGCGGAGCATCAGCTTATCCCATAGCCGCATCAACTTTGGTTTCATATTCTTCCTGATGCTGGTAATTAATGTGACCCCTTGGTCTGCCAGCTCTTCTGCAAGTGGTCCTGAAATATAGCCTTTATCTCCATAGAGTGAACCCCAGAGCTGCTCGCACATTTCAGGAAGAGGAGTTCTGTCATCAACATTGGCTGGGGTTAATTTGACCGAGATAACACCACCTTGATCATTGATGATAAGGTGCAATTTAAATCCATAAAACCACCCCATGGTTCCTTTGCCACGCTTGGCAGCACCTTGAAATACTTGATGTCGAGGGATGCGAAGGTTATGGCAAACCTGAAGTTTTGTTGAGTCGACGAATGCAATCCCAGTAGGTTTTGCTTGTCTGTGGGTGAGATAGGAGCACAAAGGGACAAGGGTCGTTTGCATCAATTTCAACATCCGGGTGTAACTCACCAGGCCGGGGAACTCGCTTTTCCAGTACTTACATACGAACTGAAGATAATAGGATTTAAAGTCTCGGAATCCCAAGCGATGGAATGCGATGACGATGGTCATCACTTCACTGACAGCCAGGCGAGAGGGTCTGTTCCGCTGCTTCACACCTAAGGAGATCTGCTGTTTTTGCCAAGCGGGTAGAAAGACCTGACAGAAATCATCGACATCAACGAAAATAGCTTCTAAATTGATCATGCCCAAGCTCCTTGGCGATTGATGGTTCTGGACAAACGATCAGATCGCAGCTTGGGCTTTTAGTTCCCCTCTTATGCGCAGCTCAGGTTAATCAGGCTGGTAACTCTGGAGAAACTCCTCCAGCTCTCTGGAGGGAAGGGGGTAGCTTCCCAGATACCCCTGGAAATTATGGCAGCCTAGTTTCTTCAGGGTGGCTAGCTGCTCCGGGGTTTCGACGCCTTCTGCGGTGATCTCAAAACCAAATGCCTCCCCAAGTGAGAGGATGGCACTCACCATCACCTCATCCTGGGGATTTTCTAACAGGGTTTTAATAAAGGCCTGATCCAGTTTGACCTCATCGGCCGGGAGCTCTTTGAGATAGACAAGTGAGGAGTGACCCGTGCCAAAATCATCGATAGATAGCATGAAACCCAGCTCCTTAAGCTGAGAAAGCTTATGCTGTGCCTCCAGGTGATCTTCGAGGATCACATTTTCGGTGATCTCCAGCTTGACTGTTTTCGGATCGATTTCGGCATCGGCAAAAACATCCTGAAGCTCTTTGATAAAGCCCGGCATATGAAAGTGACGAGTGCTGATATTGATCGCCATGCTGGGGATGTGAAGGCCAAGGTGTTGCCAATAGGCGAGCTGTGCTGCAGATTTTTTGAGGACCCACTGGCTGATGTCACAGATCTGATTGGTCTCTTCGGCGATGGGGATGAAGTATCCGGGAGAGATGGCCTCATTGTCTTTCGAAAACCAACGCAGTAATACTTCAATCCCGACCAGTTGCCGCTCACCCACGGTGAATTGAGGCTGGAAATAGAGTTCCAGCTCCTCCTGGAGCAGGGCCTGGCGCAGCTGACTACGAAGCGTCATCCGCTGGTGGGTATCCTGGCTAATGTTGGGCTCAAAATAGCTGAACTTCCCCCGGTGGACGCCCTGTTTGGCGTGGTGAAGAGCGGCGTCGGCGAACTGCATTAACTCCTGAGGGTTTTGGGTTTGCTCGGGATACAGAGCAATTCCTATGGTGGCGCTGACATGGATCTGTGATTCAAACAGCTGAAAGGGTTTTTCGAGCAAAGAGAGTAACTCGGTTGCATGATGTTTGGTTTTTAGTCGGGTTGCAAGCTTCTGCTGGCTTGGCTCTTCGATAACCAGAGCGAAGAGATCGCTTGAGATTCGGGCCGAGAGTATCTGCTCATTGCTGTGCTCGCGGATCCGACTTGCCAGCTGTTGCAGCAATTGATCACCTGCACTATGCCCCAGAGAGTTGTTGATGCTCTGAAAGTGGTCGATATCCAGTAGCAGTAATCCTCCATGGGCGGAGCTCTTCTCCAGCTTTTGATGCAGTGTTGCCAATAGGGCATTGCGGTTATAAAAACCTGTGAGCGGATCAAGTGTACTCAGTTGCTCTATCTGTTTTTGGTGTTTGGTTTGTTCGCTGATATCTGCCATGTTGCAGATATAGGACTGGAGTTGCAGCTCATTATCATAGATGGGGGTCACAGTCATGAACTGAGGATAAAGATAGCCATCCTGGTAGGTACATTGAACTTCTCCCTGCCAGTAGCCATGAATTTCAATCGACTCTTTAACGCTTTCGTAGAAGATATCGCCATAGAAGCCGGGACGGATCTCCCGAAAATGTTTATCCAGCAAGGCCCTGGGAGGATAACCGCTGATCCGGCTCCAGGCTTTGTTGGAGAGCTGAATGATAAACTCTTTATCCAGGATGATCATCGCATTGAGGCTCTCGAAGGCCGCAGCTCCAATCTGCAGGGCCCTGTGTTGCTGGAAGTAGTAGAGTTCACTACTGGCGTGCTCCGAGGCCAGCTCCAGAAGATTGCGCAGCGCAATAGGATCGGCAATGGGCTCATCAAACAGCAGTGAGATAAGACCTATAACCTGGTTGTGCGGGGTATACAGAGAGATCCCGGCATAGGCAGTAAAGGCTTTGCTCCCCTCCAATAGTTGTCCGGGAAACTCCAGCTCACCACCATCTTCGATGAGTAGCCAATGCTGTTGCTGCTGCAGTGTGAGCAGATGATCAGTTCCTGTGATGCAAAATGCCGGCTGCAGCTCCTGGTGGCCTGCATGGGCCAGGGACTGAAGCTGTGGGGGCTCTGAGAGCTCCAGGTACTCACTGACGACGACCCGGCAGGCCCCGGTCAGGCCATTGAGTAAGATCGCCAGGTTTTCAAAATAGAGTTGACCCCGTTTATCTGCCAGCAGGGTCAGCAGCTCTGGTGTCGACTCCCTGGACGGAGGTGTATCCAGGGAGTCGAGAGTCATCAAGCGGTGGGTGATGGGAGCTAGACGATTTGAGATCTCCTTTGCCAGGGTGCGTTCACTCGAATCAAAATTTTTTTTATGCAGGTAATCCAGTGTAAGAAAAAGTTGTGGGAGCTGGGTGTCAGAATCACCGATTTCAATATCCATTCGGCTGGCAAGGGGTGGATTATCCAGATAGTCAAACCCCTTGAGCAGGGGTTGGCTTGCGGGTTCACTAAAGGTCATCAGACTCCTTTGATGAAGTCCTTTGAGGTAACGGGGCTTACTCTCCATGGAGCCCAGAGAAGGCAGTTGCCCCAGCTGATAGATGGGGTGAAATAGTTCATGCTGCTCTTGATGTTGCCAGAGCACCAGGCGATCGGGTCCCAGAAAGTAGTTCAGATATTGGATCAGGTATTGGGCCATGATGAGTTGTTGGGCGGCCGGGGCCTGGGCTGGGATCTCGGGAAGCAGACAGGCCAGGCCATTTTGCTGCTGTTGTGCTTTTTCGAGGCTTTGAGATTGAATCTGGACCAACCAGCGGTGATTGGACAGAGGATGCCACATCAGGCTAAACAGCAGATCGCTTCGCTCCATCAGCCAACATCCGGGCCGCATGGTCCGGTTTAATTGCTGCCAGTGACTCACCTCATCTGGGGTTAAGCTGTTTAACCAGCTTGCCAGATCCGATTGAAAGCCCAAATCTTCAGTCACACATAAGGGGCTGGATCCGAGATCGTTCATCTGTTGCAGTTCGGTATCGATGAGCCAGAAACTTTGGGAGTCTTGTGAGGCAGAAGAGATTGCAGGCAGTGTATCCATACGAGAGCCATTTTTGATTTTCTTCACATACAGCATAGCCCTTGTATTTATAAATCGGCGGCAAAAATCTGACTTGTGGAATTTGACCTGCAGTCAGCTTTTTGTGCCTGTGGCACAATTGTCCGGCCGCGGATGCTGCACATGGATGTGCGAATGTAGCGATAGCCATGGATGGTGTTAGCTACCTTCGGGTTAGGCCGTTCTCAGGCATCCTGCCTTCCTCGGCATTGATACATCCTGTATGGCAGAGATGCTCACCCAGTCCCCCTAACAACCCCGAGGGAGCCCCTCGATTCGCGTTGATCCTCAGAGCCACTGGTTTTATGAGATACGCAGAAACGAGCCATTCATGGCTCGACCCTGCTTTCAGGATATTCATATCCTTCAATCTCAAACACCAACGTGACCCTTCGGTGCGAATCAAAGGGGAGTTTAAACCCCGTGAGCAAGCTCCGAGGCGAACTATAAACCCACTATTGTTGTTTTCGAGACAGGGTGGAATTGCTCCCGGAGCAATGAAACGCGAGGAATGGATACCGAGCTGGTAGGATTATCAGGGATGATAATCGCCGAGCCACGCAGGTCGATGTCGGGAACATCGTTCCGAAGTGAGTTTTTGATTACTTTTGGCGATACAAAGTAATGTGCTGCCGGCACCCCGGCATATGCAGCGTAGCTGCAAAAAGGCTATCCGTAGGATAAAAATGCAGTTTGACCTGCGGTCAGCAGTTTTGTGCCTGTGGCACAACTGTCCGGCCGCGGATGCTACACAAGGATGTGCGAATGTAGCGGTAGCCATGGATGGCGCTAGCGATCTACGGGTAAGGGGGAGATAGCTCCCCTTACCCGTCAGCCTTGCTGACGCAGTGGCCCCAGTCGGGTGAAGAAGTGCTGGCAGCGTTTGCGGTTGTTAAAATGGGTCTTTTTGATCGCATGAAAACGTAACCTTGGATCATCGGCCCGGGTCTGCTGCTGATGTTGCTCCAGGATGTGGATCATCGGGGCGGCGGCCAGTGGGGTACTGAGAATGGTGGTCAGGGTAAATTCACAGGTCTCTGGCCCAAAGAACAGCTCCAGCTGATCGACACTGCGATAAAAGGCGGTCAGTTGCTCCGGGTGGGCGTAGCCCCGACGCAGTGATTTTAGAAGCTCTGAGAGGGTTTGATGCAGCTGGCGGATCCCTTGTCGGTATCCATGGTGGCTACGCAGGGCCAGTAGGTCATCAAAGTCGATCTGTGCCAGATCACGGGGTAGCTTAAGATGGATATCCATATGAAAGCTATCGAAACCGGTGCGGTTGTGATAGCTGGACTCCGAGAGGTGGAGCAGCCGGTCCAGGTAATCATGATCAGTAATTAGGCAGTGGCCCGACTCAAGAGACCATTCATGGGCAAGACGCATCGACAATAAGTTGGCCAGGCGTTTGGGAAGCAGGATCCCCTCGGGATGAATGGAAGCAAACCCTTTCTCAATGCAGAACTGTTGCAGAGGTTCCAGCCCGGGTTGCGAGGGCCACAGATAGTCATGATTGTCAGCTTGTTGCCAGCGAGCGATGAGTTCAGGGTTGCCAAATACCTTGTGACGACGAAACTGAGGGCTCAGCAGAGAGCTGAGCTGCTGGATCAATGGCTGACTGTATCTATTGAACTGCTCGGGTTCGGGAAGCTCTCCCAGGAGATCGGTATTTTGGGTGAGAGACTCGACTCTCTGACTGAGGGACAGGGGCTCAGTGGTACGTGAGGTAAAACTCAGTTTGTCCAGGTAGAGGAGGGCAAACTTGAGCCAGAGATCGTCGCGAACTTCGAGACCCGGATAATAGATAAAATGATTCATAAGTCGAGCTAGTGTCTTAGAGCGGCTTTTTGAGCTAAAGGTGGGAATATACTGGCTATTTGGTGTGGGAGCAACTGAGCATATTTTGGGTGACGGCTCTCTTATGTTCAACTGGTCCTGGATGGTTACTCGTAACGCTGAGGTATTGCTGATTCAGGAGTATCTCAGCAGGCCCTTTGAGGTAGAAATATGAACTGGCTGATGGATTAAAGGTGATCAATTTGTCATTTCATATTAAAATTACCCTATCAAGTGACAACCCCCTTTTGAGTGATACAAAGGGGGTTGCGCTTTTATTGTCAGCATTAAAAGTATGTGGATGTGTTGAAATGAACAGAATTCCGATGACAGTTCGTGGTGCAGAGAAGCTACGAGAGGAGCTGGAACACCTGAAATCGGTCAGGCGTCCAGAGATTATCCAGGCGATTGCTGAAGCTCGTGAGCACGGTGATCTGAAGGAGAATGCCGAATATCACGCCGCCCGTGAACAGCAGGGCTTCTGTGAGGGGCGGATCCAGGAGATCGAGGCGAAGCTCTCTTGTGCTCAGGTGATTGATGTCACCAAGCTTCCCAATCATGGCCGCGTCGTCTTTGGGACGACAGTGAAGGTGTATAAGACCGACACAGATCAGGAGCTGACCTATCAGATCGTCGGAGATGATGAATCCGATATCAAGCAGAACCGGATCTCGGTGAACTCGCCAATTGCGCGTGCCTTGGTTGGCAAAGAGGTCGATGATGTGGCTGTGGTGATGACACCTGCAGGTGAAGTCGAATACGAAGTGGTTGAGGTAGATTACATCTAACTGCAGCAGAAGATGCAATAAGGCCGGATTGAGATCCGGCCTTATTTGGTTTTAAGCCTTGGGAAGCTTGATCTTTTGCTCGTCGCTGGGACGATACATCACCAGAGTGTGGCCGATGACCTGCACCTTGGATGCGTTAGTTTCACGCAGGATCGCTTCGATGACCAGCTTTTTGGTTTCACGATCTTCGGTAGCAACCTTCACCTTGATCAGCTCATGGTGAGTGAGTGCTAACTCGATCTCGGCAATAACGCCTTCGGTCAGTCCGTGTTGACCCAGTAACACTACCGGCTTGAGGTGATGCGCAAGCCCCTTGAGGTGCTGTTTCTGTTTTGTAGTCAGAGAAATCATCAACTTTCTTGAAATTGTGGGTTGAAAAGAGAACATTCTACCCCCATCTGCCCTTTATTACACTAATCCTTGGGATTTATTAACCTCAATGGGAAAGAAAAAACAGTCAGCCAGCTCTAAGCGTTGGTTGAAAGAACATTTCGATGACCCCTTTGTGCGCCAGGCACAAAAGCAGGGGCTTCGCTCACGGGCTGCATTTAAGCTCGATGAGATCCAGCAAAAAGACACCCTGATAAAGCCCGGGATGACGGTGGTCGACCTTGGAGCCGCTCCGGGAGGCTGGTCCTTTTATGCCGCAGAACAGATCGGTGGCCAGGGGAAAGTGATCGCTTGCGATATCCTTCCTATGGATCCCATCGTGGGGGTGGATTTTCTTCAGGGAGATTTTCGTGAAGAATCTGTTCTCAATGCCCTGCTTGAGCGGGTTGGTGGTGATAAGGTCGATGTGATCCTTTCGGATATGGCCCCGAATATGAGTGGTAATCCCGGAGTCGATCAGCCAAAATCCATGTATCTCGTTGAATTAGCTCTTGAAATGTGCCGGGATGTTCTGGCGACCAAGGGCAGTTTTATCGTCAAAGTGTTTCAGGGGGATGGCTTTGATGCCTACCTCAAACAGGTTCGCGAACTCTTCAGTTCGGTGCGGATCCGCAAACCTGAATCCTCGCGGGCTCGTTCTCGTGAAGTCTACATTGTGGCTAGCGGTTTTAAACTGTAGTACCCTAATCCACGTTTAACTCAATTAATTGTATCCAGCGAGGTCTACGAATTTGAACGACATGGCGAAAAACCTAATTTTGTGGTTGGTAATCGCCGTTGTATTGATGTCGATCTTTCAGAGTTTTAGCCCAGGGAAGACATCGGGACAACAGCTAGATTACTCGACTTTCATTCATGATGTGAACAAGAACCAGATCCAGGAAGTTCATATCAATGGCCAGTCGATAAACGGTTTGAAGAAAAGCGGTGATCGCTTTACCACGACAGTGCCAATGCACGATCCACAGTTGCTGGATGATCTGTTGAACAATAATGTTCGTGTCGTTGGTGTGCCGCCAGCTGAGCCAAGCCTGCTGACATCGATCTTCATCTCCTGGTTCCCAATGCTGCTGCTGATCGGTGTGTGGATCTTCTTCATGCGCCAGATGCAGGGTGGTGGGGGCAAGGGTGCCATGTCCTTCGGTAAGAGTAAGGCACGCCTGATGGGAGAAGATCAGGTCAACACTACTTTCGCGGATGTCGCCGGTTGTGACGAAGCCAAGGAAGAGGTGGGTGAGCTGGTGGATTACCTTCGTGATCCAAGCCGCTTCCAGAAGCTGGGCGGCCGTATTCCAACCGGTATCCTGATGGTAGGACCTCCCGGAACCGGTAAGACCTTGCTGGCTAAGGCGATTGCCGGTGAAGCCAAGGTACCCTTCTTCACCATCTCTGGTTCTGACTTCGTTGAGATGTTTGTCGGTGTGGGTGCCTCGCGGGTACGGGACATGTTTGAGCAGGCTAAGAAGTCCGCTCCCTGTATTGTATTCATCGATGAAATTGATGCGGTTGGTCGTCAGCGTGGCGCCGGTTTGGGAGGTGGTCACGACGAGCGTGAGCAGACTCTGAACCAGATGCTGGTTGAGATGGATGGTTTCGAAGGAAACGAAGGGATCATCGTTATTGCCGCAACCAACCGTCCCGATGTTCTGGATCCGGCACTACTGCGTCCCGGTCGCTTTGACCGCCAGGTGGTGGTGGGTCTTCCGGATGTACGAGGCCGTGAGCATATCCTCAAGGTCCACATGCGCAAGGTGCCCCTGGGTGACAATGTTGAGCCTGCAGTGATCGCGCGCGGAACTCCTGGCTTCTCAGGCGCGGATCTGGCGAACCTGGTGAATGAAGCAGCTCTGTTTGCCGCCCGTGGTAACAAGCGTGTTGTTGCCATGGAGGAGTTCGAGAAGGCCAAAGATAAGATCATGATGGGCGCCGAGCGTAAGTCCATGGTGATGACCGAGGATCAGAAAGAGGCGACCGCCTACCACGAGGCGGGACATGCTATCGTCGGTCGTCTGATGCCGGATCATGATCCTGTGTACAAGGTGAGTATCATTCCACGGGGACGTGCCCTGGGTGTGACCATGTATCTTCCTGAGCAGGATAGGGTTAGTCACTCCAAGCAGTATCTTGAGTCGATGATCTCCAGCTTGTATGGCGGGCGAATTGCCGAAGAGCTGATCTATGGTGCCGAAAAGGTATCAACCGGTGCTTCAAATGACATCGAGCGGGCAACCGATATTGCTCGCAAGATGGTGACCCAGTGGGGCTTTTCCGAAAAGCTTGGTCCGCTTCTCTATGCAGATGAAGAGGGTGAGGTCTTCTTAGGACGCAGTGCTGCCAAGAGTAAGCATATGTCCGATGAGACGGCTCACCTTATCGATGCCGAGATCAAGGAGCTGGCGGATCGTAACTACCAGCGGGCACTGAAGATCCTTGAGGATAACCGCGACATCCTGCAAACCATGAAGGATGCGCTGATGAAGTATGAAACCATTGATGCCAAGCAGCTTGATGATCTGATGGCGCGTCGCGAGGTACGCCAGCCCGAGGAGTGGGGACGCGATGACAGCAATGGACCATCCTCCGAGACCAAACCGGATGCGGATGATGAGCCTAAGCAGGAGTCTGAGTCTCAGCCACCGAAGGACAATCTGGATGAACCATCGGATGTTCCTGTGAAGTAACCACAGGCCGTCGAATGCGATAACCCCGGGGTCACTCCCGGGGTTTTTTATTCGTAACCTGGGCTAAACTCGTTGTGGCTGGTGACTTGAACAGCCAGCAGTGACTCGTTTAAAGGAGCGATAAAGTGGCGGTGTTTAATTTCTCTGACAAATCTCTGGATCTGACAACCCCCCGGGTGATGGGGATCCTTAATGTAACCCCGGATTCATTCTCTGACGGGGGCCAGTTTTCCAGCTATGCCAAGGCGCTGGAGCGTGCCCGGCAGATGGTCGCTGATGGCGCCAGCATTATTGATATTGGCGGAGAGTCGACCCGGCCTGGTGCGGCTGAGGTGACACAAGCTGAGGAGCTGGAGCGGGTGATCCCTTTGGTAGAGGCGATAACCCGGGAGCTGGATGTGTTGGTGTCGGTGGATACCAGCAAGCCACAGGTGATCTGTGAAGCTGCAGCGGCAGGCGCCCACCTGATTAATGATGTGCGAGCGCTGCAGGAGCCCGGGGCATTGGAGGCTGCGGCACAATCGGGGTTGCCGGTCTGCCTGATGCATATGCAGGGTCAGCCGAGAACCATGCAGCAGCAGCCCAGTTACCGGGATCTGCTTGTTGAAATAGAAGAGTTTTTTGAACAACGAATCGCAGCTTGTGCCACAGCAGGGATCTCCCGTGAAAAGATTTTGCTGGACCCCGGGTTTGGATTTGGCAAGACTCTGGAGCATAATTACCAGCTACTTGGGCAACTAGAGTATTTTCATCAGCTCAAGTGCCCGCTGCTGGTGGGGATGTCCCGCAAATCTATGGTGGGTAACCTGCTGGATCGCCCGGTTGAGGAGCGTTTGGCCGGGAGCCTTGGCTGCGCGGCCATCGCCCTGCTGAAAGGCGCCCGGATCATCCGGGTCCACGATGTGAAAGAGACCTATGATCTGCTGCGAGTGATTGAGACGACCCGGCAGTATGCTGACGAGGGTATTTTTTCTGAAGGCTCATTTTGAGCCAAGAGATTTGATGGGGTGGTAAATCTTGATGACAGCTGTTGATTCCTGGTTTAGCCAGCCCTGCTGCTAACAATAGATGATTAATAAATTGGACTTAAGAAGACAATGACACGTAAATATTTTGGTACTGATGGTATCCGTGGCAAGGTGGGTGAGCATCCTGTCACTCCGGATTTTGTATTGAAGCTTGGCTGGGCTGCAGGCCGGGTCCTGTCTCGCCAGGGCTCGCGTAAGGTGTTGATCGGCAAGGACACCCGGATCTCAGGCTACATGATGGAGTCTGCCCTTGAGGCGGGGTTGTCGGCTGCTGGCTTAAAAGCGGCCCTGCTAGGACCTATGCCCACTCCGGCGGTTGCCTATCTGACTCGCACCTTCCGCGCCGAGGCTGGCATCGTGATTAGTGCCTCCCATAACCCTTATTATGATAACGGGATCAAATTCTTCTCTGCCGATGGCAGCAAGCTTCCCGATGAGCTTGAGCAGGAGATAGAGCAGTATCTTGAGCAACCCATTGAGTGTGTTGAGTCCGGTGAGCTTGGCAAGGCGCTGCGTATCGATGATGCTGCTGGGCGTTATATTGAGTTTTGTAAGGGCACCTTCCCGGCTCAGGAGAGCTTGGAAGGCCTCAAGATCGTGGTGGACTGTGCCCATGGGGCGACCTATCACATCGCGCCTGCCGTCTTCTCTGAACTGGGCGCCGAGGTGATTGCCATGGGGGTTGAACCCGATGGCCTTAACATCAATGAAAAAGTGGGGTCAACCGCACCGGATGCCCTGATAGAGCGGGTTCTTGCCGAAGAGGCCGATCTGGGGGTTGCTCTGGATGGGGATGGCGACCGATTGATCCTGGTGGATCAGAAGGGAGTGCTGATCGATGGCGATGAGATCCTCTATATCATCGCCCGTCATCTATTGTGCCAGGGGCGACTCAATGGCGGGGTTGTGGGCACTCAGATGGCTAACCTCGGGCTGGAGCTGGCGCTTAAAACACTGGGAATCCCCTTTGCCCGTGCCAAGGTGGGGGACCGTTATGTGATGGAGATGCTCAAAGAGCGCGGCTGGACCCTGGGCGGGGAGAACTCCGGGCATATTATTTGTCTTAATCAAACCACCACAGGTGATGGCATTGTTGCCGCGCTACAGGTGCTGGCGGCGATGCGTGAGTCTGGGCTCTCTTTATATGAGCTTCGTAGCGGCATGAACAAGTTCCCTCAGGTGCTCGTCAATGTGCGTTATAAAGGGGGCAGCATCAACCCACTGGAGAGCCAAGGCGTGCAAGATGCGGTGCAGGCAGTGGAGCAGGAGCTTGGAGAGCGTGGCCGGGTCTTGTTGCGTAAGTCAGGAACAGAGCCGCTTATTCGGGTGATGGTTGAGGGTGAGCAGCAAGAGCAGGTTCAGCAGTTGGCGCAAAAAATTGCTCAACAGGTTGAATTGGCTGGAAAATAATCTGAATCAGGGCTTTTATTAATCATTGAGCCAGGGTTTGTTTGTTAACTGAGCAGTTAAACATTTTTTTTAATTTTTTGCTTGTAACGGCGACCGGGTCTGGTTAGTATTAGCCCCGCTTCGGAGGGAACGGTGAACGGGGCTTGAGAAAAGAGTCTTGTTTCGAACAAAGATCTGTTAGAGTTCCTGAAGGTATAGTGAGGAATTTGATCTTTTAAACTCTAGAGCGAGTGCAGGTTAATGTACGAGATACTGTTGATTTTATACCTGCTGGTTGCGATTGCTTTGATAGCTCTCGTTTTGATACAGCAGGGTAAAGGTTCTGAGATGGGAGCCTCTTTCGGCTCAGGTGCTTCATCCACTTTGTTTGGCGCATCGGGTTCAGGAAACTTCCTAACCAGAACGACATCGGTACTTGCCTTCTTTTTTGTAGTGATTAGCCTGGTTCTGACCAATATGTCGGGTCATGCTAAGAAGGCCGAAAGCGAGTGGGATAACCTCTCTCAGCCGGCGGTTAAGCAAGAGAGCGTAACCAAGCAAGTGCAGGTGGCTCAGGAGAAAAAAGCTCCTGAAACACTCCCGGTCAAGGACAGCGATGTTCCGGTAAGTACCGAGAGTAAGAAGTAATAAAGGTTTTAGCCGAGGTGGTGGAATTGGTAGACACGCTATCTTGAGGGGGTAGTGCCTGTATGGGCGTGCGGGTTCAAGTCCCGCTCTCGGCACCAAATTTCAAACTGAGCATTGATTGTAAGACTGAGTTTGAATCACTTTAGAGTGAAGAGTTTATGGACGCGGGGTGGAGCAGTCTGGTAGCTCGTCGGGCTCATAACCCGAAGGTCGTCGGTTCAAATCCGGCCCCCGCAACCAAGTCTATGGTTTGGCAGGCTCTTGCTTGTCAAACCTATTTGCGTTTATGGCGCAAAGGGTCCAGTTATAAAAGCCCCGACTTGATCGGGGCTTTTTATTATCTGAGCATTTTATGTCGTTATGCAGGGCTTTGTTTTAGCCCTTTTCTGTATGGGGGTGGTTTTTGGCTACGCTGGAACAACGTTTGGTTGAGCTGTTGGAGGCACCAGTTGAAGCTCTCGGCTTTGAGCTGCTGGGAGTTGAGTTTGTGCGTGCGGGGAAGCATTCAACCCTGCGTGCCTATATTGATCGTGAAGGCGGGATCACCGTCGATGACTGCGCGGAAGTGAGCTATCAGATAAGCTCGGTGCTGGATGTCGAAGATCCGATCACGACGGCTTATAATCTGGAGGTTTCCTCTCCTGGGCTCGAGCGTCCTCTGTTCAAGCTGGCACATTACCAAACCTTTATCGGCCACGATGTAATGCTGATGCTGAGGATGGCTGTGGGTAACCAACGTAAGTTTAAAGGGCAGATCAAAGCGGTTGATGGCGAAATGATCACCGTGATGGTTGATGGTAAGGATGAAGTCTTTGCTTTCTCGAATATTCAGAAGGCAAATTTAGTTCCGAATTTTGATTAACGAGGCAATCGGAAATGAATAAAGAGATTTTGCTGGTTGTAGATGCTGTTTCAAACGAAAAATCAGTTCCTCGTGAGAAAATTTTCCAGGCGTTGGAGACTGCACTCGCGACTGCGACCAAAAAGAAATACGAGGGTGACATCGAGGTTCGTGTAAGTATCGATCGCGAAACCGGTGACTTTGATACCTTCCGTCGCTGGATGGCTGTTGATGAAGAGCAGGGTGTACAGAACCCTTATCGCGAGATCACGCTTGAGGCGGCACAGTTTGAAGATCCCGCTCTGAATGCCGGTGATTATGTTGAGGAACAGATTGAATCTGTTACCTTCGATCGCATCACGACCCAGACCGCCAAGCAGGTGATCGTCCAGAAGGTTCGTGAAGCCGAGCGTGCTCAGGTGATCGAGCAGTTCATTGACCACGAGGGTGAGATCATTACCGGGGTGGTGAAAAAATCCAGCCGTGACAATGTGATCATGGACCTGGGCAACAATGCCGAGGCTGTCATCGGTCGTGGCGATCTACTGCCACGTGAAAGTTTCCGTCCGGGAGATCGGGTTCGCGGCCTGCTGTTTGCTGTTCGTCCTGAGGCACGTGGTGCGCAGTTGTTTGTTAGCCGCTCTAACCCTCAGTTCCTTAAGGAACTGTTCCGCATCGAAGTGCCTGAGATTGGTGAAGAGCTAATCGAGCTGATGGGTGCTGCCCGTGATCCGGGTTCACGCGCCAAGATTGCCGTTAAAACCAATGATAAGCGCATCGATCCGGTGGGAGCTTGTGTCGGGATGCGTGGTGCACGTGTTCAGGCGGTCTCCGGTGAACTGGGTGGCGAGCGTATCGACATCGTGCTGTGGGATGATAATCCTGCACAATTTGTTATCAACGCGATGGCCCCGGCTGAAGTGGCTTCTATCGTGGTTGATGAAGACGCTCATATCATGGACATTGCCGTGGAGTCTGAAAACCTGGCTCAGGCGATCGGTCGTAACGGTCAAAACGTGCGTCTTGCATCTCAGCTGACCGGCTGGGAGCTCAATGTGATGACGGTTGAAGAAGCCAAGGCGAAGCACCAGGCGGAAGCGGATAAGGCGGTTGGCGAGTTTGAAGATGCCCTGGGCATTGATGAAGATTTCGCAACCCTGCTGATCGAAGAAGGATTCACCAGCCTGGAAGAGATCGCTTATGTGCCTATGAATGAGCTGCTGGCTCTGGATCTTGAGCAAGAGATGGTTGAAGAGCTGCGTCAGCGGGCCAAAGATGCTCTGACTACCCGGGCATTGGCACAGGAGGTCTCTTTGGAGGAGGCGCATCCTTCTGAAGAACTACTCAACTTGCCAGGCATGGAACGTGCTTTTGCTTATGCGCTGGCAGCTAAGGGAATCACAGATCTGGAAGGCCTGGCTGAGCAGGGTATCGATGATCTGAGTGATATTGAAGAGCTTTCTCAAGAGCAGGCGGGCGAATTGATCATGGCTGCTCGTAACATCTGCTGGTTTGGGGATGAGTAATCGTAGCAGATCAACGGAGGTAATGAATGGCGGACGTATCAGTAAAGCAACTTGCTACTGACATCGACACACCGGTTGATCGTCTTCTGTCGCAATTTGTCGAGGCAGGGATTGAAAAGACGGCGGGAGATATGGTGACTGAGCAGGAAAAAACAACCTTGCTCAACCACTTGAAAAAGCAGCATGGTGCCAGCGACTCGGCACCGGCGCGCATGACCCTGAAGCGCAAAACCAAGAGTACCCTGAGTGTGCCGGGTACCGGTGGTAAGAGTAAGTCGGTTCAGGTTGAAGTTCGTAAGAAGCGTACCTATGTACGCCGTACTGCTCTGGAAGAGGAGCAGAAGCAGCAAGCTGAAGAGCAGGCGAAGCGTGAGGCCGAAGAGCAGGCCAAGCGTGAGGCCGAAGAGCAGGCGAAGCGTGAGGCCGAAGAGCAGGTGAAGCGTGAAGCCGAAGAGCAGGCGAAGCGTGAAGCCGAAGAGCAGGCGAAGCGTGAGGCCCAAGAGCAGGCGAAGCGTGAAGCCCAAGAGAAGGCAGAGCGTGAAGCGCAGGAGCAGGCGAAGCAACAGGCCGAGGGTAAGGTCGAGCAGCAGTCCAAGCCTGAACAGGAAAAATCGACAAGGGACTTAATGCAAACGACCGAGCAAGAGGCAACCAAGCAGATGGCTAGCCATGATGAAACTGCACTAAAACAGAAACAAGAAGAAGAAGCGCTGCGTAAGGCGGAAGCTGAAGCACAGCGTAAGGCCGAAGAGGCACGTCGCCTGGCCGAAGAGAATGAGCAGCGTTGGAAAGAGGAAGAGGAAGCGCGTAAGCGTAACGAAGCTCAATCTGACTACCATGTCACGACTTCGGCCTATGCTCGTGAAGCTGAAGACAAGCAGGATCAGGACGAGGAGCGCAAGCCGGCACGTAAGCGTGCACCAAGTGCTGCTGCTCGTAAGACCAAAGAGACCAATGAGCGCGGTGCTCGTGGTAAGCGTGGTAAGCGCGATCGTAATAAGAAAGGCGGTCGTGATACTCGTGATAACAAGTCTCCTTCAACGCTGCAGCACGGCTTTAATAAGCCAGCCCAGCCGGTTGAGCGCGATGTGAAGATCGGAGAGACCATCACAGTTGCCGAGCTGGCGCAGAAGATGGCTGTCAAGGCAACAGAAGTGATCAAGGTGATGATGAAGATGGGCGCGATGGCGACTATCAATCAGGTTATCGATCACGAGACGGCAGTTCTGGTGGGTGAAGAGATGGGCCATAAGGTCATCGTCACCAAAGAGAACGCTCTGGAAGAGACGGTAATGCAGGATCGGGATACCGAAGCGTCTGCAGTGCCGCGTGCGCCGGTTGTGACCATAATGGGTCACGTTGACCATGGTAAAACCTCCCTGCTGGATTATATCCGTAAGGCCAAGGTTGCCGATGGTGAGGCGGGTGGTATTACCCAGCACATCGGTGCTTATCACGTTGAAACAGACAACGGCATGATCACCTTCCTGGATACTCCGGGACACGCGGCCTTTACCGCGATGCGTGCTCGTGGTGCCGATGCGACAGATATCGTAGTTTTGGTGGTTGCGGCCGATGATGGGGTGATGCCTCAGACTATCGAAGCGATTCAGCATGCTCGTGCAGCCAAGGTGCCTCTGATCATCGCGGTCAACAAGATTGATAAAGAGGAAGCGGATCCGGATCGTGTTAAGAACGAGCTGGCTCAGCATGACGTTATCCCTGAAGAGTGGGGCGGCGATCACATGTTTGTTCACGTCTCTGCGAAGGCGGGAACCAACATCGATGGACTGCTGGAAGCAATTCTGCTGCAGGCCGAGGTTCTCGAGCTGACCGCTGTTCCTGAGGGAATGGCAAGCGGCATAGTGATCGAATCTCGCCTGGACAAGGGGCGTGGTCCTATCGCTTCCATCCTGGTGCAATCAGGTAGCCTGAAGAAGGGTGATATCCTGCTGTGTGGTCAGGAGTATGGACGAGTTCGTGCGATGCGTGACGAGCTGGGCCGTGAAGTGACCGAGGCTGGTCCTTCGATTCCGGTTGAGATCCTGGGTCTGTCCGGTGTGCCATCGGCGGGTGATGAAGCGACCGTGGTTCGTGACGAGCGTAAGGCGCGTGAAGTGGCACTGTATCGTCAGGGCAAGCTGCGTGAAGTTAAACTGGCGCGCCAGCAGAAGGCTAAGCTTGAGAACATGTTTGCTAACATGGCCGAGGGTGAGGTTTCTGAACTGAACGTCGTTCTTAAGTCGGACGTACAGGGTTCTCTGGAAGCTATCTCTGACTCTCTGGTGAAGCTGTCAACTGATGAAGTCAAGGTTAAGATTGTTGGCTCCGGTGTTGGTGGTATCACCGAAACCGATGCAACTCTGGCTGCGGCATCCAACGCGATCGTACTGGGCTTTAACGTCCGTGCCGATGCTTCTGCCCGTAAGGTGGTAGATGCGGAGCATATCGATCTGCGTTACTACAGCGTCATCTATGACCTGATTGATGAAGTTCGTCAGGCGATGAGCGGCATGCTGGCTCCTGAGTTTAAGCAGCAGATCATCGGTCTGGCCGAGGTTCGTGACGTATTCCGTTCACCGAAGATCGGCTCCGTTGCCGGCTGTATGGTGACCGAGGGCGTGGTCAAGCGTAACAACCCAATCCGCGTGCTGCGCGATAACGTGGTTATCTACGAGGGCGAGCTTGAGTCCCTGCGTCGCTTCAAAGATGATATGCCTGAAGTTAAGTCTGGTTACGAGTGTGGTATCGGTGTTAAGAACTACAACGACGTTAAAGTCGGTGACCAGATCGAAGTTTATGAAACAGTTGAGGTGAAGCGCGAGCTGTAAGGCGCGCTTAGCTCTTGGATAATAGAGATGGCGAAAGATTATAGTCGTACTCGTCGCGTGGGCCAGCAGCTGCAAAAAGAGCTGGCTCATATTCTGCACCGGGAGATCAAGGATCCCCGGGTTCAGATGGTGACGGTTTCCGGTGTGGAGCTTTCCCGCGATCTGCAGTATGCCAAGGTATTTGTGACTTTCCTGGACAATGATCAGGAGAAGATCAATGCGGCCATAAAGGCCCTGGGCACTGCGACCGGGTATATCCGCTCCTTGCTTGGCAAGTCGATGCGGATGCGGGTCATTCCCGAGCTTCAGTTTACTTATGATAAGACTCTGGTCGAGGGGATGCGCCTCTCGAACCTGGTGTCCCAGACTGTCGCGAGCGATAAAGAGCGGATGACGGCAGCGGGCCGGACTGAAGAGGGTGAGGAATAAATGGCGCGAAGACGTCGTTTTAAAGGGCGTGACGTCCATGGGGTATTGCTGCTGGATAAGCCCACCGGCATTACCTCTAACGATGCCCTGCAACAGGTAAAGCGGATCTATAATGCGGCCAAAGCCGGTCACACAGGGGCCCTTGATCCTCTGGCAACCGGGATGCTGCCGATCTGTTTTGGTGAAGGGACCAAGTTTTCTCAGTTTTTGCTGGACTCTGATAAGCGTTATCAGGTGACCGCAAAACTGGGTGAGCGGACCAGCACCAGCGATTCTGATGGTGAGGTGATCGCAACCCGCCCGGTAAATGTAGCCCTGAGTGAGCTACTGGATGTGCTGGATCAGTTCCGTGGTGATCAGCAGCAGATCCCCTCTATGTATTCAGCGCTTAAGTATCAGGGCAAGCCCCTGTATCAGTATGCGCGTGAAGGCGTTGAGGTACCCCGGGAGGCGCGTCCCATCTCTATCTTTGAGCTTAAGCTCGATAGCTTTGAAGGCGATGAGCTCAAGATGGAGGTTCACTGCTCCAAGGGGACTTATATCCGGACCCTGGTGGATGACATTGGTGAGGCCCTGGGCTGTGGTGCCCATGTGACTCAGCTGCGGCGTACTCAGGTTGCCCAATATCCGGCGGCCCGGATGATCACCCTGGAGCAGCTGGGCGCGATCTTCGAGCAGGCTAAGGCGGATACCCGTCCTCCCCGTGAGGTGCTGGATCCCCTGTTGCTGCCGATCGATACCGCAGTGATGAACCTGCCCGAGGTCAACATGCTGCCCATGGTGGCTAGTTATGTGCAGCAGGGTCAGGCGGTACAGGTGCCGGGAGCTCCTTTAGAGGGCTCGGTGCGGATGACCGTTGGTCCCGAGCGTACCTTTATCGGGGTTGCCGAGATCGATGACGACGGCAAGGTAGCGCCGCGTCGTTTGGTACGCATGGGGGAGTAGAGGCAAGCTGTCTTTGATTGTTTGCTTTTAAGTTATCTTGATAGAAACTGCGCCCACGCAGTGGATACATCCATGTATGCTCAGCGACAGCATCCCTGCTGTCGATGGGGCTTGGTTTCTATCAAGATACCCTCTGTTATAGAGTTTGAATGAACAGCTTGAAGGCCGAAAAAGGTTTTACGGGCTTTTCGTTGAAAAAAGCTGTGGGGGTGGTAGAATGCGCCCTCACATCGCAGCTGAGTTAGTGATTGGCTGCGATAACATTTACATTATTTGGAGTTTTATTATGTCACTAACTGCTGAAGCAAAAGCGGCTATCGTTGCTGAGTACGCTCGTTCTGAAGGCGATACCGGTTCTCCTGAAGTTCAGGTTGCTCTGCTGACTGCTCAGATCAACCACCTGCAGGGTCACTTCTCTAAGCACATCCACGATCACCACAGCCGTCGTGGTCTGCTGCGTATGGTTGCACAGCGTCGTAACCAGCTGGCTTACCTGAAGAAGACTGACGTTGAGCGTTACAAGACTCTGATCGGTCGTCTGGGTCTGCGTCACTAATACTGACAAGATTTCAGAAAAAAGGAGCCTCAGGGCTCCTTTTTTTTTGGTCTATACCAGGGGTAAAACCCATCAGCTGTACTATCCCGCTCTAGAGCACTTTCTCCATAAATGGAGCCAATGCTGGGATTAATCTCTGGCTTTGCATACTGACTGGTAAGGATTATCATCCATGATAATCCTTACCAGTTCGGCGATGCCCATCCATGGGCATCCTCACCAGCTCGGCATTCTGCCTCCCGTTTCATTGCCAGGAGGTAATTCCACCCATGCCTCTTGCTTGTTGCGATGCAACCACGCCCTTGGCGCTCTGCTGCAGCGATTATCTTCCCTGATAATCTTTTCCAGTTCGGCCTCCCTGCTTCTCGCTACGTTGCATTGCAACTCCGTCCATGCTGCAGAAGGTCTGCTTAGCAAAGCCAGAAATTCTTTTGTCCAAGCTGAAATGATGATCCGGGTTAATCCTAAAGTGCTCTAGTTGTTCAGCCTCAAGCTATATCTTGATAGGCATGCTTTCTCACTCAATTGATGGCTCCGATTTAGCTAAGAACTCGCTGAATATCAGACCACTTGTGGGTCAAATTTTGTGACTGAGCACTCACTAACATAAAAGTGTTGGGGGGTTCTCTGGGCTCTTTTCATAATTTTCCCGCCGCTTAAAAAAAATAATCTTCCCCGGATAATCATGAATGGCAAACTTTTCACTTCGACAAGTCCGGGCTCAACCTCTACGCTCAGTGTCTTAGAAAAACTATTAAATCTCTTTGTCTGAAACCTAATCGGTAGTCCGCTCAGCTTAACTGCTGTCACGGCTTGATATCAAATCACTGTTATATCGGGTTAGTTTTATTAATCCCAGATAATGGCTAATCAGGAACTGGATATTCATTCAATTCTGGAGGGGGAGGCAGGAGATAAAATATCAGAGACTGAGCTGTCAAATAGCCATTTGGCGGCTTCTTCACGACTGATACTTAAGTGATCCTTATCACGTTTCCCCGGGTTCTTAATGAAAATGAGAGCCGTTATCCCCTGTTGATTGAAGAATAATTAAATAAATCACGCTTTTTATAAATAAAATACAAAAGTTTCAAAAATGATAGCCTGTTGATGTTTCGATAGTTTTCTGACAGATTGTGACTGCATATTTATTCGCGAACTGAACTAGCCCTGAATGATTTTTCATTTCTGGTGATGGTGAAGGAGGCGTCATCTGCGGTAGAGGTCTGAGCATGGCATTACTTGAAGTCAGAAATCTTTGTATCGAATATCCCTCCCGGCATGGTATTCATAAAGCGGTTAGTTCCCTGTCATTTAATATTGAGCGTGGTGAGATCCTCGGGGTGGTCGGTGAGTCGGGGGCGGGTAAGTCCACGGTTGGTAACGCGGTTATCGATCTTCTCAGCCCTCCGGGCAAGATCGCAAGTGGTGAGGTTTACCTGGAGGGGGAGATGATCTCTCACCTTAGGCCTGAATCGATGCGAAAGGTTCGTGGAAATAAAATTGGCTTTATCTTCCAGGACCCCATGACCTCTCTAAACCCTTTGTTTCGCATAGAAAAGCAGCTGATAGAAACGATCCGGGCAAATCTTGATGTCACAGCAAAGGAGGCATACCAGCGCGCCCTGTCCCTGATGGAGCAGGTTGGGATCCCTGAGCCAGAGCTCAGAATCAAACAGTATCCCCATCAGTTCTCGGGTGGGATGCGTCAGCGGGTGGTGATCGCCATTGCTTTGGCCGGCGAGCCGGATTTTATTATTGCCGATGAACCGACGACGGCCCTGGATGTCTCGATTCAGGATCAGATCCTGACCCTGATCCGAGAGCTTTGCGTGATTCGTAATGTGGGATGTATGTTGGTGACCCATGATATGGGAGTGGTCGCCAATGTTACCGACCGGGTCGCAGTGATGTATCGGGGCGAGCTGGTTGAGATCGGGAAAACCTCTAAGGTATTGCACCAGCCACAGCACCCCTATACCCGGAGCTTGATCTCGGCGGTGCCGCGCTCAGATATCAAGCTGGGGCGTTTCCCCCTGGTCAATTACATCGAGCAGGCTGGCGAGATGACAGAGCTGGACGTAAAAACCCACTGGCTGGGTCAGAGTGAGGATCAGCGGGACTATCAGGGGGCATTGCTCCAGGTCAAAGATATTAATCTGCGTTTCACCACCAGGGATTCATTGTTTCCCAGCCGCAGAGAGTATGTTCAGGCCTCAAATCAAGTCAGCTTTGAGCTCTTTGAAGGGGAAACCTTTGGTCTGGTCGGGGAATCAGGCTCCGGAAAGTCGACCATTGCCCGGGTGATTGCGGGTCTCTACCCACCCAACTCCGGGCAAGTCATTTTCGAGGGGATCGATCTCACCGCTTTAAAGCGCGAAGCCGATCGCAGGCCTTTGCGTCGTCAGATGCAGATGGTATTTCAAAATCCCTACTCTTCGATGAATCCCAGGATGCGGGTGTTTGACATTATCGCAGAGCCGATCCGTTTTCATAAGCTGACACAGAGTGAATCCCAAACCCGGCAGGTGGTTGCCGACCTGTTGGATCATGTGGGATTAGGTTCTGCCAGCGGCGTCAAGTTTCCTCACGAGTTTTCCGGTGGGCAGCGTCAGCGGATCTCGATTGCCCGGGCCCTGGCAACCCGGCCTCGTTTGCTGATCTGTGATGAGCCAACATCAGCGTTGGATGTTTCGGTACAGGCGCAGATCCTCAATCTTTTGAAAGATCTACAGGATGAGCTCAACCTCAGCATGCTGTTTATCAGCCACGATCTCCCGGTGATCCGCCAGATGTGTGATCGGATTGGGGTGATGCAAAAGGGCACTCTGGTGGAGATCGCAGGCACAGAGCAACTTTTTACCCAACCTGAGCACCCATACAGTGAGCAGTTGATCTCCTTCATGCCGGAGTTTACCGGGATGGATGAGCCACAGGCACAGTGTGTCTAATCGAGTCTCAGCTTGAACTGAGGCCTTATAAAAAGTGATGACAGCAGGGGAGTATCGTGTGAAATACTTGAGTAAAAAAATAACCATCGCCTTGATGGCGGCCGGGCTGAGCTTTAGTAGCGTCGCTGCCAATATTAAGATCGCCTATGATTCCGATCCGGTATCACTGGATCCGCAGGAGCAGCTTTCCGGTGGAACCCTGCAGATGTCGCATCTGCTGTTCGATCCCCTGGTGCGCCTGACTCAGGATATGCAGTTTGAGCCTCGCCTGGCAACCAGCTGGGAGCGAGTCAATGATCATACCTTCCGCTTTCACCTTCGTCAGGGTGTGACCTTTCACTCCGGGAATCCGATGACCGCCGATGATGTAGTCTGGACCTTTAAGCGGTTGCAGGGCTCTCCGGACTTCAAGGGGATTTTTGAACCCTATGTGGGGATGAAAAAAGTCGATGAGTACACTGTGGATCTCATCTCGAAGGGCCCATATCCACTGGTGCTACAGAATGCCACCTACATCTTTGTGATGGATAAAAAATTCTACTCGGGCAAAACCAAGGATGGCAAGGATAAGTCCGCGATTATTAAAAATGTGGGTTCCTTTGCCTCGGCCAACGAATCGGGGACCGGGCCCTTCATCATTACCCACAGGGATCAGGGGATCAAGGATGTTTTCACCCGCTATAAAAGCTACTGGGATCATAGTTCTAAGGGCAATGTTGACGAGATCACCCTGCTGCCGATCGCTAATGAGGCTTCTCGCTACCTGGCATTGAAGACGGGGGATGTCGACATGATAGCCCCGGTGAGTCCGAATGAGTTTCGTAATATCCGAAGCAGCAAAGGACTACAGCTGGTGACCATGGCCGGGACTCGCTCACTGACCTTTCAGATGAACCAGCACAGCAATCCAGCCCTGAAGAACCAAAAGGTGCGTGAGGCGATCATCTATGCGATCAACAATGAGCTGATCGTGAAAAAGCTATTGCGTGGCTTTGCAACGGTAGCCGGGCAACAGAGTCCTAAGGGATATGCTGGCTATGATCCGGCCCTGGTTCCCCGTTATAACCTCAAAAAAGCCAAAGAGTTGATGAAGGAGGCGGGTTATCCGGATGGCTTTACCTTGACCATGATGGCGCCCAATAACCGCTATCTCAATGATGAAAAAGTGGCTCAGGCCACTAAATCGATGCTGGGTAAAATTGGCATCAGGGTCGAGCTTAAGACGATGCCGAAGGCCCAGTACTGGCCGGAGTTTGATAAGTGTGCCGCCGATATGATGATGATCGGCTGGAGCTCAGATACCAATGACTCAGCTAACTTTGTGCAGTTTTTGGAGATGACCCGTGATCCCAAGACAGGGGCGGGCCAGTATAACTGTGGTTATTACTCCAACCCACAAGTGGATAAGCTGATCATCGCATCTAACAGCGAGATTGATCCCAACAAGCGCGGCAAGATGCTGCAAGAGGCAGAGACCATCTTGTATAAAGACGCAGCTTTCGTTCCTCTTTACTACAACAACCTGGCCTGGGCAGCCAAGACCAGTTTACATATCAAACCGGTGGTTAATGCCATTAATATGCCCTACCTGGGCGATCTGGTTGTCGATCAAAAGAGTTCATGATTTGTTGCTAGTCCCTGTGACAGCTAGCGACCGTGCCAGGGCTCGCCCTGGCACTTTTTCAGATGATCAAACGAGGTAATGATGGCTGGGTTTTTATTTAAGCGACTGGTTCAGGCTCTGATCGTGATGTTTATCATCAGCCTGGTTGCCTTTGCGATTCAGGATAACCTGGGAGATCCGCTTCGCGAGCTGGTGGGTCAGTCGGTTTCCAACGCGGAGCGAGCCGAGCTTCGTCACCAGATGGGACTCGATGCTCCCTTTTTGGTGAAATATGGCCGTTTTGTGAAAAAGGCGATGCACGGGGATCTTGGTACCTCCTATTTCTATAAGCGCCCGGTGGTGGATGTGATCAAGGATAAGCTGGTTGCCACCCTGGAGTTGGTGTTTGGTGCCTCAATGATCATATTGCTGCTCTCTATTCCACTGGGGGTCTATACCGCGATTCATCCCAAGAATCTATTTACTAAGCTGGTGCTGGGTGTCAGCACCATAGGGATCTCCATTCCGGTGTTCCTGACGGCGATCATGCTGATCTATTTCTTCTCGGTATATCTGGGATGGCTGCCCACCTTTGGTCGGGGAGAAACCCGGGATCTGCTGGGTTGGCAGTCCGGCTACTTCACTCTGGATGGATTACAGCACCTGATCCTACCCTGCGTTTCGCTGGCCTCCATCATGTTGCCACTGTTTATTCGTTTGGTGCGCTCGGAGATGCTGGAGGTGCTTGGTTCGGAGTACATCAAGTTTGCCAGGGCCAAGGGGCTAAAAATGGGCCGGGTTTATTATCAGCATGCTCTGAAAAATACCATGCTGCCGGTTCTGACGGTTGGTGGGGTACAAATCGGCACCATGGTGGCCTATACCATACTTACCGAAACCGTGTTTCAGTGGCCCGGAACCGGCTTTTTGTTTCTGCAGGCGATCACCCGGGTCGATACGCCGGTGATCACAGCTTACGTCATCTTCGTGGGGCTTATCTTTGTGGTGACCAATACCCTGGTGGATCTCCTGTATGGCCTGATCAACCCGACCGTTAAACTCGCCAGTAAGGGAGCCTGATGATGAATAGTCCACATCTGGCGATAGCCGGGCGCTGGAGCCGCTTTAAAAACTCCGATTTTTGTTACTACTTCATGCGTGACAAGGTTGCCATCTTTAGCTTCGCAGTATTCATGGCTCTTTTGGTCGCTGCCCTGCTGGCACCCTGGATCGCGCCAACCAATCCCTATGATCTGGCTTCTATCGACCTGATGAACTCAGAGCTTCCGCCTGCCTGGCTGCAGGGGGAGATCCCCATTTTATTCTGGGAACCGACGATCAGGGGCGAGATATTCTCTCGACCATACTCTACGGAACACGGCTCTCCCTGACCATTGGCCTTCTGGCCGTTTGCCTACAGGTTTTTCTGGGGGTGGTGATCGGTTTGATGGCGGGTTACTTTGGTGGACGCATCGATAATTTCCTGATGCGTCTTGCGGATATTCAGCTATCCTTGTCGACCATGATGATAGCGATCATCGTCTCCGCCATCTTCCAGGCAGCCCTGGGAACCGCGCTGTTTGCCGAGTTTGCAGTGGCGATGCTGGTGATCATCATAGGTGTGGCTGAATGGCCCCAATACGCTCGAACCGTACGAGCGGCCGTGTTGGCTGAGAAGAAAAAAGAGTATGTGGAGGCAGCAAGGGTGATGGGATTTCGCTCCCCCAGGATCATGCTCAGGCACATCCTGCCGAACTGTTTGTCTCCGATACTGGTGATTTCGACGGTGCAGATCGCTAATGCCATCATGTCGGAGGCTGCGTTGTCGTTTTTGGGGCTGGGATTACCGGTTGATCACCCCTCCCTGGGATCTCTTATCAACATAGGTTTTAAATATATCTTCTCCGGTGACTGGTGGATTACTCTGTTTCCCGGGTTGGTGCTGGTGGTGCTGGTTCTGGTGATCAACCTTCTGGGGATTGGCTCAGGGATCTGTTTAATCCAAAAGTTTATAAGGACTAGTGTAGCTAAGCATTATTATCCTTAATGTTTATGCCAATGGCTCTGGTTTGCCGCTGTGCGGCAAACCGTGTCGGGGGTGCCCGACGGCACCTGACTTTTGTATCGCCAAAAGTCAGCAAAAGCTCGCTTCGCGCGATTACGTCCATGTAATCGAGCTACGCAATTCGCCATCCATGGCTCAGGTATTTCATGGTGCAGGTGTAGTGGTTAATGTATTTGAGCTATGCAGGACTAGCCAGGACTGGAAAGCAGCACAAAAGAGCTGAGCAGAACGACTCAGCTCTTTGTAAGCAGTGCCTAAGGGCGGTTTCTTTCAATTGGAATACAGATATCAAAAGACCAGGGGAGCTCCGGGTTCCAGTCATTACGGTTATCAAAACGAGCAAAAACGGGTTTGTGGCTGCGTAACATGGCACTGTCGGTGAAATCTTTAATCGCACATACCCATGCCTGGTTGAACTCACCCTGGCCACCATAAAACTCAAAGTGACAAACCCGGTAGAGCCCTCCCTGAACAGTCTGAATGTGATAGCTTTCCTGGTCAGACTGAGCATGCTCAAGCTCAACACAGGCATCCAGCCGGCACTTCTCATCCTGGGTGACCAGGGGGACATCCCAGTAGAGGGCAAATGTCAGGGGATTTTTGGGAAGTGGTGTCGGGGCAACTCTTGCTCTTAGCTCAGCAAAGGCATCCATGGTGTTCCTGAGATTATAGGGGCGCTGCTTTCGGATGTAGGCCACCTGAGAATCGGGAAGCTCAAGGGTTTCACAGTAGACGGGTTGCATCGGTTTAATATGTTGCAGTGGCCCTCTGTGTGTCAGCTCTTGCAGTTGATGGGTTAAAAATTCTAAGCTACGGTGCCGCAGCTTGCTGCTGCGATACTCAGAAGGAGTGACACCAAATTTTTGTTTGAAGCATCGGGCGAAGTTTTGTGAGCTGGAGTAGCCGCAGCGATGGGCTATGGCTGTGATGTTGGTCTCGTTGGTGTCCAGTAGATACTGAGCCGCAAACTCTAATCGAATGCGCCGGATAAAACCAGCGGCACTCTCGTTCATTACTATTTTGAATATGCGTTGAAAATAGAATAGGGATAAAGAGCAGTATTCCGAGAGTTCATCCATCGAAAGAGGTCGGCACAGGTTTTGATAGATATAGTTTGTGAGATCGTGAGTGATAAAATCCTGATAACGGGACACACTTTTCAAGTTTCTCATCTGCATATCTCTCACCGGTTATTAAAAGAGAGGTAATCCTCATGAATATAATAGGATTCAATTCTAAAAGAGGAGGCAAACTCCACAAACAAACTTTTGGTTTGGTTGCTATAAACGAAAGGTTGATAATTCATACGAATGAATCTGTCGTACATATTGTATTTTCAAATAAAATTAATATCGCTGTTGAAATAATTCGAAACACAAAATAACTGTCATTTTTTTTCGCAGAGAATGATAGTTTCAGTGCATCGCTCTTTGTTGTGTGTGTCGCTAAGTTTCTTTTAAAACAATGACATAAGAAGTTTGTTGTTGTCATTCAGGCTATTGTGGCTGCAATAACCCTCTAAGCCAGGGTTAGTTCGAAATTCTGTTTGGCTGGAAAGTTTAAGGCAATATTCCATAGCCAGGGATTATTTTTATAGTGAAATAGCTTTTCCCCTTGGGCGCCCCGTTTACAAATTACCTCTTCACAATCGAGACAGGCAAAGATACAGTAGATTGCATTTTCTGAAATACCGGTTTTAGCGGAAAGCTCCTTGGAGTTTAACCAGCGGTTTACGGCTTGTAGCTCCTGAATTAACTTATCTCTGTATTGACTCATGGCTTACCTCATATTCGGCTTTATCATCTGGTTTGCTGATTCTCCTCCTTAGGGTCTGGCTTAGAGCACAACAGGGAGAGTTAGTTTTACCAGTGGTTGTTTATTGAGCATTTCTGGCTCATGGGCGGCTATTTTAGGAGGGGAGCTGTGGCAGTTAAACCGACGAGGTGTTTAACTGTTATAAACGGCAAGTTGATAAGCTTGGAGTGAGTATGCCGACACTTGATGCAATGCGCGCCTTTATTGCCGTTGCCGAACATGGTGGTTTTACCAGTGCCGCGAAGCACTTGGTTGTGACTGCAATGGCCCTGAGTAAGCAGGTCAAACGCCTGGAGGAGGAGCTGGGTCTATCCCTGCTAAAGCGCACGACACAGAAGGTGAGTCTGACAGATTTTGGGAGCTCTTACCTTGAGAAGTGTCGAAGCATAGTGAATGCGGCAGATGAGCTGGAGCAGTGGAGCCGCTCATTTCATAGCTCGCCGAGTGGCCGCCTGGAGATCCTGGCTGCGCAGCCTTTTTCAGAGTACCTGATGATGCCTCATCTGGCGGAGTTTCGGGAGCTGTATCCGGATATCCAGCTCCACATAAACTATGTTAAAGAGCATATCCATCCTTCTGAGATGAACTTTGATCTGGCATTCGGAATGAATGAGTATCTGGGACGTCGCCAGCAGGGGCTAAAAAGGCGGTTGCTGTTTGAGACAGAGCTTTCTCTATATGCTTCTCCCGATTATCTGGATAGGTATGGGATGCCGCAGACCCCAAGAGAGCTCCTCGATCACTGGTTGATTGCCGATGGTACGGCGGAGCCACGAAACCTGTTACCCATCACTCAGGGGACTCATTATTACGAACCGGCAAACTTAAGTTACGTCCTCCCAAGGTTAGCGGTGGAGTGTACCGATTACCATGGTCGCTTCAAGCTTGCCTGTGATGGGCTTGGGATTTGGGTCGGATATAAAAAATATTATCCGCCACTGTGGCAAGCCCTTGAGGAGGGGCGCTTGGTGAAGGTACTTGAAGAGTACTGGCTCAAGCCCTGGCCTATCTATCTCTATTATCAGGTTGCTCGCTATGAGCAGCCAAAATTGAGAGCCTTTATCGATTTTATGATGGACAGGGTGGCTGGCTGGGAGCCGAAGCCTTCACGATAAGCTGATCGAACGCTCTGCTTTTTGTGCTTCCTCTGACAGGGTCTAGAGTGGTCGTTTATTTGTCTGCTCATTACTGATTAGTACAATATATAAATAGGATATTCAATGAATACTCAGGTAAAACCAAGGCGCTATGATTTTCTGGATAATATCAAGTGGGTGCTGGCGGTATTGGTGATTTTGCACCATTGTGCCTCGACGGCAGGCCTGGATCCGATCGGTTATAACCTGCCTCATGTCAAAGAATCGATGCAATATCAGTATGGAATTCTGGGCTCATTTCAAGGGATCAATCAGTCATTTTTTATGTCACTATTTTTCTTTATCTCGGCTTATTTTGTGATCCCTTCGTACGAGCGCAAGGGCGCAGGGAGATTTATGCTTGATAAGCTAAAACGCCTTGGGATCCCAACCCTGATCACTTTGTTTATTATCTTTCCCGTTATTGGTTCAGTTGATTTCGCCAGATCAAATGTAGAAGGTTTTTTCCTTAACGGAAATATTATCTTAGGTGTGACCTGGTTTTGCTGGACCCTGATTGTGTTTAGCGGGGTGTTTGCCCTGTGCCGCATTGTCATCACTGGGAGCTCAAAGGAGCAGCTTGATAAGCCATTTCCGGCACTTTGGAAGATCCTGCTGTTTGCCGTGGTGATGATCCCGGTTAATTTTTTTGGATTTTATCTGATGAAGATGCTGGGTCAGGACTTCTTAGGTTTCCACCTCTTGAAGTACTTTCCCCTGTATATCTCTATGTTTTACTTTGGGATTCAGGCTTACAAATACCAGTGGCTGGATAAATTGGAGTTTAAACATGCCTTTGCCGGGATCCTGATGTGGATTATAGCGAAGGCGTTTATCGCTCCTATAGCGTCAGGCTATGGTTTGTACGATGAGATGGTAACCCGTGGGTTTACCGTCATTGGCATGTCGATGTTTCTGCTCTATGGCTTCAAGATCTTGTTTGATTGCAAAGGCAAATGGAGTTCACTGTTGGCAAGAACCGCTTTTGCCGCTTATGTGGTGCAGAATGTCCCAATGAAATTTGCCGCAGACCTTTATCAGCCGTTTATGGCACAGACACCCTTAATTAATTTTGTGGTAATCGCGATCCCCTCGGTGATCGGCTCTTTTGCTATTGGTTATCTTATCTGCAAGACTCCGGTGCTCAAGCGGATTTTTTAATCCGAGCTAAGTTCACCTGCTCTTAAGCTCAGGCTGCCATATGGCAGCCTGAGCTTTTTAACAACATTGGCTGATTAGGCCTGATAGCGCTCCCGAATGTCATGCGGTGGTGAGCTTTGGGTCACCTCGGTCAATGAGGGTTGGTTTTCTCTACTCTGATCCAGGGTAAAATAGACTCTGTGATAAAGGATCCCGAGCTGCTGCAACCTGGCGGTGAGTTCGGTGCGGATATCATTGCCGAGCTCCCAGGCTTCACTGGGTGAGTCAGCCCAGGCGGCTATCCAGCACTTAAGGCCCTCTTTTCCCATCTCCATCACCCAGAACTTGGGATCTTCATACCCTGCATGACTTTCGCTCATTTGAGCTGCCTCGATGGCAGCTTTTTTGACCTCTTTAAGATCGGCATCGGCGGCAACCCAGAACTCGACATGGCACCATTGATAGCTGTCATGGATGGTGAGATTGACAAAATCCCGTGACAGCAGCTCTGAGTTGGGAATGAGATGGCGCCGCCAGTTCCAGATCTTAATCACGCAATGGGTCCAGGTGATATCCTCGATGGTGCCGTAGTGATCGCCAACTATGACTGTATCCCCCTCACGGATCACCCCGGAGAAGGTGAGCATGATCCCGGCGATAAGATTCTCCAAAGTGGAGCGGGCGGCGATACCGACGATGACACCCACCAGGCCGATCGCCAGCGACACGGCAGCGGCAGGCAAGATCCCAAGCAGGGGGATGCTGGCGATCATAATGAGCAGAAGAAGAACGATGACCATCAGACCACGGCGGATCACGGTAAAGCGGCGTCCGACGCTCTTGAGGGCTTTTTGTTTGGCACTGCGAGCGGGGTGATCCAGTGGGGATTCGGTGGCTATGGGGGAGACTTTCTTGCGCTTTTTGATGGTTTCCCGTTGGCGCTGCTCGATGCCAAGCATTAGCCGTCTGCCGGCCAGGATCAGCAGTCCCAGGATGAGGAGTAGTGCCGGAATTAGGATCCATTGTTCAAGCGTCATCGCTACTCTCCCTGAGTCAAATACGAGTCCCTGTAAAATCAGTGTGGCATAAGTTTCGATGAAAGAGGCAAGCCGCTAAAAAAATAGGCTGCCGAGGCAGCCTATTGGGTCATGAACTCAAGATCTGAGCCTAGCGAAGCATATGTAAAAAGTGCAGATGCTTTTCATATTGAGCCAGCAGATCGCTGATGATCTGCTCCTGGCTCCAGCCCATAATGTCATAATCCTGGCCACCCTCCCTGAGGTGAACCTCGGCGCGGAAATACTTATCATCGGCCTCATCAATCTCTTCACAGAGCAGGGATTCATCCGGCTGTAAGTGCGCCTTACTCAGTACCTCATACAGAAAATCGGTCTCCTCACCGTGGGAGACGGTCAGGCGTAGTTGAGTGGCGCTCTTTTGTGCGACATCAACCTCGATGCCGTTACGCTCCAGCTCTTTGGCAAAGGTCTCCAGGGCGGGTTTGGCTGTTTCGGTAATAAAGATCCGCACCTCTTTACGGGTTGGGAAAACCAGCAGATTTTGCAGCCTCTGCTGCCAGGGAACCCGAGCCTGAATTGGGGTCGGAGCCGTGACCGCCAACAGCTGACTGTCGCGCTTGGCACTATCAATTCTCAGTGCCTTGAAAAGGCCGTAGATGGCGGCCATCAGGATCAGAGAGAAGGGCAGGGCACTGGCGATGGTCGCAGTTTGCAGGGCGCTAAGGCCGCCAGCAATCAGCAGCGCGATGGCGACGAAGCCCACCAGAGAAGACTAGTAGACCCGCTGCCAGATTGGGGTGTCATCACGGCCGTAGGATGCCAGCATATTGAGCACCATGGCTCCTGAGTCCGCCGAGGTCACAAAGAACACCAGCACCATAATGATGGCGACGAAAGAGAGCACCGAGGAGAAGGGGAACTGCTCTAAAAAGGCAAACAGGGCCAGGGATTGATCCTGACTGACGATCTTGGCCAGTGAGCCGAGCCCCTGATGGAAGATCATATTGATTGCTGAGTTACCAAATACAGTCATCCACAGCATGGTGAAACCAGCCGGAACCAGCAGGGCTCCGGTGACAAACTCGCGGATGGTGCGGCCCCTTGAGATCCGGGCGATAAACAGGCCGACAAAAGGCGACCAGGCCAGCCACCATCCCCAGTAGAAGATGGTCCAGCCTCCGAGCCAGTCGGTGGGGGCATAGGCATAGAGGTTAAAGGTTTTACCCACCAGTTCAGAGAGGTAGTTGCCGATATTCTGCACAAAGCTCTGCATCAGTAGCACTGTGGGGCCCAGCACCAGGACCAGCAGTAGCAGTACGAATGCCAGACCTATATTGATCTGGGACAGCAGTTTGACCCCCTTATCCAGCCCGGCTACGACCGAGATGGTGGCAAGCACAGTGGTCACTATGATCAGCAGGATCTGTACCTTGGTATCCACCGGGACCCCAAACAGGTGATGAAGACCAGAGTTAATTTGTAGTACCCCAAAGCCCAATGTAGTTGCCACACCACATACGGTGCCGATAATGGCAAAGATATCAACCGCATGGCCCCAGGGCCATAGATCTTTTCACCTATGATGGGAAACAGGGCCGAGCGCAGGGTCAGGGGCAGATTATGCCGGAAGCTGAAGTAGGCCAGGATCAGGGCGACGATCGCATAGATTGACCAGGCATGTAGTCCCCAGTGAAAGAAGGTCAGGGTCATGGCTTCACGGGCCGCGGCGACCGTATCCGGATTGCCGACCGGTGGTGAAAGGAAGTGCATCACAGGCTCTGCGACACCAAAAAACATCAGGCCAATCCCCATCCCGGCCGAGAACAGCATGGCAAACCAGGAGAGATAGCTGTAATCGGGTTCGGCATGGTCCGGACCTAGCTTGATATCCCCATATTTAGAGAAGCTGACAACCACCACGCTGAAGACGATGATCGCCACGATCAGCACGTAGTACCAACTTAGATGGGCTACGATCAGCGCCTGAGCTTTCTTAAAAATCTGTTCGGTTTGAGCGGGATCTAATACGGCAAAGCCGACGATTAGCATGAGCAAAAGGGTCGCGGTATAAAAAACCCAGGGGTTGATGTTTCTGTTTTTTTCATAGCAGCGACTCCCGCAGGTATCCTCTCATCTTCATTTCGGTTGTAGGTCCCATGTTCTGTATGTTCCAGGGAGCAGATGGATCAAGGCTATCTTTTGGCTAAGATACAATAGCCAAATTATAGTTGCCCGCTGGCATGGGGATGCCAAAGGTCATGGCAAAATCCCTCATACATCATTGAATATGCGCATAAACAACGCATCATGTTTAAAACACAGGATCCAGGCAGAGCCTGGATCCTGTGTCATTCAGTCGGCCAGAAGGCCGCAACTTGAAACTAGTTGAGATTAAGAGCGAGTCGCTGGATCACACTGGTCTTGAGTGGGCCCGGTAGCGGGCGCCTGATCAGGGTGATAGTGAAGACACCGATGAGCCCCAGTAACATCAGGGCGAGCATCATGTAGTTGAAATAGCTTGGAGAGAGGCTGATCAGCTTAGTTGCGATCAGAGGACTGAAACCACACAGACACATTCCCAATCCGAAGCCGGCACAGCAACCGCTGGCCCGCACTTCGCGAGGGAAGACTTCAGAGAAAATAGGCAGAGCCACACCAAAGATCCAGCAGGTTCCCAGCGCATAAAGAGAGGTACCTGCCAGGGTGTTTTCAAAACCGCCCTGGGAGATCAGGTGATAGGCCGGATAGATCATGCCAGCAAACACCAGCAGGCCGGCAGTCAGAAGATCGCGGCGACCAAAGATATCTGAGAGGTAGCCGAACGCAGGCAACAGCACACAGGCAGCGATCAACACTATGGTATTGATCAACAGGGCATCACTCATGGTCAGTACCTGGGCTGCTTCCTGAGTACTGTAGGTGATGAGATAGGTGAAACTGATATATTCCAAAGAGCCGGCAACAGCGCTTAGCAAAACGACCACCAGGAAGGCGACTTTATGCTTCTGCCATAGGATTGAGTAGGTCGATGTTTGCTTAGCTTCGGTTTGTTTTTTAGGTTGCTCCGGCAGCTCATCATGGCAGTTCCGGGATAGCCACATGTGAGCACTGAGTAGCACTCCGCCCAGCAGGAAGGGGATCCGCCAGGCAAAGCCGGCCCAGCTATCCGGAGTCAGGTTGAGCACCAGGAAGCTCACGCCGGAAGAGAGAAAGATCCCAAAGAATGCAACTGAGTTGGTGATCCCTGCATAAAGACCATTGTGCTTAAGCTGCTTGTCCTCATTGGCGATCACTAAGAGGTTTCCAAACTGGCCACCGGTTGATAGGCCCTGCAGCAGGCGGATGCAAACAAGCAAGATAGGGGCGGCGATACCCAGGGTCTGATAGCCCGGCAGAAACGCGACACTGATAGAGGAGAGCCCCATCAGTAAGATAGCGAGGTTCATCGCATAGTGACGACCGATACGATCGCCAAGGTAACCAAATAGAAATCCACCGGCGGGGCGAGCAACAAAACCTGCGGCAAAGGTACCGAAGGCCATCATCAGGTTGCTCAGAGGATCATGGCTATGAAAGAAAACACTACCGATAGTGGCGGCAAAGGCTCCGAAAAGGCAGAAATCATACCACTCTAAAGCATTGCCGAATGAGACCCTGATCAGACGTCCAATTTTTGATTGTTCTCGCATACGATGCGGATACCCTAGTAAAAAACACGTTAGGATCCTAATGAATTGCCGGGGTGGAAGTCAAATTAAGATGCGCCCATAGGGTTTTTGAACCCCCAAAACAGCAGTTTAATGGGAATGGTTCGCAATATATTCTGCATTCGGAGCTTAAAATCCGCCAGTAGCTAGTGAGCCAGCAGCGAGTAGCCTGATTCGCATACAAATAAGTTATCCGGATTTTTTTCTTTGTAAGCGAATCTTTTATCCCGACAGGGTGCGACTTGGTGCTATCTCTATGATTTGAGCTTCTTTAGCTGTTCGGTGAGCTCCTGCAGCCGTTGGATCAGCTGACGGGTGAGCCAAAGGTAGCCAAAGGGGCCAAGGGTGAGCTGCTCCTGGCCCTTAGCCAGTTGTCCGGCCATCATCCTGAGGGGAGCTATCTCAGGAACAACAATCTTGTGGCGGGCATTGTCTGCCAGCAGGTCAAAGACCTGGGCGATTTGTTGCTGATAATCGGCCAGCTCGGCCTGCTCCAGGAGCTGGCGCCGTCCGGCATCTGAGCTCCAGTGGGTCTCAATCAGCTGCTCCATCAGGCTGATGAGTGAGCGCTGAGTCGCAAGGATACCGCGATAGAGTTCGGCATTGGCATGCTGCTCTTTTTGTACATTTGCGAGTAAGTTAATCATCTGCAGGTGACGATCCATCACCTGCTGCCTGAGGTGCAGCAGGGCATCCGGGTGTGGTGTGTGTGCAGAGGCATGGGCCTGGTAGAGCAACCTGAGATCGTGAAGATTTTCTGTAAAGAGCCGTTGCCAGCTAGTGAGGGCCCGGATAGGAAACAGGCTGGAGAAGCTGATCGCGATCAGGGTTCCGATCAGGATATTACACACTCGCCACAGAGCTACCGAGAGCTCCTGCTGGCTGTTGTCCTGGTAGGCCACGATGAGCAGGGTGATCCCGGCCAGAAAGAACACATAGGTGTACTTTCCTTTGGCCTGAAAGCTCAGGAAAAAACAACCGAGCAGGATCCAAAGTGGTACCAGAGCCGGAAGGTGCTGAGGAAACAGCAGGGTGACCAGACCGAGCAAGGCACCTAGCAGGGTGCCGCCGATGCGTTGAAACCCCTTGTGGATGATTGCGCCCGCATGGGGCTGCATCATCACTACGGCCACAGTAATAGGTCCCCACATGGAGTGGGGCAGGGCGGTGATTTGATAAAAGATCAGGGTGAATGCCAGGGCCAAGGTGATGCGCAGAGCATGGGCAAACTGCTGATGAGAAAGAAAAAGGGTTTTAAGGCGTGAATACATACCGGGCCTGGATGATGGATTGATATTCTCAAAATTAGCCAATCTTCGGAGCTTTTCCTAGTCACCATTTGGGTATTGCTATTCCGTTGACAGCTATATATGCAATCCAAGTGGTTTCTGTTAGTTACCTTTGGTCCTGAATCAAGTATACTGTGCCGCGAAATTAAGCGATTAAAAGTTAAAGGAAGCGAAAAGTGAATCCTATCGTTAAAACTTTTCAGTATGGTCGTCATACTGTCACTCTGGAAACCGGAGTCATGGCCCGTCAGGCATCCGGGGCTGTTATGGCGAGCATTGGCGATACTGCGGTATTTGTTACTGTTGTCGGTAAAAAAGAAGCAGATGAGGGGCGTGACTTTTTCCCTCTGACCGTTAACTATCAAGAGAAAACCTATGCTGCGGGTCGTATCCCAGGTGGATTTTTCAAGCGTGAAGGTCGCCCGTCTGAAGGTGAGACGCTGACGGCTCGCTTGATCGATCGTCCTATTCGTCCGCTGTTCCCTGATGGATTTAAGAACGAAGTACAGGTTGTGGCGACCGTCATGTCGGTAAACCCTGAAATTGCACCCGATATGGTTGCAATGATCGGGACCTCTGCTGCGCTGGCGATCTCAGGTATTCCGTTTAATGGTCCTATCGGTGCGGCGCGCGTCGGTTATAAAGATGGTGGCTACCTGCTGAACCCAAGCGTTACAGAGCTCAAAGAGAGCAAGCTGGATCTGGTTGTTGCGGGTACCGAAAATGCGGTTCTGATGGTTGAATCTGAAGCGCAAGAGCTCAGTGAAGATGAGATGCTGGGTGCCGTGGTTTATGGCCACGAGCAGATGCAGGCTGTGATCACCGCAATCAATGAGTTTGCTGCCGAAGTTGCAACACCGGTCTGGGATTGGAAAGCGCCGGCAACCAATGAGGCTCTTAAGGGGCAGATTGCCGAGCTGGCAGAAGCGGGTCTTTCTGATGCTTATCGCATCACTGATAAGACTGAGCGTCGTGACGCTGTAACCGCAGTGAAGCAGAGCACCCTTGAGAAGCTGCTGGAGCAGGATCCAGAGCTGAATCAGAAAGAAGCGGGTGAGTTGCTGGGTAAGCTTGAAAAAACAATCGTACGCGGTCGCGTGGTGCGTGGTGAGCCTCGTATCGATGGTCGTGATACTCAGATGGTCCGTGCCCTGCACGTGGCGACAGGCCTGCTGCCAAGAACCCATGGCTCATCTTTGTTCACCCGTGGTGAAACTCAGGCGCTGGTGACCTGTACTCTGGGTACCGAGCGTGACGCTCAGCTGATCGATGGTCTGACTGAGTCACGCAATGAGCGTTTCATGCTGCACTATAACTTCCCTCCATACTGTGTGGGTGAGACCGGCATGATGGGCTCTCCGAAGCGTCGTGAGATCGGTCATGGACGTCTGGCCAAGCGTGGAATCCAGGCTGTGATGCCATCGGCTGAAGATTTCCCGTATGTGGTTCGTGTGGTTTCAGAGATCACCGAGTCTAACGGTTCCTCCTCTATGGCTTCCGTGTGTGGTACCTCGCTGGCGCTGATGGATGCAGGTGTTCCGATCAAGTCCTCTGTTGCCGGTATCGCCATGGGGTTGGTCAAAGAGGGCGATGACTACGTGGTTCTGTCTGACATCCTGGGCGATGAAGATCACCTGGGTGACATGGACTTCAAGGTTGCGGGTACCAATGAGGGTGTTACCGCCCTGCAGATGGATATCAAGATCGAAGGGATCACCCGTGAGATCATGGAAAAGGCTCTGGCTCAGGCCAAGGGCGCGCGGATCCACATCCTGGGTGTGATGGATCAGGCGATCGAGAAGCCACGTGACGATATCTCTGATCTGGCTCCACGTATCCACACGATCAAAATCAACCCTGAGAAGATCCGTGACGTCATTGGTAAGGGTGGGGCAACCATTCGTGCCCTGACCGAAGAGACCGGCACTAACATCGAGCTGGATGATGATGGTACCGTGCGCATTGCAGCCGTTGATGGTGCAGCGGCTAAAGATGCGATTGCTCGCATTGAAGCGCTGACTGCCGAGGTTGAGACTGGCCGTATCTATAAGGGTACCGTTGCTCGCCTGGCTGACTTTGGTGCATTCGTGACCATACTGCCTGGCAAAGATGGCCTGGTTCACATTTCTCAGATCTGTGAAGAGCGGGTTAAGAGTGTTGCCGATCACCTGAAAGTGGGTGACAAGGTCGATGTTAAGGTTCTGGAAGTTGATCGTCAGGGTCGTGTGCGCTTGTCTATTAAAGAGGCAAAGCAGCAAGCTACTCCGGCTCAGGCTCCAGAGCAGGGTGAAGAGCAGAAGTAATCACTGTCTCAATCACTGATTAAAAAGGAGCCAAAAGGCTCCTTTTTTACTGTCTGCTCTTCAGGCGGCAGACTCTTTAGGCTGGGAATAGCCAGAGACGTCTGTTATACCATTCATGAAAGAAATGTGATCGGCTTACTGATAATCCATGAGTCATTTGAGCCACGCAGCAAGTCCGAGCCTCTTCCATGAGGCTCCTTTCCAGCTCAGCGATACCCATCCATGGACATCCTCCCAGTTCGGCATCCTGCCTCTCGTTCCATTGCTAAGAGGCAATTCCACCCTGCTTCGCGTGCGTTGCTCTGGGAGCAACTTACCCTTGTATGCTCGATGCCAGCGGCTACCATCCTGGTAGCCTCTTCCAGTTCGCAGTCCATTGCTCTCGCTACGTTGCTAAGCAACTACGCCCATGCTGACAACGGGCTAAATCACTCACAGATTATCCAAATCAGTGCAAGTTATATCCTGATCACCTAACTATTGGGATTGGTATTAGTTATCAGACCATACCGCCAGCTCATTATTGCCACCTGGCTCCTGAAAGTGAAAGCGCCGCCCGCCGGGGAAGCTGAAGATATCCTTACAGATGGTTCCACCACCCTGCTCTACCTGTTGCAGAGTTTTCTCCAGCTCATCGCTATAGAGCACCACCAGGGCAGCTCCCGTCTCGGATGAGCTACTGAGCTTAGAGCGGTAAAATCCCCCTTGCATCTTGCCATCTGTGAAGGCGCAGTAATCGGGGCCAAAGTCCTGGAATTGCCAGCCAAAACAGCTGGAAAAAAATGCCTTGGTAGTTTCGAGATCCCGCGAGGGAAACTCCACATAATCGATGGTTTGCTGTTGTTGCATCCTGCTGTCCCGTGATTGGTTGATAACGCCAGAGTGATTATCGGTGGGAGATTCACGACGAAGGTGGACCTCCCGGGCTCTTGATCCCGTAACCCCTGAGTTCATCGGGGAGTACTTCTACTAGCTCCTCACAAGGTGATGTAACCTATTGCTTGCCAGGAGTCACTGGCTGAGGGCTTGATGTGATGAATTCTTGCCAGATCTCATCCTGCGTCTTTTGCCTGCAACCCTCTATTCACAATCCTCTATCTCCAAACTCAAAGATAGCAGAATCGGTGCTGCTCGCCTGGTTTGAAACCATCTTACGAGAGGTCTGCCTCTGGAAAAAAGACTCATATGCATAGTTTTTTGATGCTTGGCTACACTTAATAAAGAGTTTGGCTGCTGAGCGAAACAGGGAGGTTAATTGTGAGCCGAGACAGGATTGAGCTTCGCTCTCGACAAGATCTCCTTGGTGTTTTTCTGATATTTGTGCTGGTTACCATCTCTATTTTCTTCTCCAGCAATCTTATCGCGGCTCCTAATTCAAATGTCAGGCCCAAGGTTGATGCGGGCTCACTGCTTCGCCAGCAGGAGCTTCAGGAAAAAGCCCAGCAGCAAAGACTCCCCGAACTCGAAGAGAAGAAGCAGAAAAAGCCTGTAGAAAAGGTAAAAGAGGGGCCTAAGGTTTTGATCCGGGAGATCAAATTTAGTGGTGATCATCAGCTACTCCCGGTAACGGAGCAGGAAAAACTGACTCGGGATCTCATCGGAAAGAGGGTTGGGATCAATGAGCTGTTGCAGTCGGTGGATCAAACAACCGATCACCTGCGCAGCAAGGGTTACCTGGTGGCAAGGGCCTACCTTCCCCGCCAGGATGTTTCTGAGGGCGTGGTGACGATCGCGATTATCGGGGGCAGGCTCGATGGCAGTGCCGAAAAAGGGGGAGGCTGGATCATGAAGGCTGCTCCGGATGAAAAGCCCAGGGCCAGCCTTGAGTTCCTCAGACAGATGGCAGAGGCGGCGGCCCCTTCGGGCAGCATGGTGCAGCAGCAAAACCTGGAGCGAGGACTACTGCTGATCAATGACCTACCGGCGATTCACACAGAATCCCATCTTGAGCCAGGTCTGCAGCCTGGCTCAACTCGTTTGGTGGTGGATGTTTATGAAGACCCGCTCTTTTCGGGGCGACTATGGGGGGATAACTATGGCTCACGCAGTACCGGCGAGGCACAGTTGAATACGCTTTTGTCTCTGAATGATCTGACCGGGCGAGGCGATCGGGTACAGCTTCTGTTGACCGGATCTGAGGGGCTTAAATTGGGGCGCCTTGAGTATCAGCGCCCCCTTGGAGTGAGTGGGCTGCGTGGTGGCCTTAGCTATGTCTATCTGGATTATAAGGCTGTCGAAGGGACGGCCGAGACCAGTGGTCTCAAGGGGGACTCCCAGGTGATGCAGGCAGAGCTCAGTTACCCGCTGCTGCGTAGTCGTCCGCTAAATCTGAGTAGTTACCTGAGATACAATCATAAGAAGATGCTGGATGATAGTAGTGCCGGTCGGGTCCGGGATAAGAGGGTCGATTCTGCCATGCTGGGAATCGGGGGCGATCGCAGCGATGGCTGGCTAACCGGGGGGATCACCCTGTGGGATCTGAACCTGGTCACAGGTTATCTGGATCTTTCCCGGGTCCCTCAGGATGAGCAGACCGATGCTCAATCACTGGATACTCAGGGGCACTATTGGAAGCTGGGCTACAGTTTGGCCCGCTTGCAGCGCTTGCCGGGAACCTGGTCTCTGTATGGCCGTTTGAGTGGCCAGTATGCAGGGAAAAATCTCGATTCGTCTGAAGAGTTTATTCTGGGAGGGCCAAACGGCGTTCAGGCTTATCCCATCAATGAGGGCAGTGGGGATCAGGGCTGGTTAGCTCATCTTGAGCTTCGTTATGCGGTGGCCGGTGGAACACCCTGGGGTTCACTTATACTAAGTGGCTTTGGCAATACCGGGAATATTACCCTGCACCATGATCCCCCTCATCCATTAGTAACGCATCCGGCAGTAATCGCTATCAGCTCAGTGGGATGGGGGTCTCAGCCCTGCTGCAGCAGGAGGATTTGTATCAGTTGAAGCTCTCCTGGGCCTATCAGCTTGGAGGTAATCCAGGACGCCAGGTCACGGGACAGGATGCGGATGGACGTACCCTGGATAGCCGGGTCTGGTTACAGGGACAGTATTATTTCTAGAGCGTTTTCCGGATAAACCGGTTCATCTCATGAAAGCAGCTTTGACTTTGATCGCTGACTCGCAAGTCACATCCATGTTGCTCTACTGCATCGATTATCTTCCCTGATAATCTTTTCCAGTTCAGCCTCCCTGCTTCTCGCTACGTTGCATTGCAACTCCACCCTTGCTGCAGAAGGTCAGCTTAACAAAGCTCAAAGCAGCACTTGAACTTGAGGGGCGCGAATAATTACCCGGATTAAACCAAAAATGCTCTAGATTGTTGAATTGGAGGGTGTACTGTGATCAAAAAAGGCAAGCCGCAGCTTGCCTTTTGATTCGACCTGAACTTTAAATTAGCGCTTGAGAGAGTCGGTCAGATGCTCGCGCATCTTACCCAGCAGCGCCTTAACGATACGTGGATTCCCCACGACCAGGTTGCCGCTCTTCTCAAAGTTGTGGCCACCGACAAAATCGGTGACGATTGCACCCGCTTCACGAGCGATCAGCTCACCGGCAGCGCTGTCCCAGGGCTTGAGACCAATTTCCCAGAAGCCATCGTAACGGCCCGCTGCAACATAAGCCAGATCCAGGGCTGCAGAGCCCGCACGGCGAATATCAGAGCATTCGGTAAACAGGGAGTGGAAGATATTCATATAGGCATCCATATGCGCCTTCTGGCGGAATGGGAAGCCGGTCGCCAGCAGGGTACCGCTCAGCTCACGGGCCTGGCCGGTACGAATGCGATAGCCGTTTAGCTGTGCTCCCGCGCCACGGCTGGCAGTGAAGAGCTCATCACGGATCGGATCATAGATCACCGCCTGCTCTGTTTTACCGCGATAACGCAGTGCAATAGAGACAGAAAAGTGGGGGACGCCCTTGGCGAAGTTAGTGGTGCCATCCAGAGGGTCGATGATCCATTGATAGTCTGAATTTTCAGCACTCAGCTGGCCAGACTCTTCACCCAGGATGCAGTGATCCGGGTAGGCCTTTTTCAGTGTGCTGATGATGACTGCTTCAGCCTCTTTGTCTACGTTGGTGACAAAGTCGTTGGCACCTTTTTGCATAACCTCAACGTTTTCAGGTTGAGAGAAGGACTTAGCAATGACATTACCGGCGTTGCGGGCAGCACGCACGGCGATATTCAGCATCGGATGCATAGATTCCTCATTGGATTTTAAAGAACGGACGATCAGGATGCGCGATTATAAACAGCTCCTGTGGAGAAGGCAATCTACTTTGTTGAATTTTTAGTCTAAAAAATAGACAGAGATGGGTTAAAAAGGGGCCGATTGGCCCCTTTGGGAGTTTAGGATTTAAAGCGCCCAACCAGGCTATTGAGCTCTCCGGCGAGATCAGACAGGGAGCTTGAGTTGCTCTGAGCACTGCCTGCTACTTCGGAGACCAGCCCTGCATCTGTGTGGATCTGCTCAATGTGGCGGTTGATCTCTTCTGCGACCTGGTGCTGCTCTTCGGCGGCAGCGGCAATCTGAGTATTCATATCCTTGATCACAGTGACCGAGTTCTGAATATTGCTGAAAGCCTCCTGAACTCTGCCGGTGGAGGATACTGTATCTTCTGACTTATTGAGACTCTGGTTCATCTGGCCGGCAACCTCGCGGGTCTTCTTCGCCAGTTTTTCGAGAAGATCGTTGATCTCTTCGGTGGAGTCTGAGGTACGCTGAGCCAGGGCGCGAACCTCATCGGCGACCACGGCGAAGCCTCGGCCCTGCTCACCGGCGCGGGCTGCCTCAATCGCGGCGTTCAGAGCCAGCAGGTTGGTCTGCTCGGCGATACCGCGGATGGTATCCAGGATGGTGGTGATATTATTACTCTCCTGCTCGAGCTGGTGGATGGCGTCTGCAGACTCCTTGATGGCGCCACTGAGTTCTCCGACAGAGTTGACGGTGTCACTGATGAGGGTTTGTCCCTCTTGGGTCTGTTGCTGCCCCTCTTCGGCAGACTCGGCAGCCTGAACACAGTTTCTGGCAACCTCATTGGCGGTTGCCACCATCTCATGGAAAGCGGTTGAAACCATATCCACGGCCTGGGACTGGCGCCCTGCAGCATCTGTCATTTCGGTTGAGATCCCGGTGGCTTGCTCCGAGGCATCTCCGACCTGAACAGAGGCACCCTTTATATCTGTCACCAGGTTACGGATACTGGAGAGGAAGCGGTTAAAGTTATCAGCGAGCTGAGCGGTTTCATCTTTACCCTTGATGTCGATGGTGCGGCGCAGATCTCCTTCACCCTCGGCAATTTCATGCAAGCTACTGGTGACCTGGCGGATTGGATTGGCTATCAGTTGAGCCAGGACACCACCGAGCAGAGCAAACAAAATGGCTAAGATGATACCGATTACCATGATGGTATAGGTGATCTGGTTGGCACTGGCCATGATTTCGGACTTATCGATCAGGCCAATAAACTTCCAGCCCAGGGAGGGGGAGACATAGACGTTGACCATCATGTCAGTCCCATTGAGCTCAAGCTCCGCTGCGCCTGAGTCCATGCTTCCCAGTTTCTGGTAGGCTGCACCGAGCTCATTAATCTTTTTGAAGTTATGCTCCGGGTTTGAGGCATCTACCAGGATATTACCCGTGTCTTCAACCAGCATCAGGTAGCCGGTTTTTCCCAGCTTAATTTTTTTGATGATGTTGGTCAGCCCCTTGAGTGATACATCGATCCCTATGGTTCCTCCGGGTTGCCCATTTTTAAGGTTAAAGGAGCGAACCGAGCTGACTAACACTGCATCATCCACATCATAGTAATAGGCCTCGGTGCGGATCACCTGACCAGAGCCATCCTGCCCGCTTTTATACCAGGGGCGAATGCGCGGGTCATAATTCCCCCGGGTATCTCCCTTGGGCCATTGGATGTAACCGCCATTCACTGTTCCCAGGTAGATGTAGGCGTACCCCGGATGCGAGTCACCGAAGGTTTTAAACTGTTTGAAGATCTGACTTTCAAGGCCGCCGTTCTGATCCGGAGTCATCGGGCCCTTAGGGGCATTCATATAATCGGTAATGCTCTCATCGATCGCCAGGATCAGGGGATCGGTGGCGAAGAAATTGACATTTTCAGTGATGGTCTGGAAGTAGATATCCAGAGCATTATCGACCTGGCGAATTTCACGTGTGCTTGAGTTCGCAAACTGTTCCTGGGCTTCGGTTCTTAGTTTGTTGACCACAAACAGCGAAATGATCAACAGCGGCAGTATGGTGGTGGCAAGAAAAGCCAAGATTAACTTCTGTTTGATACTCATAGCTAGTTCCCTGCTAATGACTCAGGCGGTTCTCATTTCAGTATAGACAGGGTTCGGGAAGCTGTTTAACTCTGGACTCTATTGAGTTAGTGGGTTCAGGCTTATCTTCAAAGAGGATGGAGTGATTGTGCCGGAGAAACAGCTTAACCGAGCGGGGACTCACGTGGGCGGCTGACTTGAGATTGATGAGCGGCGCTAGCATTGCAGCGCCGCCAGGAGGAGGCTTATTTCACCTCGGGAAACATCATAGGACGACCATTGAGGCTCATTTTTCCCTGTTGGTAGCTAAAGTCCAGATTCAGCCGATCGTCTTTGGCGATCAGAACACCTTTCGCAACCGCATGCTTAAGGCTGGCGCCAAACCCATTAATCACCTCCAGCTTCTGTGGCAAAGACAAAGAGATAGATGCCTGGCTATGGCTTATCAGGGCAAACATGGGGGGATCTGAGATTGACTGTCATCCCGAAGCTTTAGCTCGCCCTTGCCGGAGATGGCTCCCCAGGGAGACTGACTGCTGAGCTGATGTATGGTCAGGTTCAGCCCATGGCTCAATACTTTCATTCCCACCTGCATGTTTTGTTGCTGCATCTGCTGGGGTGTCAGGCTGGCGAGGGACTGCTGATAGGCTGCAAGCTCCTCTGGGCTGGGGAGTTTGAGATCGGCCAGAGTCAGATTTAACTTGCTGTCCTTAAACTGATGCTTGGGATCATTAAATTGCAGCTTATCGACAGCCAGTTTCAGGTGACTGGTCAGGCGCTGACTGTCAGACCATTGGTTATCGAGATTGACCTTGAGCTGTTCAAGTTTGGATTGCTTTTTATCGACATGAGCACTCCACTTTTCGAGGGTCAGCCGCATCTTTGAGCTATGCTCCATGATCCCGCTTGCCTTGCTGGCGAATCCTTTCAGGCTTTGCTGCACTCCGTTGACCCTGAGGTCAAACTCTTGCAGGTGCGCACTGGATTGAAATTCCTTACTTCTAAGGTTGATGGAGAAGTGGCCATCGAGAGGGGTCGAATGGATACTGAGATCTTTCTCCTGGTAATTGGCAGGCGCCAAACGCCAGCTATTTGTATAGGTTCCAAGAGCCGTCAGAGACTCCTGGATCCTGACCGGTGTCTTGGTTCCAAACAGTTGCTTAAGCTGCTTGGAAAGCTCGGGATCTACCGCATGGATCACCGACTCCCCCGGGTATAAAAAGGCAGGTATTTGAGCTGAGTCACGATCTCAAACTGTAGTGGCTTATCCTGCAACAGGTTCTTGTTGATCTGCAGGTGGGTAACAATCTTTGCGCCTAAAAGGGAGTTATCAAAAGATACCGGGGTTAGCTGATAGCTATGACCTTTCAGGTTTGCCTGAGTCAGGAGGTTTTGGTAGCTGTCTTTGGCATGAGAGCTGGTATACCAGATACTGCCTGCAGCCAGGATCAGTATCAACAGGATAATCGACAGAGCAATCTTATAGCTTGAGCGCATCGGTGGCTCCTTGTAAAAACGTTGCGGCTAGGATAGGAGATCCCCAGACTTTTTCAAAGTAATTCACGGTTATCCCTGAAAAAGAGGACTGACAGGGGCCTGGCAAACAGGGCATGGGTTCGCTATCGGCGGGTTGCTTGGCTATCTTTTGACTAAAAGGAGCTTTGAGATCAGTTCGATGAAATGGATGCTGTTACTGCTTGGGATCTATAGCCATTTCTGCCTGGCAATGAAGGTTGAGATCGCCAATGGTGAGTGGCCCCCCTGGAACTCAGCAAAAATTGATGGGGGAGGACTCGCGTCACAGATCGTGCGTCAGGCTTTTGTCCGGGAGGGGGTGAAGGTCGAATACCATTTTATGTCTTGGGATAAGGGGTTTGAGATGGCTCGCCAGGGCAAGCTCGATGCCACCATCGGCTGGATCTATTCTGAGAAACGGGCTCAGGATTTTTATTTCAGTACCCCGATTTTTGCGGCTAATAATTACTGGTTTTATCGAAAAGACAACTCAAATACCCCCTTTGACTGGGAGGCCCTGGATAAGATCAAGACTCTGCGCCTTGGCATGACCAAGGGATACCTGTACGGAGAGGAGTTTAATGAGCTCAGTCGTCACTCCGGAGTGACTGTGACCGAGCTGGCGAGTGACAAGGAGGGTTTTGAAAAACTAAACAGCGGTAAGATCGATCTGTTTCCGGTCAACCTGTGTGTCGGTTACTTCCTGATCCGAACCTATTTTCCCGCTGAGTTCAGCAGCTTCTCTCATGCTCCGACTCCCATCTCTGTGTTCGATCACTATCTGCTTTTTAGTAAGAAGTCGCCCAATAGTAGGAAATTGGTAGAGATCTTTAATTCCGGGATGGAGAAACTTAAAAAGAGCAGGTTCCTGCACAAAGTGGGTCGAAAGTGCTTTAGCTCCTGGCAGATGAGTAATGATTGAAAGGTTGGACATCGCAGTCTGGTGGATTCGGGGAGTCCAGAGGCATGCCCTGTCGTAATACGAGGCAAAGGAGTCTTGTTATGTGTCGATGGCTGGGGAGCGTGGCTCTGTTGCTGCTCTGGAGCTTTTGTGTCAGATCGGAGATCCTGCTACTCAAGGTCGATGGTGCCATCAGTCCGGGAGTGGCCCGCTATCTTAATCAACAGTTACAGCAAGCCCAGCAGCAGCCAGAGCCTCCGGAGCTGGTGGTCATTGGTCTCAACACCCCGGGAGGCTTTGTCACATCGCTGCGCCAGATCAACCAGGATATTCTGAGTTCCCAAATCCCCATTGCTATCTATGTCTCCCCCAGCGGAGCGCGGGCGATGAGCGCCGGGACCTATATGCTTTACGCGGCCCATATCGCGGCGATGGCTCCGGCAACCACTCTGGGGGCAGCGACCCCTGTGTCATTTTCTGTGATCCCGCAGCAGGCAGAGAAATCAAAACAGGCTGAGATGCAGCAGCAAACGATGCAACGCAAGATCAGAAATGACGCCATCGCTTATTTAAGATCTCTTGCCAAACTCAGGGGACGTAACCACCAGTGGGCTGAGCAGGCGATTACCGAGTCGGCAACCCTTTCCAGTGAAGAGGCTCATGAGCTGGGGGTGATTGAGCATGTCTCACCGACCCTCAGCAGCTTGATTGACACCCTTGAAGGGCGGGAGGTCAAGGTTGGGGATAAGGCTGTAGTGCTCAATCTCAGGGACCAGAGGATTCGTGAGGTCACACCGGACTGGCAGCATCAGCTATTGATTTTCATCAGTGATCCCAATGTGGCTTATCTGCTGCTGATGATTGGGGTCTTCGGCATTTTTATTGAAATTTATACTCCGGGCATGGGATTGCCGGGGATTTTGGGAGGGATCTGCCTGCTGATGGCTCTCTATACATTTAGTGCCTTGCCGTTGACCGGTACCGGGATTGCCCTGCTGCTGTTCGGGCTGGTGCTGTGGGGGCAGAGGCGATGCGTCCGGGACTCGGCGTGTTTGGGCTGGGGGGGACGCTGGCCCTGGTGGTGGGCTCCCTGTTACTGATTGATAGTGATCGCACCCAGCTGACCATCGCCTGGCCCGTTGTGGCAGCCGTTGCCGTTGCCGGAACTGTGTTCTTGCTGGTGGTGATGCGTCTTCTCTATCGGGAGCGTCACCAGCTGCCGGTGAGTGGATCTGAGAGCTTCATCGGTAAACCTGCCGAGGCGGTTTTTGATTTTAAGACTGAGGGGGAAGTCTGGTTTGAGGGGGAACGCTGGAAAGCGGTAAGCCTGGTACCGGTTAATCGGGGAGATCAACTACGAGTAATCGGGCGACGGGGTTTGATATTGGAGGTTGAGTCATGGGACCAACAAGCATAGAGCTTTGGGGATATTTCCCCGCAATACTACTAATTCTGGTTATCCTGTTTCTGTTTGCCGCGCTTAGGATCCTGCGTGAATATGAGCGTGGTGTGGTGTTTTTGCTGGGACGTTTTTATCGGGTAAAGGGACCAGGGCTGGTGATCATTATTCCCTTCATTCAGCAGATGGTTCGGGTGGATCTTCGAACCATAGTGATGGACGTTCCGACACAGGATGTGATCTCCCGGGATAATGTGTCGGTGAAGGTCAACGCGGTGATCTATTTTCGGGTAATAGAGCCTCAGCCTGCGATTATCCAGGTTGAAAACTATTTGGATGCGACCAGCCAGCTGGCACAGACTACTCTGCGTTCGGTATTGGGGCAGCATGAGCTGGATGAGATGCTGGCTTCCCGGGAGATCCTGAACCGGGATATTCAGAAGATCCTCGATCAGCACACCGACTGCTGGGGGATCAAGGTCTCCAATGTGGAGATCAAGCATGTCGATCTCGATGAATCGATGATCCGGGCCATTGCACGCCAGGCCGAAGCTGAGCGGGCACGCCGGGCAAAAGTAATTCATGCAGATGGCGAGATGCAGGCATCACAAAAGCTGTTGGAGGCAGCGCAAACCCTCAGTCAACAACCCGAGGCGATTCAGCTCAGGTACCTACAGACATTGACGGAGATTGCCGGAGATAAGAGTAACACCATAGTCTTTCCGCTTCCGGTTGAGTTAATGACCCAGCTTCTCAAAAATGCTTCCAGGCAGTCCTGAGTATGGATAGGCTCTGTTATTTCAACAGAGCCTGGGGCTTAGCCAGCTAAGGCGCTAGAATAGAGGGGGTCATTATAGTTCTGAGGGGTGGGAGTGAGTACCAAGAGTGATACGGCCAAGGTGCGCCAACATAATCTGGGACTTGTTTATCAGGTCATCGATCACCATCAGCCTCTTTCACGAACCGAGCTGTCGCGCCTCAGTGGGTTATCGACGGCCAGCATTACCAAAATATCCCGGGAGCTACTCGATGCTCGGGTGATCCGAGAGTGTGGCGAACTGCACTCATTGCGTGGCCGGCACCCGATCTTGCTGGAGCTGGATAGCCGGCACTTCCGCTACCTGGCGATGCGCCTTGGGCGGGGGTATGTCGCCATGGCGAGCTTTGATCTCAAGGGACGGTGCCTGCGCAAAGAGCGCTACACTCTTCTCTCCAGGGAGAAAGAGTCATTGACCCGGGAGCTGTTCAGCCATCTTGAGACCTTTACCCAGAAGTATCGTGACCGCCTGCTGGCGATGGCGGTGAGCCTGCCGGGGCGGGTCGATGATGAGCAGGGCTGGGTGCATCACTTTCCTTTTTACGATATTCATGATTGGCCTCTCAAGCAGTTGCTGGAGCAGACTTTTAGCATACCTTGCTTTGTATCCAGCTCTATTCACCCCTGGATCATGGCTGAACGCGCCTGGGGGGCAGCTCAAAAGAGCCAAAATGCGCTGCTGATCCTGATCCAGGAAGATATCGGGGCGGGGGTGATCCTGGACGGACAACTGGTAAATAGTCGCCAAAGCCGGATTGGATCTCTCAATCATCTGCCAACAGCCGACGGACAGCTGCCTTGCTACTGTGGCCATCAGGGCTGCGCCCGAACCGAGGTGACAACCTCTGCACTCGAGCGGAGTTATCTGGAGCTGACGGGCGATCGCCTGTCAGCCCGCGAGATCTGTGAGCTTGCCCTGGCAGAGGAGGGGAAGGCCCGGGAGCTGTTGATCACCCTGGGCCATGAGCTGGGGGCTTTGCTGGCGACCCTGGTTATCTTTTTTAACCCACAAACTCTGCTGTTCAGCGGCGAGCTGCTTGCGGCGGCATCCATCTTGTTTCCGCTGTTTCGCCAGGAGATTTCGGCAAGGGTACCGCGAGAATACTTTGAACACCTGTCGATTGAGGCAACCTGCTTCTACGAGGATCCGACCCGCCCCACGGCGATCCTGGTTCAGGAGGCTCTGTTTGATGGATTTTTGCTCAGCAGGGTCACTCAGCCATGTTAATATCGTAGAAGTAGCAAAAACGCTCTTCAAGACGCAGAAAATCGATGGCGGCTTGGGAAAGATCATCTATCTTTGCCGGACCGGCAATGGTGATGTCACAGAGAGTGAGATCCAGAATGTCGACTCCTTCGGGTCTTTGGCCCTGCTCGAAGGGGTGCACCTTGGGCTTGAGAGGATCGTTTGGCTGGGTGCTAACCACGATCGCCGGCTTTCCGTTACTCAGGTTGACGACAGTCCCAGGGGGGTAGGGACCCATCACCTTGATCAGGGCGCTGGTCAGGGTCGGATCATACTTGTTGGAGAGCTTAAACAGCATGGCGATCACCTGATTCGGCTGCTTGCGCTTCTCGATCATCACCTGGTTTTGCTGGACATCAAAATAATCGATCAGCCCGATGAGCCGTGCCAGATCGCTAATCTCAGCCTCTTTGAGTTTATGGGGGTAGCCTGAACCATCTATTTTTTCATGGTGGTGAAGTATGGCTTCACGAACCGTGGGGGTCAGCTGTTTGAGTTGCAGGCCATCCAGGGTCTCTTTTCCATATTGAGGGTGCATCTCGAGAAAATTTTTCTCCGATTTGGTCAGCTCAGACTTTTTCTGGGTGATCTGGGTTGGAACCTTGAGTTTTCCTATGTCGTGAAGCAGGCAGACCAGCCCGGCCTCCTCTATCTTCTCTTTTTCCCAATCTGCCTCTTTGGCAACCAGCATGGCGATGAAGGTGACATTCATGCAGTGGGTCACCATGGGATCCGGAGTGCCGGGAAAGCGAATAAGATTCAAAGAGAAGGGCTCTTTATGAAACAGTATCTTTAAGGCGGTGCTACGCACCAGCTGGCTCAGGGTGGTGATACTCTCTTCGGGCTTAAGCTTGAGGTGACCGATGGCGGTTCGAAAGTCTGCCATCGCATCATTGAACTGTTTCTCAGAAAGGCGCAGCGCGCTTTTCGATTCTTTTTTCAGGCGCTCTGCTTCATCCAGTTGACGCTGTTGCTCTGCCAGCTCCGCCTGTTGCTGGGCCAGGCGAGCGGCTTCGGCTTCGGCTTCGGCCTGTGCCTGAAGCTGTTCCGGGGTAAGAATTGGTTTACCTGTGAGGGGATCGATATCCTCATCATCACTACCTGCGCCGCTCTTGTTGGGATCTATGGTGACCACATCCAACCCGAGACGATGAATCAGCTCAAGTTGATCGCTGTTTTTGATCTTGAAATTGTTAAAAAGGAAGGGGTGATCCTTCCAGCCTACAGGCAGTTTGATGTAGTGTCCGATCTTCAGAGTGTCGATAGGGATCTGCTTGTCGGCCATCCATAAGCCCTTTTTATCCTTGGTACATTCAGAGTATAAGCCAGATCAAAAAAAAGCCCACATCCGAAGATGTGGGCTTTTATTAGGAAATACAGCTAAGTGGCGAGTTATTCAGCCTCTTCAGCCTCAACTTCCTCAGTGCGCTCATAGCTCTCGACATATGGACGGCCGTAGAAGGAGTCCAGAAGAACCTGCTTGAGCTCAGTGATCAGAGGATAGCGTGGGTTTGCACCGGTACACTGGTCATCGAAGGCTTCAACAGCCAGTTCATCAACCTTAGCCAGGAAGTCTGACTCGGTCACGCCTGCGTCACGAATCGAAGCAGGGATATCCAGCTCAGCTTTCAGGCCATCCAGCCAGCTCAGTAGCTTCTCAATCTTCTGAGCAGTACGGTCACCGGCAGCGCTCAGGCCCAAGTGATCTGCAATCTCAGCATAGCGACGACGTGCCTGTGGGCGGTCGTACTGAGAGAATGCGGTCTGCTTAGTTGGGTTGTCGTTGGCGTTGTAACGGATAACGTTGCTGATCAGCAGTGCGTTCGCCAGGCCGTGTGGCAGGTGGAACTCAGCACCAATCTTGTGAGCCATTGAGTGACATACACCCAGGAAAGAGTTAGCGAACGCGATACCAGCGATGGTTGCACCATTGTGAACCTTCTCACGAGCAACGGCGTCATCCGCACCAAACTTGTAGCTGTTTGGAAGGTACTCTTTGAGGAGCTTCAGCGCTTGCAGCGCCTGGCCATCGGAGTACTCGTTTGCCAGCACAGAAACATAAGCTTCCAGAGCGTGAGTCACCGCATCAACACCACCGAACGCAGTCAGTGATTTTGGCATGTTCATCACCAGGTTGGCATCAACGATAGCCATCTGAGGAGTCAGCTCGTAGTCGGCCAGTGGGTACTTGGCGCCGGTCGCATCGTCGGTTACAACGGCAAATGGAGTCACTTCAGAGCCGGTACCTGAAGTGGTAGTGATACATACCAGTTCAGCCTTCTGACCCATTTTAGGGAACTTGTAGATACGCTTACGGATATCCATGAAGCGCATCGCCAGATCTTCGAAATGAGTCTCTGGGTGCTCATACATGACCCACATGATCTTGGCTGCATCCATTGGAGAACCACCACCCAGAGCAAGGATAACGTCTGGCTTGAAGGAGTTCATCACTTCAGCACCCTTCTTCACGATAGACAGGGTTGGATCTGCTTCTACCTCGTAGAATACTTCAACTTCCATGCCCAGCTCTTTGAGGATCTCAACAATCTCATCGGCATAACCGTTGTTGAACAGGAAGCGGTCAGTAACCAAACAAGCACGCTTCTTGCCTTCCAGATCGCCCAGTGCGATCGGCAGACAGCCGCGACGGAAGTAGATAGATTTCGGTAGTTTATGCCACAGCATGTTTTCAGCCCGCTTCGCTACAGTTTTCTTGTTGATCAGGTGCTTAGGACCCACGTTTTCAGAGATGGAGTTACCGCCCCAGGAACCACAGCCCAGAGTCAGTGACGGTGCAACGTTAAAGTTGTAAACATCTCCGATACCCCCCTGAGAGGTCGGGGTGTTGATCAGAATACGTGCGGTTTTCATGCGGTTACCGAACTCAAGAACGCGATCTTTGTTGCGATCCTGATCGGTATACAGGCCAGAGGTGTGGCCGATACCACCGAGCTCAACCATGAACTCAGCCATCTGAGTGGCTTCTTCAAAATCTTTTGCACGGAACATACCCAGGGTCGGAGAGAGCTTCTCGTGAGCGAATTCCTCTTCGACACACATCTTTTCAGCTTCACCGATCAGAACCTTGGTCCATGCAGGAACCTTAACACCTGCCATCTCGGCAATCTTGATCGCAGGCTGACCTACGATATTAGCGTTCAGGGCACCATCGATCAGCAGAACTTTACGAACCTTGTCCGCTTCGGCCTTGGACAGGACATAACCACCGTGAGAGGCGAAACGCTCTTTCACTGCGTCATATACTTCATCAACAACAATGACCGCCTGCTCGGACGCACAAACAACGCCGTTATCAAAGGTCTTAGACATCAGAACCGAGGATACGGCACGCTTGATATCCGCAGTCTCGTCGATCACTACCGGAACGTTACCCGCGCCAACACCGATCGCAGGCTTACCGGAAGAGTAAGCCGCTTTTACCATGCCAGGGCCACCGGTTGCCAGGATCAAAGCGATCTCTTCATGGTGCATCAGGGCATTCGACAGCTCTACAGAAGGTGCATCGATCCAGCCGATGATATCTTTTGGAGCGCCCGCCGCAACAGCTGCATCCAGAACCAGCTTAGCAGCAAAGTTGGTTGAGTTTTTGGCACGAGGGTGTGGAGAGAAGATAATCCCGTTACGGGTTTTCAGAGAGATAAGGGATTTGAAGATAGCAGTAGAGGTTGGGTTGGTGGTTGGAACAATACCACAGATCACCCCGGTTGGTTCGGCGATGGTGATAGTACCGTACTCTTCGCTTTCTTCCAGGATGCCGCAGGTCTGCTCATCCTTATATTTGTTGTAGATGAATTCGGAAGCGAAGTGGTTTTTGATCACCTTATCTTCGATGATACCCATTCCGGACTCTTCTACGGCCATCTGGGCCAGAGAGATACGCGCATTGTTGGCTGCCAGAGCTGCAGCGCGGAAGATCTTGTCAACCTGCTCCTGAGAATAGGTGGCAAATTCACGCTGAGCCTTTTTCACTCGCTCTACAAGAGCATTCAGTTCAGCAACATTAGTTACTGGCGTCATCGTCTTCTCCTGTTAATTTTGAAAACTGTTTAGTAAAGGTCACTACCCGCCAATCTTCCCGTGGCGACCGACAAAACCACTGTCGGTAAATACCTTTACTAAATCAGACTCCGGCTCGCATTATAGGAGCTCTCATGATCTGATGTAAAGCCACTAAACTCAGGGGGATGAATTATCATGAAACGGTTTTCAATATCATAGTCTCCATAGGCCAATGATTTTAAACGGTTTTTAATTTTATCAAACAATGAGTTTTTTTAATGAAGGGCAGGGGCGAGGGGAGTTTAAGTCGGTAACAGTTTGTATCAGATCTTTAGTCATTTATTTCTTTGCCCTAAATTAACTTGTCCGGGAACTGAAATTGAGATCTGCGTCACATTATTTTTTTTTATAATTTGCTTAGGCTATTTCATCCCAAATAAAACAGCTTAATTTCCTACGAAAATACTCAACTATTCAGTTTTGAAGTAATAAATCATCTCTGTTTTAAAGTATTCGGTGTTTTTTAGGAAAACTTGCTCACCGGCCTGCTGATGGCAGTCGCTTCTGTGGCTGCTCCAGACCTGAACGGGGCCTTTATTGGCTGAGTGTTCAGACACCCGCTGAGGTGCCGCTAAACGTCAGTCAGCCTCCCTGTTCCAGAAGTAAAGGGAGTGTAAATCCTCAGGGTATATCTGAACTTTTATCAGTTAATGCTATCTTTTTCTTCAAAAGGCCAACTTTTAATAGAATTCTCTTTTATGGGGTGTGATGGTTTATTTTTTCACTCCGGGCAACAGCGGGTAACCATCAGAATATTCAAGAAAATATCCAGGATGTGAATTCAATCCGTCAGATTAGATAAAATAAGGCTTCTGCGCGAAACAGATAAAAACCGCTGCCGTTAATTATTCTGCTTGTATGCATAAGGTATGAGTATCTATTCATGCTGTGCAGATTGCATACTTGCCATCAAATGTCTTGAGTGTTAAAAGAGATGGTGTGGTGTTCACCTAAGGTCAAGGTTTTGTTTGGTTTTTTGCGTGAATTCGCTCCTTCTCCGGTGTTCATCTGGCCTTTTTTTAGACGTTTCTATTGATTTTTCGAGTTTATACATGAATTATGCACAAAGGCGCATTTTTATGATGTTTGCCTTTTCAGTGTGACAAAGTGAAAAAATATTATTCTGGAGCGGTTGATGATATCAAACAAAAAAGCAGTGTTAACCTCACTCCTGGCAGGAACGATGGCGATGGGGCTTAGTTCAGCAACTTTTGCTGCCGATGTTCCCGCCGGGGTCAAACTTGCTAAGGTTCAGGAGATGGTTCGTAACAACGGGAGTGAGCCACAGACTCTCGATCCCCAAAAGCTCCAGGGTAATCCTGGTTCAAATGTAGCCCTGGACCTGTTTGAGGGGCTGGTCACGCCAGGGCCCCAGGGGCAGATCCTTCCCGGAGTGGCGAAAAGCTGGGAGACTAAGGATAACAAGACCTTTATCTTTCACCTGCGCAAAGATGCCAGGTGGAGTAATGGTGAGACTGTGACCGCCGATGACTTTGTGTTTGCCTGGCGGCGCCTGGTGAACCCTGCGACCGGGGCGAACTATGCCTATTATCTTGGGTTAGCTGGGGTCAAGAATGCCGATGCCATCTCGGATGGCAAGAAAAAACCGGACACCCTGGGGGTTTCTGCGCCCGATCCCCATACTCTCAGGGTGGTTCTGGAAAAACCGGTCCCCTATTTTGTGAATATGCTGACCTATCCAGCCCTGTCTCCAACGCCAGCTAAGGTGATCAAAAAGTGGGGAGATAAGTGGACCCGTCCCGAGCATATCGTCAGTAATGGTGCCTATAAGCTCAAGGGTTGGGTAGTGAACGGACACATAGATCTGGTGCGTAACCCAGATTACTGGAATAACAAGAAGACGGTGATCAACAAGGTACGCTTCCTGCCGATCGCCGATCCCAATGCGGCACTGAATCGCTATATGGCCGGTGAGCTGGATATGACCTATACGGTTCCTCTGGAGCAGTTCCACAAGCTTAAGAAAGAGTACCCTAACCAGCTTAAGGTGGTTGGGCAGATTGCCACCTATTATTACGCCTTCAATACCAAGAAAAAGCCGTTCGATGATGCGAGAGTACGTAAGGCGCTCTCCTATGCGATCGATCGTAACGCCATCACCAAGTACATTCTCGGCCAGGGACAGCTGCCGGCTTATACCTTCACCCCGGATATGACTGAAGGCTTTACTCCACCAAAGCTCAAGTGGGCCGACTGGACTCAGGCTGAGCGTAATAAGAAAGCCCAGCAGCTTCTCAAGGAGGCTGGGTATGACAAGCAGCATCCTCTGACCCTGACCATACTGTACAACACCAGCGATAACCATAAGAAGATAGCGATCGCCATCGCTTCGATGTGGAAGCAGACCCTGGGAGTCAATGCCAAGCTGGAAAACCAGGAGTGGAAGACCTTCCTGCAGACCCGTCAACAGGGAGGCTATGAGGTGGCTCGTGAGGGATGGATCGCAGATTACAACGAGCCTTCGGCGATGCTGAGCCAGCTTCAGTGTGGTATCGGCACCAATGACACCGGCTTCTGCGATTCCAACTATGACAAGGTGATGCACGAAGCGGCTGCCAGCACCAACGCACAGCAACGTAGCAAGTTCTATGATATGGCCGAGCAGATCATCGCCAAGGAGATGCCGATCGCTCCTGTCTACCAGTATGTGGTGCCGCGGATGGTGAAGCCTTATGTGGGAGGGTATCCGCATAATCCGATGGATAACATCCTGGATAAGGATCTCTACATCAAGGCTCATTAACAGCGAGTCACTGCCGATGGCAGGCCCACAAAGCCTGCCATCTGTTAGTTTGTTCAGCTTAACAGGGTAGAACTATGCTGCGTTTTATTTTTAAACGGATCCTTGAAGCGATTCCGACCTTATTGATCCTCATTACCGTGTCGTTTTTCATGATGCGACTTGCCCCGGGCAACCCCTTTTCTTCTGAGCGTGCTCTGCCGCCGGCGATCATGCACAACATTGAAGCCAAGTATGGGCTGGATAAGCCCATGTACCAGCAGTACTTCAACTATCTTGGAGGGCTTCTCAAGGGAGATTTTGGTCCCTCGTTTAAATACCAGGATTACAGTGTCAACGATCTGGTGAAAGCCGCTTTGCCGGTTTCGGTGAAGATCGGCCTGTGTGCCTTTGTGATGGCGATTGTGCTGGGGGTGTTACTCGGGATGTGCGCCGCCCTCAAGCAAAACAGTTGGCTCGACTACCTGCTGATGTCATTTTCGATGACGGGGGTGGTGATCCCAAGCTTTGTGGTTGCACCGATTCTGGTCTGGATCTTCGCCATCTGGCTAAAGTGGCTTCCCGCCGGAGGCTGGAATGGCGGAGCCTTACCCTACCTGGTGCTGCCTGTCATAGGCATGGGGCTTGCCTATATCGCCTATATCGCCCGGGTAATGCGCGGCAGCATGATTGAGGTGCTGCACTCCAACTATATCCGCACCGCCAAGGCCAAGGGGTTGTCGATGCGCTACATCATAGTGCGCCATGCCCTGCGTCCGGCGCTGCTGCCCGTGGTCTCCTTCCTGGGGCCTGCCTTTGTCGGAATTATTACCGGCTCCGTGGTGATTGAGACCATCTTTGGCCTTCCCGGGATTGGTCAGCTTTTTGTCAATGGAGCACTCAATCGTGATTACTCCATGGTGCTGGGTATCACCATATTGATCGGTTTTCTGACCATCACCTTTAATGCCATCGTCGATATTCTGTATGCCCTGATCGACCCCAAGATCCGTTATTGAGGAATGAGTCACCATGATGGTAAGTAAATCAAAAAAAGAGGCGGTGGCTAACTTTTCCGCTGAACTGGAGGTAAAAGGTCGCAGCCTGTGGCAGGATGCGATGAAGCGCTTCATGCGCAACAAGGCAGCCATGGTGAGCCTGGTGATCCTGGTTGTGGTGTTGCTGCTGGTTATTTTTGGACCCTACCTGAGTCAGTTCAGCTTTGATGCAACGGATTGGGCGGCGATGAATGCGGCCCCAAGCTGGGCGAGTGGCCACTATTTTGGTACCGACTCCCTAGGAAGAGATCTGTTTGTTCGAACCCTGATGGGCGGGAGGATCTCCATGATGGTTGGGATCCTGGGTGCCCTGGTCGCGGTGTTGATCGGGATCCTCTATGGTGCGACCTCGGGTTTTCTTGGGGGACGGACCGATCAGATCATGATGCGACTGGTGGATCTTCTCTATTCAATCCCCTTCATGTTCTTTGTGATCCTGCTGGTGACCTTTTTCGGGCGTAACATCATCCTGATCTTCGTGGCGATCGGTGCCATCTCCTGGCTGGATGTGGCGCGTATCGTTCGGGGGCAGACCCTGTCCATTAAGGGGAAGGAGTTCATTGAGGCGGCCCATGTATGTGGGGTCAGCAAGTGGAAGATGATCACCCGTCACATAGTTCCCAATGTGGTGGGGGTGGTCGCCGTTTATGCAACCCTGCTGGTTCCGAGCCTCATCATGACCGAGGCCTTCCTGAGCTTTCTGGGCTTGGGGGTTCAGGAGCCGATGACCAGTTGGGGCTCTTTGCTCAATGATGGCTCCAAGACCATGGAGGTTGCGATTTGGCAGCTGATCTTCCCGGCCCTGTTTATGGTGATCACTCTGTTTTGTTTTAATTTTATCGGGGATGGTCTGCGTGACGCCCTGGACCCGAAAGATCGCTGAGGAGTAACTGATGAATCAGTCTGTGAATGAACAACTGCTGAGCGTGCGCGATCTTCGGGTAGCCTTTGATACCGAGGATGGTCAGGTCGTCGCCGTGAATAACCTTAATTTTGAGCTCAAGGCGGGGGAGACCCTGGGAATCGTCGGGGAGTCCGGCTCGGGTAAGAGTCAGACCGCCTTCTCGCTGATGGGCCTTCTGGCTAAAAACGGAATCGTCACCGGCAGCGCCGAGTTTAATGGCCAACAGATCCTGGGGCTTAGCCCCAGGGAGCTTAATCATATCCGCGCCGAACAGATCGCGATGATCTTTCAGGATCCCATGACCTCGCTGAACCCCTATATGAAGGTGGGTAAGCAGCTGATGGAAGTGCTAATGCTGCATAAGGGCATGACCCGGAAAGAGGCCTATGCCGAATCCGTAAAGATGCTTGATGCGGTGCATATGCCAGAGGCACGCAAACGGATGAACATGTACCCCCATGAGTTTTCCGGAGGGATGCGCCAGCGGGTGATGATTGCGATGGCCCTGCTATGTCGGCCCAAGCTGCTGATCGCCGATGAGCCGACCACGGCCCTGGACGTGACGGTACAGGCGCAGATCATGGAGCTTTTGAATGAGCTCAAGCATGAGTTTAATACCGCGATCATCATGATCACCCATGATCTGGGGGTGGTGGCCGGGGTCTGTGACCGGGTGCTGGTGATGTATGCCGGGCGAACCATGGAGTATGGCACGGTGGATGATATCTTCTATCGCCCCTCTCACCCCTATACCGAGGGGTTGTTGCAGTCGGTGCCACGCATCGATACCGATGGGGACATCCTGTCGACCATACCGGGCAATCCACCAAACCCTCTGGCTTTGCCTCCGGGCTGTCCCTTCCAGGACCGTTGTCACCGGGTGATGGATGGTTGCCGGGTCGATGCTCCGCAGCTGTTACCCTTTGCGGATAAGAGGTTGCGTGCCTGCCACTGGGATTGGGAGAGTAAGTGATGAGTGAAGATAAGAAGTTATTACTCGAGGTTCAGGATCTGAAGGTCCATTTTGATATCCGCAGTGGTAAGAGCTGGCCCTGGACTCCTCCCAATAAGCTCAAGGCTGTCGATGGCGTCACTTTGCGACTCTATGAGGGTGAGACCCTGGGGGTGGTAGGTGAGTCTGGTTGTGGTAAGTCCACCTTCGTGCGTGGCATCATTGGCCTGGTGCCAACGACCGCTGGCAAGGTGGTCTGGCTGGGTCAGGATCTCACCGAGCTCAGTGAGCGAGAGATGCGCGAGAAGCGCCAGGAGATCCAGATGATATTTCAGGATCCACTGGCCTCCTTGAATCCCCGGATGACGATCGGGGATATCATCGCCGAGCCTCTTCGTACCTTCTATCCAAAGATGCCTAAGCAGCAGGTGAAGGATAAGGTTAAAGCGATGATGATGAAGGTGGGCCTGCTGCCGAACGTCATTAACCGTTACCCTCACGAGTTTTCCGGTGGTCAGTGTCAGAGGATCGGCATCGCGCGGGCCCTGATCCTGGAGCCGAAGATGGTGATCTGTGATGAGCCGGTCTCGGCCCTGGATGTGTCGATTCAGGCCCAGGTGGTGAACCTGCTCAAGGATCTGCAAAAAGAGATGGGGCTGTCTCTTATCTTTATCGCTCATGATCTCTCGGTGGTTCGTCACATCTCGGATCGGGTGCTGGTGATGTATCTGGGGAATGAGATGGAGCTTGGAGAGGTCAACAGTCTGTTTGAAAACCCGCTCCACCCCTATACCAGGGCCCTGATGTCAGCGGTGCCGATTCCGGATCCCAAGCTTGAGCGTAACAAGGAGATCCAGCTATTGGAGGGTGATCTGCCATCTCCGATCAATCCCCCTCGGGCTGTGTTTTTCGAACCCGCTGCCCCATCGCCGGGCCAGAGTGTGCCAAGACCAACCCCATGCTGGAGGGAAGCTTCAAGCACGCGGTTTCCTGCCTCAAGGTCGATCCGCTTTAAATCACAGCCTGTTCAGGTCATCAGGACAAGGCGCATCATGGATGCGCCTTTTTTATTGCTTCTGTTGAAGGTGCTGCTGGTTGCTTTGATAGCACGGGGCAAGGTATTTGGCTGCGCCGCCATCGGCGAAAACCTCCTTTAAACCCTGGTTAAACATTTTGATCCGCGTTGCGTTTTGTGGAATTTTTTTGCTCAGCAGCAGGTGGTAGGCATTTTTGAGAAGTGTCTGCCTGGTATGGGTGAACCTGTGACTATCATTGGGGAATAGCAGCTGTATTTGGTAGTAGCCGACACAGAGTTCTTGGGGAAAGAGATCAATTTTCCCATCATGCAGCCGCTTCATATTGGCTTCGTCGCTGGGCCTCCAGCTTACCCTGATGGCTTTTTGCTCGACGGCCGAATCAAACTCAGGCCCGTAATTAAACTCCAGAGTCGCGCCGATTCGGTAGGGGTTAAGCTCGCTGAGCTTACTCCACTGGATCTCCCCCAGCTCTTTGAGGTAAAAAAAGTTTTTCTGGGTGAAGTAGATGGGATCGCTATAGTAGAAATACTTCTCTCGCTCAGCCTTGCGGCTCCAGCCGGCGGTGCCGTCCCATACTCCGGCCCTGGCCAGGACATAGGAGCGCTTCCAGGGGAAGAAACCATACTCAACCCGAACCCCCTGGCTGGCAAAGGCATCTGTGATGATCTTTGAGAGAATTCCGCTATGGGGCAGGGTTTGTGAGGTGAGGGGAGGCCATTCACCATTAGTGATCCGAACCGTTTCTGCTCGAAGGCTAGTTGATAGTACGAGTCCCACCAAGAGGGGCAACCAGAGCGAGCATGCTTTGAATCGTGAAATCATGGCGCTGCCATCCTTGAGTGTTTTCGGATATTGGCATAACTGTCACCCAGACTCTTTTGGTAAATTTTATCCAGGGTGCCGTCCAGAAGCATGTCCAGCAGGATAGGGCCAAGCCTGTCGACCAGTGCGCTGTGTTTTTTATTGAAACACAGGTACAGAGGTGTGGAGTCGAGGAAAGAGTTCAATGGGCGGATCTTAACGCCGGTCTTTTTCGAGAGGATGGGGGCGGCGAAGTAATCGAGAATGATATAGTCCACCCGGTTACGATCTAACAAAAGTAGCAGCTGTTCATCCGACTTACTCAGGGTTATCTCCCAATCCAGGTGCTCGCTGATTTTAGGGGTGTAGTCATAGCCCCTCACCATGCCGACTCTCTTATCAGAGGTCTCACCCCAGCGAAAATTCGTGAGAGGACTGCCCTGCTTGACATAGGCTCCCAGAGGGTAGAAAGCGGTTGGGATCAGGGGATGGATGTAGCCTGGCAGGCTGGCATTATCCAATATTGCATCGTATTTACCGTGAATCACATCTCGCTCACAGCGGGGCCATGGAAGTTGAATAAACTCCACCTTAACATCCAGTCGCTTAAAGGCTTCCTGATAGATGGCGATTGATATCCCTCTTTCAAGCCTCTTTTCTACGGGGTTTGCGTAGGAAAAAGGGGGCCACTCGACACCACAGACTCGGATCTGGTTCTCTGCGGCATGGAGGTAACTTCCCCATAGTAATAGGCAGCCACAAACCCATTGGTTTGCAAACCTTAGTGAGGGGTTAAGCCATCCCTTGGTGATCATGCGCTTTTCCACTGACGAAAACATTTTTTCCCCATTTTGCGAAACACTCCTTTATTGGTGAGGCTGGTCATCGCCTGGTTAAAGTCCTGTAGTAATTTCGGGGTTTGAGGGTTACGCTTGCTGAAGATCAGGTGATGGTCAAAAACGGCACTGGGCGAGGGTGAGTGAGCAAACTGCATCAGTTCCTGGGGAAGTTCAGTTCGGATCAGGAAGTAGCCCACGCAGAGCTGACTGGGGAAAAGGTCAATTTCCCGGTTGAGCAGCTTTTTAAGATTAGTCACATCATCGCCGGCATAGACAATCTTGATCCCTGATTTTCCCTTGAGTGACTCAAACTCATCGCCATAGATATACCCCTTGGTGGCGCCAATGATAAGAGGTCTGTTTCGGGTTAAGTCATCCCAGTTATAGGGTTTTTTAGGGCTGTCGGCATGATAGAACCAGTAGATGCTGGTCTTGAAAATTGGCATGCTGAAGTCGAAAAACTCCGCTCGCTGTTGGCTGTACCCCCAGCTGATAGAAGCATCGAATTTACCCTGTTTAGCGAGATCAAAGGCCTCAGCCCAGGGGAAAAAGTGATACTCGGTTTGATAGCCAGCCTCGGTAAAAGCGCGGGTCACTATCTGGGAGGCGAGCCCATATCCCGGGAGCTCTTTTGAGTTCCACGGAGGCCATTCACCACTGCTGATGGTGACTACTTTTGCAGCCAGGCTAGGCAGGGTTAAGAGTCCCAACAGAAGTAGTGCGATCCATCGCATAGGGAAAGATTCCGGGTTACTGATTCCTTCTTAGAGCATAGCCTAACGCTCTGCCGTTATCTCAGTTGCTGAGCATAGAGCCAAACCTTCAATGCTCGAGAGCACTGAGATTCAGGTTCCCATCTTCCAGTTTCTGAAGCACTTATTTTGGGTCTTCTTAAAGGACTCCTGCTTGGACAGCTTGGTCATCCCGCGATTAAATATTTCTAGGAGCTTCGGACTATCCGCGGAAACCCGGTTAAACAAAAGGTGCAGGTTGTTGACCGAGAAAGCAAAGGGGGAGTGGGTGATCTCTGTCATAGTCTCGACAAAGGTGTAACGAAGCTGGTAGTAGCCTACGCACAGGTTGTGTGGAAACAGATCGATGCTTCCCGCCAGGAGTTTTTGGAAGTTCTCCTCATCACTATCGGCTTCAATCAGGGTTAGGCTTCCCTTTTCCTTGAGCTCATCAAACTCTTTTCCATAAAAATAGCCCCGGGTGATCCCAACTCTTAACCCCTTGTGTTTATCAAGCTCCTCCCAGTTGAAAGGGGCTTTGGGGCTGTCTTTTCGGTAAAACCAGTAGTAGTTGGTGCGAAACACAGGGACACTGTACAGGAAGTCTTTAGCGCGCTGCTTGTTGTAGATCCATCCCAGGGTTGCCTGAAACTTGCCCTGTTTTGCCTGATTGTAGGCATCTTTCCAGGGCATCACCTCAATTTCGGCCTGGCGATTCTCAAGGGCAAAGGCCTGCGTTGCTATCTGCGAGGCGGTACCAAATCCCGGAAGTTGTGCCGAGGTCCAGGGGGCCACTCGCCGGTCGAGATATGAATGACGGGAGATGCCTGAGCAGCAGCAAGCCACCAATACAATAGCAGTGAGATCAGGATCCTTGGCATCAGGGTTCACCCTTACACAGCACTTTAATTTAAGGGTAGCTCAGTTGCCACAATTGACCGGAGCCAGCATTGAGTCGACTGAGCCCGCGTTTCCAGCTACTGACGGACCGCCCTCTGTTGACCGAGTCGCCAATTACGAAAGCATTTATTCATCGTTTTTTTGAAAGATTTTTGTTGCCTTAGCTTGTTCATTCCCCGGTTGAAGGTTTCAAGCAGGGCCAGGTTTCCCGGAGTGACCTTGTTAAAGATAAGGTGGATATCATTCACCGAGAGGGGGGAAGGGGAGTGGGCAATTAGAGGCATATCTTCGGTAAACTGGTGGCGCAATTGATAGAAGCCGACACACAAATTGTGGGGAAAGAGATCGATCTCTCCTGCCAGCAGTCGCTTGAAGTTCACAAGGTTAGTCGAGGCCTCTTTGATCTGGAATCGTCCCTTGCGTTTTAGGGCATCAAACTCCTCTCCGTACCAGTAGCTGCGAGTGATCCCTATGTTGAGATCCTGGCGGTTTTGTAGTGTATCCCAGTCAAAAGGTGCCTTGGGGTTATCTTTTAGGTAAAACCAGTAATAGTTGGCCCTGAATACCGGCTGGCTGTAATTAAAATCCTGAGCGCGTTGCTTGTTATAGATCCAGCCAAATGTGGCCTGAAACTCTCCCTGCTTGGCGCGTTGGTAGGCCTGGGTCCAGCCAAAGAAGTGAAAGCGGGTCTTATACCCCTCCAGCGCGAAGGCCTGGGTGACTATTTGTGAGCCATTTCCATAGCCATCCATCTCGGCCGAGATCCATGGAGGCCACTCACCTGTGCTGATCTCTACCCTGGGGGTGGCGTAACAGACCGCTGTTCCCAGCCACAAGAGGAATATCAGTCGCGCGTTCATCTCCGCTCAGTGATATCTGAGAAAACTTACCTAAAGCATAGCTTAGAGGCTGCGGGCGTGAGCTATTGGGCCCTTCGGGACAGAGGGTTCTTGGAAGCCCAGCCACTAAAGCAGCGTTTCTTGCCTTTACGAAAACTGTCCTGCTTGTGCAGGATCTCCATCCCCAGGTTAAATTGCTTCAAAACCTCGAGTCCGGCAGGGGATTTTTTGCTGGTGAGCAGGTAAAAGTCTGTGATCATCAGGGGGGTTGGGGAGTAGCTGATGGTTTTTATTCTCTCCCGAAAGTAGCTGCGGAGCAGGTAGTATCCGGTACACAGGTTACTTGGGAATAGATCGATCTCTCCTTTGAATAATCGCTCAAAGTTTTCGGTATCTGTGTTGGCGATCACTACGGTGACCAGGGGGCGCTGCTTGAGGGCATCAAACTCCTGGCCATAGCGATAACCCTTAGTTGCACCGACCATCAGCCCCTGATGCTTGCCAAGATTTTCCCAGTCAAAGGGAGCACTACTATTGGACGGCAGGTAAAACCAGTAGGTGTTTGCACTAAAGATGGGAGTGCTGTAGTGGAACTCTCTTGCTCTGTCTTTAGTCCGGATCCAGCTGATAGAGGCATCATACTTACCCTGGCTGGTCTGTGGCAGGGCCTGTGACCAGGGGAGAAACTCATAATCGGTTTCGATCCCCTGCTGAGCGAAGGCCGCCGAGACTATTTGGGAGGCGGTTCCATAATGAGGCAGATGCTCAGAGTTCCAGGGGGCCATTCACCGGTCGCAATTTTTACCCTGTCTTGAGCCAACAGAGTGAAGGCTGGCAGAAGTAGCAACAGCAATGCATAACGAACCATCTGGAATACCCCAAGATCACTACCTCCTTTGAGGATAGCTCAATCAGTCACTCTGGATGAGCCACTCTAGTTGCCACTTTCCTGCGCCGTCGGGACTCAGGGCCCGATGGAGTTTTGGCAGTAGGGTTTCAATCTGCTGATCGAGCTGCCAGGGGCATTAATGATCGCCATGCCAGAACCATGCATACCATACTCCTCGGCCTGGGGCTCGACCGAGAGCTCGGCGGTCAGCAGGTTATTCAGGGGGAGCTCGGCCAGGGAGCTGAGCATCCGTTGGCTGTGATCGCGCTGTTTTGCCAGCAACGGATACCAGATGGCAAAAATGCCGGTCGGCCAGCGACGAATCGCTCCCTTAATGGTTTTTACAACCTGCAGATAATCCTCTTTCATCTCATAGGAGGGATCGATCAGCACCAATCCCCGTGACGGGGTCGGAGGCAGGATCCCCGGCAGTCCCTCAAAACCATTGCGGTGATGAATACTGATCCGCTGGTCTCCCCGCATGTTGCGCCTGAGATTCTCGATTTCGTTGTTGTGTAGCTCCATTAGCACCAGCTTGTCCTGCTCTCGCAGCAATCGACGGGCGATCTGTGGAGAGCCAGGGTAGGTGGCGTTTGCCGTTCCCAGAGAGTCCTCTAACAGATCAAGGTAGTCACTGATCTGCGGCAGCTGCTGTTTAACGGCCTGGATCCGGACAATTCCCTGCTGGTATTCGGCGGTCTTTTGCGCTTCGTCACTGCCAAGATCATAGAGACCGGCGCCGCTGTGGGTATCGATGTAGATGAAAGGCTTGGATTTAGCCTTGAGCTTATCGAGTAACAACTGCTGGATGCTGTGTTTGAGCACATCGGCATGGTTGCCAGCGTGAAAACCGTGACGGTAACTAAGCAAGAGAAAGTACTCCGAAGAAAAACGGCTAGCTAACTATGAATTGGCCCTAAAGGCAAGTGAATTTTGCTGACCCTGTTGATGCCTCCAGCCTGAAGCTGTCGGCATTTTAAAATGCTTAGCTCACGAAGCTCACTTAGCCATCACCAAGAGGGTGTGCACAGTGAGCCACGACTTTTGCTATGTCCGGCTCTCAAAGTGGCTGGGCTAATATTTGCGGGCGCAGCTCCTTGGAGTAGTATGAGGCTTTTCGATTCTCACGAGATTGTTCATGCAAGCATTAGCCCGTCAGTTTATCGACTTTGTTCATCGTTCCAGCTCGGTGTTTCATGTGGTGGAAAATAGTGCAGAGCTCCTCACCCAGCAGGGTTTTGAAGAGCTCTATTATGACAAGCCCTGGTCACTTAAGGCCGATGGTAAATACTTTGTCAAAAAAAACCATTCATCCCTGGTCGCCTTCGCGATGGGAGAGGGTGAACTTACCACCCAGGGGTTTAGGATCACCGGTAATCACACCGACACTCCGGGGTTTCGGATTAAGCCAAACCCTGAAGTGAGCGCCGAAGATGCTTACCTGCGGCTCAATACCGAGGTGTATGGCGGACCGATCCTCAATACCTGGATGGATCGGCCTTTGAGTGCTGCCGGGAGAGTGATGCTTAAGTCCGAAAACCCACTACGGCCCGAGACTCGGCTGGTGGATCTGCAGGACCCCATCTTGATTATCCCTAACCTGGCGATTCATCAGAATAAGGATGTGAACAGTGGTTTTGAGCTCAACAAGCAAAACGATACCCTGCCGGTGCTGACCCTGCTCAATGATGAGCTGGAAAAAGAGGGACTACTACTTGGATTGATTGCCAAGGCCTGTGATGTGCCCCAGGAATCGATCCTCGATTTTGATCTGTTTTTGTATGAGCATGCCAAAGGCGAGCTGGTGGGTTTGAACCAGGAGATGCTCTCCTGTCCGAAAATCGATAACCATGTTTCACTGTTCTGCGGACTACGGGGATTGTTAGAGTCTCAGGGGGGGCAGGGGATCAGGGTTTTAGCCTGCTTTGATAATGAGGAGATTGGCAGCAGCACCAAGCAGGGAGCAGACTCGAATATGCTGCTCAATACATTAAGGCGCATCGCCTTTAACCTGGGACTCGATGAGGAGGGCTTTTACCAGGCCCTGTATAACTCCTTTATGATCTCCGTTGATGGTGCTCATGCGGTGCATCCAGCCCAGGGGGCTAAAACCGATCCTGTGATTAAGCCCAGAATGAACCAGGGGCCGGCGATTAAGCTCAACGCCAACCAATCCTATACCTCAGATGCCTATTCGGTAGCTGTGGTCAAACAGATCCTGGAACGTCACCAGCTACCCTATCAATTCTTTGTGAACCGCTCCGATGCCCGCAGTGGCTCCACCATTGGACCCATATCTTCGACACACCTGGATATTAATGCCGTGGATCTTGGATTGCCGATGTTGGCGATGCACTCGGTGCGCGAGTTATGTGGCACCGACGATATCTTCTATCTCAAGGAGCTCCTCAGGCACTACTACTGCCTGTAATTCTCGGCAGAGCGAAAAGAGGAGGCAAGCCTCCTCTTTTTGTTAACCAGGAGTGAGCTATGACTTGGAAGATGCTTCCTTGAGGGCTTTGATTAATATTTTCTCTGATTGAATGCCACGATAGATGGTGTTGCCTATCACAAAGGTTGGTGTGCCACGGATCCCCAGTTGTCCCGCCAGGCGAATGTTTTCACTGAGCTGCTTTTTCACTGCATCACTGTCCATGGCTTCCTGAATCTTGCCCCAATCGAGCCCCAGCTCTTTGGCTGATTTTGGCAGGGTTTTTTCGGAAACATTGCCTATCTGGCTCAGCAGTAGATTACGAAATTCCATGTATTTTCCAGGATAGAGCTGATGAACGGCCAGGGCTGCACGGGCTGCCTGCATCGAAGACTGACTGAGGATCGGGTACTCTTTGTAGACGTAACGGATATTTGGCTTTGATTTGAGAAGTGACTGGGTATCACGGTTCATCCGCTTACAGTAGCCACAGTTGTAATCAAAAAATTCAACGATGACCTGTTTGCTCTTGGGATTACCCGCGACAGGATCGCCGGGATTAAAAAATAATTTTGCAGCGTGGCGCTTAATCAGATCCTGCTGTTGCAGTTTTTGTTGTTGGAGCTGTTTCTTTTGCAGTGCCTGAGCGGCTTCAACCAGGATCTCCGGGTTTTGCAGCAGGTAGTCGTGAATAATTTTCTCCACGGCTTGTTTATCCAGAGGTGTGGCGTTAGCAGCAGGCAAAGAGTTCGCTGCACTGGCACTAGAGGAGATGAGTAGCAAGAGGCTTATCACCAGAGAGTAGAAACGAAACATAGCATCCCTTCTTTGAATCGAGTTTCATGTGTTGAGCATGGGCAAAATTTTGGCATTTGTAAAAGAAAATACGCTGGGAGCTGGTTTGTCAAAGTAGGCTCGACGATTCGTTCATAAAACTGCTTAAATAACCGGCAAACAGAGGGTTGAAGCCAAAAAAGGGTTTACAAGGCCTGAGCTTCCCGATAGGATTCAATCCGAAATCGCGGAGAGATGGCTGAGTGGTTGAAAGCACCGGTCTTGAAAACCGGCAAGGGTTAATAGCCCTTCTAGGGTTCAAATCCCTATCTCTCCGCCACTTTAGAAAAGCCGACCCTTGGGTCGGCTTTTTGCTATCTGGTGCATTTTCATCCCATCTTTTCTGGCTGCGAGTGTGTTGCCACTCAAGGATTATTTGGTCGCCGCTTACTGTCTCCCACGGATTATGGTAGCTTCTAGTCGGGGGATGTCTCCTCTTTTCAGGGATGATCTATGAAATCACAATTGACCACCAAGGACTGGGCGGCTCTGCTATTGGGCCTCATTTGCCTTATTGCCTCATGTTATATGCTAATTAACGCCTATCGCCCTTTGTTGTGGAGCCAAACAACCGCAACCATAGAATCTGTCGATCTGATCCCGGCGATCCAGGCAGGGGATGAAACACGCCTGACGATCCACTATCGTTTTGAGGCCGATGGTCGGGAGATCATAGGGCAGAGAGTGAACCCCTGTATGGAAATCGCCTGAGTGCCGAACGATTGCAGCGCCTGCACAACACGCTCAAAGTGGGTGATAAGATTCAGGTCTGGTATCAGGAGTCAGCTCCCGGCCAGGCAGTGCTTGAGATGGGGCTTGATCCCCGACACTGGGCCATGGTTGTTTTATTGCTGCTGGTTGCTCTGGCGATGTTTTCGACGGCTCTCGTCAAACAAAACCGCAGGGCGCGGGTGATACCAGGATAGGATTAATTGTGCTGCGCACGGCTGATTTGCAGCTGCGCTGCAAGGGCCGGTGCTGACCGGCGGCAGGCAAAGGGGCAAACGCCTTTCCCCTTTGCAATTCCCTTGCGCCCCAGAACTCTGTGAATCCTCGACTTTCCTAAGGATTAAGGTACGGCTTAGACGCAATTCCAGCCGCACTTGATAGCATTGCATGCAGCTAATGTTGTGGCTTTGCCACAGATGTGTCGGGGCGCCGACAGAGCCTGACTTTTGTATCGGCAAAAGTCAGCAAAACCTCCCTTCGCGTGATGGGTTCCTCCATTAAGCTGCGGCGCTCGACATCCCTGTCTCGAAAATCATAAGCCACAAGTCTATAGCTCAACACTATGCTCGCTCACGGGGAATTGGGCCCCGTCTATTTGCGCCGAGGGTTTCAAGTAGGAGCAAAGGGTGAGTGCCAAGGATGCCACGAAAAGGCAACCAGTACAGGGAGGTTCTGTTTGCCTGTACCTCTGCGAATTTGAAACTTGAGGATGAAGCAAATACCGGGGTGTCCTTGGGAGTGAAGAGGGTATTGGACAAGCAATACCCTCTTCCCGCAGCCGCTCGGCAGCGGCAAATGTGCCGCAGGCACAAAAAAGCTGACTGCAGGTCAAACTATCCCGATTCTCTTTGTACCATAGCGAATTTATGGTCGCGCTGCGCGCGGCTAATTTGCCGCTTCGCTGCATGGCCCGAATCACCGGGCAGGTGAGTTACTTTTCTATCAAGAAAAGTAACCAAAAGTTCGCTCCACACTGCGAGTCCCTCCGCAGAGCTGCGCACCTCGACATCCCTGTCTCGAAAGCAAAAACAGCAAGATAATCACTCATCTCGGTGCTCGCTCACGGGAGGACTTCCCCTTTGATTCGTCCTTGAAAATCATAATGCGAGTGAAGCCGAATGGGAGGACGCCATGAGTGCATAGCCAAGCTTAGGGTGAAGTCTCTCCCTGAGAGACAGAACGAGAGATAGGGATATCGAACTGGGGAGGCATATCATGGATGGTATGCGGCGTGTCTATACTGAGCTTCAAGGAGTAAGTGATTTTCAGGATTTCCACGAATCGAGGGGCACCCTCGGGGTTGTTAGGGGAACACTCTGGTGTGGAAGGGGCCGAGGCCCCTGAGTTTACTTCTTATAGCGCAGCAGTCGCAGCGCATTGAGGGTGACCAGGGCCATGGTTCCGGTATCGGCTAATACCGCAACCCACAGTCCGGTGAGTCCTACCAGGCTGGTAATCAGGACGATCCCCTTGAGCCCCAGTGCCAGGGTGATGTTCTGGCGAATGTTGTGGCGGGTCGCTCGGGACAGGCCAATCATGTTAGCAAGCTCGATGATCCGGTTGTGGGTCAGGGCGGCATCTGCGGTTTCCAGCGCAACATCCGAGCCTCCGCCCATGGCGATCCCTATGCTGGCCTGTTTGAGGGCCGGGGCATCATTGATCCCATCGCCAACCATGGCGACATGCCCCTTACGAGCAGCCTCGGCGACCGCCTCTACTTTATCTTCGGGGAGCAGGCTCGCCTGGTAATCTATTCCAAGTTTGCCAGCGATCACCGCCGCCGTTCCCGGGTTATCGCCGGTGAGCATCAGGCTGTTGATCCCGAGTTTTCTGAGTTCAGCTACCGCCTGGGTGGCATCGTCACGAAGCTCATCACGCAGGGCAATGATCCCCTGGGGCTCGGCATCGACCCAGATCACCACCAGAGTCTTTCCTTCGCTAATTAGCTGCTCCTGCTGTTTTTGGGCTAGCTGACTTAGTGCTGTTGCCTGCTCGGGTGATTTTCCGGGGGCCAGAAGCTGTACCTCCAGCCCATTGATTTCGCCACGAACGCCCCGGCCGGCCAGGGCGGTACGGTTGCTTGCTTCACGCAGTGCCACTCCCTGTTCGGTTGCATACTGACAGATGGCGGTTGCCAGGGGATGGTGGGAGCCCAGCTCTACCGCATAGGCGATCGCCAGAAGTTCGGACTCACTCAGGGTGCCCGTTGCAATCAGGTCGGTGACCTGAGGTTTCCCCTGGGTCAGGGTGCCTGTCTTATCAAAGGCCACGGTTTCGACCTGCCCCAGTTGCTCCAGGGCGGCGCCTCCCTTGATCAGGGCTCCGCGCCTTGAGGCGGCGGCAAGGGCTGAGGTGACGGCTGCCGGAGTGGAGATCACCAGAGCGCAGGGGCAACCGATCAGTAGCAGGGCTAAACCGCGATAGATCCAGACATCCCAGCTCTGGGCAAACGCCATGGGCGGGATCAGGATCACGGCCACGGCAGCCAGGATCATCATCGGGGTGTACCAGCGGCTGAAACGGTCAATAAAGCGCTCTATCGGAGCCTTTCGCTCTTCGGCCTCTTCAATCAGGTGCAGAATACGGTCGATGGCATTTTGTCCCTGCTTGGAGACAACCCGTAACTGGGCGGTTTGATCCACTACCAGGCAACCGGCCATCACTTTTTCACCCTCCAGGCGTTCGATCGGGATAGACTCCCCGGTCAGGGCGCTCTCATCAAAGCTTGCCTGATCCGAAACCAGCTCAACATCGGCAGGAAGGCGGCCACCGGCACTGACTTCAATCAGGTCGCCAGGCTTAAGCGCACTGACGGCGACGACCTGACGTTGCCCATTGCGCAGCAAGGTAGTGGTATCCGGCACCAGCGCCATCAGTGATTTAACTCCCTGACGGGCTCGGTTGGCGGCGTAAGCTTCGAGCTGTTCGCCGATAATAAACAGCAGCATCACCATACCGGCCTCACCGGTTTCACCGAGAAATAGTGCCCCTATGGTGGCGATACTCATCAGGGTTTCAATGGCAAAAGGGGTCCCGGTGCGTGCCAGCTTCAGGGCTTTTTGTCCGACAGGGAGCAGGCCTCGCATTGCGGCCAGGCCAAACAGAATTTTAGCTGCAAGGGGGTTATAGAAGTGGGTTGCGAATCCGGCCAGCATCAGGATGCTCAGGGTGATCACCAGGTGATAACGAACGAAGAAGCCCTGGCTCTCAGCCTCATCTTCATCATTGATGAGATTAAAACCCGCCTTTTTGACCGCCTTGGTGACGATGCCGGCACTGCTCCCCCGATGCAGATCAACCACCAGTTTCTCTGTGGTAAACAGCACCCTGGCTTGCTCCACTCCGGCTAAATTCTTGACGGCATTTTCTATCTTACGGGCGCAGCTAGGGCAGTCCATCCCCTGGATTTGCCAGCTAACACGGGTGGTTTGATCCGCTGTCCCAGCGAGTGGCGATGGCTCATCACAGCTGTTGCCATTGCTGTCTTGAGCTAAGTTGGATTGGCTGGTTTTGGAAGAGGGGGATTTTGAGGTGGAACATGCGCTCTTTGAGGCGCTACAGCAACTTTGACGGGGCGATGCCTCTTCATCCTCTGTGCTATCAGCAGAGGTGTGAGTGGCATGTTCGGCACTCGCTGAGGCTCTGGCACTGACGGCTGCTACAGACTGGCTGGCACAGCAGCTGGCACCGTGAGGCGTATCCTTGGCAGAGCGATCGAGTTGGGTTGAGTGGGTATGATTACAACGTAAGCACATAACAGGACTCCTGGCTTTTTTTATGAGTTTAAACCTTGGACCTTAGTCAAAGGTCAAGACAGAAAAGAGGTTATGGTTATTGGTTATCAGCAGTGATTGCTAACACCATTTAGTTATTTGAATAGCGAAATCGGCATTTATTGGGTATTTGATCTCTATGGCCTGTTGTTATCTTGTCAGGGGTTCGGCCGTGGTCACAATCAATTCGATGGTCTCTAATGCAACGAGTTTTCTGCAGCTACAACGCGCTCAACAGGTGCTGTTTAACAGTGCCGAGAAGCTCACTTCTGGCAAGCGGATCAATAGTGCAGCCGATGATCCGGCGGGACTTGCGATCGTCAACCGGATGAATTCACAGATCCGTGGCGATAATCAGGCTATTCGTAATGCCAACGATGGGATCTCCATGACTCAGGTTGCCGATGGAGCCCTTGCCAGTGCAGACTCGATTTTGCAGAGAATGCGCGAGCTGGCGGTTCAGGCGGGTAACAGTACTCTGTCCGAGAGTAATCGTCGGGCGATTCAATCCGAGTTGGGTATGCTCTCTGATGAGCTGGCTTCGATCGGCAGTCAGACCCAGTTTAACGGGATCAATGTGTTCAAAAACCAGGGAAGCCTCAACTTTCAGGTGGGATTTAACTCCAGCGTGCAGCTCAACATGGGGGGATTGACCGGGAATACCCTGGAGCAGGGGATCTCAGCCGCCCGGGGCGATCTCAACGGTGGACGGGTGGAAGCTGCAACCTCCGGGATAGCGGCGGGCAGCGTCACCATCAATGGGGTGGATTTGGGAGCATTAACGGCATCTAGTGGCGGTGATGCGGATCTCAAGGCCGATCTCATCAACCAGCAAACGGGGCTGACTGGAGTGACGGCCAGTGCAAGCAACCTGATCGAGGGGCAGGCGGTCGCTGCCGATACCTCTGTCGGTCAGGGAATTCAGGTGACGATAGGGGGCACCACCACCACTCTCAATGGGGCCGCCTCGGTGGATGATTTTGTCGCACAATTTAACCAAGAGGTCGCCGGGGCCCAGGCGAGTATCACGGCCAGTGGTGCGATCCAGATCTTCAATGATACCGGCAAGGATATCACCCTGACCGATAATGCCCTGGGCGATCTGGGTCAGCTGGGGTTAGAGGCCGGTACTTTTGGTGGCAGCATCGCTCTGAGTAGTGCTACGGGCGATCCGATTCAAGTCGGGCTATCTGCATCCGGAAGCTTTGAGGACCTCAGGGCGTTTGGCTTTAACCAGCAAACCGGGGCTTCGCAATTAACCGGTGGCGAGGTCAGTGGACAGGCGATTACCAGTGCAGATGGGATTGAGATCAATGGTGTGGCCCTGGGGGCTTTGGGTACCTTAGGGAGTGAGCTTGGCGCCGATGAGCTGGCTCAGGCCATCAACTCTATCAGTGACCAGAGCGGGGTAACGGCGAGCGCTTCAAACCAGCTGGATCTCAGTGTCGATCTGAGTGGATTGCAAAATAACAGTGCCTTGGAGCTCAATGGTGTGTTTGTGTTTTCCGGGTTTAGTGTTACCAGCCTGGGGGATGCCATAAATACCATCAATGCCGCCGGGATCTCAGGGATCACCGCCAGTGCCACCACCGAGGGTGAGCTGCGGCTTTCCAGTAGCAGTGGGGCAAGTATCAATATTGAGAATGGTGATACGGCTTTCAGCCAGGAGGGGAGTGCGATTAGCAGTAGCCTTACCCAGCGTGGCCAGTTGACTCTGGAGGGAGAGGATGGCCGGGAAGTGAACATCAGCTCCTCGGCAGCCATAGGTCAGCAACAGGCCGCTCTGGATAAATTGGGACTCAGTGACGTGGGAGGTTTCAGTACGGATACGGGGAACAATGTAGCCAGTGTCGAGAATGCCGGATCCCTGATCGCCAACATTGACCGTCTGAGTGCCGAACTCACACAGGCGCGCAGCGCCCTTGGCGCAACCCAGAACCGTTTCGTGTCCACGGTCAATGGCTTGTCTGACAGCATTATCCAGAACTCGGCCGCCCGCTCACGCATTGAGGATGCCGATATGGCGCGTAGCATCTCCGAGTTTCTGCAGGCTCAGGTAGCTCAGCAGGCGGGGTTGATTATCCAGGCTCAGTCGCAAAAGGCTGAGCGGGGAGTGATCTTTTCCTTACTCAGAAGCTAGTACTGATATTTTGTAAAAGAGTCGATTACCCCTGAGCTAATTATGCTAGCAGTAAGTCTGAGCCTCTTCAGTGAGGTTCTTTTTCTGCTCATCGGTTAGATTCTGTAAATTCAGTGCATAGGGTTACCATTATTTTTCATGATGAATACAGTAACTTTTATTTCCTGACACCAGGGATAGCCTATCGCCCTTCCAAAGATAAGAGCATACCTGGGGAGGGGTATTGTTATAGAAATTCATATAGTAGAGGCCATCTTTTTGGGTTATGAAGGGGGTATCAGTGAAGAGGTACCAACCTGAGCCATCAATGCCAAAGTTGTGGTAAATCACATCCCCAAAGCTGATGTTTTTCCAGCTGTCTCCCTGTTTCTCGTATATAGTATCGATTCCTGAGGTTCTCAAAGAGCCTCCTCCGCGGTAGGCAAATAGATAGTCAGGGGAGCCGTTATTGTTGATATCTACTTTGTAAACCTGCCCATCAGCAGATGAAGCCTGGCTCTCATTTTTCATGTGAGAGGCTAGCAGTTTTTGGATTGCGGAAGGATTGGAGATAGGCTTGACGGGGGCACCAAGCTGATGTTTCTGAGCGGGCAGCTGCAGCTGATAGTTAAAGGCGGTAATTTTTATCAGAGTATTGTCAGTTGCGCTAAACCAGATGTTTCCGGCATCAAACATAGCACCCTGGTAGTTACACCAAAGCTGATGCTCATTGATAGAGGCGATCCGGCTTCGGATCTCGGGGGGCATAATCCTGTTGTAGTTGGAGATAAAATAACCACGATTGATGATCTGGTGCTGCCCGTCCCTGAGATAGACTTTGAGCGGGAACCTGAAAAATTCAGCCGTTTTGCTGGGAGTACCATTTTCAACGGCTTCTTTAAAACCAACGAGGGTTTGATGGATAAGCCTGCTGTTATAGCCATTATCGTGACAGCCCGTTTGCTCAAAATCCGCTACGGCATAGCTGGGAAGTGAGAATAGAACACTCAGGCCAATCAAAAAACAAGCAGCGCAATTTATCTTCATAACTATTTTGCAGTGAAAATTTTAAAGAATGTTAGCGGCAAGGTACGAAAAGTAGCCGTGAAAATTAAGAGCATCAGTGCACTGCTCATAGTTGAAGGGGAGTGGGAAATAAGAGCTTTTTGATGGCTCAAAATCGTATTTTCCGCATATTTGGCGGGCGGTTCGAAAATAGCTCCCTATGCCAAGGATTATGCCGTGAACTCACAGGCACAGGGTAGCATCAGGTTCAGTGAAGGTTATTCATGACATGGTTATCAACAATGCGCTGGTAGGTACCGTCTTTCTGCATCTTCTCTAATACCCTGGTGATCTCTTGCTGGAGCTGTTTTAGATTTGGATATTTAGACTTTTTGGAGAGGATCAGGTAGGCGGCTTGTTTGTTACCGATAGAGGCGATAGGCGCAATTTTATGGCTCAGGTTCAGGGTACCGAGATAGTACTGCATCACCTCCAGATGGCCGATAACTCCGTCAACGCGCTGAAGGTCCAACATCTTAAGGTTATTGATATTCTTGCCTTCATTTACCCTGAACTTATGCTGCTCCATGGCTTTTTGAAACGCATCGCTGATAAAGGCGCCGCTCTCTTTGGCGATAACCTTTCCATCTAAGTCACTCAGAGAGCTGAAAGAGAACGCATTCTCTTTATTCACAAAAAGATGCATCGCTTCGTAATGCAGTGGCGCCGTATAAAGGCTGAACTCCTGGCGCTGCGGTGTCAGGAATGCCGCAAACCCGCCATCGACCCGGCCCGCTTCGACTTGAAGCATCACCGACTTCCAGGCGGTCGAGACTATCTTGACCTCCAGGTTCAGCCGATTGGCCATCTCCTGCACAAGGTCAATATCAATCCCTGATAGCGCGCCATCTTTCATGTAGTTGAAGGGGGGGAAATCGTCCACGGTTGAAAAAACCAGGACAGGTTTGGAGAACGCATAGTATCCCCAGGAGCTTAGGAGGATAAGGCAAAATAGAATAATGCGTTTCATGGGGTACCCTGGTGTATATGCCTTCAACGATTCAAGACTTGGAGTCAGTATCTTCTGTAATTTTAGTCTATCTCCCTCTTTTAAACCTTTGCTTCCTACTTTGTGCATCAACACCGTTCTCGCTTACATCATTAGGCGATCGACTCAGTTGCCTTGGTAGTGATAGCGACTCTCCTGTCAGCACTCTCCCAGCAAGACGCCGAGCTTTTCGGGGGGGACTGTAAATTGGGATGCTGATGTGGAGCCTTACTCAGGAGGCGGTTGATGAGCTGTTGCTGCTGAGCCATTAACAGGCCGTTATTCTGGTTGAGCTGGTGACAGGCGTTGATCTCATCAAGATACGCCTGCCATTGCCGGACGATGGGATTGGCGATCTTGGGTGGAAGTTTCTTTAGTAACTGGGTGATACCGGTCTTATCGGCACTGAACCCGAGTGCTTGCAGCAAACCGTCTCTTTGTTGTCCCTGATGGTCAATGGATTGCAAAAGTTGCTGTTGGCACTCTATCAGACGGTTTATCTCAGCGCTGTTACACCGATGAAGCGCTTCACTGAGCTGCTGCATCACCCGGTTGAGTTGCTGCAGCTTCTGTGTATCCCTTGCTATTAGCTGGTACAGTCGTTGGATCTTTCGGGCAAGGGGCTGATTCATGAAGACTTACCATTGTGAATACTGGCTCCCATATCCAGCAGATTATCTGCCAGCTGTTCGATGTCAACATTGAGTGAGCCTTGGCGAAGCTGCTCTTTGATCTGCTGAACCTTGAGGTTATCAACCTCAGGGGCCGCATCCAGACGCTGGCGAGCCACCTGGGTCAGAATATCTGAGCCAGGCTCAGCTTTGGTCGGTTGAGAGCGGCTCTCTCGACTCGATGGGGGAGCCTCACTTAGGGTGACCGGGCGAATGAATGAGAGTTTGTCGATGCTCATGAGAGTGTCCAATAAATCCTGATTGTTGTTATATTCGACGCAAGTTGCCGATTGTTTATAGCCAGGTTGAAAAAGATCAAAAGTGAGTTTGCACCTGGTGATGATTAATGACCTCAGCCCAGATCTGTTTATGAGAGCTTAGATTGCGTACCCTTATCTGTTGGTGGAGCTTGCCACTTTGCAAGGCCATCCCGGGAGCCGTGATCTTCAGGTTTCCACTCTGGGCGATAATATTAATATGTTCACCCCGCTCTATCATCGCGCCTCTCATTACGCTCACTGGAGTGATCACCTGCCCGGGAGGGAGCGGCCGGCGAACAACCATCCCCAAGAGTGGCTTACGGGCACTATAGTAGCCGGCATAAAGGGTACTGAGATCCTGCGTTCGGTAGCCCAAATCCGAGAGAATAAGTTTATGCTGGCGGTGAAGGGAGGCGTTGCTGACAACGACCCTGGCATAGATATGGGCATTGACCCTGGAAAACAGTTGCCAGTGCGTTTGCGGACTTTGGCAAATGAGCCGGACGGTGAAGTGGCCCAGAGGCGCCTTGCTGCCCAACATGGGCTCCACCTTGACCGGGTTCGGGCAGGGGGCAACCCCCTGAAGGAGCAGGGGGGAGATATCCAGTTGATAGCGTCCGGAGCCTTGCTCCTGAACCATCTTTTCCAGGATGGGATCCAGGTGTTGGTGGATCGCCTGGTTAAGCTGAGATTGGAGCACGCTTCCATAGGCCAGTCCAGTAAACAGCCAAAGCAGTGTGATGTAGCCGATCCTCTGTTTCATCTGTTCTATTATCCCACCCATCCGGTGGCTAGTTTAGCCTGAATCCTCCTTTCACAGAAAGACTCATCTCTATCAAAATTAAGACGGGAGTATTTTGATGGGACCTTCTCATCAATCCTCTCTTGGGCGGAAATAGAGTTTACATTGGCTTCCTCCGCCCTGGTACTTCCGGAAATATCATTTCACATATTGCTCAATGTATTGAAAATAAAGGAATTTAATATTGGCATTATTTTTGCTTAAGAGTGGGCTTTTGTTGGTTCAGAGGTGAAAGTGAGTATCAAGCTGGAGCAGGCCCTGGGAGCCCATGTCGATATGCTGCGTTTTCATATCCAGCGGGCAGAGGTATTGGCCGGCAATATTGCCAACGCAGATACCCCGGGTTATCAGGCCAGAGACCTGGATTTTAATGCCTATGTTACCGATGCTCAGGCCAGGCTTGAGGGGGTCGGTGCTCCCGCCCTGAGTCGGGAGCTTAATTATCGTATCCCGGAGCAATCGAGCGCCGATGGCAATACGGTTGAGATCGGTCAGGAGCAGGCTCGCTTTTCCCAAAATGCGATGGATTATCAAACCAGTTACAGCTTTCTCAATATGCAGCTTCGAGGTCTGAAGCAGGCGATTGAGGGGCAGTCCAGCTAAGGCAGGAGCGAGATGTCACTCGATTCAATTTATCAGATCGTCGGCTCGGCGATGAATGCCGAAACGGTCAGGCTCAATACGGTTGCCTCCAACCTGGCTAATGCCAATAGTGTGGGCGGGAGTGAGAGCGAAACATATCATGCCAAAAAAACCGTGTTTGCCACGGTTTACCAAAATAACCTCGCGGGCTCATCCTCTCCCGACTATGGTGCATCGGTTCGGGTTGCCGGGGTGGTCGATAGTCCCGAGGCTCTGGAGCGGCGTTATCAGCCGGATAACCCCAAGGCCGATAGCAAGGGCTATGTCTATGCTCCCAATGTGAATCCTGTGGAAGAGATGGCAGATATGATCTCGGCATCGCGTAACTTTGCAACCAATGTTGAGGTACTCAACAGTGCCCGGGGTATGCAGCTCAAACTACTTAAGCTTGGAGGCTAAGTTGTGAATACCTCAGTGAATGCTCAGAACAACACCCTGCTGTCCGCGGACAACACCCAGCAGCCAGTTCAACAGGGGATGGATGTTGATGAAAACATGTTCATGACCCTGATGCTGGCGCAGCTTAAAAACCAGGATCCGACCGAGCCACAGGATAGCTCTGAGTTTTTGAGTCAGCTGGCGCAATTCAGTAGCGTCAGTAGTCTGCAATCCTTGCAGAAGCAGGTTCAGGGACTGGCCTATGGACTGAGTACCGCCGTGGATCTGACGGCAACCAGCATGGTGGGAAGCCAGGTTCTGTTTGCAACGGACAAGGTTGATCTGACCCAGGACGGTAAGGTTCAGGGGCAACTCAACTTGGGGGATGATGCCAAGCAGGTGACGCTGAATATCTATGATGAGGATCATCAGCTGGTGGACTCCGTAAACCTTGGAGATCATAACCAGGGAGCCTGTGCCTTTACCCTGGATCAGAGCGAACTCAAGCTCAAGCCGGGCCACTATCAGATCTCGGCAACCGCAACCATCGGCGGTGAGCCAACACCGCTGCAAACCAATATAGCGGCCCGGGTGGATAGTGTGGAGCTGGCTCAAAATGGCATCTATCTGCACTTAGAGGGGATGGGGGTGATCCCTATTGAGCAGGTCACCCAGATCACCGGCGGGGCCGACAAATCGTCCGGCTCATCGGCACTCATGTCTCCCTTTACCCTCAATCACCACCTTTAATCTCTACAGGAGTAATCATGTCTTTTTCTATCGGACTTAGCGGATTGAATGCTGCCAGCGATGAGCTGGAGGTGACCAGTAATAACATCGCCAACGTCAATAGCGCAGGCTATAAATCCTTTCGCAATCAATATGCTTCTGTATATAACCAGTATGCCCCGGGTGGCGTGCAGCTGGCGGCACAGACTCAGCGCTTTACCCAGGGTAGTTTTCAGGAGACCGGGCGTTCTTTGGATATGGCGATTCAGGGCGGCGGTTTTTTTGTGGGTTCGATGAATGGCCATCAGGTCTACACCCGGCGTGGCTATTTTCAGCTCGACAGCCAGGGGGTCATTACCAATGATCTGGGGATGAAGTTGCAGGGCCATCCGGTGGATGGCGACGGCAATCTGCAAAACTCTGTGGTGAGTGATCTGCAAATTCAAAAAGGTGATATCGCGGCCCGCTCCAGTGGCAATGTTACCATTAGCGCGAATTTGAATGCCGGAGATGAGATCCCGAAAACCACTCCTTTTGATGCCAGTGATTCCGATAGTTACAACAGCTCTACCTCGGTCAATATCTATGACTCCTTGGGCAAGCAACATAGTTTGAAGGAGTACTTTGTCAAAGGAAAGACTTCAGAGAACCCTAGTATCACTACCTGGACAGTCCATTACACGATGGATGGTCGATCTGTGACTAATAATGGGGGGGAGGATACGTTGAAATTTGATAGTTCAGGAAAGCTGGTGGATTACAAGCCTCAATCTTTGACACTGGATCCTAGTGGTGGTGCCAGCTCCATGACCACCAAGGTGGATCTGAGCGGTATGTCGCAGTTTGCCTCCGATTTTAGTATCAACAAGGCCACCCAGGATGGCTACGCCTCGGGTCAGTTCACCAAGCTATCGGTGGATGATAAGGGGCAGATCTTCGCGGACTACTCCAATGGCAAAAGAGAGCTACAGGGGCAGGTGGTGATGGCCTCTTTTAGCAATGAAAACGGCCTGCACCCAGTGGGTAACACCGCCTGGGAGCAAACCTCCAGTTCGGGGGAGGCGATTATTGGCTCTCCGGGAAGCAGTCAGCTGGGGGCGCTCAAATCGGGTGCGGTGGAGCAATCGAACGTGGATCTCTCCCAGGAGCTGGTCACCCTGATCACGGCCCAGCGGGACTATCAGGCCAATGCCAAGACGATTCAGACCGCTTCTAAACTCAACAGCACCCTGATGCAGATCATCTAAGGGGAGAGTCATGGATCGTTCTCTATACACAGCGATGACCGGCGCTTCGGCGGCGATGCAGGTGGAGGCGCTGCACTCCAATAACCTTGCCAATGCTAATACCCCGGGGTTTCAGGCGGCGATCGCACTTGCCGATAGCCAGCCTGTCGAAGGGGATGGCTGGCATAGCAGGACAATGGCTGCGGTGCGTGATGGTGGGTTGTCCGGTCGCAGCGGGGATGTGATCGTGACCGGTCGCGCCCTGGACGTGAAGCCCTCCGAAGGGGGCTATCTGGCGGTAATGGATCCCAGTGGTAAAGAGGCCTATACCCGGGATGGGAGCATCCAGGTCAATGCCAGCGGCGAGATGACGATCAAGGGGCTTCCCGTGATCGGCAGCTCGGGCGGGCCCATCATGGTTCCCTCCTCGGCTCAGCTGCATATCGGCGAGGATGGCACCATTTCAATGGAACAGACCGCAGGCCAGGGGATGGTTGAGCTGGACCAGCTCAAGCTGGTGCAGGCCTCTCCCCGAGATCTGGAGCGGAGCAGCAGTTGTCTCATCTATGGGCGTGATGGCAAAACCTTTGGCGCATCTTCAGCTATCCGGGTGCGCTCCGAAGCCCTGGAGGGAAGCAATGTCAATCCGGTGGAAGAGATGGTGACCGTAATGTCTTCAAGCCGCCAGTTTGAGATGCAGCTGAAAATGATGGAAACCGCGAAAACCCTTGAGCAAAGTGGCGATAGCCTGTTGCGCTCCCCCCTATAACCCAAGTATGGAGTTTTAAATAATGAGTTCATCCCTTTGGGTCAGCATGACCGGCCTTGAAGCGCAGGAAAAGCAGATGTCAGTGATATCGAACAATCTGGCAAATGTGAATACCACGGCCTTTAAGCGGGATCGCGCCTCCTTTGAGGATCTGTTCTATCAGACGGAGCAGGAGGCTGGTGCCATGGCAAATCAGCAAAATGAACTGCCGGTTGGCCTGCAGCTGGGGACGGGGGTTAAGGTGACAGGGACCGAAAAGGTTTTTACCCCGGGAGACATCAAAACCACCGGACAGCCTCTGGATCTGGCGATCGCGGGTCAGGGGTTTTTCCAGGTTCAAAAGCCTGATGGCAGCATCGCTTATACCCGGGATGGCCAGTTCCAAAAAAATGCCGATGGCACCCTGGTGACCATGGAGGGGCTTCCAGTACAACCCTCGATCACCATTCCGGATGATGCGACCAGTGTCAGCATAGGTACCGATGGGACCGTATCCGTGACCCAGGCCGGCAGCACAGACTCCCAGTCGCTGGGGCAACTCACCCTGGTCAGCTTCGTGAACCCCTGTGGCCTCAAGGCATTGGGAGGGAATCTTTATCAGCAGACGACCGCCAGTGGCGCGCCAAACGAATCTATTGCGGGCCAGGATGGTTTGGGAGAGATCAAGCAACACTCCCTGGAGGGTTCTAATGTGAGCGTGGTTCAGGAGATGGTAGACATGATCTCGACCCAGCGTGCCTATGACATGAACTCCAAGGTGGTTTCGGCCGCCGATCAGATGCTCAAAGAAGTCAGTCAGGTAGGCTAAATTGACGAACCTAAGTAACCCGAGCCTGCGTACTTGCCTGCTGTTGGTGTGCCTGCTGCTGGCTGGATGTGAAAACCTCAAGCTGGATCCCAAGCCCGGAGAGGATGGCTACTCGACCCATAATTTTCCATCCAGCCACATTGAGCATCAGGATGGTAGCCTGTTTGGAGGCGGGGCCTCCATGATGCTGTTTAGCGATCACCGGGCGCACCAAACCGGCGATATCATCACCGTGGTGCTCAATGAACATACGGTTTCCGACCATAAGTCCGGCACCAAGATCAACAAGAGTAATAGTGACGATCTGGCCAGTCCCGTGGTGTTTGGGCATACAGGATCTCAGGTATTTGGCGGCTCGATTGAAACGGGCCTTAAGTCCTCGCACAAGTTTGATGGTAACACCAATTCGATGCAGCAAAACCTGTTGCAGGGGCAGCTCACCGTGGTGGTGGAGGGGGTGATGCCAAACGGCGTATTGAGCATCAAGGGTGAGAAATGGATCAAGCTCAACCAGGGCACCGAATATGTGCGGATCACCGGCTATATTCGTCCCGAAGATATTAATGATCTCAACCAGGTCTCTTCCCAGCGGGTCGCCGATGCCAATATCGCTTATTCCGGAACCGGTGCCCTGGCCGATGCCAATCGGCAGGGGTGGCTGAGCCGGTTCTTTAGCAGCTCCTGGTTCCCTTACTGAGGTGGTGATGAAATATCGTATCTTGCCGGTTATGTTTCTAATTCTGCTCAGCTCCTGGGCCCGGGCCGAGCACCTGCTGGATCTGGTGGATATCCAGGGGGTACGGCCGAATAAACTGGTTGGTTATGGGTTGGTGGTGGGCCTGGATGGCAGTGGCGACCGTACCACACAGACCAAGTTTACCGCCCAGTCGGTGCGTAACATGCTCGATCAGTTCGGGGTTCAGGTCGATGGGAATCTGAACCTGAAAAATGTGGCTGCCGTATCTGTGACCGCCTCCCTGGCGGCAGATATGCGCCCCGGTCAGTCACTGGATGTCACTGTGGCCTCGATAGGGGATGCTAAGAGCTTGCGTGGCGGCACTTTGCTGATGACCCCCCTCAAGGGGTTGGATGGCAAAATCTACGCCGTTGCTCAGGGGCACCTGATAGTCGGAGGGGTGAAAGCCGAGGGGCGTAATGGCAGTGGCGTGACCATTAATATCCCAACCGCCGGACGGATCCCGGGGGTGGAACCGTGGAACGTTCGATCTCTTCGGCCTTTGATTCCTCTCAAACTCTGACCCTGAGCCTGCATGAGCCAAGCTTTGTCACCGTGCGTAATATTGAGCGGGCGATCAACGGAATTTTCGGGCCGGGTGAGGCGATCGCCCTCAATGATCGCTCAATTCGGATCAAGGTTCCTCTTGAGAGCAATCAGAGGGTGACCTTCATGGCGATGCTTGAGCAGACCAACGTGGCTACCGGTGAGCCTCAGGCACGGGTAGTCATCGATGCCAGAACCGGCACCGTAGTGTTTGGCGGGGACGTCCGGATCAAGCCGGCGGCAGTTGCCCACGGCAACCTGGTGGTCCAGGTGAGTGAGGATTATAAGGTGAGTCAGCCCAACGCTCTGAGCAAGGGGGGAAGCACAGTGGTGGCGCCTCAGTCCCAGGTGCAGGTCAAGGGCAATGAACCGGCGCATCTGTTTTTACTCCCTGCGGGCACCACATTGGAGAAAATAGTGGCGGCGCTGAACAGCGTGGGCGCCTCTCCAACGGATCTGATGGCGATCCTTGAGGCCCTGAAAAAAGCGGGGGCCCTGGAGGCCAAACTGGAGGTGATATAACAGATGAGCATCAAGATACCCGGCAGTCAAAGCTACTTTGATACGACGCAGCTCCAGAACTTGCAGGGCGAGGGGAAAACCTCTCAGGCCCTGGGTCAGGCCTCCGATCAGTTTGAGGCGATGTTCTTACAGATGATGCTAAAAAGCATGCGCGATGCCAATCAAACCCTTGAGCAGCACAGCCCTCTGACCAGCCGGGATCAGCAGCTCTACCAGGGGATGTATGACGATCAGTTAGCATTTGAAATAAGCCGCAAGCACGGTCTGGGCCTGTCTGAGATGCTGGTTCGCCAGCTGGGTGGGACGGTTCAGCCCGATGCCGATCCCAAGGGTAATAAAGACAAAGGCTAAACATTTATGCCCGGGTGTCGAATTAACAGCAAACCGACGGATGGATGGTAACAGATGAGTTTAATCGATATAGGTGTGTCTGGGATCAATGCGGCCCAGGCCTGGTTGAATGTCACCGGACAAAACATCGCCAATGCCAGCAATCCCAACTATTGTCGGGAGGGGGTTGAGCTGGCTTCTTTGGGGGGCATCCCAGGACAGGGGGGCGGGGTTCAGGTGATCCGCTACAGTCGGTATAGCGATCCTTTTCTGAGCCGGGAGGTGTGCAATCAGTCGGCCCAGCTCAATCAGTTTACCACCCGCCATCAGTACCTCTCTCAGATCGATACCGTCCTGGGAGCCGATAGCAACTCGATCTCAAAGGGGATGGACGATCTGTTCGCCTCCTTTACTGCGGCGCAGAAAGACCCGCAGGATCTGGCCTATCGTCAGCAGATCCTCAGCCAGAGCGGTGAGTTGGTCAACCGTTTTCACATGATGGATGATCGCCTGGAGAAGCTACGCAGCGAGTCGCACGATCAGCTCACCAGCTCGGTGACCAAGGTCAACTCGGTGCTGGGGAACATCGCCAAGCTCAACCAGCAGATTGCCGATGGACAAGCGGGGGGCAGCAATGTCAGCGATCTTCTGGATCAGCGTAATGGGGCCCTCAAGTCCCTGTCTCAATATATGGATATTCAGAGCAGTACCGCGAGTGATGGCAGCATCAATCTTTATATGAAAAATGGTGAGCCCCTGCTCCTTGGAAACCAGCCGGGGCAGCTCAAGCTCGAGGAGCATGGAGATGGCAGTTATGATCTGGCGCTGACCTCGGCGGGGACCACGACTCGGATCCATGATGGGATCGGCAGCTCAATCGGTGCCCTGTTTGATTACAATGCCCAGGATCTAAATCGACTGCAGCAGCAGCTCGATAGCATGGCTTCTGAGGTGGCGAACAGCTTTAACCAGGTACAGGCGACCGGAGAGGATCTTGAGGGAAAGGCCGGGCAGCCCCTGTTTAGCTTTGATCCTGACCACCCGGCAAAAAGCCTGAAACTGGCGATCGATGACCCATCTGAACTGGCGTTTTCGGCACCCGGTAAAGGGCCTGGTGATAATAGCAATCTTAACCAGTTTCTGGACCTTCAGAATCAGAAGATTTCAGGGTTGGGAGGGGTCACCTTCAGTGATTACTATTCCCAGATGGTCAGCCAGGTCGCCAATGATACGGCCACGGCCAAAGATAATATGGCCTCGGGTCAATCGCTTCTCAAGGTTGCGGTCTCCAATGAACAGGCGGTCGCCGGGGTCTCTCAGGATGAGGAAGCCGCCAACCTGATGCGCTACACCCAGGCTTACCAGGCGAATGCCAAAGTGATCAGCACGGCCCGGGATATGTTTTCGACCCTGCTCAGCACCTTTAGTTAAGGAAACAATATGCGTATCACCAACTACCAGATGGATCAGCAGATGCTGCTGAACATGCAGCGTAACTGGTCTGATCTTAATCAGGTCAATATGCAGCTGAGTGCTAATCGGCGGGTACTCAATCCCAGTGATGATCCAGTGGCTTCGATTCAGTCGATGAAGCTGGATCAGCAGCTGCAGCAGCTGAGTGTCTATCAGCAAAACAGCAAACGTCTCGGGGGGGCGCTGCAGACCGAGGATGGGATCCTCAAGAGTACCGACTCCCTGATCCAGAGCATCCATGAAAACTTGGTGCAGTTGGGGGATGGGGCCCTGTCACCGGATGATAAAAAAGCCCTCGGCCAATCATTGCAACAAAAGGTCGACCAGCTGGTGAGCCTGATGAATAGCAAGGACTCCAGCGGCAGTTATATCTTTGCCGGATCTCAGGTCAATACCGCTCCCGTCGTGCACAATGCCGATGGAAGCTTTAGTTTTCAGGGCGATGGACAAAAACGCCAGGTGACCATTGGCGGGGGGATGACCCTGGATGCCAATGATACCTTAGCGGAATTGATGGGATCTCCCGACGGGCTCAACGCTATTGCCACCCTTGCAAATGATGCCGCTGCCGGTAAGAGCCTGTCGCAACAGGAGATGGACGAGGCCGGTAAGGCCTGCAGCGATACATTACAGAGCGTGGATCTGGTGCGCAATAAAATTGGGGGCCGTCTTCGGGCGATTGAGTCGGTAGGTAAGGCCAACGATGCGGCCAAGGTGAGCCAGACCCAGCTTAAGGAGCAGCTGGTTGGGCTTGATTACGCCGATGCCGTGGTCAGGCTCAATACCTATCAAATCACCCTGCAGGCCAGCGAGCAGGTATTCACCAAGCTCAACCAGTTGAGCTTGTTTAACTATATGGGGCATTAGTCCGGATGAATTCAGCCCTGGTTGCGACGAGCGTGACCTCACTTACGTCTGCCGGTATTTCCGATGTCAAAGGTCGGGGCCCCTCGGGAGCCACTGTTTCGGGGGCGACTCAGGGGCGCTCCGAGCATACAGGCATAAACTTAAAGCCTAAAATCACCACCAGGGTATCCTCTGGTCTGGGACTGGCTCGTCTGAGCGGGGCCATCAGTGATCAGCAGTTAGCCTCGCAATCCCTGAGGGACAGTGCCCGGGTGATGCGGTCCATGATGCGGCAAATCGGTGGCGCTTCACCGGATCTCGAAACGCTGAGCGACCTGCAACAACAATTAAAGGTGTCGCGAAACCAGCCTGGCAGCTCGGGGCAAAGCGTGCTGGATAGTAAGTTCAGCCTGAATCTTCCCGGAGCCGGGATGACACAGGAGTATGATTTTCAAATAGCCGGCCTGAGTGCGAAACCCGTGACCCAATCCTGTCGCCATCTTTTTACTGTAAAAGCAGAGCAAACCAGGCAACAGATGATTACTGTGACCGGAGGAAGCGGGGCGGTGGATGTCGCCCGGCAGCTCAACCAGCAGTTGAGTAGCTTTGGCGTGAAGGCTCGCCTGGAGCGGGGAGACATCACCTTTCGAACCTCGGGCTGCCAGCTCGATGAGATGCAGCAAAGCCTCAATATTCTCGGGCAGAGCGAGCTCTACAGTGAGTCCACAGTTCGATTCAAAGAGCCTGGAACTCCCTCCTTGGAGCATTTGAGCAGGGATCAGCTCGGCGATCAGGCTCTGTGTCTTGCGGCTCTTCATTTGGCGGGAAGAACCCTGGCTCAATCCCAGCTGAAATTGCGCCAACTGGGGGCTTCACTGGCTCACGAGCTCCAAGAAGCCCTTCCCGGAAAAAGCCTGCCAAATAGCGTGGTGGAGCAGCTTGGCCAAAGCATTGGTGAGCGCGCCTGTGGTGCCTTGTTGAGTCAGAGCAACTTTTCCCGTAGCCAATTGATGGCGCTGTTGCGTCGTTAGCTTTTGATCCCTGTAGGCAAAAAACCTTTTTCCCTGAGCACTTCAATCGAGGTGACCGGTTGATTGCGTGCCGCAAACTGCTGGGCCTCTTGGATGCTTTCAGGCTCCGGTGCCGTGTCAGAGCTTTTTCCAAACATGGATTGCAGCGTTTGGGTGGCGGAATCGGTTAGTACCAGGATCTCGATGCGCCTATTGCTGCCACTGACCGGGTTTTTAGGATCCAGTGGCTCTTTATCCGACATGCCAGCGATTTGCAGGAACTGATTGTCCGAGATCCCGTAGAACTCCAGGGTGTTCTGGGCGGTGAGCGCCCGCTGGGAGGAGAGTCCCCAGTTGGTCCCCCGACCTGAGCGAAAACGAATCGCATCTGTATGGCCTGCGATGACGAGCTTGTTGGGAACCGACTCCAGCAAGGGGGCAATTTTTAGCAGGAGATCCTCAAAAAATGGCGTCAGCTCGGCGCTGCCACGATGAAACATGTTGTGATGTTGGCTGTCCTGAAGCTGGATCTTAAGTCCCTGGGGGATCAGCTCCAGATTAAGGTTATCTCTTAGTTTCTTATCCTGTCGCAGCTGATCGAGCTGGGTGGTGAGCATCTGCAGGGAGCCGCCGTGACTCGGCCCATGCAACTGTAGCGATTGTCCCTGGGTATGGCGGGTACGCCGCTCTCCCTTTCCCCCATCGGCGGGTGAGGGGGGAGGAGAGCCCTTGAGATCGACTGGGTAGGGACTGTTGCGATTATCGAACACATGGACCTGGCGAAAATAGCTGGCGATACTGATCAACTGCTGTGGAGTGGAGAAGCTGATGATCCAGAGCACCAGGAACAGGCACAGCAGCGACATAGCAAAATCTGCAAAGGCGACTTTCCAGGCCCCCCCATGGTGTTGGCTGTGAGAGCGACGGGGTGATTTTTTTACAATGATGACGGCCTTATCTCGCATGATTACTGTCCACTGAGTTCACTTTCCATATCGATAAAGCTTGGTTTGATTTCGCTGTAGAGTACCCGGCGTCCGGCATCGACGGCGAGCATGGGGGGCTTACCGGAATTAAAGGCCACTAGGGCACTCTTGAGCATATCCAGCGCCATGATCTCCCGGTTGATCTCTTCTTCGACGGCGTGGGCCATCGGAGAGGCGAGGCCATAGCTCATAAAGATCCCGAGAAAGGTGCCGGTCAGGGCGGCCGCGACGTGCATGCCGATCACCGCCAGGTTGCCATCTATATGGCCCATGGTCACAATGATTCCCATCACCGCCGCCAGGATGCCGAATCCAGGCAGGGCATCAGCAACCTTGAGCAGAGCTCCGGTCGAACGGCCAAGATCACGCTCCACGCCCTGGATCTCCTCTTCGAGCATCGATTCCAGCTCATGAGAGGGGAGTTGCTGGATTAGCATCAGCCTTAGAGTATCGCAGAGCAGGTGGATGATCCGCTCCTGCCTGAGGATCCTGGGGTAGCTTTGAAACAAAGCACTTTGTGAAGGAGATTCAATATCTTCCTCCAGCCCCTTAAGCCCCTGCTTGCGTGCCGATTCAAACAGCTGAAACATCAGCTGCAGCAGCTCCTGATAGAAGTGAGGGGTAAAGGTGGTTCCCCGAATCAATCCTGTGATGTAGCTCAGGACTCCCATCAGCACAGCTCTGGAGTTGGATATCACCAAAAAACCCAGGGCTGCTCCCCCGATGATCACGAATTCGGCAGGCTGATAGAGGGCGGCAAAAGGTCCTCCCTCCATGGCGTAGCCACCGAGGACGCAGATAAAGATGATCAGGACTCCTATCAATTTAAACATGGATCTCTCCGCAGGTTTCGGTGAATTGAGCCCTGACCCTGAGCAGGGCCTGCTTATGCAGCTGGCAGGCCCGGGCACGGCCGACCTCAAAAACCTGAGCGATCTCCGTCAGGTTCATTCCAATGTTGTAGTGAAGGTGTAGCAGAACCTGCTCTCTGTGAGGGAGTGTTTTCAGGGCCCGGGTGAGCAACTCTTTTTGCTGCTGACGAGCGAAATGCTCGTGTAGAGGATCCTCCCGGGTCTCACCACTGGCACTATCTTCCTCAAAACTCAGCAGTTGGCTGGCCTGAATATCATTGAGGGTCTGGCGATATTCATCCAGGCTCATTGACAGGGCATCGGCTATCATCTGCTCCCCTGGTTGCGGGTGCCCGGGCTGGCTTAGTGTGGCTATGATATCGCGGATCTGCTGTGCTTTTTTTTGCAGCGGGCGGGGGCGCCAATCATTGCGCCTGAGCTCATCGATGATGGCACCGCGGATCCTTTGGCTGGCAAAGCTTTCAAACTGCCCTCCACGCCCGAGTTCAAAACGGTTGGCCGCCTCCCACAATCCCATGAGCCCTGCCTGCTCCATGTCTTCGCGGGAGATGGGCTGCCCCACCAGGTTAATGATGCGCGAAGTGATGCGCTTCACCAGGGGGATATATTTATGGAGCAGCTGCTCAGGAGTCGCCGTGAGTTGCTCGCTATAGGCCGCCACGCCCTCTTGTTGGGGGTTGGGATACATCCACTACTCCAGAAGATATTTGGTGATCAGCAGATCATTGATCTGCTGTTGGCCGGTATTTTGAATCATCACCCGCCGCAGCTCTGCCAGGACGGCTTGTCGAAAGTTCTTCTCATTGGCCGGATTTGCCAGGTAGCTAAAGCTGTAATGGCTGAGAAGGCGCAGCAGAGCACTACGGACGACCGGCTGATAGAGCTCTACCTCTTTGATCTGCTGAGCACTATGGGTCACCAGGGTGAAATCGACGACAAAGTAGCGAATATCCCCATGATCGGACAGGCTAATCACCATCTCCTTGAGGGGGTGAAACTTGGGTGGTTTGTGCTGCTGAGCATTAAGCTGTGGCTGCGTTTTGTCGGATTGACGCATTTGATAAAAATAATTTGCTGCAGCGCCACACATTGCGCCGAGCAGGAATACCAGTAACAGGCTGATAAGGTTCTTTTTACTCATATCGGATCTTAGTGGTTAGCCAAGGGTATCGAGGAGCTGCTCATGAAGGCGAGCGGCTATTTGTGTCTCATGGGGCGCAGCTCGGGTGGGGGTATGCCACTCTCGCTGTGGCTGAGCCGGTGGTAGTTGCTGTCCCGGTTGCTGTTGACCCGATTGTTGCTGGGTTGAGACATCAACCCGAACACTGCCGTGAGTCTGTTGTGCCAGCTCATAGTGAAGCTGGTGCAACTGCTGCTGCAGAGAGTTTTGCGCCTGATGACTGCTGGTGACCAGCTGTACCTGGGTATGTTGATTGGTCAGTTGGATCTGGATCTGCAACTCACCAAGCTGTGGAGGGTCCAGGCGCAGGGTGGCCTTATGCTGATTATTCTTAAGCTGCCAGTTGAGCTGCTGTTGCAGCATCTGCTCCCAGCCACTGTGCTCAAGGTTGAGCGAGTGGTGAAGAGAGGTTGCCACTGGGGTCTGCTGCGGCTGGAGTAGTGCTCGAGCTCCCTGAGTTTGCTGGGAGTGATTCAGGGCCAACACGGATTGAAGCGGCTGGGGTTGAGCTCCCGGATTTTCATCCCGGGAGATCTGCCCAAAGTGAAGATGTTCCGGCAAGAGTGATTGCGGTGGGCCCTTTTGTGTGACGCTGGCTCCTTGATGAGGCTCGTTTGTGAGTATCCCATTTCTCTGAGATAGTTTACCCGCCTTGCCAGGGAGATGGCTGGCTTGTTGCTGCAGAGCCTGACTCCAGGTCTTTGGCCTGCTGTTTTTGAGCTGGCCTGGCGTATCCTTGACCGGTTGTTGCTGGGGGAGATTGCTCAGTCCGAAAGAGTGCTCCTTAACCACCACTGGAAGAGGCTGAGGCTTCGGCTGGCAGGCTGAGTTGAGTTGCATCCGTTTGCCTTTTTCAGTGGCAGCTGGCGTTGTTGCTTGTTTCGAGTCCTGGCTCTGTTGTGGCTGAGCTGGGGATGACAATTGGATGGCTAGCTGTTGTGGCTGAGCCTCAGTCCGCTCTGTTTTTTTTGCCGGGGAGGGCGATTTTTTATCCGGATCCTGGTCTTTTTTCACCTTAGCCCTGTGTTGCTGATGCAGGCCGGAAAAATCGACGCTTGCGCCATGAGAAGGGTGGAGGGCAGAGGCTGAAGCTCCCGTGACTTTAACCTGGTTTATCTGGGTGAGCATACTCATCTCCCGGTGACCTCCTGATAGGCATGAATCGCCCGGCGGGTATGTGGAAGCTCTTTCAGCTCTTTTTGGGCAAGCAGGGCCTCGGCCCGGGCCTGATCTCTGACCTTTAGATAGAGCTCTGCTAAGGCTTTCATCTGGCGATCGGTTTCGGGATCCCGGTCGAGCTGAAAGAGCTCTAATTGATGAAGCTTTTGGTTAAGCTGGATAAAGCGCTCCAGGTCTCCATCCTGCTGCGCCCGGGTCAGCAGGGGCAGCAGGGTTATCAGTTGTCGCTTGTTGGTTGATGGCAGTTTCAAGGGCTAAGCTGCTCCCAGGCTTGTTTGACCGGAGCCAGGCTACTCATTACCTCATCGACCAGCTCTGTTTTGTTGCGCAGGTTTGCCTCCATCAGCTGGCGCATACAAAACAGGTAAAGCTGGTGCAGGCTTTCGGCGACTTCAGGGTTCTCATCGGGATCCAGGGCGCTATCCAGGGTACTGAGGATCTCCATGCAGCGGTTGGCTTCCCGGGTTTTATCCTGGATCCGCTGATGTTGGATATGTGCCTTCATCCGGATCAGGCTGTGAAACAACCCCTGATACAGGAGTTGAAGCTGTTTGAGAGGGGAGGCCACATTGATGTTGGCATCAATGATGGACTCCTGGTAGGCATTGAACGGGGTGTTTGATTCCATAATTTATGTTTGGCTGTTGGTTTTAAAGTATTGCTGCAACATCGACATGCTGTTATTCATCTGATCGACGATCGCTTGTGATGCCGTGAACTGTGCGATGAGACGACTACGATAATCATCCATTCGGGTATTCAGATCGTCCGTTTCTTTGGTCAGGCCATCGAGATCTTTATTGAGTGAATTAACCCGGGAGTTGAGTACGGTTGTGTTGCCTGAGCTATCGGTGGAATAACTTTTGAAAAGACTATCGAGTTGCTTGATGAGCCCCTTGTCGCCGCCTATCAACTGCTGTGCCGCTGCCGGGTTATTATCAAGGGCTTTATCGAGCTTATCGTTATCGATCTCAAGCTTTCCGCCACCATCAAGCTCGGTCTCAATCCCTAGCTGAGCAAGGGAGACTGAGCCACTGCCGGTTACGTTCTGAATGAGCTGCTGCATCTTGGATTGCAACTGGGAAGGGATGGTTTCAGAAACCAGAGCACCCGAGGTGGTGCCTGAACCACTGCTGTTTTTAGTCAGCTGATTGATAAGATCGATCACCTGGTTATAGGAATCGACAAAACTATTGAGATTATCCTTAAGGGTTTTGTCATCCTTACTAACGCTCAGATGAATCGCTTGATAGTTATCCGGGTTGCTGGTGTCGACATCTTTACCCGTTTTCAGAGGAGACACCTGTTTCAGGTCAAGAGTCATGCCGGGGATCAGTCCGCTGATCTGATTACTGCTCTCTTCAAATATGGGGGCATCTTTTCCCAGGCCATAGGCTATTTTGGCATTTTGAGCCGCTGCGAGTTGCTTTTGATTGGAAGCGTCTAAGAGGCTATTTAGCTTAGGATCTCCGCTTGCAGAGACTGTGAAGCTGGCATCAATTCCGGTGTTGCTTCCCTGAAGCACTAGGTGTTGCCCCTTGTTGTCGGTGATGATGGAGGACTTAACGCCACCTTTGCTGGGCAAAGCCTGATTGATCGCCTTAGAGATATCTTGCAGGCTGCTTCCGGCTGGGATATTCACGCTATAGGAGGTACCAGCATAGTCGATGCTGATGCTTGATGCTTCAGTCGTTTTGCTATCCGCGATCCATGCACTATTGGTATAGGTTTGCTGGGCCTGGGCCAGTTGCAGCACCTCAAAATTATACTCGCCCTCAGCTGCGCTGCCGGTCACTGTGGCGCTCAGTGTGCCATTATCACTGCTGGCTATCTTCATCGGATTAAACGCATTGGTAGCGTTAAGATCTTCGAGGCTACTTTGGGCTTTTTCCAGGGCAGCCTTGAGCTGACTGTAGGCAGATATCAGGGTCTGGTCGGTCTGTGTCTGCATCTTGATCAGCGCATCGGGTCCCGCGCGCTCTGCGGCAACCAGAGCGTCGATCGTCTGCATATCAATGCCGGAACTACTGGCGGGCGAGGTTGCGGATACACTGCTCATCATCATCTCCTGTGTGAAGTGCGCTTAATGCAAAAATAAAGCCAATTATTTTTTTGTTTTATTTCATCGAGTTACATTTTTTGTCCCCCGAAAGTTTCCTTCCGGAACAGCTCAGGCGGAAATACACTCTGTTATTTTTGGTCTTTGAGTCCTGGCCACTTAAAAATGCAGGACAGCAGGAGAACTCCCTGCAGTCCTGCTTGGCTTTTAGTGTGTTACCTCAGCAAAGACAGTACATTCTGTGGCAGGTTTTTGGCCTGGGCCAGGACCGAGGTTCCTGCCTGGATCTGAATGTTCTGCTGAGCCATGTTGGCGGCTTCGGTGGCGTAATCGGTATTCATGATCCGCCCCTGGGCCGTGGTCATATTGGTAGAGATGTTCTGCAGGTTAGAGACCGTATGCTCGAATCTGTGCTCCATGGAGCCCAGAGTGGACTGGAATCCACCGACCGCGGTGAGCATTTTATCAATCGCCTTGATCGAATTTTCTTCCGCGAGCTTGGTTTGCGCGGCATCAATTTTTGCTGGGTCAGTTTCTGATTTCCCTGTGGAGTCTACGGTGCCTATCGTTCCGAGTAGCCGGGTATTCATGTTTACCCCCATATCGGTACATTTGACCTCAATGGTATTTCCGTCTGAAACATTCGAGCCAACGAGGAAATCGACTCCGCCCGTGGGATGGTTGGTTGCATCGTAATCAAGGATTCCCCATGAAGCGTTACCACCGATCCCTCCGGCAACAGGGGCGGCATCCGTTCCACCTGTACCATCGTCGTCATAGAAACTGAAGAGTTGCTGTGAACCAAAAGTGGTCGTTTTCTCTATACGATTCAATTCTTCTTTGAGCTGGGTAAACTCTTGGTTAAGTGCTTTTTTGTCATCATTACTGGTGGCACCATCCAGAGATTGAACACCTAGATCGCGCATTCTTTTCAAAATACTAGTGAACTCCTTAAGGGCTCCATCAGCGGTCTGAGCCATTGAAATTCCATCCTGAGCATTTTGCACCGCACGGTTAAGACCATTGATTTGCGAATCCATGCGATTAGAGATCTGCAAGCCTGCCGCATCATCATAGGCACTGTTGATTCTATGCCCGCTGGATAAGCGCGCCATGGTACGGTTGAGCTTATCGGTGGCATAGCTGATGTTGTTTTGGGCAATTTCAGAGCCAGAGGTGCTGAAAATTGAGATAGCCATGATTTAACCCTCTGTTTAACGCAGCAGTGACAGCACGTTTTGCGGCAGGTTCTTGGCCTGAGCCAGTACCGAGGTTCCCGCCTGGATCTGAATATTCTGCTGTGCCATGTTGGCGGCCTCGGTGGCGTAATCTGTATTCATGATCCGCCCCTGAGCGGTTGTCATATTGGTGGAGATGTTCTGCAGGTTAGAGACCGTATGCTCGAATCTGTGCTCCATCGCCCCCAGGTTCGACTGGAAGCCTCCAACAGCGGTCAACATTTTATCGATAGCCTTGATGGCATTCTCTTCGTTGGTTTTGGTGGTGGCAGCATCGGTATCAAACTTAAGGCTTCCTAAGCTTGCCGTATCCATTGCGGTGGCTGTATCCGTTAATTTCACGGTCACTGTATTTCCATCAGAAACATTTGCCCCAACTAAAAAGCTAACGCCAGCATCTAAAAGACCATTGGTTGTGGGGACAGGTGTGCCTGAAGGATTGGAGCTATCTTTAGAGCTGAACAGATTCATATCTCCAAAGGTGGTCGTTTTGCCAATCCGATCCAGTTCCTGCTTGAGCTGAGAGTATTCAGTATCGAGAGCAGCTTTATCATCCTGACTGGTTGCACCATCCAGAGATTGAACGCCCAGATCGCGCATTCTTTTCAGAATGCTGGTGAACTCCTTAAGGGCTCCATCAGCGGTCTGGGTCAAAGAGATACCGTCCTGGGCGTTTTGTACCGCGCGGTTCAGGCCCTGTATTTGAGAGTCCATTCGATTTGAGATCTGCAGACCCGCTGCATCATCGTAGGCACTGTTGATTCGATGCCCACTGGATAAGCGCGCCATGGTGCGATTGAGCTTATCGGTCGCATAACTGATATTGTTCTGGGCGATTTCTGAGCCCGAGGTGCTGAAGATTGAGATAGCCATTAAGATTCTCCAAGAAAAATGAAAAAGCACGGCTACAATCGACGCCCAAATGAGAATGTTTAGTCTGGAGGGAATTTTTCTTTCTCGTGCTGCGCACGGCTGATATCAGGTTGAGCAGGGATCTCCTGGCATCCTTTGGGAGGCATAGCTTGTGGCAAAGGCCATATCTTCACAGAACAGCTAAAACTCAAACGGTCGTTCCTGGCTCAGAGTTCAGAACGAATAGAGCCGATGGAATATGGGTGAGCACTCAAAAAACACGCACCGATTGTGCTTTAAATGATCAACCCAGGGATTTTTAGTGATGCAGAAGCAAGTTAAATAACTGTTCCAAATAGTAGAACACTTGGAGCAGCTGTTGAATTGTGAATAAGCAGACCCTCTGCGTCAGGGGTGAAATGGTTTTAAGCCATTGAACGAGAGGTATGGATGCCGAACTGGGAAAGGCTATCAGGGATGATAGCCGATGCGGTGGAGCGATTCATAGCGTGTCTGCTAGCACACATCAACAGATGTAGCAGTAATAGGATTAGCTAGTTAATGGGTAACTCCAACCAAAATATAGACGCCAACATAAAGGAAGAATATCGCCCCGAACGTGTTTTGAGCTCTCTATACCTTTACAGGCTATTTGCAGAAGGTTATGGAGCAGCTCTAAGAGCTGGAGTTGTGAAGAAAAAGCATGTGAGTATTAACAAAGTATTTACACTATTACCCTGCCCAAGTTCCCTGAAAAACCAATTATCTGTATTTGATTCTCAGGAGTTATTAATTTTCTGTATAAAATGCGCCCAATACGTAACCCCGCTCACACTTCTTGATTTTAAAGCTTTTCATAGACTCTTGTTTTAACTTTATGTGTTTAAAGTCACATTAACCCAAAGAGAATAAACATAATATGTCGTCCAGAATTGATGTGTCATGGTGTAATTCTTTATAGGATGTAATCTTGCAATGAAAATAGATGAAAACCTCCAAGTGGATCTTCATGATATTAATGAAGCCAGAGAAAAATTATCCGGTCATATATATAAAACACCTCAGGTTCACTCCAGTTACATTAGTGATAAATGCAATGGAGAAGTCTATTTAAAACTTGAGAATATGCAGCGCACTGGTTCTTTTAAAATTCGAGGCGCCTTTAATAAACTCTGCTCATTAACACCACAAGAGCTGGAAAAAGGTGTCGTTGCTTGCTCGGCTGGAAATCATGCACAGGGAGTTGCTCTATCCAGTACAGCGTTTGGAGTTGATGCGAAAATAGTTATGCCATGTAATGCTCCGAAAACTAAGATCGATGCAACAAGAAATTACTCGGCAGAAGTTATTCTGCATGGTGATAATTTCAACGAAACTATCGCCAAGGTGAGTGAAATATCTGAGATTGAGCATAGGACATTTATCCATCCATTTGATGATGCAAAAGTTATTGCCGGGCAAGGAACGGTTGGCTTGGAAATTATTGAGGATATGAGTGATGTCGATAATGTCATAGTTCCTATCGGAGGTGGTGGTTTGATTGCGGGTATTGCTATCGCAATTAAATCAATCAATCCGGCGATCAAGGTGATCGGAGTACAATCTGAAAATTCACATGGAATGGCAGCCTCCTTTTATAAAGGAGAAATAACAAATCACAGGGTCTGCGGCACATTAGCAGATGGGTGTGATGTATCAAGACCAGGCCGTTTAAATTTTGAAATTGTAAAACAACTGGTTGATGATATTGTACTGGTTACTGAAGATGATATTCGAAACAGCCTAATGGGTCTGCTTCAGCACAATAAGATCGTGACTGAGGGCTCGGGAGCATTGACTTCTGCGGCAGTGCTTAGCGGTAAGCTGAACCACTATGTTGAAGGGAAAAAAACAGTTAATCTAGTCTCGGGAGGAAATATAGATCTAACTAAAGTCGCTGAAATTATCGAAAGGCAGAATACATATCAGTTTTCTTTATAAGGAATGCAGTTATGATATTGGATGGTGTAATCACTAATAGTGAAGATAAAGATAGTTCAAAGAAGTGGCGTAAAACAGATACAACCTGGACTCTTGGGTTGTTCGGTACTGCCATCGGTGCCGGAGTACTATTTTTCCCAATAAGAGCGGGCTATGGTGGTCTCATCCCAATATTGATAATGCTTGTACTGGCTTATCCGATAGCTTTCTTCTGCCATCGAGGTCTGGCCAGACTGTGTCTTTCCAGCTCAAGAACCTCTGCCGATATAACTGAAACCGTAGAGGAGCATTTTGGAAAAATGGGAGGAACAGTGCTCACTTTCCTCTACTTTTTTGCAATCTGCCCTCTGCTTTGGATATATGGAGTTACGATTACCAACACCTTTATGACATTCTGGGAGCATCAACTGCACTTTGCGCCACTCAATCGTGGAATTGTTGCTCTATTATTGCTGCTACTCATGTCATTTGTAATCTACTTTGGCAAAGATTTAATGGTCAAGGTGATGAGTTACCTTGTATTCCCGTTTATTGCCAGTTTGATTATTATATCTCTATCTCTCATTCCATACTGGAATAGTTCTGTCATTGAGCAGACTAACTTTAGTAGTATTCCCGTACTGGGTAGTGATGGACTTCTGGTGACAATATGGCTAGGCATATCCATCATGGTTTTCTCCTTTAATTTTTCACCGATAGTCTCCTCTTTTATCGTATCCAAGCGCGAAGAGTATGAAAATGAGTTCGGACGGACATTTATAGAGAGGCGCTGCTCAAAAATAATATCTAATGCCAGCATGCTGATGGTCGCCGTGGTTATGTTTTTTGCCTTTAGCTGTCTGTTTACCTTATCACCACAAGATATGGCCGAAGCAAAGGCTCAAAATATACCTGTGCTCTCTTATCTGGCTAACCACTTCTCTTCAATGACAAGTCATCAGTCTGTATTTGCCACCACTTTGGAGTATGCAGCTTCTATTATCGCTCTGGTTGCAATTTTTAAGTCATTCTTTGGTCATTATCTTGGTACCCTTGAGGGGTTAAATGGCTTGATTGTTCGCTCTCGCTACCAGGGTGATAAAAGCAAGGTATCTTCAAAGAAACTAAATATGGTCAGCATGTTGCTTATTATGGGATCGACCTGGCTGGTCTCCTATATTAACCCAAACATCCTTGATCTGATTGAGGCCATGGGAGCGCCAATTATCGCAGCACTGCTTTGCCTGCTACCTATGTATGCAATCCATAAAACCCCTTCACTAGATAAATATAAGGGAAAAATTAGTAATGTGTTTGTAACCGCTATCGGTGTTTTAACCATCCTTAGCATTGCATCGAAAATATTTTGAGTGTGAATAGTGTTGGCAACTCAGATCAAGCTATCAAGCCTTGGTCTGAGTTTGCTTGAAAAATAAGATAAATAGAAAAGGAATACAAGTGATTTGTAATCTATTGCCTTATGAGATTAACGACTCCAACGCTACAGAGGTCTTCAATGAAATATGATTCTTTAGTTCTGGTTATTAATTGCGGGTCGTCATCTGTTAAATTTTCCGTATTAAACACCGAAAATCATGATGTCATCATCTCCGGTATCGCAGATGGTATAGCGACCGAACATGCCAAGCTGAAAATTGACCATGATCAGTGCATCGCTTTATCTGAAAACGATCACTCCAGCGCCCTGACCGCCATTGCAACCGAGCTTCAACAACGCAACTTGTTACAGAAGATCACCATGGTTGGTCACAGAATTGCTCACGGTGGCAGCGAGTTTAGCGAAGCCGTATTGATTGATGATGAAGTACTGGAAAAAATCAGACGGGTTTCTCCCCTGGCACCTTTGCACAATCATGCAAATCTCAGTGGTGTCGCCGCGGCGCGTCGGCTATTTCCTTCCCGGCCACAAGTCGCTGTATTTGACACCGGGTTTCATCAGACCATGAAACCTGAAGCCTATATCTACGCTCTGCCTAAGAAATACCTTTTGGAGCACGGAGTGAGACGCTATGGCTTTCACGGGACCTCCCATAGATACGTCACCGAACAAGCGATCGAGTTTCTAGGACTGCCCTCTCAGGACTGTGGCCTTGTGATTGCCCATCTTGGTAATGGTGCTTCTATCTGTGCGGTCCAGGATGGTAACAGTGTGGATACCTCAATGGGGATGACACCACTGGAAGGGCTGATCATGGGGAGCCGCAGTGGTGATATTGACTTTGGAGCCCTGGCTTATATCTCGAGCAGAACCGGGCAATCGATTGAGGATATCGAGCAGATATTAAATAAACACTCAGGTTTATTAGGGATCTCAGGTTTGTCCTCCGATATGCGTGTTTTGGAGGAGGCTTACCAGGAAGGTCACTCCGGAGCAAAACTGGCCATTCATGCCTTTGTGCACCGTGTTGCTCGCCATATCGGGGGGCATGCAACATCATTAAGAAATCTTGATGCGGTGATCTTTACCGGCGGCATAGGTGAAAACTCATCATTCATCCGAAAGCTGGTGTGTGAGCATCTGAAGGTCTTCGGCATATCACTTAATGAATCGACCAATAAAGAATCTAACACAGCAACAAATAGAGTCATCTCCTCCACAGATTCTTTGGTCCATACCGTGGTCATTCCAACCAACGAAGAAAAGATGATTGCCCTCGATACGATTCGTCTGGGGGAAAAGGTTAGTCACCTTGAATATGCCTGAGAACATCAAAAAGTAACCGAATGAATTATAAGGAGTATTGTTTTATGAGGGTTGATTTAGAGTTAAATCAAGATATGTATCTCCAGGCTTGGCAGGGTTTTAGCGGTGACAGCTGGAAAGGTGAGATAAATGTCCGAGATTTCATCCAGGAAAACTATAGCCCCTATGAAGGGGATGAACATTTTCTAACCGGAGCAACTGAAGCAACCAGTACTTTGTGGAATAAGGTGATGGATGGGATCCGCACCGAAAATGCAACTCACGCTCCGGTCGATTTTGATACCAAGGTCGCAACCTCGATTACCGCCCACGCTCCCGGTTATATTCAGCAGGGGTTAGAAAAGATAGTCGGCTTGCAAACCGATAAGCCGCTGAAACGAGCGCTACACCCATTTGGTGGAATCAACATGATCCGTAGCTCCTTTGAAGCTTACGGACGTGAAATGGATCCAGAGTTTGAACATACATTCAGCGAGCTGAGAAAAACACATAACCAGGGGGTGTTTGATGTCTACTCCCCACAGATGCTGCGCTGTAGAAAATCAGGTGTACTGACCGGTCTGCCAGATGGATATGGGCGTGGGCGGATTATCGGCGACTATCGCCGGGTTGCACTTTACGGCATAGACTACCTCATCCGGGAGCGCGAGCTGCACTTTACCGATCTGCAATCATCCCTGCTGCAAAATGAAAATCTGGATCAGGTGATCCGCCTCCGTGAAGAGCTGGCAGAGCATAAGCGAGCTCTTGGGCAGATAAAGAAGATGGCACATAGCTATGGCTTTGATATCTCCGGCCCGGCCCGTACAGCTCAGGAGGCGGTACAGTGGCTCTACTTTGCTTATCTGGCGGCAGTGAAATCCCAGAATGGTGGCGCCATGTCTCTGGGTCGAACCGCAACATTCCTCGATATCTATATTGAGCGAGATCTGAAAAGTGGAACTATCTCTGAACAGGATGCCCAGGAGCTGGTCGACCACTTCATCATGAAAATTCGCATGGTACGTTTTCTGCGAACCCCAGAGTTTGACACCCTGTTCTCGGGAGATCCCATCTGGGCGACCGAGGTGATCGGCGGCATGGGGCTGGATGGCCGAACCCTGGTGACCAAGAATTCGTTTCGCTATCTCAACACCCTGAAGACTATGGGGCGGCTCCCGAGCCAAACCTGACCATTCTCTGGGCAGATCAATTACCCGAAGCGTTTAAAAGCTATGCGGCGAGAGTCTCTATCGAAACCTCATCCCTGCAGTATGAGAACGATGACCTGATGCGAAACGATTTCCACAGCGACGACTATGCCATCGCCTGCTGTGTAAGTCCCATGGTCATAGGCAAGCAGATGCAGTTTTTCGGAGCTCGAGCCAACCTGGCGAAAACTCTGCTCTATAGCATTAATGGCGGGGTTGATGAGAAGTTGAAGATCCAGGTCGGTCCACAGGTCGCGCCAGTGATGGACGAGGTCCTCGACTATGATACCGTCATGGAAAATCTGGACAATCTCATGGATTGGCTGGCCGAGCAGTATATCAGTGCCCTCAACCTGATCCATTACATGCATGATAAGTACAGCTATGAGGCTTCGCTGATGGCGCTGCACGATAGAGATGTGCACCGTACCATGGCATGCGGGATCGCCGGACTTTCGGTTGCGGCGGACTCTCTGTCGGCCATCAAGTATGCCAAAGTAAAACCGATACGTGATGAGAGCGGGTTAGCGGTCGATTTTGAGATCGAGGGTGAATACCCCCAATATGGCAACAACGATGAACGTGTTGACAGTATTGCCTGTGATCTGGTCGAACGCTTTATGAAAAAGATCAAGGCGCTACCCACTTACCGCGATGCAGTGCCGACTCAATCGATTCTGACGATCACTTCCAACGTCGTATATGGCCAGAAAACAGGAAATACTCCGGATGGACGCCGTGCGGGAACCCCATTTGCGCCCGGAGCCAACCCCATGCATGGCCGTGATCGCAAAGGGGCCGTCGCATCTTTGACATCTGTGGCCAAGTTGCCGTTCAAATATGCCCAGGATGGGATCTCATATACCTTCTCGATTGTTCCGGATGCCCTTGGCAAAGATCCCCTGGTCAGAGAAAATAACCTGGTGGGTCTGATGGATGCCTATTTCCACCATGATTCGCAAGCGGAAGGGGGCCAGCACCTCAATGTGAACGTGATGAATCGTGAGATGCTGCTCGACGCAATTGAGAGCCCGGAGAAATATCCAAGCTTAACGATCCGGGTGTCTGGGTATGCGGTACGCTTCAACGCCCTGACCCGAGAGCAGCAACAGGATGTCATTTCCAGAACCTTTACCAACATGATGTAACGCCGATCCCCAAGATGGGTACCTTGTGGGCGACTGCTTATCCTGCAGTCGCCTTTGACGGGCTCATCTCGCCTGTTTGGCTCGCTCCTTCAGCTCAGCCAGCTTTATAGCTAGTACAGCTAAGCGTTATTAACCTTACCGCTTAGCTATTGTTCTTCCGCACTGCAACAACCCCTTTCGGGGGTGCCCGACGGCACATTACTTTTGTATCGCCAAAAGTAATCAAAAGCTCACTCCGCGCGATGAGTCCCTCCATCGAGCTGCGTTATTCGCCATCCATGGCTCAAATGCTTCACCATATAAGCTAGTGGTCAAAGTATTTGAGCTATGTGGTACTAGTTCTGATCCTGGCTATCCAGCTATACACAGAACCCTGTGCATTGGGGAAAATCCTTTTCCCTTTGCTACTATGGGGGACTGGGGATCATCCGATATTACACTGCACATTGATGTGTTTCTCTTCCGGTATTTCGTTAAAGGCGACGACCTTGAAGGGCTTGGCGACGATGCGGCAGACCCGGTTCATCAGAGGTCGAAGCTGGGGTACGACCAGCAGAATCGGCGGCTGGGAGGATTGTTGCAGCTGCTCACAAGCCAGCGGCAGATGCTGCTGGAGCTGCTCGGAGACGTTGGGTTCCAGGGTGATATTTTCAGGAGCGATATTTCCGGTTTGCATCGCCTGGTTGTAGCTCTGCATCAGCAGCTGCTCGAGCCCGGCCGAAAGGGTGGCAACCGTGAGTTCTCGATTGTTACCTATGAGGTTAAACATCAGCAATCGCGCCAGGGATTTTCGTACCTCACCACACAACAGAGTCGGATCCTTGGTGAACTCTACCGCTTCGTTAAGTGCGGTGGCGATACTAAGCAGATCGGTGAGGGGCACCTCATCGCGAAGTAGTTGCTGGAGGATTTTCAAAAGCTGGCCGATGCTGATCTTATCGGGTACCAGCTCTTTTTGCAGACTTCCCGAGATTTTACCTAGTTGATTGACCAGCTGCTGGACCTCATCATAGGTAAGAAGATCCGGCAGGTGTTCGGTCATCACCTTACGCATATGGGTGGCGATCACGGATGCGGGATCGATCATGCTATATCCCAGAGCGATCGCCTCCTCCTGTTGCTCGGGCGGGATCCAGTAGGCACTCAGACCATAGGCTGGATCCTGGGTGAGTTGCCCCTTGAGTTCACCAAACACTTCACCCGGGTTGAGCGCCATCAGCTGATCTGGGTGGATCTGTCCGCCGGCAACTTCTACTCCCCGTAGCTTGATTCGGTAGTGTTCCGGGTTGAGATTGAGATTATCGCGAACCCGCACACTGGGTAACAGAAACCCAAAGCGCTGGGAGAGTGTCTTGCGGATCCCCTTGATTCGCACCAGCAGTTCACCTCCCTGTTGTTGATCCACCAGGGGAACCAGCCGGTAGCCAAGTTCCAGGGTCAGGGTATCCATGATAGGAATATCGCTCCAATCCAGCTCTCGCTGGGATTCAAGCTCCATCTGTTTGACATTGTGTTGCTGCTGCTCACTGATTTCGGCCTGCTCACGGTTTGGCGTACTTTGACGGATGAAGTATCCCAGGGCAGCAGCCAACAGGCCAAAGCCAATGAATGCCAGGTGGGGCATGCCGGGGATGAGGCCAATGATTAGCAGCAGCGTCGCAACCATCATTAAAATTCGCGGTGAGCCAAACATCTGCTGAGCGACCTGCTCACTGATGTCCCGGGATTCAGACACCCGGGTGACTATGATCGCTGCCGCCGTTGAGAGCAGCAGTGCCGGGATCTGAGCCACCAGTCCATCACCGATGGAGAGCAGGGCAAAGGTTTTAAACGCCGCAGTAAAGCTCATCTGATACTGCATCACACCGACACAGGTTCCGCCGATGAGGTTGATAAAGAGGATCAGCAGGGCCGCGATCGCATCCCCTTTAACGAACTTGGAGGCTCCATCCATCGAGCCGTAGAAATCCGCTTCCCGGGTCACGTCCTCCCGGCGTTTTCGAGCCTGCTGCTGATCGATCACTCCGGCGTTGAGATCGGCGTCGATCGCCATCTGTTTGCCCGGCATGGCATCCAGAGTGAAGCGTGCCGAGACCTCGGAGATCCGGCCCCCTCCCTTGGTGATGACCACAAAGTTGATGATCATCAGGATCGCGAAGACCACGATCCCTACCACATAGTTGCCGCCGATCACCACTTGACCAAAGGCCTGGATCACCCGTCCCGCAGCTTCCGAGCCATTGTGGCCGTGAAGCAGTACCACCCGGGTTGAGGCGACATTCAGACCCAGACGTAACAGGGTGGTGACCAGTAGTATGGTGGGGAATACTCCGAAATCCAGAGGGCGCAATGAGTAAACGGCCACCAGTAACACGATCAGCGACAGTGTGATATTGAAGGTGAACAGCATGTCCAGCAGCGCAGGTGGCATCGGCAGTGTCACCATGGCCAGCAGCATCAGGACCAGTAATGGGATCCCAAGCTTTTGCTGGTGCAGAGAGTGAACAAGGGCAAAGGTTTTGTGTCTCATAGCTCGATCAATATTGAAGATGGTTTGGAATTGAGTAACTGGGCAAGGGGGGTCTTGCCTGGTCGCCGGAGAGCCTCTGAATATAGACCAGGATCAGGGCGACGGCCTGGTAGAGCTCGACCGGAATCGCTCGATCCAGCTTGGTGGTGTAGTAGATAGAGCGGGTCAGATCAGGGATGCTCAGGATCGGGGTCTGGTGGCGTCTGGCTGCTTCACGGATCTGAGCCGCCATATGATCCATCCCCTTGGCGATCAGGATTGGGGCGGGATCCTGCTCCGGCTGATAACGAAGTGCCACCGCATAATGACTGGGGTTGATCAGTACCGCATTGGCTTCACCGACAGCCTGGAGCATCCGGCGCTGACTGATCTCCCGCTGCTGGCGGCGGATCCTGGATTTGACCTCCGGCTTGCCCTCATTTTCTTTATGTTCATCTTTCACCTCTTGCTGTGTCATCCGCAGTTTCTGCTGGTGTTCCCACCACTGGTAGGGGATCTCCAGCACGGCGATGACGACCAGGGTCAATGACATATAGAGCAGCCCGTGCCATAGCAACTGGTTAAACTGGAGTAACGCCTGAGGCAGCGGGAGCTGACCCAGGCGCAGGATCTGCGGCAGTGATCCCTGCAGCATCAGATAAAGTGCCAGACCAATAAAGCTGACCTTGAGAGTGGATTTAACCAGCTCAACAGCAGATTTTCTGGAAAACATCCGCTTGAATCCAGAAGCGGGATTCATCTTACTGAATTTCGGAGCCAGAGATGAGCTGGAGAAGTTGAGGCCGCCCAGCAGCAGGTTTCCACCGATCCCAAGCAGTAGCAATAGCAACAGGATGGGGCAGCTCAGCACCAGGCAGTCGATCAGTGCCTGCTGCAGATGATGGAGCAGTAGTCTGGGATCAAACAGGCTGGTGTGATCAAAGCTTAAATTTTCCCTGAAAAGGCGCAGCAGGTGCTCACTCATCATAGGTGCCAGCAGTTTTAGTCCCAGGGCGGTTCCTGTCATCATCAGGGCGCTGACTAACTCCCGGGAGCGCAGGATGTCGCCTTGCTCCCGGGCCTTGCGCAGCTTATCCGGGGTGGGGGCCTGATTTTTCTCCTGAGAGCTATCCTGACTCTCTGCCATCAGGGGGCCCCATCAGCTGGTTGAGCTGTCGAAGCAGCAGGCTGAGCAGCCTGCCAAAATTATCGGGCAGGTTATCAAAGGTCAGAGCAAGGATCACTACTCCCAGAATGATGGTCATCGGAAAGCCCAGCGAGTAGATATTAAGCTGGGGAGCAGCCCGATACATCAGGCCGAAGGCGATATTCACCAGTAACATGGCCACTATGGCGGGCAGCACCAGTAACAGCGCAGCTCCAAACATCCAGCCCGCCATATGGGGCAACTGCATCAGGTGCTGCGGGCTGAGCAGGGGGCCCCCAATCGGCAGGTAATGAAAGCTCTCGATCAGGATCTTCAGGGCCAGCAGATGACCGTTGAACAGGAAAAACAGCAGTATGATGGCCGCCTGATAGATCTGACCAAGGATCGGAACACTCACACCGTTGACCGGATCATTCATGGCCGCCATGCTTAACCCCATCTGCATCGATACCATCTGTCCCGCCAGGGTGAAAATAGTGAAGAACAGCAGCAGGCTCAGACCAAACAGGGCCCCGATCAGCAGCTGCTGCAGGGTCAGGCCGATGGCTGCGATTGAGAAAGGATCGATGGCCGGGGCCGCAGGCATAAAAGGGTAGATCACGACCGCAAGGGAGAGGGCCAGCAGGATCCGCAGACGGCGGGTGACCAGCTTAGAGCCAAACAGGGGCATGGCAAGCAGTGCCGCCAGGATCCGGAAGAAGGGCCACCAGAGTTGACCTATCATCGCACTGAGCTGAGCAAAACTAAGGGTCAGCATGGCTAGCTCACCAGGGATGGGATGCTGGCATAGAGCTGCTGGACAAAGTCAACCAACTGGCTGAGCATCCAGTGACCGCCCAGCCCCAGGGCGGCAAAGGTCACCAGTAGTTTGGGCAGAAAGGAGAGGGTCTGCTCGTTGACCTGGGTTGCGGCCTGAAACAGGCTGATCACCAGGCCTATCACTAAGCCAGGCAGGACCACAAAGGTGACCAGGGTGCTGGTTAACCAAACCGCGTTTCGAAAGATCATGGCAATTGACAGGGTATCCATGGGGCCTCCTAATGGCCAAAACTGTTGGCGAGTGAGGCGATGGTTAGATCCCAGCCATTGACCACCACAAATAGCATCAGCTTAAAGGGAAGAGAGATCACCAGTGGCGATAGCATCATCATTCCCATCGCCATCAATACGCTGGAAACGACCAGGTCGATGATCAGAAATGGAATATAGATCAGAAAACCAATCTGGAAGGCTGTTTTGAGCTCGCTGAGTACATAAGCAGGAACGACCAGGGTGAAGGGGATCTTGGCAACCGGGGTGTGCGTCTGCATATGTGCCAGGTTGAGCATCAGCCCCAGATCGGCCTTGCGGGTCTGAGCCAGCATAAATTGACGCAGTGGCTGCTCAGCTCTCTTGGCCGCTTCGACCAGAGAAATTTGATCGGCCTGATAGGGCTGATAGGCATCGGTCATGATCTTATTCAGAACCGGATGCATCACCACCAGAGTCAGGCTCAGGGCGATTCCGATCAGTACCTTGTTCGGCGGACTTTGTTGAAGCCCCAGCGCCTGACGTAAAATCGCCAGTACTATGATGATACGGGTAAAGCTGGTCAGGAGCAGCAGGGCGGTTGGCAGAAAGCTGAGTGCCGTCATCAGCAGCAGGATCTGCATCTTGACCGAATACTGATCCCCGAGGGGGTATGGGTCACAGTGAGCAGAGGGATCCCGCTGTCAGCAAAGGCTGGTGAACTGAGCAGCCAGCATCCCAGGATGATGATGATAAGGCGTAACATTTGGGATTAGCGACTCTTGGGGGAGTCATCTAGCAGCTTGGTGATTTTTAAACCAAACCTGCCATCAACGGCGACGGCCTCAGCATAAGCGATCAACTGACCGTTTACCTTGACCTGTAACGGGGTGCCGAGCTCCTCATCCAGAGCAATCAGTGAGCCTGTGGTTACCTGCATCAGTTCACCCAGGCTTATCTGGGATGAGGCTACCTCCAGGGTGAGGGTGACAGGAATATCCCTGAGCCGGTTCATGGCTGAGTTCGCAGAGGGTTGCAGATTAAGCTCTTGATCAAGATCTGCAAAAGGGTTGTTACCTTCTTCAGCCAGCAGCTGCTCCAGATCATCCACGGGGGAGGTATGTTCCATAAGATTATCCATCATTGAGTGTTTCGGTAACCTGCAGCGCCTGACGACCTGCATCTGTGACGACCCTGGCTTTAAACAGGGGGGTTTGGTGGCAGTAAACATCGACCTGTCCGGGAGCATCGGTGACAATCAGATCGCCCTCTTTCAGATTGGAAAGCTCCGACAGATTCAGTTTTTTTTGCAGTAGCACAGAGGTTAAGCGAAATGGGATCTGCTGTAGCTGCTCAGAGTGCTGTTGCTGAATTGAATGATCGCTTTGAGGGAGTGGGGACGGCTCTAGCAGGCTTGCAGGCCAATACAGGATTATTGAGCTGCTGCATCCTTCCATCTCTATCTGTAGCCGACTCTGATAGTAGTAGCCCGGATGGAGGCTATTCTCATCGGTCAGGAGCAACTTCCGGTCAGACCATGGGGGGCTAAGTGACTCGATGGCATTGAGTAGTTGGCTGAAGATTCGCTGCGCCAGACGAATTTCGGTTTGGCTCATCTCCCGCTTGGTTTGCTGAGTTAGCCCTGCGCCTCCAAAAAATATTTCAGCCAACTCCTGCAGCGATTGATTGGAGATCGCGATACCACCGAATGATTTATGAACGGGATCACAAAATATTCGAAAAAAGTAATCTTTTTCCGATATAAATAAAGAATCACAGGGCAGAGCTTCATGAAAGATCTTGATCTCTTTCTTAAAAAGGTTATAAAAGATCGTTTGAGCTTTAAGTGATAGTTTTACGCTAAGTTTTTCAATATCTGCGAAACCCTGAGGGTACTTCTCCCCGGGGTTACATAGATCCAGAGTCCGAAACTGCTTATCTGCCTGACGGAGGAGCTTTGCGTAAGCTATTCTCGAGGTCACACTTATTATTTCCTGTATAGTCGATTAAACAGCCATAAAGTAATGGTTATTTTCATAGCCGAAATAGGCTTTAAGGGCCTATTAAGCGCATGATAGATAAACATTTAGCCACATTTTTTGATGCGGCTCGAAGTTTCATCGGCAGCAAACATTTCTCTATTCAGCCATTCATGAGAGCTCTTGCGTGGAGCTGATATTTTAATGGCAAGAGAGTTTGAACTAAGCGGGTGCCTGTTAAGGCGCATCATAATAAACGAAGAGTTGTCGCAGGTAAAGGGGGGAGTAGATGGAGTCATCATGGATATTCACGTTTCAACGGGGAGATGATTTTTGTGAGCTGTTGTATAAAATTAACAATAAAATACTCCTGTTGTACTCTCTTTTCTGTGTTCGGCTTGCTCTATGGCACGAATATCAAGGGAGTATAAGGCCTTTGAAGTTGATTTATCCCTGATGCTATTGATATTTTTTGTCGTGACTGATACCTTTCCCTTTCACCTGAAGGATTCGAACGAATATTGTACAAGGATGGCTGGTTCTGCGCTGCTAAATAGGGCGTTGGCCCCTGTTGTGTGATATCTGGTTTGTGGCTAAATACCTATCATTAATATTGATTATCATTAGCGATCATGATGAGAAGTTTAGTCATGCCTGACTTTGATTTTTGAAAGGTTCATAACCTGGTAGCAGAGGATACTGATTGTGAACTCATTGAATAGCTATGAGCCAATGATAAAAAAACTCTCTGTCTTGCTACTTTTATTTGCCTCTCAGCTTTGCTATGGCGGCCAGTTCAATATTTCAATGGATGAGGTGCAGTGGGATTATCAGGGTTCGGTATTTTCCTGCTTCTTGTCGATGAACTATCCAAACTTGGGTGAGATCTCATTTCAGCGAAAAGCTGGTGATCCGCTATCGTTGGATATTAGCTCGGGTTATCTAAACAAGCCGAGTCAAATATTTGTGTCTAAAATATCCGCACCATGGAACCCTAAACGATTATTTCCGGAGATTGGCTACTCGACGATTAAAACCGCACCGGGGAAGCTAATTCGAATTGAGCAGGGAGCCGAATCACTTTTAAAAGGGATGGCTCTTGGAAGCTGGTACAAAATTCGACTTCCTCAGGAAGATGAGTCTCTGAGTCTTATTCTGAGCCCGATCCATTTCCTTCCTTCAGCACAGAAGTTCTCTCGCTGCCTGACCCGATTGTTGCCTGAGGGATATTCTCAGTTACAGAGCTCAACACTTTATTTTCGATCGGCGATGAGTGGTCTTTCGCCTGAGCAGAAAAAAAAGCTTGGAGTGATAGGGCGCTATGTGACCGCTGATCCCGGGATCGTAGCGGTTTTGGTGGACGGTTATGCGGATGCTACGGGGCAGAGGCTGGCGAATCTGCAACTGTCCCGGGTCCGGGCCGAACATGTGGAGGAGGAGCTGTTGCTGGCCGGTGTTAAGCCAGGGTTGTTGCAGGTCAGAGCCCATGGTGAGCGCGATAGCATCGACTCTGTGAGGGGCTCAGAGAGTAACCGTCGGGTGGTGGTGCGACTTGTCAAGAAACCGGTGGGGTAAAGATGGCCTTTGCACAGGGTAAACAGCTTTTACTGATTGAGCCCCATCAGGGGCAGGGGCGCTCATATAGAGAGGCCCTGAAACAGGCGGGATATGATTGCCTGTGGGAGCGCAGCTTCTCCTGCATCGAGGCGGATGACGCGTTTTCTCCGGCCCTGGTCCTGTGCTCTTTATCGGGAATGGACTCCGATTGTGCCCGGCAGTTTGCCACTCTGCGTCAGCGCTTTCCGGGGGCGCGTTTTCTGGTGTTGATCCATTTCTCAGATGTCGGATTGGCAGCTCAGGCGATGCATCTTGGAGCTGAAGATTTTCTGCTTTGTCCGATGAGTAAAGATCTATTTATTGAGCAAGTGAATCGCCAGTTTACCCGGGAGCCGTGTGCTGACAGTGTGATTGCTCATGCCTGGCAGAGCAGACGGGTACTTCAGTTGGCCCAACGGGTAGCCAGAACTCAGGCGACCGTGCTGATTTGTGCCGAGAGTGGCTCGGGAAAAGAGGTTTTGGCACGGTATATCCACCAAAGCTCTGGGCGAAGCACTGCCCCTTTTGTCGCGATCAATTGCGCGGCAATTCCTGAAAGCATGCTTGAGTCTTTGTTGTTTGGCCATGAAAAAGGCGCTTACACCGGGGCATTGAGTGCCCGGGCCGGTAAGTTCGAGCAGGCTCAGGGGGGAACACTTTTTCTGGATGAGATTGCGGAGCTCCCCCTGGGATTACAGGCTAAGCTGTTGCGGGTCCTTCAGGAGCGAGAGGTCGAGCGTTTGGGCGGGCGCCGCGCCATGGCGCTGGATATTCGATTGATCGCCGCGACCAATCAGGATCTGAAGAGAAAAGTTGCTTTGGGCGAGTTTCGTGAAGATCTCTACTACCGGCTCGATGTATTCCCTCTGACCTGGGAGCCGCTGCGAGAGCGGCGTGCCGATATTGGCCCCCTGGCTGAGTTTTTTATTGAACGATACGCCCGCCAGATGGGGATCACGGCGAGCGTTCGTCTGACCAGCAGTGCTCGTCGGTTGCTGACAGCTCATGGTTGGCCCGGCAATGTGCGGGAGCTGGAGAATGTGATCCAACGAAGCTTAATTCTCTGTGATGGCGAGGTGATTGAGGCTGAGGATCTGATGCTTCCCATTGATCCTTCCTCAGGAGATATCCCGGAGAGCTTTGATGCGCAGATTGGGCTTACCCGGTTACCCCAGAGACCAGAGATCTCTGAATCTGCAAGCCCGCCACTTTCCTCTGCACGGGTATCCCTTGAGTTTCAACATGTCATTGATGTCCTGAGACGTTTTGATGGACACAGAACCAAGGCCGCAGCAGAGCTCGGGGTTACCACCCGGGCGCTGCGCTATAAGTTGGCCAAGATGAAACAGCAGGGGATCGACATCAATGATCTCATCGCTGTACCAGCTCTTTCCTGAGGGAGAGATGTTCATGAACTATTGTTTCACTGATTCAAGGAGCTCTCTATGAGTGATTCCAATCTGTCATTTGATCCTTTGCGCTCCCAGCTTCAAAGCCTGCAGCTTGAGCTTAATTCTCCCCTGGATTCGTCCCGGCCCGTGGCCGGAACTCCCTCATTTAGTGGTGTGATGCAGCAGGCGATCCAGCAGATCGACTCTCAGCAACAGTCTGCAGAGCAGAAGATGAATGCTGTTGATTTGGGGCAGAGTCATGACTTGATGGGAGCCATGCTGGCTTCGCAGAAGGCAAGCCTATCCTTCATGGCGCTGATCCAGGTGCGCAACAAAGCGGTAAGCGCCTATAACGAAGTGATGCAGATGCCTGTTTAGAGGATCCTATGGCAAAGAGATTGGTACAGCAGCTTCTATCGGGAGAGGGAAAGCTCAGGGGAGTGCCATTGGATTGGCTCAGGCAGGCAAGGGTGCAGTTGGGGATCATGATCCTGACATCGGCCCTGGTTGCTCTGTTACTGGTGATCTGGTTATGGAGCCAGAGTGTTAGTTATGTTCCCCTGTATGGAGCACACCAGCCGGTGAGTGAAAGCCAGATCCTCAGTGTTCTGGATAAAACCGGGATTGGCTATCGGATCGATCCGCAAACCGGTCGGGTATTGGTGGACAGCTCGATGCTTGCCCGTGCCCGGATCAAACTGGCAGCAGCGGGTGTAAAAGCAAAAATGCCCCAGGGACTGGAGATCCTCAATAAGTCCCAGGAGATAGGGGCGACTCAGTTTGTGGAGGGGATCCGCTATCGGCACGCCCTTGAGGGGGAGCTGGCACGCTCCATCATGTCATTGCAGCCGGTCTCCTACGCCATTGTCCACCTTGGGATCCCAAGAGAGAATCAGTTTGTTGGTCGTGCGGATGGTCATCCCAAGGCTGCAGTACTGGTGGAGTTAAAGGGCGGCGAGAGCCTAAATCCGGAGCAGGTCGAGGCGATCATTAATCTGGTTTCCGGCGCCGTGCCGGATCTCAAGGCGCAAAATGTATCTGTTGAGGATCAGTTTGGCCATGTGCTCAGTGCCGGTCTCAATCATTCCGGACAGGTGATGGGTCAGGCAAACAGTAAACTTGGTTATGTCGCCTCTTTGCAGCAGCGCTACATCGAACAAATTAGCCAGATCTTACGTCCGGTGTTAGGCGCAAATAATTTTCAGGTTCAGGTTGATGCCAGTGTTAACTTTGATGCTCTGGAGCAGATGTCTGAACAGTATGAACCCAATAAAAAAGAGATCAGCAGTGAATATATCGAGCTGGATCAGAGCGTTGATGGAGCGCGGGCGATCGGGGTGCCGGGCTCTTTGAGCAATCGCCCGGCACGAACCAGCAAGCAGTCGGATAACACGGGAGGGAATCGGCACACCCAGACCAAGCGTCAATATGCTCTGGGGAGGACGGTGAGTAAGCTGAGCCGTGAACCCGGTGAGGTGAGCCGTTTGTCGGTGGCGGTCCTGGTTAACTCTCAGGCTTTGGGGAGCCCGGCGAACCCTAAGGAGAAGCGTGCGGTTGATGCAAAGGATCTGAAAAAGCTCAGGCAGCTGGTATCAAGCTCGGTGGGACTGGATCCCAAGCGGGGAGATGCCCTGACTATTGAGGCTTTGCCATTTCAGCACCAGGCACCCCTGGCGTTTCAGGATCATAGTCGTTGGTGGCAGGATCCCATGCTGATCTACTACCTCAAGTATGGGATCGCAGGCTTACTGGCCCTGGTGTTGCTGGTGATCCTGGGAGGGCCACTGGCACGGGCCATGTTGGGACAGCGCCGCGTCATGGAGCAAGCGTTACCGGCAGGCGTCGATCCGGCCCGTCCGGGAGATTCAACGATGGACAGTTATGGAGCCTCGGCTCAGACTGTGGCGAGCCAGGGGCCGAGGTTTAGTGAACTTGCTCCTTTGGATAACAGCTTGGATGGCAGGTTAAGACAACTTAAGGGGCTGGCGGAAGATGATCCAGCGCGGGCGGCTCAGGTGATCCGGCAGTGGATGAAAGAAAATGGCCAATGAAGTAAATCAGATACAGGATCTGCGGATCACCCAAGCCCCCAGCTTACACCGGGTGTTGACGGTGCGGCTGTGTTGCTGCTCAGCCTCGGGGAGGAGTGTACGGCCGAGGTGTTCAAACACCTGGAGCAGGAGGAGCTTCACCAGCTCAGTGCCGCCATGGCGCGGGCTGATGGGATCTCCCAGGAGCGAGTCAATGAGGCGGTCGAGCAGTTTTACCTGGACTATCAGGAGCAGAGCGGGGTTAGCCTGCAGACGCGCAGTTATCTGCAAAAATCTCTTGGGCTGGCACTGGGAGAGCCACTGGCAGAGCATGTGATGAGCAGTCTGTACCAGGGGGATATCGCCCAGAGTTTGATGCGATTGAACTGGATTGAGTCTGGCACTCTGGTGCGTTTATTAGAACCTGAGCACCCCAGTTGCAGGCTGTGGTGCTGGCAAGCCTCACCGAAGAGAAGGGGCAGCAGGTTCTGTCACTGCTTCCGGAACATTCTCACGAAGATCTCTTGTATCGTCTGGCGAATCTTAAGGAGCTCCAGCCTCAAACCCTCCAGGAGCTGGAGCGGGTGCTGGAGCTGTTTGTCGATGGGCTGGATAGCTCTCAGGCCTACCCTCTCAATGGCCTGGATAAGGCGGCAGCCCTATTGGGCAGGATGGACTCAGAGCGCAGTCACTCGGTTCTGGAGCAATTGCGTGTTGCCAATGGTGAACTGGCAGAGCAGCTGGCAGATGCCATGCTGACCTTTGAGCTGCTCCTCAATCAAAGTGATGTAACCCTGAGGCGACTGCTGGATGAGGTGCCACAGGACCTGATGGTTAAGGCCCTCAAGGGAGCCGATGATGAGCAGCTGAAAAGACTCTATCGCAGCCTGCCGAATCGGGCTGCGCAATATCTCGCTGAGGCCCTGGAGATCCAGGGGGCGACCCGACGCAGTGTGGTCGAGAGTGCTCAGCGTGAGGTTTTGAGCACTTTACGCCAGCTGGCTGATAGCGGTGAGATCGAGCTCGATCTCTATCAGGAAGTGATGCTCTAGCCGGGGGAAAGATGAAAAAAGACACGGTCATTATCTCGGGCTGTCAGCATTCCTGTCGCCCCTTTGCCTTTCCGGAAACGGTTGAGTCTCCTTTGTCTGAGGCTCCTGATGAGCTTCGGGAGTCGCCAGCCAGCGAAGTCTCAGGCTTTGAGGAGGGCTATCAGCAGGGGCTCATGCAGGGGGCTGAGGAAGCGCGTCAGCGCGGCTATCAGGAGGGGTTTGAAAAGGGTGAATCCCGGGGATTTGAACAGGGTCATGAGCAGGGGGCACGCCAGGGAGTTGAATGCGGGCGTCAGCAGCTGAGCAGCCTCCTTGAGAGCGTACAGCTCCTGCAGGATCAACTCAGACATCTTCAGCAAGCCCGCCAGCATCAGCATGAAGCTCAGTTGTGCGAGTTGATAGAGAGGGTGGTGAGGCAGATCCTGGGAAGGGAGTTGACCGAGCAGCCCGAGCAGATCCTGTCTCTCATCCACCAGACCCTGGAGCAGCTCCCACAGCCACATCAGGGGGTAAGGATACAGATGAACCCTCAGGATCTGTTGCTGCTGCAACAGAGTTATCCCCGGGAGGTGGAGGGGTGGCAGCTCTGTGAAGATACTTCGATTGAACCCGGGGGCTGCATCGTCCAAACCCGTCATGCCGAGGGAGATGCCCGGTTGGAGCGACGTATCGAAGAGTGTATGAGCCGGGTTCGGGAGGTGGTGATGAGGGCTGCCAATGAGTGAGCATGAGCTATCGGCTCGCTTGCAACTTGCCTCCCGGGAGCTTTGCGATATTCCACAGGCCCGTCTCTACGGGCGTCTGACCCGGGCTGTAGGACTTGCCCTGGAGGCGGTTGGCTGCGATCTTGCTGTCGGTCATAGTTGCTGGATAGAGCGTCAGGATGGGAGCCGCATCGAGGCTGAGGTGGTGGGCTTTAGCGGCCAAACCTTTTACCTGATGCCACTGGTTCGGGCCCAGGGAGTTCGTCCCGGAGACCGGGTCCTTCCCAGACCGGGAGATGGCAGGGTAACCCTGTGTCCGCAGATGCTCGGAAGGGTGATCAATGGACTGGGGGAGCCCATCGATGGTAAGGGAGCTCTGGGGACGGGGGAGCAGGTTAGCCTGCATACGGACCCAATTAACCCTATGCTGCGTCGTCCCATAGAGCAGCCGCTGGAGGTTGGGGTGCGGGTCATCGATGGCATGCTCAGTGTCGGCAAGGGGCAGCGGATCGGCATGTTTGCAGGCTCGGGTGTGGGTAAGAGTGTGCTACTAGGGATGCTCACCCGTAATACCAGGGCCGATATCACAGTGGTGGGATTGATCGGTGAACGGGGACGGGAGGTCCGGGAGTTTATCGAGCGCTCACTGGGAGAGGAGGGATTGGCAAACTCTGTCGTGATCGCCGCCCCGGCAGATGATTCCCCCGTGATGCGGCTGCGTGCCGCCGATCTCACTCACAGGGTGGCGGAGTATTATCGGGACAGGGGGCAGGATGTGCTCTTACTGATGGACTCCCTGACCCGTTATTCGATGGCTCAGCGCGAGATAGCGCTGGCGATTGGTGAGCCTCCTGCAACCAAAGGATACCCGCCATCGGTGTTTAGCATGTTACCCCGTTTGGTTGAGCGTGCCGGAAATGGTATCGATGAAAGCGGTTCGATCACCGCTTTCTATACGGTTTTAGCCGAGGGTGACGATCAGCAGGATCCCATCGCCGATTCGGCCCGGGCGATCCTTGATGGCCATGTGGTGCTCAGCCGGGCACTGGCAGAGTCCGGTCACTATCCCGCCATCGATCTCGAGCAGTCGATCAGCCGGGTCATGCCTAATCTGGTGAGTGCACAGCAGCTTGAGCAGGTTCATACCTACAAGCGGCTCTATTCGCGCTATCGCCAGGCCGCCGATCTGATTGGCATGGGAGGATACCAGCCGGGAGCGGATCCCGAGCTGGATCGTGCTGTGAAGATGCAGCAGCCGATTGCCAGCTTTCTGCGCCAGGGCGTGAGTGAAAGCTCCAGCATGGACCAGACCCGTGAGCAGATGGATCGGCTGCAACAGTTGTGTGATGGGGCCGGGGCTTGAAACGCAAGCTTCAAACTCTTCGGCAATGGGCCCAGCTGCAACAACTGAAATTCGACCAGGCGCGCCAGAGCGAAGTGGCGGCGCGGGCGCAGCTGGAGCAGGCCAGGGGGACCCTGGTACAGCTTCAGGAGTATCATCAGGAATATGCCCTCAGACCCGGGCGCTGTAACACCCTGACCCTGAATAATAACCAGCTGTTTCGTGAGCGGCTGCAGCAGGCGATTGACCATCAGCATGGGGTGGTCGGGGAGAAAGAGATCGCCCATCACAGTGCCCAGGCGGAGTTACATGCTAACTACCGCAAGCATAAGTCGGCTGCGGAGTTTTATGCCCGGCAACAGCGGATCTGGCGACAGTTCTGTGACAGGCAGGAGCTCAAGCAGCTTGATGAGATGGCGCAGCAAAGTTATGCCAGGTACCAAGAGAAATAAGTTCTGAGATCTTAGAAATGGGGTTTCATTGCCCCATCTTCTATCTGTGCCGAAATTTGGCATGAAAGATTAGGGGCTATCTTCAGTGATACAGTTGGCTTCTCGCTGGTTTTTTATTCGTTTAGCGTAATAGGAGAAGCAACTTATCTTTAGGGCTTGGTTAGTTTTAACTTTTAGATCTATTTCCAGTAGGAATCTACTTTTGCACAGCCAGTATTACCATCGATATGCCAGCAACTTCTTTTCTTGGGTTCACTCCAGTTAGAGATATAGGCATGGCTTCCATATACATATTCAGGGTTTCCCGGTACATATACCTTACTAGTTTTCATGACTTTTCCATCATTTTGCCATAATTCAAAATGAATATTATTTATGCCAGCCTTACCACAACCACCGTCTCCGCTAGGGTCATTCGGGCCCCCCACAGAAACTTGAGTTGAGCCAACAGCAGGGTCAACCCACCACTGATGAGCTTTTGGACTAGTGGTTACATCACCATTGCAGATCATTTTGACATATAGGGTAATAAGGTTGATTGAGTTATCAGGATTCCCATCATTAAATTGACACTGGCCATGGTGACTATCTGAAAATGACTTGCAATAGATTGTATATTTATCTGCATGAGCCGTTGAAAATATAAAAATAGCTATTAAGAAAAGTATGATTCTCTTCATGTTTACTCCCTGAATGCTCACATTGTATATTAAATGGTATTTATTTTTATTGTGAGAAGGGATGTTAGATTATTTCTTATAAAAAGTCCCGCTATATTTTCAAAAATAGCCTTGTAGTATTTAATTAATTGCATGAGTGAGTTTTCTTTTGTTCAATCAATAAGATGGAGTTTTTTTGATATTATATTCTAATGTTTTCTTCTCTGTCTTTTATCATTACCTTAGAAGGGGCATCCAGGTGCTTGGCTCTTGCTATCAGAAATAGATGCTCTGTATTATCGAGGCATGGGATACGCTGTGGAAGTTGCCAATTGGTTCCATGACTTGGATTTGCTGCTAAGATTAAAAGTGTGAGTTTTTATGATGTAAGCTCACGTCGGGGCTCAGGTTTCAATCCTCCCTGAGCCCCACCTTCTCGTACCCCTAAGATCCTGTCGCTACTCTTTGAAAGCCTTGATCTCCCCCTGTTTGGTGAAACTCCAGACCGCAGGTGTTGCAGGAGCTCCTCCCATTCCAGGGCTCCCCGCTGGCATTCCGGGCACCGCGATGCCAGCGATATCTGGCTTGTCCCTGAGTAATTTCTTGATAAATTGCACCGGGACATGCCCCTCTACGATATAACCATCAACGATGGCAGTGTGGCAGGAACTAAGCTTCCGGGGGACTTTCATCTGGCTCAGCATCTGGTTGAGCGCTTTGTATGAGAGATCGTGCTCAGTCACTTTAAATCCGTTCTCTTTCATGTAGGTAGACCACCCACGACAACAGCCTCAGGTCGGGTCTTTATACACATCGACCGTTTGAGATGCCAAGGTTGCAAATGACCAGACGAACAACAGCGTACCGATAAATATTTGCTTCATACCAAGCTCCTTGTTAATCCATGTTCAGACCAGGTACTCCAGCTAATTTTGTGCATGGAGTCATTTCAGCTTAATCCTTCCACCGGCTGGAAGGTCAAGGAGTGATGGCGAGCTGCTCGCTTGTGCCTTTGGCACAGATGCCGCTGCCGATCGGCTGCGGGTTAAGGAGAGCGCGCCTCCCTCCTTAACAATCCTCCTGCGCCCCGGATCTCGCTGAATTCTCTTCATTTTTATTCTGCGGATAGACTATTACTGCTACGCAGTATTTGCCGGGGTGCCGGCAGCACATTACTTTTGTTCCGCCAAAAGTAATCAAAAGCTCACTCCGAACGATGGGTCCAACCATCGACCTGCGTGGCTTGGCATCCTGCCTCGAGAAGAAACAAAAATAACTTCCGCGTTTTCACCCAATGCTCGATCACGGGGAACAATAAACCCGTTCTACGATTTGGCTTTTTTATGGTTGGTTATTTCTGGTAGTAGAGCTGGAGAGTCTGCCCTGGGACTGCTTGTTTGTGCCTTTGGCACAGGCGTCCGGCCGCGGATTGCGGGTTAAGGAGAGAACGCCTCCCTCCTTAACAATCCTCCAGTGCCCCGGATCTCGCTGAATTCTCTTCATTTTTATCCTGCGGATAGACTATTACTGCTACGCAGTATTTGCCGGTGTGCCGGCAGCACATTACTTTTGTGCCGCCAAAAGTAATCAAAAGCTCACTCCGCACGATGGGTTCAACCATCGACCTGCGTGGCTCGGCATCCTGCCTCGAGAAGAAACAAAAATAACTTCCGCGTTTTCACCCAATGCTCGCTCACGGGGAACAATAAAACCCGTTCTACGATTTGGATTTTTTATGGTTGGTTACTGCTGATAGTAGAGCTGGAGTGTCTGCCCTGGGACTGCTTGTTTGTGCCTTTGGCACAGATGTCGCTGCCGAGTGGCGGCGGGCAAAAGACAGTTCTCGGGCATCGAGCCCTTATTCAGTACAGCCCTGCTATGTTTAAGTAGAGATATATAACTCAATCTGAAGAACAGGGAAGTTCGTATGTGGTACGCACTCCACCATAAGAGTGGTAGCAAGGTGATGTCTGCGGAGGATAAACGATGATCCTCAGGCTATTCAGACATAAAGATCCCCTGTCACAAAAGCTGCTGGTATGGATTCTGGCTCTGAGCTTTTTTTTCGCTTTTTTGGCTACTGTGGCACAGCTTTATACCGATTACCGTGAGTCACGAAGTGTACTGGATCACTCACTCAATGAGGTCTCAGTCGTTACACTCCCCTCTATTAATGTAGCGATGTGGAATATGGATGGTAAGGTCCTCAAAAGTATACTCGGGGGAGTGATCACTCAACCCAATATCGAATATATTGAGATCCGCGACAGCTATAATCACCTTTTCCTGGAGCTGGGAACATCTGCAGTTATCAATGCCATCCATCGGCACTACCCTATTATCCATACCAAAAAAGATGGCCAACAGGTCAAGATTGGGCAGCTCAACATCACCGCCAGCCTGACAGGGATCTATAAGCAGCTACTATCCAAGCTGGTCATAATTAACCTGAGCTGCGCATAAGAGGGGAACTAAAAGCCCAAGCTGCGATCTGATCGTTTGTCCAGAACCATCAATCGCCAAGGAGCTTGGGCATGATCAATTTAGAAGCTATTTTCGTTGATGTCGATGATTTCTGTCAGGTCTTTCTACCCGCTTGGCAAAAACAGCAGATCTCCTTAGGTGTGAAGCAGCGGAACAGACCCTCTCGCCTGGCTGTCAGTGAAGTGATGACCATCGTCATCGCATTCCATCGCTTGGGATTCCGAGACTTTAAATCCTATTATCTTCAGTTCGTATGTAAGTACTGGAAAAGCGAGTTCCCCGGCCTGGTGAGTTACACCCGGATGTTGAAATTGATGCAAACGACCCTTGTCCCTTTGTGCTCCTATTTCACCCACAGACAAGCAAAACCTACTGGGATTGCATTCGTCGACTCAACAAAACTTCAGGTTTGCCATAACCTTCGCATCCCTCGACATCAAGTATTTCAAGGTGCTGCCAAGCGTGGCAAAGGAACCATGGGGTGGTTTTATGGATTTAAATTGCACCTTATCATCAATGATCAAGGTGGTGTTATCTCGGTCAAATTAACCCCAGCCAATGTTGATGACAGAACTCCTCTTCCTGAAATGTGCGAGCAGCTCTGGGGTTCACTCTATGGAGATAAAGGCTATATTTCAGGACCACTTGCAGAAGAGCTGGCAGACCAAGGGGTCACATTAATTACCAGCATCAGGAAGAATATGAAACCAAAGTTGATGCGGCTATGGGATAAGCTGATGCTTCGCAAACGCTTCATCATTGAAACCGTCTTTGATCAGCTGAAGAACATCTCTCAGATAGAACACTCACGGCATCGTAGCTGCGTCAGCTTTATGGTGAATCTCCTTGCTGGCCTCATTGCATATACCTTCCAGGAAAAGAAGCCGAGCATCCGAATGTCTCGGCTTGAAAAGGAAGCGCTTATGCAGATCTGAGGTTAATTATCATTACTCAAACCGTCAAAACGTTTTTTATGTCTCTATGCATCCTGCTTCTAATCGATTGGATGGTGATCCGTTATCTTAAAAAATTATCAGACTGGGCGTTCAGAGTCCGGCTCGATGATTTCTGTCTGCCACTGGACATCAACCGCTCCCATAAAGGAAGAAGAGATGCCTTAGATATCCTGGTGATGGGAATTCAGAAGATGCAGAGCAGGCTGTCACAAACTATGGAGGAGAAAAACAGAGCCGAGATGGAAGTACGCGAGTGGAACAAGAAACTGGAGAAGCTTGTCGAGGAAAGAACCAAAGAGCTGAATGACTCACTAAAAAGTCTGAAAAAAACTCAGAAGCAGCTGGTTGAAAACGAAAAAATGGCAGCACTGGGTCAGTTAACTGCTGGCGTTGCTCACGAGATCAATACCCCCTTGGGGATCAGTGTTTCTGCCAATACCCTATTGTCCGAAAGCATCGAGGAGCTTGAGGAGCACATTCATTCCAATAACATCAAGCGATCTCAGCTGGATAAAATTATCAACACCAGCCAGGAAGCTTCTAAGATGCTAACGCTTAATCTCTCACGGGCAGCACAGCTGATCCAAAGCTTCAAGCGTATCTCAGTTGATGAGTCATCCGAGATTGAATGTATTTTCAATGTCCACAATTATCTGCAAGATATCATGGTGAGTGTCTCTCCTCTCATAAAGCAGTATCCGGAGCCGATAGCCCTCCATTTTGAGTGTGAGCAGAGAATTAACATCCACTCATGTCCAGGCTCTCTGGCACAGATAATCACTAACTTGGTTTCCAACAGTATTCAGCATGGTTTTAACGATGTAGATTGGGGGGGCCGCTCACCGGAAATAACAATTAAGGCAACCCTATCTGAGCATAATGAGCTCGTTCTGGATTATCATGACAATGGGCGTGGGTTGAATCCATCTGATGCAGAGCGGGTGTTCGAGCCCTTCTATACCACAGCTCGGGGTCAGGGAAGTTCCGGCTTAGGCATGAGTATCCTGTATAACCAGGTCACTCATAAATTAAAAGGACGGGTCGAGTTAGACTTACAGTGTGCAGATGGCTTCCATCTGATTCTTTTCATCCCCTCTCTGAAACCCTGCGCGGATCCCGAACCCCATCCACCGGAGCAGAGGATATAGATATGCTTATCGGCCCGATAACGAAGCCTAAACATTTCCATTATCTTCTACTGCTCTTTATGAGCTTTATTTGCTCTCCGACTCTTACAGCCAGTGAAAAACCGGCCATTTTGGTGATTCACAGCTGGCACGATATTCTCTGGGATCGTCTGTGGGAGAAAGGACTTGAGGACCAACTGGGAGACAGGTACAAGCTGATCCGTTTTGACCTTGATGCGATGCGAAGCTCCCCTGAGCAGCTTAAGCAACACGCCGAACAAGCCTGGGAGCTATATAAGAGCAGTAAGCCCAAACTGGTTATTCTGGGGGATGATGCTGCGCTCAAGGAGATGGGAGTGCGCTTTGCGTATCAGGTTCCGGTTGTCTATCTTGGGATCAACCACAACCCACGGACCCTGGTCAATGATAACCTGCCCAGCAATATCACCGGAGTGATGGAAAGACCCATCTATCTGCGTGCCCTGCACCTTCTTGTGAGAGTCTTACCTCCAGGGACCCAAAAGGTACTGTTTCTCCACGAGTCAGCATTTAGCTCAGATAATATAGTCACCGATCTAACCAAGGTCTTTAAGGATACAAACAGTGTCAAAATTGGAGATATCCGAATCGATCTGAAAATCGCACCAACCTGGGAAACTTGGCAACAGGCGGTTTTAGATTCCAAGTCAAATGGCTATCAGGCGATCTTTTTTGATTCACGTTATCTGCTTCGTGACAAAACAGGCCGTTATGTGGAGCCCGAGCCCGGGGTGATCCGCTGGATGGCAAAACACTCACCGGTTCCAATCTTCAACTTCTATGAGGACTCAATTGGTCCAGGGTTATCAACCGGGGGCTGGGTACTTTCGGGGATCAACCTTGGAGTCGCCGCTGCTAAGATGGTTAAAAAAATCCTGGATGAGCACATCCCACCTGAAAAAATAAAACCCATCTATTACAACGAAGGTGAGTATATATTTAGTCGAACCCAGCTCAAGCGATGGGGACTGACACTGCCACCGGATATCGCTAAGGAAGCAACTTATACAGAGGATCTACATCAGCTGTACCGGTTTAACTGTGACAATTATAAGGAGTCGCTCTGTTTCGATGAATAACCAAGATCACGAGATGGATACTTGTGAATGACAAATTCACATCATGATTTATTGGAGAATAAAATATGATGATTTATAGATTGCTGCATAGAAAACTATTTCTCAGTTTTCTGCTCCTAGCCCTGAGCACACTGTTTACTCCGGCTCTTCAGGCTGCAGAAAAGCCAAACATCCTGGTGATCCACAGCTGGCACGATATTCTCTGGGATCGCTTATGGGAGAAGGGACTTGAGGATCAATTAGGGGATAAATACAACCTGATCCGTATCGACCTTGATGCGATGCGCAGCAGCCCTGAGCAACTCAAACAGCATGCCGATGAAGCCTGGAAGCTTTATGAGAGTAAAAATCCAAAGCTGGTTATTTTGGGAGATGATGTTGCACTTAAAGTGATGGCGATGCGTTTTGCAAATACTGTTCCTGTGGTGTATCTGGGGATCAATAATAACCCACGTAAACTTATCGGCCAGAATTTGCCAACCAATTTCACCGGTGTTCTGGAAAGACCTATCTATATTCGGGCCATGAAAAATATCGCAAAAATCTTACCTGCTGGTACCCAAAAAATATTGGTACTCAATGACTCTCCAGTTAAGGGAACCGCTGTAGTTACCAACCTGGGTAAAGCCTTTGCGGGTAAAGAGTCGATCAAGATGGGCAAGGCTACGGCTGTACTCAAGGTTGCCACAACCTGGGAAGCATGGCAGAAAGCTGTTTTATCTGCCAAAAAAGATGGATATGACGCAATTCTATTTGACTCTCGCTACATCTTGCATGACAAAGATGGCAAATATGTAGAGCCAGAGCCTGGAGTGATTCGCTGGATGGCTAAACACTCCCCCGTTCCATTCTTCAACTTTTATGAAGACTCAATTGGCCCTGGGCTGTCAACCGGCGGGTGGGTCATCTCAGGAATTAATCACGGTAAGGCTGCTGCTGTGATAGTCAAAAAGATCCTTGATGACCATATTCCTCCCGAGAAAATCAAGAATGTATATTACAACGAAGGAGAGTATATCTTCAGTCGCACTCAGCTTAAAAAATGGGGACTGACGCTACCTCCGGCGATAGCCAAAGAAGCAACTTACACAGAGGATCTTCACGACCTGTATAAATTCGACTGTAAAAATTTTAAAGACTCTGTCTGCTTTGAAGAGTAAAGATACACACCAAGCAGAATAAAAAGTTTAGCAGGAGGGCTATAGCCCTCCTGCTTTTCAGTTACTCCTTGTCTGTATTGAAATCTTTTCTAAATTCAAACCTTTTATTAGCTAAGGCGACAAATCGATGACTGCTATAGCTTGAGTCTAATGTAATTATTAAGAGCTTATCTCTTCGAGGAAAGATGCCGAGAGGCGTAGCTCTGCGGAAGGGTGAAGTTGCTCCCAGAACAACGTAACGCGAGATAGGGTGTAATTGTGCGTTTTTTGGTCCATCGCGATCACCCAATAAGATCGATAGCGATCACTGAATAATATCGATCGCGATCGCTCAATAATATCGATGGCGATCACTTTTGAGTTTTATATTATTGGGTGATCGGCATGAATATTATGCAGTCCCGACCGAAATGTTATTCATTTCAACTCCCGTTTCGCAGGTGTTTTTTTAACCGGCTATGCTCTCTGTTTGACCTCGAGCGGAGAGCCAGCCATGCCAACGGTGCATATCACCATGCGAAAACTCAAAGAGATCCTCAGACTCAAGTACCAAGGCGGCCTGAGTCACCGCCAGATCGCAAGCAGCCTGTCTGTGTCTCCGTCGACTGTGTCCAATTACTGCAAAAGGGCCCAACAGATGGGGCTATGCCAATGGCCTCTGCCTGCTGAGTGGGATGAAGAGCGGCTGCGCCGTGAGTTCCTTGAGACCCGGATCACGGTTCGTCAGACACCTCCTCTGCCGGATTGGGCCGTGGCCCATCAGGAGCTCAGACGCAAAGGGATGACGCTACAACTCCTGTGGGAGGAGTATGCTGAGCGACATCCCAAGAACCACTACAGCTATAACCATTACTGCATGCGTTATCGTGAGTGGCGTAAATGCCAGTCTCCCTCAATGCGTCAGAGCCATAAAGCCGGTGAAAAACTGTTTGTTGATTACTGCGGTCCAACCGTGCCCATCGTGGATCCGAGGACTGGGGAGGAGCGTCGGGCTCAGATCTTTGTCGCTGTGATGGGTGCATCCAGCTACACCTACGCCGATGCAACCTTGAGTCAGGGGCTGGAAGACTGGGTGATGAGCCATAAACGGGCCTTCGAATTTCTGGGGGAGTACCAGAGATGATCGTTCCGGATAATCTCAAAAGCGGAGTCAGTAGAGCGTGTCGCTACGAGCCAGATCTCAATCCTACCTATCAGCAGCTGGCTGCACACTATGGTGTTGCAGTGCTTCCTGCCCGTCCTTACAAGCCCAAAGATAAAGCCAAGGCTGAGGTGGGCGTGCAGATCGTTGAGCGCTGGATCCTGGCAAAACTGCGCCATGAGACCTTCTTCAGTCTGGCTCAGCTAAACCAGCGGATCGGGGCTCTGCTCACCGAGTTGAACAATCGCCCGTTCAAGAAGCTGCCGGGAAGCCGTAAATCACAGTTTGAATTGCTAGACAAACCGGTGCTCAAATCGCTGCCTCAAAACCCCTATCAGTTCACCCGGGTGAAGGCGGTTCGGGTTCATATCGACTATCACATCGAGCTCGACAAGCACTACTACTCGGTTCCCTATACCCTGCTCAAACGCAAGCTTGAAGCGCATATCTGCGACAACCTGGTACGGATCTATCATGGTGGTCGCTGTGTCGCGACACATCCACGCAGCTATCAGCAGGGAGGGCAAACCACCCACCCCGATCATATGCCGGTCGCACACCAAAAGCAGATGCAATGGACCCCGGGACGCTTTCTGAACTGGGCTCAGGAGATAGGCCCCTCCACGCTTGCGGTGATCAAACAGCTGCTCTACCGAAAGTCCCACCCGGAGCTTGGATATCGGGCCAGCCTTGGGATCCTCAACCTGGAAAAGCGATATGGACGCCCCCGCTTAGAAGCGGCCTGCCAGCGAGCAGACCGAACGGGCGTTTACTATCAGAAAGGGATCCGCTCCATCCTGGAAAAGGGGCTGGATGGCCAGCCACTGCCCGAAACTCAGCCGGATCGTCTGGCGGAGCTCACTCACCTCAATATCCGTGGCTCAGGCTACTATCACTAAGGATCAAAGATGACAGAACAACTCAAACAGCAACTTCGGGAGCTGAAACTAAGTGGTATCCGGGATGCCCTGGAAAGGCAACATCAGCAACCCGGGCACTACCAGGAACTCGGGTTCGAAGAGCGACTCAGCCTGCTGCTGGAGCAGGAGCTGACGGATCGGTCTCAGCGGCGGATCGAGCGCCTTATCAAGCAGGCCCGATTCCGGCTGCAGGCAAATCTGGAGCAACTGGATTATCGAAGTGATCGCGGCTTGCATAGAGCCCAGATCCGCTCACTGGCAGAGGGATACTGGCTTAGCCTGGGGCAGACTCTGATCCTGACCGGGGCGACCGGGTGCGGGAAAACCTATCTGGCCTGCGCCCTGGGCCATCACTTCTGTCTGCAGGGACTCGGGGTTCGCTACTTCCGGTTTAAAGAGCTGCTGGAGCAACTGCAGCTGGCTCAGGCTGATGGCAGCTATCGAAAGCTGATGGTTCAGTTGAGAAACACGCCGCTTCTGATCCTCGATGACTGGGGACTGGAGTCGCTGAATGCGCTTCAGCGTAGCGATCTACTGGAGTTAATCGATGCTCGCCATGGTCACGGAGCCACACTGATCGGCAGCCAGCTTCCGCTGGAGCACTGGCACACAATGATCGGTGAATCAACCCATGCGGATGCGATCCTGGATCGTCTGGTTCATGGAGCGATCCGTGTAGAATTATGCGGAGAATCGATGAGAAAAATCACCGCAGAGTTGACGGATGCCGATCACTCAGGGTAAAAAATAACCCAGTCTGTGAGACGGGATGTTGAGGTGATCGACATCATATTATTCGGTGATCGCCATCGCGATAATACGCAGTAATTGCTTTTTAGCAATGAAACGGGAGGCAGGATGCCGAGCTGGGAGGATGGCCACGGATGGTTATCGTCGAGCTGGGGAAATTTATCAGGGATGATAAATACATCACGCGTAGAGAGCTTTTGGTTACTTTTCTCGGCAGAAAAGTCACTCACCCGCCCGGTGACTCGGGTTATGCGGTGAAGCTGCAAATCATTCGTCCGTAGGACTATAAAACATGGGGAGGGTGACATTTCGAATACATCTCCTCCCACCTTTTAAAGATCTAAATAAAAATAATTCGCATTTTAATTTAAGAATAATGGATACGCTTAATAATCCTCTGTGTTAAGTGATCTTAATCCCGTGATAAGAGATTTGTATGAGCGCTTTTAAAGGCCCTGTGGTAATTTATTCGGCCTTATGAATCATGCTGTCATTTGAAAGGAAGTTTTAATGTTAGTTTTATTGATCGGCGTCGTGGTGATCGCCGTGGTCGGGAGGGCGATATTTAAAGGATATTCCGCCACCGGCATGCTGTTAAGCGGTGGTGTTGTCCTGCTGGCGATTACCGCGCTGATGGGCAAGGATGTGTTACCCGCGAGCGTTACCTCAACCGGCAGCCGAATAACGGATATCTTTGAGTACATCAAGTTCCTGTTATCCAGCCGCGGCGGCGGCCTGGGTATGATGATCATGGTGCTGTGCGGGTTTGCGGCCTATATGACCAAGATCGGTGCCAATGATATGGTGGTTAAGATGGCCTCCAAGCCTCTGAAATATATCAAATCACCCTATATCCTGATGGTTGCGGTTTATTTTATTGCCTGCCTGATGTCTCTGGCGGTGTCATCGGCCACCGGCCTCGGAGTGTTGTTGATGGCAACCCTGTTCCCGCTGATGGTTAATATGGGGATCAGCCGGGAAGCGGCGGCAGCGATCTGTGCCTCGCCGGCAGCGATTATTCTTTCCCCGACCTCAGGTGATGTGGTGGTGGCAGCGGCATCCTCCGGGATGGAGCTCATCGATTTTGCCTTTAAGCTGACCCTGCCTATCTCCATCATGGCGATCGTCTGCATGGCGATTGCTCACTTCTTCTGGCAGCGCTATCTGGATAAGAAAGAGGGGATTATCCATGAGCGACTCGACGTGAGTGAGCTGGAGGTCAATGCGCCGAAGTTTTACTGTGTTTTGCCCTTTTTCCCGATTGTCGGGGTGCTGCTGTTTAACGGCTCCATTTTTCCAAAGCTGCAGATCATTACCATTTTGGTGATCTGTCTCTTTATCACGGCGATTATTGAGTTGATTCGCCACCGCGACTCCACCTCGGTATTTGATGGTCTGGATGTGGTATACCGGGGGATGGCTGATGCCTTTGCCACTGTAGTGATGCTACTGGTTGCAGCCGGGGTATTCGCCCAGGGCCTTAAGTCGGTGGGCTTTATCAATAATCTGCTGGATCTGGCGAGCTCGGCGGGCTCTGCCGGGATCATCATGATGCTGCTACTGGTGGTGATCACCACCTTGGCGGCGATCACGACCGGCTCCGGCAACGCGCCTTTCTATGCCTTTGTCGAGTTGATCCCAAGCCTTGCGGCCAAGATGGGGATTAACCCAGCTTACTTGGTGATCCCCATGCTACAGGCCTCGAATCTGGGACGAACCATCTCGCCGGTTTCCGGTGTGGTGGTCGCCTGTTCCGGGATGGCCAAGATCTCTCCCTTTGAAGTGGTGAAACGAACCCTGGTCCCCGTACTGGTAGGTTTGTTGGTGGTGATTATCGCAACCCAGGTGATGATCCCAACCTAAGTTATCACCAAGATCCGGCCCGCCTTGCTTGCGGGCCTTTTCATTTTAGGCCCGGGGTGGCCTACTGATCCTGATCATCCTCAGCGCACAGCCCGGGAACTTACATCTAAATAAGGTAAAGGAGCACCCGATGGAGCAAGGTCTTGAGCTCAATCGCTATCTTAAGCAGTTAGAACAACTGGTGAATATCGACTGTGGCAGCCACAGTCCTGAAGGGATCGCCCAGGTGGCGAACCTGTTAACCCCGCTTTTTGAGGAGCTGGGCTTTGCGGTCACCCGCCACCAGTTTGATGACAAGGCGGGCCCCTGTCTTGAGATCACCAACAAGCCCGGGGCCACCGAGTATGATGTGATGCTGTGTGGCCACATGGACACTGTGTTTCCCGAGGGAACCGTTGCCAGCCGGCCGATGACGACCGATGCAAAGAAGGCCTATGGTCCCGGGGTCAGCGATATGAAGTCCGGGATCCTGAGTGCCTGGTATGCTCTTAGCTCCCTGAGCGAGACCGAGCGCGAGCGTTTGTCGATCGTCATCACCCTTAACTGTGACGAGGAGATAGGCTCAGTCTATTCCAGAAATTGGCTGGAGGGGATCGCTCGTAAGAGCCGTCAGGTGTTGGTGTGTGAGGCCGCCCGTGCTTGCGGAAACCTCATTCGTTCGCGCAAGGGTAACGCGAAATACGAGCTGGAGTTTCACGGGGTTGCCTCCCATGCGGGCAGTGCACTGGCCGAAGGGGTTTCTGCCATCTATGAACTGGCGCAGTGGTCACTGGCGATCAAAGAGATGGTTAACCTTGAAACCGGCACCACCCTTAATGTGGGGGTGATTGAGGGGGGCGTTGCGGTTAATGTGGTGCCCGAGTATGCAAAGGCGATCGTCGATCTGCGTTTTTGGGATACCGATGAGGCCGATGTGATTCACCAGCGGCTGCAAAAGATGGCCGAGACTCCGTTCGAGAAAGGAGCCCGGGTGAGGGTCAATCGCCTGGCATTCAAGCCCTCGATGCGTCCGACCTCAGATACCCAGAGCTTGATTGCACTGGTGAGTGACGAGGCCGACAAGCTTGGGCTCAGCTATGGCTGGGAGGATGCCGGTGGTGGCTCGGATGGTAACTTCACCGCGGCGATCGGTACCCCGACCCTGGATGGTTTCGGCCCGTTGGGCGCAGGGTTTCACAGTGATAAGGAGTACCTGATTCTTGACTCGATTGAGCCACGGATCATTTTGCTGGCCAATGTGCTGCGACGCTTATCGGCGAGCTAGAGCATTTTCCCAACCGAAAGGGGAGGCTCGATTGCTCCCCTTTTACTTCGGCTCGTTCCTAAATGTCCATAAAAACCCCTAGGATCTGGTCTACCCCTGAAATTTTTTTAAGCGCTGAAATCAGCCTCTGAAATGCTCGCTCATTGTGAATAGGCATCCCTGTTCAACCCCCGCCATTCCTGAATATCTAAGCTTTCATTACCCGGGATAAGTGAATAAATAATCAATAGTTTCCGAAGAAAAAAGGACTCAGTTGTGTTGCATTTATGTGACAAATTATTTGTCGAGGCTATCGGTTTCGTGATAAACCTTTTTGTTTTCGGCGAGAAGTGATCGGCTGCTCGGTCGCTTCCGTGGTCAACAAGGAGCAATATAATGGAGCTAAAACAGGGGCAGGGCGACCTGACCAAGCGGATCCTATTTGGCATGATTGCCGGTATTGTTGTTGGAATCGGCTTGCGCTATCTGTGGCCGGACAACCTCTATGTTGAGAACTATCTGACCGAGGGCGTGTTCAACATAGGTGGTAAAATATTCATCGCCAGTTTGAAGATGCTGGTGGTTCCCCTGGTGTTTGTCTCTTTGGTATGTGGTACCAGTAGCCTCAAAGATACTCGCAGTTTGGGACGGATGGGGGGCAAGACTCTGGCCTTTTACCTGACTACCACGGCGATCGCGGTAGCCCTGGCGATTATGGTGGCGCTGCTGATCCAGCCCGGAAGTGGCATTCACCTGACCTCCAATGCGGTGTTTAATGTAAAGCAGGCACCGACCCTCTCCGATGTATTGATTGATATTGTTCCCACCAACCCCTTTAAGGCGTTCACCGAAGCCAAGATGTTGCAGATCATACTGTTTGCCATCCTGTTTGGTATCGCCATCTCGCTGTGTGGTAAGTCTGGCGAGCGGATCTCCAGCCTGTTTAATGATCTCAACAAAGTCATAATGAAGCTTTTGATGATGCTGATGTATATCGCTCCTTACGGTGTGTTCTGCCTGCTGGCCAAGCTCTTTTATGGCATCGGCTTTGAGGCGATCTCCAGCCTGGCACTCTATTTTGCGACCGTGATCCTGGTGTTGCTGCTGCAAGGACTTGGAACCTACCCGATTTTGCTCAAGCTGCTATCCGGGTTGAGCCCAAGGATCTTCCTTAAAAAGATGCGCGACGTGGTGATGTTTGCCTTCTCGACCGCCTCTTCCGGGGCCACCATTCCCGTCTCGTTAAATACTGTGATGAATAAGATGGGGGTCAAAAACCAGGTAGCTTCCTTTACCGTGCCGCTGGGGGCGACGGTGAATATGGATGGAACCGCCATCATGCAGGGGGTGGCGACCGTATTTATCGCCACCGTGTATGGGGTCGATCTGCATCTCGGGGATTATCTGATGGTGATCCTGACGGCGACACTGGCCTCTGTTGGAACCGCAGGGGTTCCCGGAGCGGGTCTCATCATGCTGGCGATGGTATTGCAGCAGGTCGGTCTGCCGGTAGAGGGGATCGCACTGATCATTGGGGTGGATCGTCTGCTGGATATGACCCGTACCGCGGTCAATGTGACCGGGGACTGTATGGTCACCTGTGTGGTCGCCAAGTCTGAAAAGCAGATGGATCTGGCGGTATTTCAGGATGAGTCCCATATCGATACCCAGGTGGATGAGGTGACCCGAATTGAGACTTCACCTGTGAAATAACTCTTCTATTCACCTTCGCTTTTAATACAAAAGCTCCGCACTCGGCGGAGCTTTTTTGATCCAGGTCTGTGAAGAGTTAAGGGCGGGGGACTGAATGAGACTAAAGGCCTGAGCCGCCAGGCAGGTACTTTTTGAAGATCTTTTCTGCGGTGCCATTTTCCTTAAGTTTGACCAGGGCGTGATTGATCCGGGTGGATAGCTCATAGGCGCGTGGGGACGTTTTAGAGATCATAAGGTAAAAGGTGAAGGACTTGATCCCGGGTACCAGGGCACTCTTGATTGAGTCCGGGATCGGATGCTCCATGATGGCGTGGCTGCCGTAGACAGGCTCTACCGAGCTCAGGAAAAAGTCATATCTGTTTTGCTCGAGCAGCTTAAAGGCCTGGCTATTATTCTTGACCGGGGTGTGAATTTTTCTGGTAACACCGGCTTCAATAAAGGGGCTGTAGTTATAGCCTGAGATCCCAAACAAGCGATACTGGTTGAGATCCCTGACATTATGGATAGGTACCCGCCCGGAGAATTTCTTGGCGGAGTAAAAAATCCCAGAATGGGTTTTATAGAGAGGGTGGGAGAAATAATAGAATTGATGGCGCTGTTGATTGAAACTGCCGTTGATCACTACCTCATATTTTTTGGAGACATCAAAGCTCTCTACCTCTTTGAGGCAGCGCTTCCAGGGGATGAGATCAATTTTGAACTCAAGATTGATCTCCTTGAACACCTCTTCCATCAGCTCGACCGTTGCCCCGCTGAGCTTCTCTTTGTCTATCTTGCCAGCATCTCTTTGGTAATAGGTGTAGGGGGGCCACTCGGCATTATCATCACAGATTCGCACCAGGCTTGCCTGGCTTAGTTGTGGGAGCAAGATGAACAGGAGTGCGATTGTCAGGAGCGGGGGAAAGCTCTGTGATGCTGTTATCGATGCTCTCTTCATCGATAGCCCCGGACGCTGGTGATTACCCATGAAGCATGGCCTATGCTGGGTTGCTTTTTAGTCAGTATAGCTCAGAGGTAAGGCTTCCTTTGGGGACTTCCTGGTGGGTCGGGGGATGTTTCTTCATCAGCTTTGAGATAAGCTCTGATGTCATAGCCATACTCCCGGGAGGTTAGAGGAGCGTTATGGGAAAAGTTTCAAATACTCTGAGCCGTTGGCAACAAAATGGCCAGAATTGGATGCAGCGGGGGCTGGATCGCTCGTTGCGATTGGCGGTGACCGGGCTAAGCCGTAGCGGTAAAACCGCCTTTATTACCGCACTCATCCACCAACTTGAAAACGCAGGCACCGAGTCTGTGATGCCACTGTGGCAGATCGCCCGCCAGGGGCGGATCCTCGGATGCCAGAGAGTACCGCAGCTCAATCACCATATTCCCACTTTTGACTATGCCGGGGGATGAGCGCCCTCACCGCAGAGCCTCCTCTCTGGCCGAGTCCGACCCAGGGGGTGAGTGAGATACGTCTGGAACTGCGTTACCGACCCAGGGGACGGGTGGCCCGAACCCTGAGCGATACGGCGACCCTCTACCTGGAGCTGGTGGATTACCCCGGAGAGTGGCTGCTGGATCTACCCCTGCTTGATCTGGATTATACCGGCTGGAGCGAGGAGGTTCGCCAGCAGCTTGAGGGGGATCCTGAGCTTAAGTCCGCCGCTAGCGAGTGGCTGAGCTTGGGAGAGCAGCTCAGGGGGGCTGAGAGCCTGGATGAAAACCAGCTCACTGCTGTGGTACAGGCCTATACCGACTACCTGCATCACTGCCGTAGTGTGTTGGGGCATCAACTGGTTCAGCCCGGTCGCTTTATTTTGCCGGGGGAGTATGCCGGGGCCCCGGTGCTGCAGTTTATTCCCTGGCTGTGGGAGATCCCAAGCGATCCGCGGCGGGAAGGCAGCTTGTATCGCTTGCTCGAAGAGCGTTTTGAGCATTATAAGCAACACATAGTGAAAGGCTTTTATCGTCAGCATTTCTCGCAAATTGACCGGCAGATCATCCTGGTTGACTGTTTGGCACCGTTAAACCATGGGATGACTCATTGCCTGGAGCTGCAGCGAGCTTTGGCGCAGATCATGAAAAGTTTTGCCTACGGCAAGAGTAACTGGTGGCGCCGACTGTTTGCTCCCAGGATAGACAGGGTGCTGTTTGCCGCCACCAAGGCCGATCATATCACTCCGGATCAACATGCAAACCTGGTTTCCTTGCTTCAGCACCTGGTGCGTCAGGGGTATCAGCAGGCGCAGTTTGAGGGGATCAAGATGGAGTGTATGGCACTGGCATCGATTCAGGCCACAGAGCCCGGGATGCAGCGAGAACAGGGAGAGGCCATTCCGGCCCTCAAGGGCAGGCGGCTGGAGGATGGCAAGCAGGTCATTCTCTACCCGGGAGAGGTTCCTGCTGAGTTTCCACCGGCATCCTTCTGGGAGCAGCAGGGGTTTTCCTTTAACGAGTTTGCTCCGCCGGAGCGGGTGATCAATCAGTGTATGCAGCATATTCGCTTGGACGCCGCCTTGCAGTTTTTAGTAGGAGATAAGCTAAGATGAGTCAGCAGTATCGTCCGTATCGCGAGTTTAAACACGAAGAGGTTGTTGAGGAGGCAAGCTTCTCTCCGGCTCAGGAGTTTGAGCAGCAAGAGAGCTGGGCGCCCCTGAATCAGCAGGAGATTGCGGCCGCTGAGCTTGAGGAGGCGGTGTGTGATGCGATCGCACCACGCAAACGAAAGCCTCGCTACTGGCTACGCTGTATCGGGGTGGCGGTCGCAGCCCTGTGTGGCTATGAAGTGGTTGATTTTATCTGGCAGCAGTGGCTGAGCTCCCCCTGGCTGGGAGGTTTCTACGGCGTCGTCACCGGGACGGTGATCTGCGCCGCAGGCTCGGCCTTTGTCCGGGAGCTGTGGAAGCTGCGGGCGCTGAAGCGTGGTCAGGATCTGCGCTCCAGGGTTGAGACTCTGCTGGTTTCAGATACCGTCGGGCAGGCTCTGCCCTTGTGTGAACAGCTGGCAGTCGAAGGCGGGTTTGATAAGAGCCCGGGCTATCAGCGTTGGTTGGAGCAGCTAACCTCGGTACATAACGACCGGGAGGTACTGGTGCTGTTTAGCCATCTGGTGCTTGCTGAGCGGGATAAACTGGCCAGAGCCCGGGTGACCAAGTGGTCGGGGGAGGCAGCGGTGATGATCACCGTCAGCCCGATGGCCACTTTAGATATGCTACTGTTGTTGTGGCGAAATCTTAAGATGATTGAGGAGCTGAGCGCCCTGTATGGGATTGAGCTTGGCTACTGGAGCCGGATCCGCCTGCTGAAGATGGTATTTCACAACATGATCTTTGCCGGAGTGACCGAGATGCTGACCGATGTCAGCCTGGATCTCTTTAGTGCGGATCTGATGGCCAAGGTCTCCGGGCGCCTGGCCCAGGGGCTGGGGGCGGGCTTGATGACGGCACGCCTTGGGTTTCGCACCATGGCGATGTGTCGCCCGGTGCCCTGGCAGGAGGAGGAGCGCCCCAAGCTCTCGGCGGTGCGTAAGCAGTTGCTCTCTTTGCTTAAGCACAGATTTAAGGAGAAGGATCAGGCGTAAGGCTTTGGGGCTGATAGAGGTTTCTTTGATCTGTTAGGGCGTTGCCTGCCGGATGCGGACGTATAATGTCCGCTTTTTATTATTTACCGATGTTTTTTTAGACGGGTATTTTCAGGGTTTGTTTTCAGATGGTAAGGGATGATGAGAGAGTTTATTAAACCGATCACGATTTTATTTGGCAGTGCGGTCCTGGTGTGGCTGCTGATCTATGCCGCGATCCCCAGTGGTTCAAAACTGCTGGTATTTTGTCTGCTGGCGTTTGCTTTGGGGCTACGTCACGGACTGGATGCCGATCATATCGCTGCAATCGATAATATTACCCGCAAGATGGTGGCAGATGGTCAGAGTAAATACACGGTCGGCATCTATTTTGCGCTGGGCCACTCCAGTGTGGTGTTCCTGATGACCCTGATGATAGTGATCGGGGTGCTCACCTTTAAAGGCAATCAGACCCTGGCAGATATTGGCGCCATGGTCGGGACCACGGTATCAATTCTGTTTTTGCTGATCACGGCTCTGATTAATGCCTGGGTGTTTCGCAATGTGTATCGCAACAACGGAGGAGATCAGGCTCCGAGCGGGATCTTTGTCAAACTGTTCCACCGGATCTTCAACTATGTGACCCGGCCAAGCTACATGTATTTTGTCGGATTCCTGTTTGGCCTTGGCTTTGATACTGCAACCGAGATCGCTATTCTCGGGATGGCCGCCAGCCAGGCGATGGACGGTGTCGCCATCTACTATATTCTGCTGCTGCCGGTTGCCTTTGCGGTGGGGATGTGTATCACGGATGCACTGGATAGCTGGATGCAACTGGGCCTTTGTAAGTGGTCCAACTACAGCTCCTATAGCCGGCGGCGTTATAACCTGGCGATTACCGCTTTTTCTGTGGTTGTGGCGGTGGGAATTGCCGGGGTCGAGATCCTGGGCATGCTGAACTCCCAGGCCTGGCTGAGCGGCTTCTTCTCCGACAACTCTGAGCTGATTGGACTGGCGATCGTGGTTATTTTTGGCGGCAGCTGGCTGCTGGTGCGGCTTTTCAGTAAAAGCCGCCTGGCAATTGCCAAATCCTGATTGAACCGGTTTTCTCTGAGCCCCAGCCCGGACTTCGGGTTGGGCCCTGGAGATGGGTGATGATCCAGTGTATTTTCCAGGGACTCTCGGTGTTTTTTGAATTAATTGACTGAAAATGGAGTGTTATGAACCAGCCCATTGATCGAGCGCTGTTTAACAGCCTCGAAGAGCAAGCTCAGGCCTCTGAGCGAAAGCGGATGAACCATAACTTTCACCAGAGCCCGGATGATCCGGTGCAGCGGATGTTGCTGAGCTTTGCACCCGGTACTTATATCCCGCCTCATCATCACCCTGAGCCCAATAAATGGGAGATGCTGGTGGTGCTTTCGGGGGCCTTGGAGGTTCTGTTGTTTGATGAGAGTGGGGCGTTGAGCGAACGCATCACCCTCAAAGCCGGGGGGGAGTGCAGCGGGATCGAGATGAAGCCCGGACAGTGGCACAGCATGTACCCTGTGGGGGAGTGCGCGACTGTTCTTGAGCTTAAGCCCGGCCCCTTCGTGCCGGCGACACCGGCTCACTTTTCAAACTGGGCTCCCGAGCCGGGAAGTGAGCAGGTTGAGGAGTTCATGAGCTGGATGAGCACAGCGCAGCCCGGGGAGCGCTGGAGCAGGTAACGGCTGAACTGTCAGGTTCCCATTGAAAAGCCGCTTTATTTGAAAGCGGCTTTTTTGTAGCAGAAAAAATAGCACATAAACCGGGTAAAACAATTTCTGGCTTTTACTTTCCATTGATAATTTCCTCGTGGATTGGCAAGTTTTATATCGATCACCTTTCTACAAGAAAAACCTTTCAGAAATCCAAATTGCTATCGGAACATGGATTTTGAACTTGTAATATCTTTTCGCCCTCACTATGGTGCTGGATTATTCATGCTGAGTGTGTGTGAGAAACTCTCAGATCGTCCCCCTGAACAGGGATTTATAAATCAATTAGTCATATATTTACCTTTTTTTGATAGGGTCTTGTTTCCCTAATTCAATTATTTCGGACAGGCAAGTTCGAAACTAATTTTAAATATATGTAAATAGATTCGAGTTTATTTCACAACACACCCAAATATATCCCAATACATTTTTCATTGTTGACCGGATAAACAGAACAATCGCCCCAACCAGCGATGTCCTGTTTCCTGTACACAGGTTAAAGATTAAAAATGGGAACGATTTCTTAAAGATTAGACTTAGTCCGACATAGAGAAAGAAGGGTTGAATGCTGTATTTTAATGTTTTCGGTCAGATGATGGGGGTGCTGCGTCGTGATGAGGAGTGGTGTTTATACCATTGCTCGGAGCGGGGACTTCGTTTGCCGATTTTTGATGTGATTATTCCCTCCGAGCTTGGGGAGGATGAGCTGGGCGACTTTTTGGGTAAGGCCTATGCCCACCTTGCAAAGTGTGGGCAGCGGCGGGTGGTAGCCGTTAGCTAACGCCGTGGCACAGAGCGCTGAGCTCTTTAAGAAACTCCTGATTGTCATGCTGGCGGCGCATGGCGAGGAAGAGATCTTTTGCTTCACTGTACTGTTGGCGCAGGTAGGTTAACCATTGTTTGCAGCGGTGTGCGAGATACTCGGGGTTATCCCGGCTCATCAGCTCGGCATATTCAACCAGCAACTGAGCGGTTTGTTGCCAGCTATAGCTAGATTCTCCACGGATACTCCGGGCCAGGTTTGGCAGGTTGAGGGCTCCGCGGCCGATCATCAGGCTGCTGCAGCCGGTTTGCCGGAGGCACTCCTGAGCATCCCACTGATCCCAGATCTCGCCATTGGCGATCACAGGTATCTCAATGGCCCGGTTGATCTCACCTATCTTCTGCCAGTCGATTTTATCGGCGCGGTAGCCATCGACCTTGGTTCGGCCATGGACACAGAGCTCGCTGGCCCCGGCGGCTTCGATAAGCTGGGCGATTTTCAGGCAATCTTCGCTGTGATCCCATCCCAGGCGTATCTTGGCACTTACCGGCAGATGGGATGGCACCGCGTCGCGCACCGCTTTGACCACCGAATAGATAGATTCAGGCTCCTGTAACATGAAGGCTCCGCCCTGGGAGCGGTTCACATTCTTGGCCGGGCAGCCAAAGTTTAGATCGACACCCGGAGAGCCCATCTCACAGGCTTGCAACGCATTATCTGCCATCGCCCGGGGGTTTTGTCCCAATAGCTGGACTCTTACCGGCACTCCGGCGATCTGTGATCCCTGGTTTAACTCAGGGTAGTGACGCAGAAAAACCTTTTTGGGAAGTGTCTGGTCGATGATCCGGATAAAGGCACCGATACACAGATCAAAACCCCCCTGAGCACACAATAGTTCGCGCAGGCTGTGATCCAGAACACCTTCCATCGGCGCGAGAATAATGCGCATGAGAGCCTCGTTGCTGAAAAAGAGCGCATTTAAGCAAAATAACGGCACAGGCTCAAGGGAAAAGGCTCGGAAACTACCCGGCCCGCAGGCCGGGAGCGGAGTTAGCTATGGGAGCGGATGGTAAATCCCTGTGGCAGGTTATAGCCCCGGGCTGCCAGCACGCCGCGCAGCTCGTCGGGACGATCGCTGATGATGCCATCAATGCCCCAGTTAATCAGCTTGACCACCTGAGGGTAGTTGAACTCTGTGCCCTCCTGCTCCGGCCATCCCCAGACGACGACCTTGAGCCCAAGCTTATGGGCCTCATCGATCTGAGCCTTGGTGATATCCATTTCGTAGGGCTCCCAGGCGGCGCCTCCCAGTTTTTTCACAAGCCTTGGCCAGGAGTTACCATAATCCTGGACCTTGTAACCCGCGGTCCAGGCGGTGGAATCACTGCTGTCACCATTGGCGGTGAGATAGGCGGTTTTAATCTTAGGATCCAGTTTATTGAGGGCGATGAGACAGGCAAAATCAAAGGCCTGAACCTCGGTTCTGTCGATCACATCCTCCTGCTTGAGCAGGGTATAGAGGGCCTTGGCGTACTGCTCCGGGGTAGCGCTCTGTTCGGGGTGGGTGGGATCGTTTTTGATCTCAATCTGGAAACCGACCTTATCGCCGGCAACACGCTTGGTGTATTCAATCACCTGCTTGAGAGTCGGGATTTTTGCATCTTTTTCGGCCAGCTGGTAGGGGAAAAACTTAGCATAGGCGGTACCGGGCTTAAGCTCGCCGACATTATAGCTTTGCAGCTGCTGATAGGTCAGATCATGGATAAGCAGGCTCTTTTTGATGAAGTTCCCCTGGCTATCACGGGTGATATTTGGGTTAAGCCCCAGATCGTGGGTCACCACCAGGACCCCGTCTTTGGTCATATTGATATCCATATCAATATAATCGACTCCCATCCTCAGGGAGGAGCGGTAGTTGGCCATGGTATTTTCCGGCCCCAGTCCCCGGCCGCCCCGGTGGGAGTAGATCTGAACATTCTGACCATCGAGTGGCTTACCGTTAAACTGTTCAACCTGTGATGCAGCGCTGCAGCCGGCTGCAAAAAGCAGTGTGGCAGTTCCCATAGCGATGAGTGTTTTTTTCATCAATCCTCCTGAAAGCATAGTTCCTGTGTGTGGCAGCAATGAAGCCGGCGATGAGTCGCCGGGGAAGTGCACTCCTGACCCCATAAAGGGGTTGGGATAAGTTTCGAAATTGTAATGAGACTGTTGGGCTTAAGGAATGGCTGCAGAGGGTAATATATTGAAACTGTGACTGATTTCACTGATGCACCTCTGCGACATTTTATGCTGTACCGATCTATTGGCTGCCTCTCTTACTGAGCCTGCATCTTAATTTTGGATTGTTACAGGTGTATGACTCTTACCAAGCTTGTTTCAGGTTGCTTGACCTGCAGTCAGCCTAGTTGTGCCTGCGGCACATTGCCGCTGCCGAGCGGCGGCGGGTCAGGGGGACTGCTCACCCAGTCCCCCTAACAACCCCGAGGGTGCCCCTCGATTCGCTTTTCTCCTCAAAATCATAGTGTTTTGAAGCACAACGCAGACAGTATGTCCCTATACTGGCTGCGCACTTGCAGCATCCATGCTGCTCAACTTCAAATCACTTTATGATTCTTCGGTGCGAATCAAAGGGGGAAGTTAACTCACTCCCGCGAGTGAGCGCTGAGGTGAACTATAAGCCCACTATTTTTGTTCTCGAGGCAGGATGCCTAGCACCGCAGCTTGATGGAGGAATCCATCTCGCTGCGTGCTGCGAGTTTATCATTCCTGATAAACCTCCCCAGCTTGATGTCATATCTCGCGTTACGTTACTCTGAGGAGCAACTTCACCCCTTCGCAGAGCTTTGCGGTTCGGCGTCCTGCCTCTAACAGATAAAAAACCAAGATTACTTCTATAGCTGAATCGAAGAGAGGAAGTTAAATCCCCCGTGAGTGAGCGCCGAGGTGAGCCGATGAGGATTGGAGTTGAGCAACAGGACGTTGTGAAAGCGTAGTCAGGCCATGGAAGGTCTGTCTACGCGGCACTTCAATCATCAGGTGAGCTGAGGATAAAGCGAGGTCCGGGACGCGAGGGGATTGCACGCCGCTAATGCCATCCTTGGCTAACGCGGCATTCACACTTCCTTGTGTATCAGGGGAAAGGTGTATCCCTGCCATACAGGATGTAGCAATGCCGTGGAAGGCAGGACGCCTAAGAACGGTCTTTGCTCGCTGTCGGGCGACCCCGACATCAGTGCAGCACAGCTGCAAAAAGGCCATCTGCAGGATAATAACAATCAGCCTATGCTGATGGAGGCCAACATCCTGCCCGCGCGTGCAAAAACGGGCAAAAAAAAAGCCGCATCGATGGGATGCGGCGGCTCAGAATCTGGTGTGACAAGTTTTGCAATGTGATGGATTGTCAGATCCGCTGACCACTCATCTTTGGTTTTAAAGATGAAAGGTCAGCAGGCCTGCGACCTGTACCATGACTGAGCCAAGGCTCTTTTGTTTCTGTGACTCTTTCTTCAGGAACGCCGGGAATTCTAACATCCCGGCGGGATGGCGGGCAGTCTCCTTTTTACCGACAAAAGCCGGAGGTTTGTTGCCCGCTTGTTGCCTGTTTGCTTAGCGGATCAAGTCCCGTCGAAAGTGGCACACCTGGTTCTTGCCGCTTTTTTTCGCCTGATACAGGGCCTTGTCGGCCTCATGCAGCAGTTGGCTTTGTAGGGGCTCGATCGGGGCATCACGCTTGGGGGCCATGGTTGAGACCCCAAGGCTTGCGGTGATCCCTATGGGGAGAGTGTCTATGGCTGCGATCGCCTGACGAAAGCGCTCTGCAGACTCGATGGCTCCCTGTTCGTCGGTATCCGGGAGGATGACGGTGAACTCCTCCCCACCATAGCGGGTGATCAGATCGCCGCGGCGCGCGGTACTCTTGAGGCTTTGGGCCAGTGCAACCAGGGCCTGATCCCCCAGGGGATGGCCGTAGGTATCGTTAAAGCTTTTGAAGTTATCCAGATCCAGCATGATGGCCGAAAGGGTGCGTTTACCCCGCTGTGACAGCAGCAGGTAGGTTTCAAGCTCAAGAGAGAGCAGACGGCGGTTGCCCACCTGAGTGAGTTCATCCGTGGTGTTTTGCTCAAACAGCTTTTGGTTGGCCTGCTCCAGCTCCCTGGATTTCTCCAGAATTTGCGCCTCGTATTGCTTGCGCTCGCTGAGATCGTTCAGGGCGCAGAGAATCAGCATCCCCTGAGGTGTCTCGATGAGGTTGAGGCCGACTTCGACCGGGAACTCATCCCCGCTTCGTTTACAGGCGAGCAGGTGACGCCCCAGCCCCATGGGCCGGGTGGAAGGGGATTTGAAAAACTTATTTCTTAGCTTGGGGTGGCGGCCCCGGATCGAGGGAGGGATCAGGATCTCGACGACCTGTCCCTGGAGCTCCCCGGCAGAATATTCAAACAGACGCTCCGCCTGCTGGTTGGCAAAGGTGATGACTCCCTTATCATTGATCATCAGCATAGCGCTGGGAGAAGCCTCTATGCCCTGGCGAAACATCTGCTCTGCGAGCCTGATCTGCTGGAGTGAGGACTCAAGCTCCAGCTGGCGTTGGTGGCGTTCCAGTTCATTACCGATCCAGATCCCCATCAGCTTAAGAGCGTCAATATCGATCTCGGAGAATTTACGCTCTCTTGGGACCGGGCTTGAAAAATTCAAAGTGCCATAGGTTTCACCTTTGAGAAAAACCGGGATCCCAATATAGGATTCGAGTTGGAACTTTTTATAGGCAGGGTGGGTATTGTAATCTGACTCTCCCATATGCTCGAAGCCGGTTGGTGCGTTGGCGTTTAAGGTGATGGAGCAGTAGGTTTCCTCAAAATCGAACTGGTCACCCGGGTTGAGGGGAACCTGCTCCGGGCAGTGGCAGTGCAGCACTGTATAGACGTTATCTTCGCAGTGGGAGAGGATCCCTATTTCCAGATCAAAGCGTTCACAGCCGAGCTTGAGAAGCTCTTGAACCTGGTGGGCGAGACCATGCTCGTAATCTGAGGTGATCTTGTACAGTGTGCGGATCACTTTCTCACTGTCACTAAACCGGGATGGGTCGCCCAGGTGTGTTGCTTCTTCCATGAGACAGATACCTCGATGAGGGAATGCACAGATGAGTCCAGTATATCCGAGCTTTTTCACCTCGGGTATGCCCGTGATGGTGTGAACTTTCCAAACGGTGACCCGTGAGAGAATCCAGGGCCTAAAAATCGCCATTTATGTTGCAATTTGTTGACAGTTATTCAACCTGACTGGCGGTGCGGCAGACTTTGGGTGACTTGCAATACGGGGGGGATAAGCCTAATCTATTGTCGCAAAGAGATACGCGATTTAGCCCGGCGTTTGCCAGGCTCTGTTGACATTTCCAATTTTGAACCTGTTGCCCCTGAAAATGCTCTGTTCGCGACGCGAATCACGCGGTTTCGTTGCTCTAAATAAGTGATGAGCAACAATGAACAGGGCTTTTTCAGGCGTAACCCGATGGGCAGTGGCTCTTTTTCCTCCCGGCGGCGTTATCAGATGTTCATGTAGAACAACTACACCACGCATCTTCTGCCTTGCCGGATGAAAAAATTGCCAATTGCAGAACCAAATCTGAAACGTCAACAGAGCCTATTAAAAACGGTGGGCTTTTTTATTGGTTAAATGACAAAATCTGAAGACCCATGAAACAACAAACACGTGAACTGATCCAGTCAAGCATCCGTGCGATTGCTGACTACCCTAAGCCCGGAATCATCTTCCGCGATATCACCAGCCTGGTTGAGGATGCAGCTGCATTTAAGGCGACCATCGATGAGCTGGTGGCTCACTATAAAGATGCGGGAATCGACAAGGTTGTTGGAACCGAGGCCCGTGGCTTCATCTTTGGAGCGCCGGTGGCAGCCGAGCTTGGAGTGGGCTTTGTGCCGGTGCGTAAGCCTGGAAAGCTCCCCCGGGAAGTGATCGAAGAGAGCTATGAGCTCGAGTATGGGCAGGATACTCTGCAGATGCATAAAGATGCGATCAGTGAGGGGGATAAGGTGCTGATCGTCGATGATCTGCTGGCGACCGGTGGCACTGCAGAGGCTGCCGTTCACCTGGTACGTCGTCGTGGTGGCCTGGTCCATGATGCGGCGTTTGTGATCTCCCTTTGCGATCTGCCGGGTGAGAAGAAGCTGCAGGCATTGGATATCAATGTGTGTAAGCTGGTGGAATTTGAAGGCGAGTAAAGTTCGTTTTTTGAGTCACTATGGCATGGATGAGATGCGATTAAGATGAGTTATCAAGTATTGGCCCGCAAATGGCGGCCACGCAACTTCCAGGAAGTTGTGGGTCAGCAGCATGTGCTGATGGCATTGGGCAATGCGATAGAACAGGGGCGGCTGCACCATGCCTGGTTACTCAGTGGTACGCGGGGGGTGGGAAAGACCACCATTGCGCGGATCCTGGCGCGCTGTCTCAACTGTGAGCAGGGCGTCACCGCAACGCCCTGCGGAACCTGTGACTCCTGCCTGGCGATCGAAGCCGGACGTTTTGTCGATCTGATGGAGATCGATGCCGCCTCCCGAACCAAGGTGGAAGACACCCGGGAGCTGTTGGATAACGTCCAATACAAGCCTGCCCGTGGCCGCTTCAAGGTGTACCTCATCGATGAGGTGCACATGCTGTCTCGCCACAGCTTTAATGCGCTGCTCAAGACCCTTGAGGAGCCGCCTCCCCATGTGAAGTTTTTGCTGGCCACGACCGATCCGCAAAAATTGCCGATCACCATCCTGTCCCGCTGCCAGCAGCTCCATCTCAAGAACCTGTCTCGTGAGCAGATCCTGGGGCAGTTGGAGTATATCCTGGGGCAGGAGGGGGCAAGCTGGGATGATGGTTCTCTGCAGGCCCTGGCAAAGGCGGCCAACGGCAGTATGCGTGATGGGCTGAGTCTGACCGATCAGGCGCTGGCCTGTTGCAGTGGAGCCCTCGAAATGGGCGCCGTTCAGGCGATGCTGGGCACTTTAGATGTGGATTATCTGCACCAGCTGTTTACCCCGCTGCTTGAGGGGGATGGCGATGGTCTGATGGCCAGGGCCCGCGAGATTGCGCAGTTGGGGGTTGACTTTGACCGGGTTCATCAGGAGCTTGAATCCCTGTTGCACCGAGCGGCCATGATTCAGCTGGCTCCGGCCGCGGTCGACCGGGAGCAGGCCGATCATCAGCTACTGCGCCGCTTAGCCGAGGCGTTGCCGGCGGAGCAGCTGCAGCTTTACTACCAGATAGCTCTCAAGGGGCGGGAGGAGTTGCCGATGGCTCCGGATCCCCGCAGTGGTTTTGAGATGACTTTGCTGCGGATGCTGGCATTTCAGCCCTTGGCGAAAAATACCGGGGCGGCACAACCGCAAAATTTTAGCCAGGCTCGGAGCCAGAGTGCCTCAGAGGGCATGGCTTCGGGCGCGCAGTCGCTATTTGCCGAGCAGCAGGCCCTGCTCAGGCAAGCAGCTGAGCTGACCTCGCCCTCTGAGCCCGCCCCGGCGGTAGCTCCCCCGCCTCAAGCCTCCGCAGTGGAGCAGAGTATTACCCGTGAGGCGCTGGAGAGCGAACAGCGTCAACTGATGACCGAGCTGGAGCCTGTGGCGACTGTGGTTGTCGAGCCTGAGGCTAAGTCCGGACCTCAGGCATTGGCCGGGTCGGCACCCGTGGCTGAATCGGCTGCAATGGCAGAGCCTGAACTGGCACCAGTAAACGAGGTGGTTCAACCAGAGCCGGCGGCGGAGCAAACGAGCACTTTTGATGCGAACACGGAGCAGGTCGCTTCCTCTGAGGCTGGGGGCTTGCAGCAACTACTGGCTCGGCGTCGCCAGCTACGAAGCTTTCGTAACACGAGTGATAATTCTGACAAGGGTGAGGCGCAAGCAGCTCCTGCTCAGTGCTCACCATCTAAGGAAGTAGCGCCTCGTCCGGCACCATTTCAGGCGGAAATGGCTCAGCAGAGCTCTGGATCACAAGAGCTCACCTCGGTGAACCCATCTGATATGGGGGCGCAGCCACCTGTGGAGGAGGTGCTTCAGCAGCCAGGGGCTGCTGATCATGGCGTAGAGCCGCAGGTGGAGCGTACTGTCAGCGGGGCGGTAACTTCGGTTGAAGATCGCCCGCCCTGGGAGGAGCCTCTTGATGAATCCGGGGTTCGACCCCAGGCTGCTTTACAGCAGCCACAGCAGCCACAGCAGCCACAGCAGCCACAGCAGCCACAGCAGCCACAACAGGAATCAACTGCTGTGCGGGGGCGGGGTGAGATTGCGGCCTCACTGCTGGCAGGTAGCGGTGACCCATGGGCCACCCTGATTGGCCGCAGTGAGTTGCAGGGGAGGCTGCGTCAGTTGGCGCTGCACTCGGTGGGTATTTTGGAGGAGAGTTGCTGGGAAATTAAGCTTCGTCCCTCCCATCGCCACCTGCTCAATGAGCGCTCCGAACAGGAGTTTGTGATGATCCTCTCCCGGGTATTGGATGAGGGCCATCAGCTGAAGGTGAACCTTGGCGCCGAGGGGGAAGGAGAGACCCCAACGGAGCTTGCTCAACGCCTCTATGGCGAACTCTGCCAACAGGCGGTACAATCCGTCGAACAAGACCCCGGGGTGAGACAGCTGGTCGAACACTTTTCGGCGGTGCTGGATTTGGATAGTATTGAGCCCCGGTAACTTGAAATCACAAAGAATTACCCAATATCTGGGTCATTACAGCAAAAAAGAGTAGAGACAATGTTTGGTAAAGGTGGATTAGGTAACATCATGAAGCAGGCGCAGCAGATGCAGGAAAAGATGCAGAAGCTGCAGGAAGAGCTGGCCCAGATGGAAGTTGTCGGTGAGTCCGGAGCGGGCATGGTCAAGGTCACCATGAACGGCAGTCACTCGGTACGCCGTATCGAGATCGATCCCGATTTGCTGCAGGATGACAAAGAGATGGTTGAAGATCTGGTTGCTGCAGCCGTTAACGATGCGGTGCGTCGCGTCGAGGAGCAGAATAAGAGCAAGATGGCAGAAGTCACAGGTGGGATGCAGTTGCCACCAGGCTTTCAGATGCCATTTTGATCAAGGAGCGGGCGCCATGGCGCCCGTTTTAATTGATGATGAAATTTAGCCCATTAGTCGATGCCCTGATCAGCGAGCTGCAGTGCCAGCCGGGAGTCGGGCCCAAGTCGGCGCAACGCATCGCGTTTCATTTGCTGCAGAGTGGACGTGAATCCGCAGCCCAGCTTGCGGCCGCCATGAGCGATGCCGTGAATCTTGTCGGGCACTGCGAGCGTTGTCGCACCTTTACTGAAAATCGTTTGTGTAGCCTGTGTGAAAACCCCAAGCGGGCCGAGTCGGGTCAGCTATGTGTGGTTGAGAGTCCCGCCGATGTGTTGGCGATAGAGCAGCTCGGTCACTACAGCGGTCGCTACTTTGTGTTGATGGGGCACCTCTCTCCCCTGGATGGAGTGGGGCCGGAGCAGCTGGGATTGGAACAGCTGGAGGCTATTTTTGCCGAGCAAGGCCTGGGTGAGGTGATCCTGGCGACCAACCCGACGGTTGAGGGAGAGGCAACGGCCTATTATATTGCCGAGCTTGCCAAGGATCATGGAATTGAGGTGAGCCGGATTGCCCATGGTGTGCCCGTGGGGGGGAGCTGGATCTGGTGGATGGCACCACCCTGGCTCACGCCCTGAGTGGCCGTCAGCCCTTTCAGGCATAGGTTTTTACTAGGGGGCCAAGCCCCCTTTTTGATGCAAAAAATAAGAAGAATAAGCCATGGATCTCAACTTTATTTTTATGCTGACCCGTCAGGATCAGACGGTGACGGGTGCCGGTGAGTACCTGGAGAAAGCACTCGGGACAGGGATTCGCCATATAGGTTTTAAAGATGTGGGCCTGCCGTTTGAGGAGCTTAAAACCCTGGCGCAGCGAATTCACCAGGCGGGGGCGACCTGTTATCTTGAGGTGGTCTCTTTGGATCTCGAAAGTGAGCTTCGATCGGCCCGGGCGGCTGTCGAGCTGGGAGTGGATTACCTGTTGGGAGGCACCCATCCCGAGGCGGTATTGCCGGTGATTGCTGGCAGCGGCATTAACTATTATCCCTTTGCCGGTCGAGTGGTCGGGCACCCGAGTGTGCTTGAGGGCTCTGTCGATGAGATTGTGGCCAGTGCCCGGGAGATTGCTGCTCTGGAGGGGGTGGATGGTCTGGATCTGCTGGCCTACCGGATGCGTGGAGATGTTGATCTTCTGATGGATTCGGTGTGTCGTGCCGTGAGTAAACCGGTGATCATGGCGGGCTCTATCGACAGCGAGCCGCGTATCGCGGCGGTGGCAGCATCGGGGGCGGCGGGCTTTACGGTCGGTACTGCGGCTCTGGATGGAGTGTTTCCCACAGAATCAGTCCTGGATGCACAGCTTGAGTGGATTCTGGAGAGGAGCCGGCAATAATCTGCTGGCATTGGCCCGGTGTTACTCAGGAAGAGCTGCTACCTCGGGTACCATATAGCGGGAAAGGATCCTCTCCTCAATACCCTTCTCTTTAAGCTGTTGCATGCCAGAGGCGAAGGCTGACAGGAGCTGTGGCGCATCCGGATGTTGGCGGCTGACCAACAGATAAGTATTTTTGCGAAGAATGTTGGCGGGAAGATTAGTGATCTGCATTCGTTCGGCAGGCTTGAAGCTCGACAGCAGGTAGTAGCCCACCTGAAAGTCTGCCGGGAAGAGATCGATGCGTCCTCGCAGCAGTTTTTTAAAATTAGCCACATCGGACTTGGCGCGGTTTAAACCTATATTCTGATCGTATCTATCCAGCAGGGGGCCGTAGCTATAACCAAAGGTTCCCCCGATGCTGTATCTTCTGAGTTTATCCTCGGTCAGCTCCTTCCCCAACTCAGCGAAGCTTCGATTCTTCAGATGAAAAAATACGTACTGGATGGGTGCGATCGGGATGCTGTAGGTAAAGTTTTTCTGGCGCTGTTTCGTCTTGAGCCAGGGAAAGGTCACGTCATGAACCCTGGCCTGGGTGAGCTTCATTGCCCGGGCCCAGGGGTAACAGCTGAAGCTGATTGCTATCTTCTGCTCTTTGAAGGCGGCTTCAACGATCTCAATCAGCAAGCCGTGAGGTTTCTCTCCCTGGCAGTGGATGTAGGGGGGCCAGTCGCCAACCGCGGCTGAGATTTCACTGATCCGGGGTAACCCTGATGCTGAGCTTGAGCTGCCAAGCAGGGCAAAAATGCTCACGACAGGGAACAGGAGCCTCATTGCTTTATCCGTTTGCGGGACCTTGACTTCAAGTATAGTGAGCAGCTTGCAACATCACCGGCCTTTAGTGAAGAGGCCGGTGAGCAGTTTACGAATCTAGCTGATTGAGCTGCCAGTTGTACTTCTGGTAATCCAGTTTAACCTTCGGATTTTTGAGTGCTTTTTTCAGTGCTGGGTTTTCCAGGTAGTCGCTGATGTAACCGAGCATCTGAGCCGGGCTTCCAAAGTCCTTACCATACCACTTAAAGATGCTGGAGAGTTCAACCTTGCTTCCTGAGAGGGCGACGCCCTTGGGGCTATTTACAAAGTGGCGAAAGGCCTGGTTGAGTTCGCTGTCGATATGGCTCCCGGTAAAGGGGGCTCGACGAAGATCCGGACAACCGATCGAAGCGCAGTTGACTGCGGCATGGATCCTGGGATCGTTCCAGATGGGGCGCAGTATCCTGTGTTCAATATCATTGAGAGTCAGGGATTGGCCCTCGACTTTGATCAGCTTCTCATCCCAGGGACCTGAGCTGAAAACCCCCGGTGAGATATCCAGAATGCTTTTTACCGGGTAGTGCTGCAGAATCACCTTGACCGTCAGCATATTGTAGAGATTGATCCAGTAAGCCAGCTGCTGATCCCGGTTGTAGCTGGAGATCTGAAGCTCGCTCAGCCGGTTTATCGCCTGGTTGAGTGCCTGTTTATCCTTAGCTGTGACCCCGGCGTAGTCCAAAAGACTTTGGCCCTGTTGCTCATGCCAGTAGCTCTTGAGAAAACTTTTCCAGACCGGGTATTGGATCGTCTGCTGTGACAGCGGGTTATCGGCAACCCACAGGTTCCAATACTCCTTGGCGGGTGCCGCAAGGGTGGCAAAACTGAACAGGGAGAGGGCAAGCAGCAGGGCTCGGAGCATGAGAATATACCGGATGTTTCGAAAATGTTATCAGGATATTGGGCGGCCTGGCTCAGGTCAAGCTATCCTCCTAAATAGGGGTACCATTAGAGACCCTCTGCTATCTCCGGCAAGGCAGGGCTGCAGTTACCGGGATATTCACAGTGGGGCACAACTGAAGAAAAGGAGTCTAGCCATGTTGGTTCAGCTGCTGAGACGATGTCGGAGTCGTTGGTGTCACTGGCCCTTATGGCGACAGCTCATGAGTCTCTTGCTTATCGCCTTGTTGGTGTTTAACCTGCTTGCGATCCCGGTAGCTTACCTGTTTCTCAATGAAGACTTCCAGCGCCATGAAGATGAGGAGCGTAACAGCCTCTATGCGATTCTCTCTTTGAGTATCCTGCAACCGATTCAAAACAATGACCTCCCACTGCTGCAGAAAATAGTCGACCAGTCGATGGCAGGTATGGCGGATCTGCACCGGGTGAAGATTGAAGATACCAATCGTCAGATCCTGCTGGATCAAATCCATGAGGAAGAGACGGCGCATGACGGGATGAGCCTGTATCGTCAGCCGATCATGAGCCAGGGGAAACTCTATGGCTACCTGACTCTTGAGTGGGAACACGAGGTGTTTAGCCACGGGATGGCGGATATGCTGAAAATCGTCCACTGGTATATATCCGGAGCCTTGGTGATATTTGCCGGGCTCATTTTTATTTTGCTGCACTTTTTGATGCTGCGTCCCCTGAATAAGATCAATCAGGGACTCAAAATGCTCACAAGGGGGCGAAAGCTTTCGCGGAGTAATCCTGTTTATGCCAACCGGGAGCTGCAGACTTTGATGGAGACGACCGACCAACTGTCGGGAATGTTGGCGTCAGAGAAAAAACGCGAAGCTCAGCTCAGGGAGTCTCGCCATCAGTTTGAAGATGAGATGATCATCAGCATCGATAAGTTTGAGAGGGCACTCAATGATCCCAAGCTGACTCGCCCGGATAAAGATCAGCTGATTGAGGAGCTCAGGCAGGAGCAGCAGCGAAGTCAGGAAAAATTACTGCAAACCGAGAAGATGGCAAGTCTTGGGGTGTTGTCGGCAGGGATCGCCCACGAGATCAATAATCCCCTGAGCTTTGTGAAAAGCAATCTTCAGCGGGTGAAAGGTTATCACCAGTTGTTACTGCAGCTGGCTAATTTCTGTTACCGTCACAGATACGATCCCAAGCTTGAGTTGCTGCATCAGAAGCTTCAGGAGCTTGAGGAGGGGGATCTTCAATTTATCATGCAGGATATCAGCCCTCTGATGGAGGAATCTCTGGAGGGGGTGGAGCGGATGCAGGAGATCGTCGAGGGCTTGTATAACTTTGCCCGCGCCGATAAGGGCGAGGTTGAGTTGTTGGACATCAACCAATTGCTGGAGTCTACCTTGAAAATCGTCTGGAGTGAGCTTAAGGATCACTGTGAGATCACTCGGGAGTTTACTGAGCTGCCAAAAGTTCAGGGTAATACAGGCAAGCTCAAACAGGTATTTTTGAATTTTCTGATGAACGCCTCCCAGGCGATTGAGTCTGAGGGGGTGATCGCGATTCGTACCTATTGCGATGGTGATGATGCGGTCATTGAAGTTGAAGATAATGGTCATGGCATGTCTGTCGAGCAGCAGCACCAGCTATTTACTCCCTTCTATACGACCAAGCCCGTTGGGAAAGGGATGGGACTTGGCTTGTCGGTGAGCCTTGGGATCATCGAAGAGCATGACGGGAGTATAGAGGTGAAGAGCGAGCCCGAGCAGGGGAGCCTGTTTAAGGTGCGTTTACCTCTCACTCCTGAGTGTGCTGCAGATTAATAACAGCTGCGGTAAAAAACTGTCTTCGGGGCACATCTGTGTTGAGTGCTGGTCACCATGATGATCTAGCCTGCTCAGAATGGGCGCCCTTTGCCCATTATTTTTCACAAATTTCTCGCTGCCCCTTGAATTCTTAAGGGGCGATCCTCATCTATCAGTTAACGTTTATCACAGTAACATTTGTCAAGGTAATAAAGTATGACAGAAACGGTTCAGACACAGACCCACGGTTTTCAGACTGAAGTCAAAGAGCTGCTTAACCTGGTCGCTCACAGCCTGTACTCAAACAAAGAGATCTTCCTGCGAGAGCTGGTATCCAATGCAGCCGATGCTGCCGACAAGCTCCGTTTCAAGGCGCTTTCTAATGATGCTCTCTACGAAGATAACGGTGAGCTGCGTGTGCGCCTGCTGATCGACAAGGACAATCGTACCCTGACTATCTCGGATAACGGCATAGGTATGACTCAGGCCGAAGCGATCGAGCATCTGGGGACTATCGCTAAATCTGGCACCAAGGAGTTCTTTAGCCAGCTCTCCGGTGATGAGTCTAAAGACTCTCAGCTGATTGGTCAGTTCGGTGTGGGCTTCTATTCTGCTTTCATCGTGGCGGACAAGGTGACAGTACGTTCCCGTAAGGCGGGCGAAGCGGCAACTCAGGGCGTTGAGTGGGTCTCCGATGGCCTTGGAAGCTTCACCGTTGCCGATATCGAGAAAGCCGATCGGGGTACCGATGTGATCCTGCACCTCAAAGAGGGTGAGGATGAGTTCTTAGATGACTGGCGTCTGCGCTCGATCATTGGTAAATACTCAGATCACATCAATGTTTCGGTAGAGATGTACAAAGAGGCGACCGAAGAGCAGGAAGGCCCGGATGGTAACAAGATCCCGGCTGAGCCTGCGGCCTGGGAGCAGGTCAACAAGGCGACCGCCCTGTGGACTCGCTCACAAAACGAGCTCGGCGATGAAGATTACAAAGAGTTTTATAAGCATGTGGCCCATGACTTCAGCGATCCGCTGATCTGGGGTCATAATAAGGTTGAGGGGAACCAGGAATACACCAGCCTGCTGTATATCCCATCTCAGGCACCCTTTGATATGTGGACCCGTGAGCAGAAGCATGGCCTTAAGCTCTATGTTCAGCGGGTGTTCGTGATGGATGATGCTGACCAATTTATGCCATCATACCTTCGTTTCGTGAAGGGGGTTCTGGATTCCAACGATCTGCCGCTGAACGTATCCCGTGAGATCCTGCAGGACAACAAGATCACCGCATCTTTGCGTAAGGCTTGTACCAAGCGGGTTCTGACCATGCTGTCGAAGCTGGCTAAGGATGACGCCGAAAAGTATCAGAGCTTCTGGGGTCAGTTTGGTCGCGTGCTCAAAGAGGGACCGGCGGAAGATTTCGCCAATCGCGAGAAGATCGCCTCTTTGCTGCGCTTTGCCAGCACCCACAATGACTCGGATCTGCAGAATGTCTCCCTGGATGAGTACATCGAGCGGATGCCTGAGGGTCAGGAGAAGATCTACTTCATCACCGCCGATAGCTATGCTGCTGCATCTCACAGCCCACACCTTGAGATCTTCCGCAAGAAGGGCATCGAGGTTCTGCTGCTGTCCGATCGCGTCGATGAGTGGCTGATGAGTCATCTGACCGACTATAAAGAGAAGCAGTTTGTTTCTGTGACCCGTGGTGAGCTGGATCTGGGTAACCTGGATGATAAAGAGGACCAGGAGCAGCAAAAAGAGCTGGAAGACTCCTTCTCAAGCTTCATCGAGCGCACCAAGGAGACCCTGGGTGACAAGGTGAAGGATGTGCGGATCACCCACCGTCTGACCGACAGCCCCTGCTGTGTGGTGACCGGTGATCACGATATGTCGACTCAGATGATGAAGCTGATGCAGGCGGCCGGGCAGACCCTGCCACAGCAGAAGTATATTCTGGAGGTGAACCCTGAGCACCCGCTGATCAAGCGCGTGGCAGACACCCAGGATGACGCCGAGTTCGCCGAGTGGCTGGATGTGTTGCTGGGTCAGGCTCAGCTCTCTGAGCAGGGCGGTCTGGAAGATCCATCCGTGTTTGTGGCTCAACTCAATAAGCTGCTGCTGAAGTAATTCATACCTCAGAAATCGTGAAAAGCCAGCAGGTCATCAGCTGGCTTTTTTGTTGTCACTCCTAAACTTTCGTCGCTGACCGTTATACCACTTTAAGTGGATGATGATATACAGCCAGGTGTTTGCTGAATGGGGAATTTAAGGGTGAAGCAGCAGCCCTGGCCTGGCTTACTTTTGACACTGATGTTGCCCCCATGATCGCGAATGATGCCATGGCTTATCGATAATCCAAGCCCGGTGCCTTCACCAACGCCCCTGGTGGTGAAAAATGGGGTAAAGATCTCTTCTATATGCTGCTCGCTGATCCCTGTGCCATTATCCTCAATCTCAATGATATTCTCTGAATTCCCGTAGTAGCTGTGAATCCTGATCTTGCCATGGGTATCGATGGCTTCTGCTGCATTTTCCAGCAGGTTATACAGGGCTTGTTTGAGCTGAGGCTCGTTCCCCTGGATTGGGGGTAAGGGGCTAAGCTCAGTGAGGATGGTTGCACAAGAGCCAAGCCGGCTTCGCAGAGTATCAATACTGATATGGATAATAGAGTTGAGATCAACCGGGCACATATCAACCGGGCCATGGCTGGCAAAACTTTTTAGACCATCGACAATATTTTTTACCCGATTTACTCCCTCGAGGGCCTCGAGCATCAGGGGCTCAAAATCTTCCATGATGTAGTCGATCTCACTGAGGTTGAATTCATCTATTCTGCGTGAAGGCTGGTCCGTCTCGGGTGAGGTTTCCTGCTGTTTTAAGCATGTCCGGGTAAAGAGTTTTAGCTGCTTTTGATAGCTCAGTGCGGTGGAGATATTACTCTTGATAAAGCTCAGGGGGTTATTGATCTCATGGGCAATCCCGGCCGAGAGTACTCCAAGGCTGGCCATTTTTTCAGTCTCTATCAATTTTTTCTGGGTGCTGGTCAGGGATTGTAGAGTCTGATCCAGCTCGTTGCTTGTGTCCACAATGCGTTGGTCAAGCTCCTGGTTTAACTCGGCGAGCTTGCTATTACTGGCCTTGAGCGAGGTGAGATCCCGATAGCCCCGAAGCGCCGTGAGAATCGAGACCTGGAGCTTACGTAGGGTGAGCTCACTCTTCATTTTGTAATCATTGATATCGTATTGGATGAGGGTTTGAAGTTCGGGGGCGGATCTCTCCTGGCCTGTTCTCAGAACAATTCGTGTCATTGCATTACACAGCTCATCGCGAATGAAGCGCACCAGAGCCAGGCCTTCTTCGTTTGATTCCATGACAATATCCAGCAGGACCAGGGCGATATCCGGGTGTTGCAGAAACAAGGCTCGGGCCTCTTTGCCGGAATAGGCATGCAGAAGCTTTAGAGGCCGACCAAACAGCTGGCTACTTTGAACCACCATCTGGGTCAGAGTGTGCATGTCATCCTCAGCATCGACGATCAGGATCAACCATGGGGATTGGGATTGTTTTAACTCGGAAGAGTCTTGATTGTTATGCATCCTGCTCCCTGACGATGAAAGGTGAACTCGCTTCACTCTATAGATATAGCAATGGGGGGAGGACACGACAAATGTGACACTTGTGAATTTATATACTAGTTCTTAAGAGAAGTATTCAAATGAGTTGGTTTACAGGTTCTGTGAACCAGTTCATCTCATGTGCGGGGCTGTTTTATGCTTGATTTCTGCTCAGGGGGTCAGGCTGGAGGCGAACAGATGGCAAAAACCATCCTGATTGTGGATGACTCGGCATCGGTCCGTAAGGTGGTCGGTATGGCCTTACGTGATGCGGGCTATGAGGTAATTGAAGCCGTCGACGGGGTGGATGCTCTCAGCAAGATGGAGGATCTAAAAAAAGTACATCTCATTATCAGTGATGTTCATATGCCGAACATGGATGGGATCAGCTTTTTAAAGGAGGTAAAGCGCAACCCTCGCAGCAAGTTTACCCCTGTCATTATGCTTACCACGGAGTCGGCAGAGGAAAAAATCCGAGAAGGCAAGGCTGCCGGAGCCAAAGCCTGGGTGACAAAGCCTTTTCGGTCACCCAAGATGCTGGACGCGGTCGCCAAACTGGTAACGCCCTGAGTTCGATGGGAGAGAGGGATGGCAGTTACAAGTATCACATGCCACAAGGCCAATGAGGTCTGTCGCCTGACGGTTCATGAGGAGATGACCATCTATACCGCGGCTGAGCAAAAAAAAATTCTGCTGCATTGGTTGCAGGAGGGATCTGAGATCCAGCTTAACCTTGCAGGAGTGAGTGAGGTGGATAGTGCCGGGCTGCAGTTACTCCTCCTATTACAAAACGAGGCTGAGCTTGCCCGGAAAAAGGTGCATTTTGTTGAGATGAGTGACGCACTACAGGAGGTGTTGAGGTTATTGCACCTGCAGGGGCGTTTTTCTGAGAATACCAGGACAGGTTTGGAAGTGGAAGCTGCCGATGAGCCCGAGAAAGAGTGAACCTGAAGAGGTCGTAGAAGTATTCGCCGAAGAGACAGAGCAGATGCTCTGTGAGATGGAGGCGGCGTTACTGGCTTTAGAGGACTCTCCCCAGGATTCGGAGCAACTGAACCGGGCGTTTCGTACCATGCATACCATCAAGGGGGCTGCCGGCCTGTTTGGTTTTGACCCTATTGTCAACTTTGCCCATCAGTTGGAGGGGGAGCTCTCCAGCCTCAGAGATGGTGAGCATCTTGCTGATCCCAAGCTTATCGCGTTATTACTGCGTTGTAAGGATCATGCCAGTCAGCTGGCAGCAGAGATCTTAAATCATGGTGAAGTGTCAGAGCCCTTGTTGCAAGAGGGGCAGCAACTCCTCGTACAGTTGTTCGGCGATGAGGTATCTCACTCTATCTTGAAACAGCCTGTTGAAGCAGAACGCCCGGAAGCTTCGGGGAGCGGATCTCAATATTGGCTGATTCTCCTCCAGTTCAAGCGCGATTCGCTGCGTAACGGTCTGGATCCCCTGTCTTTTATCCGCTATCTCTCGACCTTAGGTTCACTTGTCGATGTGATCACTCTATTCCCGGACTCCTTGCTGGGCTCTCAAATGGATGCAGAAGGTTGTTACCTGGGTTTTTGTATCACCTTTAAGAGTGAGGTGACCAAGGCGCGTATCCAGGAGGTGTTTGAGTTTGTTGAAGATGACTGTGACATCCAGATCTTGCCGCCATCTCAGCAGCAGCTATTCCAGGCTTTATTGGAAGAGCTGCCCTATGTTCATCAGCTGCACCTAAGAGAGGTGTTGAACCGGCTCTTTCCCCAGCCTTTAACACAGCCTGAGGGGTCAGCAACCCCACTTCAACAGGCAGTCCCATTAAACCCGATCCAAACCCCTTGCGTGAGACGAGTCATCTCTCAAACATCCCAAGACGATCCCCCTGTGCGCTATGCCTTATCTCCCGAGCCTTCGGAAAAGAAGCGAGCCATCAATACCCAGGATCTTAGTTATATTCGAATCGATGCCCATAAGCTCAGTGAGCTGATTGACCAGGTGGGCGAGCTCGTCATCTCAGGGGCGGCGATTAAATTATTACTGACCCATTATCAGATCCCGGATGTGGATGATGTGCTGGGGCGAATAGAGAGTCAGCTTGAGGAGATCCGTGACAGTGCACTGAGACTCCGAATGGTCCAGATAGAGGATACTTTTATCCGTTTTCGACGGGTGGTGCGAGATTTGAGCCGTGAGTTGGGTAAGGAGGTGGTACTGACTATCCAGGGGGGGAGAGTGAGCTGGATAAGAGCATGGTTGAAAAAGTCTATGATCCCCTGATTCACCTGGTGCGTAATGCATTAGATCATGGCATTGAGTCACCTGAAAAACGCAAACAATCGGGTAAGCCTTCACAGGGGCAGCTGACCCTCAAGGCAAGTCATGATTCCGGGCAGATCGTGATTGAGGTGATGGACGATGGCCAGGGAATCGATCCCCAGATGCTGCGAGAAGCAGCCGAGCAATCCGGCCGATTAGACTCAGGAGAGATTCTTTCTGAGGAGCAGCTCTTCCAACTGGTGTTTGAGCCCGGGTTTAGTACTCACCGCGAGGCAGACCACCTCTCGGGGAGAGGGGTAGGAATGGATGTCGTCAAGGGTGCGGTAGAAGGGCTGCGGGGAAGTGTGGCGCTCTATAGTGAACAGGGCGTCGGGACAAGGGTCACCCTGCGTTTGCCGCTGACGGTTGCGATTATCGATGGCTTTCTGGTTGACGTTTGTGGCTCGAGCTATGTCATTCCCTTGAGCATGGTTGATGAATGCATTGAGCTCGAAGAGCAAGACAGACAATCTCAGCTTGAGAACCAGTATTTCAACCTTAGGGGGAGCTGGTGCCCTACCTGGATCTGGGGGAGTTTTTCAAGGTGCCTGGCTATCAGAGAGCGGAGGGGATCAGCAACCTGGTAGTGGTTCGCTATCTGCAGCAAAGGATGGGCCTTCTGGTCGATCGCCTGCAGGGGAGTATCAAACGGTCATTAAACCGATGGGGCAGATATTTCAGGGGCTTGAAGGGATCTGTGGCGCAACGGTTCTAGGCTGTGGAGATATTGCTCTGATCCTGGATATTCACGGTTTATTCCGCTTGCTTACTTATCAGTCTCAATCAAGGTTAGGGGTCAGTTATCAGGGAGAATCACAGGATGGATGAGAGCACAGACAAGGTGTTGGCTGGGGAGGAGATGGCATACCAGTACCTTACTTTTGAAGTGGGACAGGAGCGGCTTGCGGTCAGCATCTCGGATGTCAAAGAGCTGATCGAGGTCGATACCATCACGCCTGTGCCCATGATGCCGGAATTTATCCTGGGAGTGAGCAATCTCAGGGGAACAGTGATCCCCATCCTTGATCTGGCGGCTCGATTGGGACGCGCTCCCTGCCAGCTCACCAAAAATAGCAGCATAGTCCTGGTTGAGCACCCGATGGCGGAAGGTATTCAGCTTATTGGCATGCTGGTGGATGAGGTCAATGAGATTTTAGAGATAGGGGCAGACCATATTCAACCTACCCCAAGCTTCGGCGTGGATATACGTCATGACTTCATCCAGGCGATGGGGCGGGTCGGCGAGGAGTTTATTATTTTACTGGATATTCATCACGTCCTTTGCTCTGAAGAGATCTCTGCACTGGAGCAGTTTGGGCAGCAAGTCGGGAATTATCCTGAACAAGAGTCATTAAAGGGGAAGAGGGATGAAATATCTACTCATATTACTCGTGTGCTTTGCAGGCAAGACCTTGGCTCTGGAATTTGAGCACGTGATGACTTTTGGGTCTAAGGGCAGTGGCCCGGGTCAGTTCCGTTATGTCGAAGATTTTGCCCTGGCGCACAATGGCACACATCTGTTGGTGACGGATGCTTCCCACTCCTGGGTTCAGGTCTTTGATAAAAAAACCGGAAAGTATATTACCCGTTTCGGCGGAAAGGGAGATGAACCACAGAACCTGGATAAACCGGAAGGTGTCTCGGTTGCGCCCGATGGGCGGATCTTTGTTGCGGATTACGCATCGGGATACGTCAAGATCTATGACAAGAACTATCGTTGGCTCAAGACCTTTAGCGGTTATGGGACGGCTCCGGGAGAAACCCGCAAGTCCGAGTTCAGTGACATTTATGATGGGCGTTATTATCTCCCAGAAGCTGGAAATCATAGGGTGAGCGTGTGGGATCTCCAGGGCAACTTCCAGTTTCTCTTTGGAGGCAAAGGTGACGGCCAGGGGCAGATGAATAACCCGGAAGCAACTAAATTCAGCAGCGATGGAAAACTCTATCTTTCTGATCTAAAGAACAACCGTGTTCAGGTGTTTGATGCCAAAGGGAAGTTTCTTTTTGCCTGGGGTCAGAAGGGCATCGGAGATGGTCAATTTGTTGCGAATTCAGGTTTAGCATTGGATCGTGACGACAATGTATATGTTGCCGAGATTGGCAATAACCGCATTCAGGTATTTAACCACCAAGGCAAGTTTCTCACGAAATGGGGTAGTAAAGGCTCAGGGGAAGGTCAATTTGGAAATCTGCATGGGGTATTTGTCGATAAATCCAGTGGCTGGGTTTATGTGGCGGATACAGCGAATAATCGCGTACAGGTTTTTCGCCAAAAGTAGATTGAGCGGCATGTCATGGATGAGCGATAAAGGGATGTGATTATGCGAGCGATAGGCATTAAGTACAGTGTATCTAACTGGATGGGGCTGTTTGGAAAGACGCTGCTCGCTTTTATGGTGATGGTGCTCTGTTTGTTGGTTGTTGGTGGCGTGGGCTTACTCTTTATCTGGAAGGTTCAGGATGAGGTCAAGCTGCTGACCGGAGAAGTCACTCCAGTGAATCGCCTGGTCATTTCATTGACTCATACGATGCAAGATACTCATCTGGAGTTAGCCAAGAGTCGCTTGGAAAAAAACCGGCAACAGATGATTGAACAAAAGGAGGTGCTGGAGAAGCATCATGAGAGTTTTAGCAACGACTTAAGTGAGCTGGAGACCTTATTTAAAGGTTCAAAGTTTCTCGTTGAGCTGGGCCCTCTTCAGTCAGCGCAACATGACTTTTTTACTATGGGTTTCCAAATGCTTGAGCTACTTCAGGTAAAAGGTGAGTTGGAGAGTCTTTTATCCGCAGAGCAGCGTACCGTCCAGAAAAAATTTCAGGCAGCTTTGCAAGTGATTAATGATCTCAAGCACAGGGTGCAAGCCGATCTTCACGAAAGCGAAGATTCGACCAAGACACTTCTTCAATCAGGGGTTGCGACTCAAGATGAGATTGAAGAGAGGCTCGCCCATCTTTTTGAGGTGAGTATCCCTTTGTTAGAGGGAGCAGAGGTGCTTGCGGGTTATCTTTTTCAGAAAGAGGAGATTATTGCGAGCTATCTCATCACCACAGATAATAATCAGCTCAAATCATTGGAGCAGAAGTTCAGCGCCTTGAGTCAGAAGGTCTCCCTCAGGCTTAAAAGAGTGATACAAAGGGCTGAATACGCAGGTTTGGTGATAGATCCCACTGTTTTGCAGCAAACCATACAGCAGTTTGATCAAGTTGCAACGGATCCTCAGGGGATTTTTGCCCTGAGATTACGCTCTCTTGAAACTCTTGCGATGCTGACCAGCCTGGAGTCTACACTCGAGCAGCGAACACACTTGATTGACTCAGAGCTCAGCCAGCTCTCTGATACCTCGCTCGAGCGAAATAACTATTCGTTACAGAGCACCCAAGATATTGTTTCTGATGCCGTATTTGTGGTGATCCTGATGATTATTCTGGGAGCCGTAATCGGGATCTTATTTTCGATTTTTTACACCCGCTCCATTATTTTACCCCTGATCTCGGCGGAAGGTTTTGCCAGAAAAATTACCAAAGGCGAGCTGGTTCAGCGCCTGGATATCCGGCGTGGCGATGAGATCGGAAGCCTGGTTGATTCGCTCAATGCCATGGCTGAAAGCTTAAAAGGGGTGGTGCTTAGTGTGGGCCAGACAACCCGTCATGTGACCTCCGGCTGCGCCGAACTCGATCAGTCGATCCAGGGAATTTCTACCAGAGCGATGAGCCAGGCAGCTTCAATCGAGGAGATATCTTCTTCTTTGGTTGAAATTAATACCAATATCCAGCAGAACTCTGAAAATGCATCCCGGACCAATGAGATTTCGGCCAAAGCTTCCCTGGATGCCGCCAAGGTCGGCGAGGCAATGGAACAGACCATGAAGGCGATGCAGTCCATCGATAGTAAGATGGTGGTGATCGATGAGATAGGACGAAAGACCAATTTACTTGCCCTCAATGCCGCAATAGAAGCGGCTCGAGCCGGGGAGCAGGGGCGAGGGTTTGCCGTGGTCGCAGCCGAGGTAAGGAAATTGGCAGAGTCCAGTCAACAGGCTGCCTCTGAGATCATCGAGCTTACCAACTCAAGTGTGGATATATCTCAGCAAGCCGGAGAGATGCTCTCAAGGCTGGTCCCGGATATCGAGCATGTCGCTGAGCTTATTCATGAAATCAGTGGCGCCAGCAGTGAACAAAGCTCAGGTGTAGAGCTGATCAGTACCGCAATTCATGAGCTTGATGCCGCGATTCAGCAAAATGTCAGCGTTACGGAAAATATGGCTGAAACCTCTAATGATCTCTCTGGAAAGGCTGAAAAACTTCAGTTGGAGATGAGCTTCTTTAAAACGAGTTGAGCTGTTGGGGGACATAAGCTTCGGAGGAATATATGCAGCAAGGAATGCACAGGGCGCGGCCCTATCGTCGGTTATTACCCCTCATCATTCTCGGTCTTTTTCCCCTGTGGATCCTGAGTCTATGGGTGTTTTGGGCGGCAACAGCGCTGGTTGGATCTGCCATCACTCCTGTGGAGTTTTATCGGCAGCTCTCCCTGCTTCTGATTGCTGTGAGCCTGCTGGTTGTCTTGTCTGCTCTGCTCCTGTCTAAATATGTGCTTGGCCATAAGGCTCAGGAAGAGCTCATGGCAGATCACCTGGCTCAGGGAGATTTGACCAAACGGCTTGAGGCTGTCTCAAACCATGAGGGCAAAGATCTCATCGCGAAGCTTGCGAAGGCCAGGGAGCGCTTATGGCAAGGGTGGGATTCACTCTCGTGCTTAGCTTCAGGACTCGAGAGACTCTCCGGGCCTGCCAGGGCGGCCGCTCAAGCCGCTGAGGCTACTTTGGAGAAACCACAACAAGATATCCATTATCATAATCCACTCGGAGCCATGACTTCGCAAATGCAACAGAGTCTCGAGAAATCCCATAAGAGCATCGAGCTCATCAATGAGATTAACTATCAGATGAAGCGCGGCGAGGGAGCAGTTGAACAAAACCTCGAAGCGATACGACGGATCAATAGCCGAATCAGCCTCATCGAGGATATTTCTTACAAAACCAACCTATTGTCATTGAATGCTGCGATCGAGGCTGCACGGGCGGGAGAGCAGGGCAAGGGCTTTGGCGTGGTTGCTTCAGAAGTCCGAAAGCTTGCTGAAAACAGCAGGGGACTTGCTCAGGAGATCAGCGAGCTTGCTTCATCGAGTGTAGAGACGGCCGAGCATGCCTGGGAGGTACTGCAAGGCTTACCTCTTAAAATGCTACAGGCAGCATCGCTAGGGGAGGAAAGCGTTAAGCTATCTCACACCCAACTGGAGAAAATAGAGGTCCTGGGGGAGTTACTGGGTCAGCAAGAGCAGGTGTTCCAGGTGAAGCAAACCCATCTTAGGAGCCTCACGGATTCGGTGGATGCGTTATTGAAACATTCAGAGCAGCTGAAACAGGGGCTGGTTTTTTTTGAGTCTGCTAAAACACAAGAGGGTATTCCGACAATCAAGCCCCTTGAAGTGGCCAGCGATCCAGAGGCGGTCGAGTTTTCGCAGGTGGTCGAGCTTGAGGAAATGAGGCCATTCAATGAACAGGACCGTCATTCAGAACCAGTGTTGGTGATAGAGGATGGGTTTAATGAGAAGCATTATAAGAAGTTCTGATTTTTCACTAGAGCGTTTTCCAGATAAACCGGTTCATCTCATGAAAGCAGCTTTGACTTTGATCGCTGACTCGCAAGTCACATCCATGTTGCTCTACTGCAGCATCCTTGCTGCAGAAGGTCAGCTTAACAAAGCAAAGCTCAAAGCAGCACTTGAACTTGAGGGGCGGGAATAACTACCCGGATTAAACCAAAAATGCTCTAGTGTCATCAGAGCTTAGCCAGAGGATAGCGGATTGATTCATCAGATAAGCGATAAAGAGTTCCACACCATATCCGACTTTATTCATGATGAGGCCGGAATAATTCTCGGGGAGAATAAAAAACAACTCGTGATCAATCGTCTGCAAAAAAGATTGCGCTTCTATGAACTGGATAATTTTTCCGATTACTTCAAACTGGTTTTTAACAAAAAAAACAAGCAGGAAAAGCAGATCCTGGTTGATCACCTGACCACCAATGAAACAAGTTTTTTTCGCGAGCCGGCCCATTTTGATTTTCTGCAACATGTTTTATTAAATGAGCTTAATCATTCGCATCCCAGGGTCTGGAGTGGGGCCTGCTCCTCTGGAGAGGAGGTCTATAGTATTGCCATGCTGCTTGCGGAGAAGTATCCCTATAGCTTTTGGGAGGTGATTGGTTCTGATATCTGCCAGAGGGTACTTGAGCAAGCGAAGCGTGGCTGTTACCTGCTTTCAAAGATGACCCCGGTAGAGACGGAGCTTTTGCATAAATACTTCCTTAAGGGGTTTTCTTCTCAGGAGGGACGAGTGTTAGTCGGAAATGATTTAAAAAAACATGTTAGTTTTTCGATGATTAATTTGACGAAACCCCTCCCCAAGCTTGGGGTATTTGATTTTATTTTCCTTAGAAATGTATTAATTTACTTTTCAAGCCAACACAAGAGGCTGGTGATTGAGAGAGTTGTGGGGGCCTTAAAAAAAGGTGGCTATCTTTTTGTGGGACACTCAGAAAGCCTCTATGGGATCAGTGACAAACTAAAAATGGTAAAGCCATCTATTTTTGTAAGGTTATAGAGCCCCGAGAAAAATAGCGGCTGGCTTTAAGATTTTCTCTCTCCTAGAATAAGCTCAATGCAGGGAACGATGCTCAGGGATATATGTTATGCCGCGAAGGGTCATCCAATATAACTCTATTGGGAAATTGAATCATTGGCTTTCGGCCGTGGTGGTCATTGGCTTGTTTATCCTGGGGCTGTGGATGGTGGAGTTGGATTACTATTCCAGTTGGTATCAGGTTGCACCCCACTGGCATAAGTCTATCGGTTTATGTCTGGTTTTTTTTACCTTGTTCCGCCTGGGTTGGAAACTGCTGACTCCCCATCCGGCTATTCAGGGAAAGCGCTGGGAGATCATTACCGCCCAAACAGTGCACCAGCTGCTGTACCTGTTGCTATTTATCCTCTTTGTTTCTGGCTATCTCATATCCACCGCCGATGGGCGCTCCATTGCCGTGTTTAACTGGTTTTCTATCCCGGGAGCGGGTGAACTCTTTGCAGATCAGGCTGATATCGCAGGCATGGTTCATTACTACACGGCCCTGGCGTTGATAAGCCTTGCCGGGCTTCACGCCCTGGCGGCTTTAAAGCACCACTTTATAGACAGAGATAACACCTTGAAAAAGATGATTGGAGGAGTCAAAGATGAAAACTAGCTGGATCGTTTCGATGATGTTTTGTTTGTTCGCAGTTTCCGGCCTGGCCAGGGCCGAACACTACATCATAGATAGTAAGGGAGCCCACGCTTCCGTCAATTTGAAGATAAAACACCTGGGATATAGCTGGATCAAAGGGCGGTTTAACACCTTCTCCGGGACATTTGATTACGATCCCAAGGATGTTGCAGCCTCCAAGGTGAAGGTAGTGATAGAGACCGCAAGCTTCGACTCTAATCATGCCGAGCGGGATAAGCATGTGCGCAGCAAGGATTTCTTGGATGTGAAGCAATACCCTCAGGCAACCTTTGTCAGCTCTCGGGTGACGGATCTGGGAGGGGGGAAACTTTCGATTGAGGGCAAATTGACACTACATGGCCAGACTCACCCGATGACGATTGCCGCCCACCTGGTTGGCCAGGGCAAGGATCCCTGGGGTGGCTATCGTACCGGCTTTGAAGGCTCGGCAGAGCTGCCATTGGCGGATTATGGGATCAAGGTGATCGGTGCCTCGAAAATCGCCTATCTGGAGCTGCATATCGAAGGGATCCGCCAGTAGTTTCCTGGCGCACAGCCCCGCTTCCGGCCGAGGCGGGGTTTTGGATAAGGGATCAGGAGCTGCTTAACGACAAGTTGTCTGCTCCAGGGTGTGACAGAGCTCCTGAAGTGTGGCGTGCAGGCTCAGGCTCTGTTCGCTAATTTTAAAGCGCCTGGCCAGCTCGCTCTTGAGTTCCTGGAGATCCAGGGGGCAGGCATAGAGATCATCAATCAGGTGGTGATCTTCATTGAGGAGCTCAGGCCTGGTGTGTAGGCATCTGGCAACAATTTCCTTGACTGTATTCATCCCATAGTTGGAGTACATAATCGATCCATCTTTAATATTCCTGTGGGGGAGGGAGAGTGCCGGTGAGTGACCCTTGAACCGGCGATATCTGTTACTTTATCTCAGATAGCTCTGCTTGTTGCTGGCAAAGGACTGAGATCCGCTGATACACAGAGTCGATCTCCTGCTGTTTTTCAAAGCGCTGTGAAGAGATGCGGCCGTGGTGGGATTTTTGGTGCTCGAGCTGCTTTAGGTTGTCGAGCTGGTGATAGAGTTCATTGAGTTGCTTGTTCATCTAACCTCCCTGTCTGAATTAGGAGCAATTTGCGCATCATGCGAAGCTCCTGAAAAGTGACTGTATGCATTTTAAGCGCTTTTTCATTGCTGTGACAATTGCATTTTTATGCATGACTGTCATTTTTTATCATCAGGAGCAGGCAGGGGATGTGAGGAGGGAACGGCCGGAGGCCAGGTCGCCTCCGGTTTAACTATGGGTGAGGCGGCTTAGAGGCCAAGATTGGGTAAGGGGAACTCCTCGAAGCCGTTTATCACCTCATCGGCTCCGGCAGCAAGTAGCTTGCCCCGGTTGGTTTGAGGGGCGTCCCCGATAAACCCCACCACTCTGCCGATCCCGGCAGCTTTGGCGGACTGAACTCCCGCAACTGAGTCCTCAATCACCATGCATTGTTCAGGAGAAAGTCCGAGAGCCTCGGCAGCCTTGAGGTAGAAGGCTGGGTGGGGCTTACAGGGGATGGAACCATCGGCATAGATGATATTGGCCAGATCAAACCAGTGGCTAAGGTGAAGATGTTTTTGGAAAAACTCAAGATTATGCTGGCAGGATGCGGTGGCTATGGTGAAGGGGATCTCTGCGGCTTTAAGCCTTGCCAGTAGCTCAGGGGCCCCAGGGGTGAGTTTAAATGCATCACCCAGCTCAAGACAGAGCTGTCGATAACGTCCCTCTTTACGTTCTGAATACTGGTGTGCCTCCGGTTCGCTCAGTTTTTTATCTAATACAGTTTCAAAGAGATCCCGGTTGGCTTTGCCATGAATGAACACCGCAAAATCACCTGTCAGGCAGGGATGAGCCGGAGCCAGTTCACGGATCGTTTCAAACCAGGCTTTTTCGTGGAGGGCCGAGTCCTGAAGCAGAACTCCGTTGAAATCAAAAATAACAGCTTGTAACTCTTTCATGGTTTGCTTCTCTTTAAACCGGATCAATTCTGATAGAGGGCTCCCAGCACCACGGGTCGGCTTGCACCTGTCACCGATGGCAGGTTCGCAGGCTGAAGCTCAATGCGTTGCCTGGCAAACCAGGCGAAAGCGATCGCCTCGACCCACTGGGCTGAGATCCCTATCTCATCGGTGAGCGCAAGACGCAGCCTTGCAAGCTCTGTGTTGAGTCGCTCGATGAGGTAGCGGTTGTAGGCGCCGCCACCACACAGGTAGAGGGCTTTACACTCAGGAGCGAAGCGCTTGAGGTCCGAAACGATGCTCAAGGCGGTTAGCTCCAGCAGGGTTGCTTGCACATCCTCCGCTGCCAAAGGTTCGAATCGTTTGAGATGCTGCTGTAGCCAATCTAGGTTAAACAGCTCCTTGCCGGTACTCTTGGGAGGAGAGAGCTGGAAATAGGGTTCAGCAAGCAGGGCTCTGAGGAGCCCGGGGTGCACCTGACCGGATTGAGCCCACTGACCATCCCGATCAAAAGGAGCCTTCAGATGATGCTGACACCAGAGATCCATCAGGCAGTTGGCGGGTCCGCAATCAAAGCCAATAACCCTGGCGGGATCCCGGTTGAGCAGGGTGATATTGGCGATCCCTCCAAGGTTCAAAATGGCGCGCTGCTCTGTGTCACTGGAGAAAAAGTGTTGATGAAACGCGGGGGTCAGGGGCGCTCCGTCTCCTCCAACCGCCATATCCAGACGGCGAAAGTCACAAACCACGGGCACGCCGGTTTGGGCAGCGATTCGGTTGCCATCTCCAATTTGCATGGTGAAAGGCAAAGCACCTCTCGGGGAGTGAAATATGGTCTGGCCATGGCAGCCGATGGCGGCGATCTCTGTTCGGGCTATCCCGGCATTTTCGATGAGCTGGTTCGCAACCGAAGCATAGGCTCGCCCTAGCCTAGCATCCAGCTCCCCGAGTTGTTGCAATCCAATCTCGAATGTTTCCAGGAGCTTGGTCAGCCCAGTTTGTAGTTCAGGTGTAAAGGGCTGGCTCAGACTATCGATGATCTCAACCCCTCCGGCGGGTGGAAACCTCACCAGGATAGCATCGATGCCATCAAGGCTGGTGCCGGACATGATCCCGATATAGTACATGGCGCTCTCCTTTGTCCCATCTGTACCTTTATTCCCATCCCCGCGACGGGACAATAAAGGTACACCGAACTCAGGGGGCAAGCCAGTGGCTTTTCCTCTGCAGTGAGAGACTTTTGGGGCCTGGATCACGGATCCGGTTTGCGCTGTTGCGATTTGGTTAATGAGTTGCTAAAAAATGGTTTCCTAGGCTCTGTTGACGTTTCAGATTTGGTTCTGCAGTTGGCAATTTATTCATCCAGCAAGGCAGAAGATGTGTGGTGTAGTGACTCTACATGAGCATCTGATAACGCAGCTGGGTGGGAAAATGGCCACTGCCCTGCGGGTTGCGCCTGAAAAAAGCCCTGTTCATTGTTGCTCATTACTTATTTAGAGCACTAAACTGCGTGATTCGCGTCGCGAACAGGCCATTCTCAGGGGCAACAGGTTCAAAATTGAAATGTCAACAGAGCCTAAGATGTGCAGCAATCATCCGGATCGGGTCTACAATTTTCAAAGAGCTGTTTTAACAACAGACCGTTGAGTGGACTCTGAAGGGGGATGGCGATGACGACATACCATCAATTGCTGGGAACCGATCCATCCCTTGCTTCATCAGAGATTAAGAAACGTTTTAAGCGGCTGTCTTTGAGGATTCATCCGGATCAGGGAGGAAGCTCAGCATTGATGTCGATGCTCCAGTTTACCTGTGAGAAGGTCCTCTGCGGGGAAGGAAATGAGACGGTTTGCTGGGAGCTGCCAAAATCAACTCAGGATTGCCGAACAGCCGGAGCCTCTGTCCAGACGGAAGCCCTGCTCTCAGAAAATGCACTGCTCAAGGTTCGCCTGGCAAAGCTTGGGAATGAGCTGACTCAGCATGATCTACATCGGGCAGCGCTTCAGGAGCAGCTTCATCAGATGCAGTTAGAGGCAGCATCTTATAAGAAAGCGTTTTTTGAGCTGAGACGTAAGATTCAAAAACGCCAGTCCGGGCAGGGGAGCGGTTCCCAATCCAACACCCGGGAAAAGGTCTCAGCCAGGCGGATCCAGAAATTGGAGCAGGATCATCACCGTGAGCTGTGTTGTGAGATCTGTCATAAGCGGATCAGTCAAAATTACAGTCTGGATGTAACAAGGATCCGCTGCGCGCTTCATGCAGAGCTTTAATCATGGTTTAATAGGGCCGGTCGGGATAACTCTTCACCGATCTGTGAACCGGATACACCATGGTTGACCCAAATCTTTGCTTCCTGGCAGGTAAGAGACTGAGTCGAGGTTCAGGAAGTAACAGCGCCAGCGGACAGGCACCATCACTAGAAACTATAAATGAGACGACCAGTGACCTCATGTTGTGGCCATCGCGCTGCGACTTAGGCGAGTTTGGGTGACCTTTACGGGAGATTAGATGATTACCTTTTTTATCGTGTTGGCGATCTATTTTGCCATTGTGTTTGCTATCGGGATCTGTGCTGCCCGTGCCACCAAAAATAATTCAGATTATGTGTTGGGTGGCCGGAGCTTGAGCCCCGCCATCACCGCTTTGGGGGCGGGAGCATCGGATATGAGTGGCTGGCTGCTGCTGGGGTTGCCCGGAGCGGTTTTTGTATCCGGATTGGATCAGCTGTGGTTGCCGGTTGGTTTGTCGATAGGCGCTTACCTCAACTGGCGATTTGTGGCCAAGAAGCTTCGGATCTATACCGAAAATGTGGGAGATGCACTGACCATTCCCTCCTATTTTGATGCGCGTTTTGGTCATGGTAACCGGGTACTACGACTGATGACCGCTGTGGTGATCCTGATCTTCTTTACCCTCTATGCCGCCGCCGGTTTTGTCAGTGGTGCCTACCTGTTTCAGGTGTTGTTCCACCTTCCTTACCATACGGCGGTCTGGATGGGAGCAATCTTCCTGGTGGCCTACACCTCTATCGGCGGTTTCCTGGCGGTGAACTGGGTTGACTTTTTCCAGGGCTCCCTGATGTTTTTTGCCCTGCTGATCACTCCGCTGGCAACCTGGTTTCATCTGGAGCATTCTGCCGACTTTACGCTACAGCTGCCGGCACACTATTTCTCTGTCGTGAGCAACCAAACCAGCCTGATCGCGATAGTGTCTCTGCTGGCCTGGGGACTTGGCTATTTTGGGCAGCCGCATATCCTGGTGCGCTTTATGGCGATCCGTGATGTTCGCGGCATGAAGGTGGCGCGGCGGATCTGCATGAGCTGGATGGTTATCTCCCTGCTTGGAGCATTTGCGGTGGGGATCACCGGGGCTATCTATTATGCAACTCGCGGCCATCAGTTTGATAATGAGATGGTCTTTTTAGAGCTGGCCAAGGGGCTGTTCCCGGCCTGGATTGCCGCTATTTTGTTTGCGGCGGTTCTGTCGGCGGTGATGAGTACCATAGCAGCCCAGCTACTTGCCTCATCCAGTGCACTGACCGAAGATATCGCTCACTTTTTTGAGATCCAGTTGAGTGAGAAAGCCAAGGTATGGTTTGGTCGGGGAGCTGTGATTGCCGTATCCCTGGTGGCGATGATCTTTGCCAGCGACCCTCAGAGCACCATCTTATCGATCGTGGGGCATGCCTGGGCTGGTATGGGGGCCGCCTTTGGGCCGGTGATCCTGTTTTCGCTGTTTTGGCGACGCTGTACTGCCAGGGGGGCAGTTGCAGGGATGACGGTCGGAGCGATTATGGTGCTTGTCTGGATATTTGGCCACTCCCAGTGGCCACAATCAGTGATCTTCAGCCTGTATGAGATCATTCCCGGCTTTATCCTGGCCTCTCTTGCTCTGGTGGTTGTCAGCCTCAGGGATGAGATGCCCTGTAAGCAGACCCTGCATCATTATGATGAGGTATTGCGTCACTGCCATGAGCCGGATTACACCGGAGCACCGATTCAGGAATAAGGTGCTCCCCTGGTGAATGAAAGGCCCTCAGTTGAGGGTCTTTTTTGTTTGTGGCGAAGCCACAATATTAGCTACATTCAGTGGATTCTGGTTCATTTTGGCACAAGGCTGGCTTATCTTTTTGTCCTTCGGACTGATATTAATGGCTTCGCCATATAGCCGTATTCGCCCGGCGGTCGAGTTACTTTGGTATCGCTCAAAGTAACCAAAGGCTCACTCCGGAACGATGTTCCCGACATCGACCTGCGTGGCTCGGCATCCTGCCTCGAAACAAAATATCAAGAAGAATATAAATCACCTTCGATCCCCCGTGAGCGAGCGCTGAGGTGAACCGTAGAGGATGAAGGTTGAGCGGCATGGATGCCGCGAGAGCTTAGTCATCACAGGGATGTGATGTCTAAGCGGTGCCTTCATCCTTAGGGGAGCCGAGGATAAAGCGAGATCCGGGGCGCGAGGGGATTGCAAAGGGGAAAGGCGTTGGCCCCTTTGCTCGCTGTCGGGCGATCCCGACATTCATGCAGTGCAGTTGCAAAAAGACCACCTTCAGGATAAATGTGCTAAATAGCTGATCCTATTACTGCTACATCTGTTGATGTGTGCTAGCAGACACGCTATGAATCCATCCATGGAAGCTCCACCGCGTCATTCATGACGCAGAGGGTCTGCTCATTCACAATTCAACAGCTGCCCAAATGATCTACTATTTGGAACAGTTATTTAGAGACTTAGCTCTGATCCCGAATTGGATATCCCTTCACGAAATTTAATAGCAAGGGACAATGCCATGCTCTATAAGTCCAATTTTATCTTTATTGGAGGGAAGCAGATGACCCAGGTGATCTCAGGTTATGGAATATCACAAACCGATTTTTATAATCTATATAGTGCAAATGCAAGGGATATAGACTCAGCCATTATCGAGAAGTTAAAAGAGTCGGCCTCAAGAGGAAATATTGATTCAATTGATCTCTTACAAAACCTGGCGCTCAGGAATGATGAGGTCGGCGAGACCGCGGAAAAAGCCCTGTTTGGGCTCTATTGTGGGCGCCAGTCCTCCGCGAAAGGAGTGGATGTCGAGATTGCTAAATCAAGCCTGATGCTTTACGAAAAAATTGACAGGGATAAGTTTAGCCAGAGTGACAGAACAAATAAGCTGACACGCCCCTCTGCTGTGCTATTCATGGCTGGCGCAGCCACCCCTGCGAATTCAGAGATAAGAGATAAAATCGCCTCGGTTTTTTCCGGTGCTGAGGTTTCTCAAAATGTGCATGAGAGGGTTGGGAAAGATGATTTGTGGGCCAGTAATCGATTTATCAGTGATGCTGAGCTGACGGCCTCTTCAATGGGATTAGATGCTTCGTCTAAGGGGCTGTCAGTCAACAGACCTGTTGGGCTAGTTGATCCGGTTTCTGGGGAAAATAAACTGGTCGATCTCTTTTTTGAAAAGATGGACTCTCAGGGGGATAACTTTCTGAAAGAGCCTGAGTTGGTTGCGGTGAATACCAAAGATCACTGGGTGTTGCTTGGGATTTATCCGGATGAGAATGGGGAGAGAAATGCCATTATTTTTGACTCTAAACCCCCTTTATCTGTAGGAACAAAAGAAAGGTTCGATGAAGTTGCACAACTGTGTGGCTGTAAACCTATCGAGTATCTTGCTATGGATCTGCAGCAGAATGTGCCAAATGGCTGTGGGCTCTTCGTTGACTCAGTGATGAAAAGTATTGCTGAGGGAGTTTTGAAAAAGACTGCGCCATCTGAGTCAGTCCACGCCTTTGTTGAGATGTTTACAGCAAAGAGCCCTGCGGAGCAGGAAGATTTTAACAGGAGCAGGCGTCTGCAATTAAGAGAGAATCTGATTTTTTCTTAAGGATTATGGTGGCACCTAAAACAGGACGCTGACACGTATCAGTTTGAGTATGGCTTCTCAACTGACCTCGCTGTCAGCGCATGACCATGATGGTTTAGCTCTGATTGTTCATGGTTTAGCGCATCCGCGAGGATAACTGATCCAGAGCGATAGGCTCCAGCAGCTGCTCCAGTTCCTCTTCTGTTTGCGGAACAGTTCCAAGTTCGAAGGTTGGTGGGCAGCCGCCATTGAGCATGTAGACGGTGTGATCACCATGATCATAGTGGAACCATTTACCATGTACGCAGAGATCTGTATAACAATTGGGTAGCATCTTCAACTTAGTACTCATACATCCTCCTTTCCCTCTGGTTTAATTATTTGCTCCTTTTTCATACAAGCCCAATTACAAATGAGTAACATTGATTTACATCAAATTTACCTCGGTTGTTGTGATAAAAATTGTTTTTCTGCAGGCAGAGAGACAAATGGATACTAATTCTCTGAAAGGAGAGCACAATAGCCTGCACCCGGCAGGGGATAAGGCTCGGATCACTATCATTTTGATAGTTTCCTCGGATGATTCTGCGGTTGGAAGCTCCTGGAGCTATCTATATCAGGACTCTTTGGGCACTTGCACCTAACAAAGCCTGGTAGATCATTTAGTTGACCTGACCTGACCTGACCTGACCTGACCTGACCTGACCTGACCTGACCTGACCTGACCTGTGGCCTGGTTGTTCTTGCGCAGCAGGCATCCACAGGATCTTTGACAAACTTTGCTACAGATCAACACACTCTGACACCCAGCTGACGAAAAGCTGCCACAGTTTGCGTTTTTAATGGTAAGCACCAAAAGCCGAAACTGAGGGTTTCCAGTGAATGAATTTAAAAAGTTTTTGATCATCTCGGCTGTTGCTATCGCTTTACCGCTGGCGGGGTGTGCCGCAAGTAATCCCCCAGCCGATCAGGCTGTTGCAAAACCTGGGGTCGAGCGTCCCGCTCCTCGTCCGGGGGCTCCTTTACCTGGTGGACAACACCTCAAGAATCATCCATTTGATGAGGTTGCATATCATAACCACCTCGAGCAGCAGCTTGAACAATTTAGCACGCCCCAGAAAAAGCGTGACTTCCTAAACGATAAATTGAACCAGCTGCAGCAACATAAGGCCCAGCTGGATAAGAGAACGCAACAGGCCCTGGCGAATCATCCCGAGCGCAGTGCGCAGATCAAGCAACGTCAGGTAGAGCAGCTGAATGTATTCAATAAGATGCAGCAGCAATTGAACAAAGAGTTAAGCCGGTTGTCTTAATCCGGAGTATGACTCAAGAGATATTGAGGATAGAGCTATGAATAATGAAGAACGATCACAAAAAATGTTTTGGGTCAGGCAGTTTAGAAAGGCAAAGACCCTGAAGACTTTGCACCTGATGGTCTCTCGCGCACTGGATCGCTATAGCCTTCAGTCTCGAGTTCTCGCTGCAATTTTTCTTGCGGAGTGCCAGCGTGAACGTGAGCTTAGCAGCGGGTTACTGCTGAATCATTAATTCCGAATTGAGAGATAAACAGGAGAGAGCCCGGGGCTGCCTCCTGGTAAGGAGTCAAATATGAAACGACTGGGTTATGGTGTTTTGACCCTATCCGCACTGCTGGTGGTCGGCTGCTCTTCTCAGAGGCAGGTAGCCATTGCGCCTCTGGCACAGCCATCTGCAGCCCATGTGATCTATGTGAATCAGAAGATTCAATCGAGCGATCAAACGGGGGCAAGCTGGCAGCATGCTTATTCAAGCCTGCAGCAGGCCTTGCAACAGGCAAAAGCGGGTGATCAGATCTGGGTTGCCGAGGGAACCTACTACCCAACCACAGGTACCGATCGTGACCTCAGCTTTAAACTGGTGAAAGGTGTCAGCCTCTATGGTGGCTTCGATGGCAGTGAAACCAAGCTGTCTCAACGAGACTGGCAGGACAATAAAACCATCCTGAGTGGAAATATTGGCGATAAGCATAGTGCTGATGATAACAGCTACCATGTGGTGATTGGTGCCAATCAGGCGGTGCTCGATGGCTTTATCATTGCCGATGGACATGCATTCCCATCCCAAATGAACCAGGGAAAAGCACCCGCGAATGGTAAGTCGCAAAATCATACCAGTCCACAGGCGATCACCTCTGGCCCAACCAATGGGGTGGGAGCTGGTCTTTTGAACTATCAGGCTGCAACCCTGGTGCGCAATACCCTGTTTCGCGATAACCAGGCGATGAAGGGCGGGGCGGTTTATAACATGACTAGCACCTCGGCGCGTCCCGAGAAGGGGAACCCTATCCCTGTCTTTATTAATGTGACCTTTGAGAGCAACTTTGCCAAAGACAGGGGCGGTGCGGTATCCAATGATCTGGGTACTAATCCTATCTTCATCAACTCCCTGTTTATCAAGAACAGCACAAGTGACAAGGGCGGGGCTTTGTACAATGACTTTGTCAGCTCTCCGCTTTTAATCAACACTGACTTTGAAAATAACCGGGCGGCCCGGGCTGCAGCGATCGGTAATGATGGCTCATCCCGTCCCGTGTTGGTCAATGTCTCTATTCATAACAACCTGGTGAGAGACCAGGGCGCCGGGATCTATCAGGGCTCCTACAATGTGAACCTGCCGGATTCGGCAAACATCAGCTATGTGATCAACTCCAGCATCAGCGGTAACCGTTCACAGACTCATGGCGCTCCGGAGTGGGTTAACTGGGGGCAGGATGGGATCAAATCCTGGAACTCCAGCATTAGTGGCTGGAGCTATGGCAATAATATGAGTCAGACCAAGCAGCAGGAGTTTGCTCCTCTGGTGTCTCTGAGTCAGAAGCTGGCTAAGTTGCCAGCGGATCAGATAAGTCCGTCCCAGCTCGAGGAGCTGAGTCAATATATTCAGCAAAATGTTCCGGCTCCTTCGGGGAACGTCCTGAGCCGGGCTTTGAATACTCAACCTGGTTTTGGAATAGATGAGCCTGTGATCAAGGAGGTTTCGGTTTCCTCACGCATTGTGTATGTGAATGCAAATGGCAAGAATACTCAGGTTGATGGCAAGAGTTGGAATACGGCCTATCATAGTTTGCAGGCAGCTCTTAAGGATGCATCCAATGGTGGGGCCCAGATCTGGCTTGCGCAGGGGACCTATATACCTTCGAAAGCCGATCGCTCTGTCTCCTTTGTTATTCCGGACAAGGTCGCAGTCTATGGTGGTTTTCAGGGGAATGAGACAAAGCTTAGCCAGCGAAACTGGCAGAAGTATCACTCTATTTTGAGTGGTAATATCGGCTCGCTTAAGAGTAATACCGATAACAGCTATCATGTGGTGATCGGCTCAAAAGGCGCATTGTTGGATGGCGTTACGGTTGAAGATGGTTACGCCGATGGTGAGTCTACCAATGGCTATGGCGGAGGTCTGTTTGCCTGGGGCTATGATCACTCGCTGCTGGTCAAAAATAGCCTGTTTAAAGATAACTATGCACGGGAGGGGGGAGCCGCCTTCTTCTTCCTGGATAGCCGCAGTAGTTTGCAGAATGTGACCTTTAGTCATAATTCGGCCGAGTATGGGGGCGCCGTGGCAGCCCGCTTCGGTTCTGACATTGAGATAGATAACTCTACTTTTAGTGGCAATCATAGTGATTATCGCGGGGGAGCCCTTCTGATTAACTATGGCTCCAATGTCAAAGTGAAGGGCACACTGTTTACCGATAACCGCAGTGAAGGTAATGGTGGCGCGATCTGGATCGATGATCAGGCATCTCAGTATGGTGGCACCTATCCGGTGATCAGCAGCAGCATGTTTGCCAACAACAGCGCCGGCTACTACGGGGGAGCGATTCATAACTTCAACAAGGCGAATCTGACGGTCAAAGATTCCTCTTTCAGCGGTAATCTGGCCAAGTATGGTTCTGCCATCGCCAATACCCTGGGTGCGAAGCTGACTCTTAATGGTAATCTTCTACCGAGCGGGGCTGTCTATCAGCAGGCAACAACGGGAGCTAAGCAACGCGTCGCTGCCAACAGTTAACCAGAAGTTTGAGGGGCTGGAGACAGCCCCCTTAATCCTTAGCCTAGCCTCTCAACACTCACCTTAGAATCCCAGGGCCGACGGCTCCTTGTCTAATCAAACAGCGATCTCTGGTTTATCATTGCGCGGCAGCTGAGCCTTTTGTGGCTTGGGAGCGGGGAGTTGCAACCTTTAAGAGTGGGAGACAGTCCACAATTTTCGACACAAGTTGATGGTTCGTTTACTAATTATTTTTAAATCAAAAATCACCCATGACGAGCGAAGTTCAGGGATAAGGTGCCTTGCTGGTTGAGGCTCTTCGGACGAGAGCTTGGTGTTGGTTTTTTTTTGTGTGCGAAAATCTTGTTTTTAACGTTACAAAACAGTCCTTTACAGCTAAAAAAATTTGTACTAAATAATCGCAAAAATAGCTTGAGGATTATCATCATGCAGAGCACAGCTCGTTTTTTTGACCGAAAAAATTTCCCTCATGGTTTTAGCCGTTCAGGTGTATTTACCCTTGCAGAGTCCGATCTGTTGGAAAATTATGGCCGCGCGATGCAGGCGCTATCAGATGGATCCCAATCGCCCCAGGATGAGTCAGATCTCCAGTTTGTTAAAGAGGTCTCAGGAGACTTGCCACCGCAGAGCGCTGAGGCGAAAGTCTGGCTCAAGTACATGGAGAAAGCCTTTGGCAAGCGTCGCGTCTATGTGCTGTGTGGTGAGGGCAAGAAAAAAGCTTCAAAGTCTTCCGATACGGCCGATAGTGAAGAGATTGATGAACCACAAATCGATGTAGTTGATGATGAACTGATCGCTAATATGGACAATGAATAGCTTATGAGCAGATCGAATGTACGCTCTTTAGGGAGTTGGTATAGCGAATGAATAAAAAGTTGCTGGAGCACTCGCTCCTGCTTGGTTTTGTGCTTGTCGCGATTGTCATCGCAAGCCTGGTTAACTAGGCTCTGCTGACGTTTCAGGGCAACAGGTTCAGCAATGGAAACTCCAAAGAGCCCCCTCATGGCAAGGGGGCTTGTTATTTAGCCAGCTTGCTCTTCATCGGCAGGTCGACTTCGGTAATATGGCTGACCCACCAGCGGTACAGAAAATTCAGGATCTCCTGGGCGCAGGCGTGTTTATCCTGAGCAATAGAGAACTGTTGTGCCAAATGGTTGATGCGGCGGCAATATTTGTGATGCTGGGGTTGATGCCAGGAGAAATAGTCCGGATCAAAATCAGAAAAAATAGCATCTTCGGTCTGGAAGTGGTGCTGGCCATAATCGACAATCGATTGGATCAACTCCGGCAGTGACTCGAGCTCTTCGCTCTCAAGGCGCTGTGCCAGGGTATTGATCATCTGGATGAGTGCCTGGTGTTGCTTGTCTATGGCGGGCAGTCCAAGCTCCATATAGCTGCCCCACTGGATAGGTTCCATCTTTTCCCCTTGCTTCCCTGAGCTCCACTCTCAAGCTTATGTAACTTCTCCTGCCTGGGCAAGGGAGGGGGAGATGTGGTGGATCTGTTGATTTCGGCTGCCACGCCACTGAAGGTTTGGCTCGGCAAGCCCTGACTCGAATTTTCCATCGATCAGGACATCAATATATTGCACCACCTGTTGCTGCCTGGAGCTTAGTTCTCTGAGGCGATAACCGCTCCACAGCCAGATATCTTTACCCGGACACTCGGAGCGCACTCTTTGTACCAGCTTCAGTACCGTTTCCAGGTTGGCCGGATGCAGGGGATCGCCCCCGGACAATGAGAGACCACGCCTTGGGATCCGGCTATCCTGCAGATCATTGATGATCTGATCAAGCAGGGTTTGGGTCACCGGTTTTCCGGAGTCGGGGCGCCAGGTCGACTGGTTGTAGCAGCCTTTGCACTGGTGCTCACACCCTGACAGGAACAGGGTGCAGCGGGTCCCCGGGCCGTTGACTACATCCAGAGGGTAATACTTGTGGTAATGGCTCACAGGTGCTTGACTCTGCGCTGTACTTCCAGCTGTTTACCGCGATTGAAGGGACGAGCATCCGGGCTTCCCAGGTAACCACAGACCCGGCGGGTAACCGAGACCTTGGCCGGATCGTGATTGCCGCAGTGGGGGCAGCTAAAGCCCTTGCTGGTACAGTCAAATTCACCTTCGAAACCACAGCTATAGCATTGGTCGATGGGAGTATTGGTGCCGTAGTAGGGCACCTTGTCGTAACTGTAGTCCCAGACATTTTCCAGCGCTTCGAGATTATGGGCCATGTTGGGGTATTCGCCATACAGAATGAAGCCGCCACTGCTGAGCTCGGGATAGCCTTTCTCAAAATCGATTTTATCGTAAGGGTTCACCTTCTTCGCCACGTCGAGGTGGAAGCTATTGGTGTAATACCCCTTGTCGGTGATCCCGGCTTGTTCGCCAAATTGCTTACGATCCAACTCACAGAAGCGGTTGCACAGGTTCTCGCTTGGAGTGGCATAGAGGCTAAATCCATAACCGCTCTCTTCACGCCAGCGCTGCGTCGCCTGCTTGAGGTGACGAACGATAGCGTGGGCCTTATCCTGTAGCTTGGGATCATCATAGAGATGGGTCGAGTCACCATACAGGGCGATAATGGTTTCATGCAGGCCGATATAACCAAGGGAGATCGAGGCGCGGCCGTTTTTAAACAGCTGGCTGATCTCATCTTCCGCCTGCAGCCGAACACCACAGGCCCCCTCCATATAGAGAATCGGTGCTACCTTGGCCTTCACGCCTTCCAGGCGCTCAATACGGCTGTCTAGGGCGCGTTTTGCCAGGGTTAACCGTTTGTCCAGCAAGGCATAAAACTCCTTCTCATCTCCCCTGGCCTGCAGGGCGATCCTCGGCAGGTTGAGGCTGATGACCCCGAGGTTATTACGCCCCTCATGGATCTCCTGACCATCTTCCTGGTAGCGGTCCAAAAAGCTGCGACAACCCATGGGTGTTTTAAACGAGCCGGTGATCTTAATCAGCTGGTGGTAGTTGACTATGTCCGGATACATCCGGTGCGCCGCACACTTGAGCGCCTGCTGCTTGATGTCATAGTTGGGATCCTGTGGGCTACGATTCAGGCCTTCGCGGATCGCAAACACCAGCTTGGGGAAGACCGCGGTTTTGCTGTTTTTACCCAGTCCCAGCAGGCGGTTATGCAGGATAGCCTTCTGGATCAGCCGGGCCGCCCAACTCTCACCCAGTCCAAATCCAAAGGTGACGAAGGGAGTCTGTCCATTGGCGGTATGCAGGGTATTGACCTCATACTCCAGGGACTGGAAGGCATCGAAGCACTCTTTCTCGGTTTGGGCCCTGGCATAGGCCGTTGCATCGGCAACCTGCCACTTGGCCGCGGTATCCAGGTGCTTTTGATAACTGCACTCCACATAGGGAGCCAGGACTTCATCAATACGGTTGATGGTGGTTCCGCCATAGATATGGCTGGCGACCTGAGCGATGATCTGCGCCGTGACCGCGGTTGCAGTGGCGATCGATTTCGGAGTGTCGATCTCGGCGTTACCCATCTTGAAGCCACCCTCCAGCATCCCCTTGAGATCGATCAGCATGCAGTTGAACATGGGGAAGAAGGGCGCATAATCCAGATCATGGTAGTGGATATCCCCCCTTTCGTGAGCCGCCACCACATCGGCGGGCAACAGGTGCTGCTTGGCATAGTGGCGGGAGATGATCCCGGCCAGCAGATCCCTTTGGGTAGGGATCACCTTGGCATCCTTGTTGGCATTCTCAAACATCAGGTTGGCGTGACTCTGGGCGATCAGCCCCTCAATCTCATGATGCAGGGATGTGTTCTTTTCGCGCTGGATCAGGCGCTGCTTTGCGTGAGCCTGATAGCTTTGGGCAATAGCGGTCAGTCCATGTTGATTTAGACTGTTGAGCAGCAGAGTCTGAATCTCCTCACTGCTGCAGTGGCTTTGTTGGTCAAGAGTTGTGATCACTGGATCCAGGATGGCTGGGAGCTGTTCCTGTTTCGCACCGGCATGGGATAAGCTTGCCTGGAGTTTAGTCAGGCTAAGGGGCTGGCAACGACCATCACGTTTGATCACTTGACTCATTAAATGAGACTCCTGTCACAAAATTGGTTTTCATTAGTATATCTAGTGGTTTGAATTGTATTTATGCCACTACATGTAGATCAACCGCTGTTATCTCCAAACGGCATTTCGATGATCTGGATCAAATGAAGCTATAGGTTGGCTAATTGCTGTACAGCAATAATCTGTTGTTTTTTCACTAAATTGTGAAGGGTAGGCTTGACTTTCTGCCGAAAAAACAGAGCCCCGGATCCGGGGCTCGGCTGTTCAACATCGCTAGCTGTGTTGCGATTAATAGGCGGGGGTCAGTGGCAGCTCTGATTCATCATCATCAAAGTCTCCTGCAATCTCCTCCATCAGATCGCGGACCGTGGTGATCCCGACAAACTCACCCTGGGCATTGCGAACCAGCGCCAGGTAGGTTTTATTGGCTCTAAGAGCCCGCATCGCTTCCAGCAGGTTGCTGCTATCGGTCAGATAGAATGGCTTTTGGATGAGGGATCTCAGCTCCAGTGGTTGCTTGCTCAGCAGCCGGGCCAGTACATCACGCTTGCGAATGATCCCCAGTGGCTTGCTGGCATCGCCGTTCTCAATGGCGATCAGTCGCGAGTGGACCGTGCTGGCCAACAATTGACGCAACTTGTCGTCGCTCTGAGAGAGATCCAGCATCTCGGTCTTTTTAGGACTCTCCATGATGGCACTGACTGGTAGAGAGCCGAGCTTTAGTACCTGAGCAACCATCTGCTGTTCATCCTGGGCAAAGATCGGCTGCCCGACTTCAGGAAGGACCTCTTGTGGCAGGTCTTCACCCACCCCATTTTTTTCACCCAGCATCCGCATCACCAGCTTTGCAGCTCGCTCCCTGTGGCCCAGGTTCAGCTTGAGGCGTTTACGGCGTTTTTTCTGCGCCAGCTGGTTGAATAGCTCAATGACGATCGAGAAGCCGATCGCTGCATACAGGTAGCCCTTAGGAATATGCAGGCCAAATCCTTCAGCCACCAGGCTAAAGCCGATCATCAACAGGAAGCTTAGGCAAAGAATGATCAGGGTTGGGTGTGCGTTGATAAACAACGACAGCGGCTTGCTGGCGATGATCATGATGATCATCGCGATGACCACGGCGATCATCATGATCGACAGGTGATCGGCCATACCGACCGCTGTAATCACCGAGTCCAGGGAGAATACCGCATCGAGCAGGACAATCTGGGTTATAACGGACCACAATGGGGAGAAATTTTTTCTTGGACCTTCGCTGTTGTGTGAGTGTCCCTCCAGGCGCTCATGGAGCTCCATCGACCCCTTAAACAGCAGGAACAGGCCGCCCAGCAGCAGGATCAGATCCCTTCCGGAAAATGTGTGACCCAGCACTGTGATCAGTGGATTGGTTAGGCTGACCAGCCAGGAGATACAGGCGAGGAGTCCCAGCCGTATAAACAGGGCGAGAAACAATCCGACGCGTCGTGCTTTGTCACGTTTTTCGGGGGGGAGTTTTTCTGCCAGGATGGCGATAAACAGCAGGTTATCGATCCCAAGGACGATCTCAAGGATCACCAGAGTGGCAAGGCCAGCCCAGGCCGTCGGGTCCATAAACCAGGTAAAGTCCAACATATAGTCTCCGTGTAGATTCTAAGTAACCCGCCAGCGAGGCTGCTCAGTTGGAGAACTGGTTTTGTGGGGGCAGTGACTGCCTGGAGCACAATCCGTGTTCCTTGCCTGATGAGGTCCGCGAAGCGGGCGTCAACGGTGTTCGATGTATCCGGGGATAGCAGCGAACACTCTCGCATCATAAGGTAACTGAGCTGGGGAGCAAGCCTTTTTTTGTGGGATTTTTCAGCGAGAGCGGCGAGGGAACGTGATCCAGCGCATAACCGCTGGTTAATTTGTCATCAATCAGTGAGTCAATGCTTGTTCCCCGGGGGGCTGGGGTGTAGATTCATACCCTTTGCGGGCTTTTGACTATGTTGAGTCAGTGACTGGCCCCGAATAAAGCCGAAAATAAAGAGTTGAGGAAGAGTCAATGCGGATTATTCTGTTAGGTGCGCCCGGTGCGGGTAAGGGTACCCAGGCACAGTTTATTATGAACAAGTATGGGATCCCCCAGATCTCCACCGGTGACATGCTGCGTGCTGCAGTTAAAGCTGGGACTCCATTAGGTCTGAAGGCCAAAGAGGTGATGGATGCAGGTCAACTGGTCTCTGACGAACTGATTATCGGCCTGGTGAAAGAGCGAATTGCCCAGGACGATTGTGAGAAGGGCTTCCTGCTGGACGGTTTCCCACGCACTATTCCTCAGGCTGATGCGATGAAAGAGAATGGCATCGATGTCGACTATGTTCTGGAATTCGATGTGCCGGACGAGGTGATTGTTGAGCGGATGGGCGGGCGTCGTGTACACCCTGGTTCAGGTCGCGTGTATCACGTGGTCTTTAACCCGCCTAAGCAGGAGGGAATCGATGATGTGTCCGGCGAAGAGCTGGTGATCCGTCCCGATGATGAGGAAGGAACCGTTCGTAAGCGCCTGGCCATCTACCATGAGCAGACCGAGCCGCTGGTTTCCTACTATCAGAAGGAAGCGCAAGCCGGTCGTGGTCAGTATCACCAGATCAACGGCATGCAAGCGGTTGATGCTGTGAGCAAGCAGCTGGCAACCATTCTTGGCTAAATCACCCGGGCCTTTGTCTGACAAGGCATCCGCAGAGATAACCCCGAGCAAACACGGGGTTATCCTGATCAACCTGGGTACGCCCTCGGAGCCAACTTCGCAAGCCGTCCGGCATTTTTTACGTGAGTTTCTCTCAGACCGACGCGTGGTCGGGCTTTCGCCCTGGCTATGGTTACCCCTTCTGTATGGGGTGATCCTGCCTCGCCGAAGCCCCCGGGTTGCCAAAAACTATCGCAAAATCTGGCTCAGGGAGCAGAATAAGTCGCCCCTGTTGTACTTTAGTGAACAGCAGGCTGAAAAACTCCAGAAGCGGTTTGATGAACAGGGTCAGCCCGTGGTGGTGCGCTGCGCCATGACCTATGGCAATCCCTCCCTTAGTAGTGTTTGGCAGGAGTTTAAACGTCTTGGGATCACCCGAGTCTCCTTACTGCCGCTCTACCCTCAATACTCCAGCTCAACCTCGGCGCCAACCCTGGATGCCTGGAGCCGGGTGATGGGAAGAGAGTTTGCGCTGCCTGATCTGCACTGGATCCGCGACTACCATCAACACCCCCTATATATCAGGGCGCTGGCGGAGAGTGTGCGCCAAAGCTGGCAGCAGGGCTCTGGCCAAAGCTATCTTTTGATCTCCTGCCATGGGATCCCGGTGCGCTATCAAGACCAGGGAGATCCTTACCCACAACAGTGTCAGCAAACCGCAACCCTGCTTGCCCGCGAGCTGGGTCTTGAAGAAGATCAATGGAGCCTGACCTTCCAGTCGCGTTTTGGTAAGGAGCCTTGGATCACCCCCTACACAGATGAGGTTCTGCAGCAGCTTCCGGCTCAGGGGATCCGCAATATCTCGGTGATTTGTCCCTCTTTTTCCGTCGATTGTCTGGAGACCCTTGAAGAGATTGCCGATGAGGGGCAGGCGCTGTTTCTTAAGGCCGGGGGAGAGCAATTTAACTATATCGCAGCGCTCAATGATTCTAAGAGCCATATAGAGCTTTTTTACCAGCTGATTCAGCCTTCATTGAGATAACAGGCAGTTTTTTGTGGTAAAGATTTAGATTTTATAATGTTTAGCAATTCCTCACTGTCGGAACTGTGGTAGAATCGCCCACCATCTTTGTTACTGCACAGTTCAATCACTTATGAAGTTTCCGGGTCAGCGTAAATCACAGCATTATTTTCCCGTTACCACACCCCGCACTCTCCTCGAGCAGAGCGCAGCCCGTACGGCTCATGGCCAAAGCTATGTTGTTGGGATCGACCAGACCCTGGTCGATATTGAGGCCCATGTGGACGATGCGTTCCTGGAGCGCTACGGCCTGAGCAAGGGACACTCGGTTATCATTACCGATGAGACGGCCGAAGCTGTCTATAAAGAGCTCAAAGACAATGAGATGGTGGTCAGTGAGTTTGCTGGTGGAACCATAGGAAACACCCTTCATAATTACTCTGTACTGGCCGATGACCTGTCGATCATGCTGGGAGTGATGAGCCGCAATATCGCAATCGGCAGCTATGCCTACCGCTATCTGTGTAACACCTCATCGCGGATGAATCTCAACTACCTGCAGCCTGTTGATGGTCCGGTCGGGCGCTGCTTCACCTTTATCTCAACCGATGGTGAGCGCAGCTTCGGGATCAATGCTGGCCTGATGAACCGTCTCAGCGAAGATTATATTCCCAAGGAGGTGATCCAGGACTCGGTGGCTCTGGTGATCACCGCTTATCTGGTTCGCTGTTCTGATGAAGATACGATCAAGACCGCGACCTTTAAAGCCCTGGAGTATGCCAAGGAGGCAGGTGTCCCTGTGATCCTGACCCTGGGGACTCGCTTTGTTATCGAAGATGATCCAAAGTTCTGGCAGGAGTTTATCCGTGACTATGTGACCGTGGTTGCGATGAACGAAGAGGAGGGGCTTGCCCTGACCGGTGAGAAGGATCCTCTACTGGCGGCCAATAAGACTTTGGATTGGGCAGATATGGTGCTCTGTACCGCAGGCCCAGAGGGTCTGTATATGGCTGGTTATACAGATGATAAGTACAAGCGGTTAACGGCTCACCCTATTTTGAACAACGAGCAGTTTCCTGAATTCAATCTCTATGAGTTCAGCCGACCGATGAAGCGTAGCGCCTGCGAGAATCCTTTGCGTATTCACTCTCACATCGCTCCTTATATGGGGGGCCCGGAGAAGATCAAGAATACTAATGGGGCAGGAGATGGGGCCCTGTCAGCCCTGCTGCATGATATGGCTGCCAATGGTTATCACAAGCTGAATGTCCCTCACTCAGAGAAGCATAAGAGCGAGTTTCTCACATACTCCTCGTTTGCTCAGGTGTGTAAATATGCCAACCGGGTAAGCTATGAGGTTCTGGCACAGCACTCACCCCGTTTATCTCGTGGGTTGCCTGAAAAAGAAGATAGCCTGGAAGAGGTATACTGGGCAAGGTAATTGCCCTATATCATTTCGATTGCTTAAGCCCGGCCTTGTGCCGGGTTTTTTCTATCTGGCCGATTAGCGACGATTAGCGACTATTTTGCCGAAAGGGAGAGCTGAGCAAAAGGGCGAGCAGGGTTTTATCCTGTGGTGCTGGAAGCGTTTTGAGAAGAATCTTTTTCAGGGACTTCAGGATAAAATTGGAAACGTCAACAGGGCCGGCTTCACCGGCCTGGATGGTCATCGTTCGCGGCCAGCACGAAAGGCATCTGATGAATCAGGAAGTAGAACAGCTTATTGGAAATCGATCTGTTACTTTTCAGCGAGATCGGCACCATGAGTACTGCTCCCGGCATCAAGCAAAGGGTTGGAGCAGACTGCCAGCTGTTGGTGGGCATAAGCGAGCGTACTCTGATAGCTGTCCCGGTTTAATCCATCATAGAGCCGCTGTCTCAGATAGATATGCAGCAATTCAATACGATCGGATTCATTTTCATCTGCTCTGGGGATAAGCAAGGTCTCCCTCATGGGTTCAGCCGATTTCCGGTGATCCTGAGTAGAAGGTTGTTCTGAGCTTTGCCGCTGGCCCTGGGTGATGGGCATTTCGGGGATCATCATATTCCTTGTGATGGTTTTGAAATTTTTAAATACATTTTCAAGAATAAACGCAAGGCTACATTATTAAAGTCAAAATGTAAACTTACGTGATACCTGCGGGATATTTTATTCGGTATAACTAGAAGTTTGGTGCCATTTGAGGAGTTGATCCTTATAAATAATGGAGTTTTTCTGGATATCAGTCAGGGTTTAGGATAAAATCCCGCCCCTGTCTTGGAGGCAGAACCTGGGTGCTCTTTCTATTTTATTAAAGCTTCTTCTTTACTGACTATGAATAAATCAAACGCACAAAGAAAAAACAATATAATAAAAAACATTGATTATCTGATTAAATCAAGAAATGAAACCAAGTTCTCTTTTTCTGAGCGTTGTGGTTTAACGCGCACATCCTTGTATAAAATATTGGATGGTAAAGTACAGAATGTAAAGCACTCAACAATTGAGAGGATCTCTGATTTTTTTGGCGTTGCATGTGATGAGATTGAGTATTTTGATCTTGAGAAAATTGAGAGTCAGAGAAAGACAATCTCTATTGATGGAAATAAAAATCCTGCAGCAGTTCCAATTATTCCTCAATCTTGTTTTTGTGATAGCCGAAACAAGACGATCGGACAGTTAGTAACAGAGCATCCTCTGACATATATCTATGATGATGCCTCAGAGGTTATCGCGATTCGTCTTGAGAAAGATTATGGGAATATTCTTTCTTCAGGGGAAGTTATTGTTGTAAAGAGAATTCCGGTTTTGGTTGATGGCTTTCTGGCTCTCTATGTATCTGAAGATAAGGAGCTAATCATTAAGGATGATGATACATATGTTGGATTTAGCTCTTTTGATCTGTCTGAAGATCTTGAGCTGATAGGTTGTATTATTGAGGAAAGATTTTGATGGCGACAAAATATAAGTTGTTGGGATTTACTCGGACTCCCCTGTTATCTGCTTCAATCATGGTTTTATCGACAGGCAAGACGATCCGTATGGGACTAAAAGATCTGGTTGATAGTGAGATTTTTGATGAGCTCGATAGAAATGAGCAGAAGTCGGTTTACCGAAAATTCTATGGCGGTAAAGGTGTCAAGACCATGTATGATATTGCCGATCGAAATGAACGATCCTGGAATGCATACATCCTGATCTGTATTGCTCTGACTGCTCTATTCCTGGCTTGTACGCTGACCGGTATCAAACCAGTTAGGATCGAGTCACTGCATATGACAATTCCCGCAGCTATTTTTGTCTATCCATTGACATTCATCTTGATAGATATCCTTAATGAGTTTTATGGCCTGCGAAAGGCGAGACAAGCTATCTTTGGAACCTTCATCGCTAATTTACTGTTTGTTGGTGTTCTTTGGTTTTCTACCAAGATGAATGCAATTCCTGGCTGGGGTATGGACTCTTCATATGACTCAATAAGCTACGGGATTACATCAGTATTTATTGCATCATCCCTTTCATACCTTTTATCTGAAAACATAAACTCTTACCTTTTATGTAAGATAAAAGCATTGACTAACTCCAGGTATCTTTTTATACGGGTTATTGCAAGCACAACGGTCGCTGCTGCGGTTGATAGCATTACTTTCATCACAATTGCTTTCCATGGTGTCCTCAGTATGGATATTATGATGACAATGATTATCTCTCAGTTTGTAATTAAAATCACTTATGCCATTGTTGGTGTGTTCCCCATCTATGGAACGCGCTGGCTGTTCAGGCACTATATCAATGTACCTCAGAACTCAATGGTTACACCTCAAAAAGAAGGGAATATGAGTTATGCATAATGAAACTCCAGATGTTTACGCAAAGCATTTAGGGCAGAAGTCCGCCTATATCGATAACTATGATGCATCTTTATTGCAGCCTATTCCCCGGGCTCTGGGGCGGGGTAATATCGGGATTTCTTCCGAGCAGCTCCCTTTTTCGGGGTTTGATCTCTGGACCGGTTTTGAACTTTCCTGGCTGAATGCTAAAGGCAAGCCTGTTATCGGGATCGCTGAATTTAAAATCCCTGCTGTATCAGAGTGCCTGATTGAATCAAAGTCTTTTAAGCTTTATCTGAATAGCTTTAACCAGACCCGCTTTGATTCAGCCGAGCAGCTGCAGGGGATCATGGAAAAGGATCTGTCTGCAGCCGCAGGCGCACCGGTAGAGGTGGCTCTTTTTGAAGGAATGAAGGGCTATTCAACAAAAATCGATGAGCTTGAGGGAGAGAATATTGATGAGCTTGACATCGAGGTTGAGGATTACTCTTTCAGGGAAGACTATCTTGAAGGTGCGGTGACCGACTCCTCTTTGCAGGTGAATGAGACTCTGAGCTCACATCTGCTAAAGTCCAACTGTCTGGTAACCTTCCAGCCTGACTGGGGAAGTGTCACCATTAAGTATCAGGGTGGACAGATCGATCGTGAAAAACTGTTGCGTTACCTGATCTCTTTCAGGCAGCACAATGAGTTTCACGAGCAGTGTGTTGAGCGGATCTTTAATGACATCCAGAAGTTCTGCGCCCCACAAAAGCTGAGCGTTTTTGCACGCTATACTCGCCGTGGTGGCCTGGATATCAACCCCTTCAGAAGTAACTTTGAAGAGACTCCAACTATGGGGCGACTGGTTCGTCAGTAAACCAGCCTCAAATTTGACTGACAGCAGTGCAAAGCTGCTGTCAGCAAGCTTACCTCTCCAGCATAAGAAGCATCTTCAGCGCAAAGTGTGTGGCACCAGGACCACTCTTTTTCCGGTGATAAAGGCCGCGTCAATTTACCCCCGGAAACCCTCTGCCAGAATATCCTGCTTACTTGGCCTACTTTCCATCCCTGAGTTTCGATCAAGGTCGCTTTGCATCTGTTGATTAGCTAGGCAACTGGGTGGGATGTTTCTGTAGGAGCAAAGAACTTCATCCAGTCGCGGATAGCTCAATGCGGGTCTTTTCTTTGTGCGTTAACTCTTTTACATGATTCAAAAGATCAACATTGGCTCGATTCGAGCTGGAGACCGGAATTTGTTATCTTTGATCCCATAGCTGCGGTTAAAGCTCATGATGCTCTTTCATTGGAGTTTGAGGTACGGATATTCTCGATTTTAAAAGGAGATTAAAATGAGTAAGAAAATATATTGTGTTGCCCAGTTTCAGCCAAAAGAGGACAAGTTTGATGAGCTTTTTACAACTCTGAAGGCTCTGGAGCCTGATACTTTGCGGGAAGACGGGTGTATCCAGTACGTAGTAACGAAACATATTCCAAGTCCTTTTGCCGAAGGTGACAGCTATCCGATAGCATTCCAGGAAATCTGGGCTTCAAATGAAGCATTTGAAGCCCACTGTCAAAAAGACTGCATCAGAGAGTTCTTTGAAGATGAGTGCGCTGCGGATTCAGGGCTGGTAGATAAATGGAATGTATGTATTTATACCGATGAGTAATCATCTTTTAATTTTCTGTAACCAACTACTGACCTTAGAGTGAGGTCAGTAGTTGTATCGCCATTCAGTTGAGTGGCGGTTGAATTTGAGCAAAACCACAACTCGATCGGCAAGCAAAGAATCCTATGGCCTCATTCTCGAGGTTTTATGATCAGAGTTATGAGATTGCCTAAATTAGGACCCGGATTCCATATTCTCCAAGCTATGAAAGGGAATGGATCAAATATCTTCATCCAGCAGCAGGGAGCGGTGATACTCATGTAGGAAACGCCTTGGGATGTGGGAGAGCCAGCCCCTGGCACGCATGAAGTCGCTAATCTGGGATACCGGGATCTTCAGTGTCTGGCAAGCCCGGTTGATGCGTGCTCTTGCCGCTGTCGTTGATATATCTAAGCGAGTCCCTATCTGCTTATCACCCAGGCCAATACCATAAAGGAACAGAGCCTCCCATACCTTCTCAGAGAGTAACTCGGTTGGCGTTTTAAGTTTCCAGGCTTCACTGGCTGTACGTTGGGTGGCTGTGACTGTTTTCGCATTCTCGATCCGTCCCAGCACTATGTTAGTAAACAGTGAGATATTCTCATGCAGGGGCATGCAATGGAAGAAGGTACCCAGAGGCTCTGAGCAGCGATTATAGATAGGGGTTTTACAGAAGATATAGGGTTGGGTGATCTGTTGAGGTCCAAATGGATGTATTTCAAGAGATTTTACTGTGGTCCCAGCCTTTTCTGTGGTGCGATCATGGGCGATAAACATCTGTGAGAATTCAGAGGTGGATGCCGGGAGCTCAGAGTTGGTTTTTCCCTTGAGCTCAAATCCTTCCGGAAGATTTAGCAGATCGATATAGGCTTGATTAGAGTAGACAAACCGGGACTGGTTATCCTTGATCCCCATAGGCTGCGGGTTACGCTTCATGATCTGCAGGAGCATGGGGGCGATTCGTTGCAGCTCTATCTCTGTCTGGATCGCATTATGACACTCCGCGAACCTGAAAAAGTCTTCTAATGAATCCGCAATGAACATATTTTCACAAAAAGTCACCCTAATCCTCCTGAATTCGCTCTTTAATCGAGGAAAACCCTACTTTCAAAAGGGGTTTTCGGTAACAAGGATAAAATATTTTGGCTTTTATCCAAGGTTTTTTTGCTAAAGTAATTAAGCTTAATCAATGGGCTCATGTGGGTCTTTGTTTCTTTTGAGACTGTTATTAATGATTTATTGCCAATAAAGAAAACAATGACCTTTTAATTTCCTAATTCGCTAGATCCCAATTGAATCCATACTGAACCTCGCCTTAACCAGAGGTGTCAATAATAGACGCAGATGGCTTCTGGAGCCACTTTCCGGTGCCGACTAAGTACCCCCGTAGGCTGTTTGTTGACCCATTTAGAGGTGCAGCCTCTCGGTTCTCAGTTTTCAAAACCATGTATTATCTCTGTTCTTCCATGGTGCGGTCAAGTGTGAATATTATACTTTTTAATTTTGTGATAGTGCTTGATGGCGTTGTTTCCTAAATCCGAGTCTGATAATTGACTTGTACCCATTCAGGCAGCTTGCTGCCTGACAGGCATACCAAGCCCGATCACTTTGTTTAAAGCTTTAACTCCGGCCAAGGCTTCCCCAACCTGACCGTTATAACAACGTAAGCTCAGCTGTGGAGAATTGAGCTGTTTGTAGCGAGACATTGCTGTTTCTGCTAACGAGCGCTGATGGTAGTCGTTGTCATGCTTCCATTGTGAAAGCTGCCCATTTTTAAGCGCTTCGACAGCTTCATTTCTGGGATGATCTCCTTTCCAGTAAGCTGCATTACTGCGGGGAGGAATCGTTGGTTTACAACCCTTTCTCTGTAACAGTGCATAGCAAGCCTCTGTATCGTATGCACCATCTGCTGAGACTTGCTGTATCTTGCGTCGTAGTGGGTTTAATAAGGTCGGCAACACCTCGTTATCTCCAACACTATCAAGGCTGACCTCGGCTGCTATGATTTCATGAGTTTGAGCATCAACAGCCAGGTGGAGCTTGCGCCAAACTCGGCGCTTTTCTTTTCCGTGCTTGCGCATTTTCCACTCTCCCTCACCGTGGATTTTGAGCCCTGTCCCATCAACGACCACGTGAGCAACAGGGCCTCGGCTGGGGCGGCGATATTTTATCTCAACGGTCTTCGCTCGTTTGCTGATACAGCTATAAGTCGGTGACTTAAGAGGAACATTCATGAGCTGAAAGACCGAATCAAGGAATCCTTGCAACCCCCTCAGTGGAAGGCTGAATACTCCTTTGAGCATCAACGCGGTTTCGATAGCGGTATCACTGAACGTGAAGCCTCTTCCTCTGTCGCCATGGTGCTCCTGACAATGCCAGTTTTTGACTGCATTCTCATCCAACCAGAAGGTGATCGAGCCACGCTTTACCAATGCTTTATTGTATTGAGACCAGTTCTTGATTTTGCCGTTGGATTTACCCATTTGAAGCTTCCCATCATGACGATGGGAGATCAGATCTTGCTCAAACCAAAAGGTTCCATCGATTTAGGAAACAACGCCACGCTATGGTGATTATTGGCAGCTGGATATCTGCTGTAGGAGTGATAGCTATTGTTATTAACTACTCAAATTATCAAATGACATCTTTGATTGGGATATTAATGATCTTGGTGGGAGGGGTAATCTTCTTCAATTTTCTTGAAGAAGATCAATGCTTCTCATCCATAAAAAAAAATAATTAGAAATTAGAGCAGACAAAGCGATGACAAGTGTTGATGCAATCGGTGCAGCACGTTCTGAAAAGCCGATCGCAGATAGAGTGGTTCATCTGAGCGGGTTTGTTAGCCTCATCAGACATGAACTTGTGAGCTCTGCTATTGTCTGCTCCTCAAACCACCATATGCTCATCCTGAGCAATGGACTGTGATCTAATCATTTAAGGATCTAACCAGGTTAGATCCTCCTTTCTCACGCTTAGTGCAGCGCCTGGCAGTCTCCCTGATGAGCAAAGGCGTAGCCATGGCATTTGCTATTTTGGGCTGCGCGCTTTAACTCCTGTAGCTCTTCGCCGATAGGCTCCTCCATCCAGGCCAGTACGGCTGAGCAATAACCATTCTTGAGTGCTTTTTTCAGGGTCTGTAATCGATCTTTAAGTTGCTTGGCCTGGATGATCAGCACATGCTGAGTATCGATTCCCAGAGCCTGTAACTGTTCGGCACATGGGAGCGCAGGGGGAGCGATCCATAGTTGCCAACGCTTCTGCTGACTCAGAGGTGCTAACTGCTTGAGCAGTGTATCTAAAGAGTATTCATCGCCCAGGGGCTTGCTGGTGTTGAACTGTGCTGTGTGCTGGTAACCCTGAAAAGATGTCATGGTACTCTCCAAAAACAAAACCACTGTATGGGTATACAGTAGTTTTCTCTAAACTGTTTTGCAAGTCGTTTTTGTGAACATGTGATCTTGTATGGGTATTGTGCTGCGTACGGCTGATTTTCAGCTACACTGCAATCCCCTCGCACCCCTAAGGATGAAGGCATAGCTTAGACATCACATCCTTGTAATGGCTAAGCTCTCGCGCCGCTTATCATCCCTGATAAGCCCTCCCAGTTCAGCATCCTACCTCTCTCTCTGCTTCTCTGAGAGAATCGTGGCCCTTATTGCTCAACCTTCATCCTCTGCAGTTCGCCTCAGCGCTCGCTTACGGGGAGTTAAACTCCCCCTTTGGTTCGCACCGAAGAGTCACGTTGGAGTTTGAGATTGAAGGATATGGATATCCTGAAAGCAGGGCCGAGCCATGGATGGCTCATTTCTGCGTATCTCATAAAACCAGTGGCTCTGAGGATCAATGCGAATCAGGGGGCACCCTCGGGGTTGTTAGGGGGACTGGGTGAGCAGTCCCCCTGACCCGAAGTCCGCGGCCGGACAGTTGTGCCGCAGGCACAAAATAGCTGACCGCAGTTCAAATGATTGAGGTTCGCTTTGTACCAATAGCGAACTTTCTATATATATATCCTGCGGATAGCCTTTTTGCAGCTACGCTGCATTATTGCCGGGGTGCCGGCAGCACATTACTTTTGTACCGCCAAAAGTAATCAAAAGCTCCCTTCGCGTGATGGGTCCCTCCATCAAGCTCCGGTGCTCGGCATCCGGCCTCGACAACAAAAATAGTGGACTTATAGTTCGCCTCGGCGCTCGCTCACGGGGGCTGCTTCCCCTTTGATTCGTGCCTGAAAATCATAATGCGAGTGAAGCCGAATGGCAGGACGCCATGAGTGCATAGCCACGCCAAGGACGGCGTGTCTATGCTGAGCTTCAAGGAGTAAGTGATTTTCAGGATTTCCACGCATCGAGGGGCACCCTCGGGGTTGTTAGGGGGACTGGGTGAGCAGTCCCCCTGACCCGCCGCCACTCGGCAGTGGCATCTGTGCCGAAGGCACAAACAACAGCCCGTAGGGCAAACAAGCGAAATACCGGGGTGTTCTTGGGAGTGAAGAGGGTATTGGACAAGCAATACTCTTTTCCCCCAGCCCGAAGGACAGAACAGAATAAGGTAAAAATGATCCACAGATTTACTGATTAATCAGTGGATAACTCATGTAATAGCGCGAAATACGGGGCCTGGAAGCGGTGGTTGCTTATTGATCATTGAGGGGCGAAGGGAAGGGCCCGGGCCCGACGTAGGAGTCGGTCCGAAGGGCCCAGGCCCGTTTAACTTAACTTGCTGCTGTACTATTTGTGGTATGGATCACCCCGAGGGTCAGAGGTGGATTTTTCACAAACTGTTTTGCCTCGGTTGGGTTTTGTGGATTGCGGGTCGACACCTTGATGGTCTGCCCATCTTTGAGATCAAATGAGAGATTCACCGGTTGTGACTGGATCACCTGATCATTGTTCGCGGTGCGATAATCTCCCTGGTAAGTCACCTTCAGGTAGTTGTTGCCCGGAGTCAGGGTTTCAAAGGATGGACTCCCTTGGACCGCCTTACCATTGAGTTCAACCAGCTTCACCTGGGATGGCAGAATCAGGGTGTTGGCTCTTTCAGTCAGGGGCTGAGCCGGTGCCTGGGTAAAGCTGACGCTTTGGCCGGTCGCTTGATCCACCAACTTGAACTGTGGATTGGTCTGGGTCGAACTCATCACCTGATTTACATCTGCATTGGTGGTGGTTACGCTCGGAGCGATAGCCTGAATTGATATCTGCTCTCCCTGGTTGGCGTTAAATACGATCGTCATCGGCTTGGATTTTGCGTAAAAATTATCCTGGAGATCGCTACTGTAGTACTGAACCGTGACCTTGTTCTGGCCGGCCTTGATTGGGGTGATCCCCTGTTGGGTCACCGCCTGGCCATTCTGACCCAGCAACAGGACATCACTCGCCGGGGTCAGGGTGCTCTGCTTGAGGGTGGTTGCTCCGGCCTTTTGGATATTGAAGGGAACACTGGCGCCCGTTGCCTGATTCACCAGCTCAAATTGAGGAGCATATTTGGCCTGCTGAGCCTGTACCAGGGAGTTGGGTTGCTTTGCCTTGAGCAGCAACTGCTCGCCGCCGGTGGCATTAAAGCTTATCTGCATCGGGACCGAGCGGATCATCTGTGAATGATTACTGTTTTGATACTGGCTCTGATACTGGATCACCATCTGGTGCTCACCTTGGGTCAATGTTTGGGTGGTAGCATCGGTGGGCAGCTTTTGATCGATACTCTGGATCGCAACATTCGAGCTTGTTTTTAGCAATGCAGAAGAGGTATTGGCTGCAAATGCCTGAGTGGCCAGGGCTGGAACTGCCAGAGCGATTGCAATTGAGATTGCTTTAAGTTTCATGATTGACTCCTATGGATTTCTATATCTCTATATTTTCAATATTGTGCTCCGATAAAGTGGCAGCTTTACTCGGAGTTAAATCTTTATTACGGCTCCAGTATAAATCTGAATCTTGAATGAAAGCTGAATGATGAAAAGCTGAATAAATTAATCACAACTCCTACACTTTGTCATTATTTGCCATACTTTTTCATAACTTTATTCGATGAAATACTCTCCTTGAGTGTGCGCCTTTTTCCATGTGTTCAAATGCTTTTATTTTATTCATTAATTATTCATAAGATAAGGTTCAAATAAAATAAATCGTTTAATAACAATAAGTTACGCCATTGCCTGCTATAAGGGGAACCGTGTGGGTTGCTGGTGTTCGTCCTATCGAGAATGAGTTTTATCTTGCAGATTCACAACAAAGTGCGACAGTTTCTCTGAGCTATAATTTTCAATGCTTTTTTCATTTGATATTTCATATGTCGATAACTCACTGGGGTGGTGAGTTGATATTACGCCACTGGTAAATATTGTTTTTCCTGGCAGGAAACAATAATAAATCAAAGGTATTTTTCCGGGGCTGAATTGGTTATGAGCTATCTGTTGATGGGGGAGTTAAATAAGATGTGAGAGGGAGTTTTTGAAACATATCTCACATATGGATGTTCGTTATAGACAGTGCTTCCTGTACTGCTGGCTAGTTATGCAGCCGACAAGGCAATGGAGGAGCAGGGCGTCAGATGCACCGTGCGTCAGTTCTTGACACGCCAAGGGGCTTTTGAATAAAAGTTGTAAATTGTTGTTAACAACTGAAGCATTCAGCGGTCAGTAAGCTGATGTTCTGGATAATCTTCAATTAAATCAAGGGATTATCATGATGGTGCCTGGTTAATAGCAGATATAAAAATGGCTGACCAGATTTAAGATTCATTTATGTCCGTTTCTGAGAGCGGTGTGGCAATCCCCCACGGGATGACTAGCTACAATGATGAGTTTTCTCTTATAGTAGCTTCACCCTTTGGCAAGGTTCACCGGTTGATCTGTTGCTCATTTTTTGAGCGAAAAGGTTGAAAGGTCAGGGAGAAGGTGATAGTAATTCTTACTCCCATATCAAAAACGTAGTAGTTTAGTGTGGTACGGGATGTTGATCGGTTTGGGTTAGTGCGTGATCTGTGTATCAGAGCATTATGTCACAGGCTGAAACGGGATCATAAAGAGCGGTAGCGCTTCATCCTATCAAAGGAGAGAAGAGAGATGATCACGGATGATATCAGGGCATTGGGCACACAGCCTGTTTCAGAGCAGTCTCCCGGGGGAGAAAACGCTACCCTGGATCCTGATATGGATGCCCTGCAGCTTGAGCTGGACAAGCTCAACAGCATATCCCAGGCCAGTGAAATCAGCTGGCCACGCGTAGAATCCCTGGCAGAAAGCTTATTAAAGAACCGCAGCAAGCATTTCCAGGTTGCGGCTTACTGGGGGGTTGCTCGCCTGCACAATCATGGCTTTGAAGCGATCGCCGAGGCCGCGGTGGTGCTACAGGGGCTGGTCGAGACCTTTTGGGATTGTGCCTGGCCACCGAAAAAGCGGATGCGTGGCAGGATGCTTGCCATTGAGTGGTGGCTGGATGCCGCAGGTCAATGGGTGAGTGATTATCAGGGAGAGCCGATTGATGAGGCGACCCAGGTGGTTACCCTGGAGAGCATCGATCGCCTTGAATATGCCCTGACCGAACGTAATCCCGATGCGCCTATGATGCGCTCTCTGATCAATGGGATTAAGCGTTTACCCCTGGTCGCTCCCGTTTCTGAGTCTGCTGCAAAGCCCGTCGAGGCCGATTCATCCCCTTCACAGGAACACCCCACTGAGTCAGGTGCTTCGAATCAAGTTGAACCCAACAAAGATGTTCAGCCTGCCTCTGCCCCGGCTCAATCTTCTGCACCCGCCACCCCGGCTTCGTCTCCTGTCGCCGATTCAGCGCCCAGTTCACCGAGCCCTGAGCTCCCTATCTGTGATCCCGGTGGTGACGAGTCTCCGGATAAAGAGTTGGCTCGGGGGATGAGCGCCTTTATTCATGTCGCAGAGCTGCTGTTTCGTGCAGATCCATCCAGTGCGGATAGTTACCGTTATCGGCGCATCGGGAGCTGGTGCTCCCTGAAGACACCCCCCATCAGGGGGAGAAAACCCGCCTTCCACCGCCTGCCAGCGATGATCTTGAGATGCTGCAGCGCCTGCTTAAAGCGGGTAACTGGAACGGACTGCTCAAATCCTGTGAGATGCGGGTCAGCCAGTACCGTTACTGGCTGGATCTAAGCTTCTACTCCCATCAGGCTCTACAGGCTCTGGAGCACCTACAGGCTGCACAGGCCCTCGAACAACAACTGGTGCAGTTTGTAGAGCGGCTACCCGGCATCGAGGCGATGTGCTTTTCAGATGGTCGGCCGTTTGCTTCCCCTGAGACCCGCCAATGGCTGGAGCAGGCGAGCGCAACCCATGCCGGTGATGCATCTGCCGGACTCTCCGAGCTGGATACCCTGTTGCAAAAATCTAAGATTGCGGCCAAGGGGGATAAGCCCGAGCAGGGGTTTTCTATGCTACAGGAAGCCCTTGAGGGGGCCTCGGTTGCCGAGCAGGTCGAATTGCGCTGCCAGCTTGCCACTTTGATGAGCGAGGCGGGTCATCCAAAGCTGGCGTTGAGCCAGATCGAGAGTGTGTTGGAGGCGGTTGAGCACTATCGCCTGGAGGAGTGGGATCCTCAGTTAGCACTTTACCTGTTAGGCAGTGCCTATGATCTTTTTCACGCATCTGGCGATGGTCGCCGGGCGCAGCAGACGCTGGCGAGAATAGCTTTACTCTCTCCGGTGGAAGCGATGCAGCGAGCATCGAACTGATTAGGTTCACTCTGATTAAGGAGAATAAGAGATGGCAAATGAAGGCTCAGTCGCCCCAAAAGAGCGGGTGAATATTGTATATCGACCCGCAACAGGAGGGGCCCAGGAAGAGGTTGAGCTGCCTCTCAAGATGCTGGTGGTTGGCGACTTTACCCAGCAGGAAGATGAGCGCATGGTGGAAGAACGCGCCCCGATCAATATCGACAAGGATAACTTTAATGATGTGCTCAAGGCTCAGGGACTGGAGCTTGAGATGAATGTACCGCGTCGCCTGGCGGGTTCCGAGGAGGGGGATCAGCTACCTGTGAACCTGAAGTTTAATAGCATCCGTGATTTTGAGCCGGATCAGATTATCCAGAAGGTTCCGGAGCTGGCCAAGTTGTTGGAGCTGAGAGAGGCCCTCAAGGCTCTCAAGAGCCCGCTGAGTAATGTCCCTGAGTTTCGTAAAAAAATTCAGTCATTGGTTCAGGATGAGTCATCGCGCGAAGCTCTGCTTAAAGAGCTTGGGCTTGATGGTGCAGAAGAAGACAAGGAGTAGGAGAGAGGGATGGCAGAACAACAAGCAAATGAGCAGTCCAAAGACGAAAGCGTTTCACAGGTTAACTTGCTCGATGAAATTGTAGAAGCGACCCGCCTCAACCCGGAAGATCAGGCCTACTCGGTGACCCGCAGCGGCCTGCAGGCGCTGCTGACCGACCTGGTCAAGCCCGAATATCAGGGTGCCAAGGTCTCCGGCGATCTGGTGGATGCGATGATCGGTGAGCTGGATCGCCAGCTGTCGGTGCAGGTCGATGAGATTTTGCATTGTGAGGAGTTTCGTACCCTGGAGAGTTCCTGGCGTGGCCTCAAGTTCCTGGTGGATCGTACGGATTTTCGTGAGAACGTGCGCATCGAATTCGTGAACCTCTCCAAGCAGGATCTGATGGATGACTTTGAGGATAGCCCCGAGGTCGTCAAGTCCGGCCTGTATCAGATGGCTTACACCGCTGAGTATGGCCAGTTCGGTGGCCAGCCCTATGGCACCATCATCGGCAACTATGATTTCGATCCCGGTCCCCAGGATATGAAGCTGCTGCAGAACCTTGCTTCTGTTTCGGCGATGGCTCACGCCCCCTTCATTGCTGCGGCAGGCTGTGGTTTCTTCGGCATAGAGAAATGGGAGGAGCTTCCCGGGCTTAAAGATCTGCACTCGGTCTTTGAGGGCCCTCAGTATGCCAAGTGGAACTCGTTCCGTGACAGCGAGGATGCCCGCTATGTGGGGCTGACCCTGCCACAGTTTTTGCTGCGTCTGCCCTATGGCCAGAGCACGGCGCCAAGCAAGCTCTTCAACTACAACGAAACCGTCAGTGACGGTGACCGTGACTACTGCTGGGGCAACACCGCGTTTGCTTTTGGTAGCCGGCTGTCCGATAGCTTCGCTCAGTATCGCTGGTGCGCCAACATCATCGGCCCTCAGAGTGGCGGTGCGGTCGAAGATCTGCCACTGTACCAGTTCCAGTCGATGGGCGAGACCAAGACCAAGATCCCGACCCAGGTGTTGATCTCAGAGCGTCGTGAATATGAGCTGGCCGAAGAGGGCTTTATCGCGCTGACCATGCGTAAGGGCAGTGACAATGCGGCGTTTTTCTCCGCCAACTCCTGCCAGCGTCCCAAGACCTTTGGCAACTCGCCGGAGGGCAAGGAGGCGGAGCTTAATTACCGGCTCTCCACCCAGCTGCCCTACATGATGATCATGGATCGACTGGCGCACTACATTAAGGTGCTGCAGCGCGAGCATATCGGCTCCTGGAAGGAGCGTCAGGATCTGGAGCGTGAGCTCAATAAATGGGTCAGTCAGTATGTGACCGAGATGGATAACCCGCAGCCCAGTGTACGCAGCCGGCGTCCGTTGCGGGCGGTTGAGATTCAGGTGAATGATGTGCCGGGGGATCCCGGTTGGTACCAGGTATCGATTAAAGCACGCCCACATTTTAAGTATATGGGCGCATCATTTACCCTTTCACTGGTCGGTAAACTCGATAAAGAGTGATACAGGCTACTTTGTCTAACTTAAGGAGAAATAAGTCATGGCTTTGACTATGTATATGTCAGTGAACGGTAAGAACCAGGGCGAAATCAAAGGCGGTTGCACCCAGTCTGGCGACAAACAAGACAAGGTTCTGGTATATGCCTTTGATCACAACGTTGAGATCCCTAAAGATACGCACACCGGCCTGCCGACCGGCCAGCGTATCCACCATCCGCTGACCATCACCAAGGCCCGCGATGTAGCCTCTCCAAAACTGCTCAAGGCCTGTACCTCAGGCGAGCAGTGCACCGTCAATATCGATTTTTATGACATTGATGCGGATGGCACCGAGAAGAAGTACTACTCGATCCAGCTGGATGAGGCGATCATCGTGAATCGTAAGACCAACACCCCGACCACTTTCCTGGAAGAGAACAAGCCCTACAAGGATATGGAACAGGTCTCCTTCACCTACTCCAAGATCACTGAGACCTTCAATGATGGCAACATTGAGGTCGTGGATTCCTGGAAAGAGTCTTAATGGATAGGGGGCGGCCGGGCCGCCCCTCTTTTCTATGCAGGGAGGTGTGATGCGTACCGAGCGTTTATTGGAGCGGATCCGTTACGGTGAAAACCCGGACGGTCACGACAGTGAGCTGGTGCGTCTGAGCAGCTCGGTGACCCGCTACCTGTCGCGGATGCTCAACACTCAGCAAGGCAGTGCCCTGACGGTGCCCGATTTTGGGATGCCGGATCTCAACCTGGTGCGCTTTGGGGAGGGGTTGGAGAATCTGCGGGGACTGGAGCGGGTCATTGCCGATCTGATCTTGCGGTATGAGCCCAGGGTGGAGCGGGTTCAGGTTGAGTTCATACCCCAGGAGACGGATCGTCTGTCGCTGGTCTTTAAGATCAGGGCAGGCATACGTTATGAGAATAATCTGGTGCCCGTGGTGTTTGAAACCGTGCTGGGCCCGGATGGCCGTATCTCGGTCGCGGAGAGCTGACGGACAGGGAATGATTAATCGATACTATCAGCAGCAGCTGAGCTACCTGCGGGAGCTCGGCATCGAGTTTTCCCGCAAACACCCGGCGCTGGCGCCGATGCTGGCCGGGCAGAATGCCGATCCCGATGTGGAGCGGCTCCTCGAAGGGACCGCCTTTTTATCCGGGATGGTGCAGGAGCGGCTGGATGATGATTTTCCGGAGATTATCCATGGCCTGACCGAGCTGTTGTTTCCCCACTACCTGCGGCCGCTGCCGGCGGCCACGATGATCCAGTTTCGTCCCAAGCCGGGGCTCAAGGAGCCGCTGACCATCAGGGCGGGGGTGGAGCTTGCCTCGGTGGAGCGGGACGGACAAAGCTGCACCTTTACCACCTGCGGCGATGTGGAGTTGTTACCTCTGTCGCTTGAATCCGTGGTCACCCGAAATGACCGGGTGCGGCTGAGTTTTAACCTGCAGGGGATGCCCCTTGAAAGCTGGCAGAGTGATTCGCTGCGGCTTTTTCTTCGGGGCAACTACAGTGAGGCGGTGGAGCGCTTCTCCACCCTGAGCCGCCACCTCAAGGGGGTGCGGTTGCATGCCGGAGGGCGCTCGGTGCGCCTGAGCGCCGAGCAGGGTTTTCGGGTGATGCCCGAGGATGACGGGATGCCGCTCTTTCCCTATCCGAGCAATGCGTTTCGGGCCTTTTTATCGGTGCAGGAGTATTTCCTGCTGCCGCAGAAGTTTCTGTTCTTCGAGCTCAGGGGCCTCTCCTGGCTGCGCCAGTTTGGTGAGTTGGGCAGCTTCGAGGTGGAGCTGGAGCTTGGGACCGACAGTCTGGAGCTCCACGGCGGGCATCTGGCGCTGTTTTGTGTGCCGGCGGTCAATCTTTTCTCCCACCACGCCGACAGTATACTGCTGGACCACCGGCTGCCCGAATACCGGGTCAGCCCCTCGGGGGGGAGAGCTACCAGGTCTATTCGGTGGAGCGGGTCACCGGTTTTGAGCAGGGCTCGGCCCGGGCGCGGGAGTATCGGCCCTTTGCGATGTTTAATCCCCAGGCGGAGCAGGTGCCGGTCTACTCACTGCGGCGTCGCCAGTCGACCCTGGGCAGCGGCTCGGATCTCTTTTTGTCGGTGACCTACCCGAAAAAAGTGGGGCAAATTCAGCGTGAGAGCCTGGCGCTGCAGGTGCGCTGCACCAATGGTCAGCTGGCGGATAAGCTGCAATACGGGGATATCTGTCGCCCCACCGAGAGCTCGCCGGCGTTGGCGGAGTTTTCCAACATCATTCCGCCCACCATGTCGGTGGAGTGCCCGCTGGGGATAATCTGCTGTGGCGGATGCTGTCCCATCTCTATCTCAACCAGCTGAGCCTGTCGAAAAAAGAGAATCTCATTGCCATGCTCAAGCTCTATATCTTCACCGACTCCCAGGCGCGGGCCAAGGTGCTGGCGAACACCAAACGGGTGGAGGCGATCCGCGATCTCAAGATGGAGACGGTGAATCGGTTGCACCGGGGGATTTTAGTGCGGGGCAGCTCGCTCCGATTGCAGCTCGACCCTGACGGCTTTCCCAGTCGCGGCGACATGTACCTGTTTGGCGCTATGGTGAACCGATTGCTGTCGGCCTATTCAAGCATCAACAGTTTTACCCAACTGCGGGTGGATAACCTGCATGATAAAGAGAGCTTTTTATGGCCCGCGCAGATCGGCTCACGCAGCCTGGTGTAATCGAGGAGCTTAAGACTCGTCCCGAGCTGTTCAGCTATGTGCAGGCGCTGCGACTGTTGCGCTGGCAGGGGGAGGGGAGCGATTACCTCAAGCGTCGGGTGCGCAGCCGGGCCCAGTTGTCGCTGGGTTTTCCGGCCACCGATGTGGTGGATTTCACCGAGCAGGGGAAACAGACCACCCTGACCACCACCTTCCTGGGGCTGTATGGCCCGGCCTCACCGCTCCCCACCTTCTACACCGAGGAGCTGCTGGATGAGGCCAATGAAGATGGTTGTGCGACCCGGGATTTTTACGATGTCCTGAGCCAGCCCTTCTTCGAGCAGTATTTTCGGGCGTGGGAGAAGTACCGGCTGTTGCCGCAACTGGTGGGGGCGCGTAACCCCAAGCTGCTGGAGCGGCTGTTTGCCCTGGTGGGGATCCAGAGTGACACCCTGACGGGCAGTGAGGCGGAGGCTTTTGAGCTGCTGCCCTATATGGGGCTCCTCAGCCAGGGGATGCGCTCGGCCCAGGGGCTGGAGGCGCTGATGCGTCATCTCATCGGGGCCGACTCGAAGGTATGGCTGGAGCAGTGGGTGGAGCGCTGGGTGGAGATCCCGGGCGAGCAGCGCTGCGGTCTGGGAGAGGCCAACAGTGAGCTGGGTGGCGAGTGTTATCTGGGCAGTCAAATTCGCGATTGCAGCAGTGCCTGCCGCATCCATGTCGAGGTGAATGATCGCGCCCTGTTTGAATCCCTGCTGCCGGGGGCGCCCCTGTATCAAAAGATTTTGAAATTTTTACGCCACTATATGCTGGATATGCTGGACATGGAGCTGCGTATCTGGCCGGGAGCGAACGTGGTAGGCGAGCCGGTGCTGAACTCCCGGCAGGGGGCGTTGCTGGGGATGAATGCCTGGCTGGGCGGCGTGCCCCACCACCTGACGTTGCCACTGAATTACCTTCAAGGAGAGAGAGTCGATGGTTAACATTAGTTTGAAAACCCTGCTGGGCAAACTGAACTACTACTGCAGCAACACCCTGAACAATGCGGCGGGGCTGTGTGTGTCGCGCACCCAGTATGAGGTGACGCCGGAGCACTGGTTGCTCAAGTGTCTGGAAGCCCGGGAGGGGGACTGGCAGGCAATTTTGACGGTCCAGGGGGTGGATGTGAACGCCCTTATCATCGAACTCAATCGCTCCTTAGAGGAGCTGGCGACCGGCAACAGTGGCAAGCCGGTGTTTTCGCCACGTTTAACCGATCTTCTGACCGATGCCTGGCTCGTCGCCAGTGTCGATCTGGAGCTTGCACAAATTCGCTCCGGCGCCGTGTTGCTGGCACTGCTGGCCAGGCCGATGAGTTACGGGCAGAGCGGTTGGTTTGATTGCCTGCGCAAGATCGACCGCGAGCAGTTGCAGCAGCAGTTTTTTGCGCTGGTGCGTGAATCGGCGGAGCAAGCGGAGCCGGCGGCGACCGAGACTAAAACCGAAGGGGGTGAAGCCAAGGCGGGCGGCTTTGTGGAGCGGTTTTGCATCGACTTTACCGCCAAGGCGGCGGGCGGCACCCTGGACCCTGTGTTTGGCCGGGATCCGGAGATCCGCCAGATGGTGGATATCCTGGCCCGGCGGCGCAAGAACAACCCGATTTTGGTGGGCGAGCCCGGCGTGGGCAAGACCGCGGTGATGGAGGGATTGGCGCTGCGCATTCACGAGGGGGATGTGCCGGAATCGTTAGAACAGGTACGGCTCCTGGGGCTGGACATGGGGGCCCTGGAGGCGGGTGCCGGGATGAAGGGGGAGTTTGAGAATCGCCTCAAGGGGGTGATCGATGAAATTAAGAGCAGTGAGCGGCCGATTATCCTGTTTATCGATGAGGCCCACACCCTGATCGGGGCCGGGGGCAGTGTCGGGGGCTCGGATGCGGCGAACCTGCTCAAACCGGCGCTGGCGCGGGGAGAGCTCAAGACCTGTGCGGCGACCACCTGGGGGGAGTACAAGAAGTACTTTGAGAAAGACCCGGCACTGGCTCGACGCTTTCAGCTGGTGAAGCTCGATGAGCCGAGCGTTGCCACCTCGGCGCTGATTTTGCGCGGATTGCGCGACTCCTATGAGCGCAGCCATAAAGTTGTGATCCGTGATGATGCGTTGCAGGCGGCGGCGGAGCTGAGCGATCGTTATATCAGTGGGCGGTTTTTGCCGGATAAGGCGATCGATCTGATGGATACCGCCTGTGCCCGGGTGAAGGTGAACTTGAAGGCGACACCGCCGGCGCTGGAGGATGTGCAGCGGCGTATCCAGGCGCTGAGTCGTCAGCAGCAGGGGCTGGAGCGGGATGCCGAGCATGGTCAGGCGATCGACCCTGAGGCACTGGCGGAGCTGAAAGAAGGGATTGCTGAGGGGGAGGTGCAGGCCGAGGCACTGACGGCGAGCTGGCAGGCGGAGCAGCAGGCGGTGCAGGCGGTGTTAGCGGTGCGCGAAAAGCTCGCGCAGGCGCAAGAGAGTGAGCGGGCAGCCTTGCTGGATGAGCTGAATGCGGCGCGGGAGGCGCTGGCCGAAGTGCAGCAGGAGCCACCGATGCTGGCCTATGAGGTGACCCCTGAGCTAATGGCGCAGGTGGTGTGTGACTGGACCGGGATCCCGCTGGGTAAGATGGCCCAGGATCAGGCGAGCTTGCTGCTGAATCTGGAGCAGGAGATGGGGGCCCGAATTAAGGGGCAGGATGCGGCGCTCGGTGCGCTGTCGACCGTGTTGCGTGCGGCCAAGTCGGGGCTGACTAAGCCGGAGCAGCCCCTTGGAGTCTTCCTGTTGGTGGGACCTTCGGGGGTGGGTAAGACCGAGACCGGGCTGACCCTGGCGGAGCTGCTGTTTGGCAGCGAGAGTCATCTGGTGACCATTAACATGAGTGAATTCCAGGAGAAGCACACGGTGAGCCGGCTCATCGGTTCGCCTCCGGGTTATGTGGGGTATGGCGAAGGCGGGATGCTGACCGAGGCGGTGCGCCAGCAACCCTACAGCGTGGTGCTGCTTGATGAGGTGGAAAAAGCCCATCCGGATGTGTTGAACCTCTTCTACCAGGTGTTTGATAAGGGGGTGCTCAACGATGGCGAGGGGCAAACCATCAACTTTGCCAACACGGTGATTTTGTTGACCAGTAACCTGGCCAGTGATGTGATCACCGAGCTGTGTGGTGAGGGCTGTGACGCCGAGACCATCGGCACCGCCATTCGGCCGATGCTCAATGAGCACTTTAAGCCGGCGCTGCTGGCACGGATGACGTTGCTGCCCTACGGGGCCTTGCCCAATGAGGCGATGGCCGAGATCACAGAGCTTAAGCTGGGGCAGCTGAAGCAGATGCTCAAACACAACAATGGGGTGACCTTGAGTTACTCCGATGCGGTGGTGGAGCAGATCGTGGCGCGCTGTGATGAGAGTGAGACCGGGGCGCGCAACATCGACTTTATCCTCAATGGCCGGGTGCTGCCGGAGCTCTCCAGGGCGGTGCTGGCGCAGATGGGGGATGAGTCGTTGCCGGCGGTGATCACCCTTCGCTGTGATGATGCAGGCAACTTTGAGTTTGATTTTAGCGAGTCGGTCGGGGAGGGAGCATGAGCCTGAATCAGAGTAAGTTTTTATTTAATGCCAGCGGCTGGGAGTCCGATGCCTTCTCTGTGGTGCGCTTTGAGGGCGAAGAGGGGCTCAGTGAGCTCTATCGCTTCCGGCTGACTCTTATCTGCCAGGATCCCAACCTGGATCCGGATAAACTCCTGAGCGCCGAGAGTCACTTTAGCATTGAGCGAGAGCAGCAAGCGGCGCAACAGTTTCATGGGATCCTGTCCCGGGTTGAGGTGGTGGGTGAATCCTATGGCAACATCTATCTCGAGGTGGATCTGGTTCCCCGGGTCTGGGGACTCACCCTGGGCGTGGGCAGCCAGATCTTTTTGGATAAGAGTATTCCGGAGATCATCGAGGCGATTCTTGAAGACCGGGGACAAAATGGGGTGCTGCCCAACTATCAGCTGCAGCTTAATGGTGACTATGAGCCCCGGGAGTATGTGTGTCAGTACAATGAGTCGCCGTTTCATTTTATCTCACGGCTGATGGAGCAGGAGGGGATCTACTACTACTTTGAGCAGCAGGGTAGTGAAGAGGTACTGTGTATCCGGGATAACCTGATGGCGCATAAAGCCAAGAGTGGTGAGGGGACCCTGAGTTACTCCCCCTCTTCGGGGCTGGAAAATTCCGTCTATGATGAGGTGCTGACCTATTTTGTGGCGGGGAGCTCCCGTTTGCCTAAAGGGTTCTTCTCAAGGGCTATGATTATGAGCGGCCGGATCTTTTGCCTGAGGGCAAGGCGCAGGTGTCGGATTCCGGGTTTGGTACCGTCTATTACTATGGTGAGAACTTTACCACCCGCGCCGAGGGCAACCGCCTCGCCAAGGTGAGGGCCCAGCAGCTTGCCTGTCAGGGAGCCGAGCACAGAGGTGAAGGGTCGGTTCCCTGGCTACAACCCGGGTATCTGTTTGGTTTGCAGAGTCATTTTTTAGGCAAGCTCAATCAGCAGTATCTGGTGACCTCAGTGACCCATGAAGGTAACCAGGCGGCTTACCTGACTCATGGAATGGGTGAAGACTCGGAGCAGAACGGGCTTTATTATCGTAATAGCTTTAAGTGTATCCCATCGAATGTGCAGTACCGTAACCCTCTTAAGACCAGGCGACCTAAGATCACCGGGGTGCTGAGTGCCTGGATCGATGCGGCGGGGAGTGGCCAGTATGCGATGCTCGATGATCAAGGGCGCTATAAGGTGTTGATGCCCTTTGATCTGTCGGGGCGTGATGAGGGAAAAGCTTCTTACTGGTTGAGGATGGCCCAGCCCTATGGGGGGAGTGGTCACGGAATGCACTTTCCATTGCTGAAAAATACCGAGGTGTTGCTGGTATTTATTGAGGGGGATCCGGACAGGCCGGTGATCCAGGCCGCGGTGCCGAATGCCGATAATCCCAGCCTGGTAAATGAGCAGAGTAACACCATCAACCATATCAAGACCGCCAGCGGTAGCGAGATCATCATGGATGATAGTGGTGGTAAGCAGAAGGTGGTGTTCCAATGCCAGGGGGCGACCATTACCCTGGGACATACGGATGACTGATGGCTGGCTAAAGTTGTGATCATTTAGCACAAAAGTAAGCAGAGGTTTCACGGAGGATAGCATGACAACAGTAACCATCAGCTCACCTGGAAGCGGCGATAGCTATCATCAGAGCAGTGCTGTGACGTTGAAGGCCGGACTGAGCAGTGACTCAAATGTCGAAAAGGTTGAGTTTTATGTCGATGGTTCCATGGTTGGCAGCGATGTTCCTCCGTCTCCTCAGGTTTCCTGGACGACCGGTAGTAAGAATGCTCACAATAGCATCATGGCTAAGGCGCTCCTGTCCGATGGCTCGAGTGTCTCCAGTAGCTCTGTTTCTATCAAGGTAGATGGTGTTGATAGCAAATGGGACGATGGCACAAAAAAGGTAACCAATACCACGGTGGATAGTGGTGCCTTCCATGGGAACTATGCGATCAACTGTCAGAATAAGGTCTCTTTGACCTTGGGATCGGCGGTTGATCTGACGGTGGGTTTTAAGTCGTATAACCTGCTTGGAGGTTCTGTTGCCGTAAACGCGGGGCCACTTTTTACCAATCTGGGTCTTACCAATACGATCAATGCGAACATAGCGTTGGAGTCAAATTTTAATTCCTTAAAAAAAGAGCTGACGGCAGACAGTGATGAAGTAAAGGCCAAAAAATATGAGGCTGAGCTCTCAAAGTCGCAAACGATTGCTGACTTAACAACCTTGGTTGTTGAAAAGTGCTCTGCATTAAACTCTGAAGTGGTAGCTGTTAATGAACGTGTTGATACAGTAAATGATCAACTAGCAACAAAAAATGATGAAATTGAAGTTATCAATGAAAGTATTTTGGCAGTAAATCAGTCGATAGAAACCGTTGAGACTCAGATTACAGAGAAGGTTAATGAGATAAAGAGTACCTCAAATGAGCTAGCTGAAATTAATACTCAATTGTGGAGTACCCAGTGCGCGATCAATGAATGCCAGAGCCAGATTAACTCCGGAGAGATTGCCATTCTGGGTGCAACCCTGACGATGATGGGAGAGTGACTATGGCGGACTGGAAAGATGGCGCAAAAAGTCTCACTAGCGCAAATGTTGATAAAGGTGCTTTTCATGGGAATTATGCAATCAATTGCCAAAACAAGGTCTCTTTAACTTTGGGATCCGCTGTTGATCTGACCGTTGGTTTCAAGTCTTATAGCTTGCTCGGTGGCTCGGTAACTTTTGGGGCAGGGGTCACAACGGCCGTCAATGCCAATCTAAACTTCAAGTTGAGCTTTGATAAAGATGTTAATTTAAGAAATTATGTCACCCGATTAAAAGCCAAAGATGACAAAGTCGCTTTGGAGGACTTTCAAACCTTGCTGAATAAAACCGGGGTTGTTTCTGAGCTATCAGAGTTAACACTTGATGCGATGCATGCAACAAATGAAAAGGTTGAGGCCGTGAGTAATCGGGTTGGAGTCGTAGAAACCGATCTGGGGGCCGTGACCAACCGGGTTCAGGCGACGGAGCAATCGATTCAGCAGCAAAGTATCCGAATCGATAACACGGAAGCCAGGATAGGCGCGGTCGAGACAGATGTTCAACAGGTAACCGCCAGAGTGGATGATGGAGAAGCCGTCATCCAAAATCATGAGGCAAGAATCACCGCAGGTGAATCCGAGGTGACAACAATCAATATAGCTGTCAATGGATCAGCGCTCATCATTATGGGGTAGCGATGGATCAGAAGCCCGGGTTAGCTTCCCGCTGGAAGCTAACCTAAAGATCATTATGCAATATTGGTTTCAATAGAGCTGAGCATTGCATAATGATTTAATCACGATGGTGATATGGAGTATTCACTATCAATAAGTGAGAAAACTTTAGATTAAGGTAGTAGTTATGGTAACCGCGACGGCAGTAAATAGTATCAGTATTCTCTCACCTGAAAATGGAGCACAGTTTAAGCAGAATTCATCGGTGATGATTAAGGCCCGGGTCAATGATCCCCACCGGGTGAGTAGAGTAGAATTCTATGTTGCAGGGCAGCAGGTTGGAGTGGTGGAGTCGCAATCTTTTGATCAGAGTGATTTTCATTATGATTGGACAACAGGCAACAAAGACCAACAGAACTTAAGTGTTGAAGCCTGGGTGATCTCCAAAAATGGCAATATTGTGGAGTCGCATAATGAGGTTACCATCTCGGTTAGTGGAAAACCTGCACCCAGTAAAGATTGGAGTAAAGGGAGTAAGCCGATATCTTCCAGCTCTGATAGTAAAACCCATGGCTGCTATACGCTAACGGCTCAAAATGTAATCACTATGGCGATGGGAAGTAATATCGGTGTGACTTTGGGAAATAAGTCGACAGATGTTATTGGTGAAAATTTAGCAGTGAACATTGGCTTAGCAACAAAAGTAAACCTGGACTTAGAGTATACATTTAATGCTGGGGGAGCTCTAACGCTAAAAACATACCAGAAGGACCTAAAAGGTAAATATGACTCTCTAAAAGGGAGAGTGTCTAAGATTTTTGCATCTCAATCCCAACTAGGGGACGATAGTCAAATAGTTATTAACAGCGACTTGGCTGTATCTGATGAATCAATACGAACAGTGAATAACAATATTAACGTCTCTGGGGAAAGCATATCTAGCGGTGAGCTTACAATTAATAATACTGGGCAGGTCGTGCAAACAATTGAAAGCCAAGTGCAAGAGATAGAGGTTAGTGTTGAAGAGATACAATCTAATATTGTTAATTCAGAAATGCTGGTTCGAAGCCTTAGCGTTCAGTTAGATAACGCTCAAATGATGATAGATGATGGTGATATGGCGATTCGTAGTAGAGCTCTAACTATAGATAATTCAGAGATTCATATTTTAGGTTAGCACCTTGGGCACAAAAATAAGATAACCAAAGGAATAATGATGCGGGTGGTCAAGAGTTTACAACAGGGAATACTGCTAGCGCCTTTCCAGCTGGGGCGTAAGTGCCACTTGGGGATCACCACCATGGTGGCGTTTGAGCTGGGTGAGCGTGAACAGATTATCGATGAGCAGCAGATGTGGACGCGCCTGCAGGATGTCTTAGGGGGTGAGAGTCTGGATGTCGGCATGCCAAAACTCAATGGAGAGTGGCTGCTCAAGGGCTCTGCCTATAGTGAGGGAGATCCCCAGCCGGAGGTGCGGATCGGTGCCGGAGTTGGCGGGGCCAATAAGCAGCTGGATATCTATGGGGAGCGTCACTGGCTGGATGATGACAGTGCTTCACAACCACTGCCTTTTGCATGCCGCCCCCTGAGTCGTGAGTTATGTCTTGTGGCGGACAGGGCCGACTCGGAGCAAGCTGAACAGGCTTTACAGCCTGCTTCAATTTTTTATCCCGGACAAGCCCAGCTCAGGTATAAGCAGCAGGTGCCCGAGGCCGGAGTGTTGCCCCTTGCAATGGAGCATCCCCTGCGTTACCGATATCTGGGGACTTATGATAAGCAGTGGCTGCAAACGAACTGGCCTGGCTTTCCCGATGATTTTGATCCGCGCTTTTTCAATGTTGCGCCCTTGGATCAGCAGATTAAGGGGTGGTTTGAACTCGGGGCTGAGTATCACCTGGTGAATCTACACCCGCAGCAGCCTAAAATTACCGGTGCTCTTCCGACTTACCGACCACGGGCGTTCATTAAACATGATGAGGATGAGCAAGAGCTCTTTACCGAGGTGACTCTGCATTGCGATACGGTGTGGCTGCTTCCCGAAGCAAACATGGGAGTGGTTCTTTACCATGGCGCCGCCGTGATCCGGGATGACGAGGCGCTGGATGTGAAGCAGGTGGTGCTTGGGCTGGAAGCGCCGGGTAGTGAGCCCTTGACCATTGAGCAGTATCTTGAAGAGTCCAAACGCAGTACGGCTGAGCGGATGATGCCTGAGCAGGTGATGGCAGATGCGAAGGAGCTAAAATCCCAGGCCAAACTGAAGCTGGCGGAGGCGAAGAAAAAGCTTGCTGATGTACCTAAGCTGCTTAACTTTAAGCTTGATCAGATCAAGGGAGCACAGCCTAAGCCCAAGCTCGGGATGCTGGATCTGGCACCCTCCATGAGCAGCCAGCTCGATGGTCATATTGAGCGGTTACTGGCTACCAAGGCGTCCCTCAAGAGCAAGCCGATGCCACCCGGGGTGATTGCCAAATTGGATAAGGCCCACTCTCAGCTCCTCAGGCAAAGGGCTACGCTGGGGGAGCTGCCAGCTAAAATAGCGGATGTGCAAAAGCAGGCCGGCCAGGAGCTGGAGAAGGCGCAGAAGCAGCTTCAGCAGCAGGTGAAAAAATACCCCCAGCTTCAGGGAAAGCCGGAGGTAGAAGAAGCACTGGCAAAGCTTGAGCAGAGTAAGGCCCAGGTTGCATCTCAATTTGAGCTAACCAACGATTGGTCGACCCAGGCGAGCAGGCTGGTTGCCCTGGCACAGAGTAGTATCGCTAAAAAGCGCCCGGAGCATGAGGCACTAGGGATCCGCTCTGTGAGTGCCCAGCGCTATCTGCTGGGGTACCTCGGGGCGGCTTATCCTTTTAAGCCACAGCAGTGGCAGCTGAATGAGGCTGCAGAGCGCGATAGCATTGGCCCGGGCTGGCTGCTTGCGGAATATAAAGAGGATAAATTTGTCGGGCTAACGGTCAGGCCCAAATCCCTTGATAGTGCTAAAGGCGAATACAGGGTTCAGGGCAGCGAAAGTCCCGAATGTTGCTGGAGTGCAGGACCACCCGAGGAGGATGCCCCGGCGCTGGTGGCCGGTGATCCTTTCACCGCCTATTGGCTGGCACAGGATCTGGATGATTCGCTACGAGTTGGAGTTGCTCCGAGTGCTGAGAGTGAAGGGGCGAAACAGGTCGTCAAGGCTGATCCGCTACTTATCCCGGTTGCGGCAGAGCAATCGGAGAACCAGGAGCTGCTGGCCCCCTGGTTAGCAGTGAACCCACAGGCCAGGCTTTGGCCTCTCCCCAAGGATATGGGATCGCTCGAAGATTTTATCGAGCAAAAGCACAACCCCCGGGCCTGGCTCGAACCCTACCTTCGCAAAGAGCAGCAGGAGGCGCCGGGGCCGGCCGACTTCCAGCAGGCGATGCAGGAGAAACACACAGGGGGCTTATCGATACCGGACTTTATCCGCAGCAAGTTAGACACTCATCTTAAAGAAGCGGAGCAACAGCTTTCGAAAATTCCCCACGCCGAGTCAAAGGCGAAGGCTCTGGATGCATTGAGCCAGTACCGGGGGAATTTCTTAAAGGCGATGGCAAATCCCCTGCCTGCGAACCCGGTGCAAACCTTTAAGGAGTTGCGCCAAGGGCTTGATCAAGCGATGGCCCAGGTGAGTGCCGTGGCAAGTCATAAGAAGTATCCGCTTCCGGCAGAGCAGCTCAAGAAGATGGATGACTTTAAGCAAAAGATGTCGGGGATCCTGGATAAGATGGAGCCCCTTGCGGTTCAGGCGCCCGAACAGATAGAGCAAGCGAAGAGCCAGGCGGCGGCAGTGAAAGAGGATCCCAAACTTGCCAAGCTTAAGTATCGCAAACTGACCCGCCCCGAATTAGAAGAGGCTTATCGAGATGGAGAGTCCTTGCAGCGCCTGGATCTCTCGGGACTTTGTCTGAAGGGGATTGTGCTCAGTGGAGCCGATCTCTCTCACTCCATACTTTCGGGGACCGATCTGAGCGATAGCGATCTCTCTAAGGCCAGGCTTCACTCTGTGGTTGCCGATAAACTATGCCTGGTCGGGGCAAACCTTTCCCAGGGGGATTTGAGCCAAGCGCTGATGGGAAAGGCGGACCTGAGTGAGTGCCAGGCTCCGGAGGCTGTGTTTGATAAGGCGATGCTGAAGGGCGCAAAGCTCGCGAAAGCCAATCTCAGCGGGGGGCGTTTTTACCATACCCTGCTGCAGGATGCCGACTTGAGTGATGCAAACCTCAAGGACTCCGATCTCGGGGAAGTATATGCCATGAAGGCGACCCTGGATCGGGCTGATTTGAGAGGAGCACGGCTGGAAAAAGCGGTCTTGATGAATGCGAAGCTTCGCCAGGGGAGGCTGCAACAGTCCCGGGGAGCGAAAGCCAACCTGTGGTCCATTGAGGGGGAGGATATTGCATTTGAGGGAGCCGAACTTCCGGGGTTACGCCTTGGGGCCGCGATGATACCCGGGGCAAATTTTAGCGGGGCACAGCTGCCAAGACTCAGTATGATGGAGGGGGATGCCAGTGGGGGAGACTTTTCAGGGACTAACCTGGATGGAGCCTATATCAACCAGTGCCAAATGATGAAGGCTGACTTTACCCATGTGGATCTGAAAAAAGGTCAGTTAGCTCGCAGCAATCTGGAGGGGGCTAATTTCAGGGGGGCCAATCTGATGCAGACGGCCCTGGTGAAGACTCGGTTGGTTGGAGCAGATCTGAGTCACTGCAGCCTGTATAACGCGGACATCCGTAAGCTGGAGATTGGTGATACCAAGCTTGAAGGAATCAACCTAAAGCGCACTGTGCTGGTGGATAAAGAGAAGCTGCTGGAGGCGATCAATCATGAATCGAAGTGAACTGTTGCAGCAAGCGGAGTATACTCCGGTATTCAAGGATCAGTGTTTTGCCAGGGAGGTGCTCAGTGATATCGATTGCAGCAATCTGGTGTTTGAAGATTGTGATTTTTCCGGAGCGATACTCACCCAGGCTGAGCTTAAAGGTGCGATCTTTCGTCGTTGTAGGTTTGACGACACCCGCTTTCATAAGGCTAATCTGACGCGAACCGTGATGGAGAACTGTCAGTTTGAACGCAGTGATTTTCAGGGAACCGAGTTAAACTCGACGCTCTTCACAAAATCCAATCTCTCCCAGTGTGATCTCAGGCAGGGGCACAGTGAAAACACCATATTTAAGGGCTGTGAGCTTGAGGAGATCGAGTGGTCTCAGGCTTCCCTTAAGCGAGTGATTTTTCAAAAGTGCAGCCTGGAACAATGCAACTGGAGCCAGAGCAGGTTGACAACCGTGGTTGTGCAGGAATGTGCCCTTGAGTCCATTGATCTGCAGGAGGCCCTTTTAGAGAAGAGTTACCTGGCAAAACTGGATCTACGTCCCTTACAGCTGAAGGGAGCCCGTTTTTATGCGGTGCAGCTCAATGAGTGTCAAATGCAGGAGATGGATCTCGGTGGATTACGGATGCCCCACTGCTTTTTTATCTCAAGCGATCTCAGTGGGGCGAACCTGGAGGGGATTGAGGCACCCTACAGTGTTTTTCAAAAGGCAAACCTGTCGGGTGCAAGCTTTATCCGTAGTAATCTTCAAAATGCGAACTTTGATAGTGCCAGGTTAAAGGATACAGACTTTAGTGGTAGCGTGTTACTCCAGGGAGTTATGACCACATTAGAGGGGGAGGGAGGCCGCTGGCTCGAATGTGATTGCCGCTATGCCGATTTCTCTTATGCCAGTCTGAAACAGGCCGACTTTAGTGGGGCCAACCTGTCCCATGCTAAGTTTCACCGTAGTGTGCTGGAAGGAGTCGAGTGGCAGGGAGCCAATCGCTTTGCGGTGACTGGCACCGATGATGATCTCTATGAAGCGGAAACCTGGTCGCTGCGCCGGGATGGATGATGCGGCAAGATGATTGCCGGTCAAGCTTCTCTCTCAAGAGACCGAATCAATCAGGAGGATCGCTATGTTTATGAAAATATGGGGCCAGGCATGAATATGGGAATGCCCGATGTGTGTAACACGCCTACTCCCGTTGGGCCTGTGCCGATCCCTTATCCCAATATTGCGATGGATGCGACGGCTGCCGGGGGGGTGATGAACCTGCTGGTTGCCGGGCTACCAGCCCTGAATGCCGGCTCTGAGATTACCGTGAGTAACGGTGATAACGCCGGAGCGGCCGGTGGTGTGGTGTCCGGCATGATGATGGGACCGACCCGCTTTATGGTGGGCAGTGTCACCGTGATGGGAGATGGGATGCCGATTCAGCACATGACGAGTGTGACGGGACAAAATGGTATGAGTCCCAACTGCCCGGGGGTCGCCATGGTTCCGGGTCAGTTTACCGTATTGGTGATGTCTTAGGTGACAGCAGAGCCTACAATGAGTGATGGAATATGAATAAAAAAACAGTTTGGATTAGTGCGCTGGAAAAAGATGAAGCCCGGGTGAAATCTCTGTTTGAAGGGCTGAGTAAGTATGGTTTGGCCGTGTCCGGCCACTTCTGGCTTGAGCATGAGGCGGATATGTCTGCCTTGTGCCAGGAGCTGGAGAAAACAGATACTTGGGTCATCTGGTCGGATAACCCGATCACGATGGATCAGTGGCGAGCCCTGAGCCTGGCTTTGTTAACCGTTCGTCAGCATCGTGATACCGAGCTTCCGGTCTTTGTGGTTGCCCCCCATCAGGAGCGAGCGCCGATGCTGTTTTCTAACCTGCAATGGGTCAATCAGGCACAGCTTGGCCCTCGTTTGTTGGCCCGGGCGACCAAGCCAGCCAAGGTGCAAGCCAAACCTTATCGGATTTGCTGTCATCACCAGCCTCAGCAGGGCACCTGGTTTGAGGTGGGACCTGAGGATGGGCAGTGGCAGGGTGCGATGCTGGCCATTCATGGGGGAGAGATCGATGCTCATGGGGTTGGCCCGGCCGGACGGTTGCCCGAGCGCTGTCAGCTCAACTTCCCGTTTCAGGGGATGGAGCTTGAGGCCGGTTCTCAGAAGTTTTTAGCCTGGGGAGTCGCTAATCCCTTAACGGATGATGATAGTTATTATGTAAGGGTGAAAGGGGATGTCGATGCGATCTTGTTTGGCTCGGCCCCGGGTGATGAGAGTGAGGCTGAGCTTTACCGGTTAGATCTGATCTAGTGCGGCTAAGCGCTATTATGTATATCGCTTATCCAAATGCTATTTGCCTGCAGCACGACTGCAAACAATGTTGAGAGTGGCGATGCATATGGATATGCGAATGCAGCGATAACCAGGGATGGGGTTAGCTGCCGACGACACATTACTTTTGTATCGTCAAAAGTAATCAAAAACTCGCTACGCGCTGCGAGTCCCTGTGCAGAGCTTCGCGACTCGCCATCCATGGCCCAGGGTCATGTAACAAGTTTGGTTGGTGGTTAAGCTATGTGGTACGAGGAGGTTTCATGAGGCGACTGATGATCTGTGTATTGGGGATCTTGCTGGTGGGCTGCTCCAGTGGCTCTAAATCCTCAGATCCGGCGGCTAACCCGGTTCCGGTTGAGCATCCGGATCAGATCAAATGGGATTGGCAGCCTGATGCTGCTAAGTTAACCATCACCAGCAGCAAACAGCTGAACCTCTATGATGCACAGCCCCATACCCTGATGCTGTGTATCTATCAGCTCTCAGATATTGCCGCTTTTAATGAATTGACCAAGAGTCGCAAGGGGCTTAAAACCCTGCTGAAATGCTCAAGCTTTAGTAACTCGGTCACTCACAGTCGTCGCCTCTTTATTCAACCCTCTCAAAGCTTACAACAGACGTTTGCCCGCTATAAGGGCAGCCGGTTTGTTACGATTGTGGCAGGTTACAGCCACCTGAATTCGAAAAATGTCATTGTGAGTTATGAGTTTCCGATCCTGCATTCAACCAAGGGGAGCCTGTTCTGGAAAAAAGATCAGTATCTTCCGGGAAAGTTGGATATGCATTTGAAATTGAGTGAGAAAGATATTCAAAAGGCAAGGGTGCCTGCGAACTAGTGCAGCGAAGCGTTATTATGTAGACCGCTGCCCCGGATGCTATTGTTCAGCTGCACTGCTGCAAAGCAAATCGGGGCTACAGGAGCATATACGGACGCGGTGATAACCAGAGATGGTGCTAACTCTCGACGGTACATGAATTTTTATCGTCAAAAGTCATCAAAATCTTGCTACGCGCTGCGAGTTCCTCCGCAAAGGTTCGCGGCTCGCTATCCATGGCTCCTCGGAGCATGTCTCAAGGGAGACAGGGTATTTTGGCTATACGGTATTAGGAGAATGAAGTGAAAAGGAATGCTCCCCTTTATTGGCATCAGGGGTTGCTGCTTCAGCCGCAACACTTCCAACTGGAATCACAATATCACCAGGTACACAGAACCAGGATCACCCAGCTATTGGGCAATGATAGCTGGGGGGTGAATAGCCTGACGATTCATGAAGATGCCCTGGCGGAGAAGCGGCTGGTGGTGAGTGAGGGAGAGCTGCTGTTTCCCGATGGCAGCCTGTGCTCAATCCCTGAGTCTGCGAGTGTCTCCAGTCGCCAGTTTGATCATGCCTGGGTCGAAACTGGCCAGCCTTTCACCGTCTATCTGGGGCTTCGCCAGTGGCAAACCCAGGGGAGTAATGTGGCCGAGGTAGAGGCCGGCGCCAGCGGTGCCGAGCTCGATAGCCGCCTCATCACAGATTTAGATCCCCACACTGTGCCGGATCTCTATGGCCAGGGAGCTCCGGGACAGGCGCGGCAGATGCGCTACCTGGTGAAGATCTTCTGGGAGAGCGAGGTGGAGCAGGCGGGAGATTATCAGTTGATCCCGATTGCCCGCCTGGAGCGCGATGGCCCGAATATCCGGCTGTGTGAGCGGTTTGTGCCACCGCTTTTGAATGTGCAACAGTGGCCGGGACTGCGCTTTTTGCTGACCGATCTTAGGGATCAGATGGTATCACGGGCGCGCCAGGTGGAGCGCTTTAAGCAGCCCGGCGAGCGGATGCTCGAAGAGGGGCAGTTTGATGTGGGACTGATGCTGGCGATCCAGGCTCTCAATCGCTGTGCCTGGCGGGTTCAGGATCTGGTGGAGACCCCTGTTGTGCATCCGCGGCTGATGTGGTCCTCCCTGTGCTCTATGGTTGCCGAGCTCAGCAGCTTCGTGATGGATCTGTCGGTGGCCGGGGAGCCGGGAACCGACCGCTGGCCCGAATACGATCACTGCCGGCTGGCCCAGGTGTTTGATCAGCTGCAGTATCAGCTCAAGCGGGCGCTGCGGGGGATCATAGTCGGTCCCGAGTATGTGGTGCGTCTTGAGAAGCAGCAGGGGATCTGGAGCTGCGAGCTTGAGGAGCGGGCGCTGTCGGGCGAGTTCCGTTACTGGCTGCTGTTTCGTGGTTGTGAGCGGGAGAAACTGCTGGGTGATCTGGGTCGCATGGTCAAGCTGGCCTCGACCGAGGGGCTGACCGCCCTGATGGCGCGGGCGGTTTCCGGGATCCCCCTGACTCCTCAGGAGAGCACCCCTCATGGTCTGCCCTATGTGGAGGCGGGCCTTTATTGCGAGATCGACAAGGAATCGCCGCTGTGGCAGCAGGTCTGTGATAGCCGCAGGCTGGGCCTGTATTGGATGAGCCCGGAAGAGGGGCAGGTGACCCTCTATATCACCCGAGGATAGTTATGGTTTTATTGGGAATTTATCAGCCATTTATGGCGGCGGTGTCCCTGGTGGCCGAAGGCAAGTGCCAGCTGGAGAGCACTGCGATCGGTGACTGGCTGGAGGAGCTGCGTGAGCAGACCAGCGCTCAGATCGGGCGTCTGCGGGGTGCCAGTGAGTGGCAGGGGGATGCGGATTTTGCGGTGTACGCCTGGGCCGATGAGATGTTGCTGCTCTCAGAGTGGGGAGTTGCCCAGGGTTGGCAGCCACTGCAGATGCGCTTTTTCGGGACCAACTGTGCCGGAGAGGAGTTTTTTGTCAGGCTCGATAGCCTTCTGGCAGGGCACCGCAAGCAGCAGACCAATCCGGCACAGCTGGCGGTGGTGACGGATCTGCTGTCTATCTACGGAGCCTGTCTGGCCAGTGGCTTCAAGGGGCGCTTTTACCATGAAGGAGAGGCGCACCTGCAGCAGGTTCGCAATGAGATCAATGAGTGCCTTGGTTATGAGGAAAGTGAGGTGTTGTTTGATGTGCTGCATGACAACCCGACCAGCTCACGCAAGCGAATTAAGGCGTGGCACTGGATTGATCCGCTGGGGATCGCCCTGATCATCGGGGCATTGATTGGGACCCTGGTGGTGTTTTTGGTCTATCACGATCTACTGGTGACAGAGCTATTGAATTGGCCCGCTTAGAGGGTTTGGAGAACTAAATGGGCAAGTTTTTTTGGGGTTTGCTGAAGTGGCTGCTGCTGTGTGTGTTAATCGGGCTGGTTGCCGGCGGTGTGTTTTACCTGGTTAAGATCTATGAGTGGCCCTGGTGGGTGGGTGGCATCGCCCTGGCAGGGATTGCCGGGCTGGTGGCCCTTGGGATCCTGTTGCGTCGCTATCTGTTGCGGCATCGGGAAAAACAGTTTGTTGAGCGGATAGTCGAGAGCGATGCCCGGCGGATTGCCGAGGCGCAACAGATCCATAAGCTGCGTTATCAGGAGCTGCAGCAGCGCTGGCTGGATGCGGTGAATACCCTGCGCTCATCACGGCTGAGAAAGCAGGGCAACCCCCTGTATGTCCTCCCCTGGTACCTGGTATTTGGTGAGTCAGACTCGGGGAAGAGCAGTGCTATTTCTCACTGTGGCCTCACCTCGGTGCTCTCAAAGGTTGGCCCGGTGGCCGGGGTTTCTTCGACCCATAACTGTGACTGGTGGTTTTTCGAAGAGGCGGTGGTATTGGATACCGCGGGTCGCTACGCGGTACCGATCAATGATCATGAGGATGAGCAGGAGTGGCTCGACTTCCTGGTCTTGCTGGCTCGTTATCGCAAACGTGAGCCCGTCAACGGCATCATGATCACCCTTCCCGCCGATAAGCTCCTTAAGGGGAGAGAGCTTGATCTCCAGGAGTATGGGCGCTACATCGGCGCCCGGCTCGATCGTTTGACCCGGGTGATGGGGGCCCGGATCCCTGTGTACCTGATGATCACCAAGGCTGATCAGATCTACGGCTTCGTGGACTATGCCAGTGGCTTGAGCCTTGAGGAGAAACGTCAGGGATTTGGCTACACCAACAGCGCCGAGCTGCCGGTCTCACAACTGATCCCGGCGGCTCTGGATGATATGGTGAAGCGACTCAATCGCCAACTGATCAAGGAGAGACCCAGCCATGTGGGAAGTGGCCGGTTGGCTTTGGCCTCGGAGCTGGGCCTGTTAGCTGAGCCGATTAAGGAGTTTTGTAACAGTGCCTTCGGCCACCAGAACTATCATGAGGCGGCCCTGCTGCGGGGGTTGTACCTCACCAGTGCGATGCAACCGGGAGAGCAGACCAGCCTGACGCTTGGGGAGATGTCGGTTAGCCGGGAGAGTGATAAGAGTGAGGGGCTGTTTCTTTACGATCTGTTTGCTCGCCTGCTGCCTGAAGATCGCAACCTGTTTGAGCCGATCAGCGAATTTCTGCGCTGGCGTACCCTGACCAGTAACCTGACCCTGGTAACCGTGCTGTTGCTGTCATTTGCAACGGTCGGGATCCTGAGCCTGGGTTATATCGATAGCGATCACTCGATTCGCACCCTGGATAAACAGCTCAAGAAAACCATGGCAGTGCAAGGCTCGGTGGAGCAGGAGATCCTCTCTTTACAGGCCCTGCAGCAGACGATGGATGAGGTTCAGCAGGATCAATCTCAGTGGTATCTGCCCAAGCTAACCCTCCAGGATCCCGTCTACGAGGCGCTGGATCGTGGTCATCGCTATTTTGTGAAACGCTTTGAGAAGAAGGTGCTGGATCCCATCAATAATCAGCTCCTTCGCCAGGTGCAGAAGATGGGCAGTGATGCCTCTTTTGTGGCGGTTGGTGATGCGGCCGATCACCTCTCCTGGCAGCTATCGGTGATCCAGGCCCGGCTGAAGGGGAACTCTCTTCCCGGACTCAGCGGCTGGGCGAAAGGAAATAAGTCGCTGGCGGGGGTCGATGTTGAGTATCAAAATGCCTTTGCCCGTCTGTTTGTCTCTTATGTGCGTTGGCAGAGCGAGCCACAACAGCTCTACGATCTGGCCTCGATTACCCGGCTTCGGCTGTCTCAGGTTCTGGCCACCCGGACCGATCTCTACTGGGTGACCCGCTGGGCCAGTGATAAGGTGTCCGGGGTGAGTGCTTCTGATTTCTGGCAGCTGCCTCTGAGCAAATCGCTGAAGGTGCCGGGGGCTTATACCGAGAAGGGCAACGAGCTGATTAATACCCTGCTCACCCAGATCCTTGATACCAGTGGCCTGGCCGATATCCAGGATCGGATCAAACGCTTTAAGACCTGGTATGGGTTGCGCTATGTCCAGCACTGGAAACAGTTTAATAAGGACTTTGTGGCCTCGGGACAAAACCTGAGCTCTGCGGATCGTAAGCTGATAGCCCTGACGCTGAATAACCAGAATAACCCCTTTATCAGCCTGCAGCGGCGCACTCTCAAGGAGTTGAGTGTGATCCAGGATCTGGTGAAGGTGAACCTGAGTTCTTTGCGCCTGTCACAGGGGATCATCGATAGTTACTGGGCTCACCAGGAGAAAGGAGCATCAGGAGTGATTAGCCAGGGACGCCAGCTATTTTCTTCGGCGGTGACCGGTGCTCAGGAGACGGATCCAAAGTACTTCCAGCTGCTCTCTCAGGGGGAAAAATATTATCAGCTGCTGGAGAAAGGGCTGACCAGTATGCTGCCAAGCGTCAGCAGTGAAGCGGGTGCAGCCCAGAGTATGGGGAAGATCTTCTCCTACTCAGGCGGGGGGACCGGCCCCACCCAGGCCTATACCGCGGTTCAAAAGCTCAAACAGCTGTTTAGTGAAAAGGAGCAGGTGTTGTCGATCAACGGCGCTCAGGTGTTCCAGAATATGTATCAGTTTATTATGGATACCGGCCTGGATCTGGCGGCATGCCGTCTGCAAAGTGAGTGGGAGAGCGATCTCTATGGGGCGCTCAAATATATCCCTCAGTCTGAGCAGCGCAGCCGATTGTTCTCCAGCGACGGCTTGCTGTCTAAGTTCCTTAGCGGCCCGGCCAAGCCCTTTATTGAGCTTCAGGCAGATGGCTGGCATCCGGCCAGTTACCAGGGGTTGCAGCTTCCCTTTAAGCGGGATTTCTTCAATTTCATTGAGCAAGGCTCCTATCTGGAGGCCGAGACCAAGGATTCTTACCAGATCCATTTTGAGGCACTGCCGATCGATGTAAATCCCGGAGCCAAGCAAAAGCCTTATCAATCGACCCTGACGCTGCAATGTACGGATGCGCCCCAGCAGCTTGAGAACTTTAACTATCCAACCTCTGCGACCTTTACCTGGAAGCCGAAAAGCTGTGGCACAACACGTCTTGAGATCGACTTTAATGGTCTGGAGCTGACCAAGACCTGGCAGGGCAAACAGGGTTTCCAGCAGTTCCTGCAGGCGTTTCGTAGTGGCCAGGTGGACTTTACCTCTGCTGATTTTCCCGATAAAGCCCAGTTTCTTCAGGAGCTTGGGATCCAGTGGATTCGGGCTAAGTATCAGATCGATGGTGCCTTGCCGATCTTGTCTTTGGTCAAGGGAGATAAGCTGGCGATCCCTCTGGAGATCACTCAGTGTCAGGGAGGCTTAGGGAGCTGATTATGCTGTTATTACGAAAATTGCCCTATGTCATCTTCGGACTATGGATACTCGGGGTTGTGTTGATCCTGATTGTTGCGGTTCGCGGGAGTGACCACTCATTTAGTGAGATCCGCGCCGATGTCATGATTGAGGAGCTGGCTAATCTCTCCCATCAGCTGCTGGGGGGGCATAATCGCAATGCCCCTCTGTCCGATGCTCAGGTATTGTTGGAGCAGCATCAGTCGCTGGCGCACCGGGTTTCCAAGCGCAGGCAAGCACACGCTTTGGCTCCGCGACAATCTTCCGGGAAGTTAGGGCTCCCCCAGCCTGTCGCGGCGAGCCTGGTGCATCAGCATACGGTGTGAATTTATAATCTCAGGTAATCCCCGGCAGCGCCGGGGAGACTTGCCTTGTGCACTAAGCGTTATTACGCATCCCCGTCATTCGAGAGCTTTTCGTTTGCAGCTGTGCTGCAAAACAATGTCGGGGGTTCCGATGCATATGGATATGCGAATGCAGCGATAACCAGGGATGGGGTTAGCTGCCGACAGCACATTACTTTTGTATCGCCAAAAGTAATCAAAAACTCACTCCGCGCTGCGAATTTATCATCCCTGATAAATCTCCCCAGCTCGATATCCTATCTCGCGTTACGTTGCTCTGGGAGCAACTTCGCCCCTCCGCAGAGCTGCGCCACTCGGCATCCTGCCTCGAACTGAAACAACTCTATATAGAGCTCGCCTCGTTGCTCGATAATGGGATTTTAGGCCCCTTTGATTCGCGCCGAAGAATCATCCTGTGACTTGAAGTCGAGCTGCATGGACACTGCGAGTGCGCAGCCACCATAAGCTTCCGGCTTGAGCTGTGGTTATTTAACTCCCAATGGTAATCGCCTGTCTCAAGTGGATTTTTTTGAGGCCCTTTTTTATGCAAATTTTATCCAAAGCAGATAAACCCGGATGGAGATTTTATCTGAATGCCTGCTACTTTTTGATACCCCGAATTCAAGGAGTGAAGGTAAATATGTTAAATCCGGGATGGCTGGTGGCTTGCCTGATCTTTGGCATCTGGTTAATGACGGTATCCGTCGTGGTCTACGAGAGTGTGGCTCTTTAATCTGAGGGTAGGGGAGAGGCGACAATGAGTGCAGCTGCTTCGATTCGTCACGATGGCACCATGAGTGCCGAGGGCTCGGGAGATTTTATTTTGCGGGCCCATCGCAAATTCTGCTATCTGCAGGGGGCGGAGATTGGGGTCAATCTGGGGTTTAAGAGTTATAACGTCCTGGGTTGGCAGCTTAATGTCACAGGGATTGCCAATACCGAGGTGAATCTTGGGCTTAAAAACACCCTGACGCTGGGAAAGGAGAGAAACTTTGCGACCGGTGAGGAAAAAGCGCGGCTCGAGACATTGAATGCCGATCTAAAAAACACCACTGTGATTGCTGAGATGGACTCAGCGATTGCAGCCAATCAGACGGTGGCACTTAAAGAGGTGAAAACTGTTGCAGATCAGACGACTGCTCTTGGGATAAGTCTTGAGCAACAAGGGCAATCGATGAAACATAGCATCTCCAGAATAGATAAAGTTGAAGAAAGCATCTCCAACACACTGTCAAAAGTTGAAAAGATCGGTAGTAGAGTGAGTTCGACCGAAGTTGAGCTTACACAAGGCAAATCACAGTTGAAAAAGGTGGACTCCAAGCTCGAAACCCTGAGCACCAAGCTTGAAAATACCAAGACCACAATTTTTGCCGGGAAAGTGCAGCTGGTGGATTGTAATGTGACTGTTTACGCATAAAGGGTAGGTTGGTTTTTGTCCTCCGGACGGATATTTATGGCTTTGCCATATAGCCGTATTCGCCCGGTGGTCGAGTTACTTTGCTATCGCTCAAAGCAACCAAAGACTCACTCTGGAAAGATGCCCCTATGTCCCTATAGGCTCCTCCAGCTCAGCATCCTGCTTCTCGCTTCATTGCTACGCCATTACCCCCAAACATCGACCTGCATGGCTCGGCATCCTGCCTCGAAATAATAAAAACACCAAAAAGCATATAAGCTACCTTAGAAGCTAAATCGAAGAGAGGAAGTTCTCCCCCCGTTAGTGAGCGCTGAGGCGAGCTGTGGAGGATTAAGGTTTAGCGATAGGGATATCGCGAGAGCTTAGCCATCACAGGGACGTGATGTCTAAGCGGTGCCTTCATCCTTAGGGGAGCCGAGGGTTAAGCGAAACCCGGGGCGCGAGGGGATTCATAAGGGGAAGAGCGCCTTCCCCTTATGGCTCTGTCGGGAGACCCCGACAATCATGCAACTTGCTGCAAACAGCCATCCGCGGGATAAAAATAAGGCTCTGTTTGACCTGCGGTCAGCAGTGTGTGCCTGTGGCACAATGGTCGGGCTGCCGACTGCAGCCAAAGGGGATTGCTTGTCCAACCCCCTCTGTACTCCCAAGGACACCCCGGTATTTGAATCGATGACCTGCGGTCAGCTTCTCTGTTCCTGGGGCACAAATGTCGGGGGCGCCCGACAGCGCCCTACTTTTGAATCGCCAAAAGTAGGCAATATCTCGCTTCGCACTGTGCATTTATCATCCCAGATAAATCTCCCCAGCTCGATGTCCTATCTCGCGTTACGTTGCTTTGAGAGCAACTTCACCCCTCCACAGAGCTGCGCGGTTCGGCATCCTGCCTCTACCAGATAAAAAACCAAGATTACTTCTATAACTGATCCGAAGATCTGAAGTTTACTCCCCCGTAAGCGAGCGCCGAGGCGAACCGTAGAGGATTCAGTTCGAATCACATGGATGTGATGAGAGCTTAGCTGCGACAGGGAACTGCTGCCGTCCCTGACTCTCGTTCCATTGGCACAATCCCTGTGCGGCAGGAGTTGCGCCTAAGCTGTGCCTTCATCCTTAGGGGAGCCGAGGATAAAGCGAGATCCGGGGCGCGAGGGGAAAAAGTCAGCTTTTTACAGGTTCTAGCAGCAAAAAGCAGGCAAATCACGATTTACTGTCGACTTGTGGCCTGCTGTTTTCTTATAATGGCGCGGATTTCATTATCCCCCACATGAAAATCTGGTGAATCGTACATATGGAAATTTTAACAGGCTCTATTGCACTGTCTTCGTTTCGGGCTGATAAGCTGTTGCGCACCCTGGGTGAGCAGGAGGTCAGGGTCCGAAGCATAACCGCCCACTATCTGTTCTTCTGCGAGTTAAATGCGCCCCTTGAAGAGCAGGAACGAGACAAGCTGACAAGGCTTTTGACCGACTCGAATTCCCAACAACATCCCCCCAGCTCTTCAAACTCTCTTCAACTTCTTTGCGTCCCACGCCCCGGCACCATCTCCCCCTGGTCTTCTAAAGCGACCGACATTGCTCACAACTGTGGCTTAACCCATATCCAGCGCATCGAGCGCGGTATTCTCTACCAGATAGACTCAGAACATCCCCTGGATGAGAACGAATCCTCCATTCTCAAGTCGGTACTGCACGATCCCATGATGGAGGTGGTGTTTGAGCAGATTGATGATGCCAGGGCTTTGTTTAGTGAACACCAACCTCAATCCTTTGCCTCTGTACCGCTGCTTAAAGAGGGGCGCAGCGCCATCGAGCGGGCTAACCTCTCCCTGGGACTGGCTCTTAATGAAGAAGAGATCGATTACCTGAGTGAGAAGTTCACCGCCTTGGGTCGTGATCCCCATGATATCGAGCTCTATATGTTTGCCCAGGCAAACTCGGAGCATTGCCGACATAAGATCTTTAACGCCAGCTGGACCATTGATGGCATCGAGCAGTCTAAATCCCTGTTCTCGATGATCAAGAACACCTATAAGCAGTGTCCGGAGCATGTGTTGTCGGCTTATCGTGACAATGCTGCGGTCATGGAGGGGGGAGAAGCCGGACGTTTCTTCCCGGATCCCGATTGCGGGCGCTATCGCTATCATCATGAGGCGATGCCGATTTTGATGAAGGTGGAGACCCATAACCACCCGACGGCAATCTCACCCTGGCCGGGCGCTGCTACCGGTGCCGGCGGTGAAATTCGTGATGAGGGGGCGACCGGGCGAGGCTCAAAGCCCAAAGCGGGCCTGACCGGATTTTCTGTATCTAACCTCAATATTCCCGGCTATCACATGCCATGGGAAGAGAACTATCCGATGCCGGGGCACCTGACTTCCCCTCTGGATATCATGTTGGAAGCCCCGCTGGGTGGCGCCGGTTTTAATAACGAATTTGGCCGCCCGAATCTGACCGGTTACTTCCGAACTTACCAGGAGTGGCTGCCAACGGCAGAAGGGCGTGAGCGCCGGGGTTATATCAAGCCGGTGATGCTGGCCGGAGGCATGGGTAACATCCGTGCCGAGCACGTGGAAAAGGGTGAAGTACCTGCCGGTTCTAAGCTGATTGTGCTGGGCGGCCCGGCGATGAATATCGGCCTTGGCGGAGGGGCTGCTTCCTCCATGGCTTCGGGCCAGTCGGATCAGGCTCTGGATTTTGCCTCGGTGCAGCGGGATAACCCTGAGGTGGAGCGTCGCTGCCAGGAGGTGATCGATCGCTGCTGGCAGATGGGGGATGAGAACCCGATCCTGTTTATCCATGATGTGGGTGCGGGTGGTCTTTCCAATGCGATGCCTGAGCTGGTCTCGGATGCGGGACGGGGCGGGAAGTTTGAGCTTCGCGATATCGCCTGTGATGAGCCAGGCATGAGCCCGCTTGAGATCTGGTGTAATGAATCTCAGGAGCGTTATGTGCTGGCGGTTTCTCCAGATCAGCTGGAGCTTTTCAGCGCACTGTGTGAGCGTGAGCGAGCGCCTTTTGCGGTTATCGGTGAGGCAACCGAAGAGCAGCAGTTGCTCCTCAATGATGAGCTCTTCGATAATCAGCCCATTGACCTGCCGCTGGATCTGCTGCTGGGTTCGACGCCCAAGATGGAGCTGGATGTAACCCGCCGCGAGATCCCGGCCAAGCCTCTTAAGCTGGGTGGTCTGAGCCTGGGCGAAGCGGCGGAGCGAGTACTGCGCCTGCCTGTGGTGGCGGATAAGAGCTTTTTGATCACCATAGGGGATCGCAGTGTTACCGGGCTGGTGGCCCGAGATCAGATGGTGGGTCCCTGGCAGGTGCCGGTCGCTAATTGTGCGGTGACCGCAGCCTCCTACGATAGCTACCTGGGTGAGGCGATGGCCGTGGGTGAGCGGGCTCCCCTGGCACTGCTCAACCATGGTGCCTCGGCCCGAATGGCGGTGACAGAGGCGCTGACCAATCTGGCGTCTGCTATGGTGGGGCCACTTAACCGGGTGAAGCTTTCTGCAAACTGGATGTCTGCACCCCATCACCCGGGAGAGGGAGCGGGTCTCTATGAGGCGGTCAAGGCGATCGGCGAGGAGCTGTGCCCCGAGCTTGAGCTGACCATTCCTGTGGGTAAAGACTCGATGTCGATGCAGACCCGCTGGCAGGAGGGGGATGAGAAGATGCAGGAGACGGCGCCCCTGTCTCTGGTGATCTCAGCCTTTGCTCCGGTCCAGGATATTCGTAAGACGGTGACGCCACAGCTTCGCACCGATGCAGGGGATAGCTGCCTCATCCTGGTTGACCTTGGAAATGGTCGCGATCGGATGGGCGGCTCAGCCCTGGCTCAGGTGTGTCGTCAGGTGGGCGATGAGGCGCCGGATCTGGATCATCCGGCCCAGCTTAAGGGACTGTTCGATGGCGTTCAGTCGCTGATTAAGGATGATTACCTGCTGGCTTATCATGACCGCAGTGATGGCGGCCTGTTTGCCACCCTGTGCGAGATGGCTTTTGCCGGAGCAACGGGGATCAATGTCGAGCTGGATCAGCTCAATGATGATGACTTCCTGGCTCTGTTCAGTGAAGAGGCGGGAGCCGTGATCCAGGTGCGCCGTCAGGACAAAGAAAAGGTGCTGACCACTCTGGCGGGCCATGGGTTAGCCGGATGTGTTCATACCATAGGTGGTCTGAATCGGGATCAGCAGATCCGCTTTACCCGGGGTGGCCATGAGCGCTTTGTGGCACCGCGCACCCAGCTTCGCGGGATCTGGTCTGAGACCAGCTTCCAGATGCAGCAGCTCAGAGATAACCCTGAGTGTGCCAGTTCTGAGCAGGAGGTTCGAGTCGATGCCAATGATCCGGGGATGTCGGTCTTTTTGAGCTTTGATCCGGCTGAAGATGTGGCGGCGCCTTATATTGCCAAGGGACTGCAGCCTCAGCTGGCGGTGCTGCGAGAGCAGGGGGTCAACTCACAGAGCGAGATGGCCGCAGCTTTTGACCGGGCTGGCTTTGATGCCGTCGATGTGCATATGAGTGATTTCCTGAGCGGGCGCCATACCCTGGATCAGTTCAAGGGACTGGCAGTCTGCGGTGGCTTCTCCTACGGGGATGTGCTGGGGGCAGGCCAGGGTTGGGCAAAATCAATTTTGTTTAACAACGCCCTGAGCGATCAGTTTGCAGAGTTCTTTGCGCGCCCTGATAGCTTTACCCTGGGGATCTGTAATGGCTGCCAGATGCTCTCTCATCTCAAGTCACTGATCCCCGGAGCCGAGTTGTGGCCATCTTTCGTGCGTAACCGCTCCGATAGCTTTGAGGCGCGAAGCTCACTGGTTGAGATCCAGCAGTCCCCATCTTTGTTCCTCAGAGGCATGGCGGGAAGTCGCCTGCCGATTGCGGTTGCCCATGGTGAAGGGCAGGTCGAGGCTTCAGCCGAGCAGTTGGCGGCTCTGGAGGCGGGCAATCAGGTTGCGGTGCGCTTCGTGGATAACCATGGACAGCCCACCGAGCGTTATCCCTATAACCCGAATGGTTCCTTTGGCGGGATCACCGGAGTGACCAGCACCGATGGTCGTGCCACCATCATGATGCCACACCCTGAGCGGGTATTCCGGGCGGTTGCCAACTCATGGTATCCGGCTGAGTGGGGTGAAGATGGCGGCTGGATGCGGATGTTCCGTAATGCACGGGCTAACATCGGCTAATGGTTTAAGCGGCTCAGCCCTATGGACTGAAGTCAGGTGAAAAGGGGCAGCTTAGGCTGCCTCTTTTTTATCCAGCGGATGACTTCTTTATTTATACCTACGGCACAAACAACCATTGAGAATGATAAAAGGCTTTTGTTCGCTATTGGTACAAAGCCAACCTTTTATATCCTGCGGATGGCTATTTGCCACTATGTGGCAATTGTCGGTCTCGCCCGACAGCGAGCAAAGGGGCAAACGCCTTTCCCCTTTGCAATCCCCTCGCGCCCCAGCACCTCGCTGAACCCTCGATTCACCTAAGGATTAAGGCACCACTTAGCCATCACATCCCTGTGATGGCTAAGCTCTCGCGATATCCCTATCGCTCAACCTAAATCCTTAACGGTTCACCTCAGCGCTCGCTAACGGGGAGGTGAACCCTCTCTTCGATTTGATAGCTGAGGTGCTGTTCAGTGCCTCTTGAAATTTTATGTTTTCAGCGCTGAAACCAGAACAGAGAAAAAATTTAGATATCACCACTGAGCTAACTGACTGGGATTTTTGGCCCCGTTTATTTGCGCCGAATGGTTCATTGTTGATGAACGTATCAATCACATGGATGTGATTGAAGGGCAGCCAGAATAGGGACGTTCTGTCTGTCCGTTAGTGAATCTGATGAAGCATGAGGATGAAGCAAATACCGGGGTGTCCTTGGGAGTGAAGAGGGTATTGGACAAGCAATACCCTCTTCCCGCCGCCGCTCGGTAGCGGCAAATGTGCCATAGGCACAAAACCGCCGACCGCAGGTCAAATGATGGAGGTTCGCTTTGTACTAACAGCGAACCTCCATTTGTGCGACGTCTGACTGAACGGATGTTTCCCTAGATACACATTCTTGGGTAGAGTGAAAACTTAGGGTACTCATCGAGGCTATCTAAGTTTTTCTTCATCAGGAATCGTAATTTACCTGAGCAGACCACCTTTTTATAATTCGTATCAAAATGCTTCTTGAGTGCCGCCCCTTTGCTGGTATCGCTAAATCCCACAAAGGTTGGGTCTGAGAAAGCGTTGATGATGACTCTGGGCTCGGGCTTGATGTCAAACTCACTCAGGGCTTCATAGTCTGCGGCATACCCTATGACGGCATCTACTTCATTCGCTCGCAGCTGTTTTAGTTGTTTGACTAGGTCATTTGACTCTGAATACTTGAGAGGGATTTTTAGGGCGAGATCCATGCTATAGCCAACCGGCCCGATCAATCTTTTCCCCTTGAGGCTGGCAAGGCTCTTCCATTGTTTTGCGAAAGTTGCCGATAAAATCAGGTCAAAACGCTCCTCTTCCAGTGGGTAGTGGCTCAAGATCAACCCTGGCAGTTTGTCTGTCCTGGCGATTCCCATAACAAGGTCCGCCTTCTTCTCGGATACTGATTCTATTGAGTCCTCAAAGGGTTCCGGATCGATTGAGAGCTGATATTCAGGAGCATGGAAGACCTCATGCAGGATATCGGCATAGTATCCACTTCCATCACTATTGAAATATCCCTGCCACAGATCCGAGACTGCGCGAACGGACTGGGCCGCTGTTGGCCAGCAAATCAATGACATAGCAAGAATTATGATAAGACGCATCCCTTTGCCCTCTCTGGTTGCTACCCTAATTATATAAGGAGTAAGCTTATTCATGGAATCACACCAATGAACTTGAGGTTTCCCCCGGCTTTTAAAGTCATTGATTCTGGGAAAGCTAGAATGAAAAATGCTTTATTGATCATAATGTTACTTGGCATAACCCCATTACTATCCGGATGTTTGGAAGGTAAATCTCAGAGGATAAGCCGGGATAGTTTTGGAGATACCTGGCCCTTCACGGTCGACACCGTCGAGCTGCGCTGCATCGGATTTGATAACAAATTACTCGCGGTAAGCCGGGCCAAGATAATCTATGCGCTGAACCAGGCAGCAAGGAAGGCCGGTTACCGTCCGGTGGAGTCTATCTGGCGGCGGCAGGATGGGATCATATCCAGTGAGTTTAGCCTTAAGCCCGTGATCAAAATAGCCGAAAAGCAATGTGTCTGGGGTAACTTCTGATAGCCTGACTTTGGGTCTACTAGCTTTGCTGCAGATGCCGAGACTCACGCATTCTGCCCCGATATCATAATTAAAATTAACTTGATAGCTGTGTGCCAACGGCTGATATCCATTTTCCGTTGGGCATTCTCAATCCATGATGATTTATAGGTCAAACGCTAGGGACATTTATACCCTACATTTAATGTATTGGTAGCCATATTTCAGGATGTAAGCGGTATGGATGGTGAAATGCTTACGCTGACGGATGAGCACCCGTCTGATCGGCTTCCTCGGGAGCAGTCCTTAAAAACATGGAAAGTGGCTGTGGTTGATGATGAAGATGATATTCACTCCCTGACCCGAATGGTGATTAAGGATCTGCTCTTCTTTGGACGAAAACTGGAGCTTTATAGCGTTCATTCCGGCAGTGAAGCGCAGCAGTTATTGAGACAACACCAGGATATAGTACTTGTCTTACTTGATGTGGTCATGGAAACTGACCACGCTGGGCTAGATTTAGCTCAATTCATCCGTAAAGATCTCAATAACCATCTAACCCGGATCACTCTCAGAACAGGCCAACCAGGACAAGCTCCAGAACTCTCTACGGTTGTGAACTATGACATCAATGATTATAAAGAAAAAACAGATTTAACCTCGAAAAAACTCATTGTTGCCATTTACTCTGCGATCCGCAGCTACAGGGATCTGCTTGCGATAGAAAAGACAAAAGATCACCTCAAAAAATTACTTCGATCCACCCATGAACTCTATCATTCTCACGCAATTCGAGAGTTTGCTGTTCATGTATTGGAGCAGTTGGTCTCTCTTCTTCACTTGGGGGAGGATGCCCTTTACGTTAAAACAGAGACACCCGGGGTGGATGGTTACCTGGGTAAAGAGGTCGTTGTCGGCATTGGCTGCTATTCAAAATATTCATGTAGTACCCAGTCTCAGCTTCCTGATGTGATGCATACCGAGCTCGATCGTGTACGTGAAGAAAAGAAGATCATTGTTTTTGATGATCACTTCCTTGCTTACTTTCGAGCACCTCAGGGGTCTGAGCACCTTCTTTATGTCACTGGGATTACGAAAAAAGAGTTCACGGTCGAAAATCAGGAGTTGGTTTGTATCTTTTGCGAGCATGTGGGGAAAGCCTTTGACTCGTTCGCACCAAAAGAGCGCGAGGAATACCTCCATTTTTAGCCATGCAACACTGGAGTTGCTCAAGGTAAGCCGATACGACTTTTATGCTGTTCGAGCTTCGCAGCGATTTGCCTCATGGTCTGCCTCAAGAGGCGCAAATAGCTTTTGGTTACTTTTCTCGGAAGAAAAGTGACTCGCCGGTCAGGCGAGACCGAAAATTGGCAGGCAGTGGTAAATAGCCATCCGCAAGATATATAAAGGTTCGCTTTTGATACAAAGCGAATCTGGTTAGGTTGACCTGCGGTCAGCGGTTTTGTGCCTATGGCACAATTGTCTGGCCGCGGACTTCGGGTCAAGGGAACTGCTCACCCAGTTCCCCTAACAACCCCGAGGGTGCCCCCCGATTCGCGTTGATCCTCAGAGCCACTGGCTTTATGAGATACGCAAAAACGAGCCATCCATGGCTCGGCCCTGCTTTCAGGATATCCATATCCTTCAATCTCAAAATCCAACGTGACTCTTCGGTGTGAATCAAAGGGGAGTTTAAACCCCGTCAGCGAGCGCCGAGGCGAACTATTAACCCACTATTTTGTTTTCGAGGCAGGATGCCGAGCTGCGTAGCTCTGCGGAGGGACTCGCAGCGCGGAGCGAACTTTTGGTTACTTTTCTTGACAGAAAAGTGACTCGCCGGTCGGGTGAGACTGACACTTGCCACGAAGTGGCAAACAGCCACCCGCTGGGACAATTTCTCTGAATCTATCTGATATATAGATAGTTCCTGACTTTATTCAATCGGTATTACTGGAATAACCTGAGGCATTCACTTCAACGAGAGTCGTTATGCAGTCCCAGTCCCTATCAATTCAATCCAGCGCCGGGATCAGCCGAACTTTCTGGCGCTATGCGATCCCCTCGATCGCCGCCATGTTGGTCAGTGGTCTTTACCAGATCATCGATGGAGTCTTTGTTGGCCACTACATGGGAGCCGAGGGACTTGCTGCGATCAATATGGCCTGGCCTGTGGTATTTATCATAGGTGGGGTAGGGCTGATGATCGGCATGGGGTGTGGCAGCTTGATCTCGATGAGTCGTGGCGAAGGCTTACAGCACAAGGCGCAACAGGCACTCAGCACAGGGTTTGGATTACTGCTGGTGGTTGGGGTAGCCCTGATGGCTCTGATGCTATTTGTGGGACAATATTTATTGATCGCTCAGGGAGCTCGCGATCTGGCGCTCAAGCTGGCAACTGAGTATGTGGATGTTTTTGGCTGGTGTGCCTTGCTAACTATTACCGCGGCAGCCATCCCGATCCTGGTGCGTAATGATGAGAGTCCTAACCTGGCAACCGTCCTGATGGTCTTGGGGGCCCTGCTCAATATAGTGCTGGATTATCTGCTAATCGGCCATCTGGGCTGGGGACTCAGGGGGGCGGCTATCGCGACTGTGCTGGCTCAGGCGGCGGTTTGCCTGGGGGGCATAGGTTATTTTCTACTGGGTCGCTCACAGCTTGGGTTGCGGTTCAGATTGGCTTTTGGCGGAAAGCTTGCTGGCCGGATCCTGCTGCTCGGGGCATCCTGCCTGGTGATGTACCTCTATACCAGCTTCGTGGTGGGGTTGCATAACTGGTTGTTTGTTAAATATGGCACCGAGTTAACCGTGGGGGCTTTTGCCATCGTTGGCTACCTGATGACACTGTATTACCTGATTGCAGAAGGGGTTGGGGAAGGGGTTCAGCCCCAGGTTAGCTATTACTTTGGGGCGAGAGAGGACTTTAATATCCAAAAAGTGATGAAACTTGCGACCAAGGTCACCCTGGTTGCCGGGGTGTTGTGGATTGGGTTGCTGAACTTTTTTCCCGACCCCCTGATAAGCCTGTTTAACGGTGATAATCAGGCCCTGATGAGTGAGGCGGCAAACGGGATCCGCTTGCACCTGTTCGCAATTTTCCTGGATGGCTTTATCGTGTTAGCTTCTGTCTATTTCATGTCGGTGAATCAGGGGGGGAAAGCCCTTGGGATTTCGGTCGGAAATATGGCGATCCAGCTGCCGTTTTTGTTCTTTTTACCCCAGTGGCTTGGGGTTAACGGGGTTTGGTTGGCCCTGCCTTTGTCCAATATTGCTCTATTTGCGATTGTGGCCCCCATGGTGTGGCGGGACCTTCAGCAGCGAAGTGCAGTTGCCCCGGTCGGGATCTCTGCTCAAGAGCCGGAGGCGGGCTAACTGCTTGAGGCTGGCTTGACTGAGTCGAAGGGGCCGGTGAAAATGCCAGACTCTATCATCATAAAAATAGGAAGTCGCTATGAGCAGCCCGCAGCAGGGAATTTTTCAAGAGGGGAGTAATCAGTTCTACCACCTGGAGTATCGTATCGATCGCTCGGTCCCCGGTGAGACGATTCGCTCGGTACTGAAACAAGCACTGAGCAGTAGCTCCTCGGATGTTCAGCTGGTTTGTGCCTTTGGAAGATGGCTGTGGGATCAATTGCAACCCGGATGGGCCCCGGCGGATCTCCAGGACTTTCAGACTCTCAAGGGAGTGGATGATTTCTGTATTCCCTCGACCCAACGCGATCTCCTGATCTGGCTTCACGGCACCAGCCATGATGAGAATCTTGAGACAGTTCTCAAAATTCAGGAGCTGATGGGTGAAGTGGCTGAGCTTGAATTGGATCTGCCCGGCTTTACCTATCGGGATTCCCGTGATTTGACCGGGTTTATTGATGGGACGGCTAATCCGAAAGAAGATCAGCGTCAGCTGGCAGCCCTGATCCCTGCCGGGCTACCGGGTGCCGGAGGCAGTTATGTGCTGACTCAAAAGTGGGTGCATAACCTCAAGGCGTTTCATCAGCTTTCTGAGCAGCAGCAGGAGCGGGTGATCGGGCGTACCAAGAAAGATAGCATCGAGCTTGAGGGAGATGCCATGCCGGCTAATTCTCATGTTAGTCGCACCGATGTCAAGGTCGATGGCAAGGCGATGAAGATCTATCGCAGAAGTGCTCCCTATGGAACAGCCACTGAGAATGGCCTGTACTTCCTGTCGTTTGCCTGCGAAATAGAGCGGTTCTCGGTGCAGTTAGAGCGGATGTTTGGAACCTCGGGAGATGGCCTGCATGATGCGCTGATCCATTACTCCAGGCCTGTAACCAGTGCCTACTGGTTTGCTCCCTCAGCTGGGGATCTCCAGGCGTTACTTGAAGACTGATCCCGTGGGTTGTTATTGATAGCAAGCTGTAACCGCCTCAGGTGCTGTGTCTGTGAATCTTTTGCCAGAGGCCCTATGATTGCCAGTGATGACTATCACTGGCGGTCCCGTCCGTATGCAGGGTTCAGATATGCGTGAGGCAGTTAATCATCCTAGCCTTTTCTGTGAGAGTACGGCCTGTGCTGTCGGAGCGGCTGGATGCTACCAGGGGGTTATTGGGCATTCCCTGAAAAAGGCAAGGAGATCACAAATTTCGTCCCCTCTCCCAGGATGCTCTCTACGTCAATGTACCCTCCATGCTCCTCAATGATCCCAAGGCTTATCGATAATCCGAGTCCCGTGCCCTTTCCAACATCTTTGGTGGTGAAAAATGGTGTGAATAGCTGATTCTTCGTTTCATTAGTCATTCCTGAGCCTGTGTCTTCTATCTCAATAAATATATACTGATTATCATGGTAGGTTCGAATGTATATATTTCCTTTATCTTTAATTGACTGTGCTGCATTTATAAGTAAATTAAGAAATACCTGTTTTATTTTACCCGGATTACCAATAAAGTTCGGGATGGATTTATATTCCTTATGTATTTGGCAGTGATATTTAAGTTCATTCCATACGATTTTTATCGTAGAGTCAAGTTGCTCATTTATGTCAATACACTCTAAAGAGTTTTTATCCATTCTAGAAAAGCTTCTTAGGGCTGAAACTATCCCCTCAATTCTATCCATTCCTTCGAGCGATTCTGTGATTAACAATGGAGCATCCTGGGCTAAAAAAGAGATATCACTTTCCATCTCTTCTAACTGAATCTTAATCTGCGACTCAATGTTTTTCTCTCTCTTATTTGCGTAGAAAAAAGAAATTGGCTTAATAATGGTGCTGAAATACTCATTTAACCGGTTGATATTACTTTTTACAAAGCTAAGAGGGTTGTTTATTTCGTGTGCAATTCCTGCGGATAACACACCCAAGCTGGCCATCTTTTCAGTTTGTATCAGTTTGTTTTGGTCGTTCTTATATTCACTTATTATCTGGGTAATAATATTGGATCGTTCCTGTTGGGGTATTTTATTATCACTAATAGTAGACTCAATTTTATTGACACTCCTGAGCAGTGTATTTTCAAGCTCGATCCGTGAATTAATTAATTCTTGCTCCTGGAGCTGTTTTTTCTTGATGAATGAGGAGAGCTCGTTCGTTATCTCGGCAAGGACTGACAACTCGGGTGGTGCCATGAAGTCGATATCGTATGCTTTTTTTCCTTTAGCTATTCTACTGAGTCGGTTGTTTATTTTTTTAAGGGGGTGAAAAATGATTGTCTGTAGTATAAACCATATGATGAGAGAGAATGTTATCAATGCTAATGATATAAACAGGTGTGCCATATTCAGTATGTATTTAATTTCATTATCCAAGTGATTTAGGCTAAATGACGCAATAATATAGCCAAAAGTTTCACCTGCATATGAGACTGGCACCTTCAATTGATAAACCTGATCTTGCTCTCTAATTTCATTTCTACTCCAACTGGCTAAATAATCTCTCTGTTCGTTTGTTATTATTATGCTTTCTATATGGGAATGATTTGCTACAAGTTGATTTATTATTGTTTTAAGCAACGCATGGTCTTCACTTATGATTGCCTCTATTGCGGTGGATGTGACCGTAGTGACTATTTCTTTATCATGACTCTTTTCATGCTGCATAAGTAAGTTATAAATGACGGAGTTAATATATGCACTGATAATAATATTAAATAAGATTAGGCTAAAAGTAAGGGTGGATAATATTTTAGCCCACAAAGGTAATCCTCTGAATTTATTTAATATTCTTGATGCTGGATCATGGGCTGCAATCATGAGTCATTCCTAATGTTATTATTAAACTGAGTGTTTATCATGATTGACTTCCGGATTTCGTCATAATCTGAGTCTTTAGCATCAAGGAACCCTTGTTTACCAAGATTCTTTTCTACAATGCTCTTCGGTATTTCAAATAGAGAGCTCTTTAATACAATTAAAAGATCTTTTTGCAGGTTAGAACTTGCAACCCAGGGCTTGGTTACATTTTTAAATTTAGCGATCTCCTTTATCTTGACCCCTTTTGAGACCAGTTTGTTGAATGTTCCTTCTTTCAGGGACCCAGCATCAAATTTCATTGCTGCAACAGACATACCAACCTGATCATGCCTTTTAAGATAGCTGAACCTCGATAGATCATCGGAGTAAATACCATGCTGCATCAGGTATAGTTGGGATAAGTAACGTCCAATGGTTGAAAGAGGATTACCAAAGGCAAATGATTTGCCTTTGAGTTGAGAAACGTTTGAGATATCACTGGATTGCGGCACACATATCACACCATAGAAAAACTTTCGACCATGATTGCTTTCCATTGCCAGTAATTTTATGTTTGGGTTTGCTTGCTTTGATCTGATATAGGATGCGGGGCCCAGCCTGGAGAAATCTACCTCTGCGTTTGAGATGCTGTCGATCCCTTTCTGGTAATTATTGGCCACCTGGATCCGGATCTGAACCTTTTGTTTGAGCTTATCAGACATGATCTGCTCCAGTTCATTTAAAATCGGGCGGAACATTTTGATCATGACGGTTGGCTTATCTGAGGTGTAGACACCGAAGTTCATTCTGATCTCGGCATGACTCAAGCTGCTTATGCTGAGTGCAAGAAGAGTACAGACTGCTTTGACTAGAGTTGAACTCATATGATGCCCGTCTCAAATGATTCTGATCACATGCAAAAATTATAGATGAGAATTGAAAGCTGGCATGAAATGCTTGCAGTGGCGGGAGGGAGACAGAGCCAATCCATAGCAGGGAGGGTATCGACTCTATGGCTTCATTCATCTTGATTGCGCGACAACAGTGACGGGCATCTGCAGATACTTGAGTTTTGAATTAAACCTCATGCAGCGACAGAGCCCGGAAAGTCGCTGGGGATAGTGTGATTATCCCCAGCGGGGGCGGTTATAAGCCAATTAACCCCCTGTTACTGGTTGTAGCTCAGCGTCCTGTTGTTGCTCAAGGTAGGTGCTTAGCAACTTCTGTGGGTTATTCATCGCCTCCTTGGTCTTGGTGTCGATGATCTGTTTTCCCTGGAAGCGCTGGGTTTCCTTGATGGCAACATCATGGGCCAGGATCACCAGCTTGGCCCGGGCCACATCGGCGGCGGTCAATCGATTGACAATGCCATTGGCGCCCTGAGTTTCGACCTTGATCCTGATTCCGAGCTTATTGGCTGCTTTCTCCAGACTCTTGGCGGCCAGGAAGGTGTGAGCAACCCCGGATGGGCAGGCGGTAACCGCAATGACATCGGCGACACCTTCTTCAGAGATGGAGTCGACCGGGGTCTCGGCTTCGCTGCCTTCTTCGTCGTCTTCAGTGACCGGCTTTTTCAGCAGGTTGACGATAATCGCCGTGGTGAGTGCTCCGGCAATGGTACCCACGATATAGCCCATCTTGCCCTGAACCACGGGGAGTACGATCCAGCCACCCCAGGGAGCGTGATTGATCACATGCAGCAGGAAGCCTGTGACGTTACCGACAATGCCGCCGGCGACAATGGCTGGGATCACCCGTACCGGATCGGCGGCCGCAAATGGGATCGCACCTTCGGTGATGCCGATCATCCCCATGATCGCCGCAGCTTTACCCGCTTCACGCTCCTCTTTCTTGTAGCGTTTGGGTGAGATCAGGGTTGCCAGAGCCATTCCCAGGGGGGCACACAGATTGCGATCCCGACGCCACCCATCAGCCAGGGTTGGGTATCGACCTGAGTTTGGGCAAACAGGGTGGCTACCTTGTTGACCGGGCCGCCCATATCAAAGGCGGTCATTCCACCGAGAATGGTTCCAAGCAGAACCTTACCGCTTCCTGCCATGCCAGCCAGCCAGTGATTCATCGCTGTCATCATGTGGGCGATGGGCTCACCAATGCCCCACATCACCAGGCCACAGACGATGAAGGTCCCGACCAGGGGATAGATGAAGATAGAGCCCAGTGATGCCATGCTGTCCGGGAACTTGATCCGTTTTAGTTGCTGCACCACGAAGCCTGCCACAAAACCGACTACGATCGCTCCGAGAAAGCCCGTATGGTAATGCTGGACCGCGATCCAGGAACCTAGCATCCCCGGGGCCAGGCCCGGCTTATCGGCGATCGAGTAAGCGATATAGCCACCGAGGACCGCCGTAAACAGGGTAAGTCCGGCGATTCCCATGGTCGCGATATCCTTGAGGATCCCGGACTGTGGCACCGCCCCTTTTCCTGAGATCATCACCGAAAGAGACAATAAAACCCCTCCGGCAACAATGAAAGGGATCATGTGGGAAGTTCCAAACAGCAGGTGCTGCTTCATTTTGCCCATTCTCTGTTTAAAGGAGGAGCCTGAGGCTTTTGGCTTCGCTGGGGCAGCCTTGGGAGCGGGAGACTCCTTAGGGGTTTCAGGCTCATTGACAGGCTCCAGTAGTTTGAGGATCTCCTGGGTAGAGCGAGCGGCTCGCAGCTTATCGATAAAGCCCTCCTCAATCAGTCGACTGGATATTTGTGCCAGGACCTCGATGTGATGGTTGTCTCCGCCATCAGGGGAGGCCAGCATAAAGAACACATCGGAGGGCTGGCCATCATCAGCATCAAAATCGATACCGCTACGACTGATACCTATGGCTACGGCAGGCTTTAATACCGCAGCACTCTTGGCATGGGGAATGGCTACGCCCTCTTCAAATCCGGTACTTCCGAGGGACTCTCGTTCCCAGACATCGGCAAGATAGGCCTCTTTATCACTGACACAGCCGGCTTTGTCCAGGAGTCCGGCCATTTCGGACAGTAATTCTTCTTTGGTGGTAGATTTAAGATCAAGGCAGATCAAATCAGGGGTGATCAAGGATAGTATGTTCATGATGACTCTCTATATTCATGAATCGAATAAAGGTATAAAAATCAATCAATTAAAGAAAGAAAAATCATAATTCCACGCCGTATTCTGAACTTATTTATGCCTGTTACAGTTTGGTTGTAGCTGTTTCAGGAGGGGGGATGGCGTGAAGATATGGTGAGCGAAATAGGTTGAGAGCGATAGTGGAGATTTCATCCATTCACTGGATTAATGTACCCATCAGGAGGAACTGTGATCAACGTCAATTGGCTACCCTTGGCCTCGAGATGAGTTCGGGAATAAAAGAGCATGATCATTTAGCAATCATGTGATACTAAATTAATGTTTGTGATATCAATCACTGCAAAAATAGTTATTAAATTAATATTATAATTTTACAATTTTAAAAGTATCACAAGATTACTTCGTACTTTTACCATTTTGATGATGGACCCTGTATGGAACATTTCAGTCGTTTGTTAGAGCAAAAGTTGATGCCACTGGCTGGTAAGTTGGCTCAACAAAGGCATCTTGGAGCTATTCGTGATGCCTATATTTCATTTATGCCATTTATTATCGTTGGGTCGATTCTGCTGGTGATCTCGTCGTTTCCCAGTAAGGCCTATCAGCATGCGATGGCATCGGTGTTTGGGGCGAACTGGACCAATGTGGTGGAAGTCCCTTTTAATGCCGTGTTTTCTACCATGTCTCTTTTCATTGCTTTTTTGGTGGCATATCGGCTTGCAGAGCGTTACAACATCGACAAAATGTCTGCCGGGATCCTCTCGTTGACCACGTTTTTGATCCTGACTCCCTTCGCGAATACGACTAGCCTGGGACAGGTTATCTCAACACAGTGGTTGGGCTCAAAAGGTTTATTTGTCGCTATGCTAGGGGCAATAGTATGGACCGAAATCTTTGCCTGGTTTATTCGCCGAAATATAGTGATCAAGATGCCCGCAGGGGTACCTCCTGCGGTCCAAAAGTCGTTTGCAGCCTTGATCCCTTCATTAGTTGTGCTGTGTCTGGCTCTGGTGGTGCGGATGTCATTCCATGCTTCCGGATATCATACCATCCATGAGTTTATCTATACCGTGCTGGCTATGCCGATTAGCCACTTTGGGACATCTTACGTCGGGGCTTTGTTTACTGTACTTAGTATTACCTTGCTTTGGTCGGTTGGAATTAACTCAGGGTCCATGGTCAATGGGATCCTGCGTCCATTCTGGATGGGGAATCAGGCCGATAATATTGCAGCCATGCATGCGGGCTTACTGCCCCCTCATGTAATAACCGAGCAGTTTTTTGACATGATTTGGATGGGGGGGGCAGGTTCAACCTTATCCCTGGTGATTGCCATGCTGTTTTTTGCTCGGAGCCAACATATCAAAAATGTTTCACGGTTGGCGATCGGTTCTTCGGTTTTTAATATCAATGAACCTGTGTTGTTTGGGATCCCGGTGATCATGAACCCCATCATGTTGATCCCTTTTAATCTGGTGCCTCTGGTTCTGGTCACGGTTCAATACAGCTCGATGGCACTGGGAGCCGTAGCAACTACAACGGGAGCTTATATTCCGTGGACTATACCTCCGGTGATTAGTGGGTTTCTGGTTACAGGACATATATCGGGAGCAGTGATCCAGGTCGTGAATTTGTGTATAGGTGCCATGATTTATTTGCCATTTTTGAAGGTGGTCGATAAGCAGTATCGTGCCAAAGAGCGGCAAGCGGAGATTCAGAACAAAGAGTCAGCCGTGACTGTATAAGGAGTATTCATGCAAAGTAGTAGTAACTGGGGGATCATCGCAACATGGCGGATGGCGTATGAAGGGATCAGCGAAAGTGCTCAGATGTTGGCTGAGGATCAAGATTCAACCAGAGCGGCCCTTCACGCTGTGACGCGGGTGGAGGACTACCCCTACTACAAGTCAGTTGGTTATGGTGGCCTTCCTAATGAATGCGGTGAGGTTGAGCTGGATGCCGCGTTTATGAATGGAGATACTTTGGCGGTCGGAGCCCTGGCTGGAGTTAAGGATCTTGCTAATCCTGTCCTGGTGGCAGAGGCTTTGAGCCGGGAGCGATTTAACAGCTTCATGGTGGGTGAAGGGGCTAGGGAGTGGGCTCTGCGCCAGGGGTTTGAGGAAAAGCCGATGCTTACCGAACGTGCGCAGCAGCATTACGTGAAGCGCCGCCGAGAGACCATAGACCGAGGGCTCAGTCCTTACGCAGGTCATGATACGGTTGGGGTGATCGCTTTGGATCAACAGCGAAAGATGAGTGTTGCGACCTCTACCAGTGGCCTGTTTATGAAGCGTCCGGGTCGGGTGGGAGATTCTCCGGTGTCCGGCAGTGGCTTTTATGCTGATAGTCACATTGGAGCGGCAACTGCAACCGGGTTAGGTGAGGATCTGATGAAGGGGTGCATCAGCTATGAGATCGTGCGGCGGATGGGGGATGGGCTTTCTGCACAGCAGGCTGCAGACTCTGCTGTTTGGGATCTGGAGCAGCGGCTTCTCGAGCGATATGGGCGTGCCGGGGATCTATCTCTAGTCTGTATGAATAACCGGGGGGAGTTTGGTGTGGCAACCAATATCGATAATTTTTCATTCTCTGTGGCAACCGCAACTCATCCATCCACCATCTATCTTGCCTGGCGAGAAGGAAAGAGGACCCACTATCGCGAGGCTGATCAGGAGTGGCTTGACGCCTATCAGGATAGGATCACGGCAGTAGTTAGCTAGGCTCTGTTGATGTTTCCTATTTTGAACCTGTTGCCCCTGAAATGTTTTGTTCAAGATACGAATTACACAGTTTAGTGCCTCTAAATAGGTGATTCGCCTCAATGAACTGGGATTGCAGAGCAACCCTTAGGCAAGGGCTATTTGTCCTCCCTGCGCCGTTATCTGATGTTCATGTAGAGCAAGTACATCACACATACTCTGCCTTGCTGGATGAAAAATAGCGCACGGCAGAACCAAGTCTGAGCGTCAACAAAGCCCGGGAGGAATCATGGAGTTTGGCTTGCTACGCTGGGTGGATAGTCCATCCCTTAAAGAGCAGCACTTAATTGGGTTTGGAAGTTCACTGCAAGAGTGGCTTACTGCCAGCTCTTTTCATGGGATAGCACCTCTTTTGAGAGAGTTGCATGAGCATGGCGGAGGGACTTGCAAATTTGGATTAGGATCTGTTTGCCGACGCCTTACTCTGCTTGAAGGGGATTCTCCCGACCACACAGAGTGCTGTGCCAAGGCATTGAAAGAGGTGGAACAGTTGGAGTTGGGACACCTGTGTTCGCTGACCTTCTCTTTGTTGGGATTAGAGTTGGAAAGCCCTGATACATACCGGGGAGTGCTGCGGCTGTTGGTGGCTCTTGGAAATCGTGATTATCGATTGAGTGATCTGGGCTACCACCAGAACAAGGAGTCTAAATCAAAATTAGTCATCTCTTTACTTGCAACGGATGCTCAGTTGGATAGAGCCTATCAACTGTGCCACACAGCCGATGCGATCACTCAGGGAATGATAGTCGCCCGTGAATTAGCCGATAGGCCTAGCCAGGACTGCACTCCCCAATCGATTGCCAACTGGGTTGAAGAATATTGCTCTGAGAAGCTAAGCCTGAGCTACCAGATCTTGGATGAGGCTGCGATGTTACGCAAGAAGATGGGGGCACTGTATGCAGTGGGTAAGGGGAGCTGCAATCCTCCGCGATTAGTCACTTTAAGCTACCGGGGTAAGGGGTCAGAGGCATTACACCATGTTTTTGTTGGGAAGGGGGTGACCTTTGATACGGGAGGGCTTTGGCTCAAGCCCGGAGAGGGGATGCGAACCATGAAATATGACATGTGTGGTGCTGCATCCTTGCTGGGCTTGATGGATACAGTATATCGCTTACAGCTTCCGGTGAATCTTTCTGTGGTGCTGGCACTTGCTGAGAACATGCCAACGGCTACGGCGATGCGGCCGGGAGATGTGGTTCAAACCCATGCCGGCTATCGGGTGGAGATCATCAATACAGATGCAGAGGGGCGCCTGGTTCTGGCCGATGCTTTGAGCTATGCGGCCCGGGAGCTTAAGGCCGATCTTCTGATCGATGTAGCTACCTTGACCGGTGCGGCAGTGAAGGCTCTTGGCTACGATATCAGCGCCTTGATGGGGAATGATGAAGAGTTATTGAGATGGCTGGAGTCGGCGGGAGAGCACTCAGGTGATCGTGTGTGGAGACTTCCACTGGATGAGAGCTTCGAATCTCAGGTGGGTAGTGAGATTGCCGATCTGTGTAATACCCCGCCCAATAACGCAGCCATTTCTGTATCGGCGGCCTATTTCCTGGGGAAGTTTTGTGACGGGAGGCGGTGGGCTCATCTTGATGTGAGTGGGACGGCATTGACTCGGGGGGACGCAATACGGGCAAGTGGAAGACCGATCCCCTTATTAATTCAATACCTGTGCGACCGCGTACAGGGGACAAATAATGGAGTATCTGATGAAGAAGATCCTGTTAGTGTGTGATATGGGAATGTCTACCAGCTTGGTGGTCAAAAAAATGCAGGAGGCTGCGTTGCTACGCGGCCTGGATATAGATATTCAGGCTAAAGGAATGCAGGAGTTCAAAGAGCAGATCCAACACTTTGATTGCGCCTTGTTGGGGCCACAGATCAGCTATAAGCTGGCCGAGTGTCAGGGGATCGCCGCAGGTTTTGATAAGCGAGTCGAATGCATCAATATGATGCACTATGGACTGACCGATGGAGAGAAAATCCTTGATCATGCCCTGACTTTGGTGGCTTAAGGAGTTGCTGATGGACTTAGAAGAGAAGGTCATGACCTTGATCTGTAGTGCAGGAGCCTGCCGTAGTCTCCTGATGGAGGCCTTGCAAAAAGCACGTGAAGGAGCGATCCCTGAAGCAGAGCTGAGAGTAGAGCAGGCCCGCGAATCCCTCAATGCGGTTCATGCTGTGCAGACACGCCTGATTGAAGAGGATGCCGGTGAGGGAAAATTGCAGGTTCCCATTGTGATGGTGCATGCTCAGGATCAGGTGATGAATGCTGTTTTGCTGATGGATCTTACCAAGGAGTTAATTGAGGTACATCGGCGGCTTGCAGCTTAATTATAAGGGCGTGTTTGCAAATAAAGAGGGCCTTTTCAGGCCCTTTTTTGTTGCACAAAGCCAAAGGGGGTTTGATGTTGGAGGCCTTTACGAAGGAGTCGCTGATTGAGAATGTCCTCGTAGTGGAGCAGTATTGCTGCGAGTCCAAGGCGATGGTCATAGCATTCACCCTGAAGCAGCTGCTGCAAGGTCAGAGCAAAGTGGCAGGCTGTGGCATTAAGGCAGCTTTGAGTTGATTCTTGCGTCAGCGGGACTTCAAGCCTACGGGCGATATCCAGAGCGACCGGATGTTGGCAACATGAGATGGAGGTCACTTGAAATGGTAAGCTATGGTGGATAAATTCGATTAATTTTTGCCGAGCATCTTGTCGCTCCTGCTCTAGCAAGGCGAAGGCGATATAGCTACTTTTCTTTTCTACGATGACCAGCAATTGGCCCTGGCTTTTATGGAGCTTCTCAGGGAGATCAAAGCAATCAAGTTGAATGCTTCCCAACCCATCGTCACTGATCGGTTTTCTGAGTCGGCCGACCTGATGACGTTGTAGGCAGCGACTTATCCCTGCCCGGGATGCGTTTCGATTAATAAGAAGCCGAGTAACCTCAAGAAGCTCATCTAAAGGGAGTTTCAGTCGTTGCCGCAGATAAATAACCAGAATCTCCTGCTCTGAGGAGAGCGTCTTATGGATGGTGTTCGGTCGATGCGAGCGATCCTGGCAGTCATTGCGCTGACGCCAGCGGCGTATGGTGTCGATTGAGAGATTCAGTTCTTTGGCCAGCTGTGTGTCAGACAGCTCCGAGCGTTGAATATACCTTCGGATCCTGGGGGTAGTGGTGGCATTCGAGTGAAGTTTTATTTCCATAGAGGTGCGGCGTTATTTTAGTCTTGTGCGCGATTCATTCTGCGATGGAGTGAATCGTATGACTCATCTCTATCAACCGGATATTGGCTATTATCCTCGTAGTTTGGGCGTGAAACAACCATATCGGCCCGCCTTATGGGGATGTTCAATTCGATTGAGGTGTTTTGCTATTCGTCTCCTCGGCGGCCAGCTCTTTGAGCAAAGAGAAATCAAACATCGAATCAGGGGTTACACCGGATTGAACGCCAAACATGGCGATGGTGGCGCGGCGGCGCAGGGATTTTGGTGGGATTGAATTAAAGAAATTCAATACCTCTTTGGCGACGCTTTTTATCCGGGGGATCTGGGTGGTGGCCTCAGTGACGCTGCGGAAGATATAAGCATCCTCAAGCCAGTGGGCGTAGGTCTTTTCGGGGATCTTATCGTATTTTGCAATATTGCGTGGCACTCGTGGATCCTGCATCCCTTTGTACCAGGCTCTGAGGAGCGCCTTAAAGGCCGGGCGGTTCTCGGCGAGTGCAGACTTTTGCACCACGATCACATCATAAATATTTTCGGGAAAGTCCTTGCTGGTCGCAACCAACTGACCCACTTCAGGGGTGACCATATCTAAGTTTGGGTTCCAGCCTACGGCGGCGGCCAGTGATGGAAGATGGACAAACAGCTCGCCAACATTTTCACCGACGGCATATTTGAGATAGATATCATCAAGGCTTTTGCCATGCTGTTTCAGATAGAGATGGGCCAGCCACAGAGAAATGGAGTTGGATTGTAAGACCCAGCTTTTGCCGAACAGATCATCCGGCATCTTGAGTCCCTGGCGTGCCATGATCTTATCGCCGCCATTGCTGTAGTCGGTGATCCCTATGATGACACCATTATGTTGATTGCTCTGGGTGTAGATAAAATCATACAGGGTGAGGAAGGCGACATCGGCGACTCCATCCTTAAAGCGTTCGACATTGGTGTTGTAGGTTTTGAAATAATAGTTGAACTCGGGAGGGAGCATACTCATCCGGTGCATGGCACGGCTCGCCATCCATACCGGCCAGTCTGAGGCAAACATTCTGAATTCGGTGGCCGCAGGACCCCGGGTCAGATCCGGTGCCAGGCTGAGCAGGCAGGTAAGGAGTAGCTGGCAGAGTCTCTTTTGCATCAGATAACCATCCTTTTTTATAAAGGGTGGTTAAAGAAAAGGGAGTCTGCAAATGAAATTGCTCATGCCACAGGAGTGACAGCAGCGCTGCGACTCCCTGCTGCCAGAGGTGTGATCCTGAGTGCTCTACCAGTCATCGTCCTCATCATCGGTTGGGTGCATCTTACTTTTATATTCGGGAATGTTTTTATCCATCCCTTTCATCCGCAGATAGGCGCTTCGGGCGATCCCGATAACAAAAAGGATCACCACAGTATCATAAGCTATATTTGAATAGATTAAATATATTATTTTTTATATAACTTGATAGGGGGAGTTAATTATATATCTGGATTGAAATCTTAAGTTATTGAATAGATTCAATCTCTTCGGGCTTGATTCCCCGCCGCTTGCGGCGTGAAGCTCTAAAATAGAGCAAGTTGGTGGTCAGAGTGGAGCTTGATGTATTGGTTGTCCTGATTTTTGACATAGTTGTCAATCATCGCTTCGTCACCGTGTTTACTGACAGTGTTTGCGAAATACCCATCAGTCCAGAACTCGCTACCCCATAGTTTTTTTTACTTGTGGGCAGCGCCTGAAAAATTCCTTGGCAGTCAGGCTTTTAAGCATTTGCACGATTTTAGTGATGCTGTAGGTAGGAACGGACTGGATGAGAAAATGGACATGATCTTTATCAGATCCTATTTCTAGAAACTTGATCTGATAGCGCTCAGCGATTTCTAGGCATACATTCTTGAGAACCGAGTCAACATTGTCATCGATTATTTCTCGACGGTATTTTGCAGGAAAAACCATGTGGTAAAGTAGCACTGTAACGTTGTGAATTTTGTGGATGAACTCACTCATAAGTAGAGAGTACATGGTTTGTTATGTTGAATTCTACTGCAAGTGCTAGCTCAAGTCCCTCGATTCGCGAAGCGAAGTCGAGCCTAGGCGAGAGGCTTGACCCGGGGATTTTTATTTATATGCATTTGCCCAAGACTTCAACATAATCTGTAATGTTCCTATATTATTCTCAAAGTCTTCCTGTGAATTTAAGGTGTTTAAGGGATATTAAGGTGCGCTTGTAGATATTTTGTTTAAAATCATTGTTCTCTTTTTTTGCTTGATCCTTTTTAGATGGATGTATCGGGTGATGCGTATCGCGTGATGTAATCAAGATGATGTGATCAAGAATTACTAAATGGCTTTTTAAATTGATAATGGTTTAAATAAGATGCTTAAATTTATAAAAATAAAAATTGATGGAAAACCCAGAGTGTGCATTGTTAAAAGCGATATATACCTTCCGAGATACATTGAGATTAAGGAGAGTGAATTAATTAAGACTGGTAGTAGTAAGTTTTACATATATGATGGAAAGTTTCTTTTTAAAGTGCGAGAAAATAAATATAAAATAAAAAGAAATCCTATTGGTTGGTTTTTTAGAACTTTGATTAGAGACCGAATTTTAATCCAGACTGACTCTAGAAAAGAGTATAAAGGAAATAAGAGAATAGAAAGAGTAGGGATAAAAACGGTTCGTAACTATGGATGGGGTGTTTTTATAAACCCATTTGATAGATATCTATCACTTTGTTTTATGAGCTATCATCCGGAGATGGTTGAGCTTCAAGAGTTTTTGAATGATAAAAACAAATCAAAGGAGAATAAAAATCATGTTATCGAAAATTTGCTTGATGAAATTAATTATTTGGCAGGTAGAGGATACTATTTGAAAGATTTTCATTTCGGTAACTTTTTATATGGAGATAATGACTTGCTATGGATAGATACTCATATAAAACCGCTATCAAAATTTAAAAATAAGAAAGGGGATCAATTTACTTCAAGTATTGATAAGAGGAAAGTCGGAGATCAATACTGGGATATGGTTAAATCCGTAATTCAGCCGATATCGTAATAAAAATTATTAATGTCAGATATTCACTTTAAATTGTAGGCTCTTCTTCAGGGTGGTTATAGGTCTATAAGTAACTGTTGAACTCAGGAGGGGGCACCTTTATCCGGTTCATGGTGCGGTTCGTCATCCAGACCGGCCAGTCTGAAGCAAAAATCATGAATTCGCTCGCAACTGGATTGCGCGGGATATCCAGCATCAGTCCATGCAGACCAGCAACCACATTCGGAGTTGTTTTTGCATCGCAATACCTCCCTCTTTTGTATAGAGGGTTGGCTAAACTCGCGCGGTTAACAAATGAAGGGGTGGCAGCAGCAGAGGTCTGCTGCCCACAGAGCAGTTGTGACTGTCTGCCGGGCTACCAGTCATCGTCCTCATCATCGGTTGGGCGCATCTTACTTTTATATTCGGGAATGTTTTTATCCATCCCTTTCATCCGCAGATAGGCGCTTCGGGCGATCCCGATAACAAAAAGGATCACCACAATGATCAGTATCCACCACCATCCCATAGAACTATCCCTGATTGATGTTGAGTATGTAGCGCTCGAAGATATAGTCGAGCCGCGGTTGTATCTCAGCATATCCCCGGACAGGGTGCAGGGAAAGGGTTTGCTGTAAAAGTTGTGGGGTTAACTGCTCCAGGCAGAGCTCTGCCAGAGGTTGATAACTCAGGTGCCATGGCTCGCGGGAGACACCTCCGAGATCCCGGGCGTAGGGCTTAAAAAAGCCAAACTCAGACATCCTGTCATCCAACCAGCGGCACAGGGGGGCCTGACACCCTCCCTGATCATACTCATCCGGTATGAGCTTCAGAGACTCTCCGGGGAGCAGTAGGCTCGGATCATAGAGATCAAGCTCGGTTCCCCAGTGATGGCGGCTGGCTCCCGGCAAGGCGCTCCAGCGCAGGATATGTTCGATCTTTTGCCACTCGCTTAAGCTTTTCAGATCAACGGGGCGGCTGTGTGAATCCAGCAGTGGACGCTTGCCATCGAATTTACCATCCCAGATCTGTTTTTGCCGCTCAAAGCTGCGGTAACTTGAGGCCGCCTGGAGATCAAAGCCATCGTTGGCTGCGGCTTGCTGCAGAGCGCACCAGGCTCGGTATACCTCAGGTTGCAACGCCTGGTCGGCTGCAAATTCGTGAAGATGGTGGCTGTCTCGTCCCGTGAGTTGCTCAGGCGTCATAGCAAGAGTTTCTCCATGATCTTCTGATAGAGGGTGACCAGGGTATGCAGCTCATCGACGCCGACGGACTCATTGATCTGATGAATGCTGCGATTGACCGGGCCAAGCTCCAGCACCTCTCCACCCATGGTGGCGATAAAGCGCCCGTCAGAGGTCCCCCCGAGGTACTAAGCTCGGGCTTATGGCCGGTGGTCTCCTCAATGACAGCCATGGTGGCATCCAACAGTGGGCCATGATCGGTGAGGAAAGGCTCGCCGCACAAAGACCAGTCGAGTTGGTACTCCAGCTGGTGGCGGTCCAGCAACTGATGGACCGTTTGTTTGATCTGCTGGTGGCTCAGCTCGGTGGAGTAGCGCAGATTAAACTGAACCTCCAAAGCGCCGGGGATGACGTTAGAGGCGCCTGTGCCTGCATTGATATTGGTGATCTGAAAAGAGGTGGCCGGGAAGTAATCATTGCCCTGATCCCAACTGTGACTTGCCAGCTCGTCAAGAGCCTTGAGGGCCTGGTGGATCGGGTTACGGGCGCGGTGAGGGTAAGCCACATGTCCCTGAACCCCCAGGACGCTCAGATGTCCGATCAGGGAGCCGCGACGGCCGTTTTTCACCGTATCACCAACGCGCTCGCTGCTGGATGGTTCGCCGACGATACACATGTCGATGAGCTCATGGCGCTCCTTGAGGGCTTCGACCACCTTGACTGTGCCGTTGATGAAGGGGCCTTCCTCATCACTGGTGATCAAAAAAGCGATGGAGCCTTTGTGCTCAGGATGGGCTGCGACGAAGCGCTCTGTGGCGATCAGCATGGCCGCCAGTGAACCTTTCATGTCGGCCGCGCCCCTTCCATAAAGCTGTGAACCCTCGATCGTCGCCGAGAAAGGGGGGTGACGCCACAGCTCATGAGGACCGGTTGGAACCACATCCGTGTGCCCGGCAAAACAGAGTAGTGGGCCTGTGTTGCCGCGCCGCGCCCAGAGGTTCAGGGTATCGGCAAATGGCATGGGCTCAATCTCAAAGCCATGTTTGGCAAGGCGTTCGGCCAACAGTGGCTGGCAGCCACAGTCTTCCGGGGTGATTGAGGGGCGGCGGATCAGCTCCTGGGCCAACTCTATGACTGAGCTCATCGGCTAGCTCCCGGCATGCTCTAAAAGCTCAGCGGCATAATCGCTGGCCTTAAACCCAACCAGTATCTGCTCTCCCCTGGTGAGAACCGGACGCTTGATGAGAGTCGGGTGCTGCTGCATCAGCGCAACGGCCTGCTGCTGGGTCTCGAGCTGCTTTTCACTCTCGGTCAGATTGCGCCAGGTGGTACTGCGGGTATTGAGGAGCTTTTTCCAGCCCAGGGTTTCACACCAGAGTGTGAGCTGCTGCTCGTCGATACCATCGGTTCTGAAATCGTGAAATTGAGCTTGGATTTCCTGTTCGGCCAGCCATTTGCGAGCCTTGCGCACAGTGTCACAGCTTTTGATCCCGTAGAGGGTCACGGATTGGGTCATGGTGAGGTTGCCCTGAATGAGAAAAGTTCCCAATTGTGGCATGGGGTTTCGGGCCTGTAAACCGTCAGTGAGGTATCTGTGTGCCTGGATCTCACTCTATACTTTGGATGTGATGCATGACGCAAGGATGACGTGATGAAAACGCTCATGATGCTGTTGTCGTTTAGTTTGGCACTGTTAAGCTCTTTGGCTCTCGCAGCTCCCAAGGTGTATCTGACCTCTTTGGACTGGCCTCCCTATACGGGCAAGAAGCTGCCGGAGCAGGGGCTGCTGTGGCGGTGGCTAAATCGGTGTTTGCCAAGGCTGGTTATGAGCTGGTGGTTGAGTTTTACCCCTGGAATCGGGCGGTGAACCTGGCAAAGACCAATAAGAAGTACGCCGGGTATTTTCCTGAGTACTATGCCAAGGATCTGGAGAAGGACTTTATCTTTTCCAAGCCCTTTGGCAAGGGGCCATTAGGCTTTGCCGAGCTTAAATCCAAGCCGGTGCCCTGGAGTAGCCTCGATGATCTCAAGGGGATGAAGCTTGGAACCGTGGCGGGTTATGTCAATACCCAAGCCTTTGATGACATGGTGGCCTCCGGCGGCCTGAAGGCCGATGCGGCTCGCTCTGATATGGCAAATCTGCAGAAGGTTGGCGCCGGGAGAATTCAGCTGGCGGTAATTGATGAAAACGTGATGCACTATCTTCTTAAAACCGAGCCTGCTCTCAAGCGCTATGCAGATAAGATAGGGTTTAACGCCAAGGTGCTGGAAGATAAGAAGCTGTATGTCTGTTTCAGGCGCGATGGGGCAGATATGCAGATGATCGATGCCTTTAACAAGGCGGTGGATGCGGTGAATGCTGCCGCCATGCTGGATAAAAAACTGAAGTGATTTAGGCTCTGTTGACGTTTCAGATTTGGTTCAAAATTGGAAATGTTAACAGAGCCTAGTGATTCCCTTGAAAATCGCAGCCGGGTTCACAGGCTGCGATTTTCTGGTTTATGCCAGGGCGCTTTCCTGCTCCCAGCTAAAGTCAAATACCCGGGCTCTGACCCAGGGTGCATCAGGCAGAGAAGATGAGAGCTGATGCACTCCTTCATCATCGACAACGATTGCAGATAGGGTCGGAAGCTCCTGTTCGCTGCAGTAGGTACGGATCTGGTGCAGGGCCTCGATGAGGGCCTCGGATTGCTCTGGATAGCCTGCAAGTTTTGCAAGTTTCGAGAGTCGAATCGTACGCCGAGTTGCAGCTCGCTCCGTCAGTATGTTCCAAATAGAGCAATGGGGGAGGTCGGTTTCGGTTTGTATCTGATTATCCATGGTGTGTGAACTCCACAACAGGCCATTGTTTATACGCAATCGCTCCCCGGGCAGTTTTTTCAGTTCGTCCGGTGAGCACAGGGTGATAAAAAATAGTCTCGGTTTGTGAACGTTTAAGGATGGCGCTAAAACTACCACACAAAACAGGGTTGCCCCATAATCGAAATCGCTTTTTTGAGAGCTGCTTCAAAAGAATGAAACTTGATTGGATAATTTGTCCTGAACTGAGAGTGCTGGCCTGCCAGGGGGTTTGACTTGGCCACTTTAACTGTGATTTATTCTGCGGGTCATTTCTCCGGGGGATTGTCAGTGGCTGGCAATGGGTGATGATTGTGGCCTGGGAGCGACGGCTTGCCCCTTTATTAGGCGCAACCTTGACTCCTCAGTTCATTGGCTCATTGTGGACTCGACAGATTTTTCAGAACCAGGAACTATAGATAGGTTCCGGTGGCCTGAATCTATCGAGCCTATCGACTCTTCCTGAAATCACCAAACCTGTCATTCTCAGTGATCCCGGGGAGAAAAGAGCAATCCTCATAAGTGAGAACAAACAATGAATCATAATGCTCAAGATCAACAGCAGCCCCTGTATATTCCTTACGCAGGTCCAAATCTTCTCGAAATGCCGTTACTGAATAAGGGCAGTGCTTTTAGCCAGGAGGAGCGGATTTTTTTCAATCTTGAGGGGTTGTTGCCACATAACATTGAAACCCTGGATGAGCAGGTTGAAAGAGCTTATCAGCAGTACCTCAATGCAGCCGATGACATGGGGCGGCATATCTTCCTGCGTAACCTTCAGGATACCAGTGAAATACTATTTTATAAGCTGGTCCAGACTCACCTTAAAGAGATGATGCCGATCATCTATACCCCGACCGTTGGTAAGGCGTGCCAGGAGTTTTCTAATATTTACCGTCGCCACCGGGGACTCTTCATCTCATACCCCGAGCGTGAGCGAATCGATGACATTCTGCACAATGCAACCCACGGCGATGTGAAGGTGATCGTGGTGACCGATGGTGAACGGATCCTCGGCCTGGGCGATCAGGGGATTGGCGGCATGGGGATCCCTATCGGTAAGCTCTCTTTGTATACCGCCTGTGGCGGAGTGAACCCGGATCAGACCCTGCCGATCGTCCTTGATTGCGGCACCAACAATGAGGCGCGTCTGAAAGATCCCATGTATATGGGGTGGCGGCATAACCGGATCACAGGTCAGGAATATGATGAGTTTGTGGATCTGTTTATTGAGGCGGTGAAACGGCGCTGGCCCGATGTGCTATTGCAGTTTGAGGATTTTGCGCAGCAGCATGCCCAGCCTCTGTTGGACAGATACCAGGACGAGCTTTGCTGCTTTAATGATGATATTCAGGGACAGCCTCGGTCACCCTGGGGTGTCTGATTGCCGCTTGTCGCGCCAGTAAGCGTCCGATGAAAGATATGAAGGTGGTGTTCCTCGGGGGAGGCTCGGCAGGATGCGGCATCGCAGAGCAGATCATTGCGCAGATGCGCTCTGAGGGGCTTAGCGATGAAGAGGCCCGGGCCCAGGTGTTCATGGTGGATCGCTATGGACTGCTGATCGACAGCATGCCGAATCTGACTCCGACTCAAAGTAAGCTGATGCAGAGTAAAGATCTGATTGAGCAGTGGAACTGCCCTCAGGACAATATCTCGCTGCAGGCGGTGATCGAAAATGTGAAGCCGGATATCCTGCTGGGAGTCTCCGGGCAACCGGGGCTTTTCAGTGAGGAGGTGATCAAGACCATGTATGCTCACTGCAAGACCCCGATCATCTTCCCGCTGTCGAACCCAACCTCCAGGGTCGAGGCACTGCCGGAAGATATTTTGCGCTGGACCGAAGGCAATGCCCTGGTTGCAACCGGGAGCCCCTTCGATCCGGTGCAGTATGAGGGGAAGAGCTATGCGATCGCCCAGTGTAATAATTCCTATATTTTCCCGGGAGTCGGCCTTGGGGTGTTGGCGACCGGTGCCAAGCGGGTGACCCGGGAGATGTTCATGGCGGCCAGCCGTGCCCTGGCGGACTGCTCGCCCTTGGCTAAAGATGGCGAAGGGGCACTATTGCCACCTCTTGAAGAGATCCAGGAGGTGGGCCGCTGTATCGCCAAGCTGGTGGCGAAGACGGCCCAGCTGCAGGGCCATGCGGTCCAGTGGCCGGATAAGGTTCTGGATGAGGCGATCGACAATAGCTTCTGGCAGCCTGAGTACCGGCCGTATCGCAGAACCTATTTCTAAGACTTTTGTTTTATTGGTCGATAACCGGCCCTGAGATCAAAACCGCTCTCGGTTGGGAGCGTTTTTTTTATGATCACAGAGGACTCTGGTAATGCCGCGATTATCTATACTGCTTAGACAAGTGGTCACAAAGTAGGTAGTCCATTATCGGGCTCACACTCTTTCTTGCCCTTAAACCAAGCCAAGAGTACTTCCAGCAACTGGATAAGAATCGGCTTGCTCTCCTTTGTTGGAGTTGTGCTTGAAGGCATAGTTAAGAAGACATCTCCACCATTAGTGTTGATGTACGTGTTGTGGTAGGTTGTTTCATGAGCATCCTTAACTAAAGAAATATTACTTTTGCCCTTTTGATCTGTCGCCATTATGCGTTACTATCCTTTTGCAGATGCAATACTGATCTCAGTTTAATACACCGTATATGGCCAGAGAGCAGCGCGCGTTTCACAAAATAGACGCGCGTAGAGTCCGCTAACTTTTTAGTTAGAGGGCACAGCCGCATCTATACCCGGCTCATAAAAACACGTATCTAACTTTGGCGAGCGAGATGTGTTTTATGGGCCTTATTTTTAACCATGCCAATTTTACGTGCAAAAACGCCTTGATTTCGCATGCACTTTTATTTGTGATAGCCTAATCGATCTCCTCACTAAAATTGGCTGAGGCCAAAAATACAAATCTTTAATTCCCCCCAAAAAAATAGGCCGAGCTTTGGTCATGTGGCTCCTGTCAGATGCCAAAATATCTGATTCAATGTCGAGGTGCTTACCACATACAAACTCACCAACAGTGAACCTTTCGGAATTTTCAAATATTACCCAATAATACTTTAATCATTACTAGGTGATAGGGGGAAAATACCCCCTATCAAAATTAGGCAAATTATGGTATGCGTGTATCATTTCGCTATACGGACACTTAGCGTTTTGACGCAATCAATAAAACGCGAGCAATAAAGCATGAAAAAGGCCGCCATCTACATAAGAGTCTCAATCAAAGAATAGGGAAGGTCAGGTCTAGAGTTGGGAGCGCAGATTACAGCTTGTGCATCATTCGTAGATAAAGAAAACATCATTGTGCTGGAGGCTTACAAGGATGTTAAAGCTGAGCGGTCAGAGAGCGTGAAGGTTTAAATAAGGCGCTGGAGTTATGCCGCTTAACTGATGCAGATCTTGTTTGTAGCTAAACCATGTCGCCTATCCTGTCTATGGCCGACGCCATGACTATCATTGAACAATCCTGGGTCAGGGTTAACTAAGTTGTTCAGGTTAAACTTCAAAGTAAACAGCCATAGGAGTATGATTAAACAATTTCAAAAGTTGGATTTATTACATGATTCCCGTAGACCTTGGTAGTGCCCACGTTGGTATCGACAAAGATCCTGACACCTGCCCTATATGCAAACATAAAATCGTTCCAAATGCCGTTTACAACCACGCAAACGCAAGGCATCCAAAAGGCTTTTTCCAAAGACTGTATCGCGTATACGAATGCCCAAATGAAGAGTGCTCTGAGCTATACATAGCCTACTATGACTTACAAACTGGAAGGAGGGCATCTACATCGGGAATTAATAGCTATGAGCTCAAGTTCGTGGAGCCAACTTGCGTAGATAGTTCAGTTATTCCACAGGAGATAATAGATATTTCATCACAATACGTTCGTATAAAAATTCAAGCAGAAGAGGCAGAGCAAAGAAGCCTATCAGAGGTCTCAGGGATTGCTTACAGGAAGGCTTTAGAATTTTTAGTCAAAGACTACGCGATCCATTGCGCTCCTGAGAAAGAAAAAGAGATAAAAGTAAAGGCACTATCAAAAGTCATTAAAACACAGTTTAAGGATTCACCAAGGATAGTCGCAGCAGCAGAAAGGGCTGCATGGCTTGGTAATGACGAGACCCATTACATACGTAAGTGGACAAACCACGACATCCAAGATCTGAAAAGATTACTATCCATAGTGGAGCACCTAATCACCACAGAGGAACAGCTAAAGCAGTATGAAAAAGAGCTTCAACCATCCTAACGCCCCCCGCTTGTTAGGCGACAGATCCCCTAAGGATTAAGGTGCTACTTCGACGCAATGTCTCTGTCGTGGCTAAGCTCTCGTCACGCTTATCATCCCTGATAAGCTTTCCCTGTTCGACTTCCTTGCCTCTCGTTTTTCTTCTCTGAGAGAAGCTTCACCCATGTGTCTCGAATGGAATTATCTACGGTTCACCTCGGCGCTCGCTCACGGGGGTGAGTTAACTCCCCCTTTGATTCGTACCGAAGAATCATAAAGTTATTTGAAGTTGAGCAGCATGGATGCTGCGAGTGCGCAGCCAGTATAGGGACATACTGTCTGCGTTGTGCTTCAAAATATGATGATTTTGAGGAGAAGAGCGAATCGAGGGGCACCCTCGGGGTTGTTAGGGGGACAGGGTGAGCAGTCCCCCTGACCCGCCGCCGCTCGGCAGCGGCAATGTGCCTTTGGCACCAATATGCTGACCGCAGGTCATCAATTCGAATTCGATGTTGTCCCGGGGAGTCCAGAGGGGGTTGGACAAGCAATCTCCTCTGGTCGCAGGTAGCTTGCGCCATCAATGGCTTCAGCTGCATTTGCACATCCTTGTGTAGCATCCGCGGCTGGACAAATATGCCGCAGGCACAAATAAGCCGACCGCAGGTCAAGTTGTCAGAGACTGCAGGTATCAGCGGCGCTGTTTGACCTTTTTCGCCCGGGCCTTGAGCTCGTGATCCAGCTCGTCGGGGAACAGCACCAGGCCATCTTCATCCTGGTTGGGGAAGATCACCAGTGACAGCTCATCATCCAGCATCCCAGGTGTCCAGTGGCTGTGCCAGCGTGCCAGCGGGATCGCCTCGGCCTTACAGTGCTGCCATTCGCCACTGATCCAGGCCTCGGCAAACTCGGAATTTGGCCAGACCGGGATGCAGTCCTCATCCTCTGTTGTTAGCATCATGCAGCCATGCTGATCGGTCAGGATCCAGACCTCCTGGTTGGTCACGACCTCTTTCACTAAATACTGATAGCGTTGCTGCGCATCAAGGCGCAGGATCTCATCCACCCGGGATGGCTCTAACGGGCTAGACATCTTCAGATACCTGTTGCAAAAAAGGGGTAGCATACCTGAACAATCGCTGCGGGGAGCAGATTTTTTAGTGTTTAGGTGTTTTTGTGAGCATCGGGAGTCCTGGGTCAGGCTCAATTGGGTTTTCGGGGAGGATAGGGAGAAAGGCTGGCAATAGAGATAAAGAGTGGGGAGGGCGCCTCCCCACTCTTAAGGGAGCTTATGCGACGGAAAGAACGTCCGCTTTTTCCAGCATATAGTCTTGTGGTACCGGACGCTGGTTCACACCCGTTGCCTCTGCGGCCAGGGCTACGGCGCGGGATACCCGGGACTTAAGGCGTGGATCCATCGGTTTAGGGATCACATAGCCACGACCGAACTCCAGGTGAGAGGCACCCGCTGCCAGCAGAACCTCGGTCGGAACTGTCTCTTTCGCCAGATCGCGGATCGCTTCAACGGCGGCACACTTCATCTGCATGTTGATGCGGGTTGCATGAACATCCAAGGCACCACGGAAGATGAAGGGGAAGCCCAGTACATTGTTGATCTGGTTTGGATAATCGGAGCGACCGGTCCCCATGATGATGTCATCGCGGGTCTCATGGGCAAGCTCTGGCTTGATCTCAGGATCCGGGTTGGCGCAGGCAAAGACCACAGGATTTGCAGCCATCCGTTTGAGCTGCTCAGGACTCAGCAGGTTCGCGCCGGAGACACCAATAAACACATCTGCATCTGTGATCACATCATCCAGGGTGCGCAGCTCGGTGTCGATAGCGAAACGCTGCTTGTACTGGTTGAGATCGGTACGACCGTTATGGATGACACCGCCGCGGTCCAGTACGAAGATGTTGTCCTTCTTGGCGCCAAATTCCTGCATCAGTTCGACCAGCGACAGGCCGGCAGAGCCAGCGCCCAGAACCACGATGCGCGCATCTTCAATGCTCTTACCCTGGATCTCCAGAGCATTGAGCAGACCCGCAACGGTTACGATCGCGGTACCGTGCTGATCATCATGGAATACGGGGACATTACAGCGCTCGATCAGGGCTTCCTCGATGGCGAAACACTCGGGAGCCTTGATATCTTCCAGGTTGATGCCACCGAAGCTGTCGGCGATGTTAGCGACCGTGTCGATAAACTCCTGCTGGGTATCGTGAGTCACCTCGATATCGATGGCATCGACACCGGCAAAACGCTTGAACAGCAGAGCCTTACCTTCCATGACCGGCTTGGAGGCCAGAGGGCCCAGGTTTCCAAGGCCCAGGATGGCGGTGCCGTTTGAGATAACTGCAACCAGGTTACCTTTTGCGGTATAGCGATAGGCGTTATTCGGATCTTCAGCGATCTCTAAAACCGGAGCGGCAACACCCGGGCTGTAGGCTAAAGAGAGATCGTCTGCGGTTTCGGCCGACTTGGTCAGTTCGACAGAGATCTTACCGGGTTGAGGGTACTGATGGTAATCGAGAGCAGCCTGATGTAATTGATCTTTTGGCATGGAATGGCTCCTTATTATAGTGAATGCGCCAAAAAAAAGGGCGTTAGTTTAGCGAAGATGCCCTAATGTGGATACAGGGATGTGAGTGCTTGCTTAATAAGCAGGCTGCAACTAATATTGTGCGACAAATTTTGCCGCACCAAGTCTTAGTTGGCTCCGAGATAAGCCCTGAGCGCATAGTCTGCCTGAGTCTAGGCGACGCATATTTGATATGACGCAAGTATTCTCGCAGTTTGTTCGTTATAATCGATGATTCAAAAAAGAATCAATCTCACTATTATTCCCGGAGCTTAATTATGCTGTTGAGTGAGCTGTCTTCCGGCCAACGTGCACAAATTCTGGATATGGCTGCCCTGACGCGACCGATTCGTCGCAAGCTGATGTGTATGGGGCTGCTACCTCATAGCGAAATTGAGTTTCTTCGCCAGGCCCCGATGGGCGATCCGCTGCAGATCCGTGCCAGTGGGATCACCCTGGCCGTTCAACGCTCACTGGCCTCGCAGATCCAGGTTGAGGTCGTTGAATGAGCTATCAGCTGGTTACCATAGGTAACCCCAACAGTGGTAAAACCTCTCTGTTTAACGCTCTGACCGGCTCCCGCCAGCATGTGGGAAACTGGAGCGGAGTCACGGTCGATAAGAAAGTCGGTCGTTTTCGCGCCGGTGGTCATGATTATGAGCTGGTGGACCTTCCTGGGATCTACGCCCTGGAGAGCCGGGACTGCTCCGTTGATGAACTGGTTTCCTATCACTACCTGATGAACAACCGCCCGGATCTGGTGGTGAATGTGGTCGATGCCTCCTGCCTGGAGCGCAGCCTCTATCTGACCTTGCAGCTTCGGGAGCTGGGGCTGCCGGTGGTGGTGGTGCTCAATAAGCTGGATGTGATCCGTCACCGGGGGCTCAAGCTGGATGAAGCCTCCCTGGCCAGGGCGCTGGGTTGCCCCGTGGTCTCACTTTCGGCGCGTAATGCCAAACAGACAGCGCAGCTCAAACGGGATATGCATCGCTACCTTGAGTCCGAACAGCAGCCGCTGGTGCTTGATTATGGGTCTGAGGTCGAAACCAGCGCCCGTAAGATAGCTATGCTGCTTGAGGGAGAGCCTTGCCTGGATAAGCGGGGGATCGCCCTGCAGCAACTTGAGTCCGGTTGTCAGCCCTGCCAATGGCTGAATGAAACGGGACGGGATCAGGCGATCAATCTCTACAATAAGCTGCATGTTACATTAGATCTGGATCTGCATTTTGCAGATGTTCGTTACCAGTTTATCCACCAGTACTGTGCTCCCTGCATTAAGCATCCGGCCCGCCTGTCGACCTCGGTGAGTGAAAAGCTTGATCGATTGTTTTTGAATCGCTATCTGGGGATCCCGCTGTTCCTGGCGGTGATGTACCTGATGTTTCTGTTTGCCATCAATGTGGGCAGTGCCTTTATCGACTTCTTTGACCAGATAGGGCAGCTGTTCCTGGTGGATGGGGTGAAGCAGGGACTGGGGGCCATTGGAGCGCCAACCTGGTTGTCGACCATCGCCGGGGACGGGATCGGAACCGGTATTCAGACGGTTCTGACCTTCATCCCTGTGATTGGCTGCCTGTATCTGTTTCTGGCTTTTCTGGAGAGTTCGGGGTATTTGGCGCGGGCTGCCTTCGTGGTGGATCGACTGATGCGACGTATCGGCCTTCCCGGAAAGGCGTTTGTTCCCATGCTGGTGGGGTTTGGTTGTAACGTCCCGGCTTTGATGTCGGTTCGCACCCTGAGCGCGGAGCGTGAGCGTCTCACCACCTCGGCGATGATCCCCTTCATGTCGTGTGGGGCTCGATTGCCTGTCTATGCGTTGTTCGCGGTGGCCTTTTTCCCGCAAAGCGGCCAGAACCTGGTCTTCATTCTCTATCTTCTGGGGATCGCGGTCGCGGTACTCACCGGCTTGCTGCTGCGCAAGACCATCCTGCCCGGAGTCAGTGGCTCCCTGGTGATGGAGATGCCGGACTATGAGCTGCCACGCCTTAAAGATGTGGCTCTTAAGACTCACCATAAGCTCAAGAGCTTCATCTTTGGCGCCGGTAAAACCATAGTGCTGGTGGTAGCGGTGCTGAGTGTCCTGAACTCCCTTGGCACAGATGGCAGCTTTGGCCACCAAAATAGCGAGCGTTCATTGCTCAGTTATGTAAGCCAGCGGGTGACTCCGGTGTTTGCACCGCTGGGGATTGAGCAGGATAACTGGCAGGCAACGGTCGGCATTGTGACCGGGGTCTTTGCCAAGGAGTCGGTGGTTGGGACCCTCAACAGCCTGTATGCCAATCAGCAGGAGGAGCAAAGTCAGGCTCTGGACATCTGGCCCCGGGTTAAGGCTGCATTTGCAACGATTCCGCAGAACCTGGCGGCGATTAATCTGAGCGATCCCCTGGGCCTTAAGGTTGGGGACACCGAAAATCAGCAGGAAGCAGCCAGTGAGCAGGATGTTAGTCAACGCACCTTTGGCTCGATGCAACAGCACTTTGATGGTAAGCATGGCGCCTTTGCCTATCTGTTGTTTATCTTGTTGTATATGCCCTGTGCGGCGGCGATGGGCGCCCTGGTGCGTGAAACGGGTCGCCGTTGGGCACTGTTTGTCGCCCTGTGGTGTAACTTTACCGCCTACTTCTCCAGCGTGCTCTATTATCAGCTGACGACCCTGAGTCAGCATCCTCTGCAAAGCCTGGGTTGGCTGGTGCTGTTTATCCTGTTGATCACCCTGATGTGGTGGCAGCTCAAAAGGCGGGGCGACATATTGACCCGGGAGGCTTTGTCCCTGTGATAGTACGGGAGCTTGGAGCCTATTTGGCGAAACATCAGCGGGTCAGTCGCCAGGAGTTAGCCCGGCATTTTCACTGCAGTGAGGATGCCATAGACGCCATGATGCAGGTGTGGGTCCGCAAGGGGCGGGTACGTTTTATCTCCTCTCAATCCTGTGCTGGCGGCTGCTGTGATCAGCGCAGCCCCGCCTGCTACGAATGGCTGCCCGAGGGAGAGATTGCGGTGAGCCCGCGCTAACAGCCTGGGAAGGCGTTGTTTGTTTTCTTACTCTCTCATGGGCCTTGCCAATCATTTCAATAGGTTTGTGGCTTTCCTGGATATCATCTCGGTCGTGCGGTGGAGCCAAATCTCCTTTATGAGATTTGGTTTAAGCCCTGCGATGGCCACCACCTCTTGTTTCATTGAGAGGGGGCAATCCACCACTATCTTAAAGTGATGGAGATAGCCCCCGGTAAAGGTGAGCGGGATGATCAGGACAGTTGGTTCAGGCTATCCTGAAGAAGCGGATAATTGCTACTGCCTGACGTGAGATCGCTAAATATGGAGATCTTTTCGGGAGATTGATCTTGCATCTGGCTATCTATGCAGTGGTTATACGAGATATATCCCTCGGCTGTCTTGATGGTGAGGCCACGGCTGGTGACCCCAACGATAGAGTAGCTGCCATCGGCATTTTCATTGAAGACGGCACTGCCACTGTCCCCAAAGTCCGTGGCCTGGGATCCACAGGCAGCAAAGAGTCCGGTGGCGTTGTAGTTTTGGGCGTTCGCCAGTGAGCCATCAGGGATCTCTTGTTCAGCAAGCCAGTGGCTGCCCTCTTTAAGGGTTTTTCTGGCTGCTGTGTCCGAAGTGATCTTCACCTTGCCTTCTAGCAGCTTATATCCGGGGTTTGTATCCTGGTTTGCAAATCCTATATCGCGACCATAGCCGGCGATGAGTAGTGTTTGATGAGCCAAGAGCATTTGTGTTTCTGTCAGGTTCATTTCAAGGGGAACATAGGGATGATTGGCGACAGGCTCTGCAAGTTTTATCAGGGCAAAATCATGCAGTTTGCCATCAAAAGGGGTTTGGATGCTGGCAACCTTGGGTAATGGGATCCAGTTGGCCTTCTCATATAGCTGAATCGTACTTGGGCTTGCGATGATCATTTGCTTGGAAGAGGGGTCTTTTGATGTGACACAGTGCCCCGCCGTGAGGATGAGATCATCCTGGATGAAGGTGCCGGTACAGGTGCTCCCTCCATGAATACTGTTATACAGCATCACTATGCTATTGAAGGGGGCTTTATCTGGATTGGCCTGTGTACCATTGTCAATTAATGCCAGGGCATGGCTTGTGAATAAAGGGAAAATAAGCAGTAAATAAAGGGGGCTCCATAGGGCTACTTTTTCTTTCATGGTGAACTCACAATCTATGAATAAAATAAAGGCTGCTAAAAAGTGAGCAGCCTTTAATGATTTATGAAGGCTATCGACTTTAGGATGGAATTTCCTTTAGATAGTTATCCAGCAAGATCCGGTTGTCACTTGCGGTGGTCAAGTCTGTATATTCAGAGATCCGCGTGCCGCTTTGGAGGGTGCCCGTATAATCCATGCACTTAGTATATGAGTAATATCTTCCCTGATAGGGTATCGTGAGCCCTCGGCTTGTGACTCCGATCAGAGTGTATTGACCGTTATCATCATAAAAGACCGGGCCGCCGCTATCCCCATGATCTGTTGACTGGGTAGAGCAGGTTGAGAAGAACTGGCTTTCAGGATAGCCGGACGCATCACTCAGGCCCGAGGCGACGAGTGTCTTAATTGTATTACTATCTGAGGTCGGGGTTTGCTCTCCCTTAAGAAGAACACCCTTGTTAAAGACATCATTGGTATTTTCACTGCGATCGTATGCCATCCAGCCATCCCGGTCTATGAGTCCTCTTCCTATATCTTTATCCCGTGCAGTCGGTTGGTGTTCATAGGCATTTTGATAGGGTAGGTTGATACCATAGCCGGTGGAGAGCAGGGGCTGCTGATTTTTTATGACATCCTTTTTGTATATTGGATGAGTCCCTGAGCTCTGTAGGGCTGCCACCGGGGCGGTTGCCACACTTTGATCTGTGTTATCGAGCGCCAGTACAGCAAAGTCGTGATAGGTACCATTGTAATCAGAATAGACATGGGTCGCATGATACTGATGTGTGCCATCGGCACTGGTGATCGTAAAGGAGTCAGGGGTGATCTTTTGTTGCCCTTTGGCATCTTTAAAAACGCAATGGCCTGCTGTTATAACCGCATTATAGCGAATTAAAGAGCCGGTGCAGGCGGAGGTGCCATCACCCAGATTAATCAGAATCTTTACCACTGCATTGTATGGTGCCGAGCTCAGAGCAAAGGTAGGGACAAGATCACCATTGTCTATTTGGGATGTACCTTGTGAAGCAAAGACTTGACTGCTCATCACAAGAGCGATGCAGGAGGATAATATAGATATCTTGGTCTTAAGTTTCATCTTCATTTATTGTCCTTAATGTTTGATGAATGAAAAGTTTAATTAGCCTATAGAGCATATCTCGCTGGATAAAAGACTCTGTTTGACAGAGCTTTTTATCTGACAAGCGTATAGCGCATGAAAAATATAATGGCTTATAAATGAAATGCCATAGAAATATGTTACAAGATACCTTGTTTATAACGAAGTACCTCAGATCAGGTAAGCAAAATGTAGGTGAAATCTTTAATCCGTTACAGCGGGAGCATCATGCTTTCCTTGCATAACAAAGATATAAAGCCTCCTTGTGTAAGTATTGGTATGAATTGCTAGTGTCGCTGGTGTTTCAAGCGAGAAATCATGCTAGCGCTATTTTATTAGGCAATCAAGTGTCAAAAAGTGCTTTATTCCTTGAAGCAATTAATTATCTTTGCAAATAAACTTAGAAAAAACAGTTTTTAAACTATCATTTCTATTTAATAGATATATATAAGAAAAAAATTCTCTGAATTAACCAAAAATAGTGAATATAGAATTGATAAAAATATAATTCGGAATTCAGTGTGGTTCATCTTTAATCGCAACGTACCCTTATGGGGTTTTTAGTCAGCCTTTTCGTTTTGAAGTGCCTTGAGTGGTGTTCGTATGAGTATTATTTTTGTGCGGCAGTAGCGGCGTAACTCAGGGCATGACTAAGTTGAGCTTTTATACAAAGAGGGGTGGATAGCCCGAACCAGAACAGGTTTGCGGATTATTGACGTCCTCGCTTGGGGAAGGGGAGATCATTAATTTGCATCAATTAATGAGGAGAATTTAGATTCGACTGAAGTATGGCGTAGTTTATTTTTAGACCAAATGAAGCAGGCCGGGCATCAAGGGCCCGGCTTGCCAGAAACATTAAATATGCACCAGTGACATAAATACAGGTAGGGTCACAATTGCAACCAGTGTTCCCAGAATCGTGGCACTGGTACTCTCCTCGGTCAATGTGTTGTAACGTAAGGCAAACATGGTGGTCATGGTGGCCGTTGGCATGGCGCAAAGCAGGACCACCTCTTTGGCGAGTACCCCGCTCAGCCCGAAGACAAGCACCAGCCCCATCATTAACAGTGGATGAATCACGTTTTTGATGACGATGTTTTGCAGAACGGTTTTACTAAAGGTGATGGCGAAGCTGGACATGATAAGGCCAAGAGCAAACAGAGAGACTCCTGATGTGGAGCCGCCAATTAACTTGAGGCTGTGTTCCATGAGCTCGGGTAAGCTCAGGCCGGATAAGGAGAATAAAATACCTAGGACGGGGGAAAAGACCAGGGGCTTTCGGGCAACATTGAGCAGATTTTTCACAATGATCTCACTATAGTTAACCTTTTTGCCGGCCTGGAACTCCAGCAGAATAATCGTCAGGGGATCATCAGAAGGCTGGTAATAATATTACCGATAGCGATCGAGATGAGGGATTTCGATCCCAGGAGCTCGAGAAAAATAGGGATCCCCATGAAGGCCATATCCGGAAAGGAACAAACAAAGGCTGCCTGTCCGGCCTGCTGTATATTACGTCCCAACAGGTACCTGTGGATCAGCAGGGCGATCAGGTACATCCCCATTAATGCCAGGGTAAAGGCGATAATAAATTCACTGTCAAAGAGATCTGCCGGCTTAGAGGTTGCGGTGATCACAAACAGTAAGCAGGGAAAGCTGAAGTTCATGACATAAGTCGCAAAGCTCTTGCTGTGGGATTTATCAATAAAACCCTTGTAGCCTGCAAGCCAGCCTAAAAAAATAACAAAGGCGACAGGGATCAGGGAGTTGAGTATGGTGAGAAACATTGAGAAATTATCCTTTTATAATGATGATCGCCAACACAGGGCGATCAGTGAATGATTTAAAAAATCATAAGAATCAGTATCTTCAAATTTTTGTTAATGAACTGTTGTGGCCAGTTATTCAACCCAAACTGAAGAGATTTGACAATTCACCTTCACCGGATTGCGAACACTCTTGTCGTTATGTATGAAAAATCGCAATAGAGATCTCATTTCTGGCCTGTCGGGCCAGGCTTATAAGGATGGGAGTTAAGCCTCAATGGGCTGTGATACGAGTGAACGGGAGCTCAGGCGAAAAAGAGCTCATCAGACTCTGAGCGGGATTGAAGCACGGCGAGGATGGGCTAATCCAAAATCGAACCTTTGACAGGACTTACGACACAGGATAGACGGCAAGTTGTACCGCGGCCCTGTCGTTGTCTGGATCCTCGGTTGCCGGGACCAGCTCAATCATCTGGATGTAAGAGGCGGGGAGCCCCGCCTGCTCGGCACCAAAGAGCACATGCTGCTTGTACCAGGAGAAGGGTTTGAGACCAGGCTTGGTCTGGATGGCATAATAGCTCCAGGCGGTGCAGTGCTGGCCGGTCATGCTCGAAAGCTCAACTTCTTTTTCAGCATAACCTTTGCCTAATCCTTCGATCTGATCCAGCTCTTTTTTATCGTCGGGGTTCAGTTCATAGAGAACCCCAAGCACGTAGTCTTCGGCTTGTCCGGTATACTGGATATCGCACTTTCCTGACCCATCCTGACCGACCTTGTGAAAGCAAAGCCTGTGCTTTGAGAGCTGGTAAGTCTCTATCGGGGTTGCATCCGGAAGTCTCGCCCTGAGTCTTGGGATCGACATGTTGGAGCCATAGGCAAAATAGTGCATCAGCTCATCCTATTTTTGTTGTTTCGACTTGTGGTATTTATAGCGAATTGATGAGTGAAGCGATAGGCGTAGATTTTTGTTCTGACAACTGCGGTTGCCGGGCTTCGCTTCTGTGATCCGGGCTTAACCTATTATCCCTGAGATCCCGATCGCACATTCAGGGGCGGTCGTGAATAAGCCCTTGAGTTTGCGCTGCCTCTTCATGGACAATGCCTGCCTACGGGGTTTACAAAATAACTTTTTATACGTGGATCTCAGATCCATGTCTTTGCTCGATGTTTACAGGAGTTGTTGATGAAAAAGACCATGTTGGCAGTGATCACTACAGCGGCACTGACGGTTGCTTCCTGGCAGGCTACAGCCAAGGAGATGCCGGTTACCACGGCTCAGCTAGAAAACCAGGCTGTGTTGGCGGTGGACTGGGTCCAGCAATCCGGCGAGTATCGTGCCCTTGCTTACCAGGCCTTTAACAGTGCACGGATGGCGTTTGATGATATCCATAAGCTGGACCTCAATCATGTATCCAAGGTGCATCGCTCAGATAAGCTGAAAAAAGCTGTGGTGGTTGATCTGGATGAGACCATGGTCGATAACAGTGCCTATGCCGCATGGCGGATCAAGCATGGCCAGAGCTACTCCTCCAAGACCTGGCACGAGTGGGAAAAGGCTGGAAAGGCGACGGCAATTCCCGGAGCGGTCGCTTTTGCCAACTATGTGAACTCACATGGTGGCACTATGTTTTATGTGAGTAACCGCTCTCATGCAAGCTATGCAGAAACGGTGAAGAATCTTAAAGAGCTGGGCTTTACCGGGGTCAATGATAAGACGGTATTGCTGAAGACCACCACTTCAGACAAGGCGGCTCGTCGCGATAAGATCACCAGTGAAGGTTATAAGATCGTGATGCTGATCGGCGATAACCTGGATGATTTTGATTCCGATGTGATTCATCAATCCAATAAGGTGCGTCGCGACCATGTAGATGCCAATAAGGCACTGTACGGGATCAAATACATAGTGCTGCCGAATCCAACCTATGGTGGTTGGGAGCCAGGCATGGCCAAGGACTATTTTAAGCTGTCTAACGAAGGCAAAAACAAGGTGCGGCATGACGCCCTGAATGCCTGGGATGGTAAGTAATCCTTTGAATCAGAACGGGTGCCGCAGGGCACCCTTCTCATTGATGTTTTCCCCTCACTTCTCAGAACCAGATTTCCACCTGCACGCCGAAGCTCCACCGACCACCACTGGTAACCCCTGAGCTGGCAAACGCATCATCACTGGCGTAATTATCCAGATCCTTGCTCCAGTCCATATAGGTGGCAAAAAGCCAGACTCAGGACGGCTAAAGAACTTACCGACTCACGAGGTTTTAAAGGTTGGAGCCAGGGTGAGCCTATACAGGCCGCCATTGACAGGGTTACGTCTGTTGTGGCCCCGGGGTCTGAGAGCCATATATTGATTAGTCCTCTCAAAGGCCAATTCAAAGTTCTGATTAATTGCGAACTAATACGATTAAGCCAAGTGTGATGTGACTATCTTTTGTGGGTCGTGTTTCACATCTATTGTTGATGTCTGATTTCACGTCTCACCAACAGGGTGTGTATCCATCCATGGAACCTCTGCTGCCGCATCCTTGCGACAGAAGGTTGGTGACCTTGAAATTAGTACACCTTTGTATGAACAACGGATCTGAGACATAACCCTTTTGTGGTGATTTCTCTAGAAAAGAGGATAGCTGGCATAAAGAGGTTTCTGACACAAGCGCGGCGCAGCATTCTGAGATCTGTACGGCCCGGGTTTGCTATACTCTGGCGCGCAATTTTTACACTTGGCTGAAGAAGGGAGCACTATGAATCGAGTTGTGGCAGTCGATGAGCGTTTACCACTTTTACAAACCATACCACTGAGCCTGCAACATCTGTTTGCGATGTTTGGGGCGACCGTGCTGGTTCCCATCCTGTTTCATATCAATCCGGCAACCGTGTTGTTGTTTAACGGAGTTGGGACTTTGCTATACCTCTATATCTGTAGAGGAAAGATCCCCGCTTATTTGGGCTCCAGCTTTGCCTTCATCTCGCCGGTACTCCTGCTGCTTCCTATGGGTTATGAGCTAGCTTTGGGCGGTTTTATTGTGTGTGGGTTGCTGTTTTGTATCGTGGCCCTGATCGTTAAAAAGGCCGGGCTGAACTGGCTGCATGTGATCTTTCCGCCTGCGGCGATGGGAGCCATAGTGGCTGTCATTGGTCTGGAGCTTGCCGGGGTTGCGGCCAAGATGGCTGGTCTGGTGACGGCGCCCGGAGTGGCGGTTGATTCCAAAACCATTACGGTTTCGATCATCACCCTGGCGGTCACCGCTTTGGGAGCCGTGGTGTTTCGTGGCTTTCTGGCCATCATCCCGATCCTGATCGGCGTGCTGGTGGGCTATGGAGTCTCTTTTGCGCTGGGGATGGTGGATATCAGTAAGATTGCCGAGGCCCACTGGCTGGCGATGCCCACTCTGTATACCCCTAAGTTTGATTGGGTAGCGATTTTGACCATATTGCCGGCTGCGCTGGTGGTGATTGCCGAGCATGTCGGGCATCTGGTGGTGACCGCCAACATAGTGCAAAAGGATCTGCTCAAGGACCCGGGCCTGCATCGCTCGATGTTTGCCAATGGCGTTTCGACCATGCTGTCGGGCTTTTTCGGTTCGACTCCCAACACTACCTATGGTGAGAACATCGGGGTACTGGCGATTACCAAGGTGTTTAGCTGCTGGGTCATCGGCGGTGCGGCGGTGATCGCTATTTTGCTCTCTTTTGTCGGTAAGCTGGCGGCCGCCATCCAGGTGATCCCGGTGCCTGTAATTGGCGGGATCTCTTTGGTGTTGTATGGGGTGATCGCTACCTCCGGCATCCGGATCCTAATTGACTCCAGGGTTGACTATAACCTGCCGAAAAACCTGATCCTGACCTCGGTGATTCTGATTATCGGCGTCGGTGGTGCCAAGATCAATATCGGCAGTGTTGAACTCAAGGGGATGGTGCTGGCTACCCTGGTGGGTATCCTGATGAGCCTTATCTTTAAGGGGATTGAGATCTTAAGAAAAGAGACCCCGGCTAAGGCGGATTGATCGACCCGATATCAGGGAGTAAAAGCTGCCCCATGGGCAGCTTGCAAAGATACTAAGCCGGGCTCTTTTCAGCCGGCTCAGGCTCCATGATCCCAAAGGCAGCAATATAGGTGTTGCAGTAATCGATCACCCCCCGGGGGATGCCCCGGCTGATCAGATCTTGTTGTCGGTAGGGGTACTCCAACACTGGAAGCTGCTCCCTGATCCGTTGTGGCCAGTCCGGATTACCCAGGGCGATCCGCCCCAGCGCCACAAAGCTTGCTCCTGCCTGTAGTACCCTTTGTGCTTTTGCTTTCGAGGTGATCCCCCCGGCCACAAAAATTGGATAATCCTCTCCCAGCGCATTTCTGAAATAGTGTACGACCATCTGCTCTGCATCCGGATATTTTGTCGGAGGCATGCTGGCATCGAGCTGTGAAAGATGTACAAAGTCTAAACCATCGGCTTTTAGCCAGAGCGCGGTCTGAACCGACTCATCCAGATCAAGGCCCGGGCCCTCGGGGGAGAGGCGGGCTCCTATGATAAAGTCGTGAGGAACTTTTGCACGACAGGCCTGAACTACCTCCCGGGCAAAGCGTGCCCGGTTTTCCAGTGTTCCCCCATAGCAATCCTGGCGAAGGTTGGTTTGGGTGCTCAAAAACTGGGTGATGAGATAACCGTTGGCAAAGTGAAGCTCTGCACCATCAAACCCTGCCTGGTAAGCCCGCTCGACGGCTCTGGCGTAGGCTTGGGTCAGGCTCGCTATCTCTTCAAGCCCAAGGGCTCTGGGTTGCTCAAATCCGGGGATATCCAGAGTAAAAGCTGAAGATGACACCGGCTGCTGCCCGATGAGTTCAGCCGGGCTGCGGGATCCGTTGTGGCCGATCTGGATAATGCTCAGGTTATTGTCTGTGTTGATAGTCCTGGCGAGTGTGGTTAGTCCCGGCAGGTTCTCATCCTGATCGATCGCCATCTGATTGGGCCAGCCCTGGCCTGAAGTACTGATGTAACTGACAGGGGTGGTGATCACGCCAAATCCCCCCTCGCGGAAACTTTGTAGCCACTTAAGATCCAGAGCAGAGATGGAGCCATCGGGCTGGCTCAGGGTGGTTGTCATGGGAGCCAGTGCAATACGGTTCCCGGCTTTTTTGCCATTGGCAAAACTAAAGGGGCTAAACAGAGTTGGACTTGGCATGGAGCGACTCCTGCTTGAATGAGTTAGGCCCGTAACCGGACTTCATTGAGTGATGTTTCGACTCTAACAGCTTGATTGTGAATTTATAATCAATAATTATTCAATTAATAATTGTGCTAATCGGGATAATATCGATGCCTTCTGTTGACGCCTTACATGATTTTCTGGCGGTGGCACGTCATCTTAATTTTGCCAGGGCGGCCCATGAGCGGGGCTGCTCTCACTCGGCGATCTCCCGCAGAATCGCTCAATTTGAGGGTGAGCTTGGAGTGGCTCTTTTTGTTCGCAGCACCCGCAGTGTCGTGCTTACCGAGGCGGGTCACTGTTTGATGGAGCGCTCGGTCGCGGTTTTGAACCAGTTCGACGAGCTGTTTGACGGGATCCGCGAATTTAGCCAGCGGATCGAGGGGGAGGTTCGGATCTCCTGCCCCCGACTCTATGCCAATCAGTATCTGAGTGGTTTACTCCCGGAGTTTCGTCAGCTTTTTCCGGATCTGAAGTTACTGATCCAGACCGATGAAGCTTTAACTGATCTGTTTTCATCCGAGATTGATCTGTGTATTCGCCTGAGTGTACCCGGTGACAGTAACCTTGTGTCACGCAAGATCTGTGATGTGGACTACTGGCTGGTGGCATCAAAGGAGTATCTGGCTGAGGGGGAGCAGATCACTGGGGTTGATGATCTCAGAAGCAAGACCCTGTTGCCGCTCAATCGAGAGAGCTATCATCAGCAGTGGCACTTTGAACGAGATGGCCAGCGGCAATCCCTTTCTGTGGTGGACACTCCCCTTAAAACTAATGATGTAGAGCTGCTACTGAGCATGTTGCATCAGGGCCTGGGGATCGGGCTTTTTGCAGAACATCTGGTCCGTGACGATCTTGAGCGAGGGAGACTGGTTCGGCTGCTGCCTGACTACCAGATCGTACCCCATCAGGCGGGTAGTATGCTGCACCTGCTCTATACCCGGGAGCGCTCCCGTTTACTGAGAGTGAGAGTGGTGATCGACTTTTTAATCGAGCGGTTACGCCAGCTTCACCGGGTGGCTTCGATAGCCCCCTGAGATATTCGGCCATCATTTATACTCAAAGTAGTTGTGCTGATGGGTAACAGCAGATGGAAGTACTTGCTCAGGTCCTGGTTGTCCTTGGTGCCCTGTTAATTTCCGGACTCCTGTTTGAACTGATCGGGCGGCAGATCCTGCTACCCAGGGTCACCCTGTTGCTGGTGTTTGGCTCAGTGATCGGTCCCCAGGGTTTCAACCTGATACCGGATGTATTGACGGTTCACTTTGAGCTGGTGGCCAATGTTGCGCTGGTGATGATCGGTTTTTTGCTGGGTGAAAAGCTGACCTTCCGGGCGATGCATAAAATGGGCAAGCGAGTTATCTGGATCTCATTTTGCGCGGCACTGGCTCCAACCATCATAGTGACCTGTGGCCTGCTGTTTGTGGGGCTTCCAGTGGATATCGCAATTTTGCTGGGGTGCATCGCTTCGGCAACGGCCCCGGTGGCGACCGTCGATACAGTGATGGAGTCGGGCTCCAAGGGGCCCTTTGCCGATCTGCTGCTGGCGATCGTCGCTTTTGATGATGCCTGGGCGCTGCTGTTTTTCAGTTTTGGGATCGCGATTATCGGCATCCTGGATGGTGGTAATGGCCTGATGTTCCCAATTCTGCATGCGCTGCGCGATATTGGGGGAGCCTTGCTGCTCGGGATTGCTATCGGGGCACCGGCGGCCTTTCTAACTGGTCGCCTGAGCTATGGTCGTCCCATGCTGACCGAGGCCCTTGGTGTGGTCTTTCTGTGTGGCGGACTGGCGATCTGGCTGGATGTCTCCTTTTTGATCTCAGCCATGGTGATGGGGGCTGTGATCGCCAATTTTGCCCGCCATCACCAGTACCCGTTTCATGCCATCGAGGGGATCGAAGGGCCCTTCATGGTGATCTTCTTTATCCTGGCCGGCGCCTTGTTTGAGTTTGAATCGATACTGATCGCAGGAGGAGTCTGTATCGTGTATATCTCCTGCCGGATCCTCGGAAAAATTGTCGGGGCGGCGATCGGCAGCAGCATCAGTGAGGCAGACCGGGTGACCCGGCGCTGGATGGGGGTGGCCATGCTGCCCCAGGCCGGTGCGGCGATGGGGATGATGCTGGTGGCGATTGAGCTATTTCCCGACTATCGCCAGACTCTGCTCTCAGTGGTTATCGGCTCTACCGTCTTCTTTGAGATCATAGGGCCTGTGTTCACCCGTCTGGCACTCAAGCTTGCTGATCACAGCGAAGGGGACGGCCCCTGACGATTCTCTTAGTTGCAGTTACTCGAAGATAGAGCTGACGATGGTGTTGCGACCGGCAGCCTTGGCCTTATAGAGGTTCTCGTCGGCCTGCTCTATGAACTCCTGGACATGTTCACTGCGCAACCAGGCGCCACTGTGCTCAATCACGCTGGCGCCGATGCTTATGGTCAAATAGTCAGAGCATTGTGAATATTCATGAAGAATCGCCAGCTCCCGCAGTTTGGTTTGCAGAGACTCGAGATAGGCCTGCAGAGGCTGGAGGATCTGTGCCTCTGCGACAATCACAAACTCCTCACCGCCGTAACGGGCAACGAAGTCGGTGGCCCGGATAAAATGCTGGCTGAGGAGCTCTGCAAGCTGGATCAGCACTTTGTCGCCGGCCGGATGGCCGTAATTATCGTTATAAGGCTTGAAATAATCGACATCACAGATGATGAGAGCCAGGCCCGACTGGATGCGGCTGGCCCGTTGCCAACTCTCACGCATATGTCGATCGAAGGCCCTGCGGTTGTAAATCCCGGTCAGGCCATCGGTATGGGCCATCGCCTCCAGCTGCTGTTTTTTAGCCTTGACCCGATCCACCAATCGATTGTAACTCTTGACGAAATGATTGAGCTCTTTGAGGGGAGTGTAGCCATTTTGGATCGGCAGCGGATCGCCCTGGGTGCTGGTGCGACCCACCTGTTTTTGGGTATGCAGCAGGGGTTTGAGAATAAAGTGGTGAAAAGACCAGATCAGGCAGCCTGATAGCATCATCAACCAGAAAAGTAACATGATCTCGCCGCTAAAATACCAGAGTAGTGGGCGCTGATCCTTGCTGATCAGTGTCAGTTGCTGGGAGGGCTCAAGCCTGAGATTACTGAGGTACAGGCGCAGCTGTGGCTGGTTTTGCTTCAGAGCCATGGGGGCGGTCAAGGGCTGTGAGGATAGGTTGCTATCGTAAGGCTCCAGCCGGTAGTCAAGATGACTCTTAAGCGCCAGTTGCCTGAGTGCAATACCGCTGAGCTCGCGGACCAGTAGCAGGTGTTGGCCGTTCGCCAGGGGTTGGGTATCGATAAGCAGCAGGCCATCCTTGAAAGGATACCATCCGCAACGATGATGGGTCGGAAGCCTTGGGGTTTCGCCGAGAAAGGTGCTGAGAGTCTGGCTTAAAGGTGTGGTGCCCCGATTATTTAGATCCCAAAAAATCTGTCCATCATAGATAAAGGCATGGATATCATCGTGAGCCTGGATTCGCTCAAACAGGGGATGATACGTTTGGCTGAGATTTTTCCTGTCGATGCTGGCAATATCCTGTAGCAGGTTAGCCAGTCGCTGCAGTTGCTGTTGCTGTTGCTCCAGGCCACCCCGAAATTCCTGATACTGGAGCTTTAGATGCTGATGGTTGAGGCGTTGCTGATTGGGAAGCTGCCAGATCAATAAAATAGCTAAAAATGCCAGCAGAGCCAGCATTATGTAGACAGCAAACAGCTTATAGGTGAATTGCCTTAACGTGGGCATTCCTGGCCTCTCAATCGACCCCTTGGGTTAAGCATAGCTAATTAGCTGTGTTATCGGGTGGCAGGCAGAAACCTAATCCACCCAGACCACAATATCCCCCGGGATTCTTCGCCAGGTACTGTTGATGATAGGGCTCGGCAAAATAGAAAGAGGGGGCGGTTTCAATGCTGGTGGTAATGGTTGCAGGATGGCCCTTGTCTGCCAGCAGCCTGGAAAATTGGTCTCGGCTGGATTGTGCCTGCTGTCTTTGCTCCGGGGTGAGGGTAAAGATCACCGAGCGGTACTGGGTGCCGATATCTGCACCCTGGCGCATTCCCTGGGTTGGATCGTGCTGTTCCCAGAAAAGCTGGAGCAGTTGTGGGTAACTTACGATCTTGGGATCAAACACCACCTGCACCGATTCTGTGTGTCCGGTGCGGCCGCTGCATACCTCTTCATAACTTGGGTTCGGGGTATAGCCCCCCTGGTAACCGACAGCCGTGCTCCAGACACCCGGCTGTTTCCAGAACAGGCGTTCAGCGCCCCAGAAGCAGCCCATGGCAAAATAGGCGATAGCCATCCCGGGTGGGATCTCTTCCTGCAGAGGGTTGCCGGTGACATAGTGTTGCTCTTCAATTCGAATAGGCTCTGTTCGACCGGGAAGCGCTTGCTCCGGGGTGATCATCTGTTGCTTATCCATGCACTGGCTCCTTAGCTGGAGGAAGCGGTCACCTCGAAAGTTAGCTGTTCGGTAACCGCGGGTCGACTCAGGGGTGTTGCTTGAGGTAGTCCAGGACCACGTCGGCATGTTCTTTGGTCTTGAACTTATTAAAGACGTGGGCTATCTGTCCTTTTTCATCGATGAGAAAGCTGATGCGGTGGATCCCATCAAACTCCCTGCCCATAAATTTCTTGAGTCCCCAGACACCGAATTTTTCGGCGAGCTGATGATCCTCATCGGCCAACAGGGTGAAATTGAGTTGCTGCTTATCTTCAAAGCGCTTGAGACGAGCAGGAGCATCCGGACTGACCCCGACCACCCGGGTGTTCAACGCCTCAAGCTCGCTGTTGATATCCCGCAAGCCACAGGCCTGGGTGGTACAACCTGGAGTCATCGCCTTGGGATAAAAATAGAGCAGCAGCTTTTTACCATGAAAGTCGCTGAGGGAGACTGTTTTGCCTTCCTGGTCTTGCAGGGAGAAGTCAGGGGCCGGAGCACCTGCCTGGAGAGTTTCAATCATCAGGGATCCTTATTTATCTGTCTTTATATCTATCTTTATTGATCGGCCAGGGTGTGAACCTGGAACTGATGGTTTAGAGTACCCAGAGTGTTACACAAATCCAAATACTGTTGATGAGCCGCCTCTATATCACTGCCTTTGGGCAGGCTAAGCTGAAAACGCGCATGCAGGATCTCTGTTTTGGAGGGCTCTTCCACATAGATTTCGGATTGCAGGCTATGAAGTTCTGCCTGGATATCGGTAAAAAACTGGGTGAAGTGCTTGAGTATTCCCGGTGTATCCTGAATCTCAATATTGGCATCCACGCTGTAGCTGTAGCTGCGAAGCTCCTGCTCAGAGGTGCGCTTCATCACGCTGACCAGATCCAGCTCCTGGCTTTTCAGCGGAAGAGTGGCTTCAACCTGAGCCATTGAATTCCAGTTTCCGGAGAGCAGCATCATCAGGGTAAACTCCTGGCCAAAGATGGCAAGACGACTGTCGATGATATTGCATCCACATTCGGCAACATGGGAGGCGATCTGATGGACAATACTGGAACGGTTTTTGCCGATGGCACTCACGACAAGATAGTGACTCATAGCTTAACTATTCTGTTATTTTGTGTGGCACGATAGTAACACAAAAGCCCGTTCGTTCCCGAACGCCTCTTGTATTTATTGAGAGTCAACCGTACCATGGACGGCCAATAATTGGGAGAGCTCATACATGTTGCAAGGTAGCATCGTTGCCCTTATTACCCCCATGACTGGTGACGGTCAGATTGACTACACCAGCTTGCAAAATTTAGTCGATTATCATGTTCGCAGTGGAACCCAGGCGATTGTCGCCGTGGGGACGACCGGAGAGTCGTCAACGCTGGATACCGAAGAACATATCTCAGTGGTTCGCCATGTGGTGAAATACGCTGCAGGCCGGATACCGGTGATCGCTGGCACCGGATCGAATGATACCGCTTATGCCATTGAATTAACCCAGGCCCTCGCCAACAGCGGTGTGGTTGCCGGTTTATCGGTCACCCCCTACTACAATAAACCCTCTCAGGAGGGGCTGTATCAGCATTTTAAAACCGTTGCCGAAAGTAGCGAGCTCCCTCTCATCCTTTATAATGTGCCGGGCCGGACCGGCTGTGACCTTCTCCCACAAACCGTGGCACGGCTGGCCGAGATCCCCAATATTATCGGGATCAAAGAGGCGACCGGTAGCCTGGAACGTCTTCAGGAGATTAAGGCCTGTTGCCCGAGTGATTTTCTGCTGTATAGCGGAGATGATGGGAGTAGCTGTGAATTTATGCTCCAGGGTGGGCACGGTACTATCTCGGTGACGGCTAATGTTGCGGCATCACAGCTCAATACCATGTGTCAGTGTGCACTGGCGGGAGACAGAGAGCAGGCGTTGGCTGCGGATCAGCCTCTGCGCGCTCTGCACCAGGCTCTGTTTATCGACTCGAACCCGGTTCCTATCAAGTGGGCGTGTCATGCGGTAGGCCTGGTTGCGAATGGTCAATTAAGGTTGCCTCTGGTTTCTCTGGCACAGGACAAGGTCCCTGAGCTGGAGCGGGCGTTAGAGTCGGCAGGAGTGAAAGTAGGTGAATAATAAAAAACAGTGTTTGCAACTGGCGGCTGCCGGAGTGCTTGCGATCATCGGGGTGAGCGGCTGTAGCTCCAGCCATGATCTGTCGCAGGCGACAGGCTCGACGGAGTATCTCAATGCCAAGCTGGATACCCAACCCTTTGTGGTACCAACTGGCCTGCAGGCTCCGCAGTTTAATACCCGCTACTATATTCCCGCGGCTGCTGCAGGCACATCAAAAGAGCCAGTCGGTAAGAGTGTCAATATTGAACCGCCGGTCCAGCTGCTACCTGTCGTTAGTGGAAGCCGGGTGGGTCAATCACAAAGTGGAGCCCTGGTCTGGTACAGCAGCACTCAAAGCATCTCTGAGCTAAGTGATACCCTGTGGTCGCTGATGCAGCAAACTCTGAAGGTAACCGACAGCAGCTCTGGGAAACAGGACTATTCACTGGCAACCCCCTGGATTAAATCCTATACCGTACAGCACAACCAGGTTCGCTCAAAGTTTAAGGTGGCTCTCAAGAGTCAGCCGGATCTGCACCGGGTTGGCGTTGAGCTCACCACAGTGGCGGCCGAAGTTTTCCAAAAAGGGTCCTGGCAGGGGATCTCTGTCAATGATTATGCTGCCCTGCAGCAGCGTAACACTTTGATGAATCAGCTTGCGTTTAACTATCAGAATCGATTGAACCAGCAGCTTCTTAAGGCGGCCAGTGGCAGCATTAAGGTGCAGGCGGGCAAAGATAGCAGTGAGCTCAACGCCTGGATCGCCGATGCTCCTTATGAGGTGGTGTGGAACCGTCTTGAGCACCTGCTGCCGGCCCTTGGTTTTACCGTAACCCAGGCTCAGCAATCTCTGGGCGAGTTCAAGCTCGAATACAAGGGCAGTTCCTTGTTTAGTAGTGACAAGGGTAAGCCGCTATCGGCTCTTGATTCAGGTAAGTACCGCTTGCTGCTCGGCGATCTCGGGCAGAAGACCTCGATGACCCTGTTTAGTAAGGAGTCGACGCCGCTCAAGGCTGAGACCTTCGATAAGCTGACCCCGACCGTGGTTAGCGCATTTGCAAAGCAAAATAGCATTAAGCATCAGTAATTTCATTAATGGGGCGTTTCGCCCCATTTTTTTACCCCCCAAAAAGCTGGTTATTCGCGGGTGACAGGTTTTGCCTGTGATGATTAGCATGAAATTGTATATAGGACGCTTCTTATGAGTCTTGCAGATAAAGTTTTGGCCGTGAATGACGATTTGCCGATCCGAACCGAGCTACCGGTTCACAGCGGCAAGGTCCGTAGTGTCTACTGGCTGACCGAGGCGGATAGCCGTCGCCTGATCCAGGAGAAAAACTACGATGTTCCCGCTGATACCCCATTGGCGATCATGGTGATCAGTGACCGGATCTCTGCGTTTGATTGCATCTGGCATGGCGAAGGTGGAATGAATGGAGTTCCGGGCAAGGGCGCAGCCCTTAATGCGATCTCCAATCACTGGTTCGAGCTGTTCCGCGATAAGGGACTGGCCGATAGCCACATCCTGGATATTCCCCATCCGTTGGTGTGGATCGTGCAAAAGGCTAAGCCTGTGATGATTGAGGCGATCTGCCGCCGTTATATCACCGGCTCTATGTGGCGCTCCTATGAGAAGGGAGAGCGTGAGTTCTGTGGCATCGAGCTCCCAGAGGGACTGGGAAGAGATCAGGAGCTTCCCGAGCTTTTAATCACTCCCTCAACTAAGGGCATTCTCAAGGGGATCCCAGGGGTTCCCGAGGCGGATGATGTGAACATCACCCGTGACAATATTGAGCAGAACTACCAGGCCTTTAACTTCCAGAGCAAGCAGGATATCGATACCTACGAGAAGCTACTCAAAGAGGGCTTTGATGTGATCTCTGAGGCTCTGGCGCAGATCGATCAGATCTTTGTCGATACCAAGTTTGAGTTTGGTTATGTGAAGGACAAGAGCGGCCAGCAGAAGTTGATCTACATGGATGAGGTTGGAACTCCTGACTCCTCACGGATCTGGGATGGCCCGTTGTACCGAGAAGGGAAGGTGGTTGAGAACTCAAAGGAGCAGTTCCGCCAGCTGTTGCTCAATCACTTCCCGGATCCGGATATCCTGCTCAACAAAGAGCGGATGGCTGAGCGCAGTGCCCTCGCCAGGGATAATGCGCTGCCGACCGAGGTGCTGATGAAGGTGTCTGAGATCTACTGCGGCATTGCCGAGAAGATCACCGGAAGGACCCTGGAGCTCTCAGACAATCCAAAGGCAGAGATCATCGAGATCCTCAGCAGTCAGTATCAGTTGATTGATTAAATCGACTCAACACTCTTAAAATGGCGCCGCGAGGCGCCTTTTTTATATGTGTCGTGGGGGGCTGGTTTGTGCCTTCGGCACAGGAGCCGGCGGCGCCTTACTTTTGTATCGTCAAAAGTAAGCAAAATCTCACTCCGAAACGATGCGCCCTATATCCCTATAGGCTTCCCCAGTTCAGCATCCTGCTTCTCGCTTTATAGCTGCGCAATTCCGCCCCGACATCGGCCTGCGTGGCTCGGCGTCTATGCCTCGAAGAAGCAATGGCTGCCAATTTGGCATAACCAATTAATACTTGATGGATATTTCAAATCTATACTAAGCTACAGTTTTGTAGGCCTATAATCTTAGAAGTTTCTTATGGAATATAACTACGAATTATATATAAAAGAATCGAATACACTGCTTCCAGTGTTGGAGGGAGCATGTGTGAAAACCATACTCATAAATGTAGTTGATCCTGAGTTTAATGTAGTTTACTTGGAGACAGATAAAGGAGTGTTCTCCTTACAAGGAGAAATGGGTGGTGAGTACTTAGGTGTTCATCGTAGATCCGAGCTTCCTGAAATAACAAATCAAGATGGCTGCATTATATGCAAGCATCAGCCTTTCAACATGTTTGAAGGAAAAACTATTTCTCAGGCTAGGCAGATAGGAGCCGCGTGGCATGGACATGGATATGAATTTAATTTCGAGGGAGTATTTAATAGAACGATGATTGTTCAGTCAATATATTGTGGAGCTCAGCCTAAGGGATTGGGAGACTGTCTTCGCCTTGGAGTTGGATACTATGAAAACGAATGGAGAAAAATTTAGCAAGTAAATCAGGAAGTAGGATGTTCTTGATTCTTTTAGCTTATAGTGACTTCAATTCTGCTATGAGTCTTGATGAGGTGAAATATGGGTAACGAAAAGTACAACCTCTATCTTAAAGATTTAGGGAAATAATGAATATGTCCGAGAGGCTATAAGTGAATATATAGAATCCGGCGGTATTTGACATCCGTTGCTGATGGCTGGTTTCACCATCAGCGGCACGCTGTAAATCCATCCCGAGGATCTCTACTGCCCTGGCTATCATCCCTGATAGCCGGGGCAGTAACCATATTTCACACGCTCAATGGCTCAGTGATCCATCTCACCCCAGTGTCCAGGAGGTTGGAGGTGCTGAAGGCCACATCTTAACTTCGAATAACCGATCTGAGACATGACTCAAAATATGTGCCGTGAGTCGCTTCAACCTGGCTCGGACCTCATTTATTGCAACGGCGCGCAACAAAGCCCACAATCAAACGTGACAGTGAACTTTTGAGCAGGTAAGCGGATGAATAATAAATCATTGATATTCATCACCCTGATTTGCAGTTTAATGAGCTCTGGTTGCAAATATGTGATCAACGCAATGGCATTTCATCCTGACACCAGAAATACGCTACCTTCGGGCTTACTTCCAAAAAATGTCGAGGAAGTTTCTATCGACACAAGTGATCATCTAAAGATAGAGGGTTATTTTATTCCGGATCTGAAATCAGACAAAATCCTCCTCTATTTTCATGGCAATGCCGGTAACATAAGTCATCGACTAGATGATCTGCTGCAGCTCCATCGGATGGGGATCAATGTATTAGGGATCGGTTATCGCGGCTATGGAAAAAGCCAGGGAGAACCAAGCGAAGAGGGGATCTATATCGATGGAAGCTCTGCTTTCCACTATGCTGTTCAGCAACTCGGGTTTAAGGCGGAAAATATCTACATCTTAGGGCGCTCTATCGGCACCACGGTGGCGGTGAATACGGCTCAAAACAAAGAGATAAGAGGACTAATCCTGATTACCCCTCTGACCAGCGCGAAGGATTATGCTCAATCTGGTGGACTGAGTGCTGTCTCATTTCTGGCAGGAGATTCATTTGACAATATCGGTAAAATCGAAAATATCTTATCCCCGGTACTGATCGTCCATGGAGATAGAGACTCAGTGATCCCAATTCATCTGGGTAAGAAACTATTCAATAAGATAAAAGCAAACAAAGAGTTTATCGAGATAGATGGTGCTGGCCACAATAACTTATCAACCACCTACGCAAAAAGTTACTGGTCAGTGATCCAGGGTTTTATCGATAAGAACAACCAAAATAATCTCGACTAACTGCTCGAATGTTTTGGCCTTACTGAATGAAATTTTTCTTGAAGGACAGAAGGTCCCATCAACCTTTGCAGGGAAAGGCTTCCTCCATAGAGCTCATCACGGCATAAAAAGCGGGGTAGTTTTGAGTCTGAGGATGGGCCTTGAGGTAGTTGAGGCTGATATGTGCAGCCTGGCCGGTGGTCATCTCTTTGGGGAAGCAGTAGCTCGTGTTGTAGCCATGAGATACGGCCATCAGTTGGGTCATCGCCTTGATAAACCCGGCACAAAACCCGTACTCGATATCGCTTCCGGTTTTATTACCATCAATATAGTTCTGTACTAATCCCTTGCAGGAGACAAGTAGCCCTTTTCCGGTACCATCCATGCTTTGTACCAGCTCCGAGCCGTGGCCGGCGGTCGGTAACAGCAGGGTCGAGAGCAACACAATCATCTTGAGGTAATCCATCGGTAGTTCCACTTGAGCCATCTCAATTTTTATAAGTGTAGATAGGGTTGGGAGGAGGGGCCATCTGGCTGTAACAAAATGACCTCATAGCTCGCGGACTTGTACCTTCGCCACCAGTGCCGGTCGACGGTCTCGGGTAAAGGCCTTTTCTCAGCATCTGGTCTTTTACGGCATCGATAGCGCCTGCATGCCAGAAGTACCCTGGTCGCCCTTGATGGGATGAAATTTCTTAGGTTGAAAAAAATTTGCATCCTTTTGGGACCTCGTTCGTTTACCTCTATGCAAGGTGAATAACCAATACATTGAGGTGAGAGAAATGCCGAAAATTGAAATTTTTGAACCCGCCGGTTGCTGTGCAACGACAAGTGCAGTGATTGCCGAGGAGTCTATTAAATTCAATGTTGATATTGAGTGGGCCAAAAGAAATAACATTGATATTAAGCGTTATAGCCTGTCTAAAAACCCGCAGATATTTGTTAATAACCCGGTAGTCAGTAAATATCTGCGAAACTTTGGCGCAGAATCACTACCTGTCTCATTACTTGATGGAAATATTGTTCAGTCAGGACAGCTTCCAGCCCGTTCAGACATAGCTCGTTGGGCGGGTATTTCCGTTAATGATGAGGAGTTCGTTTATGGTGATATTCCACCTTGTTGCTGCACTCCCAGACTACCCTAATTTACGTTTATTGATGGTGAAATAAATGAATATTAAATTCCTTGATAATGTACCGCCCTTTATTTTTTTTACCGGAAAAGGTGGAGTAGGAAAAACATCTTTAGCTTGTTCAACGGCGGTAAATCTCGCGGATAAGAATAAGAGAGTTCTACTTGTAAGCACCGATCCGGCTTCAAACGTTGGCCAGGTCTTTGATCAAAAGATTGGGCACAAGATCACTTCAATCGACTCAGTGAACAACCTATCTGCAATTGAGGTTGATCCCATGGTTGCGGCGCAGGATTATCGTAACCGGGTGCTTAATCCAGTGAAGGACCTACTGCCAGCCGATGTTGTAGATAGTATCGAAGAGCAACTATCGGGGTCTTGCACCACTGAAATTGCCGCTTTTGATGAGTTCACCGGGCTCCTGACAAATGAGGATATTCGCCAGAAGTATGACCATATTGTATTTGATACGGCCCCCACGGGTCACACGATCCGGATGCTTGAGCTACCTGGAGCATGGACGGGTTATCTTGAAGCAAACCCCGAGGCGGCCGCAAATCTAGGGCCTCTGGTTGGTCTTGAAAAGCAACAAGACCAATATTCAGATGCCGTTAAAGCATTGTCCGATGCCAATCAGACTCGGTTGGTTCTGGTCGCGCGAGCTCAATCATCCACGCTTAAGGAGGTGTCTCACACACATGATGAGCTTTCACAGATTGGCCTGAAGTCACAGCATCTGGCGATCAATGGTGTGCTTCCACCACAAGCTGCCGAGAACGATCTCCTGGCCAGGAGTATCATGGCTCGTGAAGAAAGAGCCATCAGTCAAATGCCAGAAAACCTGGCTGCGCTTCCGCGGACTCTGCTGCCATTGAAACCTTTTAATATGGTTGGTCTGGAAGCTCTAAGGCGACTGCTCAGTGGTGAAGCAGATATCGTATCCGCCGTTGAAGCGCCCGCTCTCTCTGATATTGAGCTTCCGAAGCTGGACTCTCTTGTGGATGAGCTGAGCCTTGATGGTAAGGGGCTTATCATGACAATGGGTAAAGGCGGGGTTGGTAAGACAACCGTTGCAGCATCGCTCGCTGTTTCATTGGCTCAACGTGGTCATAAAGTTCATCTGACAACATCCGATCCCGCAGCACATCTGTCATACACGATTGAAGATACGCTCGATAACCTGAAGGTAAGCCGTATCGATCCTAAGGTCGAGACCGAAAAGTATCGTCAGTTTGTTCTTGATAATCAGGGCAAGGATTTAGATGAAGAGGGGTTGGCGGTACTGGAAGAGGATCTTCGATCACCATGTACCGAGGAGATTGCTGTATTCCAGGCATTTTCGCGGATTATTGAAGAGTCGAATGATCATTTTGTTGTCATGGATACTGCACCCACAGGGCATACACTGCTATTGCTTGATTCGACAGGGGCGTATCACCGGGAGATGACCCGCCAGATGGGGGAGATAGAAAATAATACGATCACCCCGATGATGCAGCTTCAAGACCCGGATAAAACCAAGGTGATTATTGTGACCCTGGCCGAGACGACTCCGGTGTTGGAGGCGGCCAATCTTCAGCGTGACTTGCGTCGAGCTAAGATAGAGCCCTGGGCCTGGGTGGTGAACAATAGCATCGCGGCGGCTCAGGTGTCATCGCAGTTTCTGATCACCCGTGCCAACAGGGAGCTCCCCCTGATTGAGGAAGTGAAACAAGAGTACGCTACTCGTACAGCTCTTATTCCTCAGCAAAGTGAAGAGCCGGTGGGTGTATTTTCACTAGAAGCCCTTTCCAAAATCTAAGTAGTCAGAGGGCTGGTTTTTATGCCAGCCCGGTTCAGAACAGTTTATATAAAATATAGGTGATTGTTATGAGTGGTTTTTCAAACAAGATAGGAGGGGGGATATTAGGTTATTTGACCCGTTACCTATCCGTATTAGTTGCTGCAGGAATTGTAGTTGGTGTCATCTTAGCTTATGCATTTCCAAACATTAAGTCGTTCTGGGAATATTTCACCTATGACGGTGTTAATATACCATTGGCAGCGATGCTCATCATAATGTTGTTTCCATCATTTGCCAAAGTTGATTATTCGCAAATGGGGCGGGTATTCAGGGATAGAAAAGCATTAGCTCTTTCTATTATTTTTAACTGGGTCTTTGGACCTATCCTGATGTTTGCTTTGGCTATGTTGACTTTGCAGTCGCTGCCACACTATTTAACTGGGTTGATTCTGATAGGTTTGGCACGCTGTATTGCCCTGGTTATTACCTGGACTGAGTTGGGACATGGGGATGCAGAGTTCACCACAGGAGTGGTGGCGGTCAACTCTGTGTTGACCATTATTCTGTATCCTATCTATACATATATTTTCCTGGGGATACTGGCTCCGATGTTTGGATTCCATGCCCTGAGCGTTCAAGCAGACATGATGAGTGTTGCTACAAACGTATTCGTATATACTGGAATACCATTTATCTTGGCAATCATTGTGCGCTATACACTGATCGGTGCAAAGGGGATCGAATGGTATGACAGTAAATTTGTGCCAAAAGCACTGTTGGGAATTTTTATTGGCCTGTTCGTGATGATCGTAATTATGTTCTCCATGCAGGGGAAAGCGATTGCTGCCGATCCATTAACTCTGGTTCATGTTGCGATACCCTTGTTCCTGTATTTCATAATTATCTTTACAGTTGCATTTATTGTTTCAAAAAATGCAGGTTACAACTATGAAATGACATCGGCTTTTGCAATGACTAGCGCGTCTAACAATTTCGAGCTGGCCCTGGCGGCTGCAGTCGCAACTTTTGGTATCTACTCTCCGGAAGCTGTTACCGCGACTATTGGTCCCCTGATTGAAATACCTACCATCCTGTTGTTGTTGAAAATATCATCCGTCATCAGGCACAGATATATTGACACACCCTGGGTCACTCGTAAGTCTGAGTTATTGACGAGTTAACCTCCATACCCACCAGGTTGTTGCCCGGTGGGTTTTTTCACTCTCTTCGGAGTGGAGGGTGTACCAGCTGGCTGCTATCGATCATGGTAGATTCGCAATCTTCTCATTAGCCTGGCACTTTTGGATGTGGCGTCAAATAGCACTTTCCCCCAGCAGCAGAGCCGCTGTGAGTATTCTGCGCCGCCATTGCCAGCTGGTCGACCTCACAATAGGGACTCTTCTCACAACCTTCTCTTTTCCTAAAACTGATTATTTATCATAACCTTAGCTTGAGCTCCCGAGAGCTATTTAAGATAGATCTGGCGCTGGCTTGTATATAACAGAGAACAAGGAGCACTGATGAAAATTGAAAAAGTCGCCAATGTTCTAAAGGTGCTTGGTCATCCCAAGCGATTAATTATCTATAAGAACGTGGTAGAATCCGGGGCTCTTGGGATCTCAGTCGGGGAGCTAAAAAAACGCCTAAACATCCCCTCTTCAACACTATCCCATCATATTGCTTGTCTCATTGCTGTTGGTCTTTTGAGCCAACGACGTGAGGGCGAACACTGTTTTGTGTCGCTGAGTATCAATATCTTTCGGCGATGCTTGATTTTACCCTTGAAGAGGGCTGTGTTTATGAGTGAGCCTGGAACATATTTGGTACTGATCATGGTCGGCTCTGGTTCGAATAGGCTGGTGATCTGGACTCGAAAATCAACTCAGAGCATTTGGCGATAAAGGGGATGAGCCTAGAGTTTTTTCGGATTAATCCGGTTCATTATGTTCAGGCTTTGCTAAGCTGACTTTCTTCAGCAGAGCGGCCAAGGGCGTGGTTGCATCGCAACAAGCGAGAGGCATGGGTGGAATTGCCTCCTGGCAATGAAACGGGAGGCAGGATGCCGAGCTGGTGAGGATGCCCATGGATGGGCATCGCCGAACTGGTAAGGATTATCATGGATGATAATCGGTATTGCGAGTCAGCGTGTAAAGCCAGAGATTAATTACAGCATTGGCTCCATCTATGGAGAAAATGCTCTAGTTACCTATATACCCAGAGATGAAAAGAGCCTCATCAAAGAGGCTCGAGTTCACTGCATGACCCTGGGGGCCATCTTATGATGAAAACCCGGTACTTAATGGTTTTTCTTGATTAACAGGTAATTTATGAGTCGAGACAAATAATCTACTTTCTGCCGGGCATTGCTTCCTCGTAACTTTTGCAGACAAATCTGGTACTTCCCATTAATAATAAACTCCGGAACACCGTACACCTTATAGCTCTTTATGAGTTGATTATATTGGTTAATCATTCCCTCAACCTGGAGGTTGCTCCATGCCTGATCAAATAGCTCCCCATTCACCTCGTTGGCAACAAACAACTTCTTGATGTCCGATTCATCACTTAGATTCTTATGTTCAAGTTGAATTGAATTAAATAATACCGGCGTCATCTTTTCTGTCACCCCTAATAACTGAGCTACGGCAAAGGCATGTTGTAGTAACGGGCCTGAAGGACCACCGAGTAAGGCGAGTGGAACTCTTTTAAACTCAGTCCCTGCTGGGATTTTTGATTTTAAATATTCGGTAATAGGTTCAAATTGGTAGCAGTGCGGGCAAAAATAGGAAAAAAATTCCATAAGCTGGGGGTTTTCTGTGCTAACCTGTTTTACAATTATATAGTTCACACCTTTCTTGAACAGAGGTTCAGCCTGCGAGCTTAAAGAGGTGAATGTTCCAAGAAGTATTATCAACAACCATCTTTTCATGTCTGTTACCTATGAGGTTTTCAGGTTTTTTGGATTTATCTATTCATTGGGATCAAGATTACAAATAAGAGCTGTATCCAGATCTTATTTGTAATATTTTATTTGATTTATTTGTTATAAGTTAAATTGTTACCATAAATATAAAAGTAAATTGGTTATGTCTCAGATCCGTTGCTCATACAAAGGTGTACTGATTTCAAGGTCACCAACCTTCTGCCGCAGGGATGCGGCAGCAGAGGCTCCATGGAAGGATACACACCGTGTTGGTGAGACATGAAATCAGACATCAACATCAGTATTCATTTTCTGAGGAGCATGGAGTTCGCTGGTGCTGTGGTGCATCAATGTCATGGTATGGAGTTATCTATCAGATGCTATAGGTTGATGTTTTTCTATGGCAGCAGACCTTTGAAGATTCATCTTCTTCAACAGCACACAGATCAGCCATGATCTCCTTCAGGCTCTCTCTGGCACGCAACAGCCGGGATTTCAAGGCTGGTAATGTTATCCCCATTTCTGCTGCAACCTCTTTCTGTTGCCGACGTTCTAAGTCACATTCACGCAATAGGGTGCGTGTAGCCTCTGGTAGTTTATTCATCGCCTCAGGCAGACATTCTGTCAGGGTTACCAACTCGGATTGCTCCACTCCGGCCGGAAAGTCAATCTTATCTATGTCAACACAGTCTCTATTGCGCCTATGTTCATCGGTGATCAAATTCTTAGCGCTTCGATAAATCCAGGCCCGAGGTTGAGCCATATCGCAGAAGCTGTTGAAATTGTCTCTTGCTTTCAGAAATAATTCACTTAGAAGATCTTTAGCTTTTTCTGGATCAGCCACTCTTGACAATAAAAACATGTAAAACTCATCCTGATGTTGATCCCAAAACTCAGTTATACATGAGTTAAATGATTCGATACTTTTCATTAATCTACCTTCTGATTAAAGCTTAAAATTTCTCTATCGAGGAGTCATGCTTTCCTATCACAGCTAGCTACAGGAGCCGGAATAGACTTTGAGCTCGATGTTGATCGATTCATCAATAGAGCCCAGAAAATAATGTTGCAAATTTGATTCAGAAATTCCAGGCACAGCTCTAACGCCTCCTCGAGAGTGTCTTATGATGGCTCACTTTAAGAACAGTGATTAGATTCGTATGTGGCCTAAGTCAAACCAATTGCAACTTCCATAAAACTAGTTTTATGGAAATGAATTGTAGCCTATCTCTTAGAGCATAACAACGTTGATTGAGCTAACAGAAAAACCAACCCCCAGGGTAAAGAAATCATCGTTTTGCCACAAGGCTTGGCAGAGAGTCTGAGCCACAGAGGGGCTGAAATCATCAGGATTACTGAGGATTATTTGAGATCCGGGACCTTGTGGATTGTTCGCGGTGAGCACCATGCCTTGTGTATTAGGAGGGAGACTATCTTTTCAACTCGCCGTGGGTCTGCATCGGCATGTACCCTGAGCCCTTGGTCTGAGAGCTGGTCGCGATGTTAGCGAGGGTGATTTATAGTTTTTAATATTGCTTTCATCAGGAGGCATGAATGAAATGCTCCCTGCTTGCCATCGCGTTACCATCACCGGATGTGCCACTCGTCCAGCGGAGCGTACGGAATATACCAAGCTGCAGCCTCTTGAGAGCGGCTGGAGTCGTATCTATGTGAGTGCGGGGAGATATGCTGGAGTAAAGTTGTGGAGTGTTCACCAGGTCGGCCCCGTCTTCGTCGATGACCAACATGTGGGGAATACCGCAAAAGATGAGCATTTTGTGGTTGACCTGCGACTAGGGAGCTATGAGGAATATTGTGAACCAGAGCAGCCGGACAGGAACCGGGTTGAAAAACGCCAGTTCAGATTTAATGCTGGAGAGACGTATTACTTAAGCTGTGAAATGTCGAATAAAGGGGTTGGGATCGGCTTTGGCATGGTTGGCGCTATTTTCTCAAAATACTTAACCAAATCCTATTTAGCAGAAAAGACGATGAGTGACCCGGATAGCAAACTTGTTGCATACAAGAGATTGCAGCCCACACCCCTGAATAAATAGCTTCATTTTGACTCGCTTTAGTAAAGATCTGACATGCATCCGCGCCATCACGAGATGAGAGCAGATAATTGAGACTCTAGGTGAGCGAGAGCTGATGACTGGGTGAGTTATTTAGGCAAGTGGCATGTCATTAATGCTGCAACTTGGTGGAGCTTTCCTCTGAAGACTTCTGCCATCTTTAAGCCGACGTATCGACCAATCGAAGGGAGATCGGGAATGGAGACAAATTGCGGGCCGGTATAGGGTGTGGGCTTTTTGGTAAAGTGGACTGGATCTGCCTTGAGTGTCTCCTTTAGAACAAACTCAGAGAATGGTACTGACTGTAGGTACTCCTGATTATATGTAGAAAACCGCGAGCCCGGGGGACAGCATACCAGCCATCAGTATTTGCAACTTGCCTAATATACTCTTTCGAAAGCCCTGGTCACCAATTCATGAACATAGCCTTGATCCGGCAGGGGCATCCCTATGTAGGGTTCATGTTCGGATGCGGCTAAAACAACTTTATCTCTGGCTATAGCAAGATTGGCCACGAACAGTGCAAATATCAAAGGGAGAAAGAACAGGTTGCGCCCTGGGGATAGCCAATCTGGACAAGTATGTATCGCGGGTGGTGGGCTACTCATAACTCTCCTCCCTGAGAGTCTATGCGATCTGGAGATCTTTTCCTGCTCTAATTGTAGTTTAGTGGGAGAGCATATCTGCTCTGCGATAATCGAGCGGCTTTGCGCTTATAAATCTTTGCCAGGGATTTTGCAGCATTATCTGCAGATTACAGGCTGCTTAAGTCGAAGAGGGAAGAGATGAGCCTGCAGATGGACGCCTTGATGGGAATGCTTCAAAGGGGCCGGTGCGTTACCTGGCGATTAGAAGAGCTTAACGGGTTGTCTTACTGCAAGGTCACACACCCTGAAGGGACGGGCTCACTTGGATGGTTAACGTTCGATTTAAGTCAAGTCCATATTTACCAAAAAGCCTTTGTTTACTCACTAAGCAGGCTCTTCTCTTAGCTTAAATGAACACGCTTCTACTATAGAAATAGATGCTAACATGACCTGGTGAAGCTTGTTGCATCGGGCTTAGTAGTATACGATACGATAATCATTTTAAATAAAAAAGTCTGAATTCCATTGATAAAAGTATGGTTCTAGGAATGTATGTTAACGAGTCTTTTTAAGAGGGTTGATATTGAAATGTGTTTCTGTTAACTGCTCCAATGGTGGTGTGAATGCAGATAACTTTATGCAATAAATCGGTTAGGACTTTGCATTCATGCAATTAACTTTCTAGATTGTCGGTGGTAACATAAGAGTAATTCTTCCTCTACCTGATGGTCCAAAATTATAAGGTATGATGATAAAATGCTTTCTAAAACACTAGACTGGGACTTATTGAGAATTTTCTTCGTCATTTGTAAAACCGGCTCTCTTTCAAAGGCCAGTGATTATCTAAATATAAATCAGTCTACAATTTCACGCAAGCTTGCGAGACTTGAATTAAAATTAGGTGTTAGACTATTTGATAGAGTTTACAGTGGCCTTAAAGTAACTGATGAGGGTATTCAATTACTTGATTCAGTTAATAAAATAGACGTGGAAGTTAATAATATTAGTCGGCATTTTATGGGGAATGGTGACGAACTCTCAGGGAAAGTTGTTGTTGCAACTTTTGATGCAATGGCTGAGCATTTGCTACCGATTATCTTGTCTTTCCAAAAAAATAATCCAAATGTAACAGTTGAGCTTACTTCATCGGGTCATACATGTAATCTTGAAGATCGAGAAGCTGACATTTCTATTAGAGGTGCAATGAGCGTTCCTGAGGGTTTAATAGGGAAAAAAATATCACCAATTAGTACGTCAGCATATAGAAAATCTGATATTACCGGGGAGATGCCTTCTTCTTGGATCGGTTGGGGCAGCTCAGACAGCAAGCTTGATCCAACGCCTAAAGATGCCAAGGTCTCACTGAGATTTGATAATGTTGGGATGATACTAAAAGCTTGTGAGTCTGGCGCGGCCATTGCTACTCTTCCCTGCTTTATAGGCGATGCCTCCAAAAAACTTTGTCGTGTCCCGGGAACTTTCAACGAGGAACAGACTGGTCTGTGGATGCTTTGTCATAAAGATGTGATAAAGAAAAAGAGGGTAAGTGTTCTTTATAATTTATTACTGGATTTTTTCTATGAAAGTAATCCAGTAATAAATAGCTGAAGTTATTTCTAGTGTTACTTTTATAAAGATAAATTATAAAATGTATGCTGCATGGGGATCTTGGTTTATCTATAACCTAACTGGTTTACTTATGGGCGACTTACCTTTTATATAAATGTATCCCTCACATTGCCGTATGTATTTTTATAAATACAGCGATTTTCTTGTTTTCTTCATTGTAAGGTACAACTTATTCTCAAAGTATCCATTCCGTTGGGTCTTGGGCTAATAAAAAATCACATTGCCAGTGGTGAGTAAATAGTAGCTAAGATTAATATAGCTCAAGGCATTTATGCCTTGGCTGTATTGCAATTTTGCAAGGGTGATTAGTTGGTTAATTTGTAAGGTGTGTGTATCATAGGTTATATTACATGGTTCACCTGGTTGGGCTTTATTTTATGTAAATTTGAGTATATGGAGAGAAAGGTGTCACTGGAAACTTTATCTAGGATGATAGGTATATGGACAGGAAGCGGGGAAATGAATGATGGGAGCCGTAAAGGAGATATTCATGAATATCTAGAAATAAAACACAGTGATATCAATGATTGTTTGTCTTATGAGAGAAAGCTTAGGATAGACTATCCAACTGAATCAGTTCTTCATAATGAAATTGGATATGTTACACATGAAATGTTTAACATAATGACCTCATTAGGTGGTTACCTCCCATTAAAGTGGAATAGTGTTAGTGAAAGATATTGTCAAATGTATGAATCCTCGTTCATCAAAGGTATATCGAGAAAGGTTGTATTCCCTAACTCAGCGATGATGATTTGGGATAGTAGGTCAAAAATAATTAATGGTAGAGATTGGGTTACCCATAATGCATATGTTGAGTTTTTCTTGGTCAGTAGGTGAACTTTAATATATAAAACAAGATATAAATCAATCTCCTTATTTATGGAGTGATGCGTGAAAATTATACTCAGTACTATTTTGTAAGGTGATAAAATGAAAAGAATTTTTGAAAACTTATGGCAAACCGAAACAGAGAACCCTTTTTCAGGGCTAAACACCCATGCTTATGTTTTGAAAGTTGAGGGGGTAAATATTCTAATGTATAACACAAGTCTTATAAGCGAGGTTGATGAAATGGCTGATGTTGGAGGTATTGATTATCAACTTATCAGTCATAGGCATGAGGTAGGTAAATCATTAAGTCTAATTAAAAATAAATATAACAGCAAGCTCTGCATTAATAAATTAGAGGCTGGATCCTTTAAAGGTGATGTGGATGTTTATCTTGACCAAAACACAGATATAGTTGAGGGGTTAAAAGTTATCTCTACTCCCGGTCATACCAGTGGTGGAGTTTGCTTCTATTATAATCCGCCAGTGGGGAAGTCATATCTTTTTACCGGAGATACATATTTTATTTCAAATGGTTTACTTAGTACATTGATTTTTTCTAGTCATGGAGGTAATTCACATGATATGAAATGTAGTTTATTAAAGCTAAAAGAACTGTCTCCTGATTTCATCATACCCAGTGGCTCAGTAGGCGAGGTTAACATTTTAGAAATCACAAAAAGTGAATGGCAAGAAGCTATTGAATCTAGTTTGTTGAATATATAGAAATAGATGTTTATGATACTATCACCTTAATGGCTATTAATTAAAAGTGTTGTCTCATGCAATGTAATCATTGAATGTCGTACTTTTAGTTATAAAAGATTTCAACTTAGGTAAGTCTTTTGTTCATGAATCACTGATTCACAAGTTGATCTGAACTTAATAGAAAAACCCTCAAAAATAGAATTAATATTTGTGGAACAGCCAGTATATGCTCTACTGAGGACTCTTGAGGCATGTAAAAATACAAGGTGTTTTAGTTTCTATTACTATCCAGTTAAATAATGAGGTGGCTACTATCCAAGTGCTAATCTCTTGAACAACTAATTCGAGGTTTATATTATGAGGGTTCAATTTACAAACACTCAGGTTAGGATTCACTTGAATGTAATAGAATGCCATAATTTGAGTGATGGTATTCCTTTAGATCTTGAGTACAAGGTTGGAAAAAATTCACTTTACTCATGTCGCGTTGAATCCTGTGATTATATACAAGATTACCTGTTAAGTAATGATGGTGGCGAACACTTGATATTGTTTAACTCTACTCATGTTAAGAAATTTATTAGTAACGATAAAACTTCACCATTCATTTTGGATAATGGAAAAGTGGTAATATTAGTCGAGCGGAATAATTAGATTTAATTTCACCTTGTTATTTAAGGAATAAATATGCCTAGAGAATAAGGGGGGAGTAGAGTTGAAACTTTCACTACCGTTAATATGTCTTCTAAATACTAAAGTCAGGTTTTATTTTAATTTTACTCAAACAGGTATAGGAAATACTGGGTTATTTCTTCTGAGCTTAAGGGTGATTCTGCATAGTATTTTATTCTCAAGGGAATCCGGGATATGACGAGAGCGGAGTGAGAAGGGATTGCAAAGGGGAAGCAATTTCCCCTTTGGCCGAAGGTCACAGCCAGGAACCTGTACCGAAGGCACAAATTCCGGCCCACAACTGTATTTTAAAGTCTCAACTTCTGATCATTCGCTGCGGTTGACGACTGGCAGTCGCAGCTCCACCTGTTTTTGCGCCATGATTGCGGCCAGAGCCGGTGGGGGCGACTGATCACTGAACAGGGCCGTCGCCTGACCTATATTACCGATCTCCACTGCGGCCGAGGAGTGGTACTTGGTATGGTCGGCGGCGAGTAGCAGGTGACGGGAATGACCCATCATCGCCTTGACCACGGCGCTTTCGTTGACATCGTACTCCAGCATGCTGCCATCCTCCTCAAGGGCGCCCATGCTGGTGATCAGGTAGTCGGCGCGAAATCCTTCAATAAAGGCGACCGCTGCCGGACCTATGATGCCACCGTTATGAGGGCGCAGGGAGCCGCCGGGTACCATGACTTCGAACGATTCAGATTTATACAGGATATCTGCCACCCGCAGGCTGTTGGTGATGATGCGCAGATCTTTATGGGATCTGAGCGCCCTTGCGATCTGCTCCACTGTGGTACCAATGGAGAGAAACAGGGTGCAACGGTCGGGAATATAGTCAGCGATCGCCTGAGCGATCGCCTCCTTCTCTGCGGTATAGGAGATTTCTCGTTGTTCAAAATCTGTATTGACCACACTCGATGCGCGTCCCGCACCGCCGTGGTGACGAGTCACCAGGCGCTGCTCGCTGAGTTTGCGAATATCGCGGCGGATCGTTTGAGTCGACACCTCCAGCAGTTGGGATAGTTCCTCAATACTCATATAACCGCGCTCTGAGATCAGGGCGATCAGCTGGTCATGGCGCGGATTACCGGTAAACCCGGAGAGGTTCATGCGCGCTCCTTGTAAAATGGACATGGATGTGACCATTTTAATCATAAACTGACAAAAATGTGTTTAATTGATCACAATCCGGGATCCCGCTGCGACCTCCGGGCTGGGTACACTTGAGTGCTGCCGTGGCGCAGGCGAGCTGTACCGCCTGCTCCTGGGAGGAGCCTTCGGCGAGGGCATAGGCGAGGGCCCCATGAAACACATCGCCGGCACCTGTGGTGTCAACCACTTCAACCTTGAAGCTGTTTTGATGCTTCATCTTTCCCTGGCTCAGGTAGTAGCAGCCTTTGGCTCCGGCCGTCACATACATAGCGCCGTTGGCACGGCCGCTCATCATCTGCAGGGCCTGTTGGATATTTTCCTCAGGGCAGCAGCGATGTAGTCCTGGTTCAGAAAACGCCACATGATCGGCTAGTGTGACCAGCGGCAGAATATCCTGGGGGTGACATCGGCATCCAGCAGGGTCGGCACTCCGGCTTTTGCCGCCAGGGTGAAGGCTAACTGAGCTCCCTCGTCCCAGCGCACGTCTGCCAGAACCAGATCGTAGGCGCTAAAATCGATCTCATGCAGCCAGTCGGCGTTGTTTGGTAGCTCAGGACTGGCTGCATTGATGATGGTCCGTTCACCCTGGGCATCCACCAGAATCGCCGATTGGGAGGAGCGAGCTCCCGGGATACGTTGGGTATAGCGGCAGTTGACACCATAGTATTCAAGCTCTGCGATGATCGCATCACCGCAGTCATCACTTCCGACCCGACCGATAAAATCAACCTCGGCTCCCAGGCGACTCGCCGCAACCGCCGCTGTGGCAGCGGGTCCACCCCCCATCTCCCTGTATTGATTGGCGACATATTTACCCGAGGTCATCGGCAGTTGATCCAGGTAGTAGATGCGATCCTGCACCGCGATGCCGACACATGCGATCTTGCTCATAAGAGAACTCCTTTTGTTGTGTTTAATTGCAGCTGCTGATCATTTTATCGGGGGCAAAATCGAAAAGAGTGACGAATGTCATGTTTTTTACTTAAAACAACAAATATGATCACTTTCGAGCGATAAGTGACAAATCTGAACACAGACGAGTCCACCGAATTCAACAAGGAGATCAGCAATGGCTACAGTAGCATTTATTGGTTTAGGACAGATGGGGCAGCCGATGGCTCTCAATCTGCTTAAAGGGGGAGAGCAGTTGCGGATCTATGATCGCAACCCCAACGCGATGCAGGCGTTGACTGAGCAGGGCGCTTTCTCCTGTGATTCGCCAGCCGAAGCTGCTGAGGGAGCCGAGTTTGTCATCACCATGCTGCCTAATGGCGATCTGGTTAAAGAGGTACTGCTGGGTGAGCAGGGGGTGTGTAGCAAACTGGATAGCAAGGCGCTGCTGATCGATATGTCGACCATCCATCCTCTGCAGAGCGATCAACTACGTGAGCAACTGGCTCAACTCGGATTTAGCTATATGGATGCTCCGGTTGGCCGCACTTCCGATCATGCGGTTGCCGGTACACTGCTGATCCTTGGCGGGGGAGATGCGACGCAGCTTGAGCGGGCACGTCCATTGCTGATGAAGATGGGCAGCGAACTTATCGAGGCGGGCGGTCCCGGCATGGGGATCCGGGTCAAGCTCATCAACAACTATATGAGCATTGCTCTCAACGCATTGTCTGCCGAGGCCGCGACCCTGTGTGAAGGGCTGGGCCTGTCATTTGATGTTGCCCTTGAGGTGATGCAGGGCACGCCGGCAGGCAAGGGGCACTTTACCACTACCTGGCCGAACAAGGTGCTCAAGGGGGATCTCTCTCCCGCCTTTATGATCGATCTGGCCCATAAGGATCTCGGGATCGCCATGGATGTGGCAAATCAGCTGCATGTCACCATGCCGATGGGCGCTGCGGCACGTGAACTCTTCAGCCAGGCAAGAGCCGCCGGGCGCGGGAAGCAGGACTGGACCGCGATCCTGGAGCAGGTGCGCGCAGCATCCGGGCTCACTTCAAAAGAATCAACCAAGACGAATTAAGGAGACAATGATGCCATATATCTCGGGAAAACAGATGATCCAGAAGGCCTGGCAAAATGGCTACGGGATCGGCGCATTCAGCGCCCATAACGCGGAAACCATTGCTGCCATCCTGGAGGCAGCAGAGGCGGAGCAGGCGCCGGTGATGATCCAGATCGGCCAGAAGGTGATCAGCGTCATGGACCTTGAGCCAATGAAGGCGATGGTCGATGCCTTCATGGAGAAGATCACAGTTCCTGTGGCGATCCACCTGGATCACAGCCGCAGCTTCGAGCAGACCATGCGTGCAGCGCGTTGTGGCTTCCAGTCTTTGATGTTTGATGGCTCACACCTGGAGTTTGATGAGAATGTTCGTATCACCCGCGATGTCGCCAATGTTGCCAGTGCCCTGGGCATAGGTATGGAGGGGGAGATAGGTAAGATTGGTGGTACCGAAGATGATATCTCGGTCGATGAGAAGGATGCCCTGATCACTACCTGCGATGAGGCACAGCGCTTTGTTGATGGGACTGGGGTGGATTATCTGGCGGTCTCTATAGGCACGGCTCATGGGGTTTACAAGCAGGAGCCTAAACTTGCATTCGGACGCCTCAAGGAGATCCGCGATGAGATCCAAAAGCCTATCGTACTGCACGGTGGCTCCGGGGTTCCCGATGATCAGGTGCGTGAAGCGATCTCCCTTGGCGTTGCCAAGATCAATGTGGATACCGAGCTGCGTCAGGCGTTTACCCAGGGGGTCAATGAGATACTTCAGGCTAACCCGGATGAGGTAACCCTGGCGGTCTCCCTCGGACGGGGACGTGAGGTGATGCGTGACAAGGTAGTGGAGAAGATCCGCCTGTTTGGCAGCCAGGGCAAGGCTGCAGATTTTAACTCCGTAAGTCACTCAAACTAGGACCGACTCATGACCCAGATAACGAAGCATTTTTTTGGTGAACATCAGGGACAGGAAGTGAGTCTCTATACACTAACCAACAAAAACGGCCTGCGGCTGTGTGTAACCGACTATGGTTGCATCATCACCCAGCTATGGGTGCCGGATCGAAACGGTGAGCTGGCGGATATCGTACTGGGTTTTGATGAGCTGGCCAGTTATCAGGCAGGACACCCCTTTTTCGGGGCCATCGCCGGACGCTGCGCCAACCGTATCGGTGGGGGGCGCTTCTCGCTCAAGGGGCAGGAGTATCAGCTTGCCTGCAATGAGGCGCCCACCGGTCAGCACCTGCATGGTGGGGTGCGTGGCTTTGATAAGTATGTGTGGCGCTCTGAGGTCGATGGTGACGGCATCCTGTTCTCACGAGTTTCTGCCGATGGTGAGGAGGGGTATCCGGGGGAGCTATGGGTGACTCATCGGATTGCCCTGACCGATGACAATCGTCTGGTGTTTGACTACAGCGCCCATAGCGATCGCACCACAGTGGTTAATCTGACCAACCACAGTTACTACAACCTGAGTGGTCAGCGGCAGGATATTTGCCAGCATCAGCTGCAGATCAATGCCGATTTTATCACTCCCACCGATCCGGCCACCTCTTTGCCCACAGGTGAAGTCCTGAGTGTGGCAGGCAGTGCGTTTGACTTCCGGCAGGCCACCTGCCTCGGGGAGGCGATGGCCAGACGGCCCGATCGCGACTTTGATATTAACTATGTGTTGCGTCGCGACAGTGAATCGCTGCGGTTTGCGGCCGAAGTCACTGAGCCAAATTCGGGGCGAGTGATGCGGGTCCTGACCAACCAGCCCGGAGTTCAGCTGTATAACGGCTTTAAGCTCTCCAATAAGCACTGGGAGGGTAAAGGAGGTGAGATCTATCGTGCCTTTGCAGGCTTCTGCCTCGAGGCCCAGGCGTTTCCCGATAGCATTCACCAGCCTCACTTCTGTGATGTGGTGTTGCAACCGGGTGAAACCTATCAACACCGTACCGAGCATCACTTTTCTGTCATCGATGGGCAGGAGTAAGTCGGTTATCCGATGATATTTGAGTCTTAATGGAGCTGATGTAATGAGCTTTTTCTCTATCTATACCCCGGAGGGGGTCCTGCTATCCGTTGGCACAGTGCTGATTGTGACAGGCCTGATGTTTTCCTACACCTTTGTCGGTATCTGTGCCGGCTTTGGTGGAGGATTAACTTCGATGCCCCTCATCACCCTGCTGCTTCCGGTTAAGATGGCGGCACCCATGTCGGTGATTGTGGGGACGGTCACCGCCATCTATGCAACCTGGCTGTCGCGCAAGGAGGTGGATTGGCGATCCTCTGCGGTGCTGATATTGTTTTCGGCGCTGGGGGTACCGGTTGGCTTGTATGCTCTGTCTTACCTGCCGGATGATCTGATGAAGATAGGACTGGGGGCATTTTTGATCCTCTACTCCTTCTACAGCCTGTTTATCCCCAAGCTGCCTATCTATGACCGGCGCTGGATCGCGGCACCCATGGGAGCGATTGCCGGTGCCCTGGGCGCAGCATTCTCTACCAATGGTCCACCTGTGGTGATCTATGGCATGCTGCGTAATCTTGGTCCGGCAGCATTTCGCGGCACCCTGAACGCCTTTTTTACCGCCAACAACATCATTATTATCTCGGGTCTGGTAACCAGCGGGATCCTGACAGTGTCTACGGTCAAGCTGGTCATGTTTTCGATCCCAACCATGATCCTGGGTAGCCTGGTGGGCCAGTGGGTTCATAAGAGAATGCCGGTGGCGGTATTCCGTAAGCTGGTGTTTATCCTGCTGATTGCATCGGGCTCGATGCTGATTAAAGGGGCGGCGGATCTGCCAGCTGCCTGGGTGCTGGGTTCGAGCTTTGGGTTGCTGATTATCTGCCAGTTGCTGTTTGGCAAGAAGGTGGCAGCGATCCGTGCTCAGGAGAGTGCCTGAAGTTTTGTAGCCATGAGATAAAACTGAACTAAAACCTGAATAGAACTGAACTATAACCCTAAGAAATGAAAGGATATCAAAAGATGAACAAATGGTTTAATACCCTGACCCACAACCGCTGGCTCGAACAAGAGACCGATCGTATTTTTGACTTTGGTAAAAAATCTGCAGTTCCGACCGGATTCGGCTGGCTGGGGAATATGGGGCAGGTTCGCGAGGATGTCGGCACTCATCTGTGGATCACCGCGCGGATGCTTCACTGCTACTCAGTTGCTGCCGGAATGGGCAGACCCGGTTCGTTAGCCCTGGTTGAACATGGCATCAAGGCCCTCAATGGCCCGCTGCGTGATCAGCAGCATGGTGGTTGGTATGCCTGCGTCAATGATGAAGGTGTCCTGGATGCATCCAAGCAGGGATATCAGCACTTCTTCGTCCTGCTGGGGGCTGCCAGTGCGGTAACCACAGGTCATCCGGATGCACCTAAACTGCTGGATGATGCGATCGAAGTGATCGAGAAGTACTTCTGGAGCGAAGAAGAGCAGATGTGTCTTGAGTCCTGGGATGAGTCCTTTAGCAAGACCGAAGACTACCGGGGCGGTAATGCCAACATGCACGCCGTTGAAGCCTTCCTGATTGTCTATGATGTGACGGCGGATCGTAAGTGGCTGGACCGTGCTCTGCGCATCTCTTCTGTCATCATCCATGATGTGGCGCGTGCCGGTGAGTACCGGGTGAACGAGCACTTTGATACCAACTGGAATCCAATTCGTGATTACAACAAAGAGACTCCGGCGCACCGCTTCCGCGCCTATGGCGGAACCCCGGGTCACTGGATCGAGTGGGGGCGCCTGATGCTGCACCTGCGCGCAGCCCTGCAAGCTCGGGGTGAAACGGCTCCACAGTGGCTGCTGGAAGATGCCAAGGGGCTGTTTGATGCCACTATCCGTGATGCCTGGGCACCCGATGGGGCCGATGGATTTGTCTACACTGTGGACTGGGATGGCAACCCGATTGTTCGTGAGCGCGTTCGCTGGCCGATTGTTGAAGCGATGGGTACCGCTTATGCCCTGTTTACAGTGACCGGTGATCACCAATATGAGGCCTGGTATCAGAAGTGGTGGGATTACTGCGATAAATATCTGATGGACTTCGAAAATGGCTCCTGGTGGCAAGAGCTGGATACCAACAATGAGGTCACCACCAAGGTTTGGGATGGTAAACAGGATATCTATCACCTGCTGCACTGCCTGGTGATCCCTCGCTTGCCGCTTGCTCCCGGATTGGCTCCGGCGGTTGCCGCCGGTTTGCTGGATGTGAATGCGAAATAGCATCCAGTAACCAGGTGACTGGTTAGGAGTTACCTACCGTTTCGAAAGCCCTGAACAGTCAGGGCTATTCGAAACGGTTTATCACGCCAGGGAGCGTTTGATTCAATAGCGTTCAGTTACTGCTCCAATCTTAGCCACGCAAGTCACAGTTCTTATTCATCATAACTCCTGCCACTTTGCATCCTTTCTCCCGCCGGCTTGGCTCTTACCTCAATACGCCTGCTAGGGCCTTTTCCGGATAAACCGGTTCATCTCATGAAAGCAGCTTTGACTTTGATCGCTGACTCGCAAGTCACATCCATGTTGCTCTACTGCAGCATCCTTGCTGCAGAAGGCCAGCTTAACAAAGCTCAAAGCTGCACTTGAACTTGAGAGGCGCGAATAACTACCCGGATTACACAAAAATGCTCTAGGGTAAACCCGATTCATGCTCAAGATCACCTGAGTCACCCTCCAGCTCACCTGACTACCAAGCATAGGTGTTGGTCAGGCCACAAAAATACAATTTCATGAACATTTATGGACATTAAGTGGGCTTTGTGAGGCTCATGTCACAGTCATTGTGATTGATATTGGTTAAGTTGTTTCGAAAGTTGACATTTATTGGGGTCTTGATGGTCATTTGTGTCTTTTTAAGCTGTCAAACAGACACTTATTTGATGAGAGGCCCAGGGCAGGGAGCCTTAAACCCGTTCACTAACCCTTTAATCTGATGCCTCAGCGGGGCATCCTCAACGGAGACTGAAGATGAATCACAGCTGCGACAAACCGGCCGGACGCCGGTTAGCTTTCAGTGAGAAATTTTCCTACGGTATGGGGGATCTGGGATCGAATCTGCTACTGGATATCGGCACCCTTTACCTGCTCAAATTCTACACCGACGTGCTGGGGATCCCGGCAGCCTATGGTGGTGCCATTTTTCTGGTGGCTAAGTTTTTTACCGCTTTTACCGATATCGGCACAGGTCTTATCCTCGATTCGCGTCGGCGCATTGGACCTAAGGGCAAGTTTCGTCCCTTTATTCTCTATGCCTCCTTCCCGGTTGCCCTGTTGGCGATCGCTAATTTTATCGGCACAGATTTTAGTATCACAGGCAAAACCATAGTCGCGACTATCCTGTTTATGCTCTACGGGTTGTTCTTCAGTCTGATGAACTGCTCCTACGGCGCCATGGTGCCGGCGATGACCAAGAACGTGGATGACAGGGCACAACTGGCAGCCTGGCGTCAGGGGGGGGCAACCATAGGTTTGCTGCTGACAACCGTGGGTTTTGTGCCGATTCTCAAGCTGTTTGACTCCAACCCTCAACTGGGCTATATCCTGGCATCCAGCGTGTTTGCTCTGGTGGGGCTGGCCTGCATGTGGTGGTGCTATCGAGGGGTCCGCGAGTATCACGTGGAGGCGGTAAAAGAGCCCGCGGCTAGCCGTCCCGGCCTGTTGCAATCCTTTAAGGCGATCGCCGGGAATAAGCCTTTGTTTGTGCTGTGCATCGCTAACCTGTGCACTTTGGCGGGTTTTAACATCAAGCTCGCGATCCAGATCTACTATACCCAGTATGTACTGCATAACACCGAGCTGATGTCCTACATGGGCTTTTTTAGCATGGGCTGTGTGTTGATTGGGGTACTGTTGGTGCCTTCGGTGGTGCGCCGTTACGGCAAGAAGTCGGTGTATCTCGGTGGCCTGGCACTATGGGTGGTGGGTGATCTGCTCAATTTTCTGTATGGAAACTCCCCGGTGACCTTTGTGCTGTTCTCCTGCCTGGCCTTTTTTGGCACTGCGTTTGTGAATAGCCTTAACTGGGCGCTAGTGTCGGATACTGTCGAGTTTGGTGAGTGGCGTACCGGAGTACGCTCCGAGGGTACCATCTATACCGGATTTACCTTTTTCCGCAAGATGTCCCAGGCATTGGCCGGTTTTTTCCCGGGGGCGATGCTGAGCATTATCGGTTATGTGCCCAACGTGGAGCAGACCTCCGATACCGTGGAGGGCTTAAGGCAGCTGATCTTTATCTATCCGGGCGCTCTGGCGCTGCTGACCGCCCTCGCCATGGGCCTTTTCTATAGCCTCAATGAGAAACGTTACAGCGAGATCATCAATGATCTTGAGCAGCGTCGTTTAAGCGTCTAGTGAGCTATTGACGCAGCATGAGGCTGCGTCGTTGTTTGGCAACCAAGAGGAACTATTTATGGCCAACCGACATCAGTCCCCCTGACTCTGAGAGAAAAGCTGGCCTATGCGGTAGGGGATGTGGGAAACGGCTTTATGTACGATCTGGGGCAGATCTACCTGCTTAAGTTCTACACAGATAGCCTGGGTCTTCATCCTGCCGCTGCGGGTGGCGTGTTCTTCTTTACCAAGATCTTCGATGCCTTTACCGACTTTAGTGTCGGTACCTGGGTTGATAAACGCCGCCGCCTCGGCAAACGTGGTAAGTTTCGCCCCTTTATCCTGTTTGGAGCGATCCCCCTTGGGCTTGCCACCGTTGCTTCCTTTTATAATCCGGGGCTGAGTGTCACAGGTAACCTGGTATGGGCCTATCTGACCTATATGCTGTTTGGCCTCATCTACAGCATAGTGAATATCCCTTATGGCTCGATGATCCCGGCAATGACTCAGGATCCTGTGGAGCGGGCTCAGCTGTCGGCGTTTCGCCAGGGGGGCTCAAACCTGGCACTACTGATCACCACGGTCCTGTTTGTCCCCCTGACCAGCATGATGCCAACCTCATCCGAGGGCGCTATGATAGTCGTCAGCATCTTCGCCCTGAGTGGGGTATTGTTGCAGCTGTGGTGCTATGCCAATGTGCGTGAGCACAATGTGGTGATAGAAAAGGTGCAGCCACAGGTTGAGTTTAAGAAGGCGTTTAGCGCCCTGCTTGGCAACACCCCCCTGCTGCTGCTCTGCCTGGCGAGTCTATTTACCTTCTCCGCCTTTAACGTCAAGCTGGTTGTCCAGGTTTACTACCTGCAGTACGTCCTAAAAGATATCTCTTTGCTGCCCTATATGGGATTTTTCAGTATCGGTTGTGTATTTTTAGGAGTAGCCTGTGTGCCCTGGCTATCGAAGACCTACGGCAAGAAGCTCACCTTCATGCTTGGTTGCGCCATCTGGGCGACCGGGGATCTGGTGAACTACTTCTTTATTCACAATCACTTCGGCTTTATCTTTTTCTCCTGCGTGGCATTTTTCGGCAGCGCCCTGATCAACAGTCTGAGCTGGGCCATTGCATCGGATGCGGTTGAGTATGGACAGTGGCGCTCCGGGATGCGTACCGAGGGGATGGTGTACTCGTTTTTTATCTTCAGCCGTAAGCTGTCTCAATCGATCGCAGGTCTGGTTCCCGGTGTCGTGCTCGCTTTTGTGGGCTATGTGCCAAATGTGTTGCAAACCGCCGAGACACTGGTGGGCATCAAGCTGCTGATGTTTGTCTATCCCGGGGTGTTGGCGCTTATCACCCTGCTCATCTGGCATTATGGATATCGGTTGGATGAGGATCGTTATGAGCAGATCCTCTGTGAGTTGCGAAGCACTTCGTAGCAATAAATGGAGCTATCCGGCGGCAGGTGTTGGATCCGCGCCGCAGCAAGGCCTTGAGATAGCAACTGCCCATTCGGGTGAGCCGTTGCTATCTCAAGGGAGGTCTCTTCTTAGGATATCGATTTTGGCAGCCGCAGCTCAGGTGCCAGATAAAATCCCCGGGTCACTTATCATCGAGTGACCTCCAGCCATCATTTCGGCTCAAATCTCCTTACAACCCTTCACCTGTGGCTGTTGCTCTTCCTGGGTCGCTTCAAAATGGCTTTGTACTCAAGCATGCCGGGCGGCAATGAAACACAGATAACTGAAGTCAGACTCCTGTCTTTGCTGACACCTGTGTGTCTCTCATGCCGCCGCTGAGCCCTCACCAAGACTCGTAACGATACGATTTTTGTTTCAGTACTGCCTGTTTTTGTTAGCTTGATCACGATTGAGAGAATTACCTGACATTTTTTAAGGTTTTTACGGGCGCAGGGATTAAAAAATTTATATGATCCGGCCCCGCTGGATTAATAGAGACTGGGTTCTAACCGGGTCTTATCACAGATTTTGTAGTATTGAGTGATATTGTTTTCTATCTGTTAACTCCTTGATTTAAACCTCGTCGGCCTCCTGAGGAACGGATAACTACATGCCAGAAACAGCAGTAACAATTGGCTCCTTTTTGCTCTTCGTTTTTATCGTAGCGCTCTATTCCTATCAAAAGACCAAAGGGGTTAGTGAGGATGGGGTGAGCGGTTTTTTCCTGGCCGGGCGGGGGCTGAGTGCCTCCTTTATTGTGGGCTCCCTGCTGCTTTCTAACCTTTCGGCCGAGCAGCTGGTGGGGCTTAATGGCAATGCCTATCGCTTTGATATCAGTGGGTTAGCCTGGGAGAGCACGGCGGCGCTGGCAACCATAGTGATGGCTCTGTTTTTCCTGCCCCGTTACCTGAGGCGTGGGATCAGCACCATGTCGGAGTTTCTTGAAGAGCGTTTTGATGCCACGACCCGGCGGATGGTGAGCCTGATGTTCCTGGTGGGCTATACCCTGATGGTCAACCCTTCGGGTCTTTACCTCGGGGCGATCACCATGGATAAGATGTTCGGTCTGCACCAATCCCTGCAGCTTTCTTATGAGAGTTCGATCGCAATCCTGTGTGCGGTGATGGGGACGGTTTCAGGCTTGTATGCAGTATTTGGAGGTCTGAAGGCGGTGGCGGTTTCCGATACGATCAACGGTGTGATCCTGCTTGCTGCGGCGCTGCTGATCCCGGTTTTGGGGCTGATTGCCCTGGGGCATGGCTCTTTTCTCGGGGGAGTCGGGATGCTTTTGCAGCAACATCCGCAACAGCTCAATGCGGTCGGTGGTGCTCAGGCCAGCGTTCCCTTCTCGACTATCTTTACCGGCATGCTGGTGGTGAATCTTTTTTACTGGTGCACCAACCAGATGATTATTCAAAGGGCCCTGGGGGCAAGCTCGCTGGCACAGGGGCAAAAGGGGGTACTTCTGGCGGGCTGTTTTAAATTGCTGCTCCCTCTGGTGTTGGTTCTGCCGGGTCTCATCGCCTTTAATCTTTTTGGAGGGGGATTACCCCATCCGGATGTTGCTTATCCAACTCTGGTACAGGCACTTCTGCCCTGGTGGCTGAGCGGGCTGTTTGCAGCGGCTCTGTTTGGTACCGTAGTGAGTCATTTTAATAGTATTATCAACTCGGGAGCGACCCTGTTTACTCTGGATCTCTATCAGCCGCTAAGCGGGTGTCGCGATGAAAGAAAGCTGGTGTGGGTCGGTAAGCTGGCCTCGTTGGTTATCGCGATTATCTCGATTGCGATAGCCCCACTGCTGCTACATGCTTCCAGTGGTATTTTTGAGCTGATGCGTAAGGCGACCGGATTTTACAGTGTCCCGATCATTTGTATTGTATTGATGGGCTTTTTGACCCGGCATGTTCCCGCGCTGGCGGCCAAGTGGGTACTGGTGTTCCACTTGCTGGCTTATGGAAGCTACACTTTTTTTCTCAAGCGCTACTTTGCTCTCAATTTTATTCATGTGATGGGATTGCTGTTTGTGATTGAGGTTGGGATGATGTGGTTTTTTGGCCACTACCGCCCTCAGCGGAGTTATCAGCCCAGAGCCATGCGTCCCGAGATCCCGATGCGTCCCTGGCGATATGCCCGCCTGGTCAGTACCTTGATTGTTGCAGCTCTGGTCAGCATCTATATCACCCTTTCGCCTTTGGGGGTTGCGAAGCCGGGCCCGGTGTCATGGCATTATCCAATATTGCTGCTCTTGGTTTGGGGCCTGGCTGTCGTGGCTTATTTTCTGAAATTCAATTCAGAACGAACGGTAAATACAGTAATTATTCATGCGAAAACGAACCAAACAAACTGTCAAACTGGATGATGTAGCTGCGCTGGCCGGCGTCTCACCTTCTACTGTCTCTTTATATGTGCGCCATCCCCACAAGGTTTCTGAGAAAAGTGGCAGCAAAATTCGCCAAGCAATCGATGAGCTGGGATATGTGCACAACAGGATCGCCAGTCAGTTTACCGGTGGGCGAAGTCACACCATGGCCGTGGTGGTTCCCTCCATTGCCAATATCATCTTCGGCCGAACTTTGCAGCAGATTGAAAAACGGATCAGTGCCGCTGGTTATCAGTTACAGATCGCCTCCCATGATCACTGTCTTGAAAAGGAGGAGCAGCAGATCCGATCCATGCTTGAATGGTCTCCCGCGGTGATCGCGGTGACCGGCTTGGAGCATACACCCAATACCCTGAAGCTGCTTAAGTCCAGTGGGATCCCCGTGGTCCAGATGTGGGAAGTGGGTGGAGATGATTTTCCGGCTCAGGTTGGCCTGGATCATTTCAAGGCAGGCTTTGAGGCGGCTCGCTATCTCTATGAATCCGGATGCTCTAAGGTGGCTTACTTCACTGTGCGACTCAAGGATGATATACGGGCGCAAAAGCGCAGCGCCGGCTATCTGGAAGCGGTACGCCAGTTTGGGGAGCACCCGCCGATTATCCTGGATATGCCCCGAAGTGATAATACTTTTGAGACCTCGCGTAATTTTTTGACTCGTACCCTGGTGAAAGATCGGGGGTTGGATGGGATCATTGCTTCCAACGATGATATTGGCACCGCGGTGTTGATGGAGTCCTTTGATAAGGAGATTGAGATCCCAAGGCAACTCAGTGTGATGGGATTTGGCGATTTCCCACTCAGCGCACACTTGTCGCCTCATTCGCTCAGTAGTGTCAATCTCAATACGGATCGGGTGGCGGAGGCTGCGGCGCAGATGATGCTCAGACTCAGCGAAGAGGAGGGGTATCGGGGAGAGGTGGTCGATGTGGGGTATGAGATCATTCCCCGGGGCAGTACTCGCTTGTTGATCTGATGAAGCCGCTCCACCTCTGAGTTGCCAGGGGAACCTTGAAGGGAGCCGTATCGTTTTTTACTTTGGTTGCGTGAGATTCCCCCCTTGAATCGATAAAAAAAGGAAGGGTATAGTCAGGGTTGTGTGCTGTGAATCAAGGATGGCTGATGAGATTAAACTGCGACATGGGTGAGAGCTTTGGACTCTGGGCGATGGGAGAGGATGCGCAGGTGATGCCCTGGATCGATATGGCGAATATCGCCTGTGGCTTTCATGCTTCGGATCCTCAAACCATGGCGAAAACCGTAGAGCTGGCGGTTCGGCACGGGGTGCAGATCGGGGCGCATCCTGGCTATGAAGATAAGCCCGGATTTGGCCGGCGCAGCATTCCCCATGCGTTACCCTCCATTACCCAGCTGTTGGTCTATCAGGTAGGGGCCCTGGATGGCATCTGTACCCTTTATGATTCTCATGTGAGCTATGTAAAGCCCCATGGCGCTCTGTATAACGATATGATGGCGCGTCCCGAGATCTTCGAGGCGATTCTCAAGGCGATTGCCGCGTTGAACCAGCAGCGAAAAGAGCCTCTGCCTCTGATGATCCTGGCGCGATCCGATAACCGGGCCTATAGTGATTTGGCGCGTGATTACCAGGTCTCGCTGCTCTGCGAGGCATTTGCTGATCGAGCCTACAGCGCGGATGGGGCATTGGCTCCCAGGGGGCAAACCGGCAGTGTATATCAGGATCCACAGCAGATAAAACGCCAGGTGGTTGAGCTTGCCGCAGGCAGGGTGACCAGTATCGAGGGCCAGTCTCTTAAGCTATCGGCCGATACAATCTGTGTTCATGGTGATAACCGGGCTTCGATGGAAATTATCAGTGAGCTCAGGGGGCTTATGGCTAAAAATGATTAAGATCCAGCCTGTCTCTGAGGTAGCCCTGATGGTCTATCTGGGGGAGCAGATAGAGATCTCCCTGACCCACAAAATCGTCCAGCTCACAAACTACCTCGAAGCCCGCTATGCTGGCGCCCTGGTTGAGCTGATCCCTTCATACTGCTCCCTGATGGTTCAATATCATCCCAGGCGAGTGGACTATGAAACCCTGGTTCAGGGGATCCGGGCTTGGGAGCTGCTTGATGAGCCTTCTAATGTATCGGGCAAAGAGCTCCAGCTGCCGGTTTATTATCATCCCGAGGTGGCACCGGATCTTGAGCCTGTAGCCAAACGCTACAGCTTATCCATTGAACAGGTGATCGAATACCATTGCCTGCAGCAATACACTGTGTGTGCCATCGGTTTTGCGCCCGGGTTTGCCTTCCTGGCCTCGGTTTCCCCCAAGATTGCCACGCCACGCCATGATGAACCCCGGCTGGTGATTCCGGCGGGAAGTGTCGGGATCGCCGATCAGCAAACTGCCGTGTATCCAAGCCGTTCACCAGGTGGCTGGCAGATCATAGGTAACTGCCCGCAACGAGTGTTTGATCCCGGAAGCTCGCCGATGAGCCCCTTTGAGGTGGGAGACACAGTGAAGTTTAAGCCGATCGATAGGGCTGAGTTTGTGGCGCTGGGAGGTGAGATATGTCCGAGCTGGAAGTAGTTCACCCCGGGGTACTGAGCCAGGTTCAGGATCTGGGGCGCTTTGGAGTGGCTCGCGCCGGGCTCAGCCAGGGGGGCGCGATGGATCTGAACGCTTTTTGCTGGGGGAACCATCTTCTTGGAAACCCCATCGGCGCCCCTCAGGTCGAGCTCACCCTGGGACGCAGCGTGTTTATGGCACACCGGGATATGCTGTGTGTGCTGACCGGTGCCGATATGCATGGGCGGATCGGGGATCGCGCCATTGAGCCCTGGCAGACATTTATCCTAAGAGCCGGTCAACAGCTTAGTTTGGGATATGCTCGTCATGGCTTGCGCGCTTATCTGGCCGTTGAGGGGGGCTTTGAGATTGAGCCTGTGCTTGGGAGCTGTGCAACCGTCACCCGCAACCAGCTTGGTGGGCTGGCAGATGGAGAGCCTCTTCAGGCCGGGGATCGCCTGGCGGTCGGTGATGGCCATGGTCAAAAGGCTGGCCGAAGCGTGCCCTGGCGATATATTCCAGATTACAGCCAGCCGCTTAAGCTAAGGGTGATTGAGTCCTATCAGCAGACACTGTTTACTGATGAGGAGAAGCAGTCATTTTATGGGGGGGAGTATCGGGTCAGTCAGGCCTCGGATCGCATGGGATGCCGGTTGCAGGGACCAGAGGTGAGCGCTGAGGTGGGGGGGATTATCTCTGAGGCGATTGAGCTTGGGGCGATCCAGTTTCCGGCCAATGGTCAGCCGATCATCCTGTTGAGCGATCGGCAAACCCTGGGTGGCTACCCCAAGCTTGGCTGCGTGGCACGAGTCGATCTACCTGCCTTGGCTCAGGCCAAACCCGGGGACAGCATCCGGTTTGTCAAAGGGGATTTGACTGAGCTTCGCCGACAGTGGTGCGAGTTCTCAAGGTTTTTTGGCCTGCCGTTTTAGGTTGATTTGCCCTGCCAGCGGCTGTTTTGTGCCTGTGGCACAATTGTCCGGCCGCGGACTGCGGGTCAGGGGGACTGCTCACCCAGTTCCCCTAACAACCCCTAGGGTGCCTCTCGATTCGTGGAGATCCTGAAAATCACTTACTCCTTGATACTCAGCATAGACACGTCGCATACCATCCATGATATGCCTACCTAGTTCGATATCCCTATCTCTCGCTCTGTCTCTCCGGGAGAGACTCCTCCCTTGGCGTGACTATGTACTCATGGCGTCCTGCCATTCGGCTTCACTCGCATTATGATTTTCGGGCACGAATCAAAGGGGAAGTAACTCCCCGTGAGCGAGCGCTGAGGCGAACGATAAACCCACTATTTTTGTTTTCGAGGCAGGATGCCGAGCACCGGAGCTTGATGGAGGGACCCATCACGCGAAGGGAGCTTTTGATTAACCTGAGCTGCGCATAAGAGGGGAACTAAAAGCTCAAGCTGCGATCTGATCGTTTGTCCAGAACCATCAATCGCCAAGGAGCTTGGGCATGATCAATTTAGAAGCTATTTTCGTTGATGTCGATGATTTCTGTCAGGTCTTTCTACCCGCTTGGCAAAAACAGCAGATCTCCTTAGGTGTGAAGCAGCGGAACAGACCCTCTCGCCTGGCTGTCAGTGAAGTGATGACCATCGTCATCGCATTTCATCGCTTGGGCTTCCGAGACTTTAAATCCTATTATCTTCAGTTTGTCTGTAAGTACTGGAAAAGTGAGTTCCCCGGCCTGGTGAGTTACACTCGGATGTTGAAATTGATGCAAGCGACCCTGATCCCTTTGTGCTCCTATCTCACCCACAGACAAGCAAAACCTACTGGGATTGCATTCGTCGACTCAACAAAACTTCAGGTTTGCCATAACCTTCGCATCCCTCGACATCAAGTATTTGAAGGTGCAGCCAAGCGTGGCAAAGGAACCATGGGGTGGTTTTATGGATTTAAATTGCACCTTATTATCAATGATCAAGGTGGTGTTATCTCGGTCAAATTAACCCCAGCCAATGTTGATGACAGAACTCCTCTTCCTGAAATGTGCGAGCAGCTCTGGGGTTCACTCTATGGAGATAAAGGCTATATTTCAGGACCACTTGCAGAAGAGCTGGCAGACCAAGGGGTCACATTAATTACCAGCATCAGGAAGAATATGAAACCAAAGTTGATGCGGCTATGGGATAAGCTGATGCTTCGCAAACGCTTCATCATTGAAACCGTCTTTGATCAGCTGAAGAACATCTCTCAGATAGAACACTCACGGCATCGTAGCTGCGTCAGCTTTATGGTGAATCTCCTTGCTGGCCTCATTGCATATACCTTCCAGGAAAAGAAGCCGAGCATCCGAATGTCTCGGCTTGAAAAGGAAGCGCTTATGCAGATCTGAGGTTGATTACTTTTGGCGGTACAAAAGTAATGTGCTGCCGGCTTCCCGGCAATAATGCAGCGCAGCTGCAAAAAGGCTATTCGCAGGATATCTGAAAAGTTCGCTTTTGATACAAAGTGAACTTTAGCCATGTGTCCTTCGGACAGAGTATTTGTGCCTGTGGCACAATTGTCCGGCCGCGGACTGCGGGTTAGGGGGACTGCTCACCCAGTCCCCCTAACAACCCCGAGGGCGCCCCCCGATTCGCGTTGATCCTCAGAGCCACTGGTTTTATGAGGTACGCAGAAACGAGCCATCCATGGCTCGACCCTGCTTTCAGGATATCCATATCCTTCAATCTCAAACACCAACGTGACCCTTCGGTGCGAATCAAAGGGGAGTTTAAACCCCGTGAGCGAGCGTTGAGGCGAACCGTAGGGGATTTGTGCTCTTTTCGAGGCATACCGTAGCTTGATGGAGGGACTCATCTTGCGAAGGGAGGTTTTGCTGACTTTTGCCGGTACAAAAGTCAGGCGCTGTCGGCGCCCCGACATATTCTGTGGCGAAGCCACAATATTAGCTGCATGCAATGCCACCAAACTCGCTATTGGTACAAAGCGAATCTGGATAGATTGACCTGCGGTCAGCAGTTTGTACCTACGGCACCCTGGTATTTTCTTCATCTTCAAGTTTCAAATTCGCAGAGGTACAGGCAAACAGTACGTCCATGTACTGGATGCCTTTTCATCGCGGATATCATCCATGATAAGCTGTGCCTTAATCCTTAGGGAAGCCGAAGACTCAGCGAGGTCCGGGGCGCCAGGGGATTGCAAAGGGGAAAGGCGTTTGCCCCTTTGCTTGCCGGTCGGGCAAGACCGACACTTGCCACATAGTGGCAAACAGCCATCTGCAGAATATATATGAAGTTCGTAGTACGAGCCTTAGTTCAACGTAAGTCCTGCATCGACGATATAGTTTTGACCGGTGCAGCCGCAGGATTCATCAGAGCCAAGAAAAAGAGCGAGCCTGGCACAGTGGGTGCCATCCAGGCGGATCTTGAGAGCCTGGAGTTCAATAAACCGGTCGATCTGGGTAGGATCCAGCTCGGCCCACATTGAATCCTGTTTCGCGGTGCGGATCGCCCCGGGAACCAGGCTGTTGACCCGAATGCCGCGATCGCCAAGCTCCTGAGCCAGAGTTCGGGTAAAGCCGTTGATCGCAGCCTTGGAGAGTGAGTAGCAAACCCGCCCGGGGCGACCACGCATCCAGTTAATCGAGCCCATGTTGATGATGGATCCCGAGCCTTTTTTGGCCATTCCCTCAATGACACACTGAATGGCAAAAAGCTGGTGGCGCAGGTTGATGTTGATCCGGTTGTCGAAATACTCCTCGGTTATATCTTCAAGCTTATGGTGGTCATCACAGCCAACGTTGTTGATCAGGATATCAACATCCCCAAGATTGGCTGCAACTTGTGCAAAACAGTCTTTGAGCTGTGAAGTGTTGGTCACATCACAGTACAGAAATAAACAGCCCAGCTCTGAGGCAAGCAGTTCAGCACTTTTCTTATCAAAATCCAGGAACGCAACCTTTGAGCCCTGGCTAACATAGGCTCGAACCAGCTCCTCGCCGATCCCATTCGCACCACCTGTGATGACAACTACTTTATCTTTCAATGATTGATAGGAAACCTGATTTTGGTAGTTCATTATTATGTTCCAATATCGTTATTAATGGAGGCCGCAGGGGATGGTCGCCATTATATCTGATACCGAAACCAACAGAGCCTAATCTTTGGCGAATACCCCGGGAGGGATCTGATGGGGGCCATAGTAGTGCCTTAGGATCTGTTGGTAGCTTCCGTTGGCTTTTATCTGTGCCAAGCCTTGTTTGAAATCTTGTATATGTTGTTGGCACTCTCTGAGAAAGACAAGGTCACCCGAGGCGTAGAAAAGCGATTTCGGATCCATCTCAAACTGATCTGAGCTCTGTGGGTAGATCGCATCGATCAGCATCCAGCCGGTGAGAGCGGAGGCGATAAACAGATCGACCCGCCCCAGGTAGGTCTTTCTCAGGTTTTGCTCCATGGTGTTTGAATAGTAGATATTGGGTAATAGCGGGCTGCCCTGAAAATGCACCAAGAAAAGGGGGCTTCGCAGCACACCTATCTTGAGTCCGGCCAGCTCTTTAAGCTGGTGATATATTAATCCGTCTGGAAAGCGCTGCTTGAGATAGAAAAAGTGCAGATCGGTGTTGTAGATATTGATAAATATCTTGTTCTTCTGCTCGGTGGTTTCGAACCAGTTGCGACTACCGGTGGCGAGACAATACTTTTGTTTGGTCAGGGAGCGGGTGATCCGAACCACAGGCTGAGAAACAAATTTGGTCTGGATCCCGCTGGCCTTGAAAGCAGCGCGGGTGATATCGGTCATGATCGCATTCTTCTCTCCCAACAGGGGAGGGATCTCCGCGGTCAGAATGGTGAGTGGCTCTGGCGCAACTCTAGGCTTTTCTGAGTCTCCCAGTGAAGTGGCAAATGCAGTGAAACTATTCAGGGTGAGGGCCGCGAACCCAGCGATGATTAAGGAGGTAAACTGAATCATGGCATCCTCTTAGTGGTTAACTCTAAGATTAGGTGAGCCAGGGTGAATGCTCAATGGTTCAAAGCTTCGATTGCACAGACAGCGACTGGCAATGACTTGGTTAGCGCACCAGATCGCAGCATCTTCTTACTGCCGAGTCCAGTCAAACGAAGACTTGCCATTGGAACAATACTGACATCTTTAGGACTGGGCTTGTACCAGTGGCGCATTTACTAGCGGCCGCAATCGTCACCGGATCGATGTAATGCTGGTTTCCCGGGCCTTTTCAGATTATTCGGCAAGGCTTTTCAAAAAGTGCTTTTTGTACAATAAATGATTAGGTATACTTAATTTTCGCTGCGTTTAAAGTCCATTTTAAACGTCCTCGCGAAATCAAGTGATTATTGATTCACTCGAAACCTTTTCGGATTCATTTGAAGATTGATGATGGTGCTAATTAACTCTCCATTAGCACCATCATGATTATAAATGGATCCATTTGAACTAAATTTATTTTTGTTTTTACTTTCAGGTAATTAAAAATGCTGCTTACTAACAATGCTCGGTTTGGTACGAGTCTTTTGAGATCTTGTTTGCTATTTATCTTATGTCTCGGAACGATACATACAACATATGCTAGTACTAAATGCTCTTTTACCAAAGTTCCTGAGGGACAGCGTAGATGGTCTATGTATTTGCTCTCAGGCAATACTAAAAATCCACAGCAAAGCTGTGATCAAATGACTCTTAATTCCGGTAATAGTCCATTGGATATAAAAAGTGTCAAAATTGGATTCAATGGTCAAGAACTGAGCACCGATGTATCAGCTGGTGACAAGATAGCAAAAGTTCAGCTGTCTTCGAAAAAGGATATAAACTCTGTTCATCTATATGTAACGCTGGCTAACGGGTATCAGTATGATCTTGGGACACGATCAACGGAGCACCGTAAGAATAGAAGCACTGGGAACTTTATCATCCGAGAAGTTGATCAACTGACAGGTGATATGTGTTTGCGCTTCAACAACGAGAACAAGTGTGCAAGTTTGGTCGGAGAGCATCCAGCGATAAAACATCAGCTCATGTTGTTGAATTCGGCTAGCTATGCGAGTGTTTCATGCTCTCCTGAGAATGTCTCAGCTAAGTTTGACTTGTATGATAGAGCCATTGAGGTCGTGGGGGATTGTCAAACATTTTCAGTTTCGGGTGGAGATCCTGTACAAAATCCTTGTGAAGGGGTGGGAGTGTTCTCAGTAGCAATTGATTCAAGTGTTGTATTTACAAAATGCGTCACTAAAACATCCAATAAAGGTCCTGGGGTCTACTTTTTTAACTGACACTTGCATTAAATAGCCAAGCAATATAAGGCTTATGTTCTTTCCAGAGGCAGGTTGTATAATGACATCCTGCCTCTCTCTTTATTGATACGCTCTATATGGGAGATTCAGCTCCCCCAGTCGCCTAACGATTCTGGGTGTGCCCTCCGATTCTTATGCCTCCTTAAATCATCGCTAATTCGTTGTGTAGCCATAGCGAATGTTATGGATGATTATTCTTTAAGCCCCAGGATAGATGAGGGGAAAGCGAGGTCTGGGGCGCGAGGGATTACACGCCGTTAACGCCGATTATCATCCATGATAATCCTTTCCTGCTCAGTCTCCCTCCCTCGCGTTACGTTACTCCGGGAGTAACTACACCCTTGTCTAGCGCGGCATTCACACCTCCCTGTGTATCAGGGGAAGGCCGTTTCCTGCAATACAGGATGTATCAATGCCGTGGAAGGCAGGGTGGAGTTGCAAAGCACGTAGCGAGAGCAATGGACTGCGAACTGGAGAGGGCTATCAGGATGGTAGCCGCCTGAGAACGGCCTTTGCTCGCTGTCGGGCGACCACGACATCTATGCTGCGTAGTGCAAAACGGGTATCCGTAGGATATAAAGTTTGAGCGTGGAGGAAGGGGGATGCACTCCCCTTATATAGAAGCGGTTAACTATGGTAGTCCCGACAGGCGATGAGGGTGTTCTCCAGCAGGGAGGCAACCGTCATCGGGCCAACCCCCCGGGAACCGGGGTAATATAAGCGGCGTTTTGGCTGGCGGACTCAAAGTCGACATCTCCCACCAGTTTTCCGCTCTCCAGGCGGTTGATCCCGACATCAATCACAATCGCACCGGGTTTTATCCAGTCACCCGGGATCATCTGGGGTTTACCCACGGCAACGATCAGCAGATCGGCGTTACGCACATGGGATTCGAGATCCTTGGTAAAACGATGGGATACCGTGGTGGTGCAGCCCGCCAGCAGCAGCTCCAGGCTCATCGGGCGACCCACGATATTTGAGGCACCGATGATCAGGGCATTGAGACCGCGGATCTCCACATCCAGAGACTCAAGCAGGGTCATCATCCCCTTCGGGGTGCAGGCTCGCAGCGCCGGGTTGCGCTGGACCAGTCGCCCGATATTGTAGGGGTGGAATCCATCCACATCCTTATCGGGGCGAATCGCTTCGATGACTTTCACCGAGTCGATATGCTCAGGCAGGGGTAGCTGAACTAGGATGCCATCGATACTGGGGTCCTGGTTAAACTCCTCAATCACATTGAGAAGCTCGGCCTCGGTGACCGATTCAGGCAGGTCTGCAGACTTAGAGATAAAGCCGACTTCATCACAGGAGCGGCGCTTGCTGCCGACATAGACTTGTGAGGCCGGATCATCACCGACCAAAATAACTGCCAATCCGGGGGGACGTTCACCCCGGGCGAGGCGTTCTTTTACCTCGGAGGCAATACCTTGTTTAACTTGCTGAGCGATCGCTTTTCCATCAATGAGCTGTGCAGGCATGGGGGGTCTTCTTTTCGGCCGTGAAACATCAGTGCGCATTGTCCTATTTTTCGGGGGCCTTGTCAGTACAAGATGTTGTAATAAAGGGGGAGAATTGTGAATAAAAAGCTGATAGTTCGTTTTGGCGGAGGATTATTTCTCCATCCTGCTGGGCATTTAAACAAACAGTTCGGACAGGCAAAAAAAAGTTTGACCGAACTAGGCGAAATGGCTAGGATTCTTCCCCGTCAGTTAGCTCTGGCTTGTTCGGTGAGTAGCGCAGCTTGGTAGCGCATCTGGTTTGGGACCAGAGGGTCGGGGGTTCGAATCCCTCCTCACCGACCAACTTGATTTTTACTGACAATGAGATTACGGTGAGTAGCGCAGCTTGGTAGCGCATCTGGTTTGGGACCAGAGGGTCGGGGGTTCGAATCCCTCCTCACCGACCAGGCGCCCTTAGCTCAGCTGGATAGAGCAACGGCCTTCTAAGCCGTGGGTCACAGGTTCGAATCCTGTAGGGCGCGCCATTATCTCACATCTCTATGGTGGCTATAGCTCAGTTGGTAGAGCCCCGGATTGTGATTCCGGTTGTCGTGGGTTCAAATCCCATTAGCCACCCCATCTCTCTTGGTTTTACCCTGCTTTGTATCTACATCTTCGCTAACCAGAGCCCGATCATCTTAATCGCATCTCGCTTTTTATTTTTTTCTGTTTCAGGGGTTGAATCCTGAACCTGGGATCCCCACTTCAGGTACAAGGGTGAGAGTCGCTCGAATTATTCGTGTCGAGCAAGGAGCAATCAGGCCGTTAAAAAGCGGTGTACGGCTCGACTCGCGATCAAAGCGCCGCTATAATGGCGCGTCTGATTTTCATACGCTCTGAAGGCAGGTACTGCCTTCAATTGAGGGGAATCCAGGCAGAGAGTTCTGTCTGAAGCGAATTGGTGAGCAGCGAGATGAACGCTGCCGTAAATCGAGGTAACAAGATGCAAGTTTCTGTAGAGTCGACTGAAGGCCTAGGCCGTCGCCTTACTATTACTGTTCCAGCGGAAAAGATTGACGCTGAAATCAATAACCGCCTGCGTAACCTGGCAAAGACCCGTCGCATCGATGGTTTCCGTCAGGGCAAGGCTCCCCTTAGCATTGTTCGTAAGATGTATGGTCAGGCTGTTTCTGCCGATGTCGCTGGCGATATCATGCAGCGCAACTTTATCGAAGCGATCATCTCTGAGAAGCTCAATCCAGCGGGTGCTCCTGCTATGGATGCTCCTGAGATCAAGCAGGGCGAAGATTTCTCTTTCACCGCGAGCTTCGAAGTTTATCCTGAAGTGAAGGTTGAAGGTCTGGAAGAGATCGAAGTTGAGAAGCCGGTTGCCGAGATCCAGGACGCTGATCTGGACAACATGATCGAGACTCTGCGTAAGCAGCAGGCAGGCTGGACAGAGGTTGAGCGCGAGTGTCAGAACGAAGACCGCGTGAACATCAACTTCATCGGCAGTGTTGACGGTGAAGAGTTCGAAGGCGGTAAGGCCGAGAACTTTGACCTGGTGATGGGCGCTGGTCGCATGATCCCTGGCTTTGAAGATGGCATCATCGGTAAGAAGCAGGGTGATGAGTTCACCATCGATGTGACTTTCCCTGAAGAGTATCACGCTGAGAACCTCAAGGGTAAAGCGGCACAGTTTGCGATCACCATCAACCGTGTTGAAGAGCAGGAACTGCCAGAGCTGACTGAAGAGTTTGTGAAGCGTTTCGGTATCGAAGACGGTTCTGTGGACGGCCTGAAGGCTGAGATCCGCAAGAACATGACTCGCGAGCTGGAGCAAAACATCCGTAACCGCATCAAAGAGCAGGTTCTGGATGGTCTGGTATCTAAGAACGAGTTCGACCTGCCTTCTGCAGCGGTTGCTCAGGAAGTTCAGACTCTGCGTGAGCAGGCGATGCAGCGTTTTGGCAACATGCCAGCTGACAAGGCCCCTCAACTGCCGGATGAGCTGTTCAAGGACCAGGCTGAGCGTCGCGTACGTGTAGGTCTGCTGCTGGGCGAGCTGATCCGTGAAAGCGAGATGAAGGCAGACGAAGAGCGCGTGAAGTCGACCATCGAGTCTATGGCGAGCGCTTATGAAGATCCTTCAGAAGTTGTAGATCACTACTACAACAACGAAAACCTGCTGACAGGTGTTCGTAACCTGGTTCTGGAAGATCAGGTCGTTGATATGATCCTGGAAAAGGCTAAGGTTTCTGATAAAACCATGAGCTTTGACGAAGTTATCAACAACACTGCAGCAAGCGCTTAATCGCAAGTTGACTTAATATCTAAGGCTTTGCGTATAATGGCCCGAGTGTTTTCACCGGGCCATTCTTTTTAGGGACACAAGATTATGTCGATAGAAATGATGAGTAATGCAGGAAGCCTGTCTAGTGCGCTGGTTCCTATGGTTGTTGAGCAAACTGCCAAAGGTGAGCGTTCTTATGATATCTATTCACGTCTGTTGAAAGAGCGAGTGATCTTTTTGACCGGCCAGGTTGAAGATCACATGGCAAACCTGATCGTGGCGCAGTTGCTGTTCCTGGAGTCCGAGAGTCCGGAAAAAGATATCTTTTTGTATATTAACTCTCCGGGTGGCTCAGTGACCGCGGGCATGGCTATCTATGACACCATGCAGTTTATTAAACCGGATATCAGCACCGTATGTATGGGGCAGGCTTGCTCTATGGGTGCCTTCCTGTTGGCTGGTGGTGCCAAGGGCAAACGGCACTGTCTGCCAAACGGGCGGGTGATGATCCATCAGCCGCTGGGTGGTTTCCAGGGGCAGGCATCGGATATTCAGATCCATGCCCAGGAGATCCTCAAGACCAAGCAGAAGCTCAATCAACTTCTGGCCGAGCATACAGGACAGCCTCTGGAGGTGATTGAGGGAGATACGGATCGGGATAACTTCATGTCTGCAGAGCAGGCGGTGGAGTATGGTCTGGTTGATTCTGTGTTGACGCATCGCGGTTAAGTAAATCTGCCTTGACTGTTATACACTGGAACTATGTTATGAAAGGGGGGAGACGCACTTTCCCCTTGCCTGAAAAAGAGGTTGATGAATGACTGATAAGCGCAAGGGCGAAGGAGAGCGAAGCAAAGTGCTTTATTGCTCTTTTTGCGGCAAAAGTCAGCATGAGGTGCGCAAACTGATTGCTGGCCCTTCTGTTTATATTTGCGATGAGTGTGTCGATCTTTGTAACGATATTATTCGCGAGGAGATCAAGGAGATCGTCGCGGAGAAGGTAGAGCGGGATCGCCTGCCGACACCTCATGAGATTCGGGCCCATCTGGAAGAGTATGTCATTGGGCAGGAGCATGCCAAGAAGGTTCTGGCGGTTGCTGTTTACAACCACTATAAGCGCCTGCGTAGCGGTGATATGGAAGGCGGGGTTGAGCTGGGCAAGAGTAACATCCTGCTGATCGGCCCAACTGGCTCGGGTAAGACCTTGCTGGCTGAGACCCTGGCTCGCTTCCTGGATGTGCCTTTCACCCTGGCGGATGCGACTACATTGACCGAAGCCGGTTATGTGGGTGAGGATGTCGAGAACATCATCCAGAAGCTGCTGCAAAAGTGTGATTACGATGTAGAGAAGGCCCAGCGAGGCATCGTCTATATCGATGAGATCGATAAGATCTCACGCAAGTCCGATAACCCATCCATTACCCGTGATGTGTCGGGTGAAGGTGTTCAGCAGGCTCTGCTCAAGCTGATTGAGGGTACGGTTGCTTCGGTACCACCTCAGGGCGGACGTAAACACCCTCAGCAGGAGTTCCTGCAGGTTGATACCTCCAAGATCCTGTTCATTTGTGGTGGTGCTTTTGCCGGCTTGGATAAGGTGATTGAGCGTCGTGTGGCAACCGGAACCGGAATCGGTTTTGGTGCGGATGTTCGCTCCAAGGATGATCACAGCTCGCTGAGCGAGATTTTTGCTCAGGTAGAGCCAGAGGATCTGATCAAATATGGTCTGATCCCTGAGTTTATCGGGCGCCTGCCTGTGGTGACCACTCTGGGCGAGCTGGATGAAGAGGCCTTGGTTCAGATCCTCAAGGAGCCTAAGAATGCGTTGACCAAGCAGTATGGTGCGCTGATCGCTCTGGAAGGCGCTGAGTTGGAGTTTCGTGATGACGCGCTCAAGGCGATTGCCGCCAAGGCGATGGAGCGTAAGACCGGTGCTCGTGGCCTGCGCTCAATTGTGGAGGATATTCTGCTCGATACCATGTATGAGCTGCCATCCCAGGAGGATGTTGCCAAGGTGGTGATCGATGAGACTGTGGTGAACGGTGAGTCCGATCCCATCCTCATCTATGAGAGTAAAGAGCCCTCTGCAGCCAGTGGCGATTAATCCAGCCGTTTGACGGACAAAAAAGGAGCCATTGGCTCCTTTTTTTATGCCTGAGATCTGCGATTAATCGCTAACGCGCTCGGCGGTCAGGCGGGCGATCTCGACCAGGGTTGCGACTGTCTTGTGCATCGATTGCACCGAGATATACTCGTGTTTGCCGTGGAAGTTATGGCCGCCGGTAAAGATATTGGGGCAGGGAAGACCCATATAGGAGAGGCGAGATCCATCGGTTCCGCCACGGATCGGCACGATCTTAGGCTTAATATCCAGATTCTCCATCGCCTGGCGAGCGGTTTCTACGATATGCATGTGGGGCTCGACTTGGCTGCGCATATTGAAGTAGCTGTCTTCGAGGTGCAGGCTAAAACGCTCGACTCCTTCACTGCGGTTAAACTCTGCAACCATCTTCTCCATCAGCTGTTTACGTGCCGCAAACCCTTTCATCTCAAAGTCGCGAATGATGTAGGTCAGGGTGGTTTGCTCAACCGAGCCCGTGGTGCCGATCAGGTGGAAAAAGCCCTGGTAGCCTTCGGTGCACTCCGGAGTTTGCTCTGAGGGAAGCTCCAGGTGAAAGCGTGCAGCCAGGTGCTGGCTATTGACCATGATCCCTTTGGCTGTTCCCGGATGAACATTATTGCCGCGAATGATGACTGTAGCGGTGGCGGCGTTAAAATTTTCATACTCAAGCTCACCTAACTCCCCACCATCGACTGTATAGGCCCACTTTGCCGGGAAGCGGTCCATCGGGAAGTGATCGGCTCCACGGCCAATCTCCTCGTCCGGGGTAAAGCCAAGCAGGATAGGGCCATGCTCAATTTCCGGGTGCTGCTTAAGATAGCTGATGGCCTCGAGGATCTCACAGACACCGGCCTTGTTGTCGGCACCGAGCAATGTGGTTCCGTCTGTGGTGATCAGGGTATCTCCCAGGTAGTGGTTTAGTTCGGGAAACTCCTCAGGGGAAAGGATCTCACCACTGTCGCCTAAGGGGATCACCTGTCCCTGGTAGTTTTCGATGAGCTGCGCCTTCACATTGGCACCACTGAAATCCGGAGCAGTATCCAGGTGGGCGATAAAGCCGATAGTCGGGATCGATTTCTGACTGTTTGAGGGTAAACAGGCGGTCAGGTAGCCATTTTCGTCCAGGTTAATATCTTCAAGCTGCAGGCTCTTGAGTTGCTGCTCCAGATGGCGAGCCAGCTCAAGTTGACCCGGGGTGGAGGGGCAGTCGCTACACGCTTCATTAGACTGAGTATTGAAGGCGATCAATTCATAAAATCGTGAAACCAGGCTATCCATTTTTTTTCCATTCATGAAAGATTAGAAAGCTATCCTACCGCGGGGCAAGGGAGAGGTAAATTGCGATTTGACCCGGGATCTTTTGTTTAGAAAAGGATAACTAAATGGTTTTCTAGAATTATTTTATATAAATGTTACCGACTCTTGATGATTTTGTGCTTGACTTAGGGTTGTAGGAGTTTAACTCCGGTGAGCCTTGCCATGAGGGCAAGAGAGGATACAGGAACACTCATAGATATAGATATAGATATGGATTTTTTATGGCTAAATGCTCTGTAATTGATGCTGATGAATGCTTAAATCACAGTGCTTGCACCTTAACCTTGGATGATGAGCTCAGGGTCGTCGGCTGGGGAAGCCGGATCCGTGAGTTATTACCCGATGTTACTCAGGGTGCCTCTCTTGAAAGCCTTTTAGATCTCAAGACTCCCATGTGCGGGTTTGAGCCGGACAAATGGCGACTCCATTCCGGCGAGTGCTTCTGTTTTACCAGCAGGAATGATCCCAAGCTCTGTTTCGATGCCTACCCGGTTGCTTATGAACCCCAGGGGTGGCTGGTGATGATTGGGGTGCCCAATGAGCAAGGTACTTCAAAGGGGATTGTCAATCTTGAGGAGCAGATCCCGCCCTGCAAAGATAATGAGACTGAGTGTGAAGCCCTTGCAAAAGCGATGCAGCTCTTAGAGCAGCAGCAGGGGCGTCTCGAGCTCACCGAGACCCAGCACCGGCTGGTGAAGCGGGAGCTGGACCGCCTGCAACAGCATCTGGTGGAGTCGGAGAAGATGGCGATGTGTGGTGAGATGCTGGCCGGTTTCTCTCATGATCTGAAAACACCGCTCGGGGTCTGTATCGGGGCCGTCAGTGTGATTGAGGTGGCTCAGAAGAATTTCACCAAGGCACTGGGGCAGGGGCTGACTAAGTCGGTTCTCAATCAGTTTATGGAGACCTTGAGTGAATCACACGATATCTTGCAAAAGAATCTGCAGCGCTCGCTGCATCTTCTTGAAAACCTGAAACAACTCTCCTGGGATCAGTTTCATGACGAGCGTCGCCAGGTTGATCTCGGGAAATATACCGAGGAGCTGCTGGAGACCCTGCACCCTCTGTATCGTAAGAAGCAGATCGAGATCATCACCGAGTTGGATGTCGATGAAACCGTCGAGACCTATCCTGGTTCGTTCTCGCGGATCCTCTCCAATCTATTGATCAATGCGGTACGCCACGCTTTTGTCGATGACAGGGAGTCTAAGCAGATAGTGATTGCTCTTACGGTGGATCGACAGAATATTAGCCTCGAGGTTCGGGATAACGGGGTGGGGATCGCGCCCGATGTACTCCCGCATATTTTTGAGCCCTACTTTACCACCGCAGAGGATGATGGTGGAACCGGGCTTGGTTTGAACATAGTGCATCACCTGATTGAAGGCTTATCGGGTGAGGTGCGCTGTGAGAGTGTCCCGGGTGAGGGAACTTCTTTCTTTATCCGCTTCCCAACCGATCAACAATAACCAGGCTCTGTTGATGTTTCCAATTTAGAACCTGTTGCCCCTGAAAATGATCTGTTCGCGACGCGAGCTACGCGGTTCTAAATCAGTGGTGAGCAACAATGAACAGGCCTTATTTAGGCACAACCCGAAGAGCTGTGGCTATTTTTCCTCCCAGCAGCGTTATCGGATGCTTAGGTAGAGCAACTAGACCACACATCAACAGGCTTGCTGGATGAAAAAATTGCCAACTGCAGATCCTAAATAACAGCCAAAAAAAAGCCCAGCGAAGTAGATTGCTGGGCAAGGCTTAGTGCTTAATTGCAGTGGCATATATATAGAGTCCCCTAAGTTGTAGAAAGTTCCCACGACAATCATCTTTTTTAAAAAAATGTTGCTAAGTTCTGTCGGAGCTTTTGATTTGGCTCAAAATAGGAGAGGCCAGCGCTGCCTGAGAGTTTCGATTGCAGAGGGAGGTCGGGGGCAAGCGCAGGGCAGAGAGCCTACCCTGCGGTGAAAGAGGGGGATTAGAGCCCCATCTCCTGTTTGAGTTGAGTGCACCAGCTGGTGATCCGGCTCTGGGTTAACTCAGGTTGACGATCTTCGTCGATGCCCAGCCCAACAAACATATCATCGCTGATCTTTGCCTTGGACTCTTCGAACTCGTAGCTATCGGTCGACCAGTGACCGACGATCTTGGCGCCACGAGGTTCTATGATGTCGCGCAGGGTTCCCATCGCATCCAGGAAGTACTCTGCATAATCTTCCTGATCACCGCAACCAAAGATTGCTGCGGTCTTACCAGTGAAATCGATATTCTCAAGCTCGGGGAAAAAATCGTCCCAGTCAGCCTGGGCTTCACCATAATACCAGGTGGGAATGCCAAAGATCAGTGTATCAAACTGCTCAATATCTGCTTTGGTGCTCTTTGCGATGTCGTGGATCTCCACCACAGAGTCATCAAACTCTTTTTGGATCAACTCAGCTACCGCTTCGGTATTTCCTGTATCGCTTCCAAAAAACAGACCTATTTTTGCCATAATCAACTTTCACCTATTGTATGGGAGTCACTTATATTCAGATGGGTGTTATGCTCAGCAATCTGTTGCTCAAGCATTGAAACAATCAACTCACTACGGCTGATACTGTAGGCCTCAGCTAAACGGTTGAGCTGCTCGAAGATTGGCTGCTGGACTTTCAGTTCAATACGGCGCAAGCCCTTCTCTTTATCTCGTTTGAGCTGATTGCGCTTATTGATCTTCATCTGCATGGAGCGGGGATGAGGGTTGGTTCTGGGACGACCAGGACGTTTCTCATCTGCAAAAAGATCGATAGTGATCCGATCGCTTTGTTGTTTTGCCATAATGTTCCGCAGTGTAACCCGTTAGCTTCTCGAGGTTCGAGCGATTGTTCTTTTACCGACAGGGTTTTTCCACCCGAAACCGGCAATCCTTTTGCGAACCAAAGACTATATCATAGTTCCCGTTTGACTGTTAACCGCGCTGCAGAGGAACTCGCTGATTGTCCGGTTAAATAACCTGGGTTTTTCTGCGTGTAACCAGTGGCCGGTACCCAGGATTACTTTGGCTTGGGCGTTCGGAAACAGCCCGGCAATGGCTTGCTGATGGGCGGCCTGGATGTAGTCTGACTCTCCTCCCTTGATAAACAGGGTTGGTCCGGGATATTGGCTATCCTGTGACGGCCAGTCCATGATGTTTTGATAGTTAGCCTCAAGAGCGGCGCGGTTGAACTTCCACTGGCCGTAGCCACTTTTCAGAGTTAGGGATTTTAATAAAAACTGCCGGGTAGCGGGGCAGTCGAGTTGGGTCGAGAGAAGCTGTTCGGCCTGCTGACGACTGGATACCCGGGCCTGTTCGACCTGTTTGAGTGCTTTAAAGACGGCGCTATGGCGATCTTCTGTGTAGGGAACCGGGGCCATGTCTGCCACCATCAGGCTTAGGATCCTCTCAGGTGCGATGAGGGCAAGCTGCATCGCAACCTTGCCTCCCATCGAGTGGCCAAGCAGGTGGCATTGATTGAGCTCTAGTGTTTCGAGAAGTTTGAGGATGTCCTGGGCCATCGACGGATAGTCGTGGGTATCACTATGGGGGGAGTCACCATGGTTTCTGAGATCGACCGAGATCACCTGCATATCGGGCTCAAGATGTTTTGCGATTACGTTGAGATTGCCTCGATCGCCAAATAGTCCATGGAGTAACAGGATCGGCTGGCCTTGTCCCAGGATCCGATAAGAAAGTTGCATCATGTTTGTATCTTGTTGGTAGATTGTGTTTATTTTGCCTTGGCATCGGCGCAATGCCAAGGTTGGCGCATCTTTGCGCTATCGGCAGCCAGGATCGGCGCTCAATGCAAGGAGCACTTTCAGAGCGCATTGAGGCTGTGTATAATCGGCGCTGTTTCATCTGTTATTGGATTGGTCAGACGCATTATGAAAACTATTGAGGTCGATGACGAACTGTATTTTTACATAGCCAGTCAGACCCGTCATATCGGAGAAAGTGCATCCGACATCTTGCGCCGTTTGCTGCAGGCTCAGGCTCCGGTGGCGGCAACCACTCATGCCGGATCGCTAGCTCCGCAGGGTGCAGAGTCGGGTGAGCAGGCTATGGCACACCTTCCCTCGACGGGGGAGTTGTTAGCGAGTATTGATACCCAGAGTGAAGAGACATCGATCGCACGCTTTATGCGGATCCTAAGTTGTCTCTACCAGGATCAACAGCAGGCGTTTATCCGCGCTGCGGATATCCGGGGCCGTAAACGTGTCTATTTTTCCAGGAGCCAGGAGGAACTGTTGGCGACCGGAAAAACCACTAAGCCACGACCGATCCCGCAAACCCCTTACTGGGTGATCACCAACACCAACACGAGCCGGAAACGAAATATACTGATTCAGCTGATGGAGAATATGGGATACAACAAATCTCTGATCCAGGCTGTTTGCGACAGAATTTAGAATATCTTATTTGCTGGAAAAGGAAGACTATGGCACAACATCCACGTGCTGGGCAGCGCGCCCAGGTAGAAGATCTGACCAACATCCCAAGACTGGTTGCCGCCTATTACTATAATCAGCCCGATGCATCACAGGCTGAGCAAAAGGTAGCCTTTGGAACCTCTGGCCATCGCGGCAACTCATTTGCGAAATCCTTTAACGAAGCTCATATCCAGGCGGTCTCACAGGCGGTTGCAGAGTATCGCGCCTCAGAAGGAATTGAGGGACCCCTGTATATCGGCATGGATACTCATGCCCTGTCAGAGGCGGCTTTCGTCACTGCGGTTGAGGTCTTTGCAGCCAATGGCGTGAAGGTGCGGATCCAAAAGGGTCATGGCTATACCCCAACCCCGGTGATCTCTCATGCGATTTTGACCCATAACCGTAACGGGGCTGCCGATAAGGCCGATGGCATTGTGATCACTCCTTCTCACAATCCACCTCAGGATGGCGGCTATAAATATAATCCACCACACGGTGGCCCGGCCGAGGGTGAGATCACCAAACTGGTCGAGAACCGTGCCAATGCGCTGCTGGCAGATGGACTCAGCGGTGTGAAGCGGCTGCCTTATGAGGAGGCGCTGGCTTCTGAGTGGGTTGAAGAGTATGACTATGTCACCCCTTATGTGAATGACCTGGAGCAGGTGATCGATTTTGATGCGATCCGTAAGGCCAACATCCATCTGGGTGTTGATCCTCTGGGTGGCTCGGGCATTGCTTACTGGGATGTGATCGGCAAGCGTTATGGTCTGAATCTGGATGTGGTGAACTACCAGGTGGATCCATCCTTCTCCTTCATGACCCTGGATAAGGATGGTAAAATTCGCATGGACTGCTCCAGTCCCTATGCGATGGCCTCACTCATCGAACTCAAAGATAAGTTTGATATCGCGATCGGTAATGACCCTGACTACGATCGTCACGGCATAGTGACCAAGCAGGGCCTGATGAATCCGAATCACTACCTGGCGGTGGCGATCCATTACCTGTTCACCCACCGTAAAGGCTGGTCTGCCGATGCGGCCGTGGGTAAGACCCTGGTCTCTTCTTCAATGATTGACCGGGTGGCGAAATCGATCGGCCGTGAGCTCAAAGAGGTACCGGTAGGCTTTAAGTGGTTTGTGGATGGCCTGCTGGATGGAAGCTTTGGCTTTGGCGGTGAAGAGAGCGCCGGTGCCTCATTCCTGCGCAAGGATGGTACTGTCTGGACCACCGACAAGGATGGGATCATCCTGGGGCTGTTGGCAGCCGAGATCCTGGCGGTGACCGGTAAGGATCCACAGCAGTATTATGAGGAGCTGCAGCAGCAGTTTGGTTCACCTGTCTATCGCCGTATCGATGCTCCTGCCAATACCGAGCAGAAGGCGGTTCTGGCGGCGCTGAGCCCACAAATGGTTGAGGCTAAGACCCTGGCCGGAGAGCCGATTGTCGAGAAGCTGACCAAGGCATCGGGTAATGGTGCTGCCATCGGTGGCCTGAAAGTAGTAACCGAAAATGGCTGGTTTGCGGCGCGCCCATCGGGGACTGAGTCCATCTATAAGATCTACATGGAGAGCTTCCTGGGTGAAGATCATCTGGAGCAGATCCAGGCTGAAGCCCAGCAGATTGTCTCGGATACCCTGGCCAAAGCCGGCGTGTAGCCTAAGCTTGACCAAGATGCAGGGCCGCTCACTGAGCGGCCTTTTTTATGGGGAGTGCTCAGAGCCGCTCTTTGTGTCTGAAGGTGCGCTCAGGTGAACAGCGCAGTCGATCTCCAGCCTTGGGTACTGGATAATCATCTGCCAGCGCTGGTACAGCTCGCGCAGCTTTCCGGAGCAATAGAGATGCTCGAATCGCCGGTCAAATATCGCCCTGAGAGCTTTGCCCCGGGCGGTGTTAGCAAACAACCAGTATAGGCGGTCATATTTGATGACCTGCTTGCGATACAGGGAGGGATCCGGGACAGGCTTTATTGCATCCAGGGTCTGCTGCATCTGAATCACATTATCCAGGTAGTAGTCGGCCCGATCCTTGGTCACCAGCATTGCGGCCTTGATGCGGGACTTGGTTGGTTGCCCTCTGAGATAGCGAACCAGATCTTTTTCCATGTGCTGGGTATAGCCCAGGATCCAGCGGCCGGATAGCCCCTTGAGGCTCTCAAGACCCTGCCAGTTGGGGAGGGTGCTCTTTTTGAACCAGATCACCTCAATGTTTTCGATGATGGGATGCCTTGAGTAGAGGTAGCCGGGAGCCTTGAGCTCAGCCCCTGTCATATCTGCCTGTCCGGACTGAACTAATCTCAGGGCCCGGTTCCAGGGGACGTAGCTGCGCTTGATCCGGATATTTTGTGGAGCATAGATGGCCTCCAGCATCTGGTTATACAGGCCGCTGCCATCTTTATCGGTATAGCCTTGCCATTCCGGGGTGGCCCAGAGCGCAGAGCCGATCGTACTGGTTGCGTTTAGCTGACCAGCATAGAGCAGAAGCGACATCACCAGCATTGTGCCAATAATTTTGCTCCCCGGGTGCTGCTGGCGGCTCCTGTTTAGGTTGACCTTCATCGGCAGGTTTCCTTGTGAAGCAAGGGATCAGTTGCTGACGACCACGATCCCGGATTCGGTGACTGTATAGCCATTGCTCCGGTCATCATCATGGTTGTAGCCGATGCAGTCCCCATCTTCGATAATCACTCCCTCGTTAATGATTGCCCGCCTGATTTTGGCGGCCCGGCCGATGACGACTCCTTCGGCAAGAATCGAGTCCTCCACCAGGCTATAGCTGTGGATCATGCAGCGGGGTCCGAGGATGGAGCGGCGCACCAGGCCACCACTGGTGATACAGCCTCCGCATACATAGGAGTCCAGATTCTGACCGCGGCGGTGATCGTCATCAAAAACGGTTTTGGCCGGCGGGTCATTACTAAATCCTGAATAGATGGGCCACTGGTAATTGTAGAGATTGAGGTGAGGGGAGATATCGATGAGATCCATGTTGGCATCATAGTAGGAGTCAATGGTGCCCACATCTTTCCAGTAACCCCGCTCCTCGGGGTGCATCCCGGGATCAGGTTGTCATTAAAGTTATAGGCAAAGATCCGATCACTCTGGCGTAGCATCATGGGGATCACATGCATACCAAAATCCAGATCCTTGTGGTGCTGCTTGCCCTCCTTGAGGATGGAGATCAATTTTTCACGGGAGAAAATATAGTTGCCCATGGATGCAAGGCAGGTGGCCCGGCCCGGAATGGTGGCGGGGTTTTGCGGCTTTTCGCTAAAGGCGGTGACTCTGGACATGTTATCGACGGACAGGATCCCGAAGCGGCTGGCTTCTTCGATACCCACTTCGAGCGCCGCGATGCTGATATCCGCCTGAGAGCGGGTGTGGGCATCGATCATCTGGCGGATATCCATCTTATAGATATGATCGCCCCCGAAAATGGCAACGTAATCGGCATCTGAGGTTTCGATAAACCTCAGATAGTGGTTTATCGCATCTGCGGTGCCCTGAAACCAGGCCTCACTCTCACTGCTGGTTTCGGGAGAGATGGCATCGAAAAATTCGTCCATGCCGGTTCTTCGCCCCCAGGAGTCGCGGATATGCTTATTCAGGGTATAGGAGTGATATTGGGTCAGGATATAGACATTCTTGATCCCCGAGTTAAAGAAGTTGCTAAGCACGAAATCGATGATCTTGTACTGACCGCCAAACGCTACGCAGGGCTTTGATTTATTGCGGGTCAGGGGAATAAGGCGTGAGCCTTTTCCACCGGCGAGAACCATGCCTATTGTTTTTTTTGGAACCGCGGGCTTGTTGGTCATAACGATACTCCGTGGCTATGTGACGAACGCTGAGGATCCCTGAGCCTTAGCACAGAAAACACCCACTGTCTGCTTAAAGCGTAATACCTCAGGCCCTGGTTAACCAACTGGATGATAGAGCTCAAGGGAGGGGGAGATAAAGGCCAAAGTAAAAAAGCCGCCCTGAGGCGGCTTTTGATTGAGTCGTTAGCCCGCTTTAAACTACATGGCAGGCTTCCAGGCTCCAGATGTAGTTCACATAGTCTTCAATGGAGCGATCCGAGTTAAACTTACCGACGCTGGTGGCGTTGATGATCGCCATCTTCGCCCAGCGCTTCGGATCCCGGTACGCCTTATCCAGAGCGGTCTGTGCCTTACAGTAGCTCTCAAAGTCCGCCAGAACCAGGTAGGGGTCGCCGCCATCGAGCAGGCTTTGCTTGATGGGGGAGAGCTCTCCCGGATGACCCGGAGTGAAGAAGTCACTATCCAGCCAGTCGATGACCGCCTTGAGCTCACTATTCGCGTAGTAGTAATCCTGAGGGTGGTAACCCTTGGCCTTCAGGGCCCGGACCTCATCCACCGTCAGGCCGAAGATGAAGATGTTGTCATCGCCCACCTCTTCGGCGATCTCAATGTTCGCTCCATCCAGGGTACCCACGGTGACCGCACCGTTGAGGGCCAGTTTCATGTTACCGGTTCCGGATGCCTCCTTACCTGCGGTCGAGATCTGCTCTGAGACATCGGCGGCCGGGATCATCTTCTCAGCCAGGGTGACGCGGTAGTTGGGCAGGAACACAACTTTCAGCTTATCTTTGATCCGCTTGTCGTTGTTAACCCGCTCGGCAACCCGATTGATGGCATAGATGATGTTCTTGGCCAGGGAGTAGCTTGGAGCCGCCTTAGCACCAAACAGGAACACCCTTGGATGCATCTCATAATCGGGATCCGCCAGCAGGCGACGATACAGCGCCATGATATGCAACAGGTTGAGGTGCTGTCGCTTGTACTCATGGAGTCGCTTGATCTGGATATCGAAGATCGCATCCGGGCTCACGGTGACGCCTGTCTCCTCGAGGATCACCTTTGCCAGACGCTCTTTGTTGCTGCGCTTGATGTCCATAAAGCGTTTTTGCAGGTCCGCATCACCAGCTTTGGGAGCTATCTCCTTGAGCTTATCCAGGTTGACCGGCCAGTCATCACCCACCTCCTGGGTAAAGAGCTCGGCCAGAGCCGGGTTACAGGAGAGCAGCCAGCGTCGAGGGGTGATTCCGTTGGTTACATTACACAGCTTATCCGGATACAGGGCATCAAACTCGGGGAACAGCTCCGCCTTGACCAGCTTGGAGTGGATCTCGGCAACCCCGTTGACCTTGGCGGAAGAAACCACGCACAGGTGTGCCATCCGCACCATCCGCTCGTCACCCTCTTCGATGATGGAGAGGCGGCGCTTCATCTCATTACAGTGTGGCCACTTTTTCTCGACTTCGTTATCCAGGAAGTACTGGTTGATCTCGTGAATAATCTCCAGGTGGCGTGGCAGCAGACGCTCAAACATATACTCAGGCCACTTCTCCAGAGCCTCAGGGAGCAGAGTATGGTTGGTATAGCAGAACACCTGACGACACAGGGTGAAGGCATCATTCCAGGGCAGGCGCTCCTTATCGACCAGAAGGCGCATCAGCTCGGGCACGGCAACGGCCGGGTGAGTATCGTTCAGCTGGATCACGATCTGCTGGGCAAATTCGCTGAAGTCATCATGGGTGCGCTTATAGCGGCGCATGATGTCGCGAATTGAGCAGGAGCAGAAGAAGTACTGCTGAACCAGGCGTAGCATCTTACCTGCTTCGGTTTCATCGTTAGGGTAGAGTACCTTGGAGATGGTTTCCGCTTCGGTCTCTTCCTGCTGGGCATCCACATAACCACCGGCATTAAAGACGTCCCAGTCAAAATAACCAGAGGAGCGGGACTCCCAAAGACGCAGGATACTCACGGTATTACCGCCGTAGCCGACCACAGGGATATCCCAGGGGACGCCCTTGATCATCTTACCGGCGTGCCAGATCTTACGAATTGAGCCATCTTCGTCGTAGACGGTTTCGACATAACCTTCTAGCGGGATCTCCTGAACCGATTCGGGTCGGCAGATTTTCAGTGGGTTACCGTATTCACACCAGTCATCGGGACGCTCAATCTGATGGCAGTCATGGATCTCCTGGCGGAACAGACCATGCTCATAGTGAATACCGTAGCCGACGGCCGGGTAGTTAAGGGTGGCAAGAGAGTCGAGGAAGCAGGCGGCCAGGCGGCCCAGGCCTCCGTTACCCAGCGCCATATCCGGCTCCTGTTCACAGAGATCGCGTAGATCAAAGCCCAGCTCAGAAATCGCTTCTTCACAGGTCTCGAACAAAAACAGGTTGTGCAGGTTATTTTCCAAAAGACGACCCATCAAAAATTCCATCGACAGATAGTGGATGGCCCGGGTGTCCTCTTTATAGTGGGTCTCCTGGGTATTGGTCAGTCTTTCGAAGACGAGCTCATTAATAGCGATACAGGTTGCACGCCACCAGGCATTCTTATCAGCCTTGTTGATGCTGGTGCCTAGTGAGGAGTGGAGGTGGCGAACAATGGAGGCTTTGAGTTCATCTTTTGTCAGTGAGTAGAGGGGATCTTGGTGACGTTGTGTTTCTTCATAACGCATGTCCTTGTCGTTAAGGTTTGAACCCGGATAGTGTAAAGGTTCGCGATCAACTACCTGTACCTTAGTTGATTATATGCACTCAGGATAAAAGATTCATTTAACTCTAAACAACTATTTTGTGATCAAGTTTTGTGATCCAGCCCATTGTATTCGTTTGGCAACTCAATGAGTTGTGGAAAATAGCGAGGCTAGTTCCATATAATACAGCTCGCCCGGGCCGGGAGAGCCCGGGGGCCCGGGATGAAATCCGGGGTTGTGCAGAACAATGGAGAGCCGATAGCCAGTGATAGCCAAGAATGATTTTTTAGAATTTACTCTTGAAAATCAATGTTTTACAGATTTTGTTGAGTTTATCATTGAACCCTCAACCCGGGTTCAGATCTGGGATAGCGGGGTGCTCCTGTTTGAGCCCCTGACCGATCGGCCGACCAAGGATATTGTTCTCTCCAGCGGGGTACATGGTAATGAAACCGCCCCCATTGAGATCTGCTCCGATCTCATCACCCAACTTTTAAATAAAACCCTGACCGTTCGTCACAGAGTGCTGTTTATCTTTGGTAATCCGGGGGCGATGGCTCTTGGACAGCGCCAGGTTGAGGAAAACTTGAATCGCTTGTTTAGCGGCCGGCACAGCCAGGATGATGGGGTGATCAATGGTGAGCGACGGCGTGCTCGCAAGCTTGAGCAGTACGTGTCGCAGTTTTTTGAGCAAAATCCGCAGACTCTGGGGCGCTACCATTACGATCTGCATACCGCGATCCGTGACTCAAAGCAGGAGAAGTTTGCTGTCTATCCCTATCTGCAAGGGGCAGGAAGCATGATCATCGCCAGCTGATGTTTCTGGCTGGCTGTGGGGTCAGAACCATCTTACTCTCCCATGAGCCCACCACCACCTTTAGCTATTTCAGCTCCCAAACCCATGGGGCTCATGCCTTTACGGTGGAGCTTGGGAAAGCCAGGCCTTTTGGCCAAAACGATATGAGCCGTTTCACTGAGGCTAGCTCCATGCTGGAGCAGCTTGTTTGTGAGGCGGAGCCTGGCATCGAGAGCTGGCAGCCTGAGCAGCTTCTGATCTACCAGGTCAATCGCACTCTTATTAAGCACAGCGATGAGTTCTATTTCACTTTTTCGGATGCGGTGGCTAACTTTACCGAGTTTCCCAGGGGGCACCTTCTGGCGGTTGATGGCTCGCTGGAGCACAGGGTGGAGCTGGATTTTGAAGCGATTGTCTTTCCTAATGCCAGGGTGGCGAAAGGGGAGCGGACCTGCCTTTTGGTGAGCTTGACTCAAGTGTGATCCGGCGCAGCCGTTATGAGGGATCTGATCAGCTTGAGTTCAGCTATCTCTGTTATTTTAGAATTTGGTAGCATTCGGGGGATGCTAAATAAATGGGTGAATATTTTTAATTGTGAATGTAAAATTATTTTTTGTTCGGCAGTGGGAACTTTTGTTTGAACCCCATGCCTTACTAAGGAAAGCTTGAAACAGAGGGTTGGTTATGAAGATTTTTCAAAGCTATCGTCCTCTTCAGATAGCAAAGTATGTGAAGGGATTCTTTAAGGGGCGTATCTATATCCATGGAAGAGGAAGCTATGAATTTTGTCTGGGGCATCTGGTGATGGCTCCTGGCTCTGGTATCCTGCATAAGCGAACGGTCAGTGAGGTCAACGGATTGATTGATCAACTGTAATTCGCCATCGTTCATTTCATGTATATTTCCCTAACACCCTCACTCGAGGGTGTTTTTGATCCCGCCAGCTTCACTCTGAAACTCTCAATGACCTTGTCTTCTGGGCTCTGTTGAAGTTTCAGATTTGGCTCTGCAGTTGGCAATTTTTTCATCCAGCAAGGCAGAAGATGTGTGGTGTAGTTGCTCTACATGAGCACCTGATAACGCTGCTGGGAGGAAAAATAGCCACTGCCCTTCGGATTGCGCCAGAAAAAGCCCTGTTCATTGTTGCTCATCACTCATTTAGAACAACTAAACCTCATGATTCGCGCCGCGAACAGAACATTTTCAGGGGCAACAGGTTCAAAATTGGAAACGTCAACAGAGCCTAATTAGTTGGCGTGTGGTTGAATACTCATCCGGATCGGCAAGCTGGTTAATTAATTGTTAATAAAGTGTTTTTATTCTGCTAGTGTTAGTTCTTTTCCTCGGCGCATGGAGTGTGCATGAAGTTAAGAAGAAGCATTAGTAACAAGGGACTATTGATGACCTCACTTGGGGCTATGATAGGTTCGGGATGGCTGTTCGGCGCTATGTATGCTGCACAGCTGGCGGGTCCCGCAGCGATCATCTCCTGGGTCATTGGTGGTATCCTTCTCATCATTATCGGCCTTAACTATGCGGAGTTGGCCACCGCGCTTCCTTTGACCGGTGGGATCGTACGCTTCACCCACATTACTCACGGCAGTGTTGTCAGTTTTATCGCAACCTGGCTGGCCTGGCTCTCCTGTGTGGCAACTGCTCCGACCGAAGCTCAGGCCATGCTACAGTATGCCAGCCATTATCTGCCCTGGACCCTCTATTATCACCAGGGAACCAGCCCGCTTCTGACCCATACGGGGTGGGCTTTGGCCGTGCTGCTGGTATTTCTATTCTCGATCATCAATATCTACGCAATTCGTCTGGTGACCCGGTTCAACTCTTTGATCACTTACTGGAAGCTGCTTATTCCACTGCTGGTGTTGGTGGTGATTTTTTTCAGTGACTTTCATCCACAAAACTTCTCTCAATATCATGGGTTTGCTCCCCATGGCCTGCATGGTGTGTTGTGGGCGATCCCTGCCGCCGGGATCATCTTTTCATTTCTCGGATTTCGCGAATGCATCTCATTGGCCGGGGAGACCAAGAATCCTGCCCGGGCTATTCCACTGGCATTGATCGGCTCGGTGACCATCTGCACCCTGCTTTATGTGGCGTTGCAGATCGTCTTCGTCGGGGCGCTTGGACGTCAGGACCTGAGTCATGGCTGGAATGCCCTGAGTCTGGGCATGCAGACCGGTCCCCTGGCGAGCATCGCATTGGCATTGGGGATCACCTGGATGGTGAAGCTAATCTATATTGATGCCATCATCTCACCGGCCGGGACCGGGGTGATCTATACCACCACCACGGCGCGTCTCAACTATGGCGTGAGTGCAAATCGTTATATGCCACAGCTGATGATGAGGCTGAATCGTCAGGGGCTCCCATTTACGCGATTTTAGTCAATTTTGTGATCGGGGTATTTTTGTTAACTCCGCTGCCGACCTGGCAGGCATTGGTTGCGTTTCAATCATCCGCCATTGTGCTTTCTTATGGATTGGGACCCATCTGCTTGCTGGCGCTGCGTAAACAGGCGCCGGAGCTGCATCGTCCCTTTATTTTGCCCGGTAGTCGTCTGTTTAGCGCTCTGACTTTCTGTGTCTGTACCCTGATCGCTTACTGGACCGGCTGGGGGACGATTCATCAGATCGTCTTTGCGATCCTGGCTGGGCTGGTACTGATGTTGATGTACAGGGGGCTGACTCAGCGAGGGAAGAGCTATGCGCTCGAGTTCACAGCGGCCCTATGGTTGATCCCCTATATTCTGGGTCTGAGCCTTATCTCCTATTTGGGAAGCTTTGGCGGTGGCCTGAACCTACTTCCCTTTGGCTGGGACTTTGTGGTGATTGTGTTGTTTAGCCTGGGGATCTTCTGGTTGGCTTGCCGTGCAGCCTTGCCAAAAGAGAAGGCGCGACAGGCAATTTACGAGGATCCTGAATACCAGCTTCATGCCGAGAGCCTGGCCAGTACCCATTAGAAAGGCCTGATGCCAGAGGTGACCTCCCCGGGTGCCTCTGGGCTCTGTTGACGTTCATGACCTGGTACTGCAGTTGGCAATTTTTTCTACCCGCAAGGTAGAAGTTGTGTGGCGTAGTTATTCTATGTGAGTAGCTGATAACGCTGCTGGCTGGAAAAACGGCCCCTTTCCTGAGGGCTGAAAAAGCCCTGTGCATTGTTGCTCATCACTCATTCAGGGTAACAAAATTTCAAGATGAGTGTCGCGAACAGACCACTTTCAGGGGCAACAGGCTCAGAGCTGGAAACGTCAGCCGAGCCTGGTTCTCACAGCTCTTTTGAAAAAGTAGTTTGTAAAACCTGAGTCGACTTGTCAGAGTTACTTGTGAGTATTCTTGAGGAGCAGATTACTGGGCCTGGTATCTTGCATTCGGGCTCATGAGTTCAGAAGGGAGGCTGTCGTGGCGGATTCGAATAAAAAGAGTAGAGCGATGGAGATCTATGAGTCTCTGGGCCCTAATGAGCATGCAATCATAGATAAAGTGAAGATCAAGTTTCTTCGAGATCTCGTGATCTATTTAGTGGCGATTAAGCTGCAACTGCAGTTTAAGGGTGGTTACAGTATCTGATGCCTCTGCCACTGATTCTTGTCCTCTTACTGCTGGGAGGGATCATTTATCTGGTTGGTGCAGCGAAAACCGCAGCCGTCATCTGTGCTGTTCCCGCTCTTTTATTGCTTATCCTTCTGTTCGATATCATCTCCTGCAAGTTTGGTTTTCGGCTCCCGGAGCCCCTTGCAAAGAGCAGCGGCGAGCTGAGTGTGTTTGAGCTGATCCGGGCTCGAAGATCCTGCCGTTCCTATCAAAAAAGAGATCTGACAAGTGCAGATATGGACAGCCTCATGGTGTCGGTCAGGAAACATAGCCATCAAGCAAGGCTCGGGGCCGCACCGATACGTTTTGAGTTTGTCTCGGCCCCGATAACGGTTTGGCCGGTTGTTAATGCGCGTCACTTCCTGGTCGCCATTGCACCCGCAGAATATGATCGTGTTGCCATTATCGATATAGGCCGAACTCTGCAGAAGATAGTCATTGATGCTACCCGTATCGGGCTGGGTACTTGTTGGATCGGACCTGGCGCCGATCACAAGAGTGTCGTCAAACATCTTGGTGATCGTTTCAATCCTGAGCAGGATTCGATTATTTGCCTGTGTGCCGTCGGCTATCGTTCGATTTATATTCCGTTATTTATTCGTTTTTTTAACTCCCAGGTGCGAAGGCGCCTGCCCCTCAGCGCTCTGTTTTTCTCTGATCCCACTATGACTCAATCTTTGCCGGTGAGATCAGAGCCTTTTCGGATGTTTGGACAGGCCTATGAAAGCTGCCGATGGGCACCCTCGTCCTATAATGGCCAAACAACACGCTGTGTCGCCATCTCTATCAATGGGAAGCCAGGTAACCCTAACGATGAGCCGCTGTTTCGATTTGACTTCTACTCGGTCACGGCCTCAAGGTATTACGCTGCCGTCGCCGTGGGCATCTGGTGCTCAAACTGGGAGATGAGTTGTGATGCACTGGGCATTGCCGGGAAGTTTAGGATTCTAAATGACGAGCAAAGAGAGGCCTCTCAGATCCCACAGCGGCAAACTCTGCCAAGGTATGATGTGAGCTGGATCATGGACTCTGCCGGTTAAGGGCATGTTATTGGTTATGATAAAGAATCGGCAGTGTGGCACGCTGCTGCCACTCTATCTGCATCCCTCCCTGGTAGACACTTTGGGAGGCAACCAGGCTCAGGTAAGCGGCCTTTGCTAACGGGGCCGGGGGAGAGTCGGGTTTGGCAACCAACTCCTGCTGTTCGGGGATGAGCTGATAGTCGGCATCCAGCTGCTGCCAGTTTAGGTGGCTCAGCGGGCAATTTTCACTCTGAGGGGGGAGCTTGCCGGTGAAGTGGTAGTCTTGCTGCTTTAAATGAAGGGCTGCCCAGTTTTTCCTGGGGAAGGGGGAAGAATCAGTAATCTCTGGCGGGTCTTTCCCTTAAGGGTCACGGATAGGGTGTAGAGTCCTGCCGGGGCGGGGCATAGAGATCCTCGCTTTCAAGCTCTGCATAGTCGTTGTCAATATTTGTGCTACCGGACAGCCAGTTTTTCCCCTGATGATCTTGCAGCTTAAGGCCGAGAGCTGTGTCCCCCCTTCAATGGCAAACTTGAGACGATAGCTGGAGTGATTAAACCCCTGACTATGGATCAGGATAAGCTTGAGTGACAGCTGATGGGACGGAGTTACTGATGGAAGATCCCGCCCGCAGCGACTGGTTTGGCTCAGGATCTGGTAAGCCTTTGGCCACTCATGCTGCAGGGTTTGGGAGACCGGCTGTGCCAGTAACCAGGTCAGCTGCTGCCAGGCTTGAGTGGGTTGTTGCTTTAACAAAGACTCGTAAACCCCCTGCAGAGGGGATGGCGCGATCCACGAATTTTGTGCCACCGCTTTTGCCTGAGGCAGTAGAGAAAACACCAGTAACAGCATCCGGATATTCATTTTAGTCGGTACCCTATGCCCCGAACTGTCTCTATGGTCAGCCCGGGGAACTTTTGGCGCAGTTGTAAAATATGATTGTCTATGGTGCGAGTTGAAGGAAAGCTCTGATATCCCCAGACCTTATTGAGCAGTTCATCCCGACTGTAGATGCGCCGAGGGTTTTGCACCAGCATCCACAACAGTTTGAACTCTTTGGGAGTCAACTCAATCTCTTTACCCTCAATGCTGGCCTGTTGGCAGGATAGATCCAGAGTTAAGGGGCCGTAGTTTAGCGGGGCGCAGCCTAATGGGCGTAGCTGGGCATGGATCCTGGCCAGTAACTCCTCTTCGGCGAAGGGTTTGGTGACATAGTCACGGGCCCCTGCAGCCAGGCCATCAATCCGTTCCTCCAGCTCCCCGCGGGCGGTGAGGATAATCACGGGCAGAGCCTTGAGGCTCAGCCAGCTTGCCAGGTACTGAAGTGAATCGCCATCGGCAAGCTGGCGATCCAGGATCACCAGATCGGCCCGAAGCCAGTGGGACTCAACATCCTGAGCCAGCTGTAGCCAGTCTACCTCATAGCCGTGGCGTTGCAGAAATTGGCTCAGGCCTTCACCGAGCAGGGGATCATCTTCAATCAGCAGTAACTGACTCATAGGGACACTCCAGGGTAAAACGGCTTGGGGAGGATTGGATCTTCAGCCGTCCTCCGATGTTTTTAAGGATCCGAGAAACCAGATAAAGGCCGATCCCCATCCCTTTATTACGCGATGAGAGTTTGGCAAGTTTTCTCAAGCGGGTCTCTGAGAGCCGCCCCTGATCTTCGACACAGATCTTAAGTTGTTTGTTCAGGGTCACATGGATGCGGATCGGGGCGGCGCCATGCAGGCGGGCATTTTGCACCAGGTTGTCGAGGATCAGGCTCACCCAGAATAGCGCAAAGCGTATCTGCCTATCCTGCTCCAGTGAAAAATATATCTCTAAACGTTCACAGAGCTGGCTTAACCAGTCACTGAGCAGAACCGGGGGATCTTGGCTAAGTTGCCCGGGATTGAGGCTCAGGTAGTGCTGACTACAGTGAGCGAGCTGCTGTAGCCTTTGGTTATCGGCGAGCAATCTGGCAAATGCCTTTTGCAGAGGAGGACTGAGGGCGTCGAAGTGTTGGCGAAAGCTGTCGATAGTGAGTGCCAGGCTGGTAATGGGAGTGCGCAGCTCGTGGGTTAATAGCTGCAGCAGATGGCGTCTCTCCCTGGCGCTCTGGATCCGTTGGCGGATCATCAGTCCGGCCAGGATCAGAAGCAGCAGGGTGATGCCGACACCCAGGGAGAGGAACAGGTAAGGGGGGTAGGGGCCTGATTAATGCACACCGCCCCTGAGAAAGAGCACAATAATTACCTGTGGTTTGAGTGAGTCGAATATTGTACGAATCCGCCAGGGGCTTCCAGCGGGTGTGGGGGAAGCGATATATTCCCAGGCGGGTTTGTAGCCAGAGGTTTTTCTGGCTGAGTAGCCAGGGAGTGCCCTCTAGCAGCTGAGTTAACTCATCGTCACTGAGGGATTTAAGTGCTTCATGCAGGGGATGATATGGGTTTTTCAGGGTGACCCAGGGGCGAAGTTTCTTCAGCTCGGCCTGGGCTAGATCCGGGTGGGCCTTGATGTAGCGCCCTGCGTAGCTACCCCCGGCCGGATGGAGCCAGGGGCTTTTTCTAAACCAGCTCACTCTAAGGCGCTCATGGCTGCACTGTGCCAGCTCAAACTCAACGGCCTTGTCACCCACGGCCCTGTGGAGGGGAGGAGTGCAGTTATGACGAAGCTGGTTGAGGAGCAATAGCTGTGACCAGCTTTCGGTTTTCAGCTGAGGATATTGGTTTTGAGGCACAAGCAGGGCCCTTGGATAGCGTCCCAGTGCCTTGGCTGTTACCAGGGGACTGCTGCCCTGTGCCTCAAGCTGCCGGGTAAATTCCTGCCAGCGGGAGGCCAGGGGCTCTTTGGCAATTCCCGGGGCGGGAAGCAATAACAAGAGCAGTAAAAAGGGAAGTACAATCATAGTGAACCAGCTTTGGGAGAGCGGATTATTGTAGCTGGTATCTGGTTGCATATGTCATCTGAATGTCAGCGTTTGCTGTTTGGCATAGGATAACCCTTTTCGAAAAGAGCTGAAAAGCTTTCAAAAAATGTTTCTTCTATAGGAACTGGTTTATCTTTGACCAATTTCAGGTGATTTCCGGGAGGAAGCGGGTATCATCACACTCTGGATGCGCAGGATCAGATGGATAATTGGGGCGATCCTGTGGTTGGTCATTATCCCCGGATGGGAGATCTGTTAGGGTTCCCTGATGTTTAGCTTAGTGATTTAAATGAATCTCTCAAAAGTCCTTCTGATACTGCTCTGTGTCAGTTGCCCGCTGCAAGCCAAGACCATAACTTTTTGTTATGACGGATACCCGCAATCCACGTTATTGCCGGTTGAGCATGCCTCAACCCTGGCCCCTGAGAAGCTTTTACCCCTGTTGATCATGGCGGCCGGACAAAAAGCGGGCCTTAGGGTGAACTTTCAGCGCAACAGCCAGGCCCAATGTGAGCGTGGGATCCGCTCAGGACGATATGATGGGATGTTTGCGATGCGCTGGACTGCTCAAAGAGCTCGCTGGCTGGCTTATCCCAAAGATAGTCAGGGACATCTGGATACTGCACGCTACCTGTGGCGGATCCGTTATCTCATCTATGTACCGAATGATTCATCGGTGACCTGGAATGGTCACCGTTTCCATGGGATCCGCAAGGGGCTGGATGCTCCGGATAACTTCATGAGTGAACGCAGGCTCGGTGCGTTAGGGGTTCTCACCAACTACAAACGGGAAAGTTCAGATCAGGAGATCATGCGGGTCATCAAGGGACAACTCGATGGTTTCGTGCTGCAAAAATCCACAGGCGAGGAGATGATCCGTCGTCTGGGATTAGGTGATAGTTTAAGGCCCCTGGCTAAGCCTTTGATCCAGATGGATCTGTATGCCCCCTTATCCAAATCTTTTGTTGCCAGCCACCCCAAGAGTGCACAAAATTTTTGGAATGCCCTGGCGTATCTCAGAGATAACCAAGCCTGTTATTACCAGCTGGTGATGCGCTGACAAGAGATGACATTCAGCTGACAAACCGATAAATCAGATCTGCTCAAATGTGGAGACTCTATCTACTTTTGAGAGCAGGCATGAAAACCACAAAAATTCTCCTTCTCATCTGTTCATCTTTATTGGTGAGCTCAAATACTTTTGGCGCCGATCTGATCCATTTTTGGGACGAGCCTCAGCATGGCGGCAATAGCTTCAATCGATTACCACCTGATCAGGCCTATTTTGAGGCACTGAGACAGTACCATGCCAGTTGGGTTCGGCTGGCTTATGGGAAGTGGAAGTCCAAAGAGCGTGATTTCCTGATAGGGGATGCAGATGACTATCAGGGGCTGGTGAAGTCGGATTTGAACACCCTAAAATCTGTCATTGGGCGAGCTCACAAGGCCGGGCTCAAGGTTGTGGTCACTCCCCTGTCTCTTCCACTCGCTCGCTGGAGCCAAAATAATGGGGGAAAAACCGATAGCCGGTTATGGCAGAGTAAGGGCAACTGGCAAGTCGCTGCAAAGTTCTGGCGAGATCTCGCCGCCGAGTTAAAAAATACCCCCGGGATTGCGGCCTATAACATTATTAACGAGCCGACACCCGAAAAAGGTGCAGGCCTTGCCGAACATGCCACGGTGAAGCAGATGCAGGCCTGGTATGCCAAACACAAAGGGGGGGCCAGAGATCTGCCGCTTTTTTATGAAACCATCATCCGGGCGATCCGTAGCGTAGATCCACTGACACCAATCATGGTGGATGCAGGTTGGTATGCCGCAGCCGATGATTTTAGCTATTGGCCAAAACCACTTTCAGATAAACGGGTGCTCTATAGCTTTCATATGTATGAGCCCTATGCGGCGACCAGCGGCCCGAACCTTCGGCGCAAACACCCCTATGTTTACCCTGGCAAGGTGCCCTTTGGAGATGGAGCTGTTCAGCTTTGGGATGCAAAGCGGGTTGCTCAGTATCTGACCCTGCCGGTCAACTGGGCAAGAGAGCAGAAGATCCCGATGAACCGGCTGGTGGCGGGCGAGTTTGGCTGTGTTCGTAAGATGAATAGCTGCAAGCAGTATCTGACGGATGTATTAACCGTTTTGGATCAATACCGGCTGCACTGGGCTTTTTATAGCTTTCGCGAAGATAGCTGGGATGCGATGAACTATGAGCTTGGCCCCAGCAAAATGTTGGATGGAAATATTGGCAGGCCCAGGAAAAAGGAGAGCCCGATCCTGTGAAATACCACTCATCTCCTCTGTTTGAAGTGATCCAAAAACGACTGTGAGGGAGAGCTGATGTTCAAGTCAATGATTGGCTGTTTACTGATTAGCTTATTCTCCTTTACAAGCTATGCATCCCCTCAGGTTTATCTCTTTATGGGGGAGGCTCTGTCAAAGCACACCGGCGCCTGATTGAGAATGATCCTATTGCGGGCGTGCAGAAAATATACTCCTGGAGATTGCTTGAACCAGAAAAAGGGGTCTATAATTTCGAGCCGATCCGCCGTGATCTGAAGCTTTTGCAGTCAATTCATAAAAAGTTGTGGATCCAAATCCAGGATAAATCATTTATGCCTGAGATTATCAATGTTCCTGATTATCTCAGGGCGAAACGCTATGCAGGAGGTATTACGCCACAGACCGATTTTCCCGGGGAGGGCAAGCCCCTGTCCAGTGGTTGGGTTGCCAAGATGTGGATCCCCTGTGTGCGAGAAAGGTTTCAAAAACTGCTGCAACAACTTGGCAAAGCCTTTGATGGAGAAATCGCCGGGATCAACCTGACGGAGACCGCCATCAGTCTGGATGAGAAAAACCTGCCAACTCACTTTAGTTATGACCGGTATTTTGGCTCTGTTTTAGCCAATATGCTGGCTCTTCGTCAGGCTTTTCAGCGCAGCCAGGTGGTGCAGTACGTTAATTTTTTCCCCGGAGAGTGGAACAATGATCGCCAATATATGAGCCGCTTGTTTGCATTTGCACTCAAGTATCATATTGGGCTGGGTGGGCCGGATGTGGTTCCGTATCGCAAGGGGCAGATGAAAAATAGCTATCCGTTTTTTCACTGTAATAAAGGCCGGCTGCCCCTGATCGCAATGGCGATCCAGGAGCCGGATTATAGTTACACCACCCCTGAGACAGGTCAAAAATTTACCGCCACACAGTTGTATCGATTTGCGACCCGCTACCTGGGGGCAAAGGTGATTTTCTGGAATATTCAGCAGCCACAATACTCACAGCAGGTTAAGCCATTGCTGAATAAAGTGTTGGGTTGACAGAGTCATGGTTCGGAGCTGCCCTGGCTTGAGAGCAGCTCCATTATGGTCACGCCAAAAAAGCGTTGAATCACTCAATTTTACTTCTCCAGCTTATCGAGCTTCAGACTCTGAGCCCTTATTTGGTTCAGCGATTCTTTGTTTGGGTCCAGGAGCTAATCTACCAACAGTATTTGAAGCACATTTTCCATGCCTACATCTATTTCCCGAATGGAGCTATCTAGCCGTGTAATCTGAGTATTGATACTGGTGATATTTGTTCCTAACTCTCCAACGCTGGTATTAACTGTATCTAGTCGGGAGTTGGTTTCATTAAGTCTTACTTGCTCTGTGGTAATTGCATGATTCACATCTTCGATTCTTGTATTCAGCGTGGTCGTGATCTCTGTCTCGAAGCTCGCCAGTTTTGATCCTGTGTTGGCTATCGACTGGTTTGTTGCATTAAGCCTTGAGTTAATCAGTTCTGTTTTATCCAGAACAGTACTTACTTGTGTGGCACAAGCCTGGCGCTCTTCCAAACACTTTTTATCCATCTCCCCGATAAGCTCATGCTTGGCCATTGAAAACTCATGCAATGTCTTTTCAAAGCTATAGGAGAATCCAAGAACGATACTCAGCTCAACTCCAAGAATGGTCTCAGCGGCAAGGCCGCCGATGACCCGGTTTTCATTACCGGCGATGATGTCTGACTTTGCCCCAAGATGCACTGAGGTATCTGAGCCGGTAAAGTGACTATAGGCATTGACGCACTTGAGGTAGTAGTTACCCGCACCTGTATCTGCATAAGAGCCTGGTGTCGCTATTGGGTGGTCGGAACTCATGCTCTCTCCCTGTTGATTTCACTCCATCTCATATCATGCTAAAGATTGCTGGTTGACGGGGTCAATGCGCCAGGAATCGGGCTTGAGGCCGCTTCTTTTTTGCTGTTGATTGGCAACTGAAAGGCTTAGGGCAGTATAGAGACCCCGGCTTATTTTATTTGCCAGAAGTTGTCACAACCGGTGTCAGCTTTGTTAAGCATTAAAAGCGCAAAACATTTTAAAAAGTCTCTGAACCGATGAGGGGTGCGAACAGAGTTGACGCTCCTATAGCGAAGAGAGGGGTTCGCTCTTCGCCAGGAGAGATCCAACTAACTTGTATAGAATTTTTTGACCCTGAGTTTGAAGGCGCGGCTATCATCCAGATAGATCCCTTGCTCAATGGGCTCCTGATGATCCGGATGCTGACCATGGCTGCAGAGCAGCAGGCGGCTGGAGCGTGAAGAGCGTAACCCACTCATAAAGCGGATCAGATCGCTGCGTTCAAACTTCTCAATCTCTCCGGCGATTTTTGAGCGGATTTCAAAATTAAGATCTTTATTGCCTATGCTGATCCAAAGACGCTGACTGCGGCTGCGCAGGTTTGTATCCTTGTCTCTGAAATGTGCCAGCAGTCCCGATTTTGTCTCCTGCCACTGTTGCTCGTTGATCTCCAGCATTATCAGCGGGAAGTTGTCGATAAAGCGGTCGATCCTTTGCTGTAGCTGTTTGGGGCCGACCCTTGGAGACTGCACATAAAAAATCAATCCCGGATGTTGATTGAGAGGGAGTAGTCCGGTACCTACCACATAGCCCAATTGCTGACGGGTTCTCAATTCATTAAAAAATGAAGAGGAGATCAGCTGGTTGGCAAAGCAGACCCGGGCGATCTGAGCCGGAGTGATGCTACGGGACTGATAATAGACCAGGACCCCTGAGTCCGGGTGAGGGCAGTTGATCTCATAGATAAGAGTCGGGCAGTTGCTGATGTCTATTAGCTTACGTCGGGTTTCCCGGCTGGGAAGGGTGTTGGGAGTCAGCTCTTTTTCCAGCATGGCAGCTATTTTTAATGCCTCTTCAGGTTCAAAATCCCCATGGGCAAACATCTCGATATGCACCGCCTTGTAAAGGTTCTGAATAAATTCCGGAAGCTCTTCGAGGGCGATCCCATCGAGGTGATGCAGCAGTTGTTGCAGCGGGGGTTATTGGGTTGCAGCAGGGAGGTGAGCTGGTTGAATAGCTGGTTGATGGGGCGTCCCTTGATCTGATTATTCCAGCTCCGCTTGAGCTGTTGTTTGATCTGGGCAAACCGCTTGGGATCCGGGTACCCCAGGGTCCGGTTCCCCAGGATGGTTTCCAGTAGCAGGTGCTGTTTCTGACTAAATCCGCCAAGATGGATGGTAAAGCCTCCCTGGTGGGCATAGATATGGTAGCTGAGTCCGGCCTGCTCCGCCGGGTAGGTGAGCTGATTGAGATGATCGCACAGCAGAGCCACAGCCAGCCGGGTCATGGTGATATGGCGAACCGAGCGCACCGCATGCTCACTGTCGACGGCAACATAGATATTGCCCTTGGGAACCCTGAATTCATGTTCCTGAAAATGCCAGAGACGAAAACCGGGCTTATCGATGAGGCACATAGGCTGGTGCTGTTTGTCGCGAGGCTCCCGGGGCGTAAGGTTCTCGCAGATAAAAGGATTGGGAGGCGCCAGAGTGATCGGCGATGAACTGCTATGGGTTTGCAACTGCCTGAGCCAGTCTGGATCCAGCTTCTCCTTTGCGTAAGGAGTATTGTACCAGGGGCATACTGATCTGTGGTGCAGTTGGGAGCTGTCAGGTAGAGATTGAGATTTGGAGTATCCAGCTGTTGCAGTAGTTGTTCGATCTGTTTGGCATCGAAGGATGCCATCATATAGTCACCCTGGATCCAGTCATCCTCCTCATAGTGGAGCATGTTTAACGAGAGACCGGATGCAAAGTCGATGGGCTTATTTTTTTCCTGATAGCGAAACGCCGTCTGCAGTACCTGTTGTCTCTCCCGGTAGCGCCACTGCTGGAGGCCTTCGGCCCGGATCTGCCTGAGTGTCGCCAGGGTGAGCTCGACAATCTGCGGGTAGTGCGCCAGCCCTGACTCGGTCAGACCAAACTCGATATCGTAATTTTTGAAATTGTAGCCACTGATACCGCCCCCGGCAGAGAGGCGGGTGATCCAACCCCTTTGTCTGAGTATCTGCAGCAGGCTACCGGGACCTTCGTCACCCAGAAGGTGGCTGATGAAGCTCAGGGGTTTTTGTTGATAGAGCTGCCGGGTTTCTGGCAGGGCAAAGGTCATCTGGAGTTTTCTAAGCTCCTTAATCGGGCTGATATGGTAAATAAAATTGAGATCCTGCGGGCGATACAGTGGCTGATCCGCAAGGGCGTGCTGTTGCTCTGTATCTGGGATATCCGAGAAATGACGAAGGACGAGCGCTTCGAGGCTGGGAAGATCAAGTTGTGAGTAGAGGACCAGGGTCATGTTGCTGGCCCTATAGTGAGTTTTGACAAACTCAACAAGCTCGGGACGAACCGATGCATTATCTTTGTCGGCGAGGGTTTCAAGATTACCGACCGAGAACTTAGAAAAGGGATGAGCGGGATTCACGCTCTCTTTGAGCACCTGGTAAAAACGTCGGGTTTCATCCTGTAGCTTTAAGCGAAACTCTGACTCAATGGCCTGACGCTCTTTATTGATCAGCGCCTCATTGAGAGTCGGGCAGACAAAAAACCGGGAAAAGCGTTGCAGAGCCGGTTCAAAAAAATCATGCTCAATGTCGAAAAAGTAGTTGGTGATCTCTGTGCCGGTCCAGGCGTTGTGCTGTCCACCATGCTGAGAGATAAAGCCATGGTACTCATCGGGCTTGGGGAAGGCTTCGGTCCCCAAAAACAGCATATGTTCGACAAAGTGGGCCATCCCCGGGCGATCTTGCGGATCATGAAATTGACCGGCATTGACCGCGATAGCGGCCGCCGAACGCTCGCTATCCGGATCACTGACCAGCAGCACCCGCAATTGATTGGCGAGAGTGAGACTAAGATAGTGGCGCAGATCATTGGGGCTCGTCACTAGGGGCATGGTGGTGGTCCATAAAGCTCTGAATGGTTCTCTTTATTATCAACAGCCCCCTCGTCAGGTGCAAACCCGGATTGTGGCTCAGGCCCTGTTGAGCTCTCAGATTTGGTTAAAATCGCAAACATCAATTACTCCTGAGTCCAATGAACTAGGATGGGATATTTATTTGTGGGCCATAGCGCAGTAACATGGAGCAACAGATGACAGAGGTAAGAGGTTGTGATGCGAGTCTTTATTATGCGCCATGGACAGGCGGTTACCCACGCTTCACGGGATGCGCTTCGTCCGCTGACTGATGTCGGTAAACAGGAGTCGCGAGCCGTTGGTTATTGGTTGCGGGATAAAATATCTGAGCTTGATTATGTGATGCATAGCAGTTACCTGCGTGCGCAGCAGACCTGGCAGATCATCAGTGATATTCTCCCGACGCCCAAGCGAGTGGATCTCAGTGATGAAATAGTCCCCCATGGCGATCCGCAGCTCATCGCAGACTATCTGCTTGGATTTGCCGAGCATCATGGCTACCAGAACATACTGTTGGTGAGCCACCTTCCTTTCGTCGGCTATCTGGTTTCTGAGCTTGCCAGTCATCAGGGCGCTCCCATCTTTCCAACCTCAGGGGTTGCCTGTATCGAAATCGAGGATAATGGCGACAGGGGTGAGCTTCGCTGGCTTGAGGGACCCCACAGCATCTGAACTTGCGGGCTTCGAAGTGCTCAGGGGCTATTGTTGCAGATCTTCAAACCTGCGGACGTTCTGCAAAGAGTCACCTCGTTGACCCCGGGTGTGAAACCTTCTTGAACCCATCACATTGGAAGAGGCTTATGACTTAGCCTCTGCTCCAAAAAGTTTCGAAGGGGTTATGCCAGTTGCCGGGGTGATGAGGCGAGCTTGTGGCATTTTGGACGGTGATCCGGATGATATCTAAATACAAAGCAATCCATCAGCAACAGATTATAGATGCCATTTCACAAGATCCGGATTGGGCTTGCTTCACCCAGGGTGATGCACTCGAACACTATAAGGCGGCATTAGAGAGCGGGGTTACTTATGTCGCCCATAGTGACGGGGAGTTTTGTGGTTACCTGAGGGCTCTGCTAGATCCTCATTTTGCACTCTATATCAGTGAACTCTATGTCGTCACCAAATGGAGAAATAACAAGATTGGGCAAGCCCTTTTGCAGAAGGCCTCAGATGATCACAGCGAGTTAAGCGTTTATGTGTTATCCGATGAGGATGGCTATTATCTGAAAAAAGGATACGGCAAGGCTGGCTCTGTCTTTTTACTATCAGAGCCCGGGGTGCCTGACGATGTCCTCTAATGAAGCGATGGAAAAATCATTCACCATAGGGTTAATCATGACCTGGGCTCCGGCCTGGACGCGTTAGCGGTTGTGAGCCGAGCTCCCCGACCTTGATATCAGGTTCAGATCTCATTTTCTACCAGAGATAGCCTCCTTCAGGGGGCTGTAACTACCGGCTTCTATCCCGGGGCCCGATTTTCAATCACAAGGAACTTCTCATGATAAAAAAAATAATTATTGATACCGATCCCGGCATTGATGATGCCTTTGCGCTGCTATTTGCCAAGCGGCATCCTCAATTGCAATTGATGGGGATCACCACGGTTGCAGGGAATGCCAGTGTCGAGCAGACGACCCACAATGCGCTGTTCTTAAAAGAGCAATTTAAGATGGAGGTTCCTGTCTGTCAGGGGGCTGCGGTTGCGCTGCATGGTGAGCCTCATCAGTACCCGGCCCATATTCATGGGCACAATGGCTTAGGTGATATTGAGATCCCGCAGGCGGTTCCCGAGCTTCACTCTCTGTCTGCGGTTGATTTTTTGATCCAGAGCATAATGCAGCATCCGGGGGAAATCACCCTGGTGACATTGGGCCAGCTTACCAACCTGGCCCTGGCTCTGGAGCGTCAGCCTGAAATCGCGAGTCTGGTCAAAGAGGTTGTGGTGATGGGAGGAGCTCTCGGATACCAGGGGCATCAGGGAAACCTGACGCCGGTTGCGGAGGCAAATATTGGTTGCGATCCGGAGGCGGCAGAAAAAGTGTTTGCCGCCAACTGGCCCCTGACCCTGGTTGGGCTGGATGTGACCAATGAGATCTGGCTGGATACGCTGCAGCTCAACGAATTGGCCGACAAAGGGGGAGCAGAGGGGGAGCTACTCGCTACGATCAGCGGCTGTTATGCCGACTTTTATCATCAAAACACCGGGCGTGAAGGGGTGGCGGCCCATGATGTATCCGCAATCGCTTATCTGGTGGCGGCTGAGCACTTTGAGACCAAACAGGGAGTGTTAAGAGTGGTGACCCAGGGCTGGTCGCGTGGGCAAACCCAACTCATTGTCAAAAATCGCCGCCTGGCCAATGATCCCGATTGGTGTGATTTGCCGGAAAAAACTGCCTGTATTGGCGTTGACTCGAAGCGGCTTAACCAGATCCTGATGGAGACCCTGCTCTATCAATAAGCTAATGCCTGTGGTTTGAGCGGCAGCAACCGCTACTTCTGACAGGCTGAGGCTTCGAATCATCATTTCCTGAGGATTCCTTCTTGGCCTGCGATATATAAAGCCCTGCAGCTGATTCCATCGAACGGGAGTGGTGAATTCAGATGATAAGTACAAGGTTCATATTTGGGGTTGCTCAGGGCTCGGAAAGGATCTTTGCTATCTCCTTCCATGGGCGGGTGGCTCCTATTGGGAGGAGGTGTCGCTTAGATAAATGAGATATTCGTCACACAAAACCCTCTTATTAATTGAATCACAAGCATCTACTCCTAAGAAATCACCTTTTTAACAGCCTAAAAAAGACTCTCCCTCTCCTGCTGGTTAATCAAATGTTAATTTAGTTCTTTGTTTGTTTCCTCCTCCTGAGGGCGATTATGTCAGCAAGATATAAATGACAGCTTAGCTATTGGCCGACCGAGCCGGCAGGGGGATCTTCAATCGTCCCTTGCGCCTTTATTCTCAAGGCTTCCGTGAAGGGTGAGAGCTTACGTTTTACGGGTTATCACTCATCCGAAAGTGACCAATTATGACAGCTTGAGACTATTTATGATCCAATCTGTATGTAGCGGAAAAGTAACATTGAGTCGACTGAAACGAGCCTGAATATGTTTTCAGAGCTGACTCAGGATGAAAATTGACCATTTTTAAACGATTATGGGTCATCCTTTGAGGGATAGATTTGTTGTGAGGGGTGTCGGTATCATATTTTCGTCGAGTGAGAGATAGCCATCTGTTTATTGAATGTGGAATATGTTTAATACCCGATTTATCCAAATGGATGGCCGAAAGAAATTTATATGAATACATATCATTAAATTCCACTCTCTTTATAAGTACAGAGGAAAATCAGATTAAGTATCGTGATAAATAAGCGAGTGGTTTGCTTTTCTTGTCTACTTATTCCTACTGAGATGAAGAATACGATTAATTCACTGCACAGGTGATTCTAACTGTTTTTCTATCTCAGTTATTTTAAAAGGATCCATAACTGCATCTGAAAGGATCTATGGGGAATCTCGTGAGAATCGAGAGCGGTCGCGCCACTGTGAGCGGGTATTTAACTCGTGAGCCAGACCTCCATAAAAGACAACGCATTCTTCGCGGGATGAGAATGAAAATGCGGAGTTGAATATGTCAGTTGAAACACAGCAATGGGAACAAGCTGCCACCAAACAGCTGAAAGGAAAGCCTGTTGATAGCTTAAAGCGGACAACCCCTGAGGGAATAGAGGTTAAGCCTCTTTATACCGCTGAAGATCTGGAAAACCTTGAAACTCAAAACACCATGCCGGGCCTGGCTCCCTATGTTCGTGGCCCTTACCCAACCATGTATGCCGGACGCCCCTGGACCATACGTCAATATGCGGGCTTCTCTACCGCTAAAGAGTCCAACGCCTTCTATCGTAAGAACCTGGCTGCCGGGCAGAAAGGTTTGTCGGTTGCGTTCGATTTAGCAACTCACCGTGGCTATGACTCAGATAACCCCAGGGTTGCCGGCGATGTGGGTAAGGCCGGGGTTGCGATCGACAGCGTCGAAGATATGAAGATCCTGTTTGATCAGATCCCGCTGGATAAGATGTCTGTTTCCATGACCATGAATGGTGCCGTGATCCCCGTGATGGCGAACTATATCGTCGCCGCAGAGGAGCAGGGCGTTAGCCAGGAGCAGTTAACCGGGACAATTCAGAACGATATCCTGAAAGAGTTTTTAACCCGTAATACCTATATCTATCCGCCAGCACCCTCAATGCGGATCATCTCAGACATCATGGGGTATTGCTCCAAGAATATGCCGCGCTTTAATACCATCAGTATTAGTGGTTACCACATGATGGAGGCGGGGGCCAATGCGGTTCAGCAAACCGCTTTTACCATTGCCGATGGGATTGAGTACTGTAAGTCTGCGATCGCTGCCGGCCTGAGTGTCGATGACTTTGCACCACGTCTGTCTTTCTTCTTTGGGATCGGGATGAACTTCTTCATGAATATTGCCATGCTGCGTGCGGCAAGATTCCTGTGGAATGAAGAGATGATGAAGTTTGATCCGAAAAACCCTAAATCCTGCATGCTGCGGACCCACTGTCAGACCTCAGGCTGGAGCCTGACCGAGCAGCAACCCTATAACAACATCATCCGTACCACCCTCGAGTGTATGTCTGCGGTACTCGGTGGCACTCAGTCATTGCATACCAACGCCTTTGATGAGGCGATTGGTCTGCCCACCGAGTTCTCGGCGCGGATCGCCCGTAATACTCAGATCATTGTGCAGGAAGAGTCCCAGGTGTGTGATGTCATTGATCCCCTGGGTGGCTCCTACTATGTGGAGTCTCTGACCAACTCCATCATCACCGAAGCCCGCAAACTGATTCGTGAAATTGAAAAGCTTGGTGGCATGTCCAAGGCGATTGAGTCCGGGATGCCGAAGAAGCTGATTGAAGAGGCTGCGGCCCGCACCCAGGCACGGATCGAGCTGGGTGAAGATGTGATTGTCGGGGTCAATAAATACAAGCTGGATCAGGAAGCTGAGGTTCCGGTGCTGGAGATCTCCGATGAGGTTCGCCTGGAGCAGATTGAGAGCCTGAAGAAGCTTAAAGCGACCCGGGATAACAGCGCCGTTGAACAGGCGCTGGCCAAGGTAACCCGGGTGGCCCGTGATGGTGGAAACCTGCTGGAAGTTGCCGTGGAAGCGGTGCGCCTTCGTGCCACCGTGGGTGAGATCAGTGATGCGATGGAGACAGTGTTTGGCCGTTACAGCGCTAAATCTGAGCTTATCTCAGGTGTTTACTCATCAGAGTATGGTCAGGAAAACAGCGGCTTTGAGCAAACCAAGCTACGCACCGCAGCCTTTGCCGAGCAGGAGGGACGTCGCCCAAGGATCCTGATCGCCAAGATTGGCCAGGATGGGCACGACCGGGGCAGCAAGGTGGTTGCAACCGCACTGGCCGATCTCGGGTTTGATGTGGATCTGACACCAATGTTTGTGACCCCGCAGGAAGCGGCCAAGATGGCGATGGAGAATGATGTGCATGCGATCGGTGCTTCCTCTTTGGCTGCCGGACACAAATATATAGTGGCAACCCTGGATAGTGAGCTGAAAAAGCATGGCGCTTCGGATATCAAGATCTTCATCGGTGGGGTGATCCCACGCCAGGATTACGATGAGCTCTATCAGGAGGGAGCAAAAGCGGTGTTTGGCCCAGGCTCAAACATAGTGGATGTTGCCAATGAGATCCTGGATATGATCAGTGAGCCGCAATCTTCTGAGCAGCAGGCAACTGAGCAGAGTGAAACCGCAGGCTGCCCAGCCTAATCATCCTGAAAAACGTTTTTATCCTTTTTACTGCCAAGGGGGAGTTTCTCCCCCAGCCTTCAGACCAGGGCAGTTCAATTTACAAAGATTAATAGGGGTTATTATGTCTCTCGTAGAAACTAAATTCGAAAATCACGTCGGAACCATCACCTTAAATGACCAAAGACACCTCAATGCGCTGAGCGCTGAATTGGTCGATGATATTATTCATGCCCTCAATGAGTTTAATAACTCTGAAACTCGCGCCGTGATTATTCGTGCGCCGAAGGGGGTCAAGGTGTTCTCGGCCGGTCACGATGTGAAGGAGCTTCCAAAAGGCACGGTCGATCCCCTGACCTATAACGATCCACTGCGTCGCGTGGTGCGTGAGCTGGAGCTGTTCCCACACCCAACCATAGCCATGATGGAGGGAACCGTATGGGGAGGTGCCTGTGAGCTGGTGATGAGTTGTGACATCCTGATCTCCTCTGATACATCCACCTTTGCGATCACTCCGGCCAAGTTGGGCGTTCCCTATAATCTGTCGGGTGTCCTCAACTTCATGCAGAACATCAGCATCCCGGTGATGAAAGAGATGCTATTTACAGCCGAGCCGATCTCCGCTTCTCGCGCCGTCGAGATCGGGATGATCAACCACGCTGTGCCTGTCGAGCAGCTTGAGGGCTTTACCATTGAGATGGCGGCCAAGATCACCCGTAACGCACCATTATCTATCTCGGTGATGAAAGATGAGATGCGGGTTCTGGCCGGAGCCTTCCCGCTCAACCCGGTTGACTTCGAACGAATCCAGGGCAACCGTCGCAAAGTCTACAACAGTAAGGATTACCTCGAAGGGATCAATGCCTTCTTTGAAAAGCGCCGCCCCGAATTTAAGGGCGAGTAGTGGTCTGTTATCGGGTCATGCGCTGACTCGCGAACCACTTCTGTTCGATATTTTCAAAGACAGTACCGGGCGGCTCAACGGATGAGCTCCCCGGTGAAAACAAACAGGAAGGCATAGATGAATATTCAAACACATGCTCCGGTGCTCAGTGCTGAGGAGGCTGCCGCACTGATCCCCCACGATGCCATGATAGGCTTTAGTGGATTTACATCGGCAGGTGCCGCCAAGGCGGTGCCACGGGCGCTGGCTCAGAGAGCGAAAGCGCTGCACGCAGCACAAACGCCCTTTAAACTCAAGGTCCTTGCGGGGGCATCCACGGGTAAGAGTGTGGACTCGGCCCTGGCTGAGGCCAACGCGATCAGCTCCAGAGTGGGCTACCAATCCTCCCGCGAGCTTCGCAAACAGATTAATGCCGAAGAGGTGGATTTTATAGATATTCACCTGTCTCACCTGCCACAAATGGTGCAGAGCGGCTCACTGGGCAAGCTTGATTTTGCGGTGATTGAGGCGACCGAGTACTCTCCCGACGGCCGTGTCTATCTCAGTACCTCCATCGGTGCCTCACCGACCTACCTTGAGTGCGCCGATAAGGTGATTATCGAGATCAACCGTTATCACTCGCCACGCTTAAGTGAGATGACCGACATCCTGAGTGTGAAGCGTCCACCACACCGGGATCTGATCCCGATTTTTAATCCGCTCTCCAAAGCGGGTCGCCAGTATGCCAGTGTCGACCCACAAAAAGTGGTCGGGATTGTGTATACGGATGAACCGGATGAGGTTCCTCCCTTTGCCGCCCCGGATAAGACCAGTGAGCTCATCAGCAATCATGTGGTGGAGTTTTTGCTGTGGAAGATGAGTACAGGGCAGATCCCCAAGGAGTTTCTGCCGATTCAAAGTGGCGTGGGTAACATAGGCAATGCGGTGATGAATGGGCTGGGTCATCACAAGGATATCCCTCCCTTCACCATGTTTACCGAGGTGCTTCAGGATTCCATCGTGGATCTGATGGAGAGTGGTAAAGTTCAGGGAGCCAGTACCTGTGCGCTGACGATCCTTCCGGAAAACCTGGAGCGGATCTATAACAACATGGACTTTTTTGCGCCCCGGGTAGTGCTGCGGCCACAGGATATCTCCAATAACCCGACCCTGGCACGCCAGCTGGGAGTGATCGCTATCAACACGGCCCTTGAGGTGGATATCTATGGTAATGTGAACTCCACTCATGTGTGTGGCACAGATATGATGAACGGCATTGGTGGCAGCGGTGATTTTGAGCGCAATGGCTACCTGTCGATCTTTGTCTGTCCCTCCATCGCCAAGGGCGGCAAGATCTCGACAATCGTGCCTATGTGCACCCATATCGATAGCAGTGAGCACTCGGTGGATGCCATCATCACCGAGCAGGGGATCGCCTACATTCGTAATCTGTCACCTAAAAAACGCGCCGAGGTGATTATCGAAAACTGTGTCCACCCCATGTACAAGGATTTCATGAGAGATTATCTCGCATCCTGTAAAAAGGGGCATATCCGCCACAACCTGAGCCGCTGCTTCGAACTTCACCAGAATCTCCTGGAGCAGGGAGCTATGCTGCCCGGATTACGGGAAACCGCATGAGGGCCCTGAGCCGGATTGATATGGGAGATCATTAAGATGAGATTTGATACGGCCGAGGATTACATCCGTGGGATCCTGTCCGGCAACCGCAGGGCCCTGGCCAAGGCGATCACTCTGACCGAGAGCTCCCATGCCAGGCATGAGTCACTGGCACAACAGGTGATGCTCGGAGTGATGAAGGAGACCGGACGGGCGATCAGGGTCGGGATCACCGGGGTACCCGGCGTGGGTAAGAGCACTTTCATCGAGTCTCTTGGACTCTACCTGGCCGGGTTGGGCCATAGGGTCGCCGTGCTGGCTGTCGATCCCAGTAGCCCGATCAGCGGTGGGAGTATCCTGGGAGATAAGACCCGGATGGAGAAACTCTCGACTCATGACAATGTGTATATCCGCCCCTCTCCCTCTTCGAATCACCTGGGGGGAGTGACCCGCAAGACCCGCGAGGCGATGCTACTTTGTGAGGCTGCAGGTTTTGACGTGATCCTGGTGGAAACCGTGGGGGTCGGTCAGTCTGAGGTGGCGGTGGCCTCTATGGTGGACTTTTTCCTGGTGCTGATGCTGGCCAATGCCGGCGATGAGCTACAGGGGATCAAAAAAGGGGTCCTGGAGCTGGCGGATAGCCTGGTGATCAATAAAGCCGATAAAAACAGTATGGATCGGGCCCTGGTGGCGAAGAAGCAGTATGAAAATGCCTTTCATCTGTTGCGGCCGGCTTCGCCGAACTGGTCACCCAAAGTCCTGACCTGTAGCGCCCTTGAGAGCCGGGGAGTCCCTGAGGTATGGGAGACGATTTTGAGTCATCACCAGTCCCTGAGCCAAAGTGGCGAGCTTTCGCAAAACCGCCAGCGCCAATCACTGGACTGGATGTGGTCCATCATTGATGAGGGGCTCAAGAGCCACTTCATGGGCTTGCCCGAAGTTCAGCAGGCGATCCCGCAACTGGTTGCCTCTTTAGAAGATCAGAGCCTGAGTCCCGTCATGGCGGCTAACCGGGTTCTTGACCTTATCAAATAGTGAAGCAACAGCCGGGTGAGGTAGCCTCAGTTACCGCCCGGCTGCGTTTTCCTGCCCTGTTCGACACTTAGGAGAGTGTATGAGTCTTAGTTCACTGGTTAAGCTGGCCCCCGAGGTTTATGATCCCTCTGTCTCAGAGCTGCTGGATGCATCCATGGAGTTAAAAACCATAGGTGCCATTCGCTCTTTTATTCAGCTCAAGGGGCAAGGTGCGGATCCTTCGATGATGCGCTTTTTGCACCAGCTGGTCTCTATGCTCGAAGAGCAGCATTGGAGTGAGGTTGCCAAGCCTGAGAAAAAACGTTTGCTGGCCGAGATCCAGCAGTTATTAGCCTGATTTGAGAACCCTGATGCCCCAGATAAAAGAGAAATTGTGTCCTCTGTGCCATAAACCCAATGGCTGCATGGTGAACAGCGAGCAGCCCTGTTGGTGCACCGAGCGAAAAATACCTGCAGCCCTGATCAAACGTGTTCCTGAAAAGCTGCAGGGCAAAGCCTGTATCTGCCAGAGCTGTGTCACCGCATATCATGCAGAGACTCTGATCGTTTCGGCCGAGCTAAAACAGACCCTCTGAGCCTCTCTCCTTGGTTACAACTCCTGTCACAGCGGCACAATCGGGCTCAGTGCTTATGGGGGCAGCTGGCTACGGCTCGCTCCAGTGCCTTGAATGCAAAATACTCCCGGGTGGTGTGAAAGACCACTGGGCTGAGTAGCACCAGTGCTATCAGGTTAGGGATCGCCATCATCGCATTGAGGGTATCCGCAAGTAGCCAGATAAAACTCAGTGAGCCGGTGGCCCCAACCGGAATTGCACAGATCCACAGCAGGCGAAAGGGAAGAATGGCCTTGTCTCCCAGCAGGTACTGCACGCATTTTTCTCCATAAAAGCTCCACCCCAGGATGGTGGTAAAGGCAAATATTGCCAGTGCGATCGCCACCACATAGCCACCGACTCCGGGGAGGGTGGAGCTAAATGCATGAGCGGTTAACACAGAGCCTGTTTCACCCGAGTTCCAGGCTCCCGAGACCACTATGGCCAGCCCGGTAATGCTACAGATCACCAGGGTATCCAGGAAGGTTCCCAGCATGGCTATGAGCCCCTGCTTAACGGGTTCGTTGGTCTGGGCGACTGCATGAGCGATAGGTGCGCTGCCAAGGCCTGCTTCATTGGAGAACACTCCCCGGGCAACTCCAAATTGGATGGCAGCAGCAACACCGGCACCTGCGAAACCACCACTGGCTGCAACCGGATTGAAGGCACTGTGTAAGATGAGCCAAAAAGCCTCTGGAATCGCACTGTAATTTGCGATGAGAACAATCAGCCCTCCAGCCAGGTACAGTAAGGCCATCAGGGGAACCAATCGACTGGCGACCTGGGCTATTCTTTTGACACCACCAATGATCACAGAGCCGACCAGCAGCATGGTGATCAGGCCACTCACCCATAAGGGGATCCCAAAGCTTGACTCCAGGGCATGAGAAACCGAGTTAGCCTGAACTGTGTTGCCGATGCCAAAACCTGCGATTGAACCAAACAGGGCAAACAGAGCTCCCAGCCAGGCCCATCTTTTCCCAAGGCCATTTTTGATGTAGTACATGGGGCCACCTACATGGTCTCCCTTGTCATCCCGCTCACGAAATTTGACAGCGCAGACCGCTTCAGAATACTTGGTTGCCATCCCAACCAGGGCTGTACACCACATCCAAAACAGGGCTCCGGGTCCGCCAAGGAAGATAGCGGTGGCGACGCCCGCAATATTTCCTGTGCCAATGGTGGCAGAGAGTGAGGTCATCAGGGCGCTGAACGGGCTTATCTCTCCCTCTTTTTTACTCTCCTCATCGCTTCTTCTTCCTTTCCATAAGAGTCGGAAACTGGTGACGAGTTTTCTAACCTGTAACCCCCTGAGTCCCAGGGTCAGAAACAGTCCAACTCCCAGGATCATCACGAGCATCGGGATGCCCCATACAAAGCTATTGATTTGCTTGATTAGTTCGGTAAGCCAATTCATGCAGATCCTCCGCAGTGATCACTCTAAAAGAGTGGATGCCGATAATGAGGGTAGCTGGCTAAGAGGGGTAACCAATATAAGAATTATCCCGGATTTTGCCTGTGCCAGCTGGGGTTAGCCCCACATGTAACAAGTTTGTTAAATTATCAACTATTGCTGGCTGTCGCAAATCAATTACAAATGAGTCTCATTTTAACCCGTTAAAACCCCCAGGCACGCAAGCCTTGCTGTTGCTGCCGGGGTCTGATTACCCAGGCCCGTGATTATCGATTTGCAGGGCTATTTTTGAAATGGGTCGGGTGGCGACGAAAATTGACAGGAGAGCACCGACAACCCTCAAGATTGAGCCCCTCCGGTTATTGCATCGAGCCCTTGGATCAGTAATGATCTCCATTCAAATGGTGCAAAGTGCCCCTTAAGGGGTCATAAGCGTATTGATGGGTATTATGAATAAGGCAGGGTTAGGGTGAGGAGCAAAGTTTTATTGTACACGGCTGTTATGCTGGGATGTAGCTACTCCCTGAACTCAAATGCTGAAGAGGTGATGCTCTCCAACGGGGATATGCTGACAGTCACCATTAAGTCGATCAAAAAGAATGTGTTGCATGCTCACAGCCCGGTTCTGGGGGATCTCAATATCCCGGTCAGTGGCATCAAGAGTATCGCTCTTGACGAGTCCTACTGGGTGAAGGTCAAAGGAGGAAGTGAGTTTAACTTCATCAGCTTCAAGGGGGGAGTGAAACGCTATTATCCCAGTGCAGATCACAGCCACTTCATCGATATCAAGGACTTTACCAGCCTGGCCGAGCTGGAAAAAAATAAACCCAAACAAGTTGCAAAGCCCAAAGTCGTCGCTCCCAAGCCAGTACTGGCGCCGGTGCCGGTCAGTAAGATTAGTCCTCCCGTTAAAAACAGTGTGATTACCGCAGAGGATCTCAAAGAGGTTCCTAAAAACGAGTGGTTGTTCTCCAATCAGCTCTCCGGTTATCTGGATTTTGATGATCTGGGGAGTCACGAGGATAAAAAAACCACCATTAGTGGCAGCGGTAGCCACCAGGCGCGTAATACCAAGAATCGCCATACCCTTAACTGGAGCTTTGAAAATGAGATGGAGGATGGCGAGCACGATGAAAAATATGCCTTAGGGTATGACTATAACCACTTCATCGATGGCAAGAAGAAGTATGTGCTGGGCAAAGCCAACTTTACCTTTGATGATGGCGAGTCTCCCTATAAGATCACGACGGCCAATACGGGTATGGGTTACCAGCTATTTGACAACAATGATCTGTCGTTGAACGTCGAGGCGGGCCCGGGATACACGATTCAGGAATATCGCAAGCAGGATGATGTTCACTCCCTCTCAGCCTTTATCGGTTTACACTATAATCAGCAGATCACCAAGGCCCTGTCGATATTCAATACTACCGATGTGAATTACATCCTCAAGAATGATTCGTTTATCGTCACCGGCAAGGTTGGACTCAAGCACATGCTCACCGAGACCCTGTGGCTGGAAGTGGTCAGTAAATACAATTGGAATTCGGATCCGGATTCTGGTTTTAGTAACTATAACGGTAATCTTAAGTTTGGTGTTGGCTTTGCCTGGTAGATTGGTTTCATGATTAAAAATATTGTAATTGCCTTGTTGGCTGTGGCCTGTGTAGCCCTTGGTGTGATGAACTATCAGCAGAAACAGGTGCTCAAGCCCTATCGGGAGCATCCGGTTAAGGTCCTCGATTGCCAGAACTCTGAGGATCCTTTGGTGAGCCTGTGGTGCCGGGCCGGGCAGAGCTTTGATGCATCCGACTATGCCAAACAGGGGAAGGAGAGTCGCAGTCAGTATATCGATGGCTGGCTCCATGGGATCACCCTGCAGCTCGATGATAAAGTTGCTGCGGATGATTCAAAGAATACTCAGACTTCGCCGGTCTGGCGGGCGGCAGAGCGCCGCTCCCAGGAGCAGCTTGGAAGCATCTATGGTAAAGAGGTCAATACCATCTACAGTAACCGCCGCCTGGAGCCCTTTATCGGTGGGATTGGCCGGTCCTATGCGAACTCACCCTTTACCAATCGGGATATATTGAGCAAAAATCAGTACACCATAGGTTATCTGACCGGGCGCTTGTATGGTCTCCAGGAGCCCCATAGCCTGGAGGAGCTGATTAATGACCAGAGTATTGCCAGCTATAGCGAAAAGATGGCCCAGGCGCTCATCGAAGATGATCATCAGTCACCCATGTTTAATCAGGGGCTGATCGATGGGGTGCATGCCTCATTGCTGGAGCTGTCCCGAAAGCTGAAAGAAGGGATAGAGTAGGGGGGAGGTTGCCCTGCGGGCTGCTTGTTTGTACCTGCGGCAAGGATGTCCGGCTGCGGACTGCGGGTTAAGGAGAGAACGCTTCCCTCCTTAACAATCCTCCAGCGCCCCGGATCTCGCTTTACCCTCAGTGAACCTGATGATCGAAGCACCGATTAGACGTCACATCCATGTGACGGCTAATCTCTCATGGCATCCATGCCATTCAACTTCAATCCTGACGGTCCACTTCGGCGCTCACTCACGGGGAGGGAATACAACTTCTACCTCGTGTCACCTTGCTCTGGGAGCAACTTCACCCCTTTGCAGAGCTACGCGGCTCGGCGTCCTGCCTCAAGAGCTTATAACTCCAAATAAGCTGGATAACTTTGTAATGAAATCAGACTTTGGGTATTTGCCCTGCGGGGATTCTTTGTGGCTTCGGCTCGGGTGTCGGAAGTCCCCGACGGCAGATTATACCAATCCCAATAATTAGGTGATCAGGATGTGACTTGTACTGATTTGGATAATCTGTGAGTGATTTAGCCCGTTGTCAGCATGGATGCTGGCATCGAGCATACATGAATGTACTTGCTGCGTGGCTCAAATGACTCATGGATTATCATCAATCTGATCACTTTTTTTTCATTAATGGTATTACTTTGGTATCGCCAAAATAATCAAAAAATTCATTGCTTCGGGAGCTATTTCAGCTGTCTAAAAAGTATTAATGCCTATGTCATATGGTGAAGAGCCCGGCAAGGGCTCATACAGTGTGTTTTCAGCTATTCGATACCTATGCTTTCCAAGGTTTCACATGAATATCAAAAAAGGCGATTTCACCATAATCAATGGCTAGGTCGTTTAGTTTATTTAGGGCATACGGGTTCCCCGTTGCCGATGTACTCCAACCTATGCGAATGCTCTGTTGAAAGGTTTGTGTCAGGTATGCCGAGTAGTTAACTAATTGACTCTGTATAGTTTTTTTATCAATTTTGTTAGTGAAGGGCTCATTGTGCGTTACTTCGATATGACCCAATAAAGAACCATCACAACTCTGCTCACGAATATCGGCCTCCCATCTAAAATCAAAGTTATTCGTATTTGAGTTGATCCCAATTGCAAAGTCATGCTCTGGTCTTTCATTCACGGTTTCGGGCTTAACTGTATAATTTCGTGAAGGATACTTAATATTTATAGATGTATTATTGGTTGGTTGGCAGATCGCAATGGCTTCAGTCGTATCATTATGGAAATAGGTACCAAAATCAAAGAAAACATAATTATTACTTGCCATTACTCCAGAACTGGTAACTAATAACAATCCACCGATGACTATATTTTTCATCTATTACCTCTTTCTTTCCTGAAAAAAGTTTGTTTATATCTATTGGTATAACCAGGTTATAAAATCACTACTGAATCATAGCAATGGGGTAAATGCCATAAATCGGTCAAATGCCTTAATTTGTGCAGATGCTATAGTGGAGCCGTAAAACTGAAAAATATTTAGATGCCGCGGGCTTTAGCTTGTACGATCTTAGGTAAAACTCGCAGCAGCTATCGAAGGTGATCACCAGTCCTCCATGTTGAACCAGGGGCTGAACTATGGGGTGTATGCGTCATTGCTGGAGCTGTACCGAAAGCTAAGGGAAGGGATGGAGTAGGGAGTGGCACCATTACAGCAGGCTACAGTTTCAGCTGTTAAGCTAAATTGTGCCTATTGCTCTCAGGGTTAAAACTCAATTCTTTCTAGCTCTCCTTCTTGCACAAGGGCATCATAAGCCTTTAGTAATCTTTCTTTAACTAAGTCGTCTGTGCGTTGGCTCATTGCGATGTAAGGTGCTGTTTTAAAAAGGGCCAGTACCGGCGTAACCTTGTCTGGACTTAGGCCATAATGACTAAACTCATCCTTCATTGTCGCACTATTAAATGCAATCATATCAAATCGGCCATGTGCAAACATTTTAACTGTTAGTTTCTGTGAGTGTGGTGTGGTGAGCATGTCGATACTAAACCCTTCACTTATCAACCATAAATGATTCATGGAGTTCAGATTGGCGCCTACTTTATATGTTTTAGCTTCTTGAATGTTTTTAGGGTTTATGTGGCTGTTTTTTTTCAGACGATACAGGTAGGAGAATTGGCTCTTTCCTACTGGAACAACCCATTTAAACAGATGTTCCCTATCTGGTGTTCTGGAAATGCTGTATATTAGTACATTTTTTTCATGAAGCGCCTTTCTATAGGCTCGAGGCCATGGGTACACAGTTATCTCATATTTAAATCCTGATCGATTAAGTATTTTTTTTAATATTTCTGTTCCTATACCCTTAATTTCACCATTTTCTTCATAATTATATGGTCGCCAATTATCTGTAACCACATGCATCTCTGTGGATCTAACAGGTGAATTGAGTAATAGCACCAGTATAAAAAAGATAAACGTTAACAATGAGTTAGAGTGTTTAACCATCTTTGTTGTCTCAGTAAGGCTACTGACTTAAGGATAGTCAATGACGGTAAAATGGTGTTTTGTCACCCCTCATAGGGCGGCGCTCTGCCTCGTCTCAAGCAACCGCCCTGTTACTGGCTTAGCAGGTTGAGTCCCGGACCCTGATGAGTCGGGTCCGGGAGGGTCATCAGTTAACCTGCAGGTTGCTCCTGCATATCGAATTTCAGAACTGCATGATTGCTGTTAGCAAACAGCTGGTTCTGGTCCATTCCATAGTTGCTGGCTGCCAGCTTATTAAGCGGCTTACCATTGAGTGAGATACTCTTTACATAGATGTTGGACTGGCTATTATTTGGCGCACTAATGACCAGGCTTCTTGCCGGCTGATCCCGATAAGCGGGCACCCGGATCACCATCTTGTTGAACAGGGGGCTGCCAAACTCGATGCGGCTGGTCCCCGGCAGAGGGTGGAATCCCATGGCGCTATTTAGATACCAGGCAGACATAGAGCCATTATCCTCATCACCACTGAGCCCATCCGGTGCATTGGCGAACAGAGGGTGGACTGCTTTGCCTGGGCTGGTGCCGGCGGGCTTATCCCCAAAGCAATGATAATCGCTATAGGTGAGGGCTCGATTTGGATCCATCATATCCCGGATAATGCACTGGGTTTTCCAGGGGCATGGGTGTAGTTATATTGGTACTCATTTCCCCAGGAGGGTTGATCGTTAAACCCATACTGTCCCAATCCCAGGTAGGTCATCTCCTTTGCTTCATGGATATAGCCATAGGCGGTTGCGTCATAATCTGAGGTGCTGGTGAAAAGCTTATCCAGTTGCGCCTCTAAGGCTGCCTTTGGATCGCTAATCCCATTGGCCTTTGCAAAAAGTGTTGCTAACTTGGGTACATCGTATGGCATATAGAACATGAACTGCCAGGCACTTCCCTCGTTATAGCCATTACGCCACACATAGAGGCCGGATAGATTCGGATTGCTGGTTGTGAGCCCATACCAGATCGGCTGGCCATCTTGAGAGGAGCCCTCCCGGGTATGGAAAAAGCCACGCAGCGTATCCGTTGACCCATCCGGGTCGGTCACCTTGTAGGGGTTATCTGCATCAAACAGATTTCCGGTGATCCGGGAGGATTCATCACGCATCTGCTTGGCTAACTGACGATAGCTATTTTTGGCAAGCCCATGGCTCTCTCGTATCAGTCCATCAGCCATGTTTGCGATACAGACATCATCATAGGCGTAGTCCAGGCTATTTCCCGTGGCTTCAGAGCCGCTACTACTTCCCGGAATATAGCCGTGGGCCTGAAGTGTTTCGAAGTCGGTGCGGCCACACTTGCTACCGTTGGCACATTGCGCATCTCCCGCCGGGTCCTGCTGGGCATCTTTTAAGATTGCTGCAAAAGCGGTAGAGACATCATAGTCGCGAACTCCGCGAAGATAAGCATCAGCAATCACGCAATCACTGTGGGTGCCGGTCATCGAGTTTCGATAGCCAGGGCTTGACCATTGAGAGAGCCAGCCTCCCTCACGATAAACATTGAGCTGTCCCTGGATTAGTTTGTTTTCAACATCCGGAAACACCAGGCTATAGAATGGATACTTGGTTCGGTAAACATCCCAGGTGCCTTCGTCGGTAAAGATGTAACCGTTATGCACCAGGGGTTGACCTGCGGCATCATCCTGATAAGCCTGATAGGGACTGCGGTGGAACAGGTAGTTGTATGTATAACTGCCATCGGCATTTTTGCTGGCACTGGTGTCACATTGCCCGTTGGCCGTGTATTGGCTGCACTCAAACCAGGCATGAGGATTGATCAATGTACGATAGAGCCCGGTGTAATACACGGCTCGCTCTTGATCAAAGGTGGCCTGAGAAACATTGGGTGACTCAAGCTGAACTCGTGACAGGTAGCGATTCCAATCTGCTTTACTGAGCGCAACCTGATCGGAAAAGCGATGGGGCTGCCAGCTATCTCCCTCGGTTTTTCCCATCTCATGCTCCAGGTTGAACTTGGCCTGGGAACTGCTGATATAGGAGTTGCCGACCAGGGCCGAGACCTCATTTGTATCAAAGGTAAATGCAACGATCAGGTGATTTCCTGTCGCCTGGTAACTCTGATCCTTGCTGTTGAATTCGGGCTCTACGCTTGTTCCGCTATCCCAGACTTTTATCTCTGTTGGATGGATTTCGCGCGTGCTATCCCCCTGATAGAACCGCATATTGAAGAAAGCCTTAAAATCACTGGGCAGTCCCTCCTGATTCCCATCCTGGGTATATCCAAAGAAGTCAGATAGATTGGATGGCCAGCTGATTTGATCCTGGCGCTGGCTTCCGGCATCCTGCAGGTCGAAGATTAAGCGGATCTTTTGTCCGGGATCGGGCATGGTGAATCTAAGATAGCCAGCTCTGCGAGAGCTCGTCATCTGTGATTTCAAACCATTGGCAAAAGTGATCTGGTACTCATAGGGGTGTGAAAATTCATTGGCATGCTCAAAGGAGCCGTAAGCTGCGACATTGTCGTTACTCGGGTAGGTATCCTCGCCAACCTTACTGGAGGCTGGAATCGGCATCAGGCTAAAGTAGCCATAATCGCCAATCCAGGGGCTCGGCTCATGAGAGAATCGAAAACCCGTGATGGGATTAACGATCGTATCATCCACACAATTTGGTTCCTGTTTTGTACAACTGCTATAGGCGTAATACCAGCTACCGGTATTCATCTGGGGGGAGAGCAGGGTCATCGGCATCGGCGTTGCAACATAAGGCAGCTTATTACCATGAGAGAAGTTTCCGTGAGAGTCTGTTCCTATCATGGGGTTTACATATTTAGAAAAATCCTGGGTTGTGGTTGTTCCTGAAAAAGCATGCCCCGAAACACACAGGGAGATGGCTATGGAAAGGGTGCTACACACCTTTTTTAACTTCACTTGAGGACTCCTTGTCACTGATTTTTCTGTCATCAACAAAGCGCTGATTGAATACAGAACACACCAAGGTTAAGAGGCATATATCAATCAGCCCGGCTCTGAATGCACTTACTAAATTTCCTTGTGACAGATAAAAAGACGAATAAATAGATTGATAAATCGCTTTAATGGTGATTAAAGCGGGCCTATTATTAAAATAGCAGGCTAATTCAATGAACTTTCTCTCATAATCAGACTTGTCAAAGATAAGATTTAAAATATGAAACCCGTATCATGTTTCTGAGCTTTTTTGTGTGACTCAGGTTCTGTTTTTAATGATATAAACTAGTCACAGCTGAAATTCACCTTATAAACCGACATGGATTTAGCTGGCAGATAAAAGAGAGGAGGAGTTAAAGCGATAGATGAGCTTTTAATGATTAATTATTTTTATTGGGTGATTATGCTCTGAGGGGTAAATACTGATTTAGATATCGAGCCAGTCGAGAGTGATACTCAGCAGAGCTGACCGTTTTTTATGTGCTTCTTACCGGTGCGGAGGCCTTTCATGAACCGGCGTCTGGCCCTTTAGGGCTGGCCCCATGGGATGGGGATGTTGTGCATATTATTCATGACATCAGCGGATTGTGTATACGCCTTTCATGTTTAGCTATTTTGTTCTACTAGTTAGAGTGGGGAGATGGATTTTATATAAATGGGGCCTATATTGTGAGACTTATATGGAAATTATATTTTGTCACTGTTGTAGCTCTTTTTAGTACAGCTACTTTTAGTGAGCAAAGTAATGCTCCCATTGAGTACCAAGTAACAGCACCATTAAAAACACAAGCCTCTTTCGAAAACCTTCCTGACAACATGAATTCCTCCATAACCGTGGCCTATATGCCACCTGCCACAGAATTCAACTTTTATCTTGATGTTGGCAAGGGGATCAAGTCAGTTGCGACGAGGGCAGGCTATGAATCCTTTATGTTTGCACCACAGAACGATAACCCTGCCCAACAGATGAAAATGATCAGGGAGGCGATGCGCAGGAAGGTCGATGCCATTATCTTATCGACTCATGATCCTAAATCAGCCGCCCCAATCGTCAAAGATGCCGTCAGCCAGGGAATTATTGTCGTGATTGTTAACTCTGATAACCCGGAGTTTACGACGCCGGTGCATGCGGTCGTGGGTTACCTGCAACGCAAGGGAACCCGGGCGATTGGAAATTATCTTCTGAAAAAAGTTGGGAAGGAGCAAAAGAGAAAAGTTGGCATTATCGAGGGGGCTCCCGGTTATCATACGATTGAGCGCACCGGGGGGTTCATCGATGGGATCGAGGATTCAAATCTGGAGGTGGTTTCCCGCCTGAATGGGAAGTGGAACACCGAGGGGGGATATGCTGCGGCCCTGGATATGTTTAAGGCGCACCCCGACATTGAGATCGTTTTTGCAGCAAACGATTTTGAAATCATAGGGGTAGCCTCTGCCCTGGAAGCGCTGAAAATCCAAGATGTGATCTTGCTCGGGAATGATGGCGATCCGGCGGCACTTGAGAGGATTGCCGATGGACAGCTGACCGCAACGGTAAACACAGATCCCATCAGGATGGGAAAGATTGTGATGCAGGTGGTGATAGATGCGCTTCAGGGGAAATTCACAGGAGGCTTTGTCGAAACTCCAACTGTCATCGTCGATGAAGATAATGTTGAAAATTACTGGGATCCTCCTGAGATGGTTAAGGATGATGACTTTAGTGAGTTTCGTGTTTTCAGTGAGGCGCAGCCAGGGCTGGTAAGTAAAGAAGGCGGATTGTATGTGGATATTATCCGGCGTATTTTTGAGACTCAGGATATCAAAGTTAAGCTTTATATTACCCCTTATGCCCGGGCTAAAAAGCTGGTGGAGATGAAACAGGGGGATGCTATTTTAGGTGCATATCGTGGTGAGGAGGAGGGTTTTATTTTTCCACAGTGGCATTATAGTGCCAATGTCATCTCTGTTTTGTATAAAACAAAATCGGTGGATAGATGGAGTGGTCAGGACACTCTTGCCGGTAAAAAGTTAAGTTTGCTTAAAAACTATGACTACGATAAATATCTCTATGTTCCCATCATTAAAATTGAGAGCCGGAACCGTCATAATGCTATCGCTCTGTTACACAGAGACAGGATCTCATTTTTTCTCGATGATGGGGTGATTCTGAGAAAGGAGCTACAGCCATTGAGCTCTGAATTGGGTCTTGAGGTGAGTGATTACCAGATACAGGATGTCATGCTGTTGAAACTTTACCTGGCATTTTCAAATACCAAAAAGGGGGCTGAGTTTTCCCGGATTTTTGATGACGGGATAGCACAGCTTCTGGCCTCGGGTGAGCTTAAAGTCTTATTCGATAAGTGGGGTTTACTCCATTTCCCTTCAATCTATAGCCTGATTAGGCCGGTATGCCCTGTGAAGGGGAGACTCTACCTGCTTATATCCATAAGTTCTTCGATCATCTTTGTCTCGATGCGGCAATACCAGACACTAAGCGCTGCTAGCATGGTTTTACTGCCCTGCACCTGCTGGCGGTCAACATATCAAGGAGTGATCGTGAGTCTGTACGATCCGCTTAACTTGCTGCAGGAGGTTACATCTGCTGACTTTATCCCGATTGCCTAACAGTGAGTTTTCTCTGACTGTATCCTTGGGCCGGGTCGTCGCTTTACCATCACCGCCCCGGATGGAGTATCAGAAACCTTGGGATGTGATCCTCAGCTTGATGGATGGTGCGACAGAGAGTCTTCCCGGTGGTAACATCATACGGATAATTCAGGGAAGACAGAGCAGCACTGATTTTGGAGTGCATATCAATGGAAAACATTTTTCACGTAGCTGTTATGGAGCAGGAGATCATCAGCATTTATGGTGATGAAGCTCTGGAGCTGGAAGCTCTCTCAATGCCAGAGCTCATGGCATTTTCAGCAAAGCATGGTTTCTCAAGGCCCGCTCCCGGGCAAAATAAAAAACGATTCGCCGCCATGCTCAACACCTGCATGAGGGCTGGGATCGAGTTTAAGGATCAACGGGTGAAGCAACTGATCTTGATCGTGGCTGAGATTTTACAGAGCCTGCCTGATGCCCTGAGTTGGTACCAGCTTCGACCTATTCCGGCACTTGGAGATAGAACGGCAAGACAGTTGGTTGCTCTTGGTCGGATCTCGGAACTCATCGGATATATCAAGACGGGGCTTTGTGGACTTTGTGCGAGCGCCAGCCAGACTCCAGCAACAGCCAAGTCTGTCAGCTGTATGAAGGAGAGAGGGCCTGAGAGCCAGCCTGGTTGTCACCAGCCCGTCCTGGCTTTTGCTGCCTCGCAGTAAACCTGCAGTGCGCGATACAATGAACGGTTTGCTATTGGCACAAAGTGACCCTCAATGATCTGAGCTGCGGTCAGCTTATTTGTGCCTGTGGCACAATTGTCCGGCGGTGGACTTTGGGTCAGGCCGTTCTCAGGCATCCCGCCTGCCACGGCATTGATACATCCTGTATGGCAGGGATGCTCACCCAGTCCCTCTAACAACCCCGAGGGAGCCCCTCGATTCGCATTGATCCTGAAAATCACTTACTCCTTGAAGCTCAGCATAGACACGCCGCATATCATCCATGATATGCCTACCCAGTTCGATATCCCTATCTCTCGCTCTGTCTCTCCGGGAGATACTCCTCCCTTGGCGTGGCTATGCACTCATGGCGTCCTGCCATTCGGCTTCACTCGCATTATGATTTTCAGGCACGAATCAAAGGGGAAGTAACCCCCGTGAGCGAGTGCCGAGGCGAACTATAAACCTGCTATTTTTGTTTTCGAGGCAGGATGCCGAGTTGCGCAGCTCTGCGGAGGGACTCGCAGCGCGGAGCGAACTTTTGGTTACTTTTCTTGACAGAAAAGTGACTCGCCGGTCGGGCGAGACCGACAATTGCCACTTTAGTGGCAAATAGGCATCCGCAGGATATATAAGATCCGCTATTGGTATAAAGTGACCCTCAATGATCTGACTTGCGGTCAGCTTATTTGTGCCTGTGGCACAACTGTCCGGCCGCGGATGCTACACAAGGATGTGCGAATGTAGCGGTAGCCATGGATGGCGTAAGCTACCTGACGGTCAGAGGGACTGCTCACCCAGTCCCCCTAACAACCCCGAGGGTGCCCCCCGATTCGCATTGATCCTGAAAATCACTTACTCTTTGAAGCTCAGCATAGACACGCCGTCCTTGGCGTGGCTATGCACTCATGGCGTCCTGCCATTCGGCTTCACTCGCATTATGATTTTCAGGTACGAATCAAAGGGGAAGTAACCCCCGTGAGCGAGCGCTGAGGTGAAGCCTAGATGATTGGAGTTGAGCAACAGGACGTTGTGAAAGAGTAGCCAGACCATGGGTGTAACCTCTCCCTGAGAGGTGTAACGAGAGACAGGATGTCGAACCGGAAAGGAATATCATGGATGATATTCGGTCTGTCTACGCGGTGCTTCAATCATCAGCTGAACCGAGGGTAAAGCGAGATCCGGGGCGCCCCGGGAGATGCACGCCGCTAGCGCCATCCTTGGCTAACGCGGCATTCACACTTCCCTGTGTATCAGAGATGCGGGGCACCTTTGCCATATAGGGATATATCAATGCCGTGAAAGGCAGGGCGGAGTTGCAAAGCACGTAGCGAGAGCAATGGACTGCGAACTGGAGAGGGCTATCAGGATGGTAGCCGCCTGAGAACGGCCTTGCCTGCCGCCGGTCAGCACCGGCACTTGCAGCGAAGCTGCAAATCAGCCGTGTGCAGCACAATGAAACCAACACATCTGATGGTGTTGTCAATCGTGACCCGGTTGCCAGAGTCTCTGGAATCGATAATACTGTATGTACGTACAGTATTATCGATTGTTGTTATGCTATCAGCCTTTCCAGTGCCATTTGAGAGCCGTGTCCGGCTCTGTTGCCCGCTGTTTCGGGACCCTGTCGTCGCCGGATTTCCTTCTCCTGCCTCAGACTTTGCAGAGAAAAGTCTGGATCTCAATGAATTGTGTATTCAGCATCCGGCGGCGACCTATTTTTTGCGGGTTCAGGGGGACTCCATGACTGAAGCCGGGATCTTCGACGGGGACATCGTCGTGGTCGATCGTGCACTGATCCCCCAACATGGTGACATAGTGATCGCCGCCCTCAATGGCGAGTTCACCATCAAACGGTTGCATAAAAAAACATCTCTCAAACTGCTGGCCTGTAATCCGGCTTATTCTGATATTGAGGTTGGAGCCGATGATCAGTTTGAGCTGTTTGGAGTGGTGAGTTCAGCGGTGCGGTGCCTGCGATGAGTCGCTGCTACGCCCTGGTCGATTGTAATAATTTCTACGCCAGCTGCGAGCGGCTTTTTCGCCCCGATCTGGTGCGCCAGCCGATCGTGGTGCTCTCCAATAATGATGGCTGTGTGGTCGCCCGTTCAAAGGAGGCCAAGGCTCTGGGGATCCCGATGGCGGTACCGGCCTTTAAGATCAAAGATCTCATCCTGTCGGGGAAGGTGCTGGCGTTTTCCAGTAACTATCCTCTGTATGCGGATGTGAGTGAGCGGGTGATCCGTACTCTGGAGAGCCTGGCTCCCGCCTGTGAAGTTTACTCGATTGATGAGAGTTTTGTTGATCTCACGGGAGTTCGGGGGGAGCGCCTGGAGCAGCTTGCGCAGAAGATCCGTCAGCGGGTGCTGCACTGGACCGGTATTTCGGTCGGGATTGGGATCGGCCCAACCAAGACACTGGCGAAGCTGGCAAACTATGCTGCTAAAAAATACCCGGCAACGGGAGGCATAGTTGATCTGAGCGATCCTGTGCGAGCCGCGAGGCTGATGGCGTTAACTCCTGTGGATGAGGTCTGGGGGGTCGGGCGCCGCCTGGCGCGTCAGCTTGCGGCCATCGGCTGTCAGACGGCCGCCGATCTGGCGGGGCGTTACCCTAAACTGATTCGTCAGCGGTTCTCGGTAGCTTTGGAGCGAACCGTGCGGGAGCTCAATGGTGAACCCTGTTTTGGGTTTGAGCAGCAACCGGCGGACAAGCAGCAGATCATCTGCTCGCGATCCTTTGGCAGTAAGATCACCAGTCTGGGTGCGTTGCGTGAAGCGGTGAGTGAGTTTGCTGCCAGAGCCTGCGAGAAGCTACGGGCTCAGCGCAGTTATGCGGGCAGCGTATCTGTATTTGTTCGCAGCAGCCCGTTTGCCGAGGGTGCTCCTTACTATGCGAAGCGCAGTATCTCTGAGCTGACATTTCCCTGCGATGATACCCGGGATATTCTCGAGCTGGCGCTGACTCAGCTGGCCGCTATCTATCGGGAGGGGATTCAATACGCCAAGGCCGGGGTGATGCTGGGGGACTTCAGGCGGGCAGGGGAGTATCAGGGCGATCTTTTTTGCTCCAAAGTGGAGCGCCCTCACAGCCGCGAGCTGATGCAGACCTTGGATCGGATCAACCGTAGTGGCAGGGGGCGACTGCGCTTTGCCTGCCAGGGGGTACAGCAGCCCTGGAAAATGCGCCAGCTACATCTGTCCCCCCGCTATACCACCTGCTGGGATGAGCTTGCAATCGTGCGTTAACGATTTTTATTGTACCTTCGAAGCGTTGTAGAACACCCCATCAAGAAATGAAGCGGGTCGCTTGAACTTGTAGGGTGAAGATTTTGTCTGAGAGCTGCTTTCAGGACAATACAACGCTTATAGCCACCTCTGTTATTCTTGGTACACACTGAAGCGTGCAAAGGCTCGATGAGCCCAAAAAGTTTCTGATAGGAGATATTAGTTCGGGGATTCAACGAAGTGAGCGGTTGAATTATGCCGTTTAGAGTCAAGGAGGGCGTTGTTTCCTAAATCGATGGAACCTTTTGGTTTGAGCAAGATCTGATCTCCCATCGTCATGATGGGAAGCTTCAAATGGGTAAATCCAACGGCAAAATCAAGAACTGGTCTCAATACAATAAAGCATTGGTAAAGCGTGGCTCGATCACCTTCTGGTTGGATGAGAATGCAGTCAAAAACTGGCATTGTCAGGAGCACCATGGCGACAGAGGAAGAGGCTTCACGTTCAGTGATACCGCTATCGAAACCGCGTTGATGCTCAAAGGAGTATTCAGCCTTCCACTGAGGGGGTTGTAAGGATTCCTTGATTCGGTCTTTCAGCTCATGAATGTTCCTCTTAAGTCACCGACTTATAGCTGTATCAGCAAACGAGCGAAGACCGTTGAGATAAAATATCGCCGCCCCAGCCGAGGCCCTGTTGCTCACGTGGTCGTTGATGGGACAGGGCTCAAAATCCACGGTGAGGGCGAGTGGAAAATGCGCAAGCACGGAAAAGAAAAGCGCCGAGTTTGGCGCAAGCTCCACCTGGCTGTTGATGCTCAAACTCATGAAATCATAGCAGCCGAGGTCAGCCTTGATAGTGTTGGAGATAACGAGGTGTTGCCGACCTTATTAAACCCACTACGACGCAAGATACAGCAAGTCTCAGCAGATGGTGCATACGATACAGAGGCTTGCTATGCACTGTTACAGAGAAAGGGTTGTAAACCAACGATTCCTCCCCGCAGTAATGCAGCTTACTGGAAAGGAGATCATCCCAGAAATGAAGCTGTCGAAGCGCTTAAAAATGGGCAGCTTTCACAATGGAAGCATGACAACGACTACCATCAGCGCTCGTTAGCAGAAACAGCAATGTCTCGCTACAAACAGCTCAATTCTCCACAGCTGAGCTTACGTTGTTATAACGGTCAGGTTGGGGAAGCCTTGGCCGGAGTTAAAGCTTTAAACAAAGTGATCGGGCTTGGTATGCCTGTCAGGCAGCAAGCTGCCTGAATGGGTACAAGTCAATTATCAGACTCGGATTTAGGAAACAACGCCGTCAAGGAGCATCTAGAGCCAAACTGGCTCGCCTTGATCGATAAATGCCATCACGACCAAAGCCGTGATGGTGAACATACTCCTCTTGCTAGAAATTCTGATATTTCAATTTATACAATACTATCTTGCTAAATCAGATTTATTTTATAGAGAAATAATAGGCATGTCCCATAATAATAGCTGGTTCTATATTACTAGATATCTGATAAGGTATTAAAGGAGCTTTAAATATGAGAAGACCCTGACTGGTGCGTTATTGTCTATTTAATGGTGATATTTACCCCAATAAATAATCATTACTCTTGTTAGAAAAAACAAAACGCAGTGTAAAAAAAAACAAGATATCCCTCTGTTTTGTGATGTCATATAATCTATTCTCTAAATTGAATACCTATATCTGTAAAGACACTGTGAAGAGGATTCATAGGGGCTCGTCGTTCTATGTAGAACTATTCGATATAAGAGCAATCATTTTCTATTCAGAACTAAAGTAGATAATAAGTCCATAGGAGAATAAGTTAACCAATAGATGAGCGATTTTTAGTCATACATTATATATATCAGAATAAATGATTGTTTTATCAATGCTTATTGAGTGGCGACATTTTTTGTGAAAGCTGAACTTTATTATGATTCAGCCTGGGGATACTTGAATTTCTATTATACCCTTGGGATGGAGTCCGATAGGATTATCTTTGATTATGGATGACCAAAATGAAAAGAAAAACAAAACAACTAGACGAGTTATTGGAGATTAAAAAAACTACTTGCTATATGTGCGCCTGTCGCTGTGGTATTCGGGTACACCTGCGAAATGGAGAGATTCGATATATCGATGGGAATCCGGAGCATCCTCTTAATCAGGGGGTGATTTGTGCTAAGGGCGCATCAGGGATCATGAAACAATATTCACCGGCACGTCTCACTGTTCCACTTAAGCGCAAAGAGTCGAGTGAGCGTGGTAAAGCGGAATTTGAGCCGATTGGATGGGAGGAAGTGTTTGAGATCCTTGCAAATCGTCTTGGCCACCTGCGTGCAACCGACCCCAAGAAGTTTGCCTTGTTTACTGGGCGGGATCAGATGCAGGCCCTAACAGGTCTTTTTGCTAAACAGTTTGGTACTCCAAATTATGCTGCTCATGGTGGTTTTTGTTCGGTCAATATGGCGGCAGGAATGATCTATACCCTTGGAGGATCTTTTTGGGAGTTTGGCGGCCCGGATCTTGATAAGGCCAAACTGTTTATCATGATTGGGACCGCAGAGGATCATCACTCTAACCCGATGAAGATTGCCCTAAGTAAATTTAAGCGCTCAGGTGGTCGATTTATCGCGATCAACCCAATTCGTACTGGGTATGCAGCGATTGCTGATGAATGGATAGCCATTAAGCCAGGTACTGATGGGGCATTATTTATGGCGATCCTCTATTTGCTATTCAAGCATGACGCCTATGATCATCAATTTGTAGCTCGATATAGCAATGCAGCCGGATTGGTTAACCTGGATCCTGATAGTCCACAATGTGGTCTTCTTGTCGCCTCGGATAGCAAAGATCCTCTGACTCCACACTTATGGTGGGATCCAGAAACAAATCAAGCCGTCACGGATCACAAAGCCGGTGTTTTGCCAGCCCTTGAGGGGGAATACCAATTAGAGGATGGTACCCCCGTTGCGCCGGTTCTTGAGTTACTACGTCGTCAAGTCACAGACTGTACTCCCGAGTGGGCTGCAGATATCACCGGGATTGAGTCTTCGGCAATTATCCGCTTAGCTCGAGAGATGATTGCTCTGTTCAAAGAGCAGCGTATCTCTATGCCCATCCATTGGACGGACAGCTGGGGAGTGCATCATCAACAAGTGGAGGGAACACCAGTTGCTTTCCATGCCATGCGTGGTTTAGCTGCTCATTCGAATGGATTTCAGACCATCCGTGCTCTCTCAGTACTGATGACTATGCTAGGCACGATTGATTGTCCCGGAGGTTTTCGCCACAAAGCACCTTACCCGCAGATGACCCCTCCTTATGCTAAGCCGCCCAACAGTTCAGAATCAATTCGGATCAACTCGCCACTTAGCATGGGCCATTAGGTTGGCCAGCCTCTCCGGAAGATTTGGCTGTTGATGAACAGGGTAGGCCTCTTAGGATCGATAAGGCATTCTCTTGGGAGTACCCGCTTGCGGTTCATGGCATGATGCATAATGTAATTACCAACGCTTGGCGTGGTGATCCCTACTCAATCGATACTCTATTGATTTTCATGTCCAATATGGCCTGGAATTCCACGATGAACACTCAAAAAGTGCGCGAGATGTTAGTGGATAAAAGCCCGGATGGTCATTATAAGATCCCATTTCTGGTTGTATGTGATGCCTTTCAGTCGGAAATGACTGCATTCGCAGATCTTATCCTTCCCGACACTACCTATCTGGAGCGTCATGATGTGATGTCTATGCTGGATAGGCCTATCTCAGAGTATGATGGTCCGGTTGATTCGGTTCGAATTCCGGTATTGCCTCCTACGGGTGAATGCAAGCCTTTTCAGGATGTTTTAATCGAGCTTGGATCTCGTCTCAAATTACCCGCCTTTACGACTGAGCAGGGAGAAGCCAGATACAGCGACTACTGTGACTTTATTACGAACTATCAAACGGCTCCTAGCTCAGGAGTGGGTTTCCTAATGGGTTGGCGTGGCAAAGATGGCAAAAGTGGCCTTAGAGGTGAGCCGAATCCAAACCAGTGGCGGCAATATGCAGAAAATAATTGCTATTACCATCACAAGCTACCGCCAGGGCAGCAGTTTATGCGTAATTGTAATAGCCATTACCTTGATTTTGCTAAAGATATGGGATTTAGAGCTGATTCGGCACCGGCATTGATTCAAATCTATTCTGAGGTGTTACAGAAGTTTCGCCTTGCAGCCCTGGGCCAGACTGAGGGACGTCGCCCGCCAGCCCGTTTGGCTCAGCGAATCGTCGAGTATTTCGATCCACTTCCATTCTGGTATCCCTCCCTGGAGTCACAGCAGACAGATAATAGTCGCTATCCCCTGTTTGCTGTAACCCAAAGACCGATGGCGATGTATCACTCCTGGGATTCGCAAAATGCTTGGTTACGGCAGATCCATGGAGAAAACCCCCTCTATATTCACCCTGCGACAGCCGAGCACAATGGGATCAGAGATGGTGACTGGATCCTTGTTGAATCCCAGTGGGGACAAGTTCGCTGCCAGGCACGCTACAGTGAAGCGGTGAACCCAAATACGGTGTGGACCTGGAATGCGATAGGTAAGGCTCCCGGTGCCTGGCTCCTCTCAAAAGATGCGAGTGAGGCTAGTCGAGGCTTTCTACTGAATCACTTGATTAGCGAGGAGTTACCTGCCTGTGAGCAAGGAGTCACTCATTATTCAAACTCCGATCCTATTACCGGTCAGGCGGGTTGGTACGATGTTAAGGTTCGCCTCTCTCCTGTTTGTAAAGATGAGCTATCTACTCAGGCTCGACCTTCAGCTATGCAGCCTCTTCCCGGTACGGTAGGTGTACTGGATCCCAGGGTTCAGGGGTACAGGGCTGGCCAGGGAATTTTCTCTGGTTGGCTAAAGCGCATGATGCCTGTTCAACGTAAATCTTAAGGAGCCTCTGTTATGTCTCAAATGGCTTTAGTTATTGATCTTAATGTTTGTGTTGGCTGCCAGGCATGTGTCACCAGCTGCAAAGAGTGGAATACCTCGGGACAGGCTGGAGCTCTGAATGATTTGGAGCCGTATGGAGAAAATCCCTGTGGAACCTTTTTTAATCGGGTACAGACCTATGAGGCTGGTCAATATCCAGATGTGGAGACAGTTCACTTTCCAAAATCTTGCCTGCATTGCGAAAACCCACCCTGTGTTCCTGTATGTCCGACGGGCGCGAGTTATAAGCGAAAATCCGATGGGGTTGTATTAATCGATTATGACAAGTGTATTGGCTGTAAGTATTGTGCATGGGCTTGTCCCTATGGCGTTCGAGAGTTTGATCTAAAGCGCAAAGAGATGACGAAATGCACTCTATGTTCCGATCGAATCAATAATCCAGATCTTCCAAGAGATGAACGCAAACCCGCTTGCGTCTTGGCATGTCCGACTTCGGCGCGGATCTTTGGTGACATTCATGATCCCAATTCAGAGGTATCTAAGGCGATCGATGAGCATGGAGGCTATCAGCTGATGCCTGAGTTAGGTACCCAGCCATCAAATCATTATTTACCTCGCAGGATACAAACTGTCGATTTGGGTGAATCTCTGATTACCAGCTGTCAGTGTGGTTCACAGGAGGTGTCATCATGAAACCCGCATTTTCAGTTCTGTTTCTCACGACACTGATCGGAGTAGGGCAAGGGCTTCAGTTGTTTATCTTTGTCTTGTCTATTTTTGACAAGCAAGAGTACTCGCATCACTACTTCTATGTCATTGGAAGTCTGAGTGCCTTGGTGCTTTGCTTACTCGGGCTCATCGCCTCAGTGTTCCATTTGGGACATCCAGAGCGTGCCTGGCGGGCTATCTTGTGCTGGAAAACCTCCTGGCTTTCCAGAGAGTGTCTGTGTTTGCCACTATTTATGCTGTTGACCCTGCTCTATGGCATCAGCCTTTATTTGAACTTGCCATATAGCTTATGGCTTGGTTTTGCTGCATCAGTGGTTGCTTTGGCTCTGTTTGTTTGTACCTCAATGATTTATGCCTGCCTTAAATTTATTAAGCAGTGGTCTACCCCTTGGACCCTGGTTAACTTTATTATCTATGGCACCACTGGCGGCATCCTTACCAGCTGGCTGTGTGCACTGTGTACGCTTTCCAATCAGCAACAAAAGAGTGACCTGTTTGCAATTCTCAGTGGTATTTCACTATTACTGGCACTGAGTTGTTTTTTGCTCTCTTTGGTAAGAAATCAGCGACCGTGCGCGGCCAGTACATTACAAAGTGCAACGGGAATCTCTGGATCTAAAGTAAAACTGATCTCTCGTGGTTTTACAGCGAGCTCCTTTAACCTGAAAGAGTTTTTTCATGGTAAGAGTGGGAGACTGGTTTTAGCTATTACTTGGGCATCAACTCTGCTCGCCTTTATTTGTCCTTTGTTATTGGTTATCTGCGTAGTGCTTGTGGATAGCATCTCGCTTCGTATTGCAATTTTGGGGCTCGCTCTGATCAGCCATTACCTAGGGATTTTAGCTGAGCGGTGGTTGTTTTTTGCCTGTGCCGAGCATCCACAAAATATCTATTATCGCTATTAATGATCCGGTCATTCATGAGGCCTAATGGTCTCATGATAACTATATGATTCATTGTTATTGGATTAGTGTTCAATTAGAAAAATCATAATTATCGTCTTAAGTTGTTTTGCTTTGATGAGGTATATATGCTCATTTATGTTTCATACTTATGTTTATCTCTTTCTACTTCAATTTTGGGGGGATTTATTGGGATCGGAGGAGGTGTTATTTTAAGGCCATCTCTCAGTTACTTTCACGAGAGTGCTAACGCGGCTGCGGCATTATCTATTGCATCGGTATTTTTTATGGCTCTATTTAGTTTTTTTCGTTATCAGAAAAACACCGCCATTAATTACCGTGTTGCACTACTGGTATCATGCACGATATTACCTGGAACTATTATCGGTACCTGTGCGATTAGCTACATTGATGAAAGCTATATCAATGGAGCCTATCTTCTAGTTCTTATACTGCTATTATTGTGCACTCTATTCAACAAACAGTTCAGTAATTTACCAAGTTATCTGGTGATTAATATCAGTCTGTCTGTTCTGATCGGATTTTTGGCTGGGTTACTTGGGATCGGTGGTGGTCCGTTTTTGATTCCACTATTGATGCTGGCTTTTAAGCTGAACTCTAAGCAGATTACCGGTACAAGTGTGTTTATTGTACTACTTAGTTCCACTGTCAGTCTCGGACAGCATATGCTGGCAATGAACCTTGACTATATGAAAGCCCTGCCGCTGATTATAGGGGCTATCTTCGGGGGGCATTGGGAGCTTGGCTAAATGGTCGAGTAAATTATCGATTTATACTGTTAACTTATAAGGGGATATTAGTTCTGTTGCTTGTAAATAGTGGGTTCAATATGTTGCTACATTGGTATTGAGACGTATGCGTGAGCTATGTAGGTCATGCCTCTAAAGCGTTGTAGAACTCTCTTTCGAGGAAGGTGCCAATCACTTTTTCATGGATTTCTCTTGAGCGAGAGAAGCAGGGAGTTTTTCGATGAAGCCTCTTAATCCTTGTTCTAAGAGTGAGGTTTTGTCGCTCGACTCGCTGGGTAAAGATTTTCCCTGTGAGATGCTGTTCAGGAGCAATGCAACGCTTATAGCTCCCCCAGTCATCACTGGTAAACATCGCAACGTGCAGAGGCTCGATGATCTCTAAAAGCTGCCTGCATGATGCATCTGTTCGGGGACCAAAAAAGTGAGCGATGGGTTTACGCCGTTTAGAATCAACGACGAGCCAAAGCCAAACTTGCTCATCTTTATTGCCAACATAGGACCACATCTCATCCAATTCACAGATTAACTGGGCATCCTCCAGGGTATCGAGGTCCTGTGTAAGCTGGATGGGGTTTAGTTTTTTAAGGTGCGGATGACGGTGTTGATACCCACTTTGAGAACCCGGACAGTACCTCTGACACCAGAGCCGTTCAAAGCCATCTCTACAATCTGCTCTTTCATCCCTGGCTCATGGGCTCGGTAATGATAGTTCAATTGAAAAGTGCGGCGGCAAGCAGTGCAGTAATAGCGCTGATGACCACCTCGACCAAAGCCATGACGGCGTACATGTTCACCCTGCTTACAATATCGACAGGCGTTGTTTCCTAAATCGATGGAACCTTTTGGTTTGAGCAAGATCTGATCTCCCATCGTCATGATGGGAAGCTTCAAATGGGTAAATCCAACGGCAAAATCAAGAACTGGTCTCAATACAATAAAGCATTGGTAAAGCGTGGCTCGATCACCTTCTGGTTGGATGAGAATGCAGTCAAAAACTGGCATTGTCAGGAGCACCATGGCGACAGAGGAAGAGGCTTCACGTTCAGTGATACGGCCATCGAAACCGCGTTGATGCTCAAAGGAGTATTCAGCCTTCCACTGAGGGGGTTGCAAGGATTCCTTGATTCGGTCTTTCAGCTCATGAATGTTCCTCTTAAGTCACCGACTTATAGCTGTATCAGCAAACGAGCGAAGACCGTTGAGATAAAATATCGCCGCCCCAGCCGAGGCCCTGTTGCTCACGTGGTCGTTGATGGGACAGGGCTCAAAATCCACGGTGAGGGAGAGTGGAAAATGCGCAAGCACGGAAAAGAAAAGCGCCGAGTTTGGCGCAAGCTCCACCTGGCTGTTGATGCTCAAACTCATGAAATCATAGCAGCCGAGGTCAGCCTTGATAGTGTTGGAGATAACGAGGTGTTGCCGACCTTATTAAACCCACTACGACGCAAGATACAGCAAGTCTCAGCAGATGGTGCATACGATACAGAGGCTTGCTATGCACTGTTACAGAGAAAGGGTTGTAAACCAACGATTCCTCCCCGCAGTAATGCAGCTTACTGGAAAGGAGATCATCCCAGAAATGAAGCTGTCGAAGCGCTTAAAAATGGGCAGCTTTCACAATGGAAGCATGACAACGACTACCATCAGCGCTCGTTAGCAGAAACAGCAATGTCTCGCTACAAACAGCTCAATTCTCCACAGCTGAGCTTACGTTGTTATAACGGTCAGGTTGGGGAAGCCTTGGCCGGAGTTAAAGCTTTAAACAAAGTGATCGGGCTTGGTATGCCTGTCAGGCAGCAAGCTGCCTGAATGGGTACAAGTCAATTATCAGACTCGGATTTAGGAAACAACGCCATATCGACACAACACTTCAATGGTTGCCATAAGATGCCTCCCTGCAAAGTCGCATTGATTTTACAGGAAAAACGCTTTGGAGGCATGACCGCAAGTTGGTAAATGCAAAGGCAAAACTGTTTTATAAAAACGTGGATCTTGATTCACAAGATATAAACAAGCTATTTTTGATCAATGAGGATGCCGGTTTTTTTCAGGATGAGTTAAAGTCCCTGTTAGTTACCAAACTGCTATCAAAAATGCATGTGGCAAGCTTCGATAATGCAGAGGATCTAATTAACCAACATGGTGGGTTTATCTGTGGTCCTGACATTAGCTGCTTAAATGAACGATACTCATCTTGTGAAATGAGCTTACCCTATAACATTAATTTGGGTATACTTACGACAAATATCAAGACGAATTATAACTTAGAGCGTTTTGTTCTTGATGTGAAAAGTTCACTGAAAGATTTTCATTAGGCTTGTTTTATTATTGTTTCTATTTTCCTCTAAGGATGATTAATATAATTATTGTTGTTCATTGCTCAATTTAATTCTTGAGTTTTTCCTTATGGGATTGTTTTTTAATCCTGCAGGTTTTCTGTTCTTTTTGATTATCCGGGCTGCTCAGTATATTTAGGTGAAATAACTTCTGAGGAGGGAGGTAAACTCGAGGGCTTGACTGGAAAAAGAGCTATTGAGAGAGTGATATTTCGATGATATCACAGGTTTCTCTCTTGGTTATTGCTGCCAATAGAATCGGGATATATATTGGTCTTGGTGTAAATTGAGCCCATATCACTTCGGCAGGTTCAAATTGTTTACAGAGATCATGGCTGCGAGTGATGGAGCACTTTTTCATGATTAGACACGGATAAAAGGACATGACTATGGGCATTCCCCAAGGATTTAATGCAGCGAAAATCTTATCCCCCAAGCGAAACAGCAGCAGCGCACAGAGCATCGATGAGCTGGCTCTCGAGCAACTCAGGCATTTTGGGATCTCTGCGGACAGTGATTACGGGGAGGCGCTCAGGAGGCTGGCGACCGATCTCTATCATGCACAGTCTGATATGTCACAGCTGTGGGCAATTACCAGTGAGACACTGGCACAACTGGATAAGAAAGATAAGCTTGCTTATTTTAACGCCAAGCGTTTTCTCTCTTTTCAGCTGGCCAAGATCCTTGATGGGCTACAAAACCCGTTTCGCCAGACCGCACAGAGCCTGGATCATACCCAGGCCACCCTGTTGGCGAAGGGCAGCTACCCGCTGTTTGACAACATCTCCGCAATTTTTTCTGCAACGCCGGTGATCGCCCGAACTGCAACCTACATCTTTGCCTGCAATGAATGGGTGGATGATGCCTTTCATGGGAAGGAGATGACCCACCAGATCTATTCGCGGCTACTCAACCCCACCTCGATCTCACTGGCCAATGCGATCGTCGATCTGGAGGCCGGGCCCTATACGGCGGATTATCTGGCATGGAACTTTAATAGTGGCATGGCTGCCATCGATGCCTTGCTGTCCAATGTGATGTGTTACGGCGACGTTCTTCTGGTATCACGCAACATTTACGGTGGAGTGCATCAGCTGCTGGTGGATCATTATGCCCGCCGGGATAAACTCAATCTGCAGATCGAATGGTTCGAGGGTTATACCGGCGAGGAGTTTGATAGCTGCCTCAACAGGGTGAAGACCCAATACCGGGATAAGCTCTCGGAGAAAAAGCTGCATATCTACCTGGAGTCACCCTGCAACCCCCATGGCTATGTGCTGGATGTTCCCGAGATTTGCCGGATCGCCCATCAAAGTGGTGAACATCTGGTGATGCTCGATTCAACCCTGGCGACACCGATTCTCAATAAACCCCTACAGCGGCCTGAGCCGGCCGAGCGCCCTGATTATGTGGTCCATAGTTATACCAAGGATATTTCGGGAACCGGGGCATCCACAGCCGGGGTGGTGATCGGGCAGGGGCACCGGATGTTTATCCCCAAGGGGGAGCAGATTAATGGTGTCTCATGGGAAAACTCGATGTTCTGGGATGTTTACTACATCAAGGGGGCTTTTCTGGATGCAGACAAGGCTTACGAGGTATTAACCGGCATGAAGACATTGTCGGAACGGGCCTATAAAAAAGCGATTAATACCACAGCCTTCACCAATTTTTTGGCCAGCCATCCACAGCTTAATGTGCACTCCCATGCGGTTGCATCAGATAAAAACTCCGATCTCAGGGAGAAGTGTCTGGAGCAGGGGTTACCCTGCGCCCTGTTTACCGTCGACATGGAAGATGCCGGGATAGATAAAGAGAGTTTTTCGCGCTTTTTTGATGGGCTGGAGCCCGGCTTTAGCCTAATGGTGAGCCTGGGACAGTCGAATACCATGATCCTTTGTCCGGCGCTCACCTCACACTCAGAGCTATCTCCCGAGGCGATGCGTGAGGCGAATATCTTTCCAACCACGATGCGGATCTCTGTGGGGTGTGAGAGTGTAAAAGATCTGATTGCCGCCCTTATTAATGCAACCCGAGCCCATATCGATCCGATTAAACCCGGTTTTAGCGACCAGTTTATGTCGGCGCAAGAGATCGATCGCATGGTTGAGAGGGTGACTCTTGATATTTATCGTAAGCAGCTAGCCGCTATGCCATCGATGCAGCACTTGCTGGAGAGCTGAGTGCTTGAGTGAGGCGCGAGCTAACAAGCCCAGGCCTGGCCTGGGCTTTTTATGCGCTCTGACTTGTGATCCCCAGTATTTTTAAACTAACTCTGTCTTGATTCAGAGTCACATAACTCTTTTATAACCTGATAGTTTTTACACTTATGGTTCCAAATGGATAATTATTGGCTATACCTTTAGAGAGATGAGTTTGTAGAAACGATCCATAGTTTGCAGAGTTGTCATGCATTGGAGGGGTCGCTGAGGTTTATCCAGCCATTGCCACATGGAGTGTGTTCAGATGGTAAGCATAACCGAGACTGTAAGTTGCTTTGCGACGGTTGATGACGAAAGCATTGCTAAATTGGGGCCATCTCAAGATAACCGTATGAACAAGGGGTTCTGCTCGGCTCTCCTATTGCTGAGTTGCTTGCTAGTAGTAATACTGCCATGGAGGAGTGCGGAGGCGCAGCGTCAACTGGTGAAGGCTCTCTACCTTCCACTGGCCGATCATTACACCGCAGTTGTTGCTTACGAAAAATATGGCTCACAGATGAAGCATGCAGATTTTCGTTTAGAAAAGATGAAGAGCTTGCTGCTGATGCGCGCTTATTTTATGTCAGGTGATGTGGATATGACCTTTATCGTCAGTCCGATGGCGATGGATATGTTCCGCGAGCATCCGAATTTTCGTTGGGTCAGCCTGATGCACCGGGATGGCAATGCGATGGCGATCAATGATCAGCTAAACATGGATGCAAAACTAGAGGAGGAGCGGATCAGGCGTAAGCCCGATGCCAGAGTAGCTGATGCGCTGGTTAAGGCTGGAAAGCGTTTGGGGAAGCCCAGTCAGGTTGGGATTCCACACCAGTTAGCAACACACTCGGTAATTCTCTACAAATATCTCAAAGATCAGGGTAAGTCTCTTACCTTTGAAAGGGGCAAGCATCAGGATGTGCTTGCCATCCAGGTTGATCCCCCAAGGCCCCCTCATTTATCAAGAAGAATAATAGTCGTGCTATTCCTGCCTCTTTTGTGCAGTCACTTCCCTGGGCTGATGTGGTTGAGACAGGGGACTATGGCCATGTCGCCTGGTATTCCAAGGACGTGATGCCCTGGCCGAATGGTCATGTGGAGTGCATCGCTTTGGCGACCGATCGAGCGATCGCCTCCAAGGAGAAGGCTATTCGGGAGGTGGTACATTATATTCACCGCGCGGGCGGGGACATAGAGCTGGCTAGAAAAAATGGCGGCCAGCAGTTGGATGTAATTACCGAGATGATCCGAAAACATATCCCGGAACATAACAGGGAAGCGATCATTCAGAGCCTGCGTCTGGATTTGGACGTAATTAATTACCGAAACCTGGATGTTGATGAAAATGCCAAGGGTAGCATGCGGCAGATCATGGAGCTCGCAATCGAGGGGGGGATGCTTAAGCAGAGGATCGATATCGATGCGTTTGCGGAGCAGCGTTTTAATAGTCAACTGATAGATCAGCACTAGGAGAACTGAGTTATGGAAACACAACCTAATAACAGTGAACTCAGCGGCTCCGGTGGGACAAAAAATTTTTTTATGGGACGAGGTCTGGGGCGTTCGCTTTTGCTCTGGTTTCTGTTTTTATCGCTGATCCCCTTGCTGATCGCCAGTACCATTAGCTACTTCAGTGCCCGGGATGCATTGCGTGAAGATGCCTATAACGCTCTGGAGACAGTGACGAAGCTCAAGACTGCTAATATCAGCTCATATTTTAACGAGCACCTGATGGTGGATCTGGATAACCAGGCTCGGATGCACACCAATGTAAACCTGTTGGAAAGCCTGACCAAAGCCTGGCAGCGTAGCAATAAAAGCTTAAGTGACTTCGTGAAAAGCTATCCCTGGGAGGTCATTGTCCACGAGCAGGCTGCTGATCTAATAACCTTCACCAAGACCTATCATGATCAGGATGTTTTGCTATTAGATACCCAGGGCAATGTGTTGTTTTCGGTCAAGCGCTGGAGCGACTTGGGAACTAACCTGGTGAGCTCCGGAGACCCAAAGTTGTCAGCTGCTCTGGAACAGGCACTGAAAAGCGGCAAGCCGGTTTTTTCGGATCTGATAGCTTATGCGCCTGCTGACAACAGGGTGACAGGATTTCTGATCTCAGTGTTACTCAATGACAGCGGCGATAAAATTGGATTGATAGTCCTCGAGATTTCGGTCGATGCGATCGATAGCATTTTGCAGCATTCCCTGGCCCAGGGAGACAGCGGGGCGATCTACCTTATTGGCAACGACCTGAAGATGCGCTCTCACTCCCACGAGGGGGGCAGGAGATGGTACTCAATCAACGGGTCGACACCATGCTGACCCGGCAATGGCGAGACTCCCTTGATTCGACAGGAGCCACTGTAGAAGATAAGCACTCTCATACTTTCCAGTACACAGGCACCCAGGGCCGTATGATGCTGGGAGTCTATGAAACCATAGAGGTGGGTGGGGTTCGCTTCGGGGTCATATCTGAGCTCCCACTGGCAGAGGCGATGGCACCGGTTACCACCCTTGGTCAGATCTCTTTGCTGTTACTGATACTGACAGCCCTGGTCGTTGCCGTGATTGCGGTGCTTCTCACTCGGCGTATCGTCCGGCCGATCCTGGCGCTGTCAGCGGGAGCAGACAGGATAAGCAGTGGTGATCTGCAGCAGGAGATTGAGAGCAGTTCGACCAACGAGATAGGAGGCCTGGCAGACAGCTTTAACCAGATGTTACGCAACCTGCGTTCGACCCGGGAGCAGACGGCGGCTCTGGATTGGCTCAAGACGGGTCAAGCCGGACTCAATGAGGTGACTCGTGGTGAGCAGGATCTGGCATCGCTGGGGAACAATATCATCAGCTACCTCGCTCAATATCTTGATGCCGAAATTGGAGCTATCTACCTGGCTGAAGAGGGACATCTGCGGATGATTGGTAGCTACGCCTACAGCCAGCGCAAGAATCTCTCCAACGAGTTTGCTCCCGGAGAGGGACTGATCGGCCAGGCGGCGCTTGAGAAAAAGCCAATCCTTTTGACCAACTGCCCGGATGATTATATCCGGATCCAATCCGGGTTAGGGGAGTCGGTGCCCCACAACATCCTGGTTTTTCCTGTGGTCAAAGATGGACAGACTCTGAGTGTCATAGAGCTTGGTTCTTTTGAGGTATTTGGTGAGGCCAAGCAGGAGTTTATGCAAGAGGTGTCACCTGCGATCTCCTCGATTCTCAAGACGGTCAATGCACAGGTGCAAACCCAAAAGCTGCTGGAGGAGACCCAGGCTCAGTCCAGGCAGCTACAGACTCAGCAGGAGGAGTTAAGGGTTGCCAACGAAGAGCTTCAATCTCAGCAGGAGGAGCTAAAGACAGCTAACGAAGAGCTCCAGGAGCAGACCGGTCGCCTGCGAGCCTCTGAGGAGAGCCTGCAGGCACAGCAGGAGGAGCTGCGGGTTACCAATGAGGAGCTGGAGGAGAAAAATGAGCAGCTCGAAAATCAGACCCGCGAGGTTGAGCAGGCGCGCGAAGATGTGGAAGAGAAGGCTGAGGCCCTCGCCCAGGCCAGTAAATATAAGTCGCAGTTCCTGGCAAACATGTCCCATGAGCTTCGCTCTCCCCTGAACAGCCTGCTGCTGCTGGCTGACTCCCTCAGGCAGAACAAAGAGGGGAACCTTAACGAGGATCAGGTGGAATCGGCCGGGATTATCTTTGACAGTGGTAATGATCTCTTGTCACTGATTAATGAGATCCTGGATCTGTCGAAAATCGAGGCGGGACGGATGGATCTCAATCTTGAGTCTGTCGCTCTTGATGAGCTGGGGGATGAGGTAAAGGCTGGTTTTGGTCATCTTGCCAGGGCAAAAGGGCTGAAGCTTGAGATAGAGCTGACGGAGGTGCTTCCCGAGAAGATCACCACAGATCGCAAGCGACTAATGCAGATCCTCAAGAACCTGGTGTCCAATGCGATCAAGTTTACCGAGCACGGAGAGATAGCGATCCACTTCAGGGTGCCGGAGGATTCGGTGAGATTCAAACATAGTGGTTTGAGTGTAGAGCAGTCCCTGGCGATTGAGGTGAGTGATACCGGGATTGGGCTGGCCGCCGATAAGCAGAAGATGATTTTTGAGGCGTTTCAGCAGGCCGATGGTGGCACCGCCAGGCGTTACGGGGGGACGGGGCTCGGGCTTGCGATCTCAAGGGAGCTGGCAAACCTGCTCGGAGGGGAGATCCAGCTCGAGAGTGAACCCGGCAAGGGGTCAACCTTTACCCTCTACCTACCGCTGGCAATGACTCAGCCCGAGATAGACGTTGAGACTAAGGCTCACTTTCCGCTCGAAAAGCCGCCGGCTCCCAAGCTGCAGATAAAGAGTGCAGCAAAGCCTGTCGTCACGCCTTTTGCAGATGATCGCAATCAGCTTGAGGATGACAAACAGACGCTATTGGTGATTGAGGATGATGTGAATTTTGCCAAGATCCTCTATCAGCATGCCCGGGATCACCACTTTAATTGCCTGGTAGCCTTGACCGGTGAAGAGGGGCTGGAGCTGGCGAAGCAGCACCAACCAACGGCGATCACCCTGGATCTCAAGCTGCCCGGAGTCGATGGCTGGGCCGTACTTGGTTGTCTCAAAGATGACCCTCAGACTCGTCATATACCGGTGCATATCATCTCATCCCTGGAAGGAGACGCCGAGTCCCTGCGCCGCGGTGCCATAGGTCATCTGGCAAAGCCAGCGACGCAGAAGGATCTTGAGGATGTTTTCGGGCGCATCGAAGCGATCTCCAGCCAGCAGTTAAAGCGGTTACTGCTGGTGGAGGATAGCCGGGGCGACCGTAAGGCGGTGACCGAGCTTCTCGATGGGATGGAGATCATTATTGATGAGGTTGAAAGCGGTGAGGAGGCCTTCGAGGCTTTGCGGCAGCAAAAGTATGATTGTGTGATCTTAGATCTGGGGCTCAGAGACATGGATGGTGGGGAGCTGCTTCGCAAGTTAAACCATGAGTCTAAGGTCGATATTCCGCCGGTGATTATATACACCGCCCGGGATCTCACCCGCGATGAAGAGATAGAGCTACGTGAATATGCAAGCACCATAGTTCTGAAAAATGTGCGCTCCCAGGAGCGGTTACTGGATGAGGTCTCGCTGTTTTTGCACAGTGTGGTGAGCGATATGCCGGAGCAGAAGCAGAAGATTATCTCCAATCTGCATGACACAGATTCGATGCTGATTAATCGTAAGGTGCTGGTGGTCGATGATGATATGCGCACCATGTTTGCACTCTCAAAACTGCTGAGCAGTCATGGATTGGTGGTATTGCGCGCCGAAGACGGGGCAAAGGCCCTTGAGGTTCTCGGCAGTGCTCCGGATATTGAGTTGGTATTGACCGATATCATGATGCCGGGGATGGATGGCTATGAAACCATTGAGAAAATTCGTGCCCAGGAGCGATTCAGAAAGCTCCCTATCATTGCTCTGACAGCCAAGGCGATGGCTGAGGATCGTGAGCGTTGCTTTGCGGTCGGTGCCAGTGACTATCTGCCCAAACCGGTTGATCAGACGCGCTTACTGTCGATGCTGAGAGTCTGGCTCTATCGCTAACTTGGATAACCCAACCTGACGGAGGCTTGCGTGAACCAGGACACTCTTGAGCAAATCGAGATCGAGCTCTTGCTGGAGGCTATCTATCTGACCCATGGCTATGATTTTCGCTCCTATGCCAGAGCCTCACTGGATCGGCGGATCCGCCAATTTGTTGCGACTTCGGAGTTTCGCACCATCTCAGAGCTGATCCCTGCGGTGTTGCATGATCGGGAGATCTTTAGTCGGGTGGCGCAAAACTTCTCAATCTGTGTGACCGAGATGTTCCGCGATCCCTTCGTCTACCAGGCGATTCGTGCCAAGGTGCTTCCGCGTCTGAGTAGCTACCCGTTTTTTAAGGTCTGGCATGCAGGCTGTGCCAGCGGGGAAGAGGTTTACTCGGTGGCGATCGTGCTTCAGGAGGAGGGACTGTTGGAGCGGGCAACCCTCTATGCAACCGATTTTAATCCACAGGCGCTGGAGCTGGGACGCAGTGGGATCTATCCGCTGGAAAAGATGCAGGTTTATACCAAAAATTACCAGCAGGCGGGCGGCACCAGCAGTTTCTCCGATTATTACCATGCTCGCTATGATGCGGCGGCTCTCAATGAGACCCTTAAACAGAGGATCACCTTTGCGGCCCACAACCTGGTGACCGACGGGGTGTTTGGTGAAACTCAGCTGGTGTTTGCCCGTAACCTGCTTATCTACTTCAACCAGGAGCTGCAGAACCGGGTGCTGAGGCTTTTTACCGACAGCCTGGTGCATGGCGGATTTCTCTGCCTGGGGACGGCTGAGTCGATCGAATTTTCCCAGGTGGCAGATTGCTATGAGGTGGTGGATGCAGAAGCCAGGATCTACAGGAAGGTGCTATGAGTCGAGCCTGCTACCGGGCGGTCGTGATGGGCGCTTCAATGGGAGGAATGGAGGCATTGATCTCGGTTCTTGGAGCTTTGCCCGAGGATTTTTCTTTACCTGTGCTGGTGGTCCAGCACCTGCACGCCTCCGATCGTGGGCGTTTTGCCCGGCACCTGGACCAAAAGGTACAGCTGAGGGTGAAGAGTGCCGTCGATAAAGAGCAGATCTATCCGGCCCGGGTCTATCTGGCCCCGGCCAACTATCACCTGCTGGTGGAGCGAGATGAAACCCTGGCTATGAGCCTGGATCTGCCGGTGAACTGGTCACGCCCCTCCATTGATGTCATGTTCGAGAGCGCGGCGCGGGTTTGGTGTCACCAGTTGATAGGTCTCATACTCAGCGGCACTCAGCGCGATGGGGCCTTTGGCCTGAGCTGTGTCGCCGAGCGCGGAGGCCTGACTCTGGTGCAGGATCCGCAAACGGCTCACAGCGATGAGATGCCTCGTGCAGCCCTTGATGCAGCGCGGGTTGATCATGTGCTGCCTCTGTCAGAGATCGGCGGTTTTCTCAGGGTGGCCGCGGCCCAAAGTGAGTCTCAATTGGAGTGGACTATGATCAAACAGAGGGGGGCTCAGATATGAACCAGAAGATCCTGATTGTAGATGACAAACAAGCCAACCTGATGGCTCTGCAGCAGACGCTGGCTGAGGTTCAGGCCGAGGTGATCAGTGCTCTGAGCGGAGATGAAGCGCTACGCTTAGCCTTGAATCATAATTTTGCGTTGGCGATCCTGGATGTCAACATGCCGGAGATGGATGGCTATGAACTGGCTGAGATCCTGCGCAATGATGAGCGAACCCAGTTTACCCCCATTATCTTTTTGACCGCCCTGTGTGTCGAAGAAACAGATGTATTCAAGGGGTATGAGGCGGGAGCGGTGGATTATCTGGTGAAGCCCTATAACCCGAGGATCTTGCTGGGTAAGGTTCGGGGATTTCTGCTCCTTGATCAGCAGCGAAAGTTGTTACATCAACAGCAAAAGCAGCTGGAAGCCACCAACCGTGAGCTTGAGGCTTTCTCTTATTCGGTTTCCCATGATCTCAAGGCCCCTTTGCGAGCCCTGTCTGGCTTTAGTGAGGCCCTGGTTGAGGATTATGGAGAGGTGATCCAGGGCGAGGGACAGCTCTATCTTAAGCGATTGCAGAACTCAGCCAAAGAGATGGCGGATCTGATTGATGATCTGTTGCGGTTATCGCGCTCGACCCGTGCCGAGATGCACCGTAGTGAGGTTAACCTGTCACAGATGGCAAAAAAGATCATCGGTCAGCTTGAGCTGCAACAACCGGATCACCCCATTGAGATCAGCGTGATGGCGGATCTGTTTGCCTATGCCGATCAAGGTTTGATGCTCAGTGTGCTGGAGAACCTATTCAGCAATGCCTGGAAATTTACCCAAAACCGGGATGATGCGCATATTGAGTTTGGCTGCCGGGAGATCGATGGCCAGGTGACCTACTATGTCCGGGACAATGGGGCCGGCTTTAATATGAGCATGGCGGATAAGCTCTTTACTCCCTTCGGTCGCCTGCATCGCAGGGATGAATATCCCGGAACCGGAATCGGACTGGCGACCGTGCAACGGATCATCCATCGCCATGGTGGACGGATCTGGGCCGAGAGTGAGCCGGACAGGGGAGCAAGCTTCTTTTTCCAGCTCGGTGAGGAGATCAAACTTCCTGAGGTGCTGGCGGCGAACCCTCTGCGGGTGAGTAACGCTCCCTGAGTAAGGGGCTACCTGAGGTACTTTAGCTCAGGGGGCGGCAACGGTGAGATCGGGCAAGGCCTGAAGAGGGTCTCGGATCTGGTAGCGATAGTTGAGCTCCCGGCAGATCCGTGACCCATCGATGACTCTGTCCTGATCTTTCGACCCTTGTGCTGCAAACTTGGGGAGGGGGACTCCCAGCAGTTGACTTGCCCTGGTATAAAATGCTTCCCGGGTTGGATGGTGAGGCGGGCAGAGATTGTAGCAGTTGCCAGGCAGCGGCTTCGAATACTCAAGCAGCGCGCACACACCGCCGATGGCATCGTCCAGGTGCAGCATATTCACTGAGTTTTGTCCCGAGGGCAGGCTTTTCTTTCCCGATAGAAAGCGCCCCGGGTGACGCTCAGGGCCCATCAGACCGGCAAAGCGGACGATGCAGGCATTGGGTAAAGCGGCAAAGAGCTGCTCGGCCTGAATAAGCCTGTGGGCCCCGGGGCTGTCACTCAGAGGAGATCCTTCATCAAGACGAGTTCCCGGAGCATAGACACCTGTGCTGCTGATAAAGATCAGCCGCCGATAATTTCTTTCACTGAGCCTCTGTTGCAGTGTTTTGAGCTGAGCCAGGTAGGGATCAGAGCCTGGATCCTGCCCCCTGGAAGGGGGGATATTGATGAGAATATTATCGGTATCGAATAGCTCCGGGCAGTCGGTCAGGAGCTCGGGGTAAGCGAGATCGAGTCGTGAAGCCAGGATCCCCTGCCTGCGAAGCTGTGTTACTCCCTCTGGATTCCGCTTGCTTCCTTTGACCCTGTACCCCCTGGCAAGCAGCTCTTTTGCCAGAGGCAGGCCGAACCAGCCGCAGCCGATGATTGAAATAGTTATCATGGGTAGCACCTTATTTGGATTCTTTGGTCATTTCCGGATTTATTTCCCGGGCTTAGTCTGTTGTGAGATTTTGTCTCAGGATCTCCAGGCTAGCATTGAGTTGAGAGGCCTCTTCGGGGGGAGTCCCTGTAGAAGTTCAGATTCCAATTCCCTCTGGATCTGGTAGAGCTTTTGACAGCAGAGCTGGCCGGGCTCGGTGAGGGATAAAAATATCTCCCGTCCCTCACGTTGGCGCTTAATTAAACCCAATTGATCAAGGGCCGTTAACCATCGGGTCACCAGTGATTTAGAGCGTTGTAGTTTTTGTACCAGATAACTTTGATTGTATTTCTCGGCGTCACGGCGATACATCATCATCAGAATGCGGCACTGGGCATAGGAGAGCTCGCTTCCCTCATGCTTCACCTGTTCGGAGAAACGGTTTTTCAGATGAAAAGAGATGCTTTGCAAGAGATCAATCATTGCCATGGGGTGTGTCATCAGAAAGTGCCTTGTGTCGGTTTGCCAGTATGCTCTCGGGGTGAAAAAGGGTCATAAACAGGATCCAGCCCATCGCAAGTCCCAGTAGGGCTCCAAAGGATCGCTGGAACACATCGCTGAATATACTCTGCAGTGGCATGGAGGAGAACCCAGCTGTCAGAACAATCAGTAGCATTGCTGCTGCCTGACAATAGCCATATTCATGACCATTACTGATCCCATGATAAGCCAGGACAAACAGGATGATAGCGATCACTGGTAGCATGATCAGAATATTGTCACAGATATTTTGTAAAAGCATCAGCAGAATCAAGCTTGGCAAAATAAACAAGATCCCACCCATTGCCCGGTTGGAGCCATAGCGCATACCTGCCGAGTATTCAGGATTGATTAACATGATCATAGGAACCAGGGCCGTTCCAGAGATGGGAAGTTTGAGTAACGTCACCAGTATACCCATGGAGAGATAACAGAGCGAAAACTTAATGGAGGAGCTCAACATACCCATATCGATGGCCAGCTTGGGGCGAACCGGGTGGCGTGTCGTTAATAAATTCAGGTAGTGGCGTTTATGAGCGGATTTTTGTGAAAACAGCAGACACAGGATTGTGCCGAGCAGGGTTTGTACGCACATGGCGTAGATGGCGGAGCTGAAGTGAGTCGGCTCCAGGATCCCTCCCCAGATAAACATAAAAAAATAGATAGCCAGTATGATCCCACCATAGGGAAAAAGTTTACTCTTATGTAGCAGACAGCCTGTGATCATTACGATGAATGTGCCGGTTAATCCCAGCAGCTGGTTGGTCTCAAAGAGGTTCAGTAACAACAGAGCCAGTATAGCGGCAAGCAAAGTTCCGATGAGGCGTATGATCATTAAAAAAAAGATCTGATCCCATTTTCTGAGCATCATGTTAAAGCATAGATAAGCTCCGTAATAGGATATTGAAAGATGCATCCAATGGCTGATAAGCAGGGAAAGAGAGACTGCAAGAGTGATGCGCACTGCATGGTCGAGACGGTAAGCTTCCAAAATGCGGGCTCTCATGACAGATAGCCCAGTAAGCTTGCCAGCTTAATCCAGCATTGAGATAGCTTGTTCATGATTGGGGATTTTCCCAGTACCAGTACGGTTGCCGTGGCGCCGGTTCTAAGCTCATTCGTCCCGAGGGCTTTGGGTGAGATTTTTACAAAGACCGGAAAGCGTTGGGCAAAGCTGACCCAGTCGGTAGCTTTTTGAACTCCAGGGAGATCGCCGTTAGTTTTTTGATCGCCAACCTGAACACCTCTTCCAATCGCTTCAACCCTGGCCTGAAACAATTTTCCCGGATATAGAGAAAGAGATACCAATGCCCTGGCTCCGGGGACGATCCCCCAAGGTTATTTTCTTTATAGTTCGCAACGACCATCCAGCTTCTGGTATCGATGATACTCATGACTGCAAGACCTGCGGAGAGTTGGGTCCCAACGCTTAAATTTAAATGGGTGAGCTCACCATCGATTGGGGCATAAATTCTGGTGTGTTGCAGGTTCAATTTAGCGACAGTGATTTGGTTATGCACCGTGGTCACCAGGCTTTGTTGGGCGAGAAAAGTATCCTGACTAATCACTGCGTGTGCCAACAGGATTTTGTCTTGCTCAAGACGGTGAGCCTGGTAGCGGTATTGTGCCTGAAGCTGATTCAATCTAGCCCGGTAGCTGGATGGATCTAAAGAAAAGAGCAGCTGTCCTTTATGGATGGACTGGTTGTCTTTCACATAGATATGCTGCATCTGCCCGGAAACCAGGCTTGAAAGGTGCAGTACATTGGTCTGAATATAGGCATTACTGGTCAGAGGTGTCATATGATCCATCGCCACATAATAGGCGATAGCAAGGATCACCAGCAGGCTACAGATGAGATAGATACGACGAAAAGTAAACAGCATGATTTTTCTCCGAAAGAAATAGAACGGCTGATAAATTCACCTGCCTCAGAAAAGAATCAGGGTGGTGCAAGTAATTTGATTGGCTAACTGCAAGAGCAGCCCGGAACTGGTGTGATATCCGGGAGCGTGCTGGCGAATGAAAGTACCCTTATCTGTTGTCTGGATTCGCGCTTTTTCAGGCCTTGTCGACAGGGGGGACTGGGTGTATTTAGCCCTACAAAACATGGATTCAACCCTTTGGTTGAACATCCCGGGACTATCAGCCAGGGGCAGGAGTCGATCGATGGCAACATATCCGACAGCTAAAAGTATTAGCAAAAAAATGTGACAAAGAAGAGAGCGGCTAAAAACCATGCACCCTCCTGTTCCTTGAAACGTGATTTGCTAACGATGATGAAACTTTAAGGTATATTGTTTACCAAGTCAACTGTTCCCTAGGTGAACTGTTTCATTTATAAAGAATTAACCACGGGGTTATCCATTGAGTCGCTATTCATCGCCGTGAGCAACCTCACACTTTGATTGCTAATCGGCTGCAACACAGGTAGAATCCGCGTTCGCTCTCCATGTGAACAAATTTTAACCAGAGGTTGTTGCCCAGTGATCTACGCAAACTCCATCACCATGCAATTTGGCGCCAAGCCGTTGTTTGAGAATGTTTCAGTCAAGTTCGGTAACGGTAATCGTTATGGGCTGATCGGTGCCAATGGCTGTGGCAAGTCAACCTTCATGAAGATTTTGAGCGGAGAACTATCACCTTCGGCAGGCTCTGTATCCATTGATACCGGTGAGCGGGTTGGTAAGTTGCATCAGGATCAATTCGCCTTCGAAGAGTACAGTGTCATCGATACTGTGATCATGGGGCACACCGAGATGTGGCAGGTTAAGGAAGAGCGTGATCGCATCTATGCAATGGCCGAGATGAGTGAAGAAGATGGAATGCGGGTGGCCGATTTCGAGACTCAGTTTGCCGAGATGGATGGTTACAGTGCCGAGGCGCGTGCCGGTGAGCTGTTGCTCGGTGTCGGGATCCCTCTGGAGCAACACTATGGCCCCATGAGCGAAGTGGCCCCAGGCTGGAAGCTGCGGGTGCTACTGGCCCAGGCCCTGTTCTCTGATCCGGATATTCTGCTGCTGGATGAGCCAACCAACAACCTGGATATCGACACCATCCGCTGGCTGGAGAATGTGCTTAATGAGCGCAAGTCCACCATGATCATCATCTCCCACGATCGTCACTTCCTCAATACGGTCTGCACCCACATGGCAGATCTGGATTACGGTGAGCTGCGTCTGTTCCCAGGAAATTATGATGAATATATGACAGCAGCGACCCAGGCCCGAGAGCGCCTGCTGGCAGATAATGCCAAGAAAAAGGCCAAGATCGCCGAGCTTCAAACCTTTGTTAGCCGCTTCTCGGCCAACGCCTCCAAGGCCAAGCAAGCAACCTCCCGTGCCAAGCAGATCGATAAGATCAAGCTTGATGAGGTCAAGGCCTCCAGCCGGGTGAACCCTTATATCCGGTTTGAGCAGGAGAAGAAGCTGTTCCGTAACGCCCTGGAGCTTGAGAATCTCAGCAAAGATTTTGGTGAGGGACCTATCTTTAAAGACTTCAGCATGATCACCGAAGTGGGTGAGCGCATCGCGATCATTGGTCAGAACGGTGCCGGTAAGACCACATTGATCCGTACCAAGCAGGGGGAGCTTGAGGCCGACTCTGGTGAGGTCAAATGGTCAGAAAATACCAATATCGGTTACTACGCTCAGGATCACAGCCATGAGTTTGAGTCGGATCTGAATCTTTTTGACTGGATGAGCCAGTGGCGTCAGCCCGGTGATGATGAGCAGGCGGTGCGTAGTGTTTTGGGGCGCCTGCTGTTTTCCCAGGATGACATCAAGAAATCGGTACGAGTCCTCTCCGGTGGTGAGAAGGGGCGGATGCTGTTTGGTAAGCTGATGATGCAGCGTCCCAATGTGCTGATGATGGATGAGCCCACCAACCACCTGGATATGGAATCCATCGAATCATTGAACCTGGCCCTTGAAAACTACCCGGGAACCCTGTTCTTCGTCAGCCATGACCGTGAGTTTGTCTCCTCACTGGCGACCCGGATTCTGGAAGTGACTCCTGCGGGCATCGTTGATTTCAAGGGTGGCTACGAAGAGTACCTCAAGACCAAAGAGCTTGCCTCCTAAGTTGTGAGCAGGGCCCGTATGGGCCCTTTTGACTCGAAACCTTCATCTCAATCATCCACCCGGATACTCAAGCACAGGAATCTTATTGTGACCGCAAACTCTTTTTCATCCCTTGGGCTGCGCCAGGAGCTGCTGGGTAACCTTGAAACCCTGGATTACCAGAGCATGACGCCAATTCAGGCCGAAACCCTGCCGCTGATCCTGGATGGGCTGGATGTGATTGGCCAGGGAAAAACCGGCTCGGGTAAGACGGCGGCGTTTGCCCTGGGGTTACTGCAGAAGCTGGACGTGAAGCAGTATCAGACTCAGTCTTTGGTGTTGTGTCCGACCCGTGAGCTTGCCGATCAGGTGGCGAAAGAGATCCGCAAACTGGCGCGCGCCATCCCCAACATCAAGGTACTCACCCTGTGTGGCGGGATGTCAATGGGCCACCAGATAAGCTCCCTGCAGCATGGGGCCCATATCCTGGTGGGAACGCCGGGGCGGGTGATGGATCATCTGCGAAAGCGTACCCTGACCCTGAATCATCTCAACACTCTGGTTTTGGATGAGGCGGACCGGATGCTGGATATGGGGTTTGAGGAGTCACTCAATAAGATAGTGCGCCAGCTTCCAAAGAATCGTCAGACCCTGTTGTTTAGCGCAACCTATCCCGAATCAATCCAGTCGATGGCCGAACGGGTGATGCATAAGCCTGAGATGGTTCAGGTGGCCTCGACCCATGATGAGAGCAGTATTCAAGAATATTTCTATAAGGTGCGGGATCGCGAGCAGCGGATGATCGCGGTGCGGCTTATTTTACAAAAGTTTCGCCCCCAGAGCAGTGTGGTGTTCTGTAATACCAAGCGCGAGACCCAGGAGCTTGCTGAAGAGCTGGCTGAGCATGGCTTTAGCGCCGTTGCGCTGCACGGGGATCTGGAGCAAAAAGAGCGCTCACAGATCCTGGTACGTTTTGCCAACCGAAGCGCTTCTGTGCTGGTTGCGACCGATGTTGCCTCCCGCGGTCTGGATATCGAGTCGGTGGATGCGGTAATCAACTTCCAGCTGGCTTATGATCCCGAGGTACATGTGCATCGTATCGGTCGTACCGGCCGCGCCGGCAGCAGTGGTACGGCGCACTCCCTGTATGGAGATCGGGATGGCCAGAAGCTGGTGTTACTGGAGGACTACCTTGGCCGGACGATCCAGAACAGTGCTTTGCCTTCCCAGAACCTTTTGAATCGACCCAGCTTGTGCCCGCCGATGGCCACCCTGCGCATCGATGGGGTAAAGAAGCAGAAGATCCGCGCCGGAGATATCCTGGGGGCCCTGACCGGGGAGGATGGGATCACAGGTAAAGAGGTGGGTAAAATCGATCTGTTTGAATATTGCGCCTATGTGGCGGTCAAGCGTGATGTGGTCAAACCCGCCCTGAAAAAGCTCAGTAGCGGTAAGATCAAGGGGCGGACATTCAGGGTACGCCAGATCCGCCGCTAGCCCGGGATCCTATGCACAAGGATGTGCTATAGCATCACCACGCTCACTCTCTTCTCTTCCTCTATTCCACTGAAGTTCTATTCATCGGTTTGACCCAAGCCGCGCCCATCAAGACACAGTGCTGACTTCTTATCCTTTTGTGACAGCGAGGGAGGCTTTGAGCTTGTTTATTCGTCTGCGAGCCTAGCAAGGCTTGAGCAGAAACGAGCGGACAGCGCTGGCAACCGCATCAACTGAACCAGGCTCCAGGTGAAAATGATGGCTACCGGGAAGCTGCTCTATCTCAATATTGGAGCTGTAGTTGAGTAGCGATTTAGTTTGCTCGGCGAGACCCACAGCTCCTTTCGTTGCAATTAACAGCTGGCTTGGGCAGGTGATGGCTTCGATAAAGGCCTCGATCTGAGGCTGGGAGAGCTTAAACTGTGAGGCATGGTTGAGGCGTGGATCGTGAGCCCAGTGATATCCCTTGGGGCTACGTCTCACTCCTCTAGCCATGAGATGCATTGCGGCATGTACTGACAGGGGATAGCGCCCGCTGCGTCTCACCTGAATAAATGGATCCAGGTCCGTGCAGATCCGGTGGGGTTTGATGGGCTTTAGGCTATCCTCTGTGGCCCGGGCTAGCTGTTGCGGCGCTTCTTCCTCCGGGATTGGCGCGGGCATAAATCCATCGAGCAGAACCAGTTTGGCGACAAGCTGAGGCTTGATCGCTGCAAGGAGGGCGGCAACGATCGCCCCCCTGGAGTGGCCCAGCAGATAAAACCGATCCCAGTTCATCTGCTGGCTGATAGTGATGATGCCGCTGATATCATCCCAAACGTTGTATGAGGCATCTGCAGAGCGATGGTCGCTTTTGCCGTGACCCTGAAGATCAAGGGCAAGCAGGGAATACTCTGCAAGTCTTGGGGCGAGCTCGGTAAAAGAGCCTGAATTATCCAAAAAGCCATGCAGGGCGATAATGGGAAGAGCTGCTTCATTGGTTGTCAAAATTTTAGGATGCCATAGCTGAGCCGCTACGCTCTTTCCCTGTACCTCAAATTGCTTCTCTTCTACCACAGGCTTCACCATGTTGGAGTCATAACAACAGATTTTAGAATAAAGGCTGCATTGTAGGCCAAGACGTTGAGAGTGTCGCTGTTCATCGAGTGGCTTATGAATGTTACTTTGCTGAATCCCCCCCTTGACCTTCTAAATAACTGTTCCAAATAGTAGATCACTTGGGCTTCGGCTGAGCTGTGCTCAGGCTGACCCTCTGTGTCAGGGATGACGCAGCGGAGCTTCCATGGATGGATTAACAGCGTGTCTGCAGGCACAACTCGGTTGATGTAGCAGTATTAGGAGCAGCTATTTAGTCACAGAAAGCTTTAGAGTGATCATCCCGAAGCTCTGAGCGGGAGATTAAGATGAGAGATGTTTGATCCTGGCTTTGATTATTATTCTGTTGATCCGCCGATTCAGGGACAAACCTAAAGAGGTTAGGGGAGAATAATGAGAGCGAATATCGGTGTCGTGATTTTCCAGGGATAAAGGTGAGTAAATTCAGGGCTTGCAATGATAATGAGAGTCATTATCATTGCAAGCCCTGTGATTAAGGTTCTATTTATCAGTAAAGGAAGACACATGAAAATAACGGTTATTGGCTGTGGCCATGGTGGCCAGGCACTCGCAGCACATCTCTCATTATTAGACCACCAGGTGACTCTCTATGCAGATGAAAAACATCCCGGGTATCTGCACCAAATAAAAGACAGGCAAATTACTCTTGAGGGCGCCATTGAGGGAAAGGCAAGTATCCATCGATTAACAACCAATATTAAGGATGCCGTCAGGGATGCACAGATCATCTATCTCTCACTGCCAACGGATGCCCATTTTCAGCAGTTTAAAAAAATGCTGAAGTTTCTTGATGAAGGGCAACTGGTTGTCACTTTGGCGGGAAACTACAGCTCAATCTATTTCTATCAGGAAATGGTTCGGGTGGCGAAACATAAAAAGGTTTTGCTGGCCGATCTGGCATCACTTCCTTATGCCTGCCGGACAGAGAATCCGGGCAGGGTATATGTGATTGATGTAAAAAAAGAGGTCTCCATCGCCGCAATGCCTGCGCTTGATACCCCCGGGTGATCGATATCATGGCTGGCAGTTTTCCCTCTAAGTTGGTCGCGAGCCACAATATTCTGGAGCTGGGTTTTAACATTACCAGTGCGATTAGTCATCCAACCATCATGCTGATGAACTCCGGACGAATTGGTCATGAGAATGAAGATTTTTATTTTTATAAGGAGGGGATCAGCATTGAAAACGCCAATATCATTCGGGTATTGGATGAAGACAGGCAGAGGATAGGCCAGCTCTATGGCTTGACCCTTCCAAGTTATCTTGAGCTTATGAATCGTTTCTATGATTTTAAGTGTGACTCCTATTATGAATTTTTTACCCGCTCTCCGGTACACAATAAATTAAAGCTCTGTCCTCCCTCAGTTGACTATCGTTACCTGTCTCAAGATGTTCCATTTATTATTTTGCCCTGGTATAACCTGGGGCTGCGGGCAGGATATGACTCAAAGGTGATGCGATCGATCATCGAACTCTCTTCCCTGTTAAATGGGGCTGATTATTCTGCATGTGGACGCCGTCTTGCCGATCATATTTTCTCCGATATGTCCCTCGATGAGGTATCGGACTTTGTGACCTATGGTGCTGTTAGTGCGATGAAGCCAAGCAAACTGGATAAGGCATCATGACTCGATATTTTTCTGGCGGGAAAGCCAGGGCGATTGTATATATCACTTTGGCTTACCTGAGTATTTCATTGATGAGTGTCTTTGTGAAAGTATCTTCGCAGACACTGCCCTCCACTGAAGTATTATTTGCCCGATTTTTTATCGGGCTTATCTTCGTGATCCCTTTTATTGTGGCCGATAAAGCATTTAGCTTTAAGGTCACCCGGGTCCGGTTTTCCCTGCTAAGAAACCTGTCGGGCCTGGCTTCCATGCTGTTGATGTTTTATAGCCTCAAGCATATTTCAGTCTCCAGCTCTATGCTGCTGATGAATACGGCCTCGATTTTTGTCCCGCTATTGATGTTTTTGTTGTTTGGAAGAAGAACGCAGTGGCGTGTTGTCGCCTGTACTCTGGCTGGTTTTGTTGGGGTGTTTATTATCATCTCCCCGGCCCATTCAGCGGTGTCGAGTTTTTACCTCATACTTGGATTGGCGGCGGCCATATTTGCAGCATTTGCCTATATAGGGATCAAAGAGCTAAGCAAAGATGATTCTGCTTTAAATATCACCTTTTATTTCTACCTGATGAGCTCAATTCTGGTGCCTCTGTTCATGGGGTATGGCTGGAGGCTGCCCTCATGGTATGAGGTTTTTCTGCTATCTCTGGTGGGGGGACTGGGGTTAGCCTTTCAAATTTGCATGACTCTGGCGCTCAAGCATGCCCCTATCACCCGAATAACGCCCTTCATCTTTACCGGGATCATTTTTTCGACTTTGCTCGATTGGGCGATCTGGAGTGTGACTCCATCACTGAGTTTCTGGATAGGTTCACTCTTTATTATTGGCTCAGTGACCACTGTCGCCGCGATGCAGGATAGGCAGGCGCAGCCTGTTTCAACTCCAGGAAGGGAGCCTGCCGTCAGGTAGAGCATTTTTAGTTTAATCAGGGGCGCTATTCACCCCTCAAATTCAAGTACAGCAGAGCAACATGGATGTGATTTGCGTGTCAGCGTTCAAAGTCGAAGCGGCTCTTATGAGAGTGCACCTGTTTATCCGGAAAATGCTCTAAATAACTGTTCCAAATAGTCGATCACTTGAGGCAGCTGTTGAATTGTGAATGAGCAGACCCTCTGCGTCATGGATGACGCGGTGGAGCTTCCATGGATGGATTCATAGCGTGCCTGCCAGCACTATCAACAGATGTAGCAGTAATAGGATCAGCTATTTAGAGTGCCATCAGCCATAGGTTGATGGAGATGAAACTGAGCAAGGTGGTGGCAACCACCACAAAGGTTTGGGTTTGGGCCCCGAGCTGATACTTGTTGGCGATGATGTAGTTATGGGTTGCCGTCGGGCTGGCACACAGCAGCACCAGTGCGACGAGATAGTGATGGGGGAGCTGCATGGCAGAGCCGACCCCCAGGGCGATGGCCGGGAATAGCAAAAGCTTAAATAGGGTGATGAGGCTAATGGATGCTATGTCTTCACTGCTTTTCCAGTGCTTGAGGTGGTGAGCGCAGGAGATCCCAAGGGCAAAAAGGGCAACCGGTGCCGATGTGGCCCCCATAAAGTGCATGAATTTCGTGAGCTGAGCGTTGAGGGGGATGGCCAGGGAGCCCGCGATAAAACCCAGCAGGGAGGAGGCGATAATCGGATTGGTACACAGCACCTTCGCGGTGCGTTTGATGATAAACAGCAGGCTACTGCCCTGGGGCACTTTGTGACTCGTGGTGATGACGATTTCAATCACCAAAATCGTCAGGGTAAAGAAGATGATGTTCTGGATAGCCATCAGTGGAATGGCCAGTACCGGGGAGACAAACACCAGCATGAACAGTGGGATGGTAAAGTAGGCCCCATCGACCTGGCTCACCGCAATTGAGCTCATAATGCTCTCGGCCAGGCTTTTTTTCATCACCTTAAAGCTTATCAGCAGGAGCAAACCTATGATGATCAGCATGGAGATGATATAGGCCAGAGAGTATTGAAACTCCTGAACACTGAAGTGACTGTGATAGCAGCTTAAGAATAGGGCAATGGGTAGAGCGATATAAAACACAAAGTGGATCAGAGTCAGATCCGAACCTTTTTTAAATATTTTGCTGTGGCCCATGATGAACCCAAGAAAGATGGCCAAGAATAGTACCGATGTGGTTGCAAATACCTTTTCCATAAGGATCCCTGTTGGTGGTGAGCGGGGTTGAGCCCTGTAATATTCAAGGCTGGTTATGAAGAAAGCCGCTGAAGTGATAAGACTTTTAAGTAAAAGAGCGAATGAGTGTAAGGGGGAAAATGGCTGTTAACAATTATTTAACCTTGGAACTGCGACTTAAGTCACTTGGGCAGCGGGAAGGAAAGCAAGATAAGCCTAAAAGCCAGGGGATTCTTTGACGACACTGGGAGGAAGGTAAATTGTAAATTCTGTCATAGGGCAGATCAGTACGCTGTGGGCATCCTGTTGCTCCTGTGGGCTAACCAGACCCATGTTTGATAATAACCCAAAGTTTGCGCACTCAAGCCTCGCTGCCTGTACCGGTATTTTGTCATGCCACACACGATAGGAGCCAAGTTGTCCATCACGTCTTCGATAGAACCCGGTAAGAGGATGGGTTAGGAAAGCAAGGGCCGTTTCATCATCTGCAAAGCCGCTCAGACAGAGTTTGGAGGCTGGGACCTGACTCAGGGAAACAGACGCAGGTGCCCACTGAGAGTGAGTATGCATCTGATATTTTGTATAGCGATTTTCCTGATCGCAATATTCACAATCAAAATGAATTTTTCCGCGATACCAGGGCAGCTTCCAGAGGTACTTAGGGAGGGGCAAGGTCCATGAGTCAAGAGTGGTCCCAAGAAACCAGACACAGTGCTCTGCTGTTTGGGTATCCTTAACATAGATGCGGTAGTTGGTTTGGCCCATGGTAAATTTGGGGAAGGGGTAGACCGCAGAGGTAAAATCGATATCGATAAAGGGGACTACAGAGAGTAACGCAAGCTCTTGCCCCGAGATGTTGATGAGGTCCGGGGCAAAGCGTGGCGGGATCAGGGGAGCAATCCGCTTGGGATCGATGGCATAGCTGATGATCGCAAAGTGCTGCAATTTACACTCAACATCAATCCCTTTCGGCGGGGTTTTTGCTTGTAATAGGGTCTCGAACCTGAGCCTGGGTTGCATTGTCTCCTCGCTGGCCACTCCTATTGAGTGCAGGCCTGGCTATTTACTCACTACTACGATGCCGGATTCGGTGACCGTATGACCATTAGCCCTGTCTTGAGCGTGGTCGTAACCTATTGTGCTGTTATCAGCAATGGTGACCCTTCATTGATGATTGCGCGCCTAAGTTTGGCATTTCGGCCTATGGTAACGTCTTCGGCGAGGATCGAGTCCTCCACCAGGCTATAGCTGTGCACCTTGCAGCGGGGTCCAAGGATCGAGCGGCGAACCTTGCCACCACTGATGATACAGCCTCCGCACACGTAAGAGTCCAGGCTTTGCCCCCGTCTATGGTCATCATCAAAAACTGTCTTGGCTGGAGGATCATTGCTGAAGCTGGAGTAAACCGGCCAGTGGTAGTTGTAAAGATTCAGGTGGGGTGAGACGTCAATCAGATCCATGTTGGCTTCATAGTAGGAGTCAATGGTTCCGACATCCTTCCAATAGCCCTTCTCTTCGGGCTGCATTCCAGGAATGATATTTTCGTTAAAGTTATAGGCGAACACCCGGTCACTCTGTCCCAGCATCATGGGGATCACATGCATGCCAAAATCCAGATCCTGATGGTGCTTTTTACCCATCTTGAGGATAGCGATCAGCTTCTCCCTGGAGAAGATGTAGTTCCCCATGGAGGCCAGGCAGGTATTGCGACCCGGTATAGTTGCGGGATTTTTGGGCTTTTCGGTAAACTCGGTCACCCGGGCCTCTTCATCAACGGAGAGAACTCCAAAGCGGCTTGCCTCATCTTTACTGACCTCAAGGGCCGCGATCGTAATATCGGCCTGACTGTGAGTGTGGGCATCGATCATCTGGCGTATATCCATCTTATAGATATGATCGCCACCAAAGACCGCGACATAATCGGCATCGGAGCACTCAATAAAGCGCAGATAGTGATTGATTGCATCTGCGGTGCCCTGGAACCAGGCCTCACTTTCACTGCTGGTTTCAGGCGAGATGGCATCAAAAAATTCATTCATCCCGGTTCTTCGTCCCCAGGAGTCCCGAATATGTTTATTCAGGGAGTAGGAACGATACTGGGTCAGAATATAGACATTCTTGATGTTGGAATTGAAAAAATTACTGAGGACAAAATCGATGATCTTGTATTGCCCCCCAAAGGCGACACAAGGCTTTGATTTGTGCAGGGTGAGAGGACTGAGGCGGGATCCTTTACCGCCGGCCAGCACCATGGCGAACGTCTTTTTGGGGACGGGAGGGTGAGCTGTCATAACTTCTCTCCATGTGTGAGAGCTCTGAAAGCCTGAGCAAGCAGCGCCGAAATTAAGTCACTCCTTTGATGCTAGCTAATTTTGTGGATCAAATACCAGTAGAACCCGGCATTTGTCGAATAAAGATTAACCTTGATCAATTCAATCGGGCTAAGATAGACAGATCGAAGCAGGGGGAGTACCACCTTCGTTAATGGATCTGAGCCAGGATGGATATTTACCAGTTTTTGCAGCAGCACCAGATCAGCTACCAGCGTTTTGATCATCCAGCGGTCTATACCTGTGAACAGGCGAGTCGCCTGCGCCCCGAACTGCCCGGAGCTAAGTGCAAAAATCTCTTCCTGAGGGATAGAAAAGGGCGACGTCATTTTCTGGTCGTGGCTTGCGATCATAAAATCGTTGATCTCAAGGCTTTGGCCGAGCAGCTTGGGTTATCAAGGCTGGGCCTGGCGTCGGCAGAGCGCTTAAAGCATTACCTGAGTCTGGAGCCGGGAGCGGTGAGCCTGCTGGCGATCATTCATGATTGTCAGCATAGAGTCGAGGTGGTGATTGATCGGGCGATCTGGAGCCAGGAGATACTACTCTGTCACCCCCTGGTCAATACCAGTACCCTGGCTATTCCAAAAATTGCAATCCAGACACTCCTGACAGAGACCGGGCACCAGCCTCTGATCCTGGATATCCCGGCCAGAGCTTAGCTTTGAGCAGGGGGCAAGTCAGGGGAATATCAACCTTATGCAAGGTTTTTGAGCGGGGTCCCGAGTCTGTGAGTATAGAGCCTGGCTAAGGCTCTATACAGTGTATTTTTACAATACCAATGCTCCCGCCAGTCGGTATAATCTGCTGTTTTTGATCCCCCAAATTTCCAGGCACCCAATGCGTATTCTTCACACCTCAGACTGGCACCTTGGCCAGTATTTTATCACCAAGAGTCGTGCCGCTGAGCACCAGGCATTTATCAGCTGGCTGCTTTGCCAGGTGAGCGAACAAGAGATTGATGCCCTGATCATCGCAGGGGATCTTTTCGATACCGGCGCTCCCCCGAGCTATGCTCGCGAGTTGTATAACCGCTTTGTGGTGGATCTCAATCGCCTGGGCTGTCAATTGGTGGTTTTGGCTGGGAACCATGATTCGGTGGCTACCCTGGGTGAATCGCGGGAGCTGCTCGCATGCCTGAATACTCAGGTGATCCCCAAGGTTAGTGATGACCCTGGTTCACAACTGCTGGTGTTAAAAGATGCTCGCGGGGAGCCGGGAGCTATCTTGTGTGCCGTGCCCTATATTCGCCCCCGGGATGTGATGAAAAGCCGTGCGGGTGAATCCGGAGATGAGAAACAGCAGGCTCTGGGTGAGGCGATCGCAGAGCACTATCAAAGGCTCTACCAGTTAGCACAGGAGCTGCGCGAGAGTTATGACGCATCTCTTCCGATTATCGCGACCGGCCACCTGACGGCGATGGGGGTTAGCTGCTCTGAGTCGGTGCGGGATATCTATGTGGGAACCCTGGAGGCTTTTCCCGCCTCGCTTTTTCCGGCGTTTGATTATATTGCCCTGGGTCATATTCATCGTCCGCAGCGGGTAGGTAAGACAGAGCATATCCGCTATTCTGGCTCGCCTATTCCCCTGAGCTTTGATGAGCTAGGGAGCCAAAAGCAACTGCTGGTTGTTGAATTCACCGGAGGAAAACTCAGTTCGGTTGAGCCGCTTAACATCCCTTGCTTTCAACCCATGCAGGTCATCAGGGGTTCTCTTGCGAAGATAGAGCATCAGCTTGAGGCTCTGGATGACTCGGCTGAGCTTGCGCTATGGCTGAGTATTGAAGTACAGGGGCAGGAGTATCTTCACGATCTGCAGCAGCGGATCTCGGCGATGATCCATGGGCGTAACCTGGAGATACTCCAGTTAAGACGGGCCAGGGAGCGTTCGGGGCTCGCCTTGCAGCAGACCAAAGAGGTTCTCACCGAGCTAAAACCCCATGAAGTATTTGAAAAGCGCCTGGCTCTTGAGAGTTTTGAAACTGAGGACGAGCTCAGGCGGCGGGAGCGGTTGTGTCACACCTTTAGCCAGATCCTGAATCAACTTGAGAGCCGGGAGGAGCGGGCATGAAGATCCTGAGCCTGCGTTTTAAAAACATCAACTCCCTGAAGGGAGAGTGGAAAATCGATTTCACCCGGCCGCCTTTTTCTAACAACGGGCTATTTGCGATCACCGGGGCGACGGGGGCGGGTAAAACCACCCTGCTGGATGCGATCTGCCTTGCTCTCTACCACGAGACTCCAAGACTTGGAGGGATCTCAGCTTCCAGTAATGAACTGATGACCCGGGGGACCGCGGAGTGTCTTGCCGAGGTTGAGTTTGAGGTCAAGGGGCAGGGCTACCGGGCTTTTTGGAGCCAGCGCCGCTCCCGGGGGAAAGTGGATGGCAATCTGCAGGCCGCCAACGTCGAGTTAGCGCGAATCGAAGATAATGAGATCCTGGCCTCTAAGATCAAGGATAAGGCTGAGCAGATAGAGGCTCTCACCGGCCTGGATTTCAAGCGCTTCACCAAGTCGATGCTGCTCTCTCAGGGGCAGTTTGCTGCCTTTTTAAATGCCGATGCCAATGACAGAGCCGCCCTGCTCGAAGAGCTGACAGGAACGCTCATCTATGGGCAGATCTCGGAGCAGGTGTTCCTGCACTACAAAGACAAAAAAACAGAGCTTGAGCAGCTCAAGAGTCAGCTTGACGCTGTGGCCCTGCTTGATGATGAGAAGCTCAGTGCGCTCAGGCAAAAAGAGCAGCAACAAAGCACGTGTGAAAGGGAGCTTGAGCGGGAGCTACAAAAGGGCCAGTCGCACCTGCAGTGGTGGCGTGATGAAACAGCAGCCCAGCAGGCGCTGGAGGAGGCCAGCTCTGAACGGCAGGTGGCTCTTAAGCGCCTGCAGCAGGAGCAAGCAGATCTCCAGCGTCTGGAAGAGGCTGAGCCCGCCGAAAAACTGCGCCAACCCTTTAACCTTTGTCTGACAACCAAGGATAAATTGGCTCAGGTACAAAAAGAGTTTCAGCAACTTGCTGAGCAAAAGAGCGAGCTTGAGGCAGAAACTCTCAAGGCTCATGCTGCATGGCAGCAACAGGAGTCTGAACTCAGGCAGTTAAAGGCGCAGCATGCTCAAAAGAATCTTTTGATAGAGAATGAGGTTTTGCCCCTGGATCAGCTCTGTAAACAGTTGAATCAGGAGCTTATTGAGCGACATGAGAAACAGCAGCAACAGCTAAGCCAGCTTACGGAGCAGGAGCAAACTCTTCACAGTGAAGGTCTGCAGCAAGCCGGGATTGAGCAAAAGTTTAAGGGGCTCGAGGAATACCTGGCCAGTCATGCCGGGGATGCTGAGTTGGATGGGCAGCTTAAGCTCTGGAGGGTGGAGTTTGAGCGCTTAGCGGATCTTGCCCGGGAGCAGAGCTCTCTTAATCAAAAAAATATCCTCCTGCAGCAGCAACAACGGGAGGCCGAGCAGTTTCTGGAGAGCCATCAGCAGCAAGTGGCCAGAGAGACACTGGAGCTTAATCAAAAGAGTCAGGCTCTGCAGCAGATTGAGATGCAGCTCACCCAGCTGACTCGCCAGCAGGATGCTTCTTCGCTGCAGCAGCAGATCCAGCAATTGACCGCCGGGCAGCCCCTTCGCTTTGAACTGCAGAGTATCGCAGAGGACTATCTTGCTCAGCAGCAGGAGTTACACCTGGCCTCCCGGCAGAGGGAGGAGCTCAGCAGCGAGCTTGAATCGATTCAAAAGCAGCTTGATGAGGAGCGGCTGCGTTTTAAAGAAAAAAGAGCGCACCTTCAGGATCTTCAGGCATTGGTCGAGAAGGAGCGGCTTATTCTCAGCCTGAGTGAAGCCCGTGCCAGGTTGCAGCCCGGCGAGGCCTGCCCTCTGTGTGGCTCGACAGAGCACCCCCTGGTCGATAGCTATCAGGTTTTGGAGTTATCTGACTCAGAGCGGCGGACTCAGACATTGCAAACCGAGCTTAGCGCGCTCGAGCAGCTGGGCCAATCCCTCAGGGATGAGGTGCAACTAAAACAGGCAAAGTATGCAGAGCTCGAGCGCCGGCTGGATCAGCTTGGTCAAAAGCAAGCCGGGTATGTCGAGCGCTGGCAACAGCTGGTTTCAGAGCTACACCTTGAGCTGACCCTGGGGAATGGCGAGCAAATCGAGGGCTATCTTAGTAAGACACAGAGTCATATCGAGGCGCTTAATCAGCAGCTCCGGGAGATCCAGCAACTGCAGCAATCCCAGGGGCAGCTGCAGCATCAGCAGATGCAACTCATCCAGGCCCATAGTGAGAGCCAGCACCAGCAGGTACGTCACGAGCAGCAACTTACCCAACTCAAGCGAGAGCAACAGCTGTTGGCAGAGCAGCATCAGCGCCTCGATGAACAGCAGCAACAACTTGAGAAGGGGTTATTACAGCAACTAGAGCCTCTCGGGTACCAATTGCCCGGAGATGGACAGCAGCAGGGCTGGCTGGAGCAACTGGAGGCATCTGCAAACCGCTGGAAACAATCTGAGCAGGAACGGCAGGGGCTAATCCTACAGCTTCTGGAGCAGCGGGACAAAGTTGAGCGCCTCACCCATCAGCGCGATGCGCAAAGGCTTCTGCTTGATGAGCATCAGGCAGAGCTCAATATCAAACAGCGAGAGTTCGATGAGAAGCGCCAGCTCAGAGTACAGCTATTTGCTGAGCAGGATGTTGATGAGGCCCGCCTTGAGATGCGTCAGCAGCTCCTAACGCAGGAGGAGGCTCAGCAGAGCAGCTTGACCCATTACCATGGGCTGAATCAGCAGCTCGAAAATCTAAAGGGGGGGGCGAGAGGCTTGAGCAGGATTGTCAGAAGTTGCAGCATGAGGTTGAACATCTGAGTCTGGAGTGGCACACGGCATTGGAGAATAGCCCGTTTGACGATGAAGGGGCATTTCGTCTGGCCCTGCTCAACGAGCAGGAAAAACAGCACTTATCTCGGCTAAAGCAGCAGCTGACGATCCAACTTGAGCGCTCGCTGGCCCTGGAAGAGCAAGCCAGGGAATCCCTGGATCGCATCCATGGAGCGGAGCATGCGAAGTTATGGAGCCAGCTGCCAATGGCTGAGGTGCAGCAGCAGTTGGTCGCCCTGGGACAACAACTCGATGCCCTTCGCGATCAGCAGACCGAGCTTCGGGTTTCACTTAAGCATGATCGGCAGTTACGTCAGCAGCAGGCAAACCTGTTGGAGCGAATGGCACAGCAGCAGCTGGAGTATGATGATCTAAGTTATCTCAATGCCTTGATCGGATCTAAAAATGGCGATGCGTTCCGTAAGTTTGCACAGGGGCTGACCCTGGATCACCTGGTACACCTGGCCAATCGCCAGTTGCACAAGTTACATAGTCGTTATCAGTTACAACGAAAAGCGACCGGTGTTCTGGAGCTGGAGGTCCTGGACCTGTGGCAGGGGGATGAAGTGCGGGATACCCGAACTCTGTCTGGTGGGGAAAGCTTCCTGGTCAGCCTGGCCCTGGCCCTTGGGCTATCGGATCTGGTGAGTCATAAAACCTCTATTGAATCTCTATTTCTAGATGAGGGTTTTGGCACTCTGGATAGCGAAACCCTGGACACCGCGCTTAATGCCCTGGATAACCTCAATGCATCGGGCAAGATGATCGGGGTCATTAGCCACATTGAGGCGATGAAGGAGCGGATCCCGGTACAGATCCGGGTGAAAAAGAGTAACGGTCTGGGCGTCAGCCGGTTGGCTGCTGAATACGCAATTTCAAGCTGATTTAATTCACAGAGTTTGGGAACAACTCGGGCAAATATCTGGATGACTCTGTGGATAACCTTGTCTAGGGCCCAGAGGGGCAGGTCACGTAAAACTTGGGCAGTTTTTGCCCTGGCCCTCGCGTCATCCTTGGACAGGGATCCAAAGGGTTGCGCTGTGCTCGCGGCCCGCGGGCAGATCTGCTAGGCTGCCCTCTCTAAGCCATCAATATGGATATAACCATGGATAGAATACAGCTTTACTCCCTTGCAACCCCCAACGGCCAGAAGGTGTCCATTGCTCTTGAGGAGCTGGGTCTCCCCTATGATGCACACACCATAGATATCATGGCCGGTGATCAATTCTCTGATGAGTTTATCCGGATCAATCCTAACTCGAAAATTCCCGCGATTGTCGATCTGAATCCGGACAATATTGAAGATGGCCAGCCCCTGCCGATCATGGAGTCGGGGGCTATCTTGCTTTATCTGGCTGAGAAAACCGGCAAGCTGCTTTCGGCGGATCCGCGTCTTAGAGTTGAAACCCTGCAGTGGTTGTTTTTCCAGGTCGGTGGAATTGGGCCCATGTTTGGTCAGTTTGGTCACTTCTATCGCTACGGACGGGACAACTGCGATCATCCTTATCCGGTCGAGCGCTATGCAACCGAAGCCCGGCGTTTGCTCGGGGTGCTGGAGACACGTCTTGAGGGCCGCCACTACCTGGTGGGAGAGGCCTACAGTATTGCGGATATTGCGACTTTTCCCTGGGTGATCTGCCTGGATCGTTTTTATGAGGCGAGTGAGAAGCTGGGGCTGAGCGAGTTTCCCAATGTGGCAGCCTGGGTGGAGCGTTGTCGCTGTCGTCCGGCCTCGGTGCGAGGGCTTGAGGTATGCCGGATAGAGCGTGATTAAGGGCTAGTCCGATGGACAGGTCTTCTTCGCGGGGCTAGTGAAGAAACAGCCAGTACACCAGTAGGTTGATGGCTGTGACCGGTACTCCATACAGGGCGAATCGATAAAAGGAGATCCCGGGCTCGCCTCTTTTCTCTGCATTCTGAATGATGATGAGGTTGCTGGCGGCACCGAAAATCAGCAGGTTTCCGGCAACCGTGCTTCCGGCGGCCAGCGTCATGTAAGCACTAAGCTCATGGGCATGGCCCTTGAGCACAGGAAGGTAGAGTGCCACCAGAGGGACATTGGAGGTGAGCTGACTCACCAGCGCAGAGACAAGCAGGATCCCTACGCTACTGGTTGGGGTATGCTGCATATAGTCTTTCAAACTCGAGGTATCCCACACGCTTTGGATCAGAATGAACATCCCGATAAAAAAGATCAGGGTGTGCCAATCCAGCCTTAACAGAATACCCTTGCGCTGGCGCGAGAGCAGCAAGATCAGTGAGGCGGGAGCCAGGGCAATCCAGTGCAGTGGAACAGAGGGAAGGCGGATGAATGAGGCCGTAATATTGTAGGCGATCATCATCAACGCCAGGGCGGCTGCGATGACACTCAGGCGCAGCAGCCCGGACTGTCTGGGTTGAGGCGTGATGGGCTCAGCCGGGACAAGGGGCTGTTTCCGTAGCAGATACAGGATCAACAGATAGAGCAGCAACAGGTTGATCAGGGTTGGCAGCGCCAGGTAGCGGAAAAAGACAATAAAGGGGCTTTCGATCGGTGCGCCGAGTGCGATCAACAGGTTTTGCGGATTGCCTATCGGTGAGGCGATGCTGCCAAGAGTGATCGCAAATGCCAGCCCGAGCAACAGGGGCTGTGAGTGACAGCCCCGATGACGAGCGACCTTGATCAGCAAGGGGTCGCAATGATGGCGACCGTGTCGTTCATCAACAGGGCCGAGAGCCCCCCATTGCGAAAATGATAAGCGCCACTAATTTAGCATGGGAGCAACTATCACCCAGATAGCGAGGGATCAGCTCACTGAAATAGCCACTGCTTTCAATGGCCTGGCCGAGTACAAACATGCCGAACAGAAAAGAGATGATCTCCCAATCGATTGCCCGCCAGGCATCTGAGGGGAGATCTGCCCGCTCGCCAGGGCCACCAGGGCGCCGACTGTCATGATCTGCCAGATTTGCACCGGGAATGGCAGTAGCTGGCGCAACGCGATCCCGACAAATACCAGTAATAAAACGCTCAGGGCAAGTGACATCGCGTGTTATTTCTCATGAAAAGACAAGGCGGCTCTGCGAGTCGTGAGCCGCAGGTATATCAGGATTTAGCCGGGATCAGAACCACCTTGGTACCCTCGGCAAAGGCATGGTAACTGTTCAGATCTTTGGCTCCATTTGCCCCATAGGCCACCAGGAACTTATATTTTTCACCGGGCTTGATGCTGTAGTTGAAGTTAGCAATGGCGGAGCTCAGCGGCAGACTGAAGCTTAGCTCCGTCCAGCCCTCTTTTTGTGAGCCTTTAATATCTGAAAGCAGCTGGTCTGCAGCAACCTTGGCATGTGAGGTGTAGCCATTTCCATACTCGGTCGACAGGACCGGCTTGCCTGTTTTTGGGTCAAAGTAGCCGATCACGAATTTCGCATTTTTCATATAAAAAGAGGGCTCAAGACCGATGGCGATCCAGCCGGTTGTTTTTGCCCTGAGATCAAAGTGGATCCGCTGATCTGTTGCCTTCCAGTTCACCGTGACGTTATTGTAATTTATCTGGCCTGGCTGTTGTTGTGTCTTGGCCATACAGGAGGAGAGGCCGAGTAGTAAAAGTAGTGAAAATAGAATTTTCTTCATAGTGACTCCGTGTCGCATCTTGTACAGGCTAATTTCATCAGTTGAGGGTAACCAACTCTGATGTCTGACTCAATGCTCCCTTTATGATATCCAGATCACGAAACCTGAATAAATAATCTTAAAACCATGGGCTATATCCGTTTTTGATAGCGGGAATTACCGGGCTTGTTAGAGTTTATCTGTCTTTATCCATGTCTTACCCAGGCTTGGAGGGGTTTCTTTGTGACCCAGGGAGGGGAGCAAAGCCGTCAGAGCCAGCTTACATTTAGCACTCCTCTTCTCAATTTCAATGACTGAGAGAAAGAGAAAACAATGAATCAACGATTCAGCCTTTTTATTCTTTTATTGCTGTTTTTTGCCAGCCGCGCCGGGACAGTATCGCTTCATAAGCAGGATAACTATTATCGGGTGTTTATCAATATAGCCAGGGGTGATCATTATCAGACGGGCAGGGGCTGGCGACCGCCGTTCATCGCCGCGTGACTGGATACTCCAGTGATCTCAAGGGGTTGGTTCAGTTTGCTGAATCTTTGATCGAGGAGCAAACTCAGGTGAGTCAGCAGCAGGCTTATACCATTTTGCAAAACCGTGCGGATATCTTGTTTGGTAATCTTCATAAAGAGTATCAAGATGAACTACAGGGGTTTATTGATCACTATACGGCTTTGGATCCCTCCATTTCGGCAGCAGATATCAAGATTACAAACTTCTTTGCGGATATAGCCCTGCCGACCTCCTGCTCCTCCTATGCGGCCTGGGGGAATAAGACATTGGATGGGAAAACACTCTTTGGGCGTAATCTGGATTTTGCCGATCCCAACCTATCAATCCATCACAGCTATGCGGTGATCACCATTAAGGAGCAAGGAAAGAGCTTTACCCAGATTGGCTCCTTACTTATGCCTTTTTCAAATCTGACCCTGTTTAGTAAAACACTCTCTTTGTCTGCATTGATTGCAAACATCGGGGAGCCATTGTCAGTAACTTCGGGCTCTTATGCCCTGGGGTATGCTTATCGTGATGCGATTGAACACTCGGATACTTTGGCGGGGGCTAAAAAGATCCTGAACCGTTATCAATATACCTGGGGCTCTCTGACGGCAGTGGCTACCCCTCAGCGCTCTGCAATTTTAGAAGATGCCATGGGCTATGACAGAGATTATCGTTATTACAATAGTGTGCTCAATTCAGATATTGAGCCTAAGTTTAATTCCGGTTATCAGCAGATCGCAGCGGTAAACACCTTCATGCTGCCGGAAAACCCCCTGTATTTTTACAGCAGACTTTCGCTGCTGCAGTTGGATAATCAAACGCGCTGGCAGGAGTTTTATCAGAGGACCAATAATAATCATCCTGAGACCGAGCAGAACGTCATGAATCTGATGGATTACCATAAGGCAGATATCGCGGGGAGCACCACAGACATCTATAACCATGAGACGCTGCTATCTGTCATCTATCGTTTTGGGAGTAAGTATGCCTGGGTTGCCTTTAACTCGGATAAGGTGAATCCGGATCAGATGAAGTATCAAAAAGTCTCTTTGTTTACTCGCTGAGTGGGCTGTGGATTGTGGTTGTCACCTCGCTGGCATGAGAGTGGGGTGATGCCCTATCTTTGGGAGACACTTTACTCTTTCCTGGTTGTTGCAAGTTGTAGCTGTTGCTGGCACCACTGGAGGGCAGCATCATATTCGGTGAAAAATTTTACCTTGACGATATCGGGAGATACAGTTTCAAAGTGCTTTTGGGCCAGGTGTTGATGCAGGTGCATACTGGGTAGGATGGCCTGGCAGACTAAACCATGATCCAACATGTATATTAGTAAATCATCAAATAGCTCCCATACCCTTGGGGTCCCCAGATCCCACTGCCTCTGGTCAATGACGGTTCCCCAGGGTGCCTGGCAAAGCTCAAGGCTTTTGCACTTAACCTCCTCACAAAACGCTTGTGCAACGGTGTCGCTCCAAGGGCCATATCCTTCGATAAACATGATAGGAGGGGTGACTTTTACCTTAAAGAAACCATGCATAGTGTGGCCGATAGCGCTAATGCTACAAGGAAGACATACTATTATTTTAGCCATATCTTTTACCGTCCGGAACTATTGCTAGTCATAGATGGCGATGATTATCATCCCCGATAACCTTTCCTTGTCGGTGCCCATACCTCCTGCGTATTAGCGGGGAGACGTATCCTTGCTATACAGGATGTATCAATGCCGTGTGAGGCATGGTGTCGTTGCCAACGTAGCGAGAGCAATGGACTGCGAACTGGAGAGGGCTATCTGGATGGTAGCCTCCTGAGAGCGGTTTTTTTGCGGTAGGGCTAGACCGGGAGATAGCAAAAGAGGCCTGCTGAGGCCTCTTTGATGAAAGCTTACTCCGCAGTGGCTGGCTGCAGGATCTTTTGCTCTGGTGAGGTTACAGTCATCGCCCCTGAATTGCTGCCAATCTTATGGATCAGGATGATGGCGATAAAGCCGATCAGGGCACCGAACTTCTCGAAGAAGCTCCCCACAGTCAGGTGAGAGCCATAGGCCTGTCCCAGGACCACCAGGGCAATAAACACCATGGATAGCACAGGGGCGATTGGGAACCACTTGGCCTTGTACTTGAGGCGTGACAGATCCCCTTTAAGGACTCGCTTTCTGAAGCAGTAGTGGCTCAGGGCGATTCCAAACCAGCTGATGAAACCACACAGCGAGGAGATCCCAAGCAGGATGGAAAATAGCTTGCCGCTACCAATAAAGGAGGAGAGGAATACCACGGCGCCGATGATGACGGTGGCCAGCAGGGCATAGATAGGCAGACCATAGCTGGTGGTCTTTTGGAAAATTTTGGGAGCCTGCTTTGAGTTACCCATGTGCCACAGGGTACGGGTCGAGGCGTACATGCTGGCGTTCGCTGCAGAGATGATGGCGATCAGCACCACCAGGTTGATGAGACTCGTTGCATAGCCTTTTCCGAAGAACATCTGGAACACCAGGGTAAAGGGGCTTGACTCAACGCTTCCCTGGTTCACCAGGCTTGGGGTGTTAAAAGGCAGCAGCAGGCTGATACACAGTGTGGTCAGGATGTAGAAAATAAGCAGGCGCCAGAACACGGCTTTGACCGCTTTGGGGATATTCTTTTCAGGGTTTTTGGTTTCACCTGCAGTGATCCCGATAAGCTCACATCCCTGAAACGAGAATCCGGCGATTAAAAAGACAGAGATAAACCCGCTCAGGCCGTTATGGAAAGGGCCATCCGCCAGGGTGAAGTTTTGTACGCCATGCCCGGGGGTTTTATAGATGAGAGCCAGGCTAAGCAGAATGAAAATAACAATAACGGCCACTTTAATAAAGGACATCATATATTCTGATTCGGCATAGACCTTGACGGAAAATAGGTTCATTCCCAGGACCAGGGCAAAGAATATCCCTGAGATCAGCAGATCCGGAGCATGGGGGAACCAGAATTTTACAATAATAGTGGCGGCTGATATCTCGGCTGCCAGGGTGATGGCCCAGTTAAACCAGTAGTTATAGCTCATGGCAACGCCGAATGATTTATCGACGTACATAGAGGAGTATTCACAGAAAGAGCCCGAAGTCGGACGATCGGTTGCCATCTCCCCAAGACTGGTGATCAAAAAATAGACCATGATGGCGATCAGGGCATAGGCTGCGATGGAGCCTCCGGGGCCGGCGGTATGAACGGCGTAGCCGATCGCCAGGAAAATGCCGGTACCAATTGAGCCCCCTAGGGCGATCATATTCAGATGTCTGGCTTTAAGGTCGCGTTTAAGCATAACAATAACTCAAAATAATTTTTATGATTCATTTCACGCACGGCAATAATTAAAAAAGGAAATAAGGTATCCCTCATCACGAATAAATAGATGAATGCCGTAACTTAGCTAAACAGGTTATAAATTAAATAACTGTCATCAACTTCGCTGTAACAAAACTGATTCTAAACTGAATAGCCTGAATAATTTCGTTCGTGCGAAAGGACTGAGCGAGTGAATCATAGTCGGACTATCAAGCCCAACATGCTTAAGACGCTTGCTGAAAGATTTATTTGTTTTGTAAAAGCCTTTTGCCAGCATGGCAGTTGGCAATAAATTCCTAAACACCGAATCGGTATCGGCATTGATTGTAACGATCATGAGTTCCTGCACCTTCACATCAGGTGGAGAACTATCAAAAAAGGGAAAGAAAGAAGGTCCTCGAAAAGGGAGGGCGAGCGACTTCATAACCCCTTCAAGTAGTGCTCCATAGTGACTAAATACTATGGCAGTGTTGAGCCTTTCGGGTTCAACCCCAGCAAAGAGAGCTGATGGCATCTCTTCACTTCGGCATCGACTCCTTTCTGTGGGGGTCCTTGGTTATCACCCTCGCCTCACATACTGATAATCAATGCGGCCTCTACTTAAGGTTGCTGGCCATTCTACTCCAGAAACATGACAAAGCAAGTGGTTTTACCCCTTGGATAGCTTCTAAGCGATTGATCTTTGTTACAGCTTTGTAACCCTTATAGGACGTGGGGTCCAGGGCAATTGGTAATTTTTTGTAAGGGGAGCAGAGGCTTATTTAAAGAAGTGTGGGGCAGCTCTCAGGCTGCCCCAATGATTTATTCAGCGTCGGCTAAATTCAGATTGCTCTTACGGCGTATCGAATGTAGGCGCAGGGTGATACACAGGACGATAAACAGCGCGGCGCAGGTGGCAAAGCCGATGGCGGTCGACTGGGTGATCCCAAGTACCAGGTAGCCCGTCAATGCAATGGTCGCCACGGTTAGTGCGTAAGGAAGCTGGGTCATCACGTGATCAATGTGATGACAGCTTGCCCCCGTCGAGCTGAGAATCGTGGTATCTGATATCGGCGAGCAGTGATCACCAAACACAGAGCCTGCCAGAACCGCGGAGAGCATTGGCAACATCTGTGCGATATCACTGGCGGCAGCCAGATCTCCGGCAATGGGTAGCATGATTCCGAAGGTGCCCCAGCTGGTTCCGGTTGAGAAGGCCATGATCCCGGAGAGAATAAACACCAGAGCCGGGAGCAGGGCGGTTGGAACACTATGCTGTGCCATCGAAGCCAGGTACTGACCGGTTTGGGTATCCTTGATCACACTGCCGATACACCAGGCACCCAGCAGGATCCAGATCGCCGGAAGCATGGAGCCAACGCCTTCACGCAGAGCCAGCAGCCAGTTATTCAGGCTCTGGCGCTGGGGGAGCATCAAAATGATGGCACTGGCAAGGCCTGCCAGGCTACCAAACACTAAAGAGATCCCGACATTGGTATTTTGCAATGCGCCGAGGATTGAGAAGCCAAGCTCCTGCTCATCAAGTGCCTTGGCACCGCTGAGCAGCATAAAGACGATGGTGCCGAAGGTCAGTATCGCAATCGGTACCAGCAGATCCCGGACTCGTCCCTTTTCGGAAACCGGCAGATCCTGGCTGGCTCCCGGAGGAGTGCCCTTTGCTGGATCATAGAGCTCACCCTCGAGAGCACGCTGCTCATGCTGCTTCATCGGACCAAAGTCGTACTCCATCAAGACCACAAACAGCACCATCAACAGGGTGAACACGGCATAAAAGTTCATCGGTACCATCTGGGCAAATACCGACAGGGCAGATTGTCCGGTCAGACCATGGGCCGCGACTATGCCGCCGATGAGGGCGATAATATAGGCTCCCCAGCTGGAGATCGGCATCAGTACACACACGGGGGCAGCCGTCGAGTCCAGCAGATAGGCAAGCTTGGCCCGGGAGATCTTAAAGCGATCCGTCAGTGGTCGGCAGATGGTTCCAACAGACAGCGAATGAAAATAGTCGTCAATAAAGAACAGGAATACCATCAACCCGGTGAGCTTCTTCGCTTGCTTGCGGGTGCGGATATAGCGGCGTGCCCAATCGGTGAAGGCCCGGGTAGCGCCACTGATGGTCATCAGGCTGATCATGCAGCCTAACAGCAGCAGAAACAGCAGGATACAAACATTGTTCTGGTTCAGAGCTCCGGATTGCCAGAAGATACCGGAGAGGGTTGAGCCAATATATTGAGCTGCATCCAAGGGATTTCCCTGGGTCAGGAGCAGGGCTCCTACAATAATACCTGCGCCCAGAGAAAGCAGTACCCTGCGGGTCGCAATCGCCAGAGCGACCGCCGTCAGAGGCGGCAGGAGTGAAAACACCGAGTCGGCATAGTGGGTAATCATCATCTGTCATTTACCTTAAATATCCGGAAGAGACGAAGGCAGTAACGGTCAGTGGATGCTCCTTGAGGAGTCTTAATTTCCAGTCACCAAAGCCCTTTGAATTTGTGCTCTATCCTGGTTGTCGTGGATTAATTGTTTGTTTTTTATCCGCAATCCCGGGCCTGTGGCTCACAGAAAGGGATGATTGATTCACGCGTTAATAAACGGCGATGAGCTAGACGCTCGGTTTATCCACGGGTTTTCGGCTAAAACCGGAGAGGTTACAGATGAAGGAGGGGGTAAAGTTGCGGGTCGGGCAGACCGACACACTCGTTCGCAAGTGAGTTGTGAAATACTGCATGACGACAGCAATATTGGTTAACATCAGTTTCTTCACCTTATGTTCAGGTGGAGAACTAGCAAAAAGGGAGGGAGGATCAACCTCTGTTTCAGTGGCATTCAAGCCACTTCATGACCCCTTCAAGTAGCGCTCCATAGTTGTTATCAGCTATGGCAGTGTTGATCCTTTCGGAGACAACACCAGCAAAGAGAATCGACCTCTTCTCTTCACTTCGGCGCCGGCTCCTTTCACTAGGTATCAACGGGGGTCAACCTCAACCTGACTACTGATAGGCGGCGCGCCTCTACTTAAGGCACTATCGATTGTGATCTAAATCAATGTTTAAAACAAGAGCTAATTGAGAGTGTTTTTTAGTTTTTTTCCTGGATTGATGTTTTCTCTGCATTTTCATAAGCTGGAGACTCAATAGGAGAAGAACAGGAGTCTTTCCGTTTATGCTAGGGAACAGCAGAAAAGCCTTGCCTCTATCCTTGTGTTTGCTCTTGCTCCTATCGCCTTGCGTTGCATGGGGGCGAGCTCAGGCCCAATCGACCTGACCTACAACTGGGTTGGCTTTGTCTCCCTGGCTATCTTTTGTGTCGCCTATCTGGTGGTGATAGGTGAAGAGTACTTAAGGCTCCACAAGTCCAAGCCGGTATTGATCGCCGCGGGCCTTATTTGGGCGATCATCGGGGCTGTCTCGGTCAAGCATGGCATTTCAGAGGCGGCGGAGCATGCCTTGCAGCGCAACCTCCTGGAATATGCAGAGCTGATGCTGTTTCTGCTGGTGGCGATGACCTATATCAATGCGATGGAGGAGCGACGGATCTTCGATGCCCTGCGAACCTGGATGGTTCGTAAGGGGTGGAACTACCGGGCGCTGTTCTGGATCACTGGTATTCTCACCTTCTTTATCTCTCCGGTGGCGGATAACCTGACCACGGCGTTACTCATGTGCTCCGTGGTGCTCAAGGTTGCCCGGGGCGATCGGCGCTTTATCAATATTTGTTGTATCAATATCGTGGTGGCTGCTAACGCCGGGGGCGCGTTCAGTCCCTTTGGTGATATTACCACCCTGATGGTGTGGCAGGAGGGCAAGGTCACCTTCATCCAGTTCACGGCGCTGTTTCTGCCTTCCGTGGTTAACTTCTTATTGCCAGCCCTGTGCATGCACTTTTTTGTCCCTAAAAAATCACCACGTCCCTCCGACGAGTACATAGAGATGAAGCGTGGCTCCTGGCGGATCATCGGCTTGTTTTTGTGCACCATAGCCACGGCGGTGGCGATGCACAGCGTGCTGCATTTGCCTCCGGTGGTCGGCATGATGTTGGGATTAGGTTATCTTCAGTTCTTTGGCTACTATCTGCGCTGCTCTTTGCCTTCAACCCTGGCGCGCAGCCGCGCTGAAGCTTACGCCCGTGGAGATGAGCGAGCTCTCAAGCGCCTTGGTAACATAGTGCCGTTTGATGTGTTTAGCCGGATCGCTCGTGCCGAGTGGGATACCCTGCTGTTCTTCTATGGGGTGGTTCTGTGTGTCGGGGGACTGGGTTTTCTGGGGTATCTCTCCATGGGGTCTGAGCTCCTTTATAGTCATTGGAGCTATACCCAGGCAAATACGGCACTGGGCCTGCTGTCAGCTGTGATCGATAACATTCCTGTGATGTTTGCGGTTTTGAGTATGGATCCGGCAATGTCACTGGGCCAGTGGCTGATGATCACCCTGACGGCAGGCGTAGGCGGCAGCCTGCTCTCCATCGGCTCGGCGGCAGGGGTTGCACTGATGGGCCAGGCGAGGGGATATTACACCTTCTTTGGGCACCTCAAGTGGTTCCCTGTGTTGTTGGTCGGTTATCTGGCCAGTATCTGGGTCCATCTCTACCTCAATAGCGCCCTGTTTTAAACAGCGCTCTGCAAGGAACTTCTGTGCCTGTTTGCTGGTGCACCTTCCCCTGAGGCTTGCTGCAAAGTTGGGGTGTTTTGGGTATCTTTTTCTACACTAGAAGGAGATCTCAGATAAACAGGCAGAGTCATGATCCGAGCCTTCCTTTTTTTACTGCTGGCCTGCTTTTGTCAGTCCGTGGTTAGTCAGACGGTCACTCTTTCAACCGGGGAGTGGTCTCCCTATAATTCAGAGAAACTCAAATATGGAGGCATATCGAATGGGTTGGTTGAGGAGGCCTTTGCCCAGGAGGGGATAAAAGTTGACTATATCTATACCTCCTGGCCCAGGGCTTACCGGATCTCTGAGGCTGGCGAGGTCGCCGGAACCTGCTGTTGGTATGAATCGGATAAACGCCGCAAGACGCACTTTTACAGCGATCCGATCGTCAGTGATAGTGTGGTCTGGTTTCATCTTAAGGGCCGGCCGATTAAATGGCAGAGTATGAAGGATCTCAAGGGGAAACGGATCGTTGCGATTCGGGGATTTACCTATAACGAGGCCTTCTATAAAGCGATCGAGCAGGGGGTTATTGATGTAACCTTTGTCAATCGGTTGCAACAGTGCTTCGACATGATCCTGGCGGGTAGAATGGACCTGACCTTGGAGGGAGTCGACCGGGGTTATTACGTGCTGAGGAAAAACTATCCTGAGAGTGAAAACCTGTTTACCAATAATCCCGAGCCGGTGGTCGTGACTCCAATCCACTTTCTTATTTCTAAGAAGCACCCGAATGCGAAAAAATTGATGGAGGTCTTCAATCGGGGGTTGTCAAAGCTTAAAGCTCAGGGGCGGGTCGAAGAGATCCAGCTGTTGGGGCGCCTGGGTAAACTACATCTCAATTAGGGGTGTGCTTAGTAAGTGACTTGTTATTTCATGGTCAGGATGACTTTACCTTTTTGGCCAGGAGAATGATTGAGCTCTTCCTTTTAGTGTGACCGCTACTTCTAATTGCAAGAATGATGAGGTTGTTCGATTTGAATTAGTGGCCTGTGAGTCACTCTAGTCCGATGGGGTTTTTGTGGTGCTGTTGGGGAGCAGGCGTAAAATGGTACAGATGACGACAAATAGCAGCACGCAGACCCCCAGACTCAGCCAGACTGAGTGGGTGTATCCCAGCAGTATATAGCCAATCAATGCGATCGAGGCGACCATCAGGGCGTAGGGGATCTGGGTCATCACATGATCAATATGATGGCAGCCGGCACCCGTGGATGAGAGTATGGTGGTATCCGAGATCGGTGAGCAGTGATCGCCAAACACTGAGCCTGCCAGTACCGCAGATAGCATGGGGATCATCTGAGTCATATCGGCACCGGCGGCCAGATCGCCGGCGATCGGCAGCATGACACCGAAGGTTCCCCAGCTGGAGCCGGTCGAGAAGGCCATGATCCCAGAGAGCACAAACATCAGGGCAGGCAACAGGTGTGAGGGGATATTCCCCTGAGCCAGTGACGCAAGATAATGACCGGTATGGGTATCACTGATCACATGCCCGATACACCAGGCGCTAAGCAGGATCCAGATCGCTGGCAACATGGAGCTAATCCCGCTGCGTAGGGTGAGCCACCAATGTTGGATACTCTGCTTTTGTGGGATGACTAAAATGATGGTAGAAGCCAGGCTGATGATGCTACCAAACAGCAGCGAGATGCCGACCTGGGTATTCTGTAAGGCGCCCAGGATGCTGAAGCTGGCGCTTTGCTGCGTGAGGGCCTGAGCACCAGTGATTATCATCAGGGCAATGGTGCCGAAAATCAGCAGAGCGATCGGCACGATCAGGACCCGGACCCGTCCGTCTTCGGCGACAGGAAGCTGTTGGCAAACGCCCGGAGGCGTTCCTTTTTTGGGATCATAGAGTTGGCCTGCCAGGGCGTTTTGCTCCTGGCGTTTCATCGGGCCAAAGTCATACTCCATCATCACCACAAACAGCACCATCAACAGGGTAAAAATTGCGTAGAAGTTCATCGGAACCATCTGGGCAAATACCGCCAACGGCGATTGCCCGGTCAGGTGATGGGCGGTCAAAATTCCACCGATGACGGCGATGATGTAGGCTCCCCAGCTGGAGATCGGCATCAGGACGCATACAGGGGCGGCCGTTGAGTCTAACAGGTAGGCAAGCTTGGCCCGGGAGATCTTGAAGCGATCGGTGAGGGGGCGACAGATAGTTCCTACCGACAGTGAGTGGAAGTAGTCATCGATAAAGAACAGAAATACCATTAAACCAGTGAGTTTTTTCGCCTGCTTTCGGGTATGGATAAACTGCTGGCCCCAATCGGTAAAAGCCCGGGTAGCCCCACTGATAGTCATCAGGCTGATCATACACCCCAGCAGCAGTAAAAATAGCAGGATGCAGACGTTATTTTGGTTTAATGCTCCGGCGTGCCAAAAAATATCAGTGAAGGTTGCAGCGATATACTTACCGGCCTCAATAGGGTGGCCACCGGTGAGCATCAGTGAACCGACAAGGATCCCGATCCCCAGAGATAACAGAACGCGACGGGTGATGATGGCTAAGGCGATGGTCGCAATAGGAGGAAGCAGTGAAAGAATTGAGTCAGCATAGTCCACATGGGTCATAGAGTGCTTCCTTAGGTCGAGCCAGCAACATCCGGGTCTGCATGTTTGCCCTGTTATTTCAGACAACTCATATAACAAAAAGCGTGGGTGATGGTGGCGGATAACTCAAGCCGGAATTCGCGGCTATCAAGGACTCATCACTGGTGGGGACCTTTGGCTGCCGATGAGGCCGTGCTACTATCGCTTTTTTGAGACTTTAGCGATTTAGTAAACTCGCTGGGACAGATGGGATCATAGCGGGTGATGAGCCGCACAAGGAGAGTTGATGTATTGGCTGTTATTGCTGATAGTTACCGGGTTTTATTGCTACGAGTTTTTCTTAAGGATTTTTCCCGGGCTGGTGGTGCCGCAATTGGTCGCTCAGTATCAGACTCAGGCTCTGGGGATCGCCGAGTTTGCTTCTGCCTATTACATCGCCTACCTGCTGGCTCAGATCCCGGCGGGACTACTGTTTGATCGCTTCTCGGTGAAGAAGGTCCTGACGGGGGCACTTGCCCTGTGTATCTGCGGCTCATTGATCTTTATGGCAAGCTCCCTGATGTGGCAGGGAATTGCCGGAAGAGTCCTTATCGGGATCGGTTCAGCATTTGCTTTTGTCGGGGCCCTCTACGTGACCAAACGCTACCTGCCGGCAAGGTATTTCACGACCATCACATCCCTGGTGATCTCTCTTGGGACTATAGCCGGTGCCTTTGGGCAGGTTTTTGCGTCCAAAATGATCCACCAGTTTGGCTGGCAACAGAATATGTGGGGGATTGCCCTGATTGGAGGGGGGATCATCGCTGCGATCCTGCTGTTACCCTCGCGAAAGCTTGCCGGTGGCGCGACCCAAACCGCCCAGCCACTGGGCCTGTTCTTCGCCCAGACCTGGCAACTCATCAAAAATCGTCAAATTTGGGAAAATGGCGTGGTGGGGGGCTTATTTTATCTGCCTACTTCAATTTTTGCCGCCGTCTGGGGGATCACTTTTCTGGTGGGGCAGTATCAGCTGGATAAGACCCAGGCCTCGTTTGCGATCACCCTGATCTTTTTGGGGTGGGCTCTGGGCGCTCCCGTGGTGGGGTGGTTGTGTGACAAGTTTGGTTGTGAGCGTCGGCTGATGATGGGGGGCGCACTGGTGGCGGCGCTGCTGATCAGTGGAGTGCTGTATAGCAACCAGTTAACACTGGCAACAATCTATGGGGCTCTGTTCGCGTTTGGTCTGGCTTCAAGCTCACAGGTGATCGTGTGGCGTATTTTCCACCAACAGCACTTCAGGCAGGAGGTGATAGGCACCGCTTCGGCACTGACCAATATGGTGATCATGATGTCGGGCGCCTTATCACAATTTCTGGTGGGGGCTTTGATCAACCTCACTCATAACTACCGGGATCCCGGTGCGGCCAGCCCATTTAGTGTTGAAGATCTCAAGGTGGCACTGGTGGTGCTTCCCCTGTGCTTGCTGTTATCTGCGGTGCTGAGTTATCGCCTTACACGCAGGGAGCTTCCCGCTTCACCTATGATCACCCAGGCGTCCTGAAGTGCCAGGCAACGGGAGTTGCCCTTGCTGTTCCGGGTTCAGGAATAGACAATAGCCCGATTTGAAACGAGAAGAGTCCCTATGCAACAGCAATCCGAGCCAGGGCTGTGCCCGCTGTGCGGCAGTTTAGAATATGCGCACTACTTTACAGACAGTCGGCGTGATTATTGGCTCTGTGAGCACTGCGGCCTGGTGTTCGTCGCACCGCAGCAGTATCTGAGTGAAGCGCAAGAGCGTGCCGAGTATGATCTTCATCAAAACTCCCCCGATGATGCAGGGTATCGCCGATTCCTGGGGCGTGTCTTCGATCCGATTTGCGCCAGGATCTCAGCCGGGGCCCGGGGGTTAGACTTTGGTTGTGGTCCCGGGCCGACCCTCTCTTTGATGTTTGAGGAGGCCGGTTACCCGGTGGCACTGTATGATCACTTTTACTATCCACAGCCTTCGGCTCTGCAAGCTAAATACGATTTTATCACTGCAACCGAGGTGGTGGAGCATCTTCATCAACCGATGCAGGTGATTAAGATGTTGGTGAACTGCTTAAAACCCGGGGGAGTTCTGGGGGTGATGACCAAGCTGGTCAAGGATCGCCAGGCGTTTGCCAACTGGCACTATAAGAATGATCTCACCCATGTGTGCTTCTTCTCCCAACAGACTTTCCGCTGGTTAGCCGGTGAGCTTGAGCTACAGCTTGAGTTTATTGGCTCTGACGTGATCCTGCTCAGCCAAGGTTAATCTCTCAACCTTGGCTGAGCCTGGTTTGGCTAAAGTTTGAAAGAGCCGACCTGCTCGCGCATATGGCTGACCAGCTCGTTTAACTGTTTGACGGAACCTGATAGCTTGTCCGTTTCATCACTGGATTGGCGGGTAATATCGTTGACCATGACGATACTGGCGTTAATGCTCTCAGCAACACTCGCCTGCTCTTCGGCAGCGGTCGCCACCTGGCTGTTAAGATGAGAGATGTTATCGACCGAGCTCATGATATTTTGCAAGGCTTCACCAGCCTCCTGAACCTTGTGATTGGTTTGCTCAACCTGGGATGATCCCTGATCCATTGATTCGACTGATTCTCTGACGCCCCCCTGCAGTTTTTCGATCATCTGCTCTATCTCCTGAGTGGAGTGCTGGGTTCTCTGTGCCAGGTGGCGAACCTCATCTGCGACCACGGCAAAGCCGCGCCCCTGTTCACCGGCCCGGGCGGCCTCGATTGCTGCGTTCAGGGCCAGTAGATTGGTCTGTTCTGCAATTCCCTTAATCACATCCAGAACCTGTCCTATGTTCTCGCTCTCAGCCGAAAGGTTATTCACTACCTGCTGGATCTGCTCAATCCGTTCAGAGAGGGTCTGCATCCCTTGAATTGACTGGTTTACCACCTCATGACCTGTTGTCGCGTGATTTAGGGCTGTCGTCGCAGCGTCTGAGGCGTCGGTGGTGCTCTTGGCGACTTCATTGACGGTGGCTGTCATCTGGTTCATCGCTGTTGCGGTTTGCTCGGTTTCACTTTGCTGTTGTAGCATGCGATCTGAGGTCATCTGGGTAAAATGATGCAGCTCTGAGGATGCATCCGAGATGGTATTGGTTACACCGGATATATTGCTCAAAATGGTGCGAAGGTGCTCAAATAGTTGATTCAGGTTATAGGAGATCCGTCCCAGTTCATCGTGATTATAGATCTCAAACTGGATCTTTAGATCGGAGTTTTTTCGGGCCAGGTTTAGTCCCGACATGATATTGTTGACCGGCTTCATGACCGAGCGGTTTAACCAGACCCCAAGTACGATACAGATAAGGATCACCAACAGGGTCAGCCCGTTAAACAGATAAAGGGCACTGCTATAGATGGAATCGATTCGATCCCGCTCTTCGGCGGCAACCTTGAGCTGCAGATTCACCAGCTCGGTGATCTTGTTACTGATGGGATCTATGGTTTGATAGGCTAACGGAATACTCTCCTGTAGTTGGCCTGGGATATTTCCCTGTTTGGAAGCGAGCAGGGAGAGGATATTACGGATCTCCCGGTTCGCAGGCACAAATAGCTGCTTTGCCTGTTCGGCCAGACTTGCTTCTTCGGGCGTGAGCTTGGTTGCCAGGTAACTGGACCATACTTTACTGATCCTTGCTTGCGCCTCACTAATTCCCTGAGAAGCCTCCTGAGCTGTCATGATCCCCGCATTGGTTTTATTGATCGCATCAATGACCAGCACCGCATAATCATCGGCAATACTCTTAAGCTGCTCCAGCGGAACTACCCGATCGTTATAGATAGAAACGACCCCCTGTTGAATCGCGTTCATATTCCGGCTGGCAAGAAATGAGACCAGCACCAGCATAATCAAGGGTATGGTGAGTGAGATCAGGATCTTGTGTCTGACCTGTAACTTATTCATGGCTCGCTCCCTGCCCGTTGTTCCATTATCATCTTTAACTTAGAACATATTTCCTGACTAAAACAGTCGGATATAGAGTCGCCGATCAATTAATCCACAAGAGTGACGCAATGACAGAATATGAGTTGCAGCGAAAAAGCAGTCAGTTATTGGAGCAGGATCCTCTTCGGCTTCACTGCCTACAGGCGGCCAGGACTCTCGAGCTACCAGATTGGTATCTGGGGGCGGGTTTTGTTCGGAATCTGATCTGGGATCACCTGCACCATAAGAGGGAGCCGACGCCATTAAATGATGTGGATTGTGTCTTCTTCGATCCTCAGGATCTCTCCCGGGAAAAGGAGCTTGCTCTTGAAAATCGGCTTCGTCAGTTAGTACCTCAGGTTTGCTGGGAGGTTCGTAATCAGGCCAGAATGCATCTAAAGCATGCTGATGCGCCATATAGGGACAGTGCCGATGCCATTGCTCAGTGGGTTGAGGCGCCGACCTGTGTCGGAGTCAGGCTCCTGGGCTCAGGGAAGATGATGTTTACCGCACGCTTTGGTCTTAAGGAGAACTGGTCACTCAAGGTCAGGCCAAACCCTCTGGTCAATCGCCCAATCTCTTTATACAGACAGAGGGTCCGAGACAAGAATTGGCAGCAAAACTGGCCAAATTTAACTGTTTTTGAGATGGCGTGATCCCGGTTTTTGATCTTTATCATCAGACTCGATATGGTGAGATAGAGTCATTAGAGAACAGCGGTTGGAGAGTTTGGATGAAACAGGTGATCAGTGCTTTACTGCTGGCGTGTGGGGTTGCGCTGGCAGGATGGTTTATAGGACATAACTATCTTCAGGTAAATGAACAGAAAACAGTTGCGGTGAAGGGATTGGCTGAGCGGGATGTAAAGTCGGATCTGGGAATTGCAACCTTTCGCTATAGCGCTACGGCGGATACTCTTCCGGTGCTTTATCGTAATTTAAAGAGCTCGCAGGATGCGATCATCACGTTTTTAACCAAGTCCGGGTTTGCTAAAAAAGAGATCCAGATCGGTTTGCCGAATGTTACGGATAACTTCAGTAACAATTATGGGGATAACCGCAAGGCGAAGCGCTATAAGGCCGCATCCCAAATTATCTTGATGACTCATGATGTCGATTTGGTGGGTAAATCGCTTCAGCAAACTGACCAGTTGGTCTCTAAGGGGATAGTGCTGGATAACGTTCAGCTCACCTATCGCTACACCAGCCTGAACCAGATCAAGCAGCAGATGCTGACCGAGGCGGTGAAGAATGCGCAGAATGCCGCCGAGGTATTTGCAACCAATGCCCATGCCAAGCTAGGGAAAATTAAGTTTGCTTCACAGGGACAGTTCAGTATCTCGGATGCAAACGGCAGCTACTCGAATAATGATGTGATGAAAAAAGTGAGGGTAGTGAGTTCGGTTCGATATCAACTGCATTAACTGACAAGAACCTGGCTCAGGGCTTGGCAGCTTACCTTGAGCTGGGTTCGATGCTTGGTTCAGCTGCGTTCAGAGTTAACCTATAACAAAATCACTCAAGTGTGAGCTGCTAGTGAGTCAGGAAGAGTCTGGCTCTCTATAATGGTCCCATAGGCTAAACTGCCACTCATAGAAGGAGCTATCGTGACTGTCTACGCCGTTATCAATGCTGTAAACCTGGATAATGATGAGCTAATGGATGAACAGATCCAGCTGGTTAAAGATTACATCGAAGAGCCTGAGTTTCATCCACTGCTGGCATCGAAACATCTGCTGGTGGAGCTGGCGGGTATGCTGCAGATTGGTGACCATGTAGTTCTCTGTGATTACCGCTCGGTAGAGCTTGAGAAGCTAACAAAATTGGTCATCGTTTCAGGCTGTATCCTGACCATTCTCGGTTAGCTAAAAAGACCGAGCCTGGCCTCCTGCTGTCACAGGGGGCTGGCTGTAGAGCTACTTATCCTCCGGTCGTTTAAGGATCGCTTGGTTTTGCTCTCTTAAAGTCGCAAACCGCTGCTCCAGGGTATGCAGATGTCCGGGGACGGGAGCTATCATCACCTTTCCTTCACCACTAAAGGTATTCACTAATCCCTCCCCGGAAAATAGCGTCGATAGTAGCTTGCGGGATGATTTAGCGACTTCGAAGGTGACGCACTCCTGGCGAGCGACCGCAAAGTTACCATCCACAGTTAGTTTACGCCCGGCAAGATCAATGGTCTGAATCGGGCCGGGGGAGCTGATGACCAGCTTTCCTGTGCCAGAGACTTTGGTCTGGAAGTACCCCTCATCACTTAAAAGCCCTCCGATCATCTTATTTTGAAAAAGCTCAAGCTCCAGTGATAACTCGGAGGCAACATAGCAGCCTTGATCGATGATCCACTGTTCATCCTGAAGTTCGACTACTGTGAAGTTGTCAAAACTGGGTTCCAGCCAGATCTCTCCCTTGCCCTGATAAATCGGCCGAATCATTTTCTCTGACGTGAGGAGTGACTTGAAAAAACCAGTGATGGAGGGGGCCTTCGCCTCCATCTCTATCTCCCCTAAAGACCAGGAGAGCTGACCGGATTCTGTTTGAACTGCATCATCTTCAAGGGTGATTTTCAGCTGGTGGTAGAGTTGCTGCTCAAGGATTTCAAAGTGAATCATGGTGATATCTCATTTTTATGAGAGGGCTTATTTCAGGTTAGTTCATATCCAGGCCGCAGGAATGGGAGCTAAAGCATAGCCAAGTGGATATGTGATAGATAGATCACATTTTGCAAAATCGATTTAGCAAAAAGAGTTGTCACAGCTGAAAGGTGTCGGCTAGGCTGAATTTGTTTGTAATTAAGCTATTTTGAATTGAGGTCATCCAGCGTCATTTTTTCTTGATAAAGAAATGAATCTGATTAGAGCTATAACTGAAACTCATAGAGTTATTCCTAGGGTCACGGGAACGATTTTATTAGAGTGTGCGGAACATTAAATCCGACTGTTCGGTTCAAATTGTCATCTCAGAGCTATGAAGAAGGAGACTTTATGTTATCCAGAAAATTATCATTGTTTCTATTTGGATTCTGGCTACTGGGCATATGGCAGATCGCCTTTTGGACAATCACTGATGATTGGGAAAACAACTGGGCTTCTGAAAAACCGACGGTCAGCTCATCTTATCAATCTCAAAGTACTGACACACAGATGCATAAGATGTAATTGCTATTTTTCATGGCTCTATCTATTCACCGTGACTCAAGGAGATGATGATGGCAGATATAATAATGACAATCACACAACCGGATGCAAATCAGGTATTTGATACCTCTGATTCCGTGAGGATTCAGGTATCCATTTCGGGTGATGATACCAGTCAAATCAATAAAGTATCCTTCTACTATCAGGGGCAAGGAGATGAATCTGCAAGCTTAATCGACTCTGATAGCTTACCTGATCCTCAGTGTAGCTGGAGTGCTCCATCTGTTAAGAGTGATACTGAATATACTTTATCTGCTCAAGCCTTTTCATATGATGGAACTGCGATAGGGGATGTGGCAACTTGCAGTGTCAGGGTAAACAAAGATCCATCAGTCCAGAATAAAACGCCTTACGAAAATGGCTCACAAAATCTTGGATATGGAAGTGATGGGAAAGATTTTGGGGCCGATTGGGGGAAAGCCAACTTTTCAATAACAGCTCAGAACAAGTGGGGACTAACCTTAGGCATCTCTCAGAATATAACCGTTGGTATGAAATCCTATACCACTATTGGCGGGACCTTTAATGTCAATGTCGCTTTTGGCGCGGACTTCAATCTGACGGGAAAGCTGGGAGTCAGTGCAGGTTGTAAGTCTAATTTTGATAGTAAGGTGGTAGATCTCAGAGCGGATAGTGAAGAGGTTGCTGCTTCAAAATTTGAAGCAAAGTTGAATAAGACAGGTGTAGTCCTGGGTTTAAAAACAGTAATGGACTCTCATGTAAAAGCATTGAATAAGCGGGTAAATATCACTAATCAAGATATAGTATCATGCCAGTCAAAAGTGCGACAGCATACGACTTTAATTAGCTCACACTCTAATAAATTTGATCAGGTTAACAATAGATTTAGTTCAGTTTCTTCAAGTATAGAAAGTGTTCAATCACAGTTGTCGGACTTGAATTCCGATATCCAATTTGTTGATTCCAGGGTTTGTCAGGCAAAGAGTGAGATAAAAAGTAATACAGCACGAATAGAATCAATAGAGGGTGTAGTGATTGTTGGTTGACATGATTTGTTATTTGTGGGGTTTTCAAGTACATTCCTAGCTAATAATTTCACTCTTACTCTGAAAGAGCTTTTTAACAAAAACCTCCTGAGATATCTAACTCGAAACGACTATTATGGTTGTAGATGGAATTGATAATATATGACTGGTGAGCCCTGTTGATCTGGGGTTAAATCTCAAATATGAAGAAAAGTCAGATTTTATCTGAATTGAGGAATGGCCGTTTAATGAGGTAGGTATAAGCATAAAAGTATCGGATATAGTATCCAATCAGGCTTAGGTATTGTTCATACTTTTTCGAGAGTCATGATTATGGTTTGAGCAGTTTTTATATCGAGGTGATTCTGTTCAAGAGATGAGGAGGATATATAGTTCGGTTAACTTTTGTGGTACTTGTATGGCGACTATCCTGCTTGGAAGAATTTCAAAAATGAGTGATGAAATCTAACACCATGATAATTTTAATGCTGAATTAAGTAGAGGACAAATGTCGTTTTGATCACAGTTTGCTAAACTGGTTTAGCATTTGGCTGTATAAAGCGCAGTTTTGGGTTAGTCTGGAGTCGGTGATTTATTGTACAGGCCCATACTAAGCAGTTTTAGCTGCTATGACTAATACTCATATATTCCCGGCTTTGAATGAAGCAGCTGTTATCTGAATCAAGGCTGAATTCGAGCTGATATTCCTATAAGGAATGAATATATTCATAGTTATAGAAATAAATCAGGTGTAAAATGATTTTTGATAACTGTTTGATTTGTATTGGATAAGATTAAAAATTCACATATCAACTGTAAGGTTATCGGAAGTGTTTTAATTTAACGAAAGGCTGCAAGGGGCATTTATTGTAAGGGTCACACAATAATCATCACTATTGACATCTTCTGGATATCGAATCAGAAATCTATTTCCATAATTCTGGCATGGATTTCTCCTTCAAGAGGAGCTGATAATGACAGATCTAACCCTTAGCCTGACAAGTTCAAAAACGGCTTGTAATGTATCTGATGAGATTACACTGAGCGCATCGTTCACTGGTGATGATAGTCTCCTGGAGAAAATAGAATTTTATGGATGCGAAAAAAGTAAGTGGAGTGAGGAGGATATAGGAGATCTCATCTCCTCAGACACGCCTCCTAACCCGAGGGCAGCCTGGACAGCTCCTTCTAAAAAAAGTGATACGGTTTATATATTTACAGCTAAAGGACTGCAGAAGGATGGGAGCCAGTTGGGCGAGCTCGTCACTTGTAATATCACTGTCAAAAAAGATCCGGCCGAGCAGAATAATACGCCCTATGAGAATGGCTCCCAAAACCTGGGCTATTGCAGTGACGGTACAAATTGGGGCTTCGGTTGGGGGGATGCCAATTTTTCAATTAAAGCCCAGAATAAGTGGTCTCTCACCCTTGGGATTGCTCAGGATATTACGGTTGGAGCAAAGTCCTATACATTAATTGGTGGCAGCACCTCGATCAATTTTGCTGTGGGGCTTGATGTAAACTGCACTGCGAAGATTGAGCTTGCTCTGCTTGAGAAAAAGCTTTCTTTCAAGGGATTTAAGTGTAAGTACCAGAGCGATAAAGTGGTTGCTGAAGAGTTTGATACTAAGCTTCAGAAGTCAGAAGTGATCATGTCTATGATGAACTTCACCAATAGTGAGCTCAATGCAGTTGGGCAAAAGATCGCGACTAACACTCAATCAATACAAACGAATGCACAAAATATTACAGCTCAGACCAATCGAATCGATACTTCGATTCAAAGAATTGATGATAATGAGATGTCCATTGTCAATGTCGCTCTGAGTGTGGACGATACAGAGGCCGAGCTCAGAAGCTGCACAACACGCGTGGATCAAGTTTCAGCACAAGTGCAGCAAGTATCGACCCGGGTTGATAACGCAGAAACCGCGATCAATACGGTTGGGGGAGTTGCTATGACGACGGCTGCGATCATGATGTTTTCGTAGAGAAATATTTTGCATTAGAGCAGAGTCATACAGTTGTCATAAAGGCAAACTAGAATTTCCAGCAGCATGAAATAGAGCATAGTGGTGGGATGAGAATGCATGAAGAGAAGGTTTAAAAAATGATGAACTTCTATCTGATTTCATTCGTTCTCTTTAATAAATACGGAGAGTTATTGAAAAGGGTTTCAATCCCGTAGGGAACGTTCCCATTTTGTGATCAAGATAACTTTTTTCATAAATTGTTCTTTCTATCATTAAATGGCTCTGACGTCAGAGGATGTCATAACTTTTTGAATGTGGGTTGATATAGCTATTTGAGACCCCATCTATTTTGTATGGCCAACCTTGTTGGCCAAGGAAAATGAAAAGGGAGTTTTTCAGGATCAGGATGATGGCATTGCTTATTCAGCTTTTATTCAATCAATTCTGGTTTTATAGGAATACTCCCGGCGAGATGTGGCGGCTCTCACCGTAAAGGGTGTAACAGACGGACATCTGTTTACTAGCGTATTCGAGAAGGAGAAGTTGGAGATGGCAAAAGAAGGCTCGTTGGCTCCAAAAGAGCGGGTGAATATTGTATATCGTCCCGCAACTGGTGGAGCTCAGGAAGATGTTGAGCTGCCTCTCAAGATGTTGGTGGTCGGTGACTTTACCCAGCGCGAAGATGAGCGCATGGTGGAAGAGCGCGCCCCGATCAATATCGATAAGGATAATTTCAACGAAGTACTTAAGGCCCAGGGACTGGAGCTTGAGATGAATGTACCACGCCGCCTGGCTGGCTCAGTTGAGGATGATTTGCTTCCGGTGAGCCTGAAGTTTGATTCCCTGCGCGATTTTGAGCCGGATCAGATTATCCAGAAGGTTCCGGAGCTGGCCAAGCTGTTGGAGCTGCGTGAAGCCCTCAAGGCCCTCAAGAGTCCACTGAGCAATGTTCCGGCGTTTCGTAAAAAAATTCAGGCTTTAGTTCAGGATGAGTCCGCCAGGGAAGCTCTTTTAGCCGAGCTGGGTATTGATGCAGAAGAAGCTCAGGGAGAAGAGGTCGATGGCTGATCAACAAGTTGCAGAGGCAACCACAGATACTCAGGCAGATCAGGTAAACTTCCTTGATGATATCGTTGAAGCGACCCGCCTCAATCCGGAAGATCAGGCCTACTCGGTGACCCGCAGCGGCCTGCAGGCGCTGCTGACCGACCTGGTCAAGCCCGAATACCAGGGTGCCAAGGTCTCCGGCGATCTGGTGGACGCGATGATCGGTGAGCTGGATCGCCAGCTGTCGGTGCAGGTCGATGAGATTTTGCATTGTGAGGAGTTTCGTACCCTGGAGAGCTCCTGGCGTGGCCTCAAGTTCCTGGTGGATCGCACCGATTTTCGTGAGAACGTGCGCATCGAATTCGTGAACCTCTCCAAGCAGGATCTGATGGATGACTTTGAGGATAGCCCTGAGGTCGTCAAATCCGGCCTGTACCAGATGGCCTACACCGCTGAGTATGGCCAGTTCGGTGGCCAGCCCTACGGCACCATCATAGGCAACTATGATTTCGATCCCGGTCCCCAGGATATGAAGCTGTTGCAGAACCTCGCTTCTGTTTCGGCGATGGCTCACGCCCCCTTCATTGCAGCGGCAGGCTGTGGCTTCTTCGGCATAGAGAGGTGGGAAGATCTTCCCGGGCTTAAAGATCTGCACTCGGTCTTTGAGGGCCCTCAGTACGCCAAGTGGAACTCGTTTCGTGACAGCGAGGATGCCCGCTATGTGGGGCTGACCCTGCCACAGTTTTTGCTGCGTCTGCCCTATGGTCAGAGTACCGCACCGAGCAAGCTCTTCAACTACAACGAAACCGTCAGTGACGGTGACCGTGACTACTGCTGGGGCAATACCGCGTTTGCTTTTGGTAGCCGCCTGTCCGACAGCTTCGCTCAGTATCGCTGGTGTGCCAACATCATCGGCCCTCAGAGTGGCGGTGCGGTGGAAGATCTGCCGCTCTATCAGTTCCAGTCGATGGGCGAGACCAAGACCAAGATCCCGACCCAGGTGTTGATCTCCGAGCGACGTGAATATGAGCTGGCCGAAGAGGGCTTTATCGCGCTGACCATGCGTAAGGGCAGTGACAATGCGGCGTTTTTCTCCGCCAACTCCTGCCAGCGTCCCAAGACCTTTGGCAACTCGCCGGAGGGCAGGGAGGCTGAGCTTAATTACCGGCTCTCCACCCAGCTGCCTTACATGATGATCATGGATCGACTGGCGCACTACATTAAGGTGCTGCAGCGCGAGCATATCGGCTCCTGGAAGGAGCGTCAGGATCTGGAGCGAGAGCTCAATAAATGGGTCAGTCAGTATGTGACCGAGATGGATAACCCGCAGCCGGATGTTCGTAGCCGGCGTCCGTTGCGGGCGGTTGAGATTCAGGTGAATGATGTGCCGGGTGATCCCGGTTGGTATCAGGTGTCACTGAAGGCACGCCCACATTTTAAGTATATGGGCGCATCATTTACCCTTTCACTGGTCGGCAAGCTCGATAAAGAGTAGTGCAGATCATTTTGTCTAAAGTAAGGAGAAATAAGTCATGGCTTTGACTATGTATATGTCAGTGAACGGTAAGAACCAGGGTGAAATCAAAGGCGGTTGTACCCAGGCTGGCGAGAAATTGGACAAGGTTCTGGTATATGCCTTTGATCACAACGTTGAGATCCCTAAAGATACGCACACCGGCCTGCCGACCGGCCAGCGTATCCACCATCCGCTGACCATCACCAAGGCTCGCGATGTAGCCTCTCCAAAACTGCTCAAGGCCTGTACCTCAGGCGAGCAGTGCACCGTTAATATCGATTTTTATGACATCGATACCGATGGCACCGAGAAGAAGTACTACTCGATCCAGCTGGATGAGGCGATCATCGTGAATCGTAACACCAATACTCCACACACTTTCCTGGAAGAGAACAAGCCCTACAAGGATATGGAACAGGTCTCCTTCACCTACTCCAAGATCACCGAAACCTTTATGGACGGTAACATCGAGGTTATGGACTCCTGGAAAGAGTCTTAACGGATAGGGGGCGGCCGGGCCGCCCCTCTTTTTACCACAGGGAGGTGTGATGCGTACCGAGCGTTTATTGGAGCGGATCCGTTACGGTGAAAATCCCGACGGTCACGACAGTGAGCTGGTGCGTCTGAGCAGCTCGGTGACCCGCTACCTGTCGCGGATGCTCAACACTCAGCAAGGCAGTGCCCTGACGGTGCCCGATTTCGGGATGCCGGATCTCAATCAGGTGCGCTTTGGGGAGGGATTGGAGAATCTGCGGGGACTGGAGCGGGTCATTGCCGATCTGATCTTGCGGTATGAGCCCAGGGTGGAGCGGGTTCAGGTTGAGTTCATACCCCAGGAGACGGATCGTCTGTCGCTGGTCTTTAAGATCAGGGCAGGCATACGTTATGAGAATAATCTGGTGCCCGTGGTGTTTGAAACCGTGCTGGGCCCGGATGGCCGTATCTCGGTCGCGGAGAGCTGACGGACAGGGAATGATTAATCGATACTATCAGCAGCAGCTGAGCTACCTGCGGGAGCTCGGCATCGAGTTTTCCCGCAAACACCCGGCGCTGGCGCCGATGCTGGCCGGGCAGAACGCCGATCCCGATGTGGAGCGGCTCCTCGAAGGGACCGCCTTTTTATCGGGGATGGTGCAGGAGCGGCTGGATGATGATTTTCCTGAGATCATCCATGGTCTGACCGAGCTGTTGTTTCCCCACTACCTGCGGCCGCTGCCGGCGGCCACGATGATCCAGTTTCGTCCCAAGCCGGGGCTCAAAGAGCCGCTGACCATCAGGTCGGGGGTGGAGCTTGCCTCGGTGGAGCGGGACGGACAAAGCTGCACCTTTACCACCTGCGGCGATGTGGAGCTGTTACCGCTCACCCTGGAGTCAGTCGTCACCCGAAATGACCGGGTGCGGCTGAGTTTTAACCTGCAGGGGATGCCCCTTGAAAGCTGGCAGAGTGATTCGCTGCGGCTTTTTCTTCGGGGCAACTACAGTGAGGCGGTGGAGCGCTTCTCCACCCTGAGCCGCCATCTCAAGGGGGTGCGATTGCATGCCGGAGGGCGCTCGGTGCGCCTGAGCACCGAGCAGGGTTTTCGGGTGATGCCCGAGGATGACGGGATGCCGCTCTTTCCCTATCCGAGCAATGCTTTTCGGGCCTTTTTATCGGTGCAGGAGTATTTCCTGCTGCCGCAGAAGTTTCTGTTCTTCGAGCTCAGGGGTCTCTCCTGGCTACGCCAGTTTGGTGAGCTGGGCAGTTTCGAGGTGGAGCTGGAGCTTGGGACCGATAGTCTGGAGCTCCACGGCGGGCATCTGGCGCTGTTTTGTGTGCCGGCGGTCAATCTTTTCTCCCACCATGCGGACAGTATACTGCTGGACCATCGGCTGCCCGAGTATCGGGTGAGCCCCTCGGGGGGCGAGAGCTACCAGGTCTATTCGGTGGAGCGGGTCACCGGTTTTGAGCAGGGCTCGGCCCGGGCTCGGGAGTATCGGCCTTTTGCGATGTTTAATCCCCAGGCGGAGCAGGTGCCGGTCTACTCACTGCGGCGTCGCCAGTCGACCCTGGGCAGCGGCTCGGATCTGTTTTTGTCGGTGACCTACCCGAAAAAGGTGGGGCAAATTCAGCGTGAGAGCCTGGCGCTGCAGGTGCGCTGCACCAATGGTCAGCTGGCGGATAAGCTGCAATACGGGGATATCTGTCGCCCCACCGAGAGCTCGCCGGCGTTGGCGGAGTTTTCCAACATCATCCCGCCCACCATGTCGGTGGAGTGCCCGCTGGGGGATAACCTGCTGTGGCGGATGCTGTCTCATCTTTATCTCAACCAGCTGAGCCTGTCGAAAAAAGAGAATCTCATCGCCATGCTCAAGCTCTATATCTTCACCGACTCCCAGGCGCGGGCCAAGGTGCTGGCGAACACCAAACGGGTGGAGGCGATCCGCGATCTGAAGATGGAGACGGTGAATCGATTGCACCGGGGGATTTTGGTGCGGGGCAGCTCGCTCCGATTGCAGCTCGACCCTGACGGCTTTCCCAGTCGCGGCGACATGTACCTGTTTGGCGCTATGGTAAACCGATTGCTGTCGGCCTATTCAAGCATCAACAGTTTTACCCAACTGCGGGTGGATAACCTGCATGATAAAGAGAGCTTTTTATGGCCCGCGCAGATCGGCTCACGCAGCCTGGTGTAATCGAGGAGCTTAAGACTCGCCCCGAGCTGTTCAGCTATGTGCAGGCGCTGCGGCTGCTGCGTTGGCAGGGGGAGGGCAGTGATTACCTCAAGCGTCGGGTGCGCAGCCGTGCCCAGTTGTCGCTGGGTTTTCCGGCCACCGATGTGGTGGGTCTCACCGAGCAGGGGAAACAGACCACCCTGACCACCACCTTCCTGGGGCTGTATGGTCCGGCCTCACCGCTCCCCACCTTCTACACCGAGGAGCTGCTGGATGAGGCCAACGAGGATGGCTGCGCGACCCGGGATTTTTATGATGTCCTGAGCCAGCCCTTCTTCGAGCAGTATTTTCGGGCGTGGGAGAAGTACCGGCTGTTGCCGCAACTGGTGGGGGCGCGTAACCCCAAGCTGCTGGAGCGGTTGTTCGCCCTGGTGGGGATCCAGAGTGACACCCTGGCGGGGAGTGAGGCGGAGGCTTTTGAGCTGCTGCCCTATATGGGGCTCCTCAGCCAGGGGATGCGCTCGGCCCAGGGGCTGGAGGCGCTGATGCGTCATCTCATCGGGGCCGACTCCAAGGTATGGCTGGAGCAGTGGGTGGAGCGCTGGGTGGAGATCCCGGGCGAGCAGCGCTGCGGTCTGGGAGAGGCCAATAGTGAGCTGGGTGGCGAGTGTTATCTGGGCAGTCAAATTCGCGATTGCAGCAGTGCCTGCCGCATTCATGTCGAGGTGAATGATCGCGCCCTGTTTGAGTCGCTGCTGCCGGGGGCGCCCCTGTATCAAAAGATTTTGAAATTTTTACGCCACTATATGCTGGATATGCTGGACATGGAGCTGCGTATCTGGCCGGGAGCGAATGTGGTGGGCGAGCCGGTGCTGAACTCCCGGCAGGGCGCGCTGCTGGGGATGAATGCCTGGCTGGGCGGCGTGCCCCACCACCTGACGTTGCCACTGAATTACCTTCAAGGAGAGAGAGTCGATGGTTAACATTAGTTTGAAAACCCTGCTGGGCAAACTGAACTACTACTGCAGCAACACCCTGAACAATGCGGCGGGGCTGTGTGTGTCGCGCACCCAGTATGAGGTGACGCCGGAGCACTGGCTGCTCAAGTGTCTGGAGGCCCGGGAGGGGGACTGGCAGGCAATTTTGACGGCCCAGGGGGTGGATGTGAACGCCCTTATCATCAAACTCAATCGCTCCTTGGAGGAGCTGGCGACCGGCAACAGTGGCAAGCCGGTGTTCTCGCCACGTTTAACCGATCTTCTGACCGATGCCTGGCTCGTCGCCAGTGTCGATCTGGAGCTTGCACAAATTCGCTCCGGCGCCGTGTTGCTGGCGCTGCTGGCCAAGCCGATGAGTTACGGGCAGAGCGGTTGGTTTGAGTGCCTGCGCAAGATTGACCGTGAGCAGTTGCAGCAGCAGTTTTTTGCGCTGGTACGTGAGTCGGCGGAGCAGGCAGAGCCGGCGGCGACCGAGGGTAAAACCGAGGGTGGGGAATCCAAGGCGGGCGGCTTTGTGGAGCGGTTTTGCATCGACTTTACCGCCAAGGCGGCGGGCGGCACCCTGGACCCTGTGTTTGGCCGGGATCCGGAGATCCGCCAGATGGTGGATATCCTGGCCCGGCGGCGTAAGAACAACCCGATTTTGGTGGGCGAGCCCGGGGTGGGCAAGACCGCGGTGATGGAGGGATTGGCGCTGCGCATTCACGAGGGGGATGTGCCGGAATCGTTAGAACAGGTACGGCTCTTGGGGTTGGATATGGGGGCCCTGGAGGCGGGTGCCGGGATGAAGGGGGAGTTTGAGAATCGCCTCAAGGGGGTGATCGATGAAATTAAGAGCAGCGAGCGGCCGATTATCCTGTTTATCGATGAGGCCCACACCCTGATCGGGGCCGGGGGCAGTGTCGGGGGCTCGGATGCGGCGAACCTGCTCAAACCGGCGCTGGCGCGGGGAGAGCTTAAGACCTGTGCGGCGACCACCTGGGGGGAGTACAAGAAGTACTTTGAGAAAGACCCGGCGCTGGCGCGGCGCTTCCAGCTGGTGAAGCTCGATGAGCCGAGCGTTGCCACCTCGGCGCTGATTTTGCGTGGGTTGCGGGATTCCTATGAGCGCAGCCACCAGGTGGTGATCCGCGACGATGCGTTGCAGGCGGCGGCGGAGCTGAGCGATCGCTATATCAGCGGGCGGTTTTTGCCGGATAAGGCGATTGACCTGATGGATACCGCCTGTGCCCGAGTGAAGGTGAATCTCAGGGCGACGCCACCGGCGCTGGAGGATGTGCAGCGGCGTATCCAGGCGCTGAGTCGTCAGCAGCAGGGGCTGGAGCGGGATGCCGAGCATGGTCAGGCGATCGACCCTGAGGCACTGGCGGAGCTGAAAGAAGGGATTAGTGAGGGGGAGGTGCAGGCCGAGGCATTGACGGCGAGCTGGCAGGCGGAGCAGCAGGCGGTGCAGGTGGTGTTAGCGGTGCGCGAGAAGCTCGCGCAGGCGCAAGAGAGTGAGCGGACCACCTTGCTGGATGAGCTGAATGCGGCGCGGGAGGCGCTGGCCGAAGTGCAGCAGGAGCCACCGATGCTGGCCTATGAGGTGACCCCAGAGCTGATGGCGCAGGTGGTGTGTGACTGGACCGGGATCCCGCTGGGTAAGATGGCCCAGGATCAGGCAAGTCTGCTGCTGAATCTGGAGCAGGAGATGGGGGCCCGAATTAAGGGGCAGGATGCGGCGCTGGGTGCGCTGTCGACCGTGCTGCGTGCGGCCAAGTCGGGGTTGACTAAGCCGGAGCAGCCCCTTGGAGTCTTCTTGTTGGTGGGGCCCTCGGGGGTGGGTAAGACCGAGACCGGGCTGACCCTGGCGGAGCTGCTGTTTGGTAGCGAGAGTCACTTGGTGACCATCAACATGAGTGAATTCCAGGAGAAGCACACGGTGAGCCGGCTCATCGGTTCGCCTCCGGGTTATGTGGGCTATGGCGAGGGCGGGATGCTGACCGAGGCGGTGCGCCAGCAACCCTACAGCGTGGTGCTGCTTGATGAGGTGGAAAAAGCCCATCCGGATGTGTTGAACCTCTTCTACCAGGTGTTTGATAAGGGGGTCCTCAACGATGGCGAGGGGCAGACCATCAACTTTGCCAACACGGTGATTTTGCTGACCAGTAATCTGGCCAGTGATGTGATCACCGAGCTGTGTGGTGAGGGCTGTGATGCCGAGACCATCGGCACTGCCATTCGGCCGATGCTCAATGAGCACTTTAAGCCGGCGCTGCTGGCACGGATGACGTTGCTGCCCTACGGGGCCTTGCCCAATGAGGCGATGGCCGAGATCACAGAGCTCAAGCTGGGGCAGCTGAAGCAGATGCTCAAACACAACAATGGGGTGACCTTGAGTTACTCCGATGCGGTGGTGGAGCAGATCGTGGCGCGCTGTGATGAGAGTGAGACCGGGGCGCGCAACATCGACTTTATCCTCAATGGCCGGGTGCTGCCGGAGCTCTCCAGGGCGGTGCTGGCGCAGATGGGGGATGAGTCGTTGCCGGCGGTAATCACCCTTAGCTGTGATGATGCAGGCAACTTTGAGTTTGATTTTAGCGAGTCGGTCGGGGAGGGAGCATGAGCCTGAATCAGAGTAAGTTTTTATTTAATGCCAGCGGCTGGGAGTCCGATGCCTTCTCTGTGGTGCGCTTTGAGGGCGAAGAGGGACTCAGTGAGCTCTATCGTTTTGAGGTGACCCTGGCTTGCCAGGATATGGAGCTGGAGCATCGTAAGCTTCTAAGCGCCGAGTGTACCTTTACCATCGATCGTGAGCAGAGTGATGCCCAGAATTTTCATGGGGTTCTGGCCGGGGTGCAGGTACTGGGTGAGTCCCATGGCGCCATTTATCTGAAGGCCACCCTGATGCCACGGGTCTGGGGGCTCACCCTGGGCGTGGGCAGCCAGATCTTTTTGGATAAGAGTATTCCGGAGATCATCGAGGCGGTTCTCAAGGATAGGACTAATAATGGGGTCTTACCTAATTATGAGCTACAGCTGAGCGGTGACTATGAGCCCCGGGAGTATGTGTGTCAGTACAATGAGTCGCCATTTCATTTTATCTCACGGCTGATGGAGCAGGAGGGGATCTACTACTACTTTGAGCAGCGTGAAGGTGAGGAGGTACTGTGTATCCGGGATCACCTGATGGCACATAAGGCAAAAGAGGATTCGGCTCTGAGTTACTCCCCGGCAACCGGGCTGGAAAACTCCGTCTATGAGGAGGTACTGACTGAGTTTATCTCCAATGATGAGCGGTTACCGCAAGGCGTCTTGCTCAAGGGGTATGACTATGAGCGGCCCGATCTTTTGCCAGAGGGCAAGGCGAAGGTCTCTGACTCCGGGTTTGGTACCGTCTATTACTATGGTGAGAACTTTACCACCCGAGCCGAAGGCAACCGGTTGGCCAAGGTGCGGGCTCAGCAGCTTATTAGTAAAGCGGTTGAGCATCAGGGGGTTGGTTCAGTTCCCTGGCTGCAGCCGGGTTTTCTGTTTAGCCTGCAGGAGCATTTCCTGAGTAGCTTCAACCAGCAGTATTTGATCACCTCGATTGTGCATGAGGGGAGTCAGGCAAGCTATCTGACCCATGGGATAGAGCAGGGCGAAGAGCACAATGGGCTTTATTATCGAAACCGATTCCGCTGTATTCCCTCCATGGTTCAGTATCGCAACTCACTCAAGACCAAGCGACCTAAGATCACCGGGGTACTGAGTGCCTGGATCGATGCGGCAGGCAGTGGCCAGCACGCGATGCTCGATGATCAGGGGCGTTACAAAGTGCTGATGCCCTTTGATCTGTCTGGGCGCGATGATGGCAAAGCCTCCTGCTGGCTGAGGATGGCCCAGCCCTATGGGGGGAGTGGTCACGGAATGCATTTTCCGCTGCTGAAAAAAACCGAAATCTTGCTGAGTTTTGTGGAGGGCGATCCGGACAGGCCTGTGATCCAGGCGACGGTGCCCAATGCAGATAACCCAAGCCTGGTGAATGAGAACACTAACACCCACAATACCATTCAGAGTGCCAGCGGTAGTCAGATCATCATGGATGATACCTCCGGCAAGGAAGTGGTACATCTTAACTGTGGTGGGGCGATGATCTCCTTTGGCCCAGGAGTTAAAGGATTCTAAATCACCCGGAGGAGCTGTTTCTGGCAGCTTCTCCCATTTCTCTCACGCTTCCTCTTGCAGCTCTTCGCAAATATCAATATGACTTGGCTAAGAATGCTAATTAGAACATTCTCACCATAAATGGAGCCAATGCCAGAAACTCATCTGATCGGTTTGACAGTTACGACCCAAATTAATCCGAAAGGACTCTTGTTTTAATAAAAGATCAATATTATAGGGAACGTTCCCATGTTGTGATCCTGTTAACTCTTTTCAGTTTTGATTCGAATTATCATAAGTTGTCTTTTGTAAGCTTGCCTGATTTGAGATCACTAAAGGGAATGGGAGGAAACATCATGGGTTCGATCACAGTCACGACTAAGGATGGAAAAACGACCTACCAGCAGTCCACCACGGTTGCGATCAATGTTGTTGTTAAAACCGCTCAATCCTATGACAAGGTAAAGCTTTTTATTGATGGTAGTCTGTATGACACTAAATTGGCCGGTGAAAATCAGGATGACAGAACGTATGAGTTCAGCTGGACCACGGGCGGGACAGATACCAAAGGCGAGGGGAACCGACTTGAGGCTCAGGCGATCGCCTCCGATGGAAGCGTGGTTCTGGATAGCCGGGATAAAAGCTCGAATGGTTGCTCGATAACAGTCAAGGGTAAGAAAGAGGAAGATGATGGCTGGCAGCATAAAGATTGTGACTGGGATCCCTCAGAAGATTGGAGTGGTGGGCAGAAAAACCTGAGCACAACCACAGCTCCCAAAGGTGCCGCAAACTTTAGCATGGTTGCCAAGAATGTTTACACATTGGCCATGGGGATAGAGCAGGGATTAAATATCGGTGCTAAGAGTTATAGCGTTTGGGGGACTTATGATGAGTTCAACCTGGCTGCGCGTTTCTTTTTGAACCCTGCCTGGGATGTCGGTTGTAAGTATACCGAAATTGTTACCGCCTTTAAGAAAACCTGGGTAACAGGTTATGCAGATAAGGTTGCTGCTGAGGAGTTTGAGGCAAAGTTAAATAAGAGCGGCGCTTTCGGAAGCATGATAAGTGCTACTACGAATCAGGTTGCTGCACTTGGAGAAAAAGTTGAAGTTGTAAGTCAGGTTGTAGAAGCTAACTTTAACGAGATTCAGACGCATGGTCAGCAGATTGAAGCAACACAACAAAGGCTTTCAACCACGCAAACTTCTGTCATGCAAAATTCGTTGAGTACAGCTGTCTTGGGTGTAGCAGTTAATCAGGTGAACTCGAAAGTGGATAATGTCGCTACCGAGGTTAATCAATGTCAAAGCCGCATCGATGGCTGTGCTTGTGCGATTGAGGAGATCTCAGCAATTAGGTTGATAGCATAATTTTAATACTCTATATCTCTTAAAAAAATAAGAGCTAAGATGCCTGGCCTTATCAGTTGAATGATGAAATTAGCAACGGCTTCTAATCTAGAAGCCCAGGAACTGCGTTGTGGCTTGAGTTAAGACTCCTGTGCCTAAAGACCTTTTATCCAGTATTTAACCCAGGCAGGGACCTCTCTTACTGTTGAGTAGATATCCCGTGGCTCATAGTAATCGGGGTAATAGCCACTTACTTGGGTAAACCCGGCATTTCGTAAGGAGAGTTTGCAGCGGGAAATGTGAAATTGCTGGCTAATAGCGACAACCCGTGTCTCTTTACTTAATAGTCTTATGGCATTTTTCGAGGTTTGACTGGAGGTGTTGCCCTGGCTGTCGACCAGCAGCTTGCTATCGGGTACCCCTGATTGCCTCAGGTACTGAGCCATCACCTTGGCTTCGTCAAATCCCTCACTGCCAATACCCCCGCTTACTAAGATACGTTTTATCAGCCCTTGGTTATAGAGTGTAAGGGCTGCATCGAGCCTTGCTTTTAAGCGCTGGGAGGGGAGGCCCGTATCTGGTTCAACCTTGTTGCCGTATACGACACCGACTTCGGAGTCATTTGGAAACGAAGTAGATGCATCAGCGTATAGCATCGCGATGCATAGAAGATAGGAGATTCCAATAAAAGGAAGAAGGTATCGTAGCATTTTCTTATCAAAAATGGATAAATTTATCGGAATGCTAATGCGGGACTTTTGCCATTGCAACTTGATTATTGTTTGCCTGGGAGTCAAATGGCTTGTGTTCAAGGGAGAATTTTTTCTGTATAGCTTAGTCGATAGCCTCGAACTGTTAGCTGGCTATCAGGTTACCTTTGATTCTCATTCGTAATCCAGGAACTTCGGCTTTGCAAAAGTGATAATATATCTGGATTTCAAAAGTCACTGAGTAAGTATGATAATTACTCCATAGTATTTACATCCTAAGCCCCCAGATCATTGTAGAGGTTTACAACTTGTTAAATGTATGGATATAAGCCATTTTCTTTTAAAAATGTACTTTTATCCAGGAAAGCGGTTTCAAAGTGATGGGGAACGTTCCCATTCTGTGATCTTGCTATCGTTTCCTGATTTTGATCCTGTTTACTATTCTCCCATTAGTTATCGCTCATTGTGTTGCTGCATAAGAGATCAGCCACGAATGGAAGCTACAAGTCTCTTTCTTCTAGTGTTTGGACACTCAAGTTTGTAGAAGAGGGGCATATAGGGTAAGGGAAATAATTATGGCGACTCTGACAATCACAAATCCAGAACAAGAAACCACCTATGACGGAGGAACAAAGGTTACCTTTTCGGCAAAGACGGATGCTTCAGATGTAGCGAAGATAGAGTACGTTAATAATGACAATGGCTCTTATATAGGTTCAGGAATGGCCCCCGATTATAAGTGTAACTATACATTACCTGGGGCTTCTGATAGTAAACAGACAGTTAATATCAAGGCCAAAGCCCTTCAGGCCAGTGGTAACTCTGTAGCTTCATCAGCTGTCACGATTTATGTAAATGCACAGATAAAAAAATCAGATCCTGATCTATCCAAGACAAAATGGGAAGGCGGAAAGCCCGCAGACGATAATGGTAATAAGCAGTGGGGCAGATTGCATAGTTCAGCTGGAAACTTAACGATCCTTGCAGAAAATAGCTGGTCTTTGAAGTTTGGTAACGAGTTTGGCTGGAATTTCGGTACTAAGTGGTATACCACGACCGGGATGCAGTGGGATGCCCGGGTTGGTGCTTTGGGAGTGATCGTTAATAGTGGGTGGGATGTATTTGGGACTTGGTGGCGTTGTCTGCAGTCTTTATATCATCTATATGTAATTAAAAAAGCAGACTACATAAAAATGTCAAAAATGGAGGCTGTAGTTGATGTTGCAACGTTAGGGATGTTTTCATCTGGAGCATGTGCTAATCAAGATCAATATACAGAGGCTAAACTTGATTTAATTGCAAGTAAACTAGAAAAAAATGAAATGGTAGTTAAGAGTAGTGATATGGTTGTTCGTCAATCTTTGGTTGAGGTTGAAGATCAAGAAGTATCAATTGAACAGAGTAATGTTTCTATGGGGCAGAGTGAAGTCGTGATTGAAGAAAATCAATCACTTGTATCAAGTGGAGCTGCTGGTATAAATGAATATGAGTGTTTTATTGATCAGATCGCATTAGGGATTGATGAAGGGCTAAGATTTTTTTGATTCAATTAATCTGACTGTTACGGATAAATATCACATATAAATGTTTTTGGCCATTCTGTCTAAAATTGACATGTTTAAATTATTAATTAACATTGTAATGTTTCAGGATGTATTGAAATGTTTTAAATAAGTGGATATATAGTGAGAATAATTAAAGGTTTACAATATGGATTATTAGTTACCCCTTTTTCTATCGCACGAAAAAATCGCTTGTCCGTCACTTTTCTCATTGGATTTGAATTAGGTGAAAGGGAGCAGACTCTTGATGAGCAGCAATTATGGAAACGACTTCACAAGGCTTTGGATGGCGATATTTTTGATGTGGGATTGCCTAAGATCACTGGTGAGTGGCTGATTAAAGGGGGAGCCTATCCGGTGGGAACCCCCCGGCCACGAGTTAGAGTTGGGGCAGGAGTTGGAGGCATCAACAAAGAGCTGGATATCTATGGCTCTCGTCAGTGGCTTCTTAGCGGTAAGACATCCGAGCCTTTGCCGTTTGCGCGCCAGCCTATTGAATGGGAGCAGGCTTTTGGAGGAAGGCATAGTGATCCTGTTTTGATTGATAAGATTGCTGAATCTGAAACTCCTAAGGATTTGACTCCCCCTTCGGTTTTTTATCCGGGTCAAATCCAGCTACACCGTAAGCAGAGAGTCTTACCCGCAAGTTTTGCCCAGCTTGGGATGGAACATCCTCAGCGACGCCAGTATCTGGGGACTTATGATGACAACTGGCTTAAAAATAACTGGCCGGGCTTTCCCGATGATTTTGATTTGCGTTACTTCAGCGTTGCGCCTGCCGATCAACAGTTGCCCGCTTGGATAGAGCCAGGATCTGAATACCACTTAGTGAATCTGCACCCCAAACGCTCTGAAATTACCGGGTATCTGCCAACCTGGAGACCTCGCGTTTTTACTGAGCAACAAGTTAAAGATAAAGAGATATTCAGTGAACTCAAGCTGCGCTGCGATACGCTGTGGTTTTACCCGGAGGTTGAGCTTGGGGTGATGCTGTATCGCGGGGTGATGGATGTCATTGATGATGAAGCACTGGATATTAAGACACTGGTATGTGGCTTTGAGGCCCCGGGAAGTGAGCCACTAGGGTGGGAGCACTATCTGGCAGAGTCTAAGAAGAGTCCTTCTGAGCGTTTAATGCCGCAGATGGCAGCAGTAAAAGCAGAAGCAGAGGAGCAAAAAGCTAAGGCAAAGTTACTAATGGCTCAGGGCAAGAAGAAGCTTGCCGATGTCCCTAAATTATTTCAGTTCAAGCTCGATCAAGTCAAAGGAAAAGTACCATCTCCGCGCCCCGGAATGCAGGATATCGGGCCTGTGATGAGCCAGATGCTTGATCAGAGAATTGAGCAACTTGTAAGTGCTAAACCCAGACTTTCTCAGTTTGCCAATGAGAAAACTTTAGCTAACTTGGATCGCTCTCACGCAAATCTTCTGAAGATGCGTAAAAAAGCGGGGAGTCAGCCAGCCAAGCTGGCCAGGGCTCAGCGGCAGATGCAGCAGATGATTACCCAGACGGAGCAACAGCTTGAGCAACCCTTAAAGCAGAGTCACGAACTTGCCAAACGTCCAGATATCATTGAGGCACAGCAACGTTTGACCAAGATGAGGGCTGAGTATTCAGAAATGTACGAAGGGCCAAAAACCTGGGCTGGACAAGCGAGTCGGTTGGTTGGGCTAGGGATTCTTAATAGAGCAAAATTTATCACGGCTCAGAGTGATCAACTGGGTTTACGCTCTATGAGTTGTCAACGCTACCTGATCGGTTATCTATCCAAGGCTGAGCCTTTTATTCCGCAAGAGTGGGAGTTAGATGAGCCAGCAGAACGTGATTATATCGGCCCGGGTTGGTTATTCTCCGAATATCAGAAAGATAAGTTCGTGGGTTTGACTGTAAGACCGGAGAGGCTGGATAACCGAAAGGGTGAGTATCGAGTACAGGGTAGTGGAGACCCAGTCTGGATCTCAGGGCCGGAAGAAGATGATGCTCCTGCAGTTGTAGTGGATGAGCAGCTGACCGCTTATCTATTAGCTCAGGATGTAGATGACTCGATACGGGTAGTATTAGCTGAATCATCTGACAGTGAAGGAGCTAAAAAAACATCAGAGGCAAATCCGCTGTTGATCCCGGTTGCTTTTAAGGATAGAGATGATGAGTCTCTCTTAGAGCCTTGGCTCAAGGTGAATCAGAGTGCAAAGCTTTGGCCTTTGCCTGAAGAGAGTGTATCACTCCATCAGTTTACCCGTGAGGGTAAGGATGCTCGTGATTGGCTAAAGCCATACCTGAGAGAAGATAAATCTGAAGCGCCATCCTATCAAGACTTTGAAAAAGCAATGAAGAAAAAGATGACTGGTGGGATGGAAATTGAAGATTATTTTGAGCATAAGCAGCAGCAAAATTTTGCGTTGATGGAGGAGAATTCTCACAAGATCTCCTCACCAAAAGGACGAGAGGATGCTCTAAAATCGGTGCAGGATCTCAAAAACAAATTTGCACAAGATAAGGTCAATCCTCAACAAATAGATACCATTGCTGCGATGCAAAAAGGCCATCAGCATGTCAAAGAAACCTGTGATAAGGTTGGTCAGCAATTTTCTGAACTAAGAGAGGCTGGTCATAAACTTCCTGAAAAGGAGGTTGGCAAGGCTTTGCAACGTAATCAGAGATTAAAAAATGCGATGCAGTCCATGCATGATGAGCTGCAACCTTTCGTCAAAGATATGCTGGATAAAAAGCCTGAGATTGATCAAAAGATAGCAGATCTCAAAAGCGATCCTAAATTGACTGCGATGAAATACCGTAAATTGACTCGCTCTGAGCTGGAGCAGGCTTATGCCAAAGGGGAGTCACTAAAACGTCTGGATCTTAAAGGGATGGATCTCAAAGGTATTAACTTAAGTGGTGCCGATCTGAGTGATTCAATTCTGCAAGATGCTGATTTTACAGGGGCTGATTTGAACGATTGCAAGCTTCACTCGGTGATTGCCGTGAAGATCAAACTCAATGGTTCTAACCTTGAGCGGGCTGACTTGACTAAGGCGATTATGAATGAGGCTGAGCTCAATCAATGTCATGCTGAGGGAGCTATTTGGGATAGGGCCTTACTCAAAGAAGCGAAATTTACTGGGGCAAACCTTAAACAGGGGCGATTTTTCCGAACCCTCTTGGAAAGAGCTGAGCTCAATAATACTCATTTAGAACATGCGGATCTAAAGTCTGTTTATGCCTTGAAAGCAAATCTAGAGGCAAGCAGGTTAAATGGTAGTCAGTTGGAAAAAGCTGTAATGCTCAATGCGATACTTTCAGGTGCTGATTTTCGTGATGCAAAGGGATTTGAAGCGAATATGTGGGGAGCACAAGCCCAGGAGGCTGACTTTCGTAAAACTTTTCTCCCCAAACTACGTTTAGGTCCTGCGAAATTACACAAGGCTAAATTGCAGGGGAGTCAGATGCAGTATCTGAATCTAATGGGGGGAGATGCCAACCTTGCAAATTTTGAGGGGGCAGCTCTGGATAGAGCTTACATGGATAGTGCCAAATTGACTCAATGCAATCTAAGAAATACCGATATGTCATGGGCTAATTTAACCTGTTGTAATCTGGAAGGTGCGGATCTCAAAGGTGCTGATTTGATGTATGGGAGACTGAAGAAGGTCCGTATGACTGGTGCGGATCTAACAACGACTAACTTTTTCGGTGCAGACCTCACAAAGTTAGTGTTGGGTAAAGCTAAACTCAGTGGCACCAACTTCAAGCGAACGGTGTTGGCTGGGCAAGGACACATGGTTGAGGAGATCAATCAGGAGGTCGTTGATGAACCGGCTTGAGCTAGATAAACATTTAACTAAGATTCCGGTTGTGAGGGATGAGTCATTTATTAGTGGGGACTTAGTTTCTCTAGTCTGCAGTAAGGGAGTATTTGAGAATTGTGACTTTACGGGGGCTAATTTATCTCTCTCTGAGATGACAGGAACAATCTTTCGTAACTGTAATTTTCATCAGGCTTTATTAACAGGTGCAGACCTGAATCGCTGTATATTTCAGAGCTGTAACTTATCTGAAAGTTGCCTCCAGAATGTCCAGATATCTTCTGCTTTATTTAAAGGTTGTGATCTTACAAAAGGTGATTTGAAAGCCGTTCATGGTAAAAGCACTATCTTTGAAAACAGTGAGCTTGGTGACACGTACTGGAAGGGGAGCTACTTAAGAAAAAGTATCATATCTAAATGTGATCTTAACAGGGCACAAATCTGTGATGTAGAGTTGGATAGCTGTGTGTTTACTGAGTGTTTGCTCTATAACGTTTCTTTTCATGGCAGCTTATTAAAAGGAGCCTATTTAGCTAAACTTGACCTACGCAGTTTGAGTCTTCGAAATGTGCGACTCTATGCGGCTAAATTCGATTATTGCAATATGCAGAATATGGATCTGAGCCGCCTCGAATTTGAGTACTGTAGCTTTATTGGAACTAAGCTCAATGGAGCCAATCTTTATGGTGTTAAAGCTGCTTATGGACGCTTTGAAGAAGCAGATTTTAGTGATACATGTTGTATTAAAGCAGACTTCTCATGTGCGAATTTTGAAAAAGCTAATTTTTATCAGACCGACTTCTCTGCGTGCCAATTTAAAATGGCCCAGATGAAATATATAGTCGCAGAAAAAACGTCTTGGTCTCGAGCCGTTTGTTGTTATGCAGACTTTTCCTATGCAAGGTTAACAAATATTGATTTTAGCATGGCTAATTTAGGCCGGGCACGCTTTCATCGCTGCCAGCAAGAGAGAGTCACTTGGAAGGGGGCAAATAGAGTTGGTATGACCTGGAGTGATGAAGAGTTACTGGAAGCAGAAACATGGGATTTGAGAAGAGTTGAAACAACGGGAAATTGAATATTTTTATCAGGAGTATATAAGATATGCCATTAGCAAATGCTTCTCCTGCAGCTAAGCAAATAGCGCCGGGAACAGATGTATGTAAAGCACCAGCAGTGCCTGCACCTTTGCCGGTTCCTTGCCCAAATATGGCTCAAAAAGTTATGTCGACTTCATATCCAAAGGTATACATAGAGGAATTCCCTATGACCCCTATGATGACTATGGTTCCTATCTCAAGTGGAGATGAAGCTGGAATTTTAGGAGGGGTTGCTATCCCTATGGATATGGGGTTTAGTATGCATACAGTTCCAAAGCCAAATGTTATAACACCCCTTGGGCCTGCAGTGGATGATTTAAAGGATATAGCAATACAAAATGGGGGGAATACAAGGGGAATGAACATCCCTGGTCAATTTAAGGTATTCAGTAAGAACTGATACTGAGGTGTATGAGTGGAATCTGGTAACTTGATAGTTTAGCTATTGAATTTTTCCTTTTCTTAAGAGCAAATGGGTTAGAGCGCAAGGGAACGTTCCCATTTTGTGATTCACTTAACTGTCATATTCATGATTTAGGATTATCATCTGTCCCATTAAGGGGGAGGCGTAGCTGTATTTGCTCCATTTGGAGCCATGTTAAGAAAATGTTTGGTTGCAGGGCCACAGAAATTTATAATTGCGTTCTCACAGCTCGGCAGCAGGAGTATAATCGCCGGGACTGGCTCCAAGCATAGGGACAGATGATGCGTGTAGTTAAAAACCTTCAGCAGGGGTTGCTGTTTACTCCGTTTTCATTGGCGCGCCAATCCAGATTGGCGGTCACCACCTTGGTTGCCTTCGAGCTGGGGGAGCACGAAACTCTCATCGATGAGCAGCAGCTATGGAACCGGGCCTTTGAGGTGCTTGACGGTGAGTTGCTTGATGCCGGGCTTCCCAAGGTCAGAGGGGAGTGGTTGATCAAGGGAGCCGCTTATCCGGGTGAGAAGGCTCGCTCCAGGGTAAGGGTCGGTGCCGGTGTTGCCGACTGCAACAAGGTGCTGGATGTTTACGGTCCCCGCCAATGGCTGAGTAATGGTAAGGCGAGTGATCCGCTACCATTTGAGCGTATCCCTCTCGAGTGGACCTATGCAGTCGGAGGCGTCGCCAAAGATCCAATTCTGAATGATCCATTGCTTGAGGCCGAGCCCTCTCAGGATCTGCTACCGGCTTCTATCTTCTATCCATCCCATATTCAGACCCTGCGTAAGCAGAAGATCCCTGCAGCGGGCTTTGCCCAGCTGGGAATGGAAGATCCGGCCCGCCGCCAGTACCTTGGAACCTATGATAGCCACTGGCTCAAAAATAACTGGCCCGGTTTTCCCGACGATTTTGATCTGCGTTACTTTAGCGTAGCCCCTGCCGATCAACAGCTTTCGGGTTGGGTTGAGCCCGGCTCCGAATATAACCTGGTCAATCTTCATCCGGAGCGAGCAGAGATCACCGGACACCTGCCAACCTACCGGCCACGCGCCTTTATTAAACACCAGGTTAAAGATAAAGAGCACTTCAGTGAATTGGGCCTGCGCTGTGATACCGTCTGGTTCTTGCCCGATGCCGGGATGGGAATAATGTTGTATCGCGGGGTAATGGATGTCCTCGATGATGAAGCCCTGGATGTGAACGAGATCGTATTGGGTCTTGAGGCTCCGGGAAGTGAGGCTCTGGGCTGGGAGCATTACCTGGCGGAGTCTCAAAAGTCTCTGGCGGAGCGGATGGCTCCCGAGACCATGGCCGTTGCTGCAGAGGCTCAGGAAAAAATGGCCGAGGGCAAAAAGCTGCTGGCCCAAGGTAAAAAGCAGATCAGCGATATTCCCAAACTCCTCAACTTTAAGCTGGATCAGATCAAAGGAAAGACGCCATCACCGCAGATGAGCATGATGGATATGGGGCCGGCGATGAGTCGTCAGCTCGATGGACATGTGGAGCGTTTGCTTTCGATGAAAAGCTGGCTCAAGACCCAGCCGGTGGATGATAAGGCTCTGGCCTCAGTCGATAATGCTCATGCCAGCCTCCTCAAACAGCGCACCCGCATGGGCGCTTTGCCGGCAGAGCTTGCCAAGCAAAAACAAGAGGCCCAGCAGCAGATTGCCAAGGCCGAGCAGCAACTCAATCAGCAGATGACCCAGCTGCCGCAGCTGCGCCAGCACCCTAATGTCATTGAGGGGATGCAGAATCTTGAAAAGATGAAGGCTGAGTATGCCCAGATGTTTGAAACCCCAAAAACCTGGTCTGCTCAGGCCAGCCGCTTGGTGTGCCTGGCACAGCAGGGGCTTTCGAATAAGCAGGCTGAGTGCGATGAGTTGGGTTTAAGACCCATGAGCTGCCAGCGCTATCTCATCGGATATCTGGATAGGGCACACCCATTTGAGCCGGAAGATTGGCAACTCGATGAGCCCGCCGAGCGGGAGCATATAGGCCCGGGTGGCTGTTTCCCGAATACCGGGAAGGAGAGTTTACCGGTCTGACGGTTCGCCCTCATGGTTTGGATGATGGGTCGGATGAGTACCGGGTCCAGGGGAGTGCAGACCCCTTTGGAGCTCAGGCCCACCAGAGCAGGATGCTCCGGCTCTGGTGGTCGAAGATCAGCTGACGGCATATCTGCTTGCTCAGGATCTGGATGATTCGCTGCATGTGATGCTGGCTCCAACCCCTGAGAGTGAAGGGGCCGCTGAGCTTGCACAGGCGAATCCTTTACTCATACCTGCCTCTTTCTCAGAGAGCCGGGATGGTGAACGATTGGCTCCCTGGGCCGGGCTCAATGAAGCCGCCAGGCTCTGGCTGCTGCCCGAAGAGAGTGAGTCCTTAACTCAGTTTACCCGGGATGGAAAAGATAGCCGAGACTGGCTCAAGCCTTACCTTAGAGATGAAGAGCTCAAGGCCCCGATCACAGCGATTTTCGCAAGGCGATGCTGGAAAAGCACACCGGAGGGTTGGAGGTTAAAGAGTATATCCAGCAGCAGATGGAGCAGGGGCTTGTTGAGGCTCAGCAGCATATTCAGAAGATGCCGGATGGCAAGTCTCAGGAGGTTGCGCTCAAGGGGCTGTCTGAGCTTAAAGGCAAATACCAGCAGGCGTTGAGCCAGCCCCCTAAGCCCAGTAACCCGGCCGAAACCTTTAAAGAGCTCCGTGCCCAGTTGAATGAGGCCTGCCGTAAGGCTGAGAGTCAGAGCAGCGGGATCAAAACACCGCTGCCGGCCGATGCGCAACAGAAGATCGCCAGCGGCATGGACAACCTTGCCGGCTTTAAGCAGAAAATGCTGGCAACCCTGGATAAGCTGGAGCCGCTGGCGATGGAGGCTCCCAAAAAGATTGAGGAGGCGAAACAGCAGGCCGAGGCTCTTAAAAATGACCCTAAACTTGCCCAGATGAGTTTTCGTAAACTGAGTCGCCCTGAGTTGGAGCAGGCTTATGCCAGGGGGAGTCACTTAAACGCCTTGATCTCAGTGGTCTGGATCTTCAGGGGATCAAGCTGCAAAACGCTGATCTTTCCGGCTCACTGCTTCAACAGACCGATTTTAGCGGGAGCGATCTTAGTGGGGTCAGCCTGCGCTCAGCGATCGCCAATAAAATTAACCTCAGTGAAGCCAACCTTGAAGGTGCCGATCTGAGTAAGGCGATGATGCCCGAGGCACAACTGGCCGGTTGCAGGGCCAGGGGCGCCGTGTGGGATAGTGCACTGCTTAAAGGCTCGGATCTCAGTGGTGCGGATCTTCGAGAGGGACAATTTAATAAGGCCCTGCTTGAGAGTGCCAATCTTGATGAGGCATCTCTGGTGAGAGCGGATCTGAGCTCTATGTACGGGATCAACGCGCAATTGAATGGCTGTGATCTGCGAGAGAGCAGGATGGAGCAGGTGGTTTTGAATAATGCACAGCTTCGAGGGAGCAAGCTGCAAAATGTCCAAGGCCCCAAGGCTTGTTTGTGGGGGGCCGACCTCCGCCAAGCCAACTTTTCAGGTTCTAAGCTGTTTAATGTGCGCTTTGGGCCGGCCAGGCTCGATAGTGCGCAATTGGCAGATTGCGATCTCAGACGGATGAATCTTCTCCAGGCCCAGGCTCATCAGGCTAACTTTACAGGCTCCAAAATGAATGAAGCCCTGGTCAATGATTCAGTGCTGACCCAGTGTGATCTCAGTAAAGCAACGCTGCGGCGTAGCCACCTGGCCCGCTGCGATCTGGAGGGTGCCGACCTGCAGGGAGCGGATATGATGAACTCACGCCTGACTAAGGCCCGTCTGGTGGGAACCGATCTCAGGGGAGCGAATCTCTACTGCGCCGAAGTCACTAAGTTGGTGATGGGGGAGACCCGGCTGGCCAGAGCGAATCTGGATTGCACCAGTTTAGAGCGACGTGAACATCTGGTGGAGGAGATCAATCATGAACCGCAATGAGCTGCAGCAGCATCTGAAACGCTCGCCGATCATCAAAGACCAGATGTTCTGTGGTGAGGATCTCAGCGCCCTTGCCTGTGACAAGGGGATCTTTGAGAACTGCGATTTTTCGCAGAGCCTGCTGTTGGGAGCCCGCTTGCAGGGCAGCATGTTTCGTAATTGTCAGTTTGATCAGGCCCAGCTCGATGGGATTGATCTAAAGCACTGTGTGCTTGAGGAGTGCACTCTTAACCAGGTGACTCTGACCGGAGCTCAGCTCGCCTCCGCCCTGATTAAGCGTTGCCAGTTAACGGGAGCCCAGCTCAACGGAGCTCAGTGCCGCAATACCCTGTTTGAAGAGTGTGATCTCAGTGATGCCTCTATCTTGCAGGCGCAGCTTCAAAAAAGCCTGATCACTAAGTGCACACTAAAAGAGACACAGCTGTGTGATAGTCTGATTGAGTCCTGTATTCTGTCTGAGTGTGAACTGACGGGGCTCAACCTTCAGGGAAGCTTTCTGGATAAGAGTTACCTGGCTAAGCAGGATTTGCGGCAGGTGAAACTCAGGGGGGCTCGCCTGTACGCCAGTAAATTCAATGAATGCCAGATGCAACAGATGGATCTGAGCTCACTGGATATGCCGAACTGCTGTTTTATCCAAAGCCAGTTGGAGCGGGCCAATCTCAACAAAGCCCAGGTGCCCTATGGGATCTTTCAGGAGGCTGACCTCACGGGGGCATCCTTGAACCAGACACAGCTAGCCTGTAGCAACTTTGATCAGGCGAAGCTGGATGGGGCTGATTTCACGGGCAGTAACCTGAACATGTCGGTGATGACCTCGGCCGAGGGACAGTCGGTGACCTGGCGTGATTGTGATTGTAGTTACAGCGACTTCTCATATGCCAGGCTGAGCGAGGTTGATTTTGGTCAGGCGAACCTGAGCCGGGCGCGTTTTCACCGAAGCGAACTGGATCAGGTGAATTGGCAGGGGCCCGGCGCATCGGGATCCAATGGAGTGATGAGAAATTACTAAAGGCCGAAACCTGGTCTTTGAGGAGATAGATATGATGGAAAATATTGCACCTAAGCCGATCTCAGAGCCAACTCTTGAGGCGATGCAAACGGGAATGATCACAGGGATGGCACAGGGATGTTTTGAGGTGAGTTGCGGCGATGAAGTTTGGCTGGCCCGGGCTGCGGCCAGTTGCCTGCTGGCACCTGAGCTCGGCGATCAGGTCCTGCTGGCCCGCGCCGAACAGTGTTGCTGGATCCTGGCAATTTTGCAGCGTGAGACCAGCAGCCAATATCTGATGCAGGTTGAGGGATCCCTCTCGATTAAGGCCCGTGATACGCTGGAGCTCCAGGGAGAACGCACCCTGGGACTGCACTCTGCCGGCGAGACCCGAATGGTGAGCGAGCAGTTGAGCCTGGATACCAACAGTGCCGAGATGCGTTGTCAGAGTGTTGGTCTGATCGCCCGGATGGCTCGGGTCAGCCTGGGAACCTTCAGCCAGGTCGCCGAGCGACTGGAGCAGACCATAGAATCTGTTATCGCCCGCATCGGTCAGAACTTTCGGATTGTTCGCGAGCATGATGAACAGCGCAGTGGCAGTCACCGCCACATGGTGGAGGATACCCTCACCATAGAGGCAAAGAACTGCACTCAGGTTGCAGAGCAGCATATGACCATTGATGCCGAAAAAATTCACCTGGGCTAGGAGCAAGGGATGAGTGCACCGCTTTTTTACGCAAATAATCTGATGGGAATGCGGATTTCCCCGCTGGATGTTCAGCTGGTTCCTCCTTTTATGACACCAACCCCCTTTCCAAATGTGGATACCAATGCCATGTGCAACCCGGGTACCCTCTGCATGAAAGTGGTGATGGTGGGAGGCTTTGTGCAAACTCTGGCGACCATGAAGCCGATGACCCAGGGCTCTCCCCTGATCGGTTCGATGGATGGGGCTCCGGGGATGGGGCCGGCACAGAACACGGATGGCAGCATGAAGGTGTTTTATGAGGGAATGCCGGGTCACGGTGCGATGAACATGCGGATGAAAAACCTCACCAATGTCCCACCGCAACCCGTCATTCCGGATGCAGGATTTCAGACCAAGGTGATGGGGATGAGCTAGGTTGTAGCGATTTGACGCAACGGAGTGTGAATTTTATGAGACGCATAATGAAATTCTTGCTGCCTGTTCTGGTGGCAATCATTCTGGCGGGGTGCTCCAGCTCCCCGTCGGACTCTACAGCCGGAACGCCACAGCCGGTTACAAGTCCTGATCAGATCAAGTGGGACTGGCAGCCCGATGCCCTGGAGCTGACCCTGGATTCAAGCAAACAGCTCAACTGGTATGACGGCCAGTCACACAGCCTGATGCTCTGCATGTACCAGCTATCGGATATGGCAAGCTTCAATGAACTGAGTAAGACCCAGGGGGCCGTGATAAGCTCCTGGAGTGTCAACACTTCAGCGGCACCGTGACCTACCAGTATCGGCTGTTTGTTCAGCCCGGAGAGTATTCAGGCCAGACCTTTGCCCGTTATCCCAATAGTCGTTTCGTGGCCCTGGTCGCCGGTTATCAGGGCAACAGTGGTCAGAAGATCATCATCAGTGAGCCTTTCCCGGTTGAACACACCACCTCGGGTATTTTGTTCTGGACTAAATCGCAATATCAGCCGGGAAAACTGAGTATGCGGCTGCGTCTTGGAGCCCAGTCACTGCAGAAAAGCAGCCAATAGCATGATTAGGAGAATGAAGTGAACAGAAATGCCCCTCTTTATTGGCATCAGGGATTGCTGTTGCAGCCACAACATTTTCAACTGGAATCACAATATCATCAGGCCCATGTGACTCGTATTACTCAGCTCCTTGGCAATGACAGCTGGGGGGTGAATAGCCTGACGATTCATGAAGATGCCCTGGCGGAGAAGCGGCTGGTGGTGAGTGAGGGAGAGCTGCTGTTTCCCGATGGCAGCCTGTGCTCAATCCCTGAGTCTGCGAGTGTCTCCAGCCGCCAGTTTGATCATGCCTGGGTCGAAACCGGCCAGCCCTTCACCGTCTATCTGGGGCTTCGCCAGTGGCAAACCCAGGGGAGTAATGTGGCCGAGGTAGAGGCTGGCGCCAGCGGTGCCGAGCTCGATAGCCGCCTCATCACAGACTTAGATCCCCACACTGTGCCGGATCTCTATGGCCAGGGAGCTCCGGGACAGGCGCGGCAGATGCGCTACCTGGTGAAGATCTTCTGGGAGAGCGAGGTGGAGCAGGCTGGAGATTATCAGCTGATCCCGATCGCCCGCCTGGAGCGCGATGGCCCGAATATCCGGCTGTGTGAGCGGTTTGTGCCGCCGCTTTTGAATGTGCAACAGTGGCCGGGACTGCGCTTTTTGCTGACCGATCTTAGGGATCAGATGGTATCACGGGCGCGTCAGGTGGAGCGCTTTAAGCAGCCCGGCGAGCGGATGCTCGAAGAGGGGCAGTTTGATGTGGGACTGATGCTGGCGATCCAGGCCCTCAATCGCTGTGCCTGGCGGGTTCAGGATCTGGTGGAGACCCCCGTGGTGCATCCGCGGCTGATGTGGTCCTCCCTGTGCTCTATGGTTGCTGAGCTCAGCAGCTTCGTGATGGATCTGTCGGTGGCCGGGGAGCCGGGAACCGACCGTTGGCCCGAATACGATCACTGCCGGCTGGCCCAGGTGTTTGATCAGCTGCAGTATCAGCTCAAGCGAGCGCTGCGGGGGATCATAGTCGGTCCCGAGTATGTGGTGCGTCTTGAGAAGCAGCAGGGGATCTGGAGCTGTGAGCTTGAGGAGCGGGCGCTGTCGGGCGAATTCCGTTACTGGCTGCTGTTTCGTGGTTGTGAGCGGGAGAAACTGCTGGGTGATCTGGGTCGCATGGTCAAGCTGGCTTCGACCGAGGGACTGACCGCCCTGATGGCGCGGGCGGTTTCCGGGATCCCCCTGACCCCTCAGGAGAGCACCCCTCATGGTCTGCCCTATGTGGAGGCGGGCCTTTATTGCGAGATCGACAAGGAATCGCCGCTGTGGCAGCAGGTCTGTGATAGCCGCAGGCTGGGCCTGTATTGGATGAGCCCGGAAGAGGGACAGGTGACCCTCTATATCACCCGAGGATAGTTATGGTTTTATTGGGAATTTATCAGCCATTTATGGCGGCGGTGTCCCTGGTGGCCGAAGGCAAGTGCCAGCTGGAGAGCGCCGCGATCGGTGACTGGCTGGAGGAGCTGCGCGAGCAGACCAGCGCTCAGATCGGGCGTCTGCGGGGTGCCAGTGAGTGGCAGGGGGATGCGGATTTTGCGGTGTACGCCTGGGCCGATGAGATGTTGCTGCTCTCAGAGTGGGGAGTAGCCCAGGGGTGGCAGCCACTGCAGATGCGCTTTTTCGGGACCAACTGCGCCGGAGAGGAGTTTTTTGTCAGGCTTGATAGCCTTCTGGCAGGGCACCGCAAGCAGCAGACCAATCCGGCACAGCTGGCGGTGGTGACGGATCTGCTGTCTATCTACGGGGCTTGTCTGGCCAGTGGCTTCAAGGGGCGCTTTTACCATGAGGGAGAGGCGCACCTACAGCAGGTTCGCCGTGAAATCGATGAATGCCTGGGACACGAGGAGCAGGAGACTCTGTTTGATGTGCTGCATGAGAATCCGACCAGCTCACGCAAGCGAATTAAGGCGTGGCACTGGATTGATCCACTGGGGATCGCGCTGATCATCGGGGCATTGATTGGGACCCTGGTGGTGTTTTTGGTCTATCACGATCTATTGGTGACTGAGCTGTTGAATTGGCCCGGATAGAGGGATTGGAGAGCCAAATGCGTAAGTTTTTTTGGGGTTTGCTGAAGTGGCTGCTGCTTTGCCTGGTCATTGCCGCGGTTGCCGGCGGCGTTTATTACCTGGTTGAGATCTATCACTGGCCCTGGTGGGGAGGAGCAACCCTGCTCTCGGCGATTGCCGGTGTTGTGGTGCTGGTGATCGTGCTGCGTCGCTACATGCTGCGTTATCGGGAGAAGCAGTTTGTGGAGCGGGTGGTGCAAAGCGATGCCCGGCGCATCGCTGAAGCCGAGCAGGTCAGCAAACTTAGGTATCAGGAGCTGCAACAGCGCTGGCTGGATGCGGTCAAAATGCTCAGAGGCTCCAAGCTCAACCAGCATGGAAACCCCCTCTATACCCTTCCCTGGTATCTGGTGTTCGGTGAGTCGGAGTCAGGAAAGACCAGTGCGATCACTCATTGTGGTCTCACTTCGGTACTCTCCAAGGTGGGCCCCGAATCGGGGATGACCTCGACCCGAAATTGTGACTGGTGGTTTTTCGAAGAGGCGGTTGTCCTGGATACCGCCGGACGCTATGCGGTACCGCTCAGCGAGCAGGAGGATGAGCAGGAGTGGCTGGATTTCCTGGGACTGCTGGCGAAATACCGCAGACAGGAGCCGGTGAATGGTCTGGTGGTGACAGTCCCGGCTGAGAAGCTACTCGCCGGGCAGGAGCAGGCGCTGCAGGAGTATGGACGCTATATCGGCGCCCGACTGGATCGCCTGGCCCGGGTCATCGGGGCCAGGATCCCCATCTACCTGGTGATCACAAAGGCCGATCAGATCTATGGTTTCGTGGATTATGCAAAACACCTGAGCGCGGAGAAGAAACGCCAGCCCTTTGGCTTTACCAGTGCCCAGCCTCAACCCGCCTCAGGGCTTATTCTGGCCGCCGTAGACGACATGGTGGCACGGCTTAATCAGCAACTGTTGCAAACCTCATCCGAGCATATTAACAGTGGGCGGCTCGCCTTTGCCTCAGAGCTGGGCCTGTTGGCAGAGCCTCTGAAGATGTTTTGTGACAGCGCCTTCGGCCACCAGAACTATCATGAGGAGGCGTTGCTGCGCGGTTTGTACCTGACCAGCGCCCTGCAACCCGTTGCCGCTAAGAGCCAGTGCCTTGAGCAAGCCGCAAGCTCACCGGCCAGTGAGGGCAGTGAAGGGCTGTTTTTGCACGATCTGTTTGCCCGGCTACTCCCGGGCGATCGGAACCTGTTTGAGCCAATTAGCGAATTTTTGCGCTGGCGAACCTTAACCAGCAATCTGTCGCTGCTTGTGGTACTGCTGGGTACCTTTGCCGTGGTTGGGGTGATGAGCCTTGGCTACATTGACAGTGAGCAGCAGATCCGAACTTTGCATCAGCAGCTGGTACGGACCGAGGAGAGCAAGGGCTCGGTGGAGCAGGAGATCATGTCTTTGCAGGCGCTGCAGCAAACCATGAGCCGGATCCATCGTGAGGAGTCCCAGTGGTATCTGCCGAAGATGACCCTGGAAAAGCCTGTGTATATCGCCCTGCAGCGGGCGCAACAGAGCTTTGTTAAACTGTTTGCGCAGCGGGTTCTCGCTCCGGCAAATGGTCAGCTGATAAGCCAGGTGAAGACCCTGGACTCAAAAAACTCCTCACAAGTTTCAATTGGAGATGCCGTGGATCATCTCTCATGGCAGCTTCAGGTGATCCACGCCCGGTTGGATGGCTCGGTGATGCCGGGGCTCAGTGGTTGGGCGCGTGGCAGTAAGGCGCTGGCCGGGGTGGATGTGGAGTATCAAAACGCCTTTGCGCTTCTGTATTCAGACTATGTTCTCTGGCTTGGGGATTCCCAGCTCCTTCAGGAGCTGGCGACCTCGACCCGGCAAAACCTGGCAATGTTGCTGACGACTCATAGCGATCTGAACTGGATCACTCAGTGGGCCAGTGACAAGATCCCTCCGGTGCGGGCGGCCAGCTTCTGGCAGTTGCCTTTGAGCAATCCGCTGGAAGTTCCCGGAGCCTATACGGAGCAGGGATATCGGCTGATCAGTATTTTGCTTCGTCAGATCCAGGTCACCAGTGGGGTGGCTGATATTCAGGATCGGATCAAACGTTTCAAGAGTTGGTACGCTCTGCGTTACCTCCAGCAGTGGAAGAGCTTTAACAGTAATTTTGTGGCCTCGGGGCAGAACCTGAGCTCAGCGGATCGCAAGATGGTTTCACTGACCCTGGATGGCCAGGATAACCCCTTTATCAGCCTGCAGCGCCGAACCCTGAAGGAGCTCAGTGTGATCGAAGGTCTGACAACGGTTGATCTTAGCTCACTCAAACTCTCTCAGGCGATCATCAATAGCTACTGGGCACATCAGGAGAAAGGGATCGTCAGTACCACAGAGCAGGGTCAACAGCTGATGGCGAGCGCCTTTGCCCAGGACTCAACAACAGACACCCAATACTTCACTCTGATGTCCAGTGGTGAGAAAGCCTATAGCCAGCTGGAGGATGGCCTGAGCAGCATGTTACCAACGGTCAACAGCGAGTCTGCGGCTGCACGGAGTATGGGGCAGTTATTCAGCTATGCGAGTCCTCAACAGGGGGCTGTTGCTGCGCACTCTGCGGTCCAGGAGCTGCATAAGTTATTAAGCAGTAAGCATAAGGCCCAGTCGATCAATGGTGCTCAGGTCTTTTTGAATATGTATCAATTTATCATGGATACCGAGTTGGATCTGGCGGCCTGCCATCTGCAAAATCAGTGGCAGAGCAATCTGTACGGGGTGCTCAAATATATTCCAACCGCAGAGCAGCGCAGTCGTCTGTTTTCTCAAAGTGGTTTGCTCACCAAGTTTCTGGAAGGGCCGGCGAAACCCTTTATTGAGCTTAAAGCGGATGGCTGGCATCCGGCCAGTTACAATGGGATGAGCCTGCCATTTAATCGGGACTTTTTCAGCTTTATTGAGCAGGGCTCCTACCTGCAAGCCGAGAGTAAAGATTCCTACTCGGTTCAATTTAAGGCGCTGCCGCTCAATGTAAATCCGGGAGCTAAGCAGAAACCTTTCCAGTCTAGCCTTATTCTGCAGTGTGCCGCAGGAGCGCAAACGCTGCAGAATTATAACTACCCGATAACTCAAAGCTTTACCTGGAAGCCGAAGAGTTGTGGGACCACCCGGTTGCAGATCGATTTCAATGGATTGGAGCTCACCCGGAGCTGGCAGGGATCCAAGGGATTTGAAAAGTTTTTGCAGGAGTTCCGTAGTGGTGAAGTGGAGTACACGCCCGCCGACTTCCCTGATCAGGCTCAGCAGCTGCAGGAGCAGGGGATCCAGTGGATCCGTGTGAAATATCAGATCTCAGGAGCGTATCCGGTGCTTTCTCTGGCACAGGGAGACAAGCTTGCCGTTCCGATGAAGATCGCTCACTGCCAGGGAGGCTTGAGTAGCTAATTATGACTTTGTTTAGAAAAGTACCCGTTATCTTTTTTGGTGTATGGTGTCTCGGTATCCTGTTGATCCTGGTGGTTGCGGTTCACGGGAGCCAGCGCTCTTTCGGTGAGCTCAGAGTGGGAACCATGATGCAGGAGGCGGTCAATCTATGCCATGGCCTGGTCGACTCAAAGCAGAGTAACGATATGTTTTCCGAGGGTTACAAGGGCTCCCAAAGCGACACGGTTATTTTACGCCATCAACTCTATCTGCCTGAGTCATCTGCACAGGCGAGTTTGTCTGGAGCAGCAAAGCCTCCTGTAAGTCAGGAAGCGAACTGATTGCGACAGGCTGTTGATCATCCTGCATCTCACAGGGCAGGATGATCTTTTTCTCAACCATCCCGCCTTCTCCGGATATAACCGCGCCGTCGTTATCAAAATGTTTCTGTCGATGAGCGCCAGGCTTTCACCTTGTTACATCAGACCCGGACCGATCGTCCCTTTGGGGAGATGGGAATGATGAGCTCAAGAATCTTTTGATTCTGTGGATCAATCAGGTCATCATATCTAGGCCTGAAGTACCGGCTTTTAGCTGTGCTCGTCGGTGTGGCACTATCGAAGTCTGATGATTGACTCCTTTGGACTGGCAGTGCTGTGGTTTCCCTGATTGAAGTGGCAGCTTGGATCTGGGGTGATGGCCATTGCATTGCTCGATAAACTTTACCGGCCGATGATCGCGGCGCTTACTCTCAATATGGTTGAGTACTTCAGGCTTCTTTCCTCACATTAGATCTTGACTGGCAGGGTGGTAAAGGCGGGTGATTGAGCAATATCTGCGACGGGAAAAACGTCGGCAGTGGTGGGTGTTGAGTGCATTGTGCCTGCTGCTGGTGATCATTTTTTGTGTCAATCTGGTTAGTGGTGCTTTTCCTGTTAGCTTACATCAACTCATCGAGGGGCTCAGCTCACTGCAGCGTCAGGTGTTATTTGAGCTCAGGCTCCCCAGGGCATTTATTGCGGTGCTGACCGGAGCCGGGTTGGCGGTTGCCGGTGCGGTGCTGCAGGTCCTGTTACAAAACCCGATTGCCGAGCCGGGATTGACCGGGATCTCGGGAGGGGCGAGCCTGGCGGCCGTGTTGGTGATGGTTGGACTGGGACATCATTATCTCCCCGGGTGGGCGGTATCGGCCGCCGCATTTTTGGGGGCTTTGGTGGTCACAGTGCTGATGATCAGCATGGCCCGCTGGCGTAAACTGGATACGGCCCGGCTGTTATTGCTTGGGATCGCGATCGGCATTCTTACCAATGCAGCGATGAGCTGGATCCTGTTTTTCTCTTCGGATCACTCGTTGCGTGAGATCCTGTTTTGGATGATGGGGAGTCTCTCCTATGGTCAACATCGATTGGCCTGGTGGTGGCTACCCTTCGTGTTGGTGCTCGGCTGGCTCTGTAGCCAGGGAAGTATTCTGGATCGCCTGATGCTGGGTGAGGAACAGGCCAGGTTACTGGGGATTGATATGGGGCGGGTCCAGCGGCGCCTCATCGTCGGCGTGTGTCTTGTGACCGGGTTCTCGGTGGCGATGGCCGGGGTGATCGGGTTTATCGGTCTGGTTGTGCCTCATTTGGTGCGGCTTGCTTTGGGAAATCGCCAGAGGTTTGTGCTTCCTGCCTCGGCCTTGCTGGGAGCCTGTCTGTTGCTGGCCGCCGATCTTGCGGCCCGAACTCTGCTCAGTGCCGGAGAGCTTCCCATTGGGGTGGTGACTGCAACGTTCGGGGCTCCGGTATTTATCTATATGTTGGTGCGTTCCAATGCTGTCAGTTAATCATCTCTGCCTGGACAAGCGTTTAAACCAGCTTAGCTTTGAACTGGCTCCGGGGGAGCTGGTTTGTCTGCTCGGGCCCAACGGCAGTGGCAAATCGTCGCTGCTGAGTTCCCTGTCAGGCTTGCTGACCGACTATCGGGGTGAGATCACTCTGGGCGCCCATGATCTGAGGGAGTATAGCCTGGCCGAGCTGGGACGGGTTCGTGCCATGCTACCCCAGCGGGCCCAAAGTTTTCTGTCGATGCCGGGCTTTCAGGTGATGGAGCTTGGGGCATCTTTGCTCGGTGTGCCACGCTCCCAGTGGTTGAGTGCGGCAGAGGAGTTGATTGAGCGCCTGGAGCTTGAGTCCCTGGTCACCCGGGATTTCACTCAGCTCTCCGGGGGGGAGCAGCAGCGGTTGCTGCTGGCTCGTACCCTGCTACAGATCTGGCCAACCCTTAACAACCAGGGGCAGCTGCTATTGCTGGATGAGCCTTTGACTGGCCTGGATCTCCATCATCAATGGATCGTTCTTAATCTTCTGCAGGAGCTCAGCCAACAGGGGATCTGTGTGGTGTTGTCGATTCATGACTTTAATCTGGCGCTACGCTTTGGCAAGCGACTGCTGATGCTTAAGCGTGGTGAGCTGGTGGCGGATGGTGCCCCCGGGATCCTGGATCGCGCCCTGCTTAAAAAGATCTTTGGGATTGAAACGGCTCAGGCCGAGATTGATGGATATGAGGTATTTATTCCGGTTGGAATGTAGGCTCTGCTGAACATGACGAGCAGAGCCTCTTTCGGAGAAACGAAGTTATCCCATGAGATCTTAGCCAAGCTCTAGGCGGGCTCGAGCCGCATCCGCCAGCTGATGGATGAGTCGCTCTGTGTCTTGCCAACCGATACAACCATCAGTGATGCTCTGACCATAGGTCAGGGGGTGGGGCAGGTTTAGCTGCTGGCGGCCCTCTTTGATAAAGCTCTCTACCATGACGCCAGCGATATTTCGGTTTCCTTCTGCAAGCTGTGCGCCGATCACCTCGGCCACGTGCAGCTGCTTATCAAACTGCTTGAGACTGTTGCCATGGCTAAAGTCGACCATCACCCGGCTGGGTTGCTCGGCTCGAGCCAGGGCCGCGGATGCCTGCTCGATATCTTCCTGATGGTAATTTGGAACTTTACCACCACGCAGGATCAGGTGGCCATCGGGATTTCCCAGGCTCTGGAACATCGCCAGCCGGCCCTCACCATCGGCTGCACAATAAGGGTGGCTGTGAGCTGCGGCGCAGATTGCATCGATGGCGATCCGGATATTGCCATCTGTGCCATTTTTAAAGCCGATGGGGCAGGGGATGCTGGAGGCCATCTCTCTGTGGATCTGACTCTCGGTGGTGCGTGCCCCTATGGCTCCCCAACTGACCAGATCACTTATATAATCTGCGGTCAGGGGATGCAGAAATTCGGTCGCAGTGGGAAGTCCTAACTGGCAGACCGAAAGCATCAGTTTCCTGGCGGTGCGCAGGCCAAGGTTGATATCACCGGATCCATCGAGCTTAGGGTCATTGATAAGGCCGGTCCAGCCTATGGTGGTGCGCGGCTTCCTGAAGTAGCAGCGCATCACGATCTCAAGGCTGTCGTGATACTCATGGTGAAGCTTGGCTAAGCGGTTTGCATAGTCCAGAGCGGCGGTTGGATCGTGAATCGAGCAGGGACCAATCACCACCAGAAGTCGCTGATCCTTGCCATGAACTATATCTGTAATACGCGAGCGTGCAGCAGAGATCTGAGTTGCAATCTCGGGGGAGAGGGCAAACTCATTAAATAACTCTTGTTTACTAATCAGAGGATAACAGGCATTGGTGGTGCTGTTTGCTCCAGCTTGTGATTGAAGGTTGCGGCTCGATGTCATGGTACTGTTAAGCTATCCTGTTTGGTCTTGTATAGGTTTTAACCTATTCCATTACATTCAGTTATACTGCGCTTTGCTGAGGATTTCGAGTTGCATATTGTCTCAAACCATCTCAGCAGTGTTTACACATTTAGATATGCTGAACTGCCACACTGCCTTCTACCCTGATCGGATGTGACTCAAAATATAAGCCCGGAGCTGTGGCAACAGGTCCGGGCTGCGACTGCAAATCCTTTGAAGTCATAGGTGCCGAGGATAGCATAGCCACCGGAAAATACCCAGATTGTCGCAATCTGCTTAGGCGCAAAGGTTTTCTTGGTCAAATAGCAGGGTTACTTAATCCGGGGCTTAGGTTAATTCTCAGCGGCCGAGATCCCGGCTCGCTTTTTCATGAGGCGAAGCATTGGCTGATTGTTGGCTAAAAATGTATTGAACTCTTTAATTATTTTGGGGTGCTTTATGGTTGCCAGGTGATAAGCATCTTTGGTAAATGGAAGATGGCGATTAAAGACCAGAGAGCCTGGCCCAAGGATCACTCTGTTGAGCAGGAAGTTCGCGACATCAAGGTTAATATAGACGCCAGCGGCCCGCCCTCTAGCCACCATCTTCACTGCTGCTATCGCTGAATTTGAGGGAACTGTTGCGATCTCCCAGCGGCTAATCTTCTCTTGGTAGCCGATGGGACTGAAGCCCCGGATCAGTGCCAGTTTTTTTAATTGGCTTATATTGATCTTTGAGCGCTCTTTGCTGACCATCACGCCATCGATATAACTGACAACAGGTTCACTGTAATATAGCTGCAGATCCTGCTTGAGATCCTCTGACCAGTTCGGGTTTTCTGGGAATCGGAAGTCCAGATCTTGGACGGTTAAAAACTGATAATTGAGCCGGGCCACCGGCATCGCCTTGTATTCAAACTGATAGCCATAGGTTTTAGCGAATGCATCGAGAACTTGGCGATTAAATCCGGAGTATTTACCATTTTCTGACACTGAGTAGGGCAGGTACATTAAGCTTTCCACTCCGATGCAGTAAACCCTTTGTTTGGATGCCAGCATGGGCGAGCAGAGCATCAGGGCTGTAATGAGTAAGGCCCTCAGAGGCTGAACTGAAAAAAGCTGAATATCCTTGAGCATATAAAGCCCCCGGGAATACCGTCACCTCATTGTGAGTATAGCCCGGATGACTCCATCGCCTGCTGAAACCAGCACATCTTGAATGCGAGTAACTGCTCAAAGGCATAATCCTATTTTGAATTGGTTCGAAACGAAAACCTGGCAAATATAATGGCTTCTAATGTCAAGACCTTAGGTAGTTGTTTAGAGGAAGTTACTGAAGAAATGTGAAAGATCTATATGGGAGGTGATGGAATCATCCTTGGATCTTGATGATCTTTCAGTAGGAGGAGAGTCAGGATTACGGCTTTAATTTTGAGTCATTAGAGGAGACATCTTCATGCAAAATATTGCGACATCCCTGGGGGGAGTACGTCCGTCGGTACCTGGATCAATCGCTCCATCATCTCAGGATATCTTTAAGCTGGATCCACAACTTAGCTATCTTCAGCTTGGTTCAGAGGACATTATGCAATGTAAACCATATTTTATGGAGGTTTTGGCTAACTCTGAAGCGCTCAAAAGTGGGGTGACGATTGATTACAACCCTCAATCTTCAGGTTCTTATAAACCGAGTACAGGTCACATTGAGATGGGGCCGATAAGTGATCCAAAGGATCCTATGCAGCTTTCTGGTCAAGTGGCAGCACTTGCACACGAGTTATCTCATGCTAAAGACGCTCATGAAGGGCGTGTTACTGCTCGTCAAATGGCTCAGTTACATAGCCCTGATCTACAAGGTGATACAAGGGCTATGTACAAGACTGAGCTGAAAGCTTGGATGGTTGAGGCTTTGCAGAGTAAGGTTTCAATGGATGCGGGGATTCAACCAACGACTCGGATGAAAGATTTAGTTAAAGATCTGTCTACTACTGTGAATAAACGTATTGAGTTATATCGTTCACAGGCATCTCTTCCTCAAAGCTGGGGGGCTGAAAAGATATTACAAAAAACAAAATTAGAGCAGCCATTGAAGGATGCTATTGAATATGTTGAAAAGACTTCAATTTCCTCTCCAGAGGAAGCTGAGGCCGCACTCAAGGAGCTTGATAGGATTTTTGCTTGAATTTACTCGATAACCCCACACCTTTGGTGTGGGGCCTTGTTACTGTATTAGCTCAGGGTCCGTTTAAGTCCGGTCTGATCGATCACCTTGGCGGAGATCTCCTCGACCGAGTGGTCGGAGGTGTTGATGTAGGGGATCGCCTCCAGGCGGAACAACTGCTCGACCCGCTCGACCTCCCTTTGGCACTGCTCCAGTGAGGCATACTGGCTGTTGGCGCGGCGCTGGCTGCGGATCTCGTGCAGTCGGCGAGGATCGATCGTCAACCCAAACAGCTTATGGCGATTCTGTTTGAGTGGATGGGTTAACTCCAGCTGATCCATATCCTGATCGATAAAGGGGTAGTTGGCGGCCCGGATCCCAAATTGCAGCGCCATGTAAAGGCTGGTCGGTGTTTTGCCACAACGGGATACGCCAAGCAGGATGATCTGCGCTTCGTCATACTCCCTGGTTGAGATCCCATCATCGTTGTCCAGGGCATAGTTCACCGCATCGATTCGCTGATCATAGAGGCGGCGGTTATCCAGGCCATGGGTCTTATGCAGCCGGGGCTGGGCCTTGAGTCCCAGCTGCTTCTCTATGGGAGAGACAAAGTTATTCAAAAAGTCATAGCAGGCAGCCCGGCTCTGGGTGATCTCATTGCGTACCTCGGGGCAGACAATGGTATGAAATACCAGGGTTTGCGAGTTGTCCTGCTGCTGGCTGAGGTCTATCTGCTCACGTACCTGGCGGGCACGCTCGACACTATCGACAAAAGGAATGGTGATCGACTCAAACTGGGTTGGAAACTGGCTGAGAACCGCATGGCCAAAAACTTCAGCCGTGATGGCTGTACCATCAGAGATATAGAAAACGCGATGCACGAAAAAACTCCTTGTTAGTCCAATATCCCCCATTTGGGTAATTTACCCCCGGGGAGGATTAGGGCATTGTATGAGGCACAGGATGAAGGCTGAATGCCGGCTCTTACCTTAACCAAAGCCGTAGCCTGCAGCAATCCAATATTCAATAAAGCTGCAGGGCGCACCAACAGGGAGAACAGAAGGTGGAACAATATATCGCATGGTACAACGAGTTGGGAATGCAGGATATCGATCGTGTTGGAGGCAAGAATGCATCTTTGGGTGAGATGATCTGCAATCTGAGCCGGGCGGGCGTCATGGTTCCAAATGGCTTTGCAACTACCGCCAGTGCTTATCATGATTTTCTTGAGTGCAGTGGATTGGGAACACAGATCGAGGCTGAGCTCAGTACCCTGGACACCTCCGATGTAATAGCTTTAGCCCGTTGTGGTGAGAAGATCCGCAGCTGGGTTCTTGAGACTCCCTTTCCTGCCGAGCTGGATCAGGCTATTCGCCGTGCTTACGCGCAACTTACAGATAGCCATGCGGATCGCTCCTTTGCGGTACGCTCCTCGGCAACCGCAGAAGATCTCCCCGATGCCTCCTTCGCCGGCCAGCAGGAAACCTTTCTCAATGTGCGGGGGGTGGATGCGGTCCTCACCGCCATCAAGCATGTTTACGCCTCTTTGTATAATGATCGCGCCATCTCTTATCGGGTACACCAGGGATTTGAGCATCAGGCGGTTGCCATCTCTGCCGGAGTGCAGCAGATGGTCCGCTCCGATCTGGCGGCATCCGGGGTGATGTTTACCCTGGATACCGAGTCTGGCTTTGAGGATGTGGTCTTCATCACCTCCTCCTATGGCCTGGGCGAGATGGTGGTGCAGGGGGCTGTCAACCCGGATGAGTTCTATGTCCATAAGCCAACACTCAAGGCAGGCCATCAGGCTCTGGTGCGTAAAAAGCGCGGCTCCAAGGCACTGAAGATGGTGTACTCCCAGAGTGAAACCCATGGCGAGCAGGTGACCACCGAATATACAGATGTGGCAGATCAGCAGCGCTTCTCCCTGAGCCAGAAGGAGGTGCTTGAGCTTGGGCGGATTGCCATGACCATAGAGCAGCATTATGGTCGCCCCATGGATATCGAGTGGGCTAAAGATGGTTTGGATGGTCAGCTGTATATCGTCCAGGCTCGCCCGGAAACCGTCTGCAGTCAGCATGATTCACACCTGATTGAGCGTTATGCCCTGGAAGGCGAGCGACTGGTTCTCACTCAGGGACGTTCCATTGGTCACAAGGTGGGCCAGGGGCAGGTCCGAGTCATCGATAGTGTCGATAAGATGAGTGAGCTGCAGCCCGGAGAGGTGCTGGTTACCGACATGACGGATCCCGACTGGGAGCCGGTGATGAAGATTGCCAGCGCGATTGTCACCAACCGTGGCGGGCGTACCTGTCATGCGGCGATTATCGCAAGGGAGCTTGGGATCCCGGCTGTGGTTGGCTGCAATGATGCAACCCGAAGCCTTGATAATGGGACAGAGGTCACCGTCTCCTGCGCCGAGGGGGATACAGGCTTTGTCTACCAGGGGTTACTGGAGGTGGAGATCTCCTCTCAGGAGATCTCTGATATGCCGCGTCTGCCCCTCAAGGTGATGATGAACGTGGGCAATCCGGACCGGGCCTTTGACTTTGCTCGTCTTCCCCACGCCGGAGTGGGTCTGGCGCGCCTTGAATTTATCATCAACCGGATGATCGGTATTCACCCCAAGGCACTGCTGAACTTTGACCAGCAGCCTCAGGAGCTCAGAGAGCAGATTGAACCACGGATCGCAGGTTACGAGTCTCCCGTTGACTTTTATGTCGATAAGCTGACCGAGGGAGTGGCTACCCTGGCGGCAGCCTTCTGGCCGGAGCGGGTGATTGTCCGGATGTCCGATTTTAAATCCAACGAGTACGCCAACCTCATCGGGGGCAGCGAGTATGAGCCCCATGAAGAGAACCCCATGCTTGGATTCCGGGGGGCGGCGCGCTATATCTCTGATGATTTTCGTGACTGCTTTGCCCTGGAGTGTCAGGCAATTAAGCGGGTGCGTGAACAGATGGGGTTGACCAACGTTGAAGTGATGATCCCCTTTGTACGAACCGTTTCTGAGGCCCGCTCCGTCAGTGAGTTGCTGGTGGCTAATGGTCTCAAGCGCGGAGAGCGGGGGCTCAAGGTAATTATGATGTGTGAACTTCCATCAAATGCTCTGTTGGCCGATCAGTTCCTGCAGTACTTTGATGGCTTCTCTATTGGCTCCAACGATATGACCCAGCTCGCCCTGGGGTTGGATCGGGATTCGGGCCTGGTGGCGGAGATCTTTGATGAGCGTAACGATGCGGTGAAAGCGCTGCTGGCGATGGCCATTGATGCCGCTAAAAGAGCCGGTAAATATGTCGGGATCTGTGGCCAGGGGCCGTCAGATCACCCGGATTTTGCAGCCTGGTTACTGGAGCAGGGGATCAGCAGTATCTCTTTGAACCCGGATACTGTGGTGGATACCTGGTTGCACCTGGCTAAGCAGTAAAAACCATTTCTATCAAAAGACAGAGGAGTAAATCCTCTGTCTTTTTTCTATTTTTCCCCCTGAGTCTCCTGCTCACCCCTGATTTTTCCATCGGCCGATTCGCCTGCCTGTGAAAATATTGATGTTTATTCAACCTGCGGGCTTAAAGTAATAAATCCTTCTGTAATTTAAAGCTATTTTCATTAAATATCCTGTTTTGTGATCTTGCTCACGGACAGCTTTGTTATTAGTCAAAGATGCGGTAGGATCAATTTTTTAACCTTTGGAGGGAGGGACTTATGGACAAGGAACGATCTTCTTTTTGGGAGTGGCTGCGTTTTTCAGGGAGTGTTTTTGCCATCGTAGCCTTGGGGGTCATTCTTCAGCTGATGGTTCAGGGCAAGATCAATGCACCCAATCTGGTGCATTGGTTGCTGCAATAGCTGTTTTCACTCTGACCGTTTCAGAATCTCACCGGTGAGGTTAATGGCGGTTTAATTGCAGCTGGCCAGAGATGGTGGTGCTGCCTGATAGCTTTGATAGATCTCGGCAACCCTTCCGGATGTTGCCATCTGTTTGATCACTGTATTGAGCTTTTCATACTGTTTGGCGTGGGCTGAAAGGCGCGACATCCCGTAATAGTTACCAATCACCTGGCGGTAACGATAGTTTGCATAGCTATAGTCATTGAACTCATGGGCGCTGAGGGCCGACTCGATCGCGGTCTTATCCAGGACCGCCATGGTCTTAAAACGCCCGCGCATAAACATCCCCGCCATATTGGCATCGTCTTTTTGCTGATCTTTATCGATCTTGCTGTCGCTATCAAAAGGTTGGAAATAAGCTGTAGCGCGTTTGACGCCTACTTTTATCAAGTACAGATCCTCATAGCGATTAATGAGAGATTCCTGACCCTTTTTGACCAGAAACAGAATATCCTTGGTTTGACAGCCGATGGGTCCCAGGTAGAGGACGAACTCTTCACGCTCCCTGGTACGGATCAAGCGTGGCACTATATCTACACTGCCATACTTAAGGCCATGTAAGCTTCTGGGGAAGGGCGCTGCCCGCCATTTAATCTTAAAGCCTATGGCAGATACCGCTTCCTCGATAATCGTTTTGAGCGGGCCGCTGCTCTTACTCTTGGATTCGAGGATCATCTCAGGGGGACGATGACGGATATCCGCATTCAGTGAGTCTGCTGCCGGGGCTGGGGTGGTAGCGGTTAACAGAGCGATGAATATCCAGTATTCCTTCATCGGTCAGCACATGGGTTGATGGTTAGTATCTTAAGTGTAGAGGTTGGCGGGGTAGAAGGTGAGAAGGGGCCCAAGGCCCCGTCCGGATTGGGTTACCAGGGAAGATCTTCGGCTGGCTCCCGGGAGTCCTGGGAACTTTCTTCTGCCGAGGGCTCCGTTTGCTCCGCGGCAAACAGGGTGAAGAGCTCACTAAAAAATGAGCTGAGCTCACCGGTCATCAGTGCAAAGTCACTGTCAAAGCGTGCGGCCGGATCTTCATGCTCCTCGAGCTGCTCTTTAAATTCATCGCTGAATTTCAGTCGACGCAGGCTGAGATCATCCCCTAACACAAAGCTCAGGGTCTCCCGCCAGTTCAGGGCGAGCTTGGTCACCCATTTACCAGCCTCAAGGTGCGAGAGGATCTCATCACTGCTCAGATCCTGGTGGCGGCAGCGGATGATCGCTCCCTCGTCGGTTGCGGCTCTGAGCTCAGCCTCGTTTTCAACTTCAAAACCTGCCGGAAGCTGGCCATTCTTGATCCAGTCGGTCATGGTGACTTCGGCTGGCTTTTGTGGGGCAAAGGGGATGACAGGAACGCTGCCGATGCTCTTGCGCAGCAGTGAGAGTAGCTCTTCGGCTTTCTTGATTGAGGCACAATCCACGGCGATGAGATCCTGCTCCGGGTTGATCCAGGCAAAGACTCGCTCACTGCGGCTAAAGGCACGAGGCAGCAGGGTCTGGGTGACCTCCTCCTTGATCGCTTCCTTCTCTTTTTTCTTGAGGGGGCGATTGTGCTCGATCTCCAGGTGTTCAATCTTCTCCTGCATCTCTTCGCGGATCACCGAGGCGGGAAGGATCTTACTCTCTTTTTTGGCACAGATCAGTATGTTGTTGCCACATACATGGGTGAAAAGCTGACCCTCTTTACCCATGGGGTAGCTCCAGCCAAAGCGGCTAAGGTCCTGACTGCCACAGGGAGTAAACTGGTCCTGGGCTAACTGTTTTTCCAACTCTTCAGCGCTGAGGGAAAAAGGCTTGGAGAAGCGGTAAAGCTGAATGTTTTTAAACCACATAGGGGGATCTCATGAATGATTGACCCTGCAATTCTACTGTAATTTTTGCGTGTGACCAGTTCGACATTCTCAAATAAAAAAGTGGAGCTGACTCACAGCCTGCCAGATTGGCGATGGAATAATCAGTTGTCATCTTCTTAAAATCATTGATACGTACCAAGGATGGAAACGGAATTTATGATCAGGCCATTTCGACAACAGGATATGGATGCTCTGCTGGAGGTATGGTTGCTCTCTTCACTTCAGGCGTGTGATTTCATCTCGGCTTCCTTTTGGTGGCTGCATCAGGAGGAGGCTCAAAAGCGTTATCTGCATTGTGCCGAGATCTGGGTTGCTGAGGAGCAGCAGGAAGTGGTTGGCTTCATGGCCCTGGTAGGGGACTACCTGGTAGCCCTGTTTGTTCGCCCCAATGAACAGGGGCGAGGGGTGGGTAAACAGATGCTGGAAAAAGCCAAGGGGCTGCGCTCACGACTGGTGCTGCGTATCTTTGCCGACAATGATGTGGCCGTGCGTTTTTGTCAGCATCAGGGCTTTATGATCAGTCGTGAACTCATCGATGAAACGACTCAGCGATCCGAGCTTCTGATGGAGTATTCACCCCGCTCCCCCGATTATCAGCAGGCTATGTGTTGAGCTCAGCTGCAATCTTCTTTATTCGTCTGTGTCTGTGACCGGTGAGTCTGATTGAGAGGTACCTGTCTTAGTCAGAAACTGTCGGTCATAGGCGGTGCGATAGCTGGGTATAAAATCCGGAGTGAGCCAGCGTTCGATGATCTGGCGATAGTCTTGTTGCGGTCGCAATTTGAGAAGGGCCTGGTTGACCGAGTGAATGATTTTCTTTCCCTCGGGGGTCTTTGAGCAAACGATGTGTGAATAGGTATAGCCCGAGGCCTCGCAGATAGGAAGAAACTTAATCTTAGACTGGCTCTCAAGCTGCAGGGTGAAAAAACCAAACTCAACGGCGTAACCCAGGGCATAGTCGATGCGTTCACGCAGGATCATCTCGAGCAGGCGATCCGTTGAACCTCCCATTGAAACCCGCACCATATTGAGCTGGCCGCTGTTCGCCTTCAGCAGGTTGTCGATGGCTTTGCCATAGGCCCTCTCTCTGGAGATACCGATTTTGAGATGGGGATCCCTTAACAGAGATTGAAGCGAAGCGCACTTCTTGCCAAAGTGTGAGGTGTTCTTGCTGAGAAATGCGATGCCATTGGCGGGGATAAAAACGCTGGGGATTGAGTAGTAGAGAAAGGATTCGCGTTCTTTGGTTTTTTTAAAGGCGGGATTACATACATTGGGGCGTTTCTTGAACCAGTTAAACAGGGCCTCTCCCGACATTATTTTTCTCTCATGCTCAAAGCCTGGCATCTGTTGCATCAGCATTGCGCTGATCCCATCGGTGATCCCCAGGTTTTTCCATGGGCCATCAGGTATATGGTGATAGGGGGGCAGGACTACATCGGCCCACACTACCCGTGGTTTGGGTTCCGAAGCATTAGCCTGACCGCTGATAAGGAGCAGCAGTAGCCACAAAAAGGCAGTTATGCTCGCTCTTTGGCAAGGGGAGCTGGTTTGCCGGGAGCGGCGAGTCGTTTTAACCTCAATTGCATTCCCATTGCATGCATTCATTGCAGATCCAACCGAATGATCCCTCTTCTGATCTATAAGAATAGATGCAAGTTGCCTCCTGTTAAATGTCTGGATAGGCCGGTTGCCATAGGGCATTGGCTAGATCCTCGCCGATATGCGTGCCAAACTCATTAACGTACTGAAGATGAAAACTCTGGTGCGGGTGATCGCCAGGCTGGGAGGCTCGATGGATAACTCAATTGAACGCATCTGTGTGGTTGGTGCAGGCTTCATGGGATCACAAATTGCCCTATATTGTGCCAGTCATGGTCATGATGTTTGGGTCTATGATCATAGCCCGGATGCCCTGCAGAAGGCTGATCTGACGTTTCGGGAAATTTTAGCCCACCGTAGTGAACAAGAGCTACTGGAGGAGGAGCCTGCAGAGATACTGGCGAGACTGCATATCATTGATAGCCTGCACCTGGCGGTATCGGATGCGGATCTGGTGATTGAATCCGTTCCCGAGAAACTTGTCCTCAAGCAGCGGGTATTTGCCGATCTGGATGCGCTGGTGCCGGAGCACTGCATCCTGGCCACCAACAGTTCGGCTATCTGTGTGAGTCAGTTGGAGCCGAGTGTCAAGTTGAAAGAGCGGATCGTCAACATGCATTTTTATCCGCCGATCTGGCAACGGCCCATGGTTGAAATCATGGGAACAGATAACACCAAACCCGAGTGTATCAAGCAGCTCAGGGACTTTTGCTGCCAGCTTAACCTGACCCCGCTGATGGTGAGTAAAGAGAGTATGGGGTTTATTTTCAACCGGGTTTGGCATGCGATCAAGCGTGAGTGCCTGCAACTGGTTGATGAGGGGGTGTGTAGCTTTCAGGACGTGGATCGGGCCTGGATGATTGCGACTCGCTCTCCCATTGGTCCCTTTGGGATGATGGATATGGTTGGTCTGGATGTGGTGCAGGATATCGAGCTGCTCTATTTTGAAAAATCAGCTGATCCGGCAGATGCTCCCTGTGCTCTGCTAAAGGAGAAAATCAAGCGCGGAGAGCTGGGGATCAAGGTGGGGCGTGGTTTTTACCAGTATCCCCAGCCCGAGTTTCAAAGGGTCGATTGGCTGACCGGAGGGGACTCCTCCCCAAAAAAACCTTAGGGCCGGTAACGCTTTAAGCCTGAGGTAATATCCAGCATAAGGGAGACCCAGCTCTCTGTACCCGGCTTCACTTGGGAGTGTCCTCTCTGAGTGCTATAGTTCCTCGCTCATTCTTATCCGTACGGATACAAACCTAAATACAGATAGTGAGAAGGGATCTATGAGCCAATTTGAGCAACCGATTGTGGCTGATTATCAGCAGGCCACCGAGCAAGAGTGTATAGCACTTTGTGAGCAGCAGGAGCTGGTGACTCTGCCTGAACATCCACGTTGGCGGTTGGAAAACTCATACTATCGGGTGGGGCTCGATGGGGCATTGCCTTTGATGTGGGTTCGCCGCTCGGTATTAGAGCGACTGTACCGGATGCTTGAATTGATCCCTGAATCTCAGGGGATCCTTATTTTCGATACCTACCGTAATGGCGCCACCTCTCTGGCCATTTTTGAGCATATCCGGGACTCCATCTGGCGGGAACATAGTGACTGGGATCTGCAGCAGGTCGAGAGTTATACCCGTAAATTCTGTGCTCACCCGACGGATAAGGGTCATTACGCCATCCCTCCCCATAAGAGTGGCGGTGCCATCGATCTGGCGCTGTTTGAGCTCAAAACCGGCAAGATGCTTGATTATGGTTGTGAGTTTGATGATTTAACTCAGGTTGCCCAGACCCGTTTTTTTGAGACATCCTGGTCTGAGGAGCTCCCCTTTAGTGAAAAACGCTGGCTTGAGGCACAGAAAAACCGGCGCACCCTGTTTAATATGATGAAAACACTTGGGTTTGCCAATTACCAGGGGGAGTGGTGGCACTATGATCTGGGGGACTGTATCTGGGCAGAGCTAAGGAACGCGGGACAATGGCTCTATCAGGACGCCGCAGAGTTGCTGGCTGAGACACAGGCCGTATAAAGATTGAGCTGGGAGAACGATATGGATTATTTGGCGGTTCTTAAGTTCTGGTTTGAGGAGTGTACTCCCAAGCAGTGGTTTGACAAGGACCCGGCATTTGATGCACTGATTAATGAGCGTTTTGGACATATCCACCGTGCCGCCGCAGCGGGGGAGCTTTCCCGCTGGAGGGGCCATGCCAAGGGACGGCTGGCTGAGGTGATCGTGCTGGATCAGTTTTCCCGTAACATCTATCGCGATAAGCCCCAGGCTTTTGCTTATGATGGGATGGCACTCATCCTTGCCCAGGAAGCCCTGCGCCGTGGGATCGCGGTTGAGCTTGAGCGGGTCGAGCGCCAGTTCCTGTATATGCCATTCATGCACAGTGAGTCGGCCGCGATCCATGAGCATGCGCTGCTGATCTTTGATGAGGTCGGGATGGAGTCGACGCTCGAATATGAAAAGCGCCACAAGGCGATTATCGACAGGTTTGGCCGTTACCCTCACCGTAACGCCATTGTGGGTCGGGAGTCGACTGCTGAGGAGCTGGCTTTTTTACAAGAGCCGGGCTCTTCATTTTAAACAAAAGGGCGAAAGCCATGGCGGCTATCGCCCTATCTCAGGGATATAACCAGGGTTAGTGGAGCTGTGGTGGAGCGCTCAGATGTTTTCCTGAGACCACGACAGATCCAAGCTCTGCCTGAAACTCTATCACTTCATGTTTCGAATGATGGGTGATGGCAACCAGGTAGTTGGCCAGGATTGGAGCCAGTTCATCGGGGCCATTCTCTTCGGCAAACTGCTCGATAACATCCATCAACTGTTCCGCGGTTACTTTCATGATGCTACCTCCATAAGATCGGGCCTGTAACCATCCTATCAGCTTTCCCGGGATTCACGTATCTAAATCATCGGCATACAGTCAGCTTGCTCATTGATTGAGCAGGGAAACGCAAGGTAGGGGGAATTTATGCTGGTGTTTTCGAAAAGGGATCCCAGGATTGGAGCGAGGTGGTAGATTATGCTACTCAGAAACTCTGAAAAGGAATTGAGAATGGATTTGATACCGATGAAGCGACTCTGGGCTGCCGGCGTGTTGCTGCTGATATCGCACACTGTTTTTGCCTCCCAGAGGGTCTCCCTGCCGGTGACTAACCTCTTTAAGTCTCCGGCACTGGAAAGTCCTGTGGTCTCTCAGGCCCTCTATGGGGAGAAAATCCGGGTGCTTCAAACCAAGCCTCACTGGCTGTATGTCGAAACACCGGATCAATACCGTGGCTGGGTGGCGCGTTCGGCCGTAGCACAAACAGATCACTATTATAAGAACTCACAGCCTCTGACCACGGCCAACCGTCAGGTTCATATCTATCAAACTCCCAGCACCGCTCAGCACAAACCCTTGCTCACGCTGCCCTTCGGTGTAGAGCTGGCGGCTCAGGGAAGCTCTTTGCAGGGACAGCAGCGCTGGATTGAAGTGAAACTACTGGATGGCAAAAAGGCCTGGATACAGAGGGGGATATCCACCCGGGGCGCTACAATCTTTCGATTCCACAGATGGTATGCGTTTTTTGGTCCATCGCGATCACCCAATAAGATCGATAGCGATCACTGAATAATATCGATCGCGATCGCTCAATAATATCGATGGCGATCACTTTTGAGTTTTATATTATTGGGTGATCGGCATGAATATTATGCAGTCCCGACCGAAATGTTATTCATTTCAACTCCCGTTTCGCAGGTGTTTTTTTAACCGGCTATGCTCTCTGTTTGACCTCGAGCGGAGAGCCAGCCATGCCAACGGTGCATATCACCATGCGAAAACTCAAAGAGATCCTCAGACTCAAGTACCAAGGCGGCCTGAGTCACCGCCAGATCGCAAGCAGCCTGTCTGTGTCTCCGTCGACTGTGTCCAATTACTGCAAAAGGGCCCAACAGATGGGGCTATGCCAATGGCCTCTGCCTGCTGAGTGGGATGAAGAGCGGCTGCGCCGTGAGTTCCTTGAGACCCGGATCACGGTTCGTCAGACACCTCCTCTGCCGGATTGGGCCGTGGCCCATCAGGAGCTCAGACGCAAAGGGATGACGCTACAACTCCTGTGGGAGGAGTATGCTGAGCGACATCCCAAGAACCACTACAGCTATAACCATTACTGCATGCGTTATCGTGAGTGGCGTAAATGCCAGTCTCCCTCAATGCGTCAGAGCCATAAAGCCGGTGAAAAACTGTTTGTTGATTACTGCGGTCCAACCGTGCCCATCGTGGATCCGAGGACTGGGGAGGAGCGTCGGGCTCAGATCTTTGTCGCTGTGATGGGTGCATCCAGCTACACCTACGCCGATGCAACCTTGAGTCAGGGGCTGGAAGACTGGGTGATGAGCCATAAACGGGCCTTCGAATTTCTGGGGGGAGTACCAGAGATGATCGTTCCGGATAATCTCAAAAGCGGAGTCAGTAGAGCGTGTCGCTACGAGCCAGATCTCAATCCTACCTATCAGCAGCTGGCTGCACACTATGGTGTTGCAGTGCTTCCTGCCCGTCCTTACAAGCCCAAAGATAAAGCCAAGGCTGAGGTGGGCGTGCAGATCGTTGAGCGCTGGATCCTGGCAAAACTGCGCCATGAGACCTTCTTCAGTCTGGCTCAGCTAAACCAGCGGATCGGGGCTCTGCTCACCGAGTTGAACAATCGCCCGTTCAAGAAGCTGCCGGGAAGCCGTAAATCACAGTTTGAATTGCTAGACAAACCGGTGCTCAAATCGCTGCCTCAAAACCCCTATCAGTTCACCCGGGTGAAGGCGGTTCGGGTTCATATCGACTATCACATCGAGCTCGACAAGCACTACTACTCGGTTCCCTATACCCTGCTCAAACGCAAGCTTGAAGCGCATATCTGCGACAACCTGGTACGGATCTATCATGGTGGTCGCTGTGTCGCGACACATCCACGCAGCTATCAGCAGGGAGGGCAAACCACCCACCCCGATCATATGCCGGTCGCACACCAAAAGCAGATGCAATGGACCCCGGGACGCTTTCTGAACTGGGCTCAGGAGATAGGCCCCTCCACGCTTGCGGTGATCAAACAGCTGCTCTACCGAAAGTCCCACCCGGAGCTTGGATATCGGGCCAGCCTTGGGATCCTCAACCTGGAAAAGCGATATGGACGCCCCCGCTTAGAAGCGGCCTGCCAGCGAGCAGACCGAACGGGCGTTTACTATCAGAAAGGGATCCGCTCCATCCTGGAAAAGGGGCTGGATGGCCAGCCACTGCCCGAAACTCAGCCGGATCGTCTGGCGGAGCTCACTCACCTCAATATCCGTGGCTCAGGCTACTATCACTAAGGATCAAAGATGACAGAACAACTCAAACAGCAACTTCGGGAGCTGAAACTAAGTGGTATCCGGGATGCCCTGGAAAGGCAACATCAGCAACCCGGGCACTACCAGGAACTCGGGTTCGAAGAGCGACTCAGCCTGCTGCTGGAGCAGGAGCTGACGGATCGGTCTCAGCGGCGGATCGAGCGCCTTATCAAGCAGGCCCGATTCCGGCTGCAGGCAAATCTGGAGCAACTGGATTATCGAAGTGATCGCGGCTTGCATAGAGCCCAGATCCGCTCACTGGCAGAGGGATACTGGCTTAGCCTGGGGCAGACTCTGATCCTGACCGGGGCGACCGGGTGCGGGAAAACCTATCTGGCCTGCGCCCTGGGCCATCACTTCTGTCTGCAGGGACTCGGGGTTCGCTACTTCCGGTTTAAAGAGCTGCTGGAGCAACTGCAGCTGGCTCAGGCTGATGGCAGCTATCGAAAGCTGATGGTTCAGTTGAGAAACACGCCGCTTCTGATCCTCGATGACTGGGGACTGGAGTCGCTGAATGCGCTTCAGCGTAGCGATCTACTGGAGTTAATCGATGCTCGCCATGGTCACGGAGCCACACTGATCGGCAGCCAGCTTCCGCTGGAGCACTGGCACACAATGATCGGTGAATCAACCCATGCGGATGCGATCCTGGATCGTCTGGTTCATGGAGCGATCCGTGTAGAATTATGCGGAGAATCGATGAGAAAAATCACCGCAGAGTTGACGGATGCCGATCACTCAGGGTAAAAAATAACCCAGTCTGTGAGACGGGATGTTGAGGTGATCGACATCATATTATTCGGTGATCGCCATCGCGATAATACGCATGGTAAGCCTGTCGACCCGCTTTATCGGAACCCCCTATACCTGGGGAGGGAGCTCTAGCTTTGGTTTTGATTGTTCAGGTTTTGTGCAGCAGATGTATAAAACCATGGGGGTTATCCTGCCACGCGACTCTGGCCCCCAGGCCCAGTGGAAGGGTTTTCTATCGGTAAAACGCAACGCTTTGCATCCGGGTGATCTGCTGTTTTTTGGCAAGGACAGAGTGACCCATGTGGGGATGTTCCTCAAAAAGCAGCACGACAAATTGCTGTTTATCGATGCCACCGTCTCCGATAACCAGGGAAAAAATGCCCCCTACCTGCAACTCAGTGATCTGAATGCAACGTATTGGAGCAAGCTCTATCTGGGCGCGAGGCGCCTGAAATCCTGATAACAGTCCCAAAATGGCGCTAAGCGCCATTTTGGGGCTCCCGAGAAGCGGATTCAGGAGTGGGCCTTGATGTAGAGATCTTTTGAGTAACGCATCCCCATGGGGTTAAAGGAGTAGCCACCCACGTAAGATTTGACCAGCTTGTTTCCACCCGAGCCATAGATACCGGTCATCGGGAACTGCCGCTCTATGATGGCTTCCGCTTGCTGATAATCTTTAATGCGACGCTTTTCATTATTGGTTGCTCTTGCATCATCGAGCAGTTTGTCAAAAGCAGGATCACACCAGCCGGCACTATTGTTGCCATCAGAGCAGCGCATGATCCCAAGGAAGGTGGCTGGGTCGTTAAAGTCTGCCGACCAGCCCATGGAGACCACCTCGAACTGGCCATGATTGACTCTATCCAGAAATGTTTTCCACTCCAGATTGTCGTAGCTGATCTTCACCATGGGGCCGAAAGCCTGCTGCCACATCGCGCCCATGGCAACATTCAAGCGTTTTACCGATGGCGTCTTGGTGTAGGTGGTGTGAAAGACCAGGGGTGGCTGGCGCTGTAGCCCGCTTCTTTCAGCAGCTTTCTGGCTTTTTGATCCCTCTGCTTTTGGGTCCATTGTGACCATGGCAGCTTAGGGGCAATAAAGTCGTGGGTAATAAGGGGGGTAAAGCTATAGGCGGCTTGATAGCCTACATCCATCAACACATCTTTGACAATTACCTCCCTGTCGATGGCATAGGAGAGGGCTCTGCGCACCCTGACATCATTAAAGGGTGGTTTGCGGGTATTAAAAGAGAGGTAGTTGACGGTTAAGCTTGGGGAGTGGTGAAGCTCCTGGGGATAGAGCTTTTTCATCCGGTGTACCTGCATGGCCGGAACACTTGTGACATCGACACCTCCGGCCATAAAGCGGTTGATTCCCGCCTGCTCATCGGTAATCGGCAGGTAATCGACCTCCTGAACAACAGTGTTGTTGTGATCCCAGTATTCCGGGTTAGGTTTTAGGACTATTTTTTCATTCACCACCCAGTTATCGAGCTTATAGGCGCCATTACTCACCATGTGTTCGGGACGGGTCCAGTGATCACCCCATTTAGAGATGATTCGCTCGGGAACCGGGGAGAAGATATGGTGTTGCAGCATTTGCACGAAGTAGGAGACGGGCTGAGCCAGGGTTACTTGCAGCGTGTGTGCATTGATGGCTTTGACACCTAAAGTTTCTGGTGATTTTTTACCGTCGATAATTGCCTGAGCGTTTTTCAGGTTGGCCATAGCGACATAGCCGGCATAGGGGGCGGCGGTGTTAGGATCAACGGCGCGCCGCCATGAATAAACAAAATCTTCGGCTGTGACCGGGGATCCATCAGACCAGCGGGCATCTTCTCTGAGGTGAAAGGTATAAGTCTTACCATCTTTGCTGACGTGCCAATCTTTAGCAACTCCGGGTCTGACTCCACCCTCAGGTGAGGCAATAACCAGTCCCTCAAACAGATCATTGTCGATAGTGCCGCCGTATAGTCCGGATACTTTCTGGGGATCGAGAGATTGGGGTTCAGCATCATTATTGATGTGAATCACTTGCTCTTTGGCAAGCTTAACTCCGGAGGGAACTTCGGCAGCATGAACGAGTTGCAATGAGCATAGGCTTGCTCCTGCGATCAGCACAGAGGCTGTAGCCCGATTGAAATGAAACATAGTGGCTCCTTGGTAAAGGTCCCTGTCACAGCATGGGTCGGGATGAAGGCTATTTATCGATATTCTCAGAGCGTGTGATAGAGAAATTTATCTCATAAATGCACAGGCATGTAGTATGAATTATTAGATATCATGCCGGTAAACAAGCTGAATGTTTTTTTCGGTGAACTCCATGGATAAAAAATCATTCACGATGGCGACTTGATTGCTGGCATAACCTATACATATAACGCGCTCTGTTTAACCTCCTAGAAACTAACATAGTGATATCTTATTAATCAACAAGTAAACGACGGGTTACAAACCGTTACTCTTTAGTGGAGGTCAGTGCTAAGTCTTGTTTTTTATTTTGATCGTTAGACTAGAGGTGAGTTATTTCAGGTTTCCTAATAAAGAAGTGGCGTTTGCAAATACTTTTGTTATTCATTCAGTTACTCCGCTGAGGATGATGGGAATAAAAGTTTATTCATAGAGTATTACAGAACTAAATTCGAATGATATTTAATTCGTCATTTGGTGTTGCGAATGCGGTCCTTATCACGGTCTGGTGTCTATTGTGTTGATATTTAAAGGGTATTTAATTCGGTCATTAGGGTTTTTGCTATTGGATATCGGGGGTTGGCTTATGGATTCAGAGGTGGAGGCTCTGGTTAAAATTTAACTTGCTCTATAGTTGTTTACTTTCATAAATATGTGATTGATATCAAATTTTCATTGAACGCATTTTTTTCCAGTGATAGGGTTAATTAGCTCATGACAGAACATGACATGCAGCTGAAGATATAAAACTGTAAGAGGGAGCTTAATTAAGGTGCTATAACTGCATTTCAGAGGTTTATTTTTTCACTGTTTCATATGATGGGCCATGCTTTATTCATGGATCTTTTCATATAGGTATATCCTATTCATCATGATTCGATACAAATATGCCATTTATCTGATGGCTCTTTGAGTGTGCCAAAAATCTGAGTGCTTCACCTTTTCGGGGTATATCCGGTACAGGGAATAATAAAAACGGGAATAAAGAACCCGAAATAATTAGATCTTTTTTTGTTTAATTGTTTCTTTAGGTGACAGATCTATGAAAAAAACAGCTACTGCAGTCGTGGTTGCGGCTCTTTGTGCAAGCGCCGCGGCGAATGCAACCACCACGATTTATTCTAAAGATGGGAGTACCGTCGGTCTTTATGGACGGGTCAATCCACGCTTTCTTACCGGGCATGATAATAATGCCCGCCCCACAGATAACCCCGGCAGTGAGGGAGATAACACCCACTTTACCGCCAGTGCCCGTTTAGGGTTTGATTTAACCCAGAAGTTAAACGAGCAATGGGATGCGGTCAGTTCAATTGCCTGGGATGTTGCAGCCGAGCGCAGCAGTGACGGAACCTTTGATTCCAGGCAGGCTTACGCGGGTTTTAACGGGCATGAATACGGTACATTGACCTTTGGTCAACAGGCGGGAGCCTTTAGCATTCCGTGCGAAATTGCAGATATCGTCTGGTACTTTGGCGGAGATAGCTATGAGGATCGCAGCTTTGAGCAGGGTGTGGTGAACTATGCCGTATCAGTGCATGGGTATAATTTGCAGTTTACCGCCGGTGCCCATGCCTCGGGAGATGCGGATACCTTCTGGCAAACTTATGGTACCAAGGATGCGGTGCGTACCAATGTGTTTGAGGCCTCGGTAGAGCATCCCTATGATTTCAAAACTGCCGGTGTGTTAGATCTGGCAGCCGGAGTTCAGTCGGTGAGCTTTGAGACCGGTGTTCACGAAGTGAACTGGTCCGTTGGCGGCACCTATAATCTTAAGGGGCTGCAACTGGCTGCAAGCTATGAATATATGACCATTAAGAATACAGATGTGCCGGATGCCAGCAAAACTCAGGATATTGCATCCAATGGGGTGGTATTGAGTATTCAGCACCACTTTAAGCAGTGGACTCCTTATGCTGAATATAGCTACCAGAAAGCCTCTGATGGAGATGTGCCTTCAGGTGTGAGCTCAACCTTTTCTAACAACCTGGTGCTTGGCTCTAAGTACAACTTCACCTCAAATATATTTGCGGTGACCGAGTATGTGTTTAATCACAAGATCTTCAGTGAACAGGATGACTCCGGTAATCCAGTGGTGACGGATCCGGATAATCAGCTCTATGTGGGTCTCTACTATTACTATTGATCGCTTCCCTGTGCGATCTTGCTAATCGTCCAAGCCATAAAAAACCCGGTAGATGCCGGGTTTTTTGCGGGTAGTCAGAGCTTAAATTAATACTCGCCGAGCTTATCGACCAGGCTCGGTGCTGCCCCAATATAGTTGGCCGGGGTCATCGCCTTAAGCTCCCGCTTGGCCTGCTCGGGCAGATCCAGAGAGTCGATGAATTGCTGCATCGCCTGTGCATCAACGCGCTTGCCCCGGGTCAGCTCCTTGAGCTTCTCGTAAGGCTTTTCGATCCCATAGCGGCGCATCACGGTCTGAACCGGCTCGGCCAGAACTTCCCAGTTCTGGTCCAGCTCGGCAGCTAGTTGTGCCAGGTTGATCTCAAGTTTACCGATCCCCTTGAGGGTCGACTGATAGGCGATTAGCGAGTAACCGATGGCAACTCCTAAGTTACGCAGCACGGTAGAGTCGGTGAGATCACGCTGCCAGCGAGAGACCGGAAGCTTGCTGCCCAGGTGGCTGAACAGGGCGTTTGCCAGACCAATGTTGCCTTCGGAGTTTTCAAAGTCAATGGGGTTGACCTTGTGCGGCATGGTGGAGGAGCCAATTTCTCCGGCCACGGTTTTTTGCTTGAAGTGACCCAGGGCGATGTAACCCCAGATATCCCGATCAAAGTCGAGCAGTATGGTATTAAAGCGCGCCAGGGCATCGAACAGCTCTGCGATGTAATCGTGGGGCTCGATCTGGGTGGTATAAGGGTTCCAGGTCAGGCCCTGCTGCTCGATGAATTGCTGGGCAAAATTGTGCCAGTTGATATCCGGATAAGCGCTCAGATGTGCGTTGTAGTTGCCAACGGCACCATTGATCTTAGCCATGATTTCGCACGATTCGATCTGACGGATCTGGCGCTTGAGACGGTAGGCAAAGTTCGCCATCTCTTTACCCATGGTGCTGGGGCTGGCGGGTTGGCCATGAGTGCGTGACAGCAGGGGTACATCACGCAGCTCAGTCGCCAGGGCAGCAATCGCATCATGCAGCTGGTTACAGAACGGCAGGATCACCTGCTCGCGTGCTTCCTTGAGCATCAGGGCGTGAGAGACATTGTTGATATCTTCGGAGGTACAGGCAAAGTGAATAAATTCGCTTACGGCTTCCAGCTCAGGGTGTCCGGAGACCTTCTCTTTGAGGTAGTACTCAACCGCTTTGACGTCATGATTGGTGGTGCGCTCGATGGTCTTGATCATCTCGGCATCGGCTTCACCAAACTCAGTGATGATCGATTCCAGTTTCTGGTAGGCATCTTCAGAGAAAGAGGGAACCTCTTTAATGGCAGGGTGTTGTGCCAGCTGTTGCAACCAGCGCACTTCAGTTTCTACCCGAAAGCGGATCAGGCCATATTCGCTGAAGATTGAACGCAGTTGCTCAGTTTTACTACCGTAGCGTCCATCGATAGGGGAAATCGCGGTCAATGCCGACAGTTTCATTCACAAACTCCTTAGGGGGCTTAGAACTGGGTGATCATTTTTTGTGCTTGCTGGGTCAGTTTTTTACGGGAGAAGATGATGTGGTGTCGTCTCCCTCCGACCTGGCGCCACAAGACACAGGCCCGGATGCCGGCAAGCAGCAGAGCGCGGATCTTGTGCTGATAGACAGGTTGCTGGAGATATAGGGGGGTCCCGGCAACCTGAATTTTTGGCCCATTCGGGCTGATAATGTCACTGTAGATGCTGGCGAGATTGGCCAGCACCGATTCAGATGTGAGATCAAAATGGGTGAGCTGACGTTTGACCTGGCTTACCCGCTCGCCCAGCATATTCATCAGATCCCGGCGTTTGCCGATCTTACTCTCCAGGGCGATGAGACCCACGATGTAGCGGGTGATTTCGCCATTACGATCCGATGCCTCGGCACTGAGCTGGTTAATGATGGTCTGGTAACCCAGTCGCAGGTGCTGGTGGCTTCCGAACACAGCAAGGGGGTTTTGAGGATCGGTCTCAATAATGCTGTGCAGGGTTTGATAGAATTCCTGATCATCACAATTACCCTGGCGCGCCAGTTGCTGAACCAGAGCCGCAGCCTGGCAGATTCCGGCAAAGGCGAGGGTTTGAGAAGTGATTTTATCGCTCACTATGCTTCCTATTCTCTATTTGATGGGGGCTTCAATCACTCCGCCACCCAGACAGATATCACCCAGATAGAATACGGCGGATTGTCCGGGAGTGACGGCGGCAAGCGGTTCGTCAAACATCACCTCTATGGTATCGGGATCGACCGGAGTGATGGTACAGGGGAGGTCCTGTTGACGATAACGGGTTTTCACGGTGCAACGCAGACTCTGGGTGACAGGCTGACGGTCTACCCAGTGAAGCTGACGGGCGATCAATCCTTTGGCAAAGAGGCGGGGATGATCATCCCCCTGAGCCACGATCAGCTGGTTGTTCTCAAGATCTTTATCCACCACATACCAGGGTTGTTCCCCGGAATTTTTCAGACCACCGATCCCAAGCCCCTTACGTTGACCCAGGGTGTGGTACATCAGGCCCTGATGTTTGCCGATCACCTCACCGTCAACCGTAACTATATCGCCCGGTTGGGCAGGCAGGTAGCGGGCCAGGAAGTCACGGAACTTGCGCTCTCCGATGAAGCAGATCCCGGTGGAGTCCTTTTTCTTGGCGGTGATCAGTTCTTTGGTTTCGGCGATTGCCCGCACCTCCGGCTTTTCCAGCTCGCCGACCGGGAACAGGCTCTGGCGCAGTTGATCTTCACTCAGGGTGTAGAGGAAGTAGCTTTGATCCTTGTTGTGATCCAAGCCTCTGAGCATCTGCACATGGCCATCCTGGGTGTCGTGACGCCGGACATAGTGGCCGGTGGCGATATAGTCGGCACCCAGCTCCTCGGCAGCAAACTCCAGGAAAGCCTTAAACTTGATCTCTTTATTACACAGGATATCCGGGTTCGGGGTCCGCCCTGCCTTGTATTCAGACAGGAAGTGTTCAAACACGTTATCCCAGTATTCGGCAGCAAAGTTGATGGTATGCAACTCGATTCCCAGCTTGTCACAGACCGCCTGGGCATCGGCGAGATCTTCTGAGGCTGAGCAATATTCATCCGTGTCATCTTCTTCCCAGTTCTTCATGAACAGGCCTTCCACCTGGTAGCCCTGTTCAAGTAGCAGGGAGGCAGAAACGGAGGAGTCAACACCGCCAGACATGCCGATGATAACTTTTTGTGATGATTTTTGATTCATGGATTTGCATAACTTGCTAAAAGACCCGGGCATCTTAGCAAATTTCCCATTTATTGGACAGATGTGTCCCGATCACTTTGTACCAGGGTTAAAGGTGCGCGCTGCCCCCTGAGATAATCCTGAAGACACTGCAGTACCAGGGGCGAGCGAAGATTGTCCAGTTTTTCTATCTGCTGGCGGGTCAGCCAGTGGCAGGCGATGATATCACCGTCGGGATCATCTCCTCGATGCCCGATGGGCTGCTGATTCAACTTGCAGTAGAAGCAAAAACGCAGGTAAGTGATGCCGTTGTGAGGGCTGGTAAAGAGGTAGGTCCCCACCAGGCCATCGGGCTCAAGCTCAAGGCCAGTCTCCTCTTTGAGCTCCCGTGTCACCGCCTGGATCAGTGATTCTCCGGCCTCCAGGTGACCCGCCGGTTGATTGAACACCCGGGTGCCCCTATCGAACTCTTCAACCAGCAGAAAACGCTGGTTCGCTTCAACGATGCAGGCCACGGTGACATGGGGGGAAAAGCTCATAGCTCCCTCCATTGACCCGGCTCTAACCCCTCCAGGCTCCACTGGCCAATCCGGTGGCGAATAAGACGCAGGGTCGGGTGACCGATATGGGCGGTCATCCGTCGTACCTGGCGATTACGCCCCTCGTTGATGGTGATCTCAAGCCAGCAGTCAGGCACAGATTTTCGCTCTCGGACCGGCGGAGTGCGGGGCCAGATCGCCGGGGGATCGATTCGCCGGACTTTGGCGGGCAGGGTTGGGCCATCTTTGAGGGTAACTCCCTGACGTAGCTCATCGAGGCTCTGTTCACTGGGGATCCCCTCGACCTGCACCCAGTAGCTTTTATCTGTTTTGCGTTTGGGCTGGGTCAGCTTTGCCTGAAGTTTTCCATCATTGGTGAGCAGCAACAGCCCCTCGCTATCCCGGTCCAGGCGACCGGCGGCATAGACGCCGGGAATGGGGATGAAATCTTTAAGTGTCATTCTTCCGTCTTCGTCAGTAAATTGACATAGGACCTGAAAGGGCTTGTTGAACAGGATCATCCGGGTGGGTTCATTCGACAACTTTGCCGGTGAGGCGTTGCGAGTTGTTTTATGACCTGGAGAGCGTTTGCGAACAGAGCGGCGAGGCGTGGGCATAGCTTGATTCAAACGAGATTAGTTGCCGGCAGTTTAGCAGAAGAGGCGGAGACACAAAAGAGAGCGACCGGGCACAGGACAGTAAAAAAGCAGGCGCGGCCTGCTTTGAGGTTCAGAAGTGCTGATGCAGATTCTAAAAGCGTCACGCGGGAACAGCTTCAGACTCTTCAAGCTCCGTTGGAACGGATGTTTGCACAGGGAGTTGCTGGGGATCTGTGCTTACTGGCACGATCAGGGTTGCGTGAAAGCCTTTAGGACCGGCCTCGACCTCATAATGAACACTCTGGCCTGCTTTGAGGGTTTTATATCCTTCCATCTGGATAATGGAGTAGTGAGCGAAGATGTCTTCTCCCCCACCTTCCGGACAGATAAAACCAAATCCTTTGGCATTATTGAACCACTTAACTGTTCCGGTTGCCATACTTCTTACATCCTTTTGTTTGAAAAACCTTAAAGTCGTTGAGTCACTGGCGCTTGCCAAGTTATAAATATTAGCGAGGACTCGCCTGATGCGTGACGGAGCGTCACAATTTCGTCAGTTTAGAGGAACTTTTGAGCGAGTCAAGAAGTTGTTAACGAAAATGTTCGCTATCTAAACATTAATGTTGATAAATTGGTGTTTAGTCTCCTGGCTAAGAAGGTACTAAGATCCAAATATGAGTAGTGTTCAGCAACAGATTTTCAAAGAGCAGCAAACGGCTCTCGGAAAAACTAAGATAAAGCCGCCTTCGTTGTATCAGGTCGTCTTGAATAATGACGACTACACACCGATGGACTTTGTGGTACAGGTTTTGCAGAAATTTTTTAGTAAGGATTTGGATGACGCCACTCAAATTATGTTAACTATCCACTATCGAGGTAAGGGTGTCTGCGGTGTCTACACTCATGATATAGCGGAAACAAAAGTGGCTCAGGTCAATCATTATGCAAGGGAGAACGACTACCCCTTGCTCTGCTCAATGGAAACAGTTTGAGCCGACACCATAACAATGTACTGGTTGCTTTGGGGAGGCGCCTATGCTGAGAAAGGATTTGGAAGACACGCTGAACCTTGCGTTTAAAGATGCACGTGAGGCTCGCCATGAATTTATGACGGTAGAGCACCTGCTATTGGCTCTGCTGGACAATCCATCTGCCAGTGAAGTCCTGGTGGCTTGCGGTGTAGAACTCGAGACGCTGCGCCAGGAGATCACCCAGTTTGTTGCAGAAACCACCCCCCTGATCCCTGCGGACGATAGTGAGCGTGAGACTCAACCAACCCTGGGGTTCCAGCGGGTTCTGCAACGTGCTGTTTTTCATGTGCAATCCTCGGGGCGGACCGAGGTCACCGGTGCCAACGTGCTGGTGGCAATCTTTAGTGAGCAGGAGTCACAGGCCGCCTATCTTCTGAAAAAAGCCAATGTGACCCGACTGGATGTCGTCAACTATATCTCCCATGGGATCCGCAAGGAACAAAGCAGTGGTGGGTTGCCACCCAGCCTTGGGGGAGAGAGTGAGCAGTCGGTGGAAGAGAGTACCACCACCCAGATTGAGAATTTTGCAACCAATCTCAATCTGCAGGTCGAAGAGGGGCGTATCGATCCTCTGATCGGTCGTGAGGATGAAGTGACCCGTGCGGTGCAGATCCTGTGTCGGCGGCGTAAAAATAACCCACTGTTGGTGGGTGAGGCCGGAGTCGGTAAGACGGCGATTGCTGAGGGATTGGCGTTTCGGATCGTCCATGACGATGTGCCTGAGGTGATCAAGGGCCATACCATCTATTCGCTGGATATCGGCTCCTTGCTGGCTGGTACCAAGTATCGCGGCGATTTTGAAAAGCGTTTCAAGTCTTTGTTGCGTCAGCTGGAGACCACCGAGGGAGCAATTTTGTTTATCGATGAGATCCACACCATCATAGGTGCGGGCGCGGCATCCGGTGGGCAGGTGGATGCGGCGAACCTCATCAAGCCGTTGTTGGCCAGCGGTACCCTGCGCTGTATCGGTTCGACCACCTATGCAGAGTACAACCAGATCTTTGAGAAGGATCACGCCCTGGCACGACGTTTCCAGAAGATTGATATTCTGGAACCCTCTATCGATGATACCACCCGGATCTTGCAGGGACTTAAAGATCGCTATGAAGAGCATCACAATGTGCGCTATACCAATAAGGCGCTGCGCGCGGCGGTTGAGCTCTCTGCCAAATATATCAACGAGCGTCACCTGCCGGATAAGGCGATCGATGTGATTGATGAGGCGGGAGCCCAGTTCAGGGTCCAGCCTCACAAGAAACGCAAGAAGACGGTCAATGTCTCCGATGTTGAGAACATAGTCGCCAGCATTGCGCGGATCCCGGAAAAATCGGTTTCCTCTTCGGATCGTGAAGTGCTGCGTAATCTGGAGCGTGATCTCAAGATGGTCGTGTTTGGCCAGGATCGATCCATTGAAGTGCTGACCGATGCGATTCGCCTGTCCCGCTCCGGGCTCGGCGCTGAAAATCGCCCCGTTGGCTCCTTCCTGTTTGCCGGACCAACCGGGGTCGGAAAGACCGAGGTGACCAAGCAGCTTGCTTCTATCATGGGAGTTGAGCTGATCCGCTTTGATATGTCTGAATACATGGAGCGGCACACTGTCTCGCGGTTAATTGGTGCACCTCCTGGGTATGTGGGCTATGAGCAGGGCGGCCTTTTGACCGATGCCGTGCTCAAGCATCCACACTCGGTGGTGCTGCTCGATGAGATTGAGAAGGCGCACCCGGATGTGTTTAATATCCTGCTACAGGTGATGGATAACGGCACCCTGACCGATAACAACGGGCGCAAGGCTGATTTTCGTAACGTGATCCTGGTGATGACCACCAATGAAGGGGTTCGCGAGACATTGCGATCCTCTATCGGCTTCCAGCAACAGGATCATAGTCACGATGCAATGGCTGAGATCAACCGGACCTTCAGCCCAGAATTTCGTAACCGTCTCGATCACATCATCTGGTTCAACCACCTGGATATCAAGGTGATCCAGCAGGTTGTCGACAAGTTTATTGTGGAGCTGCAGGCACAGCTGGATGCCAAGGGTGTTTCTATGGAGGTGACCGATGAGGCTCGCCTATGGCTTGCAGAGAAGGGCTATGATAAGAGCATGGGAGCTCGTCCTATGATGCGGGTGATTCAGGAGCAACTGAAAAAGCCTCTGGCAAGCGAGCTGTTGTTCGGTGCTCTGTCCAATGGTGGCTCGGTGCGTGTCACGACCAGCAAGGGAGAGTTGAAGTTTGTGTTTCAGGATCAGAGTGAAGCGGTCCTTGAATAACTCGTCACTCTCTTGAGCGTTAAGCAAAACCCCGGTAATTGAAGCCGGGGTTTTTTGGGCTTAACGTGAACGGAACACGATGCGTCCTTTGGTGAGATCATAAGGCGTTAACTGAACAGTGACCTTATCGCCAGTTAAGATTCGAATGTAGTTTTTACGCATCTTACCTGAGATGTGTGCTGTTACCACGTGGCCATTTTCCAACTCAACGCGGAATGTGGTGTTTGGCAGGGTGTCGACCACGGTGCCTTGCATCTCAATGTTGTCTTCTTTTGCCATTAAATCCTCTTGTCTAAGCCTCTGAATTAAGCGATGGGATCATGCCGGATTTACTGGCATGTGTAAAGTTTACACTGGATTATTCGTCGAAATTTTGCCATCCGTGAGGAGTGAGTCGCTGATGGGGGGTAAACTGTCGCTTGTAATTCATCTTTCGGCAGCCATCAACCTGGTATCCAAGATAGAGCCAGCGTTTGTCTTGGGCCCTGGCATACTCTAACTGGCGCAGGATGGCATAGCGTCCGAGGGAGCGGTCCTGCTCCTTCGAAACAAAGAAGGTGTAGAGGGCGCTCAGGCTGTTTGACAGCTCATCGGTCACCGCAACCGCCAGCAGGCGATCTTTTTGGTAAAACTCAAAAAACAGTGGGTTGAGCCAGTTGCACAGGATAAAACGCTGGTACTGCTGCTGACGGGCAGGGTACATGGCACCCTGGCGATGCCTGGCGTCGATATATTGTTGGTAAAGCCGAAAATATTCGGGTTTGTCCTGATGGCTGAGGGTCATTTTAAGGTCGCGATTACTGCGCAGCACCCGTTTTTGGCTGGCCGAGGGCTGAAAGTTGAGTGCATCAACCCGCAGGCTCTCACAGGCCTGGCAGTTCGCACAGTGGGGGCGGTAGAGATCATTGCCATTGCGGCGAAATCCAAGCTGTAGCAGGGCTTCATAACCTTCGGGCTATGATAGTCCTGATCCTGGATCACGATCAGTCGCTCCTGCTCTCCCGGCAGGTAGCTACAGGGATAAGTTTGGGTGATGCCAACTGTCAGAGAGAGCTCGGTCATGGCTGAATCTGTTGTACCCTCCAGCACTCTGGATCCACCTGCTTTTGCTTCAAGTGTACCAGATGTTGCAAAAACTGCTCCAGGATGCGCGGATGCCAGTCGGCTATCTGGCAAGATGAGATTAATCTTAGTTCATCGCCTGCTCATTAAGCAGGACAGCACTATATTCTCTTATTAAATCAATTGTTTATGTTTATTGTAACGGCATCGGCTTATGGTTTTGCTATAGGGCATCAATCATTCGGAGGGAAGGATAGCGAGTCTTATTGGAAGAGGGCTATTGGTTTAGCCACTTATCGATCAGCTTATCTATCGTGCCATCGTTTTTATATTCAATGACTTTTTGGTTGACTGCATTGAGATGTTTTTTAAATGGCGAAAGACTGGAAAAAGCAAAGTAGAACTGTCCGACGTAAAGAGGAGTATCTAATGGGACAATTTCACCTTGCAGACCTTTATGCTTTAGCTTGATCAGGATTGGGTAGGTACCATAAGCAAAGTAATCGATACGGCCTGCGCGCAGCTTTCCTATATTCTGCTCCATATTATTAACCAATTGGTGTTTTATACTGTGATCTTCCAGGAAATCCTCAAAGTCCTGGCGGTATTTATCTCCCCGAACCTGCCCCCCGACCTTACCGATCAGATCGCTCCATTTGTTAAACTTAAACTCCTTGCCTTTTAGAACAAAAATAGATGCCGGGTTATCCATGAAGGGTGTTGGAACATAATCCAGGTACTTCTGCCGGGTTCTGTTTTTATAGATCCCCACGATAAAGTCGATATCCGCTGATTCTGCTTTTTTCTGTACCCGCTTCCAGGGCCAACATACAGGCTTTGGGTCTTAATGTTGAGTTCGGTAAATATAATCTCGGCCAGCTCGGCTCCGATGCCTATGATTGCTGAATCCTGGCGATACATCACAGGATTGAACTCCGGGTGACCGGACATGATCAGCGTCTCTTTTGCCTGGCTCGGGGCACTAAGAAGAGTGAATGATATGAGTACAATCAATAATACTTTCAGCTGCATCGAATACGCTCAGAATTATTCACTGTTCAGGGGGCTGTGTATCTCCTGAGAGGCCCTGGGGAATCATGATCTCAGTCCTGCTCTCAGTTCCAGTGCAGCATCTCCCACCATTTAGTCTCGCTGGGTCGGCTACAGCAGAGTTTACAGCTGATCCCAATAGCCACAGAGCTTGGTCATAGCTGGATCTGCTGTAGCTCCCAGCACTCAGGAGCAACCTGCTTCTGTTTCAAGTCTACCAGATGTTGCAAAAACTGCTCTCTGGAGCACTCGATGGCACCCAAGCGTTCCAGATGTGGGTTGGTGACCTGGCAATCGATCAGCTGTCCACCATGCTTGATAAAGTGCTGACACAAGCCCCAGATAGCGAGCTTGGACGCATCCTGACGCAGGTGAAACATCGACTCACCACAAAAGAGTTGTCCGACACTGACGCCATAGAGTCCGCCGATCAGGGTATCCTGGTCCCAGCACTCGATGGAGTGGGCAACCCCCTGTTCATGAAGTTTGCTGTAGGCTTGGATCATCTGCTCGGTGATCCAGGTGCCGGTTTTAAGGTGGTGAGTTTGGGCGCAAAGCTGGATCGTCTGGCTGAAGTCCCGGTTGATCCATAGTTGACAGGCATGACGCCTGAGGGTTCGCTTCAGGGAGCGTGAGGGACTAAATCTATCGGGTCTAAGAATACAGCGGGGATCCGGACTCCACCACAGTAAAGGCTGATCGGATTCAAACCAGGGAAAGATCCCGCTATGGTATGCTGATAGTAGACGCTGGCAGCTCAGATCTCCTCCGATGGCCAAGAGGCCGTTGGGCTCCTCAAGAGCCTTGCAGGGATCAGGAAACAGCAGGTTATCGGATGAGAGCTGATAGAGCGGCATAATCGAGTTAACAGGAGGATCAAAGATGATTGGTGTAAGGGGGATCTTATCGGGAGTATTACTGTTTGTCATCTGTAGTGGGGTGGCAAATGCTTATCAGCGCAATGTAGCTCGTCCGGTGAACTCGGTGGTTTATGGCAAGATAGACAGTGTTCGCTACATAACCGATCAGGAAGTGATCCGCTCTAAGCATAGTGGCTGGAAGACATTGGCAGGCGCCGTGATCGGAGGCTTGGTGGGTAACCAGTTTGGTGATGGTCGTGGCAGAGAGGTGGCGACTGTTGTGGGTGCCTTGGGCGGGGCGGCGGTTGGCTATCAGCCGGGTCAGGATAAGGTGATTAACTCGAGATTGGTCGAGCTTCTGATCCGCACTGAGAAGAATAAGTTGGTTGACGTGATTCAGGATGTGGATCCCCAGATGACTTTTAGCCGGGGGGATAGAGTACGGATCCTGTATTTTGATGATGGGGTTCGGGTTGATACCACGGATGATGATCTCTACTGATCGCTCTGCGATTACACAAGATTTGGATCCTCGAAATACCGATCTCTGATTCAGAGGTCGGTATTTTTTGTGTGACACAAATCACAAAACGGGAAGCGGGTGGAATAAAAGTGTGATCTGCATATTCAAATTGCACTGTAACAATCACAATAACGCGATCTGTGTCACTTAGTGTAACAATGGTTTGAGCCTTTCATAGGGGTGAGTGATAAAGATGCCAGCCAAGCTGCTACTCTTCTGCTGTTAATTCCTTTGCTGATAATGGATTAAAGCCCGGAGACTTCAAAATAACATCTTCTGCATCGGATGGTGACATACGATGTCGCAAGGGGTTCATTGTAACTGATGGTTTCGTTTTTGTTTCGGTTTGATTCGGGATGATGATTTAAGTTTTCATAAGTTCTCCATCTGGATACCTGAGACGATATAGATTTCAGCATAAATTGAGAGAAAAGATATTTATGAATTAACTTGGGATTCGAATGAAAACTTGTTATGGCCTTCAGCTATGCTAGTATCCCTGTCCACAAATTTTGGGCTGCGGATTGCTGGGGTGGAATAACACTGTAAGTGAATCTTAAGTTGGCTTGCAGATGGGGTGCCCAGGCATCTTTCCCATGATATGTAGAAACTATTTATAAGGTTATTTCATCACCTGTTTTTTCCTGCTTATATTGGTATAAGGAAATATTAATGTCTTTCTCCGTTATTTTGCTGGCTGTGATCCTTTGTATCGTCGCCGGGTTCCTGAATGGCTCTTTTGCAACACCCACCAAATGGATGGAACGGTGGCGTGAGGAGAATATCTGGCTGGGCTACACCGTATTCTGTTATCTGTTGCTACCCGTACTCAGCCTGATGGTGATGGACTCTTCAATTTTTAGTCAGATCAGTTCGGTGCCAAGCCATTTCATCTGGGTATTGGTATTGGGTGGATTAGCCTGGGGGATTGGTCAGGTCTTTTTCGCCCTGGCGTTTAAGCATATTGGACTGGGCGTAAACTTTGTCATCAATATCTCCATGGGTACCGCCGGTGGCGCCCTGCTGCCGATGCTTTGGACCAAGGGGGCGATTGGAAGTACCTATAGTTATATCCAACTGCTGGGTGTTGTGATCTTTGTGATGGCGGTAATTTTGACTACCGCTGCTGGTGCGGCCCGCAATAAGACGAGCTCAGGAGATGACAGCTCTAAGGGACATGCCAGTGTCTACCTGATCCTGGGTGTCCTGTTTGCAATTCTCGCCGGGGTTGGGAGTATTGCTCAGGGGAACTCCTTTGCCTTCTCTAATCCAATCATCTCCAAGACGGCCCTGGAGAATGGGGCGAGCCTGATGCCAGCGAATACGGTTGCCTTTGCACTGGTGTTTTTTGGTGCCTTCATTCCGAACTTTATCTTCTTCATGGTCAAGAATATCAAGAGCTCCAGCCTGCACTGTTTTGCCGCACCCAAGACAGGTAAATACTGGTTCTATCTGTTCCTGATGGCCCTTGGCTCATGGGGATCGATTGTGGTGTTCTGTAAGGCTCAGGCTGTGATCGGTGGAGACCTGGCTCCGACCATCGCCTGGCCCCTGTTTATGGCATTTATCATCCTGACCGCGAACTTCTGGAGCTTCATGACCGGTGAGTGGAAGGGGGCGGGCCGCAAGGCGATCAGCCTGATGTCGGTCAGTATTGTACTGCTGGTTTCTGCAGTGGTGGTATTTGGCGCCAACTCGATGAATAAGCCAGCAACTGGCCAGCAGGTCGTTAAGGTGCAGACGCTCAAGGATAGCAAGCCTTCTGCCTGATATCGAGCAGCTTGAGAGCGATAAACTGAACAAAAAGAGCGCGGCTTAATGCCGCGCTCTTTTTGTTTTGACGGGGAGATTAGTCATCCCCAACCACCAGGTTTCGGCCACTCTCTTTGGCTTCCCTGAGGAGCAGCACAGCGGTGTCGAGCTGCTTTTCCAGGGTATCGGCCAGGATGGAGGTGACGCCGGCGCTAAAGCTAAACCAGATGGTATCTCCCTCCCAGTTCATGGCACTTTGCTCCATCCGCTCTTTGAGCTTATTCAGACGTTCCTGGGCCGTTTGATTATCCAACCCTGGCATGATCAGGCAAAAGTCCTCACTTCCCAGGCGAATGGTCGTGCATTTAGAGAAAACGGTTTTCAGGGCGTTCGCCAGCTGTTTCAAAATCGCATCGCCAGCCCTGTGTCCATAACTTTCATTGATATCTTTGAGGTTGTCGATATCAACGACCGCCAACGAGAAGTCACTCTGCTCATCCCGGGCTCGCTTGAGCATCGGCTCTCCATATTCATACATATAGCCACGATTGTAGACCTGAGTCAGGTGATCCCGATTGGCATTTTGTTTGATCTCCTCCATCAGCTCCATGGTTTCCAGGGTCCGGAAGATCCGACACTGCAGCTCTTCCGGGACAAAGGGTTTGGTGATGAAATCATCGGCGCCGTGTTTAATAAACTTGGCAGAGAGTGCCTTATCGTTACTTCCGGAGATCCCGACGATGGCGATGGCCCGGTTATCAAACTGGCTGCGAATGCTACGAACCAACTCGAATCCATCGATGATCGGCATGTTGTAATCGGTCAGAACCAGCCGAATATCCTTATGTTTCTCTAAAAGCTCCAGTGCCTGCAGGCCATCTTCGGCCTCGAGTACGGGAAATAGCTGGCGCTTGAGCATTTTGCTGGTCATGGTGCGTGAAGTGGCTGAGTCATCCACCATCAGGATCTTGCAATACTGGTTGCGGCGCAGTCGGTCGAGTAGCTTTAAGGCGTATTTAAAGGAGTAATGGCTGTCTTTGATGATGTAGTCCAGGGCGCCTTTCTTCAGAAACTCCTGGCTCTTGGTCTCGTCAAAGTCACCGGTCAGGACTATGGTTGGCAATTTATGTTTGAGAACCTCATCGATGACTTCACCATCGGGTGAATCAGGCAGGTGGAGGTCGACCAGGGCCGCAAAGTAGTCCTGGCATTCGTTGAGGTGCTTAACGGCTTCGGCCATGGTTTCGCAAGCATCGACCGGAATACCAAGTTTTTCCTGGATCACTTGCTTGAGGAGTTTTCTCAGGGTTGAGCCATCTTCAATCAATAATACACGGTTCATGGGAGCATCCTGCTTTTACACTCTATCTACAGTGTAATGGATAGCTGAGGTTTTACTCAGTTGACAATGGATTGTTGAGCATCGACCTATTGGTAATAGGAAAGAGCCCTTGAGGCGGAAGAGATCAGAGTGAGTGAATAAAGGAGGAGGGCAGGCTGGATCGAGAGGCAGAGGCGACTAGATAGCCGCCCCGGGAGCTTGATTAGCCGCTGATATGATCCAGGTATCGTTCCGCATCCAGCGCGGCCATACAGCCGCTTGCTGCAGAGGTGATCGCTTGACGATAAATATTATCCATCACATCACCTGCGGCAAATACGCCCTCAATGCTGGTTTGGGTTGCATTGCCGTTGCGTCCGGATTGAACGCGCAGGTAACCACTTTCCATCGCCAGTTGCCCTTCAAACATCTCTGTATTGGGGTGGTGGCCAATTGCGATGAATACTCCCATCACTGCCAGCTCTTCAGTTTCCTCGGTCTGCAGGGTATCGCGTAACCGAACTCCGGTTACCCCCATGGCATCGCCCAGTACTTCGTCGAGGGTGCGCTCCAGGTGAAGCTCTATCTTACCCTCTTCCACTTTCTCCATCAGGCGAGACACCAGGATCTTCTCAGCTCTGAATTCGTTACGACGATGAATCAGGTGAACCTTGGAAGCGATATTGGCCAGGTAAAGAGCTTCTTCGACCGCCGTATTACCACCACCCACAACCGCAACTTCACGGTTACGATAGAAGAATCCATCACAGGTTGCACAAGCAGAAACACCCTTGCCTTTAAACTCCTCCTCGGAGGGGAGTCCCAGATATTTGGCGGAAGCCCCGGTGGCAATGATCAGTGCATCACAGCTGTATTCACCGCGGTCACCATGAAGGACAAATGGCTTTTCCAGAAGTTCAACATGATTGATGTGATCATTGATGATCTCTGTGTCAAAACGGCTGACATGCTCTTTCATCTGCTCCATCAGGGCCGGGCCTGTCAACTCAGAGTGGCCTCCGGGCCAGTTCTCGATCTCGGTCGTGGTGGTCAGCTGTCCACCCTCCTGGATGCCAGAGATAAGCACGGGCTCCAGGTTGGCACGAGCCGCGTAGACTGCTGCGGTGTAGCCTGCCGGACCTGAGCCCAGAATAAGTAGTTTGCAATGTTTTCTTTGAGCCATGATCGCTTGGTTCCTTACATTCAGGGCACCGATTGTAGATAAATCGTTATAGAGGGTAAAGGGGTGTTGTGATTTCTTCACATCCAGGCTCTGTTGATATTTCAGATCTGGTTCTGTGGTGAGCGTTTTTCGACCAACAAGGCTGGGGATGGGGGGAGTGATCCTGCATGGGGATCGGATAACCAGGGTGGCTTGAAAAATAGCCACCAATCCATGGGGCGCGCCTGAAAAAATCTCAACTTATTGTTGCTTAACACTCAATTAGAGCCGCCAAAATAATATGATTAGGGTCGCGAACAGAACATTTTCAGAGGTAGCAGGTTTAAAGTAGGAAAGGTCAACAGATTCTAAAGTCAAAAACAGGCGCAGTCTGAAAAAAACCTGAGGGGCCCGTAGTGAGTATAAAGTGATGAATTTTATAAATAGCCTTATATATCATGCGGTTGCCTTTAGGTTAGGGTTGGTGGCTTTGCAGAGGGACAGCAGGGAGGATTAGTGTTCTTTGGTTAAATGGGGTAGCATGCGCTTCACAAATATTGAGATACACTCTCACCGCGACCTGAACAACTTGAAACCTATTGTGCTTATGATGCAGAGAAAAAAAATCTCCAAGATATCCCTGGCTGCGGCGATCGCAGCTCTTTTAGCTTCAAACGTTGCGCTGGCTCAAGGAGCAGATCCCTCTGAAACAGCGCTCCCGGCGGCCGATTATTTTGCGGCGACTCAGTACACAGATGCAGCTGCACCACTGAACAGCTATGGTGCGGTCGATGTTCAGGCTAATGTGGCTGAGCATCTACAGGTTCCAACCGCTCCGGCTGAAGCCGGTGGTGTGGACGGGATCCCATCGACCCTAGCCGAACAGTGGCCACAGCATGTGTTGTTTGCCCCTAAACTGCAGGCAAAATCCTATATCCTTGTGGATGGAACAACCGGCCAGATCCTGGCTGCCCACAAGGCAAATCTGCGGATGGCTCCGGCCAGCATCACTAAGCTGATGTTGCTTTACATCGCCGAGCAGAAATTGGCCAATGGCTCAATCTCTCTGGATTCGAAGGTTCAGGTGCCGCGGGTTGCCTGGCATACCGGTGGCTCACGTATGTTCCTCAAGCCCGGATCCTATGTCACGGTGAAGGATCTGCTGCAGGGGGTTATCGTTGAATCAGGTAACGATGCAGCTGTGACTCTGGCAAACTATATTGCGGGCTCCCAGTCTTCATTTGTCTCCATGATGAATGCCATGGCGGTGCAATTTAAGATGAAGAATACCCATTTCACCGATGTGATGGGTCTGCCGGCACCGGCGCACTTTTCAACTGCCTATGATCTGAGCTTGCTCGGTCAGCATGTGATGAATGACTATCCCCAGTATTTTCACTGGTATGCCCAAAAAGATTTTGAATATAACGGGATCCGTCAGCCTAACTTCAACCGCCTGCTGTTTACCTATAAATATGCAACGGGTATGAAGACCGGAAGCACTAAGGCGGCGGGCTACTCTCTGGTGAGCTCTGCCGAGATGCCGGGTAACCCGATGAAGTTGGTAGCCGTGGTCTTGGGCACCAAGTCACTCAATGATGTGGCCTCCGAGAGTAAGTCTTTGCTGACCTATGGCTTCCGCTTCTTTAAGCAGCAGACTCTGTTTGCCAATAACGACAAGTTGTCTGAGCAGCGTGTTTGGGGTGGGCAGCAGGATAAGGTTTCTGTGGGGGTCAGCCATCCATTGACCCTGGTTCTGCCGGCAAGTGTCGATGCCAAGCAGCTGGAGAGTTCCCTGAAATTTGATGGCAACATCAAGGCGCCGGTTACCAAGGGCGAAAAACTGGGTCAACTGACGGTTACCTATAAGGGTAAGGTGATTCAGAGCGAGCCGCTGGTTGCCCTCAATGGCGTGGAGCAGGGTGGGCTCTTTACCCGGATGACCGCAAGCGTCTCTCTCTATTTCCATAACCTGCTGGCCTCTCACGATATCCACGTGTAAGCCACCACAGAGTTAGACTGACCGATAAGGGGCATGCTGTGCATGCCCTTTTTTGATCCTGATCCTAGGCTCTGTTGACGTTTCTAATTTTGAACCTGTTGCCTCTAAAAATGGTCTGTTCGCGACGCGAATCATGAGGTTTAGTTGTTCTAAATGAGTGATGAGCAACAATGAACAGGGCTTTTTCAGGCGCAACCCGCAGGGCAGTGGCTATTTTTCCTCCCAGCAGCGTTATCAGATGCTCATGTAGAGCAACTACACCACACATCTTCTGCCTTGCTGGATGAAAAAATTGCCAACTGCAGAGCCAAATCTGAAACGTCAACAGAGCCTTGGTTGCTAAGCTTTGAGTAGCGACAGGGAGTACGGGATGCGGTTTCTTCTTCTATTTGTTCTGGGATGCTTCTCAAGTGTATCAGCCAGCCCAGTGGTTCGGCTTGCAACACTGACCGATTACCCACCTTTTTGTTTTTACCAGGAGGGAGCAGAGCGGATCATCCATGAGCAACTGGCACCGGGAGAGGAATCCAGACGTTTTACCGGTTTGGCCTATGATGTGGTGATCAAGAGTTTCCACAAGGCCGGGTATAGAGTCGAGCTCACCATAGCTCCCTGGAGCCGGGTCATCAAGCTTCTGCAATCCGGGCTGGTGGATGCTGTTTTTCCAGCGGTGAAAAACCCGGAGCGTTTGGCACGCTACCTGTTTTCTGAGTCCCTGGTGTATCCACAAAACCACTACCTGCTATACGTCAGCCGTAACCGGCCATCAACTTTGAGGGGCGATGGATTGGCGATGTTGAGTGGATTGAGGGTTGGGGTGTACCGTGATTTCTCTTACGGAACGCGTTGGGAACAGTTAATCGAGAGCAACTTGCAGATCCACCGTCATCGCTTCAGTGAATTTGAGCATGGCTTCAGGCTGTTGGACAGGGGCAGAATCGATGCCCTGGTTGGCTATGAGTTATCATTTGATTATGCGCTGCACCGTTTGGGGTGGAAGGAGAAGTTTCGCAAATTAGAGCCCTTTGCCATCTCCCGCTCCTATCTGATGCTGGGTAAGGATCAGGGGAGGATGCGGCAAGAGTTTGATTTGGGATACCGAGCGCTGGTAGCGGACGGAACCTACCATCGGTTATTAAAGCGGTGGGGAGTTGAAGGTGATGAATAGCCGCCGGATAGACTATCCGACGGCTGGGCTATTTATCCGTTTAACGCTTCCGCTGGGTCGATATAGCTCATCTGGTGAGCCTCAGCGACCTCAGGACAAGTGAGCTTGCCGTGGATCACGTTCAGGCCTGCCAGCAGGTGCTTGTCTTCCAGTAGTGCTTGCTTGTAGCCCTTGTTCGCCAGCTTAATGATATAAGGCAAGGTTGCGTTGTTCAGGGCATAGGTCGAGGTGCGAGCCACAGCCCCTGGCATATTGGCTACACAGTAATGGACCACGTTGTCGACCATGTAGGTTGGCTCCTGATGGGTGGTGGCCTTTGCTGTTTCTGCACAGCCGCCCTGATCGATCGCCACATCTACAATGGCGGCACCCGGCTTCATTCGCTTGATATGCTCACGGGTGATCAGCTTAGGCGCAGCAGCGCCCGGGATCAGTACGCTTCCCACAACCAGATCGGCTTCCAAAATGTGGCGTTCGATAGACTCAGCGGTTGAGTAGACCAGACGAGCCGAGCCCTGGAACTCACTGTCCAGATGGCGAAGGGTGTCGATGTTACGATCCAAAATGGTTACATCGGCACGCAGGCCAACCGCCATCCGCGCCGCATTAGAGCCGACCACACCGCCACCGATGATCACCACTTTGGCTGGCTCAACACCGGGTACCCCGCCCAGCAGCATGCCGCGTCCGCCATGGGATTTTTCCAGTGCCAGAGCTCCGGCCTGAATCGACATGCGTCCGGCGACCTCAGACATGGGAGCCAGCAGAGGTAATCCGCCATGGTTGTCGGTGACGGTTTCATAGGCGATGCACACCGCGTTGCTGTTGATGAGCTCCTCTGTTTGTGGGAGATCCGGAGCCAGGTGAAGGTAGGTAAAGAGGATCTGATCCGGGCGCAGCATGGCGCGCTCAACGGCTTGAGGCTCCTTTACCTTGACGATCATCTCTGCATTAGCAAAAACTTCCTGAGCCGTTCCCAGGATCTCTGCGCCGGCCTGGCGATAGTCATCGTCACTAAAGCCGATACCACTCCCCGCCTGGGTTTCTACAAATACCGAGTGGCCGTGTGACGTCAGTTCTCGTACACTGGCTGGGAGCATGCCAACGCGGTATTCGTGATTTTTAATCTCTTTAGGTACACCGATGATCATAGGAACGCCTCTTGTTATTGCTATAGGTTGAGCCGGGAGTGGCTTATGGTCATTAAGTTTGAGCTAGTATATTCTCTAGTTATAACTTTTTGTATCAACAAAAGACAACAAGTTAGTGATTTATTTCACACATTTTACGATAAACAGGAAAAGTGGGATGGAAGATAACAATAAGACAGTGAAAGATCTGGATCGCATCGACCGTAAGATCCTCAATGAGCTGCAGCATGACGGGCGTATCTCTAATGTCGAGCTTTCAAAACGGGTTGGATTGAGCCCAACCCCCTGCCTGGAGCGGGTAAGGCGTCTGGAGCGTCAGGGGTATATTGAGGGATATTCGGCTCACCTCAATCCCAGCTACCTGGGGGCAAACCTGTTGGTGTTTGTTGAGATCACTTTGACCCGCAGCGAAGTTGATATCTTTGAGCGCTTTAATCAGGCGGTCCTGGAACTGAAAGATATTCAGGAGTGTCACCTGGTATCGGGGGATTTTGATTATTTGCTCAAGGCCCGGGTCAGCGATATGTCTGCCTATCGCAGTCTGTTGGGGGATACTTTGCTGCGACTGCCAGGAGTCAGTGATACCCGAACCTATGTGGTGATGGAGGAGGTGAAGCAGAGCAATTGTCTGGAGATTGATACTGAAAGTAACTAGAGCATTTTCTCCATAAATGGAGACAACGCTGTGATTAATCTCAGACTTTACAGGCTGAATCGCAGTGCCGTCCTTGGCCGCTCTGCTGCAGCGGGTATCTTCCCTGATACCCGCCTCCAGTTCAGCATCCTGCTGCTCGTTTCGCTGCTTTGCAGCTACACCCTTGCTGCAGAAGGTCAGCTTAGCAAAGCCTGAAATTCTCTTAGTCGAGTCGAATTTGATGATTCTGATGAATCTGAAATAGCTCTGAATAGATGCTTTGAACTTGGCAATATCTGCCGAGATGAGTATCGAGACGAACTCTGCATTGATTCATCCATGCTCAAGCGCATCGGCTATCATTCCTGAGAGCTGATGCCAGCCCGATGTCAGCTGCAAAGGATGAGCGGATGTCATGCAGGGGAGAGTGACAGATAACGCTCCTGCACCCCTTCAAAGGAGTCGACAGCCATTTGCCCCTTTGACACAGGGGCTGATTGAGCACACTTCAGTATTGCCCGGGTATTCTTCTATGCTTGGGCTGTTATTTAACCTCAGATCTGCATAAGCGCTTCCTTTTCAAGCCGAGACATTCGGATGCTCGGCTTCTTTTCCTGGAAGGTATATGCAATGAGGCCAGCAAGGAGATTCACCATAAAGCTGACGCAGCTACGATGCCGTGAGTGTTCTATCTGAGAGATGTTCTTCAGCTGATCAAAGACGGTTTCAATGATGAAGCGTTTGCGAAGCATCAGCTTATCCCATAGCCGCATCAACTTTGGTTTCATATTCTTCCTGATGCTGGTAATTAATGTGACCCCTTGGTCTGCCAGCTCTTCTGCAAGTGGTCCTGAAATATAGCCTTTATCTCCATAGAGTGAACCCCAGAGCTGCTCGCACATTTCAGGAAGAGGAGTTCTGTCATCAACATTGGCTGGGGTTAATTTGACCGAGATAACACCACCTTGATCATTGATAATAAGGTGCAATTTAAATCCATAAAACCACCCCATGGTTCCTTTGCCACGCTTGGCAGCACCTTGAAATACTTGATGTCGAGGGATGCGAAGGTTATGGCAAACCTGAAGTTTTGTTGAGTCGACGAATGCAATCCCAGTAGGTTTTGCTTGTCTGTGGGTGAGATAGGAGCACAAAGGGACAAGGGTCGTTTGCATCAATTTCAACATCCGGGTGTAACTCACCAGGCCGGGGAACTCGCTTTTCCAGTACTTACATACGAACTGAAGATAATAGGATTTAAAGTCTCGGAATCCCAAGCGATGGAATGCGATGACGATGGTCATCACTTCACTGACAGCCAGGCGAGAGGGTCTGTTCCGCTGCTTCACACCTAAGGAGATCTGCTGTTTTTGCCAAGCGGGTAGAAAGACCTGACAGAAATCATCGACATCAACGAAAATAGCTTCTAAATTGATCATGCCCAAGCTCCTTGGCGATTGATGGTTCTGGACAAACGATCAGATCGCAGCTTGGGCTTTTAGTTCCCCTCTTATGCGCAGCTCAGGTTATTTAGCAGATTGTTTCAATCCGAAAGGCGTTTATCTGGGGATCTCTCAGGGCCATACCGTGAAGGAGAGTCTCTACTCCCGTCCTGTAGGTTTTTTGGTCGTAACTTAGCGCGAATGGGTCAGGGGTCTGTCTGTGTGCCATTGAGGTAGCAAATGTTTGCGGGCGCCTCTTTCCTGCTTTCTTGCTTGAACTTTCTCCTGACGATCCATGGAGCTTGTTTGATGTGCATAGATAAAGCAACCATCTGATGGACGACCTGGATAAAACATCAGCAATCACCTCCCTGAGCCTAAAAGGGGCTCCTTCGCGGTTTGGGTGCATGCCACTGTCTTGTTACAATGAGCAGAATTAACTAATTTCCAGGGCGAGAGTTTATCGCCCCTGGCTGATTGCTTGTACAATCAAAAAGGAGTCGTTGTTTGGCCGCAGGAAAAGAGAACAAGGCGATGTCAGCTCTATCAAGGGTCATGGAAGCGTGTTTAATCATAGTCGGGGTCAGTGCCCTGTACCTGTTGATTGCACTCATCTCATACAGTCCGGCCGATCCGGGGTGGTCTCAAACCGCCTGGAGCGGGCCGATTCATAATGTAGCCGGGCGCTTTGGAGCCTGGGTTGCCGATGTGTTGCTGTTTGGCTTCGGCTTCTGGGCATACCTGCTGCCTTTCTTGTTGCTGTTTATTGCGAAAGGCCTCCTCTGGAGACCTAAGCCTTTCTTTGAATGGGACTTTTTGACCCTTGGCCTGCGGCTCGTCGGCTTGTTGCTGATCTGGGTGGGGAGTTCGACTCTGGCCAGTTTCAATACCTCGCTGTTTGGTATCTTTGCAGGGGGAGGCCTGATCGGTGAGGTGATGATCCGCCTGTTGTGGCCCCTGCTTGGAACGCTGGGACTCACTCTGTTACAGCTTTGCCTCATCGGAGCAGGGTTTCCTCTGTTTAGTGGTTGCTCCTGGCTGTTGGTGATCGAGAAGGTGGGAGCCGGGGTGATTCAGGGGGCGATGTGGCTGTGGAATATCTCAGACACCTGGCAAAAAATGGCGCAGGGATTACCGCGCATCCGCCTGTGGCCATTGCGCCGTGCCTCGGCCGAACTTGAAGGGGGCATGGAAGATAGCGTCCCGACTTTCCTGGAAACTCCGGAGCCGGCACCAGTCAAGCGGCTTCCCCGAAAGCCTAAGCGTAAACAGGAAACGCCGCTGGAGCCCGTGTTGACCACCCCTGAGATTGAGGAGGAGTCTCCCATCCCAATGGTCGACCCGGAGATTGAGCCTCAGGCTTCCCCCATGGGAGATATGCCCTGGGAGACCGAGTCCGGGGAGACGAGCCAGGCTCCCTGGCAGGTGGCTCAGGTTCAGCCTGAGGAGTTGATCCCGGGGCAGGAGAGCCAGGAGGCCCTTGAGCCACTGCCTTCGGTGGAGCTTTTGGATCAACCCAAACAGCAGGAGACCACCATCAGTGAAGAGGAGCAGCAGCGAATGGCTGCTCTGGTGGAGAGCAAGCTTGCAGATTACAACGTGCTGGCCAAGGTGGTCGGGGTTTACCCCGGGCCTGTGATCACCCGTTTTGAGCTGGAGCTGGCGCCGGGAGTGAAGGTCAGTAAGATCACCAACCTGTCTCGCGATCTGGCACGTTCGCTGTCGGCGATGAGTGTACGGGTGGTTGAGGTGATCCCGGGCAAGCCCTATGTGGGATTGGAACTGCCTAACCGTTTCAGGCAAACGGTGTTTTTGCGTGAAGTCTTTGATAGCGAAGCGTTTCGCGATATAGACAACCCCCTGGCTCTGGTACTTGGACAAGATATCGCGGGTGATCCCGTGGTGGTGAATCTGGGCAAGATGCCTCACCTTTTGGTTGCGGGAACCACGGGCTCGGGTAAGTCGGTCGGGGTCAATGTGATGATCCTCAGCATGCTATATAAGGCATCTCCGGAAGATGTGCGCTTTATCATGATCGATCCCAAGATGTTGGAGCTCTCTGTGTATGAAGGGATCCCGCATCTGTTGAGCGAGGTGGTCACCGACATGAAAGAAGCGGCCAATGCCCTGCGCTGGTGTGTCGGTGAGATGGAGCGTCGTTATCAGCTGATGTCTGCCCTGGGGGTGCGTAATCTTAAGGGGTATAACAGCAAGATAGAGGCCGGAATTAAGAGTGGTCAACCTTTGTGCGATCCGCTGTGGCGCCCTGGCGACAGCATGGATGAGATGCCACCGGCCCTGGAGAAGCTGCCCAGCATAGTCGTGGTGATCGATGAATTTGCTGACATGATGATGATCGTCGGTAAGAAGGTGGAAGAGCTGATTGCGCGGATCGCCCAGAAGGCCCGTGCCGCAGGTATTCACCTGATCCTGGCAACCCAGCGCCCGTCGGTGGATGTGATCACCGGTCTTATCAAGGCCAACATTCCGACCCGGATCTCCTTCCAGGTCTCCAGTAAAATTGATTCCCGGACCATTTTGGATCAGCCGGGCGCCGAGTCTTTGTTGGGGATGGGGGATATGCTCTATCTGCCGGCAGGGGAGAGTGCACCGACCCGGGTTCATGGTGCCTTTGTTGATGATCATGAGGTCCACCGGGTGGTGGCTGACTGGAAGCTGCGGGGTAAACCCAACTATATTGAAGCGATTCTCAGTGGTGAATCTTCCTCTGATATTCTACTACCGGGTGAGCAGTCGAGTGATGAAGAGCTCGACCCGCTGTTTGATGAAGCGGTGGCCTTTGTGGTGGAATCACGACGAGGCTCCACTTCCAGTGTGCAGCGGCGCTTCAAGATAGGGTACAATCGTGCGGCTCGAATTATTGAACAGATGGAAGCCCAGGGCATAGTGAGTCCCCCGGGCGGTAATGGTCAGCGAGATGTGCTGGCTCCTCCCCCGATGAAGGAGTAATTTAGTGAAGCGATTTTTTATTGGCTGTAGCTCACTGCTACTGGCACTGTCGTTGCAGGCCCATGGGGCAACAACGACCGGCAGTTCATCGAAATCAACGGACCGCTCTATGGCAAGCTCCGATGTATCTCATCTGAGCTATGCCGCTCGCCAGCTGCAGCAGCGGCTGGCTTCAATCAAGCAGTTTAGCGCTGACTATCAGCAGATTGTTTACGATAGTACGGGTCAGGAGCTATCCCGCTCTTCGGGTAAGGTTGAGATTGAGCGCCCGGATCGATTCCGCTGGCAGGCAGAAAAGCCCGGGAAGGAGCTTTTTGTTTCAGATGGCAGCTCTTTGTGGATTAGTGATCCCGAAGTGGGGCAGGTGACCGTGATGAACCTTGCCGATGCGGTGACTAATACTCCGTTTTTGCTGATAAGCTCAGGTACCGACAAGTTTTGGAAAAACTATTATGTGACCTATGACGATCCCGTGTATACGGTCACCAGCCGAGATCCCGCACAGTTGCTGCATAGCTTCCGGGTCACCTTTGATCGGACCAACAATGTGAGTCGCTTTGAAGTGGAGCAGGCCCAGGGCCAGCGCAGTGTGTTTATCTTCAAAAATATCAATGATAACCCGGGACTTAAGTCAAGCCTGTTTAAATTCACTCCTCCGGCCGGGGCGGATGTGGACGATCAGCGCCGATGAGTAACTTCTCTTTTGATTTTGCACCGGATTTTCGCCCTTTGGCAGCGCGAATGCGGCCGCAAAATCTTGAGCAGTATGTTGGTCAGTCCCACCTGCTGGCACCGGACAAGCCCCTGCGGCGTGCCATTGAGGCGGGGATGGGTCACTCGATGATCCTGTGGGGGCCTCCCGGAACCGGCAAGACCACCCTGGCTGAGCTATTGGCCCGCTACTGTGAGGCGGAGGTAGAGCGACTGTCTGCTGTGACCTCCGGGGTCAAGGATATCCGTGAGGCGACGGCGCGAGCCAAGGATAATCAGCAACTGGGGCGCAAGACCCTGCTGTTTGTCGATGAGGTCCATCGCTTTAATAAGAGCCAGCAGGATGCGTTTTTGCCACACATCGAAGATGGCACCTTCATCTTCGTCGGGGCAACCACTGAAAACCCTCCTTTGAACTTAATAATGCCCTGTTGTCCCGGGTGCGGGTCTATCGGTTGCAGCGCCTGACTGAGCTTGAGATCGACAGCATGCTGGAGCAGGCCCTGAGTTCAGAGCTGGGCCTGAGTGCTGAATCCCTTAACTTTGGACCCGGGGTGCGTGAGTTATTATGCCAGCTGGTGGATGGGGATGGGCGCAAGGCGCTGAACTATTTGGAGCTCTTGTGTGACAGTGCCCCGATAGAGCAGGGGGTGAAGCAGATCTCTAAGCCACTACTGGCTGAAGTCACCGGGGAGCGGGTTGCCCGGATGGATAATCAGGGCGATCACTATTACGATCTCATCAGTGCCTTTCATAAGTCGGTACGTGGTTCCTCGGTGGATGGGGCTCTCTACTGGTATGCTCGGATCATCAGTGCCGGCGGCGATCCTCTGTATGTTGCCAGGCGACTTCTGGCGATCGCCTCTGAAGATATCGGTAATGCGGATCCCAGGGCGATGCAGGTGGCGATGAGCGCCTGGGAGTGCTTTGAGCGCATCGGTCCGGCCGAGGGAGAGCGCGCGATAGCCCAGGCGGCGGTGTATTGCGCCACTGCACCTAAGAGCAATGCCGTCTATACCGCCTGGAAAAGTGCCCTGGCGGATGCCAAAGAGGCTCCGGATTATGAGGTGCCGGTGCACCTTCGAAATGCCCCGACCGAATTGATGCGCGAGCTCGGGTATGGCGACGAATATCGTTATGCCCATGATGAACCCGGCGCCTATGCTGCCGGAGAGTGTTACCTTCCACCAGAGCTTGCCGGGCGAAACTACTATCAGCCTACAGAGCGTGGCCTGGAGAAGCAGATCCGCCAAAAGCTCGATTACCTGGCTGATCTGGATCAAAATAGCCCACAAAAACGGTATAAAAAGACGCCGCTCGGTTAATTGTTGAATGAAATATGGTTTAGACGCTTTTAAGTTACTGCGTCTTTGGTAGACTGTGGGCTCGTCCACTCGTTTGTCTGTCGATGGCTGCAAGCTTTTTAGCAGTTAAGATCTGCGAACCGAGGGACTCGGGACATAGATAAGTTACAAAAAGTAGGTTTACGATGCTTGATCCAAAATTTTTGCGTGCAGAGGTCGAAGAGGCGGCACGTCTTCTCAAAACTCGTGGTTATGAGCTAGACGTAGAGACTCTTCAAAAGTTGGAAGCGCAGCGCAAGGTGCTGCAGGTACAGACTCAAGAGCTTCAGGCTGAGCGTAATGAGCGCTCCAAGTCGATCTCGTCCGCCAAGCGTCGTGGAGAGGATATCCAGCCTCTGATCGCTGAAGTGGGTGAGCTGGGCGATAAGCTTGAGCGTTGCAAGAGCGAGTTGAATACCGTTCTGTCTGAGATTGAAGCGATTGCACTTTCGATCCCGAACCTGCCTCATGAGTCGGTTCCTGTGGGCAAGGATGAAGAAGAAAATGTTGAGGTGGTTCGCTGGGGTGAGCCTCGGGTCTTTGATTTTGAGATCCGCGATCATGTGGATGTGGGTGAGGGCCTGGCAGGCATCGATTTTGACTGTGCCCGTAAGCTGGCTGGCTCACGTTTTTATGTTCTCAAGGCCGGCGTGGCTCGCCTGCACCGTGCAATTGCTCAGTTCATGCTGGATCTGCATACCGAGGAGCATGGCTATCAGGAGTGCTATGTACCTTACCTGGTAAATGCCGAAACCCTGACCGGAACCGGTCAGCTGCCTAAGTTTTCTGCGGATCTGTTCCACACCTCTTTCGATGGTGAAGCGGATGTTGAGCAGGCTTCTCGCCGCTTCTCGCTGATCCCAACCTCTGAGGTTCCCCTGACTAACTTTGCCCGTGATGAGATCATCAATGCCGATGAGCTGCCGATCCGTCTCACTGCACATACCCCATGTTTCCGCTCCGAGGCTGGCTCTTACGGCCGTGATACCCGCGGGCTGATCCGGGTTCACCAGTTTGACAAGGTTGAGATGGTTCAGCTGGCTCATCCTGAGAAATCATTTGAGCAGCTCGAAGAGATGCGTGGCCATGCCGAGAAGGTGCTGCAGCGCTTAGGCTTGCCATACCGGGTCGTGACCCTGTGTACCGGTGACATGGGCTTTGGTGCGACCAAGACCTATGATCTGGAGGTTTGGTTGCCAGCACAAAACACCTATCGTGAAATCTCTTCAGTTTCTAACTGTGGTGACTTTCAGGCGCGCCGGATGCAGGCTCGGGTTCGGGGTGAAGATGGTAAGCCGATGCTGCTGCATACCCTCAACGGTTCTGGTCTGGCCGTGGGCCGTACCCTGGTGGCGATCCTCGAGAACTACCAGCAGGCCGATGGCCGGGTTGAGATCCCAGAGGCGCTGCGCCCTTACATGGGTGGCAAGACCCATATCGGTTAATTCAGCAACTGCTTAGTTGCCCTTTGATAAAGCCACGCATTGCGTGGCTTTTTTATGGCGCTTGCCCAATTCCTTCGATGAGAAGGCTGATTTTATGAGTCTTATTTCTCAGCTGATGAGCCACAGATATGGAAATTAGCACGGGGATCACCCATCCAGCGTTGTCCACCCACGGACTAAGATTTTTAAAGTTCCATAATTTCTAGCATATTTTGCCCTGGTCTTAGGTTTTTACCCGAGTCTCCCCTCAGATTAGATCTCTTAAACTTGTAGTGGCATTGAAGATGGTTGACACTCATATGGGTCTATCTTTGGACTAAGGGTTACGACATTTTTTGTGCCAGGGTTAAGTGCGGCTATTATCAGTAAAAGTGATTTATACCGTATTTAGTTAGCCCTTCACTGAAAGAGGGGATAAGCAGCAAGTCCCCCTTTGTGGGAGCTGTTACTAATCGGAATCGAGGCCTGTAAGCCGGGGGAGTAAGATTGAAGCAGGGGATTAACAAAGTGGCAAATTCGGGTAGAAAGTTATGGCTGATCGCAGCAGTTGTGCTTCTGAGCGTATTTTATCTCTATACACTTTACCTTGCGACCCAGCCTAAGGTGAGCCTTTCCTATCGGCTCTACTACCTGGAGGGCAAGACCCTGTTCTGGCAGGGTGATTCCAAGATGATCTATCGACCCGGGCAGATCATGAACTTTGTTACCCCCAGCCCCTTTCTATCCCGCAAGGGCTGGTCTGATGAGATCTCTACGGATGGAGTGACCCTGGAAGGAAAAGGTGGGCTCTATTTTGGGTTAGCACAAAAGGTTAAAGGCCTGAAAGCAACGGTTTGGCTGGAGAGCCCTAAGCCTGGAGCTGTGATCAAGGTCTCTTTAGAATCGGGGTGGACTCATACCATCCGGCTGGCCAACAAGGGAAGTCAGGTGTTAACTTTCGACCTTCCTGGCGCTTATTTGAAAGCTGCGCCTAACCAATTGAATTTTTTATCATTTACCGCAAACCAAGTGCTGAACTTTCGCTCTTTGCAGATGAAGGCTGAGTGATCATTCGCCCCAATACAAGGATATCATTCCATGTCGAATAAAGAATTTAGCATCTCATTAGTCGTACCTGTCTATAACGAGCAAGAGAGTATTGAAAGCTTCATCGAGGCGATCGATCAGGAGCTAGAGCCTCTCAAAGAGAGGCTTGAAATAGTTTTCATCAATGATGGAAGTAAAGATGCGACCCGTGAGGCGGTGGAGCAAGCGATCGAGAAGGATCCCAGGATCACCCTGGTGAACCTTGCGCGAAACTTTGGTAAAGAGGCGGCGTTGACGGCCGGGCTTCATCATGCCAAGGGAGATGCGGTGGTACCTATGGATGTTGATCTGCAGGATCCTCCTTCACTGATCCTTGAGTTTGTCAGACTATGGCAAACCGGTGACTATGATACCGTCTATGGCATTCGCGAGGATAGAAGTGCGGATACACCGATGAAGCGGGTGACGGCAGGTGGTTTTTATCGCCTGTTTAATGTGCTCTCCAATCAGACCCAGCTTCCTGAAAACGCAGGGGATTTTCGCTTAATGGATCGCCGGGTGGTCGAGGCTATTAAGCAGCTTCCTGAGCGAAACCGCTTCATGAAAGGACTGTTTGCCTGGACTGGTTACCGTTCTGTAGGAGTCCCCTATGAGCGGCCGGCGCGACACGCCGGCGAAACCAAGTTCAACTACTGGAAGCTATGGAATTTTGCGCTGGATGGTTTGCTCAGTTTTACCAGCTGGCCGCTGCGGGTCTGGAGTTATGTGGGGATCGGTGTCTCTTTTGTGGCTTTTCTCTACATTCTCAAGATCATCACTAAGGTTATTTTCTTTGGGATCCATGTTCCGGGTTATGCCTCGTTGATGTCTGTGGTGCTATTTCTCGGCGGGATCCAGCTCATCTCACTTGGGATCATAGGTGAGTATATCGGCCGGATGTTTATCGAGATCAAGCAGCGTCCCATCTTCCTTGTCGAGGGGGTCTATGGCCAATATGCCAAAGAAGATAAACCGGATGAGCAGGAGATACAGGATCAGCCAACCTCACAGGAGAAGCAGGGCTCATGATTGCGGCTCAGGAGTTTTGGCGGCTGTTTCGTTTTGGCCTGGTGGGGGGCGGTGCAACCCTGGTGGATCTTGCCACCTCGGTTGCCCTGTTTCATGTATGGCCAAACATCTCGGAGCACCTGGTGACGACCCTGGCCTTTGCGGTAGCCTTTTGGTTCTCCTTTTTTGGACATCGTTATATCACCTTTCAAAAGCATGGGGCAGCCGGTAAGTTCTTACTGGTGGCACTGTTTGCATTGGCGGTGCGTAACTTGTTGCTGACGGGGTTGCTGTGGGGCGGTTTATCTGGTTTGTTACCTGTGGTGATCGCCACCCTAACCGTCACCATTCTTACTTATCTACTCTCTAAAATCTGGGTATTTACATAATGTCTGATATCGAACAGAGAACAGCCTATCGACCGAGTCTGCACCTGAGCCTCAGGGACTGGGGGCTGGTGATATCTGCATTTGTGATCAGTCGAGCGGCTTTGTTTGGCCTGGCGGCCGTGGCCGTGCACCTCTACGATCTCTACCATCAGCCTACCGGACCCCTGATGGCCTACTGCCGATTTGATTGCATCTGGTATAAGCATATCGTTGAACTGGGTTACGATCAGATCCCTCACTGGCTAGGCTCCGGGGATGCAGCGAGCTGGGCTTTTATGCCGCTTTTCCCCATGCTCAGCGGGGGCCTTGCCTCTGTGACCGGGCTGGATGCGATCAGCTCGCTGATCCTGGTGGCGAACCTGGCTTTCTTTATTTCCCTGCCGTTGATGCTATTGTGCCTGCGACAGCTCAGGCTGGGTGAGGATACGGCACGCTTCGGAGTCTGGCTGCTCGCTTTCTCTCCCTTCTCGGCCTATTTTGTTTCGGGTTATACCGAGCCACTTTTTATGGCCCTGATGCTGGCAATGTTCCTCTGTGCCTATCGCCGCCAATGGTTATGGGTCGGGCTACTGGGGGTACTCCTGTCGGGGACCCGAAATCTTGGGGTCATGATGGTCTTTCCCGTGCTGATCCTGGCATGGCAGGCTTATGGCTGGCGTGAGCTTGTGCGTTTTAGTGAACGCTCCTTAACTGTGATCCTGGGATTTGGCTGATCCCCCTGGGGCTGTTTGCCTTTATGTTTTACCTCTACCATCTCACCGGAGATGCTTTTGCCTTCAAACATATTCAGATCGCCTGGGGTCGGCATATAGCCAATCCTCTCCATTGGTTAGGTGAGGGCTTTGATGAAGGGGGACGTAAGCTTTACCTGGCTCTGATGGTGCTATTTGGTTGGGCACTGAACCTGTGGCTGCTGAGCCGCAGATACTGGGCCGAGGCAGTGATGATGTTTATCTGCTGTATGATCCCTCTGATGACAGGATTGGATGCGATGCCGCGCTACATCTTTGGTCTCTATCCCAGCCTACTGGCGATTATCCTGCTCACTCGTCGCTGGCCATCGCTGCGTCCTGCTATTCTCGGCCTGTCAGGGATGGTCGCCTCCTTCATCGCAATGGGCTTTATCGATCACCTGTTTTTTACTGTGTAAGCTCATTTCGGGCCATGCAGGGTATAAGCTCCCTCATGGCCTTGCCCGGCGTACAGCTCCATAGATTGTGGAGGCAGAGCCATTGCTCCTCAAAGCTTGATCATAAAACTTTTTCATCCCCAGAGCTTTTGTGTATAGTCAGCGCCAGATAAAGATCCTGCTGGATCACTGTCGCTGACTATCTCATCCCATGGGGTCTTGTTGGTGAGCTGTTCCTCATACCTGATATCGGAGTCTCCTATGTACACCGCAGAGCTAACCTTTGAATGTTATCAAGATACCACGATCACAGCGGTGGAGCGGGCGATTAGTCAGTACCTGGAAGCGTTACGTTATAACGGACAGATTTTAGGCCGGGAGTTTCCAACCTCAATGCAGGAGGGAGTCTTTGTTGCCAGGGTCGTCTGCCCCGAGGGTGATAGTGTCAGTGAGCGCAACCATTCGCTGCAGGTTAAGAAACTCAAGGCACTGCTACATAGCGCCGGGGTGTTGGAGCCTAAGGTCAGGGTGACGGGACAGGATCTCTTTTCGGATCATACAGATAACTGCCAGGAGCGAAGCTGGCAGATTCTGTTCACCACTTTTCTTAGCACCTGCTCACCGCTGCGCTGTGGTGAGGACTTTGCCCCAATCCCTCTGTATTGGCTGCCGGAGCCGGTGGCCAACGGCGATCATAAGGCGGTGCTGAAATGGCAACAGGAGTGGTGTGCGGCCGATGAGCTGCAGATGGGAGGCTCGGTACTGGAGCACGAGACCCTCGATGAGCTGGGAACAACCCAGAGCCGGTTGTTTCGCCGCGGCTATGATCTGGCCAAGCGGATCGCCTATATCAGTAAAACACCCACCTATTACTATCTGTATCGGATCGGTGGGGCCAGCAAAGAGCAGGAGTTGGCTAGATTATGCCCGCGCTGTGGCGGGGAGTGGCGCCTCGAGCAGCCGATCCACGATATCTTTGATTTTAAGTGTGATAAGTGTCTATTAGTGAGTAATCTGAGCTGGGATTTTAAATAATCGGCCTTTTTCCGGCAGTTACTTTAAGGGGCTGGTTCGCTACAGTGGAAGATCCTGTTCCCTGAGCCTGAGTGAGGCTGGATGACTACTTATACGATCTTGCTTGAGGTTGATCCTGATAAGTTAATTGAGGTGCTACTCGACAGAGGTAGCAAAGAGTTGGCGGCTCGTTATGTTCATGAGTTTTATCCCGGGTGTCGATTGTTGAGCCTTGAGGAGGGGATCCCGGAGCGGCCTTTCACTCAGCGCAACTCAAAACACGGCTTTATCCGGCATGATGATGAAGGGTCGGGAACATAGCGTACGCTTTGTTTATTCAGGGCTTTGTATTGCCTCCCCCCTAAAACAAGTCTGGATATGGTTAAATTTAGGGATTCAGGCATTTGCGGATGAGCCGATAAGCTCTCCAGCTTGCCCGACAGAATAGTGCCCTCTTACCCATGGATCTCTATTCAAAATAGATATTGCCCTCTTTGAGGATCACCCGGTACGCCTTAATCGGATGACAATTCTCATAGGGGCGGTTCATCACCTTGCCGGTTTTAAGGCTAAAGGCGATCCCATGTCCGGAGCAGATGATCTGCTCATCGGCAACCCGACCATCATCCAGTGGAATTCCAAAATGCCCGCAGCGATTTTCGACAACATAGTAATCGTTGGGAGTATGCACCAGCAGTAGGGCTATCTCGTCAATCAGCAGTGGGTAGATCCCCTGAGCTGCAAAATCCTTGATTGGGCCGATTAATGTCATCCGTGCTTCCTTCAACCTTTCAGTGTTATCTATTCAAGTCTATGGCACGGTGAGTCAATTTGAGAAATAACCCCTTGAGGCAAGGTCAAAGCGGCTTGTGGCGAAAAAAAGAGGGGGCAGCAGTCAACAGACTGCTGCCAGCGGGTGATCATTTAGCTGGTGGGTTGAAGCTCGCTTGCTTCAAGCTCCCCGGCAGCCTGGCAGGCCGCAGCTGTGAATAGCACATCGGTAGAGCTATTCAAGGCTGTTTCCGCGGAGTCCTGAACTACCCCGATGATAAAGCCGATCGCAACCACCTGCATCGCGATGTCGTTGGATATCCCGAACAGGTTACAGGCCAGTGGGATCAGCAGCAGCGAACCTCCGGCAACCCCTGAGGCTCCACAGGCCGAGATAGCGGCGACCACACTCAGCAGGATTGCTGTGGCAAAATCGACCTGGATCCCGACGGTATGCACGGCGGCCAGGGTCATTACGGTAATAGTGATTGCAGCTCCCGCCATATTGATGGTCGCCCCCAATGGGATCGAGACCGAATAGGTGTCTTCATGGAGCTTAAGGCGTTTGCACAGTTCCATGTTGACCGGAATATTGGCTGCAGAGCTGCGGGTAAAGAAGGCGGTGACGCCACTTTCTCGCAGGCAGGTCAGTACTAGAGGGTAGGGGTTGCGACGGGTCATGAACCAGACAATGAGAGGGTTTACAACCAGGGCGATCACCAGCATGCTTCCCAGCAGCACCATCAATAGATGTGAAAAGCTTGCCAGCGCTGAAAAACCTGTCTGGGCCACCGTATTGGCGACCAGGCCAAAGATCCCCAGCGGGGCCAGGCGGATCACAAATTTAACCACGCTGGACACACCATCGGAGAGATCGGTGATTACCTTGCGGGTGGTCTCTGAAGCATGCTTGAGGGCCAGGCCAATAGCGACAGCCCAGGCCAGGATCCCGATAAAGTTACTGGTGCTCAGGGCGTGGATCGGGTTATCCACGATCTTAAACAGCAGAGTATGCAGGACTTCTGTAATCCCTCCCGGAGGAGTCGCCTCGGCCATATGGCTGGTCAGAGCCAGGGTGGTGGGGAAGAGAAAACTCATCACCACCGCCGTCAGTGCTGCGGCAAAGGTTCCGACTAGATAGAGGATCAGGATCGGGCGTACATTGGTTTGTGTCCCTTTTTTATGATTTGCCAGCGCCGCGATAACCAACACAAACACCAGGATCGGGGCAACAGCTTTCAGGCCGCTAACAAACAGGGAGCCTAACAGGGAAAAAGACAGGGCGGTGGTGGGGACAGGGTTGCCAGAATGGTACCGGCAATAATGCCGATCAGAATCTGGAGGACAAGGTTACCTTGATAGAGTTTCATTAGGATCATTTTAAGATAATTCATTACACTGCCTGCCTTTATCTGGTTTGAGGAATATCCGGGCCCGGAGGCTTATCGGGTGATCTTTATATTTTGAGCGCCACCCTGAAGGTATCCGCCGCGACAATTGATGTCACAGACGCGGATTATTGAAAGTAACACCAAATTATCTGTTTTGGTAGCTTTAAAAATAATCAGAATATATGGAGGGTATTCGGGGGATTACTGGTGAATTTGGCTCAAAGAAGGGGATTCGCTTCGTAATTCATCCCGTGACTCTTACATTTATTGGAATAAAAGAAAGCTGGCGATAGGCTTTTTCTGTGTAACAGAGTCTCTCATGGTGCCCATTTACTCTATTTTGCAACAATTTCAGTGTGCAGTTCCTGCAGGATGAGCAGCTTCAAAGCCTGCGCAATTTCTTGAACAGCTGATCAGGCACATTCAGATTGGCGGCCATATAAATTCCGCTTTTATCCACGAGCAAAAAAGTTTTTTAAGTTGTTCCATATCAGAGTTGTGTTGCGTATTCGCAGGCCAAATAGGCCAGCGGAGCCCGGTGCGAGATAGATACGCCCCCGATAATGCTTCACCATATTTTGCCAGGCTTTGTTGACCCTCTGATTGTGAATCCCCTCATGCAAGCCCTTTGAGTCCAGTAGAACCTGACCCAGAACATAGGTCTGATATTTTTTCAGATCTTCAAAACCCGTGGCTTGGGTATCCGGGCGGTTTTTTAGCTTGTAGAGAAAATAGCGATGGGAATAGAGTGGGTCGCTTCATTTAAACAGAGCTTCATGCTTTTAAGTTCGGCTCTGGTGAATAAGATGCGATTTGGACGCTTAAGCGTTAGCTGGTAAGTCCGTTTCCAGGCATTATCTTGATATTGTAATCAATCTTCGATTTTAGAAGCGTCGCTTCGACCCCTTAGGTACTGAGCCCAACAATCTTATCAGGCAGAAAGTTATAGGGTTCTCATTTCCCGGTTAGAAACAGCGGGGCTCTGTGTTGCGGAATGGCATAGAAACTAAGCTAAAGATCAGCAGCATTATTCCCTGCAAAAAAGCCTGAGATACATTGTGGAATTGCCGAACAAGAGAGCGTTTTCAAGTAGAAGCATTATGGAGAGATGGGACAAAAGAGCAGGTGGTCGCCTGCTCTTTTTAAGGATTGTATTATGGGATTAAAGGTTTGGATTCACCACCACCCGGCCGGTGACCTGGCCTTTGACAATCTTATCAGCAAACTCAATCGCCTGCTCTAAAGAGATCTCTTCACAGGCCTGCTGATAGAAACTCTCAGGAAGCAACTCGGTCAGCTGTTTCCAGGCAGCTTCACGACGATCCTTGGGGCAGTACACGGAATCAACGCCTTGCAGTCGCACATTACGCAGGATAAATGGCATCACAGTTGTTGGCAGCCCAAATCCACCGGCCAGGCCACAGGCGGCAACGGTTCCGCCATAGTTGATCTGGGTCAGCAGCTTGGCCAGGATCTGATCACCTGCGGTATCTATGGCACCGGCCCAAAGCTGTTTGTCCAGGGGGCGAGCAGGCTCCAGCAGGGTATCCCGGGAGACGACTTCGCTGGCTCCGAGCTCCTCGAGCAGAGGGCCATTTTCAGGACGGCCGGTGACGGCGGCGACCTTGTAGCCGAGCTTGGACAGCAGTGCAACGCTAACGCTTCCGACACCACCACTGGCTCCTGTTACCAGGATTGGTCCCATATCCGGGGTGATCCCACCATCCTGAAGCGCCATCACACACAGCATAGCGGTGAGTCCGGCGGTGCCGATCGCCATGGTTTGTTTCTCATCCATGCCCTGGGGAAGCTTCACCAGCCAGTCACCCTTGACCTGTGCTTGCTGAGACATGCCACCCCAGTGATTTTCGCCGACACCCCAGCCGGTCAGGACCACTTTATCGCCCACCTGATAGCGAGCATCGGCAGATTCGATGACCGAACCGACCAGATCTATGCCTGGGACCATGGGGAATTGGCGGATGATCTTGCCGGTTCCTGTGATGGCAAGGCCATCTTTGTAGTTCAAAGAGGAGTAGGTGACCTGAATGCGAACATCACCTTCCGGGAGTTGTTCTGGCTGGAGCATCTCAACAGAAGCTGTGGTTTTTTTGTCCTGTTGGTTCAGTAGCAGTGCTTTAAACATAGGATTATCTCAGCTAGCAGCGTGTAGTTGTACAAAGTGTAAGGGTAATTTTTTCATGCATGAAATGAACTTTAATCACACTATTAATGCATAATGTGCATAGATGAGCAATCCCTTACCGAGGTCATGAGGAAATATGGAACTCGAATCACTCTATCGTCGCGATGTGCGTCTGCTGGTTGCACTGCAGATCCTGCTGGAAGAGAAGAGCGTCACCCGGGCTGCTCAACGGCTCAGTCTCAGCCAGTCCGCCATGAGCCGAGTGTTGGCGCGGCTGCGGTTGCTGCTCGATGATCCTTTGTTTACCCGGGAGGGGCAATCTCTACTGCCCACGGAGCGGGCTCTTGAGTTGGGGCGTCTTTGTGCCAGCCCGCTGGAGGAGCTTCGCGAAACCCTTTCACCCTCCGACTTTGATCCGACCCAGTGCAATCAGCTATTCACCATAGCCACTACCGATTATGCGATGCAAACCATTTTGCCCTTCGCGCTGCCCCGGGTTTATCAGGAGGCGCCCAACATAGCGCTGCATTTTGCTCCGCTGCGTGCCGATCAACTGACGGCACAACTCACCACAGAAGGCGCCGATATGGCGATCTGCCGGGTGACTTCAACGCCGGCGCCGCTTCAGCGCAGCTCTCTTGGAGCCGTGAGTGTGTTTTGCCTGGTGCATGCCAGCCATCCTTTGGCCGATAAAGATCTCAGCATAGAGGATTATCTTAGTTATCCGCATGCAATGATTGCGATAAGCGACGGGGTTAAGGCTCTGATTGAGGTGGCACGCCAGGGTTATGGAGAGCCACGAGAGGTGCTGAGGGCTTATCACCTGGGAGCTGCATTGGCGATCATTGATCAGCTGCCTCTGATCATTACCGCGCCAGCGGATCTCGCCTATCTTGAGGCGGCCAAGCATGATCTGGTGGTCAAACCCTTACCCTTTGCGTTTAAGCCTTTTGATTACTCACTGCTGTGGCACCCTCGTTGTCAGTACTCTCCGGCTCAGGAGTGGATCCGCCAGGTGATCACCGAGGAGTGCAGCCGACTGATTAGTCAGCGAGTCGAGCAGATGGGGCTGGAGACTTAGGCTCTGCTGTCGCTCTCTCTTTAGAAGCTGTTACCTCTGCAAATGTTCAGCGCAGGGAGCAGCAATGAGCTGGTTTTGAAGGCACAATCCACAAGGCTGCTGGTTTTTTACAACCCAGTGGCAGACGAGCTATGTTGTCGCTGATTCATATCAGTAGTTGATCATGATGAGGGGTGGAGAAATTGCCAGTCCCTGCTACAGCGTTTACGTTAATCCTGAAAAATTGAGATATCCCCTCGGCATACCGGCCCTTTGATATGGGCCATATTAAATGAGATTTTCTCGCCGAGTGTGTAGCCTAATAAGCTGATTTTGCACTCTTTATCATATTCGATAAGCTCTTTCATCTCCCGGGTGATGAGATCACTGTAACTCTTATTTTCAGGATGAAGGCAATTATCGAAGTCCTCGATAACGCCTGTAATGGAGTTATCTCCCCAGAGATTGGTGATCCGCACATGGAGTGAGAGCTGGTGCTCACCGGCGGTGAGCTGAACGTAATCGCCGATATCAGCTGTCCAGCCGGTGTGATTATGCTGAATGCGCCACTCGATTGGCAGTACCTTATTTTCCCAGATATCAAGGGGTTGTCCGTATAGCGGATTGGCGATACTCATCCTTAACCTCCGAACTTTGACGCCTGATCCGTATTCAGCAAGAGTCAGGCCAAGATGAGCTTAGTTTGTCATCAGCTGTCGTATGGAGGTCATAATCGAAACTCGTTATAGAAGCTATCGATCAGTCGCTGGCTGATCGGGTGTTTGGGTTTGGCGAGGATCTTCTGGCTGCTGCCTTTTTCGATGATCCGTCCCTGGTGCATGATCAGTAACTGATCGCTCAGGTGACGGATGAGATCGATATCACTGAAACAGATAATCAGGCCAAGTTTTAGCTCCAGACGCAGCTTGAGCAGAAGGTTGACCATCTGAGCCTGGGCCGTCCTGTCCAGGTGTGATAGAAAATCATCAGCCAGCAGCAGCCGCGGCTTGACTATAATTGCCCGGGCGATGGCGACCCTGATCCTTTCACCCAGGCTAAGCTGATGGGGGTAAAAATCGTAATGCTCCGGGAGCAACTCGACTAAAGAGAGGGCCTCAAGGATCTGCTGGTGGCGCTGCTCTGCAGATTCAATGTTGGTATGCAGCAGAGGCTGCTCCAGGTTTTTACCGACACACAACAGTGGGTTGAGGCCATGGTTCTGGGTGGTGAAAATCATCCGGATGCAGTGGTGGCGCGGCGGGAGTTCTTTCATTTTGGGCAGAGCGCAAAGCTCGATTTTTCCACTATCCGGAGTATCGATACCTGCGAGCAGGCGCAGCAAGGTGGTTTTTCCCGATCCCGAGCCTCCCGTAACCGCCAGTACCCGTTGAGGCTGGAGGGTAAAACTGACGTGATCCAGGGCCCGCAGCGTAAAATGGTTGAGCCAGCGGCCACGGCTCTTATAGCTTTTTGTCAGGCCCTGAACTTTGAGCAGGGGGGCTTTCGGGATCATCAGTAGGCTCCATGGTAAGCGGGAAGTGACAACGGTAGCTGCGATTTTTCTCCTGGACAAGGGGAGGGGATTGCACACATTTTTGTTGGGCGCTGGGACAGCGCGGGCCCAGGCGGCACCCTTTGGGAAGGGCGCTCAGAGCCGGAAGGGTTCCCTTGAGAACTGGGAGTTCGGCCTGATGAGGAAGCGCCCGGTAGCTCTGAGGGCTGGCATTGAGTAGAGCCTGGGTGTAAGGGTGACGGGGGTGCCCCAGAAGCTCTTCGGCGGGACCAGACTCGACTATCTGCCCACAGTAGAGAATGGTCAGCCGGTCTGCAAAGTGTGCGATGCTGCACAGATCCTGGCTAAACAGCAAAATGGTGGTGCCATTGAGCTGATTGGACTTGGCCAGAAGTCTGAGGATCTGGGCCTGAGTCTGAGGCGGCAGAGACTGGAGGGGCTCGTCTGCGATCAGTAACCTTGGCTCACGGGCCAGTGCCATGGCGATCATCACTTTTTGGCAGATCCCGCGGGTGAGCTCCGCCGGGTAGGAGTTCATCACCAACTCGTGTTGATTGATCCCAACCCTGTGTAGCAGAGCTGCGATCTGCTGCTGTTTATCGACTTTTTTAAGACGCTTTTGTTTGCCCTTACGCCTGTGGTAGCGAAGAAGCTGCAGTCCGACCTGTTTGGCAATCGTCATCGAAGGGTCGAGACAGGCGATGGGATCCTGGAAGATCAGTGCGGTCTGCTGTTTGATGGTCTGACGGCGCTCTTTGAGGGAGAGCTCCAGTAGATCGACCCCATCAAAAAATAGCCGATCCATGTGTAGCATCCAATCCGGTTTATACAAGCCCATCAGGGCCCGGGTGATCAGGCTCTTTCCGGATCCTGCGTTACCTATGACGGCATGGACCTCTCCCTCATTGAGGGTCAGGTTGATGGCATCCAGCACCCGGATCGGTTGAGGCTGGTGCTCAATATCCAGGATCAGGTTACGAATATCCAGCATCGCCATCAGTTGAGCTCCTGATCAAAGATCCGCTTGATTCGGTTTCCCAGCAGGTTAAATGTCAGCATGCTCAGGAAGACAGCAATGCCCGGAAGGAGCAGGTTCCAGGGGGCAATAAAAAGAAGCTGATGAGCTTCGCGCAGCATCAGTCCCCACTCGGCCTGGGTTGCCCTGGCTCCAAGGCCCAAAAAACCCATGGCGGCAATCAGCGCAATGTTCCTTGAGATGGTTTGGATCGACAACAAAATGAAGTGAGGGAGCAGATTGTTGAGGATCCCACAGCCTAAGAGCTGCCATGGGCGGATCCCGTCAAGCCTGAGGGCCTGCACATAGTCTTTATGCATCTCCTGCTCAAGAATATCGTGAGACTCCCGGATGAAGCGCGGGATCTGTGACAGGGTGATCGCCAGTAAGGTATTGGTAAATCCCGGGCCCAGCATGGCGACAATTGCCAGTACCAGCAGCAGGGAGGGGATGGCGATAAAGAGATCCATCAGGTGGTTGAGTACCGAGGCACGAACTCCCCGGCTGATGGCGCTCGCGAACCCGATACCACAACCTATGGGCAGCGCAATAATCAGTACCAGCAGGGCACCCCCGACCGTATACTGAGCTCCCGATAGGATACGAAAGAACAGATCTCGGCCCTGTTCATCGGTGCCAAACAGGTGATCCAGGTTCCCCTGGGTCACCCAGGCGGGTGGCAGCAGCTCACTTGAGCTTTGAAATACATGGCTGGATAGAGCTGAGAACAGAGGCCCCATAAACACAAACAGCGTCAGCCAGAAGACTCCCCAGAAACAGATCACTGACAGCCATTCGCTGCGAAACTGTTGCCAGCAGCGTAACAAGGGAGGAGCAAACTCATTGGCCTTGCTACTGGGTTTGTTCATGATAGGCAAGCCTCCGGGCAGGAAACAGCAGCAGCGACAGCAGATCCAGGGCGGTCGCAAACAGGATCACAAAAGCTGAAACCATCAACACTCCGGCACTGAAGGTCGCGTATTGATGCTGGTGGATATTAAACAGCAACCAGCGCCCCATGCCGGGCCGATTAAAGATGATCTCTATGATGAGGGCGCCGGTCATCAGGTGGCCACTGAGAAAGACCAGTTCAGGGATGACCAGGGGGATGGAATTTCGAAATCCGTGGCGGAGCATCAGCCGGGCGGGCTGCACCCCACGAGCCATCGCAAGCTGCATATATCCCTGTTGCTGAACTTTTTCGATTGAATCCTGAATAAAGCGGATCATCTCACAGCCGATGGGCAGTGAGAGGACTGCAACCGGCAGCAGCAGATGCTTGAGAGCGCTCCATAGGGCGGCGCTCCGGTAGGGGCTATCCGAGAGCAGGATATCGATGATCTGAGAGCCAGTGACTGCCTTGATCGGATAGAGCAATCCCAGTGAGCCAAACAGGGGAAGTTTATCCGGGTAAGCCGCGGCGAGCATTAACACCAGCAGCGCAAGCCAGAAGATAGGAAAAGAGGAACCGATCACACAAAACATCCGTACTAACTGCTTGAGGCGCTGCTTTGGGGTGATGGCACCGAGAATCGCAATCGGTAGGGCGATTAGGCCAGAGATCAGCAAGGTGGCACAAAAAAGTTCCAGGGTCGCAGAGAAGTGGTGCATGATCTGGCTAAATGCGATCGGTTTACTATTGCTGCCGATGACAAAGAAACCCTCAAACAGTGTCCCAATAAAATTGAAATAACCCAGAATATATCCGGATTGCATCTCGGGGTTGAGTAGCTCGATCTCCAGCATGAAGATGAACAGGCTCAAAACCAGCAGGGTGATCGTCATCAGGATCAGGCGACGTAGCAGATAGTTAAACACCGATCACTCCTTCTCTTCCCGGAAACTCTGATCACAGGGATTTATCTTGCCACCCCCCGCAGGCTCCGGGGAGGTGCGTCTTAGTATACCTCTTAATTGATGATAACTGAGTCCCAGTAAACCGGCAGCTCTTCGTTGATTAAATTGGCTCTGCTGCAGGGCTTGTCGGATCATCTGCTGCTCCAGGTCTGCAAGATACTGTTTGAGATTGACCGGGAGTAGAGGGGGGGCCTGATTAGGCTCGGCCTCTTGATCATCCTTGGGCCATTCACATGCGAAGGGATCGATCACCAACTGCTGCAGGGGTTCGTTGGGATCGGCCTGGCGATAGATGCTTCGTTCGATCACATTTTTTAGCTCGCGGATATTACCCGGCCAGGGATAGCCCATGAGCTGCTTCCGGACGCCTTCACTGAGCCCCAGGAAATGTGGATAGTTGAGCTCCTGGGTCATCTCAATGGCAAAGTGTTCGGCCAGTAGCAGAATATCTTGTTGGCGGTGGCGCAGGGGAGGGAGAGTTAGTACGTCAAAGGCCAGCCGGTCCAGCAGATCGGAGCGAAACTCGCCCTGAGCAGCCAGCTTGGGGAGATCCTGGTTGGTGGCACAAACTAGGCGGACATCCACCTTCAGCGGTTGGCGTCCCCCCACTCTTTCAAGCTCACCATACTCGATCACTCTGAGAAGCTTCTCCTGAACCCTGGATGAGCTGGTGGCCAGTTCATCAAGAAACAGGGTTCCGCCATTGGCTCGCTCAAATCGTCCCTTATGTTGCTTGTTGGCACCGGTAAAAGCACCAGCTTCGTGACCAAACAGTTCACTCTCAAGCAGGTTTTCATTGAGTGAGGCACAATTTAGCGAGATGAAGGGCTGGCTCCAGCGCTCGGAGAGGTAATGGAGACGCCGGGCGATATGCTCTTTTCCGGTGCCTCGATCTCCGACGATAAGAGCAGGCTTATCCAGGGGAGCCAGCTGTGAAACCCGCTCCAGCAGGGCCATGAACAGCGGACTCTCTCCGAGCAGGGGGGAGTTGTTTTCGTTGGCACTGGCCATTACAAATTCCTTGGCTAAAATGACCACATTTAGGTCAATTTAAACACTTATTCTTGAGGTTTTCCAGTGGATTAAAATATTTTTTCATAAAAATCAATTAGCTAGTGATTGAGAGCGGTTGGCATCAATTCTGCTCTACAGAGGGAGTGAACCAACCGATGAGGACAGAGCAATGGGTATTTTTTCGCGTTTGGCTGATATTGTGAATTCGAACATCAGTGCTTTGCTGGATAAGGCGGAGGATCCGCAAAAACTGATCCGGCTGATCATTCAGGAGATGGAGGAGCAGCTGGTTCAGGAGCGATCAAACCTTGCGCGTTTTCTGGCGAATCGTAAGTCGATCGAGCGACGGATTGAGGGGCTGGGGGCCCAGATCCTGGAGTGGCAGGCGAAAGCTGAGCTGGCAATCAACCATGGTAAAGAAGATTTAGCTCATGCGGCACTTGTGGAAAAACAAAAACAACAAAGCTTGCTGGAGAGTGTTGAGCATGAGCTTGAGCTGGTGATTGAGTCGGTAGATCAACTGGGAGAGGCGATCGCTCTGCTTCAGGAAAAGCTCAAGGATGCCAGGGAGCGTCAAAAAGCACTGGTTTTACGCCATCAGGCGGCTAGTTCTCGGGTCAAGGTGCAACAGCAGGTTGAAAAGGGAACCAGTCAGCGAGTCTTGGATAAGTTTGAGATGATGGAGCAGAAAATTGAGCGGATGGAGGCTCAGGCTGAGGCGTATAGTGCAACTTCCAGTGAGCTGGAGCAGGAGTTTGAAAAGCTTCAGAGCGATGATAAGGTCAAAGAGGAGTTGGAGGCGCTCAAGAAGAAGCTGGGGCGTGATAGCAAGAGCAAGAAGTGAGAGGATGATTGATGGCTGCACTATTGGAAACTCTGGTGGTACCCCTGTGTATCTTTTTGATCATCGTGGCTCCGGTGTGGTTGGTCCTTCACTATCGGAGTCAGCGGCGTCGCCAGGAGCATCTCGACAAGCAGTCCCTGGAGCGGCTGGATCAGCTATGTGACACGGGCGAGCGATTGCAACACAGAGTTGAGAATCTGGAAGCACTACTGGATGCTGAATTGCCGGGCTGGAGAGAACGTCATGAACGCTAATGGTTATGGGCTATACCGGGATCCGGCCCGAGGTGTTTTGGGAGGCGTGTGTGCCGGCATTGCACGCTATTTTGGTGTCGAGATCTGGGTGATCCGGGTGATTGCAGTCGTTCTGCTGCTGTTCTCAATGCCGATCTCAGTCCTGCTGTATCTGGTGGCCTGGTTGTTTTTAGATAAACGCAGTGATCAATCTTTTGAAAATCCCGGTGGCTACGGGAGTTCACCCTCGGGCCACGGGGGAACGCCCAAAGAGCGATTGCAGCGTATCGAGGATCAGTTAGACGCACTTGAGCCCAGAGTACAGCGACTGGAGCAGGAGCTGACCTCTGAGGCGTTCAATCTGCACCGAAAGTTCAGAGATCTCTAAGCCCAATACCGACAAACCTCCGGCCCCGCCGGAGGTCATCTAGAGCAGATCTCTATCGGGGTTCGCATATCCCGACCTTTTCACAAAAATTAAGCCAATACTCAGAGCGAGTTGTATCTGTCAGGATTTGACCACCCGGGCAGTTGAGTTCGACCCGGTAGGCGTGTAGCAGATGATGGGGCGAGCCAAGAGTCTTGAGATCCTGTTCACTGAGGCCATCTTTACAACGTTTGAGAAAGTAATGGCCCCCGTGTGCATAGATCTTATCACCCACTATGGGATGACCCAGGTGGGCGAGGTGGGCCCGGATCTGATGCTTGCGCCCCGTCAGCAGCTCGCACTCGATGAGGGAGAACCCATCACCGCGTTGCAATACCCTGAACCGGGTTTGAGACTCCTTCCCCTTTTCGTCGGGGTGGCAGATATGCATCTGGCAGCGGATCGGTGAGTCATCCCGGGGACTGAGCTTGCAGCTGAGGGTATAGTGATCCCATTGAGGCTCGCCATGAACGATGGCACGATAGGTTTTGCGAGCCAGCAGGGATTTGAGCCGGGGTTGCCAGCGCTGGGCCGCCTGCTTGTTTTTCCCAAGCAAGATGATCCCCGAGGTTTCTTTATCCAGGCGGTGCAGAAGATGCACATCAGGCCAGGAGGATTCCCGCCCAATGAGTTGCACCAGGGTGTTATACACATTGCGGGTGGTGCGGCTGACCGGTAGTCCGGCAGGCTTATGTACCGCAACCAGCTCACTGTTTTCCCACAATAGTTGCCAGTCGGTGGGGACTTCGGGCTCCTGGTAGCCCCGGATCCGGTAGCTTAGTTTCTGCCCTGGTTGAAGGCGCAGCTCAGCTTCGGCTCGTTTTGTATCCAGGAGCACCGCTCCTTCATTGATGAGGCTTTGCCACTGCTCGCGGGATTGCCTGGGGATGCAGGTTTCAAGGTAGTCCAGTAGGTTGAGCCCGTCAGCGGACTTTGGGGTCTTCGATGAAAACTCTGTAGCGCCAGGGAGTTGGGTATCGGAGGTATTTTGAGTCATGATGCGGGGAGTCAAACTCCCCCGCGCCGGGCACGGGGGAGTGTTTTGCTTACTTACGGCGCCAGCTGGTTCCGTTCGGACCATCTTCCAGCTCGATCCCCATGGCGTTGAGCTTGTCTCGAACCTCGTCAGACAGGGCCCAGTCGCGATCGATACGCGCCTGGTTACGGGTCGCGATCAGGGCCTCGATATGGGCGATCTCATTGCTGTCACTGTCTTCGGCATTCGCCGAGGACTGCAGGAAACGCTGAGGATCCTGCTGCAGTATGCTTAAGATCCCGCCAATGCGCTTGAGGCCTGCGGCAAGGCTTGCGGCCTGTGCCGGCTCTTTGGCCTTGAGGCGGTTGATCTCGGTGACCATATCAAACAGTACAGAGTAAGCTTCCGGCGTGTTGAAATCATCATTCATCGCCAGCTTAAAGCGCTCTTCGAAAGGTGCGATGAGCTCAGGCTGCTCATCGACACTGGTATCCAGATCCCGCAGTGCGGTATAGAGGCGCTCCAGAGAAGCACGGGCCTGCTTGAGGTTTTCCTCGGAGTAGTTCAGCTGACTGCGGTAGTGACCAGACATCAGGAAGAAACGTACCGTCTCAGGATCATAATATTTGAGGACATCACGGATGGTGAAGAAGTTACCCAGAGATTTGGACATTTTCTCCCGGTCGACCATCACCATTCCGGAGTGGATCCAGGTGTTGACGTAAGGGGTGTCAAAGGCGCAGCAGGACTGAGCAATCTCATTTTCATGATGGGGGAACTGTAGATCAGAGCCGCCACCATGAATATCAAAGTGGGTCCCCAGTAGCTTGGAGTTCATCGCGGAACACTCGATATGCCATCCCGGACGACCCGCTCCCCAGGGGGAGTCCCAGCTTGGCTCGCCAGACTTGGACATCTTCCACAGCACAAAATCCAGTGGGTTACGTTTGGCCTCTTCAATCCCAACCCGGGCACCCGCCTGGAGCTGCTCAAGATCCTGACGAGAGAGCTTGCCGTAATCCTTAAAGCTGTCAACGGCAAACAGTACATCACCGTTGTCGGCAACATAGGCGTGTTCACGCTCAACCAGCCGCTCGACAAATGCAATGATCTCAGGGATATAATCGGTGACCCTGGGTTCGATATCAGGGCGGGCGATTCCGAGTGCATCATAGTCTTTGTGCATCTCGGCAATCATGCGGGTGGTAAGCTCTTCGCAGCTTTCACCGTTTTCGTTGGCGCGTGCGATGATCTTATCATCAACATCGGTGACGTTACGCACAAAGGTCAGATCGTATCCCAGGTAACGGAAATAGCGGGTCATCACGTCGAAGGCGACACAGGTTCTGCCATGTCCGATATGGCAGAGATCATAAACGGTGACACCACACACATACATGCCGATTTTTCCCGGAGTGATCGGGGTAAAGGGTTCTTTCTTACGAGTCAGGGTATTGAATATTTGAAGCATTACGTCTATGAACCTTATTTAATTTGCACCTCATTCTAACCCCAAGCGCGGGATAACACGAGTCAAAATCAGGCTTTTGGCTCATCCGGGTCGATCTGCTCTTTTCCCTGAGTTGCGCATAAGATAGAATCGCCGAGATTTTATCTTATTGAGGAATAGCGAATGGTAACCTTACACACCACTTATGGACCGATTAAGCTTGAGCTGTTTGCTGACAAGGCACCGGCGACTGTCGAGAACTTCCTGCAATATTGCCGCGATGGTCACTATGATGGCACCCTGTTCCACCGGGTTATCGATGGCTTTATGGTTCAGGGCGGTGGTTACATGCCAGGCTTTGAAGAGAAGGGCACCCGTAAGCCGGTTAAAAACGAAGCCAACAATGGTGTTTCAAATAAGAAGGGCACCCTGGCGATGGCACGGACCAATGATCCTCATTCTGCGACGGCTCAGTTTTTCATCAATGTGAATGACAACAACTTCCTGGATTTCAAAGCTGAAAATATGCAGGGCTGGGGCTACTGTGTGTTTGGCGAAGTGGCCGAAGGGATGGATGTGGTCGAAAAAATCAAGGGTGTTGCAACTGGCAGCTATGGCTTCCACCAGGACGTACCGGTTGAAGATGTGCTGATCGAGCGCGTTGAAGTCGAGTAATCTTCAGGGGGAGCCTCTTAAGTGGGCTTCCCTGAATCTTTCTCTGTTATAGTCTTACCTGCCGCCTTCCTTCGATTACGCTAATGGGGTCCGAGTGTCACGAGTTCTGCTAATATCTGATCTTCACCTGAGCGAGGAGCGTCCTGGGATCACCGGTAAGCTGGAGCAGTTTCTTCAGGAGCAGACTCCTGAAGCCGATGCTCTCTATGTGTTAGGCGATCTCTTTGATAGCTGGATTGGCGATGATGATCGCAGCTCATTTCACCTGAAAATAGCCGGCCTGTTTAAGGCGGTATCAGACTCTGGTATTCCTCTGTACCTGATGGCTGGTAATCGTGATTTTCTGCTGGGCAAGCGCTACGCCAAGCGTGCTGGGATGCAACTGATAAGCGATCCTCACCTGGCCCGGTTTGATGATAGGCCGGTTCTTCTGACCCATGGCGATCTCTTATGCAGCGATGACGAAGGGTATCAGAAGTATCGGCGTACCGTGCATAAGCCTTGGCTACAGCTACTGTTTCTTAGCTTGCCGCTATGGGTTCGGCGGAAAATAGCTAAAAAGATCCGCGCCTCCAGTGAAGCCGAAAACCAGGAGAAACAGTCCGGGCTGATGGATGTCTCGCCACATACAGTTCTCGACTATCTGGAGCGTTACCAGGTTTGCACCCTGATTCATGGACACACCCACAGGGCTGCAGTTCATCCTCTCAAGCTCGGGGAAGAGAAAGCGCAGAGAATAGTGTTGGGGGATTGGAGTGATACCTGCGGCAGTTATCTTGAATACCAGCATGACGAGTTCACTCTGCACTCCTGTTAAATAGAGATCTATTCCTGGCTACAGAATTCCGAGGTTAGCAGTGGCTCCAGCACATGGGCGATACCGCTGAGCTCATTGCTCAGAGTCACTCGGTCGGCCTGCTCCTTGATATTCTGATCGGCGTTGCCCATGGCCACTCCCATGGCTGCGAGTTGCAACATGCTGAGGTCGTTGTAGTTGTCACCAAAAGCGATCAGCTCCCGGGGCGAGATGTCATCCCTGATCAAACACTGGGCGAGCCGACTCCCCTTGCAGTTCCCGGCCAGGGCGACATCAACCCTGTCATGCCAGGACCATTCACAGCTCAGGGGAAGGGCATCACACAGCTTGCTGACAAGCTGTTGCAACCGGTCGCTATGTGAGTCTGACAGCACAAATTTCCAGATGGTGTCTCCGGCTTGGATTCTTTGCTCAAAGTTTGCGAGATGACGGAGCCTGGGTCTGAGGTTCTCCGGGCGATCCTGGCCATGACGCTGCATGCTCAAAAGGTGCTGTGTCGGCTCCTCATAGGTCATGGCATCGCTGAGATACATCAGCAGGTGGACCCCACTCTTTCGAGCCATCTCAACAATCTTAAGCGCCTGCTCGGGGTTCAGAGGGTTTCCATCGAGAACCTCCTGATTGATCCTGTCATAGCTATAGGCACCGTTACAGCAGATAAGCGGCGTTTCAAGGGCGAGCTCGGCATGGTAGCCGATAGCACTTGAGTGATGGCGTCCGGTTACCAGGTAGATCTGGTACTGCTGCTCACGGGCAACCTGCAACAGTTGACGGGTTTTGGGGTCAATCTGCTGCTGGCTGTTGAGAAGGGTACCATCCAGATCCAGGGCGATAGCGCGATAGGTCATTTTTCACCACCTGTGAAAGAGTTTCGTTCCATGGAGGATCAGCATACCGATCCCTGGGTGGTTTTAAAATGACAGAAGCTGAGTTGTGCTGCCGGGATCAATAAGAGATTGATGTTCGGTGCGTATTTATAAGTTCGACTCCACTGGATTTAGTGGAGTCGAAAGTTGGTCTAACTGTATTTATGTACCCCTAGGATGTAACTACCTGATTCGCCTCACTCTTGGGGATGAGGTCTGTGAGCATCTGGTCGAGCCTTCCTTCAAGTACGGCTACCATGTTTTCCAGCTCCTGCTTTCGGTCGGATGTTTTTGGGGTTGCATCCATGTAAGCTCCCCAGATAGATGAAGCAGATATTTTAGCCGTAGATATACCACTCATATAGGAAGCTGCACTTCCAACCACAGAGGCGGCTGGAGCGGCAAAGCCGGTCCAGATGGTCGCCAGAGTCAGGGCGAGTCTGCTGATGACAGATGTGTTGCGTCCCCAGCTTTTTGCGCTTTCATCACTGCTACCAAGAGTGGTGGCCAATGCATGAACGGCATTGGCCAATGAGTCTCCTCCCATGGCGAGGCCTTCGCCACCACCGGCTTTATTACGCCAGTCATAGAGAGCACATCCGGCATCAGCGATAGATAGCAGAAAAGCAGCACCAGCCAGGGCAACAAGAGGGGCTCCGGTGCCTCCGGTCAAAATGGTTGTCGCTATGGCTAGCCCCAGCGCAACGGTTGATAATCCCAAAGTGATCATCTTATTAACGAACTCTTTTTTTGCTAAATCGATCCCGAGTTGTTTGGCTTCCTTGGTTGCAGCTTCCGCCCTATCCAGAGCCTCATTCGCTTGTTTTTGCAGGCTATCAGTCGGACTCACATCTCTTGGAGGGCTAAGAGAGATATCTTGAACAGTGGTTTGGGTACTTTTATCGACACTTGCTGAGTGCTGAATTGACAGGGAGCCACTGCTCCCGGATATACGTTCCATATTTATTTCCTGTATGTGTTCGTTGGTAAAGGCTACAGCGTGAGTAGCAGGGAGTTTGCCAGCTCTCTTATCTGTTCATGCTCAGGGTCTGAGTAACTTTGCTGGACGGCGGTTTGCAGAGCATCCCTGGCTGATGAGAGCTCTCTGAGCTCGATAAGGCACTGGGCGATTCGGTAGGAGGGCAGGGGATCACAGGCATCCATAAACAGAGCCAGTCCAAAGAAACTCAGGGCATCCTGGTATTGGCCGAGGTTTTGAAGAGTCGAGCCCAGGGCGATATGAAAACGCCGGTCCCAGGGGTTATGGATCACCAGGTAACTGAAATCTTCCAGGGCGCAGGAGTAACAGCCATTTTGGTAGCTATCAAAAGCCCGGGAGTAAACTCTTTCCAGCTCCTGAGGTGAAATATTTTTCAATTCAGCCAGGGACTTTCCCTGCTCCAGCACTTGTTGACAAAAAAGGCTCAGCTCTTTGAAATCACTCATGGGACAACATCTCTTGCTATAGGATCTCTTATCAGTAGATGGTGTCTTTTTTTAAAGAAATAATCTTTTTGAAAAGTTGAAAGGCTATTACTTTTGGGGAGCCAGCTATGGGGCTTTGAGAGATATACTTGTCTCGTTCTCGATTTGGGATCTCGCCTGGGAGAGGCTTTTAATCTCAGTCCCAGGCCTCCTTCTCACTTTTATGAATGCTCAACCACCGCCCGTTTTCGTTTCGGAGTGTGGCGAATGATGTGGATCACCTCCCGCACAAAGGCACATTGGCACTGGTTTTCGCAGCGAGCAAGCAGATCCTTATGCAGGCAGTAGCAAGGGCAGTCGGGGTCACCGGTCTTACGTTCCTGATAGATGGTATGGGGGTAGAGCGCCTTAAAGTCGCAAACCTCAATGGCGATGGTGGAGCCACATCCCTCCTGGCGGTGGGTAAACAGAAACAGTCCCTGCTCCAGATCTGTAAAATCGACCTTATAGCCCTCTAATTCAATACTTGGATCGGCTAAAAACTCTTCACGACAACGCCATCTCTCATGGCAGCAGGGACATTGTTTAAAATGGGATGATGCCATTGATATCTGCTCCTTGAGCTAGCTTGCTCTGCTTTGTTGTTGCTCACTGACAGGGAGCCATACGCTAAAGACACTCCCCGTACCCAGGGTACTTTCTACCCCAATCTTTCCACCGTGCTCTTCCACGATTCCATGGCTGATCGATAGTCCGAGTCCGGTTCCCTTGCCTATGGGCTTGGTGGTAAAGAAGGGGGTGAAAAGCCGTGCCAGGGTTTCGTTGCTCATCCCCTGGCCTGTATCTTCAATCTCGACCACCACAAAGTCTCCATCCCGGCGGCTACGTACGAATATATCTCCCTTACCATCTATCGCCTGAGCGGCATTGACCAGCAGGTTTAAAAAGACCTGTTTAAGTTTACCCTGGCAGCCGTTGACCGGTGGCAGCTCGAGGAGCTCTTTATGGATCTGGCAATGATATTTGAGCTCATTCCAAACCATTCGCAGGGTTGACTCTAATAACTGGTTAATATCGACCCGAAATACTTCGGACTTATCACTGCGTGAGAAGCTGCGAAGGCCCTCAATGATCTCTTGGACTCGCTCAACCCCTTCTAAGGATTCTGTCATCAGGGGCTTGAGATCTTGCAGTACAAAGGCCATATCCTGATCATCGAGATCCTGCATCATCTTGGGTAACTGTTGAGGCAGATCCGCCTCATGCTGATGCTGGTAACAGAAATTAACCAGTTTGAGAAACAGGTGATGGTACCCATTGACGGTATTGAGGTTACTCTTGATAAAGCTCAGGGGGTTGTTGATCTCATGAGCAATACCGGCGGAGAGCACTCCGAGGCTCGCCATCTTTTCGGACTGGAGCAGCTGATCCTGGCTTTGCTGATAATCACCGTTGAGTTTTTCCAGTGCCATGTTTTGCTCTTTGAGGGTGATCTCCCGTTGCTTGATGGCTCTGACCATTCGATTGAAGCTATGCGCCAGCTGATAGATCTCAGTGACCTTGTAGTTTGTTTTGAGGCGCTTTCCTGAGCCACTCCCGGACTGGATCTGGATGATGGCATTTTTCAGCAGCTCTATCGGCCGGCATATATAGCGGGTTGCGTAGTAGTGGGTGATAAAGGCAAATAGCAGGGTGAGTAACCAACCGGCGATGATGAGTCCTATCAGCAGATGGTTACGGGCGGAGTAGAGTTCGGTGGTATCCACCTCAAAGAAGAGATCCGCGCCATGGATATGCAGGCTATTGGATAACTTTGAGGGAGGTGTACTCTTGGCACCAAAGCTGTGGAGCAGTTTCTCCTTATGGAACAGACTAAGCTGCTGCACATTAAGCTCTGACATCTTGTCCAGCACCCGGGTAAAGAAATAAAGAGGCATCTCAATCACCAGGGCTCCCAGGATCTGCTGGCTGTGCTTAACCGGAACCGCAAGGATCCACCCATAGCCTTTCTCAAGCATGACGAGATCGATGAGCTGGCGCTTCTCTCCTCTGAGCAGCTTTGCGAGCTTGGGATCAGACAGGTAGACTGGGTGGGGGTTATTGCTGTACAGAAGTTTCCCGCTGGTATCAAGCAGGCTAAAAACATGCTGTTTGCCATGAAACTCAAGCTCGCTCAGGATCTGAACCGTGGTGTTCAGCTCCTGAGCCGGATTCATAAGCCCCTGGGTCACCAAAGAGAGCCCGGCAAAGTTTTGGAGCATGCTGATCCTGTCATGAAAGAACAGATCCATGTTGCGTAGAATATCGCTGCGGGCATGATGGATAGAGTCCTGTTTTAGCCTGGATATCCCCGAGTTGACCTGAAAGATGGTGAGTAGCAAAAAAATAAGGCCCAAAAGACTCATGCTCAGAACGATTAGCCGGCTCATCAGGCTGACGATACTGATCCTATGCGTTGTTCTGCGGGAGCCGGTTTTTGGGTAGCGTACTCTCATCCAGTGACTCCGGTCCCGGCTCGCTGGGGGTGAGTGAGAGCCCGCTTCATCCTCATGTCTCCTTCATCCCTTCACCGAGTAGTTGAGTGATCTGCTCAAGCAGCTCGTCGCTTTCAAAGGGTTTGGCTATAATCGCGTCTGCACCATGCTCCAGAGCCTGCTGGAGCTTCTCCTCAGCGAGTGCCGAGATCACCAGGATCCGGATATGCTCTGAAACGCTGCGGATCTGCTTAAGGACAGCAAACCCATCCATATCCGGCATCCCCAGATCCAGGGTGACCAGCTGGGGTTTGAATTCGCCTAAGGCAACCCCGGCGCTGAATCCATCGTTGACTTCGCGACACTCGAACTTGTGTCGATGCAACAGTCGGCCGATGGCGTGGGTGACCTCTGGCTCATCATCGACGATCAGTACCCTGGGACGTAACAGGGGCTGAAGCTCCTGAGGCAGCGGCATATTGTGTTGTTGGATAAACTCGATAAAGGCATCCAGGGGGATCCGGTTATTGCCGCGTCCCGGCAGTTTGTAAGCTCGCAGATATCCCTTGTCTATCCAGCGGATGACAGTTCTCAGGTTGACCTGACAATACTGAGCAACCTCTCCTGTGGTCAGCACCTTTTGCTCCATTGCATCCCGCCTTTGGGCTATGGCTCTGTTACAAGGTATAGCCAGCCAAATGCTTTTAGACAAATGTGACACTTGCGTCATCTTGTACTAGTTGTTGTAGATAGATGAATCGCTATGGAGTCCGTCATGGCATCTTGTGCTGAACAGAAAACAGATTACTCATCCTTTGCGATCCTGCTGGTGGATGATGAATCTTTTGTATTACGCTCCTTGCAGCGGTTGATGCGAAGCCTGGGATGCCGGGTGCATATTGCGGAGTCTGCGGCCGATGGGTTGCGCGTATTGGAGCAGGAGACTATCCACCTCATCATCAGTGATATGCGCATGCCCAATATGTCGGGTGCCGAGCTGCTCGCTGAGGTGGCACAAAAGTGGCCGGATACCGAGCGGATCATTTTGACAGGATATGCGGATCTCGACTCTGCCATCGCTTCGATCAATGAGGGGCAGATCCAACGCTATGTTCGCAAGCCCTGGGATGATCGGGAGCTGCTTGGGATCGTGCGTGAATCTCTGGATCTGGTTGCCAAGCGTACCCGGGATAAGCTTCACCGGGTCAAGGCGAGGGAGCAAAACTACAACCTTAAGATGATGAATGACTCCCTCAAGCAAAAAATTGTGGTCAGTAGCTCAAAACTTGAGTCCTATGAACAGAACCTGCAGCGCGCCAATAAGGAGCTTAAGAGCAGTTATCGCTCAACGATCCAGCTATTTAGCTCCCTCATTCACCACAGGATCACCAACAAAGTCGACAATCAACAGATCCTCGCCGAGATTGTGCTGCACATGGCACATCAGCTGGAGTTCAGCGAGGCCGATTGCCGCTCGCTCAACTATGCCTTCATGTTGCGGGATATCGGAAAGATCACCTTTAGAGATGAACTCCTTGAAACCTCTTACTGCAAGCTGGATGTTGAAAAACGCAGTGCCTTTCAGCAGCACCCGGTCAATAGCTTTGAGGCCTTGACCACGATCAAACCCCTGAAAGACGCGGCGCAGTGGGTGTTACAGCACAAGGAATACCTGGATGGAACGGGTTACCCATCTGGCCTTAAAGCGGAGCAGATCCATCCTGCGGCGCAGCTGCTAACCATAGTGAATGACTATGATGAGCTTCAATCCGGGCGCTACTACGCCGAGGATTACAGCTCGGAAAATGCGTTGGCGTTTTTGCAAAAGCGGGCCGGGAGCAAGTATAACGCCCGCTATCTGGAGTTGTTCTCCAAGGTGCTGGATGAGTTTTTCCAGCAGGGGCTGATGTCCCAGGATTGCACGGTTCGCTCGGGTCAGCTCGGCAGTGGTAATCGCCTGAGCCGGGATCTTTTGAACAAGAATAATGAGCGGGTCCTGGCCAAGGGAACTGTCTTGACCAACGCCATGATCCTGCATCTTCGACAGATTGAGAAAAACCAGGGACAGCCACTGGATATCTATGTGGAGCGAAACCAATGAGCCTGAGAGTTCTGATTATTGATGATGAGACGGCAATTCTCTCCTCGCTGCAACGCACGCTGCGACCCTTGCAGGTCGTGGTCACCGCCTGCAGTGATCCCGTTGAAGCCCTGGTGTTGTGTCAGCGGGAGTCGTTTGATCTGGTGATCAGTGATCAGAGGATGCCAAACCTGACAGGAATCGAGTTGCTGCGTAAAGTCCAGCAGCTTCAGCCCCAGTGCAGCCGGATGATCTTAAGTGGCTACACAGATTTTGATTGTGTTGTGGGGGCTTTTAACGATGGTGTGATTGAAAAATTTATCGGTAAACCCTGGGATGACACCGAGCTTAAGCAACTGGTGACCCACAGAATCGAACGCTTGGAGTCAACCCCAAGTGAGCCCGTGGTGGTACAGGAGCGGATCACAGACGAACTCCAGGTCTGTGATGAGATAGCCGAGCCTGCGGCGGGACATCCAGCCCTGAGTTTACGGGCGCGAGAGCAGATCAAGCGCTACCGCTTCGTCAGTTTCCGCCACTACTACCGCACCAAGTCTTTGTGCCGGATCGATTGGGAGATCCCAACCTGGCTATGGTCGAGTCTGTTTTGGGACAGTCACTCGCCCTGGGAGGATTGGCGAGATGTTGGCAGAGGCGGTAGGGGAGAGTAACGACCCAATTGAGATCACAAAGTAGCGCTTCTCTGGCTCAGTTTTCAGGAGGCAAGGATAGGAGTTAGGCATGAGCAAGGGATGGCGAGTGGCTTCCATTGTCCTGTTAACGGCACTGTTGGTGGTTGGGAGTGGCTTTGGGATATACCTGATGACCCGGCCGGCACAGGTAAAAATCCGGCTTGGCTTAGCCCTGCAGCCCGCATCCGCTCTGGTGATGATTGCACTCGAACGAGGCTTTTTTGAGAAACGGGGGCTGCAACCTGTGGTGAGCTCCTATCCCAGTGGTAAGCGAGCCCTGCGCGAGGGGTTATTGACCGGACAAGCGGATGTGGTGACCACAGCGGATGTTCCTTTTGTGGCCGCCGTGCTGGAGCAATTTCCCCTGGTTGCGGTGGGCTCCATTTACTACGCCTATAACATGAACCGAATTGTTGCTCGCCGGGATCTTGGGGTGAATCAAGTCGCCGATCTTCGGGGGAAGCGGGTCGGCACTCAAAAATACTCGGCCGTGCACTACTTCTGGCACCTGTTCCAGCAGCAGCACCAGCTCCAAGCCGAAGAGCAACAGACCCGTTTCTATCGGGCCGAACAGCTGGTGAATAAGTTACAGGCGGGTGATATTGATGCCTTCTCAATGCGTGAACCCTATGTCTCCGAGGCGATACGAAGGATGCCCGACAGAATCCGGGTGTTCTCCTCGCCGGGAACCTACCTGCAGTCTGAACTGGTGGTCGTCAAGCGTTCCTACTCCCGTGACTCTCCCGAGATCATGCAGCGCCTGATGGAGGCTTTGATGGATGCTGAGCGTTACAGTAAGCGGCATCCGGAAAAGGCCAGTGAGATCGTTGCCAGAGCGCTTGGGATCTCCGGAGCGAACCCCATGTTTCTTAATCCCGAGGTGCGTTTTGAGGTCGAGTTTAGCCAGCGTCTGCTGGAGTCTTTATCGGCCCAGGCGCTCTGGATGAGAGGAGGTGACTCAAAGGGGAATGGTGTGTATCTGATGGATGCGATTGATGTATCTCATTTATCACTGCTGGACAGTGAAAAAGTCTCGATTATCTGGTAGCCGGAGGGATCAGGACCATGAAACAAGTCACTCTCAGCACTTTTGCAAAGTATGGAGCAGTGTCTTTTGTGGTATCTGTGGTGGTGTTTAACCTTCTGTTCGTTTTTATCTATACCCGGGAGGTGCAGCACAGTGAGATCCAAAAAAACTATCAGATGATCCAAAAAGACTTCAGGTTGCTGTTCAGGATCACTCATGAGTTGCATCACCTGAATAACAGGCGCGCCTATCTTCAGATGGAAAAACTGATGAAGAGAATTAATCGGGGCCTGAGGACGCTGGATTATTATGAATTCTCTGAATATGAAAAGCGGGCGATGAAGAGCCGACTGCAACGGATGGAGGTTTCGCTGACGGAGCTTGAGTTCTGGGTTGGAAAAGAGAGGCTCTCCTCGGCTCAGGAGAAAAAGCGAGAGCTGCAGATCTCTTTTATTTCGGGGCTTCAGGAGAGCTGTGATGCCCTGCTGATGACGGTCGTTCAGCGCAATGACATGAGCTGGAAGAAAACCCTGCTGCTCAATTATGGCTCCCTGATCCTTCTCATCCTGATCTTCTGCATCTGTGGTCTAATTGGTTTTATCTTTTTATACCGGCGGGTGATTATCCCCCTGACCCGGCTCCGCGGCGCCCTGATCGCCCTGGGAGAGGGACGGTTTGATATCCCGCTCACCTATGCCCGTGATGATGAGATCGGGGCACTGATGAGTAGCTACAACAAGATGCGGCTGCAGTTAAAGGCGAGTACCGAGCAGCTTCGGGAGGCAAATGCGGAGATGGAGTCCTTTTCTTACTCGGTTTCTCATGATCTGCGGGCACCGCTTCGCTCTTTAGATGGCTTTAGTCAGGCGGTACTCGAAGATTATGGGGAATCACTCGATGAGGTTGGCCGGGATTACCTGGAGCGGATCCGCAATGCGGCGAAAAAGATGGGGAGTCTCATCGATGACATCCTGATGTTATCCAGGGTGGGACGGCGCGAAATGAGCTGGCGTGAAAATATCGATCTGCAAACCTTGCTCCAGGGAATTTGGAGTGAGCTAACCAACGAGAGGCTGGGGCCCGAGGTGCAGTTTTCTGTGGAGCCCTGTAATTGCTTGTGTGGTGATCCCGGGCTGATACGGGTCCTGTTTCAGAACCTGCTGGGAAATGCGCTGAAGTTTACCAGCAAGGTGGAGTCCCCTCGTGTGGAGGTAATCTGCTCTGAGGAGGGGGTGATCTGTATCCAGGATAATGGTGCCGGATTCGACACCGGCCGGATTGATAAACTCTTTACACCATTCCAGCGTCTGCATGGCAGTCACGAGTTTGTCGGAAGCGGGATCGGGCTTGCGATCTGTAAGCGGATCGTAAACCGTCACCAGGGAGAGATCTGGGCTGAGAGTGAAGAGGGCCAGGGGGCTCGTTTTTATCTGAGACTGGAGGGAAAGAGCAATGGACAAGGAAGCTAGACATATTTTATTGGTTGAAGATAACCCGGATGATGTCCTGTTAACCCGGCGGGCCATCAAAAAAGCGAAACTACTCAATGAGATGCGAGTTGTGACCGATGGTCAGCAGGCACTCGACTATCTGTTTTGCAAAAACGACTATTCCGAGCGCGATCCCTACGATCTCCCTGGGGTGGTCTTGCTTGATCTTAACCTGCCCAAGGTTGGGGGGCTTGAGGTGTTGGATCAGATCCGTAAGTCACCCCTGACCAAGCTGGTCCCTGTGTGTATTTTGACCTCATCCAAAGAGGAGAGTGATCTGATCCAGGGCTATGAGAAGGGGTGTAATAGCTATGTACGCAAGCCGGTAGATTTCAACGAATTTCTGGATGCGGTCAAGCATATGGGAATGTACTGGATGGTACTCAATGAGTTGCCATCGGAAATTCGATAAGGGGCATCACGGTGAGCTATCAGATCCTGATTGTGGAAGATAACCCAGACGATGCATTTCTGACCCAGCGGCAGTTAAAAAAACAGGGGATGGATGTGAGTTTCCATGTGGTTGACTGTCGTGATGATTATTGCAGAGCCCTGGAAGAGAAGCGTTGGGATGCAATCCTTTCCGACTACAACCTGACCGATTTTACCGGGGGCGATGCGCTGGCTCTTTATAAAGAAACGGAACTCAGCTGCCCCTTTATCATGGTTTCCGGGATGATAGGTGAGGAGAAGGCGGTTCAGCTGATGCGTCTGGGGGCTCATGATTATGTGATGAAGAATAACCTGGAGCGTTTGCCTGGGGTGCTGGAGCGCGAGCTTGGAGAGGCAAAGGTTCGTCAGGAACGGATCATTTATCTTGAAAAACTCAAAGAGAGTGAGCTGCGTCACCGTAACCTTATCTCCATGCTTCCGGATGGGATCGCCCTGGTGTCTCAGGAGGCGATCTTTTATCTCAATGACACGGCGCAACATATTCTCAAGCAGACTCATAAGTCACTTCCGCAGTCATTTGCTTCCCTGCTGATGCCCGATTGTGCCGAGTTTTTTACCAACCAGCTTGCGGAGCTCTTTGAAACAGGCCTGCCCTTTGATGACTTGGAGGTGAAGACACAAAGCAACCTGGATGATCAGCGTTTGCTGCGGATCTCCGGGCGGTTACACAATGATGGGGGACAATCTTCGGCCCAGCTGGTGTTTCGTGATATTACGGATCATCGGGAAAATATGTTTCAGCTCAGGCTATGGAAACATATTAAGGATTATTGCACCGAAGGGATTATGGTCCTGAGTAGTAGCCGCAGTATTTTACTGGCCAACCGAGCCTGCTGCACCATGACGGGGTATTTGTCGGCGGAGCTGGAGGGGCAGGATTACCGCTTCCTGCACGCTGCAATTCAGCCGACCTGTAGTTATCAGGAGATGTGGAACTCACTGGAGCTTGATGGCTACTGGCAGGGGCAGATCATCTGTCTGAGTAAGGATGGTGCCGAATTTCCGGTGTGGATGACATTTTCCTGTGTGAGCAACCAGGAGGGAGATACCACCCATTACATTGCCATGTTTGTGGATATCTCTGAAAAGGAACACACCCGGCGTAAGATTGAGTACCTGGTCTCCCATGATCCCATTACCTCATTGCCGAACCGCGAGCAGTTGATGGAGCTTCTGCGGATCCGAACCCAGGACAGCCGAGGAGCTTTGAAGCTGCGCCCTTCGGTCTGTGTCTGTATCCGCTTTCAGGAGTTCGATAAGTTTCTGGCCCTGTGCGGGATCCAGGCCGGCGATCAGGCGATTTCGGATGCCAGTGTCCGGCTTGGCGAGCTGGTGGAGTGGCGCGGAGAGCTGTTCTATTTCGGCTCTCAGGAGTTTGTGATCGTCACCGATCCCAGCCTCAATGAGAGCGAAGTGATCCTACTCTTAGATAAAATTCAAAGTCGCCTGGCCGAGCCCTATCTGGTAGAGCATCAGGATATGCTGTTAAGCACAGTACTGGGGGTCAGCTGGTTGGGGCGTGATGCCTTTGATGCAGAAGAAGCGATAAGCCATGCTCAGGCCGCCCTGCAGATCGCGGAGTCCCAATCGGAGGGGCTGCGGTTTTTTGAGGCCGATGAAAATGACAGGCTCAAGGATAGTTTCTGGCTGCAAAGAGAGCTTCGCCAGGCGTTGTCGCGCCAGGAATTTGAGCTGGTGTACCAGGCCAAAGCGGATGCCAGAACCGGCGATCTTGTGGGGGCAGAGGCTCTGATCCGTTGGCATCACCCCAGGTTGGGGCTGATCCCTCCGGGCCGCTTCGTACCGATTGCAGAAACCACAGGATCGATCATCGATATTGGTCAATGGATCATCGACCAGTGTTGTCTGCAGATCCGCCAATGGCTCGACGATGGTTTGGTGCCGCCTTGTATCGCGGTGAATGTGGCCGCCCCTCAGATCTGTCAGGGAACCCTGTTCGATGATATATCTAAGGCACTATTGCGCCATGGCTTAAACGGCACCGCCCTTGGGATTGAGGTGACAGAGAGCCTGTTGATAGGTGACCCGCTTCAGGCCAAGCTCATTTTATCTTCGGTACGGGAGCTGGGGGTACAGATCTACCTGGATGATTTTGGGACCGGTTATTCAAGCCTGACCTATCTCAGTGAGTTGCCGATCGATAATCTTAAAATCGATCAATCCTTCATCGCGGATGTCACCAAGAACCGAAACAATGCGGTGATCGCCCTGGCAACCATAGATCTGGCGCATCGTTTGGGCTGTAAGGTGACGGCCGAGGGCGTTGAGGATGAAGGGCAGCTTGATTTTCTCAATAGCAACCAGTGTGATGAGATCCAGGGTTACCTGTTGAGTCAGCCCCTGTCTCCCAACGAGTTTTGCGAAAGATTTCTCAAACAGGGGGTGCCACTACAGGTATTAAGAACTAACAACTGATGGATCCTCTGTATACTTCCGGGGCTACTTTTCGCCCCATAGGAGCAGGGATGGGCTATATCTATACTAAATAGGCGAGCAGGAGAGCTGGAAGCGGACTGTGTCTAACATAATTATCATAGTGACATGTATCCTGATACTGTTTTTGGCACCCGTGGGGCTGCATATCTATGTGGCAACCCAGCGCACCTCTGATTCGACAGAAAGGGAGATACTCAAAACCCGCCATGAAGCCAGAAAGTGTCTGCGGCTGGTGTCGAAAAAGAGATATAAGTCTGCCCTGGTGGTTTGTGAGTCAGCGACCAACAAGAGTAGTGACCCAGCGGTTTTGAGGGCTTATGAAAAGGCGAAAACTGAGCTTCAAAAGAGTGACTAATCCTGTTCGGTTTTGCTGCGGTTTCTAATTCTAAAATCACGTCCGGGCTATTTTCTTCCCCACCCGCGTGAGCTGATGCTCATGTGGAATCCCCACATCTCCTCAGCCTTGCTGATGGAACAAGTTGCCAGCTGCAGAAGCATACTTGCAAGCTCGGCAGGGCACAGCGGGTTTTAAGGGGAAAACCTCATGCCAATCTATCCTGTGTTTAACTACCATTGCTCTATAGCTGGCGGCCGCTTGCAACGGTTCTCCAGGCCTCTGGTCGCCGGCTGTGTCGAATTCTACCACTGTGATCCCCATCCTCAGGGTGGGGATTTTTTATCTCTCATCCCTCTATCTGGCCTACTCCGTGCTAGTACCTGTTTGGAGCCAACTATTTGACTGGAGCAGGTATGAACGCACGACAGAGGCTAGTCCAGGCTCTCAAAGAGATTGAAGCCGAGGAGGGAGTCGAAGTTGCAAGTACAATCCTGGCTGCATCGCTTTTGACCATCGCAGAGAGAGCCTCAGATGGCCGGATGTCATGGGCCATTGATTCCGGGATTGTGAGCGGTGAGCTGGTGGCTGAGATCAGGCAGAAACTTGTAATCAATTAGAGACAGGATAAGGGTTCAGGGATGATGGAGCTTGGATGGGATACTCATAATATCTGGAACAGGGCTCAGGATCTCTTACTGGAGGTCAGAGCTGAGAAACAAAGAGCCTGGCTTACCACATTAAACCAGACCTATTGCTATCTGGTGGAGATCACGGCTGCCGATGAGCACAGTTTTAAGGGAGAGGTTAAGAAGATCATTCCCGGACTGAACTATCCAACCCGGGGGGCTGCGAATCCCGGGTTACCTAAGCATACCGGAATGGAGGCTCAATTCTCGGCGAAGCATATCCTTGATGTGTCGGACTTTTTTTAACGGGTGCAGAGGGTTCCTGACTTTGTTGATCTGAGTCGTATGGCTCACTTTGTGGGTCTATACTAAAACTGTGACAAAAACCTGTCAGATCTGACAATGGAGTCTTGATGCAGGGATTCAAAAAATGCTCAATGTGCTCTCATCAATGGAAAACCAGAGCCGAGTTTATTGCTGATCCCTATGTCATCCTCATTGGATACAAGGCCGACTTTCAGAATCTTGACGAAGGGTTATTCCTGTTTACTCATCAGACCGGGGAGTGTCAGTCTACCTTGGCCCTTGAGGTCGGGGGTTTTAAAGATCTCTACCATGGCGCTCTTTACACCGAGCGCAAAGCCGGTGGCCCGGAGTGCCCGCTCTACTGCCAAGATGTGAACCAGCTAGTCAGGTGCCAGGCAAAGTGTGAGTGTGCTTACATCCGGGAGGTGATGCAGATTTTCAGATCTGAAAAAGATCTCAAGAACGAGGAGCCCTCTTAACCCTGCTGTTTTAGCACTTGGTGGTCATTTAGATGCCCGGGATGATTCAGTGGGCCGGGTTTTGTGTCATTTCTGTCAATTGCCCTGTACAGGCAAACTCTCTATGTTGAGCCTCTTTAGGATAGCACGGGGCTATGGATGGCTATCGAGATTATCAATTGGATCAACCTAGGATTTGGCTTTTTTGCAATACTCTACCTATCCATCAACTTCATGGGCTGGATAGAACAATTATGGTGCGACATGGGGGAGAGTGCTTCTAACCAGAGCCCGGCACGCGGGGTTTTAGAGTATTCAGCTTTCTACATCGGTGTGATCTTTTTAACCGCTTTGCTCTGGTGGATCTACTTTTCGTGGTTGGAGCAGCTTAGCGGGATGGAGTTTTTTGATTTATAAGCAACCCGGGATAATCCGAAAGTGTTCTAGTGAGTGATGTGTCACGAAACCCCTTATACAACAGGGCCCTGTTATCGTTCGGTGCTATGCTGTAAGTAACAACCCGCATGTTTTGTAAGAGTGCTTTGGCTCCCTGCCGTTGAGGTAGGGAGCCGGGGCTCGTCGTTGAGGATGCATGATGAGTGACTTTTCAAAGACATTGCTGAATATTCGTCGTCTGCGTTCCCACTGCCGAAAATTGACGCTTGAGCAGCTTGAAATGGGCGTGAAAAAGCTGAGCCGGTTGGTTGAAGAGCTGAGGTGCGATCAGGAGCGCGAGGCCGAGTCTCGTTCCCGTCAAAAAATGAATATTGCGCAATACCTTCAAAACAGACTTGCAGATGGCATCAGTCCAGGAGATCTGTTTAAACAACTCAATGGTAAAAGTAGTAAACATCCGGCGCGTTACCGTTACTGGGATGAGCGAGGTGTCATCCACACCTGGAATGGCTATGGACGTCAGCCTCAGGTGATTCAACGCGCTTTACACGAGGGGCATCGTCTGGATGAGTTTTTAATCAGGTTGTGAGGGCTGCTGTATGGGGATCATCGACCTTCGTTGTTATGAATGCATGGGCTCCGGGCTTGATCATCAGGAGATGTCTCGCTGTCGGATCTGCAAGGGACATGGCGAGTTTGACAGTGAGTATGAGCTGCTACAAGCCGTCATTCGCCAGGCGGAAGAGAAACAACTGGTCGTGATTGAGCGGATTTGTGAATTAGTGTTCAGCCGAGTTCAGCAGGCGCTACATACGGATAATGGCTGGGTGAAATCGAAGAGCGAACGCCACCAGGAGCTGTGTGATGTTTTTTTTGCGCCGAGCCATAATCAGCTGATGATGCCCTGGGATGCCTGGGAGATCTATGCTCTGTATCGTGGTGTTTCGGGAGCGCTCTCCCGGTTGGGAGCTCAGGTGATGCAGCAGTGCCATGAGCACCAGTGGCAAAGGTATGCCAATGAAGTTGGCCACCGCAGTGCCCTGCGGATGATCCGCCGCGCCAAGCGAACGCCGAAAAAAACAGCCGAGCGCTGGCAGTATCTGTTATCTGAGAGTTGGATGGATCAAGAGGGACAAACATCCTGAGAAGAAGCGGTTTGTCCCGATGTTCCGTTTGCTACTCATCTCTGTCATAGCTACGCTGCACCAGCTTCCAGTGGTGCTCGGGATCCCGGGTCTTAGGAAGTGCTCCATCAACCATCACCCGAAGATAATTATCCAGAAGATTTCCATCCTGATCTATCTCTTGGTATAGATCGCCAGCTCTGGCCTCTTGTTCAGGACTTTTGATGACCATGCTATCGCCTCCATTAACCTGCTCACTAAAAGTTTAGTGGATCCTGGCTGACTCACCCACAGGATGAATTCTGCTTCTAACTCCCCAGCTGGCTGCAACAGAGATTGCTGCTGTCGGGGGAGTTTGTTACATTTGCAGTTCCTCTTTTTTTTTGAGTTACCTATGAAGGTTTTTTGCCGGTTAGCCTGGTTTTTTAAACGTTATTGGCGTCGTTATCTGGCTGCCGTGTCGCTGCTATTTCTGGTTGCCTTGCTCAACTTGATCCCACCCTGGATCGTCGGACGGGTGGTTGACCGGTTCCTGCACCAGGGGCTGAGTGGCGCACAATTTCTGCTATTCATCGGGAGCTTGCTGTTAATTGGACTGGCGGTGTACGCCCTTCGCTATCTGTGGCGAGTGTTACTGTTCGGGGCTTCCTATCGGCTGAGCTTCTTATTGCGCAATCAGCTCTACCAACACTTTCTGGCGATGGACCGGGGGTTTTTCCGCAAGCACAATACCGGCGAGTTGATGGCCCATGCCACCAATGATGTACAGGCGGTCGAGATGGTCGCGGCCCAGGGGATCCTGACCCTGGTTGACTCCCTGGTGATGGGCTCTATGGTGCTGGTGGTGATGGCCAGTGGCTATAGCTGGCAACTCACGATCCTGAGCTTACTGCCGCTGCCCGTCATGGCGTACCTGACCCGACGTCTCGGGCAACAGATCTACTGCGGGTTTCATGAGTCTCAACATGTATTTTCCGAGCTCAACAATAAGGTACAGGAGAGCCTGTCTGGGATCCGGGTGCTTAAATCCTTTGCCGTCGAATCCCTTGAACAGGAGAGTTTTTCAAGGCTAACCCGACAGGCGATGGCTGCCAATATGCGAGTGGCCCGTTTAGACGCACGGTTTGGGCCGGTGATCCACCTGTGTGTGGCGTTTTCTTATCTGTTCGCAGTTGCCGGTGGTGGTTATCTCATTGTGGATAAACAGATGACCCTGGGAGAGTTGACCAGTTTTACTCTCTATCTGGGGCAGCTGATCTGGCCGATGTTTGCTCTGGCCTGGCTATTTAATCTTCTTGAGCGGGGCAATGCATCAAGTGAGCGGATTGAGCGCCTGCTGGCCGAACACAGCCGGGTCGCAGAACCAAAGTCACCCCGCGAGTTTGCCAGTCATTTTCCCTTGGAGGCACGGGGGCTTGGATATCATTATGGATCTGATGAGTTTTCCCTTAGCGGCATCGACTTTTCTTTGCAACCCGGGCAGATGTTGGGGCTGGTTGGCAGAACCGGGGCGGGCAAGAGCTCTTTGCTGCAGCTTTTGATGCGCCTGGACGATCCCTCCCGGGGGCAGATCTTGCTTGGGGGTGTTCCCCTGAGCCAGCTGCCTTTAGCTCAGGTGCGGACCCAATTTGCCTGTGTTCCGCAGCAGGCATTTTTGTTTTCAATGACCATCGCTGAAAATATCGCCATCGGCAAGTCCGGCGCCACCCAGGAGGAGATCGAGTGGGCCGCCCGAATCGCCTGCGTGGATCAGGATATTTGCCGACTTGAGCACGGCTATCAAACCCAGGTTGGTGAGCGTGGTGTCACCCTGTCCGGCGGGCAGAAGCAGCGTATCGCCATTGCCCGGGCGCTGTTACTGGATGCTCCCTACCTTATTCTGGATGATGCTCTGTCCGCGGTGGATGCGCGAACTGAGCATCTGATCCTCAATCATCTGCTCAATGCCTGTCAGGATAGGGCGCTGATTATCGCATCCCATCGCATGTCTGCGGTTGAGCTGGCGAGTGAAATTCTGGTGTTAGAGCGGGGCGCTATCACAGAGCGGGGCACCCATCAGCAGCTGATGATGAATTTGGGCTGGTATGCCCGAATGGTTCGTTTTCAGCGAATTGAGCAGGATCTGGAGGCATGATGGGCGGAGCGATTGGTCGGTTATTTAGTTACTGTCGCGGGCAGAAGCGCCTGTTGTTGTGGGGAGGCGGGTTACTTCTCATCGCTACCGTCGGGGAGGTGACCGGCCCCATTCTGATCAAGATATTTATCGATGATTACCTGACCCCGATGAAGCTTGAACGCAGTCCGCTGCTGTGGCTGACCGTCGGCTATTTGGTGTTGAAATTGATGACGGCTTTTAGCTCCTGGCTCCAGTCTATCCTGTTTAGTCAGGCTGCGGAAAATATCGTGGTGTCGATTCGAACTGAGGTTTTCACAACCGCGATACAGCTTCCCGCCAGTTACTATGACAGGGCCCAGACAGGTCAGCTGCTCTCGCGGATCACCAATGATACCCAGGCGATCGTGACCTTCTATCAGCAGGTGATCAACACCTTCTTACAGCACTCAGTGCTATTAGTGGGGACCCTGGTGGCGATGGCGCTGCTCGATTGGCAGATGATGCTGATCTGTTTTGTGATGTTACCGCTGCTGATCCTGGTGATGATGATCTATAAGCGGCTCAGTGCGCCGATTTTTCGAAAAGTCCGGGCTCTTCTCGGGGATATCAACGCACGGGTGAGTGAGTCCCTGCAGGGTATCGAGGTGATTCGCTTGATGGCTCAGGAGCAGCGATTTAGCAGTGAATTCAGCGAGCTCAATGACAGGCACCGGCTGAGCCGGATGCGTAGCATCAAAATCGATGGTCTGCTGCTAAGACCCCTGGTCGATCTGGTAAAAATATTTGCGACCATAGGTTTGTTGTGGCTGTTTGTCACTCCCGAACTGTCGGGTGGGATCAAGGTTGGTGTCCTGTACGCCTTTTTGAGTTATTTGGGCCGGATGCTTGAGCCTGTGATTGAGATGATGAGTCAGTTTAGTCAGCTTCAGCAGTCCGCTATCGCCAGTGAGCGGGTGTTTGCCCTGATGGATGAAGCTGTCGAGAGCGACTCAGGCCAGCCCCTGGAGTCTATTGAGGGGCGGGTTGACTTCAAAGCGGTGAGCTTTGCCTATCAGGAGCCAAGCTGGATCTTACAGGGGGTTAGCTTTTCGCTGGAGCCCGGCAAGATGCTGGCGATCGTCGGTCAGACCGGCTCCGGAAAATCGACTATCATCAGTCTGCTGATGGGTTTTTATCCTTTTCAACATGGTGAGATCTCAATCGACCATCAGTCTCTGGGGAGCGTTTCCAGCCAGTCTCTTCGAAGACAGGTTGGTCTGGTGCAGCAGGATCCTTTCATCTTCAATGCAACCCTGGCGGATAATATCAGTCTCAAGCGTGATGGGATTGATGAGGCTTGGATCTGGAGGGCTTTAGAGCGGGTACAGCTAGCAGAGTACGTGAAGAGCCTGCCTGAGGGGCTGCAAACCCAAATGGATGCCGGTGGAGCGAACTTCTCGGCCGGTCAGCGTCAGCTACTCTCCTTTGCCAGGGCTCTGGTCACTGAGCCAAAATTGCTGATCCTGGATGAGGCGACCGCCAGTGTCGACAGTCAGACTGAAGCGGCACTGCAGCGTATCCTGAGTGAGCTTCGCCAGCAATGTACCCTGCTGGCGATTGCTCATCGATTGTCCACCATTAGCGATGCCGATGAGATCATCCTGCTCGCTCACGGTGAAATTGTGGAGCGGGGCAAGCACCTTGAGTTGATGGAGCGCGAGGGCCACTACGCCAACCTCTACCAGATGCAACAGGGGCTGGTAAATGGCGGTGGCTAACCGCTGCGTTGCGCAATTGCCTGGCCGCGGGCAGCGGGAAGAGAGTATTGCTTGTCCAATACCCTCTTCACTCCCAAGGGCACCCGATATTTGCTTCATCCTCATGCTTCATCAGATTCACTAGCTTGCAGACAGAACGTCCCTGTTCTGGCTGCGCTTCAATCACATCCGTGTGATTGATACGTTCATCAACAATGAAGCCTTCGGCGCAAATAGACGGGGCCCAAATCCCAATCAGTTAGCTCAGTGATGATATCAATAATGTTTCTCTGTTCTGACTTCAGATCTGAAACAGAAAACTTCAAAGACACAGAACCTTTGGTTTCAAATCGAAGAGAGATAGTTTGATCCCCCATGAGCGAGCGCCGAGGTGAAACATAGAGGATTGGAGTTGAGCAACAGGACGTTGCGAAAGCGTAGCCAGACCATGGAAGGTCTGTCTACGTGGTGCTTCAATCATCAGGTGAACCGAGGATTAAGCGAGGTCCGGGGCGCGAGGGGATTGCAAAGGGGAAAGGCGTTTGCCCCTTTGCTCGCTGTCGGGCGACCCCGACATTCATGCAGCGTAGCTGCAGATTAGCCGTACGCAGCACAACCAATGATGGTGATTTGACTTGCGGTCAGCTTAATTTGTGCCTGCGGCACATTTGCCCGGCCGCGGGCAGAGAGTATTGCTTGTCCAATACCCTCTTCACTCCCAAGGACACCCCGGTATTTGCTTCATCCTCAAGTTTCAAATTCGCAGAGGTACAGGCAAACAGTACCTCCATGTACTGATTGTCTTTTCGTGGCATCCTTGCCACTCACCCTTTGCTCCTACTTGAAACCCTCGGCGCAAATAAACGGGGCCCAAATCCCAATCAGTTAGCTCAGTGATGATATCAATAATGTTTCTCTGTTCTGACTTCAGATCTGAAACAGAAAACTTCAAAGACACAGAACCTTTGGTTTCAAATCGAAGAGAGATAGTTTGATCCCCCGTGAGCGAGCGCCGAGGTGAAACATAGAGGATTGGAGTTGAGCAACAGGACGTTGCGAAAGCGTAGCCAGACCATGGAAGGTCTGTCTACGTGGTGCTTCAATCATCAGGTGAACCGAGGATTAAGCGAGGTCCGGGGCGCCCCGGGAGATGCAAGAGGGTGCGGGCGGGCGCACCTTCTTGCCTGTCGCCTGTCGCCGGTCAGCACCGGCATGCAGCGTAGCTGCAGATTAACCGTACGAAGCACAACCAATGATGGTGATTTGACTTGCGGTCAGCTTAATTTGTGCCTGTGGCACATTTGTCCGGCCGCGGACTGCGGGTCAAGGGAACTTGCTCACCCAGTCCCCCTAACAACCCCGAGGGTGTCCCCCGATTCGCATATTTCCTCAAAATCATTTGCTCCTTGACGGTTAGGAAACTCAAACCTTGTGCAGTAGTGGTGCAAAGAAAGCACTCAGATAAGCGGTATAGATATTAACGCTATAGCTACTTATCTGGTTTGTTATGCGATAGCTTCTAAAGCATAAGCGATCCCGATCCAGGCTGATGCCCAGCTGGTTAAGCACCATAATACCTGACCCAGAGTTTTCTCACTGCGACACATACTCAATCCCCCAATAGATATCTGACAACGTCCGTATATTTGATAAGCAAATCACACCTGTCCGACACTATGGGAGTAGCTAAGGGTTGGCCTTGATCTCAATCAAAAATACCCCACATGTAGGGAACGTTCCCGTCGTTGTGTAAATTTAAGCGAAACAGGGGCCCCTTCAGGCATCTGGTGTTAACTTTCCGCTTCGGTCTCGGGGCTTTGGTTACCCTCTTCAGTCATCTGCCGTTGGTAACTTTCGGGAGCGTAGAGAGTTGGTCGCTTGTTGGCCGGATCGGTGGAGGATTTGCCAAAGTAGTGCACCGCCCGGTATACCCACCAGGCGCGAAGCCGTGACATTCCGTCTTCGAGGCACTGCTGCTGTAACAGCCTGTCTGCATCCTCTTTACAGTTGGGGGGCAGAAGTTGCTCGCGCATCAGTTGATAGAGGGCATCGTGAACCAGGGAGCCACGCATGAAGTTTTGGGTATCCAGGGTCGGGCCCGAGGGGCCATCCCAGGCATAACCGGCCTTAATCAGCAGCTCACCCTCTGTCGACAGGGTAATATATCGGGTGTTGATAGGCTGCTCGGGATTGAGCCCGATCTGTAGTGAGTAATCCCGGCTGAGTTGATACTTGTAGCCCTTCTTGTAGGCAATCCCTTGCATACAGCCTCCTGTCCCTGAGAGCTGTGATATCTATAGAGAGTTTAGCGGCAATTTGCTTCTCAGACAGGCATGATCCTTCATGCTTTGCTGAGAAGGCAAGGGTAAACCGATTTGGCGCTAGGCGGGATTATTTGCCCTGCTGATAAGGATCCAGGGCTGCTATGGTCTGGATGATCCGCTTGGACTCTTCGTTATCCTTAAAGCGCAGGATCAGCCGTGCGATGTGGCGCACCCAGTGAAAGCGCTTGTGTAGCTTGAGTGCACACAGCCATGCGCTATCGGGGGCCAGATCGCGCCAGTTACAGATCGCCTGGCCGATCGCCTGGGGATCGACCTTGGGTGCACGAAAGAACTCATTGAGCAGGATCAGAAAGTCGCGGGCCATCACCGCCGGGGTGGGGTTATCCACATACTCTTCTAAGTCCAGAAAACAGACGGTGTGCGCTTCATTGCAGGTGATGTCCCGCAGCGCAGGGCGGCCATGGGCGACCCCGGCACGGTGCAGGCTGCCCAGTGCCTGCATGGTTTGCTCCATCCAGTAACCCGGGTTATCCCCCCGTTCCAGCTCATGCTGCAGGTTTTTCCCGCCATCCAGGGTGATCATCCAGCTATCCCCCAGGCCGCTAAATTGACCACCGGCATCTGCGCTTTTCCTAAACGCAGCAGCACATCGCGCTCCTTCACCAGCCGCTCTTCGGCCGCAAGATCGACATTTGAGGCCAGAAGTTTGCTACCGAGCAGCGGACGGATCCATTTTCCAAGGGTATGCCAGAAGGTTTTTTCACTGGGCACCGCCTGCTTGAGCCAAAAGCGTTGTCCCGCGATATCCCGGCTGGAAACGGACTCTGGATTTTGTGAGCGCCATTGCTCTATCAGGCTAGGGGTCAACGCAGAACGATATTCGGTGGCTATCTCACAGACTTGGCTCATAGATTGGGTTCTTATATCTCTTGATGGGGCAGATGCGATCCGCTGATTTTAACGACTTCTTCAGTGGCCCGCAATCTGGCGGCTGAAATCCCGGGACTTGATGATGTCGCCGGGTCTGTGGTTGGTGATATCTCATCTTTTTGTGTCTCAAAATCCAAAGAAATGACTCATTTGAGTGGGGGAGGGAGACACAAAAATGTAGTATGAGCCACTTTTATGTAGCTTATTTTGATTTGAAAAATAAATCATATGATTGACAATCTTCTCTTTCTGATTAAATATCTGCCCGGTAGGTTGTTATAGCCGGGCCGTCAGGGCCGTTTGTATCTATCAAATGAGAAGAGTGTTAGTCTGGATGAGTCAGGTTTGGTATCAAGGAAGAGCTGAGCATGATGGTGGGAGTACCAAGGGTGCCCTGTGACCGGACAAGCCTCTCTTCTGAATGGAAAATAATGAGGAGAATCTATGCTGCAAACAGGAGTAAAGCGCACCTTGATCGCGGGGGCATTGTGCGGGCTCATCACCTTCAATGCCTATGCACTTGATATGGACATGAAGGCCACCAATGACAATGCGGTGACAGTGGCCACGGTGCAGGCCGAAAAGGTCCCTTTTACCAAAACCATCATAGGCCATCTGGTCTCTCCCGATGAGGTGAGTCTGATCGCCCGGGTGGGTGGTTTTATCAAAGCCAAAGATTTCACCGATGGTGGCTTTGTCCATAAGGGGCAGCTCCTGTATCAGTTAGAGGAGCAGCCTTACAAAGCTGAGGTTGAGCAGGCGAAGGCCCAGCTGCAAAAGCAGGAGTCAGAGCTTGCCAACGCCAAGCTGAGTCTCAAGCGTCAGGCGCGGCTTCTGAAGAAGGGTTCGACCTCTCGCGAGGCGTACGATAATGCGCTGAACGATCAGAAAAAGGCCGAGGCGGATCTTCTCAATGCCCAGGCCGATCTTGAGATTGCCCAAACCAACTTTAGCTATACAAAGATCACCGCTCCCTTTGACGGGCGGATGAGCTTTGCCAAATACAGCGTAGGCAACTACGTGGATCAGAGCAGTCAGCCTCTGGCAAGCATAGTGCGCATGGATCCCATCTATGTGGACTTTAATCCTTCCGAGACTCTTTATGTTGCCAACCAGGCGGGTAAAGACTCTTTCTCTAACGTAACCCTCAAGTTGAAACTCTCGACCGGAGCCGTCTATCCCGAAACGGGCAAGATCATTGCGGTCGATAACAGCGTCGATTCAGGAACCGGAACCATTGCCGTACGGGGAGAGCTGGCGAACCCGGATCACAAGCTGCTGCCCGGCCAGTATGTGCAGGTGATGCTTGAAAAGAGTGCGGCCAATAAATCCCTTCTGATCCCACAGCGAGCGGTGGTGATGGGCAGCCAGGGCGCCTATGTCTGGGTGATCAAGGCCGATCAGCATGTTGAAAGACGCCCGGTTGAGCTGGGGATGCCCCATGGTAAGCAGGTTGTGGTCACACAGGGTCTCAAAGCGGGAGAGCAGGTTGTCACCACCGGCTTGCAGCAGCTGGACCCTGCGAAGAAAGTGCTTATTAAGCAGCCCTGAGTTTGATCTGTTATGAATAAACCAAAGAAGGATTTCGCATGATTGGTCATTATTTTATAAAAAGACCCAAATTTGCGTTCGTTATCTCAATCGTCATCATGATTGCCGGCCTGCTCTCTATCTATGCGCTGCCGATCACTCAATATCCGGATATCACCCCACCGACCGTGGTGGTGACGACTTCCTATCCGGGAGCCAATGCAGAAACGGTGCAAAAGACAGTGATCCAGCCCCTGGAAAATGAGATCAACGGGGTGCCGGGGATGCTGTATATGTCATCGGACAGCTTCAACGACGGTAGTGCCTCGATCACTGTCACCTTTAAGACCGGCTCAGATAATGAGCTTAATACGGTCAATGTGCAGAACCGTGTCTATGCCGCGATGGCCAAGCTTCCCGATGAAGTGGTGAATAACGGGGTGTCGGTCAGTAATAAGTCGACCGATATCATGGCGGTGATTTCGCTCTCTTCACCGAATAAAACCTATGATGAGATCTACCTCAATAATTATGCGACCAACCATATCGCCAACGATCTGTCGCGGATACCCGGGGTGGGTTCACTTAAGGTGTTCGGGGATAAAGATTACGCGATGCGTATCTGGCTCAATGCTAATAAGCTCGCCTCTTTAAACCTGACCTCACAGGATGTGGCCAACGCGATTCGTGAGCAGAATGTGCAGGTTGCTGCGGGGAGCATAGGTGCTCAGCCCTCGGGGCCACAGCAGCAGATGATGTACACGGTGCAGACCCAGGGACGTCTCAGCAGTGTGAAGCAGTTTGAAAATATCATCATCAAGACCCTGCCCAGTGGGGCGACCATTCGCGTGAAAGATGTGGCCCGGGTCGAGCTCGGAGCCAAGAGCTATGACTCGGTTGGTAACCTGGGGGTTGGGGATAAAGAGCCCGCGGCCCTGATGATCATCAACCAGCAGCCGGGAGCCAATGCCCTTAAGACCATCAGCCAGGTGAAGGCCGAGATCGCCAAGTTTAAGCAGACCATGCCGTCCGATATGAAGGTTTCGCTCTATTATGATGCGACCAAGAATGTCGAAGAGTCTATCTATGAGGTGATCGGGACCCTGATTGAGGCGGTGATCCTGGTTGTGGTGGTGGTGTTCCTGTTCCTGCAGAGCTGGCGTGCGGTGCTGATCCCGACCATCACCATTCCGGTGGCCCTCATCGGTACCTTTGCGGTGCTGCTGGCGATCGGCTACTCCATTAACCTGATTACATTGTTTGGTCTCATTCTGGCGATCGGGATCGTGGTCGATGACGGGATCATCGAGATTGAAAACGATAACCGCCTGATGGCCGAAGAGGGGTTAAGTCCCAAGGAGGCGGCTTACAAGACGGTGACCCAGGTGACGGGGCCAATTTTGGCAACCACCGCTGTGTTAATGGCGGTATTTCTGCCGGTGGCCTTCTTCCCGGGGCTGACCGGTGAGATGTATCGTCAGTTCTCGCTGACCATAGTGATTGCTGTGGTTTTGTCATCAATCAACGCCCTGACTCTGAGTCCGGCGCTATGTTCCTCCATCCTGCGTCCGCCACAGGAGCAGAAACAGATCAAATTCTTTGTCTGGTTTAACCGGGGCTTTGACTGGCTGCGCGATAAGTATGGATTGACGGTTGCCTATCTTATTCGGCGCCTGCTGCTGGCCTCTATGCTGTTTGGGGTGTTGCTGGTAGCTTCGGGCTGGATGTTCCATAAACTGCCCAGTGGTTTCATCCCGATGGAAGATACCGGTAAGTTCATGATCAACATCGAGCTGCCACCGGGCGCAGCCCTGCCACGGACCAAGGAGGTGGTCAAAGAGGTGGGCGAGATCCTGGAGAAAACCCCGGGCGTTAGCCATTTCATGAGCATGACAGGATATAGCGGCTTAACCAGCTCCTACTCCAGCAATACCGCTTTTATGATCGTGGTGCTGGATGACTTTAAGGATAGAGAGGGATTCGACAAGATGTTGTTCCCGATCATCATGAAGCTGCGGGGTGAGTTCGCCCATATCAAGGGCGCCAATGTGATGCCCTTTATGCCGCCTTCGATTCCGGGCTTGGGTATGACCGATGGCTTTAACTTTGTCATTCAGGATACCAGCAACGGTTCACCGCAGCAGTTGGCGGAGGTGACGGATAAGCTGGTGAAGGCGGCGATGAAGCGCCCCGAGATAAGCTTTATTATGAATACCTTTAACACCAATGTGCCCAGCCTGCAGGTGGATGTAGACCGACAGAAGGCCAAGGCGCTGGGGGTGAAGATCACCGATATATTCTCGGCTCTGCAGGACAATCTGGGGTCAACCTATGTCAATGACTTCAACAAGTTTGGTAACAGCTATAAGGTCATTTTGCAGGCGGGGATCCCATATCGCAGCACCATCAATAATATTGGTGAGCTGCAGGTGCGCAACGATAGCGGCAAGATGGTGCCTCTGAGTACCCTGGTGACGGTCAAGCGCATTGAGGGCCCCAATATGCTGCAGCGTTTCAATATGTACTCCTCGGTGACCCTCAATGGTATGGCCGGAGCGGGATACAGCTCTGGCCAGGCGATGGCGGCGATGGAGCAGGTGGCGAAACAGGTGCTGCCTAAGGGCTATAAGTACCGCTGGACCGGCATGTCCTACCAGGAGCAGCAGGCTGGCAACAAGGTGATCTATATTTTCGCCATCTCGCTGCTCTTCATCTATCTGTTCCTGGTGGCCCAGTATGAGAGCTGGATGATAGTACTGGCGGTAATGTTTGCGGTTCCGGTGGCTGTGTTTGGTGCCGTGGTGGCCCTTTTTGGGATCAACCAGGTGCTGCCGCTTATCAACAACAACATCTATGCGCAGGTCGGGATGGTCCTGCTGTTTGGCCTTGCCACCAAGACGGCGATCCTGATCGTTGAGTTTGCCAAGGTGAGCCGGGAGGAGGGGATGTCAATCATCCAGGCGGCCCGCCACGCGGCTCATCTGCGCTTTAGAGCCGTGGTGATGACAGCGCTGGCCTTTATCCTCGGAACCTTCCCGCTGGTGATTGCCACCGGGGCTGGCATGATGAGTCGTCGCTCCATAGGTATGGTGATCTTCGGTGGGATGATCTCGGCGATTATCATAGGGACGGTATTGATCCCCGTGTTCTATGTGATTTTCCAGAAGATCATTGAGCGCTTTAGCAAAAGCCCGGTGGAGTCGCTTGAGGATCACTCCTCGAAGGAGCAAGCCGACAAGCCTGCTAAGTAGAGGCTCTTGGCAGTGAGCTCAAATTAAAAACCGCCTCTGGACAGAGGCGGTTTTTTGAATGGTGCAGCCGTGAGGTGCTGCTTATTCGGGGGCTGACTGGTTTGGAGCAGAACTTACACCAATCAGAAGAGGGAGAACTTAGCTGGTTGCTTCGGCATCGGCTGTCCAGTCGACCTGCTGCTGCTTGAACAGCTTGGCCAGCTCGGCGCGTAGCTCTTTGACCCGGGTGTTGAGTTGCTGATAACGCTCCTCATCGGCACCATGCCAGTGATCACGCTGTTGCTCGGTTTCTTCTAAAGAGCGTAACAGCTGCTGGATCTTAAGTTCGATCTCTTCCATGTAACAACCTCCTTGGTTTTAATAAGGTTTACTCCCCACAGCAGTGCATTATTGCACTGCTGTGGGGCGTGAACAGTCTGGCCTAACTGTCGGCAATTGTCCACCATTGTGTTTGTGAGGTTATCTCTTTGTTAATGCAAGGTGACATCTACAGTCGCGGTTTTTGAACATCTGTCTGAATGCCTAAGCCGCATCATCCCACCTGAAACGCTCATCAAGTCTATGTTTTAACAGCGGATAGAGGCCGGGAGCTGGACCCTGGAGTGGGTTGTTTTTCCCGGGATTTCCGCGTATTTGATGTAACAGCTTTCCGGATGACTGGTTCCCCTTGGGGTGAGGAGGATGCTGTGATCTGCTCCGGGTTGAATATTCCAGTCTTGGGGCGAGATCTCCAACAGGTTTTGAATATTGGTGCTGCTTGATTGAAGCCTGTGGTGAGTGAATTTCAGAGGATGCTCATCAAACACTGCCGAGTTTGGCTGTCGATGATCTGAGCTTTCGAGAAGCTCTATCAGGGCGAGATCTTGTTTGAAGGTGTGGGCCGTATCCTGGAGAAGGGCTTTTCGTGCGTTGCCCAGCGCTCCCTTGAAGTAAAAGCTTCCGCTCGCGGCCAGTACACTCGCGATGATGATGCATGTGGTTAGTTCTAACAGGGTGAATCCCTTGTGTCGCCTCATCCCTCCTCCTGAATTTTTATTCCTTCTATGGAGTCATGGTAGAGGCTGGTTGGAGCGAAACAAGAGGGGTAATACCTCAAAGGGGGCATGTGGAGTGGAAAGAAGTCAGCCTATCCAAGGTAATTCATTGTTATATCAGGGAAAGGTTAAGTCTCATTTGAGATCTGGGTTAAACTCCTCAAAATCTTGGGGCCGGGATCACCTCGGTGGCTCCAAGGTTAGCCACACGCCAGCTGGTCGGGGAGTTCGATCCGCTGCGCCAATCCGTCATGGGCCTGGATATAGCGAATATAACAGTTCTTGGCATAGTCTTCTGAGACGCCGCGTGGTCTGAGCAGCAACTCATCGGAGCCGGATTTTTCAATCTGCCAGTCGTGGCCGGAGATCCCAAGTAGCATCAACATATTTTGCTCTGTGGCACTCAGTGAGCCTGAGCTCAAAGTGTACTGCTCTCCATCCTGGTTCATGGCTCCCTTGAGATTCCCCCGGGCGCCAGCCATCAGAGCGACCAGCTGGCTGTTTTGCCGAAGGGCCCGGCTGGTGTCTTGGACCAGGGCAACCTTGGCCTGGCCCACGGTATCCCGATAGAAAAAAGTTGAGCCAGCAGCCAGCACGCCGATCACAACGATAGAGATCAGTAACTCAATCAGGGTAAAGCCTTGTTGACGCTTGTTCATGGGGATCACCTCAAGTTGCTTATGCTATCGGGGAAGGGGAGCCGCCCATGGTGGGCGGCACATAGAGCTATTAGCTGCAGTTCAGATTAGAAGGGATAGAGACCTTATCGTATTTTTGACCACGGCCTGCTGAGGTATACCTGATGTGGCAGGTTGTATAATGAGATGAAACATTCTTTGGCCATAGATCAATAGTGTAACCATTAGTTGTAAGTACCCAGTCCTCCTGTGAAATACCCAGGATGTTCACGATATTTGGTTTGGTTGCAGCTAGTGTGTCTTTTGTAAGCTTGAAGTCTTTACCGTTGATAGTGACGTAACCCTTGTCTAGGCTCTGGGCATTGGCCAGGGTATGCACCAGTGCGGTGTTCTTTTTCAGCTGATAGGCTGTGTCTTTGATCAAAGCAATCTTTGAATCGTGAATTGCATCCTTGTAATAGAAGGTTGCGCTGATTGCCAAAATACCGATGATGATAATTGCGATGGTTAATTCAATCAGGGTAAAACCGCCATTGCTCTTTCTCATTACAACAACTCCAATAAAGTTAATGATAGATATGTGCTAGTGTCTAACAATGTTCCGGCGCTGCCGGGAATAGCTCTTAAAGTTCAAAGCCAAGCTAAATCTGCAGCGCATCTTACGGATTCAGAAAACGAACACAATAGTTTATTTTTTGAGCGGCCTGGTTTTTTTTGTTTTTGCCAGTGAAAATCACGCGGCTCGCGCATAACATATTGTTTTTAAAGAATTATATTGGTTTTCAGATAGGTCCTAGGTCAAATGCCTGAACTTTCAAAAGGGGGTTCTTGCTATCGGTAATCGGCTGCCTGGTGAGAGCTTAAGCCCTGGGTTGACCTTGATGATTTTGATGAGTCTGAGAGTATGAATTTTGATTAAAGAGGGGAGCTTTTTATAGCTATTGGAACAGTATTGGCTTGAGGGTTTGATCTACGGTCAGGGATTTTGTGTTTGTGCACACGGTCGCTGGCGCCGATGAGCATGGATGCTCGAATGCAATGATAGCTAAGGACAGCGTTCCTTTAAGAGTGCCGAGGATTCAGCGAGATCCGGGGCCCGATTCTTGTCTGTGCTCAAAATCATGGTGTATTGATGCAAATCGAAGACAGTATATTGAAGTATTCCTTACCTATATTCATAAAGTTTATGCTCACAAATGAGATAGTGAATCTTAAAAGCAGTCGTGAATTGTGAACAACTATTTTGGGTCATGTCTCAGAGCCGTTGCTTATGCAAAGGTGTGCCGATTTCAAGATCACCGACCTTCTGCCGCAAGGGTGCGGCAGTAGAGGCTCCAGGGATGGATACCCACCGTGTCGGTGATACGTGAAATCAGACATCCATAACAGATGTGAAACAGTAGCCTATTTTGATTCGATGGTAACGACACTGATCCTCGTACCATCACGCATCAGGTTTACTTCATTCCAGTTCTTAAAGGTTCCTGCACTGATCTCCTGGTCGCTCCCACGTAGCACAAAGAAAATCTCACTGCCTACATAGCCGCGGCGTATTCCCATATTATCTTTTTTACACTCGGCTATAGTCATTGTTACGGTCGACTTTCCGGTTGGGACCGGGTCAATATATCCGTCATTATGGGTGTAGTCATATACTCCTCCGCAGGTCTGGCGAATATGCAACTTCACGATATCCCAGCCTGAATTACCTGTGTTCAAAGAGTAGGGGCTGGTCTTGCCTGCAGAGAGCAGATAGAAGTGAATATCTGTTTTGTGATGTCCGGCAAAAGAGCAGAATGAGATAGCAGACACAGTGCCCGCTAGCAGTAGTTTTTTAAGCATGCTTCATTCCCTTGAGGCTAAAGGCTAATTTATACATTCTTAGAATTTACAGCTGCCAAGGTACTTTGCTTGCTGAAATATAGCCAGCTCCAGGTGAATTGATCCGTCAGAACTCTTCGCAGCGCGGAGCGAACTTTTGGTTACTTTTCTTGACAGAAAAGTGACTCGTCGGTCGGGCGAGACCGACAATTGCCACACCGTGGCAAATAGCCATCCGCAGGATATATAAGGTTCGCTATTGGTACAAAGCGAACCTTTATCATTTGACCTGCAGTCGGCGGTTTTGTACCTGCGGCACAATTGTCCGGCCGCGGACTGCGGGTCAGGGGAACTGCTCACCCAGTCCCCCTAACAACCCCGAGGGTGCCCCCCGATTCGCGTTGATCCTCAGAGCCACTGGTTTTATGAGATACGCAGAAACGAGCCATCCATGGCTCGACCCTGCTTTCAGGATATCCATATCCTTCAATCTCAAACACCAACGTGGCCCTTCGGTGCGAATCAAAGGGGAGTTTAAACCCCGTTAGCGAGCGCTGAGGCGAACTATAAACCCACTATTTTTGTTTTCGAGACAGGGTGTAATTGCTCCCGGAGCAATGAAACGCGAGGTAGGGATACCGAGCTGGTAGGATTATCAGGGATGATAATCGCCGAGCACCGCAGCTCTGCGGAGGGACTCGAAGCGCGAAGGGAGGTTTTGCTGACTTTTGCCGATACAAAAGTCAGGCGCTGTCGGCGCCCCGACATATCTGTGGCGAAGCCACAATATTAGCTGCATGCAATGCTATCAAGTTCGCTATTGGTACAAAGCCAATTCTGATTTGTCCTTCGGACGGATATTTATGGCTTTGCCATATGGCCGTATTCGCCCGGCGGTCGAGTTACTTTGGTATCGCTCAAAGTAACCAAAGGCTCACTTCGGAACGATGTTCCCGACATCGACCTGCGTGGCTCGGCATCCTGCCTCTAACACATAAAAACCTAAATTTCCTCTATAGCCGAATCGGAGAAAGGAACATGATCCCCCCGTGAGCGAGCGCCGAGGTGAACCGTAGAGGATGGAGGTCGAGAAACAGGAGGTTTCGAGAGAACAGTCAGTATAGGGACATACTGTCTGTTCGGAACTTTAATCCTCAGGTGAGCCGAGGATAAAGCAAGATCCGGGGCGCCCCGGGAGATGCAAGAGGGTGCGGGCGAGCGCACCTTCTTGCCTGCTGCCGATCAGCACCGGCACTTGTAGCGAAGCTGCAGATTAGTCGTGCGCAGCACAAGCAATGATGGTGATTTCACCTGCGGTCAGCTTTTTGTGCCTAAGGCACAGTTGTCCGGCCGCGGATGTTGCACATGGATGTGCGAATGTAGCGATAGCCAAGGAGGGCGTTAGCTACCTGCGGGAAGAGGCCGTTCCCAGGCATCCTGCCTTTCTCGGCATTAATACATCCCTGTATGGCAGGATATGTTTGTCCAATACCCTCTTCACTCCCAAGGACACCCCGATATTTGCTTCTTCCTGATGCTTCAAGTTCGCAAAAGTACAGACAAACAGCCCGCATATCATCCATGATATGCCTCCCCAGTTCGGCATCCTGCCTCTCGTTTCGTTACTTAGGAAGTAACTTCACCCATATACTGTTTGTCTTTTCGTGGCATCCTTGCCACTCACCCTTTGCTCCTACTTGAAACTCTCGGCGCAAATAGACGGGGCCAGCTTCCCACGTGAGCGAGCACTCTGTTGAGCTATAGACTTGCGGCTTTTGTTTTTCGAGACAGGGATGGCGAGCCACGCAGGTCGATGGAGGACCCATCGCGCGGAGTGAGCTTTTGATTACTTTTGGCGATACAAAAGTAATGTGCTGCCGGCACCCCGGCTATTATGCAGCGCAGCCGCAAAAAGGCTATCCGCAGGATATAGAAAAGGCTCGCTTATCACATAAAGCGAGCCTCTGGAATCTGTGCCCGTCGGCAACTATGCAGGCTGCAGCTGGCACAGAGTTTAGTTCCCCATCAGATCCTGAAGGAGTCGCTCTTCAACCAGCGCCCGCTTGATGATCGCAAAGCCACCTATGGTTGGCTGGTTCTGGAAGCGTGCTGCGACGATTGGCAGATCCTGATGGAAGCTGGGAAGGGACTGATGCTCGATACAGCGCTGGATCGCCGGAAACAGGATCTCACTGGCGGCGACGATCTCACCGGTCAGCAGCAGCTTTTGCGGGTTAAACAGGTTGACCATGATGGCGATGGCGCGCCCTAAGTGTTCACCTACATGATCCAGGACACTGCGGGCTAATGGGTCTCCCTGAATCGCGGCCTCGCAGACGCCCTCAATGCTCAGATCCTTGGCACTGAGCATGCTGCTATGGCGGCCATCCTGGAGCTGATCGCGCACCCGTGACAGGATAGCACCGTTAGAGACTATGGTTTCCAGGCAGCCAAAATTGCCACAGGCGCAGCGTTTCCCCAGGGGATCGACCTGGATATGGCCAATCTCTCCCACACTGTTGTTTTGAGTGCGGAACACCTTACCATTGGTCAGGATCCCGGAGCCGATTCCCCGGTGGATACTCACCAGGATAGAGTCGAGGCTATCCTGGGAGGCCCCCAGCAGGTGCTCGGCCAGTGCCATTGCCAGAATATCGTTGCCGACAAACACCTGGCAGCCAAAATGCTCACGCAGGATCTTGGCGAGAGGGAGCTGGCGACAGCTATAGAGTGGTGTATAGACTATGGTGCCGTTATTGGAGTCTATGATTCCGGGAATGGTTACCGCAATGCCGATCAGTCGCTGAGAGGGATGGCAGTGCTCTGCCATAAAGACTTCAAGCTCATCCGTCAGAGTCTGGATCACCTGTTGTTGCTCAATCCCCGGCATATCCGCTTCGTGGTAAGCCTGCTCATTACCGGTCAGATCATAGAGGCTGACCTGCATTTTTCCCCGGGTCAGCTTGACCGATAGTAGCTGGAAAGATTCCTGGACCGTGGTGAGGGATACGGCGCGTCTGCCCCCGGTAGACGCCTGTAGAGCGACCTCCTTGATCAGGCCGTGCTCGAGAAGCTGGCGGGTGATCTTGGTGATACTCGCGGGCGCAAGCTGGCTGAGCTGGGCGATGCGGACCCGGGATATCGGGCCCTGCTGATCGATCAGCCGATAGACGGTCGCGCTATTGACCTGTTTAATCAGATCGACATTTGCAATTTGGCTAACTGGCATTCTAGTGACGGTTCATTTTTCCATTAACGATAGTGGCATCGACCCGGAAATTGGCATCAAAGACAGTCAGGTTGGCAATTTTCCCTGGTTCCACGGAACCTAGCCTGTCATCGACACCGATTGCCTGTGCCGGATAAAGGGTGGCCATCCGAATCGCTTCGTCCATCGGCAGGCCCACCTGCTCAACCAGATTCTGGATTCCCTCGATCATGGTTAGAGCTGAACCGCCAAGTGTACCATTATTATCGACGCACTGCCCATCACGAAAATAGATTGTTGAGCCCACAAAATCAAAATGATCGAATCCGGCAGGTGCGCCTGCGGGTGCAGCTGCATCTGTGACCAGGCAGAGCTTTTGCTGCTTCATCTGGTGGGCGATACGTACGTTCGCATAGTGGACATGGTGGCCATCGACGATGATCCCTGCATAGATCTCGGGGGAGTCGTAGACTGCACCGACCAGACCCGGCTCGCGGCCACTACCGATCGCACTCATTGCATTAAACAGGTGGGTGGAGAAACCGATCCCTGCGTTAAAACCTGACACAGCCTGCTGATAGGTGGCGTTACTGTGACCTGCTGATACCATGATTCCGGCATCACGGAGCTTGCCGATATGCTCGGCAGGCACCTTCTCGGGCGCCAGGGTGAGCATGCTGATGACGTCGGCATTGTCGCAGATATGCTCAATCATCCCGGGATCACTGGGGCGAATATACTCGGGGTTGTGGATTCCCTTTTTCTCAACATTGATGTAGGGGCCCTCCAGGTGCAGCCCTAACACCTGATTTGGCTGATCGCTCAGGTAGTCCCGGGTGACAGAGATCGCCTTGCGCATATCCTCATCACTGGAGGTGATCAGGGTCGGCAGATAACTGGTGGTGCCTGATTTGAGGTTCGCCTGTTGCATCGTCTGCAGGGTTGCAACACTGATATCAGCGTTGAGCATGACGCCGCCACAACCATTGAGCTGCAGATCAATAAAGCCTGCGCTGACCTGCTGTCCCTGAAGATCAATCTGCTCAATGGAATCATCCAGGGAAGACACAGGAACGATAGATTCAATCCGATCATCTGAGATGATCAGAGCATGCTCCCGCAGCGTCTGATGACCACAATGGAGAATACAGTTTACCAGTGCGTACATCGATGCTCTCCTTAAAGGTGTTTAATATTTTCAGCTTCCAGTTCCTGGAAGTAGCGAACCGTTTTGACTTTCAGCTCCATGGTGGAGGCCTGGTCACAGACGATCATCCCCTTGGGGTGAAGTTGTAAGGCAGATATGGTCCACATGTGGTTGACACTTCCCTCGACGGCCGCTTCCAGGGCCTGAGCCTTATTATGTCCGGTTACCAGGATCAGGATCTCTTTGGCATCCAACAGGGTTCCGACACCAACTGTCAGAGCAAGTTTGGGTACCTGGGTTATATCGCCATCAAAGAAACGAGAGTTGGCGATACGGGTATCTTCGGTCAGCGTTTTGATCCGGGTGCGCGAAGCCAGCGAGGAGTTTGGCTCATTAAAAGCGATGTGACCATCAATGCCGACGCCACCCATAAAGAGGTGAATTTTACCATAATGGCGAATTTTTTCCTCAAAGCGTTCACACTCTGCCTCTAGATCATCGGCATTGCCATCCAGTATATTGATGTTTTCAGCCAGAATATCGATGTGGTTGAAAAAGTTGTTGTGCATGAAGCTGTGGTAGCTTTGAGGGTGGTCTTTGGCAAGACCCACATACTCATCCATGTTGAAGGTGACCACGTGTTTGAAGCTGACTTCACCAGCCTGATACAGCTCAATCAAACGCTTATATGTACTCAGTGGGGTACCTCCGGTCGGGAGGCCGAGTACGAAGGGGCGCTCTGCAGTGGGATTAAACTTGTTGATACGATCCACTATATAGCGGGCGGACCAGAGGGCGACGTCTTTTGCATTCTTCAGAGGTATCAGTCTCATAGTGTTTCTCAACTCGCAAAGGATCTAGTGTTTCAGAACGTAAGTTATTTCATAGCGTAAACAAAGATAGCTACATTTTCCAGAATAGTTATCTGTAAGTACCATCATTAGTGACAAACCTCACACTTTCAAGGGTGTATCGAGGTTCATTATTAATTTTATAGTGTCATTAGTGACAACTGTCACAAATCATGTCTATTTAATTTGCAGTGTAAATTAAAGTGATTACACTTTGTTACAGCGCCAATAAGCACCTTGAGTGAGCGGTGTAGGCCTTGTGAGAGTCGTACTGAATTAGGAGAGTCAATGTGAATATTCTTGGTGGATTGCAGAAACTTGGGCGAGCGCTGATGCTCCCCATTGCGGTCATGCCTGTTGCAGCGATCTTGCTTCGTCTGGGACAGCCTGATGTATTTAATATTCCTTTCATGGCAGATGCGGGTAATGCAATCTTTGCGAACTTACCTATCCTGTTTGCCATCGGTGTTGCGATAGGTCTTGCAAAAGATGATGCCGGGGCCGCGGGCCTTGCCGGTGTCGTAGGCTACTTTGTGCTGGTATTTGCCGCTCCGGCGATCAATAAGACAGTGGATGCTAAATCCCTGAGTGTGCTTGGCGGGATGATCTCGGGTGGTGTGGCTGCCTGGGTTTATAACCGTTTCCATCAGATAAAAATGCCGGAGTTTCTGGCCTTCTTTGGTGGTAAGCGCTTTGTTCCCATCATGACAGCCCTGTGTATGTTAGTGGTGGCACTGATCTTTGGTTATGTATGGCCACCGATTCAGCACGCGATCCAGCTGGCTGGTGAGTGGATGCTGGCCCATGGTACCCCGGGTGCCTTTGTATTTGGTGTCCTTAACCGTCTGTTGATCCCAACCGGTCTGCATCAGGTTCTTAACTCTCTGGCCTGGTTCGTCTTCGGTAGCTACACCAACCCTGTGACCGGTGTTGTGGCTCACGGTGATATCGCTCGCTTCTTTGCGGGTGACCCGAATGCCGGCATGTTCATGACAGGTTTCTTCCCTGTGATGATGGGTGGTCTTCCCGGTGCTTGTCTGGCGATGTACTTTGCCGCTCGTAAAGAGAACAAGGGTAAGGTTGCAGGCCTGCTGATTGGTGTTGCCCTGACTGCCTTCATTACTGGTGTGACTGAGCCGGTTGAGTTCATGTTCATGTTCATTGCTCCGGTTCTGTACGTGGTACACGCAATCCTGACCGGTATCTCTCTGGCGGTGACCACGGCGCTTGGTATCCACCTTGGTTTTGGTTTCTCCGCGGGAGCCATCGACTTTGGTCTGAACTTCAATGCTCCGGCGGCTCGCCACAGTGCCTGGCTGATTCCGATGATCGGTATCTACTTTGTCCTGTATACCGCAATCTTCTACGCTGTTATCAAGTTGCTGAACCTGCCAACTCCGGGCCGCGAGTCTGACCTGGATGATGCCGATAGCTCTGTGGCTGTCGAGTCGGATATGAATGGTCTGGCAACTCAGTACCTGGAGCTTCTGGGTGGTCGTAATAACCTGACCGATATCGATGCCTGTATCACCCGTCTGCGTCTGGGTGTCAAAGATAAGTCTATCATTGACGATGCCGCGCTGAAGGCTCTGGGAGCTAAGGGTGTGGTTCACCTGGGCGAGAAAAATATGCAGGTGATTTTGGGTCCTCTGGCTGACCCGATTGCCACAGAGATGAAGAAGATGCCAGTTTAATCAAACTCTCCTTTACTTATGAAAGCCCGGGCGATTGCCCGGGCTTTTTTATTCCCAAATACTGGCTCAGTGCTGCATGTTTGCATCTGAGTTACTGCAGACAGGCCCAGGGGAGGCATTAGCTTTACTCAGGTGGACTCAAAATCCAGGGGAACAAGCTCTCTTGAGCAACATAGAGCTGCTTTGGGTTAATCAGCTTCATTATGTTCAACTCACCGAAAAGAGCTTCAGGCTTTGCTAAGCTGACCTTTTGCAGTAGAGGGGCCAAGGGCGTGGTTGCATCGTAACAAGCGAGAGGCATGGGGGGAATTGCCTCCTGGCAATAAAACGGGAGGCAGGATGCCGAGCTGGTGACGATGCCCATGGATGGGCATCGTCGAATTGGTGAGGATTATCATGGATGATAATCGGTATTGCGAGTCAGGGTGTAAATCCTGAGGTTAATCGCAGCATGGGTTCTATTTATGGACAAAATGCTCTGGCCTCAGTGGCAGGGAGCTAACAGGAGCTTTCAAATTCATGAAATTATATCGGTTCCTGCTCCTTTGGTTGTGTTGGCCTGACGGCTCAGCAATAATGGCGCGTCCTCAGGCAGGAGAAGGGGGCTTTGACTCAAAAAGTGATCTCTTTTATCCGGTTATTTCTGCATGAACCCTCTGCTCGCTTAGCCTGTGTCTCCATCATTATCTGGCTTGGAATCTCGTTATGTTGTTATCCCGAACCCCTTCTTATCTTCGCTGGCGGCTGTTGCTGTGCGTTACTCTACTTTTTTCCTTTTCTGCGATGGCCAGTCGCACCATTACCGATCAGACCGGCCACAGGGTGCAGATCCCGGATCAGATCCAGCGAGCGGTGATTTTGCAGCATCATACCCTGGATATTGCGGTCGAGCTGGGGGCGCAATCCCGGGTGGTTGGGGTCCTTCGTAACTGGCAAAAATTGTTGGGGGCCGACTTTTCAAGGCTCGCTCCAGGTTTGAAAAGCCTGCCGACCCCGGGGATCTGACCTCGGTGAATCTTGAGGAGCTGTTGAGTCTGAAACCAGATGTGGTGTTTATGAGTAACTATGCTCCGGAGCAAATGGTCAGCCAGGTAGAGCGCCTTGGGATCCCGGTGATCCGGATGAGCTTTTTTGTGGCGGGAGGGGAGCAGCAAACGCGGCTGAACCCTAAGATAAAGGATCCGGCGCTTGCATACCGTCTGGGAATGGAGCAGGGGATCCGCCTGCTGGGGCAGGTTTTTCACCGTCAGCAGGCCGCAGAGGCGTTGGTCCATGAGATCAAGGTGACTCACCGATTGATCGCCAAGCGTGTCAGTGGATTGACTGCAAGTCAGAGGACCTCCCTGTATATGGCAAACCCGGATATGAATACCTATGGCTCGGGTAAGTTTACCGGGGTGATGATGTCTCAGGCGGGTGGCAATAATGTGGCCCATGAAATTCATGGCTATGGCAAGGTCACCATGGAGCAGATATTGGCCTGGGATCCGCGGGTGATCTTTGTTCAAAGCCGTTACAGTCAGGTTGCAAAGCAGATCATGAGCGATCCTGCCTGGCAGGGCGTTTCGGCCCTTAAAAACCATCGTCTCCATATCTCGCCCGAATATGTGAAGCCTTGGGGCCATCCGGTTCCTGAGAGTTACATTCTGGGAGAGCTATGGATGGCCAAAAAACTCCACCCCAAACTCTTTGCAGACATTGATCTGAATCAGCGAGTTGAGAGTTTTTATCAAACCTTCTATCACTCTCACTATCTTCCCCGGGAGCAACAGGGATGAAGGATTTCAGTTATCCACGCTTGATGCTGCTCCTGTGTTCTGGGACTTTGTTTGTGATGCTGGTAGCTGCCTGTCTCGGACGTTATCCGATCGCGCCGCTGACTGTGCTGCATACCTTGTGGGAGCGGTTGATGGGGGAGCCGTCGTCATCTGTAGCGATGACGGTTCTGGATGAAGTCCGTTTGCCGCGGATCGCGATGTCCTTGCTGGTGGGGGCTAATCTATCCGTCAGCGGGGCTTGTTATCAGAGCCTGTTTCGTAACCCATTGGTGAGTCCTTTTATTTTAGGGATATCGGCAGGGGCTGGGTTTGGTGCGGCCTTGGCCATCTTATTCACTGCGGGCGGCTATTGGCTTTACCTGTGTGCTTTCGGGTTTGCGGTGCTGGCAGTTGGGTTTTCCGTCTTGCTGGGAGGGCGCCAGGGGCAGCACTCTACTCTGGTGCTGGTTTTGTCCGGCATCGTGATTGGCTCGGTCTTTACCGCCTTGTTGGCCCTTTTGAAATATACGGCGGATCCTGATAATAAACTGCCGGTGATCGAATACTGGCTGATGGGCTCTCTTGGGAACGCTCGCCCCAAGGTTTTGGCCTACTATGCCCTGTTTACCCTTCCGGCTCTTGCCCTGTTGTGGCGGTATCGCTGGCGACTCAATCTTCTGGCAAACCCAGATGAGATTGCTCAATCACTCGGGGTTCATGTGCGGCGTGAGCGGATGCTATTTATTGGGATTGCAACCTTGCTGGCATCGGCATCGGTTGCTGTGTGTGGGATCATCGGCTGGCTGGGGTTGGTGGTCCCTCATCTGGCACGGATGCTGGTGGGAGCCGATCACCGTAAGTTACTCCCTGTGACCCTGGTGCTGGGGGGCGCATTTTTGTTGGTGGTTGATACCATCGCCCGTTGTAGTGCCAGCTATGAGATCCCTCTTGGGATCATCACGGCCCTGGTTGGTGCGCCGGTATTTGCTTTGCTACTCAGAAAGGGGGAGCAGGTATGGATCTAAGGGTTGAGAGACTTGAATACTCCTACCCGGGTAGCGGGATCGCCATCTTTGAGGGGCTGTCATTGACCATTCCCAAAGCTCAGATCTTTTCGATCCTGGGTCCCAATGGGGTGGGTAAATCGACCTTGTTGCGCACCCTGGCTGGACTGCTTAAGCCAAACTCGGGTCTCATCTGGCTTGGAGAGCAATCCCTGCTTGATTTGAGTCCGGCACAGCGTGCTCGCAAGATAGCATTTGTCTCTCAGAGTGAGGCGCCAGCCTTTAGTTTTTCGGTGCTGGATGTGGTCCTGACCGGCTATGCAGCAAAGCTTGGCTTTAGTGGGCGTCCCGGAAACGTGGAGCAGGATGGAGCGATGGCAGCCCTCAGTTCCCTTGGAATTGAGGGGATGGCAGCCCAAAGCTATGCCCGGCTCAGTGGTGGGCAGCAGCAGCTGGTCAGGATTGCCCGAGCCATGGTCCAGCAGTGTCCGGTGATCCTGTTGGATGAACCCACCGCACACCTTGATCTTGCTTATCAGTTGCAGGTGCTTAAGGCGTTGCTCAAACTCAGAGATCAGGGGCATACGGTGGTGATGACGACCCATTCACCGGATCATGCACATTTTTGTGGGGGGCATGTCCTGATGCTCGGGCGAGAGCAACAGCAACAGGGGAGCACTTCTGAGTTAATCCACGCTGATGTGCTGCGTCAAATCTACCAGATTGAGCTTGAGGTGTTTCAAAGCCCCAGAGGGAGCCTGGTCTGTGTTCCGGACTATCAGAGTCTTGTGGTGGATTAGTCACCAATATTTATTAACATAAACTGTGCATGACCCTGTGGATAGTTTTGGAAAAGCTATGGCATATGAGTCTCTACAAGGGGTGGTTAAAAAATAACCTATATTGTTGTTTGTTTTTTCAAGCCCTTATGTGGTAAGGGATTGACAGGAGGGTTAAGCAGCAGCGTCGAGTCGCAACCTGAGGTCTGGGTGGGGATTTTTGAAAACGTTATCATAAAATCAACTGTTGATAACTAGGGCTATTTGATGTAAGTGCACGCTTGCACACCTAACCACTCATTTTACCGGTTGTGGGCAGAGACGTTATATAACCCTTCTGAAACCTCTTATCTCCATAGAGTTGATGGTTTCTTCGACAGCATCTCCTCCAGATGGATAGGGGATAGAAATAATCTAAAGAAAATCCTGCTCTGGCGATGGTTTGCTATTGAGCCTGGTCCCTGAATGGGGGATGATAAGCGGCTACGATTTTTTCTTATCGACGACAGAGGTAACCGAATGAGCCAGGCGGAGAATCGCCCCAGTAATTTTATCCGTCAGATCATTGATGCGGATCTGGCGAGTGGCAAACATGAGCAAGTGCATACCCGTTTTCCTCCGGAGCCAAACGGCCATCTTCATATCGGGCATGCCAAATCAATCTGTTTGAACTTTGGCCTGGCCCAGGATTACCAAGGCACCTGTAATCTGCGCTTCGATGACACCAATCCCGAAAAAGAGGAGCAGGAGTTTGTCGACGGCATCAAGAGTAACATTCACTGGCTTGGCTTTGAGTGGGATGGTGAGGTTCGTCACTCCTCGGATTATTTCGACAGGCTCCATGGCTACGCGGTTGAGCTGATTGAAAAAGGCCTGGCCTATGTGTGTGAGCTCTCATCCGACGAGATCCGTGAGTACCGCGGTAATCTTAAGGAGCCGGGTAGAAATAGCCCCTATCGGGAGCGGAGCGTTGAGGAGAACCTAGAGCTCTTCGCCAAGATGAAGGCCGGTGAGATCGCCGAGGGTAAGGCGTGCCTGCGTGCTAAGATCGATATGGCATCCTCTTTCATGTGTATGCGCGATCCCGTGATTTACCGGATCAAGTTTGCCGAGCATCACCAGACGGGGAATCGCTGGTGCATCTATCCCATGTATGATTTCACTCACTGTATTTCGGATGCGATCGAGGGGATCTCTCATTCCTTGTGTACCCTGGAGTTTCAGGATAACCGTCGTCTCTATGATTGGGTGCTGGATAACATCAGCATCGAGTGTCACCCACGTCAGTATGAATTTAGCCGGTTGAACCTGGAATACACAGTGATGTCGAAGCGCAAGCTGACCCAACTGGTTTCTGAAGATCTGGTAGAAGGCTGGGATGACCCACGGATGCCGACCATCTCCGGGATGCGTCGTCGCGGTTATCCTGCGGCATCGATTCGCGATTTTTGTCAGCGTATCGGGGTGACCAAGCAGGAGAACACCATAGAGATGAGCCTGCTGGAGGCTTGTGTCCGTGATGAACTCAACCACAATGCACCACGTGCCATGAGTGTGCTGGAGCCGGTTCGGATCGTCATCGAAAACTATGATCAGGATAAGGTTGAGATGCTGACCGCTCCTAACCATCCGAGCAATGAGGCGATGGGCAGCCGTGAGATCCCCTTCACCCGCGAGATCTTTATCGATCGTGCCGATTTCCGTGAAGAGGCCAACAAGAAGTACAAGCGCCTGGTGCTGAATAAAGAGGTTCGTCTGCGTTACGGCTATGTGGTGAAGGCGACCCGGGTCGATAAGAACGAGGCCGGTGAGATTGAAACCATCTACTGTGAATACGATCCCCAGACCCTGGGTCAGGATCCGGCAGATGGCCGCAAGGTTAAGGGGGTGATCCATTGGGTCTCTGCCAGTCATGGTGTTCCGGCTGAGATCCGCAGCTATGACCGCCTGTTTAAGGTCCCCAATCCGGCCGCGGAAGATGACTTTAAAACCTGCATGAACCCTGAGTCTCTGGTGCTGCATCCCCATGCGGTGGTTGAGCCAATGCTTGCCGAAGCGACTCCTGAGCAGGCATACCAGTTTGAGCGGGAAGGTTATTTCTGCCGTGATAACAAGCACCTGGATCGCCTGGTATTTAACCGGACCGTGGGTCTTCGTGACTCCTGGGCCAAGGTTGAAAATAAAGGCTAATTTAGAGTGTCTTGATGAGTGAAAATCCGGCCGAGTGCCGGATTTTTTGTATCCGTTTTTTGAATCATGGTGAGAAGAGAGGATGGAAGATCACTTTCAGGGGAAATATGAGGTCGAGTTCAAGTATCGTGTCGATGAGCTTGAGCCCTTCGCACTCAGGCTCGGTGAGATGGGGGCACTCCCGCATGTTTTGGATAACCATGAGCATGACCTCTACTTTGAGCAGGCCGAGGCTGGCTTGAACTCCAGAGGGATCAGCATGAGTCTTCGACAGATGGAGCCCAGTGGGATCAAGCTGTGGATCGTGAAGGGGCCGGAGCACTCTCAGTGCCAGGCGACCCGTATCGAGGATCTCAAGACGGCGCAGAACATGCTGCAGACCCTGGGCTATCGGGTTGCTTTTGAGATAGAAAAAGAGCGCAGCCTCTATTTTTTCGGAAAATTCCATATCACCCTGGACCGGCTGAGCGGACTTGGTCAATTCGTTGAACTTGCCGTGTTTTGCGATGATGAAGCCCAGTTACCTGGACTTAGGGATGAGCTCGAAACACTGGCTGTGAGTTTAGGACTGACCCGGGAGCAGCGCGAGCCTTGCTCCTATCGCCAGTTACTGGGTTTTTGAGGTTTACTTTATAAAAAGAGGGGTAGAATTCCCTCCTTTTTCTAAGAGGGGAACGTTGTGGCGAAATCGGGTCAAGGGGGAGAGCTTCATCCCAGAAATCCTCACCGGGGACGATACGATCTGGCCGCACTGTGTCGCTGTTGTCCCGAGCTTAAATCTTATCTCACAGTCAACCCCAGGGGACAGCAGACCATTGATTTTGGCGATCCCAGGGCGGTGCTGTGCCTGAACCGGGCACTGCTGGCTCATCACTATGGGATCCAACACTGGAAAATCCCCGAAGGTTACCTGTGCCCGCCGATCCCGGGACGTGCCGACTACATTCACCATGCAGCGGATCTGCTGGCGGGCCAGCCCCAGAGCTGTGATCCTGTCAGGGTGCTGGATATAGGGACAGGGGCGAACTGCATCTATCCTATTCTTGGGACTCAAAGCTATGGCTGGCAGTGTGTGGCGAGCGATATCGACCCCATCTCAATCAAAAATGCCCGGGCGATCGTTGACGCCAATCCGGCGCTTGTGGGCAAGATTGAACTACGGCTGCAACAGCACAGCGGCTCAATTTTTAAGGGGATCATAAAGCCGGGGGAGCGCTATGCATTGACCTTGTGTAATCCACCATTTCACGCTTCCCTGGCCGAGGCGATCGCTGGCAACCGACGCAAGTGGCAAAACCTCAGTCAGGATAGAGCTGCCAAAGCCAAGCAGAAGCTGAATTTTGGCGGACAGAAGGCCGAGCTTTGGTGTCCCGGGGGAGAGCGCGCCTTTTTAATCAAGATGGCGAAAGAGAGCTGTGACTATGCCAGCCAGGTGACTTGGTTTACCACACTGGTCTCTAAGAGTGATAATGTCCGCCCCCTGAAGAGAAAGCTAACCCAGCTTGGTGTGAAGCGTCTTGAGGTGGTCAAGATGAGCCAGGGGCAGAAAATTAGTCGGATGCTGGCCTGGAGCTTTTTCAGCGCTAACTCGCCGGATTAAACCACAGTTTTTAGCGGCACGTTAAGCTGCTCGCGTAACCAGAACAAAGCGGGATCGATTTCACTGAAATACCGCACCAGAACGCATGGTTGGGGTTTTTTCAATGAAGTGCTCGAAGACAGCTCCTAGTCCGCTCATGACGACAGCACCTAGCTTCTTTATGACTCAAATCTTTTGATTGCGTGGAGGAGTCAAAGATCAATAATGGCCGCTATCCCGGGAGCTGGACTATGGTGTATCTGGGGATTCATCCTGGGTGGTTTACTGGTATGATGCCGCTTTTATCTGAGCAGGGAGGAAGTTTATGGGCGAGTTACTATCGCATACTTTTGAGAGCGGAGCCGGGTTTGATAAGGCTCTGGCTGAGCTCAGGGGGCGCCTTGACAGCTTTCCACAGCATAGGGATCTGTTAGAGAAGCTGTGTCAGTTCGAGCTGGGGCGATTTCTGGTTGAGCACCGGGGAATTGATGGTTACTGGACCGATGTTGTGGTGAACCATCCTGAGCGGGGACGAGTCACAGGTGTCAATGCTCAGGGAGAGCCACTGAGCCTTCTGGAGAGACAGATCCTGGATCAGGCGCCCACCTTTCTGGCAACTCAGCAGCGTTATCAGATCTTTCGCAAGCAGTTACAAAAAGAGTTGCCCAAGGCGCGGCGCTTATTGTCTGTACCATCAGGTCTGATGAGTGAGCTATTAAGCCTGGATTACTCCGGGAGTGAATCTGTGCAATTGATTGCGGTGGATCTGGACTCATCGATTCTGCAAAGAGTGCAGGAGAATGCTAAAAGCCATGGCTTTAATGGTGAGCTTGAGCTGGTGAAAGCCGATGCTTGGGATTTTACACTGGATCAGCCGGTCGATCTCATCACCAGTAATGGTCTGAACATCTATGTTGCAGAGGATGACAGGGTCGAGGCTCTATACCGCCAATTTTACCGGGTGCTCAAGCCTCGGGGGCGGCTGGTCGCAAGCTTCCTGACGCCGCCTGAAAGCTGGGATATGGATAAAATAGACCCAGAGGCGCTTTCACTGCAAAAAAGTGTTTTTGCTGATCTGCTCGGAGTCAACTGGCAGCAGTATCGAAGCGAGCAGTTAACCCGTCAGCAGCTGCAACATGCCGGATTTTCCGAGATTGAGTTCATCTATGATGAGGCGCGGATGTTCCCGACAGTGGTTGCGTCAAGATTGGACTAGTCTAGGGGCTGTCGTCATAAGATAGCAGCCCATAGTGCTACACAACGTATTTGAACAGCCGCTTCAAATGAAGCGGTATTTTTTGCATATCGTGTCGCGATCCCCCGCCACCTCTTCAAATGAAGAAAGGCATTCTCTACCAAATGCCTAACTCTATAGAGACCTTTATCATGCTCCCGTTGCACCTTCCGGTTTCTCCTCGATGGAATAACCACTTTCATTCCCAGAAACTCGGCTTGGGAGACCAAGGCATTGCCTCTGTCAGCCAGTAAATACTCAGCATCGACACCATCAATCAGAGCCAAGGCCTGAGAACAGTCTGCCGTTGTACCTGAGGTAACAAAGCACTTCACAGGCATGCCATGAGAGTCTACTGCCAAGTGGATTTTACTGTTTAGCCCCCTTTTGTTATCCCCATATCTTGATTACCTCCCTGAGCACCGCTGGCATCCGGATGAACTTTGATATGGCTGGCGTCGATCATCAGCCACTCAAAATCTGGCTCATGGATTAAACGTTCCTGGAGGCGAGCCCAAACTCCCTTATCACGCCAGCGACTAAATCGTCGATGAGTATTTTTCCAGTCGCCATAATCGGGAGGAAGGTCTCTCCAAGGAGAGCCTGTCCTTAAAATCCAAAAAACAGCATTGATAAAGAGTCGGTTATCTCGACCCGCCTTTCCCCAGTCACCCTTTCTTCCCAAAATATGGGGTTCGATTAGGCTCCATACTCGGTCTGATATGTCATGGCGTCGGTGGGCTGGGCTCTTCATTGTGTAGTTTCAGATTAATGATGAAAGCACATATTGTACTCAAACTAGTCCTCTCAAGACGACAGCCCCTAGTCTAATCAGTTCATAAGTGCATTGCAGCTGTGTTGTAAACGGCTGCAATGCATCAACAGTCTATCGTATTAATCACCTATCAATCTGTGGGCTGAAGGGCCTTGCGACGGTTCTTTCCTGATTTGTAGCTCTCCCAGCTTCGCCCCTCCTGACCAAAGTGCAGCCCGGTTTGGCTGAATAGAAAGTCACAACCAGGGGCGATAAGATCCGCATCAATCATAATCTCAAGGTAGACCCCTGTGTCTGCTTCTTCAGCCTCTTTTAAAGCGTTTGCCAACTCCGTCGGCTCGGCTAATCTTCCGGGTAAGCCAGTGGCAGCCAAGGGCCTTTGGAAGCTCTGAGAACTGCCAGGGAGGGAGATCATTATAGATCTCATCCGGGTTACGATTGGTGACACGTTCAGCCAGGTATCCACCGTTATTGATCACCAGGAAAACGGGCTTTACCCCATAGCGCTCAAATGTTCCAAGCTCATTCATCGTCATCTGATGCCCCCCTTCACCCGCGAGTATCACGCAGCGGCGCTCGGGCGCAGCAATTGCGTGGCCCAGTGCCGCTGGCGTCCCCCAGCCGATTGCACCCCAGGAGAGCTGTGATTCAAGATCGACCCCGGCCGGAAGCTCTGCCCTGGCGGAGAAACACATTGAGGCCATTGCAGTGTCCGAGATCAGGATATCTCCAGGTTTGATAAATGCCTGGATCTGTTGATACAGGGCTTCATAGTTCAGGGGGGAGTCTGAAAGTAGCGGGGAGCCGATCGCCGTTTGGCTTTCCGGAAGTGGGGGATGAGAGTTCAACCTCAGATCCAGCTTGTCGATTAAGTCTGTCAGCAGCTCCTGCATATGAATGTTTTCATAGCAGTGATCGCCAATCTGTACCGAGTGGGGCATGATCTTAATCAATGCCCGGGGATCATAAGCCAGGGTATGGAAGCCATTGTTAAAATCATGGCTTTCGGTGCCAAGGGCCAAAATACAGTCACTGCTTTCAACCCAACCTGTGACCCAGGGATCGGCCCAGCCATGATATTGCCCCATATAGCTCCCGATGTAGTTGGGATGATCCATACCAACAATACCTCGTCCCTGAAACAGGTCGACAAAGGGAAGCCCGGTTTTGTTGATAAGCACCCGGGCTTGATCAACCAGTTGATGGCGTCGCAGCAGGTATCCCGGGATCACACAGGGTTGCTTCGCCTGATGTAAGCGGTAGCAGATCTCCTGGGCAAGCCAGGCTAACCTTTGCGGATCACAGGTAGGATGGCTCAGGGGGATCGGCAGGGGTTCAGACGGCATAATCACCGGGGCATGGGGCACATCCCGGGGAAAAGCAAGGTTGATAGGCTTGGAGTAATAGCGCATGGCTGCAATGAGCCGCTCCGTCTCATACACGCAGTTTTGTGGGGTGATCACCACAGCCCCATCGCCTCCGGCGGTCAGTGGTCGGGTCATCTGCACAAACAGATCATAATCCGGATCCTGATCCCCGATCATGTGATGATACCTGAGTTTTTTTCTCTGCTCAGCAAGGCCAGGCATGCCGGTCAATGAGATCAGCTGTGAGCTTTCTGCGTGAGCCCCTGCGAGCCCACCCAGGGTACAGAGCTCACCGGCACCATAGGTCGAGACCAGCACGCCGACGCCCCGGGTCCGTGCATATCCATCGGCGGCGTAGCTGGCATTGAGCTCATTGGTACATGAAATCCATTGAAGCTCTTCATCATCGATGATGGCGTCGCACACAGGGTACACAAAGTCTCCGGGAACCCCAAAAATATCGGTGACACCCAGGGATTTAATTCTTTGAAGAACATACTCAATCACAGTCGTGGGCTTGCTCATAACGGCTCCTTGAATAATCGATAGTTGTGATGCATAAAAGGGGGAGATGAGTTGAATGCCTTTAAGGCATTCAACTCATCTGTAGCGCCATTAGTAGCCTGCAGCCTCATAGGGGCCGCGATCTTTTCGGTAGACCAGCAGGGTGCGTCGATAGGAGAGTACCTCCTGCTGGGCTTCGTCATAGCAGCGGGTCAGCACATTGACGATACCCTGATCGGGCCGCGATCTGGATTCTCGCTTGTCGATGATCTCAGAGGTGACTCTAAGCTTCTCGTTGGGGAAAACCTCCCGGTGCAGTTTCACATCGGTCCAGGCGAGGTTTGCTACGACTCGCCCCAGGGTACGGGTGGTACAGGCGGTCATGGCTCCCATCCAGTAGCTCTCGGTGACCGGTGGCAAGCTGCTTTCTCCGGGCCTGGCCAGGTAGTTTTTGTAAAAGTCAGGATCCACATATTTGGGGTTCCACTCCAGTGAGCGCTGAGCATGGCTGATCGCTTCATCGGGGCTGATGAGCTTATAGGCGGCGTGCTCATAGAGCTCTCCGGGCTGAAGATCTTCAAAATAGATCCCGACGCTCTCTTTGAGGGAGCCGTCTGCCTGCAGGGCATAGGCTGAGAACTTATCCCCGCTGAGCTGGCAATCCAGCGAGCCATAATAGGGGTGCTGTCCCGCTTTATAGATGCGGATGTTATAAGTGACCCGGGTAACTATATCCCCGTGTTGATTGGTGCCTCGGGTCTCGACCCGCAGGATGCCGCATTCATCTTCGGGACACTCCTCAACACCAAGGATCTCGGATTCGGCATACAGGGTGTCGCCCCCGAATACCGGATGGGTCATCGCGATACTGGTAAATTCGATGATCCGATCCTTTCTGGCAAAGGTCTTCCAGCTGCCACCCAGCACCTTTTGCAGTGTCATGGTGCTCACCCCCAGGCAGTGCTGCCACTCGGTGTTGGAAGCATAGTGCTGATCATAGTGGAGCTGGGCCGAGTTCATGGTGTCTGTGGCTTCATCCACATTATCCTGCTGACTGATGGTGATCCCGGGCCTGTGATGAAACAGTTGTCCCTTCTCAAACTGCTCAAAGTCCAGTCCAAAGATTTCCCGGTATCTGTGTTGGTCGATTTTTGCGTATGCACTAAACATGATGTTCTCCTAGCGAATGAGTCCCATGGCTTTTGCCTGCTCGGTGAGTGAGGGGCGAAAATCCGGATGAGCCAGGTTGATGAGGGCCTTCGCCCGCTTGACGTTGGACATGCCGGCTAAATTGACGCAGCCGTATTCGGTGACCACATGCTGCACATCGGTGCGAGCCGTGGTGACTATGTTATTGAGTCTTGGCACTATCTTGGAGATGGTGCCATTTTTGGCGGTGGAGGCGGCGGCCAGGAAGCTCTTCCCTCCCTTTGAGGCGCTGGCTCCGCGCACAAAATCGACCTGACCGCCGGTGCCGGTGATCTGCTTCCAGGCGACTGACTCGGAGGCAACCTGGCCCAGCAGGTCAATCTCAACGAATGAGTTGATGGAGATCATCTTGTCTATTTTCTCAATGACACTGGCATCATTCACATAGGAGGCCGGGTAGCACAGCATGGAGGGATTGTTGTCCATCACCTTGTAGTAGGATGAGTCCGGCAACATGGCAACATTAAATACGGTGTGGTGGCGGTGGATGTTTTTGTATTTGTTGGTGACATTGCCGTTCTTCACCAGATCGATGAGGGAGGCACACATCAGCTCGGTGTGGATCCCCAGATCATTCTTATCCAGCAGGTATTTCCCCACCGCATCGGGTACCCCACCGATACCGAGCTGGATGCAGGCACCATCCGGAATCGAGTCGATGATAAAGTCTGCGATCCGGTGATCATTGTCAGTCATCGCCTTGGTTGGCAGGCGAAGCAGCTCGCTATTGTGCTCGACAATGGCATCGATCTCACTTAAATGGATGATCCCATCGCCGAAGGTACGTGGCATGTTTTCATTCACTTCGACCACGATTCGTTTGGCACGCCGGGCTGCCGGAATCGAGAAGCTTCCATCGAGCCCAAAGCTGAAATAGCCATTCTCATCCATGGGAGAGACCTGGAACATGTGGAGATCCGGATCGCCATACTGGGTCAGAAAACCACTCTCCATGTGGCTAAAGTGCCCGGAGATATATTCCGGATACTGCACCTTGTCCAGGTGATTGCGGGCGGTTTTCAGCAGGGAGCCAATTTCACCGCCGATGAATGGTAGCATCAGGTGGATTGACTCGAGCACCTCGGGATCATTAAAAAATTCTGTCACCTGGGAGGAGCAGCGGAACAGATAGGTATCGATCACCTGTTTAAAATATCCCTCTCTGGCGGCCTGGGCATAGGCTTTGGCCAGGGCGACCGGGGTCGCGGCATAGCAGCCAAAGGTGACAAAATTAACATCCTGCGCCAGGCTGCGGATCGCCTGATCTGCATCCATCAGCTTGGCCTGATATAGCTTGGGGATCTCGGCTTGATCATATCTGTAATGGGTCATCATTGGCTCCTTAGTAGGCAAGGTTTAATCTATCCAGAAGATCCTGACTTTTTTTGACGACAGGCACATCGAGCATCTTGCCGCGGTACTGGCAGGCAGAGCCTTGGGCCTCTTTGAAAATTTTGAGGATCGATTGTGCTTCAGAGATCTCCTCGTTGGTGGGAGAGAACACCTCGGCAATCGGTGTGAGCTGGGCCGGATGAATAGCGATCTTGGCGCTGTAGCCCATCGCTTTCACTTTTTTGGTTTCGGCAATCAGTCCGGCTTGATCTTTAAAATCTAAGTAGGGCACATCCCAGGCGACTTTCCCGGCAAAGCGCGCGGCCTGGACGATTCTGGCCCGATAGCTTTGGGTGTTTTCGAGGCTGAGCTCAACCCCGAGATCGGCGGCCAGATCGGCCCCGCCGAAACCAAGGGCCGCGACACTCGGGTGAGATGCGATCTCATGGGCATTCTGCAGACCGACCGCGGTTTCTATGGCTGCGATAAAAGTGATGGGAGTGTGCCGGCCCTGGTTCAGCAGCTCGCTGTAGAGCTCGATCTCCTGGAGGTTCTGCACCTTGGGTAAAAAGATGGTATCGGGAGCCAGCTCCTGTTCGACCAGCGCGCTAATATCCTTAAGGCCTGCCCGGGTGCTGATAGGGTTGATCCGGATGGCGGTGATCATGGGGTGGTCGGCGGGGATCCTGCCCCACTGTCTCAGGTATTCGATGAGGGTGTGGCGGGCGCCGTCTTTCTCATCCAGGGCCACCGCATCCTCAAGATCCAGTACCACCATCTGGGCATCACTGCACTGACCTGCTTTGGTAAAACGCTCGGGGCGATTGGCCGGGGTAAACAACAGGGTGCTGCACAGTTCGGGTCTTAGCTGTTTCATCTTCTGTTCCTTCATCTTGTTCTCAGTGGCCTGAGCGAAGCTCAGCTCATGATTTGCGTTGTCTGTTGTCCCGGGTACAGGGAGAGATTAAAAGGTCACAGGGGAGGGAAAAACAGGAGATCTGCAAAGATAGGTTGCACAATTTGCAACAATGGCTGAAGGGCCAGAATATAAGGGAAATTGGTGTTATAAAACTTGTGGGGGCTCTTATAATGGAAAGGCTCTTAGCGAGCCGAGCAGTTCACTTTTCAAATAAGTAAGTTGATCGCATATTACTCAACTGAATGCTATTCACTGTTCGTTGATTTTTTGCGACACGCTGTGAACCCATTCATGGGCGCTCTGATACCGCATCCATGCGGCAGAAGGTCGAAAAAACCTGCAAACAGCTTACTTTAGAAATAAATTGGGTGTGGTCGAGTTTTGGAGCTATATGGTGCTCTAGTGTATAAGAGGGAGGTCAAATGCAATCGGTCGAGTCTCTTCATTACTTTATCGCCGTGGTTAAATGGGGCGGCTTTTCGGCAGCGGCGAATCAGCTGAACTGTGCGACCTCAACGGTTTCGCGGCATGTGCAGCAACTCGAAGAGGAGCTAAAAACGCCGCTGTTTATTCGTCATACCCGTAAGCTGGCTCTTACCGAAGAGGGGCAGCTGGTGTATGACAGGGGTCTTGATATCTGCTCACAGCTTGAGGATCTTGAAAACTCCCTGGCCTACCGTCATCAGGAGATCCGGGGGATGGTGAGGATCAGTGCCCCCCACTGGTTTACCGCCAATCTGATTGCACCGCTCCTGCCAGAGCTGCATCAAAAGTGGCCGCAGCTTAAGATCTATATCAACCATGGGGATGAATATCGCGATCCCTTTCTGGCGGAGCATGATATCTACTTTTGTGTCGCAAGACCGGTGGACTCCTCCCTTATCATGCGTCCGGTCAGCTACCCTGAGTTCTGGCTCTGTGCCTCTCCAGAATACCTTAAATCGGCACCCGGGCTGAATAGCCCGGATGATCTTAAACAGCATAGCTTGCTGGGGCTGGAGCGAAACAAGCAGCTGGTGGATTGGTTCTTTAATAGTGCAGATGGGGAGCACAGGGTCAGCATAGATACATCCCACGCCTGGTTTGCCTGTAATAGCTACACCGCGCGCTATCAGGCGTGCCTGAACCATGGCGGAGTGGCCTTGATCCCTAAAGCCATGGCACAAGAGGCGGTCAGAGCAGGGTTGCTGCGCCGTTTATTGGTGAACTTCCAGTGTTCGACCATGGATGAGCAAAATGCCCTGTATATCGTATACACAAAGGAGAGCTCACGCAGACCTCGCGTCAAGGCGGTGATCGATGAGTTGATGCAATCTCTGCATTCATAATTGCGAATTATCCTGGCCGCGACAAAAATTAGATAATCAGCCTGTAACTATGAGGTCATCGGTGTGAGAGTCTTACCTGTGATGACCCTGCTTCTATTGCTGCATTCCTTGATGTTACCCGGCCTGGCCCTCGGAGATGAGGCTGCGGCCAGGCGCTGGGTTGAGCTTGAGTTCTCCCCCTCCACCCTTACCCGCGAACAGCAGCTCAAAGAGATGCGCTGGTTCATCCAGGCAGCCAAACCCTTTCGGGGGATGACCATTCGGGTGGTGTCTGAGCGGATTGCGACCCATTGGTATGAAGCTAGTGTGCTGGCTAAGGCCTTTTACCAGATCACCGGGATCAGGCTGGTTCATGAGTTGACCGGTGAGGATGATGTGATCAAGAAGCTGCAGACCCAGCTGATGATCGGTGAGAATCTCTATGATGCTTACATTAATGATAGCGATCTAATCGGCACTCACTCCCGCTCGCAAAAGATCCTGGTGCTCTCTGATTTTATGCAGGAAGAGGGGCGGGATGTCACCCTGCCGACCCTGGATCTGGATGATTTTATTGGCCTGGCCTTTACCACGGGAGCCGATGGTAAGCTGTATCAGCTCCCGGATCAGCAGTTTGCCAATCTTTACTGGTACCGTCATGACTGGTTTAGCCGACCCGATTTGAAACAGCGCTTTCGTAAGCTTTATGGTTACGAGCTGGATGTTCCGGTGAACTGGTCCGCTTACGAGGATATCGCTGATTTTTTCAGTCACCATGTCAAAGAGCTGGATGGTAAGCCGGTGTATGGCCACATGGATTACGCCAAAACTGATCCCTCTTTGGGCTGGCGGATCTCTGATGCCTGGTTGTCGATGGCGGGAGTGGGCGATAAGGGACTACCCAATGGACTGCCGGTGGATGAGTGGGGGATCCGGATGCAGGGATGCCACCCGGTGGGGCTTCGGTTGCCAGGGGAGGCGCCCTTGATGGACCCGCGGCACAATATGCGATCCGTAAGTTTATTCAGTGGTTACAGACCTATGCACCGGAGGAGGCGATTAATCTCAATTTTACCGAGGCCGGACAGTGGGTTGGTAAGGGGCAGATCGCCCAGCAGATCTTCTGGTACACCGCATTTGTCGCCGATCTCACCCGGGAGGGTCTTCCCGTGGTTAATGCGGATGGGACCCCCAAGTGGAGGATCGCGCCATCTCCGGTAGGGGCTTACTGGGAGAAGGGGATGAAGTCGGGCTACCAGGATGCGGGTTCCTGGACCCTTCTGAAGAGTACGCCCCTCAAGCGGCAACAAGCGGCTTGGCTCTATGCCCAGTTTGTGGTCTCCAAAACCGTCTCGCTGAAAAAGACCCTGGTGGGCCTGACGCCAATTCGCCGCTCTGATATCGACTCCGAGGTGATGACCAAGCAGGCTCCAAGGCTTGGGGGGTTGGTGGAGTTCTACCGGAGCAGGGGGCGGGATATCTGGACGCCGACCGGTAATAATGTTCCGGATTATCCGGGGCTGGCTGGTTACTGGTGGCAATATATTTCACGGATAGTTGAGGGCCGGGTCAGTGTCGCCCAGGGTTTGCAGGATTTTGCCCGGGTGGTGGACCAACACCTGCTTAAGCTCTCTAAGGATAAGGCGCTGCGCTGTCGCCCTGAGTTAAATCCACCTCGGGAGCCGGGGTACTGGCTCAGCCAGCCGGGCTCACCCAAGGCTAAAAGAGATGAAAAACCTCCGGGTAAGACCCTCAGCTATCAGGAGGTGATCCATGCCTGGCAATAAACTGAGCCTCATACTCTGTCCGTTGCTCCTTACCCTGGGCTGTTGGGTAAGCCAGGTGGCTTCTCAGATGATTACGGTCATCACCTACGAGGAGGCTCCTTGGGTTATCAAGGGGTCCAAGCTTGCCACCGGGTTGGTGCCGGATATTCTTCAACAGATGTTTGAACGTAGCGGTATCAAATATCGGCTCAGTATCCGGCCGGCCAAGCGTTCGCTGCTGATGGCGGAGCGGTTGCCATTTCACTGTATCGTCCCGGTTGAGCGTAGCCAGGAGCGGGAGTCGACCTATCGCTGGATAAGCCCGCTGGTGATCTCACGCTACGGTTTTTTCAGCATGCCGATGAGCAGCATCCAGCTGGATACACTGCTGGATGCCAAGCCCTACCGGATCGGTAGTTACCTGGGGAGCGGCATTGCTGAATATCTCCAGCCCTTTGGTTTTAAGGTTGAGCTGGCACCGCGTAATGAGATGAGCGCCTTTAAGCTTCTCAGAGGACGAGTCGATTTGTGGGCGAGTGATATCGATGCGGCGCTGTATTTGATCCAAGACAGCTCGAGCGAGCTGTTAGGCCATAAACTGATCGGTATCGGTAAACCCAAACTGGTTTTTTTCACCACCATCCGCGCCATGGGGTGTCACCGAGAGATCCCACAGCAGTTAACCCAAAAGCTTCAGCAATCTCTCAACCAGATGTTTTTGGATGGCACCGTCGCCAAAATTTACAAGAAATATGGGATTGAGCGTTGAGCCAGACCGGGATCCTAAGAAAATGGTCTGGCTTATTCATATCTGTGACCCAATTACCTCAACACATGGGCGACGGCGCGCACCGGGATCAGCAGATCTCTGCCCAGCTGACGGCTGCGCTCAGGGGACCAGCCGAAAAGGGGATCCGGTAGCTCGCAATTATCTTTAAACGGCATCTCCAGGGTATAGGAGAGGCAGTCGAAAGCTTCGGCCACCGCATTGGTGGCGACCGTCATATTGGCTTTACCCGGCTCATCCTTCTCATAGCCATGCTCATCCTGAAACTCTGGGGTGGCGAGTTTGAAGGCGTGCTTGAAATTATCCTCCAGAGCCTGGCGGCGGGTGTTATAACTTGGAGTACCTTCACTGCCAGCGAGGAAGTTAAAGGGCAGGGCCTCGTCACCATGAATATCTAAAAACAGATCTACCCCGGTTTTCTGCATCATCTCCCTGACCAGGAAGACCTCAGGGCTTTTCTCCATGGTCGGGGTCGCCCATTCGCGGTTAAGATTTGCGCCGGCTGCATTGGTGCGAAGATGTCCACGGGCGGCGCCATCGGGGTTCATGTTAGGCACAATATAAAACACAGCCCGGTTCAGTAGATCCCGAGCGACGCCATCCTCTTCGTCCAGCAGTCGCTCCAGCAATCCCTCTATCAGCCACTCGGCCATGCTTTCCCCCGGATGCTGGCGAGCAATGATCCAGATCGAGGTTTTTAGGGGGTTGGCTCGCCGATGGTCAGCAGCGACAGGTCACGCTTATCCAGAGTTTCCCCCAGGTGGGTAAGCTGACAACGAGGTGAAATCTGGGCCCAGGCCAGCAGATCCTGGTGTCTCTCATAGGAGTAGGGCGCGAAATAGGCGTAGTAGACCTGAGAGCACTCCGGAGTATGCTCAATGACAAGATTATCCCCATCAAACTGGGTCGGCACTCTGAACCATTCCTGGCGATCGTAGGAGGCAACAGCCTGGTACTCTTTCCAGCCATCCGGGTAAGCCGACTGTTTGAGATCTTCAATGGTCATCCGGTGCGGCGTGTCTGGGATGGTTTCCAGCTTATAGTGAAACCATTGATAGAATTCGGATTGGTTGTCCTTGTTGATTCTAAGGGTGATGGCATCGGCGCTATTGGCCTGGATCACCTGGATGTTACCACTATCGAAGTTGCTGCTTATTCTCATTGTTTTGCTCCGGAGAAATCGAGTGTCACTAATCTATCACAACTGCTCAACATCTAAGAGCCTGGCATATGCATATCCCTTGCGCTGTAGCAGGTTTTTTTTTGTTATACTCGCCCGCCTCAGTCACTTTTTCTTTCTCCACAGATAGATGGAATACTTTACCCAGTTTGAATATATAGGCCTTTTTTTATCCTCTTTTTTAGCGGCGACCCTACTGCCACTGAGCTCTGAGGTGGTGCTGAGCCTGTTGCTGCTCAAAGGACTTAATCCAACGACCCTGGTGGCTATTGCGACCCTTGGCAATGTGCTGGGCTCTTTTACCAACTATGGGGTCGGGCTGTGGGGTGGAAGTGCACTGGTGCGTAAACTTTTCAGAACCACTCCCACCGAGATGCAAAGGGCGGAGCAAAGGTTCTATCGATACGGGGTGCTGGCCCTGCTGTTTGCCTGGGTGCCGGCAATTGGCGATCCCCTGACTGTGGTGGCGGGCTTTCTGCGGGTCAATCTCGTCTGGTTCTGCCTGCTGGTGACTGCCGGAAAACTGGGACGCTACCTGGTGGTGAGCTACATGGTTCTTTAGTGGTTTTTGGTTAAGTTCGATGCAATATGGGCTCTAATTAAACCCAAAGGATTTACGACTTTGGCCCAATATGGTTCAAAATAGGATCGTCTTTTACATCTGTTGTTGATGTCTGACTCCCGCCTCACCAACAGGGTGTTTATCCGTCCATGGAACCTCTGCGGCCGTGACTACCATCCCTAATAGCCCATCCCAGCTCGGTATCCATACCTCGCGTTCAATGACTCAGTGAGCCATTTCACCCCTGCGACAGAAGGTTGGAGACCTTGAAATCAGTACACCTTTGTATGAGCAACGGATCTGAGACATAACCCAAAATGGTTTCATCCAGGATAAGAGCTTATTGATCTGCAGTGGCCGAAACATACCGACGGGTTATTGTCTCAAGCTTGCCATTTGCCACTATCGTCTCAAGCGCCGCCTTCAGCCTGGTTATTTTTTGCGGATCGCTTTCCCGGGATACAGCAATATAGTGGGGGTAGGTCTTAAAACGGACCGGCAGGATATAGAGTCTATCCTGCAGTTTATAATGGTCTATCGAATATTTAAGTCCCAGATCGTGATAGTAGGCGAAGCGGGCCTCTTTTGATATCACCGCATCCAGCATGGCGAAAACAGAGTTTTCAGTTTTGACATCTAACCCGGGGAACTCTTTGAGATAACGGTGGGTTGCCGTGTTCAGCAATGTAACCACCAGATTATCTCTTTTGATGTTAACGATATCCTGGAGCGAGTTAATCTCAACTTCATCGCCTTGACGGGCCACCAGAACATGGCTGACCTGATAGAGAGGCGGCATCATAAAATGGTGGTGCTTGGCTCGCTTGCTATTTTTAGCTGCGCCAAAGAAAACATCAAGCTGACCTAGCTTAAGTCGTTTGAAGATCCGCTGAACCGGGATAAATTTTGGCTCACTGTGAAAGTGGATGCTTGGATCTTCATCGGTGATCGCTTGCATGATCTCAGGCTCTAGTCCGGTAAACACCTTCTGGCCATCCACAATAGATTCGATGTACTTAGGTGTACTATCTTGATAAGCGGTTTTATAAACAGCAGCTTGAAGACTCTGGCTATCAAGGAGCGCGAAGAGGATGATGAGGTAGAGTGCCCGCCTGAGTCCTAGTGGCATAATCTCTATCCATGGAGGGATACTAAAGATAATTATAGTTTGTTTTCAGCTAGCTCTTAGGCTTGCCCGGCTAAGGCGGGTGGCTGAAACCTGTGTTCAACAAAAAGCCCCGCGTAGGCGGGGCAGCTGGAGTTACCCAGGGAGGGGGGCTTAACGGCGCGCCCGCTTGCGCACGATCTGCTGGTTGCGCCTTAGCAGGTAGCCCACAGGGACGCTCAGCATGTGAACCAGCCGGGTAAAGGGGAAGATCAGGAAGATAGTCATCCCCAGCACGATATGGGTCTTAAACACCCACTCGGCGTTGGCGACATAAGCCGCGGCACCGGGCCTGAAGGTGACTATGTGTTGCGCCCACTCGGCGAGCTCAACCATCCGGGAGCCATCGGTATGCTGGGCCGAATAGAAGATGGAGGTTAGCCCCAACAGCAGTTGCACCAACAAGACGATCAGGATGGCAATATCGGCAAAGGTAGTGAGGGCGCGGATCCTTGGGTCCTGCAGACGACGCGACAGCAGCATCAGCAGACCGACCAGGCACACCAGGCCAAAGAAACCGCCAAAGCCCATCGCCATCCACTGCTTCACCATCACCGGCAGTCCCAGCACATCCGCATACAACCAGTGGGGGGTGAGCAGGCCAACAAAATGTCCCAAAAGGATCATGATGATCCCGATATGGAACAGGTAGCTGGCCCAGATGAAATTGCCTTTGCGCAGCAGCTGGCTGGACTTGGTGCGCCAGGAGTAGGGATCCCTGTCCATCCTGAGGATACTACCCAACACAAACACGGTGAAGCAGATATAGGGGTAGATCCCGTAAAAGAAGGTATCCAGTCCAGACACCTCGGTCACAGGAAGTTGCGTGATACTCATGGGCGATTCTCCTGTTGACAGTTGCCCGCATGGGGACAGCCTTGATTGGGTTGGCCGGAGAAGGGTTCCTCCTCCTGCCAGTTTTCGTCCAGCTCTTGTGAGCTTGGTAGCTCTCCCTCACTGATTTTCATTGCGGCCTTCACCCGGCGCGCATTGGGCTTGAGCTTAGATAGTTCAACCAGGGCGGCAAAGATTCCGGCATAGGGACTCTGGCGTTTCTCAAGGCGTTGGCGCAGGGTTTCGAGCAGATCAACCAGCTCCCTGAGGCTCTCTTGGGCATCACTCACTTGGATCACCGACAGGTATTCAAGGAACAGCGGCAGATAGTCCGGCAGCTCGTTGCTGGTGGCAGCAAGCCCGGATTGCTGATACAGGTTTTGCAGATCGGCCAGTGCCTGCCCCCTGGCTCTGTCATCACCAAACACATGTTCAAACAGGTGAAGAGATAGGGAGGGGGTGCGGTCGAACAGATCCACGTATTGGATCTGCAGCTCCATCAGCTCCTGGCTTCGGAGGTGGTCGAATAACTCACACAGCTGGCGATAGCTGCCTCTTTTTAACAGTGATTCCTGCTCGAGTATCCCCTGGAGCTCATCGATGGCTTGGACCAGCTCAGCCTGAGGATAGAGCAACAGCGCTGAGAGAATGCGATAGGTTTTCATCACTTGTTCTCCTTAGGGTTAGCGGAATCATCCTGGGAGGGCTGGTAGTGATCCCTGACAAAGATGCGATTGATCTGCTGGCCCGGAGTCGCGGCCTCAAAGAAATCCGTATCATTGTTTGAGTGGTTTGAGCAGCCATTGCCAAAACTAAAGCCACAGCTGCCCCGCTCATTGTAGGCGTCCAGTGTGTCCTCCTTATGGGTAGAGGGGATCACGTAGCGATCTTCATAGTTGGCAATCGCCAGCAGCTGATACATCTCTTGAACCTGATCTTCGGTCAGAGAGACTTTCTCCAATAGCTTGGTGTTGGGGTTTTTCTCAACCGTGACGCTGCGCATGTAGCCGCGCATCGCTAGCAGTTTCTCCAGTCCCTCCACCACCGGCTTTTCATCCCCGGCGGTGAGCATATTGGCCAGGTATTTCACCGGGATCCGCATCGAGTGAACATCCGGCATCCCCTCATCACTCCAGGGTAGCTTGCCCTGCATGGCCGCGGTCTGGATCGGGCTCAGGGTGGGATATACCACACCATCGGCAGGGTGCGGTACTCAGGGTGCAGGGGCAGGGCGACCTTCCACTCGACCGCCATCTTATAGATGGGGGATTTTTTAGCGGCCTCCAGCCAATTGTCGGGGATCCCCTCGCTGCGTGCCGCGGCAATGACCGCAGGATCCTCTGGATCGAGGAACAGGTCGAGCTGAGACTGATAGAGCCTGGTTGGGTCTGCCACCGAGGCCGCCTCTTCGATCGCATCGGCATCATACAGCAGCACCCCCAGGTAGCGAATTCGTCCGACGCAAGTTTCGGAGCAGACCGTGGGCTCACCGCCCTCGAGGCGCGGATAGCACAGGGTGCACTTTTCGGCCTTGCCCGATTTCCAGTTGTAGTAGATCTTCTTGTAGGGGCAGCCGGACACACACATCCGCCAGCCGCGGCACTTATCCTGATCCACCAGGACCACGCCGTCCTCTTCCCGCTTATAGATGGAGCCGGAGGGGCAGGAGGCGACACAGGCCGGGTTAAGGCAATGCTCACACAACCGCGGCAGGTACATCATGAAGGTGTTTTCAAACTGGCCGAAGATCTCCTTGTCGATGTTTTCAAAGTTATAGTCGGCCTTACGCTTATCAAACTCGGTGCCCAGGATCTCCTCCCAGTTAGGCCCCCACTTGATCTTCTCCAGCCGCTCGCCCGAGATGAGGGAGCGCGGCCGGGCCGTGATGGCGCTGCGACTCTCTGGAGCGTTGTGCAGGTGAGAGTAATCAAAGGTAAAGGGCTCGTAGTAGTCGTCAATCTCGGGCAACCTTAGGTTGGCGAAGAGCTTGGCGATGATGGTGAGCTTGTTCCCCTGGGAGAGCTGCAATTTTCCGCTGGAGTTGAGACCCCAGCCGCCTTTCCACTGGCTCTGTTTCTCCCAGTTTTTCGGATAGCCGATGCCCGGCTTGGTTTCGACATTATTAAACCAGACGTACTCCATACCATCCCGGCTGGTCCAGACATTTTTACAGGTCACCGAGCAGGTATGGCAGCCGATGCACTTATCCAGGTTCAGGACCATGGCAACTTGAGCGCGGATTTTCATTGTGCATCCTCCTTCACCGGCTCATCGAGCCAATCGACATTGTCCATCTTACGAACCACCACGAATTCATCCCGGTTTGAGCCGACGGTTCCATAGTAGTTAAAGCCCCAGGAGAGTTGGGCATAGCCGCCGATCATGTGGGTCGGCTTGAGGGTCGCCCGGGTGACCGAGTTGTGGATCCCCCGCGGGTGCCGGTGATCTTGCTGCCCGGCACATTGACAATTTTTTCCTGGGCGTGGTACATCATCACCATCCCGGCAGGGACCCGTTGACTGACCACGGCTCGGGCCACCAGGGCGCCGTTATTGTTAAAGGCTTCTATCCAGTCGTTATCCTCGATGCCCACCTTTTGGGCGTCCTTTTCACTGAGCCAGACGATGGGGCCCCTCGCGACAGGGTCAGCATATGCAGGTTGTCTGAATAGGTGCTGTGAATTCCCCATTTCTGATGGGGGGTGATGAAATTGAGGGTGATACAGGGGGTCTCGTGACCATGCTTATCCAATAGGCTGGTCAGAGAACCGGCCGAGATTGGGGGTTTATAGGTGGTAAAGCCCTCTCCAAAGTCTCGCAGCCAGGGGTGATCCTGGTAGAACTGCTGGCGACCGGTCAGGGTTCGCCAGGGGATCAGCTCGTGGACATTAGTGTAGTTTGAGGTGTAGGAGACATGCTCGGACTCAAGACCGCTCCAGGTGGGGGAGCTGATGATCTTGCGTGGCTGTGCCTGAATATCCCGAAAACGGATCTTCTCCTCCTCTTTGCCCTCGGCAAGCTTGCTATGGTCGCGGCCGGTGACCTTAGATAGCGCCTTCCAGGCCCTGAGGGCCACCTCGCCATTGGTTTCGGGAGCCAGTGACATCACGGTGTCGCAGGCCTGAATATCTGTCTCCATCTTGGCCCGCTCGCGGCTGTCATCGGTGCCGTGAAGCTTTTTGAGCATCTCGACTTCACTCTTGGTATCCCAGGCGATCCCCTTACCCCCATTGCCTATGGTCTCCATCAGGGGGCCCAGCGAGGTAAACCTCTGATAGACATTGGGGTAGTCGCGCTCCACCAGTTTCATGGCAGGCATGGTTTTCCCCGGGATGGGCTCACAGTCACCGCTCTTCCACTGTTTTACCTCTGTGGGTTGCGCCAGCTCGCCCGGGGTGTCGTGTAAAATCGGGGTCAGCACCAGATCCTGCTCGACCCCCAGGTGGCCGGGCACCAGCTCTGAGAAGCGCTTGGCCAGTCCCTTGTAGATCTCCCAGTCGGAGCGACTCTCCCACACGGGATCGACCGCCTTGGACAGGGGATGGATGAAGGGGTGCATGTCCGAGGTGTTGAGATCGTTTTTTTCATACCAGCTGGCGCTGGGCAGCACTATGTCGGAGTAAAGCGCTGTGGTCGACATCCGAAAGTCCAGGGTCACCAGCAGATCCAGCTTGCCCCGGGGTGCCTCACCATGCCATTTGGCCTCCTGGTTTAATTTCGCTCCCTCGGCGCCGAGATCCTCTCCCTGGACGCCGTGCTCGGTACCCAGCAGATGCTTGAGGAAGTATTCATGGCCCTTGCCCGATGAGCCCAGCAGGTTAGAGCGCCACACAAACAGGTTGCGGGGCCAGTTGTTGGGATGATCGGGATCTTCACAGCTCATCGACAGCTTGCCCGATTTGAGCTGATTGACTGTGTAGGCCAGGGGATCTTCCTCTTTGGCCTGCTTGGCTATCTTAAGCGGGTTCTCCTGGAGCTGTGGCGCCGAGGGCAGCCAGCCCATCCGCTCGGCGCGGATGTTGGAGTCGATGATCGAGCCCTGCCAGCTGCTATTATCCGCCAGGGGCGAGAGCAGCTCCTGAGGTTTTAGATGTTCATAGCGCCACTGATCCGTATGGGCGTAGAAAAAAGAGGTGCTATTCATCTGGCGGGGAGGGCGAGCCCAATCCAGGCCAAAGGCGATCGGTTGCCAGCCGGTTTGAGGCCGGAGCTTCTCCTGGCCGACATAGTGGGCCCAGCCACCACCGCTTTGACCGGTACAGCCACACAGCATTAGCATATTGATGAGGCCCCGGTAGTTCATGTCCATGTGATACCAGTGGTTCATCGCGGCACCGACGATCACCATGGATTTTCCCTGGGTCTTGGCGGCGTTATCGGCAAACCCGCGGGCAACCTGGATGATCTGCTCCTTTGGAACGCCGGTGATCTTTTCCTGCCAGGCCGGGGTATAGGGGGCGTTATCCTCATAGCTGCTGGCCTGACTCTGGCTGTCGAGGCCACGATCCACCCCATAGTGCGCCACCATCAGGTCGAAGACGGTTGCCACATACAGGGTCCCCTGCTTGGTGGTAATGGCCCTGACCGGTACCTTGTGCTTGATGATCTCCTGCTGGGGATTATTGGCAAAATGCTCGTGCTCTATGCCGCCAAAGTAGGGGAAGCTGATATCCAGGATCTCGTCGTAGGCCCCGATATTGGTCAGGCGGGGCTGAATCGCCTCCCCCTTGGCTCCCTCACGCGGCTCCAGATTCCAGCGTCCCTCTTCACCCCAGCGGAATCCGATGCTTCCCTGGGGGGCGATCAGCTCACCGCTCTGCTCATCAAAGCAGATGGTTTTCCACTCGGGGTTATTTTGCTGCTCTAGATCATCGATGAGATCGCTGGCCCTGAGGAATCGATCGCTGCATAGGTGCTCATCCTGCTCCTTGAGCAGCACCAGCATCGGCAGATCGGTAAACTGGCGGGCGTACTCCTCGAAATAATCCACCTGCTTATCGATATAGAACTCTTTTAAGATCACATGGCCCATCGCCATCGCCAGGGCGGCATCGGTTCCCTGTTTGGGAGCCAGCCAGATATCGGCGAACTTACTCGCTTCACTGTAGTCCGGGGTGATCACCACCGCCTGGGCCCCCTTATAGCGCACCTCGGTGAGAAAGTGGGCATCCGGGGTTCGGGTTTGCGGGACATTGGAGCCCCAGACAATCAGGTAGGAGGAGTTGTACCAGTCGGCGCTTTCCGGGACGTCGGTCTGCTCGCCCCAGGTTTGCGGTGAGCTTGGCGGGAGGTCGCAATACCAGTCATAAAAACTCATGCAAGTGCCGCCAATCAGCGACAGGTAGCGGGATCCTGCGGCGTAGGAGATCATCGACATCGCCGGAATGGGTGAGAAGCCGATGATCCGATCCGGGCCATAGCTCTTGATGGTATAGATGTTGGCGGCGGCGATGATGGTATTAACCTCATCCCAGGTGGAGCGCACAAAGCCCCCGTGACCGCGGATCTGCTGGATCGATTGGCGCAGGGTCTGGTTGTCCTGGATACTGGCCCAGGCATCCACCGGATCCGGATACAGGGTGATCGCCTGGCGCCACGCCTTGATCAGCCGTCCGCGTACCAGGGGGTATTTCTGGCGATTGGCGCTGTAGAGATACCAGGAATAGCTGGCGCCCCGGGCACAGCCCCGTGGCTCATGGTTGGGCAGATCGGGGCGGGTCCTTGGGTAATCGGTCTGTTGGGTCTCCCAGGTGATGATGCCGTTTTTGACATAGATCTTCCAGCTGCAGGAGCCGGTACAGTTGACCCCATGGGTGGAGCGGACGATCTTGTCGTGTTGCCAGCGCTGGCGATACCCATCTTCCCAGCGACGATTCTCGTCAGTGGTCAGACCGTAACCGTTGGCAAAGCTCTCATTTTTTTTAAAAAAGTTGAGACGGTCTAGAAAATAACTCATGTTGAGCGCTCCTTAAGGATTACGGAATTTGACGCCGGGGCGAAGGTAAAACCACCAGTTGAGGATCACGCACACCAGATAGAAGGCGGCAAATCCATAGAGGGCGATCTCGGGTGTGGTGGCTTTTATCTGCTCCCCCAGAACTTTCGGGATGATGAAGGCGCCATAAGCCGCAACGGCTGAGGTCCATCCCAGAACCGGGCCCGCCTGCTCTTTATCAAAAACGATGGCGATGGTGCGGAAGGTCGATCCATTGCCGATGCCGGTGGCGGTAAACAGCACCAGAAACAGCAGGAAGAAAGGCACGAAGTACTGCTCAGGCGTTGCCGACTGGTAGGCAAGCTGCATGTAGTAGGCAACTCCCAGAGCACTCGCCACCATCACGATGGAGACGATCTGGGTGACCAGGGCCCCCCAATCTTATCGGAGATCCAGCCTCCCACCGGGCGGATCAGGGCTCCGATGAAGGGGCCCATCCAGGCATACATCAGGGCGCTCGGGCCGTTTGGGTTCACCAGGTTGTGCGTCATCACCCCATCGGCACCCACCACATGGGAGAAGCCAAAGATGATCTTGATCGCCAGGGCAAAGGCCGCCGAGAAACCGATAAAGGAGCCAAAGGTCATGGTGTAGATCACTGTCATCACCCAGGTGTGGGGGTTACGGAAGATCTGGTACTGGCGTTTGAGGTTTTCTTTGGCCGCTCCCTTGAGGATGAACCTCAGCAGGAATACGGTGGCAGCGATCACCAGCGGCAGGATGATCCATTTACTGATCTCGGTACCGGCACCATTGGCGGAGGCGGGCAGCATCAGGTACAGGCCTACAGAGGCTGTCACTAAGCCAACCAGCAACATCACGCTGATAATGCCAAAGGATTTAAAGGCCCCGCCGATGTCCGGGGAGACATGCTTAGCCTTGATGTTATTCATCCCAAACCAGGCGGCGATCACCAACACCACCAGGATCACCACCCAGATATAACCTGCATTGTGAATATAGGTTTCGGAGCCGGCCGGGATCTTACCGATCAGGGTACCGCTGGTGTTTTTCAGCACCATAGGCGAGCCACCAAACATCCCGAAGGTCATCACCAGGGGAACCAGGATCTGCATGGTGGTGACCCCAAAATTTCCTAACCCGGCGTTGAGCCCCAGGGATAACCCCTGCTTTTTCTTGGGAAAGAAAAAGCTGATGTTGGACATGGAGGAGGCAAAGTTACCGCCCCCAAAACCCGAGAGCAGGGCCAGCAACTGGAAGACCCACAAAGGGGTATCCATGCTTTGCAGGGCAATTCCTGTTCCCAGTGCCGGCAGGATCAGCAGCGCTGTGGTGAAGAAGATGGTATAGCGGCCACCTGCCAGGCGAATGAAGAAGGTGCTGGGGATCCGCAGCGTGGCACCCGACAGGCCGGCAATGGCCGCCAGGGTAAAGAGTTCGGCGTTGCTAAAGGGGAAACCCAGGTTCAGCATCTGAACCGTGATGATCCCCCAGTAGAGCCAGACCGCGAAGCCACACAACAGGCAGGGGATCGAGATCCACAGGTTACGGGTGGCGATCCCTTTACCTTCACTCTCCCATTGCTCACTGTTTTCGGGATCCCAGGTACTCAGATCATGATCGAGTTGTGGTTTGTTCATGGAGACCTCTCCTCAGGGGTAATTTTTCTCGTCATTTGATTGCAGCTCGAGAGTGCGGGCGGCTCTCAGGATTGAGATATGCATCCAGGTCAGGGCGGCGCCTGTGATGATAAACAGCAGCATGAAACAGCTGGTCCAGACACCCACCACATCATTCATAAAGCCAAAGGCGATCGGCAGGATAAAGCCACCCAGGCCACCAATCATGCCGACCATGCCGCCGACGGCACCCACATGCTCCGGGTAGTAGACGGGGATATGCTTGTAGACAGCGGCCTTACCCAGGGACATGAAAAAGCCCAGGATGATGGTCAGGGTCACGAAGGGCACCAAGCCTATGCCGATGGAGAACTCATAGTTTTGGTTAATCCCGTGGATCACATAGTCGGTCAGGGGGTAGGACATGAAGAACAGGCAGAGCAGCGAGACCCAGAAGGTCCAGTACATCACGGCCCGGGCACCGATTTTGTCGGATAACCAACCCCCTAAGGCGCGGAAGATACTGCCGGGCAGGGCATAGGCCGCGGCCAGCATGCCGGCAGTGGTGATATCGAGGTGGTAGACCCCGACATAGTAGCGAGGCAGCCACAGTGCCAGGGCGACAAAGCCACCAAACACAAAGAAGTAGTAGAGGGAGAAGCGCCATACCTGGATCTCCTTGAGGGGCTCCATCTGCTCAAAAATGCCGCGCGCCTTCTCCTTTTTGTCACGCCGCTCTACCAGGTGTGGGTCATCTTTGGTAAAGATAAAGAACAGGATGGCGGTGAGTGCCAGGATGATGGAGTAGACGATCGCCGTCTTGTGCCACCCGAGGGCGACCACCAGGAAGGGGGCGCCAAAGTTGGTGACGGCGGCACCGACATTTCCCATGCCGAAGATCCCAAGGGCGGTGCCCTGATGGTCGGGGTCCCGGGTAAACCACTGGGAGACATAGGCGATTCCGACCGCGAAGGAGCCACCGGCCAGACCGACTCCCAGGGCTGCAACAAGCAGCATGGGGTAGGTGGTCGCAGTGGTCAGGGCAAAGGTCGCGACCGCCGTTGTGAGCATCAACAGGGTGTAAACCAGCCGGCCACCATATTGGTCGGTCCAGATCCCGAGGATCAATCGGCTCAAGGAGCCGGTGAGCACAGGGGTTGCCACCAGGATCCCGAACTGGGTATCGCTTAACCCAAGCTCTTGTTTAATTTTAAGTCCAATGATGGAGAAGATGGTCCAGACGGCAAAGCAGACGGTAAAGGCAAGGGTACTGGCGATTACCGAACGATATTGATCACCTCGTGTGACATGCATGGGCACGCTCCTTGGTAGTGTCCCTGACCATTTGATTAAGGCATACTAAAACGATTATCCGATTGACAATTGTCAAGTGACACCATGGATGGTGATCCAATATGGAGAAAAAATGGGATTGATTGCCGAAAACATCCGACAGAAGGTGCCGTACTTACTGGGGTTGAAGCTGTTCCGGGACCTGTCTGAACAAGAGTTAGAAATTTTGTTAATCCCATCACAGATCAAGCATTTCTCTGAATCGGCAATGCTGCTCATGGAGGGGAGCCGGCCCGAATTTATCTGTGTGCTATTAAGTGGTCAGGCCCGCATCTACAGGGCCGATGAAAATGGCAATGAGGCGGTGACCCGGATGTTGCAGGCGGGTGAAACTATGTTTGAAAATGTGCTGTTTGATGAAAGACCCTCTGCGGTGAACGGCCAGGTGATCCGCGAGGCCGAGATCCTGTTTATTCCGGCCAGAGCTGTGCATAAGCTTTTAGAGCAGAGCCAGGCTTTTGCGAAGAACCTCATTCAGATCCTGGCGGAGCGGACCAACCAGATGATGCACAGGGTCGAGCAGGTGGCGATCCATACCGCCAGCTACCGGCTGGGTGCCTATCTTCTGGGGACCATGAAACAGCAGCAGGTGATCGATGGCAGCTTTACCCTGCAGTTTGATAAGTCGATGATCGCCAAGTACCTGGGGATGACGCCCGAAACCTTCTCAAGGGCGATCGCGAATCTCAGGAAGCAGGGGATCGAGGTGCTACAGCAGCAGATTGTATTAACCGAGCCCGATGCCCTGTGTCAGTTCTGTGATAGTTTTTGCGCTCCTCATTGTGAGAACCATCAGGGCGGAAGGCCCTGCTCGAAGCGGGAAAATAATGGCTGTCGTTGATTCTGGAGGTGCATTCGATCTCCAGCCGATTCACCTCTATTCCTGCCTGAGAGTCTGTTTACCCCTGTAGGGCCTTAATTGACATGAGGTATTAAAGATGTATATTAAATGCAACTTTAAATCGTGTCAGATTGACATTGGCAGGAGTACGACAGGTGCTGTTTGAACTGCAAATTCCCGAAAACTATTTGAAATGCCAGACCCTGAAATTATCCGGGCTTACCGATGCTAAAGCGGAACCACTCAAACCCGGGATCTGGGGCAGGCTTAAACTGCGCTCCGGTGCTCTCAAGGTAGAGCTGCTCGACGGGGAGGGAAACATCAGGGAGGAGTTGAGGCTTCAAGGCGATCAATCCCTGATAATACCCCCCGGTGTGAGTTATCGGAGCTCCTCGGCGGAGGGTGAGGTGCAGGGCCTGCTCGAGCTTTACTGTCATCCTGAGCACTATTTTCATGAGAAATATCAGCTGACCAAGCCTCACTCAGAAGTGATTCGCCTTAATGAAAAAATTCTGAGAAATCGATTGGATTCGCAGACAAGCCTTGATGTGCTTGATCTGGGCTGTGGGCGCGGGCGCAACAGTCTTTATCTTTCTCAGTTTGGCCATAACATCCGGGCCCTGGATATCGACTCAAAGCAGCTCAATATCTTATCCAATATCATAGATCGCGAGACGATCGATAATATTGTGGTCGAAGGGGCCGATCTGGAGCAGATCCGCCTCAATAAGAAGTATGATCTGGTGCTGCTGAATGTGGTGCTGCAGTTTCTTGATCCACTGCGGGTGTGGCATACCCTTGGTCAGGCTCAATCCTCGACCCGGCCCGGGGGATTGCATCTCATCGTTTGCCCGATTCAGACCCCTGGAATGAGCTGGCCTGCTCATTTTCGCTCGGTGTTTCAGCCCGGGGAGCTGCTCCGGGCCTATCAAAATGCGGGCTGGGCTATTCAGGAATACAATGAAAACTTTGGTAACCTTCACCGGCTTGATGCCGCCGGGCTGCCGATCCGGGGCCGCTTTGCCACCCTGATTGCCCAGAAGCTATTTCCCTCTTAGGGAGAAGCCCGGTAGGGGATTATCTTTTCAGATAGCGATACAGGGTCGGCTCAGAGATATCCAGAATGGAAGCGACGTTGGAGATAAACCCCTTGATCATGAAAAGGCCGCGCTTATCCAGCTCGCGAACAATCTGGCTCTTCTCTTCATTGAGCAGCTTTTCGGGCTGGCTGCCATATTGGCGGAGCTCCTCGCGGAGAATGTCCATCCCGACCTCTTCCACATTGTTGGCCAGAACCTCCAGGTGCTGCTGATCCGGGGCCTTGGGAAGCAGCTCTTTTACCGCCTCCAGGGCACGATAGTAGCGCTGATCATCTGAGTTGATGCAGACCATCAGCGCAGCGCCACTCTCTCTTGGAAGGATGAGGGAGGAGGAGCGAAGGGAGCGGCCATCCTGAGTCTTGCTGCTGTAGTTGAGTTTACAGGCCGGACTGTTCTGTTCTTTTGCCATCATCAATGCCAAATCGGTGGCCGGAGAGCCGACCTCGCGTTTGGTGATCCAGCCGTTACGGATCACCTTGAGTGAGCTTTCGACATTGGAGAGATCGTGGATCGCAACCTCATGATCATCGCCCAGGATCCCACTTAGAAAGTCTGCCAATAACTCGGCATCGATTGTAATCTGCATCGCAACAGCTCTCTCAACTCAGTTTTATCAAACTAGGCATTTTTACCACACTCTGGGGAATGATCAACTCTGAACCTCCCTTTTTGGCCCCTGTGTGTGAAGGGAGTGGGCCATCGTTCAAATATGGCATACTGTGGCGTTGACCGGAACCGTCTCTGGTTGACTCTCATTCGAGCCCCTTCATACTTGGAGAGTGGCTGTAACCATTTTTTGAGGATCATATATGTCAACGGATGCCCGCTTTATCTCTGGCTCGACTATGCGGCATGTTGTAGTGATGGCGAGTACCGGGGCAACCGGGTTAATGGCGCTGTTTTTGGTTGATCTGCTGGATATGTATTTTATCAGCCTGCTGGGGCAGGTTGAGCTGGCAGCAGCGATTGGCTTTGCCGGAACCTTGCTGTTTTTTTCAACCTCAGTGTCAATCGGGATCTCAATTGCCCAGGGTGCCCTGGTCTCGCGGGCGATCGGCTCCGGTGATCGACAAAAAGCGATCCGGGTTGCCTCCAGCGTGTTTGTGTTCTCCTTTATCACAGGTTGTGTGGTTGCGGCCCTGATGCTGTTTTTTCTCCCTGAACTATTGGCGATGATCGGCGCCAAGGGGAGGCTGCAGTCAAGGCCAAAGAGTACCTGATTATCATGTTGCCAAGCGCCCCTGTGCTGGCGATCGGCATGTCTGCCGGTGCGACCCTCAGAGCGCTGGGGGATGCCAAGCGCTCCATGTACTCCACCCTGGTAGCAGGATTTGTCAATGCGATCTTAGACCCCATCTTTATCTTTGGCCTGTCTATGGGAGTACAGGGGGCGGCAACCGCCTCGGTGATTGCGCGCTGCGCCGTCTTGGGAGTGGCTTTTTATAGCCTGGCCCGGCATCACCAGTTTTTGTCAAAACCTGAGCGTAAGCTCTTTGCCGAGCACTTTAAGTTGGTCGCCGTGATTGCGGTGCCGGCAATTTTGACCAATGTCGCGACCCCGGTGGGTAATGCCTTTATCACCTCCTATATTGCTCACTTTGGCGATAATTTTGTGGCGGGCTATGCGGTGATCGGTCGCCTGATGCCGGTGGCCTTTGCGCTGATCTTTTCACTCTCCGGGGCGATAGGTCCCATTATTGGCCAGAACTTTGGCGCCGAAAAGTGGGATCGGGTCTCCGGAGCGCTGCGAGATGCGATGATCTTCTGTGCCCTCTACTGTGTCGGAGTGTCGGTTATCCTGTACCTGGGGCAGGGGCTGCTGATATCGGCCTTTAGCCTCCACGGCGAGTCGGCCCACCTGCTCGCTGTCTTTTGTAGCTTTATCGCCATTACCTTTATGTTTAACGGCGCCCTGTTTGTCGCCAATGCGGCCTTTAACAACCTCAATCGACCCACCTGGTCGACGGCACTCAATGTGGGCAAGGCGACCATTGGTACCATCCCCTTTGCCTATGTGGGGGGGCTGCTGGGGGCGCTGTGGGCGTGCTGATGGGCCAGGCGGTGGGCTCAGTGGTTTTTGGTGTGCTTGGGTTTGTGTTGGTGAAACGGGTGACCCGCAAGATGGCGGCCTGCCACGAGCATCAGCAAAAGGTGCTGGTGACCGAGCCTGCGATCCCGCCAACGCCGTTTTGCTCATCACGGGCGTATATGGCGCAGGATGATGAGGAGCGTTAACCTGGCTGTAGCTAAGCGTTATTATCCATAGCGCTTAGCTGGGTTTTATGGTTTGCAGCTTCGCTGCATGATTGCCGGGGTGCCGGCAGCACATTACTTTTGAACCGCCAAAAGTAATCAAAAGCTTCCTCCACGTGATGAGTCCCTCCATCAAGCTGCGGTGCTCGGCATCCTGCCTCGAAAACAAAAATAGTGGATTTATAATTCTCCTCAACACTCGCTCACGGAGGGAAGTAGGGCCCCGTCTATTTGCGCAGAGGGTTTCAAGTAGGAGCAAAGGGTGAGTGGCAAGGATGCCACGAAAAGACAACCAGTACATGGACGTACTGTTTGCCTGTACCTCTGCGAACTTGAAACATGAGGATAGAGTAAATACCGGGGTGTCCTTGGGAGTGAAGAGGGTATTGGACAAGCAATACCCTTTTCCCGCTGTCCGCGGGAGGACACTGTGCCGCAGGCACAAATTAGCTGACCGTAGGTCAAGCTGCAGCCTTTTTTATCCTGTGGATGACTATTTGTGGCTACCGTCACTGGGATGTCGGGGGCGCCCTACAGCGCCCTACTTTTGTATTGTCAAAAGTAGGCAAAACCTCGCTGCGCACTGTCAATCCCTTTACAGAGCTACGCGGCTCGGCGTCCATGCCTCGAAAAAATTAAACTTCAAAGGACTCTCTATGAGCATCTTTGTAGCTGAATCGAAGAGATGGTTTCCACTCCCCGTGACGAACGCCGAGGCGAGCCGTAGAGGATGAAGGTTGAGCGGCAAGGATGCCGCGAGAGCTTAGCCGCGACAGGGAGGTTGCGTCTAAGCGAAGCCTGAATTATCAGGAGAGGTTAGAGTTTAGCGAGGTCCGGGGCACCCTCGGGTTGTTAGGGGGACTGGGTGAGCAGTCCTCCTGACCCGCAGTCTGCGGCCGGACAATAGTGGTTGCGAGCAACAGCCCCTAGCTAGCGCTGAGATATTCACTCAGGTTGGCATCGGCAATTGCGGATGCGATGCGGTAGGCCCGCCCGGGGCAGATGTCGGCCAGCGGGCTGCACATCACCATCCAGGATGCTTTTTTCCAATGACCTTGCTGTAACTCTTTGAGTAACCCCTGATGATTGAGCACCCAGGACTCCCCCAGGGCATCCAGGAGGTTGACGAATGCGACCTGTCGGGTCTGATCAAGGGCCTCAATGAGCGCACTGATTGTTTCGTTAGCTAGTGAGATGGAGCCGGTTTGAACTTGAGGATTCAAACGATGCTCAAACTCTAAAGCCTGTCGTGTTGAAACCTGTTTCATTTTAATCCGCCTTCTGTAACATTCATCCGCTTCCTGTCTACTTAAAACAGTGCATTATCTATTCCTGAAAAATGTCACCGTTCTGTCTTTTTTATCGGCCGGTTAAGCAGAATGATGAGGAGTCAGTGAAGCTTTCAGCGGGTCTTGTATTATGCTCTCTCCTCTTGCTGAGTACACAGCGAGGGGAAGTGCAGATTTCCAGATTTATTCTATCATCACAGGTAGATGAACCCTCCCCGGAGTTGCTATGTGTATCCGGCTTACTATCCTGATCCTGGCACTGAGTTGGAGTGCTGGCATAACTGCTGCTGGTAATACGGTGCGTATTGCCAGTGGGGACTATCCCCCCTATCTATCGAAGACCCTTCCCAACCAGGGGCTGCTATCCCATATCGTAACTTCTGCCTTTGGGACTCAGGAGCTTAAGGTCGAGTATGGCTATTTTCCCTGGAAGCGTACCGCCAAGCTGGTCAAGATGGGGCTGTGGGATGCATCACCGGGCTGGGTATGGAGCCAGCAGCGGGCCGAAGATTACTGGTTTAGCGATACCATAGTGGTTGGTGAGGGGGTATTTTTTTACAAGAAATCGACAGCATCCAAGCAATTTGAGTGGAGCGGCTTTAAAGAGCTGCATGGACTCAGGGTAGGGATGACTCTTGGCTACTATTACGGAAAGGATCTGGAGCGAGCCAGGAAGAATGGGGTGATCAAGGTCAGTAATCATAAAACCGATCTGGAGATCCTGATGAGCCTACTTGCCGGCAAGATAGATCTGGCTCCCTTGGATCGCTGCGTTGGCTTGTATCTCATCGACAAACACTTCCCTGACAAAAAAGAGATCCTCACCTTTGCGGATAAGCCCTTTCAAACTAACGAGTACAAAATGATTTTTCATAAAATCAACCAGGATAGCCAAGGATTACGTGAGAAGTTTAATCAGGGCTTACAAAGCCTGGATCTAAAAGATAACCTCAAAGACTTCGACCGATACAAGTGTTTGCGTGGGAGTTAAGCTCAAGGACAGGTATCGACAATCACTAAATTCGCCAGGGCACGGTATTATGCCGGGCCCTGGCAAGCTTCAGGGGGAAGCAGCTCCGGCCGGCTTAGCCTGGGAGAGCGCCTAATCGCGCCAGGCCTGGATCAGGGTATTTCTGGGGGTGATTCCCCGTTCACAGAACTGGCTCATCTCAACCCGGTAACCCTGCTCCTCAAGATAGAGGACCCTATCCAGCAGCAGCCACCACTCCAAGGCTTTTCGAAAGCCAAGACGCGCCTTCTCGAGGCGTTGAATGCGGGCGAGTTTCTGCCCGGCCCTATGTAAAATATCCTGGAAGTCCACTTCTCCCGGCAGGGAAAGCTGCTGCCAGTGGGCCATCTTGATGCAATAGTCCTCAAAAGTGCCGGATAGCTGGGCCTTATTGATTGAGGGGGTCGGCTGATATCGGTCACATCCGGTGAGCTGACGCTGCAGCAGATCATAGCCGGTTCGCCACAGGAGCTCCTGTTGGCGCAGCCGTTTGACCCGCTCCCCTCCGGTTACTGTTTCCATCACCGCCAGGCGCAGCTGTGAACGGGTTAAGGTTAATTCAGAGTTCTGTCCGGCCCTGGAAAGAGCCTGGTAGTGCGGTTCTTTGGTCAGGTGATAGCAGCAAGGGGAGAGCGCTATCTGCGGTGCATGGTGCCGGCAGGCATGGCTGAGCATGGCCTTGTGCAGATCACCACAGGCGTGCAGGGCGGTATGTAAGCTGACTTTCGAATTATCCAGGCTCAGAGCTGGGTCAAGCACATCCTGCTTGATGAGGCTGACATCTGCCTGTTGCTGCTGATTCAGCAAGGTGCCCTGCTCACACAGTTTGGGATCATACTCAAGCGCCAACACCCTTTGCCGGCTAGCAAAGTGAAGTTGACGCGCCAGGTGACCCTTGCCTGAGCACCAGTCAATAATCGGGCCTGCTGGAGACTTGCCAGCTGTGACTGCCGAGGTAAAACTCATGATCTGGGTAAGCTTGCGGCCCGGGATCCCCACATCACTGAATTTGGGAGCTGATAGCAGGGGAGCCTGGCCAGGAGCGATTTGCCATCTCTCTAACAGCGCCAGCTCGGGCAGGAAGTTTTGAGTCCAGGCGATGAGATTAGATTCATCTTCGAGCTCTTCAAGCTCATCATCACTGAGATTTTGCAGTGCATCGGCAAGCTCGCCATGATCGCTTAGCCAGCTCGGGTGATCCTGAGTAAAAGGGGATTCACGCCAGATCGGCTGAAATTGAACCAGCAGGCAATCGATCCCGTTAAAGGCATCCTGATAATTGAGTGAGCTGAGGCTGGAGGAGAGCATAGGGTGTCCGATAACAATGAAAGGCCTCATGCCCGGAATACGGCCACCTTGCCGAGGTGCAATTGTAATCACTAACCGTTCAGTTGCAATAATTGTGAAGGGAAAAATAGCACCGCAGTGTCATCATGGGACGACACTGCGCTTTAACAGGGGGCTAATTATAGAATTTGAGACGCTCGAGCAGCAGGTTTACAAACTGCAGGCGATCCACATCAACGACCAGCTCACAATTTGCCGGGTTAGCGGTCAGATTGTAGTAGTCTACGACTGTCATACCACGAGTTAATTCACCGGTTGTTTCCACGCCCACCCAGCACTCCTGGGTAGTAAAGATCTCGGGGGCCAGCAACCAGGCGATGGTGCAGGGATCGTGCAGAGGCGCTCCATCAAAGCCCCACTTGGGATCCTTGTGGTAGATGCAGAAGTAGTCGAGAAGGTCGGCCACTATCCGGGCGACCGGGTTACCGATCTCGCGGATCATGCTGATCTCATGCTCATGGATCTGTGCCCTGTGAGTGACATCCAGGCCGCACATGGTAATCGGGATCCCCGACTCGAAGACCGCCTTGGCGGCTTCCGGATCGACATAGATATTGAATTCAGCCGCCGGGGTCCAGTTCCCGAGAGCCGCTCCGGCTCCACCCATCAGCACAATCCGCTCAATATTGGTTTGAAGCTCAGGGTAGGTCGCCAGTAGCAGGGCGATATTGGTCAGGGGGCCGGTGGGTACCAGGGTGACCGGTTCCCGGGAGTTACATATTTTTTGTGCCATCAACTCCACGGCATGCAGTGGCTCGGGGTCGAAGCCTGGCTCGGGAAGAATGGGGCCATCCAGCCCCGATTCACCATGCACAGAGTCGGCGATGATGAGATCGCGGAGCAGAGGTTTGCTCGCTCCCGAGGCAACCGGGATATCTGTGCGCTTTAACAGAGTCAGGATACGCAGGGCATTATTCAGGGTCTTGGGCTGGGTCTGGTTTCCGGCACTGGTTGTGACCGCAAGGGTCGATAGCTCGGGGCTGGCAAAAGCAAGGATCAGATTGATGGCATCATCATGACCAGGATCACAATCGATAATAATTGGACGAGACATGGTTTTCCTCGGTCTGGTTGAAGGCTGACTGCTCATGCTAGCCCGAAGCTGGCTATTTGTGTAAATCCCATTGTTGTTTTTTGAGCCAGGGCTCATTTCCGCCAAGGAGCTGATTGATATGTGCTCAATAGACACTCTTCTTTAATGGCTATACTTGGGGTGTATGCCATGGAGGGTGTGTCATGAGACGAGTATGTGTGTTGTTGTTTACTTTTGTCCCCATGTTGGCACATGGCAATTTTTTACACTGTAGTGGGGCAGAGCAAAAGGACTCATCCAATCAACTGACGCTCAATCTGGAACTACCTAAGGCGATGGATCTCAGTGCAACCCTGAGTGATCGGGAGGGAGATGTGACGACCCTTCTGAGCTCCCTTGCGGTTGGTCAGGGTAAAATTGAGGTCAAGCATGGCACCAATGAGCCCAGGGAGCATACCCTCATTGTGACTCAACTCCCGGATAATGAGATGGATGTTCCCCTGGTGGGGTTCTACATCTTCCGTCACAACGTCCATGTGCTCAAAGCGGATCTATATAGTAAAGAGCGACCCTTCTATCTGTTCTCTCCCCTCTACAAGGGCGCAGCTCTATTCACCGGAAGCTGTGATTGAAGAGGTTTTACCCGGTGTAAATAGATAGTAAAATGCCCGTTACATTCAGGGGCATTCCCTCTTTTTATCTTTGGAAATTTATCTTTGGATTGTCGATGACCAAGAAAGATCTATCTGTTTCACTCCTACAGCGGCTTTTCTCTTTAGTGATGAGCTCCCTGTTGCATGGCGCGATTGTCGCGGTCCTGCTCTATTATGTGGCTCCGAGCTGGGTCGATCTCTACTCCTACTGGTTATTTGGTGCTGCACTGCTGGTGACCCTGGTGATTGTTGGCTCAGATGCTCTTCAGTCTGCTCTTGGGATCTCCTGTGCCGGTAAGGGGTGGCGATTGCTCCACCAGGGGAAGCTTGAAGATCAGCCGGTGGTTATCGCCCGTGATACCCTGGGGCGTAAGCGGGTATTTGTCTACCAGCAGGGCTGGAGCTTGCCCAGTGGCAGCCGGGTGACCAACAGCCGCACCCTGCGGTGGCTCGATGGGATCAAGGCAAGCGGCTAAGGCTAAGGGGCCGTAACGATAGATGGCCCCCTTGGTTGTCCCGGGGTGATGCTTTGCCAAACAATCGATTAGCTGAGGCAAAGCTCCAGGCTATCGAGTGTTTCCAGGTTGTGGTAGTTGGCCAGGACCTCGGCATTTTGCAGGTGGCGGCGGAGCAGATCCTGAGCTGCCATCGTGATGAGCTGCTGCATCAATGGATGGGGCCAGCGACCGATGCGCAGGTTTTTACCCCAAAATTGCTCCCGGGTCACCAGCGCAATGCTGACGCCATCGGTCTCTCTTCCCAGGCTGGATGTTCCAACCAGTAGCAGGTATTGACAGCCCAGGCCGGAAAACTGTTGGCGGGCCAGGCTTGCAAGCTGTTCCAGCTCAACGGGGAGGGCTGGCAGCCAGCTGCCATGCTTGAGATATTCACCCTCGCTCAGGGCCTGAGTCAGCAGGCCGCCGCTAAAGTTCTCGATCACACATACACTGTGCTTATCCAGCTGCTGGTTAAACCAGCCCCCCATGCTGGGAGTATCGCCGCTTCCCATCAGGTAGTGTCCCAGCTTCTGTGCCAGAAAGGCTTCGCTCTGATCCAGGGCAAGTTTGGGATCATCAAGCCCCCTGGCGATCAGCTTGAGTTCTATGGTGGGGAGGTCGGAGCGATAACCCAGGGTGACTCCCTCGGGCCACAGATGGTCTTTAAACTGATCACTGAGCCAGGACTCAGAGAGGCCAAAACTGTAGTAGCGGCGCAACCGGGTCTGTTGTGTCAGCTCGCTTTGCTGGCGAATCGCCGGCAGGATCTGATGCTCGATCATCTCAAAGAACTCTGAGGGCACTCCCGGGGTAAAAAAGAGCGTCGCCCGGTTAAGCTTGAGGCTAAAGCCACAGGCGGTTCCACAGGGGTTATCGATGAGTTTTGCTCCTTCGGGAAGCAGCGCCTGTTTACGGTTACTCACGGGCATGACTCGGCCCCTGTCCCGGTAGAAGGTTTCAAGCTCTTCGAGCCAGCGACTGTCCTCAACCAGCTCAAGATTTGCGGCCTTCGCAGCCGCCTCGGCAGTCAGATCATCCTCGGTGGGGCCCAGACCGCCGTTCACTATGATGATATCAGCCAGCAGGCTTCGTTCATTAAACAGGTCGATCAATGCACTGAGTTCATCGCCCACGGTGGAGCGGCGACTCATCTCCAGCCCCTCATCGAGCAGGGTTCGGGCAAGCCAGGCTGCATTACTATCCACGATGAGCCCGCTCAGGACTTCATCTCCGGTGGAGATCATTTCGATGATAGGGTTCATGTTATTCCTTTGTTCAAGTCTGAGGGCTGATGCCTGTCTGGTTTTCTAATTAGAGGCAATTTAACACCCAATTTCAACCGTACCCGGGATTATTCAATATTTGATAGTTATAATGCTTTGTTAAGCTAGAATGTCCATCTCAATTGACTTAATGAGATTTAAAAAGGAGTGCTTTTTGATTATGAAGCGTATTCTATTGTTGTCTGTTTTGTTCGTTTTTGCGCCTATTGCATTTGCACAGGGAGCAAATATGAGTGTATTTCAGGCGATTAATCAGCGGTTGACCTATATGCAGGATGTCGCCCTATATAAAGCTCAGCATAAGCTACCTATTGAGGACAGCACTCGCGAAGCTGTGGTGTTAAAGAAGGCTCAGGCCCAGGCAAGTCAAGCTGGGTTGGATCCTCAAACCATATCAGCATTTTTTAAAGCGCAGATCAATGCAGCCAAAGCGATCCAGTATCGTTATCGAGCTCAGTGGCTCTCTGATCCACAATCAATGGACAAACAGCCAAGGGATTTGGTAAAGGTTGTTAGGCCTGCACTGATCACTCTCGGTGATCAGATCGTGTTGAAAATCAAGGCTCACTTGCAACAGAAGGGACCCTTTACCCAAGAGGAGCGGTCACAATTTTTCCAGCAGATGAAGGTAAAAAATTTGTCGAGTAGTGATAAATCAATGCTTTATGATGCCTTAATGCAGATCCGTTTAAAGAAGTAAGCTTTTTCCAATGGACTAAAGAGCCCAAACCATGGTTGGGGCTCTTTATGCTTAACGATGGATTTGCGGTGGTAATAGCGAATTAGTTCACTATATTCCCCACAAAGTAAGCAAAGATGGTGAGGAGCAGGGTGCAGATCAGGTTGAGCACGATCCCCATCCGCATCATCTCCCGCTGACGAATATGGCCACTGGCAAAAACGATGGCATTGGGAGGCGTGGCCACCGGCAGCATGAAGGCGCAGGAGGCGGCTACCCCGATCAGCACCGACATCACTATGGGGGAGACCCCAAGGGCTTCGGCCACGGTAGCGAATACCGGGACCAGCAGGGCTGCGCTGGCGGTGTTACTGGCAAGCTCAGTGAGTGCGACCACAAAGGCGGTGATCACCAGCAGCACCCAGAACAGGTTTGCTTCTGCCAGCAGGGTACGGATCTGCTCCGCCAGAAACAGCGAGGTGCCGGTGATCTTGAGGATCACGCTCAGGGTGAGGCCGCCGCCAAACAGCAGCAGAACGCCCCAGTCGGTGGCCTTATCCACATCCTTCCACTCGGCACAGCGGGTGATCCCAAGCAGCACGATCGCCAGCAGGGCGGTCAAGCTATCCAGTCCCTTGATCCCACCGAGCATCTGCGAGATAGGCCGGGAGAAGATCCACAGGCAGACCGTCAGGGCGAAGATGGCGAGGGTCAGTTTTCGCTCCCGGGTCCAGTGAAATTTTTCTAAGGTCACCTCAAAGCGGGAGGAGAGCTCTGGCCTGAGGAGCAGGTACAAAATGACCACCATGCAGGGGAGCATTACCAATACGACCGGGATCCCAAACTCCATCCACTGCAGGAAATCCAGACCCGCCTGCGCGGCGGCGATGGCATTGGGGGGGCTACCGACCAGGGTGCCGATACCACCGATACTGGCAGAGTATGCGATCCCCAGCAACACAAACACATAGGTGGAGCGCTGCTTTTTCTCATCCAGCTGGCTGAGTAGCCCCAAGGCAAGGGGGAGCATCATCGCGGTCGTTGCCGTGTTACTGATCCACATTGACAGGGCGGCGGTGACGGCAAACAGCAGAAGGGTTGCGACTCCGAGATTGCCCTTTGAGAGGGCAATTAACTTACCGGCGATCGCCTTATCCAGGGCTTGTCGGCTCAGGGCTGCCGCCAGGGCAAAGCCACCGAGGAACAGGAAAATAATTGGGTTAGCAAAGCTTGCCAGGGAAGACTTGACCGAAAAGATCCCGAGCAGGGCTCCAAGAAGCGGCACCAGCAAAGCGGTAATGCTGATATGGATCGCTTCGGTCAGCCATAAGATGGCGATAAAGATCAGCAGGCTCAGTCCCTTGGTGACCATGGGGTCAAAGGGAAGCATCTTGAGCAGGGTGATCAACAGGATGATGTCGATCGCGAGTATCCAGGATTTGATAGAGAGCGGGGATTTAAGGGGCATTGTTTTTACTTCGGTGCAACATGGTAACCCCGATGTTACATTAACGGGGCCGGATTGAGGATATTCGGGGAGTTAAACAGTGAAATAGCTCACAGCCAGGCGTTGTTTAAGGGGCAGAGGCACAGGTGTAGATGGCTGGTTTTAGTTACTTGTTGCTAAACCGTTCAACAACCCAGCCGCTGGGCTCCAGAGCAAGATAGCCATGTCGGTCAAAGAACCAGCCATCGATATAGCCCTGTTGGCGCATCTGTTTCAGGTTATACCAAGCCTCCCGGGCTTCGGCACGGGCCTGATCTTCATCGTAAAAGGCGCGAAAGTAATCGGTTAATGCTTCAAGGGATACAGATTGTGAGACGCTCATGGGGATACTCCACCCTGGGACTCTGATCCAATAGTAGCCAATGAGCCGGCCGAGTGGCCGACTCGAATGCGTATATTTGGCTAAAAAGTTTCAGATTTGAGAGGAGCGGATCAAACGAGCAGGGCGGAACCCTGGTGATCAGTAACGTCCGAAATCACTCTTGGGTGGATGACGCTGATCTTTGGGGTGCCAGAACTCATCAAATCCGGTATTGAGGCTGGTCCCCTGGCGAAGCTGGATGATAAAGCGGTAGCCAAAGTCGGGAAGGAAGCCATCTGAGCCTGAATTAATAAAGCGAAATGATGCAATAAGGGTAAATATAAGCAGCACCGCCACCACGATTAATATCGGCAGGTTATGGCACTTTTGGCCATGGTATTTAGCGATCGCTTGTTGATCATTTTCAGCGCTGAGACGGCTGACAATCCGGTAGCCCTCGCCGATGAGCCTGTTCACACGCTTACGCTCCCAGGCATTATCCCGCTCTATGGCGATAATAGATTTTGATTTTTTTAATAATAGAAAAATCTGTTCAGTCACAAAAGAATGCCTCAGCACGATTGAGATGGATAAATAAAAGTAAGCTTTATATTTCTTTTTGGGTGACTCTTTCAGAGCCTGAGTGCTTACCCTGGTAACATCTTCTTATCTGTTAAAAGAACTCGAATGGCTCTTTTATTTCGAATTAGTGGTTCAGGTTATAGAAAAAAAGACCGGGCTGTCAATTTTTGGCGTGATGTTCTGTGATGGCGCTCCCCTTGAGACTGGCGGTTCGGTTAATCCGTAAGCTGAAGAGGGAGAGATGTCATCGCTAGTTTAGCGACTCTCATCCCCGGGCGCAGTCGATTTCTAAGCATTATGGTTTTTAATGTATTCCTCCCTGATGCCGTGAGTTTATTTATTGGGAGCTTTATTCAGGTGCTCCTGAATTTTTAACTGCTTCTAAAGTATCCGTTCGCTGAAAAAGAGCACGGCTTTTCGTGGCAGGGCTGGCCAGTTGATCCCATCAGGGGCTATAATCGCGACCCTATACAAAGGCTCAGAATCAACAGAAGGCAGACTCATGATTGAGATTGGAAAGATGAACACCCTGACGGTGCTCAAAGAGGTGAGTTTTGGGGTTTACCTCGACGGCAAGCAGCTTGGTGAGATCTTGCTCCCTCGACGCTATGTTCCCGAAGGCTGTGAGCCTGGCCAGCGTGTTGAAGTTTTTATCTATCTCGATTCAGAGGATATGCTGATCGCGACCACTCAAAAGCCCCGCGCTTGTGTGGGAGAGTTTGCCTCGATGCGGGTCAAGTCTCTTACCAAGGTTGGCGCATTCCTGGATTGGGGGTTGGATAAGGATCTGTTACTGCCCTTTGGTGAATATAAGCAGAGCCTTGAAGAGGGGCGCAGCTATCTGGTGTATGTCTATCTGGATAACAGCGAGCGCCTGTGTGCGACCACTAAGGTGGATCGTTACCTGGACAAGACGCCCGCGACCTATGTGCCGGGAGAGGCAGTGGATCTGGTGATCGCGGATAAGACCGAGCTTGGCTATAAGGCGATCGTCAATGGTGAGCACTGGGGCGTATTGTATGAGAACGAACTGTTCCGCCGGGTGAAGCGCGGCTATCGGACCAAGGGCTTTATTAAGAAGGTGCGCGATGATGGAAAGATTGATCTGACCCTGGAGAAGCCGGGCTATCTGCGGCTGGATGAGGTCGGTCAGGCAATCATCCGCAGGTTAGAGATCAATGATGGTTTTCTGCCACTCAATGATAAGAGTGATCCTGAATCGATCCGTGATGCATTTGGCATCAGTAAAAAGGTGTTTAAGAATTCGATTGGATCCCTCTATAAGCAGCGGCTGATCCGAATTGAGGCGGATGGCATCTACCTGAGCGAATAATTCACCGCTATAGCTTGTGAGCTCTGAGAATCCATAGAGTTAAAAATGCCGGTCGGCTCATTGACCGGCATTTTTGATCTTCAGCCAGGGGTTTGGCTACCGCTTCTAGTCAGCATCCATATCTGGACGTTGCGCAGAAGGCACGAAATCAACTAACCGCAGTCAAACATATCCTGTGGATGAGTGCTTTGCAGCTACGCTGCATATGCCGGTGCTGACCGGCGACAGGTAAGAGGCCGTTCTTAGGCGTCCTGCCTTTCACGGCATTAATACATCCATGTATGGCAGGAATACGCTCACCACACCTCTGATACACAGGGAAGTGTGAATGCCGCGTTAAACATGGATGTTGTTAGCGGCGTGCATCTCCCGGGGCGCCCCGGATCTCGCTGAATCCTCGACTCACCTAAGGATTGAGGCGCCACTTAGACATCACATCCATGTGATGACTAAGCTCTCGCAATATCCCTATCGCTCAACCTTAATCCTTAATGGTTCGCCTCAGCGCTCGCTTACGGGGATTTAGGGCCCTGTCTATTCGCGTCGAGAGTTTCAAATATGAAGAAGAGGAAGAGTGATATGGACACTGTGAAAAGACGACCAGAACATGGGCGTATTGTTCGTCTGCACTACTGCGGAGTTGAAACTTGAAGGTAAAGCAAACTCAGAGGTGACCTTGGGAGGTCAGAGGGGGTTGGACAAGCAATCCCCTCAGGCCGCAGGTAGCTAATGTCCTCCTTGGCTATCGCTACATTCGCACATCCATGTGCAGCATTCACGGCCGGACATGTGCTGAAGGCACAAAAACTCTGCATCCATCAAACAGTCGTGATTGACGGGTGATCACGACCGATTGAGCTATGCGTTACTAGTCAGCCCGCCCCATGAATTTCTTCTCCTGGGTGTGAATTTTGACCCGTTCGCCGCTGGCGATATATTCAGGAACCTGAATGGTCAGCCCGGTTGAAAATTCGGCAGGCTTGGTTCGCGCGGTAGCAGAGGCACCCTTGATGGAGGGGGCGGTTTCGCTAATCGTCATTTCAACCGAGGTGGGAAGTTCAAGGCCGATCGCACTTCCCTCAACAACCAGCACCTGTAACCCCTGAGTGTCTTCGTTGATAAACAGCAGCTCTTCGCTGATATCCTGCTGCTTGAAGCCGTATTGGGTGTAATCCTCGTTATCCATGAAGATATACTCATCGCCATCGATATAGGAGAAGCTCACCGGATGGCGGCTCAGATCGATCAGGTTGAGAATATCATCCCCTTTAAAGCGCTCTTCGACCTTGCCTCCGTTTTGAACATCGCTAAAACGCATTTTATAGAGGGTCGAGGCGCCGCGAGCACTGGGGCTCTGCACATCAATATCCTTGACCAGCAGCCGCTTTCCCTTGTATTCGACGGCCATTCCTTTTTTTATTTCACTTGCTCTTGGCATGATTGGCTCTATGTAAAACATCAATTGAGAGTGGCCGCACCTTACCATGAAGCGGGTTTGAGGCCAATGATCAGGATTATGCTCTGCTCAGATAACAGATTCGAGCACTTTGGGGTTAGTCGGATCACCAGGTTCAGCCCGGGCAGATTAAAATTCCAGCATTGATTCCATCTATGGAGAAAATGCTCTAAGTTCAAACTCTACCGCACCAACAAAGAAAAAATATCCGAATCCGGTTGAGGTACCCGGTTATCGGCAAGTTACTACCGATTTTTTCACTCTCGACAAGCCTGGGGTTTTGGTGTGAGATAGGGGAAAGGCATGGACTCAAAAGGATAGGGGCCTGTTATGGAAAACCGAGCCGTTCAGATCACAGTCTATCGCTGGGCCGGCCACTGGGGGCCTTTTAGGGTGAGGATCCCCTGTGGAGAGTGCTCCCTGACTAAGGATGTGATCCTGGATACTCTGGACAATGAGTTAGAGGGGATCCCGGTTGAGCTTGAGATGCGTGATTGGTTGAGCCAGTGGTGGAAACCCCTGATTAAGGGGGGCTGGCATGCTCCGATCGTGATGGTTGAGGGCAGGGTGATCTCTCAGGGGCACGCACTGAACCGGGGAGTACTCACTCAGGCGGTGATCGAAAGTTATGATCTGAAATCAACTCTTGAAGGGAACCACCTGTTTGGTAAAAGCAACTGTCCTCACTGTGTTCGGGCCAAGGGATATCTGGACAATGCAGCCATTGATTATCAATACCATGATGTGATTCACAGTCCCAGAGCCCTGTATGAGATGTTGGCGCGGGTGAAGCCAATTGTCGGCCCTAAGACCCCCATTACAGTGCCACAGATCTGGATTGAGGGCCTGTATGTTGGGGGAGCAGATGAGCTGAGTGATATTGTCGCACAGCCTGTGGAGGCGAATCCTGAGCGCGGTCAGTGCTCCATCTCAAAAAAGAGTTGAGAGTGATGAAAGAGGAGAACCAATGGGTTGGCTGACGTTTCAGGGGAGCCATCTCTATTATTTGTCGCAGGGCGAGGGACCGCTGCTGATATTGCTGCATGGGCTGGGGGGCAGCCATCTGGACTGGCAACTTCAACAGCAAGCATTTTGTGATGACTACCGAGTGATCTGTGTTGATTTAAGGGGCCATGGGCGATCGGATAAAACTTCGGGTCCTTACAGTATCGAACAGATGAGTCAAGATATCCTGACGCTGATCGAACACTTAGCCTGTGAGCCCGTCCACCTGCTGGGACTCTCCCTCGGGGGATGGTTGCACTGCAGACAGCTCTTGAGCGCCCCGAGCTGATCCGCAGCCTCACTTTGGTCAATACCCTGGTGGAGTTTCGCCCACATACGGTTCGCCAGAGGTTTGCGTTGTTTAGCCGGCGTATGATGCTTCGCTGGCTGAGTATGGAGAGAATCGCCTCGATTCTGGCGCAAAAGCTGTTTCCACAAGCGAACCAGACCGAGCTGCGTCGGCAGTTTGTGGTGCGCTGGAGTCAGAACGATAAAAAGGTTTACCAGGCGGTATTTGACCAGATGCTTCAATGGAGCGCCCGAGAGCGCCTTGGCGAGTTAGAGCTGCCGGCTCTGGTGATAGCTGGCCAGGAGGATTATACGCCGGTGGTGCAAAAAGAGGCGTATGTGAGACTGATGCCACAGGCCCAGCTCAGAGTCATCGAAGACTCCAGGCATGGGACCCCGGTCGACCAGCCCGGTACCTTTAATGCAGTCCTGAGGGAGTTTTTGCAGTCCCATTAGGTTCTGTTGCTGTTTCCAACTTTGAATCTGCTCCTGAAACCTTCTGTTTGCGATGGCTATCATGAGGTTTCGTTGTTTGATGAATAATAATGAACAGGTTTTTTTCAGGTGCAATTTACGAGGATGTGGCAATTTTCCGCCCTGCTGAGTTATCAGCTTCTCGGGTAGAGAAAGGGCAGTACAGAACGTGTGCCTTAGCGGACGAAAAATAGCCCATTGCACAGGAAAATCTGCAATGTCTGCAGAGCCCAGATGACAAAGCCCGCCGCGAGGCAGGCTTTGTGGCAGAGCCGTGCAGATTAGCCCTCTGTGAGAATTTTCATCAGCTCTTTGGGATCTTCGGTTTTTTCGAGAGCGGCTCTTACATTGTTGAACGCTTTACAGGCCTCATCTGGATATTTCCCAAAGGATACAACGCCAGTATGGCTCCAGCCTCCGGCTGCGATGATATCTTTTTTGAATTTCATTCCTTCATTACCGCCACCGCCGATCTGTAGCAGAGCTTGCTCGATCTGAGTGTGTGGCAGTGGGTCACGCGAAAAGGTCAGAAAATGTTCTGCCAAAACTTCCTTGAACTCCATGTAGCATCCTCCTAACGCCAAGATCTCAATCAAAGTATAACCCCAGTTTCGATTAATTCACGACTCCTTGCTGAGAATTTGTTAACCATTATGAGGCTGGCTATTTGTTTTGATCGGACAGGCCTAAAGCTGCCGTCACGCTGGTGGTGGGGAGGGGAGCTGGGTATTCGGAGTGAGACTACTGTTCGGGTGGTTAGAAACCACTGAAAAACAGGTAGAGAAAGATCCCGGTTAATCCAAGGCTGATAAATTCAATGAGAATAAAGGGCCAGCTTGCCTCAAAAAAACTTTCTAATGAAAAACTTACTGAGTCCGAGTACGCATGAATGAAGATCGGTGCCAGGATGCATAGGGTAATGATCAGCAAGGTGGCAGACAGAGTAATGGCGGGCCGCATTTTTCCTTGAGATTCAAATAAATGTTGCTCGTATCATAGCGAGCATTCACCAAAGAACAAACCATTTTTTGACAAGTTGCATCAACAGAGCCGGGATAACCAGAGTTTAAATAAACGCAGACTATGGATAATTATGCCGGCAGGGTAAGATATGGACTGATTTTCATGGAGCCAAGGGAGAGAAGATGATCGATTTTCGAAGTGATACAGTGACCCGGCCTTGTGCCAGAATGCTCAAAGCGATGGCTGCAGCTGAAGTTGGAGATGATGTATGGGGAGACGACCCAACAGTACTCAGGTTACAGGCTGCGGTTGCCGAGATCGCGGGTAAAGAAGCTGCGCTCTTCTTTCCGTCCGGCACTCAGAGCAACCTGGCCGGGCTGATGGCCCACTGCCAGCGGGGGATGAATACATTGTTGGTCAACAGGCGCATACCTATAAGTTTGAGGGCGGAGGTGCTGCGGTGCTCGGCAGTATTCAGCCACAGCCCATTGAGCATGCCGAGGATGGAAGTCTACCCCTTGAGAAGATCAAGGCAGCCATTAAGGCAGATGATATTCATTTTGCCAAAACACGGCTGTTGGCTCTGGAAAATACCATTGGCGGTAAGCTTGTTCCCCAACTTTATATGAAGCAGGCAACAGAGCTTGCGCACTCTCTGGGGTTATCGACGCACCTGGATGGAGCCCGACTCTTTAATGCCGCGGTCGCCAGCGGTCTTCCACTGAATGAATTGACCCATGGCTTTGATAGTGTCTCCATCTGCTTTTCAAAAGGGCTCGGAGCCCCGGTGGGTTCTGTTCTGGTGGGAACTAAGGAGTTGATTGAACAGGCCAGACGTTGGCGTAAGGTCCTTGGGGGAGGGATGCGTCAATCGGGGTTCCTTGCTGCAGCTTGTCTCTATGCCCTTGAGCATAATATCTCCCGGCTGGCAGAGGATCATCGCAATGCAGAGGATCTGGCGGCTGGATTGAAGGAGATTGCGCCCATCAGCAATGTTTCTCAGGCAACCAATATGGTTTTTGCCTGTTTTGCCGAGAAGGATTGCAGCGGTCTCGAATCCTACCTCAGGCAGCAGGGGATCCTTGCCGAGATCAAACCTCGCTCGCGTTTTGTGATCCATCTTGATGTGGACGGGGAAGCGATCAGGCAGTTCATTGCCGCCATCAAAGCCTATTTCCAGCAGGGATAACAGGCCATAGTTGTTTGACCTGCGGTCGGCTGACTTTGTGCCTGCGGCACAGATGCCACTGCCGGGTGGCGACGGGAAGAGGGTATTGCTTGTCCAATACCCTCTTCACTCCCAAGGACACCCCGATATTTGCTTCATCCTCAAATTTCAAATTCGCAAAGGTACAGACAAACAGTACGTCCATGTACTGATTGTCTTTTCGCGGCATCCATGCCGCTCACCCTTAGCTCCTTTTTGAAATCCTCGGCGCAAATCGACGGGGCCCAACTTCCCCCGAGAGCGAGCGCTGAGGTGAGCCACTAAGGATTAAGGTAAGTCGAGGGCTTAGCTATACTAGCCTTGTTCGCTGGCGATCACCTCAGCCAGTGAATAGGGGTGAAGCTTGATGCAGACCCCATCTTTTTTCAGGGCCAGGGTTGGGTTTGGCAGGCGTTCATGTTCTGCCGAAGGGGAGCTTTGTTTCGCTTTGATCCCAAGCGCCCTGAGCTGCTCTGAATCGTGTATGCGGGCAAACGCAGGAAAACGCTCCCAGAGCTGCTGATAGAATCTCTCCGGCTGGGCTTGCTTAGTTGGGATCACCCACTCAATGTGCTCCCAACCCTCTTCTGGGTAGCTTTTCTCGCCGGGATAGGGCAGCTCGAGCAGCTCTATATTCCAGTGGGCCACTCTCAGAGGCTGGTGCAGCCGGATCACCACGATAGGCCGGCCATTGATCTGATTGACAGAGATCTCCTCACCCAGAGCCAACCACAGTTGGTGCAACTCCCTGGCCTGATCTGAATCATTGATTCTAAGAGCGATGTGATCGGCGTAGCAGTCATTCAGCTCCAGTTTGAGCTCACTGGCAAGGGCTTGGATCTGTTTTGCAAAGTCCGGCAGTCGGGCGATCATCTGCTCGGGAGTGAGTCCTTTATCGTAGAGAGATTGCATGAAGGCTCCTGATGAGAGTAGGGAGGGTGATTGTAGCGGTAATCCCTGATCGGGACAATGAGTGGGGAGCAGGGATAGGGCTGGATCCGTATGGGTCTGAAATTTTCAGGAAAATCAATAAGATGGCTATTTTTTGATTCCTATCAACTCAAAAAACTGCGCTTTTCTATAGGATGCGGCATCGGTTTGATAGGACTTAATTCGAAAGAATTGTCTTAATTCGACATTGAGGTTATGGATTTAGTGCTTTGCAAGCCTAACTGAATTAAGCCAAACCTGTCCTTCGACTGGATCTCATAAGGATATTCATATGAAGCTAGACAGTAACTATCTTTCGTTTCGCCAGGCTCGGCACTTTAGCGATCTCATCAGGCAGAGCGCCTCAGATATTGAGGCCAGCCATGTCTGTTACACCTATCTTTCACAGGATAAGGGGATCCAGGTGATGGGAACCGATCCACGGTGGATTCACAGCTATTTTGATGCGGATCTTCAGGAGAACATGGCAAGCCGGATCAGCGATGGGGTGAATTTATGGCATCACTGCGATCACCTGACGGCAGAGCTGCTGCTGGCAAAAAAGCATGGCATCTATAAGCTTGATTTTCCAAGGCTTCGCCAGGGAGGTAGTGGTGAGATCCTATCTTTTGCTTTCTCCGAACCCCCCTCAAATGTTCCGGGTCTATACCGGCTGCTGTCATTGCTCAACGAATTGTCTCAGCATGCACTCAAACTTAGGCTTTCCCACAGAGGGCGATGCTTCATCGAGCCCTACTCAAGGCTGGAGATTTGTGATGAGCGAGAGCGATTGCAACCGGCTGAGAAGCAGCTGGTGCTCTATCTGATTGAGGGATATTCAACGGCCCAGATAGCCTCTGCCGAGGGGAGCAGTAGGACGGTTATTGAACATCAGCTACGACTGCTGGAGCGTAAGTGCGGAGCACCGGTGAGTCCCAGAGAGAGATTTGTTGAAGCTGTCTTTTCCAGGGGACTGTTGGAGCTCTGACCAGTGAACCTTAGTTTCAGGCTCTCAGTCGGGTTTGAGTGCAAACCTGCCACTTCCCAGAAACAGCAGCGCCAGACCACAAAATAGATAGATCACTTCCAACTCAATCGACCATCCCCCCTGATTCGTGAGACTGAATACCCCATGCTGATGTACCAGAAACAGGGCGAGCAGCATATTGATGAAGACCAGCAGCCCTCCTAACCGACAGGCAATACCGAGGATAATCAGCAACGGGGCGACGATCTCTCCCAAAAAGACCCCGTAGGCCAGAAGCTCCGGCAGCCCATGTCTTGCGAGCTGTTGGCCTATCTGCTGCAGACTGTCTAGCTCAAAGATCTTATGGATACCATGCAGCAGGATGAGTCCCCCCAGGGGTAGGCGCAGTAACAGCTTGCCGAGGCTATTTTGCTTGAGCAGCTTCATTGAAAACTCCTTGGTCAGGAAAATCGGGCCGATCACCTTGTGTGTTGAGGTTTGGCTGATTCGTAGAAAAATCTTCTATCCAGGCTGAAATCTTCGCCTGAGCCTTGGCTGAATAGGGAAGTCCCAGGTGGTTTGCCCCCTCAATCATGACAAAACCGACTTTAGGTGCATGTTGTTCCAGCAGTGGATAAAACTGCTCGGGATAAAAACTTTCATCCTGTGAGCCTATCAGTAGCAGGGCAGGGGGGGGTAACTGTTCCAGGGCCCTGACATGATCCTCAATCGACATGGACTGGTTGAGTCGGTAACTATAACTTGCAGGAAGCCGCGGATCCTTGATTGAGTCGGGACGATTAAAGAACAGTACCGGCAGATTGTTGAACCATCGAACATGCAGCTGATTGAGCATGGATAAGCCGATGTAGCGCTTTGTCGCAACCTGGACCCAGCCTCCTGAGTCGGGACGGACCGTGGGGGAGCGGTAACCCAGGTAAGGGGCCAGCATCAGATAAGCATCTGCTCTGGTGTTGGAGAATGCAGCATGCTTGAGGGCAAGCCCTCCTCCCGAAGAGTGTCCTCCCAGGATGATTTTTGCATCCGGGTGTTGTTTACGAAGCCTGGCCAGGAGATCGGTTAGATCGTCCATATACTGTCCAAGATAATCGATATCACCCAATATCGGTGTTGAGCGGCCATGCCCCCTGAGATCGGGCAGGATCACCAACAGATCCAGCTGTTCAGAGAGGCTGGAGGCCAATGGGATCAGGTAGCGGCTATCGGCTCCTGAGCCATGCAGAAAAACTAAAATGTCAGAGCCTTTCTCTCCAAGCTTCCGGTAATAGAGCGGCTTACCATCACGGGCCCGATATTGGCTGAGGTTATCCAGTGTTATATTTGCAGGGAGCTGCTGAATGGCAGAGAAGTCCAGGGTGCTCTTGCTTTTTTTATCCGAGATCGGCCAAAAGATCAGTAGCAGAGCGATTCCCAGGTAGATGAAGCCACTTATCAAGATAAATCGCAGCAGATGTTTGAGCTTTTTAAGGAGCATCGGCTTTCTCTAAGGAGGCTGTTGTTAACAGTGTAGCTCCAATATCACTCATCTGAGTCTCTATTTTTGCGAGTCGGATCAGCTTTCTGCCGGGCTGCTGTTGAGCTCAGTTTGCTGGATGTCTTGAATAAACTGCAGGGCAAAGGGGGAGATCAGGGTGTTAGCGACGGCAATACTGACTACCCTGAGTTGTTTCGGGGAGCGGATCTCAACCTGAGCGACCTGGACACCGACCACCCTGAACTGACTGGGCTCTCCCGGAAACTCATGCACCTGGATCAGCGGGCCTCCTGAGTCACCTTCAAAGGCGTGGCAATTGTGTTCAAGCAGGGCATTGCCTCGGTTTTTAATCAGGCTGCAACGCTTGGAGAGGCTCAGGACATAGGGGCGATCCTGGCGATAGCCTGCGAGTAACAGGTTATCTGAGCCATTTTTCAGCGGCGCCGTAGACAGTGGGATATAGCCAATCCAGCGCCCCAGAGGCTTGGCGAGCTCAAGCAGGGCCCAGTCATGGACCAGCTCACGAAACGGTGGATGCTCTTTAAAGTGATAGTCTTTCGAGCCGACCAGTTTTTTCCCCCGCGAGTGAGCCAAATGAGTATCGAGCTGGGCACCAGCCACAAAGTGGATTTCAGTGGCCGGGTAGAAACGATTTTTCCAGGGGTTCCATAGACAGTGCGCTGCCGTCAAAACCAGGGATTGGTGGATGAGCACGCCACTGCAGCGCCTTTGTCCGGCAACATTGATCTCACCGATACTACGCCAGGGTTTCATCGAGGCGTCGATGGCATAGCGGCTCTCGGGATAGCTCTCTGGCAGTTGATCTCTTTTGGCGGCTTGACTGGCCTGAACGGAAAAGATCAGCCCAATTGCGCTGGCTGCCAGCGTTACTCTGAGCGTACTCATGAGCACGGAAAGATTCACGCCGCAGGCTCCCGGGGATGAATCTTGATCTCCCGCTGCGGGAAGGGGATCTCAATCTTTTGCGCCTCAAGGGCCTGATGAATCGCCAGGTTCGCCTGGTAGCGGGTTTCAAAGAGCTTCTCGGTTTTGACCCAGCAGCGGATCCCAAGATCGATGCTGCTGTCGCCAAACTGATCTATTCCCACCAGGGGCTGGCGTTTTTGACTCAGATGCTCAAGGGTGCTGAGTGCCTGGCTAATCACAGCGATCGCCTGCTGTGGATCGCTGTGATAGCTGATGCCAACGCTCAGCTCTAATACTGTATCTTGCTGGGAGTTATGCAGGATCTCCCCCATGATATGGCGGTTTGGAATGGTGATCATCACCTCATCCTCATTACTGAGGATGGTAAAGGCAAGCCGCACCTCCCGCACTATGCCGCTGACCCCTTTGACCTGGATGGTATCCCCAACCACATAGGGGCGGGTGATGATGATATTGAGCCCTGCTCCATAATTGGAGAGTAGTCCCTGGACTGCCAAACCAGCTCCCAGTGAGAGTGCACCAACGGCTGCGATAAAGGGGGTGACGCTGATCCCTAATTTACCAAGGGCGATGATCACCACCATGGTGACCAGCAGCAGGCGGGTCACACTGGCGGTAAAATGGCTGAGGGTAATATCCAGCTGCTTACGCTGACACAGTGCAAAAACTGCGTTACCCGCTTTTCGGGCGATCAGGATCCCGATCACCAAAATAATAATGGCTCCCAGGAGCTGGAAGCTGTAGTTGGTCAGAAACTCAATGACCAGCTGATAGATCTCCTGAGCTTGTTTTAGTTCGACTGGCATCTGTCATCCTTGAAATCAGAAATTAAGCGCATCTTTATAATAATGCGCTTAATTTGAGTGATTGTCAGGGAGTCAGATTAACCGTTAGATCAGAGCTCTTGCCCGGATTCAGATCTCAGGTGACCACTTGCTCCGAGCCGTGCTCCAGGGGACGATTCTCTTTTTGGCTGGCTTCCTGGCGGGAGGTATATAGGGTGTGGTAGATGACTCCACTCATCACCATCAGGGTTGGGATCAGCTGTATTTTGATCCCCTGGAGCAGCTCGGCAAAGCCATAACGACCAAATCCATAATAGATCAGAAGACTACTCAGGGCTGTGATAACGGGACCAAACTGCATCACAATCGAGTTGAAGGCGGAGCGATGGGTCACGCTAAACGCCATCACCAGGAAAAGATAGCCCAGCAGATAGTTCAGCAGAAGATACAGCCCCCAGAAGATGAGACCACTTTCCATGCTGATAAGGGTGCTGTGGCTCTGATCCATGCCTCCCTGAGCAAGAGTTGAGATAAATGTGCTCAGGTAGCTGTGAGCAATGGCCTCGGGGTGACAGAGGGCACTGGCGATCAGGGCGAGGATTGCCAGGGGGGCGGCGAACACAAAGCGGATCAGGATCACCTCTTTAAAATCGAAATCATGGCCTAAAACACCCGAGTAGATATTGGCGGCGCCAAACAACATGCCTGAGATACCGATATAGATGATTGAGACATTAAAGACATACTGGCTGCTGCCACTGACAAGTCCCAGGGCGATGACACCGCAGAGCACCAGGGCCGAGGCAATTCCATCCGGGAGGGTAAAACGGTTGCGAAACAGGATCACACCAAGCAGGAGTGCTGCGATAAGATCCAGCTGCTGGGCTACGATATTAAAGGATGAGTTGACCCCCGAGCCATCGATCCAGGGCAGGGACCAGCCATACTGAACCAGGATCACCGAGACGAAGGTTCCCAGGGTTCCGGTGATGATGCTCGGAGCTAGGTGGCGCTTTTTAAATTTTTTGAGCAGGGTGGGCAACCGGCCATTGGCGATGAAATACCCGCCGTATAGCAGAGTCACCAGCAATACATTGATGGCGGTAAAAGGCAGGCTGAACCAGATTTGGGACACAGGGATAAATGCCAGCAGTGACAGGCCAATCCCAAAAAGACAAGCAGTTAAAAATGGAAAGATCACGATTTCACCTGGATATGTTGGCTCTTTTTAACCGGCCGTCGAAGACACATCACGGCTCTCTGAGAGCTAAGTCGGGAAAATATAGCATATTTGCCGCCGGCCAGCACCGGCACTTGCAGTCAAGCTGTAGATTTAGCCGCGCGCCGCACAATCAAAGGTTCGCTTTTGGTACAAAGCTGACTTATCTCTTTGTCCTTCGGGCAGGGTTTTGTGCCTGCGGCACATTGCCCGCTGCCGAGCGGCGGCGGGGAAAGGGTATTGCTTGTCCAATACCCTCTTCACTCCCAAGGACACCCTGGTATTTGCTTCATCCTCATGCTTCATCAGATTCACTAACGGACAGACAGAACGTCCCTGTTCTGGCTGCCCTTCAATCACATCCATGTGATTGATACGTTCATCAACAATAAAACATTCGGCGCAAATAGACGGGGCACTAAATCCCCGTTAGCGAGCGCACCTTCTTGCCTGTCGCCGGTCAGCACCGGCATTTGCAGCGAAGCTGCAGATTAGCTGTGCGCAGCACAATCAAAAGTTCGCTTCTGGTACAAGCGAACCCGGATAGTTGGACCAGCAGTCAGCTTTTTGTTCCTGTGGCACAACTGTCAGGCCGCGGATGCTGCACAAGGATGTGCGAATGTAGCGGTAGTCATGGATGGCGTAAGCTACCTGCGGGTCAGCCCGTAATAGCAAGCGGCTGCAATGGCGCTCAAACCGAGCATCACTCCCGCCAGGGGAATAAATGTATCGGTACCGACGCAGGTGGCGATCATGGTTCCGCTAAAGGCGCTGAGCATCTGGATCATGCCTGCCAGACCAGCAACTCTTCCTCCCCATGTTTTTGGAAAGGGCAGGAACATGGCGCTGGTGGTGTTTGAAAACAGAAGTCCTGCGCCCGAGCCAAACAGGGCTAAAGGGATCAGCAGAGCTGGCAGTGATTGTGTATTGGGCAGGCTTATCGCCAGCAAGGCGATCGGGGCCAGATTAATAAAAATCAGGGCTATGCCGTTTAACTGGTGCAGAGTGAGCCTTCCAATGAGCAATGAATTGGCAATTTTTGCCAGTAGTATGGTTGCACTGAGGCTAAGAGTGAACCATCCATAGCTGACTGCGTTCAACTGAAACTGTTTATGGAGCACAAAAGGGCTGATCGAAAAGAACACCATGGCACCGCTAAAGGCCAGAGACTTAGCGAGGGCGTTGGCAACAAACTGCCTATGGGAGAGGATCTGATGATAACTATGCCGCAGCTCAGCCCAACCAGCGCTAGCGAGGTTGGGCTGGGTTGATGGATCATCTTTCATCCAGGTGAGTGCGAATAATACCAACAGTGAGTAGCAGAAGATCAGGGTAAATATCAGTTGCCATCCATACAAGTGGCTGATGTATCCGCCAATAATAGGAGCGAGCAGTGGCCCTAAGCCGAAAATAACTGACAGTAGCGAAGCGGTTCTGGCAAAGCGCTGATCTCTGGCGATAGCGGGGACGGCGACACTGATTGCGGAAAAACCAGTCCCCTGGAGAAAACGTCCGAGGTTTAGTATCCACAGCTTGGTTGCTACAGCCGATAGCAGGGCACCAAAGCATCCCAGCCACAGCACCCTTAGCGCCCCCCGCCTTTTACCAAACCGGTCCAGCAGTGGCCCATAGAGCAGTTGTCCCATCGCAAAGGCGATGAGATAGAGGCTGATACTTAGCTGTACCGAGCTGGGTTCAGCCGAGAAGGATTGGCTAATTTGCGGCAGACTGGGAACATACATATCGGTTGCAGCTGACCCGAGCAACCCCATAAAGATCAATAGAGTACATAACGCAGGATAGGACATGGAAAACTCCCCTGGTTTGTAAAAACAATCCCTTCCCTATGTTTTTATCCAAAGAAGTTACTGGTGGTGAGTTCGACCCTTGCTCGCGTGGAGCTTTCCCGATGGAAGGGGGAGGCGCAGGGTTCGCTTCAATGATCCTACGTTTTCGGTTCAGACCCGTCAATTGTGAGTGAATACTTCGTATGGGTCTGATTCTGAGGACTCTGCCAGATATGTTAGATTAGAACGATGCCTATATCCGTTAGCGACTTAGCTGTGTAAGATTCATAAGCTGTTAAAAAATATAGGTTTTATCTATGTCGGCTTTTTGCGACAGACCCTGCCAAAAAAAATGCGTCAATATTTGACGCAACCTGTTGTTAGTATTTCATCCTGAGAAGTGCAACCAAGAAAGATATGTGGATATCGCCTTTGATGATGATAGATAGAGCCCATAACTTTCTTAACTGTTTAGTCGTTCTTATGATTGGGTGAGGCCGTTATGAGTAAAGTAAGAAATAAGCTGTTGATGACTTTGCGTACTTATGATCAATGGATGACCTCAAAAGAGTTATCTGAGAAATCCGGTGTGTCCGAGAATAGCATCCACTGTGCGTTTGCCTGCTTAGACTCAGATAACGTGATGTATAAGCTTAATGCCCAGGGGGCTCGCTTGTATCGCTATAAGAACAATCAGTATTTCTGGAGTATGGCACTGAATTTTCCAATTCCAACCATGACACGCCAACAGGCATGGGGATAAGTCGCTACTTTTTGATGCCCATGGATATAGTGACACCAAACCCTGTTAATGATGTTGGTCTTGCATGCCCGGGATAGCTGAGCATAATGATGCTAAAAAGCATAAATTGAAACTTAAAATGAGCCTAGGCATGTTACCTTTATCATGGGATAAGCTAGTTTTAATTTATTAAACGATATAATTTGTCGTGCGAATTATTTGCTTTTTTGAACTGGATTGACTTGAGTCCTGATCACTCTAACAATTAACCCTGATGAATGGTTATAGATGTTTTTCATCCTGACATGAGCCGCCTTTTTGAGGTGCCGTGGCTCTATCAATTACTATTTTTCATGGTTTAGAGTAGTGGACTGTTATTTAATTAAACTGAATGCTGAGTAAGTTATTTAAATGAATAGTCAAACTATCCAGGTTTTTTATCTGTGCGCTCCTTATTATCTGGATAGCTCTACTCTCTAAAGTCTTTTTGGAGAGATTCCAATGCAAGTCAAAAAGTTAGTGGGTTTGTTAGGTTTAGTGGGGGCCATGACGGTCACTCCTTTCTATGCCACGGCTTCTGGAGCTGCGGCCCTGATGCCAGTTAATAATCATGCAACCAAGCCTCAGGATGTGATGTATTACCAAAATGCCACATCGAAAACCATTACCCTGATGAACCACTCCAATAAAGTCATCTATCCGGTATTGGTTGGGGCAAACTCCAATTCGAAATATGACCGCCACGATCCTGAAAATCAGGCGTACCGTGCATATGTGGGTTACCAGGAAAATGGCAGGAACTACCTTGGCTTAAAGCCAGGAACAGTGGTGAAAATTCCAGTGCCCCAGGCCTTTTGGGATTCCGGGAGGATGGAGTTATTAGATGCTAATCCAGTGTCATCCAAAGATAGTAATACATTTACTTATAAGGTGGATGCAACACGTTTTGCTCAGCCCATTAGCAAAACTGCATCCATGACACTGAAAAGTGGGGAAACTCTGCAGGGCAGTGATGGGGTGCTGATGCTCTATCACTCACCGGTTCCTCAGGCGATGGGACTGGATGCACCGAGTCAGCTGATTGAGTTTACCTATCGCGATCCCTCACTGGCAGGCCCCGGGGCTCCTGCGTCAGAGACCCATAACCTGATCAACTATGATGTTTCCTACGTGGACCATATGTATCTGCCGGTAGCGATGGAGGCTCAATCTCCGAGCGGGAGTGCCCAGGTTGGATACATAGGCACCGGGATCAGTGTCGATAAGATGCAAAATGCAATCAAAGAGTTTGCTGATAATAGTGGCGATATTCTGGGGATTACTTTGATGGCAATGGCTGGCCAGAATTTTACATGCCGGCAGGTTTGACCCAAAGCGTGAAGATCCCGGGAGCCTATAACCTGTTTGCCCTCAATGGTCCGGCGTCAACTTATGATTCCAGCGAAAAGATGCTGGCAACCGGCACCCAGATGGGTGACCAGATCCAGGCTCAAAAGCTGACCTCTCTGTGGTTCTCCTGGGTTGCTTATTACCAGAAGAGCTCTGGTGCACCTCAGATCCCGGGGCAGGATCAGGTACAACTGAGCCCATTGAGCATCACGCGTGCAGAAAAGAGCAAGGCAGATGGGTTTGCCAAAGTCGTTTACAATGTGGTTGCTAACTTCCGTCAGGCGTTCCCCAAGGCAACCCCTGAGCAACTTATCGAAAATATTGTCGGTTTCTATCTGCCAACCGATAGAAAAACCACTCAAACCCGCGCTCAGCTAACCGAACAGGTGAAATCCCTGCTGCGTGGAGTACCGGATTACACCAAGACTCCCGATGATAAAAGCTGGTATCCGGATCCGAGCCAGGATGATTCAGCCAAATACAACCTGGACCCCTTTGTCTGGTTTGCCCATATCAAACTTGGGATGACAGGCTATGGCTTCTCGATTGATGATGATACCGCCGATGTGGGGGTTAATGGAGCCGAGAATCTGTATGTGAGTATCGGTAGTTTAGCGGGCCTTCCTAATCAGGATCCCTATGACAGAGGGCCTCAGCCCGGACCATAACCTTCGCCTTCTAAGGTGAATCTCACCTTTGCACCGGGCTGGCAAGGGGGAAGTTACTCCATCCGTGGCTGTGGGGTGACGGGGAGTGCGATAACCAGTACCACCTATGGGTTGAAACCGACTGCGGATGATGCTTGTCAGCTTACACTGAGTGATAGCAGTCACAGCTACCAGTATCAGCTGAGCTTTAGTCATGGCAGGATTAACTCAGTCACAACTCCAGAGAGTCAAGATCCCAACCATCATGGGGTGAACTTCTTACAACCCCACGGCGGAAATATTAGCGTCCCAGTGCCAAGCGCTATTTTTGGCAGCTAGTTTTGGATCAGGATGAGAATAAAGGGCTGCACTTCAGCCCTTTTTATGCGTCTCAACAATTCCTATCTATCGATTGTTGATCAATTCTTACCCTTGAATCGAGGCAATGGCGACTAGCGCCATAATTTGGCATATTGCTCCGGCGTCATTCCAGCATATTTACGGAACATGGCGATAAAGGCTGAAGGTGAAGTATAACCGACATCGAAGGCGAGTTGCTGAATGGATATTGGATCGCGCTTGAGCCGGTCCAATGCGTGAATGAACCGACATCTTTGGCGCCACTCACTAAATGTCAGGTTGAGCTCTTTTTTAAATCGCCGGGCCAAAGTCCTCTCTGTGGTGAAAAGCTTCTCAGCCCAATCATCAAGGGAGGCTTCATCCCCGGGGTATCGATTCAAATGTTCAATGATGGGTTGAAGATATCGGTCACAGCTGGTTGGCAGATAAGTTCTCATCAAAGGGGCTTGAATCAACTGTTCGATTAACACCTCTGACAATCTTAATTGAGATGCATTCCAGATCTCTGTAATACCAGATGCGATAAAATGATTGATAACCGCTTTGAGCAGGGGAGGGATAGCCTTAACGCATGGGTGATCCGGTAAGCCCTGGACGGAGGGACTCACTTTAAGGATACACATTTGGTTGACATTTTTAGTGGCACAGGAATGCTCAGTCTGTTGTGGAACCCAGATCGCATTATCCCTGGGTGCAATCAGGTGCTGGCCATTGGTTTTGACTTCAGCAATACCCTCATCAATCAATACTAAATGTGCGTAGTTATGGGAGTGGCTTTTGTAAGCATGATCAGCTTGACAATTCTGGTATGTAAAACTTATCTGTGACTCCAGATTATTCAGGTCGGCTATGTCATTCATAGGTTGTCTATTAAAAGGCATCAGGTGTCGAGTTGAGAATATAGGGCAAAAGTATACTGTGTGAAAATAGCTCCACAAATTATGGACAGGGAGTTCGACTATAGGATGTGAGATCTAACCTGAATCGAAAGTTATTTATATTATCGAAAGCATATGGGAAGAATTGTCTATTTCCATGTGTCAATTCATGCTTTTTCTTCTTTTTAATCAGCTTGCGTTTTTTGGTCCATCGCGATCACCCAATAAGATCGATAGCGATCACTGAATAATATCGATCGCGATCGCTCAATAATATCGATGGCGATCACTTTTGAGTTTTATATTATTGGGTGATCGGCATGAATATTATGCAGTCCCGACCGAAATGTTATTCATTTCAACTCCCGTTTCGCAGGTGTTTTTTTAACCGGCTATGCTCTCTGTTTGACCTCGAGCGGAGAGCCAGCCATGCCAACGGTGCATATCACCATGCGAAAACTCAAAGAGATCCTCAGACTCAAGTACCAAGGCGGCCTGAGTCACCGCCAGATCGCAAGCAGCCTGTCTGTGTCTCCGTCGACTGTGTCCAATTACTGCAAAAGGGCCCAACAGATGGGGCTATGCCAATGGCCTCTGCCTGCTGAGTGGGATGAAGAGCGGCTGCGCCGTGAGTTCCTTGAGACCCGGATCACGGTTCGTCAGACACCTCCTCTGCCGGATTGGGCCGTGGCCCATCAGGAGCTCAGACGCAAAGGGATGACGCTACAACTCCTGTGGGAGGAGTATGCTGAGCGACATCCCAAGAACCACTACAGCTATAACCATTACTGCATGCGTTATCGTGAGTGGCGTAAATGCCAGTCTCCCTCAATGCGTCAGAGCCATAAAGCCGGTGAAAAACTGTTTGTTGATTACTGCGGTCCAACCGTGCCCATCGTGGATCCGAGGACTGGGGAGGAGCGTCGGGCTCAGATCTTTGTCGCTGTGATGGGTGCATCCAGCTACACCTACGCCGATGCAACCTTGAGTCAGGGGCTGGAAGACTGGGTGATGAGCCATAAACGGGCCTTCGAATTTCTGGGGGAGTACCAGAGATGATCGTTCCGGATAATCTCAAAAGCGGAGTCAGTAGAGCGTGTCGCTACGAGCCAGATCTCAATCCTACCTATCAGCAGCTGGCTGCACACTATGGTGTTGCAGTGCTTCCTGCCCGTCCTTACAAGCCCAAAGATAAAGCCAAGGCTGAGGTGGGCGTGCAGATCGTTGAGCGCTGGATCCTGGCAAAACTGCGCCATGAGACCTTCTTCAGTCTGGCTCAGCTAAACCAGCGGATCGGGGCTCTGCTCACCGAGTTGAACAATCGCCCGTTCAAGAAGCTGCCGGGAAGCCGTAAATCACAGTTTGAATTGCTAGACAAACCGGTGCTCAAATCGCTGCCTCAAAACCCCTATCAGTTCACCCGGGTGAAGGCGGTTCGGGTTCATATCGACTATCACATCGAGCTCGACAAGCACTACTACTCGGTTCCCTATACCCTGCTCAAACGCAAGCTTGAAGCGCATATCTGCGACAACCTGGTACGGATCTATCATGGTGGTCGCTGTGTCGCGACACATCCACGCAGCTATCAGCAGGGAGGGCAAACCACCCACCCCGATCATATGCCGGTCGCACACCAAAAGCAGATGCAATGGACCCCGGGACGCTTTCTGAACTGGGCTCAGGAGATAGGCCCCTCCACGCTTGCGGTGATCAAACAGCTGCTCTACCGAAAGTCCCACCCGGAGCTTGGATATCGGGCCAGCCTTGGGATCCTCAACCTGGAAAAGCGATATGGACGCCCCCGCTTAGAAGCGGCCTGCCAGCGAGCAGACCGAACGGGCGTTTACTATCAGAAAGGGATCCGCTCCATCCTGGAAAAGGGGCTGGATGGCCAGCCACTGCCCGAAACTCAGCCGGATCGTCTGGCGGAGCTCACTCACCTCAATATCCGTGGCTCAGGCTACTATCACTAAGGATCAAAGATGACAGAACAACTCAAACAGCAACTTCGGGAGCTGAAACTAAGTGGTATCCGGGATGCCCTGGAAAGGCAACATCAGCAACCCGGGCACTACCAGGAACTCGGGTTCGAAGAGCGACTCAGCCTGCTGCTGGAGCAGGAGCTGACGGATCGGTCTCAGCGGCGGATCGAGCGCCTTATCAAGCAGGCCCGATTCCGGCTGCAGGCAAATCTGGAGCAACTGGATTATCGAAGTGATCGCGGCTTGCATAGAGCCCAGATCCGCTCACTGGCAGAGGGATACTGGCTTAGCCTGGGGCAGACTCTGATCCTGACCGGGGCGACCGGGTGCGGGAAAACCTATCTGGCCTGCGCCCTGGGCCATCACTTCTGTCTGCAGGGACTCGGGGTTCGCTACTTCCGGTTTAAAGAGCTGCTGGAGCAACTGCAGCTGGCTCAGGCTGATGGCAGCTATCGAAAGCTGATGGTTCAGTTGAGAAACACGCCGCTTCTGATCCTCGATGACTGGGGACTGGAGTCGCTGAATGCGCTTCAGCGTAGCGATCTACTGGAGTTAATCGATGCTCGCCATGGTCACGGAGCCACACTGATCGGCAGCCAGCTTCCGCTGGAGCACTGGCACACAATGATCGGTGAATCAACCCATGCGGATGCGATCCTGGATCGTCTGGTTCATGGAGCGATCCGTGTAGAATTATGCGGAGAATCGATGAGAAAAATCACCGCAGAGTTGACGGATGCCGATCACTCAGGGTAAAAAATAACCCAGTCTGTGAGACGGGATGTTGAGGTGATCGACATCATATTATTCGGTGATCGCCATCGCGATAATACGCAATCAGCTTTATTTTTGTGTGAAAATTGAGCGTTAATCCTTATGTATGAGCATGAATAATTCTTTTATGAGTTAAATCTAACTTATTGGTGCTTTTATGAGATATGCAACTAAAAAAATTACGCTAGCCACAGCGGTACTGACTTTGCTCAGTTCAGGTATCGCTCAGGCTGCAAGCTCTGCTCCATACTCAGATGTAACTATTCCAAAAATAGATGCCATAGTATCGAATTTTAGTATTCAGGTTCAGTTACCTTCTTCCTGGAAATTAGATCAGAAACAAAACCCGATCACCTACACTCTTCAGGGCGAAAAAAATGGTAGCTGGAGCAATATTTTTGGTACTGGAGCACAGGCAAATACTCAGATAACTCTCCCTGTGGTGGGGGGGAGTGCTTCGCCCAAGTCTGTTCACGTGGTTGTCCCTAAGTTTTCAACGGCTGGTTATTCTGATTACCGCTTGTTATTTATGGTCAAGGTTAGCACAGATCATCATTACCAGATGCTGGGTACGATTCCATTACAAAGTGGACAAGTGAGTAATAACGGATCTGTTGCTGGAAACATCTATACATTGGAGTGGCAAAATGGTGCGCCACAGCAGCTTAATCCGACTGGAGGAATCAATGCACTAACCACATCAACTCATCCGCCTAAAATTGCTGTTGACCCTCAAACGAAACATAAAATCCTGATGGTATGGAGTGAGACTAAGGGAGATTATGAGCCATTCTTTATTCGAGGGATGGACTATGAGCCGACGCCGGTGGGGCAGCTGAATGAGAGTGGCTCACCCATTACAGCTCCTGGTGAATCCGTTCACCTGGCTGATTTTAACCAAACAGGTGGTGGACAAATATGCTCATCTTTAGTGGGTGGACCCTTTGGTACTCCGAATAAGTCTTACTGCTTTGATAGCGATATGACAGGCCCGATGCACCAATACCTGAATAATACATCGCTAGCTGGTGCAGCAGAGCATAATGCCCTCCTTAAGCAAAGATGGGAAAGAGACTTTAAAATGATGAAGGCGATGGGAGTCAATACTATTCGGATTTATCATATTGACCCCCTGGTTCGGAATATGACCGATTTTCTGAACCTTGCTCATAGCTATGGAATCTATACCATAATGCCTGCGCCTGCTCCAAATCCTTCACAAACATTTGAAGGGAGCCCGTTAACAGGACATCTTCTGAGCTGGGAGCAAATGAGGGAGCCTAATAGTGGTCAGCCCTGGTCTGCCCTCATGCAGTTAGAGTTGGCGAAGTACGCAGCGAATTCGGATATCCTTGCCTGGACTGTGGGTAATGAAACAGAAGCGGATGAGCCTACTAACCCTGTGGCAAAATCAGCTGCAAAGGTTGAATGGACGCTGGCGAAAACCATAAAGCAGTTTGATCCGAATTTGCTGGTCACATCAACGAACCAGGATCACTATAATAGTGTTGACAACTTCAAGAGCTATTATGATGTCTTTAAAAAAGAGGGGGTGGAAGCTATCTTGATTTTTACTCTGTGAATTCCTATCGAGGCATGACTCCAACTAAGCTGGAACTTTCAGGAATGCAGAGCTTATTTAATACATACAACCAGCTAAAAAGCCCATATAACCTACCTCTGTTTATATCTGAATGGGGTAAGTATGATGACTATGATTGGGGAAAATTTGATGACCAGTGGGGCTTCGCGCGCCTGTGGCGCATGCTCTTAACCAGTAACTCTGATCCTGTCTCTTCTACACATCTCAAGAGCAGGGGAACTTTCTGAGCATAGAGTGATCTGATCATCGTATAATCCCGTTTCAAGGTACTCATACGATGCAGATTTCTCCCCATGATCCCCAACGCTGGGCCCAGCACATCTTTGGTTCGGCACAGCTTGGAGACGTGCGGCGTACAGCCCGGTTAGTCACACTCGCCAGCCATTGTGGTAGACATGTGGGGAAATCTTTGGCCGCTTCCTGTGAGGGTGACGATGCCCTGCTTGAAGGCAGCTATCGCTTTATCCGTAATCCAAAGGTCGAACCAATGAAAATACGTCAGGCTGGTTTTGAAAGGACAGTTGAGATAGCCCAGGATATTCCCGAACTCCTGGCTCTGGAGGACACCTCTTCATTAAGTTACAAGCACCAAGCCGCTTCGAAGCTGGGGAAATTAGGAAAGAAGGAGGATAAATCAAGAGGATTCTGGGTGCATTCCCAGTTACTACTCAATGCCCGAACGCAGCAAACGATAGGGTTGGTTCATCAGGAGTGGTGGTTGCGGCCGGATAACCCTGAGGATGCAGACGAGAAAGAGAGTGGTAAGTGGCCCGATGCGTCAGCCCTTTGCCGACACAGGATGGGAGCGCTGATGTCCCGGGTGATCACCGTTTGTGATCGAGAAGCAGATATCTTTGACTATCTCAAGGATAAGAAGGAGCACCAAGAAAGATTTATCGTGCGGGCAAAGCATATGCGCAAAGTGGAAGAGTCCGGACTCCCTTTAGATGAACATCTGCGCTCCCAAGCTTCCCTGGGCGGATATGAGCTTCATATCCCTCAAAAAGGGATGGTAGATAAGCATGGGAAACGGAAGAATCGGCCGACTCGCAAGGCGAGGCTACAAGTCTTTAGCAGCTCATTGACCCTCACTCAGGGGGGCAGAACTCTCACCCTCAACGCAGTACTGGCTGAAGAGCTGGGTCAGCCTAATGGTGCAGAGCCGATCCGCTGGCTTCTGCTGACCAGCGAGCCAGTTTCAACTCTGGAAGAGGCCCTGAAAGTTATCCAGAGCTACACGGCCAGATGGCGAGTGGAGGATTTCCACAAAGCCTGGAAATCCGGTGCAGGTGTAGAAGAGCTAAGAATGGGGTCGGTAGACAATCTGGAGCGAATGGCGTCGATACTTGGCTTTTCAGCGGTTCGGCTGATGCAGTTGCGGGAGAGTTTTACCTTGCCACTCAGCCTGAAGAAGCTGGGCCTGATTAAAGAGGCGAAGGAGGTCAGTCAGATAAGTGCGTCACGAGTGCTTACCGGAGAAGAGATTAAGCTCTTGATCTTGCTGCGCAATAAGAAGCAAACGTTCGAACCGAGTTTGGAGTGGGCTTACCAGGAGATTGCAAAGCTGGGAGGGTTCAATGATACCAAACGAAGCGGGATCGCAGGCTGGGATACTCTCTGGGAAGGTTGGAATCGACTTCAGGATTATCTTCGAGGATTTATGGTTGCCAGAGAGGCTATGACTTCAGGCTTGGAGATCTGATCAAGAGACAGACTCTGATCTTCTTGGGGCTGCTTACTTTGAGTTTTCGGATGAGCCGGTTGCAAAAAACCTTAGGGAGCAGCATTACATGGGGCTTGTTTCCTATCGCTTACCTGAGGACTATAGTCCTGATAATGATATGATTTCGGATGAGATCATGCCGAAGTTTAGTGGCTATAAGGGTGTGTTAGTGGGTGATAGTGGAATGTATCAGAACTACCCGGCGGTCAAACAAGCGGGGGTATTTGATTCCTTTATTGGTGATAACAGTGACTCTTTAACCCATGACTCCGGAGTCAATGTTGTTCCGAATATCTCTTACTGTTCATTTAGCCAGTCACCCGCACCGTGGGATATTCATTCAAACTGCTTAAAGCTAGATGCTTCGGTAAATCAAGCACAGCACCCTTATGTAATATCCATTACAAAGCCTGACTCTGTGACTATTGATAAGCAAACACTCAATAATATATCTATCACAACGGCCGATAATAATATGACAGGAACAGTAACTATTGTTGCCCATGATAGCTCTTCCGGACATAAGGCAACCCTGAAAATTGGTTTTAGTAAGCTAGGGGATATTCCGAGTGAACAGAATAATACTATGCTGAGTGAAGGCTTTTCAGGAAGACCAATGGCTCAGTGGGATAGTGCTAACCAAAAGTTGCTGATATCCCTTACACCTATTGCATAAAGCATTAATTGCTATGAATTAGTGTTATGGGCAGCCTTAGCCTGCCTAAGAAACAGGCTAAGGCTGCTCTTTTCATTGGTAATTAAGCCTCACCCTTAAACCAGGGTTCCTGTGTTAGGGAATCGATAGCCCTCTTTAAATACCTCAAGGCAGGCATCAACTACTGTGGGATCAAAGCGAGTTCCGCTATGGGTCTGGATCTGGTAGAGGCCAGCCTTGATCCCAAGGGCCGGTCGATAGGGCCTGTGGGTGGCGACCGCCTCAACCACATCGGCGACTGTGACGATTCGAGCACAAAGAGGGATCTCGTCTCCTTTCAGGCCCTTCGGATACCCCTGGCCATTGATCCATTCATGGTGGCAGCTGATGATCTCCTCCAAAGGCCAGGGCGTTTGGGTTTTAGCGACTATGTCGGCTCCCAGGGAGCAGTGTTCGCGGATCAGTGCAAACTCTGTATCACTGAGTTTGGATGGTTTAGAGAGGATCTCAGTGGGAAGGGCTATTTTTCCGATATCATGGATCATGGCTCCGAGGAAGATCCCCTCCTGCTCCGGTTGTGGCAGTCCCATCTTTTCAGCGATAGCTCGGGCCAGGGAGGCGACCCGGGCCTGATGACCATAGGTGTAAGGATCCCGGTATTCGATGGTTTTGGAGAGCATTTTGATGAGTTGCAGCAGCGAGTTTCGCACCTCCCGGGCGCTTTTTTCCAGGCAATGGGTAAAGTGTTGCTGTTGCTGACGAAGGCTGATGATGCTGTCGGCTAGGGCATAGTTACGGGCGACCCCCTCCAGAAGTTCAATGTTGTCCGGGCTGAAAAAACTGCTGGAGCGGGAGAGGTAGACTATGACCCCAAGCAGCTCGGGAGACTCGGTCGAGCGGATTGGGATCGCGAGGATAGATCGCACACCCTGACCCCATAAAAAATGCTGTAACTCGCCCACAAGAGTGGAGTGCTCAAGCTGCTGCAGAGCATTGAGTCCGGTAGTGAGGGCAGAGGTTGCCGGGCAGCCTTCATCCAGCTTACCCTGTGGAGTAAACAGCAACTTTTTGAGATCCCGGATATCAAAGCCATGGCTGCCAGTGACCTGCAGTTCACTTTCATTCGTCCTGCGAGGATTGAGCCCAATCCAACTTCCCGCCAGCTCACACTCAACGGTTGCGATTTCGCAGATAAGGTTGGGAAGCTCACGATTGCCACAGAGGGTGTTTTTTAGCAATAGCTCACTGGTGCGCGCCAGAACCCGTAGCGCGCGTGACATCTGACACAGCTGGTTCTGGCTTTGATGCTTCTCCGTGATATCTTCGATCAGCCAGACCGAATACTGGTACTCACCATCCTTATCCCGGATCGGTACATTAGTGGTGCGATAGACCCGCTCGTCATGGATCAGATCTTCACAGTATTCACGATAGTGGTGGTGGCTCTGGCGCAGGACTTTATTGTGAGGGGCCGCACCTTTGGGAAAGACTTTCCAATACTCCTGGCCGAGTATCTCACTGAGTTTCACCCCGGCAAGCTTCGCATAAGAGTGGTTGGCCCGGCGGATCCTAAGTTGCCTGTCATGGACAAACATCGGGCAGCGGATCGCATCATAGACCGACAGCCATTCAGTTGTTTCTATCCCTATGTTTGCCTGCATCACACCCAGCTCCTGGATTAAATCGACAGCTTCCTTGCTCTGGTTGTTTTCTCTGCAATCCCTGTTCCATTTGGCTAATAAATCGGCCTGTCCTGGCAGATCTGACAGTCGCTAGCCTGTGTTTGGGGGCGCTCTCAGAGTGAGAATTTGCAAAATGCCAGCTATCAAATTGATAAGCAATTTTGATAATTCGCAAAAGCTTTGAAGTGCGGTCTTAGTGCAACTGGCTGTTTTTTAACTGCATCTTGTTGCCTTTGTTAACCTGGCTCACAATTTTATCGATTGTCATCCGCTTTATCTCAACCAGGCCCGGTTCCTGCTTTTACCCTCCCAGAGATCGCTATCGGGCCGCAGAGCCTGAATCGAATTAACAACAATCGCCGGCAAATGCATCCAATACAAGATCAACATAGTGTGCATTGAACCAAGCCCAGCCAGGAGGAATACCATGGGTGATATCATGCGTCCCGTACCATTCGGCGCACTCATCGATAGAGTCTTTAGTGAGTACCGTGCCAGCCGCTCCATCTTCGGGATCCCCGAAAAGCAGTTCTACCACAAGCCCAACGAGACCAAGCTTTCTATCTTTGGTGAGTCCTGTAACACACCGGTTGGTCCGGCGGCAGGCCCCCATACCCAGCTCGCGCAGAACATCATCAGCTCCTGGTTGACCGGGGGGCGTTTCATTGAACTTAAGACGGTTCAGAAGCTTGATACCCTGGAGATCGCCAAGCCCTGTATCGATGCCGAGGATGAGTGTTTCAACACCGAGTGGTCGACCGAGTTTACCCTGCCCAAGGCTCATGATGAGTACCTTAAGGCCTGGGTGATTCTGCATCTATTAGAGACTCTGTTTGATCCGGTATCGGGCGAAGAGAAGTCGTTTATTTTTAACATGAGCGCCGGTTATGATCTGGCCGGGATCAAGACCCAAAAGATGCAGACCTTCCTGGATGACATGATGGACTCGAGTCAGCATCCAAAGTTTGCCGCCTACATTGGTGAGTTGCGTCGCCTAGTCAATGATGAAGCCTTTATCAACGACATCGGCGCCGGGAACAGAGCCGCACAGCTGCGTGAGTTGCCGGATCGGATCTCGCCTAAGATCGCCCGCTCCATGACATTATCGACCATGCATGGCTGTCCACCCGATGAGATTGAGGCGATCTGCCGCTACATGCTGTGTGAGCGGCAGATCAATACCTTTGTGAAGCTTAATCCAACCCTGCTCGGCTATGAGCGGGTGCGCTCTATTCTGGATCAATGTGGGTTTGGCTATGTGACCCTGGATCCCCATGCCTTTGAGGCGGATCTCAAGTATCCCGATGCGACGGCCATGTTGCGTCGTCTGCTGGAGGCGGCTAAACAACATGGGGTTCAGTTCGGGGTTAAGCTCTCCAATACCCTGGGAACCGTCAATACCAAGGGGGTGCTTCCCGACAAAGAGATGTATATGTCCGGGCGTGCTCTCTATCCGCTGACCATTAATGTTGCCGCTAAGCTTGCCCGTGAATTTGCCGGTAAGCTGGATATCTCCTACTCGGGAGGCGCCTGCAAACTCAACATTGAATCCATTTTTGCCACGGGGATCCGCCCCATCACCATGGCTACCGATCTTCTCAAGCCCGGCGGCTACCTGCGGATGAAAGATTGCGCCGAGCTTCTGGATACCAGCAGGGCCTGGCAGCGCGAGACCCTGGATATTGAGGCACTGGAGAAACTGGCTGCCGAGGCGTTGGAGGTGGATTATACCCAGAAAGAGTGGCGCGGACCTGAGACCATTTCGGTGGATGATCCTTTGCCGATGACCGACTGTTATGTGGCGCCTTGTCAGCATGCCTGTGCCATTCATCAGGATATTCCTGAGTATATTCGCCTGGTCGGACAGGGGCGCTACAAAGAGGCTCTGGAGGTGATCTATAGCCGGAACGCCCTGCCTTCCATTACCGGGCATATCTGTGATCATCAGTGTCAGTACAACTGTACCCGCCGTGACTATGAAGGGGCCCTGAATATCCGGGAGCTCAAGAGAATCGCTCTGGCCCAGGGGTGGGATCAGTACCTGGCACAGTGGCAGCACCCCAAGCTTCATCGCGAGGCGCGGGTGGCCGTGATTGGTGCGGGGCCTGCGGGATTGTCAGCAGGGTACTTCCTGGCGCGCAGTGGTTTCCCAGTCACCATCTTTGAGCGGGAGGCCAACGCCGGAGGCGTGGTGAAAAATGTGATCCCTCATTTTAGGATCCCGGCTGAGGCGATTAGCCATGACATCGAGTTTGTGCGTCAGCATGGGGTTAACTTTGAGTTTGGCTGTGATCCGGCTCTGACCGCCGATAAGCTCAAAGCTCAGGGGTTTAAGTATGTGATCCTCGGGGTAGGCGCCGAGAAGGGGAATCGGATGCGTCTTGCCGGTGATAATCAGCAGGTGTTTGAGTCACTCGATTTCCTGGCCCGCTTTAATCAGGGTGAGCAGCTGGAGTTGGGGCGGCATGTGGCGGTGGTTGGCGCCGGCAATACCGCGATGGATAGCGCTCGTGCGGCTCTTAAAGCACCCGGGGTGGAGAAGGTGACCATAGTGTATCGGCGCACCGAAAATGAGATGCCCGCCTATCAGGAGGAGTATGAGCTGGCACTGGCCGATGGAGTTCAGTTCCATTTTCTGACCAACCCAGAGTCCTTTAGTAAGGATGGCACCCTGCTGTGCCGGATGATGGAGCTCGGGGAGCCCGATGAACAGGGGCGCAGGCGTCCGGTTCCCACGGATCGCACCGGCACCCTGCAGGTTGACTCAGTGATCACCGCGATCGGTGAGCAGGCCGACTCCAGCGTATTGCAGCGGATGGGGGCTCCCTTAGGTGATGATGGCTGGGCGCTGGTGGACCCCGAAAGCTGCGAAACACCGGTCGAGAACCTGTTTTTGGTCGGCGATGCCAATACCGGACCCTCGTCGATCGTCAGTGCCATGGGGCAGGCGCGCAAGGCGGCCAATACCATTAGTGAGCGTGAGCAGGTCGAGGAGCACAGTGGTCCCGAGTTTGAAGCGGTGGATATCGAAGCCATCTATCAGCGTAAAGGGGTGATCCCGGTCCAGCTGGTGGACGGCAGTGATATCGATGCCTTCCGGGCCCAGGAGGCGCAGCGCTGTCTGGAGTGCAACTATGTGTGCAGTAAGTGCACGGATGTTTGCCCCAACCGGGCCAATGTCACCCTGGCGATGCCTGGTTTTGCCAATCCCTTCCAGATCATCCACCTGGATGCTTACTGTAACGAGTGTGGCAACTGTGCTCAGTTCTGTCCGTGGGAGGGGCGGCCCTATCAGGACAAGCTGACCATCTTCAGCCTGGACGAAGATTTTAGTAACAGCAGTAACCCGGGATTCCTGCTCCAGGAAGGCTCACTTAAGCTGCGCCATCAGCAGGAGATCTACAATCTGCCACTGGACGGAAAAGGCAGGGTGGCTGAGGTACCGGCTGGTCTCGAAGAGATCTGCACGATGGCGAACTTTATCATCGAAAATCATGGTTATCTGTTGGGTGAGGTAGAGGTATGAGCATGCTATTACTGAAAAATGCGACTCTGGTTGAGTTTGCACCGGCCCGGGTCCAGGAGGGGATGGATATCCTGCTTGAGGGCGATCTCATCAAGGATGTCGGCAATCAACTCGAATCCACCTATCCCACGGCAACCATCAAACAGATGCATGGTAAGCTGGTGATGCCGGGCATAGTTTGCTCTCACAATCACTTTTACTCGGGGTTATCGCGCGGGATCATGGCCAACATTGCACCCTGTCCCGACTTTATCTCGACCCTGCAAAACTTGTGGTGGCGGCTGGACAGAGCCATCGATGAAGAGGCTCTCTACTATTCGGGTCTCATCTGTTGTCTGGAGGCGATCAAGTCCGGCTGTAGCTCGGTCATAGATCATCATGCTTCCCCCTCTTTTATCCAGGGCTCTCTCAAGGTGCTGCGAGATGGGTTTCTCAAGGCGGGATTGCGCGGTATGACCTGTTATGAGACCACGGATCGTAATGGGGGAGTGGACGAGTTACAGGCCGGTGTCGAAGAGAATATGGCCTTTGCCCGGTTGATCGACCGCGAAAAAGAGCAGGGCAGCTCCCCCTACCTGGTGGAATCCCATATCGGGGCTCACGCCCCCTTTACCGTCAGCGACCCCGGACTGGAGATGATAGCCGAGGCGGTCAAGGCAACCGGGCGCGGCATTCATATCCATGTGGCGGAAGACAGGTACGATGTGTCCCACAGCCACCATCATTATCAAAAGGATATCCTGTTACGACTCGAGGCCTTTGATCTCTTGAATCACAAGAGCTTGCTGGCACACGGCCTGTTTCTCAGTGAGCAGGATATTGAGATCCTCAACCGACATGATAGCTTCCTGGTACACAACCCCAGATCCAACATGAATAATTCAGTGGGCTATAACCAGCAGCTGCAGAAGTTCAACAATGTGGCATTGGGGACCGATGGGATCGGCGCGGATATGTTTGAAGAGCTCAAATTTGCCTTCTTTAAACACAGGGACGCCGGTGGTCCGCTGTGGCCCGATAGTTTCCTGGGATATCTCAACCAGGGGAACAGCCTGTTGGAGCGCAATTTCTCAGCCAGCTTTGGCAAGATAGCCCCTGGCTACAAGGCCGATCTCACCATCTGTGATTATCGCTCGCCCACGCCGCTGGTGGGGGACAACCTGCCCGGACACTTTGCATTCGGCCTGAATTCATCGAGCGTCGACAGTGTGATCGTTGAGGGCCGCTTCGTCCTTGAAAATCGCCAGTTCCCCTTCGATGTGGCGCCTATCTATCGTGAGGCGCAGAAGGTGGCACAGCGCTTGTGGAAAACGATGGACGGTTTGGGTTCCTAAACAGGGAGGATTCGGGATGCAACATCTGGATGCTCTCGATTGTGACTTCAAACTGGCAGAAACCCGCGGGGAGGCCGCCTATGTGGCGGATCTTCCCCACAAGGGAATATGGACGGCGCGTTTTTATCGCGCCTCTATCCCAAGGGGAAGGATCCTTAAGATCCATCTTCCTTCGTTGCCAGCCGATTATCATGTGTTTGGTCCCGAGGATATTCCGGGTCACAACAGTCTTAAGATTGTCGGGCTGGACTGGCCGGTACTGGCCGATGGAGAGGTTCGCTATCTGGGACAGGAGATGCTGCTGTTCGTGGGCCCAGATCCCGACCTTCTTGATCGTCTGATAGAGGCGACCAAGGTTGATTTTGAGCCCCTGCCCATAGTTGCGGATATTGATGAGGCTGCCCAGCTTAAGGGAGGAGCGATTCATGGTGATGACAACCGCTTTGGGGCGATCGAGGTGGCAAGGGGGGATGTTGACCAGGCCTTTAATGATGCGCCCCGGGTGATTGAGGAGTGCTGTGAAACGGGTTACCAGGAGCACTCCTATATTGAAACCCAGGGGATGTGCGGGCGGATTGACTCACAGCAGCGACTTTGTGTCGAGGGATCGATGCAGTGCCCGATGGATGTTCACCATGCGGTGGCGCATATGTTGGGCCTTGAGCAGTCCAAGATCCGGGTGGTGCAGTGCCCGACCGGGGGCGGATTCGGCGGAAAAGAGGATTACCCCTATTTGCTGGCGTGCGCAGTCGCGCTGGCTGTGCATCGGCTTAAACGCCCGGTACGGATGATCTATGACAGGGTCGAGGATATGCTGTGCAGCACCAAGCGCCATCCTTCACGAATCCGTTTTCGCAGTGCTCTCAATGAGCGCGGAGAGCTTGTCGCAACCGATATCCTGATTGAACTCAACTGTGGTGCCTACGAGAGTCTGAGTAACATTGTGCTGCAGCGGGCCGTCACCTCGATCACCGGCAGTTACCGGATCCCCAATCAAAGGATCCGCGGCATCGGCTGGGCCACCAATGCGGTTCCAAGTGGTGCCTTTCGTGGTTTCGGGGCCCCTCAGGTCTGTTTTGCCATCGAGAATCATATGCAGCATCTGGCCGGGGTATTGGGGGAGGAGCCGGTTCACTTCAAACAGCGCCACTTTATCGCCCAGGGCGATCCCTTGGTGACCGGTGCACCGCTGCATGACAAGCTGGTGCTCGATGAACTGATCGAACAGGTGACACGCCAATCCGATTATTATCAAAAGCGTGAGCGATATGGGCGGGGAACCGGCCGGGGCATCGCCCTGTCTTTGGTCTTTCACGGTTGCGGCATGGCCGGTGATTGTGAGCAGAATCTGGTGGGAGCGATTGCCCGCCTTGAGAAAGATGGCGAGGATCGGGTCTCTATTCGGGTCAGTAACGTGGATATTGGTCAGGGGCTTTCCCTGACCTTTAGAAAGATAGTGGCCGGCGCGCTGGATTGCCCTCTCTCACAGGTGCTTTTTCACAACCCGGACACCAGCCTCATTCCGGATTCAGGGCCGACGGTGGCGTCCCGCTCCATTCAGGTGGTGGGTTATATCCTGGAGAAAGCCGCCCGCCGTCTCAAGGAGTCATGGCAAGCGGGGCAAGTGCAACAAGTGGAGGAGCAGTTTCGTCAGCCGGATTATCACCAGTGGGATCAGCAGAGTTTTCAGGGAAATCCCTACCTGACCAATAGCTGGGCGGCAAATGTGGTGGAGGTTGAGGTCGACCCGCTCACCGCGGAAGTGAGTGTCACCGGGATCTGGGGCAGTTATGACATCGGGCGTCCCATCGATCGCCGGGTGTTTGAGGGACAGATTGATGGGGGATGGCCCAGGCCCTGGGCTATGCCTACTACGAGAAACTTGAGTGCCGCCAGGGACGCTTTGCACAACACACCATGGCCGATTATGTGATCCCAACGTCCCTGGATCTACCGCGAATTGAGAGAAATTTTGTGGAGAACCTCTATCCCTACGGGCCCTTTGGTGCCAAGGGCGGTGGAGAACTGACCATTAATGGTGGGGCGCCCGCCTTTGTTGCGGCGGTTGAGCAGGCGGTGGGGCAGAGTTTTTCGGCGATTCCCCTGACTCCCGAGGTGATTTTGGAGGCACTGCAATGAAGCTATCTTTTATTCTCAATGGCGAAAGGCGAGAGCTGGAGACCGATCCTCTGCGTTCCCTGCTGGATCTACTGCGCAGTGAACTCCGAGCGGTTGCAACCAAGGAGGGGTGTGGTGAAGGGGAGTGTGGTGCCTGCTCTGTCTTGATGAATGATAAGTTGGTTAACAGCTGCCTGATTCCGGCGATTCAGGCTCAGGGAGCACAGATCCTGACCCTGGAGGGGCTCAAAGAGACGGCGCATGGACAATCCCTGACCCGGGCATTTCGCCAGGCGGGGGCGGTGCAGTGTGGCTTTTGTACCCGGGCATGCTGATGGCGCTCTATAGTCTGCTCAGGGACAACCCGACAGCGGATGAGCAGCAGATCCGCGAGGGAATATCCGGCAACCTGTGCCGCTGCACCGGTTATGGGATGATCATTGAGGCGGCGCAGATCGCGTTGGCGGATGGAGGTGGCTTATGGAACAGCTGATCCGCCCGGATAGCCTCGAGGAGGCCCTGGAGTTTCTGGGGCGCACCCGGGCCAGGGTGTTTGCCGGCGGCACCGATCTGATGGTTCGCCATCGTCGTCATGGGGGTCTGCGTGCCGATCTTACCGGCGATCTGTTATTTATTGATGGAATTTCTGAGCTTTGCCGAATCGAGTTCACCGAACAGGAGGTACGGATCGGGGCGGGAGCACTGCTCAGCGAGATTGAGCATCATCCACAGCTTCCGAAGGTTCTCAGGCAGAGCATCCGCGGCATTGCGGCTCCGGCATTGCGCAATCGTGCCACCCTGGGTGGCAATATCTGCAACGCCTCACCGGCGGCAGATACGGTGCCGGCTCTTCATGTGCTGGATGCTCAATTAGAGCTTCGTTCGGCAACGGCCCGTCGGCGCGTTTCGATCGCCCAGATGATCACGGGCCCCGGGGCAACCCTCCTAAACAGCGATGAACTTCTCACCGAGATCATCTTTCCGCGGCTTCAACCCGAGCTAAGCTTGTATCGTAAGGTGGGGACCCGTCAGGCTAATGCGCTGTCGAAACTATCGGTGGCAGCAATGGCTACCAAAAAGGGTGATAATTTTAGTGAATTTCGCATCGCCTTTGGAGCGGTTGCTCCGACAGTGGTACGCTGCCCCAAACTTGAGGAAATGGCCATTGGAGTCCCAATGGATGGCCCATGCATTGAGCAGATTTGTCACGGTTATGCTGAGCTGATCCAACCTATAGATGATCAGCGTTCGAGCGCCCGCTATCGTCAGCGAGTCGCTCTGAATCTGCTAAAACACAGTCTGCTGTCATTAGGCACACTTTAGGAAACCGCTATGAACGAACGTACGCAACGCCTGGAAGGAGAGCCGCAGAGTGCTAATAACACCCTGTTTGAGAAGATATTTCACTTGCGAGCCCATGGCACCAATGTTCGCACCGAGGTGATTGCCGGTGCAACCACCTTTTTTACCATGTGCTATACCCTGCTGGTAACCTCCGGCCTGATGTCTCAGGCCGGGATGGATAAGGGAGCCGTGTTTGTTGCAACCTGTCTGGTAGCGATTGTCGGTTGTTTGCTGATGGCATTTTTGGCCAACTATCCGATTGCGGTTGCTCCCGGAGTCGGCCTGCTGGGTTATTTTGCGTTTAGCGTGATCATAGGGAGCGGGGTGCCCTGGCAGACGGCACTGGGCGCCGTGTTTATCTCCGGGGTTTTGTATGCGGTGATCAGTCTGTTTAAACTCAGGGACTGGATCATCGAGAGCATACCCGACTCGTTGCGCATCGGTCTGAGTGGTGGGATCGGCCTGTTCCTGGCATTTATCGCCCTTCGTAACAGTGGGATCCTGGTGGCGAACCAGGCGACTCTGGTCTCCCTGGGCAATGTGGTCTCACTACACTCTCTGCTGGCGTTACTGGGATTTTTCCTGGTGATCGCCTTTGAATCGCGGCGGATCAAGGGTGGGGTGCTGCTGTCTATTATCATCATCACCATCATAGGATTGGTGATGGGCGACATTAACTACCATGGCATTGTGTCTCTGCCTCCCTCTTTGTCTCCGACCTTCATGCAGCTGGATCTGATGGGCGCCCTGCAGCCGGATATGATCAGCATCATTCTCACCCTGCTGCTGATCGCTATCTTTAACGATGTGGGAACCCTGCTGGCGATCGGTGATACCTACCCGGACATGAAAACCAAGCAGGGCAAGATGCCGCGTATCGGCCGGGCGCTGTTCTCCTCTGGAGCAACCTCGGTGTTTGCATCATTTTTCGGAACACCGACCGCGGCGGTTTATGCGGAGAACTTTGCCGGGGTATCGGCCGGGGGACGGACCGGCCTGACCGCATTTACCATAGCGATCCTGTTTGCGCTGGCCCTGCTGTTCTCTCCGGTTGCCGAGATGGTTCCCAACTATGCAACCGCCGGCGCCCTGCTATTTATCGCTGTGTTGATGATGGGAGGATTGGCCCGGGTGGACTGGCTGGATCTGACCGAGGCGGCTCCGGCTGTTGTGACCACCGCCATGATCCCGCTGAGCTCCTCCATCTCTGACGGTCTTGGGCTGGGCTTTATCTCCTACGTGGTGATCAAAGTTGTTTCCGGCCGCTTCCGGCAGATCCCTATCGGGTGCTGGGTGCTGGCCATCGTGTTCCTGCTGAAATTTATTTTTCTGCATTAACCTGAACGGGGAGAGTGGAAGGACCCTCCCCAAGTAGTGTGAGTTAATCGATAGGAATAATTATGATTAAACAATACTTAAAACCGCGCTCTGTCGCTGAAGCCTTGGCGCTCAAGGCTGAACATTCAGAGCAAGCGGTCTTTTTAGGGGGTGGCTCAAAACTAAACGCTGCTCTGACTCAAACATCCCGTGAAACTGTGATTGCCCTCGACGCCCTGGAGCTGACCGGCATAGAGGCGGATGGTCATAGCCGGCGGATCGGCGCCATGACCCGGGTCCAGGAACTGTGTGACAGTGAGCTGATCCCGGACAGCCTTAAACAGGCCGCGCATTTTATCTACTCGCGTAACCTACGCAATCAGGCCACCCTGGGGGGAGAGATTGTCGCACGGCAGCGTGAATCACATCTGCTGCCGGCCCTCATTGCGCTCAATGCCAAGCTTGAGCTGGCCAACGGCGAGCGGCTGGATATTGAACGCTATCAGCAGGAGCACGCCGGAGCCCTTATCGTAGCCGTGCACCTTGACGATATCCGGCGGCCGCTGGCGTGTCAGCGGGTGAGCCAAACCGTGGATGGTTGGTCGGTGTTGTCGGCTGCGGTAGCGGTTGAGCCTGCCGGTGGATACCGGATGGTGCTCTCAGGATTGGAGCCCCAGGTGCTTCGTCTCAAAGAGATTGAGCAGATGCAGATCGAAGGGGAGGCGTTGCAGCAAGCGGTCTATCGCGCCGTGAACCCGATGAGCGATGTTCGTGGTAGTGAGAGCTATAAGCGGTATATCAGTGGGTGGTGATCGCCGATCTGGTCGAAGCATGTAAGCAGCAGGGGGCTCAATGATGGATATCTGTTTTACCCTTAATGGTCGTCCTCATCAGCTTGAGTGCGAGGCGGGACAAAATGTGCAGGCGCTTTTGAAAAAACTTGGCATGCACTCGGTCCGCAACAGTGATGATGGATTTGGTTTCGCCGGATCAGACTCCATCTGGTTTAACGGACGGGTGGTCAATGCCTCGCTGCTAATCGCAGGGCAAATCGATGGGGGAGAGATCCGCACCGCCGAATCTCTTGGCAGTTGGAATGAACTGAGCCTGGTGCAGCAGGCGATGGTCGATGTGGGGGTGATCCAGTCCGGCTACAATGATCCGGCGGCGGCACTGCTGCTGACGGATCTCTTAGAGCGTGACAGCGCTCCATCCCCGGAAGCGGTCGATGATGCATTGTCGGGTTTGTTTAGCCGGGATGCCGGCTACCAGCAGTTTTATCAGGCGGCGGAGCTGGCCAGTATCAGGCTGCGTGATCCGGATTATAAGCCACAGGTAGCTCCTTCGTTCCGTGATGATCTTGAGCTGGTGGGCAAGGCCACCCCTAAGATTGATGCGGCTAAGCTGGTGCAGGCCAAACCCTGCTTCGTTGAGGACTTTGTCCCCTCCGATGCCTGTGCGTTGAAGATTTTGCGTAGTGAACATGCTCACGCCTGGCTGAAAAGCCTGGATGTGTCACAGGCCGAAGCGCTTCCCGGGGTGGTTCATGTGATCACTTACAAAAACTGCCCCGATATCTCATATACTCCGGGGGGCAGAGCGCTCCCGAGCCATCTCCCCTGGATCGCCGCATGTTCTGTCAGAAGCTGCGCCATGTGGGGGATCGCATCGCCGCCGTGGTTGCCGAGTCTGAAGCGATCGCCCTTGAGGCTCTCAAACTCATCAAGGTCGAGTACGAGATACTAGATCCTATTTTGAGTGTCGATGATGCGATGCAACCCGATGCACCGATTATTCACAATGAGCCGGTTGAATACCGGGCCGGAGCTCCGGAGAACCTGGCAGAGCAAAATGAAAACACCGATCCCCGCGCTGGTAAGCTGGTGGTGAATTTCCCCATCGGTTGTGAGCCGCGCAAGAATATCGCGGCCCGGGTCAGCGGTCACATCGGTGATATCGATGCAGGGTTTGCCGCGGCGGACAAGGTGATTGAGCGCACCTATCACTCGACTCAGGCTCAACAGTGTCCGAGTGAGCCTCATGTCTGCTATACCCGTATGGATGGCGATCGGCTGGTGGTGCATGCCTCGACCCAGGTTCCCTGGCACATTCGTCGTCACATCAGCAATATCGTTGGGATCAAGCAGAACAAGGTGCGGGTGATCAAGGAGCGGGTTGGCGGCGGCTTTGGTGCCAAGCAGGATATGGTGTTAGAGGAGGTCTGCGCCTGGGCAACCTGGCAGACCGGGCGTCCCGTTTATTTCCGCTATACCCGGGAAGAGGAGTTTATCGCCTCATCGACCCGCCATGTCGCCAAGGTCAAGGTGAAGCTCGGAGCCAAAAAAGATGGCACCATCACCGCGATCACCATGGATTTTCGGGCGCTGACCGGTCCCTATGGAAATCACTCACTGACGGTTCCCTGTAATGGACCGGCCCTCTCTTTGCCGCTATATCCCTGTGATAACGTGCATTTCGATGTGACCACCTATTACGCCAATATCTGCCCGACCGGGGCCTACCAGGGATATGGGGCGCCGAAAGGAAACTATGCGCTGACCATGGCGATCGCCGAGCTGGCGAAAGAGCTCGGTATCGATCAGCTGGAGATGATCGAGAAAAACCGGGTTCATGAGGGAGATACCCTGAAGATCCTGGCTGCTATCGGTGAAGGCAAGATGCCGACGACGGCACCCACTGCTGCCAGTTGCGCCCTGGATGCCATCATGTCTAAGGGGCGTGAGATGATCGGCTGGGACGAGCCGAAATCTGATGCTGACAGTGACTGGAAGTTAGGTCGCGGGGTGGCGATTATCCAGCAAAAATCCGGGATCCCGGATATTGATCAGGCAAACTGTTGGATCAAGCTGGCCTCCGATGGCACCCTGATCGTCCACCCGGGTGGTGCAGACATAGGCACCGGGCTGGATACCGTGGTCGCCAAGTTGACCGCCGAGGTGCTCAAGACGCCACTGGAAGATGTCACCATTCTTTCCGGGGATACGGATCATTCGGTATTTGATAAGGGCGCCTACGCCTCCTCCGGAACCTGTTTTTCCGGAAATGCCGCCAAGCGTGCCGCCGAGGCATTGCGCGATAAAATCCTAAGCTGCGCCGCCGAGATGCTTGAGGAGCCACTTTCACAGCTCTCCATCGAGGCGCCGTCTCAGGTTCGTGGCCAAAATGGCGTTGTTAAGTTTAGCGAGATCGCCCATAAGTCAGAGAGTGGCACCGGCTGGGGGCAGCTGATGGCCCAGGGCACTTTCATTACCCCTGAGTTTGCTTTCCCCTATGGGGCTAACTTTGCCGAGGTTGCCGTCAACCAGCGAACCGGAGAGATCCGTCTTAACAAGTTCCATGCCCTTCTGGATTGCGGCACCCCGATCAATCCGGATCTGGCGATGGGACAGATTTACGGGGCCAGCATCCGCGCCATCGGCCATAGCCTGTATGAGGAGCTGCAGTACGATAGCAAGGGTGTGCCGCTTAACCGGGATCTCCAAAGTTATGGAGCCCCCAAGATTGGCGATATTCCGGCCGACTTCAGAGCCGTGTTGGTGCCCAGTGATGACGAGGTTGGCCCCTATGGTGCTAAATCTATCTCGGAGATCGGGGTTAACGGGGCGGCGCCAGCCATCGCGACTGCGATTCATGATGCTACCGGGGTATGGTTGCGCGAGTGGCATTTTACACCGGAGAAGATCTTACGGGGGTTGAATCGCTTCTGATTTAAAGGGGGAGTCTGTCCCCCCATGCCAGGCTCTGTTATCTAAACGGAGCCTGGCCATCAGCTTTAAATCCTGGATCGTACCTGTTGCAAGTCAATCACTCAGCGAGTCGACTGGCGGTGGGTCTGTCCTCAAGAGATAACTATAAGAGAGTCGTCACCATGGAAGCGATGAATGCGTTAAAGGCAATGCGAGGTCCGATTTTAGATATTCTCAAGACTGTGGATTGTCCCGAAGAGATTGAAGCGAATGTTCGGTATATCGAAGATGGCCTGTTACTGGTCAGGGGAGGCCGATTTGAGTGGGTTGGAACCTTCGAGGAGGGGCGTAAGCTAGTCCCGGAACAGGTCAGGATCCGAGATTACCGTGGAAAATTGATGGTTCCGGGGTTTGTGGATACCCATATTCACTATCCTCAGGCAGAGATGGTGGGCGCTTATGGAGAGCAGCTTCTGGAATGGCTGAATAACTATACCTTCCCGGCTGAGCGGCGCTATAAGGATCCAGAGTATGCGAAGGAGATGTCCAGCTTCTTTTTAAAGCAGCTTCTTCGAAACGGTACCACCACGGCTATGGTGTTTGGTACGGTTCATCCGGAATCGATCGAGGCCCTGTTCCATGAGGCTGAAAAACATCATATGCGCCTCATCGCCGGTAAGGTGATGATGGATAGAAATGCCCCGGATTACCTGAGGGATACACCGGAAACCAGCTACCGGGAGAGTAAGGAGCTGATTGAGAAGTGGCATAACAAGGGGCGCCTGCTCTATGCGGTGACCCCCGCTTTGCACCAACCTCCACCCCGGAGCAGCTTGAGGCGGCGAGGCGTCTTAAGCAGGAGTATCCGGATGTCTATCTGCATACCCACCTGAGTGAAAACTTAGGAGAGATAGCCTGGGTGAAGGAGCTCTACCCGGAGCAGAAGAACTATCTGGATGTGTATCATCATCATGGTTTGACCGGGGATCGCAGCGTGTTTGCCCACTGTATCCACCTGGATGAGGATGAGTGGGACTGCATGGCCGAAACCAATTCGACCGCGGCATTTTGTCCGACCTCCAACCTTTACCTGGGCAGTGGTCTGTTTAAGCTTAGAACGGCCTGGGAGAAGAAGGTTCGGGTCGGGATCGGAACCGATATTGGTGCCGGAACCACCTTTAACATGCTACAGACAATGAATGAAGCCTATAAGGTGATGCAGCTTCAGGAGATGAAACTGTCGGCTTTTGAAGCCTTTTACCTGGCAACCCTGGGTGGGGCCAGGGCGCTGTCTCTGGACGATAAGATCGGCAATTTTGAGGTGGGCAAAGAGGCGGACTTTGTGGTGCTGGATCCGGTTTCAACCCCCCTGCAGCAGCTTCGCCACGATAACTCAAAGACTCTTGCAGAGCAGCTGTTTGTGCTGATCACCATAGGGGATGATCGGGGGATCTACCGAACCTATGTGGATGGCCGCCTTGCTTATGAGCGGACTTGAGCTGGATTTATCGCTTTCAGGATAAGTTCTGCTAAAAAGTGACAGCGAGTTGCCAATTGCCGTCAAGCTGCGGCATGCAATCGTTTTCACAAGCCTCAATTGGAGACTGCCTTTTCAGGAAACTGTGAAGGTGGTCTTTTGCTTTTCAGAGCAATTTGTCTAGTATAAGGGCTCCCCATCATCAAGGCAGTGAAGCAAATACCCAGGTATGGGTCGTGACTTTTCTGTATTCAGGAAATCGGTAGTCAATCGGATGATGTTAGATAAAGTACGCCGGCCTGTGTCTGAACTGATGCAGATACAGCCAACCATCATGCATTACGCAAAACTGCTTGCCGGGATCATGCAGCTCGATGTCGAGGTCGTCGATGAAGAGCTGGTCCGGCTTGCCGGAACAGGCCGTTATGATCTGGCCATCGGTGAGCCACTGACGGCAGGCACCCGGGTCCTTCGCCATGTCATGGAGACCAAGCAGCAGAAGCTGCTGCTGGAGCCTACCCGGGATCCGGTCTGCAAAGGATGTAAAAAAATTGAGTGCTGCAACGAGAAAGCGTTTCTCGGAGTCCCGATTATTGTCCAGGGAAGTTGCATCGGTGCTCTGAGCCTGGTTGCCTTTACCGACAAGGCCCGGGATCACTTGCTCGTCAATCAGCAGCTTTTCAGTGATTATATCCGGCATACCTCAGAGATGTTTGTGTCTAAGGTTCTCGAGCAGCGTGCCTATTCGACTCCTCAGGTTCCGCCCCAGGAGCTTCAAGAGCTGTTACGGCTTTTGATCGACAGGGTCGAGCAGGGGGTACTGATCCTCTCACAAAGTGGCCGGGTCGACTATTGTAATCAGGTATTGCTCAACCATCTTGGATGTACCTGGTCTGAGCTGAGTGCCTGTCAAACCCGGGTCCTTCCGACGGCTTACTCCAGCCACCAGGGGGAGGGGGCACAGCATTTTCATATCAGCTTTGAAGAGAAAACCGTGCTGGTCAGTGGTCAGCTACACACTCTGCCAGGTCGGCAGATCCTGGTCATGGCATTGCGCCAGCATCAGCGCTGCGATCGTTTGGATGAGGGGCTGCCCGAACTCTCCTCGGTGATCGGTGAGTGCAGCCAGATGCAAAGACTCAAGCGGATTGTCGCAAGGATCGCATCCAGCCCATCAACCGTGCTGATCCGCGGAGAGAGTGGCACCGGAAAGGAGGTGTTTGCCAAGGCGATCCATGAGCTCAGTGAGCGGCACAACAAGCCATTTATGGCGATCAACTGTGCGGCGATCCCGGACCAGCTTTTGGAAAGCGAGCTGTTTGGCTACGAGAAGGGGGCGTTCACCGGAGCGTCCAGCAAAGGGAAGAAGGGACTATTGCTCTCAGCCGATGGCGGTACCCTGTTTCTGGATGAGATCGGTGACATGTCGCTGCAGCTGCAGGCCAAGCTTCTGAGGGTGCTGGAGGAGCGAGAAGTGATGCCGGTCGGTGCCAGTAAGGCGATCCCAATCAATGTGCGGGTGATCTCGGCGACCAACCGTGATTTTGAGCAGATGATCCTGGGCAATGAGTTTCGTGAGGATCTCTATTACCGGCTCAATGTGATCCCCCTGTATCTACCGCCTCTGCGCGAGCGCTGCGGGGATGTGGCACTGCTGGTGCACCATTTCCTCGATCTGCATGTGCGTAAGATTGGCGGGCATTACCCTGAGATCACGCCGGCGGTGGTTGATCGCCTGTCCGCCTATGAGTGGCCGGGAAATATTCGTGAGCTGAGTAATCTTATCGAATACCTGGTGAACCTGGTGCAGCCGGGAGAGGCTATTGATGTGAGCCTGCTGCCACCTCAGTTTGATCGACTCAGGATCAGCTCCTCACCTGCGACCAGTCAGGGAGCCTCTTCGGTTAGCCTCGAGGAGATGGAGAGAACAGTGATTGTGGAGGCCCTGGCGCGCCACGACAATCGCAAGCAGGCGGCAGAAGATCTGGGGATCGGGATCGCGACCCTGTATCGTAAAATTAAGAAGTATGGCTTGAGTTGACCTCGCAAACAGATTGCCGCAGCCTTTGGTTTGTGGCACTGTCTGCGATAGAGGCTGGTTTTCCCGGTAATCTCGGGGGTTTTTTATGCCAGTCATAGCTTTTTTTTGATGGTCACTATAATAGCCTGTCATTGCTAATATTCGGGCATTTAGCCCCATTCATTTTTGTATTCAAGGGCATACATGGATAAATCAGAGAAGCTGGCCAAGATTAAGCAGGTGGTGGTTTACCTGACAGAAAAATTCCCCAACTGTTTCATTGCACAAGGCGAAGCGAAGCCGCTGAAAATTGGCATTTTTCAGGATCTGGCCGAGCGCCTGAAAGATGAGTCTGAGCTAAGCAAAACAACCCTGCGCGCGGCGCTGCGTCAATACACTTCAAGCTGGCGCTACCTCCATGGCTTAAAAGCCGGTGCAGAGCGTGTGGATCTGGATGGTAACCCTTGTGGCGTATTGACTGAAGAGCATGTTGAACATGCCCAGGCTGCGCTGAAGGAAAGCAAGGATCGCGCCTATGCACGCAAGCGCAAGAATGCGGATGCAGAGAAGGGTGACAAGCCTAAAAAGCGTCCTCAGGGAGCTCGCAACAAGGCAACCCCGCGTCCTGCAAAAAAGGTGGTACCTAAAAAGCCTGTCGATCCGTCAACACTGAGTGTCAATCAGGGCGTACAGGTTCTTGTCGGTAAGTCGCCCGTGCCTGCTACTATTAAAGAGATACAGAAAGATGAATTGCTGGTCCAGCTGAACTCTGGAATGGTTGTCAAGGTCAATTCACAGCACGTAATTCTTTAATATGAAATAGCGGGGGTTCCTGGCTATGACAAAGTGCTTTTTGCGATCACTGGTGATCGTGTGTGGGATTGTTTTATACGGATTTTCAGCTCAGGCAGCGACGCCCCCCTACAAGGAAAGCGCTTTGCCCCACCTGGCACAGGAGCCCCAGCACAGTGCTGAGAGTAAGCGGATAGCGGCTTACTTTACCCGAGTTCACTACAAGCATGTGCTGCTCAATGACGCTCTGTCACAGAAGATTTTTGATCGTTACCTGAATTTCCTCGATTACCGACACTGGATCTTTTTGCAATCGGATATCGATTCATTCAAGGCCTATCGGGATACCCTGGATGATGAGATTGAGCGGGGGCAATTGTCGGGTGCTTATCTGATTTTTAATACCTATATCAAGCGCCGTTATGAGCGCTTGAGTTATGCGCTTTCTCTTCTGGATAAACCCCTGCCACTCAATACTCCGGCCGCCGCCTTTGAGCTGGATCGCGAGAAAGCACCCTGGGCTAAATCCCGAACTGAACTGGATAAGCTCTGGTATAAACGGGTTCGTTATGATGAGTTGAATCTCGCCCTGGCCGGAAAAAAATGGCCCGAGATCCAAAAAATTCTGACCAAGCGCTACAGCAACGCTCTGAAATTTTTGAAGCAGAGTGAGAGTGAGGATGTGTTCTTTGCTCTGATGAGCTCGTTTGCCCACACCATAGATCCACACACGGATTATCTGTCACCGCGCCGCGCCGATCAGTTCAGCTCGAATATGAATATCTCCATCGAGGGGATTGGGGCTGTGCTGCAGGCTGAGGATGACTATACAGTGATCCGCTCCCTGGTTCCCGGGGGACCGGCCGCCCGCAGTAAAAAGCTCAGAGCCGAGGATAAGATCATCGGTGTCGCCCAGGAGTGCGGCAAGATGGTGGATGTGGTCGGCTGGCGGCTGGATGATGTGGTTGATCTCATCAAGGGGCCGCGCGGCTCCAAGCTGTGCCTGCAGATCCAGCGTGGTGAGGGTGCGATCTCAGATACCCATGTGGTCAAATTAGAGCGGGATAAGGTTCGACTGGAGGACAGGGCTGCTAAATCAAAGCTTCTGACCGTTCAGGGCGAAAAAGTGGGCTTGCTGGAGATCCCGGGCTTTTACGTAGATCTGCATCAGGATGTCGAAAAACAGCTTCTCAAGCTCAAAAAGCAGGGGATGCAGTCTCTGGTGGTCGATCTGCGTAGCAATGGTGGTGGCCTGTTGACCGAGGCGGTTGATCTGACGGGTCTTTTTATCAAGCAGGGACCCGTGGTGCAGATCCGCAATAACCAGGGCGATGTGGAGGTCGAGAAAGACAAGGATCCCGGTGTGGTCTATACCGGCCCCATGGTGGTTTTGATTGACAGGCTCAGTGCCTCTGCCTCAGAGATTTTTGCGGCGGCGATGCAGGACTATGGGCGGGCGGTGATCCTGGGCCAGGATAGTTTTGGTAAGGGAACGGTGCAGCAGTATCGGAGTCTGGGGCGTATCTACGACTTCTATCACCAGCCGATGGGTTATGTGAAATACACCATATCCAAGTTTTATCGGATCAATGGTGGCAGCACTCAGGATAAGGGGGTGATGCCGGATATCATTCTGCCGCCGCTTATCGATGCCAGTAAGGTGGGCGAGAGTGTTGAGAAAAATGCTCTTCCCTGGGATCGGATCAAGCCCCTTGATTATCGCCGGAGCACGGAAGTGAGCAAACTTCTGCCTGAGCTTAAAGCTTTGCACGCCAAGCGAGTCAAGAGTGATCCCGAGTACAAGGAGCTACTTCAGGAGATCAATCTTTATCGCAAAGAGAGCATGAAGACCTCGATCTCTTTAGTTGAATCTGAGCGTCTCAAGCAGAAAAAATTGCGAGAGCAGAAGGTTTTGGCCTTGACCAACTCCCGTCTCGAGCGCATGGGTAAGAAGCCGATCAGTAAGCTCAGTGCGCTGCCCGCCGATCTCGAGATGCCGGACTACTACCAGAATGAGGCCACCGAGATTGCAGCCGATCTGGCAAAGCTGGAGTCGGCAACCGGTTGATCATATCGACTAGATACAGGGGGCTCACTGAGCCCCTTTTTTACATCTGGTGACAGAGCGAGCTGTGGGGCGATCAAAGATCAAAACTCCCCGGGCTTTCTGCTATGATGGGCGTCGGTCGTAAGCGCCTTGCAGGCCGCTTACACAGGTTTTATGCAAGTAGATGACGGAGGCGCTGCATGAAGCAGTGGGGAATGAAAGGGTTTGGGGCTTCACATGGGTTAAAGTGGATCGGTCGCAGTTGGGGCTACTTCAGGATGGCGCCTCTGGTGTGGATTTCACTGTTGATGCTCTACATGATACTGGTGTTCTTTATCAGTCGACTGCCTCTGTCCGTGGATCTGCTGCTGTTGGAAATATTGGGCTTTGCCTTGATGGGCTTTTTTGTGATCGGCTGCCGCTGCTGCGATCATGGGCGTCCCTTTAATCTTTCGGCCCTGTTTAGTGCCCTGAAACCATACTGGTTCTCTTTTTTAAAGCTTGGGATCCTGTCGTTTCTGTTTGTGCTGGTTGCCCAAGAGATCTGGTCATTGGTAGGGATCGATTTTTCCAATGGGCAGCAGGCATTGTTGGCATCCATCGAAAAAATGGGCACAGAGCAGAATTTGATGGTCATCTTGCTGGTGGTTGTGTTTGCCCTGAAGTCGATGCTGTTTTATTTTGCTGTTCCCCTGGTGATCTTTAGTCGCTATAGCATAGGGCAGATCATGCTGCTTAGCATTCAGGGGTGCCTGAAAAACTGGTCGGCCCTGCTGGCATATAATATTGTGTTTGGTTGTGTGGTGGCGATCTCCAGTATCCCGATGGGGATTGGGCTTCTGGTCACCATTCCTATGGTTTATATGGCCCAGTTTGCGGCTTATAAGGATATTTTTGAGGTCGAGCAGCAGGAGAAGCCGACCCAACACAAAGAGCGGGATGATGTGATCAGTGCCTGATCTGAATTGCTGCTTCTATCGATAGGGAGCCTTTAGGGCTCCCTTTATTGTGAGGAATAAGAGAGTATCTGGATGGAATGGTTAGTGGATCCCAATGCCTGGGTAGCCCTGGTGACTCTGGCGGTATTGGAGATTGTTCTTGGAATCGACAATATCATTTTTTTGTCGATTCTGGTCGGGCGTCTGCCAAAGGAGCAACGTCAGCGAGGACGCATTCTCGGGCTTGGCCTGGCAATGGTGACACGAATCTTGTTGTTGCTCAGCCTTGCCTGGATGATGCACCTGACGACCCCCTGTTTAGCCTGGCGGGTTTTGTGATCTCCTGGCGGGATCTGATCCTGCTATTGGGAGGACTGTTCCTGATCGCCAAAAGTACCCATGAGATCCATGGCAGCCTGGAGGATGCAGATCAGGAGGTGACGGTCAGTAAGGGGGCCTCCCAGTTTATCCTGGTGCTTGTGCAGATCGCGATTTTGGATATTGTGTTTAGTCTGGACTCGGTGATCACTGCGGTCGGAATCGCCAAGGATGTTCCGGTGATGGTGTTGGCAATCATGATCGCGGTGGGGTGATGATGTTTGCGGTACGGCCGATCGGTGAGTTTGTGGAGGATCATCCCACGGTGAAGATGCTGGCCCTGGCTTTTTTGATCCTGGTTGGTTTCAACCTTATCGCCGAGGGGCTGGGCTACCATGTGCCCAAGGGCTATATCTATTTCGCGATGGGTTTCTCTGTGGTGGTCGAGATCCTCAACCTGCAGCTTCGGAAAAAGCGTAAGCCGCTCAAGCTTCACAAAAAGCAGGGACAGTAGGCCCAGGGTTGTAAAGGGCCATTGAGCCTGGGGTTACTCCTGTTGGTTTTTTGAGTCTATTGCCTGATCCGTTGCATCATAGAGCATAACCGCAATATGCTCGACCTTGCCGGTGAAGGAGAGCAGGGGAAGCAGGGTCATATTTTGATACATGAAGTCACTGCTGCCGGTGATCGGCCGGTAGTTGCAAAAGCGGATCAGACAGGGTTTTTGCTCCCAGGTGGTAAAGCCGCGAATATTGAGCTTAAACACCAGCTCCGCCTTGCGCTTAAACCACTGTTCATCGATCTCCGGGAACTGTTCAAACAGGTTACGATCCTTGATGTCCACGCTGAGCTGGCCACTGTGGCTCTCCATAAAGCCGTTCCAGATCTGGATCTTGTAATCTCTGTCGAGCACCATCAGGCCCACATCTATGGTTTGAATAATGTTCATCAGCCAGTGAAACTCTCGGATATCCATAGGGTATCTCCCGCTAATCTTCCAGTAAGAACTGGATCTTGTTATTCATGGTCTGAATGGAGTCTTCGGTAAACAGCAGCAATAGATCACACTGGATATTGTGGTCTTCTATGGTGTAGTTGATCTCGATGGCCAGCGTTTGCTTCCAGCGTGTTTTATTACACTGGATGAGATCGCTGATGCTGCGATGCTGGCCCAGTATGACCGGGTGCCCCTGGCTAAATGGGGTATCAATTTGCTCTGAAAAGCCGGCCAGAAAAGCCCCGATCAGCACATTGGAGGTGTCGATCAAAAGCTCCAGCTCGATCCTCCGATCCAACTCTCCCTCGTAGTTCATCAGGCGAGCCATATCTTTAAAGCTCGAGTCGTGGAACAGGATCAGTGCTTCTCCGGCGATCCCGGCGCCGATAAATCCCTGGCAAACGGCCGAGATGGTCTCCTGCTCAGCCGCGGCATGTAGTGCCATATGCAGCTCTCCTACCTCAAGAATATTGACATTGGGGATTGGCAGGATGACGTAGACTTCGAGCATACGGGCCAGCATATCTGCGGCCTGGCCCATGGCGACATTCGAGATCTCTTGGTAACAGTCCCGGATCTCCGGGGTTGCCCCCTTGAACTCGGTTTCCTGGGGCTCTGGCGCCGGAGGGGGGCGGCCTTGGTTTTACCCGGAACAGCGCCTCCCTCACTATAAAGCCGATGCTCAACTAACAGATTTTGCAGGGTCTCTTTGGATGCGGGCTTTTTGATAAAGTCCTGGGCTCCGAGTCCCTTGACTCGCTGTACCGCCTCGGGCTGGATGTCGCCTGAGACCACAAAGACCTGCGCCTTGACCTGCTCTTTTTTCAGTGTCTCAAGAACGCCATAACCATCAAGCTCCGGCATGGTCAGATCCAGAAAAACTATCTCTCCCTTCCCTGAGAGAATCGCCTCAACCCCTTCAACCCCGTTGGTGGCAAAGTTGATATCCACTTCCCAATCGGGAGGGAGGCAGCGAGCCAGCTGTTTACGGGCCATTCCTGAGTCATCACACACTAATACTTGAGGGCGCATTGGTTGATCCTTGTGATAAAGCTCTTCCTACACTATAGCGTTTGTCAGTTCAGTACTGTCAAACCGAGCGTTTGCAAGTTTTTATTTTTTCTGTCTGAGAGTCCCTCTCAGGGAATAGTGTCGCTCCCTGATGCTGGCTTTTTTGTGAGTGGGCATTGAGCTGATCTTTACCCAGGGAGGAGGCTTTAAAACTGGTGATCCACAGGCCACATCCCGTCAGACTCTGGAGTTTCTGCATCCGCCACCCAAGCATGGCGATAACACCATGGTAGGTGTGACCTTTGTGACTGCGAAACTGCCCCTGCTCAAATAACACAGAACGGGCGATCCCCCGTTTATGCATGACGGAGAGCAGGGCGGGGCGTTGCTCCGCCAGCAGCCAGGAGGCGGTTTCAGGAGTGATGGACTGGAGCAGTTCGTCATGATCTTTGAGCTCAAGGGCCAGACAGTTCAGTCGCGAATATTCGTGAGGGGGAAAATGCAGCTTCTTGATATTGCTCCAGCGCAGTGACCAGTGATAAAAGCCGCACAGGTAATAGAGACGCTCATTGGTCAGTTGCAACAGGACTTTCGGGCGCATCAGTAAGATGATTGCGGCCCCAATCAGGCAGCAGGCTGCGCCAAGCAGCAACAGGGTATTCATCACAGGGAGCTCAAGAGGCATCAGCAGTGGCAGGAGGGGAAGCACAGAGAAGCCTAACAGATAGAGTCCTCGCTTATTGGTGGTTGAATACAGGGATAAACAGTAACTAGGGTGGCTCATCCGTAAGCCTCTTGTGTATTCCTCTATTTAATCAGCATACCAAGGGATACCCCGGACAGCCAGTCAGTTACTGCGACTCGAAACCTGGATCGCCTCAATGAGCCCATCACAGGCATCTTCAATCAGATCAAGGACCTGCTCAAATCCTTGCTCACCGCCATAATAGGGATCCGGAACCTCCTGAATGTCACTGCCTGAATAACTGAGCAGCAGTCGGAGTTTGCTGCGATATTGCTCGGGGCAGATTGCACTTAGATCTTCAAGGTTGTCTCGATCGGCAGCCAGGATATAGTCAAAGGTCTCAAAGTCGGCCTGGGTCACCTGTCTTGCCCGCAGGGCCGACAGATCATAGCCTCGCTTTTTTGCTGCATCCTGAGCTCTGGGATCGGCGGGCTTTCCCTGGTGAAACCCTATGGTTCCCGCTGAGTCAACCAAAGGGGGATGTTTCAGTGTACTGATCTTGTCACGCATGACAGCTTCAGCCGTGGGAGAGCGGCAGATATTACCCATACACACAAATAAAATGCTTGGTGGCTTCATCGGGGCCTCATGGTTTGATTAGGGGGAGTTGAAAAGAAAGAGACATCCACCCAGGATGTCTCATTCGGCTTACCAGAAATGGGCTACCATTTTTTCTTGGGCTGAAACAGGACATCCAGCTCGTTGGTCTCTTTATCCTGTATATCCTGAAGCTCTTGTTTGCTGGCCTGCTGCAGGTGAGTGTCGATCTCTTTTTGCATCTCCTGCAGCTCCTGGAGTTTCTTGTTCAGGTAGTTGTCCCGATCACTCATGGCACTGAGCACCTTGATCCCTTTAGAGATCTGCTGCTTGGCGGTTCCCCACTGTTTGGTCATCTTGGCTGTAGCGGCTCGCTTGAACAGACTCTCCAGGTTGAGCTTGAGCAACATCACTTCGAGGCGTCGGTCCTGGGCGACATAACCCTGGGGATCAATTTTTCCCTTATTGTATTCGGCCCGCAGTACGGCGCGCAGCTTTTTCAGCACCTTCATCATCTGAACCGTCTGCTGATCATTGCTGGGGGCCCGGAATGACTTATCGTCCTGGGCGGTGTAGTTTTCTTTGATGTTGGCGATCTGATTTTTGACATCAACCAGACGCTGGGTGAGTTGCCGATAGCTTGGGTCTGTATCCTGGATCAATTGAAGAGCATCGTGGATCCGCTGTTGCATCAACAGGACCAGGGTTTTGCTGTAGGGGATGCGGTTGGCGTTGAGCAGGAGTTCGTCGGTTTCATCGATGATCACCTTTTGCTTCGCAACCAGGGAACGCTTTTCCTGTTCAACTTTCTGTTTATATTGCTGAACAATGTTGTAAGCGATGATGAGGAACAGTAGGGCTCCAATCGCTAACAGCACTAGGGTCAGAATCATAAGGCGCTCCCAAATTCAGTTGAGCGAAACCGATGCTAATACACTGATCTTACAACAAACTCCCAGACTAGGGTAGAAACAGGCGAAAAATGGCACCTTTTAACTCACCACCATTGGTCAGCTCAATCTTGCCATGGGTCTGTTTGTGTTGATGCGTATCCATAATTTTCCTGGCCAGCCATAGCCCTAATCCGCAATGGTACTGGCCAAGGCCCTGAGTCGGCGTATGACTCCTGTCTAGGGTCGACTGAGGAAAGCCCGAGCCGTCATCACAGATCTCAATGAAAACCCCCTCGTCGGCCTGATACGCCTGGATCAGGATCTGATGATGACAGAAGCGCAGAGCATTGAGCAGGGCGTTATTCAGAACATAGCCAATTAACACAGGATCGCCCAGGGCTGTCAGCTCGCTTTCGACTCGATTGGTCACAGTGATGGGTTCAATATTCGGGTGAATGTTGAGCTGGCAGAGCTGCTCCTCAATAAGCTCGGCGATAAAGATCTCCTCGGTGGTGATAGCAAGTTGCTGGTGTTCGACACGATACAGAGAAAGAAGGTTTATCAGTGAGGCATGCAGTTGGTTACTCTCCCGGTACAGGGCATTGAGTTGTTGCTTACTTCTTTCCGGAAGGGGATCGTCCAGTAACAGTTCTATGCGTTGGGAGAACAGGTGGAGAGTATTTTTCATGTCATGGACAGCGGTCACTAAGAAGTCAGTGAAATCAGGTCCTTTGTCAGCTTTATTCATCCTACAATCCATTGTGAAATTCGGAGTCGATCAAACTGTCCGATAAATTCCTTTGACCTTGGACTATAAGTATAACAGGACCCCTAATTGTTGTTGGTCGCCATGAAGCTTCAACAGTTGCGCTATATCGTAGAAGTCGCAAGACATGATCTCAATGTCTCTTTGACCGCGGAAAGCCTCTATACCTCTCAGCCCGGGATCAGTAAGCAGATCCGTTTGCTGGAGGATGAGCTGGATATTGAGATCTTTGAGCGAAGTGGCAAGCACTTTGTGCAGATCACGGATGTGGGAAAGGAGGTGATCTCCCAGGCCGAGCAGATCCTGCTGCAGGTTGAGAATATTCGCAGGTTAGCCCGGGAGCACCTGGCTCCGGAGCATGGCAAGCTGGACATTGCGATGTCACATCTGCATGCTCGTTATCTACTGCCTCAATTGGTGGGGCATTTTAAGGAGCAATATCCTCAGGTGGTGATCCATCTTCACCAGCATTCACCCAGGCAGATGCTGCAGCGGCTACTCTCCGGACGGGCGGATTTTGCCCTGAGCTCCTGGCCGATCTCTGATCATCCGGAGCTTATCGGGATCCCTTTTTGTCGCTGGAAACGGGTTTTGATCGCCCCTGAGCAGCACCCTTTAACCCAGCGTAACGAGCTAACTCTTGGAGATATAGCTCTTTACCCCCTGGTTGCATATGTTTCAAGTTGTGGGCGACTGTCTGGGATCGAGAATTTTTTCCGTGAGCAGGGGGTTGAGCCGACGATCGGTTCTTCGGTTTGTGATCTGGAGCTGGTGGTCAGGTATGTTGAACAGGGGGCCGGAGTTGGGATCATCCCCGGAACTCTGTTAGCAGACAGGCCTCTGGCTTCTGGGCTCAAAGTGCTTTCATTGGGGTTTGATTTTCCCGATGAAGTGGGGGTGATCATGTTTCGCCGCCATCGGTTTCTTCGCCAGTATATGCTTGATTTTATCAGCCTGTGTAATCCCTCACTGAGTAAGGCGCAACTTCAGCAGCAGTTACAGCGCCCACAGCAGGAGTGGACGCAAGAAGTTTTGGCCAATCTGCCTTGCCTTGGCTAAGCTCTGGCCGGTCTGTAATTAATGGCAGATCACCTTGATTGCCAGACCTCCTTTGGAAGTCTCCCGGTATTTTGGATCCATATCTTTGCCGGTGGCATACATGGTTTCGATCACCTTATCCAGAGAAACCCTGGGTTTAGAAGTGCGATTGAGGGCCATCCGGGTGGCATTGATCGCCTTAACGGCCGCAATCGCATTTCGCTCGATACAGGGAACCTGGACCTGGCCGGCAATTGGATCGCAGGTGAGTCCAAGATTATGTTCCATCGCTATCTCAGCGGCGGCGCAGATATGCTCGGGGCTGGCACCAAATAACTCAGCAAGGCCGGCTGCAGCCATCGAGCAAGCCACCCCCACCTCTCCCTGGCATCCGACTTCTGCCCCTGAGATGGAGGCGTTCATCAGATAGAGCATCCCTATGGCCCGGAGGTTAGATAAAAGCGCGAGATATCCTGCTCAGTGAGAGGGTGGACGAACTTGTTGTAATAGGAGAGGACTCCCGGAATAATCCCGGCAGCGCCATTGGTTGGGGCTGTGACCACGCGTCCACCTGCGGCATTCTCCTCACTCACCGCCAGGGAAAACATGTTGACCCAGTCGATGACGCTCATGGGATCATTGCTCATCCCTAGGCCACTGGTGAGCTTGCGATGCAGTGCGGCTGCACGACGGGTGACCTTGAGTGGGCCGGGTAGAACTCCTTCGGTGTGGCAGCCTCGCTCAACGCCTTGCTCCATCACTTGCCAGATCGCTGCGAGCTTTTTATGGATTTCAGGCTCACAATGAGTGATCTTTTCATTTTCCATGATGAGGGATGCGATGGACAGTCCGTGCTCCTGGCAGAGGCTCAATAGCTGTTCGGCGCTATTAAAGGGGTAGGGAACATGCGGTCCGGCTCCTGAGCTTTTCTGCTCAGAGGCAAAATGTGCTTCATCGACAATTAATCCGCCACCCACTGAGTAATAGGTCTCTTTGAGCAGCAGCTCATCCTCCTTAAAAGCACTCAGGGTCATGCCATTTTCGTGCAGGGGGAGTGCTTCATCGTGAAATACCATGGCCGATGATGGGAAGCTGACCGGGTGCGCCTCCTCCCCCAGTGGCAGCTGCTGTTGGGTCTCGACTCTTTGCAAAAAGTCGTCAATCTTATCCAGATCCACCTTTTCCGGGAGGTTTCCGGCCAGACCCAGTAAAATCGCACGATCCGTATGGTGTCCTTTACCTGTCCAGGAGAGGGAGCCATATACATCAACCAGGATGTGGGTGGTTTGGAGCAGTTTTCGGGATGCTCTGAGCTGGTCGATAAACAGCTTGGCGGCCTTCATTGGGCCTACGGTGTGAGAGCTTGACGGCCCGATCCCAATCTTAAAAATATCAAAAACGCTAATCATTTTATCTTTCCCTGCTGGCGCGTGGCCCTGGCGATGGATATCTGCTGTTGGCCACAAGATTGTCCTGATATTACCCCGTCCTTGAGCCAGATCAAGAAAACAGAGACAAGAATCGGATCCCTGTCTCTGTTCTTGCGATTCAACTCAAGCGCTTAGGAAAACATGCTATACAGTAGGCCTGAGATAGCAACGAGTCCCATGATGCAGATAAAGGCATTGGCAAAGGCATTTTTACGATATTTTTGCAGAGCTGGAACCTTATAAATCGCATAAACCGGCATGATGAAGAGGATCATCGCGATAATCGGACCTCCGATTGAGGTGATCATATCCAATATGCTTGGGTTTATGATGGCAACGATCCATAGGGTGATCAGAATAAATAGATTTGTGATCAGATTGGTTTTCTTTTGAGTGATCTCTTTACCAAAGTTTTGAGCTTGTTGGCTGATAATTCCGTTTAGCCCTTCCCGGGTTCCAAGATAGTGCCCAAAGAATGAGGAGACGATTGCGATGAAAGCGATAACTGGCCCAAGGTAGGAGATGACTGGGCTGGCACTTTCATTGGCCATGAATGAAAGAATCGATATATTTTCAGCTTTCGCCTGCTGTAACTCAGCCGGGGTCAGGCTCAGGACACAGGAGAATACAAATAGCATGACAAAGAATAACAGCAGGTAAGAGTTACGCCGCAAAATAGTATCGGTTTTCTGACTGGCCTTATCGGCAAACTTTTTACGCTGGGACACAGAGAATTGCGAAATAGCGGGGGAATGGTTAAAAGAAAACACCAGCACAGGTATGGTCAACCACAGGGTTTTGACAAAGCTGCCGCCGGTGGGGATCACATTCAGTGAGGTCATGCTCCAGTGAGGGATCAGGTAAAGGGAGAGGCCCAGCAGAATCAGGATCAATGGATATACCAGGAATTCACACACGATCAGCATCAGCTTTTCACCGGTGAGCATCACTCCCATCAGGGCTCCGATCAGGATGAGAGAGAGCAGAGGGCGGTTGACCTCAGGAAGATGAAGCTGGTGAACAATAAAACTCTGAACTGTATTTGTAACCCCAACACCATAAATTAACAAGATAGGGTAAATTGCAAAGAAATATAAAACTGTGATCAGCTTTCCGCCGCACGATCCAAAATGTTCCTCAACAACATTGGTTATATTTGAATCACCGCCACTTTTGGAGGATAAAACAAATCGAGCCAGATTTCGATGAGCAAGGTAGGTCATAGGTCCTACCAGAACAGTCATTAAAATAAGTGGCCAGAAGCCCCCCATACCCGCATTAATCGGGAGAAATAGAATACCTGCGCCGACGGCGGTTCCAAATAGGCCAAGCATCCACTTGGTATCATCATGTGTCCATTTTTAAGGGCGGATGAATTATCATTCATCTCTTTTGAAGAGGTTATATCAGTCACGTGTTGAGTCCTTTATTATTATCTGCAGAGAAAAAATTGAATAAAAAGCAGAGAGTCGAAGAATACGTTTTTTATTATAAAAAAGGGCGAGCAGAATCACACTTTATGAAAGAAAAAGTGATTTTTATTATAAAAATAGTGCTTTGATCACACTGTTGGGCTGAAACGGGTAAAATATATACTTTTCTTCTGGTTACCCTAATGGATAAGCTGTGTTTCAGAGTTTAATCCATCATGTTAATACATACTCCTGAATGGGTTAATTTTTCAGATCCAGGTTTATATAACGCTAATATCTCAAATCCATTGCGGATATGATGATGTGCAGGTTTTAACATCACAGGGACATGTTTCAGATCTATTGCCGATATCTAAGATGTGCTGGTTCCAACATCATCGAGCTTCTGCTGCAGGGAGGCGGCAGTAGAGATCCCATGGGTAAGTTGCTTTCGGAGCAACGCACGTGAAGCTGGAAGTTGAGCTGGCAAGGAATCTCATGGAAGATAATCGGATTTACTGCGCGCTGGTAACGCATGAATCCAAAGATCAACAACAGTTTCCAGACATCACCAGATAATCCGCTGCTCCTCTATAGCAACACCTTTTCAATTCAGCACTACACATCTCAGGATAATCCTGAAGCTGGGTATCCTGATTTGGGCGTCATGATTGAGCTGGGCTTAAGAGAGCTACGGGCGTTCAATCGGGTAGAGGGGCGTAGATTTTAGACCCTGGGGTTGGACCAGCCAAAGGAGCATCAGTGCCGGATTGAGATTTTTATCAACGGCAATCGGTGAGTGGAGCCAGACAGAGCTGGCATATCCGCTCAGAGTCTAAACAGGAGCAGCTCCTCAATCCTGAAAATATCCGGGATTTAGCCAGGGATTTTCCAGCCATACATCTATGATTTATATAGGTAATTGATGGATTGTTTTTGTCCGGAGTGATTTACTGTTTGTTACTTATGGTTACTTTACATTTTGCTGTTTAGTTTTTGTTGGGATGTCTATATTTTGAACTTCGGGTGGTATGTCTATGTTTTTAAAGAAATTTGCGGTTTGGTTTGAGCGAGTTATTTCACTGCCTAAAAAAAGGTTTTTGTATTACATTAGCTTACCAACTCGATCGCCCCGTGCGATTTTTTAAAACTAGTTTCTGCAAACGGTTTCAGGAGCAGAGACAAGGGATCTCGACAGATGGAAAGGACTATGGAACAACGAATGATGACCCTGGGTGAATATATCGTCAAACAGCAGGCGCATTATCCGGAGGCTAAGGGGGAGTTGACCTCTTTGCTTTCGTCGATTCGCCTTGCTGCGAAGGTGGTAAACAGGGAGATCAATAAAGCTGGGTTGGTTGCTGATATTCAGGGAGGCGTAGGCTCAACCAATGTCCAGGGAGAGGATCAGCAAAAACTTGATCTGTATGCCAATGAGCAGTTTAAGGCTGCATTGGAAGCGCGTCGCGAGGTGTGTGGTATCGCCTCCGAGGAGGAGCCGGATTTCGTCTCGTTTAACCCGGAGCACACCTCAAATTCAAAATATGTTGTTTTAATGGATCCCCTGGATGGCTCATCCAACATTGATGTGAATGTCTCTGTTGGAACCATCTTTTCGATCTATCGCAGGGTCAGCCCGGTCGGAACCCCTGTGACCCTGGATGATTTTCTACAGCCAGGCCGAAAGCAGGTTGCTGCCGGCTACATTGTTTATGGTTCATCGACCATGCTGGTTTATACCACGGGGCAGGGGGTTCATGGCTTTACTTATGATCCTTCCATCGGGTGTTTCTGTCTTTCCCATGAAAATATGCGTACTCCTGAAACCGGTACCCTGTACTCGATCAACGAAGGAAACTACATCAAGTTTCCCGATGGGGTCAAAAAATATATCAAATACTGCCAGGAGCGTGACGATGCAACTCAGAGGCCTTATTCGGCTCGGTATATCGGCTCTCTGGTTTCCGATTTTCACCGTAACCTCCTCAAAGGTGGGATCTACATCTACCCTTCAACGGCCAGTGCCCCTCAGGGAAAGCTGCGCTTACTCTATGAGTGCAACCCGATCGCTATGCTAGCCGAACAAGCGGGTGGCAAAGCCAGTGATGGTTTTGGGCGGATCCTGGATATTGAACCCACCGAGCTACACCAGCGTGTTCCATTCTTTGTCGGCTCTTCGGCCATGGTTGAAACCGCAGAAAGCTTCATGCGGGATTACTCATCACATGAAGATCCCGCTCGCGGATAATCATTGAGGAATCGACAATAAAGCCGCAAAGATGCGGCTTTATTTTTATCCAGAGGAGCCATCTCAGGATGGCTCTTTATGGTTTCTGACTAACGCTTTTTCATCGGGACAAACTGACGCTTTGGATGTCCCTTATACAGCTGACGTGGTCGGCCAATCTTCTGATCCGGATCCGAGTGCATTTCGTTCCAGTGGGCAATCCAGCCAACGGTACGCCCCAGGGCAAAGATTACGGTAAACATTGAGGTTGGAATGCCGATCGCTTTGAGGATGATCCCGGAATAGAAGTCCACATTCGGATAGAGCTTCTTATCGACGAAGTAGGGATCAGAGAGTGCCAGTTGTTCCAGCTTCATCGCTACATCCAGCAGTGGATCCTTGATCTGAAGTTCATCGAGAACCTCATGGCAAGCCTTACGCATCACGGTTGCGCGAGGATCGTAGTTCTTGTAGACACGGTGGCCAAAGCCCATCAGGCGGAATGGATCATTCTTATCTTTTGCCTTGGCAACATACTCATCAATCTTGTCCACCGAGCCGATCTCTTCGAGCATCTTGAGGCAGGCTTCATTTGCACCACCGTGCGCGGGTCCCCACAAGGAGGCGATACCGGCCGCGATACAGGCAAATGGATTGGCACCGGAAGAGCCAGCTAGACGAACCGTGGAGGTGGATGCATTTTGTTCGTGATCGGCGTGCAGGGTAAAGATCCGATCCATTGCCCGCTCGACGACCGGGTTCACTTCATAGTCGGCGCAGGGGGTTGCAAACATCATATGCAGGAAGTTGCCCGCATAACTTAAATTGTTACGTGGGTAGATAAATGGCTGGCCAACAGAATATTTGTAGCTCATGGCAGCCAGGGTCGGCATCTTCGAGATGAGGCGGAAGGCGGCAATCTCACGGTGGCGCTGATCATTGATATCCAGCGAGTCGTGGTAGAAGGCAGACAGAGCGCCGACGACACCACACATGATCGCCATTGGATGTGCATCACGACGAAAACCTGCATAAAAACGCATCAGCTGCTCGTGAACCATGGTATGTTCCATGACGATATGGCGGAACTCTTCATACTGACGTTTGGTTGGAGCCTCACCGTAGAGCAGGATATAGCAAACCTCGAGGTAATCGGCTGATTCGGCCAGCTCATCTATCGGGTAGCCACGATGCAGAAGGATCCCTTTGTCACCATCTATATAGGTGATCTCTGACTCGCAGGAAGCGGTCGCAAGAAAGCCAGGATCGAACGTAAAGTAACCCTTTGAACCCAATTTTCTGACATCGATAACATCATGACCTTCAGTCCCTGACAGGAGCGGAAACTCTATTGGCTCCGATCCCGGAAGCTGCAGGGTGGCTTTCTGTTCAGCCATAGTACTTCTCCTTGTTCTCATATGGTATCCAGAGGAAATGAGGTCGAGCCTGACTGGCCGGGAGAGAAAATTTCATCCGGCGAGCCAGCTTCGATCGGGATTATTTCAACCGATCCAGTCGTCAAATGTCAAATAAGATGGTTTTTTTTGTGTGATCTGTAAATAAAATGTTTCCTTCGGATGGCGTTTTGCTCACTATCTGTCCGCAAATATAATTCTTTAAAAGAGCTAAATGAAAGATTTTTGTAAATAAATAACATCATCAAACCCATTTCAAAGCCGAAAATCCCAGTGTTTCTTGGATTTTTGAGTAATAACACTACAGAACCACCCTTCAGCAGCCTTGCTCTGTATCTTTTTTGTGTTAATGGTTGCACCTTTGTTTGTAAATGTCATGTGATTGTAATTGCTGTTGGCCGCGAGTATACTGGCTTCGCGGTCCCAATCGGTTCAAATGAAGCACAAGCCCCGCTTACTTTGCTGGAGATGTACTTTTACCGGTTCTGTTGCCGCGCAAGACGTCTTTTCAAGGAGATTGTGTCTGTCTGCACCTCTCGATGGAGTGAATATTCGTGAATAAAAAACAACGACCCGTCAATCTTGAGCTGGCGACGATTCGTTTCCCTATCACTGCGATTGCTTCGATTCTGCATCGGGTTTCCGGTGTGATCATCTTTGTTGCTTTGGCTGTGTTGCTATGGTTACTGAATCTGTCTCTAAGCTCTCCCGAAGGTTTTTCACATGTGGCCAGCCTGGTCGATAACTTTTTTGTGAAATTTATCCTGTGGGCAATTTTGACCGCTTTGGGTTATCACATTTGTGCCGGGGTTCGGCACCTTGTCATGGATCTTGGGTATTGTGAGGAGAAGGAGTCGGGCAAGATGAGTGCCAAAGTCTCTTTCATCGTTGCGATCGTGTTGGCCATCTTGTCCTGGGGGTTGGTATGGTAAAAAATGCTGCATCACTGGGGCGAAGTGGAACCCATGATTTTATCCTGTTACGTGGCGCTGCGATTGTTATCCTGCTTTATGTCCTGTATATGGTTGGTTTCTTTGTCTGCCATAGTTCGGTGACATACCCTGTCTGGCAGGGATTTTTTGCCATGACCTTCACCAAGGTTTTTACCCTGCTTGCCCTGTTATCTGTGCTGGTTCATGCCTGGATCGGCTTATGGCAGGTCCTGTCTGATTATATCAAGCCCTATTGCTGGCGAATGCTGTTGCAGTTTGTGATCGTGATTGTTTTGTTGGTCTATCTGCTGTCAGGACTCGCAGTCCTGTGGAGTGTATAACCCTATGATTCCTACCTATGATTTTGATGCCGTGGTGATTGGTGCCGGGGGCGCAGGCATGCGTGCGGCCCTGCAGATCTCTGAGTCCGGCAAATCTTGTGCCCTGCTTTCCAAAGTCTTTCCTACCCGCTCTCATACCGTTTCTGCTCAGGGAGGGATCACCGTCTCTCTGGGGAATGCACACCAGGATGACTGGCAGTGGCATATGTATGATACCGTCAAGGGTTCGGACTATATCGGTGATCAGGATGCGATTGAGTATATGTGTCAGACCGGTCCCGAGGCGATCCTGGAGCTTGAGCATATGGGGCTGCCCTTCTCACGTTTTGATAATGGCACCATCTATCAGCGCCCCTTTGGCGGACAATCGAAGAATTTTGGCGGTGAGCAGGCAGCTCGCACCGCAGCGGCGGCGGATCGTACCGGTCACGCTCTGTTACATACCCTCTATCAGCAGAACATAAAAAATGAGACCAATCTGTTTTCTGAGTGGTATGCCCTGGATCTGGTGAAGAACCAGGATGATCAGGTGGTAGGTTGTACCGCGATCTGTATCGAAACAGGTGAACTCGTCTACTTCCGCTCCAAGGCGGTGGTTCTGGCGACCGGTGGTGCGGGGCGGATCTTTGCTTCCACCACCAACGCTTATATCAACACCGGGGATGGGGTGGGGATGGCCTTGCGCGCCAATGTCCCGGTGCAGGATATGGAGATGTGGCAGTTCCACCCCACCGGGATCGCCGGTGCCGGGGTCCTGGTAACCGAGGGGTGCCGCGGCGAAGGGGGCTACCTTCTCAATAAAGATGGCGAGCGTTTCATGGAGCGTTATGCGCCCAATGCCAAAGATCTGGCGTGTCGGGATGTGGTTGCCCGTGCCGAGATGCAGGAGATCCGTGAAGGACGTGCCTTTGAGGGGCCAGATGGACCCTATCTCAAACTCAAATTGGATCACCTGGGTAAAGACGTTCTGGAATCACGCCTGCCGGGCGTATGTGAGCTCTCTCGTACCTTTGCTCACATCGATCCGGTCAAGGAGCCGATTCCGGTTATTCCAACCTGTCACTATATGATGGGTGGGATCCCAACCAATATTCATGGTCAGGCGTTGACCCAGGATAAAGCGGGCAATGATCAGGTGATCCAGGGGCTGTTTGCCGTGGGCGAGTGTGCGTCTGTGTCTGTGCATGGTGCCAACCGGTTGGGTGGTAATTCGCTATTGGATCTTGTCGTGTTTGGCCGCTCCACCGGGCTTTATCTGGGTGAGGCGCTGGATGCGATGACCGAGTCTCGCCAAGCCAGTGAGTCCGATATTGAAGCGGCGCTGGCACGCTTTAATCGTTGGGAAGGGACCCGTAAGGGCGAGGATCCGGTGCAGATCCGCAAAGATCTGCAGCAGTGCATGCAGAACGACTTCTCGGTATTCCGTGAAGGTGATGCGATGGCCGAGGGGCTGGAGAAGCTCAAGGTGATTCGTGAGCGGTTGCAAAATGCCAGATTGGATGACACCAGTCGCGAGTTTAATACCCAACGGATCGAGTGTCTGGAGCTGGATAACCAGATGGAGACGGCATACGCAACTGCGGTGGCGGCAAACTTCAGAACCGAGAGCCGTGGGGCCCACACCCGCTTTGATTATCCGGAGCGGGATGATAAAAACTGGTTGTGCCACAGTCTCTATCTTCCCGAGAGTGAGCAGATGGCCAAGCGTGAGGTCAACATGTCTCCCAAGGTGCGTGAGGCATTTCCACCGAAAGTCAGAGCTTATTGATTCAGGGAGTATCGACAATGAACGTCACTTTTTCTATCTATCGCTACAACCCTGATACAGATAACGCACCCTATATGCGCGATTATGTACTGGATATCCCTCAGGGCTCAGACATGATGCTGCTCAATGCCCTGGTGCTGCTCAAAGAGCAGGATCCTACCCTGGCATTTCGTCGCTCCTGCCGTGAAGGTGTGTGTGGCTCCGATGGAATGAATATCAACGGCAAGAATGGTCTGGCTTGTATCACCCCTGTATCCGATCTACTTGCCAAGGGAAACCGGGTGGTGGTTCGCCCTCTGCCGGGTTTGCCCGTGGTGCGGGATCTGGTGGTGGATATGGGGCAGTTTTATGCCCAATATGAGCGAATTAAGCCTTACCTGAAAAACCGCGACAAGCAACCGCCAGCCCGGGAACGTCTGCAGTCCCCGCTGGAGCGCTCCAAGCTTGATGGTCTGTATGAATGTATCCTTTGCGCCTGCTGCTCCACATCCTGCCCATCGTTTTGGTGGAACCCGGATAAGTTTGTCGGGCCTGCGGGCTTACTGGCCGCGTATCGCTGGCTCATCGATAGCAGGGACAGCGCGACCGAGGAACGGTTGTCAGAGCTGGATGACTCCTATAGTGTGTTCCGTTGTCACGGGATCATGAACTGTGTGGATGTTTGCCCTAAGGGGCTCAATCCTACCCGGGCAATCGGTCATATTAAATCCATGCTATTAAAGCGGGCCGTTTGATACGGCCTTTTTCAACGCAGTTATTGTTGAGCCCTTAAGCGGGAGCCAAGCGATGCAGAGGGCATGAAGAGATGATAAAGGAAGCAAGATGCGAAATGACGTAATGAAAGAGTGGCTCGAATCATCGTATCTGGCCGGGGCAAATGCGACCTATGTTGAAGAGCTCTATGAGCTTTACCTCGATGATCCCGAGGAGGTTGACCCCAGGTGGCGGGAGCTATTTGACCAACTGCCCAGAGTGAAGGGGCATCTGGTCGAGAAGCCCCACTCTAAAATCCGTGACAACTATCGAAATCTGGCGACACCGGCAAGGCAGCCAGTGACAGGGCAGCCGGGAGGTGATGAGCGCCAGGCCAGGGTGATGCAGCTAATTAATGCTTACCGGCTCCGTGGTCACCTGAGGGCTAACCTGGATCCCTTGGGTTGGAAGCTACTCCAATAGTTGAGGCCCTGCATCTTGACTATCACGGCTTAAAAGAGAGTGATCTGGCCGATGAGTTTCATGTGGGGAACTATTCGGCCGGTCCGGCCAGCATGCATCTCTCCCAGCTAATTGACTCGCTTGAGTCTGTTTATTGTGGGTCGGTTGGGGTTGAGTATATCCATATCAGTGATCTCGAGCAGAAAAACTGGCTACAGCACCGATTGGAGTCGGAGGTAGGGCGCTGGACCTTCACTAAAGATGATAAAAGACGCTTCATCGAAGGTCTGAGTGCGGCCGAGGGATTAGAGAAATACCTGGGCGCTAAGTTTCCGGGAGCCAAACGATTCTCTCTTGAGGGAGGAGATGCACTGATCCCTATGATCCGGGAGCTTATCTACCAGGCCGGAGATGATGGGATCAAAGAGACGGTCATTGGGATGGCGCACCGGGGACGACTCAATGTTCTGGTGAATGTCCTGGGTAAGCGGCCTCAGGAGCTGTTTGATGAGTTTGCCGGTAAGCATGATGACAGTTGGGGAACCGGTGATGTGAAGTATCACCAGGGGTTCTCATCCGATTATGCGACTCCGGGGGGCCCGGTACACCTGGCGCTGGCTTTTAACCCTTCGCACCTTGAGATTGCCAATCCGGTTGTTTTAGGTTCGGTCCGTGCACGTCAGGACAGGCGTTCATGCACCGATGGCTCGCAGGTTCTGCCGATCACCATTCACGGTGATGCGGCATTCGCCGGACAGGGGGTGGTGGCTGAGACCTTTAACATGTCGCAAACCCGCGCCTATGGGGTGGGGGAACGGTGAGAATCGTGGTGAACAACCAGATCGGCTTCACCACCTCGAATCTGGCAGATGCTCGCTCTACCTATTACTGCACAGATATTGCCAAGATGGTTGAGGCGCCGATCTTCCATGTGAACGGCGATGATATTGAGGCGGTGGCCTATGTGACCAAGCTGGCACTGGAGTATCGCAACACCTTCAAGCGTGATGTGGTGATCGATCTGGTCTGTTACCGCCGTCATGGGCACAATGAGGCGGATGAGCCTAATGCGACTCAGCCTTTGATGTACCAGACCATTAAAAAGCACCCGACACCACGAAAAATCTACGCCGATAAGCTGGATCGGGAGCAGATCTTTACTCTGGAGCAGACCAATGCGATGGCGGATCTGTATCGTGAGGCACTCTCGTCGGAGCGCTCCATGGTTCGTGAGATGCAGGAGCCTGAGCAACAGGACACCCATTGGACCGCTTTTTTGAACCAGGAGTGGGATGTTCCTTATCAGACCGGCTGCTCCATTGAAAAACTTCAGGAGCTTGGGGAGGCGATGACCCGCTATAGCGAGGATTTCCCTCTGCAGAGCCGGGTTAAGAAGATCTATGATGATCGCCGCTTGATGACGAACCGGGAAAAACCGATCGACTGGGGATTTGCCGAGACCCTGGCTTACGCCACTCTGCTGGATGAGGGGAGCCGGGTGCGGATCACCGGCCAAGATTGTGGACGGGGAACCTTCTTCCATCGTCATGCTGTGCTGCATCATCAGCGCGATGCCTCGACCTATATTCCGCTGTGCCACCTCTCAAATGAACAGGGTAAGTTTGAGGTCTATGATTCCGTCCTCAGTGAAGAGGCTGTTCTTGCTTTTGAGTATGGTTACGCGACAGCTGAACCCAGAGGCCTCATCATCTGGGAGGCACAGTTTGGTGATTTCGCCAATGGTGCCCAGGTGGTGATGGATCAGTTTCTCTCTTCCGGAGAGCAGAAGTGGGGACGGATGTGTGGCCTGACCCTGCTACTTCCTCATGGCTACGAGGGGCAGGGACCGGAGCACTCCAGTGCTCGTTTGGAGCGTTACCTGCAGTTGTGTGCCCAGCAAAACATGCAGGTGTGTGTACCTTCAACGCCGGCACAGGTCTATCACATGTTACGCCGTCAGGTGTTAAGACCGGTGCGTCGTCCTCTGATTGTGATGTCACCCAAGTCTTTGCTGCGTCATCCACTGGCGGTTTCCAGCCTGGAGGAGCTCAGTGAGGGGCAGTTCCAAAATGCGATTGGCGAGGTTGATGCTCTTGATCCCAAAGGGGTGAAGCGGATTGTCCTGTGTTCGGGCAAGGTCTACTACGATCTGTTGGAGCAGCGCCGGCGCAATGAACAGCAGGATGTGGCGCTGATCCGGATCGAGCAGCTTTATCCTTTCCCACATCAGGAGGTTCGTGAGATCTTAAGTCGCTATGCCAAGGTTCGTGATTTTGTTTGGTGTCAGGAGGAGCCGCAGAATCAGGGGGCCTGGTATTGTAGCCAACACCATATTCGCGAGGCCCTTCCAGAAGGCGCCAAGTTAAGCTATGCAGGACGTGTTGCCTCCGCCTCTTCGGCCGAGGGGTACATGTCGGTGCACATTAAAAACCAGAAGGCGCTTGTTGAAAGTGCTCTGACGATTGAATAACCAGCAATCATTGTCGTAAGGAATTAGATGAATGAGCGTGGAAATTAAAGTACCAGATCTCCCCGAATCCGTCGCTGACGCAACCGTTGCGACCTGGCACAAGCAACCGGGTGACTTTGTTGAGCGGGATGAAGTCCTGGTTGATATTGAGACTGATAAAGTAGTCCTGGAGGTTCCGGCTCCTGAGACCGGGGTTCTCGACTCGATTGTTGAAGAGGAGGGGGCTACGGTCCTGGCGCGTCAGCTATTGGCCAATCTGTTGCCGGGACAGGCACAGAGTAAGCCGGCTACAAAGGAAGCTTCGGCTGAGTCTGTGTCCGAAGGTGAGCGCCTCAAGCCCAATGATCTCAGTGATCTCAGCCCGACCGTGCGTCGCCTGGTTGCAGAAAACGATCTGGATCTGGATAAAATTACCGGTACCGGCAAGGCAGGTCGGGTGACCAAGAAGGATGTTGAAGCCAAGCTGGCCCAGATATCTAAAGCCTCTGCTTCGGCTCCTGAAGTTAAGCCTCTGGCCGCTTCACGCAGTGAGGAGCGGGTACCTATGACCCGTTTGCGCAAAAGGGTGGCCGAGCGACTGCTGGAAGCGAAAAACAGCACTGCGATGCTCACCACTTTTAACGAAATCGATATGCAGCCTGTGATGGAGCTGCGTAAGAAATATCGTGACCTTTTCGAGAAAAAGCATGGTATCCGGCTTGGTTTCATGTCCTTTTATGTGAAGGCCGTGGTTGAGGCACTCAAGCAATATCCTGAAGTGAACGCCTCGATTGATGGGGACGATATCGTCTATCACAACTACTTTGATGTGAGCATTGCGGTATCAACGCCACGGGGTCTGGTGACACCGGTGCTGCGAGATTGTGATCAGCTGTCGATGGCCGAAATTGAAGAGCAGATCAAAAACTTGGCCGTGAAGGGGCAGGATGGCAAACTGACGGTGGAAGAGCTGATGGGAGGCAACTTTACCATCACTAACGGTGGTGTATTTGGCTCCTTGATGTCGACCCCGATTATCAATCCACCCCAGAGTGCGATTTTGGGGATGCATAAGATCCAGGATCGCCCGGTAGCGATCAATGGTCAGGTGGAGATCCGTCCCATGATGTATGTGGCGCTCTCTTATGATCACAGGATCATTGACGGCCGCGAGTCGGTTGGCTTTTTGGTCAAGATCAAAGAGCTCTTAGAAGATCCGAATCGATTGTTACTGAGCGTATAGTCACCGCCTCGTGATCAACAGGCCTGATGTTGTAGTTGATCATTATCTTTGGGGCTGTGATGCCTCTATTTGACGAAAGGACGTTGGGATTATGAATCTTCATGAATATCAGGCCAAGCGCCTGTTACTCGAATACGATATGCCGGTGCCTGAGGGCTATGTGGTCGGTAAGGCACTGGAAGCGGTACAGGCGTGTGAGCGCATTGGTGGGCAGCAATGGGTTGCCAAGTGTCAGATCCATGCAGGTGGTCGGGGCAAGGCTGGAGGGGTTAAGCTGTGCCACTCCCGTGCTGAGATCAAGGAGTTTTCGGATCACTGGCTGGGTCGTGAGATGAAAACCTACCAAACCGGCGATGAGGGAAAGCCAGTCAACCATATTCTGATCGAGGCTTGTACCGAGAGTGTTCAGGAGCTCTATCTTGGGGTGGTGGTTGATCGATCTTTGCAGCGGATGGCTGTCATCGCTTCCAGCGAGGGAGGGGTCGAGATCGAAACGGTTGCCAGCACCAATCCCGCAAAAATCCATACCGTTGCCATTGATCCTTTGGTTGGCCCTCAGCCCTACCAGGCTCGTGAGCTTGCTTTCAAGTTGGGGTTGGTGGAAAAGAAGCTGCTTAAGCAGTTTACCAAGCTGTTTCTTGGCATCGTCAAAATGTACAAAGAGCTGGATCTGGCGATGCTTGAGATCAACCCTTTGGTGATCACCAAAGAGGGAAAACTCTGCTGCCTGGATGCCAAGGTTAGCGTCGATGCCAATGCCATCTATCGTCAGCCCAGGTTACATGACTTGCGTGATCGCTCCCAGGAAGATGACCGCGAATACCAGGCCTCCAAGTGGGAGCTCAACTATGTGGCGCTGCAGGGCAACATCGGTTGTATGGTCAATGGTGCGGGCCTTGCGATGGGAACCATGGATATCATCAAGTTTCATGGCGGCGAGCCAGCAAACTTCCTAGATGTGGGTGGTGGTGCCACCCGTGAGCGGGTGGTTGAGGCCTTTAAGATTATCTTGTCGGATAGTAATGTTAGCGCAATCCTGGTTAACATCTTCGGGGGCATAGTACGCTGCGATCTGATCGCCGCCGGGATTATCGGTGCGGTTCAGGATGTGGGGGTATCGGTGCCTGTGGTGGTCCGTCTTGAGGGTAACCATGCCGAAGAGGGGGCTGCGGCCCTTTCGAGCAGTGGATTGGATCTTATTACCGCATCCAGCTTGAGCGATGCGGCCATCAAAGTTGTTGAAGCGGCCGGGAGGAGTGCATGAGTATCTTGATCAACAAGCAGACCAAGGTGATCTGTCAGGGATTTACCGGTGGTCAGGGCTCTTTTCACTCCCAGCAGGCCCTTGATTATGGAACCCGGTTGGTGGGAGGTGTCTCTCCGGGCAAGGGAGGCGAGACCCATCTTGGGCTTCCGGTGTTTGACTCGGTTCGTGAAGCGGTTGAGCAGACAGGGGCCGAGGCTTCGGTTATCTATGTACCGGCGCCGTTTTGCAAAGACGCGATTCTGGAAGCGATCGATGGCGGGATCAAGCTCATTGTTTGTATCACTGAGGGGATCCCGACTTTGGATCTGCTGGATGTAAAAATGAAGCTGGATCTGGCGGGAGTGCGGATGATAGGCCCCAACTGTCCCGGGGTCATTACCCCAGATGAGTGCAAAATCGGCATCATGCCGGGGCATATTCACCTGAAGGGGCACACAGGGATCGTCTCACGCTCCGGGACTCTTACCTATGAGGCGGTGCAGCAGACCACTGAGCTTGGACTGGGCCAGTCGACCTGTGTCGGCATCGGCGGGGATCCGATCCCAGGCTCGCACTTTATTGACATTCTCGAGCTCTTTGAGTCCGATCCTGAGACTCATGCAATCGTGATGATCGGGGAGATTGGCGGCAGCGCCGAGGAGGAAGCGGCGGCTTATATTAAGGAGCATGTTTCTAAACCTGTGATCTCCTATATTGCCGGAGTAACCGCGCCGAGTGGGAAACGTATGGGACATGCCGGGGCGATCATTGCGGGGAATAAGGGAGATGCTGAGAGCAAGTTCCAGGCCCTCGAGTCTGCCGGTGTTCATGTAGTTCGTTCGCCCGCAGAGATAGGCCTCAAGGTTCAGCAGGTCTTGCAAAGATAACTCCCTTTGTAATGGACTCCCTAAGCCCGGTTTATCCGGGCTTTTCTGGTTTAGGAGCAGTGTTGTTGCACACTCAAGACCTTGGGGAAACGCCTTGAAAAAAAGGTATCATAAACCATAATAAGCGTTATTAACTCATGGTTATAACTGATGCTGGTGATTTTACTGACGACGGCGCTTGCCGTGACCGATAATAATAAGGTTTGTTACCCAAATATCGGCTTCCCGCCCTATATTATTGGCGAGGATACTTATGTAAGGGCTAATCCGGGTAGTTTAGTCGAGTTAATAAAAGCTGCATTTAATACGAATGGAATTAAAATCACTTTATATAGACGCCCATGGGAGCGGTGTTTAATTGATCTAAAGTCCAATATGGCGATTGCTATCTTCCCTTCCGTCTATATCCCGGACGAGAGAGTTTTGCGGCCTACCCGGGTTCATCAAGGAGCTCGATGAAGGATTATCAGATAGGTATCGCTCGATTTTCTTTTTTCTACCGCCCTGATTTAGAGATTAATTGGGATGGTGAGAGATTCAATGGTGGAAAATGGAGGATCATCAGCATTCCAGGGACTAAAGCGGAAGAGAAGCTTCGGCGGCTAAAGGCTGACGCAAGTGATATTCATATAAAGCAACTGGAAGTTGCCTTGAAACTGGTAGAGCGGGGCAGAGCAGATGGTGTCATCATGGAGGAGCATTCGGGTGAGAAAATAGTGAAGGCGATGAACCTTGAGAATAAAATTATCAAATCAGAAAAGCCATTCATAGAGGAAGGCTTGTATCTGGTTTTTTCAAAAGAGTTTTACGATAGGCACCAGAGTATATCACGCAATATATGGTCTGAAGTGATTAACCAGAGATATCGAATTACTCAGCCAAAGGAGTAATATTGTTAATTATGATTATCCCTCTTAATATTTCATGTGAATAATATTTCATCTTTCCGCTGCATTTTTTGTTTTTCGACATGAAAAATAATTGAGATATCAATATTTTCTCAACCGTTCTGAATGCTTTGTGCTACCCTCAAAAGCTGTGGATTCCCTCCGGTACACTTGATTGAGCTGGCTTGACTAAACTAGATAGAGGGGAGTTCCCTAGCTTATTTCTCCGTGGGTTGGTGGGTGTGCAGAATCTCAAAAAATTAACTAGGCTTATAGGTTCAGGGACAGGTCAACACTAGGCTATGGATCAGTAAGATTGCACGCAGGCGATCGTAAGATCAGATATTGAAACCGGGGGTTGGTCATGGCTCAAACAACAGAGATAGCCGGTTGTGTTGTCACTCATCTTCATGGTGATGCCTATTTGATCAACTCCCGGGGGCAAGAGCTTCCGCTGGAGGTTGGGCAGACCATCTCTCCAAACACCATGGTGGTGACCGGATCTGCAAGCTCTGTGTTGCTGCAGGGCGAGAAATTTAGCCAGCTAGTCTCTGAGAGCAGTGTTTTTAGCTTTCAATCAACCGATGATACAGATTTTCCCTATCTGTTTAGCCGGGGGGAAGTGAATCTTGACTCTCTGCAGCAGGCTCTTGCGGCTGGAGAAGATCTCACCAGGGTTTTACAAACCGCCACATCCGGTGCAGAGGAGAGAGATAGTATTCAACAAGGGGTAACTCTTGAACGTACCGCCGATGAAACCCTGGCAGAGGCGGGATTTGATACATCTTATGCTCCATCAAACGTCCACGAGGCTCAACATACAGATTCTGTGGAGTATATTAAACCCGCTTCAACCGTCTCCCTGTCTGGACCGGCTCAAGTCTATGAGTCCGGTGGAGAAGCTCTCTACACCCTCACTTTGGATCGGCCGAGCGATGAACCGATCACCGTCTATATCAACTACTCTCCGGGAACAGCGATTGGCGGTGGTGTTGACTACTCTGAGGGAGTTAGCTCAGTGACTATTCCTGCCGGTGAAACCTCTGTTAGTTTTACGGTGGATATTGTCGATGATGCCCTGTCAGAGAGCCATGAAGAATACAGGGTTTCATTGGCTTCAACTTCGGGAGGCAAGGCATCTCTAGGCACAGAGTCATCGGTAACCACCAGTATTTTGGATGATACAAATGGAGGTGGTGCCCTGGATGGCCCAGTTGTGACTCTCACCGGCGATCTCAGTGTCGGGGAGTCTTCGGGGGTTGCGAACTACACAGTGAGCCTGGACAAGGCCGGGGCCGAGGATGTGGTGGTGACCCTCAGCTATGCCGATGGTACGGCGTTGGGAGAGGGTGTTGACTACATGGATGGGGTGGCGACCCTCACCATCCCGGCGGGGCAGCTCAGCGGCAGTTTCAGCGTCGCCATTACCGATGATGCTCTTTCTGAAAATGCTGAGGATTACACAGTATCCCTTGCCTCAACCTTGGGGGCGGAATCCTCCTTAGGTAGCAGCACTTCGGTGACCACCAGTATTGTGGATGATACCGGTGGTGGTGGCGCTCTGGATGGCCCAGTTGTGACCCTTACTGGCGATCTCAGTGTCGGAGAATCTGCAGGGGTTGCGAACTACACAGTGACTCTGGACAAGGCCGGGGCCCAGGATGTGGTGGTGACTCTTAAGTATGCCGATGGCACGGCGCTGGGAGAGGGTGTTGATTATACGGATGGGGTGGCGACTCTCATCATCCCGGCGGGGCAATTGAGCGGCAGTTTTACTGTTGCCATCACAGATGATGCCCTGTCTGAAAATGCTGAGGATTACACCGTATCCCTTGCCTCAACCTTGGGAGCGGAGTCCTCCTTAGGTAGCAGCACTTCGGTGACCACCACAATTGTGGATGACACAAATGGTGGTGGCGCCCTGGACGGTCCGCAAGTCACTCTCTCTGGCGATCTCAGTGTCGGAGAATCTGCAGGGGTTGCGAACTACACAGTGAGCCTGGATAAGGTCGGATCCCAGGATGTGGTGGTGACTCTTAATTATGCCGATGGTACGGCGCTGGGAGAGGGGGTTGATTACACGGATGGGGTGGCGACTCTCACCATCCCGGCGGGGCAGCTGAGTGGCAATTTTACCGTCGCCATCACAGATGATGTCCTGTCTGAAAACAATGAGGATTACACCGTCTCCCTTGCTTCAACCTTGGGGCGGAATCCTCCTTAGGTAGCAGCACTTCGGTGACCACCAGTATTGTGGATGACACAAATGGTGGTGGTGCCCTGGATGGCCCAGTTGTCACCCTCAGCGGCGATCTCAGTGTCGGCGAGTCTGCAGGGGTTGCCAACTACACAGTGACCCTGGACAAGGCCGGGGTCCAGGATGTGGTGGTGACTCTTAACTATGCCGATGGCACTGCGCTGGGAGATGGTGTTGATTACACCGATGGGGTGGCGACCCTCACCATCCCGGCGGGGGAACTCAGTGGCAATTTTACGGTTGCGATTACCGATGATGCTCTTTCTGAAAACAATGAGGATTACACCGTCTCCCTTGTCTCAACCTCTGGGGCTGAGTCCTCCTTAGGTAGCAGCACTTCGGTCAGCACTACAATAGTGGATGATACTGACGGGGGCGCCCTGGATGGCCCGCAAGTCACTCTCTCTGGTGATCTGAGTGTCGGGGAGTCAGCGGGTGTCGCCAATTATACAGTGAGCCTGGACAAGGCCGGGGCCCAGGATGTGATGGTGACTCTCAACTATGCCGATGGCACGGCGCTGGGAGAGGGTGTTGATTATACGGATGGGGTGGCGACTCTCACCATCCCGGCGGGGGAACTCAGCGGCAGCTTCACCGTCGCCATCACAGATGATGCCCTGTCTGAAAACACTGAGGATTACACGGTCTCCCTTGCCTCAACCTTGGGGGCGGAATCCTCCCTGGGAGCGAGCACTTCGGTGACCACCACAATTGTGGATGACACAAATGGTGGCGGTCCCCTGGATGGCCCAGTTGTGACCCTCATTGGCGATCTCAGCGTCGGCGAGTCAGCGGGTGTCGCCAATTATACAGTGAGCCTGGACAAGGCCGGTGCCCAGGATGTGGTGGTGACTCTTAACTATGCCGATGGCACGGCGCTGGGAGAGGGGGTTGATTACACGGATGGCGTCGCGACCCTCACCATTCCGGCGGGGCAGCTCAGCGGCAGTTTCACCGTCGCCATCTCAGATGATGATCTGTCTGAAAATGCTGAGGATTACACCGTCTCCCTTGCTTCAACCTATGGGGCTGAGTCCTCCTTAGGTAGCAGCACTTCGGTGACCACCAGTATTGTGGATGATACCGATGGTGGCGGCGCCCTGGATGGCCCAGTTGTGACTCTCACCGGTGATCTCAGTGTCGGAGAATCTGCAGGGGTTGCCAATTATACAGTGAGCCTGGACAAGGCCGGGGCTCAGGATGTGGTGGTGACTCTTAACTATGCCGATGGCACGGCACTGGGAGAGGGTGTTGATTACACCGATGGGGTGGCGACCCTCACCATCCCGGCGGGGCAATTGATCGGCAGTTTTACGGTTGCGATTACCGATGATGCCCTATCTGAAAACAATGAGGACTACACCGTCTCCCTTGCTTCAACCTTGGGGGCGGAATCCTCCTTGGGAGCGAGCACTTCGGTCACCACCAGTATCCTGGATGACACCGACGGCGGTGGTGCCCTGGATGGTCCGGTTGTGACCCTCACCGGCGATCTCAGTGTTGGCGAGGCTGATGGTGCTGCCAACTACACAGTGATCCTGGACAAGGCCGGAGCCGAGGATGTGGTGGTGACCCTCAGCTATGCCGATGGCACGGCCCTCGGTGGTGGGGTTGATTACACCGATGGGGTGGCGACCCTCACCATCCCGGCTGGGCAGACCAGTGCTAACTTCACGGTGGCACTCACCAACGACATTCTCTCTGAGAGTGCAGAGAATTATCAGGTATCTATTGCCTCCACCCGGGGGAGTGAATCCTCCCTTGGCGGGAGCACGCAAGTTACGACCACAATTCTTGATAATGATGATTTACAAAGTGTTGCCCTGAACGTGCATGAAGCAGATCTATCCTCGGGGAGTGATACTGCCAGCGCTAGCTTTGGGGTCGGAACCGAGGCCTTAGTGTTTGACTTGAGTCCGGCCCAGCAGGCGGCCCTGGATGCGCTTACCTCTGATGGGGTGAGTCTGCAGTATGCCAATGATGGAACCTCGATTACTGCCCATACGGGGGATCCCGACGATCCCGTGTTCAGGATCAGCCTCAATAGCGCCGAAGGTGGCTCGACGGCTGAGGTAGAGCTGTTTAAGGCGATCGACCATCCGGCGGCACAGGGGGCAAACTGGCTGAATACCGAGTTGGATGTGGTAGCGAAAACTGCCGATGGTGATCGAGTCAGCAGCCAGACTCTGGAGGTGAATTTTCAGGATGCTACTCCCGATCAGGGTCTTAGTGCTTCACATAATGTCCCAGTGGTTGCCGAGCCAACCTATCAATTGATGACGGTGTTGGATCTCTCCGGCTCCATGTCTTGGATCCCTGAGGCCGATATTGTGGCTGGTGCGGGAGAGCAGAGCCGGCTGGATGTCTCCAAGGAAGCGATCCGCAACATGGTTACCGAATATGCCCAGGAAGGCGACGTGGTCTTTCACGGTATCGGGTTTTCTGATCTGGGAGCTACCTCCCAATCCGGTTCGATCACCATCAACAAGGCGGACAGTAATGGTGACGTTGATCTTACTGCTCTGGATAGCTGGCTCAACGCCTTGGTGGCAGGAGGGGGGACAGACTATGAATTAGCCGCCAATACCCTGAACAGCTATCTGGATGTTCACCGAGATGAAATCAGAGCCGATGAGGGGCGTCTTTACTTTATCTCGGATGGTGTACCCCTAAGTGGGAATACGGATCCTGGCTATCTGACCGGATTGATGACAAATAACATGCAGGGGGAGAATGCCGATGTCTTTGATGAGAACTGGTCGATCGGGATCACTGCAGCAACCTCCAATGATTCATTGATCGCGATGGCAGGGGGGGAGGCCTCGGATCTCCTGACCATGACCAGTGCTAATCAACTCAGTGATGCATTGATCTCAACGGTAACGCCTCCCCAGGTCACGGTGAGCGGAGATGCAGTTGCAGATAATCTTGACCTGGTCGAGGGCGTTACAATCAATTCGGCCAGTATCGGTGGCCAAAGCTACTCTCAGGGGGATTTCCCACTGACTGTGCAGGACTCCGATGGAAAGGCGATTGGTCAGCTGACTCTGGATTTTTCAACCGGAGCCTACTCCTTCACCCCATCTGGTGAGAGTCTCGAAAGCTTTGTGGTGACCTATGATCTGATCGATAGTGACGCGGATGTTTCAGCACCAGCGACCCTTACCTTTGATCTGAGCACCCTCACTTTTGCCCTTAGTGGAGATGGCAGTGTGGCTGAAGGGAATACGGCCAACTATCAGCTTACCATTGGAGGGAGCGATATCCAGGCCGGAGAAAGTGTAACGATTCGGATTGATACCCTGGATGGGGTGAGTATCAGCTCCGCCAGTGAAGGCGTGGATTACAACAGTGCCGATGGCAGCCTTACCATCAGAGGTCCCCATAGTATCGGAGATACCATTCCATTGACGGTCTCTACCACTCAGGATGCTTTGGCCGAAGGTAATGAGGCATTTGTGCTTCAGATCAGTAATCCCAGTGCGGGGACGGTGATCAATGCCGATGGTTTACCTGTGGCATCATCGAGTGTCGAGACTACCATCATGGATGCCAGTGAGCTTGATGATCTGACCTTTACCCTCAGTGGAGATGCAAGCGTGGCCGAGGGAGGGGTTGCCAACTACCAAATTACATTAGGTGGCAGCGAGATCCTAAGTGGTGAGAGTGTCACCATAGATCTCAATACCCTGGATGGAGTAAGCATTACCAGTGCAACCGAAGGGGTAGACTACAACAGCGAAGATGGAACCCTGACCATCAAGGGCCCCCTGAGTAGTGGAGATATCGTTCCATTGACGGTGACCACGCTGCAGGATGCCGAGCTTGAGGGAGACGAAGCGTTCCGCCTTGAGATCAGTAACCCCTCCCATGGGGCGGTTAGCGGCTCCGGAGTGGTGGAGACCACTATCACGGATGCGAGTGTACTCGACGATCTGACCTTCAGCCTGAGTGGTGACACTAGTGTGGTCGAGGGCAATGCAGCGAGCTACGCAATCACAATTGGTGGCAGTGAGATCCTGACGGGCGAGAGTGTGACTGTCCAGCTCGATACCCAAGACGGTGTTTCGATCACATCGGCTACCGAGGGGGTGGACTACAACAGCAAAGATGGCACCCTGACCATCAGCGGCCCGATGAGTGCGGGCGACAGTTTTGATTTCACGGTGCAGACGACTCAGGATGCGCAGGTTGAGGGTGATGAGGCACTCCGGGTGCAGATCTCTAATCCGAGCAAGGGCGGCATCAGTGGCATCAGCACTGTGGAAACCACTATCAAGGATGCGAGTGTGCTCGACGATCTGACTTTCAGCCTGAGCGGTGATTCAAGTGTGGTTGAAGGCAATCAGGCAAACTATGCGATCACCATAGGTGGTAGTGAGATCCTTGCTGGCCAGAGTGTCACTCTGGATCTCAATACCCTGGATGGAGTAAGCATTACCAGTGCAACCGAAGGGGCAGACTACAACAGCGAAGATGGCACCCTGACCATCAGTGGCCCGAAGAGTGCGGGTGATAGCTTTAACTTTACGGTGCAGACCAACCAGGATCTGCTCCTTGAGGGGGACGAGGCCTTCCGGGTGCAGATCTCTAATCCGAGCAATGGCAGTATCAGCGGCACCAGTACGCTGGAGACCAGCATCACAGATGATGATGCATTGCAGGGGGTGACCCTGGCGGTTGAAGAAAGTGGTTTAGGCACCTCTTCAGATACGGCAACGGGCAGCTTTGTGGCCGGAACTTCTGAACTCACTTTTGCATTGACCCAGGCTCAGCAAGATGCTCTCGATGCCATCACCTCCAACGGCGCTGCGCTGCAATACAGCAATGATGGCACCACAATCACCGCCCATACCGGCAATCCGGCCGATCCGGTATTTCGGGTAAGCTTAACCAGTGATGTGGCAGGCTCCTCTGCGGATGTTGAGTTGTTTAAGCCAATTGAGCATCCCCAGGTCCAGGGGGAAAATTGGTTGGGTATCGATCTTGGGGTCGAGGCAAAAAATGCAGATGGCGATCTTGTGGGGAGTCAAACCCTGACCGTCAATATTCAGGATTCTATTCCCGAAACTCTGCCGGCTGAGAGTGTGGATCTCTCCGGGATCAATAGCTATTCAGGCGATCTTATCACCGGCTCTCTCAACCTGGTGGAAGGTGCCGAGATCCGCTCAACCACCATCGATTTTGGGGTTGATGCAGAGCAGGGGGTACAGGTCAGAACCTATGTGTTTAAGAATGCAAGTACTCTGGAGAGTCCCAATAGCTCTTTGGATATTTATGATGAGAAGGGGGACAAGGTTGGGGAGATCACAGATGAAGGGAATGGATGGTACTCACAGGCAATTATTGATGATGCTTCGGTAAACCTTGGAACCTTCAGGATCAATCCCACCACAAGCGAGTACTCCCTTACTCTGAACGATAATCGCAGTCTCCAGGAGCATTTCAATGTGAACTATGAGCTCCTGGATGTAGATGGTGACATAGTGGCCAGTCACCTTGATTTTGACCTGGGTTCGGCCCTGGATCGATTGACCTATGCGTTGAGCGGTGATGCGAATGTGGTCGAGGGTGGCAGCGCAAGCTATGCCATCACCATCGGCGGTACCGATATCCTGGCCGGTGAGAGTGTGACGATCAAGCTCGATACCCTGGATGGGGTAAGCATTGCCAGTGCCACCGAAGGAGTGGATTATAGCAGTGCCGATCAGACCCTCACCATCCATGGGCCCCTGAGCGCAGGGGATTCGGTTCCACTGACGGTCGCCACTGTGGACGATGCATTTGCTGAGAGTCCGGAGTCGTTCCAGCTCCAGATCAGTAGCCCCAGCAACGGCACAGTGATCGATGGTGGCGGAAGCCCGGTTGCCTCCAGTGCGGTGGAAACCACCATAACCGATGACTCGGGATCGGATCCTCAGGACACGGTAACCGTGAAGTTGATAGCTGTTGATAGCTCCGGTAATGCCATAGGTAGCAGCACCATCAGTGAGGTTGAAAGCAGTTTTGATTACTCGAGCCGAACCGCTGAGATTATTAGTGAAACAGATGCAAACCTGATTGGAACCTCCTCTAATGAGCAGCTCCTCGGGGATAAGGATGTTGCCATCGATGAGTTTTTTGATGCGAAAGAGATGTCGGATCAGATGGTGGGCTTTGATGGTCATGATGTCTTTATCTCCGGAGAGGGGGATGATGCTATCTATGGGGGCAACCAGGCGGCGGGATTCAATGCTTCTGATGGCCTGGATACGGTGATCTACAGGGGGAACTTTGCCGATTACAGCATAGATATGGGAGATCACGGGGTCAACGCTCATATAAATGTGAAAGATACCCGATATAACTCAGCACTTGGCCCGGATGATCCGGCCAACGATGGCGTGGATACCTATGAGTGGGGCGATGATCTCTATAGTGTGGAGCGGTTGCTGTTTGCCGATGGCTCTTACGTGATTGTTGATGATCAGCTGGTGAAAGAGGGTGAGCAGGCCTACTACAAAGCGATTTTAGTGGACCACAATGGTGATGAGATCGCCGGGGCTGCGGGAACCGTGGATGTAACCTTCACCGATGCTACAGCCACACTCAACCAGGATTATAAGGCTTCCAGTGGGCAGGTTGAGCTCAATCAGATCTTCAGTGCATCCAGCATTAATGATGCGATTGTGGATACGGCAGAGACCTTCAGTGTCGCTTTGGACGCTAATAGCGCCAATATCACCAGTGCCAGCTATGAAAATGTGACCGAAGATACCACGCCTGTGGTGACTACCATAACCGATGCCAGCGTGCTCAGTGAGCTGACCTTTGCCTTGAGTGGGGATGCAGCGGTAAATGAAGGTGAGTTTGCTCATTACCTCATCACTATTGGAGGGAGTGAAATCCTTGCCGGAGAGAGTATCACCCTTGAGCTTGTCACCCAAGATGGCACCAGCGTCATTGCGACCGAGGGTGTTGATTATAATAGTGCGGATCAGACCCTGACGATTAATGGTCCCCTGAGTGCGGGACAGACCATACCTGTCACCATCAAAACCAATACCGATAGCTGGGTTGAAGGAACTGAGCGCTACCGGGTACGTATCTCATCTCCATCCCAGGGAACAGTTTTGGCGGGTATGGCTATGGTTGAGACTGGTATCAATGATCTCAATACCCTCAATGATGTTGCTCTGGATGTTCAGGAGTCCGATCTCAGTGGTGCCAGTAGTGATAGTGACTCGGCAAGCTTTGGTGTCAACGCCAATGATCTGGTGTTTAATCTGGCGGCCGCTGAACTCAATGCTATCACCAGCCTGACTTCGGGAGGAAATAACCTGCAGGTTTCTGGTGATGGGACCTCTACCCTCACTATTCATACCGGAGATAGTAATGATCCGGTATTTACCGTCCAGCTCAATAATGGTGAGCCGGCCACGGTTCAAACCACGCTGTTAAAATCGATTGAGCATGATTCAGCCAACGGCGAGAATATTAAGGCTCTGACATTCACGGTCGATGCCCATGACACTGCGGGTGTCACTGCGGATAGTGCCAGCCTGACTCTGAATATTCAGGATTGGATCCCGGACACAGTCGCTCCGGTAAGCCAGGCGGTATCGGTCAATATGGATACTGTGACCTACCAGCTGGTGGTTAGCTTAGATATCTCTGAGTCTATGTGGTGGGATAACGGGGTTCAGTTTGATCTCCTGGATCCCAGCGAGTATGCCACCAAACCTCATGCGATGAAGGTTGCAATCGAGTCGATTCACAATATGGTGGAAGCCTATGCCAAGGAGGGGGACGTGGTCTTTCACGGGCTCACTTTTGCTGGTGATGCGGGACCCAGATCAGCCCCAATCACCATTAGCAAGAGTGATACCCCGGATCTCAGTGCCCTGGACAGCTGGCTCAATAGCCTGACACCCGCCTCCTATACGGATTACTCTGATGCAGCCAACGATCTCTATAACTATGTCACCGGGGATGATGGCACCAATGGAGGAGCAGGCTATAAGTCTGAGATAGGCTCAGGCGAGGCCCGCTACTACTTTATTTCCGATGGCTTGCCCTATCACGGTGGAGCGGTGGAGGGGCCGGGTCCCGACGCAACCTTCGATGCAAATAACACCCCGGCGGCGCTGCAAGCTAGTATGGATCGGGTATTAGGTGGCGATCTGTTTGATGAGCATCATGTGTTAGGGATCATGCAGGAGAGTGTCACTAATTATAACGGCTCATCTCCCAGTGATTATCTGAATGCGATGGCGGTGGGTGAGTCGGCCCAGGTGACTCAGGTAGACTGGAAGAGCTCGGGAGATCTCAATGATACTCTGGTGGATACGGTCGGTGAACCACTCCAGGATCTCATCAGTGGAACAGCCTTGCTCCCTTCTGAGCTGATAGAAACTACCTCGATCAATATCGTCTGGGTCAGTGGTACCGGTATTGAAACCTCGACCTATACCCAGGGTGCGGCCTCCATGACGGTTTATACCACAGGCGGTGCAGCGACCGGTACAGAGATTGGGGTACTGACCTTTGATCACAGCACCGGGGCCTATAGCTTCAGAGCGAGTGGCGAGAGTACCCAGGACTTTACCCTCAACTATGAGTACGTTGACCGGGACGGTGATTCGGTCAATAGTAGCATCGATTTTGTGCTCAACGAGAGTCCCGGGCAGTACCAGATCGAAGTGCTGGATCAGCACACGATCGGCTTTGATAATGTGTTGGGGATCTATAAGCTCGACGCTAATGGGCAGATAGATACCAGCAGCATAGAGATCATTCTCGACTCACAATCCAACATGGTCGATGCGGGGGATGTGTTTTATAAGCACCTTAAGACTCTTGACTTTGATGATGATGTGGGCTTTTTCCTCTTAAGTGATGGGGCAGGTACCAGTTTTAATAATGGCCCGGTGAGTGCCAGTAACCTTGAGCTGACCCGGGATCCTGGGAGCGGGGAGTATAGTGCAACCCTGGATGGAAGTGGCAGCCCGGTGGCGACCAGCATCTTCTTTAGCCATACCAGCTTTAATACAGATGAGACCGATCACTTTGAATTTACCCAAAATGGTGATGGTTCGGTGACCATAGGGATTGAAGATGTCGATAAGGTGCTCAACCCCGGGGGCTATTACGATAACGATCTCAATGATGTTGTTTTGCGACTTCGCCCGATACATACCAACAATAACCTGGATGCCAATGATTTTGAGTCCAACAAGATGGTACTGCATGGGGTGGAAACCGAGGCCACTCAGGAGAACTTCGTGATCCCGGATTATCCAGTTTCAGAGATCAACAGTTTTGAGGTAGAGAAGTTTGATGCGGGGGATCAACTGGATCTGCGCAATATCATGCAGAGCTATGATCCCGGTAATGTAGCAAATTACCTGGAGCTGGCGTTTAATACCGGCAGCGATGGCGTGGTTGATACTGTATTGACGGTCCATACTAATGGCACATCCGGAACCGCTGCCGATGATGTGACCGTGGTGCTGGATAACTTTGATGCCCACGCAGCAAACCCTGGTTGGACTGAGGAGCAGGCACTGCAGGATCTGCTGGATAACAATAACCTGATCATGCAGTAAGCACACCAGACTTACTGCATGCTATTTCAGGCCGTTTGGGCGGCTTCAAGATGAGTGCGAAAGGTCGCACTGAACTGTTCATTGTGCAGGTGTGGGCACAGAGTGCCCAGCAGCGGGGCCAACTTGGTGCGTCGCTCACTACTGGGGGTTGCCAGATAGATAGAGATACAGCGGTTGATGCTATCCTGACCATTGAGCTCGGCTTCGCTGTGTCCCAATAAAAAGGTGTGATAGGTGGCCAGGATCAACGGGGCCTCTCTTGGGAAGTTACAGTTGAGGGCTTGCTCCAGAAGATCTTCGAGCAGGAACATGTGGTACTGCTCTTTTTTAGAGCTATCCATATATGAGAGTGCGGTTCTCAAAAGAGCCAGCTGAGCGATAAACTGAACCCAATTTAACTCAAAGCCTAACAGGGTGACCCTGTCTTTGCCTTTACGCACTGTTTTTTTATGGCTGAGGCCGTTGTATGCAGTTTTGATCTCAGAGGCGAGCTTTTCACACTGGCCATCGTCACGGAGCATCATCGATTGGCGGGTCACATCAAGCACGAAATGGTAGAGGGAGAGCAGGAGCTCCTCATTTGCCCAGAGGATAACTCCTTCTTTGGTTTTGCGCGAAGTAAACTGCAGCATTCGGCCTCCTTGGCTTCTGACATCCCTGATTGAATCAGTTTACGGCCAGCGCTTTCATAAAAAAAGCCTTTGTTGCTGAAAAGTTATTCCAGGAAGGAGTGACCCTGGCGCAGATATCCAGGGCCGGAAGCTATCATGAATCGGCTGCAACGGGTGAGTAAAGCTCGGTTTGTGGGTGAAACGCCTGCCAGGCAAACCAGTAGGAGAAGATGTGGGGGATGAGGCGCCCTTGTTGATCTTTCACCGAGATGACTTCATTCTCCTGACTGAGCTCAAAATGGATCTCCCTTCCCTTAATATGATCTCTTCTCAATTTATCTGACGTCTTAAACAGCTCCACCGGGTAGGCTTTAGAGACCCCTTGAGTCTGGATCCCAACCACCAGGGTCTTAGCTGAAAGATCGGTTCTGACCTCTCCAACCGGAAACATCAGGCTTCCCAAACGATAGTAACCGGCGTAAGGGTCGACCGAATAGTCACGGTTGTAACCTGTGTCATCTGAGAGAACCTCGGTAGCGGCTTGCTTGCGTTGCCAGTTCTTCCAGGAGATCTGAACCGATGGCAGTTGTTTAAGCGTGGCTCCAGACATGGGACCTGTGATCGCTTTTTCCTTAAGCTGCGACCAGAGACTGTCGGTCTGGTGGTCGTACAGCAACACATTACTCTTATAGAGCTTGCCAGAGATCCCAAAGGTGTGGGTTTTGCCAGCGATCTTGCGCTCAAAGACCAGTGCACTCTGGGTTAGGGGGCAGAAGGTGACGACGATAGGCTCTCCTCCCAGGGTGTCATTGACGGCTTCATGCCAGTTGAGGATCTTGATCGGGTAGGCCCTGGACTGTCCATTGATGGTGACACCGACCACAGGATCGCTGCTCTTGAGATAGCGGGCTTGCCCCGGTGCGATAAATCTGGGCTTGAGCAGTGCCGGGATCCCATCTTTTGGGGGACCACCCGAGAGAATCTCATTGGGATCAACCAGGGCATTCTCGGTTGCTATCGCCATCTTGGAGTGCTGGTACCATAAGAAGCACCCAGCAAACAGCAGGATGATTAAACCGAGAATCATCCAACGGATAGAGGAGCTACGCATCCTGTTCCCCTTTGTCGATGAGCCATATCTATGAGACCGAATTTGCCACTAAAATCTTGCGCACTATCCCTGATCTACTCAAACTAAAAACAGGCGAGTAGAGGATTATCACCATGGCAGACGATAACTCAGAACTCAGGCTCATGACCGACGAAGAGGTTGAAGAGCAGATCCACCCTAAAAAGAGGGGGGGTGAGCAGAAGCCTTCAGAAGAGTACAGTGGGCCGGAGCGGCGCAGTGGCAAAGAGCGGCGAACTCAAAGAGACAGGCGAGAGACAGTGCGTTTTGAGCCGGGTGAGGAGAAGGCTGAGCGTCGCTCGGGTCAGGATCGCCGCAAGAGCGCTGATGAGGACAAGGATACCTGGGATCATCGGGACTTCTGACTTGAGCTGGGGAGCTGTGTCAGCCCCCATCTCACGAAAGCTAGTTACAATTGCAGCAGCTGTTGCACGCTTTTCTCTTGAACTGCAGCAGGCCGAAGATGAAAAACAGTGCCAGGAACAGGGCAAAGATCCCAACCATCCACTGCGGCATAGTCAGGCCTAAAAACTGCCAATCGATCTCGGTGCAGCTACCCAGCGGGGTAAACATCCAGGGAGCGATTTTTTCCAGGGGCATCCAGGAGGGGAACTGGGCAAATAGCGAGCAGACCTGAAACGGCGATGGATGGAGTTGGATCTGTACGTGCTCCAGTGCAAGCTGCAGGCCGCGAAAGGCACTATAACCCCACAGCAGAAATCCTATCCAGCGGATCGCGAAAAACCGCGGTGCGATGGCTCCGATTAAGCCAGCCAGCAGGATCCCCAGTACGGCTGCCCGCTCATAAACACACATCTCACACGGGCTTAATTTCAGCACGTATTGGAAGAACAGGGCACATAACTCAAGAAACAGAGCGCCGCCTGCCAGTAGCAGCCAGGCGCCTCTGTGTCGGGTAAATTGGTTCAGATAATCCAGCATAGTGTCACATTGTGTTGGATGAAGATTGCAATTCAATCATAAAATCATTGAAAAATATATGGGAAAACGCGACCTCAGGCTTTTGCCTGAGGTCGCGTTGGAGGTTAGTGGGCTGAGCTGGCCGCGTTGGACATCTCACTGAGAGTATGGTGGGAGATGATTCCCCACTCATAAAACTGCTGTGTCATCGGATGCAGCAGGAAGGAGATCGCAATCAGGCCCACGATTCCCAGCACGATAGTGTAGGGCAGTGCCATCCAGACCATGCGTCCGTATGATAAGCGCAGCAGGGGCGCCAGGGTTGAGGTCAGGAGGAATAGGAATGCAGCCTGACCATTAGGTGTTGCCACCGAGGGCAGGTTGGTTCCGGTGTTGATCGCAACGGCCAGCATATCAAAGTGATCATTATCGATGACACCATTCATCAGGGCCGCCTTGACCTCATTGATATACACTGTGCCGACAAACACATTATCACTGACCATCGATAGCACCCCGTTGGCCAGGTAGAATAGCCATAGATGGTGCTCTTTTTCGACCTGCAATACCCATTGAATGATCGGCTCGAACAGGTGCTGATCGATAATCACCGCCACGATCACAAAAAACACCGAGAGCAGTGCGGTAAAGGGCAGGGCCTCTTCAAATGCCTTACCGATGGCATGTTCTTCGGTGACACCGGTAAAGGCCGACGCCAGAATAATGACCGACAGACCGATCAGGCCCACGGCAGCCAGATGCAGAGCCAGAGCCACGATCAGCCACAGAGCGATCACCCCCTGGATAATGAGTTTGGCATAATCCTTATGGGACATGTGGGAGTCCTGGTGCTCATCATACTCCAGGATGATGTGGCGGACACTTTCCGGGAGCTTGTCACCATAGCCAAACCAATGGGTTTTCTCGAGAATGGCGCAGGTGATGAGTCCACAGATCAAAACCGGGAAGGTGACCGGAGACATGCGGATCGCGAACTCGACAAAGTGCCAGCCGGCACGCTCGCCGATGATCAGATTTTGCGGCTCTCCGACCAGGGTACAGACGCCCCCCAAAGCGGTTCCTATGGCGGCATGCATCATCAGACTGCGCAGGAAAGCTCGAAACTGATCCAGATCGCGGCGCTTAAGCTCATGCAGATCATGGTCGTGGCTGTGATCGTGATCATCATGGGTGAAGTGTTTGCCGGAAGCAACCTTGTGGTAGATGGCATAGAAGCCAACCGCGACACTAATGATCACCGCAATGACCGTCAGTGCATCAAGGAATGCTGAGAGCACAGCGGCGGCGAAGCAAAATGCCACTGACAGTGCTATCTTGGAGCGGATCCGCACCAAGAGTTTGGTGAACAGATACAGCAACAGATCTTTCATGAAGTAGATGCCGGCAACCATGAAGATCAGCAGCAGCAACACTTCGATATTTGCAATCAATTCATGTTTGACCTGGGCCGGACTCGTCATGCCAATAATCACGGCCTCAATGGCCAGCAGCCCCCCGGGCTGCAGCGGGTAGCACTTGAGCGCCATCGCCAGTGTCATGATGAACTGGATCACTAGTAACCATCCTGCGACAAAGGGGTTGAGCCAGAACAAAATGGGGTTAATGACCAGACAGGCTATGATGGTGTACTTGTACCATCGTGGCGAGTGTCCTAGGAAGTTGTGCCCAAAGGCACGTCCTAAACTGATAGCCATAGTATGTTATGTCCCTGTTTAGTGTGAAACCAAAATTAAAAGTGTTTGGGCTTATCGCCTTATAGTTATCTCTTTTGCCCTTTATTATTCTTAGCCTAGTTCAAAACTAGTTGATTCAGAAAGGGAATGTCATCTTATTCTAAACAGGCCGGTCAACTGGTCGCACCAGACTTGTTATCGTTTACTGCCCTTTGTTATTATCGCCGGATTGTCGCTATTCCTTGCTAAGAGACGGCTGTAGATGGTCATTAGAGCTCAGAGCCCTGCCGGCTTTGCTGAAGAGTATATTATCGAATCAATCTGGAAGAACCGATTTGCGCCGGGAACAGTGTTACCTGCCGAGCGTGAGCTTTCCGAGCTCATCGGGGTGACCCGGACCACCTTGCGTGAAGTCTTGCAACGCCTTGCCCGGGATGGCTGGCTAAAGATTCAACATGGCAAACCAACCCGGGTCAACGATTTCTGGTCCTGTGTCGGGCTTAATGTGCTGGAGACCCTGATTCGTCTTAATTCGGTGCAGGCCGAGGTGGCGGCCATGAGTCAACAGGTGCTTGAAGCTGTGATGCAAACCCGGACTCTTTACCTGGAAGGTGTGGCTGCTGATGTCAAAGAACCATTGTTGCGGCTGCTGAGTGAGCTCGACTCACTCGAAGATACCGGGGCTGAGTACCAGGCATTTGAGCTGAGCTTTTGTGAACTGATTCAACAACATGCCGGTAACTGTGCCTACCGCCTGATGTTCAACGGACTGAGGTCTCTGTACCAGAGGGTTTGTGAGTTTTACTTTTCCGAGCCCGAAGCGAGACAGGCCGCTTTTGATTACTGGTCTGAGCTTGGGGTGAAGCTGGGGGAGGGCTCTTATGAGGTGATTCCAACCCTTCAGGCAGAGTATGCCCAAAGGGTTGGAGATTTGTGGAGCCGGATGAGTGAGCGGTTACCCGTTCAATTTCCGGAGCAGACGGCTGGCATCTAGCTTGTCGCTGCTTTCTCACTCGCAGCTTCGGTCTCGGCCGGGCACTGAGCGATGATTTCGGTTTTACCGCTATCATCCTCCTGCTCCAGTATCACCTTGAATCCCCACAGCTGATACAGGTGCTTGATCACCTCCTCTTTGCTGTCAGCCAGCGGGATCCGGTTATGGGGGCGATAGCGCAAGGTTAGTGAGCGATCGCCCCTGATGGCGACGTTAAACACCTGAATATTGGGTTCAAGATTACTCAGGTTGTACTGCTGAGCCATGGTGTTGCGCAGCCGGCGATAGCCCTCTTCGTTGTGGATCGCGGTGACACTCAGATAGGATTTCTGATCATCGTCCTCCACCGAGAACAGCTTAAGATCCCGCATCACCTTGGGTGACAGGAACTGGCTGATAAAGCTCTCATCCTTGAAGTTCTGCATCGCAAAATGCAGGGTTTCGATCCAGTCACTGCCCGCAAAATCCGGGAACCAGTATTTATCCTCTTCGGTTGGCTCTTCACAGATCCGTCGCAGATCCTGGAACATCGCAAACCCTAAGGCGTAAGGATTGATCCCTGAATAGTAGGGGCTGTTATAGGGGGGCTGATAGATCACGTTGGTATGACTGTGCAGCACCTCCATCATGAAACGATCGCTCAGTTTCCCCTCATCATAGAGGTGATTGAGGATGGTGTAGTGCCAGAAGGTGGCCCAGCCCTCGTTCATCACCTGAGTCTGCTTTTGCGGGTAGAAATACTGACTTATTTTGCGAACAATCCGCACCAGCTCACGCTGCCAGGGCTCCAGGAAAGGTGCATTTTTCTCAATGAAATAGAGAATATTCTCCTGAGGCTCCGAAGGGTATCGAGCCTCCTGCTGCTCGGTACTCTCCTTTTGCTTGGGAAGGGTCTTCCACAAGGCGTTGACCTGGCTTTGCAGATACTCTTCGCGCGCCTTCTGACGTCGCTTCTCTTCGGCAAGAGAAAGCTTTTGTGGCCGCTTGTAGCGGTCAACCCCATAGTTCATCAGGGCGTGGCAGGCATCCAGCAGGCGTTCAACCTCATCGATCCCATATTTCTCTTCGCACTCAGAGATGTAGTTCTTGGCAAACAACAGGTAGTCGATGATGGAGCTGGCATCGGTCCAGGCCTTGAACAGATAGTTGTTCTTGAAAAACGAGTTGTGGCCATAGCAGGCATGGGCGATCACCAGTGCCTGCATCGGCATGGTGTTCTCCTCCATCAGGTAGGAGATACAGGGATCGGAGTTGATCACTATCTCGTAGGCCAACCCCATCTGACCACGCTTGTAGTTTTGCTCGGTCTGGATGAATTTTTTACCAAAGGTCCAGTGATGGTAGCCGATGGGCATCCCGACACTGGAGTAGGCATCCATCATCTGCTCAGCGGTGATCACCTCGATCTGATTCGGATAGGTGTCGAGACGATAATGCTCGGCCACCTTTTGGATCTCTTCGTGGTACTCCTGCAGCAGTGGAAACGTCCAGTCAGGCCCGTCATCCAGGCGTATAACTTTTTTCTTTCTGGGCATCATCTCTCCTTACGAGGCTGCCTTGACGCTCTGTTTCTTATAGAGCTCGCGGAACACCGGATAGATATCTTCCTGCTGACGAATGTGCTCCATGGCAAAGCTTGGATATTCCTGAGCCACAGTCTCATATTCATGCCACAGGGTCTGATGGGCCCGGTTGGTGATCTCGATATAGTTAAAATAACGAACAAACGGCATGATCTGCTTGGTCAGAAGCTCCCGGCACAGGGGAGAGTCATCGGCCCAGTTATCGCCATCCGATGCCTGGGCGGCATAGATGTTCCACTGATCGGCCGGGTAGCGCTCCTCCATCACCTCGATCATCAGTTTCAGAGCGCTGGAAACTATGGTGCCACCGGTTTCCTGTGAGTAGAAAAACTCATGCTCATCCACCTCTTTGGCCTGGGTGTGGTGGCGGATAAATACGATCTCAACATTCTCATAGGTGCGGGTCAGGAACAGATAGAGCAGCAGATAAAAACGCTTCGCCATATCCTTGGTCGCCTGATCCATCGAGCCGGAGACATCCATCAGGCAGAACATCACTGCCTGGGTGGAGGGGACTGGCCGCTTCACAAAGTTGTTGTAGCGAAGATCAAAGGTGTCGATAAAAGGCACCGCGCCGATGCGTCGCTTCAGATCCTCGATCTCACTCTCTATCGCTTCAATTTCGGTAACATCTGCGCCATTTTTCTTTTGCTCAGACAACAGCTCTTCGAGCTCTCGCAGGCGTCGGCGTTTGCCGGACTGCAGAGCTACCCGTCGCGCCAGGGAGTTTTGCAAAGAGCGAACAATATTGATGTTGGCCGGTACCCCGTCGGCGGTAAAGCCAGCCCGGAAGGTCTTGTATTCAACCAACTTATTCAGCTGGTTTTGTTGCAGGTTCGGTAGCTCCAGATCATCGAATAATAGATCCAGGTATTCATCCTTGGAGATCTGAAATACGAAGTCATCGTCACCTTCACCCTGATTACTGGCCTGTCCTTCACCTGAGCCCTGACCCTGACCACCCTGGGGACGATCGATCCGATCGCCCGGGGTGAACTTGTCATTGCCGGGGTGAGCACGCTCGCGCTCACCCCCCTGGCCCTGGTGGAAGACTGGCTCGGAGATGTCGCGGGTTGGGATCCCGACACTCTCTCCATTCTCCAGATCCTGGACGCTACGCTTGGTCACAGCATCGGAGATCGCTTTTTTGATCTGCTGCTTATGGCGGCGAATAAAGCGCTGTCGGTTGACAGCACTCTTATTCTTACCATTAAGCCGGCGGTCAATAAAATGCGCCATACTTCCTCCTTCTCACATCCGGGGATCAGGATGATTTACGCACACGCAGATACCAGTCGGAGAGGAGGCGAACCTGCTTGCGGGTATACCCTTTTTCCATCATGCGAGCTACAAAATCGTCGTGCTTCTTCTGCTCTTCGGTCGAGGTCTTGGAGTTGAAGGAGATCACCGGCAACAGCTCTTCTGTGTTGGAGAACATCTTCTTCTCGATCACGGTTCTGAGCTTTTCATAGCTGGTCCACTTCGGATTCTTACCTGCGTTGTTGGCGCGGGCACGCAGCACGAAGTTGACTATCTCGTTGCGGAAGTCTTTCGGGTTGCTGATCCCGGCTGGCTTCTCAATTTTCTCCAGCTCGTTGTTCAGTGCCGCCCGGTCAAATAGCTGCCCGGTTTCCGGATCGCGATACTCCTGATCCTGGATCCAGAAGTCGGCATAGGTCACATAGCGATCAAAGATGTTCTGACCGTACTCTGAGTAGGACTCAAGGTAGGCGGTCTGGATCTCTTTGCCGATAAACTCCACATACTTGGGCGTCAGATAACCCTTGATGAACTCCAGGTAACGATCATGGGTCTCCTGAGGGAACTGCTCACGTTCGATCTGCTGCTCCAGCACATAGAAGAGGTGAACCGGGTTGGCGGCAACCTCGGTGTGATCGAAGTTAAATACCCGCGACAGGATCTTAAAGGCAAAGCGGGTCGAAAGGCCGTTCATTCCCTCATCGATGCCGGAGAAGTCACGGTACTCCTGGTAGGATTTTGCCTTGGGATCCGTGTCTTTGAGGCTTTCACCATCATAGACTCGCATCTTGGAATAGATGCTGGAGTTCTCAGGGTTCTTCAGGCGTGACAGCACAGAGAAGTTGGCCAAAAGCTTGAGAGTTCCCGGGGCACACTTGGCATCGGTCAGCTCGGAGTTGCGCAGCAGCTTCTCGTAAATCTTAACTTCTTCAGAGCAGCGCAGGCAGTAAGGAACCTTGACGATGAAGACCCTGTCCAGGAATGCCTCATTGTTCTTGTTGTTCCTGAAGTGTTGCCATTCCGACTCGTTAGAGTGAGCCAGGATGATCCCGTCAAAGGGCAGGGCCGACAGACCTTCGGTTCCGTTGTAGTTGCCCTCCTGGGTCGCCGTCAGCAGAGGATGCAGCACCTTGATTGGTGCCTTAAACATCTCCACAAACTCCATCAGGCCCTGGTTAGATTTACACAGGGCGCCGGAGTAGCTGTAGGCATCGGCGTCATCCTGAGCAAAGTGTTCCAGCTGGCGAATATCAACCTTACCGACCAGGGAGGAGATATCCTGGTTGTTCTCATCGCCGGGCTCTGTCTTGGAGACCGCGATCTGATCCAGGATCGATGGGTGGACCTTCTCGACCTTGAACTTGGTGATGTCGCCGCCATATTCGTGCAGGCGCTTAGCCGCCCAGGGCGACATGATGGGGCGCAGGTAACGACGCGGGATCCCATACTCTTTTTCCAGGAGCTCACCATCCTCCTCTTCATTGAACAGGCAGAAGGGGTGATCGCTCACCGGTGAGCCCTTGATGCGATAGATTGGCATCTTTTGCATTAATGCCTTTAACTTCTCGGCCAGAGAGGACTTACCGCCGCCCACCGGACCCAGCAGATAGAGGATCTGTTTCTTCTCTTCCAGCCCCTGGGCGGAGTGTTTGAGATAGGAAACGATCTGCTCAATCGCATCTTCCATACCGTAGAAGTCTTTGAACGCCGGGTAGCGTGCGATAATACGGTTGGAGAAGATGCGGCTCAGACGTGGATCCAGCGAGGTGTCTACCATCTCGGGATCACCAATGGCAGCAAGCAGACGCTCCGCTGCAGATGCATAACACAGTCGATCCTCCTTACAGAGGTTCAGAAACTCTTGCAGGGTTAATTCTTCTTCCCTGGCTTCCTCATAGCGTTGCTGATAGTGTTCGAAGATGCCCATATTCTACCCCTAATCTATTCAAGTTGTGCCGCCTGTACTCGGCGCGTATCTAGATTGCAATGGATGTTGTTGTGTTGGATCTGAAACCGCTATGGCGATGTCTAATTGCTTTGGCGTGGACTCCGCCAGCGGGATAAGTAGCCAGGAATATAGAGGAGAGTCGGAGTTGGGGTAAGCCCCCTTTGAATCCCTTTGCGTGATGCCATTCAACTTCTCTGATATCCCTTTCATTCGATTGTAACGACATGCCCTCGTTCGTTACGTATTATGTTACCGTTTTTGCCACGAATCGCTTGAGTTGTCAAAGGGATAGGTGGCTAAAGTTCAGTATTCGTAATCATCATCTCATATTTTTAACCTGATGACTGCATAAAATTTTTCTCGTGAGCCAATAGCCAGATCTTTCTATCCAGGCCTCCGCCATAGCCCACCAACTGGCCACTGCGACCAATCACCCGATGGCAGGGAATGATGATACTCAGGGGGTTATGGTGATTCGCCTGACCAACCGCCCGGGCGGCTTTTGGCGAGCCGATCTGCTCTGCCTGTTCAGAGTAACAGCGGGTTTCACCATAGGGAATGGTCTGTAGGGCGCGCCAGCATTTTTGACGAAACTCGGTTCCATCATCAATCGACAGAGGCACAGAGAACTGCTGTAACCGCCCTGCAAAATAGGCGGTCAGCTGTTCGCCGGCCTCTCTTAACACAGGCGTATCACAAGGGGAGGCGACAGGCTCAGGGGTGAAGCTGACCCGGAGCAGAGCATGCTGATTGGCCTCCAGGGTTAACCAACCGATAGGCGTTTCAATTGAGCACTGATTTAGCGATGATAGTGGTGTCATAGATAGCTCGTTATCAAATCGGTGAAGTGCATCATGATAACGGGACTCACAGAGGATGAATAGGGAGGAGTGATGAAGCAGCAGGCATTAGTAACGGGGGCCAGCCGGGGGATAGGTTTAGCGGTTGCCGAGTATCTGGCGGGGCAGGGGTATGATCTGCTGCTGGTAGCTAAACATTTCGAACCGGTAGAGGCCCTCAGGCAGAGATTACAGGCCCGCTATGGAGCCCAGAATTTCCGTGCTTTTGCCGTTGATCTGGCGGATGTCGACCACCTCGAATTGCGACTGGATGAGATCCTCAGTGACAGCCCACCGATAGATCTGCTGTTTAATTGTGCCGGTGTTCTGGTCGCAGGCTCTATGGAGCTTGAGAGTGTGCAGCTGATGCAGATGCTACAGCTCAACACCGCGAGTAGTATCCTGGTTGCCAACCGGGTGGCACAGCAGATGAAGCACCGGCAGCGTGGCTACATCTTCAATGTGTCCAGTCTGGCGGGGGTACTGGGGGTATCCAAAATCGCTGGCTATGCGGCCTCTAAGGCGGCGCTACTCAACTATTCCCGGAGCTTGTTCAAAGAGCTGTTGCCCCACGATGTCCGGGTTACCTGTCTGTGCCCCAGTGTGGTCAATACCGACATGACAGATGATGGGCGGATGGATAATGAGAGCAAAATTCAAGTCTCTGACCTGGTTAAATCCGTCGACTACCTGCTCTCTTTGGGGGATGCTGCGCGGGTAGAGCGCTTGGATATCTACTGCAAGCCGATCGCCCTGCGGGATTTTCCGAGCTAGCTCAATCGGTTCCCGTATTACTCTCATCCTATCCTGAGTTGTGGACTATTTTGGCGTCAGGCAGAGAATCTGTCATTGGTGATGAGGGTTCATTTCATTGACCCCCTCAGTGTCCAAAGCACCTTTTCACATCTATAGGGTGTTAGGCTGGGAGAGGTGTGTAGGAGTGGCTATCCTTGAAGTAGCCCTGCCAGCAATAGGAGGGGGGATGTGTCTGGCTGTGATAGGGTTGGCTTTCGGCGACTTACTGTATTTCTGGGTGCCCTGGTTTTACTGATCGGTTCCGGGACCGGCTGGGCTGGTGCCCGCTGCGTCCTCAACATGGGATGGGAGCCCTATCAGTACCAGGAGGATAGCCACCTGACGGGGTTCGATATTGAGTTGATGCGGCTCGCAGCAACAGATATGGGCTGTGAACTGAAGCTTCACCAGCGCCCCTGGCAGCGCGGGATCCACGAAGCCAGGGTTGGAGTACAGGATCTGGTGGCCGGAGCCTCTATGACCGAAGAGCGTCAACGTTGGTTTTACTATTCGGCTCCCTACCGGACAGAGACCATGGCGCTGTTTGTGATGAAGGGGACCTCCGATCTCTACAGCTTCAGCCAGCTCCGAGACATTGTGGACAGTCAGTTCCGATTAGGAATCAACCGTGGGGTCTATTATGGAAAGGCTTTTGAAAAGGCTCGTCAGGAGCTCATCGACAACGGCAGGCTCTCGGTCTATAACACGGAGCAGCAAAAATATAAGATGTTTATGTCCGGTAGAATCGATGGTTTCCTGGGGGGGCAGGCTTCGATCAAGGCTCTGGTGAAGAATTATCTCGATGATGTGGAGATCTACCCTCTGAAGATCACCACCTCAGATCAATACATTCTATTCAGTAAAGTGTCGACAACTCCCGGGCAGGTTGCACGCTTTAACCAAAGCCTTGCCAAACTCAAACGAAGTGGTGCATATCAGAAGTTGGTCGAACGGTTTTTGCAGTGAAGTTGTGCCGCAGATGCACCGAGTTATCACAAGTGGTGGATGGACTGTTCAAAAAGTTTTCAGCTTGGGGCTGTTTCAGGCTCTGATGAGCCCGATTCCTCTGAGTTGTTTGATTTGAATCAATAGCTGTGTCAGCTTAAGGGTTTTCGTCTGTAACAGAGAATCGATAACAATGACAGCACCCCAACCCCAAACAAAATACCGCAAGGATTATCAGCCCCCCCAGTTTCTCATCGACAGCATAGATCTTGATTTTCAGCTGGATGATACCCAAACCCGGGTCAGCGCCGTCAGCCGGGTACGGCGCAATGGTGAGCATCAGCAGCCGCTGGTTTTGGATGGTCAGGGGTTGGAGCTGGCGGAAGTTTTGCTCAATGGGCAGAGCTTTACCGAGTATCAGCTCAAACCGGATCAACTGGAACTGAGCTCCCTCCCGGATGAGTTTGAGCTAACCATTACCACCATCATTGACCCTCTGAATAACAGTGCTCTCGAGGGACTGTATAAGTCCGGCGAGGCGTTCTGTACCCAGTGTGAGGCCGAAGGGTTTCGCCGCATCACCTATTTTCTGGACCGGCCCGATATCCTGAGTCGCTACCGGGTTCGGATCACCGCAGACAAGACACTCTATCCGGCGCTGCTGTCCAATGGTAACCGAATTGATAGTGGTGAGCTTGCCGATGGGAAGCACTGGGTACAGTGGGAAGATCCCTTTCCCAAGCCAAGTTATCTTTTTGCGCTCGTGGCCGGGGATTTTGATCTGCTCGAAGATAGCTTTAGTACCCGCTCCGGGCGAAAGGTTGCCCTTGAGATCTATGTGGATAAGGGAAACCGGGATCGAGCGTTTCATGCGATGGAGAGCCTCAAAAAATCGATGCGCTGGGATGAGGAGCGCTTTGATCTCGAATACGATCTGGATATCTACATGATAGTCGCGGTCGATTTTTTCAACATGGGGGCGATGGAGAATAAGGGGCTCAATGTCTTTAACTCCAAGTTTGTGCTGGCCAATGCCAAGACGGCGACCGATAACGACTACCACGGCATTGAGCGGGTGATTGCCCATGAGTATTTTCATAACTGGACCGGTAACCGGGTTACCTGTCGAGACTGGTTCCAGCTTAGCCTCAAAGAGGGGCTGACGGTATTTCGAGATCAGGAGTTCAGCTCAGATGTAGGATCAAGGGCCTATAACCGAATTCTCAATGTGCGGTTGATGCGCAGCCGCCAGTTTGCGGAGGATGCCAGCCCAATGGCTCACCCGATCCGTCCCGATGCGGTCATTGAGATGAGTAACTTCTATACGGTGACCGTGTATGAGAAGGGCTCTGAGGTGATCCGCATGATGCACACCCTGCTTGGGGAGGAGAATTTCCAGGCGGGGATGAGACTCTATTTTGAGCGGTTCGACGGCCAGGCGGTCACCTGTGATGATTTTGTTCAGGCAATGCAGGATGCCTCCGGAATCGATCTAGGTCAGTTTAGCCGCTGGTATAGCCAGTCCGGAACCCCGGTGCTGACGGTGCGCGACAGCTATGATGAGGCAAGCGGGGTCTATCGTCTGCACATAGCTCAACACACCCCTGCGACCCAGGATCAGAGCGATAAGCAGCCACTGCATATTCCCTTTAATCTTGAGCTCTACAACAGTCGGGGTGAGCCGCAGCCGTTTCGGATCAATGGTCAGAGCGTATCGCACATCCTTAATGTGACCGAAACCGAGCAGGAGTTCGAGTTTGAGGGGCTGAGCGAGCAGCCGATCCCCTCCCTGCTGCGGGAGTTTTCGGCGCCGGTAAAACTGGATTACCCTTATAGCAATCAGCAGCTGGCCTTATTGATGCGCCATGCGACCGATCTTTTCTCCCGTTGGGATGCCGCTCAGATGTTGGTAGCGAAACAGCTTAAGTCTAATCTTGAGCGCTATCGGCAGGAGCAGGCACTGGAGCTTCCCGATGAGGTGATCTCTGCATTCGCCAGTGTCCTTGAAGATGAATCCCTGGATCCCATGCTCAAGGCCGAGATCCTGCGGCTTAGTGATGAGAGCTCAATGGCGGAGCTATTTGATGAGGTGGACGTGGATGGTATTCATCGGGTGCGCTGCTTTATCAAGCAGCGGCTGGCAGAGGTATTACTGCCCCGCTTTACTCAGCTGATGGGGACGTTGAACCGAGATGAAGCTTACCAGATCAACCACCAGGCGATCGGTGAGCGCTCTTTGAAGGCGGTATGCCTGAGCTATATCGCCTGTGCCGATAAGGAACTGGGTCAGGAGCTGGTTGAGAGGCTCTATAAGGGCGCTGATAACATGACAGATACCATGATGGCTCTGAGTGTCGCCAATGGGGAGCAATTGGAGTGTCGCAACGTCCTGATGGCGGACTTTGAGAAAGCCTGGAGCCATGATCCTCTGGTGATGGATCAGTGGTTTGCCCTGCAGGCGCTCTCACCGGCACCAGAGGTGATAGATTCGATCACCAGCCTGTTTGAGCATCCGGTATTTAGCCTCAAAAACCCCAATCGGGTGAGGGCGCTCATCGGTGTATTCTCAGCCAGCAATCCGCTTCACTTCCACCGCATTGATGGCGCAGGATACAAGTTGCTTGCACAGGTGATCCGCGAGCTCAATACCCTCAACCCCCAGGTGGCAGCTCGCTTGATCACACCACTGATTCAGTTCAAACGCTATGATAGTCAAAGAGCAGCCCTGATGCGCAGCGAGCTTGAAAAGTTGCAGCAGCTTGAGTCTCTGGCTAAAGATCTATATGAGAAGGTAAGTAAGGCTCTTTCCTGATCGCACTAGGGGTGGGGAGTGGCTCCACCCCTGAATCAACCTGAGGAGTTCTCTTTGGTTCGATGATGAAGCAGTATGTTTTTAATCTCTATATTCCTTATCGTGAGCTACTCCTTTACTACCAGGGTGATGTCAACAAGCTGGTGGTTCGAACCGAGATGGGATTTACTCTGGAGATAGGGATTGATAAGTTTCGCTCATTTGTTTCGGCGGCCGGGTTGCGGGGACGCTTTTTGCTGACTGCGGATGATCACAATCGTTTTCAGTCGCTGGAGCGAATCGGATAACAAAATTTAAACATCAGCATCCACCTCAACTCCCATCTTTGTCGCAGGCAAAGAAAAACGGCTTCAACAACAGCAGATTGGTTTTTTTTGCGGGGTGGCTCTCAATGTGTGAGCTTGGTTCATTTATTTAACAAATCCCCCCCCCACTTCTCGATTTTGCGCCGGCAAAGGCTTAAACTTCCTGTCAGTTGTTACGGGGTTGTTGGTTTTCTCACACCGGCAGGCTCCTCTGAACGTCACCCTCGGCGGTACCCATAAGGATATCTAATAATGGCATTTAAAGACGCCCCGACTCCAGCACTCCTCGAGAATGTGATGGGGTTAATTCAGCGCAAAGTTGAAAAGCAAAGTACTGAGCTGGTTAAGCGCTTTGTCAGTAAGTTTTACGGAAATCTATCCCGGGATGATCTCTTTTGTCGCAACGACAGTGAGCTCTATGGCGCAGCGATCAGCCTGTGGAACGCCCTGAATCAGCGCAAGGGCGATGAGCCCTATATTCGGGTGTATAACCCGGAATTGACCCGCCATGGCTGGCAGTCCTCCCACACTATCGTTGAGATCATTCTCAACGATACGCCTTTCTTAGTGGACTCGATACGTATGGCGCTGAGTCGGCACAGTATTACCGCACACCTGTTGCTGCACCAGCCGCTCCACCTGGTTCGAACCAAGGCAGGAAGGGTCAGTAAACTGTTGGATCTGGATCAGAATGCCAAAGATGAGCGGGTCGAGACGGTATTTCTGATTGAGATCGACCGGCAGACCAGTGAGCAGGAGCTGGTGGCGCTCAGTGAAGAGCTTCACTCTGTGGTCACTGAAGTGAGGGCGGCGGTCTCCGATTGGACGCCGATGCTGGAGCGGCTCAATCAACTGATCAAAGAGCTCCCCAAGCAGCCCTTCTACGGTGAGAACTACCAGAGGGAGGAGGCCCTGGAGTTTCTCAAGTGGGTGGCGGATCATAACTTTACCCTGATGGGTTATCGCAGCTACGATCTGGTGGCGGTCGAGGGGATTATGAGCTCAGACCCAATATGGAGAGCAGCCTGGGGCTGATGAAAAACTCTCCGCAAAAGATTTTGAATTTAAGCCAGATGGCCGAGAGTGCCCGCCATGAGGCCCTGAGCTCGAACCTGCTGATCCTGACCAAATCCAATACCCGCTCCCGGGTGCATCGACCCGCCTATATCGATTACATAGGGATCAAACGCTTCGATAAGCAGGGACGGGTGATCGGGGAAGATCGTTTCATCGGCCTTTATGCCTCTTCAACCTATACCGCCAGCGTGATGCAGCTGCCACTGCTGGGCCACAAGATTGAGCGGATCATGAAGGCCTCCGGTTACGAGGCAGGCTCTCACGCCTATAAGGCGCTGCTGAATATTCTGGAAACCTATCCAAGGGATGAGCTTATTCAGGCCAGTGAGTCGGAGCTGCTCAATATCGGGATGGGGGTTCTGGAGATGCAGGAGCGGGATCTGACCCGGCTGTTTGTCCGGCGTGATATCTTCGGACGCTTCTTCTCCTGCATGGTGTATGTCACCAAGGATAGATACAGCACAGATCTCGCCGGGCGGATCCGCACCATGCTCAAAAACGCGCTGCATTCAGAAGAAGAGGTGGAGATGCACCCCTATTTCTCTGAGGGCAGATTGGCGCGCGCCCACTACATTGTCCGAGTCGAGAATAACAATATGGATGTTGATGTGAATGATATCCAGATTAATCTGGTTGAGGTCGCCCGTTCCTGGGAAGATAAGCTCGAATCGGCTCTGCTGAGTAATTATGGTGAGGCCCGTGGCAATAAGCTGGCCCGCCGTTATGTTAACGGTTTTCCGCGCTCCTACAAGGAAGATGTGCTGCCCGGGGTGGTGGTGGCCGATATCGCCAAGATGGAGAGCCTGAGCGCCGAGCATACCCTGGACATGATGTTCTACCGACCCCAGGAGGAGCTCAGTGATTCAGACCATGTTCATCTCAAGCTATTCCATAAGGACCGGCCTATTTATCTGTCTGATGTGATGCCGATGCTTGAGAACATGGGGCTTAGGGTGATCGGTGAGCGTCCCTATCAGATCAGGACCTCAGATGGTGAGATCTTCTGGATCCTTGAGTTCATGATGCTGTATAGCGGCGCAAGTGAGATGGATCTGGAGAAGAGCCAGGGGCTGTTCCAGGATGCCTTTGCCATGATCTGGCATGGCCAGCTTGAAGATGATGGCTTCAACCGTTTGGTGCTGGAGGCGGGACTGACCGGGCGGGAGGTTAGCGTGCTGCGATCCTACGCCAAGTATATGCTGCAAACCGGCTGGACCTTCTCCCAGGCCTATACCGAGCGTACCCTGATCCGCTATCCCAAGCTGGCTGGACTTTTGCTGGAGCTGTTCCGCCGCCGCTTCTCTCCCAAGTTAAAGCAGGATGGCAAGCTGCTGGATAAACTGCATAACCAGATCATCGATCAGCTCGACAATGTGGCGAACCTGGATGATGACCGAATCATCCGCCGCTATATGGAGATGATCGAAGCAACCCTTAGAACCAACTACTATCAGGCCGATCGTTTGGGTCGGGATAAGCGTTATATTTCGTTTAAGATCTCACCGCGCGATATCTCGGATATGCCGCTGCCGCTGCCCAACTATGAAATCTTTGTCTATTCACCGCGAGTCGAGGGGGTTCATTTGCGGTTTGGCAAGATCGCCCGGGGTGGATTGCGCTGGTCCGATCGCCGGGAGGATTTTCGAACCGAGGTGCTGGGACTGGCCAAGGCCCAGCAGGTGAAAAACACAGTGATCGTGCCGGTCGGTGCCAAGGGTGGCTTTGTGTGTAAGCTGCTGCCCGAGGGGGATCGCCAGGCGATCTTCGAAGAGGGTAAGAACTGTTACCGCACCTTTATCCGGGGCCTTTTGGATATCACGGATAACATGATCAAGGGAGAGGTGGTTGCCCCTGAGAATGTGGTGCGACACGATGATGACGATTACTACCTGGTTGTTGCCGCCGATAAGGGAACGGCTACCTTCTCGGATATTGCCAACGAGATCAGTGAGGAGTACGGACACTGGCTGGGGGATGCCTTCGCCTCCGGGGGCTCGGTTGGTTACGATCACAAGAAGATGGGGATCACCGCCCTGGGCGCCTGGGAATCGGTGAAGCGCCACTTCCGCGAAATGGATATCGACTGCCAAACCACAGATTTTACCTGTGTCGGGATTGGCGATATGGCCGGGGATGTCTTTGGCAACGGCATGTTGCTGTCACGCCATACCCGTCTGGTGGGGGCTTTCAACCATCAACATATCTTTATCGACCCTGATCCGGATGCCGCCTCAAGCTATATCGAGCGTCAGCGTCTGTTTGAGATGGCGGGCTCCTCCTGGGGTGACTATAACTCAGAGCTCATCTCCGAGGGGGGCGGGATCTTCCCGCGCTCTGCCAAGTCGATTCGTCTGTCACCCCAGATGAAGAAGCTGTTTAAGACCCAAAGAGTGAGCATGCCGCCCAATGATGTGATCCGCGCCCTGTTGCTTCTGGAAGTGGATCTTCTGTGGAATGGAGGGATCGGCACCTATGTGAAGAGCGTCACCGAAAGTGATGTGGATGTGGGGGATCGCGCCAATGATGCGGTTCGGGTCAATGGCTGTGAGCTGAATGTACGGATCGTCGGCGAGGGCGGAAATCTTGGCTGTACCCAGCTGGGGCGCATCGAATATGCCAGCAAGGGTGGACGGATCAACACCGACTTCATCGATAATGTTGGTGGGGTGGATTGTTCCGATAACGAAGTGAATATCAAGATCTTGCTGAACGGCCTGGTCGCCCGCGGCGATCTCACCATGAAGCAGCGCAACCGGCTGCTGTACGAGATGACCGATGAGGTGGCGAATATCGTCCTGACCAACGCCTATCGTCAGTCTCAGAGCATCTCGATCTCCTCATTCCGCGCCGCCGAGCTTCTCAAAGAGCAGCAGCGCTTTATCCATACCCTGGAGAAAGAGAACAAACTGGATCGGGCCCTTGAGCATCTGCCTACGGATGAGGAGCTCACCGATCGGATCGCCAATGATCGCGGATTAACCCGTCCCGAGCTGTCGGTGCTGGTCTCCTATAGCAAGATGGTGCTCAAAGAGGAGCTCGATTGTGAAGAGATCAGTAGCGATCCCTATCTGATGCGGTTGCTTCTGACTAACTTCCCGCCGGTCCTGCAGGATCGTTTCGGGGATGCAATGCCCGATCATCCGCTGGCGAGTGAAATTATCGCGACCCGGCTGGCCAATATGATGGTTAATGATATGGGGCTTAATTTCTCGGTGCGGATGAAGGATGAAACCGGGGCCGGCACACCTGAGATCGCTGCCTGCTTCATCATTGCCCGTGAAGTATTTGGCATGGAGCAACTGTGGCGTGATATCGAGGCGATGGATAACCATATCACGGCTGAAGTGCAGCTGGAGATGCTGATGGAGCATCGACGCCTGGTGCGCAGGGTGACTCGCTGGTTCCTGCGGGGACGTGATCGCAGCTTGTCGATTCAGCAAAATATCGACTTCTTCCGTCCGGCACTGGAGACATTGCATGAGAATCTCTACAAGCTGATGGAGCAGGAGGAGGTTGAGCAGTTCTCCCTGAAGGTAGAGCGTCTGATTGAGAAGAAGGTTCCAAAACATATCGCAACCCAGATCGTGCATATGGGAGCTCTGTTCTCTGTGCTGGATGTGGCTCAGGTAGCGGAGAAGAAAAAACGAGACATCCGGCTGGTGGCGGAGGTCTATTTCCGCCTCGGAGCCCGGATGGGACTGCACTGGTTTATGGATCAGATCAATGATCAGCCGGTGGCCAACCACTGGCAGGCTCTGGCGAAAGCCTCGTTCCGTGAGGAGCTCGATTGGCAGCAGCGCTCATTGACATCGGCGGTTCTGGGAAGCGAAGCCTGTAAGGATAAGGAGGTTTGTTTCAGTCTGCTCGAGAGTTGGATCGAGCTCAATGATCCCCTGTTGCAGCGCTGGAATCACATGCTCTCGGACTTTAAAGTAACCAGTACCCATGAGTATGCGAAATTCTCTGTTGCATTAAGAGAGTTGAATCTTCTCAATTTAAACTGTAGAAATATAGCGTGATCGTTATCTGGCCCCGGTGAACTACCGGGGCTTTTTTAGGAGCCCCTAATGCTATATAACCTTGTTCGGTCTGTATTGTTTAAATTTGATCCTGAAAAAGCTCATGATTTGAGCATGCGTCAACTTTCCCGCCACCATCACTTCCCCTTCGATTACTTCTACCGCCAAAACATCCCGGATAATCCCGTTGAGGTGATGGGGCTGACCTTCCCAAATCCGGTCGGACTGGCTGCCGGTCTGGATAAAGATGGTGAGTGCATCGAGGCGCTGGATGCCATGGGCTTTGGTTTTATCGAGGTGGGGACAGTGACCCCCCGCCCTCAGTCCGGTAACCCCAAACCCCGCCTGTTTCGGGTGATCCCGGCTCAGGGGATCATCAACCGAATGGGTTTTAACAATAAGGGGGTGGATAACCTGGTAGAGAATATCAAGGCGGCACGTTATCGTGCGGTTCTTGGGGTCAATATCGGAAAGAACAAAGACACTCCCATTGAGAAGGGGCTGGAGGATTACCTGATCTGCATGGATAAGGTGTATCAATATGCAGGTTACATTGCGATCAACATCTCTTCACCCAACACACCGGATTTAAGAAGCCTTCAATATGGCGAAGCTCTTGATGAACTGCTCGGTGGACTGAAGAAAAAGCAGCAGGAGCTGGCCGAGCAGCATGGTAAATATGTGCCGCTTGCGCTGAAGATTGCTCCGGATCTCAGTTTTGAAGAGGTGGACCAGGTTGCCCAGGCTTTATTAAAGCATGGAATTGATGGAGTGATTGCCACCAACACAACCCTGGATCGCTCATTGATATTTGACATGCCTCATGCCGGAGAGGATGGAGGATTAAGTGGCAGACCCCTACAAAACAGGAGCACGCTTATAATTAATCACCTTAAAAACAAGTTAGAAGACAAGCTTCCTATTATTGGCGTAGGTGGAATTGATAGTGCAATGGCGGCCCGTGAAAAACAGCAAGCGGGAGCACAGCTGGTGCAAATTTATACCGGCTTTATTTATAAGGGGCCTGAGCTAATAAAAGAGATCGCCAACGCACTTTAGTCATTTTACAGAATGTAAAATTAGAAAAAATGCTAATGGGTGAATAGACTGAAAGGGAGCTCATAAAAGAGATGGATAGAGATTATGTTACTACAACCAAGTGAAAATTGGTGTTGGAACTATGACAGGCAGCAGGAAAGACTGCAGCTTGAGCTATCCGAAGATATGATTTTTGTGAGCTCCTATTCGGCCAAGGAGCTGATCCCGGCTGCCCTGGAAAACCAACGTTTTTCCGTCGAAGATACCAAAAGTTACTACCAGTTAACCGAGGCCTTGCTTCCCCTGGATTGGCCCGTCCCTCTCAAGGTTCAGCTAATGCTTAATAGCATTGCGGTACAGCGTTTTTATAAACCTAAAATGCCACAGAGCTGGTTTTTTACCACATCGAAGCATAAGTTTAAGCCCTCATTTGGGCAGATTGTCAGACTCTGTTCTCCTGTCGACAGTGGTTTTTTCCTGGTGATTGAGGCGGGGGATTGTGCAAGTTTTTGTTTATTAATTGATGAGCGGATGACTCTCAACCCAACGAAACAACTGAATCAATTTTCAGTGATTAAGGTGATGAATGACAGGCTTTGGCAAACTGAGTTTTCTCAGGATGAAGATGAGCACTCACTGTCATTGGGGATCAGTTAAATCAGGGGCTGTGCCTTTTTTAATGATATTTCATTTTATTCTTCGAAGCCTTTTCACTGCAAAAATGTGAGCCAGCTCTCTGTCCGATCCCTGTCTGGTATCTCAATTTTATTCGAATTGGGTTTTTTTGAGCAAAGCGAGCTACGCTTGGGTTAACATATTCAAGCGAATCTGCCGATGGAACAGCAGCGAATTATAGGACCATTTCAACTCATTCTGATTATTGTGATCCTGACGGTCGCCACTCTTTTATTGTCTCCCCATATTCAAAATAGTAAGACCATGACTCACCGAGAGCTGTTATTTGAGCTTCAGGATGAGCTGCATTATCAGGTCAATCGAATTAAACAGCTGAGTATCGCCGAAGGAAAGTCTCAGGATGTGTATGCGCTGCTTGAGTTTCAGGGGCGTCTGATTGAGATCCATTATGGTTTACCCGGTTACGATTCACTGCTCAAGCTAGCTAAGGGCTATGGCCAGGGCTACTGGCAGGTGAACCGGGAGCGGCGCCAGGTGATCTTCTCGCCTAAACACCCGGTGATGGCCATGACCGATCATTGTCATCTTATCTATCAGCTCACACCGGATCGCAAACAGTATCAGATCCTGCTGGATGTCAAGGGTTGCTGAGAAGCCCTCGACTCTCCCTGCCTCTCATGGTTGTAAACTCTCATTTTGATAATTTTTTCTCATAGTGAGAAAAATGATAGTCCTGTCCATCGATAAATAAACTGCGCCGGGTCTGTTCAGGCTCATCCAACAGCTAATCCGGCTAGTCGGATCACAGTTCGCCTGGAAATTTCACTCCGGGAGCTATTGTGGCGCGTTTTCTGCGCTGTATCTTCCCGCAATCGCTGATCGAGCCATGACTGCTCCTGGGTCTCAGGAGTGATCAGCGGTTGCATTTACAGTGAAAGGTTTTCTATCGTCCCTCAGCCGCGAAAGGAATCACAATGAGTCATTTCAATCAGCTTGGAGCAAGGCACCCCAGAACAGATGGTCAGTTAAAGGTGACAGGGAAAGCCGTCTATGGGGCGGATATTTGCTTACCGGGGATGCTCTATGGGGCATGTCGTTATACCGATATTCCGGCGGGTCGGATCAAAAGGATCGATATCTCCCAGGCACAGGCGATTGAGGGGGTGGAGCGGGTGGTCCTGTTTGATGATATTCCCGGTAACCCATGCGTCGGATTCCCGATTAGCGATTATTACCCCCTGGTGAAGGATGAAGTTTTTTTCAGTGGTGATGTGGTCGCGCTGGTGGCCGCAGCCACAGCTGAGATTGCGGCCCGGGCGGTGGACTGTATCCGGATCGAGTATGAGCCCTACACTCCGATAACCGATGTTGCTGAGGCCCTAAAACCCGAGGCGCGGCGTATCCATCCGGAGCGGGATGACAATATTGTTGCCCAGCATCATACCCAGAAGGGAGATATTCGTCGTGGCTTTCTGGATGCCGATCATGTGATTGAGCGTAGCTACCGTGTCGGGTTTCAGGAGCACGCCTATATCGAGCCGGAATGCCTGTTAGCCTGGACAGATCCCCTAAGCGGGCAGTTGACCCTCTCCGGCTCGGTTCAAAATCCCCATAAGGTGCGCAACACGGTTGCCGGCTATCTTGGAGTGCACCAGTCCCAGGTGGTGGTGCAGCGTGCGGTGATGGGGGCTCCTTCGGCGGAAAAGATGACATCATCGATCACCTGGCCTGTCGGGTGGGCCTGCTCGCCCAACTGACCGGCAAACCGGTTCGCTTTCACTATACTCGTGAGGAGTCGATTCGTGAGAGCAGCAAGCGCCATCCCTACCTGATGAAGTATCGGGTTGGGGTGCGCCATGATGGACGGATCACCGCCCTTGAGGCAGAGATCCTGGCCGATAGTGGCGCCTATGCGGCGATGACCCCCTTTGTGACCTGGCGCTCAGTGGTGCAGGCGGCCGGCCCCTATGCCATCGAGCATGTGCGGGTCGATATCAAGGGGGTGTATACCAATAATAACTATACCTCGGCGATGCGTGGCTTTGGCTCGCCGCAGGTAACCTATGCCAGCGAATCCCTGATGGATGAGTTAGCCGCCTTGTGTCAGCTCTCCCCCATAGAATTTCGTGAGCGAAACTGCCTGAGGCAGGGGGGAGAGTCTATTACCGGTCAGCGCTTTGATGGCCACCGTGTTTCCGCCAGTGAGGTGTTGCAAAAGGCGATAACCGGCTCAGAGTTTGAGGCCAAGGCCGATTATTATCGGGCCCTCAATACCGAGGGAGGATCTCACCGCTATGGGATCGGGTTGGCCCTCAGCTATCGAGGATGCTCCCTGGGGGCCGAGGGAGTCGATACATCTTCAGCCCTGGTGACAGTCAATTCGGATGCCAGTATCAATGTCTCCACCGGGGTGTGTGAAAATGGTCAGGGGCTGCAAACCACCATGGCTATTATTGTCGCCGAGGTATTAGGGGTTGAGGTTGAGCGGATCACTTTTATCGAACCTGCGACCTCCATGATTGCAGACGGAGGCGGGACAGTTGCGTCCCGGGCCACCCTGATGGGCGGGAATGCAGTGAAACAGGCTGCCGAGATTTTACGTCAGCGTCTGGATGAGGTGGTGCGGGCTGAGTTGAAGCTCCCTCCCTCAACCTCCCTGAGCTGGCAGAAGGAGGGAGTCTGGTGTGACGACTGCGCTGCGCCAGGGCTTAGTTTTAGTGAGGCGGTTGCACTTGCCTTTGCGGCAGGGGTGAATATGGCGGCCTACGGCTGGTACAAGGCCCCCGATATCGACTGGAATGAAGAGCTGGGTCAGGGGAGTCCCTACTTTACCTGGGTCTATGGCTGCCAGGTGGTGGAGCTCAAGCTGGATACGGATACGGGGAAAGTCGAGGTGCTGCATGTCACGGCGTCCCATGATGTCGGGCAGGTGATTAATCGAACCGCTCTGGAGGGCCAGATCTGTGGGGGGATCGCCCAGGGGATCGGGATGGCAGTTCTGGAGGATTATCAGATAAGCCAGGGGCAGATAAAGAGTGAAAACTTTGATACCTACCTGCTGCCAACCATCCGGGATATGCCAACGGTGACCGTTCTGCCCGTTGAAAATACCGACCCTTATGGGCCTTTCGGGGCTAAGAGCATCGGCGAGCCTGCCACAGAAACCACGGCCGCGGCAATTAACAATGCTCTGGCGTTTGCTTCGGGTCGTTACCACTATCAGCTACCGCTGACTCTTGAGCAGGTATTCCTGGGATATAACCTTCGAAAACCGCAGCGCCAGAGTGAGCAGCAGTTTGAGCATTCGGATAAAAAACAGCGACTACGCCTGACCGGGATGAAGGTTTGTCGTCCAGAGTCCCTTGAGATGGCTCTGGATAAGCTCGGCTCGGGGCCGTGGCAACTGTTGGCCGGGGGAACCGATCTACTGGTCCAGGGGCGGATGCTCGCGGGCAGCAAGCAACTACTGGATATCTCGGGGCTGGAGGAGCTGGGCCAAATTGATTGCCAGCCAGATCGCTTAAGTATCGGGGGCGGGGTCCACTTCTCTAAGATTGTCTCCGACCCTTTTATCTGCAGCCGGTTTCCTCTGCTGGCCAGGGCCTGTGCAACCATAGGCTCAAGGCAGATCCGCAACCGGGCGACTCTTGCCGGGAATATCGTCAATGCAGCTCCCTGTGCAGATTCGGCTCCACCACTGATCGCTTATGGGGCCGAGGTAGAGCTGTGCAGTGTGGCGGGGACACGCTTTATCGACCTTGAGGCCTTTATCACCGGCAGCTACCGGACTCAGATCCGGCCCGATGAGATCCTCAAATCGGTTCATCTGCCAGTTCCCCAAGTGGGCTACTTCTCGGACTACTACGCTCAGCTTGGGCGGCGCAACGCCGTCAACATTACTCGTCAGAGCCTGAGTGCCCTGTTTCATTTTGTGGGGACAGAGTCGAGGAGTGTCGATTGGTGGATGGGGCACTCTTTTCCTTCCCGCAGCGGCTACGGGGAGTGGAGCAGATCTTGTGCGGCGCACCTTTAACCCCTGATCAGTTACTCAGGGCTGAGCTGGCCCTGAGGGATCAGGTGGAAAGTGCGATCGGCGGTCGTTGGTCTGCTCCCTATAAGGTGCCGGTATTTCTGAATATGTTTGGCACCATGATGACTCAGATCATGAAGGAGCATCCGGGTGTGGCTGAATCACAGGAGCATTGTTTATGAAAAGGATTTCGTTAGAGGTCAATGGGCAGGAGCTGTCGGTGAGCTGCCGGGATGAAGATCGCCTGCTGGATCTGCTACGGGAGGAGCTCGGTCTGACCGGAACCAAGGAGGGGTGCTCGGTGGGAGAGTGTGGCGCTTGCACCGTGATCTTAAATGGAGACGCGGTCTGTGCCTGTCTGGTGTTAGCGGTGCAGTGTGATGGTGCCAGGATTCAAACCATTGAGGGGGTTTGTGGTAGTGAAAAAGGTAAGGCCCTGCAGCAGGCCTTTGTTGAAAAAGGAGGTGTCCAGTGTGGATTCTGTACCCCGGGGTCCTGATGAGCGTCAAGGCTTTGCTGGACAGGGTGGAGCGTCCGGATGATGAGGCCATCTATGAAGCGCTCGAGGGAAACCTGTGTCGCTGTACCGGCTATCAACCGATTATCGACTCGATTAAATCAGTACTTGATGAGACCTAGTGGATTTTCTCCATAAATGGAATCAATGCTGTGATTCGTTTCTGGCTTTGCACGGTGACTCACAGTGCCGATTATTATCCAAGATAATCTTTGCCAGTTCGGTGTACATGCCTCTCGCTCTTTGTTGCGATGCAACAGCACCCCAGTGGCTCTGCTGCAGTCTCCATGCTGCGGAAGGTTTGCTAAGTAAAGCCAGAAACCCTGTTGTTCGGGCTGCATGTGTGCCGCCCCTGTTGAGTCCGAAAGTACTCAAGTGCGCTCAATCGGATGGCGTTTCACTTGCCCCGGAAAGGATTCATGGCCGGTTTAAGTTTGTTCCGGCTTGAATGTCACAAGGTGAACCGGATCAGAAGGATTTGAAAATGAAGCTTCTGTATGAATTGAATGACAGGCCAACACCTGGGGCATCCCTGGTGTTGGCGGCTCAGCATCTGTTAGCTGCGATCGGTGGGATTATCGCAGCTCCCCTCTTATTGGGGACTGCGGTGGGGCTTCCACCATCTGAGCTGGTTTTTCTGGTGAATGCATCACTCATCGCCTCCGGGCTGGTGACCATCATCCAATGTAAGGGGGGCGGGGGATCGGGATCCGCTTGCCTGTAGTGATGGGAACCAGCTTTGCCTTTATCGGGGTTGCCATCTCCGTTGGCACCAGCCTGGGGATGGCCGGGATCATCGGCTCGGCGCTGGTGGGCTCGGTTCTGATGATGATCGCCAGCCGCTTTATGCAACAGATCCGCCGACTTTTTCCTCCGGCGGTGACCGGGACCGTGATCTTGCTGATTGGTTTGTCGATTCTGCCTGTGGCCGTGGATTGGCTGGGGGGAGGCCATCCTCATTCGGCAACCTATGCCAGTGGCTCCCGACTCCTGTTGGGACTCTTTGTCTTGCTGGTAGTGATCCTGGCGGCGGTTAAGGGCAAGGGGCTGGTGTCGGCTTCGGCAATCATGATCGGGGTGATGGCGGGATACTTGTTGAGCCTGCTGTTTGGCCTGGTGAATTTTGAGCCGATTGTCAGGGCGAGCTGGTTTCGCTTTCCTGAGCTACTCGGGTTCGGGGTGCGCTTTGAGCCAAGCGGTATTATTACCATCGCCCTGGTCTATCTGGTGATGTTGACCGAGAGCACCGGAAACTATCTTGCCCTGGGGGAGGTGACTCACACCCGGATCACTGGGTCACAGCTCAAACGGGGGATCCTCTGTGATGGAGTCGGTGGCTTTTTTGCCAGTCTCATCGGCTCGACCCCGCCCTCTTCGTTTAGCCAGAATGTCGGAATTGTCTCTATCACAGGAGTTGCCAGCCGCCATGTGGTTGCCTGGACCGGGGTGATGCTGCTGGTGGCTGGATTGCTACCCAAGCTCGGAGCTCTGATGGTGACCATTCCAGAGCCGGTATTGGGGGGCGCTGGGATCGTGATGTTTGGCATGGTCACGGTGGCCGGAGTGCGTATGATGGCTCGTAGCGAAGATAGCAAGCGTAGTGCGATTATCATCGCCGTGGGAGTGTCCTGTGGGATGGCGGTCACCTATCGTCCGGAGATCTTAAGGAGCTTACCTCATCAGCTGCAGATGATCTTTGGTTCGGGGATCACCACAGGCGCCCTGGTGGCTGTGCTGTTGCACCTGATCCTGCCCGGAGAGGGAGCGGAGAGCTTACAGAGCGATGCTTGTGAGGAGGGAGACACCACGGAGGATCGCCAGGGTTATTAGCCGCTTTTGCCTTAGCCATGCTATCATCCGCGGCTGTTACCAAACCGCTTTGAGAGATGCATGGATTACCAGCTGATAGAAAACCAGAGTCAACTCACCGAACTGTGTCAGGGGCTCACAGAGAATAGATTAGCCATAGATACCGAGTTTATGCGCCGTCGCAGCTTTTATCCGCATCCGGGCCTTATCCAGGTAGCGAATGATGCCGAGGTCTGGCTTATCGATCCCCTCAAGGTGACCGATCTGACTCCCCTGTGGGATAGGTTATTTGGGCTGGAAAAGCGCTTGGTGATGCATGCGCCCGGTGAAGATCTACAGCTATTTCTGGCTTGCTCCGGGCGGCTTCCCGCGGCGATGGATGATACCCAACTTGCTGCGGCTTTCCTGGGGAAGGGGATCTGCTGTGGCTTGCAGAAATTGCTGGATACATACCTTGGGATAGAACTCAGCAAGGAGCATACTCGCACCGATTGGCTGGCTCGCCCCCTGTCACCGGAGCAGCTGGACTATGCGGCGAGGGATGTCAGCGATCTCTTGGCTCTTCAGGAAAAACTGGAGCTTGAGCTCAAAGAGAAGGGGCTACTGGACTGGTATCGCCAGGAGACAGAGCTGCAGCTTTCCAGAGCCGCAGTGGTCGCCGAGCCCGACGATGCTTATCTGCATATTCGTAACAGCTGGCAGCTGGCTCCAAAGCAGCTCGCCGTACTTAAGTTGTTGGCGGCCTGGCGTCTTAAGCTGGCTCGTGAGAAAGATCTGGCAGTGAACTTTGTAGTGAAAGAGGATGCGTTATGGGAGATCGCCAGACGTCAGCCTCAATCTATGGGCCAGCTCAAACGCCTGGGACTGCATCCGATGGAGCTACGTCGCCATGGTGAGATTTTGCTGGATCTGGTACGCCAGGGGAGTGCCTTAGCGGAATCTGATTGGCCCGAGCCGATAAAGAGGATCGTCGACTATCCGGATTATAAGGCGAAATATCATGAGATCCGCGAACTTGCCAGAACGAAGCAGGAGGAGAGCGGGGTAGCAGCCGAGCTTCTTGCCTCTAAAAAGCTGATTCACCAGTACCTGAGTTGGCTATGGAAAAAAGAGTATCCTGAGCAGCAGATCCCGGCCCTATTGCAGGGCTGGCGAAAGTCGCTGTTTGCGACTCTCGCCCAGACACCTCAGCGCGATTAAGCGCTATTTCTCGGGAAGCAGGATGTTGAGCTCCAGCACCGATAGCTCGGCCTCATTCTGGTCAAGCTGTACGTTGACCTGCTCGGGGCTGATATCCACATAGCGGCGGATCACCTCCAGAATGTCCCGCTCCAGCTGCGGCAGGTAATCGGGACCCGATCTGTGGTTACGCTCGTGCGCAACTATGATGTGCAGGCGTTCCTTGGCAAGCTTTGCCGTACTTTGCTGTTTTGCGCCATTGGAACGAAAGTAATCAAGAAAAGACATGCCTTAGCTCCCAAACAGACGGCTGAAAAAGCCTTTTTTATCCTCTTCGACAAAGCGAAGTTCCTGCTCTTCTCCCAGAAGACGGGCGACCGCATCACTGTAAGCCATCCCGGCATCTGAGTTTTCATCAAGGATCACCGGTTCACCCGAGTTTGAAGCCTTGAGAACCGCTTGTGATTCAGGGATCACTCCGAGCAAAGAGATCGCCAGGATCTCCTGAATATCTTCGACGCTGAGCATATCGCCGCGGTTGACCCGGGAGGGACAATAGCGGGTGATCAGCAGGTGCTCGCGGATTGGATCTTCGCCATTTTCGGCGCGGCGGGATTTTGAAGCCAGGATCCCCAGGATCCGATCGGAGTCGCGGACCGAAGATACTTCCGGGTTGGTACAGATGATCGCCTCATCGGCAAAGTAGAGGGCTCTCAGGGCTCCGGTCTCAATCCCGGCGGGTGAGTCGCAGATGATGTACTCAAACTCCATCTCTTTGAGCTTATCCAGAACCTTGGCGACACCCTCCTTGGTCAGGGCTTCCTTATCCCGGGTCTGTGAGGCGGGCAGAATATAGAGGTTGCCGACTCGCTTATCGCGGATCAGGGCCTGATTGAGGTTGGCCTCTTCATTGATCACATTGACAAAGTCGAATACCACCCGACGCTCACACCCCATCACCAGATCCAGATTTCGCAGGCCGATATCAAAATCGATCACTACGGTTTTATGGCCTTTGAGTGCCAGGCCGGTTGCTATGGCAGCGCTGGTGGTGGTTTTGCCCACCCCCCCTTTGCCTGAGGTTACAACGATAACTCGAGCCATATGTTGAGTCCTTATGCTAACTGTTCAAAGTAAAGCTGATCATCTTGCAGGCGGATAATGACCGATTGCTGCCAGCTGCGCTCTGGCAGCGCTTCACTGAGCTGGTAGGTTCCGCTGATCGAGATGAGTTCTGATTGTAAGTTGTCACAAAATATCTTTGCCTCGCGGTTTCCACTGGCCCCGGCGATGGCACGGCCACGCAAAGGACCGTAAATATGGATATCGCCATCGGCGATCACTTCGGCTCCGGGGCTTATTGCACCGATCACCACCAGGTTGGTGTTGGCGGCATAGATCTGCATTCCGGAGCGGATATGGCCCCGGTGAATTCGGGTGGTTGGAAGCTCGGGTGCTTTGGGCTGACTGGTTTTAGGAGAGCGGGATGAAAGCAATGGCAGGCCGGCCTGATGAATCGCTTGGCGGGCCAGGGTGTCCTTAGCACCGGAAACACCTACCGGAATGAGCTGTTTGGCACGGATCAGTGCATCGAGCTCCAGGAAATCCGGAAGACGGGTCAGCAGGCTGATATCAATGACGACCGGTGCCCAGGTAAAGAAGTGGGGCGCCTGAGCAATCTTGTGATCCAGGTAAGCTGCGATATTGGTCAGATCGGAATCTGCCAATCTCAGCACGGACAGAGTGAAGGTTGCTCCAGTCAGTTCAGTCCTTGGTTCAGCCATAGTATGTCGTCCTAATTTGGGGCTTTTTCCCTTTGGGTTGAGCTTCTCAACGGTCATGTTATAGTCTGCCCTGAATTAGAGGCAATGAACATAAGGATTATAACAAGAACCATGCTTTGTGCAGTGTATAAAAGTCCCAGAAAAGCAGAAACTTATCTGTTTATTGAGCGTCGGGACGATTTTTCATCAGTTCCTGAGTCTTTGCTAAATGTGTTCGGTAGACCCCAGTTGGCGATGATGGTTCATCTTGATCCTGAAAAGCCGCTGATTGTGGGCGATCCTGTGACAATCCGTGACCAGATCCGTGAACAGGGCTTCTATCTACATCTGCCTCCAAAACAGGACAATTTGTTAGATATTCATCTTAAACAGCAGAAAAAACAAAAAAAGGGTCCGGAATGCGACTAATTTCAGTAGTTCTGTTGTCACTTTTCAGCAGTGTTGTGTTTGCAAAGCAAAGTTTCGAGCAGTACCTGGGGGGCGTTAAGAGTGAGGCCCTTGAGCAGGGGCTGCAACCTAAGATTGTTGATGAGGCGCTCGGCTCGGCCAAGCTGCTGCATCGCTCCATCAAGCGGGATAAGAATCAGCCCGAGTTTAAGGTCACCCTGGACTCCTACCTGGCCAAGCGTCTGCCTGCCTGGAAGGTGGCAATGGCGCGCCGTTATTATCGCCAGCATTACACCCTGCTCCAGCAGGTTGGACAGGCCTACGGAGTGCAGCCAAGGTTTATTGTGGCGCTGTGGGGTAATGAAACCAACTTTGGTAGCTATACCGGGAATATTCCGGTGATCTCTGCGCTGGCCACCATGGCCTATGAGGGGCGGCGGGAAGCCTTTTTCCGTACCCAGCTGCTGGATGCCCTGAAGATCCTCAGCGATAAAGACGTGACCCTTAAAGACTTCAAGGGGTCCTGGGCCGGTGCCTTTGGTCAGGTCCAGTTTATGCCTTCGGCTTATCTGGCTTATGCCGAAGATTATGATAAAGAGGGTCATCCCAATATCTGGAGTTCTCTGCCCGATGTGTTTGCCTCGGCGGCCAATTATCTCAAGCAGAATCACTGGGATCCTACCCTGACCTGGGGACGGCAGATCCATGCTCCCTCAGATCTCATTGAGAAATATAAGGGCAAGCGTATGCTGCTCTCCAAGTGGCAGGCACTGGGTTTTCGTCGCTATGATGGTAAGGATCTTCCCAACCGAGATGTTGAGGCTAAGCTGGTTTCCCCCGATGGCCCCAAGGGGCGAAGCTATCTGGTGTATAGCAACTATCAGAGCCTGATGAGCTGGAATCGCTCCAACTATTTCGCGATCTCAGTAGGCTTGCTGGCCGATCAGATCATCTGGCCACCACTAGCCGGGCTCCCAGAGGCGACCAGTTGATGAGTCAACAGAAGCCTTTTTGGGAGGAGTTAACCCTCGCTCAGATGGATCAACAGCAGTGGGAATCTCTGTGTGATGGCTGTGGTAAATGTTGTCTGCATAAGCTTATCGATGATGATACTGATGAGCTGGTGCATACCAATGTGGTGTGCAACCTCCTCGATTGCGACAGCTGCCGATGCAGCAACTATCCTCAGCGCTTTGAGTTTGAACCGGACTGTATTCAGCTGACCATCCAGTCCCTGGAGACCTTTGACTGGTTGCCCCCAAGCTGTAGCTATCGGCTGATCAAAGAGGGTAAGCCTCTGCCGGCCTGGCACCCCTGCGTGGCGGCGGAAAGATTGCCATGCAGCGCGCCGGGGTATGGATTGGCGATAAGATTATTCATGAACGGGATGTCGAGGATATCGAGGATCACCTGCTGGATCATCCCCTTTAGCTTTCAGGCACAACTCAGGTTGTGCCTTTTCACATCCAGAATTTTTTTCAGAGAAGGCTTGGTTCGGCCCGATGCTTTTGGGAATGTTGGGGACGGACCCTGCTTGTATCCGATGGAGAGGGGGCTGCTTCAAGGAGCCCTGAACAGGGAGAGTATATGAAAGGATTATCTGTCATTTGTTGGGCCATTGTGGCTTTTAGTGTTTCAATGAGTAGTTGGGCTGCACAGAGCCCGCAGCCCCCTCATCAGCAACTGTTTAACCAGGCAAATCGGGGAGAGTCCGAAGCCCAGTTTACCCTTGGTCTGATGTATGAAAATGGCAAAGAGCTGGAGCACAGTGATAGTAAAGCGGTCCAGTGGTTCAGGAAGGCTGCGGATCAAAACCTTGCCAAGGCCCAATATAACCTGGGGGTCCTGTATGCCAGGGGCAAGGGGGTCCCCAAGGATGACGCTCTGGCCTTCAACTGGATCAGCAAAGCCGCTGAGCAGGGGCTGGTTGAGGCCCAGATGGGATTAGCTCTGATGTATGGTAAGGGGCAGGGCGTTACCAAAGATGAACTCAAATCTGTGCAATGGACCCGCAAGGCCGCCGAGCAGGGCAACCCTCAGGCCGAGTATCAATTGGGAATGGCTTATAAAAATGGCGTCGGGGTGCCTCAGGATTATTCATTGGCGGTTGATTGGTTGGGTAAGTCGGCTGAGCAGGGCAACTCCAAAGCATGGTGGTTGAAAAAATGGTTGGAGCTTTGGTATCTATAGGGCTGCATGCTTCTCATCAGCTTCTAATTGTCACTTCTCAGGGCGGTTTAAGCCGCCCAAGCTGATCCCCTGCCTAGGTTCACGATAAGAGCTTATCAAGTGAGGCTAGGTCTATCGCTAATAAATGAGAGCAATGGCGGCTCCAGGTTTATTTGATGTAAGAATCTAACACCTTCAATATTACGTCCAGATCCGACTCTCTTTTTGTGAGATCTTTTTCCAGTACTATATGTTCAACTAAATGTCCCTTGATGACCTCTCGCATGAGTCCATTCACTGCGCCACGAATGGCTGCGATTTGTTGAAGCACTTCCTGGCATTTATGCTCCTGTTCAAGCATCTTCTTAAGACCATTGACCTGGCCTTGTAACTTACTAACGCGAGCTGTGAGTTTCTTTTGATCACGGGTGGTATGGGACATGACATGCCTCACTCATAATTAGGAGCACTGATTCTAGCTGATAATCTAGCACCGAAATCATACTGGGGGGTAGTATAATATACTCGGGGGGAGTATAGTTTCTCTCAATGTAAAACAAAACCAGGTCATTAAGATGAATTTTTCAACCCTACTGCTTCAGGGGAATGGATGGCTTTTTATCCCCAGCGCTATTTTGTTAGGCGCACTGCATGGGCTGGAGCCTGGGCACTCCAAAACTATGATGGCTGCTTTTATCGTGGCAATTAAAGGAAGTGTTCGGCAGGCTGTCATGTTGGGTTTAGCTGCAACTCTCTCTCATACCGCTATTGTCTGGCTAATCGCGGTAGGCGGGATGTATATCAGTCAAAAATTTACGGCACAAGCGGCAGAGCCGTGGATGCTACTTGTCTCTGGGATCATCATTGTTTCTACAGGATTTTGGATGTTATGGAGAACCTGGAGTGATGCAAGGGCGTGGCGTAAAGCGGCGAGCCAAAGCCATGACAGGACTGAGCAGCTCGTTGACACGGGACATGGCCTTATCTCTCTGGCGATAGTCGAAGAGGGGCTACATAGTCGATTTCAGTTAAGAGTATTGAAGGGGAAGCCTTTAAAACCTGCAGAGGTGAAGCTCAAACTTTATCAGCCTGAGAGTGAGCAGGCCGTAGACTATTATTTTGTTGAGCGAAATGGCTACCTGGAGTCTGCATCCTGCGTTGTAAAAGCACCAAAGTTATCAACCAGACTGGTGATAGGGCATCATGATCATACGCATGATTTCGATGTTCATTTTCACGAGCATGGTCATCCGGCTGAGTCTGTGGGCAAGCAAGAGTATCAGGATGCCCATGAGCGTGCCCATGCCTTAGATATTCAAAAGCGTTTTACCAACCGGCAGGTCACTAATGGGCAAATATTGCTGTTTGGCCTGACCGGAGGGTTAATTCCTTGTCCTGCTGCGGTGACAGTCTTGTTGATTTGCCTTCAACTTAAGGCTCTGAGCCTGGGAGCGACCCTGGTGGTTTCCTTCAGTGTTGGTTTGGCATTAACTCTGGTATCTGTTGGAGTGATTGCTGCCGTCGGGATGCAAAAGGCGACCCGTAAATGGAATGGGCTAAACGAGGTGGCACGCAAAGCGCCGTATCTTTCAGGTCTTCTCATCAGTGTTGTCGGTTTATATATGGGGCTTCATGGGCTAAGTCTCCTGTTTAGCTGAAACTAGATCTTCAGCTGATGCTACGCTGCTCAATGGATTGGTGAAGTCGTCAGGGAGCACCTGGATGGGATAGGAGTTGAGAGATCTTAACTTCCTTTGGAATAGCTAAACTCTCATCATGTTTGGGAGAGAGCCTAAGGCTAGCCAGGTTTTTTCGGTGACATTAGGCTTGTATCATGGCCATCGGAGGTATGATGTCTATCCAGCCTACAGTGCTTCAAAAGCCAGTCGATTCGCTTTGCTGGATGCAGGTATTCATCGACAACCAAACTCGATTGTGAAGATAGGCTAAAACCGCATCACCAGGTTCACTTCCCAGTATTGTTCACGCTGACCGGTACGGGAGTGAATCGGGGTGCGATGATGAAGTTGGAGTGAGCCTGCGCGAAATATCTCACGACCAAATAAACTGTTCAACCCGGCTGCGATACTATCCACCGGATCGAGCATAAAGAGGGCCATGCTGCCCAGTGTCTGTGAGCTCATCACGGTTCCGCCGCGCTGGCGGATCTCACGCTCTTTATAAAAAGCCCATTCGCCATAGAGGCTCCCCGCGACCGGGGTAACAATCAGATCCTGGATGGATGGCTCTTCGGTGAAGGCCTCGACTCCATATTCCCAATAGAAGGTGGACATCAGTGTGGTATAGACGAAGGAGTCCCATTCGTCGTAGCCGGATTTTCGCGCTACCTGGTAATATACACCGCCGAAATAGGTGTGGCCGATGTAGTTCACGGCTAGATGATCATCATCCCACACAGGTCCCCTCGACACATTGTCCCACCAGTTCTCAAGGGGATTACCCTCATCAATATTCCACTCAAAATTATTTGAGGGTGACACTATATCCAGTAAAGTGGGCAGTGCGATACCAAGACCGAAAATCAGTTTGGTTTGGGACCATAAACGCTCCTTGTCTTCACTCTTTTTCGGGTTGAACAGGGTGATTTGAAACTGGCTCTGTTTAGCCGTTGGCTTATCAGCATTCTGTAGTGCATCTATGGTACTAACCGATGCTCTTCCCGGAGCATTTCCGAGCGGTTCCGTGGTGGTTTGCTGAGGCTTATTGCTGGTTTGGTGAGCCGGCTCTGCTCCCCCGGCAGTAGGGAGCAGAAGCAATATGGCCAATAGATGGGGGAGTGCCTTTAACATCCGAATCTATCCACACGGATCCCTGTGAGGTAATCGCTCTTTTGTCCTTATTAAAAGTGTAGATCCACATTTATAGGCTGACTTGCGATCGGTGCTGCAAGTGTAACCCTGAGCTGAAGGGGCGATTAGAGAATTTTCCGGATAATAGGTGCACTCTCGTAAGAGCCGCTTCGATTTTGAACACTGACACGCAAGTCACATCCATGTTGCCCTGCTGCATCGATTATCGTCCCTGATAATCTTTTCCAGTTCAGCCTCCCAGCTTCTCGCTCCGCTCTTGCTGCAGAAGGTCAGCTTAGCAAAGCCAGAAATTCTTTATCTCAGGCTGAAGTGATGACCCGGGTTAGTCCGAAAGTGTGCGGGTTGCTCAGATAAGCGATGCGCAGCAAAGATATCAGGGGGACCGTATAAAGAGAAAGGCAACAGTGATATCACTGTTGCCTTCAGAATATTATTAAAAGTTAAAAACTATTTCAGGAACTTATCTTTCATCTGCTGGAGTTCACCAGATTCTTCCAGTCTCATGATCCCTTTATCGACATCTGCTTTGAGGGGATCGGCAAGCTTGGACTTCTTAGAGATCAGCATATAGAAATCGCTCTTCTTAGCCCCGGGAATGCTGGCATAGGTCATGCCATCAGTGATCAGCTTTTCACCGGTTTTGGCAAAGCCAAGCAACACTTCAATTCTTGCCAGTACCACTTCACAGCGCCCTGTCTCAAGCTTCTTCAAGACCGCATTGAAATCTTTGGTATTGGTATTGATATCCTTGCTCTCAATCCCAAAGTCTTTGTAGTTATAGCCTCTGAGTCCACACACCTTATAGTTGACCAACTCTTTAGCAGAGCTCACCTTGAGTCCCTGGGGATATTTGGCCTTCATATAGATATAGGATGGGGTCAGAGAATAGAAAGGCTTTGAGAAGTAGGCGTAGCCAGCCCGCTCATCATTGTATGATGCATTGAGCACCATGTCGTATTTACCTTTTTCCAGATCGGAGAGGCAGCGCTTCCAGGGGGCAAGCTTCACGGTAAACTTGGCTCCGACTTTGCCCAGGATATCTGAAATGACATCCACCGAGTACCCGACGACATCCTTGGTTTTATTGCCATTATCACGTTGATAATAGATAAAGGGTGGCCATTCTGCGCCATCGTCACAAATTTTTACGGTTTTACCCTGCAGGGCATCAGCATGCGCCCGTGGCAGACTCAGCAGCAGGACAGTCAAGGTAAAAGACAGTAGGTACAACATCCTGTTCTTCATCGCTTCTTCCTCAAGCAAGTAAACTATTCAAAGAATAGCCTAGTTTTTGCCCGATCACCGAGCGCGGGACGAACAGCTATACAGCATCATAGGGTTTAACTGAACGGCTAACTCTTTGCTGATAGGGGATGTGATGAAATTTTGCTTTTATAAGGAGCAGCTTCACCAAAGCTGCTCCGGTTTTATTCAAGTTTTCTACTCGGCGTGGTAACCATACGCTTTGGCGGTGTGCTCCCTTTGCTTTTTCCGCCCGTTTACTGTTAGACTTGACCGCACAATTTGCTTCGTATAATCCCAATAATATGGTTTGGGAGTTTCTACCAAGAGCCTTAAATTCTTGATTATGAAGTCTGTAACTTTATGTTTTCTATAGTAAAGGTAGAGACTCATGGACTATTTAAACCTTCCCAAGATCGATCTTCATTGTCACCTCGACGGCAGCGTCCGCCCACAGACTATTATCGATCTTTCACATGAGCAAAATCTTCCCCTTCCCTGCAGCACGGTTGAAGAGATCCAAAGCCTGCTGGTTGCCCCACAAACCTGCCAGGATCTGGATGAGTATCTCAAGCGCTTTGAGCTTCCATTGAGTGTGATGCAAACCAAAGCTGGCATAGAGCGGATCTCTTATGAGCTCTTCGAGGATGCGGCAAGGGAGAATGTGAAATACATGGAGGTGCGTTTTGCTCCTCTGCTGCATACCCAAAATGGCCTGACTCCTCAGGAGATCATTGAGAGTGTGGTGCAGGGGATGAAGCGCGCTGAAAAAAGCTATGACATTCGTGGAAACTATATCCTGTCTATCATGCGCACCATGCCTAAAGACAGGATCCATGAGGTGTTAGATTGTGGCGCCCGATATCTGGGAGATGGGGTCGTCGCCTTTGATCTGGCGGGGAGTGAACAGCCTGGTTTTTGTCAGGAGTTTATCCCCTATGCTCAGTATGCCCTCGATAAAGGCTATCGGGTGACCATTCATGCCGGAGAGCAGGGGAGTGGTCAGAATGTAGAGGATGCGATCAAGATGCTTCAGGCGGAGCGGATTGGTCACGGCATAGGTATCAAGGGGCACGACAGTGCCTATCAATTGGTTAAACGCAAGGCGGTTGCCTTGGAGACCTGTCCAACCAGTAATGTTCAGACCAAGGCGGTCGATTCCCTGGCGAACCATCCGGTCAAGGCATTCCATAAAGACGGGGTGCAGATCACCATCAATACCGATAACCGGACTGTATCGAACACCACAATGACAGATGAAGTGCGTAAAGTGGTTGAAGAGTTTGACTTAAGCCGCGAAGAGTACTTCGAGATCTATCGCTGTAGTGTCGAGCAATCCTTTGCTTCTGATGCGATCAAGCAGCAACTGCTGCGCTTAAATTAGGCGAGTTATTGCTGAACGGGACTGAGTTGTAGTCCCGTTCTCATCTCAATTTTTAACCCGCATCCTGCGCCCTGACGCAATCAATCAAATCGTATCCTCAAAGCCGTCTCATCACAGCAATCACGGCGAGGGCAGTGTTGGCAGTCTTTATCTATTTTTTTGGGGTAATCACTCTTACTGACCCGCTCAAATCCGAGTTTTTCAAAAAATCCCGGAGCTCGGGTGAGTACCAGTACCTCCTCAACGTCCAGCTGCTGTGCTTTGCTAAGCAGATGCTTGATCAGCGCCGTTCCATGTCCCTCTCCATGCCACTTTGGATTAATTCCCAGGGAGCGGATCTCTGCCAGCCTGGCATGATACAGGTGCAGTGAGGCGCAGCCTGTCAGTTGATGGTCGCACGTAGTGCTGACAACAAAATTGTCCAGAGTCTGGAAAATATCCAGGCGGCTACGGGGCAGGTTTTCCCCCATTTTCACCCAGTGGCGGATAATCGCGGCAATGCTTTCAAGATCGGAGGCAATGGCAGTGCGAATCGAGAGCCTGCTATGGTTCGCCTGGGGGATTCCCCCTGAGTTGTGTTAATTGGTAAGGATGCAGTCTGCATGATGGAGGGCTCCGGTGAACATAAGGATCAGGTGGTTGAAACCAGGGTCCCGAAGGAGCCAGGGTTTATCGGGTGGTTGGAGAAGGGGTGCCGCCAGCTGCCAATTCTGACAGGCTGTCTCAGATCGCGAGCGGCTCTGAGTGCGGCTTTGACCTTGATGGCCATACCATCATGGATAGCTCCGCTTTCAATCAGCTCAAGGCTGTGCTCTTTACTGAGGTGGGCTATGGTGTTGCCCCCGGGGCCGAGAACACCAGAGGGCTCTGACAAAAACCACAGCTCGGCATTTATCATTCTTGCTATGGCAACCGCTGCATCGTCGGCATTGATATTCATCGGCTCCCCCTGAGCATTGATGCCGATGGAGCTGATGATGGGGAGTATTTGCCGGTTCAGTAGATAGTGAAGAAGGCTTGGGTCGGCACCGCAAGCCTGACCCACCTGACCGAGCTCTTTGGCCAGTGGGGTGATGTTACATAATCCGGCATCACTCAGGGTCAGGCCTACTGTTGGGAGCTGCTGCCTGATCGCCTGTGCCATTAAGCTTTTGTTTGCTACACCGGCCAGCGCACCGATCACCACCGGCAGATGCTCTTTGGGGGTGATCCTCAGCCCGGATTTTTTCTCTGTATTCAGGCCAAACTGTTTGAGCCAGTCATCGATCAGGGGGCCTGCCCCGTGGACCAGCACGATGGCACGGCTACGGCGCTGTTTGAGTATGCTTAGTTCTTTGAAGAAGGCTTCAAGGGATTCTTGTGAATCGAGCAGGGCGCCCCCTATTTTGATCACTAAAGGTTTAAGCTGCATAGTTCCTCCTAATTGAGAGCGGTTAATGGGTGGTGCCCCATATGCATGTTTATGCATTGAACAGCCTGACTTGCAGCCCCTTTGAGAAGGTTATCCAGCGCCGATATAACAATCAGGTAATCCCCGTCGAGCTGCCATCCGATATCACAGAACGGGCTATTTACCACATCCTGCAAACGCGGGATCCCCTGATGAAGCAGGCGGACCGCCCCCGGGGATGCATAGGCATGCTCAAACAGCTGATCGACTCTGGCCTGGCCGACTCCGGCTTGAAGGCGGCAGGTGATGGTGGCCAGGATCCCCCTTGGGAAGTTGCCAAGTTGCGGAGTAAATATGAGATCTCTTCCTAGCTGGCTTGTCATTTCAGGCAGGTGACGATGACAAAACAGCTGGTAAGGTTGCAGGCTGACCTCATTGAGGTGGGTGGTCAGTGAGGCTTTGCGTCCCGCACCCGAGGTGCCGCTGGTGGCATTAGCCACAGGGAGAAAAGTCGGATCCAGGCAGTCGCTATCGATGAGGGGTTTGAGTGCCAGCTGAATAGCGGTGGGGTAACAACCGGGAGTGGCAATGAGCCTGGCCTTTTTCAGGGAGTCACCGGTCCACTCCCCTAAGCCATAGACCGCGTGCTCCAGCCACTGTGGATGTTGATGCTCAAACCCATAGTATTTTGGGTAAAAACTGCTGGATTTCACCCGATAGGCACCGGAGAGGTCAACCACCAAATTGCAGTAGCGAAGAAACTCCGGGACCAGGGCATGACTGACGGGATGATCGGTTGCCAGCAGCACGATATCTGCAAAGCGCGCGGCCTCTTCAACCGAGTGCAGGGGGAGCAGCGGCTGATCACACAAACCACACAGCTGGCCATGCAATTTGCTGATCGGCTGATTTGCATTTGGGCTTTGCTCTGAAACATAGAGCCCGGTGAGCTTGAGGTGAGGATGGCGCATCACCAGCCGGGTCAATTCGGCGCCGGTATAGCCACTGGCACCGACAATAATGGTGTTTAACATACTGAGTCTCTGGGTTAGGTTTGGGGAGCTGCAGGGCAGCAAGTTGTGGGTGTCAGGCACCCTGAATCATCAGGAGGATCGTCGTCGAAGCTGGACTGAGGGGGAGGCTTTGTACGCCATTAAATTGAATCCTTTCATCAAAATTGCTGAGACTTGCTCAGGTAAACAATGGTTTTATATGCAATATATTTGCATTACTATGTTTAGCTGTTGGGTGAGATGATGTCAACCAGGAAGTTAAAAAATGTTCATTCCGGATCTATTAACCTGTTACCGAGATCTTATTGCGCAATCCACCATTAGTTCGGATGATCTTCGCCTGGATCAACCAAACCTGTCCCTCATCTCCCGTCTTGCCTGCTGGTTTGAAACTCTGGGCTTCAGGGTAGAGATCAGCGAGGTGGCACCGGGAAAATATAACCTGCTGGCCTCCAAAGGTTCAGGTGAGGGAGGTCTGCTGCTCTCGGGGCATACGGACACTGTACCCTGTGATGAGAGCCGCTGGAGCAGCGATCCCCTGAAGCTCACGGAGCGTGATGGCAGGCTTTATGGTCTGGGCGCCGCGGATATGAAGGGTTTTTTTGCCTTCATCCTGGATGCGGTGCAGTCGATGGAGTGGGGAGATCAGCGAAAGCCCCTGTATGTGCTTGCGACCTGTGATGAGGAGACCAGCATGTTGGGGGCGCGGCACTTTAGTGGACACTCTTCTCTCAGGCCCGATTGCTGTGTGATTGGCGAGCCAACCTCTCTTCGGCCTGTCCGTGCCCATAAAGGGCATCTATCCCAGAGAGTTCGGATCACCGGGCGTTCAGGGCACTCCAGTGATCCCGCAAGGGGTATCAATGCACTGGAGATTATGCATAGGGTGATGGGAGATCTTCTGAGCCTCCGGCAGAAATTGTCAACCGACTATCATCACAGCGGATTTGAGATCCCCCATCCGACGCTGAACCTGGGTTCTGTCCATGGCGGGGATAGCCCGAACCGGATCTGTGGCTGCTGTGAGCTTAGCTTTGATATTCGTCCTTTGCCGGGCCTGAGTCTGGATGGACTGGATAATCTGCTACAGGAGAGCCTCTCTGGGCTAAAAGAGCGCTGGGGCAAGGCTTTGAGTATTGAGTCTTTGCATCCACCAATCCCGGGTTATGAATGCTCAGAGCAAGCTCCCGTGGTTGGGATCGCAGAAAAAATAACTGGGAGCCGCGCCACCTGTGTGAACTATTGCACCGAAGCTCCATTTTTACAGCAACTGGCTCCGACAGTGGTGCTTGGGCCAGGTTCGATTGCTCAGGCCCATCAGGCGGACGAGTATCTGGCACTGGATATGATTCGTCCAACCCGGCAGATCCTGCAAAGATTATTCCGTCATTTCTGCTTTTAAAAAATCGATAAAATTAACGCTTGCATTGCAAATTTGTTTTACGGTAGGTTGAAAAAAGAGCGGGGAGTGGTTCCCAGTGGCTCTCAAGGAACAAAATGACTTACATGAATTTGACCATCAATCAGCACCATCACCATCCTGACTAGTCTTTCAGGAGGAGTGATTTCGACTGGAAGGCTGATAGGCGCTTCCAGTGGTCAATAAGAGTCAGACTTTAAAACCCCCGGAAGCGCAAGCCTCCGGGGGTTTTTTAGTTTTATTACAGGGATTTCTAATGACAGAGCAAACCAGAGTTCGTATTGCCCTACAAAAAAAGGGGCGCCTGAGTGACCAAAGCCAGCGATTACTGAAAGCGTGTGGTGTCGAAGTCGCCATTCAGCAGCAGCAACTGATCGCCCATGCCCAGAATATGCCCCTTGATCTACTGCTGGTGCGTAATGATGACATCCCGGGCCTGGTGATGGATGGGGTTGTCGATCTGGGGATCATCGGGGAAAACACCCTGGAGGAGTGTGGCCTGGAGCGGCGTGCCTTGGGACAGGCCTGTGAGTATCAGGTGCTGCGCAGGCTTAATTTTGGTGACTGCCGGCTTTCCTTTGCCATCGATAAAGATAGCGATTATGAGGGGCCCCAATCCCTGCAGGGAAAACGAATTGCAACGACCTACCCCAGATTGGTGGAGCGTTATCTGGGGGAGCGGGGGATCGGCTATCAAACCTGTATGCTCAATGGCTCGGTCGAGGTCGCACCCCGTGCCGGGTTGGCGGATGTGATCTGCGATCTGGTCTCCAGCGGTGCGACTCTGGAAGCCAATGGATTGCGGGAGGTGGATACTATTTTTCGCTCTCAGGCCGTGCTGGTTCAGGCGAACAGCTGCCTGTCACAGGAGAAGCAGGATTGGGTGGAACGTTTGCTGATGCGGGTTCAGGGAGTGATCCAGGCCCAGGAGTCAAAATATATCATGCTGCACGCTCCCCGGGAGCGTTTGGATCAGATTCGAGATCTGCTTCCGGGAGCCGAGGCACCCACCCTGATCCCCTTGGCCAATGATCCCAGTCGGGTTGCCGTCCACCTGGTGAGTAGCGAGGAGCTTTTTTGGGGAACCATGGAGCAGCTCAAGGAGTTGGGTGCCAGTTCAATTTTGGTGCTGCCGATCGAAAAGATGATGGAGTAGCGCCGATGAAAACCGTTATCTGGAGTGAACTCAGTGAGTCCGAGCGTTGTACCCTGCTGGAGCGTCCGGCACAGCGCCAGGATGATTCGATTAAATCAACCGTTACAGAGGTGATCCGCCAGGTTCAGAGCCGGGGAGATCAGGCCCTAAGGGAGCTGACCCAAAGGTATGATGGAGTGATATTGGATCAGATCCGCCTTGGACGAATACAGCAGGAGCAGGCTGCCCGGGGGTTGAGTAGTGCCTGTAAAAAAGCGCTGCGTCAGGCCTATCGCAACATCTTTAGCTTTCACCAGGCTCAGCAACCCTCTGAGGTTTCGGTTCAGACTCAGCCCGGGGTGTTGTGCGAGCAGGTGATCCGTGCCTATCAATCCGTAGGTCTTTACATTCCGGGGGGCTCCGCCCCTTTACCATCGACGGTTTTGATGCTGGGGATCCCGGCTCAGCAGGCGGGATGTGAGCGGGTAGTGCTCTGTTCGCCCCCTCCCATCTCAGATGAGATCCTCTATGCGGCCAGCCTGTGTGGAATCGATGAGATCTACTGTATCGGCGGCGCACAAGCGGTGGCGGCGATGGCTTATGGCACCGAGAGTATTCTGCCGGTCGACAAGATCTTCGGGCCGGGTAACAGCTATGTGACCCAGGCCAAGCGTCAGGTGAGTGAGGATCTTAAGGGGGCGGCAATCGATATGCCTGCCGGTCCCTCTGAAGTGCTGATCATTGCCGATGACAAGGCCCGTGCTGATTTTGTTGCGGCCGATCTCCTGAGTCAGGCGGAGCATGGACCCGACTCCCAGGTGGTGCTGGTTTCAACTTCGGACGGGCTTCTCGTAAAGGTACAGCGGGAGATCCAACGCCAGCGCGCCCAGCTATCCCGGGATCCGATCACGGCTCAGGCCCTGGATGCCAGCCTGATGATCCAGGCTCAGTCTCTGGATCAGTGTTGTGATATTGCCAACCGTTATGCGCCCGAGCACCTGATGATCCAGACCCGCTCTGCGCGCAGCCTGCTCAGGGCGATCAAGTATGCAGGCTCGGTATTTCTCGGGGACTGGTCACCCGAATCTGCCGGTGACTACGCCTCCGGCACCAACCATGTGTTGCCGACCTATGGCTATGCCAGGCGCTGCTCCAGCCTGGGTTTGGCCGATTATTATCGACGGATAACGGTGCAGGAGCTCACCCCCCAGGGGCTTTTGCAACTGGCGGAGACGATTACCGAGATCGCTGGCGCAGAGAAACTGGATGCCCACCAGGCGGCGGTAACGGTTCGGGTCGAGGCACTGGAGAAGGAGTTGTGTGATGTCAGTTAGAAAGTTATTACGCCCGGGTCTGAGGGATTTTAAGCCCTATCAATCGGCGCGGCGGATCGGAGGGGATGGTGAGCTGTGGCTTAATGCGAATGAGTCCCCATTTAATCCCATCGGCGATGCTAGCGAGCTGAGTTTAAACCGCTATCCCGAGCCTCAACCCGAGGGGCTTCTCCAGGATTACGCAGACTATGCCGGTGTGACACCTTCCCAGCTCATCTGCTGCCGTGGAGCGGATGAGGGAATTGAACTTTTGATCCGAAGTTTCTGTGTACCCGGCAGTGACTCCATTCTCTATTGTCCTCCGACCTATGGCATGTATCAGGTAAGCGGAGCCCTCAATGGGGTCTCCTGCAAAGAGGTACCTTTGACTGCCGATGGCCAGCTGGATCTCAAAGAGATTGAGGCGCAGCTTCCCGGGGTCAAGCTCCTGTTCCTGTGTCGTCCCAATAATCCAACCGGAAACTGTTTTCGTGAGCAGGATATTCGTAAAGTCCTGGAGCTATGTACCGGTCGGGCACTGGTGGTGCTAGATGAGGCCTATATCGAGTTTTGTCCTGAAAAGACCCTCTGCTGCTGGCTCAAGGAATATCCGGAGCTGGTCATCCTGAGGACTCTCTCCAAGGCATTTTCCCTGGCGGGGATCCGTTGTGGCTTTGTCCTGGGATCGCCTGAACTCATCTCTATCCTTAAGTCGGTGATCGCACCTTATCCGGTGCCGACTCCGGTCTGTGAGCTGGCACGCCGGGCCCTGTCTGAAAAAGCCGTGGCACGGATGCGTGAACAGGTGAAGCTCCTCTGTGGGCTGCGTGATGCTCTTTTCGGGGCTCTCTCTACCTTGCCGGATCTTAAGGCGTTTCCAAGTGAGGCAAATTTTGTGCTGCTAGAGTCACCCCGGGCCAGTTGCTTGTTTGAATTTTTAAGCCGTCAGGGGATTATCGTGCGTAAGATGGCCCATCCAGGGCAACTGCGTCTTTCGGTGGGGAGTCAGGCTGAATGTGAGCAATTGATCAGCGCTATTTCACAGTGGAGCCAGGAGCCAAGCTATGTCTAAACAGAAATTTCTATTCATTGATCGTGACGGCACCCTGATCCAGGAACCACCGGAGGATTTTCAGGTCGACAGGCTGGATAAGCTAAAGCTTGAGTCCGGGGTGATCCCCGCGCTGCTCGCGCTGATTCGTGCGGGCTATAAACTGGTGTTGATCTCCAATCAGGATGGCCTGGGAACGGCGAGCTTTCCTCAGGCCTCCTTCGATGGATCTCAGCAGATGATGCTGGATATTTTTCGTTCCCAGGGGGTTGAGTTTGAGGATGTCCTCATCTGTCCGCACTTTGAGGAGGATAACTGTGCCTGTCGTAAGCCCAGGCTTGGCCTGGTGGCTGATTATCTGCGCCGGGGGATAATCGACTTTGAGCGCTCACTGGTGATTGGTGATCGCCAAAGCGATATGCAGCTTGCCGAGAACATGGCGCTGCGTGGGATCCGATATCGACCCGATAGCATGGGTTGGTCCGAAATAAGCCGCTTGCTTACCACGACGCCAAGACGCGCACAGATTAGCCGTAACACCCGGGAAACCCGGATTCAGGGGAGGGTGGATCTCGATGAGCGAGGCTCACAGATTAAAACCGGCATCGGTTTTTTTGATCACATGCTTGAGCAGATATCGACCCATGCCGGGCTGAGTCTTGAGCTTGAGGCCGAGGGAGATTTGCAGGTTGATGAGCACCACAGTGTCGAAGATTGTGCCTTGGTCCTGGGGGCCCTTCTGAAAAAAGCATTGGGTGATAAGCGGGGGATCGCCCGTTTCGCTTTCCAGCTGCCGATGGATGAGGTGGCCGCAACTTGTCTGCTGGATCTTTCGGGGCGGCCCTATTTTCAATTTGAGGGGAGTTTTACCCAGCCCCGGGTAGGAGAGCTCTCCTGTGAAATGGTGCCGCATTTTTTCCGCTCCCTGGCCGATAGCCTGGGTTGTACCCTGCACCTTAGTTGTACGGCTGGCAATACCCATCATCAGGTGGAGAGCCTGTTCAAGGTGTTCGGCCGGACGCTGGGCCAGGCGGTGCGGATCACGGGTGACGGCTTGCCTAGCTCTAAGGGGTTCTGTAATGGGGAGCTCACAAGATGTGGTGATTATCGATACCGGATGCGCCAACCTGACTTCGTTGCGTTGTGCGATTGAGCGCCAGGGGTATGCCCCGGAGATTAGTTGCGATCCGCAGCGGATCCTGCAGGCGGATAAGCTGTTTCTACCCGGGGTCGGCAGTGCGGCTCATGCGATGAAGAACCTCAGGGAGCGTGGCCTGGTTCAGGTGCTCCGGGATATCCGTCAGCCTCTTCTCGGGATCTGCCTTGGGATGCAGCTTTTGGGGCGTAGCTCGGCCGAGGGGGAGAGTGAGTGCCTAGGGATCTGTGAGCTGACGAGTCGCTCTTTGGATACTCAGGGGGCGCCTTTGCCACACATGGGGTGGAACCGGGTCAAGTCCCGTGAGGCTCATCCCCTTTTCAAAGGGATAGGGAGTGCTGAGTATCTCTATTTCGTGCACAGCTATGGGATGGAGCCCGGTGCGGAAACGGTCGCGACCAGCTGCTACGGCACAGCCTTTAGTGCGGCAATCCAGTGTGGAAATTTTTACGGGGTGCAGTTTCACCCGGAGCGCTCAGGTCCTGTCGGAGCGCGTTTGATCAACAACTTTCTGAAGCTATAGGAGACACGGATGATTATACCTGCACTGGATTTGATTGATGGAAAAGTGGTGCGCCTCTACCAGGGCGATTATCGGCAACAGACCACTTATGGCGTTGAACCCACTGAGCAGTTTAGGGCTTATCAGGCCTGTGGCTCCAGTTGGTTGCACCTGGTGGATCTCAGCGGTGCCCGGGATCCTGCCAAACGGCAGTTTTCGGTGATCTCCAGGTTAGCTGAGGTATGTCCTCTTAACCTGCAGATTGGCGGTGGGATCCGAAGTGAGGCCGATCTGTTGGCACTGCTGGAGGCCGGAGCCGATCGGGTGGTGATCGGATCCCTTGCGGTACTGGAGCCTGAAAGGGTGCGGCAGTGGCTGCATCGTTATGGACCTGAGAAGATCGTATTGGCACTGGATCTTAAGCCCCGAAAAGAGGGAGGCTATGGCGTTGCGATAGCCGGCTGGCAGCAAGAGTGCGATCAGGATCTCAACCAATTTCTTGATGACTATCTCAGTGCCGGATTGCGGCATCTGCTGTGTACCGATATCTCCCGTGATGGAACCCTTCAGGGATCGAATATCGAGCTCTATCGGGATCTGTGCCGCCGCTTCCCGGCCCTGAAGGTGCAATCCTCTGGTGGGATTGGCTCACTGAATGATATCCAGGCGCTTCGGGAGACTGGGGTCAATGGGGTTATCGTTGGGCGAGCGCTGCTGGATGGCCGTTTTACCCTGGAGGAGGCGATCGAATGCTGGCAAAACGGATAATCCCCTGCCTGGATGTGCGAGATGGGGTGGTGGTGAAGGGGGTGCAGTTTCGAAACCACAAGGTGATGGGAGAGATAGTCGAGCTGGCACAGCGCTATGCTGAGATGGGGGCCGATGAGCTGGTGTTTTATGATATCACTGCCTCCAGTGATAAGCGGTTGGTGGATAAAAGCTGGGTGGAGCGGGTTGCCGAGGTGGTGGATATCCCCTTCTGTGTGGCCGGTGGGATCTCCAGCGTGACAGAGGCCGCGCAAATTCTGGCCTATGGAGCGGATAAGATTTCCGTTAACTCTCCGGCGCTGCGCCGACCCGAGCTTATCAGTGAGCTGGCGGATCGCTTCGGGGTTCAGTGTGTGGTGGTTGGGGTGGATAGCTACCAGGATCCGGCCACGGGGTTCTACCAGGTGTACCAATATACGGGAGATGAGAGTGCGACTCAGAAGACCTGCTGGCAGACCCTCAATTGGGTACGACGGGTGCAGGAGTTGGGGGCGGGTGAAATCGTACTCAACATGATGAACCGGGACGGGGTACGCCAGGGCTATGATCTTAAGCAGCTTAATCGGGTGAGGGATATCTGTAAAGTGCCCCTTATCGCTTCCGGGGGGCTGGCTGTATGGAGCACTTCAAAGAGGTCTTCCTGCAAGCCGATGTGGATGGTGCCCTGGCGGCCTCGGTGTTTCACCAGCAGCAGATCGAGATCCCTGCTCTGAAACAGTATCTTCACAACCAGCAGATCGAGGTGCGCTTATGAATGGGGGAGTTGTTGAGGCCATTGATTGGCAAAAGTGCGCGGGTCTGATCCCGGCGGTGATCCAGGACAGCCGGAGTCTGCAGGTTTTGATGCTTGGCTACATGAACCAGCAGGCCCTGCTGCATACACTTGAGTCTAAGCGGGTGACCTTCTGGTCCCGGACGAAACAGCGGTTGTGGATGAAGGGGGAGAGTTCGGGGCATATCCTTAAATTGTGTGAGATGAGCCTTGATTGTGATGGTGACACCTTATTAATCCAGGCCGATCCTGTCGGACCGACCTGCCACAAAGGCTCAGTGAGTTGCTTCTCTCCCGAGGCTGAGACTGTAAGAGGACTGGGTTTTTTAGGGAAACTGGAGCAGATCATCGACTCCCGGCGGGAGGCTGCTCCCGGGGAGTCCTATACGGCGGCCCTCTTTGATAAGGGGGTGAAGCGGATTGCTCAGAAGGTGGGTGAAGAGGGCGTTGAGGTTGCCCTGGCTGCGACGGCCGGAGATCGTGAGGAGCTTATCAGTGAATCCGCCGATCTGCTGTTTCACCTGCTGGCGCTTCTTAAACAGCAGGGACTCTCTTTGGATGATGTAGGTGCTTGCCTGGCTGAGCGGCATCTGGAGTCTTAGGCTTATTCTGAGAGGGCTGCCCTCTCAGCAACAAGTTTTTCTCTATTTGGGCCATGCCTCAGATCTTTATCAGTTGTCAGCTATTAGCTACAGATGCTATTACCCTTCATTATAATGTAAGGGCCCCTATCTTATTCCTGCGGGTAACCATGCAGTTAGCTTGACAGGCTGCCCGGCAGAGAAAGCTCTTAATGTATATAGACGAGAGCGTTTTCTAGATAAACCGGTTCATCTCATGAAAGCAGCTTTGACTTTGATCGCTGACTCGCAAGTCACATCCATGTTGCTCTACTGCAGCATCCTGGCTGCAGAAGGTCAGCTTAACAAAGCTCAAAGCAGCACTTGAACTTGAGGGCGGGAATAACTACCCGGATTAAACCAAAAATGCTCTAGCTGCTGCTGGGAAAATATCCCTCAGCAAGAGGCAGATGAAACTCTGGAAGGAGAACATGGATAAGGATTGCCTGGTTGGATGAGAATGCAGTCAAAAACTGGCATTGTCAGGAGCACCATGGCGACAGAGGAAGAGGCTTCACGTTCAGTGATACCGCTATCGAAACCGCGTTGATGCTCAAAGGAGTATTCAGCCTTCCACTGAGGGGGTTGCAAGGATTCCTTGATTCGGTCTTTCAGCTCATGAATGTTCCTCTTAAGTCACCGACTTATAGCTGTATCAGCAAACGAGCGAAGACCGTTGAGATAAAATATCGCCGCCCCAGCCGAGGCCCTGTTGCTCACGTGGTCGTTGATGGGACAGGGCTCAAAATCCACGGTGAGGGAGAGTGGAAAATGCGCAAGCACGGAAAAGAAAAGCGCCGAGTTTGGCGCAAGCTCCACCTGGCTGTTGATGCTCAAACTCATGAAATCATAGCAGCCGAGGTCAGCCTTGATAGTGTTGGAGATAACGAGGTGTTGCCGACCTTATTAAACCCACTACGACGCAAGATACAGCAAGTCTCAGCAGATGGTGCATACGATACAGAGGCTTGCTATGCACTGTTACAGAGAAAGGGTTGTAAACCAACGATTCCTCCCCGCAGTAATGCAGCTTACTGGAAAGGAGATCATCCCAGAAATGAAGCTGTCGAAGCGCTTAAAAATGGGCAGCTTTCACAATGGAAGCATGACAACGACTACCATCAGCGCTCGTTAGCAGAAACAGCAATGTCTCGCTACAAACAGCTCAATTCTCCACAGCTGAGCTTACGTTGTTATAACGGTCAGGTTGGGGAAGCCTTGGCCGGAGTTAAAGCTTTAAACAAAGTGATCGGGCTTGGTATGCCTGTCAGGCAGCAAGCTGCCTGAATGGGTACAAGTCAATTATCAGACTCGGATTTAGGAAACAACGCCCATTAAGAACCGAAATCTTCATCTATTTGTTAAAGATGGATACTCCTATGGTCGTTAGATTGACTTCCTATTAGAAGATCTGGATCCAAGAACTATTAAGGAAATCAATGAAAACATTAATAGGTTGCATATTATCCATAAGCTGCGAGCCGACTGCATGTTTATTACCTCGGAAGAGACTGTAAGTTTAATTCAAAGCTCAGGATTAAACTGGGATGATTTTGAATATATCTATTTCGACGATATCCCTCCGGTTAATAAGAGATATCTTCTCTGTAGCCATCAGGTCTCTCCCAAAATCATTACAAGATTAAATATGTATATTCCTTCGCCTTAGATCTGCTATTTAAAAATAACCCGAGCTTATCCAGCAGGATTGGTTCAATGAGCCAATCCTGTCGTTAGCGTCTGGCAAACCAGACGAAGGCGTAAGTCATAGGGATAAACAGGGTACTCAGAAGTAATCTGAAGCCAAAGGTGTAAAGACTTATCTCCATAAAAGAAACATGGGCGAATCCGTGGTGTATCAGAACAAAAGCAACAGGAGTAGCAAACACCAGGTGAACGACTGCGGTACTTGCAAAACAACGAAGCCACAGATGTCTTCCCACTGTTTTGCTTTTGAGCCAGCTGAATACCCAGATGCATAACCAGGAGCCAATAATACTGGCAATTGCTGTTGTGAATAAAGCATCCCGAATTCGAATCATGACCAGTTCTGAGTTATGGAATCCTATTTCCGGATTTTCTGGAAGCAGAAAGGCAATCCAAACCAGAAGCCCTCCGATGAGAAGTGCCAGTGATGAGAACCAAACAATCTGCCTTGCCTTACGGTATCCGAAAACGTCATTTGCTGAGTTCAGAATAGTAAACACTAGCGGAAAGAAAAATAATCCACCAGGGAAGTCGAATCCAAACACCCGGATCACATTCAGTGATCATACGGCAGATGTGAATATAACTCCGGTGAACAAGGCGTAGACGGCACTTAACAAAGAACGGTTCTCTTTCTTGATGGCTGTCGGCTTACCTCTATGAGTATTGATCACTAAATCCCTGCGCTGACTTGCATCAAGGATCATGTTGCGACTTTTCTCGTCAAAACTAGCAAGGGTGTCCCCATCGGTAGCGAGAGTTTCTGCACGCTCTCGAAATACAGAACCGCCACTTGTTTTAAACCGGACTGTGCCGTTGTCAGTAATCTCTACAACCTCAAGCATTACCAGTCTCCATGGTTAAAAATTGAGCACACAAAACCGATCACTTCAAGCTCGTTCAGATCAACATCTTGTAGAGTCTGATGGCGCCACTCTATTCGTGTCATTAAATCATATCGTTGAGTTAAGAATAGCTCTCCCTTGTACTGACTCAAAAAAAGCCCGGAGCCTGTTTTTTTCTTGACGATAATCAGAGATCCAGGTTCAAAATTTTCGGAATGATCGACAGTGTATCCGATGACATCGCCTGAAATCGGTAACCCGGGAATCACGACCTCTCGAAGAAACCGCTTTGAGCCATCACCATCGATTGCGTAGACATTGATGGCTTGGCCTGCGGCAATTTCCCCACTGCCATCGGGTTCACCTTCTCCATATACCAGCCAGTCTTCAGAAATTCTTAGGATGTTGCAGATAGAAACGATGTGTTTGCGCGGCTTCTTGATCACACCTCTCATAATATTGGATATATAGCTGTGTGGTACGCCAATTCGCCTGGCAAGCTCATTCTGCCCCATTCCCCTGGCTTCCAGAGCTTCGGTCAAGCGTTCCGAAAAATTGCTCATAGCTGTCCCCATATCAGTCAATCGTTCAACTTTCCGATAACGCAAAGAGCGTAACCGATGTCATGCGTGTCCCACGCTGTATCTGTTTTGATATGTTTTTGGTGTCTTGCACTGTAAAGAGTTCCGTGTTCAAGGCTATGCATAGCATAGTATATGTTGAATAACCATCAGGTCATTATTGGTTTAAGCCGGTTTACAGAGGCCACTATTGATACGACGGAGGGCATGTGTACTGTTTTTCAGTACCATAGAAATACCAATAAAGATAACAGTGTTGAGTCATCTTCATACACATTCATTGGCACCCAGAGCTCAATAGTAACACGATATGAGTATTCGATCAGAAGGGTAAACGAGCTTGAGCTGTTCTGCTTTTTCAGAGGCTCCTGGGTTCTCAACCAGACCCATTGCCTGAATGGTCCCCGTAGTTGAGGTGGCTGATGCAAGTTGCTGGCAGAGAGCATGGCTGGGTAAGCTGTAGCGTATCAAGTCTGGTGAGGCTGACTGGCCCCTAAGTGCTTTATACCTGGTGTTGTAATCAGAGGCTAAGCCCTATTGAACTCAAACAAGTTTATCAATGGTTATACTCATTAGTGGTATAAGTCCCGTCATTTAAGAGACAGAGTACTCTGTCATATCTCATAATACACTGGCTCAATTGAGTTCTAATCCAAAGAGATGAAAGGCTAGCGCGACACCAATTGGCGCATTGCTGGGCAGGAAACGGATGATTTTCGGTCTTTTTGGTTGGCTTTGCATCAAGTTCAGCTGTTTGATTTAATGCCGAATATAATGTGCTAGCTAATTCTCCAGGGACGGTTTCCATACACTTTTTACCACTGTAAAACAGAGAGTTACAAAAAATATTTAGTCTTGAATAAGCTCGAGTTAAGCGCGTATAGCATGGGGAGTTAGCAAGCTAAAAGGTGGCAGGGATCACATTCTGGCATAGTATTCATTACGATAGGCTTCGTTCGGAGCTTGTTTATTTTGTTGTGTTTTTTTATAACACTATTGCTGTTTTTGGTATACATCATGATTCTGGGTATCAGAAATCCAGGGAAGAGGTTTCTCTTGCAACCAGAGAGAAGCTGATCAGGGCAGCTCTCCAGCTGATTGAAGTGTCGCTGGAGCAACAAGGAGGTAATAGTATGGGACGGCTATGGTGAATTAATCAAAGTTGATAAGGCTTATCTGTTGGTTAAGTAGCAGCTGTGGATCAAATCAAAATAATCTACTTACTTTAAGTGACAGAACGAAGTATAAATATTTATGTATCCCTTGCAATATGAGATTCAGATTAGAATCTGAATTTTCATAACGATTGCAAGCAGGGCAAATATTTCTATTTCGATACAAATCAGGATTGATTTATTTATAGTGCAGCAAGGAAGAGCTGAAACTTCGGGGCGGTAGCATGTCAAATTTTTATTTCTGAATAGATAACATGCTAATGTACTAAGTTTATGGATATGAGAAAACGCCCTGCTAAGATGAGCGAGGCTCAATAGGAATTATTTATTTACCTAATGGAATTAATAATGAATAGATATTTGTTTGCTTTGCTGCTTGGTGTTGTTTCATTCGGGTCTAATGCAAGCGCTAATTATTTGCTAGGGTGTGAAGCTAAAAGTACAAAATACCCGATGACTGACGCTAAATATGTCGCATGTAACACTGGATCTGCGCCAAACGATATCATTAGCACCCGGATGCACGTTTCTTGCTGGAACTCGGCAGGCATAAATGGCTGGACGCATAACGATCACTTTCACGATTACCCCATCGGTGTCGGATTTCAGCGATTCAGTAATTCTTGCCGATTTTTTGCTGACACTTGGAGTCATGCTCAGATTTACGTGAACTTAAGGAATGGCCAAACATATAAACTGGGTACAACGCATAATCAGCAGTTTGTTTTTGTGGTGAGGGAACTCAAGTCTGACGGCAGCCCCTGCTGGCATATAAACCGGCATAGCGGATGCGGCAATCTTGTTAATTAAATATAAAGGATATTTTCGATGAAGCGGTTTAATTTTATTTTGTGCGTTGCGTTTATTCTTGGGTGGCTCGCAACCCCATCCATTAGCTTTGCGCAAGACTACACAAACAAAATGTATGTTGGTTGCTTTCAAAAAGGGAAAAACTTTGATCTATCTCACCCAATACCATGCCGTGATGGATCACCAGAGGGAATTAAATCTGTTGAGGGCACCTGGCATACGTCTGGTACATCAAGGTCTGCTACAACAGAATTGACTATGTTACTTCCGGTTGGTGGTCGTGCGGGTATCGGGTTGTTCGACAATGACACAGAAGTGACAAGCGTTAGCGCGAGTGTAACTTTTGAGAGTGGGTGGACCGCCTTGGTAGATAAAAGAACCTACGCCAATCGCCGATTTTATTTTGTGTGGTCGGATGCAGGCGGGGCGCCTTGCTGGCAAATGATGAGGTTTAATTACAAGCAAGAACCATACGATTATTCTGGCTGTATCATATATTTTTGAGGGGATAACACGTGAAGCGATTATTAATACTTGGCGTACTTCTGGTTTCGTCTGCGCCTGTCTTTGCAAAACCATTTTACTTGTTTTGCCAGAATACGCTTAACCCAAGGAGCCGTGTGTCTGATACGTGCATCTTTAGTCAGGGGGATAACAATCAAGATGTTGTCAAAATGAATATGACGATCTCGTGCGTTAAGGATGGCAAGACCAAGGGGACAGAAAGCCTTGAGGCAACAAACATTCCCAATCGCCAGGAATGGGTGAAACTTGATACAGACGAATCACCATGCAAAGAGATCGACCACTTTAAGTTGGTGTTAAAGCTCAGGGGTGGCGGGTCTGTTCACCTGGATTCTGTAAAGCGTAGCCTGAACAGAACATATTTTCTGGCTCGGTGGTCTCAAAACAAACGCAAATGGTGCTGGAACGTGCCAGGTAAAAGCGATTGTTTCCCTGCAGGGGGTGGTTGATTGTTCCCTTTTTTGGGTGATGTGCTCAACGTGTTGATTTGATTTTAGAATGTGGTCTTTTGCATGGATTGAAGATATGACTACTTTCGAAGTTAAATGTCGTTTTTGTTCAAGATCTGAGCATGCTCGTCGACATGGGCATGAATTCTGCGGGTTGTCGTGACACTGCTCGAACCTTAAAGGTTGGGCTTAGTACAGTCATACGGACTTTAAAAAACTCAGCCCCAGACAGGTAACGGCCTTGCCCCTGGGTGGAGAGGAAATCATCTTAGTCTGTGAAGTTGATGAGCAGTGGTCATTTATCCAGAGCAAGAAGGAGCAACGTTAGCTTTGGTATGCATGGGAGCCTCGATACAAGCGGATTATTGCCCATGCTTTTTGACCTCGTATCCTGTCGACTCTGAAAGAGTTACTGATGCTCCTTGCTCCCTTCAATATCCGATTTTTCTGTACGGATGATCTGGTTTGCTATAGCTCTGCAATTCCAGAAGATAAGCACATTGTGGGGAAGCGGTATACCCAAAGGATTGAGCGACAGTCCTACTGTGTTTAATCACCAAATTGAATACATGACCCGTTTCCCTGAGCAATGGGCATGATAATGGGTGCCACGGATGTTGTATGGATATCAATCTCTGGAGGGTGGGGATCCACTGCCGCAGGTAAGGCATACAAGCGTAAGAATCAAGGAGGTGAATAACAAATATAGGTAGTTATTTATTTTTACCCATTTGGGTCTTTTAAACTTTCTGAGGTAGAGATGAAGAAATTATTTTGTGTTTTTGTGCTGTTCATTGCGGCAGGGGCAGCCCATGGCACTGGTGTTATTCTGAAATGCGAGAGGTCTAAAGGATCGATGCCTGGAGCGTGCTTTTTTAATAGCGGCCAAACCCAGAACGATATGACCAAGATAAGGGTCACATTTTATTGTGCCGGGAATAACACGACAACACATGACTTTACTGTGGTGCCTCCTGTTGGTGTGAGCGTTCTTTATTTTGGTGGCCCGGAAGATAGTCGTGGCAAAGGGTGCAGTGTTACAGAGAATGCGATGGTTTGGTTTTATCAGAAGAATGGAGAGCGGCGGCGCACAAATATCCACTGGCGCCATGATAAAGACCAATATGGTCGCGCTATTTTTATTATGGAGAACTGGAGTCAGCCTAAAAACAAAGCTTGCTGGCATTGGCGCGGGAATACTGGATGCGCAAAAATAAAGACAAGTCCATAGGAGGTTAATGTGAAATTATTACCAATAGCGCTGGGAGCCATTATCACTATGGTATCTGGCGTAAGCGTGGCGGCACAGAAAGCTGTCGTGTGTGAGGATAACTCAAAGCACAAGCACGAATCATGCAGCTTTAATAAAGGGACAAGGGATATGGATGTGTTGAGGATGGAGATAGTTTGTATCACCTTCCAAGATCATAAGCATTCGTTTGATAAGCAGGTGTCGGTCGGTGAGAGCAAAATTCTTTACGGTGGACCCAACGATCCGCAAAGCGGAGGATGCGATAGAGATAGGGCGAAGGTTCGTGTATTCCTCCACTTGGCGAATGGCGAAACAAAAGCAACATCAACGATCTCCAATGTCGGGTATGCCTTTAAATTGTCGCCAACTCAGAGACACAAGAAAGACTCCCAAGGGAACTGGAGGAAATGTTGGCACCATCAAGGCTCTAAAGGTTGCGCTCCTGACTATTCTGGTTGAAAGGGCGAGCCTGTAATTCCAAGTGATTTTTTCATGCTGTATAAAGAGATAATGTGATGTTTAATTTAACAAAGTTGAAAGCCATTGTTGTTATAAGCTTATTTGCTGGCCTTCTATCTGGAAGTTCCCAATCGTCAGAGATTTGGGTTAAGTGCATTGATAACTCCACCCACAAAGATAAGGTTTGCCGATTCAATGAGGGGAACCGTGACATGGATATCGTTCATATGAGATTTACTTGCATCTCCGATTATAAGCGCTCTTTCGATAAGGATGTGTATAAGGGTGCAGTTCAAATGATTTTTGGAGGTAAGAAAGATCCGCAGGGAACAGGATGCTCAAATAGAGATGTCTTTAAAGCGCATATTGAGCTCACCCTGAGAGACGGCAGGGTATTAGCCTCCACTCAGAGAGATTTTAATCAAGGTATTCGGTTATCACCAACACAGAGGAACATCATCATTGATGAAGAAGGGCGCTGGAAAAAGTGTTGGCACCGGCGCGGAGTCAAAAAGTGCATGGCAGAACTCCATTGATTTCCTCCAAAGGGGGAGCCACACCGAAGTTTAGTGATTTCTGTATATCGCAATACTAAATAGGGTTTTCATCGGGGCGTCATTCCTAACTATGGTGCTCTGTCATGAAAAAAACTCTATTAGTAACCGCTCTGACTCCGAATGAATCAGAGCGTTGGTTCTGGAATGAAACACAAAACCGTGGCCAAAAATAGTTGACCACTATAGGTTATTAATGATTAAGAAACTGATTATACCGATGTTACTGCTTTGGTGTTCAGGCGCGGCTTGCGCTGCAAAGGTGACAGCCTATTGTATTGACAACTCGCACCACGACCATGCGGAGTGTACGTTTAATTACGGTAGCGATGACAACGATATCATGGAGATCAGATATTATTGCCAGCATGACAGCAAATCCCACGTTTCCCGTAAGCATCCAGCGATCGGGGGCACCAGTGTATCTTTTGGCGGCCCTGATGATCCAGACGGACCAGGCTGCTCAAATCACTGGCACACTGGCGTTTCAATTGAGATAACGCAGCGAGATGGGCGCGTGGTGAGATCTGGAGATATGCAGAACTTTACCAATAGATTCACAATTTCACCAACCCAGCGACACATCAAAGAACCCGGCGGCATATGGAAACAATGCTGGCACCGACAGGGAACCAAGAAGTGTTACAAGGAAGTTAAACAGTAGCCAAAAAAAGCCAGGGGGGTTGCGCCCCTGGCCAAACATGCTGCGTTAAATGCGAGTATAGTTTATTCCTATTTGGGTGTCCGGTCACCATTTCTTTGGTGTGTTGTCGGTATTCTGTGCGAGCTTCCATTCTTCCTGCTTTGACGACCATGCCAAAGTTACCCCGGAAGATGACCAGTTTTGATTGCCTGGTTTTTTCGCCTTGTTATTTTTCATGCTGTATAAAGCGATAATGTGAGTTTAAAAAAATCTGAAATTATTTATAGAAATAATTCGAGATACGGAAAAATCATAAGCCAGGAATATGTCTATACTACCAATTAGTGTTATGTTATGAGGTATATAATGTCACTTAAGAAACTCATGGTTTTAAGTTTTGTCTTGGCCTGTTTTACAGTAGCAGCCCAATCAACAGAGATTTCGGTAAATAGCCTAGCTACAGATAGCAAGTCACCAAGTCATGATGATGTTATCGCAAGCTTCAATAAAATGATTAAAAATAATCAGGATGTTAGAAATGCTCTGATTCAAGCATTAGCAGCTATGCCGGTAGGTACCTATTGGTACAATAAGAAATTACCGGAGGTTGGAGGTTTTTTCCAGCAGTGGCTATACAATAATCCAGACGTTGATAACCCACTTAAAATGAATATGATTTTTGTAGAGCTGGCATATACAGAAAAAGGGCAGGATTTTGTTAGACTTAATCCGGTTGCTTCCTGGCTATCCTCTTTCTTTAATGCAAAGGGACGATACCTGGATAGCAAAGCCTCCACAAGAGGATTGAGCGCATGGTTATCTAACAAGCAGGTGAAAATCAGTGACTATATCATTCCTAAAGGTGGATTCACCAGCTTCAATGAGTTTTTTACCAGAGAACTAAGAAAAAATGCCAGATCTATCGATGGTAGGGGAGATGATAATGTAGTGGTATCCCCAAATGATGGCTCTATGGGAGTTGTGATACCAGCAGTTCAGGATACATCCAAAATTGTTGCAAAAGGGGATAGCCTGAATATAAGAAAGATTTTTAATGGTAACCCTTTGGCTGAGCGGTTTATTGGTGGGCCAGTAATCATGTCTAACCTTGGGGCTTATAACTATCACCACTTTCATTCACCTGTTAGCGGAAGGATTTTACTTGCAGAAACATTCCAGGGTTTATATGACTCTCCAACAGATGATCAGCATGTCAGTGATGCAGATATTGTATATCAGCACGCTTATGAACATAGAAGAGGGGTATATATCATCAAAAATGATCGAGTTGGCCTGGTAGGTGTTGTTCCTATTGGTTACTGGATGATCAGCTCTGTTCAGCTGAAGCTGAAAGAAGGGGATTTGGTTCACAAAGGCGATGCTATTGGTAAGTTTGCCTATGGTGGTTCCGGTATTCTACTGTTCTTTGAACCAAATAAAGTTAGAATCGATGATCCATACCAAAGTGATATCAATGAACCTGTAATACTTGGACAAGAAATTGCTGAAAGCGTGAGTGATTAGTGGATTCATAATAAGATGATACTCCAGATGTATTGTATTGCACTATTGGCTACTAACGTATTATTTTTTCTATCAGATATATTAAGTTCTAGATATTTATAAGTGGTTATTAAACATGATGAGTCAAACTAAAAGAAGACCTTCTCGTAAAGAGAAGGAGGAAACTCGACGTCTCATATTCTCGGCGATGTCTAAAGAGCAATGGATGACAGCCTTGGAGATTTCGGAAGCTGCAAACCTCGATTGTAGAAAAGTGGCCGGGGCCATCGCTAGAATGACAAAGACATATCCAATAGATGTTAAGACTGCTGTGGGAGGGTTGCGGATGCCAAATATTTATCGTATTAAGCCGGATAGTTCAAATATAGGCTCAATATATAGGAACTCACTTTGGGGCCAGGTATTCATGTCGATGATGTCAGCTCCTGATCTGGAAAGAGTTAAATAATTGCTATTCATAGTAGATGTTTATCATGGGTGTTACATATAGTTTATTGGGCGGTGGCTGTATCACAACAACTGTATCGCCGAACGATAAGAGTGACTGAGGGAGAGGTTCTATGATTAATGCTGATTGGGGCAAGCTGGATCAGAAATACATAGAGGTTGATGGTGTGCCTCAACTAGCTCGAGACATCTTTGAGTGGGCTCAATATTTTGAGAAAGAGGATCGGTTTACCTATCAGAGTGTGGTTGGGCCATTCAGGGTGAGTACTGCCTTTCTTGGTCTTGATTATGGGTATGGCATGACGGAGAAGCCTCTCATCTATGAGACCATGATCTATGGATTATGGCTGAATTGTCATCTCGTCGGGCATGCATCCATGAGAGAGGAGGCGATAGAGGCTCATACACAGGGGTTGTTTATTGTTTTTGGCGGTGCAGAGAAGATGCGACGGAGTCGGACATGGCGGAGATTCAAGAAAAGGTGGAAGCCGGGCATTAGCTATCAGGGAAGTTGTCGAAAGTGGTTTAGCAAGGAATATCACAGGCTAAAAGGGAGTTAGTGGTGATCAGGAGTACGATTGTTTTCTTTATTGATGCAAGTGAACGTACAAGGTTACTCTTTTGGGAGCTGTGGCCAGTTGTGTCTTCCCTTTCCAAGGTAACGCTGGACAATTTTCTCTATGACCCTTCATCATACATGGCCTGGAGAGTCGTGCTCAACTGAGGGGCGACTGCCTGAGCCGATCCATATTTTGAGAGGCCCAGAAAGCTTGGAATCCGCTCCAGTGTATGGAGCAGCTCGAGGGTATTCGCAGGCTTTTTCAGGCTCTTGAGTTGATAAAAAATGACGCTGTCGTTATCGACCAGGATCTGGCAACGCTTTCGAAGCAGCTTTTTAAGGTTCAACAGGGAGGTATTTACCAGTTCAATATTCGGCAGCTGCCCATTGAGCACGGCGGTATCGAACGCCTTTCCCGAGCTGTATCCCCGAACCCGGCAAATTCGATACTCACCCAGAGAAGCGAGATCCCCCTCAAAAAGAATACCGGAGTCATGTCGCGTTACCATCACCACATTTTCATAGACCACAGGTAGCTGTGGAAAGTTTGCATAGACAAGGCGTTCGGGGGTTTTGAACATGGGAAAGAGGCCATCAATGGAGCCGACCTGCATCTCGCGAAGAGAACGGGCCCAGGGTTGGATAAAGATCTTGTGCTCTACTTCAAGGCGATTCAGGGCTTCAGAAACGATCTCAACCGCAAACCCCTTGATCTCGCCGTTCTCCATGTATGAGAAAGGGGGAAGAGACAGGCTGGCAATCTTAAGAGGCTGAGCCTTTGCCGACAGGAAGATAAGGCATAGCAACAGGGAAAAAAGGCGCATCAGTTTCTCCGTTAACCTCCCCTAATTTTAGTTCCCCTGTCAATTTAACAATTTTCAGGGTTCAGGAGCAGTGCCCGTGATCCCTCTTAAAAAAGAGTGGGCTGGTCATCTCGTCTATGGTTTATTGGGTTACAGATCTAAATGCATAATCGATGCGAGCTTGCAGGGAGATACTTCATGACAAGCTTTGAAGCCTGGTATCGGGAGGTTCACAAGCCTGGCTTGGGTGTCAGAGATCCTGTCCGGGTTCTCAAGGCCGGTATCAACTCCGAGAGCTGCTGAACTTAACCCAGCTTACACTGAATTCTCAACTTGGCAGGGAGGACTTCGTCGTGAGCTATCCTGGGCCAGGATACGAGGCTATACTGCTTGTTGGCCTGATGAATGGGTGCCCCCTGTAATGAAAGACAGCTTAAGCATTCGCGCTTATACCAAGCAGCAACAAACTCATGCTCATAGTGATCACCATCAGCTGGTACTGCCGATCCAGGGAGTATCAATCTACAGATGAAGGGTTACGAGGGGAAGGTGAATGTTTCTGAGTGTGTTGTGATCCAAGCTGGGGTTGAGCATGCCTTTCAGGCGGATGAAGCGGCGCGTTTTATTGTGGCGGATATGCAGGCACTCCCAGAAAACTTAGTGAGTGATAGCCCTCTTGTGTTCTCCATCACTGCGCCACTGGTGAGCTTTCTACTGTTTGTTGAAAAGCAGCTTGAGCATCAGGTCGATAGTGGAATTGAGACCTCAATGCTTGGTGTTTTCTATATGCTGCTTCAACAACAAGGAGCAACCCACTGCCTTGACCGTCGTATCCGGGCGGTGCAAACCAAGATGATTGAACAGCTTGATCAGCCCCTGTCAATTGCTCAGCTTGCTGAGGTTGCATGCCTGAGTCCAACCCAGTTTAAAAAGCGTTTTAAAGAGAGTCTGGGGGTTAGTGTGCATCAGTATCTTATCCAGCAACGGATGGAAAAAGCGAAAGCACTACTAACCCATACAGACTTACCCGTTCAGCTGATTGCACAAAGAGTCGGCTATGGCGATCTCTCCGCGTTTAGTCGTCGTTTCTCCCTCTATTTTGGTTTATCACCCCGGGCATTTGCATCCGGTGGATAAAACAGTCTCTTAGGGCAACTGTAGCGTCCATTCTGCAAAGTTACGCTCTCAGTTTCAGGATATTCTTTCTGGCAGGATAAACAGCATAACCTGAGCAGAATACACAATGGTAAAAAGTCATTTTACGAAAGAGCAATCCAGCATTGTTGCGATATTGGCCGCCTCTGTTTTATGGGGGACGACAGGCACAGCCGCGAGCTTTGCCCCAGATGTAAGCCCACTGGCGATCGGCGCATTTGCAATGGGTTTTGGCGGTATTCTTCAGGCTTTGTTAGCTTACAAACAGCTTACCCAAGAGCTCAGTCGAATTCTGCAGCTTAGAAAAAAGCTATTTATTGGAGCTGTGGCATTAACCCTCTATCCCCTCGCTTTTTATAGTTCGATGAGACTGTCTGGGGTTGCGATTGGGACAGTTGTATCTATTGCCAGTGCCCCATTGTTTACAGTCTTGATCGAGAGTCTGTTTGGCAAACAGAGTAAAATTACCCGGCGATGGCTGATAAGCTTTTGTTTCGGTGGGATAGGGATTGGACTATTAGTTTGCTCTGAGCCTTCAGCGGCAATTCATTCAAAGCCGGGACTGAGGGCCGTTGGCATCGCTCTTGGTGCGACCGCTGGTCTTATGTACGCCATTTACTCCTGGGTTGCGAAAGCCATGATCGACAATGGTGTTTCGTCCCAGGCTGCCATGGGAGGCATTTTTGGTATAGGGGCGATACTACTACTTCCAACGCTGTTGGTGACCGGAGATAAGTTATTTGCCTCATCCATGAACTCTCTGGTGGCGGCTTATATGGCGTTGATTCCCATGTGTCTGGGTTATATTTTATTTGGCGGCGGGTTAAGGAATACCAAGGCGAGCCGTGCAAGCTTGCTGACACTGTTGGAGCCGGTTGTCGCTGCAGTGTTGTCGGTACTGGTGCTCGGAGAAATTATCCCCTGGCTTGGCTGGCTGGGTATTGTTCTGATCTTCGCCTGTTTGCTTCTTCAATCAGACCTGATTTCACTGTGGTCTAAACGCTTGACTTCACGAGGCTAATTTTTAAAGTTCTGGTCCGCAGTCATCACTCTGTACCAGATTGAAAATACTGATTAGCTGTTTGGCCATGGCTTCATAAGAGGCAATATTGGCAATGCTGACGTCAACTGCACCCCAGATATTAGGGTTTCTATCCCGATAAAGGTAGTAGTTCAAGTCACTATAAAACCGGATGCCGGAGTTATAGATTAAATCCAGTTGTTTCGTTAGACGAGCCTCCAGCTTTTTATCACAACCGGGGTAAGAATTTTCGATTGCTTTTAGAAGGCTTAAGATTAAGTCCTGGTAGGACTTTCCGACCCTTTCACTATATTTTGCGACTGAAATGGCATCGGATACATATGAAGATAGTCCACGAATCTTAGTGTGTAGCTCTGTGTAATTCTTGAGCGTGTCATTTATGGTGTTTTGGCTGATGATACCATTATGCCTATCTTTATAGAGATGTGTAACACAGGTTTTGAAGTTATTGTTCTTATCTATCATGCAGTGTGGTTGCTTCTGATAATAGGTCATTACATTGCTATCAATGAAGTGATTCCAGGCAGCTGAATTGTTTAGTGTTTTTAATTTGTTTAGACGTTTTAGTTTTGTTTTTTGTGTTGCCAGAAGATCTTTGTCATTGTCAATTTTATGTTGTGATTTAATCATTCTACTTAGGTATAAAATGCGCTTTTGATAATAGTCAATCAGGCATTGGATATCGTTATTTTTTGTCGTATAAATACAGGCGTCTGCATCAACAATCCAGCGGATCTGCTCTGATTTTAGCAAGGGAGGAGAAGGGGTTAATTTTTTTGCTTTCTTATATATAGCACTTAGCTGTCTATCTAGGTCCATCAAGGGCAGACTACGGCATATTGCCTGCTCAACCGAAGTTTGCGCTTGATTGCAATCAAAGCTCGGGGCTGACGGAAAGCAAGTGAATGGAATACATGTGAAGAATAGTGCGATAAGTCGTAACGTTCCAGGCATATCTGGCATGGCCCTGATGTGTGAGTCGACTAGATAAAGTATGTGATAAGAGGAGGGGCATGTCGAGCATACGCTAAGGTTATGGCGGGTTTGCTGTTATGTTGTTCAACTGATTTGTAAAACTTTTGGCTGCTCTTTAATGCCGGTGGCTGGTGATCTGCTGCATAGATTATCTTTCCTGCTTCTCGCTACGTTGCATTGCAACTCCGCCCTTGCTGCAGAAAGTCAGCTTAGCAAAACCAGAAATTAATCTGATTGGTTTGAAAGGGGTGACCCAGATTAACCCAAAAGTGCTCTGGCATGATTGTGTTGCTCATTCGGAGACTATCGGCCAATCTGAGAACTCAGAGTTGGCTATAGTTATCCTATGTCGCTTCACATTGATCCTAACTATGCAGAGCAAACTTGCCCCCCTTGCTGCGCTACTCTTAAGCCTATCTTTCCTATCGTCTGTTGCTTTGGCAAACACTCAGCTATCCGGAGTGACTCTTAATTGGGAGCCCTATTATGGTAAGAAACTGGAAAATAACGGATTCATTACCGAGATAGCGGTCGCGGCATTCAAGGCCGTGGGGATTGATTATTCGGTTCGTTATATGCCCTGGAAGCGGGCGCTCAGGCTGGTAACTGCGGGAGAGGAAAAGATACTGCATGGAGCCTTCTACAGTGAAGAGCGTGAACAGAGTATGTATTTCTCCGATCCTCTCTACTTTTCGGAGCTGGTGTTTGTGCAAAACTCAGATCTATCTGAGATCCCTATCGAGCCGGATGCCCTGGATAAACTCAAGGGATACAGTATCGGGGTACTCAATGGCGGGGTATTTGGTGAGCGATTTGAGATTCACAGAAACAAGCTGGATGTGAAGCTCTATAACAACTATCGGCAGGCGGTGACTATGTTGAGCCTGGGGCGCTATGACATGATTTTGGAGTCAAAAGACAACATCATGTATTACATTAAGTTGCAGAAGATCCCCAGTGACAGCGTGATATTTCTGATGCCACCGATCGAGTCAGAGGGGATCTATCTGGCATTCTCTAAAAAATATGAAGACAACAAAAAGCAGGTCGACCTGTTTAACAAAGGGCTCAGTATCATTAAAGAGAATGGCCAGTATGAACATATTCTGGTGAAGCATGGCTTTAAGCTACTGAAATGATTGATTATTTTACTAGCGGCCATTTGTGCTCAGCTGCTCTGTTCCAGGCTAGAGCATTTTTGGTTTAATCCGGGTAGTTATTCGCGCCCCTCAAGTTCAAGTGCTGCTTTGAGCTTTGTTAAGCTGACCTTCTGCAGCAAGGATGCTGCAGTAGAGCAACATGGATGTGACTTGCGAGTCAGCGATCAAAGTCAAAGCAGCTTTCATGAAATGAACCGGTTTATCCGGAAAACGCTCTAGTCTGGCAGGAAAAGCGTACCTTTAAAGGCTGTTACCGCCTGGCCTATCAGTTTTACCCTTTGGTTTTCCAGCCGCTCCAGGCGAACATAGCCGCCCCGCTCAGAAGCCTGATAACCCAGAAGACTGGAGCATGTTAATTTATTCCCCCAATAGACAGCCAGCGCGCAGTGAGCTGAGCCTGTGACCGGATCTTCATTGACGCCAACCCAGGGGGCAAAGTAACGAGAGGTAAAATCATGTACTGTGGAGGTTGCCTTTGCAGTGATGAGGACGCCACGACCCTCTAGCTCTCTTAGCCCCTCAAAATTGGGCTTGAGCCCCTCAAGGATCTGCTCATTTTGCACTTCGATCAGGATTTTTTTATCAAAACGCCCATAGGCCAGAACTTGCTTGGAGTGAAGGCCGAGTAAACTCAGCAACTCCTCTTCCATGGGCAGATCCAGCTCTAGCTCTGCTTCAGGGAAGTTCAGCTCAATGTTTTCTGGAGTTACTTTGACCCGTAAAGCGCCGGACAGGGTGTTGAAGCTAATCTCTTCATTGAGGCTGGCCAGGCCCTTTTCTTTAAGCACATGGGTGAGGGCCAGAGTGCCGTGACCGCATAAATTTACTTCGGCTCTGGGAGTGAACCACCTGAGTCTTGAATCATTTAAGCTGAAGAAAGCGGTCTCAGAAACGGCTAGTTCTGCCGCGATCGCTAGCATCAGGGGTTCACCAAGAGGCTGTTGGGTAATGCAAACGCCGGCCGGGTTTCCTTTGAAGAGTTGTGATGTAAAAGCGTCAACTTGATAGATCTCTAGCTCCATGGTGGTCCGGTCCTTCTCTGTTCAAGTGTTATCAACCCATCCGGCAGCAGACGGTAAAGTTATGATCTTCAAGTTCATTAAGCGGGAAGTTTTTCTACAACAGGAACGCTTTCAAGCTCATGATCCCAATCTGCCCGGCTGGAGTTAAAAAGATGCAGCTGAGGTTTCATACTCAGTGAGCTGTCAAGGCTTCCTGCTGGCACCATCACAAGTTTACCGTCACTTGATTGTTGCGGTAGTGCAGAGCCGCAGGTCGAGCAAAAGCATTTGGCGTGACGGGTGCCGTCAAGGCGATAGATTATGGTTTTATCTTGTCCATTGAGCCAGGTTAGTTTAGCGCTGCTGGAGAAGAGGTTGGCAGCATGAGCTGAGCCGGTATCCTTGCGGCAGTATTCACAATGGCAAAGATAAAAGTGCTCAAAGTTCCCTTCGACCAGATACTCAACCTCACCGCAAAGGCATGAGCCCGAATGCTTTGTATTCATCTTTTATCTGCTCCTAAGTATGTTGGGTTCAGAGACTCAATTTTGAGCCAGCCGGTTTCTGCAGCGTATGGTAATTGTGCCTTCTGAGTTAAGTCAATTGATTGTTTTTATAAGATGTATTCTTTTGATTTATAAGGGTTTTCTCTGTGTTTGTTTTCAATGGATTGGGTTCGCCGGCAAGTAGGGTTAAGCTTGAACCCGTCGAATTTGCTGTGTCTAGCTTGCTACAAAACCTACCCTCAAGGTTAGAAAACATCCCTTACCTGAGTGATACTTAATTTATCTTGGGTTGTGTGATATCAGGTATGGAGCAAAACAAGAATCCCCATGGTGGGTATGAGGTTGACTCACAGTTCATAGGTTCACAGATCCTGTTTATTCGAAACTGGGGCCCCTGGAATACCCAGACAGCACTGGATGCATCGAATGAGATCATGGAGCATCTTGAGATCTTAAAGGCAAAGCCCTGGGCCCTTGTTGAGGATTTACGTCACTGGGAGCTCTGTACACCCGATGTGATGCAGGTCTTTGTGCGTGACGTTAAGGTATTGCTTACAAACAATTTAAAAGTGCGGGCAGTGATCCCGAATATGGCGATTCATCGAGAGATGATCCGGCAATCGATGGAGCATAAGCAGCCGATTATCACCGACTATTTTAAATCTCCAGATCAGGCTCTTGCTTGGTGTCGTCAGAAATTGGCTGAGTTTGAATAAACGAACGCTAAGACCCAGATCGGATCACTCACTATTTACAACAGGCAGTCGTCTCAATACCCATTAAACTTAAACCAGTAGCTGGATACTCGACTTTGAGGTGTGTGTTGGCTGGATTACAGCAGTTACTGGACTCTGTGGTTAGCGAAGTTGGCAAGGCTCTGGCGGGCAAGGAGTTGCAGATCCGTCTTGCGCTTTGCTGTATGCTTTGCCGCGGCCACCTGCTCCTTGAAGATCTGCCGGGCATGGGAAAAACCACCCTGGCCCTGGCGCTGGGCCGGGTACTGGGTTTGCAGGCCCAGCGAATTCAGTTTACCAGCGATCTGCTGCCGGCTGATATTTTGGGAGTGTCTGTCTATGAGACAACGACCTCCCAGTTTAGCTTTCACCCGGGTCCTATATTTCACCCCTTGATCCTGGCCGACGAGATCAATCGTACTACCCCAAAAACTCAGAGTGCTTTGCTCGAGGCGATGGAGGAGCGTCAGGTTTCTGTGGAGGGGGTGACTCGTCCGCTGCCCGATCCCTTCTTTGTAATTGCGACGCAAAACCCCCTGAGTCATAGCGGCACTTATCCACTGCCAGGCTCACAACTGGATCGGTTTTTCATGCGTCTGGCACTGGGATATCCGGATCCCGATGCCGAGCGACTGATCCTGCTGGGTCAGCATGGTCGGGAGCAGCTCACTCACCTCACTCAGCAACTGAGTGTTTCCCAGCTTAAAGAGATGCAACAGCAGGTCTCTGAGATCCGGGTTTCGGAGCCGCTTCTCAGCTATCTGCAACGTTTGATTGAGCATAGCAGGAGCCAGGAATCCTTCCCCTACGGCCTGTCCAGCCGGGGGGCGCTGGCTCTGCTACGAGCCGGTCAATGCTGGTCGATGATGAATGGACGTAACTATGTGATCCCAGAGGACCTCCAGGTTGTGTTGCCCGCGGTTGTGGAGCATCGACTGCAGGAGCAGACAGAGACAGGCCAGCAGTCCGCAGAGGCTCTTAGTCAGCGACTGCTGCGTGATGTGGATGTGATTGCCGAGTAACTGTTATGAATATCTTCCGGGAGTGGAATCGAATAAAGCACAAAGGGCGAGGTTTCATCGAGCGTTGGCTGGATGCAAGGATCCCGGGGGCAGACTCTGTCGTATTGAATGAGGGGCGGATCTTTATCTTACCGACCCGCTTTGGTTATCTGCTGCTATTGTTGGTGGTGATCATCTTCCTGCTTGGGCTCAATTATGGGAACAGCCTGGCTTTTGCCCTGAGTTTTCTGCTACTGAGCCTGTTTCTGGTTGCCATCTGGGAGACATTTTATAACCTGCGAGGTCTTCGGCTGAGTAAGCATCATAATGGCCATGGATTTGCGGGGGAGGAGATCTGCTTCGGCATCCAGCTCAATGGACCTGGTCATAGATCCCTCAGGCTTGGCTGGCCCGTAAGTGGTGAGATCACGGCCGATATACTCAGGGGTAAGTCCCACCACTGTCACCTTTATTACCCGGCTCGTCGCCGTGGACGATTGCACCCCGGGCGGTTTCGGATCAGTAGTCGCTATCCCCTGGGATTACTGGAAGCCTGGAGCTGGATCGATCTTGGATTTTCAGCCCTGGTGTACCCTGAACCGCTACCATCTCCGGTGCCGGATGGAGGGTGGAGTAGTGATGAGGGGCGAGGAAAAGTCACTCTGGGTCAGGATGACTTTGCCGGTTTTCGCCGCTACCAACCGGGGGATCCGATCAGTCAGATCGCCTGGAAGAAACGGGTCAAGGGAGACGCTTTGATCACTAAGCAGTTTATCTCCCGTGAAGATAGTCGTAACTGGTTGTGCTGGGAACAAACCCATGGGGGAGTGGAGATGCGCCTCAGCCAACTCTGCTATTGGGTCCTGGAGTCAGAGCGTCGTCAGCAGGCTTATGGTTTGCAGATGCCCGCTCAGCAGGTTGAGATCGGTTTGGGTGTAGCTCAGCAGAAAGCCTGTTTAAGACAGCTGGCGCTGTTTGGTGAAGGGCAGGGAGATGAGTGATCGGCTTGGATCACTCAACCGCAGTAGCCTGATCGGCCTATTAGCGATCCAGTTGCTGCTTTTTCTACCACTGTGGTCAGTTCTTCCCTATTGGCTGTCTTTGGTTGCGATTGTCGTGTGGTGCTGGCGTTTTCTGCTGCTGCAGATGCGGCGAAGCCTTCCTGGTCGGACATTCAAAATGTTGCTGGTGATTGCGGCGATCTTTGCCCTGGTTGCTCAGTACCGATTTGCGGTTCGCCTCGAGGCCCTGGTTTCACTCTTGTGTCTCTTTTACTGCCTCAAGCTGCTGGAGATGCGGCTGAATCGGGACGCCCAGTGGGTCTGCGGGCTGAGCTTTTTTGTTCTGGGATCGGTCTTCTTGTTCAAACAGAGTATTCTTATCAGTCTCTATGGATGCCTAGTGATCTGGGTCATCCTGCTGGTCCTTATCGGCTTGAATCGTCCCCACACCCGAGAGACCTTCTCAGACAATGCCTGGGCCGTTACCAGCTTGCTGCTTAAGGCATCTCCCCTGATGGTGCTGCTATTTATTTTGGTTCCCAGGGTTCCCCCGCTGTGGGCTGTTCCGCTGGCGAGTCACCAGGGACGGACTGGTCTGAGTGACAGGATAGCCCCCGGGGATATTGCTCACCTGACTCAGTCTGATGAACTGGTTTTCCGTGCGAGATTCGAGGGGGAGATCCCGGATAAAAGCAGGCTCTATTGGCGCGCCCTGACCCTGAGTGAGTTTGATGGGCGGCGTTGGTATCGACTGGACGAAACCCAGCTTGCAAGACGAATGGGACTGAAAGATGAAGCTTTGCGACCTAAGACGAAACGCAGTCCCTGGCTTAGAGGCACCCTTGCTTCTCTTGACTACGAGCTGTTACTGGAGCCGGCAGGAAGTTCCTGGATCTATTCGTTGGCCAGTGTGAGCCAGACTCTTCAACCTCTCATCTTTACCCGGGATTATAACCTGATGCGCCCTAAGGGCAGGGTTGAGCGGGCCAGCTACCGGATTAGCAGTGAATCCGCAGCGATACGAGATGAAAGCCTGCCCTACTGGCTCAGAGATCTGACATTGCGGCTACCTGCGGGAAATCCGCGTACCCGTCAGCTTGCCCGGGAGCTTCGCTCTGCTCATTCAGCTTCTGAGGAGAAGCTTCTGCAGGCCGCGCTCAACTATTTCAGGCAGGAGCCATTTTTTTACACGCTCAGGCCTCCAAGGCTTACCGGCTACACCATAGATCAATTCATGTTTGAAACGCGCCGTGGGTTTTGTGCCCATTTTGCAGGAGGGCTGGTGTTTGTGCTGAGAGCCGCAGGGATCCCGGCGCGGGTGGTGGCAGGATACCAGGGGGGGAGATCGACCCGCTTGGTTTTGTCCAGGTGCGCCAGTTTGATGCCCATGCCTGGGTTGAAGTCTGGCTTCCCGGACGTGGCTGGGTCAGCGTGGATCCAACCGCTATGGTAGCCCCCTCCCGTATCGAGCGGGGGCTTGCAGAGGCGACCGCTCCTGAGGGAAGTTTTCTTGAGCAGCGGCCACTGTCACTGCTGCGTTATCAGCACCTGGTGTGGCTCAATACCCTGCGTCGCCAATGGGATCGACTTGAGTATCGATGGCATCGCTATGTCATTGGCTATGATGAAAAGCGCCAGGGTGATCTGCTGGGCAACTGGCTTGGGGTGGCGGCTTATCTCAAGAGTGGTCTTATTCTGGTTACAGGATCTGTTCTTGTCCTGAGTGGATACGGCTTGTTTGGTTTGTGGCAGGTCCGGCAAAGACGCAGCCGATTGGACAGGTTATTTCTGAGGTTTTGTCGACGGATCAGGCGTCGGGGTTTTGAGCGAATTTGCGGGGAGACGGCACAGCAACTGGCGCAACGGGTTGCGACACAGAGCCCTCATCTGGCCGAGCCCTGTCAGACATTTGCTACACTCTATACCCGACTCAACTTTGATCCCCGTCAGCCTCCCACCCGCGAGGACTATCGAAACTTAACTGCCTGCCTTGCCAGACTTTAGGCTCTGTTGTGTCTCGCGCTTGTTAAGGTTTTTCGTGGGTGTTATATTTTGCTTCTAATTTGAAGGGAGAGTAAACGATGTTCAGGATTTGTATCGAGAAGCTGAAGTTATAGCGATCAGATCGGCAGCCGTTTTACTCTCTATCTTGTAGAAGCCCGGGATCTGATCCCGGGCTTTTTTATGCCCTGCTTCTCAGACGGAGTTCTTCGTCGTGTTGATGCAGACTCCTTTGAGGGAAACCTTAATTACAGGAGTAATTGCATCATGAACAATTCAACCTTTACCTCGAGTCATTGGCTTTTGTCCTTTCTATTTAACACCATCGGATTAAGTCGCTATGTATATCTGCCCGGAGCACGATCGCTGGCAATGGGATAAGTTCAAAGGCCAGCGCTTGCTAAACCATGGGGGAGGATGACTCCTTCCTATGGGGTTTAGCTATCGGGAGTTTAGCGGGAATAAGATGTTCATATCTTTAATATGAGCAGTCGTTCAGAAACATAATCAACAAGGATAAATAAAATGAATCCCATGGGATCAGAAAAACATTACAACAGTGTCGTTGAACTTCTTCCGCAAGAGAGGACGAATCTGTTATTGACGGAATCTATGACCGTTTCGACCCTGTTTGAAGGTAAAGTGCCAGAGGAATTTATTGAGGCACGATTAAAAGAGATTGTTAGCGTCAACCCGTGGGTTAGATCTCGGCTGGTCACCAACCCTGAAAGTGGTCAACCTGGGTTATCTTATCCGCATGATGATTTTACTCCGGGCGAGCTTTTTAAATCGGTGCATTTGTCGGAGCTTGGCATGGATGGTGGGGGCTTTGAGACGATGATTAAGCAGAGCAGCTCCCGTTTTATAACCAAGCAGCAACAGGGCCTGTACGTGAGGCAGGGGATCCATTGCATCGATAAAGATGAGTCCCTGATCAAAATAACTGTATGTGAAGGGGATAAGCATAACTTTATATTGATAGTGTCTATGTCCCATGTGCTTGGCGATGCAGCAACTTTCTATCAGCTCTATGGGATGCTGAGTCCTGAGTCTGAGGTGAAGTTCCTGGAGTCTAAGCGTTGTTTTGAAGTTGTCGATAACCTGTCTCACTTGCCCGATGAGATAAGAGGGTTTTCCTGTGATAACCGAAAACGGCTGGCACATGTGTTTAAGGATATGAAACTTAATAAGAGGCAATGCCTCATCAATGGATTCAGGATAAAGGAGGAGTCGCAATATGATGAGCAGCCCGATCACCACAAGAGCGGATTTTTCAGGATCAATAAAGCATGGGTCGATCAGGAGAAGCAAGCTGTTTTAGCTCACAGTGATGGTTCGGCCTATGTATCGACCAATGATATTTTAACCTCATGGTTTATGAAAACGAGTGAAGCACACTGTGGATTACTTGCGGTTAATCTTCGGGGGAGAGATTTAAGGCTTAAGGATAATCAGGTGGGGAACTATGTGCTTGCCTCGATTCTGTATCCCGATGAATTTGCCAGTGCCCGGAATGTTCGTCAGTTTGTAGACTCACTCGATAGCTATCATCTCAGTGATAGCCAGGAGTCAACCCCGAGTAACCGGGTATTAATCACCAACTGGACTCAATATTATGTCGATCTGGACTTGGGTCCTGAGTGCCGGTTATTGGAGCACAGGCCTGTCTTTCCTTATGGCTTTGGCTCAGGGTTGCGTTGGAGCTCAATCATGTTCATCTATTGTTTGCGTGAGGGGGCTCTCGGAGCCTTCATCGACAGTGAGTGCTTTAGCCGTTTTGAAAAAGAGATCGGAGGGATACTCAGTCCCTTGTAAGCCCGATAGGCAGGGTGAACTCTCCTTGGTTATGCTGATTAGCCAACCCCTGATTCAGGGACAGGGGTTGGTGTTCTGACGATTTCAGATATTTCAGAGCAGATCGGGTATGGGATGGCCGGTGAAGGTTACACTCTCTTTTTTCGTAAATTAACCAGAATAACGACAGGTATACCTCAGTCGGCCTCCTCTGAAAGAACCGAGTGAGCCCAGCTGTGGGTCAGCTGTACTCAACCCAGGGATATGACAGGGCATCGCTGATGAGAATTATTCTTGCTTTAATACTCTTTGTTTATCTTTTACCTGTGGCTCGGGCGGCAGAAGTGATCACTCTGGTCACCGATCCCTGGCCTCCTTATTATGTTCCGACTCTTAAACAGCAGGGCTTTTTAACCGAAATCGCCCGCCAGGCGTGTGAGCGCTCAGGTTATCAACTTGAAGTTAAATTTATGCCCTGGAATCGGGCTCTCAAGCATGCAAGGATGGGGGTCTATGACGGTACATTGGGGGCTTATTATACCCAGGAGCGAGCCAGAGACTTTTTCTATACCCGGCCTCTCGCCGATAGTCGGGTAGTGTTCTTTGCCCTCAAGGATAATCCGATCCAGTATACAGGTCTTAAGAGTTTGCAGGGGTTATCTGTGGGGGTGATGAATGGCTACCATTATTCAGATGCTTTTAACTCCTCGACCCTGTTTCAAAGGGTTAAAGCCAACACCCTGACCAAGAGCTTTGAGCGATTACTTGCACGACGTGTCGATCTGGTGATCTCAGATCAGCTGGTGGCAAAGGGGTTACTCAAGAGCGGGTTCTCTTCCCGGCAAGACTCACAGATCAAGTCGCTGGAGCCAGCTCTTAAGGTAAATCCTCTGTATATATTGGTTTCTAAGCTCACAAAAAATGCAGAGCAGAAGCAGCATAAACTGGATCTTGCTCTTGAACAGATGAGGGCGGATGGAAGCCTGCAGAAAATCCTGCAGGCTCATGGCTTTTAAGCTCCGGATTTATGGGATGAGCTCAGCTTGAAGCTGCTCAGGGCACTCCACTCATCAGCACTGATTGACTCGGGGTAAAATGCCAGGACTCGCTTATGCAGTGATGGTGTATAAAAGATAGAGTCGGCTCGTTTGGCGGCCGTCAGGGCATAAAAACCATCTGGTTTTTGGTTATACAGAAGAGCCCCCACGATTTCGCCTCCCTGGATCAGCTGGCCTTGCTCCTGTTCAATCGCGCCGAGTGAGTCTGTCAGGTATTGCGACATGTTTACCTGATTCGGGTTATCGAATCGCTTACAGTTTGAGAGAAAATAATTCAACGCACTCTCATCCTGAGCCGTTGCTGGCTTGGTTAAAAACTCCTGTAATACGCTTTGGTTATCTCCAAGCAGTTGGGGATCACTGCATGGCGTTCTCCTGACATTTGGGAGTGTGAATTCCGGTTTTGCAAACTCCTGGTTGAACAGGTTCAGGTGTTCATACAGGGTCGTGGTTGCGGCGCCGGGGACAACGAACATCACTGGCAGTTTGGCCCCATATCCACCCAGATAGGCTTTGACAGCGTTTGCGGCAGCCATTTTGTACTGAGACTCGCTGAGTGCTCTGTAGGGGTGCTTGGGATCAAGGCCGAAATCATAGAGGGCTTGCAGCGCCATAGCGTTGTGGTACTTAGCATTTACTTTCGCCAGCGCAGCGACTTTGGCATCAAATACCGCAACTATCTTGCCTTTAGTTTGTAAAAGTTCAGAGATCCTGCCGATAAAATTCTCAATCGTGCTATCACTCATGCCAGGACCTTCGAGATCAAAAGAGACACCTGCTGCATAGGGATCAGAGTTGATCTCTGTTGCAATCGCCTCCGCCAATTGTCTTTGGGTACTAATACTCCACTGATTTAATTGATCCGCTGAGCCGTTGAACATGGGGAGCACTTTGATATCGGCTTTGGGAAGGGATTGATGGTATAGCCGGGTGATCTCCTGACCTGGGATACAGGTTCCGAGTATCTCGGGGCGATTAACAACCGTGGATTTGATCAACGGCAAAGAGCTGTAGTTAAAGGTGAACTCCTGAGTATGAGTGCTACAGCTATCGTTTGCCCAATGGGGAGCCGCACCTGGCTTTTGGATGATGCTGGCAAAGTCAGGCATCAGGTAGATAGTTTTTCCATCCGCCTGGTAGTTGAGTTTGATCGCATCCATGGTGGTTGAATGAAATCCGGCTCCACTGGTGTGGATGTCTTGGGCAACATCATCGATGATGACACCATTTCCTGCAGCGATCTTGCCGGCTGGAGGTGTTGGCCCGGGTGTAGGGCCCGGGGAGGGGGCTGCATTGAAGTGACAATTTTGTGGAGAAGAGCCCATGATCAACAGGTATTGGGATTTATCCGCCATCAGATTACGAAAATCACCATATCTGTTTGTTGCCTTTGAATCTCGGCAACCCCCATTGGTTCCTATGTAAAGATGTGAGCCTTCAGCGGAAGGATTGAGCTGAACCCTGATCGTTTTTTTTGTGCCTGCGGGTACTTCAAAATGACCCTTTTGATCCAGAGCCGGGGAGCTGCCAAGTGTAGGAGGGACCATGATGCTTGCCTGGGTTGAACGCTGGCTGTTGTCTATGGTTAACTGAAAAGAAGAGGCTGCGTTTGCCTGAGTCGCAAAGAGTGCAGATATAAGAGCAACTGTACAAGACAGCCGTAGTGCTGTTGATTTCATAAATACCTTATTCAGAAAAAAGCTGATGGACTCATCAGTGGGATGCTCCAGTCAGGAGACGAGTGTTTCATCAAAAAGAGGTCTCATCAGCTTGCTATCGGATGATTTGATACCCGGGTATTAAACAAACGAAGTCGCCAGCTGCTGAAGTGGTTCACTGGAGGCTTGGTAAAGATAGTCTGCCTGACAGACTATTTGTGTCGCGCAGGATTACGAGATAACTGTCGCCAAATGGCAACAATATTGAGAGGGAGAGTCAGGGGGCCGATATCCTGTATATTGGTTAGCAGAATTAGCCTGGTGGCTTGAGCAGGCCTGAAAGTCCATCAGGCCTCAACAGATCATGTGCCCATGCCCAAGGGAGGTTTGTATCGCTGGTTAATCCAGCTTCGCTCTGTTTGAATGGGTCATGTGCGTGTCCTGAGCTTGAGGTGCAGCAGTGGAAAAGGTTTCCCCATACCGTCTCGTTCGGAGCGTCCCGTCACAGTAAACCCGCAGTGTAGGTAAAAGTGCAGGGCGTCCGGGTTTTGCTCATTCACATCCACACAGCGGGCATCCATCTGATCAACGGCTTCTTCCAGGAGGGCTCGCCCCACCCCCTGGCCATGAAAAACTGGATCAACAAACAACATTTCAATATTGCCTTGGGCGACCCCGACAAAACCCTGGATAGTTCCCGGTTGCGCCTCTGCCACCCTCAGCTCAACCGCATCAAAATATTGATCCAGGATCAAGGGCTTAAAAAACGCTATATCCTGTTCAGACAAAAAGTGGTGGGTGGCGCGCACAGAGGACTCCCATAACCCAATGAGCCTTGGGTAATCGGCTTGAGTGGCTTTTCTCAGTTTCATTGAGCTTCCCTGTGTGGCTCTCGGGCGGCTTGGATCAGTTTATTGGCATTTTCGCCGGTGAGCTGCCAGCTCAGGCACCGAAGATTTCCCCCGAGATAACAGACGTTTTGTGCATCGACACTGATGAGCTTTTTGTCACTGCTATCCTGGATCGTTTGCAGAGCCTGATGATCTTTGGAGTTTCCAAAGCGAGGGGCATAGATGTAATTGTGGGTCACCACGGAATTGACATAGATACCACAGGCGGAAGCATAATCTCCATACTGTTCACCATAACCGGCACCCTCGATTTCAGTGATTTTTATTCCGGGCAGATAATGTTTTAGGGCACTGAGGACTTCCTGCTTAAACTCGGGATCGTCCGGGTAGTTGTTCACCAGCAGTTGATGGGGATTGGAGAACATCACCATCCCATCGGCGTGGCCGAGAAACTCTTCATCCATTGGGATATAGGCGATCTGTTTTGCGCCAAGAGCCCCCTTAAGCTTGCGAGTCAGCTCTTTTTCAGTCAGTCCCGGATTTCGCTCGAACACCTTATCGGTGAGGATCACAGTACCATCACTACTGTCGACGACATTGCCACCATCAACCTTGAGCTTACTGTGGGAGAACTTAAGACCCAGCTCCCTGGCAAAGCGCGCAAAGCTTTGCTGGATAGATTTCTCTTTGGGCCTGTCATAGACAAATGCCACCATCTTATTCGGCAGGACGGTGCCAAAGTCACGGATCCAGATATCATCTATGTTGGCCTCGAGCAGAATGTCGTCGGGGAGTTTTCCCTCCAGGTAGGGGAGTGTCTTTTTATCCGCCAGTACAACCACATTGTCGTGACCCATGATCGCCCTGGCAAAGCGGACATCAAAATCGATGATCTTTGAAAAGGAGTCTTTGTAGTAGGGATCATCGACCGACGGTGCTGAGAGTACAATGAGCATCCGCTGGGGAGTGATCTGATTGGTATACCGTGGGGCGCAAGTTGCCATCATGGGTAAAGTTAGAGTGAACAGGATGATGAATATGCCAGCTAGTCTATCCATTGGTGGCGCTCCTTGCCACGACTGATTAATTACAATCCTATACGATTATGAGTTCCCGGTGAACCTATCCTGAACAATCCTATAATGATTGGGCTGGATCTGTTGACCCTGGATAGCTTGAATTTACTGGGATGATCTTATCCTGAACGTATTGAGTAATATTGCTCAGGATTATGGGTAATGCAGATGAATAGCAAATGCCATGGTCGTTAAAGCATTATACTTTCAGCGGTGGCTGTTTCTCTTGGGATCTATGATGGCAAACACAAGGAATAAGCATGGGACATACAGCATAGAGCTGGACTCCAATATAGTGATCATGCGTGCCTACGGGTCTTGGAATCTGGAGCAGGCTGAGGCCTATTGTCATGATCTGTGTGAAAACTATGTCAGCCATATAGAGCACTCCCCGTGGGGCTTGGTGGGCGATCTCACTGAGTGGGGGCTCTGTACCCCCGAAGCGATGCAGCGTTTTGAGCAGTTGGCAGAGGAGCTATCCAATCGTAACCAATACTTCCAGGCAGCGATATCCCAGATGAAGATGCAACAGAGCTTAGCCCGGGAATACGCAACCAGAGCAGGACACTTACTGACGGTGAAGCACTTCCATGATTTTGGTGAAGGGCTGCGTTGGTGCAAAGAGCAGCTCGCAAATTTGAACCGGTAGCCAAGCCCCTGCATATTTTGAGAGACCTTCCATGACTCCTCTGAGACGAATTACTCATGAGAAGATAGCCCTTGGCTTAGAAACTCAAGGAGCAAACGCAACTTGGTTGAGAGCTGTCGATTTTGAGGGTAGAGTGCCCAGATCCCTTCATCCGGGATCTTATAGGCCTCAAGTACGGGGATCAGCTTAGCTTCCTCCAGGGCTGATTGCAGGTAGTAATCGGGAAGCTGAACTATGCCAATTCCCTTGAGCGCTGCATCCACTAATGCAAAGCCGCTGTTACAACTCAGGCTGCCCTGAACCCGCACCGGGCGAACATTTCCCTTAAGATGAAACCGCCAGAATTCCAGGGTTCCCAGTAAACAGTTGTGATGGGATAACTCTGAAACTGTATGGGGGGTGCCCTTACGGCTCAGATAGCCCACGGAGGCGCAGGTCACAATAGAACGGGAGGCCAGTTTCCTGGCGATCATCCCTGAATCCTTGAGCTGCCCCAAACGGATCGCCAGATCAAAGCCTCCCTCCAGCAGATCCAGTGTCTGATTGGTCAACTGCAGTTCAATACTCAGCTCAGGGTAGCGCTCCATGAAGTCATGCAGCAATGGAGCTATGGTTTTCTCACCATAGCTGACGGGGGCGGTGATCCTAAGATTTCCAGCCGGAGTTTCATGCAGCTGTGTCAGGGCGCGTCGCGCTTCCTCTAATCCATCCTGTAGCGGTTTACACTGTTGGTGGAACAGCGCTCCTCCCTCGGTCAGTGATACCTTTCGGGTGGTTCGGTGAAAGAGCTTAACGGCAAGCCGCCTCTCCAGCGCGCTTATCTGACGACTCACCTGAGCGGTTGACAGTCGCAGCCTCTTTGCCGCCTTGGTGAAGCTTTGCTCCTGTGCAACCGCGATAAATTCGCGGATCCCTTCCCAGCTTTGCATGAGACCTCTGAAACTCTGTATGACTCGGGCTAAGACCGGATAGAGTTGGTTGATTATTACAATATGGTAAAAGTGATTTACTAAATTGCTGGATTATCATTAGTTCTGGGGTAAATATAATAGGTTTTATCGAAATGACAAGCGGGACATACTGATAATACGCCCGTAAAGAGGGAGAACTGATGAGCACGACCACGATTAAATCGAAAGCCGCGATTGCCTGGGGACCAAACCAGCCCCTGTCCATTGAAGAAGTGGATGTGATGCCTCCGCAAAGAGGAGAGGTCCGGGTACGGATCCTTGCCAGCGGCGTTTGTCACACCGATGCCTTTACACTCTCCGGTGATGATCCTGAGGGCGTTTTTCCCTGTATCCTGGGTCATGAAGGGGGAGGCATCGTTGAATCGATCGGCGAAGGGGTGACCAGTGTTGCGGTGGGCGATCATGTGATCCCGCTTTATACCCCGAGTGTGGTGAATGTAAGTTTTGTAAGTCCGGTAAAACCAATTTGTGCCAGAAAATTCGGGAGACTCAAGGCAAGGGGTTGATGCCGGATGGTACCAGCCGTTTTTCAAAGGATGGTCAACCCATCTACCACTATATGGGTACCTCCACTTTCTCTGAGTATACAGTTTTGCCTGAGATCTCTTTGGCCAAGGTAAACCCCGATGCGCCCCTGGAAGAGGTGTGCCTGCTGGGGTGTGGTGTCACCACCGGGATGGGTGCTGTGATGAACACGGCCAAGGTTGAAGCGGGAGCAACCGTCGCTATTTTTGGCCTGGGTGGAATTGGTCTGTCTGCAATTATCGGTGCCACCATGGCGAAGGCTGAGCGGATCATTGCCATCGATATTAACGAGAGTAAATTTGAGCTGGCCCGCAAGCTCGGCGCGACCGATTGTATCAATCCTAATGACTACGAGAAGCCGATCCAGGAGGTAGTGGTTGAGCTAACCGATGGAGGGGTGGATTACTCCTTTGAGTGTATCGGTAATGTGCATGTGATGCGTTCCGCCCTGGAGTGTTGCCATAAGGGATGGGGGGAATCGGTGATCATCGGTGTGGCAGGGGCCGGCCAGGAGATCTCGACTCGGCCATTCCAGCTGGTGACCGGGCGGGTTTGGAAGGGATCCGCTTTTGGTGGGGTAAAGGGGCGTTCGGAGCTGCCAGAGTACGTTGAGCGTTACATGCGCGGAGAGTTCCGGCTGGATGATTTTATTACTCATAACATGGGATTGGATTCGATCAATGAGGCCTTTGAGTTGATGCATCAGGGCAAGAGCATTCGTAGCGTGATCCACTTTGACAAATAACAAGCAGCCGCAAGTGTGAGAGCACTTTCGGCTGAGGTTTTCCTATGTCGATTGAAAATATCAGTTTGAATAAGAGTTTTGGTGGCTGGCAAAAACGCTACCGTCATCATTCACGGACCCTTGGCTGCCCGATGAATTTCTCCATCTACCTGCCTGCGCAGACGTCGGGTGGCGAGAAAGTTCCGGTTCTTTACTGGTTGTCCGGGCTGACCTGTACCGATGAGAACTTCATGCACAAAGCCGGTGCCCAGCGGATAGCCGCTGAGCTGGGGATCGCGATTGTGGCTCCGGATACCAGCCCCCGCGGAGAGCAGGTCGCCGATGATGAGGCTTACTATCTGGGGCAGGGTGCTGGCTTTTATGTCAATGCCACCGAACAGCCCTGGAGTGAGCATTACCGTATGTATGATTATGTGGTGGATGAGCTGCCGCAACTGATCGAGGAGCATTTTCCGGTGAATGAGCAACGCGCCGTTTGTGGTCATTCGATGGGGGCCATGGTGCGTTGATGATAGCCCTGCGAAACCCGGATCGTTACAGCTCGGTTTCGGCGCTGAGCCCGATCTGCAATCCTCTGAATTGCCCCTGGGGGAGGGGATCTTGACTCAATACCTGGGAAGCGATCGTGAGACCTGGAGCTGCTATGATGCCAGTGTGCTTATGGCCAGGGGATCCAGGATTGTGCCCATGCTGGTGGATCAGGGGAGTGAAGATGAGTTCCTTGAGGAGCAGTTAAAGCCTGAGGCACTTGAATATGCGGCACAAGCCAGGGGCTACCCTCTGCAGCTTAACTACCGGCAGGGCTATGATCATAGCTACTATTTTGTGGCGAGCTTTATTGAGGATCATTTGAGATTCCATGCGCGCTACCTTCTGGATGTTATGAGCTAACGAATGGGGGTGGCTTAGCCACCTCCATTAAGTTATTGAAATTGAGGTGTGATTAGATTCAATGCGTGGCGAAGTATTTATTTAACATTGAAAGAACACTGCTAACATGGTGGGTGTTTAGATTATTTGCCATCCGTGTTTCGTAGAAATATGGATATAAAAACAATTTGTGAAAGTATTTTATGGTTTGATGTTCACAAGGAGTTAACATTTTCCGGGTTGAATGCTTAATTTTTATTTTCTGACAAGCTAAAACTTATAGTTCATCGTATTTATATAAGTCTATGTGTCATCTTTTTATCTATAGCTATATTTTTTAATTTTCATAGAATTACTCACTCATTTTTCTTCTGATAATTTATGAGAGTCTGCTTTGTTGTTTAAATATAGAACTGGTCTTATTAAGTTGGTGTTCGGGGTGATGCTTGCATGCTCTATGGTTAACTATTGCTATGCAGGTTGTAAGGATGATTATGGACATACTAACCTTGATGTATATCTCAAGAGCCAAATTCCAGATGGCGGTGGCCCAATCTATATAAAATATATTCATTCACATAAGATAGGTTACTTTAATTACGTCAATCCAGATTATAAAAAAGGTGATACTATAGCAATTTATCCCGGAGAGACCTTGCACATCCAGATAAAACCAGCTATTAGGTTAACGGGTGTTATGTGTGGCAGGCCTCATGGGATGTTCACAAATGATGATCGGGATGAAGTAAATTTTAAAATTGGTTTTGATAAAAACAATTTGGCTCAGGACTTTAACCTCCATGCGGTTAGTGAGCGAGAGCTGGGGGCTTTTATCTACTCGGCGAATGTGGAGCACACGGTCGGGGCTACCCCGTTTGGCTCTATGGGTAAAGCGATTAATCGATATAGAAATGAATATACGAACGGTGTGTTAAGCCAGGTGGTACTTTATAAGCTTAATTGATCCAGAATCTAAACGGGGAAATTGAGTATTGAGGCGGAATATCCGCCTCATTCGAATTAAACCCGATACATCTCAATGACCTCAGGGTTGAGCTCAATGCCCAAGCCCGGGGTATCCGGTACCCGGACATAACCATTTTCAAAGGGCAGGCGATTACTGACCAGCTCGGTAAACAGTGGGCTGGAGCTTTGAGAGTACTCCATCAGGCTGGCATGCTCGCAGGCCGCCAGAAAATGCACCGATGCAGCCAGCAGGATCCCGGTACTAAATCCATGGGGGATCAGCTCACAGCCGTAGAGTTGGGCCAGATCATAGATCTTTTTCATTTCACTGATCCCGCCGCAGCGGGTGATATCCGGCTGGATGATATCGACCCCGGATTGCTCCAGGAAATCCCTGAATTCGTAGCGGGTGGTGAGGGATTCACCTCCGGCCAGTTTGCAGTCGATTTTTCGGGACAATTTGGCATACCCTCTCAGGTCATCGGCCAGAACCGGCTCTTCGACCCAGTTTAGGTTAAACTCGGCTAATCGCTGACACATCTTAGCGCTGTGGCTGGAGGTTCGCCACTTGGAAGCCAGATCGATCTGCAGTTCGATCTCATCGCCAATCGCTTCACGGATATGACGCACGATCTGATAGTCGAGCTCGGGATCATCACCAAAGACCCCGCCACCGAATTTAAGGCTGAGGAACCCCTGATTTACCAGATCTGAGGCGATCTTCCGGTTTTCCTCGGGGATTGCACTGGGAATGAAGGTCCCATAGGCCGGGATGCTTTCCCGGTATTTCCCTCCCAGCAGGGTGTGGACCGGCACTCCATAGAATTTTCCAGCAATATCCCATAGCGCGATATCTAAGGCACTAATGGCGTGGATCCCTGCGCCGCGCCGCCCCATGTAGTTCGAGGCCCAGTACATTTTGTTCCACAGTCGCTCGATCTCCAGAGGATTCTCACCTATCAGTAACTCTTTGAGCCCATAGCAATAGAGGTTGGAATTTTTAGTTTCAATACAGGCTTTGATCACCTCAGGAGAGCTGTCAGCCTCGCCAATGCCGGTGATCCCCACATCGGTATGGATCTGGACAATGACTGCATCTTCTCCCCATTCGCAACTTTGATCGGTTGGGCAGGCTCTCAGGCAGATCACTTCAACATCGGTAATTTTCATCTTGTACCTCATCTACATGTTGAGCAGGGGTTAGGAAACCGCTTGTGCGGAAGAAAGACGCAGCTTGATTTTGATCTTTTCCCAGCTCATATCGAACAGGAACAGGGAGACAATCACCAGAAAAACGCCGAAGGTTTTTTGTAGGGTAAAGCTTTCACCCAACATGAAAATTGACAGCAGGAAGGCCGACAGGGGGATCAGGTTTTGCACCATGTTGGCACGGTTGACCCCGGCTAATTTCAGGGAGTTAAAGTAGAGCACATAAGCCAGACCGGAGCAGACCAGACCCAGCATCAGAGTGCAGAAGATGTAGTATCCATTGCCAAAGGCGATCCAGACCTGGGAGAGAGACTGGTGTCCGAAAGGTAGAACCAGCAGCAGGGCAATGGTGGCAAACAGGAACTGGTAGAGCATGGTGGAGAGACCATCGTAGCGATCGGCAAATTTTTTGTTAATAAAGCAGGAGATAATGAACCCCATTACGCCAATCAACATATAGAGATGGCCAATGTTGAGCCCTGAGAACTTATTGCTGGGATCAAAGGCGATACAGAAGGCGCCGAAAAACGAGAGAATGACCGCAAAAAACTGAATCGTAGTCGGGATCTTGCGGTAGATGGGGATACTCACCAGCAGGGTGAAGATGGGGATCATCCCGTTGATAACCCCGACCTCTGAGGCTGAGATATACTTAAGCGCCAGCAGGGAGGTGTAGAAAAAAATGGCCTGTGCAGCAATTCCGGAAATTGCCATCAGTGGAATATCTTTGAGGCGCAACCAGCAGCGATTTTTGGTAAACATAAAGACGATGGCCAGTCCAAGGGTTGCCAGGGTGTAGCGGACAATGGCAAAGATTACGGGATCCATCTTATCGGCTAACACCGCCGAAAATGGGAAGGATGCACCCCATACCACGGCGCAAAATATCGCCATCAATAAGCCGGAGGTTTCTGCACGGGTCATTGTTTTTATCCTTATTATGGGGTGGCCAATCAGGCCACCCGAGATGATTGAGTCAAAAGAAATTTTTTAAACTTCGATACACAAGGTTTTTTCGAGGCGCCGATCTTTTTGATACAAAGAGCAGGTTGAGAAACCAACCCCCTCCAGTTGTGTTGGTTCACCATTGGCGACGGCCTCTATCTTGGTGAGGATCTTATCTGCAACGCTGTTGATCCCCTCTTCGGCACGCATGATGCCGGTGGCATCAATATCTATATCTTCATTGATGAGTTGCTGGTTTCCACTGACCCGAATGACCGGCACGATCGGGTTATTGAACCCGGCGCCTCCCGTGGTCCAGACGATGAGCTGGGCACCAAGGGCCGCAAAGTGCATTCCCGAGCTGCCACACAGGTGGGTCACCTCCGACAGATACATGCCAGGGGCCTTGGGCTTTTCATGGTGGTTGTGATTGATCCGTAGCAGATCCTGGATGGGGCGAGTGCCTGTCTTATGCAGGGCGCCAATGGATTTCTCTTCGAGAGTGGTGAGTCCGCCCACGCTATTGCCGATACTCATGGTCTCAACGTCGGCTCCCGGAATGTGCCAACGCTTTTCCTCTTCGGCGATTAGCAGCTCAATCTTATCGGCAACCTCAGGAGTCACGGCACGCTTGCGTAGCAGCTCCTCACAGCCGATGAGCTCAATCAACTCACCGGCAACCGCGCTGCCACCGGCATCGATCCATTGATCGATGGCGGCTCCAACACTAGGATTTGAGGCAATCCCTGAGCTGGTATCGGACCCTCCACACTTGATTCCGATCAGCAGCTTGGAGATAGGTGCCGTGGTTCTTTGCTGACGGTTGGCATACTCCTGAAGCTCTTTGGCCAGAGCAATTCCTTCCCGGACCGTGCTGCGGGTGCCTTTGTGCTTCATGCAGGTGAGGGCATGAGCGGGTTTACCCGCAGCGAGAATCGGTTCGATGATAATCTGCGGATCTATGCTGCCACACCCCATTGCCAATACCAGGGCGCCCGCAACATTGGGGTTGAGTGCCGTATGGATCATGGTATTGATCATCTCTTCATTGCCGGCATACATACAGGTGTTGTAATTGGTGACTATGGTGGCCTGATCCAGGGTCTGTGCGATGGAGCGGGCGATCCCTTCGGCACATTCATCAACCACCAAAAGCAGGATCTGGTTGCGGATCCCGACTGAGCCATCCGGGCGGAGATAGCCTTGAAATGTATTCATGTTATACCTCGATCTGCATCTGATGGATGATTTCATTGATGATGTTGTGTGGAATATCCAGGCGGTCACTTCGTACATTCTGAACATGAACCAGATCGCCCTGAGGGATGAAGCTGACACTCCGGCCGACCGGGCAATTAGCCTTGATAATTGGGCTCTGCTCCGGAATCGGCTTCAGGGCAATTTTATTTCCGAACGGGATCGCCTGACGGGCCGTCAGGGTGCTGAGCAGATGGTTCTCTGCCGAGAAGATCGCAACTTCATCTCCCTTAGGAAGATCACTTAACAGGGTGGCGACATTATCTGAAGCGGATAACTGGATCGCTTTGAGCATATTCTCTCCGATTGATTATTGTCGATTGTCGGACAATTTGCATGTTAGGGCTGTTTTGGAATTATTTATTGATCCAGATCAATTTCCGCTATTGGAAAGTGACTTCATCCCTGAAACTGTGAGCTTCACCACAACGCAGTTGCGCCATGTGAGCTGATTGAGTCCACCTTCGGGTGTCCGGGATCTTGGCTGTCGTGGGGCAGTCGCTTCTGAGTGTTTGGCTCTGTGTTATGATGCTTGCGCAGGGAGTGCTGAGCACGCTGTTGTATCCACCTGGGCTATTTGGCCGGGGTCGTGTTATTGATGGAAGTGAATACTGAGCAAAGATGAAAATTAATAAGCAGAGTCTGGAAGAGCAGGTAACCCAGTACCTGAGGCAAAAAATTGTGGACGGTGAGATCCACCTGGGGGAGAAAATAGTGGAGAGTGCGCTCGCGAAGGAGCTTGATCTCTCGCGGAGCACCATCAGGATGGCGCTAAATTCATTGGCCCATGAGGGGCTGGTGATCCAAAAGCCCTACGCGGGTTGGCAGGTGTTTACCCTGGAGGAAGCGGATCTTTGGGAGCTTTATCACATGCGGGTTGCTCTGGAGCGCCAGGCTGCCGAAATGGCTGCAGAAAAGGCGACTGCGGAGGATAAACGTAAACTCAGGGAGACTCTCACTCGATTCTGTGAGCTGTGTGAGGCGGCACCTACCGATCGTAAGGGGATCAGTCAGGCGGATTTTGAACTGCATGAGTTGATTGTTGAGATCAGTGGCAGTCGCCGGCTGTATAAGATCTATCATCAGATCTCGAATCAGCTTCGGGCCTACATCAGCATGACCCATCACGATTATGACCTGTCTCAGAGTGGTCTCTCTCATCGGGCGATGGTGGATGCTATCTGTGAGGGGGAGATTGAGATCGCAGGCCAGGAGGCCACCGCCAATATCACCACCTTTACCGAACTCAGAGATAAGCTCTGAAGGGCAGATTCCTGAGGGAGTGTGACACACTCAGGCCCTGTTGCTGTGACTCATTTTGAACCACATCTGAAACAGCATCAGGGCCTGAAATCCCCTGGTCATTATGAGCCAAATCCGATCAGGCACCATAACAGCATTGGCATGAGTAACCCGTAGTAGAAGGGATACCCAGCGCTACCCGCTGAAAAATTTTTGTGACAGATCATATCCTTGACGTGGCCAATTACACATCCCCAGCTCCAGACTGAGGCAGCAACCGCGGTGGCCAGCCAGAAACTTCCGGTGTACCAGCTACAGAGGATCCCGAGAGTCGCGATCGCCAGGTTGGCGATCCCCACTTCAAATTGAAAGGGGTTACCCTTAGGCCAGCCAATATACTCGGCAATTTGATCGCCCAGCAGCAGATGACCTATGGCAAATCCGACAAACTGATAGCCGACCCCGTAGAGTAACAGATTAAACAGCAGAAGCTGTTGCCAGTCAGCCGTCCCCTGGCTTATGAGATCTGCAATGGTGAAAATGCAGACCAGCAATGCAGGGATCGCGATCCCATATTTCATAAAGAGCTTTTTCAGAATCATCCTTTCTCTCCACTAAACTATCCTGTATCACCCATGGGGTGCTGCCGAGCTGGGTTATTCAGGGAGTCTGAATGGCCTTGATCCGCGCCTTGCCGCTTGGGGCAACCATCAACAGGGCGATGCCTCCACTCCTGAGCTGCTTTTCCAGGGCGAGTGCCTTTTGTTTGGGTGCAAAGTAGGCTTCGATACCATAGCGGATCCGGACATAGCCTTGCTTGTTGCGGAAAAAACGAGCCTGCTCAACCCGGCCCCGAAGAAAAATACCACGACTCGGTTGGGTCACTGATGCCGTTGAAAACTGGTAAAGGCCGTCGGCTCCTTTGCTTAACAGCACATAGACCAGGGCTCCCTTATGCAGGGCCGCCGGATTGGAAAATGCTGAACGTGGGATCCGTGAAAATTCATAACCAAGGCGGGCATAGTTGCCGCGAAACAGTGAGCGGGGATCGACGGGAATCGTCTTGACCTCAATCGGCGAGCCCGTCCACAGGGGAAGGGCCGCCTGCAGCACCATACCGATCAGAACCAGCAGCTGAAAAGTGATGGCCAACAGGATTGCGAAAGTCACTTTGCTTTTCATCGCGCCTCCTTGCGAGCCTTATAAAATCGCCAGTACCGGGCGGCCCCTAACAAGATGGCGGCAAAGACGATGAAGAGAATGGCTCCTCCTGTGTAATCACCGATGAGATCGATATAGCGCATCAGGGCCGTGAGTAAAATAGTGACGACACCGAGGAAAAAGTAGTGAGAGATGGCACGATGGATCCCCTGAATGATCAGATAGACTCCCCAGAGGATCAGCAGCAGGTTATAGAGTAGCTGAAAGTAGATGGCGTGGGAGTCGTGATGGGTTAACAGCAGTGCTGCCACGGACAGTAGATAGCACACAAGAATCAGCAGCAGGGGAAATAAGCGCTTAGAGAAGATAGCCAGACCCAAACTTAGCACCGACAGTAATCCTGCTATGAATGACATCGAGAGCTGATGTTTCCAGTGAGCCCGGATAAGTTCCTCCCAGGGCGATTCAAAGCTCAGCACAAACATTAAAATGAGGGCGCCCCGCAGGCTCCATAGAGAGATAAATGCGGCATAATCTTTGGCTTTCGCTGAACCGGAGCGATTCAGCCAGAGGCTCAGAGCATAGGCCACTATGCCCAATCCGACCCCCAGGATCACCTGCTCAGCATGAACATCCAGTCGATAGCCCGGACTCCAGTATTCACTCAGGCTCAGCTCAAGCCAGAGGAACAGACCTATCATAAAACAAAAGAGTAGCAGCAGACTGGGCTTACCCTTGTAGAGGATCCACAGGGCAGCTCCCAGGAAAAGGATAAAGAGTGGCGGGTAGAAACCGTAACTTGCTTCCAGGATCATCCAGATCAGGGCCAGTAGCAGAGACTGCAGGGCAAGCCAGTGATTGTTGAGTAACAGCGCAAAGGGAAGACAACCCAGGGCCCACCAGAACACACCGTCCGGCATGTGCTCTCCCAGATGATAGATCTGGGCGATCAGAATAATGGATGCGCCATAAAGCATGTTTGCAAACAGGAACAGGGTGACAGCGTATTGGGCATAGCCTCGTAAGTACTTCCTAAAAGCAAAGCCGTGAGCCGTCAGGGTGATCAGGAGTAATCCGGCCATCCGCACTGCTCTTGGAATTTGCTCCCAGTTTGCCCCGATGAGTGTGATGGCGGCCAGAGCGATAAACAGGTAGCCCAGGGTGAGCAACAGGTAATAGCCCAGGCTTCGCTGGCCTCTGCCCTGGTAGTCAATCCCATATTGAGCACAGATCTGCTCGGCCTGATCGGGGGTGATGATCTCTTGCCCGACCCAGCCGCGGACTTCGCGAGCAAGATCGTTTTTAAACAGTCGAATAAGGCGCATCCGTATCTCTCAGCTCAGAAGATGAATAAAGCAGGGAGTATCGGATTCAAGTGTAGCTATATCTGGGGCGCTTTTCCAAGTCATACAACAACTCATGGAGGCAGACTTTGCTAGTGCTGACTGAGGCCGAACTCCAAAAAATTCGGAGCTTATAAGCTAACAAAAGAGGTTACTTATAAAGGCTAAATTTTTTAGTGAATTCACCCAGCTCCAGGGTGTCACCAAAAAGGCAGATCCCATAGTATTCAAGCTCAGCCTCAGCGGTGTTGGAAGTTATCTGCTGTTGGGCCACAGAGCCACCCTCAACCATGGTGTGGGTGAAGTCTGTGAACTTGATGCCACGAGCCTGAGCTTCCTGGCGGGCTTTGCGGATCTGGTTTGAGTTATTCGCCCTGAGAACGATGAAGGGGTAATGGGATAAGCTGGGATGCAGCTCGCCATCAGCGTCCCGGTAGTCGACGAAGCAGGCTTCATCCTCGGGGCTGAGTTGAGCACTCAAGCCTGATGCCAGGTGTCCCAGCACATTGAAAAGACGCCCTGGCTCAACCTTTTTGTTTAAAATCGCGATAAAGCGTTTTTGGGTTTCATCTGTAGGCTCTGGCATCGTTATCCTTCCGTTGAAATGGTTTTATCTGGAGCCCTCAAGAGTAGCAGGCTGAAGTGCCAGCACAAATTGCTTTTTATCGTCAGTGGGGTTGCATTGCCAGCACAGTGCTGCAGGGGCAACAGCTTCTCGCAAGGGTTGTGGTAAAATCTCTGGCATCTTTGACTGTCCGGAAAACCGGCCAAGGGACGAAAGTCGTAAAGTATATGAATCCAGCCGAATTACTAGCACCGATTAATGCGTTTTTACAAACACCCACCCCGGATGAATGGATCCGCAAGGCGAAAGATCCTGTTAATCTTCCGATCATCCTGCAGGATCACCTGTTGTGCGAGCTTAAAGCGGCTCAGAGTGCGCTTTTTCTGATCCGAAAATATGCTGTCGACGAGCAGAGTAAATATGAGCTCAGTGAGTGGATTAAGCCTTATGAGGCCTTGGCCTACCAGAAGTCAGGGGATCTTGATTCACTCAGAGGAAAAAGCGGGTTTTCAAAAAAGATAAAAGCTCGCAGCGACTGCCCCTATGGCCAGGAGCTGATCAATAAGATGATCCAGCTCATCAAAGAGGAGCTTCACCATTTTTACCAGGTGCTGGAGATCATGGCCGATAAAGGGATTCCTTATGAAAGTATCTCGGCCAGTCGCTATGCAAAAGGTCTCTTCAAGCAGGTGAAGAGCTATGAGCCGGATGCGCTGGTCGATAAGCTTATCATCGGAGCCTTTATCGAGGCGCGCTCTTGTGAACGCTTTGCAAAGCTGGCACCCCATCTGGATCCGGATCTGGAGAAGTTTTATACCTCCCTGCTACGCTCCGAAGCCCGGCATTACCAGGATTACCTCAAGCTCGCTAACCAGGTTGCGGGTCAGGATATCTCGGAGCGGGTGGCGTTTTTTGCCAGGGTGGAAGCCGAGCTTATCAGCTCTCCTGATCGGGAGTTTCGCTTTCATAGCGGCCGCCCGCAATAGAGAAAACCTCCCTCGCCTGGAAGTTGTTGCTTTCAAATCCTTAGCCTGGAGCGAGTGGGGTCTTCATCATCACCAATAATCGGTCGCAGCAAAAGTCCAGATATTGCTGCATCGCATCTGCTTCCTGTGGGATGGCGTTTGGATCATAGGCGGCGGCACTGATGAGGGCGCCGATCATGGTGATGATATACTCAGGCTTGATCTCCTGACAGATCTCTCCTTTTTTCTGGTATTGGGCAAAAGCGGCTATCCAGCGCAGAGACTCCTCAGAGAGGGCGCCATCAATTCCCATCTTTTGATAGTTTTCCATCCGTTGCCAGCTGAGCATCCGTAGCAGATCTGAGTCCTTGTGATAAAAGGTGAACAATCTCTCGATCAGCAGTTTCAAAAATGTCTCGAGGGGGAGCTCGGTTGAGGGAAGCAGTTCGCTGTCTTGATTGTCCTGCTCCACAATATAGGCTTTGACCGCCAGCCACAGGTTCGCTTTATTCGAAAAGTGGTGAAAAACCAGGCTGTTGGGGACGTCGGCACGTTCGGCCACCTTGATGGTGGAGGTTCCCGCAAAGCCGTTGCGGGCAAAAAGATGTTTGGCTGCCTTTAAGATTTTTTCACGGGTTTTATCCGCACGCTGGTGGGGCGCTGGCCTTTTTTTGACGCGGGGCATTTGGACTCCGGTTGACAGTTTTTTGTACAGGGCATTATACTGCAGCAACTATTGAGTAACCACTCAATAGTTGCTGCTCTAAGCTTGCTGAGTAAACACTTAGCTCGGCTTAAGCAAAATTTTTTACCCTAACTATTGAGTGATTACTCAATAGTTTTGAGGCGAGAGGGAGACAGAGTATGAGTAAACAGGCCAAAGCCATTGCTGCACAGGTGTTCAGGCGTGTATTCGGCGCTATCTGTAGCAACTCAGAGGATCTTAACCGATCTATTTATTTTCGATGATGATACTCATGGAGCTTTTCGATGAGCGATGTTCAGGCTAATTCCTTAACCAGGAAAGGCTTTTTAGATTCAAATCTTGTTTTTACAGCCCTGTTGGGATTTATGGCATGTCTTGGGCAGTTTTCTTCAGATACCTATGCTCCGGCGATGCTACAAATTGCCAGTGCGTTTGGGGTATCGATTAATCTTATTCAACTCAGTATGCCACTGTATATGCTGGGACTTTGTAGTTCACTGTTGGTCTTTGGCTCTCTCTCTGAAGCCTTTGGCCGCCGTCGCCCCTTGCTGTGGGGGCTTGTTATCATGCTGGTGGGCAGCATATTGTGCGTCAGCTCAATGAATGCCTATCAGCTTTTGGCTGGACGGGTGTTGCAGGGGATCGGAGCCGGGGCGGGGGCCTCTTTGTGGCGGGCGATGTTCCGCGATCGTTTTGAGGGGGATGCCCTTGCCAGGTATGGCGCTTACATGACCATACTCCTGACCTTTGTGGTTCCGGCGGCTCCCATGATTGGAGGATTTGTCAGTCATGTTCTAGGTTGGAGAGCGGTTTTTTGGATCATCATTGGCTACGCACTGTTGATCCTGTGTGCCATCTACTTTCTTCTGGCTGAGACTTCGGAACACCACCACATGGATAAGCTGAACCTGGGCCATATTAGCCGTGGCTACCTGAAAATCATCAGGAGCCGGGCATTTATCGGCTATTCGTTATGCTCTTTTTGCTGTTATGGAGGATACTTTTCCTGGTTTACCGTGGCCCCGGTATTGTTGATTAAACATACCTCATTAAGCTCTGCCATGTTTGGCTGGCTGTGCTTTTGGGGTGGGGCGCTGGCGATGTTTTTTGGAGGCTTGATTGGTGGAAAGCTGGTATTGCGTTTTGGTGCTGCAACCATGCTGAGACTAGGGTGGAGCCTGATGCTGATTGCCGGGATCCAGATGCTGTTTGGATACTGGGTATTTGGATTGACGATCATCAGCCCGATGATCGCAATGACGCTCTTCTATTTTGGGTCCACTCTGGTATTTCCCAGCCTGTTTTCCGGAGCGATGCAACCCTTTGCAAAGGGCGCCGGTTTTGCGGGGAGTCTTTATGCATTTTTGCAGATGAGCGGGGCCGTGGTGATCGGGGCTGTGGCCTCTTTTTTACCGGCCGATACACCTATCTCCCTGGGATTGGTGTTCGTGCTGGCACCATTGATCTCCCTGGTGCTGTTTGAGGGCGTTGTCAGGCCATCCGTAGCATGATCTAAAAACACAGCCCTCATCTCGTATGGGGCTGTGTTTTTTTATGCAAGCAGAACTAATATAGCTGATCCTATTACTGCTACATCTGTTGATGTGTGACCGCAGACACGCTATGAATCCATCCATGGAAGCTCCACTGCATCGGCTATCATCCCTGATAGCCTTTCCCAGTTCGGCATCCATACCTCTCGTTCAATGGCTTAAAACCATTTCACCCTTGACGCAGTGGGTCTGCTTATTCACCATTCAACAGCTACCCCAAGTGATCTATTATTTGGAGCCGTTATTTAGCTCATTTGCCCTGGGAATCATATAAGGGGTAGAGGCTGTTTTCCTCCTTGATGATTCTCTTGTGGATAGCTTTGACGATCGCATCAAACTCACGGGAGAAATCTTCTCCTACTAGAGGCTTATCCACATATTTCTCATAAAAATCAAAGATTAACTCTGATATCTCTTGCATCTCTTTTTTGAAGTCAATCGCAACTTGCTGGTTATCTCCACTGTCATTGAGGTTGGGGTAGATATATTGATCCTCTTTTTTCAGATGCCCGATGAGAACTCCTCTGAGCTGCTCCAGGGAGTCTTTTGATTTTTCAGAGTTGGCGCCATGGACCTTAATCTCAGAGAGTAGGCCGAGTATTTGGAAGTGCTCAAGCTTCAAGGTCCCAATGATGTCCATGGGTGTCACCGTCCGGATGATCTCTTCAGGTTTTAGTCTAGCCCAACGAAAGCGCTTGCGGTTGTGAAACGAGACGACTAAACGCGGGGAGTAAAAAGGGGAAGAGTGGTCAATTTTGTTCTCTATTTTCCAGCGGGCCACGGATTTAGAGTGAGGGGGTCTAGTCGCAAAACCAAGAGGCCCACGATGATATACTGCTATCTTGAAAAATATTTACGCATGACCCAACAGCCCCGGGGTGAAATTCGCTACCTGAGATGGCTACTGGATATGCCGCTGCAGCAGCGCCTGGAACGGTTGCATCAGATTTATCCTCAGTTGGAGCATAAGAGCTTTGTTCAGGAGCGTGGCAACAGGCATGAGTCGTAAAAGAAAGCTTGAACTCTATGAGATGCTGTTTAAACATTTTGGCCCCAGGGAGCAGCCGACCACCCTGGAGGAGGTGTCGGTGGTTTTTGGCTGCTCAGCTCGCCACGGCCGAACCCTGCTTCAACAGATGGCTTCCTTGCAGTGGTTGAGCTGGCAGGCTTCCCCCGGGCGGGGCAAGCGAGCCTTGCTACATTGCCATAAGGAGCCGATGAAGCTGTGTTATCAACTGATGGAGCAACTTCTGGAAGAAGGGCGACCGGAGGCTGCGTTTGCGCTGTTCGGTTTTAATCAGCGCCACTCATTCTCTGAGCTTAAGAGATATGTGGCATGCTCAACCCTTAAGTCCATTCAAAAACTGCGGATCCCTTTTCATCGCAGCATAGGCCAGTTACATCCTCACCATGCCCAGGAACGAACCGAGAGGCACCTGATTTTACATCTGTTTCAGAGGTTAGTGGATGATAAACAGGGGATACTCACAGGGGGAGTGGCTCATCACTGGGAGGTTGATGAAACAGGCTGCCAATGGCTTTTTTATCTCAGGGAGGGGATCCAGTTTCATGACCAAACGCCGATGACGGTGCATGATGTGGTGATGAGCCTGCGGGCTTTGACCCTGAGTTCATACTGGCAGCCTCTGTATAGTCACCTGTCTGAGATCGATATGGTTTCAGAGCATGTGATCCGAATTAACCTGTCCCATCCTGACTGGTATTTACCTGAACTTTTGGCTCGGGCGGAAGCATCGATCATGGCCTGGCGTCACGGCCGGATAGTTATGGCAGATGAAATCCCGGTGGGTTCCGGGGCCTTTATGCTGGATATTTTTTCAGTGCGGGTGGTTCGGCTCAAGCGGCACATGGCCTTTAGTGGCGAGCACGCATTGCTGGAGCAGATCGAGCTTTGGATCCATCCTGACTGGGCAGCAGAAAAGCCTTGCGCCGAGCACTATTTCTATCTTGATCAACCCAACCGGGTATATCGTGTCACCCGTAGCGATGTAGGCTATTACTACCTGTTGTTTAACAACCCCGCTCTTCGCTCTCAGCAGTGGGGTCAGGAGATCCTTGAGGTGGTCCGTCAACACAGGACTTGCTTTGAGGAGCCAGCGGTGCAGTTGACCATCATGAGTGAAAATACCAGCGTAGGGCGTGATTACCTGCAGCAGATAAACCGGGCCAGCTCCGGACATTCGCTAAAACTACAATGCGTTGAGCGACCTTTTGGTTGTTATCAGCAGGGGGTCGATCTGACCCTGGGGAGTATTCGCATCGAGGGAAGCCTCATCCCGAGTCTATTGGCCTTTTTCTATAGCTATCCTTTCTGGAGCTCGATTCTGTTAGCTGAGGAATATGCAGAGCTCGGTGAATTTCTACATCAGATCCGCGGCGCCAAAGAGAGGCCGGAGGCCGAGCGGCTCTGCCGTCAGCTGCTGTCATGGCTATCGGACCAGAGGATCCTCACCGTGCTCCGCAAGGAGGACTTTGCTATTACTGCACCTTGCTCACTACAGGGAATCGAGATCAATGATGCGGGTTGGTGTGATTTTACCAAGCTGTGGATCAAGGGGGAGACAGGTTAATCGGTGGGAAAGCAGCTGCGGACTCCATTTTTTCGGCCCGAATTGAGGTCAAAAATCAGCAAGCCTAGAATATAGGTAAGCTCAATGATTACGCGGATTGTGTGTTTGATTTTAGCTTGAATCGCGGCAAAATTAAGGTAGCGGGCAGCTCGTGTCGTCGGTGTGAGGTTAGCGTGAATGTGGTTGCTGCGGGGAGTTATCTAAGCCCATAGAGAAGGGCATCATGCTCTAAAGAGGGGTCGGTATGCGTTGGATGGAATCTAAAATCGTGGCTGCCGAGCGGGCGAACAGACACACCGATTGGAAAATTTCGGCATTGGTTGGTGTGCTCTCATTTGTCGTGCTGCTCCTTATTACCTGGGTGGTGCTCAAACAGTGGGAGTTTATCACCTGCGCGATCGTGGCGATGGTGATTGGCGGCGTCTACTATCGCGCCAGCTATCGCTATTGGTATTTGCGACAGGAGATCGCGATCGATGGCTCGGGAGTGTCTTTGATAGGGCGGGTGAATGCTCAACTTGGTTATGATGAGATCCAGAGCTTTTCCATCGTCTATGGGGATTCCAATCTCATCTATACCGAGCCTTATCTGCAGCTCAATGCCGAGCAGGGAAGGATGTATACTATCTCCATTCCCGATGGGATCGCCGAGCGGGAGATTATCCGAGCGTTGCCGAGCCGGTTAACCTATGCGAGTCGGTTGGATCCGCTCAGATTAGCTATCAATAGCGAAGAGACTGCGGACTTGTCTGCAGATGCCTTGCGGTAAGTGCCAAGGGAGCATATGCGTCCTCGGGTGATACGGCCGGAGAGTGTCTGCCCATTTTCTGCGTCGAGGGAGTGAGCTGAGGCTGCAGGGTGGTCCAGGAAGGGTAAGCACAGAGCCTCTCATCGTGCCGGATGGAGGCTCTGAATGGTCTTAGTGGAGAACGCTGATAAACCCTTGCAGCACTACCAGGTTTGCGATATCGATGAAGAAGGCTCCAACGATGGGCACAACCATGAAAGCCTGAGGTGAGGGGCCATATCGTGAGACCAGGGAGCCCATATTCATCACGGCGGTGGGGGTGGCTCCCATTCCGAAGCCACAGTGGCCGCCTGCCATCACGGCGGCATCATAGTTACGCCCCATCACCCGGAAGGTTACAAAGTAGGCAAAAAGTGCCAGCACCAAGGTTTGCACTACCAGAATAATCAGCATCGGAAGAGCCAGCTGGGCAAGCTCCCACAATTTAAGGCTCATCAGAGCCATGGCCAGGAACAGGGAGAGGGAGATGGTGCCGATGGCATCGACGGTTTCTTTATTGACCTTGTATCCCTTGGTGAACTCACACAGGTTGGTGAGAAATACCCCGATAAACAGCGCATAAACAAAATCCGGGATCCTCAGCCAGTTGATACCAAACCCGTCGACCCATTGCTTGACGTAGCTGGAGCCCGCCACACAGACCAGCAGCAGGAACAGGGTTTCGATGGCATTTTTGGCGGTGATCCTATCCTCTTCGCGATCGTTATAAGTTACCAGCTCAGGGTGCGCGATATGGTGCCGCTCTCCCGGGCCAAAGGAGGAGGTGAGTTTATGTTTACGGATCAGGCGTTGGGCAACGGGGCCGCCGATGATCCCTCCCATCACCAGCCCGAAGGTTGCCGATGCCATGGAGAGCTCCAGGGTATGCAAACCAAAATCATGGGCAAAGGTCTGTGACCAGGCGGCTCCGGTTCCATGTCCGCCGGAGAGGGTGATGGAGCCACCAATCAATCCGAGCAGAGGGTTAAGTCCCAGCACTGAGCTAAGCCCTACACCCACCGCATCCTGGATCATGATGAACAGGGTCGCCACGATCAGGAACAGGAAGACCCGCGAGCCCCCCTTGGCTAATAGTTTAAAGCTCGCGGCCATGCCGACGGTTGCAAAAAACATCTTCATCAGGGTGTCCTGGAGAGGGAGCTCGAAGGCGACCTGGATCCCCTGGTGATGGAGTCCGGTGATGATCAGGGCGACCACCAATCCGCCGACGATCGGCTCCGGAATATTATATTTTTTTAGGATCCCAATTTTCGCCGTGAGAAAGTAGCCGATAAAGAGCACGACGATAGCGATCAACATAGAGTCGAGGGCATCAAACTTAAGTATTGGATTCATGCAGATGTCCGTTTTAGTTTAGTGTTTACAGCTGCGAATTAGGCATATTAGCGTACTTTCTCCAGAACTCTTGCATCAGGTTGTCTGTTTGTCTAAATATCGAGCAGTAGTGGGGTTGTTCACAGGGGCGATCTGGGGGCAAGTTGAAAATATGCAAACGAAACAAAAGAGTTTGGATGGTTGTGACGGTAAAATGTGCGAAGAGGCAGCCTTAAGCCATCGCACAGAGAAAACTGCCGCAGGGAGCCGATAAATGGGTTGACTCTATCCCTGCGCTGCTTTAGCTTCTGCTGCAGTTTTATGACGCTGAGCGTGCGGAGGTTATTGTGTCCTGGTTATCCAAGCAGTCTGGCTCTGATGAGTATTCTCAGAACCTATCCAATTTTGATAATAAGCCTGCAGAGGTGGCCTGGATCGATGAGTCTCGTTGCATTGGTTGTATCAAGTGTATCCAGGCATGCCCGGTCGGGGCGATCGTTGGAGCCCGAAAGCTGCTGCATACCGTGGTCGCTGATGAGTGCATCGGTTGCCGCTTGTGTACCGATCCCTGTCCGACGGATTGTATCGAGATGCACCCCCTTGCCGAAGGCGAATGGGTGGAGATGCAGCGGGAGGCGGACAGCATCCGACGGCTGCACAATACAGCGGAGCGAAAGCAGCTGCATCTGGTTAAAACCGGCCGAGCCCGTCCCGTAGTCGAAGCTGAAACTTCCGAGCAGAAGACGCAGGCGCAACCCCAGGATCGCAAACAACAGGTTAGCGATGCGATCGCACGGATGCGGGCCCGAAAGATGGCGCAACAGCAGTCTAAACCGGGAGGGCCCAGGGATGAATAAGCAAAAGCGGGTCGAGATCCTCAAAAGGCTAAGAGATGATAATCCCAGTCCACAGACCGAGCTGAATTACAGCTCTCCCTTTGAATTGTTGATTGCGGTGATCCTTTCGGCTCAGGCGACGGATGTCGGGGTCAATAAGGCAACGGACCGACTGTTTCCGGTTGCAAATACTCCGGAGCAGATGTTCGCGCTGGGTGAAGAGGGACTCAAGGAGTACATTAAGACCATTGGCCTGTTTAACTCTAAAGCGAAAAACGTGATCAAGGCGTGTCAGATGCTTATTGAGAAGCATCAGGGGCAGGTTCCGGAGGATCGAAAAGCATTAGAGGCGCTCCCCGGGGTGGGTCGCAAGACCGCCAATGTGGTACTTAATACCGCCTTTGGCTGGCCAACCATAGCGGTCGATACCCACATCTTCAGAGTGAGCAACAGAACCGGCTTTGCCCCGGGAAAAAATGTGGATGAGGTGGAGCAGCGCTTGCTGAAGTTTGTGCCTGCCGAGTTTAAGGTGGATGTGCATCACTGGTTGATCCTGCATGGTCGCTATACCTGCCAGGCCCGCAAGCCCCGTTGTGGCTCCTGCCTGATTGAAGATCTCTGTGAATTTAAGCAAAAAGTTGATCTCTGATTGCTCGTAGTAACCGCTTTTCAAGTTCAGAGATCAGTTTGGTGCTGAGCCCTATACTATGGCTTCGTATCAGCCTGATGGAGAGAAGGATGAACAAACTGCGCTGGGCACTGCTCATTAGTTTTTTTGGGATCGCCTGTTTTCAGGCTCAGGCCGAAATCTACAACAAAGTATATCACTGTGTGAGTGGAGGTTGCTCCCTCGAGTGTCTCAATAAGCACGGGAACTTTGAGATCATGGGGCGAGGTGCCAGCAAAATCCTTGTGAGCTACTATCCCAGTGGCCTGAGTGAGTATACTTTAAAACGTGGCCCAGCCGGCGATGAGGTGGTTACTATAGGGAAAGAGCAGAACCGCTGTAAGATTATTGGCCTGAGATAGCCTTTTTGCTGCCTGATATAGTTTCGAATCATTGAGGCCTTTGTCCCAAAATTTGATGGTCGGTTGTCAGGGGGGCATTTAGGATCAGGCAGCCAATAGCTCCCTGGTTTGTACCACAGGTGTCGCTGAAGTCTGGATTCGACCATCACCGGCACGCTGTACATCCGAACCTCTCCCTAAATTATTTGCCTTCTCTGCGCCATGCTTCGCGTGGGGCTTTCACAGAGAACTTCCCCTTCAATCTCTATGGAGCCGGCTATCACCCCAGCTTGCCCATCCCAGCTCGGTATCCATACCTCGCGTTCAATGACTCAGTGAGCCATTTCACCCCTGCGGCAGAAGGTTGGTGAACTTGAAATCAGTACACCTTTGTATGAGCAACGGATCTGAGACATGACTGACCATCGCAGGTTTAACAGATTTGTCATGGATTAGAGGTAGGGCTTACAGCGTGTCACAAAAATCATCCGCAACCCAAATCAGAAAAATGTTTAATAAACAATCAGTTCTGACCGTGAGTAAAGTAAATGCTCAATACTCAAGTCATTCCTGCGACTCATCTTGTTATTCCTTTACCTCTCAGACAATCTGAGTACGATGTCTTCCTCTACAGCAACAGGTAGGATCCCTGCTAAATGGGATTGTTTCAGTGGCTCTTGAGCTCGTAATGAAATACGGAAAACTAAGGTGGTTAACGGTAGTGAAAAGTCGCTCTGGTTGTGTCGGTGACAAGGGGCAGTGGAGCTGTCTCAAAACGCTGTTCGTTATCTTCTTTAATTTCCCTAACTTGGAAAACCGGCTCCCGGCTGATTCAGAACTATCGCAACCATCACAGTGGATCATGGCACAAGTGGTAGAAATCGTAGTTGAGCGGGTTGGTTTCATATGGAGATACACCCGGGCTCACTACTATCTATTATCTGACAACTCATGGAGTAAGAAATTGAATTTTCCTGATCTATTTGTTCCTCACACGTCTAATATGATTCATATGAATCCTTACCAATAATAGAAGAGCACGTTATTAGTAACTGAGTGTAAACTTTGAGCCACGACAAGCTGGCTATTTTTGGATTTGGTCAACTCTTGTCGCAAAAGTGCAATCTTAGGTTGATTTTCGATCTTTCGCTCGTATAATTCGCACCTCAAATTAAATGTGAACTTTATTTCGATGTTTTTAGGAAATACAGTATTCGTTTCCAGAACGTTGCCAGTGGAATTGAATATTATAGGGAAGTAGTGCCTGATTATTGCTATCACTAGCCTTCAGTCTTTCTCACATGTCTCTAATGGAAGAATCGTATATATAGGATGAATGATATGTTGAATATTAATGCAGCCAGCAAGGAGTATTATTCTTTAATATCCCTTGACGGGGCTCTGGACATCAATAGCCATGAGAGTTTTACTCAGCAGGTAGAAGCGATCTACTCTGTGTCTAATTCTGACATCATCATGGATCTTGAGAAATTACGCTACATCAGTAGTGTGGGTCTACGAGCTTTTGTCTTGCTTTTTAAACGACTTGCTGCAAATAACCACAAGCTTGTACTCTACAAGACTCAACCTATGGTTAAAGAGGTCCTGGTTGTTTCGGGATTTTCAAAGCTGATGCCAATTCATGATGATTTAAGTGAAGCAGAAAAAGTGTTCTGCGAACAAATTCACTAAAACTGACTCTTTACCCGGCAAGGAAGGCTTGGATCGCCAGTGATCCGGTTTTTGCTTATGGAATAAATATCTATCTTTATTCATTTGTCCTGATATGTGCTGAAAATTTTTTAAATTTCAGTCGCCATGAGCATGGCGGCTGCCTTCGTATGTTTATATGAGAATTTATTAGTAATTTATTTCAATCTCAGCGCAATCTTTATTTTATATCGAGGTTTTAAATGCAAATTGCAGCCAGCCGTTACCTGAAAGGTATGTATCTTTCGTATCAAAAGTTAGATGCCGAGGAAAAGATTCGCTACCACCTTCCTTATCTTTTGAAATTGAAGGGCGAGTCAGTACTCGAACTGTCAAGGCTGCAACACTGCTACGAAAGCTTTATCGCTGAACATTATAGCCTTAGAAGTGAGTTTTTTATTAATGAGAATGGTGAGCTTATTCAGCGTATCAGGGATGATGTTGAAGCCAGGGTTATCAGTGAGGATCTCTCTCGCTATGATGACCTTATCAAAGAAGGCTTTGAGCTGGAAAACTCGCCGCTGTGTCGTCTCTATCTCCTTAACGGCGAGGGCGAAACATATCTACTGTTCCTGTTTCATCATATGGTTGTAGATGGCAACAGTATCCATGATCTGGTCAAGAGCTTTGTTGACCGCTACGAAGGGGCTGGCTCAGAGTCAGAGATTGCCAGAGTTGAGGATCTCCAGGGATACCTGGAGTTTGAGCAGGAGAGTATTCAGCTCGCTCTGTCTCATGAGAACGCAGAGTTAGCGCAGCACTCCAATGAGCTAAACCTTCCCTGGCAGCATGTCACCGCAGATTCTTTTCGGGTAATTGCGCAGACAAATAGCCTGGATCACAACCTTTATGCAAAGTTAGTCGAATTTTCTAAGCAGGAGCAGGTCTCAGTCTTCAATATCCTGAAGGCTGCCTACGGTATCCTGATCGCCCGTTACTCTCAAACCGATGAGTTTTTGATAAGCTATCCCTTTTTTACTGCAAAAAATCATTCCGTTCAGGGCTGCTTCGTCAATACGGTATTTGACACCTTTAAGCTTAAGCCGAGCTTCAGGGCGCAGGTCCATGCTCAGTCTATCGATGATAATCTGAAAATATCTCGCTATCTTCCGGCTCCTGAGGCTCTTAGCCGGGCAAAGTCGGTTGATGGTTATCCAGCCATCAGTATGACCATGACAGATCTCGGACACGCTCCCTCTGAAAAATGGCTGGCTTCACCTGTCTCTGTAAACCTTGGGGATAGTGATATCAATCTGGCGGTTCAGCTGATTGATGACACCCTCAGGTATCAGTTTATCTATTCAAATAAGCTTGAATCACCCATTTTGTCCCGGTTGGGTGAGCACTTTATAAATTTGCTGGCGAAGTTGCTTGCGGATCCACAGGCGGAGCTTAAGAGCATCGATTATCTCTGTGATGATGAGAGATCTCTGATGCTTGAGCAGTTTAACGACACAGACGTTGACTATCCAAAAGACAAACAGTTTATTGAGCTGTTTGCCGAGGCTGTTCATAATCACCCGGACTCAGATGCCCTGGCCTTTAACGGCAACAGCCTGAGCTATCGGGAGCTGGATGATGCATCTACACGACTCGCCAACTACCTGGTTGCCCAGCATGGTGCCGGGCCTGAGAAGGTGATCGGTATCCTGTTTGATCCCTGCTTTGAGATGATCATCTCTATCTTAGCGGTTCTCAAGTCTGGTGCGGCTTATGTTCCGATTGCCGTTGAGTATCCTCTCGAGCGACGCCAGTACATGCTGGAAAACAGCGAAAGCATTCTCCTGCTGACCCACTCTGATCTTCAGGGGAGATGAGCGCTGTCTTTTCCAATACCATAGCCTTGGATCAATTGAACTATGGGGCCCAAAGCGCTCGCCTTGATAGCTGTGCTCCTCTTAGCCAAAATCTGGCCTACATCATCTATACCTCAGGGACCACAGGTAACCCAAAAGGGGTGATGATCGAGCATGGCACACTAACTAATCTGTGTTTTTGGTTTAGCCATACCAATGATCTTTCTCCTTCGAGTGCGACAACTAAATATGCAGGATTTGGCTTTGATGCGAGTGTTGTTGAGATCTTTCCATCCTTAATCTCTGGTTGCTGCCTGCACCTCATTCCCAAGGAGATGAGGCTGAACCTGCCTGAACTCTATGACTACTTTAAGGCACACAGGATTGGTTTTTCATTTTTACCCACCCAGTTCTCAGAGGTGTTTTTGCAAAATCCTCTCGATGATCTCAAGCATGTGATGGTTGGGGGAGACAAGCTCAAGCAAGTCAATCTGGACTCACCAACCACGGTCCATAATGGCTATGGTCCGACCGAGGCAACGGTTCAGACGACAGATTTCGTTGTCGACCAGGAATATAGCAATATTCCTATCGGTAAGCCGATCGCAAACTACAAAGTCTATATTCTTGATGAGAACCTTAACCTCTGCCCATTGGGTGTTCCCGGTGAACTTTGTGTTGGGGGGCAGGGGCTTGCCAGAGGTTACCTCAATCGTCAGGACCTGACCGATGAGAAGTTTATTCAGCACCCGCAATTTGGGCGGATCTACCGGACCGGCGATCTGAGCCGTTGGAAAGCGGATGGCAATATTGAATTTCTCGGGCGTCTCGATTTCCAGGTGAAAATCCGCGGCTTCAGAATTGAGCTTGGAGAGATCGAATCTCGCCTGACCGATCTCGAACAGGTTAACGATGCGCTGGTGCTCGCCCTGGATGATGCCAATGGCAACAAATACCTCTGTGCTTATTACGTCAGTCACAATGACATTGATGAGACTGAGTTGCAGCGCGAGCTGTCCAAGCAGGTTCCTGATTATATGATCCCGGATATCTTCATGCACATGCAGGAGTTTCCTCTGACACCCAATGGCAAGGTCGATCGACGCGCCCTGCCAAAGCCGGATAAAAACCTGCTGACGCCTGAATATGTTGCTCCCCGCAGCCACAGCGAAACACTGCTCGCAAATGAGATCGCATCTTTGCTTCGTTGTGAGCGCGTTGGTGTAGCAGATGACTTCTTTAAGCTTGGTGGTAGCTCCATCACCACGGTTGCCCTAATCGGCAAACTATCCAGGTTAGGCTATGGCATCAGCATCTCGGATATATTTAAAAACCCTAAAGTTGAGGATCTCGCATCAGTTCTTGACTCATCTGGCAAGGTTGAGAAGATTTCACATGCTCCAGATCTTGAATATTACCCTGTTACCAGCTCTCAGCGCGGGATCTATTTAACGGAGAAGCTGCAGGGGCCTAGTACGACTTATAACCTTTACCTGAGTATCCATATCGATGGCACTTTGGATAAAGAAAAGCTCGGACTTGCGATTGACAGGCTTGTGGCGCGCCATGAGTCGTTAAGAATGTGCTTTGACTATATCGATGGTGAAGTTGTTCAGTCTGTACTGCCCCAGGTGACAATCAATAAGAAGATCAAGAAAATATCCGAATCTGAAATTGAGAGTCATATCTGTGATTTTGTTCAGCCTTTTGATCTGAAGAAAGGCCCTCTTTTTAGCGTTGCCCTGTTTGAAATAGAAAGAGACAGCAGCGTCCTGGTGCTAAATATGCACCATATCGTTGTCGATGGACTGTCTGTTCAACCTCTGGTCAAAGATCTCTTTGCTCTGTATGACGATGAGGAAATTAAGCTTCCTGAGATAAACTACAAGGACTACTCATATTGGTACACCCATGAGTACCTCACATCTGACTCTTTCCTGGAGAATAAATCCTATTGGAGGCAGCAGATCGAGGGGGCAAGTGCAATTGAGCTTCCTTATGAAAATGCTAAAACCGCGCTCAACGCTGAAGATCGCAATAATGAAACGGTTCGGGTAGATATTCCGTCCGAACTGGCCAAGAGGGTCGGGACATTTTGCCAGCAGCATAGCCTGACCCCCTATATGTTTTATGTCGGGATCTGTGGTCTTGTATTGTCAAAATATGCACGCACCAGTGATGTGGTATTTGGTGCTGCAGCATCCGGACGCCTAGATAGTGCTGTTGAAGATATGGTCGGCATGTTTGTTAATACCTTGCCACTGCGCTTGCCTGCCGAAAATGACAGTAGCTTTGAGACATATTTTTCAACGGTCAAAGAGAGCTGCCTGAACTTATTAAAACATCAGGGATATAACTTTGAGCAGGTCATTCAGGAGCTGGGAAGCAGCTATAACTCGCTGGTTGATGTCTTCTTTAACTATTTTGAGAGCGAGTCATCCTATACTAGTGCGGACTTAAAATATCAGGTGAATACACCCGATCCAGAGGTTGCGAAGTTTGATCTCACCCTGATGGTCAATAAGATTTCAGAGCGCTTTGTGTTAAGTGCAGATTACCGCTCTGCGCTGTTTAGCCAGGATATGATCATCCGTATGATGAATCATTTCCTGCAGGTTGTGGATCTTGTGCTCAGCTCTGACTATACAAAGGAACAGCTTAGTCAAATTGCATTGATTACCCAGCCCGAAAAGGCCCAGATCCAAGAGGTATTTAATGACACCTATCAGGAGTACCCGCAATCGAAGACTCCGATAGCCCTGTTTGAGGAGAGTGTTGCCAATAATCCTGATGGGGTCGCGCTGATCTTTGAATCTGTGAAATTAACCTATGCAGAGCTCAATCACAGGGCAAATCAATTGGCGCACTACCTGCTCGAAGATGCAGGGGTGATTCCGGGGAGTAAGATTGGAATCCTGGTCGATCGCTCCATAGAGATGATGATTAGTATGCTGGCTGTTCTGAAGACGGGGAGTGCGTATATCCCCCTGTCTAAAGAGTATCCACAAGATCGGATCGCCTATATCCTGGACGACTCACAGAGTTCACACCTGATTGTATCTGATCAATTCGAAAAACAGATGGGTGTGATCGCGGATTCAGGTCAGCATCAGCTGCTGAATATCAATCAAATCGACTATCAACATAAGTCAACTCAATCCACAGGGATCCAGTACGGCATTGAGGATGTGATGTATATCATCTATACCTCAGGGACAACAGGGAACCCTAAGGGCGTTGAAATCAACTCAGGGACAGTGACCAACCTGGCTGCGGGTCAGATCAACCGTTTTGGTGTGACTTCGGATGAGGTCATTTTGCAGTTTTCTGAAATTTCATTTGATGCCTCAGTGGAACAGATCTGGATCGCTTTTGTGCGCGGTTGTTCACTCCTGTTGATCCGTAAAGATAAGCTGCTCGATGCTGCTGAGTTTGAGAAATACCTGGTTGAGCATAAGGCAACCCATGTCCACGCTGTTCCTGCTTTTCTCAATAGCATTGATTTGACCAATAAGTCTTATCTTAAGCGGGTGATTGCCGGTGGCGATGCCTGTACGGTTGAGCTGGCTAAGAAGTTTGTGGCTGACTGTGATTTCATCAATGAGTATGGTCCAACCGAAACAACCGTTACCGCGGTGCAGTACCATATTCCGAGAGGCAGCGAGCTCTCGGCGATGAGTTCATTGCCGATAGGCAAGCCCCTGGCCAACTATAAAGCCTATATCCTGGATGAAAACCTCAACCTTTGCCCCATCGGGGTTCCGGGTGAGTTATGTATCGGTGGTGCATGCCTGGCCCGTGGCTACCTGAATCGACCTGAGCTGAATGCTGAAAAGTTTATCTACCACCCTGAGTTGGGTGAGTATATTTACCGCAGTGGCGATCTGGCTCGACTGAGATCCGATGGCAATATTGATTTTCTGGGGCGCATCGACTTCCAGGTCAAGATCAGAGGCTTCAGGATTGAGCTTGGCGAAATTGAGTCACGTATCATAGAGATGCCTGGTGTCACGGATGCCCTGGTGCTTGCCCTGGACGATGATCAGGGGATGAATTACCTGTGCGGTTATTATGTTTGTTCGACTGAATTGACTGATTCAGAGCTCACTCAAGAGCTTAAAACCCACTTACCTGATTACATGATCCCAAGTGCATTTGTGCGGATGGATGCCTTCCCATTGACACCCAATGGCAAGGTGAACCGAAAGGCGATGCCTAAGCCTGAGATCACATTTGAGAGTGATTATGTCGAGCCTCGTGACCATGTTGAGGAGAAACTCTGCATGCTGTGGGAGAAGGCTCTTGGATTACCCCGTGTAGGCATCTGTGATGACTTCTTCCGCATCGGTGGTAACTCAATCAAGGCGATCGGCTTTATCTCAGAGGCTCAAAAATTAGGCCTTAATCTGAAAATTAATGATCTCTTTAAAAACCCGACGGTCAAAGAGATCTCTGAAAATGTAGATATTCAGGCATTTGATCTCAATAGCAACCTTGATCAGATCAAGAGCAAATTGACGACACCACCAAGTGAGCAGCTTCAATCCGAGATAGAGCATGAGAGAGAAAAGGCTCTGACCCGTTCTAAGTTTTGGCTGAATCAGCTGGAACAGGGTGATATTTCTGAAAAAATTAACGGTTCTTCTGTTTTGGTCACCGGAGCCACGGGGCATCTCGGAGCGCATATCATTTTTGAACTACTGTCGCAGGGTAGGGAAGCGATCGCTCTGGTCAGGGGGCAAAGTGATAGCCATGCACGTGAGCGTCTGGAAGAGAAGCTTGAATACTATTTCGGTGATGACTACAAGCCGTTCCAGGATAAGCTGCAGGTGTTTGCAAGTGATCTTGAGAAGGCCGATCTCGGATTAACTCAGGAGTGCTACCAGGTCTTAACTTCACGACTGGATGCAATCATCCATTCAGCTGCAAATGTGAGTCACTATGGTGAGTATGAGGCTTTCTACCGAACCAACGTACTCTCGACTGAGAACCTGATCGCTCTTGCTGAAAAAGGCTCCCAGGTCGGTTTTCACTATATATCGACTCGCTCTGTTTGCGAGGGAGTCCTGATCAAAGACCGTCCGGTGGCCTCCTATGCCGAGTGTGATACCCCTGAGATTGAAGATAGTATTGATAATGTGTATTTGAAGACCAAGTTACTTGGGGAGCATAGGGTTATTGACGCAAGAACGCGGGGGATGAACGCCTGTATCTATCGTGTAGGTAACCTTGCTTTTAACTCTAAAACACTCAGGCATCAGTCGAACTTAGAGAGTAATGGTTTTTATCAGACCCTTAAGAGCTTTTTCAATATGGGGATGATATTTGATAGTTACCAGGTTGAGATGTCCTGTGTCGATAAAACCGCACAAGCGATTTGTAAGATCTTTGATAAAAAGGCCCTGCAGAGCGGTACTTATCATGTATATAACCCAAATCGGGTCAAATACGCAGAGCTCTTTTCTGCAGATGATAATCCGCTGTCAATCCAGGTGGTTTCTGTGTCCGAATATATAGATGCTTTAAAAGAGCGCGCTGAGAGTGAAATCTTTAAGGGCTATGTTCAGGATCAGCTGCTGCATTTAGGCTGGATTGAACATCAGTCTGGAGAGAGCACTCAGGCTATCCTGACCCAGGAGATCACCAATAAGGCATTGGCCATGCTTGATTTTGACTGGGGTGAGCTCACGGCAACGCATCTGGTTGATATGATGAAGAATGCCCTGAAATCACGGATTGATTATCTATCCGGACACACTCTGTTTGAGAATCTCGATGAGCAGACTGTAGCTAAGCTGGCACTGAAATCGAGGCTTTCATCCTACTCCGGCGATCAGAGAGCGAGCCTTGAAAGCGATAGTAACGGATTAAGCTTGCTGTACTCAGGATTTGCCAGCTTGTCGTTGGCTTCTCCCGGAGGCTGGGAAGGGACGGTGCGGATCTTGTCTGAGAATAGTCTTGTGAATACAGGATCATTATTGAAATCGACCATTACCTCCAGGGGACACCTCGACTCTCTGGTTGGGGAGTTTGGCTTGCTCAATATCGATGACACGCTGGTAAAAGAGATGCTATCCCAGGAGCCGGAGTTCCTGATGTCACTATTGGAGTCCGTTTCAGATGAGCGTGACGCCTATCGAAAAATGCTGGTGATGACTCATTAATCACCGGGTTCAAAGCCTCTGTATCTAAACCTCCGAGAGCTTCGGAGGTTTAACTTTTCAAGTTAAGGTAGAAGTTGTTAGCATGAATGTTGTGAAAAAAAATAGCCCGCTGGTCATCGCACTCCTGATGATGACCATCATTATTGATGTCATGGGCGTAGGTTTGGTATTTCCTGTGATACCGGAAATTATTATGTCCAAGACGAGTCCGTTCTTTGCCCAGTCTGTGGCTCCGGCATCTCGTTATTTCTATTATGGGCTCTCCATGGCTCTGTGGCCGCTGGGTGTTTTTATCGGAAGCTCCCTCCTGGGTAAGCTTTCAGATATCTATGGGCGAAAGAAGCTATTGATCATTACTATATTAGGGATTGTCTTATCCTACTTGCTATCCATAGCTTCTTTTTATGGTACCTCGCTGTGGATTTTTATGTTCAGCCGTTTTCTATGTGGCTTTTTTGGTGGAAGTTTTAGCCTGGCACAGGCGTTTATTCTGGATATATCAACCGACGATCGCCGCATGAAGAACTTAGGTTTAATCACCCTGGCGGCTTCGATCGGTTTTGTGATCGGTCCGTTAGTGACGACTGCTCTTAGCTTTTTTGCAAAGACACCTGAGCTATCTTCGGTACTACCATTTTGGTTTGGTGCTATCTTAGCGCTGATTAATGTTCTAAATATCATCATTTTTCTGCCTAAGGTTCCCAGGGCTTCGGTTCATCAGGATAAGCTTAATATATTCAAACTGATCTTCAGCTTTTCGGTCATGTTTACCGATAAGAGGGTTCGATTACTCGCACTATGCTTTTTGTTCCTTCAGTTAGGTTGGGGGTACTTTGCTCAATCATTACCTTTAGCTCTGGAGCAGATATTCCATTTTGCTCCTGCGATTGTGGGAGTATTCTTCCTGTTGATGAATGTTGGATACCTATCGTCAACCCTCTGGTTACAGGATAAAGTGCTCAAGAAGTTTGATGTGGTCACTGCCATGGTGTCGATTGCAATATTAGTTTCAATCATGCTTGCGATATCTGCTGTTTATGTTTCACCTTATGTGATGGGCTTTGTCGCATTTTTTGCCTCACTAATCGAGATTATTCTGTATACCGCAGTGATGTCTGAAGTTGCATCTCAGGTTGAAACCCATGAGCAGGGTGAATTTATGGGGGGAACGACATCCGTATTTGGTATCGCATGGTTCATGAATGCGTTTAGTATTGGGCCGGTTGTGAGCGAATCGATAACCGCACCATTTTACCTGGCTTCGTTAGGGCTGTTAATTTGTGGCCTGTTTGCCTACCTGTATAAGATGAAAATACAAAAAGGTGTACAACTTAAGACCGTAGAGGCATAGAAAGTGAGGGCTTCAGTTTCAGGCTGAAGCCTTTTTTATCAAGATGCTCAGCAATAGGATGGTGAGTAACTGATAGCTTTTTACCTGCTACTATGAGATGATTGAGATTATTTAATTTTTGGGAGTCATCATGGCTATTAAAAGGGAATACTTTGATATTGCCCGATATGATCTTAAGGCCGAACTGATCTCGCTTAAAAAGGAGATTCATCAATACACTGAAGAAGGAGTCCGGGATAGAGCTATTAAGGTAGAGCTAATTATTGAGGAGCTAATGACCAACTCCTTTAATTACTTGCTCCCAAGTGACTCAGAAGTGAATCTTTGTATCAGAGTGTCGGATGATTTAAGTCGCATCAAGTATACCGAGCATCCTGTAACTGAACTAGATGTTAATAAAATAGTCAATAATGCAAAAGAGGTTACCCGGGAGGCTCCACTGGATGAGGTGGGTGGCCTTGGCCTTTTGCTTGTCGAAAGTTTTAGTGATGACATTGATTGTCGATATGATACTGAAACCCTGACTCGTACCTTTATATTGAATATTTCATAACTGGATATTATCCATCGTATCATTTGTTATAGTCTATAGTTGGTCTTTATGTTAGACAGAAGAAAGAGTGCGTATCATAGCCTTTATAAAGCAAGCCGGATATTAATAACAATAACCGTTATTTTATTGTTTGCAGTTCTTTTTTATGTGCTGACTAGTTACATGCTTGATCGAAAGCGAGACGCCATTGACTATAAGCTGAACCAGTTGCATCGATTGTCTGATGGGATTAAAGAAAACATGATGACAACTGCAGACATGTTCCAGGAGATATATACTAATCCTACCCGCCTGAAGACAGATATCCCCGAGAGTACCCGCTTTTTTAAGCGTGTTGGCGATAGAAGTATTTACTTCTATGGCATAGGATATGCCCTTAATCCGAAATATAAAGATTATGGTGCCTATATCTATATGAATGACAATGACGAGATTGTTGTTGATAGTATGGAGGATATATATCATAAAACGGGGGAGAGTTATTATCAACGGCCATGGTTTATCCGGGCTCTTCAAGAAAAGAAAAGCTTTTTCTTATCTCCCCAGCCGAGCAAGTTCGGAAATTTGGACTATACAGTAACTTACTGCTTTCCGCTGATGTATAAAGATAGTGTGTATGCGGTTGGTGTGATTGATGTCTCAATGTCGGCATTTTTTAAAATCCTCTCCAAGGAGGCCAAATCGGACTCTGATGTCGAGGTTTTTTATGTGAGCCAGGAGTATGATGATCATCCAAGACAGTTTATTAGTCTTGATGATGATAAATCAAATGTTGCTACGGAACACCTGAATTGGTTATACAGCAATCAGAGCATTAAGTTTTCACAGTGGTCGTATGAAGGGGGCTACCTTTATAATAAAGCTATATTTATGAATGGTGCGTTTAGTTTTATTATAAAGATAAATATTATCCCTCTTATCTTCAAAATGATATTTATCTTGCTGCTGGTATCAATGTCGGTACTATTGATTTCCTATTACCTTAGGCGGTTCTCAAAGGAGACGATAAAAACAGTCACCCTGCCTATTGAAAGTCTCCTGGATGAGGTAGGGCGAATTGCGGCTGGAAACCTGGAAAGCCGAGTTTCTGTCGCAACCGGGATTTATGAGCTTGATAAACTAAGCTCGTCGATCGATAGCATGCGAAGTGATATTTGCTCTCTGATCCAAAAAGAGAAAGAAAATGAGCATATGAAAGCAGGAATTGAGCTTGCTTCTCGAATTCAGTCAGCTTTTTTATCTCAGTCTGAGAGTGAATCTAAAAACATTCGTGGCTCGTTAGATATTTACTCTTCCTATGAGCAGGGGAACATAATTAGTGGTGATATCTATTTGGTTCATCAAATAGAAGATACTTTGTATATTTTTATCGGTGATGCTTCTGGAAAAGATGTCGCAGCATCCATATTTTCACTGTTTGTTTTGGCTCGATTTAAAATATTGTCAAATCAACTCATGAACCCACAGGAGTTGTTGACAGAATTAAATGATTATCTGTGTGAATTTAACAGCGAAACCATGTTCATTACGGCGACATGCTGTAAAATCGACATGAAAACAATGGAGTGTATTATCTCGAATGCAGGGCATGCATGCCCTCTGCTCTACTCTGGCCTGCGCAAAGAGGTTCAGGAGATCAGCTGTGATACGAACTTAGTGCTGGGGGTCATTTCTGGTTATCGCTATACCCAAACCCGGATGATACTCAATCGGGATGAGGAGATAATTCTTTGTACCGACGGAGTGACGGAGGCGGTATATGAAGGGGAGTATTATGGGCAGCAGGGGCTGGTTAATTTTATTCATGGTTTTAACCGTCAATCGACCCTGGATCCCGCGAAAGCTCTGATTTCTGATGTCGCATGCTTTAACTTGGATGGAAAAGATAAAGATGATCGGACGGTGATCTGGATTCGCAATCCACGATAAATCCCCCGTGACTCGCTTGGTGAGAGATGTCAGATCTGTCTCTCTTGCCCTGATGGTCCTGCTAGAGCTCTTTCGGACTAACCTGGGTCATCACTTCAGCCTGAGATAAAGAATTTCTGGCTTTTCTAAGCTGACCCTCAGCAGCATGGATGCTGAAGTAGAGTACCAGGGAGGGCACTGCGAGTCAGTCTGCAAAGCCAGAGATTAGTCACAGTATTGATTGATTCCATTTATGGAGAAAATACTCTAGCAGTCACAGCTGTGAGGGTTGATCTCGGGCGCTAGAGCGGATAGGATCTTTTGCAAGTGGGCCCAGCGCTTCCCCCCTTCCAATGGGAAAGCTCCACGCGAGCATGGGTTATCACAATGAGTTTAACTTCTTTGGATCAAAACATAAGGAAGGGATTGTTTTGTCGGTGCCAGAGGAGTGAATATGCCCCCCTTTTTTCTATCTAAGAACCTGCAAACCCTGAAGAAGCTTGCCAACAAGCTTAAGCGTGCTCATGGGATCTCTCATGCCAGAGCCCTTGAGTTGGTCGCGGCCCGGGAAGGATACTCAAGCTGGAGCCTGTTACTGCATCAAAGTGAGCGGCATAAGGTCACATCCGTGGAACAGCTCAAAGCGCAACTCCATCAGACCAGCATGCTGATGGTCGCGGCGCGTCCGAATGCCGGTAAGGTTTCTGCTGCAATCAATTTTGCTTTGGAGTCAGCCAAAAGCGGTCGGCGGGTTTGCTATGTTTCACTCAATAGCTCACCTCAGGAGATCCGGCATAAACTTCTTTGCGTCCATTCAGTGATAGAGCATCAGCGGCTAACTAGCCTACCCAAGACGGCAGATCAGGAGCTGCAGCTTAAGATCAACCGGGGCGTAAGTGAGTTATCCAGGCTACCACTTCAGATTAATAGTGAATCTAAAAGCTGTTCAGATCTGTTGGTATGGTTGAAACAGGATGCGAATGCGCGAAGCCTGGTTGTGGTCGATGATATTCAATCTCTGCTCTATGGTTGTGAAGATAAGGAACAGACTCTGTTTAAACTTAAAGAGCTTGCACAGCAGGCAGAGATCACCCTGATGCTGATATCACAGCTTACAAACAGGGAAAGTGCTTCGGGGAGTGGAGCTCTCAAGCTGGGGGAGCTTCAATTAGGATCCATGATAGCCAGGCATTGTGAGTGGGTGATTGCTCTGCAACGGGCGAACCCGGCCTGCCGCCAATTAACCCTTGAGATGCTAAAGGCCCGTTATCCTGTGCTCGAGCGCTTTAGTGTCGACTTTGATCCCGAGACCGGGATCTGTCATTGGTAGCAGAGCTTGGGGGAGGGTGGAGCTTAGGCTCTGTTAGCGTTTCAGATTTGGTTCTGCAGTTGGCAATTTTTGCAACCTGCAAGGCATAAGATGTGTAGTGTAGTGACTCTACATGAGCATCTGATAACGCCGCAGGGTGGGAAAATAGCCACTGCCCTGTGGGTTGCTCCTGAAAAGGCCCTGATCATCGTTGGTTATCACTTTTAAATAACTCGATCTCATGATTCGCCTCGAACAAAGCACTTTCAGGGGCAACAGGTTCTAGATTGGAAGCGTTAACAGAGCCTACAGCCAACCTTTTTTCTTGAACAGTGAATAGGTGCCGACCGCCGAGCAGATCATCAGGATAATCGACATCGGATAGCCATAAGAGAGATTAAACTCCGGCATGAAGTGGAAGTTCATCCCGTAGATACTGGCGATCAGGGTCGGTGGCATGAAGACCACGGCCGCAACCGAGAAGATCTTGATCACCTTATTCTGCTCCAGGTTGGTAAAGCCCATGGCCGCTTCAAGCTGGAAGTTGATCTTATCAAACAGAAACTGGGTGTGGGGCAGGATCGACTCCACGTCATGAAGCATCTCATCAATCCAGCGAACCTTGTCTTCGGTGAGCTTCTGGCGCATGGTACGGCGTAAAAAGCGTAAGGCCCGGCGGGTATCATGCAGAGCCAGGCGGATCTGGCTATTGGCCTCTTCCTGCTCCACCAATTGTGACAGCATCTCAGAGATCTCATCCTCTTCGAACACCTTATCTGCGGTCTCTTCCAGCACCTGGTAGCCATCTTCAATCAGATCGGAAAGGTATTCTACCTTCAAATTGAAGATCTCCAGCAGGATATCCAGAGAGTCCATTACCTCGACACGCTCGTGGCGCATATAGTTACGCAGCAGGCGCACCAGGCCGATATCATCTTCGCGTAACGAGATCAGCAGGTTATCGCGCAGGGTAAATGAGACATGAACCCCACGGGTTTCCCGGCCAATACGTTGGGGAAACAGCGAGTGAACATGCAGACCATCCTTATCCCAATAAAAACGTGCGGATGCTTCAATATCATCCAACTCCTCTTTATCGGGAACCTCCTCAAAAAACATATTGTTCAGCCAGGAGCGCTCTTGGTCATCGGGTCGGTAGACATCTATCCAGATCGTTCCTGGAGGCAGAACATCTTTGGTCGTCAGTGGTACAACGTCCAGCACCTTGTTGTTTACAATATATGCAGTGATCATGGCTCCCCCATCTATTCTCTAGGGCTGGTTTTACTGGCTGCTGCACTATACCTGTATAGGTTGCTGATGTCAGGAGCTAATGAGACAAATTCCCCATTATTTTTCAGTTATTTGAATCCTGAAGGGCCCTGGCTAACCTGAGATGGACAAGGGAGTTGAGTGCGGGCCGGTTCGGCCCGCAAACCCGTTTATTTTTGCATCTGTAGGTGTTCAGGTCGTGCGATGAGGTAACCCTGAAGACCATCAACATACATTTTTTCCAGGACCTGTTTTTGTCCTAAATTCTCGATACCCTCGGCAATTACCATGCAGTCCATGCGGTGAGAAGTATCGATGATCATCCGTACAAACTGCTGGGTGTTGCCATCCTTTTCGATATAGCGAATGAGAGATGGATCCAGCTTGATAAAATCGGGGCTTAGCTCGCGGAACAGGCGGAACGAGCCGATTCCCTTACCAAACTTGGCAACGGCAGAGCGGCTGCCAAAGCGGCGTAGCAGATCAAACAGACGTTTGCTGGCAACCAGGTTGCGCTCCAGTACCTCCTCATCCATCTCAAACACCAGGTTGGTGGCGACATCCTGCTCACGCATCAGCAGGCGTTCGAGCCAGACGGTGAATGAACTGTTGTGGAGCACCAGCGGGGAGAGACGGATCCCCCAGCGCAGCTCCGGAGTAGTCTGAAGTTTGTACTGGTGGAAAATGCTCTCCAGGATCAGCTGTTCCAGTTTTACAATCAGCTCAAGGCGCTGGGCCATAGCAAACATGGTGCCGGTTGGCAGGACGTTATTCTGATTTCCCATGAAGCGGGTGAAGATCCCCTGATAACCCTTCATGTTACGATTGAGGGACTGGATCGGCTGGCTCATCAGGAAGATTGAGTGGTTTTCCAGAACCCAGTGAATGATCTTGTTCCAGTAGAACTGGCCTTCGGTGATCTGATCGATATCATTTTGCTGGAACTGCCAGCCATTGGCGATATCGGACTGGGCTTTGGCCAGGGCTATATCGGCACGGGAGAGAACATGCTCCGGAGTCTGGCCCGAGGTCAGGGTGGTCAGTCCGGTATGGGCGATACTGGTGAGCTCCTGAGCCAGGCTGTATTGATCAAAGGCGGCCTTGAGATCCCGACCGAGCTGCTGAGCATCGCCGGAAGAACCCTGTTTGAGCAGGATCGCAAAATCACCCCCTGCAACCCGGTACACCTTGGAGTGGGGGAAGCGTTTTGTCGTTTGAGAGAGGATCTTGGCGATCTCTTTCACATAGTCATCACCGGCCTGGTAGCCGCGCTCCTGGTTGATGTTATTAAGCTCGTCTGAGCGCACCAGAGCCAGCACCGTCATCTTGCTTTCCTCCTCCTCGGACAGCAGCAGGGTCAGATCTTTTTGGAAGGCACTGCGATTAAACAAACCGGTCATCGAATCATGGGTGGTTTGCATCATCAGGTTTTTAACCTGATTCCAGCAGATCTCCTGCTCTTCTTTGGTGCTGCTGACCAGTTCACCTATTTTTACTGAGAGCTCAGGGAAGGGGCCGGGGTTTGCCTGAGGATCGTTGAACTCATCTTTGAGAGCTTTCTCTACTTTTCGTAACAGACCTGACTGGAGCAGGGCAAAGATCAACCAGCTGATCAAAAGAGCGACACTCACCAGGGTGAGGGTTGAGAAGATCAGCGAGGCGGCGATGGGGAAACGTAGCTGATACGAAATTCGGTAGCTCTCATTTTGCAGGGTACTTGGTAATCGGTTGATCGGGTAGAGAATGGTGACTATGTTACTGGGGGCTATCTGTGATGAGAGCTCAATGACCTGGCGATTTTGTTTGATATCAAAGATGCTCAGGGAGCTCAGGGGCATGATGCTCATTGCATAATTGGCACTGCGCTTGATATCTGAATGGTCGGGGGAGGATAGTTCAGACTTAAGCCACTGTTCGGCGCTGCGTTGTTGATCATCGACAAGGTGGCGGAACTGGAACTGGATGATCAGGGTGATCAGAGCGGCCAGCAGCAAGGTAAGAAGAAAGCTGACGACAAGGTTTTTTCTGAACTCTTTCATAAGCGCACCAGAATCCTTTCTGACTCAAAGACTAAAACGGCTCGTTTAGACGCACTATAAAAAGTGTACTCGAAGATGAGCAAACTGGGGAAAAAACTTATCAATTCACTGAGTTAATGAGAGGTGGGGCAAATTTGGCTCCCCTGCTGGACTTGAACCAGCGACATATGGATTAACAGTCCACGTTCTACGACTAAAAATCGTAATTCTTATGAACAGCAATATAACAGTCCACCGTTCTACCGACTGAACTAAGGGGGAATCACTTTGTAAATTGGCTCCCCCTGCTGGACTTGAACCAGCGACATATGGATTAACAGTCCACCGTTCTACCGACTGAACTAAGGGGGAATCGCTTTGTAAATTGGCTCCCCCTGCTGGACTTGAACCAGCGACATATGGATTAACAGTCCACCGTTCTACCGACTGAACTAAGGGGGAATCGCTTTGTAAATTGGCTCCCCCTGCTGGACTTGAACCAGCGACATATGGATTAACAGTCCACCGTTCTACCGACTGAACTAAGGGGGAATCACTTTGTAAATTGGCTCCCCCTGCTGGACTTGAACCAGCGACATATGGATTAACAGTCCACCGTTCTACCGACTGAACTAAGGGGGAATCACTTTGTAAATTGGCTCCCCCTGCTGGACTTGAACCAGCGACATATGGATTAACAGTCCACCGTTCTACCGACTGAACTAAGGGGGAATCACTGTCTTGTTAAGACGAGGCGCATGTTAATCCCTGAGTTTTTCAGTGTCAACATCTGCAGTGGATATCTTTGAATATTCAGTGTTTATGCTGAACTTGTGTACTGCAACGCATAAATACCATGCAACGCCCTGGGATCCCTGGGTGATTTTCGTGACGGAGCCATCATTTTTGAAGGTATGAGTCCTGCTAAATCTGAGCTGATTGTTTTATGCACAAGGGCGCCAGGGCCCGTCATTAGCCTCTTGCCTGAAGTTATCCACTGTTTCTGTGGATAACCCTGTGGAACACAGTTGCCAAAAGCCGTGAAACGCCCGTGAAATAAGGGATTGAGCAGAAATGGCTCAAAAAAGGCACAAGTAAAAAATATTTAAAAATCAAATAGATAGATTAAGTCAACAAAGCTGTGTGACTCAAATGAAGAGGTTTGTGGTTGAGAGTTGGTTGAGCCAATTTCATTGTGAATTATTTCATGAAGCTCATGACTGTCAGAGCTTGGCTTTGCAGTGATATCGACGGATATCGAGGGGGTCTCTGTGCGCCTGCCGGGGCATTCAGAGGGGCTCATATGCAGGGAGCGAGCATACTAAAGCTCTCTTTTTACCTTGTCAAACAAATAATCCAGACAATGGCCCTTTTTTGGTGATTTTATTCGTGAAAACCTTGGTTGCCGGGTTTTAAGGTCTCGAATGGCTTCACTTTTCTGAAGCAAAACAGCCAGGCTGAGGAAGGCAGAGTGGTTGAAATGACAGGCTTGGCGGTTTTTTGAACACAGTCCGTACTGCCTGTCATTCCATCTCGGGGAAAGTGCTCAGTGGCAGGTCAGCGGGCCGGGCAGCAGCTCACGAGTCGCCAGAGTCAGGCCTGAGACCACCCCACCCAGGTTGTTGCCACGTTCTATAGGGATCCCGGGAAGCCAGCCCCGCAGAGCTTCAACAAACATAGGTGAGCTGGCGGCTCCACCGACCAGGTAAAGGCAATCAGGTACGCTAGCTTGCTCGGTTAAAAGCTCGCTGATCAGGGTGTGAATTTTACCAAGAATTGAATCACTGGCTTGCCACCAGTGCTCCCGAGCGATCTCAAGCGCAAGTTCATCTTTAATCACCAGGGAGCTGCTGGAGGTGTCTGAGAGCTCGATCTTGCATAACTCCGCTCGCCTGACCAGCTCAAAGCTTCGCTTGTTATCCCAGATGGTCAGCATCCGCTGAAACTTACTGTCAACGGGCATATCACGCAGTAGCTCCTGCAATGTTCGCCGGGTGTTTGGATCATAGAAGCGACGTTGGGCCGGAATGTCATTGATCGACATGGCATCCCAGAAAAGAGGGGCAGGGGTCGGACGCCCCTTGCTGTTTATTTCACCCAGGCCAAATTCCGGCATGATCTTTTCGATTGCCAGGGCAATATCAAAGTCGTTGCCACCGATCCGCATCCCGCGATGGGCCAGTGCCTGAGAGCAGCCGTCGGGATCCACCTTCATCAGGGAGAAGTCGCTGGTGCCTCCACCGATATCAACCACCAGGATCTCTCGTGACTGTTCCTGGCCATGGGCAAAGTGATGGCCGGCAGCCTCAGGTTCAAACAGAAATTCGATCTGCTCAAACCCGACCAGCTCAGCAGCCTGGCGAATGATCCCGGTTGCCTGTTGATTACTCTCACGGGCATTCATCCCCAGAAAATTAACCGGGCGACCAATCACGGCCTGGGTGACCTTAGCCCCAAGTTGTTTTTCACAGCGACGCTTGATCTCGCCAAGCATGATGGTGGTGAGATCGATAAAAAGATTGATCTGCTCACTCTTGAGTCCGAGCACTCCCAAAAAGGACTTGGGTGATTTAAGAAAGTAACCCTCTTCCGGGTGCTGCATATATTCATCAAAAGCTGCTTGCCCAAGATAGAGGAACTCCGAGGGACGAAACCCCTCCTCTTCGATGAGACGGTTGGCCCTGGCAAGCTCTAAACCTCGTTTCTGCTGGTAGAGGCGTTTAGATTCAGGCGTAAGGTAATCCAGGACAATTCGTGGCAGCAGGGCGCGATCCGGAGTATAGATAGCCGATTGCAGGTAGTGGGACTGGGAGTCCAGGGGGATCTGTTCGATCTTCCCGTCCCGCAGGATGCCTGCAGCACAGTTTGAGGTACCAAAGTCAATTCCAAGCTTCACGGCTACTCCATTCGTCTCAATTCGCTGACTGGGCGCGGGATCATAATTGAGAGTCATGGCGAAAGCAATTGGCTCGGGAACAGCTGAGCTCTGTACCCTTGGGGAGTCAGGCAAAGTAGCTGGTGCCTGAGCCTGGGGTGGCTGGCCAAGCAGGGCGGCCCAACTCAAAGCATGGGCTGGGATTGTCAGCTATTGCTAAATCTCCTTGTCCTGGCCTGTGCTTTTAATGATCCATTTGAGTAAAAAGATCCCGCTTGGGATCATAAACACCCCACCCAGCAGGGTGATATAGATGGCGTAGTTGGGGAATTGCCATTTTTCGGGCAGCAGCTCAACATTGAACAGCAGAGCCAGTAGTCCGATGATCAGTAACAGGCTGCCGATCGTATCTGTGATCAGCAGCCGTTTGGGAGGGTTAAAAGAGTCATGTTGTTTCATCAATCTGTCCCGTCCCAATGATCCTGGCCGTTAAAACCAGGGATGTTTACCAATGATATAGGTTTTCTCAAATTCATCGTCCGACTTGATGAGGTAGAGGATAAACTCGATAAACGCGATGATCCCGATAATCATCGAGGGGATCCCCAGCAGGATAAAGCCGAACAGGAAAACCAATAACATGATGACTCCCTGCTTGGTATAACCCAGATAAAATTTGTGAGCCCCAAAAGCGCCCAAAAAGAAGGCTAGCAGGGCGGCGGTGATCTTTTTTGCAGAGATATTGGCCGGGATCACTTCTGCATAGATGGCGGTTGCCTGTTTGTTGAGCTGGGTAAAATCAACATTGCCTCCGACCTGAGGCGGAGTTTCACTCTTCCACTCATCCTGATTGAACTGATAACGATTGCCATCTTCCCCCGAGATCAGGCCGCTCTGCTCGGTTGGGTTAAACTCCAGAATTGTCCCTTTCATAAGTGCTCCCTAGGCCATGAGGTATTATGTCCCGCCACTCTCCCCACTATAGTATTTAATACTCATTTGGGCACAATTATTTGTGAGTGACCCACCTGATGTTAATTACTTGTTTCGAAAGATTGAGCTGGAGTTAAATCAACCTGCATTTCCCCTGTTTGACTTGACTTAAAGCGCCGCTTTTTTGCAAAATCGCAAAACTTGCGCTGGATCACATCCTCGCGAGTCATGATAAGTTCGGATGAAGGTAGCTGGAGAGAGACACGTAAGTGTCCGCCGAAGAAGCAAGGTTGGCCATCCGCATCGCCATGGTGCATCGATGACGCCCTAATCTTTCAGGCGCCCTGGATCGGGTAGGGACAGTTACTGGACGAGCCTCTGGAGAGACCCATTGAGTTGGGCACCGAAGGAGCAAAACGGCATGCCGTTGAAACTCTCAGGTAAAAGGACAGGGGAATAGGATTGTATTCTTGATAGGCCACGCCCGTGGTTTTTTGGGTATAGTCTGATTCTCCTCTGTGAACTATGACGTGTTAGTTTTCGGAGGAATTTCCTGAATGGAAATGATTCACCATACATTACAAGCTGTTGATCGTTTTATCTGGGGACCGCCACTTCTGATTTTGTTGGTGGGAACCGGGGTTTATCTCACCTGGCGCCTGGGAGCGATCCAGGTCTTGCGTCTGCCTCTGGCGATGCGCTATCTGTTTGGAGGCAACAAGGGATCAGGCGATCAGGGAGACATCTCCAGTTTTGCCGCCCTTTGTACGGCACTCTCTGCAACCATAGGGACCGGGAATATCGTTGGGGTGGCAACCGCCATCAAGATGGGGGGACCGGGTGCCCTGTTCTGGATGTGGCTGGCCGCGTTTTTCGGGATGGCGACCAAGTATGCCGAGTGCCTGCTTTCGGTCAAATACCGGGTCAAAGATGAGAACGGCCAGATGGCCGGTGGCCCCATGTATTACATTGAGCGGGGCCTGGGGCAACGCTGGCTGGCAAAGCTGTTTGCCCTGTTTGGTATTGGAGTGGCCTGTTTCGGGATAGGAACCTTTCCTCAGGTCAACGCCATTACTCAGGCCGCCCATATCTCACTGCATATTCCGCTGTGGCTTTCAGCCCTGGTGCTGACGGTCCTGGTTGCCCTGGTGACCCTGGGTGGGATCAAGTCTATCTCTGCGGTGGCCCAGAAAACCGTTCCTGCGATGGCTGTGGTCTATGTTGCTGCGACTGTGCTGGTGCTGTTTTATAACTATCAGCAGATCCCGCAAGCTTTGATGCTGGTGCTGCATAGCGCATTTAACCCGACGGCAGCAACCGGCGGCTTTGTCGGGGCAACCATAATGATCGCGATTCAAAGTGGGGTTGCGCGGGGCGTATTCTCTAACGAGTCAGGCCTTGGGAGTGCGCCAATCGCAGCGGCGGCCGCTAAGACCGATTCATGTGTGCGCCAGGGGCTGGTCTCGATGACAGGTACCTTCTTTGACACCATCATTATCTGTACCATGACCGGACTGACCCTGATTTTGACTGGGGTATGGAGCGGGGATAGTGCGGGAGCGGCCATGACGACCCTGGCATTCCAGCAGGGTTTGTCGCCGGCGATCGGTCAGTATGTTGTGACCTTTGGCCTGGTGTTCTTTGCCTTTACCACCATCATCGGCTGGAACTACTATGGTGAGCGTTGTGTGACCTATCTCTTTGGGGTCAAGGGGATCCGCTGGTATAAGTATTTCTTCATTGTTCTGGTTGCCTGTGGCGCCTTCCTTAAGCTGGATCTCATCTGGATCATCGCCGATATTGTGAACGGGCTGATGGCGGTCCCGAACCTGATTGGGCTTATCGGCCTGCGTCATGTGGTGATAAGCGAGACCCAGAAATATTTCGCGGCCCTGACCGAGCAAAGAGCGGTTGAAAACATGGCCTGATATGGAAGTATGTCACTGCCGATTCAGAGCTTGAATCTGAAGGTGGTTTGACTGAATGCCTCGCGGCCCTGCTCCCTTATCTTGAAAGGGGTCAGGGCCGATTTGTATCTAACTGTGAGCTTTTATATAGAGGTTTTTACTATAGTTGGTTCCCGAAACCGGGCTGTAGCTATAGCCGCCTACATAAGGTTTCACCAGCAGGTTTTGAGTGAGGTACATGAAGGGGATCAGCGGTACTTCATCGGCGACGATTTTCTCCGCCTGCTGGTACTCTGTGAGCCGCTGCTGTGGGTTGAGATCGCTTTTTGCCTTGTTTAGCCATGAATCAAAGGCTTTATTCTTCCAATTCGTTTTATTTGCGGGTGCCTGGCTACCGAGTAATACAGGTAACAGGGAGGCGGGATCGTTCAGGCTCGAGGTGTAACCCAGATTCGCAACCGCATAATTTTCTGAATTAAAGTGCGCCAGAAAATTTTTCCATTCCGTATTGTCGTAACTGACCTTCACCGAGTCTCCAAATACCTGATGCCACATGGAGCCGATTGCCAGACTAATATGCTCAAAGTCAGAAGCCCGGATGGAGCTGAGCGGGATCTTCAGAGGGTGTTCAGGGCTAAAACCTGCTTCTTTCAAAAGTTCGCGCGCTTTGGTGTCCCGCTGGGCCTGGGTCCAGCTAAACCAGGCAACATCCGGCACTTTAAAGCCATGGGTATTGGAGGGGGTCAGGGTATAGGCGGGCCGATCGCCGACATTCATCAAAACGTCTTTTACGATGACCTCTCTGTTAATGGCATAGGAGAGGGCGCGGCGGACCCTGACATCATCAAAGGGTTTTACTCTGGTATTGATACTGATGAAGGATACCGAGATCTCCGGAACCTTGTGGATCTCATCAGGAAATTCCCGGCGAATTTTCTGATACTGCAGAGGGGGCACCAGGGTCACATCGAGTCCTCCGCTAAGGTAGCGGTTTAGGGCCGATTGTTGATCCGAGATCGACAGATAGTTCACCTGATTGATGACCGTCTTTTGATTGTTCCAGTAGTAAGGATTACGCTTCAATACGATCTTTTCATTGACCACCCATTTATCCAGGGTATAGGCACCATCGGTAATGATATGCTCCGGCCGTGTCCATTGATCCCCCCATTTTTCAATCACCCTGGCGGGAACCGGGGAGTAGATAGCCGAGGAAATAGCTTGTAAAAAGTAGGGGATCGGAGTGTTGAGCCGGACCTGGAAGCGGTAATCATCAAGAGCCCTGACGCCGAGATCTTTCGCAGGTTTTTTACCCAGAATGATGGCCCGGGCGTTGACTATGCCCAGCTTGTTCGCAAGCTCCCCGCCATTTTGCGCCGCGGTCATGGGATCCACGGCGCGTCGCCAGGCATACACAAAATCATGGGCCGTGACCTGGGAGCCGTCCGACCACCTTGCATCATGACGCAGGAAAAAAGTATAGGTTTTTCCATCCGGGCTCATGGTCCAGCGCTGAGCGATCCCGGGCAAGGCTTGTCCCTGGGGATCCCGGGTGGTGAGCCCTTCAAACAGATCCCCATCGACCCGGAATCCATAAAGGCCGGTTACCTTTTGAGGATCGAGGGATTGAGGCTCCGCCTGATTGTTGATCGTAACAACTTGCCGGCTGGCAAGCTCGACACCTGAAGGGAGATTGGCTGCCTGGGCAGTGCCAAAGGTCAGCAATACAGATGCCACAGAAAGTGACAGGGTTCTGTTGATTAGTCGCATGATTATCTTGAACTTCCTTTTAGAAAATAATCTTTCATTACAGATGCTCCGGCGGCTTTACTGGCGACCGGAGGTTATCGGTCAAACATCTCACACCATGAGACGACGGACTATTTTAGGTAGGGGACAAAGATCTGGGTATCCATACCGTAATAGACCAGGGAATCATCATCCGGTAGCTGAGGCTCGCCCAGGTTTCCATAAAAATCCGGACCTGAGGTGCCGTAATTCCACATGCTGTAGAGGGTATCAAACTGCGGTGAATAGCTTAGAAAGGTCTCTCTTGATTCGGTAAACAGGGCTGCGCCCAACCCCCGTCCATGCTTATTCACCTCCTCAATTAGCTGATCCAGATCGTCGTAGGGATAGATAAAGGTGATGGGGACAAAGGTCTCTTCATAGCCGGGAGCAAAGTTAAGCTCAGGGGCTTCAATGATTGCGGGCCCTACATAGTTATCCTGAATGACCTGGCCGCCGATTAATAGCCGTCCGCCGAGCTGTTGGGCTCTGTCTATGGTGTCGACAAAGAGGTTCACTGCGCTCTGATGGAAAACAGGGCCCACATTGTTGGCTTGCTCCAGGGGATCACCCACCCGGATCCGGTTTTTATACTCCTCAACTAAACGAGGCTTGAGAGTCTCATAATGGTCTGTGTGGATGTAAAGGCGGCGGGTGTTGGTACAGCGTTGGCCATTGGTGCAGAACAAGCTGAAGATTAAACGCTCGGCGCATTTATCCAGATTCGCATCCCGGTGCACTATGGTGGCATTTGCCCCGCCAAGCTCCGCCAGCACCTTTTTATCAAGAGTCCGGGTTGCTTCATACAAGGCATCTCGCATCTGTATGGAGCCCACGGCCTCGATCATTTTTATCTGGGGGTGCTGCCAGATCTGATAACCGTTTTGCTTATCGGTAACAACCAGTCTGAGAAGATCAGAAAATCCATATTTGGCCAGAACATTGGAAATAATCTTGCAAGATGCCAGGTTGGTCAGAGCCGTTTTCTCGTTGGGCTTTAATAGTACCCCGTTACCTGCTGCAAGAGCGGGCAGAGCCTTGGATGTGAATAGAATAATCGGGTAGTTAAATGCATTGGTAATATTGATGATCCCATGGGGCTGCGCCTTGGGATTAAACTCAGTAGCCTGTGAATGCATTCGCTCCAGGACTCCACTCAGAGCGGTCACATCCTCCCGGGCCTCCGCAAGGCTCTTACCAGTTTCAAGCAGGGAGAGATGAGTCAGCGAGAGGCTCTGCTCAAGGATCGCTTGTCCTGCCTCCTGGATAATGGATAGCCGCTTTGAAAATGGCTGCTTTACCCAGAGGCGCTGAGCTTTTTCAATCCTCTCTATGCTGGTTTGAATCTGCTGCCAATCAGCCATCTGAACAGCGGCGTTGGGGGTTTGGGTCGCAGGGTCTATGCTGGTCACCATGCCTAGCCCCTGGCCGGGGATAACCGGGTAGGTGCCGGGGTTATCCTGAGAAAGGTTCAGGCTCTCCAGCGTTGTTTTGAGCAGCTTGCTTCGCTCTGAGTTGCGAACAGGGGTGTGATGAGGGGGAAGTTTCTCTGAAAGTATGGTATTCACGCGGGTCCTCCGGCTAAAACATCATCCATTGATGTATGACAAAACGACAAGCAGTATAACAAGAGTGCTGTATCGAGCAACCAAAGGGGGATAGATTTCTCTTTTCAGCCCTTTATCCCCTCTCTCTTGAAGGAAATAATGGATCTCTGCCATTTGATTGATTAAAACGGACACATAGGGTTCTGTGACTTGTGTCACGTTTGAGTCTTTTTTAATCTAGAAATGCCTGACAAGAGAAGAGGTTGGTTCAGGTTCCCTGTTAGACAAAAGCACAGGAGGGCTTATGGAAAACATCGAACGGCAGATTGAAGCACTGGTCCCTAAACTGGTCGAGCTCAAGGCCCGCCAAGCCTATTGGTTTGGGCGTTGTCATCTGAGCTATCAAAAAGCACATCAGCAAAAACTGCAACTGCGGCAAACTCTTCTGCAACTCTTTGAGCACAAGCAACGCTTGTCTGCCAGAAAATAATCCACATCACCGCTGCCTGTTTCGGCAGCGTTCACCGGTTCTCTATCTGTTTTCAGATGTCATAAAGCGGCGGATAGCTGTTTTGAAACTTCCATCTTTCAGAACAATCAAGGAGATAGTCTATGGAGTGGGATATTCATCGACGAGATAAAGGCTTTGCATTCAGGCTGTCCGATGCAAACGACGATAAAAGTCGATTCAATCGCGGGGATCTGATTGAGTTGACTAAGGCGAATAACCATCTGACGGTAGTCGTAAAAGTGCTCAATAAACAAGGGAATATCTTTGAAGGCAAGGTGGTTCGCTTTGACAATGGCCGTGATCTGACCACGGGGGAGATCACCTATCCGTTTGAGCTTAACTCCGGCCAAGCCAGGCGAGCTCAGCGATCTTGGGATGATCTGCTGGGGATAGTTCCCTACGAGCGGGTGTGGTTTCAAACAGAGCACATCAAGGATCACCACGATACTATGAGTTTGATCGAGCTTTAACTTTGCTTGACCCCTCTCAAAAAGGGTGAGGTGTTTACCTCACCCTTTTTGTTTGTGTTGCCGGAACCGCGAAATGTTCGCCTGCTGATTAACAGGGCCAGCTGTTACAACACAAGCAGAAAATGGGTAATAAGGATTAAATCAATCAATAAAATTGCTATATTTCAATAAGATGAATGTGTTTCTTTTGAGTTGATGACAAGAGGCATCACAGTGATGGGTCCAATGATAGGTGATTGATACTGGTTGAGTCTTGTTCGGTTCATCATGAGGATGGGTTTATGGAGCTGAGTTCAAGGAAGATATTGCTACTGTTCGCGCACCCGTCGTTGGATCGCTCGCAGATCAACCGCAAATTATTTGAAGCCTCCCAAGAGATTGAGGGGGTGACCTGTGTCGATCTTTATTACGAGTATCCCAGATATCACATCGATGTTGACCGGGAGCAGCAAAGACTCCGGGAGCATGAGGTGGTGATCTTTATGTTTCCCCTCTATTGGTATTCAACCCCCTCGATTCTAAAAGAGTGGCAGGATCTGGTCCTTGAGTATGGGTTTGCCTATGGTGCTAATGGCTGGGCCCTGCAGGGGAAGCTATTTTTGTGTGCCCTGACAGCGGGAGCCCCCGAGAGCGCATTTCGTGCCGGGGGAGAGAACCACTATCGAATTGAGGAGCTGCTGCGTCCCATCGAGCAGATGGCCGTGACTTGTCGCATGCAGTATCTCCCTCCTTTTGCCCTGTTCGATGCCATTGGTTCTGCGCAATCGAACCGAATACAGCAACATGTTCGTCAATGGCAGGCGGTGCTGCGGGGGCTTCGTGAACACAGATTTGAGCTGAGCGAGATGCAGGCTGGCTTTAAGCTTAACGATATTGTGCGTCAACCCATGGATCCGGAGGGCTAATGGCTTTATTTATTCAGGCTTTAATATACCTGTGTGCCGCCGTGATCGCGGTTCCAATCGCAAAACGCTTAGGTTTGGGGTCTGTTTTAGGTTACCTGATCGCCGGGGTGATCATCGGCCCGGTGATTGGAATCGTTAGCAATGATGAAACTGCTACCTTGAATCAGTTTGCCGAGTTCGGTGTGGTAATGATGCTCTTTATCATCGGGTTGGAGTTGGATCCAAAGATGCTGCTCAAGATGTTCCATCGCCTGATGACTCTTGGTGGGTTGCAGATGGGGATCACCACGGCATTGATCATGGCTCTGGCGATGAGCATGGGACTTGGGTGGTCAGTATCGCTGGCAATTGGCCTGATGTTCTCTCTGTCTTCGACCGCGATCGTGTTGCAGACTCTGAATGAAAAGGGGCTAACCCGCACCCAGGGGGGCAGGGGGCTTTTTCGGTGTTGCTGTTTCAGGATATTGCCGTGATCCCTGCGCTGGCGTTGATCCCGCTGTTGGCGCTTCCTGAGTTGATGAATTCAGGAGACAGGCTCGTCGGGGAGGTGGCCCACCACTCGCTGGAGCTTGCAATTGTCTCTGAGTTACCTCGCTGGGGTTATGCGCTGGTGGTGCTACTGACGATCGGGGTGGTGGTGGGCGCGGGCCGATACCTGGCTCGCTACCTGTTTCGTTTTGTGGCGGATGCCAGATTACGAGAGGTGTTTACCGCGGCGGCCCTGATGTTGGTGATCGGGATCGCTGCCTTAATGACCCTGGTGGGTCTGTCGCCGGCATTGGGAACCTTTCTGGCTGGGGTTGTATTAGCCAATAGCGAATATCGCCATGAGCTTGAGAGCAATATAGAACCCTTCAAGGGATTATTGTTGGGGCTTTTCTTTATCACAGTGGGAGCCGGAATCGATTTTCAGGTGATGTTTGACGAGCTGGGTCAGGTGCTGGGGCTTACCCTGGGGGTGATCCTGGTGAAGGCCCTGGTGCTTTATGGTTTGGCTGTGGTGTTTAAGATCCGCTCATCGGATCGCTGGCTGTTTACCCTGAGCCTGGCGCAGGCTGGAGAGTTCGGGTTCGTGCTTTTAAGTTACAGCATCCAAAATAGTGTGATCCCGGTGCAGCTTGCTCCTGTCCTCTCTCTGGTGGTCGCTTTATCTATGCTGCTGACGCCGGGGCTGTTTATCGCGTTTGATAAACTGATCCTGCCAAGGTTTGATGGTGCTGAGGCCGAGCGAGAGCCGGATACCATAGATGAGGAAGGGACTGTGATCATTGCCGGGATTGGCCGGTTTGGTCAGGTCGTCAATCGACTGCTGGTGGCCAATGAGGTGAAGACAGTGGTGCTGGACCACGAAGCGGGTCAGGTCGAGAATATGCGTAAGATCCAGGTAAAGAGCTATTTCGGTGATTCTACCCGGCCTGATCTGCTGGAAACCGCTGGAATCGCCAGTGCCCGGCTCTTGATTATCGCCCTGGATGACAGGGAGCGGGCGATTGAACTGGTGAAATATGTAAAACCCAGATACCCCAGGTTGCAGATCCTGGCCCGGGCCTATGACAGAGGCCATCTCTATGCACTACGCTGCGCCGGAGCGGATCATATCCTGATGGAGACTTTTTTCTCCGCCCTTGAGCTTGGGGGGGACGCCCTGACCCGGCTTGGCTTTCATCCATTTCGGGTGGAGCAGCTTAAAGCGGCTTATTTAGATATTGAAATTGAAGGGCGCGAGCGCCTCTATGCCAGCTGGAAAGAGAATACCGAAGAGAACCGCTTTAATGCCTCTTACCGGGAGCTTTTCATGGCCCTGGAGCAGACCATGGGGGAGGCGATGCAACGGGATCGGGAAGATCACCACTCCAGGTTGGAGCGGGATTGGATGCCCCCGCCTAAGGCCTACCATGATGAGTTTGCTCACCCGGAGGATCCTACTGTGCCTAAAAGTGATGAATTATGAAGCAGATCACAAAGCTCAGGCTACAGAGAGATATGATTAAATGGATAAATCTATAAAAACAAAGTGGCAGGATAGAGCGATGAAACGATTCAGGCTGTGGTGGCCGAAAGGTGATAGTAGCTCGTCAGATAATGGAGGGCAGCCAGCCAACTGGCTGGGCATTGAGCTGGATAAGGAGACAAACGATCCGGAAGCCCAGGGAAAGCTGGAGTGGTGGGCAACCTTTGGCTGGGTGATCGGTACCTGGCTGGTGGTCGGCCTGGTGGCGGTTGCCATTCTCCAGTGGTGACTAACCAGGGATACCCCCTCGGCTATGCCGGGAGACTCGCATAGGTATACCTTTCCTGCGGTCTTATCAGTTGTATTTCGAAGCCGTCCTATCGACAGGCATAAAGCCATGTATGGGGCTCAGCTGCTGCGATTCTCATCCCTTATAATCTTGCCTGGTCCGGCGATATCCATCCATGGATATCTCTGCCAACTCGGCATCTGCTGCAGAAGGTCAGCTTAACAAAGCTCAAAGCAGCACTTGAACTTGAGGGGCGGGAATAACTACCCGGATTAAACCATAAATGCTCTAGGGGCTGTCGTCATGAGCGGACTAGTTTGAGTACAATATATTCTTTCATCATTAATCTGGAACTACACAATGAAGAGCCCAGCCCACCGACGCCATGACATATCAGACCGAGTATGGAGCCTAATCGAACCCCATATATTGGGAAGAAAAGGTGATTGGGGAAAGGCGGGTCGAGATAACCGACTCTTTATCAATGCTGTTTTTTGGATTTTAAGGACAGGCTCACCTTGGAGAGACCTTCCTCCCGATTATGGCGACTGGAAAAATACCCATCGACGCTTCAGTCGCTGGCGTGATAAGGGAGTTTGGGCTCGCCTCCAGGAACGTTTAATCCATGAGCCTGATTTTGAGTGGCTGATGATCGACGCCAGCCATATCAAAGTCCACCCAGATGCCAGCGGTGCTCAGGGAGGTAATCAGGATATGGGGATAACAAAAGGGGGCTAAACAGTAAAATCCACTTGGCTGTAGACTCTCATGGCATGCCTGTTAAGTGCTTTGTTACCTCAGGTACAACGGCAGACTGTTCTCAGGCCTTGGCTCTGATTGATAGTGTCGATGCTGAGTATTTACTGGCTGACAGAGGCTACGATACCAATGCCTTGGTCTCCCAAGCCGAGTTTCTGGGAATGAAAGTGGTTATTCCATCGAGGAGAAACCGGAAGGTGCTACGGGAGCATGATAAAGGTCTCTATAGAGTTAGGCATTTGGTAGAAAATGCTTTTCTTCATCTGAAGAGGTGGCGAGGAATCGCGACACGATATGCAAAAAATACCGCTTCATTTGAAGCGGCGGTTCAAATACGTTGTGTAGCACTATGGGCTGCCATCTTATGACGACAGCCCCTAGCGCGGCCCCTCAAAGGCCAGAACCTTTTTCTCAACCTGGCGAAACAGCAGGGTCAGTGCTCCGTTGACCGTCAGGTACAGGGCGCCGGCGATCCCAAAGATCACCAGGGTGTCATAGGTTTGGCCGTTGATCCGCTGGGCATACCCCATCAGATCCATGATGGTGATGGTGCTTGCCAGAGAGGTACTCTTGAAGACCAGGATCACCTCATTGGAGTAGGCCGGGACGGCGCGGCGGATCGCATAGGGTAATAACACTCTGAGGCTGGCCAGCTTGTTCATGCCCAGGGCCCGGCACACCTGGGTCATGCCATCGGGGATCGCATCATAGGTTCCCTTAAACAGCTGAGTGCTGTAGGCCGCAGTGTTGAGAGCCAGGGCCAGCATGGCACAAAACCAGGGTTGTGCCAGCCAGGGCCAGAGAAAGCTCTGGCGAACTCCTTCAAATTGGCCGGGGCCGTAGTAGATCAAAAAGATCTGCACCAGCAGTGGAGTACCGGTAAACAGGGTGATGATCCCCCGGCTCAGCCACTGGAGAACCGGCATCCTGGTGATCAGAGTGGTTGTCATCAACATCGCCAGCAGGCAGCCGACCAGCAGGGCGGCAAGGGTGAGTTCCAGGCTGGTCTGGAGTCCTTCCAACATCTGCCACAGGTATTGTTCGTTCATCAAGACTCCTTAAGCGGCGCTGAGCCCTTTGATCTGAAATTTCTTATCGATGAGCTTGATCAGTCGCTGGGTCAGCAGGGTGATCACCAGATAGATCAGCGCGGCGCTCAGATACCAGGTGAAGCTGTCGTGGGTCGTTGCTGCACTGAGCTGTGCCTGACGCATCAGATCCGTCACACCGATCAGCGAGACCAGTGCCGTATCCTTGAGAAGGACCAGCCATTGATTGGTAAGGCCGGGCAGGGCGTGCATCACGGTCTGTGGCAAAATGATCCTTTGCAGGGTCCGTATCCGGTTCATCCCAAGTGCCCTGGCGGACTCCCTTTGCCCCTGTGGGACCGCCTTAAGCGCCCCCCGCAGAGTCTGTGAGGCGTAGGCTGCAAAGATCAGCGACAGGGCGATGCTTCCCGAGACAAAGGGACTGATATCTATGTAGGTACCAAAAATCAGGTAGAGGATCTGGCTTGAGCCAAAATAGATAAACAGCACCACCAACAGCTCAGGTAAGCCTCGTAGCATGGTGACCAGTGCGGTCGCAGGCCAGGCGATGAACCTTGCTCTTGTCATCTCCAGCAGAGCAAACACGATGGCCAGCAGCAATCCTAGTAGCAGGCTGCTTACTGCAATCTGCAGGGTCATGACACTGGCCTTCACCAGGGTGAGGGAGTAGCCCGATAGCAGCATCTTAACTTCCAAAATATTTGTTGTAGATGATCTGGTATTGGCCGTTCTCTTTGATCGTGCTCAGGGCCTGGTTAAGCTGGGCCAGTAACTTGGTGTTACTTTTGTTGACCGCGATCCCAAAGCCATTGCCAAAATAACTGGGGTTGGTGACCGGCTTGCCGATGTAGTGAAGTTTACTGTCTTTTTTGACCCAGTCCGCCAGGATGGCTGTATCCGAGAAGATCGCGTCGATCCGGCCAGTCTTGAGATCGTTAAATGCGTCCAGATAACTGGCGTAAGGTACTGCCGTGACTCCAGGCATCTGTTCAAGCAGGTAGCGTTGGTGGGTGGTGCCGTTTTGCACGCCGACCCGCTTATCTTTGAGGGATTGCTGGCTCTTCAGGTTGTCACTGAGGGTGACAAATGCCGCGGCATTCTCATAGTAGGGCTGGGTAAAACTCACCTGCTTGCTGCGAGCTTCGGTGATATCGATCGCTGAGATCGCGGCATCATAGCGATGGAACTTAAGTGCGGGGATTAGGCTGTCGAAGGGGACGTTATGGAAGGAGCACTGGGCATTGAGCTCCTGGCACAGGGCGTTGGCCAGATCGACATCAAATCCTTTGATTTCATTGTTTTTATTAACATATTCGAAGGGAGCATAGGTCGCTTCCATCTCAAATTTGATTACCTGTTTTGCGACGACCTGAGTTGAGATCAGGCCAAACAGGGCTGCACAGATTAATTTTTTCATGAATCACTCCATCAGTGAGTAGGGGCTTTGGTGTTTGGACGACACCCGGCAACGAATTAATGGGTCAGGTATTGAGCAAAAGCCTGGGTTTTCGGGGACTGGAAGGTGCGTCGGCAACCCTGCTCTATGATGCGTCCATGCTCCATATACAGGAGGTGGCTTGCGATCTTTTTGGCAAATTCAACCTCATGAGTCACGACGATCTGGGTGATCCCGGTTTCACTGAGCTCGTTGATGATCTGCACTACCTGATTTGTGATGGCCGGGTCCAGGGCGGCGGTGGGTTCATCAAACAGCAAGACTTCTGGCTTCATCATCAGGGCTCTGGCAATGGCGACCCGCTGCTGCTGCCCTCCCGAGAGTTGAAGTGGCCACGCCTGAGCTTTGTCTGACAGGTGCAAGGTTTCGAGGATTGCCATCGCCTGCTCAGTGGCCTGCTTTTTACAAAGGCCCAACACCCGCACCGGGGCTTCGAGTAAGTTATTGAGAACGCTCAGGTGTGGCCAGAGATTGTACTGCTGAAACACCATTCCAACCTTACTGCGCAGGGCGAGCCCCTGCTTCTCGCTGATTGGTCCACAAAAGTTGAACTGCTGGCCCGCGATCTTTAGCACTCCGGATTGTCCCTGCTCTAACAGGTTCAGGATCCGTAGCAGCGAACTCTTGCCAGCTCCGCTGGGTCCTAACAGAACCAGAGTGTCACCTTTATTACACTCAAAGCTAATTTCGTGAAGAACCTGGTGTTCTCCGTAGCTTTTATTTAAACCTGAAACCTGAATGCCCATTCCAATATCCTGCATTTTTATTGGGAAGCTTCATACTACCTACAATGATGAGATATTCAATAGAAATGTATTAAAATTCATAAGATCCTATTTTTGTTGCCTGGTTACCAGATAAGAGAAGCTTACTGAAAAGAGATGAAATGAGTCATTCTTGAGGGGTAATATCTTTATATACAAAGGGTTACTGGATTGAATAGGGTTTTCCGAACTCAATTCTGAGTCTCAATTGAGCCAATGATCTTGATTTTATATTTCATGGCATTTTTCGCTATTTATGCTGGCCTGATTCAGGTTCTATTCTGAATCTCCGGCAGGTTTCCAGGCGGCCAAAACTATGCTTTATCTGAAGAATAAAATCCAAAGCCGTGTTGATTTGCAAGTGATTATTAACTGTTGAGTTCTGGCTGAGTAAGGCTTTCGGCTATGGTTGTTGGTTAAATGGGTTGATTTAACTTTTCAATGATGTAGAAAACTTGTGAAAACAGGGTTGTGTTTATCGATCTCAATGCTAGGATGGGATTTCGGGCACTTATTGCCCGGTACCAGGGAATCAGGTTGAGGGAAGATGAATGACATCACGTACAATGACATTTCGTTTGCTATTAAGCTCGCTGCCATTGCTTCTGTTGCCATGGAGCCAATCAACTCTTGCAGAGCCAAGGGATCAGGGCAGCCTACCGATGCCAGCTCATACCTATGAGATCACCGACTTTACCGGTATATCTGCCGATGGCGATACCCAGCTCATGATCGAGGGGGGCGAGCACTATTCGGTGAAGATCAGCGCAAACTTGCCACAGGATCCACAGGGACAATTCCGGGATCTACAGGTGGTTAAAAAGAATGGGCGATTGGTTATCTCTCAGGGCAAAGTCGATACAGGCTGGCTGTCCAAGGTTAAGGATGCCTTGGGGATGGGGGATGGCTCGGAGCGGCTACAAGTGAAGGCGGTTGTGACACTGCCCACCCTCAGCGAACTCAGGCTACAGGGGCATGCGCTGGCTTGGGTCAAAGATATCCGGTCAAAGGAGCTCATGATCAATTTATCGGATTCAAGTTATCTCAAGCAATTACAGGGTAATGTCCAGGCCCTTAGCCTGAAGATGACCGACCACAGCAGGGTTGGCGAGTTAAGTCTGGTAAAGCCTGCAGAGTCTGTCGCGATCAATATGCAGGAGAGTAGTTCGATTCGCTCTTTGGATCTTTCCCATGGGGTAAACCAGTTACCGGTACGACTGGCTGGAGTCAGTAATATTCGTCAGGCTGAGGGAAGGGTTGAGCAGTTGGATGCGAGATTCTCCGGCAGCAGTAACCTGAACCTGAGTGCATTACAGGCCCATCATGTCAATGTTGATGGCCGTGATACGGCCAATGCCAGGGTACAAGTTGTTAAACTGCTTGATGGGCAGATGCAGGGCTCGGCTCACCTGGATTATATTGAGATGGGGACGCCTCAGATCGGAGTTTCCAGTGGCCTGTTTAGTGCAGTGAACCCCGAGGCCACTGATATCTCAGAGCCTCTACAGATGACCCCGGCAACCGTCCGCAACCTGCAATACAGTCACGCCCTCGCCATTTAATCTCTACAGGCCGGTTGTTTGAACCGCTCACAAGTTTGTGAGCGGTCTCTTATGACCTCAAGCCCGAATGTCTTAATTTTTCAGGTCTTCTACGGATTGCTGCTGTCTGTCAGCCGAGTATAGTGGCGGCGCTGTTTCTCCACCCTATCGAGTATTAGGGGGCCGGAGTTTTCAATCTGCTCTGTATGGGCACAATCATGATCTATTTTCATAGGGTTTACTGCGTGATATCCGGAGTTGTTGCTCGCTATTTATTGTTGGTTGTTCTGTTTTCACTCTCTTTACCGGCCGTAACGGCAGCACCCCTTGATGTGGCTTGCTTCCCCAAGGGAGATGATAATATCTTTCATTTTCATCACATCCTGGTGGACGGCAATGTGCTGCTCAGGATTCAAAGTGGCCAGGACTATGCCTTTGATGCGGTTTCCTGGGGCGATAAAAGGCTGCTCAAACAGTTACAAATCCGTACTACTTCCGGTTCTCTGGTGATTAAGCGCCAGCCAATGTATGGATGGCTGAGCCGTGTTGGCTGTTATCTGTCATTCGGGCAGTGGGATCACGCTTGTCTGGCCCTGGCGCCAATCCAGCTGAGTGTGACTCTTCCCCAATTGGACTCTCTGAGCTTACGCGGTCGAAGCCAGGCATTTTTTAATCATTTTAATGCTAAGCGACTGGCGATTAGCTTATCTGATCGCAGTCAGCTCATGCACTTTGAGGGGCATGTCAGAGATTTATCCATTGAACTGGCGCAGCATAGCAAAATCCGCCAACTGAGTATTTTGCGTCATCTTCAAAGACTACAGCTAAGCCTGATGCAGGATGCCTCCATTCATCAGCTTTACCTTCCCCAGGGGGGGAATCAGCTGGATGTCAACATGGCTAACAGGAGCCAGGTTCGTCATCTGTATGGTTCTGTACAATCGATCAAACTAACTCAATCGGGTAGCAGTAACTTTAACGGTGAAGGATTACTGGCTGAGGAGATCAATCTGCTGGCCGGTGATACCAGTAATGCCAGGGTTCGGGTCGGTCAGCGCCTCAATGCCAGGTTGACCGGTTCGGCCCATGTTAGCTATCTCACACAGGGGAGACCCCAAATCTCCCTCGATCAGAGCCCTTTTTCTGCTGTGACTTCGTTATCTGAGACTTCGCAGTCTAACTCTTAGGATTTCACTATGAGCCCCGGGCATGGCTCGGGTGGCTCAAGTCTACACCAGCAGCATTTTAAGTTGCTGCTGTTCCAGCCACTGACGATCCCTGTCCGGGATCCCCCGGTCGGTGATCAGGGTATCAAATTGCTCAACCGCTCCAAGGTTTGCCGGGTAGATCTGGCCGAATTTCGAGGAATTGGTGAGTAAAATATTACGCTGCCCCTTGGCCAGGATTGCTCTGACCACATCGGCACGTAAGAGATCTTTATTGGTAAACCCTGTGCTGGGATGACATCCGTCAATACCGATAAAGGCCTTACTAAAATGCAGCTGCTCGATTCCCAGCAGCGTCAGGGGGCCAACCAGGCTATCACTCTGGCTCTGATAATTCCCCCCGAGCAAAATCACTTGGGCGCGGCCCTCTCTTAGGTGCTGGGCGATGGCACAGTTAGGAGTGATCACTGTGACCGCCCTGGAGTTCAGTTGGCGGGCAAGAAGGGCGTTGGCGCTGCCCCCCTCGATGAGGATCGACTCCCCATCCTCGACTAGCTCACTGGCCCGGACCGCCAACCTGAGCTTGGTGTCAAAGTGAACATTAAGTCTGTCATTGAGACTTTCCTGCACCAGGGCCTCGGCCCCACCGTGGATCCGGCGCAGGTAGCCCTGTTGCTCCAACGCCGAGAGATCCTGGCGGATCGTGACCTGGGAAACCCCGGTCTGCTCTGCCAGCAGTGCAACAGAGGCTTTTTGATGGGTCTCAACCAGTTGCAGTATTTGACAATGTCTTGGATGCATAATCGTTAGCCGCTTGGGGGCGTCTCATCCTAATGAGTGCTCGGTGCGGGCAATAATATCATTCTGAGCCTCCGCCGATAAAGCGGTAAAGAAGGCGGAATAACCCGCGACCCGCACCACCAGATCCCGGTAGCGATCGGGATAACGCTGCGCCTCCAGAAGCATCTGTTTGGAGACTATGTTGTACTGCACATGCCATCCTCTGTGATGATCGAAGAAGGTCGCCAGTAACAGCTTGAGCTTAAGTTTGTCGGCCCTGGACTCAAACCCGGCGGGAGAGATCTTCTGATTCAGCAATACCCCACCCAGGATCTGCTCGGTGGGCAATTTGGCGATCGAGTTAAACACTGCGGTAGGTCCCTGGGTATCGGTGCCCGATGAGGGGCTGGCTCCCTCAGCCAATGCTGCTTTCGCTTTTCGCCCATCAGGCGTCGCCATGGTGGCAGAGCCAAAAGGCACATTGGCCGAGATACTGGAGGTTCCTGCATAGTAGCCTCCACCAATGGGGCCGCGGCCATGGCGGGTATTGTGATAGTTCGCCAGTTCATCTATGTAGCTTTGATAGGCTCGCACCAGCAGGGTGTCGACGGATTCATCGTCATTGCCATATTTGGGAATCTGATTGATAAGATGCTGACGCAACTGCTCCCCTTCGGATCCCGAGAAGTCGTTTTCCAGCTGGGTTGCAAGCTGTGGCTGAGTGAGTTCAGAGGTATCAAACAGGGTTTGTTTGACAGCCATCAGGCTGTTTCCGAGGTTGGCTATTCCGACCTGCAGGCCTGAGATCCAGTCATAGACGGCGCCCCCCTCTTTAATACTCTTTCCCCGGGCCAGGCAGTCGTCAACCAGGGCGGAGCAGAGTATATCCGGAGCATTCTCCTCCAGCACAGTATCCACCACGCAGTCGATCTCGACCGATTTACGGGTGAAGTAACGACACTGCTGATCCCAGCAGCGCATCACCGACTCGAAGCCATCAAAGTTATTGAGGCTGAGCCCTTGTTGCTGGGGAAGAAACACCTGGCCCGTGGTTGCATCCCGTCCCTGCTCAAGGGCTGCAAGCAGCACCCGCGGAAGGTTAATAAAGCTCATGCCGGTGCAGCGATAGCCCCACTTGCCCGGGATCGCAGTTTCGATACAGCCGATAGCAGAATAGTTGTAGGCATCCAGCTTGCTGACTCCTAACTTAATAAATTCAGGGATCACTATCTCGTCATTGTTGAAGGCGGGCATGCCGAAGCCACAACCAATCACCTCAAGACAGGCATCGAGAAACTTGGGCTCCAGTGATGAATGATAGCGGACACTGAGGTTGGGCTGGGTGGATCGAAGTCGACCACAGGATTCTAAAATGGCCCAGGACAGGGAGTTGACCGCATCCTTTGCCCGGTTTGTCGTCGGATCCCAACGCTGACCGCCGATGGTGACATTCTGGTACAGGGGGCTGCCTGCGGATGCCTTTGAGTGGCTTCCCGAGCGGATCTTGTTGATTTCCAGTAGCTTGAGCCAGCAGCCATGCAGCAGCTCGATTGCTTCATCACGGGGCAGTGATTGGTTGATCTCCACGTCCTGTTGATAGAAGGGGTAAAGATATTGGTCCATTCGGCCAAATGAGACCGAGTGACCATTGGACTCTATCTGCAGTACCAGCTGGATAAAGTAGCAAAGCTGCAGCGCCTGGTGAAAATTCTGTGGGGGATGGGTTGCTATGTGGCGGCAGTGCGAAGCCAGTCGATCCAGTTCTGCTGCTCGCCAGGGGCGTTGTTCACTGCGACTCATCTCACCGGCAAGCTCGCTATAGCGTAGGATATAGTGTTGCAGTGCATCAAAAGTGATGGCAACCGCCTTGAGAAACTGGGATTGTTTTAGCCCCTCCTGAGTCGTGCGATCCCGCTCTTGTAGTCGCTGAGCTACCTCCTGCTGCAAGCCTTTGATCCCAAGACGCAGTACCTTAGCAAAATCCACTGCCAGGTGGGCATCGCCCGAGGTCATATTACCTTCAGCCTTGATGATGGTGCTCTTTAAAATTGCGGTCTGCTCATCATCGAATAGTGCCTGAGCCTTGTCCTGAACTGTGTGGCCCTGCCAGTAGGGAATGATGCTCTGCTCAAGTTGCAGCTTGTTTTGTTCGCTCAGTTTAAAGCCTGCGCCGGGCCGGTCGGAGAGATCATCGAGCTCAGCGGCCAGCCACTGCACTGTGTATTCCGGAAAGATCGGGGCGGCCCTGAGCTGACTTGCCTGATTGCCGACAATCAGTTCGTCGTTATCTATCCAGACTGTCTTGTTGCTGAGGTGATCTGCCAGAGCCAGGGCTCGGCGGATCACCAGGGGTTGAGCTGCCTGCTGTTGGTAAATGCGTGTGTAGCTCTCGGCGCGCTCGATACAAACCGGGGCCTTGGTGATATTAACCAGGCGCTCTTTGTGATTCTTGACTCTGTGGCTGAGGGTGGTCAGATCCATATTATTACCCCTTTAGGATAGGTGTGAGTTTAAGGCTTTGAGCATAGCGACAGGCAGATGCCAGCAGTTCTGGATCCTCCAGAGGTTCGACTGGCGCCGTATATTTAAGTCCCAGTTGTGGATACTTGGCGGCGCCCAGCAGGTGATAGGGCAACAGGTGGACCTCCTGGCTCAGTTGATGGGTCGCGATGAAATCGAGCAGGGAGTTGAGCTCTCTCAGGCTGGCATTAAATCCCGGGATCACCGGGATGCGAATCGTTAGCGATGCTCCCGCTTGTTTGAGGCGGATCAGGTTCTCCTTGATGACTGACAGGGATCCCTGGCACCAATCCCTGAACTTGGCATCATCTGTGTGTTTCAAGTCAGCCAAAAAACCATCGGTTAACTTGAGGACCGGCTCGATATAGTGCCAGGGCACAGACAGGCAAGATTCGATCAGGGTGTGGATCTTCTGATTTTTCAGTGCCGTGAGTAATTTACAGATGAACTGGGTTTGAAGAAGTGGCTCTCCGCCCGAGAGGGTGATCCCACCACCACTGCTCTCATAATAGCAGCGGTCTTTGAGCGCGATGGACAGCAACTCATCGATGCGTCTGGACTGGCCAATCACATTGAGGGCCTGAGAGGGGCAGATATCACGCAGGGGTTCGAGTTGATTCCCCCTGATCTTCTGGCGCTCAATGATGAGACGATCCTCGGTTTTACGGATGGCTGAGGTGGCATCGCAGCAGCGCCGACACCCCTGAATGCAGAGCCTTTCATCAAACATGAGCTGTGGCTTAGGCGAGCGGCTTTCCGGATTTTGGCACCAGGGACAGCTCAAAGGGCAGCCCTTAAAAAAGATCAGGGTACGGATCCCGGGTCCATCATGGGTTGAGAAACGTTGCGTGTTAAAAATCATCATCGGCCTCCTTTTCGATAAAAAGTATTTCACTTACGAATGAAAGTTACATTGATCCAGATCAATCTGGAGGGCCGGCTTTATTTTTAGGATAGGGTCAGTCTTTTGCATCGAAGGAGCTTCCCATGGAGTTTTATCTTGATAGTGCCGATCTCAACGTCATTGAACATTTCAACCGACTTATCCCGCTGGCCGGAGTGACCACCAATCCAACCATAGTTGCCAAACAGGAGCTTCGTCTTAATCAGCTGCTGCCAAGGCTTAGGGAGCTCCTGGGTCCTGAGGCAATCATTCATGCTCAACTGGTTTCTCAGGAGGAGTCTTCGATGATCAAGGAGGGGATGGCTCTGGCTCAATGCGATCCGAATCTGGTGATCAAGGTGCCGGTCACCGAGACCGGGCTTCGGGTGATCCGGGCGTTGAAGTCTCGGCAGCAACGGGTTCTAGGGACGGCTGTGTATAGTGCATCTCAGGGACTGATGGCCGCACTAGCTGGTGCGGACTATGTGGCGCCCTATGTGAATCGGATTGATACCCTGCCAGGTGATGGGGTTGCCACAGTTGCCAGCCTGCAGGATGTCCTTGAGGCGCAACAGCTTCCCTGTAAAATTCTGGCGGCCAGCTTTAAGAGCTCGGCCCAGGCGATGAAGGTGATCGAGGCTGGGGTTGCAGCGATCACCCTTCCGGCGGATGTTGCCTATCAGATGTTGAATCACCCGGCGGTCCCGGGCGCTCTGGAGCAGTTTGCTGAGGATTGGCAACACAGGTTTGGCCAGAGTCTTTCCTATACATAATCCCTGGATTGGGAGCGATGCTCAGGGGAGGGCCCTGAGCATCAGAGTCAACTAAGTTGAAATGGCACACCCGTCGGAGAATCCTCTGCCATCAGAGGTAATTTGGCAGCTGGCCCTCTGGGTATTAAAGTGGATGGCCTGCAGTTGCCAGACCCGCATCATGCCATGGCTGAGTTGGTGCTGGTAGACACAATAGAGTTTGCCGGCCTCACTTCCCTTACACGCCCTGGCATTTTTTAAGCACTGCACTTTTTCTGGCGGAACCGAGATTGCTGAGCTTCCCAGCCGGTACATCCAGTTGTTGGGGCCTGTTGCATCATAGGGGCTTGCGCCCTCCTTCTTGAGCATAGCGGCGTAGGCTGCAGGGGCCTCAGGGCAGAAAAACCCTTCATCAGAGGGGGATGGGGTGGGGGAAGGAGTGGGAGTGGGAGTGGAACCAATAGTATATTTCAGGGCATTAGATACGGCGTAGCCTGTGAGCGGAGCTCCTGGCGTCTGAGAATTTTGTGCCACCACCCGGTAGCAGTAACTGCCCTGGGTCACCCCCTGATCGATAAAGGGAACATAGCCGTAGAGATCGCCTGCGTCCGGAGCGGATGCTGTAAAGTAGCGAACCATTTGACCTGCGTGGGGGGGAAGCTGTGTGACCCGGTTGGCTGGATCATTCCAACTTGATGCAGTGATAGTGCTACAGCTTTGGCTGGCATCATTCATTTTAACCCGCTCTATCCGGTAACTCTGAGCATCGACACTCCCATAAAACCCAAGCTCAGCGCCCTGTGGGGTCTCCAGTATATCCACCAGGGTTGGGGAGTCCTCTGGATCCTGTCTCAGGATGGGATAGTTGCTGTGAAGAGTATCCTCCGTACATTGGATTGCGCCGGGATCTGTACTGTTGATTTTAATATTTGAGCACTGTACCAGTCTCATCAGGCTCATTTCGTTATTGTTGATGTGAGTCCCGCTGTTATCCGGGTTGTCCTGGGAGAAGTCTTTGCTGCCGGGCCAGTGATAGGAGGAGTTAAACTTATAGTTGTTGTAGTCCGTATGGTGGAGAAAGCCTCCCACCACAAAGGGCCGTTGATCCAGAGTGATAGCTAACATCTGTTGGGTTCTCAGGCTCCAGAACAGGATCCCGGCCACAGCAGAATGGTCGGGCGCTTCATGGAGAAACCCCGGAAAATGATCATAGTTATCACCACGCAGCAGGGGGTGTGCCGCCTTATCCAGGGGGTAGGGACCAACCTCGCCAATGATCAACGGGCGATTGAACTCGTTGCCAGTGAGCATCTGGTTCGCTGCATTATAGGCTCGGATGATCTGCTGCTTGGCTGTGTAGTTTCCATCTCCACCATCGGTCACATAAAAGTGAAGCGACAGGATATCGATGGCGGGTTCATAGCGCTTGTAATCTGCGGCATGCTTGACAACAGGGTGCATGGCGCCATCCATCACCAGTTGTTTTGCACCCAGGCTTTTAATATAGCTTGCAATTTGGTTATTCCACTGCAGGTAATCTTTCAGGTGGGGATACATTGCAGGTAAGCTTTCTGCATTGTTGAATAATTCATTCCCTGTCTCCCAGGCTAAAATTGCCGGGTCTTGGCCATAGCGTTCGATGAGAGGTTTAATGATAAATTTTTTATAATCGGAAATAATAGTTGGATTGGTATAAAAGTTATTTCGATGTGCATAATCACAGGATATTTTGCTGTGACCACTTATCCGAGAATCCAGCTCACAAAACTGTTTGATCCCCCCCAATCATTGAGCGCATTAATAATCGGAATGATCAGGTGGACCTTGTGCTGATTCGCTGCTTGTAAAACCTTATCCAGGCCATTTTTAAGAAAGCTATTATTTGGCACGATCTGGTTATTTTTAAGATAAAATGCATCACAGGGGTGGCCGGAATCACCCGCTGAGCCATCTCCCTGGCAGCTTTTTGCAAAACCGGAAAGAGTATCCTGAGTACCTCCCTCAATGGGGAAAACAAACAGGCGAATCGCGGTGTTTTGGCCATGGGCAAGGTGTGAAGCTGTCAGGATCCCGGAGTGGATCTCCTGCTCGCTCGGGAGGCGAAATTGAGCGGATGTATACTGTATCTTGCTGCTTCCCGGGCTCCCTGAGTCATAGTGACTAACAAGGTTGGCGTAGTCCTGAACCACACTGAGATTTGGGATATTGAAGGAGACAAAACGAAAAATCTTCCCGTTAAGCTCAAGGTGTTTACCGTTACGAGTGACCCAAAAGTTGCTATTTGCATCGTTTTTTACCTGAGCCTCAACTTGTTGAGCAGATGCATAGGTGAGGCTTAACCAACCGGTGAATACCGAAAAGCAGAGTAATAGAATAAACCTGGTCATAATAAGTTCCCTTAATCATGATTGAGTAATAATATAATTAAAATGAATTTATAATCTTGAAACCATCAGCCTAAGAGTAAAAGTCATAATATACATGAACATCTCTCATGGTTTTAACGAATACCATGCCAAGTCAGATTATCCAATCATCCAAAAAAAATCTAATAGTTATTATGGCTAAGCGTCAAAACTTAGCGCATGGCTATATAAATAAATCAGGGGTAAAATATAATATTTATTTTTTACACCATTAATTAAATGTTTCTAGTAAAGTTATAAGTTTTCTTGAATATTAAGGATTGGATTGACTAAATAACCGCCATAAATATTAAGGTTTCAAGTGGATCTTATTCTGCCTCTGTGTTGCGGATGTTCGCTGAACCAGGGCGCAGCTTGTATGAGTCAAGGAACTTGAGATATCACCTCTTTTGGAAAGAGGTATGAGGAGAGGGAAAGCTCGCCCGGGTGAATTGCTTCTGGCAGTGGAAGATGAGCACTTGGGGCCAAGACTTGCGTCTGGGCCAATGCCGGAGCAAAATGAGCCCCGTCTACGAAATGAGGTGACAATGGCTCAACAAATTGATGACCTGAAGGTACTGCTTCGGCAGAAAAAACTCTTTATTCTTAAGCCCCCCATGCTCAAATATTTTGCCACCCTGGGCGTGCTTGCTGGTTGTGCCCTGGCGGGGGTTGTCTGGTCACTGTGGCAAATTCAGCAGGGGACAGTCAGAGTTGGCTGGATTGGCCTCTTTTTCTCCGCAGTGGTCTTGCTACTGGTTGCTTATCCACGAAACTGGCGTGTGGATCGGCTGATCTCCCTTATCATCGATGATCATTGGATATATCTGGTGAACGGTCCTAAAAATCAGGCGCTCGGGATCCGGCGAGATCAGCTGGTGGCTTTTAATAAACAGCGGATGCCGGGACACGATGGTGCGATTTTGGGCTTCTCTTTGGATCTTCACCTTGGTGCAGAAGAACTTTTCCAGTTGCAGCAGCAGCTGGGTGCCCGACAAGAGTCCTGGTTTGAAGTGGGAGATCAGATCTACCGGATCGGTTTTACCTGTAACTGGCATGGCAGAAAAAAATTGATCCGTGAGATTGGCCGGCTGCTGGAGGGGGGAGATGATAAGCTCGATGAATTGAAGCTGGCCCTTTCAAATTGATATCGATTGATATTTTGTGGTGAGGGCTGAGGTTTTTCCGATAAAGGGAATGCTGATTTGGAAGCCAGGCTGGATTAAATGAGGTAGGGTTGCAGCCCATTTTGTTGGGCCGAACTGAGAAGTTATCCTCCTATGGCCGAGTCAACTTTTATTATGTGAGTGTTTCCATGAAGCGTATGCTGGTTATTCTGTTAACTTTTCTCTCCCTGAGCTTGCTTTGCCAGAATGCCATGGCCGAAGCTGCTGCGCCGTCCGCTGGTTTTTTCATTGATGGTGGAGTGGGTGGCATCTATATGCCATCACAAAATACCGATTTCCTTGGATATAACCTTCGTGAAGAGTCTAAAAGCGCCGCCATGGCAAGCCTGATGTTTGGTTACACCTTTCCTCGTGAGAGGTTTGAGAGTGTGCACTATGGGATCGGCCTCAAGACTTACGGGGTCTACGATGGCCATGATGGAGCGGGCTTCCCGATGCCGGAGATTGAGATCAGTAAGTATCTGACCGACAGAGTCAGGGTGATCGCCAATGTCGGGACTATTTTCTGGGTGTCTGATCTGGGAATGAAGCTTGGATATGACTTTACCCCAAGGCTGATGGGCTATCTGGGCTACAATTATCTGCCAGTTTTGAATCTCTTTGGGGGGATAGCTTAAACTCTCACGCAGCCAGCCTCGGGGTCCGCTACACCTTCTGAAGATAGCCCCGGTTTTACGGGGTTAACCATCCACCCCTGCAGGGGCACACCATGACGTCGATTCTCCAGAAAATCGGCGTTTTTTTATCGCACCTTGTTAATCGGGCCAAACACCCGGATTGGATGTTATAACCCGGGACGACTCGCTGCGACAGTCATCTGTGATTTGCTGTGGTAAGCTTAGCCACTTTCAATGAACAGGGCTGTGAATTCGGGTGAAACTAGGAGCTTGTGGGTTATGGCTGGCGATTGTCGGATTGATGGGGACCCTGCAGGGATGTAGCTCAACGGTCACAGCGCCACATGGAGTCAAGGCCTCAAGGCCACAGGCTCAGCCCGGCCCTGCAAGCTCCCTGAGTCATGCCCAGCAGCTCAGGCTCAACAAGTTGCAAGGCAGCTACCGGCATTGGCAGGGAACGCCCTATCGTTACGGGGGAGATTCTCACAGAGGCATAGATTGCTCCGCATTTGTGCAGCAGGTGTATCGCAGAGCCTTTCATGTCAGTTTGCCCAGAACAACTTTGGGTCAGGTGAAGCGCGGTGTTGAAATTAACCGCTGGCAGCTGCAGGTGGGGGATCTGGTTTTTTTCAGAATTAGCCGCGGGGTACGCCATGTTGGGATCTACATGGGGCAGGGGCGATTTATCAGCTCAGCCAGCTCCAGGGGGTGAGCGAGTCCAGTCTCGACAACTATTACTGGAGTCGTCACTACTGGCAGGCGCGGCGGGTCCTTCGCTCGCTCAGTTAGACAGAACTGTCCGTTACAAACATAAGCTCTCGACCACAGTGAGGCCGGTAAACTTCGGGCTCGGTGACTGCGGTTGTCACCAAAGGTGCATGGTGGCGGCAAGTTTTGGATTTTCACCAAAACGATTTGCGCTGTGTTCTCCCTCGGAGCAGAAAAAGACCAGCAAGATCAGTGGACCTATCAAGGGGATCAGCAGCAGTAGCATCCACCACCCACTGCGATTGGTATCATGAAGTCGCCTCACACCTACCGAAAGATTGGGAATGATCAGTACAAGCAGGTAGAGAGTTGCAATCCAACCGACCTCGTTGAGGCCGGTAAACAGGATCAGCAGCAGGCTGATAATGAAGTTCACCAGAGTAAACATCCAGTACTCTTTACGTTGAGCTCTTCCTGAAAACACGGCGTATTTTTTTAATACGGCCAAATACCAGTGCATCTCACTCTCCTCATGACAGATTTAAGATCCATGGTGACAAGCTCTATTCAATCTACTCCTGTGACACAAAGGCTGCAAGCCTGATAAGCCTCAATACATGGCAGTGGCCTATGAATCGGCGTCATTCTGGGAAGTAGAATTCAGCTCCCGAATCTTATACTCGAAGTCCTCGGTTACTATCTTGAGCGCCGCCAAAGCAAGTTGAGGCTCAATCTCATTGACCTCCAAAAGCTCAATGAGATCAACGGCAAGTTGAATTTCAGGGGGGCATCTTTGAGAGACATGATTGAGTACCTATCGGACAAAAGAGTAGTTTAACACAGATCTCGGCCCACACTTTATGCCATCATACCATGTCTTGTTCCCTGGGTTTTTTTACAGTGACTGAGCCACAGGAGTATGCCATGATAAAGGTAACTGATTCACATTCTCATGTACTTCTCATGTCATCACAGACTCTTCGTCACTCAATCGATCAACTTTCAGTGAGTAGCCGCTTTGTTGAGGAGCTGAGTGCTGATCCATTAACCAGTAATGAGCCACGACAGGTTTATTCAAGCCACTTCAGCCTGGTTGAGCCCAGGCAGTTTCGTCAACCTGAAATGGTCAGTTACTTCCCTGAAGTCGCTCAACTCATAGGTTTGTCGGAGAAGGCGTGCCAGAGCGATGAGTTTGTGCGGCTTTTTTCAGGGCAATCCCTTCTTCCGGGAATGAGGCCCCATGCCCACTGCTATGGTGGTCATCAATTTGGTAGCTGGGCGGGCCAGCTGGGAGATGGTAGAGCGATCAACCTGGGAGAAGTCAGGGGAGCGCAAGGTGTTCCCTGGCAGTTACAGTTAAAAGGGGCCGGGCCAACGCCTTATTCCAGGAGTGCCGATGGCTATGCTGTGCTTCGCTCCTCCCTGCGCGAGTATTTATGCAGCGAGGCGATGCATAACCTGGGAGTACCAACGACCCGGGCCCTGAGTTTAATACTGACCGGGGAGCAGGTGGTTAGAGACATCTTGTATGACGGGCATCCCAGACCCGAGCCTGGCGCGGTTGTATGCAGGGTCGCGCCCTCTTTTTTGCGTCTCGGGCACTTTGAGATTTTTACCGCCCGCGATGATACTCTGTCGCTCCGCCAGCTTGCCGATTACAGCATTCGTCACCACTTCCCGGATCTGGGCACACCAGGCCCGGAGGCTTATAGCGCCCTGTTTGAAACAGTTTGTCGAAGAACGGCCGAGCTGATGGTTGAATGGCAGCGAGTCGGGTTTGTCCATGGCGTGATGAATACAGATAATCTTTCGCTACTCGGGATGACCATAGATTATGGTCCTTATGGCTGGATGGAGGCTTATGATCCGGACTGGACTCCCAATACGACGGATGCAGGCAGCAGACGCTATGCTTACGGCAATCAGCCCGGAGTTGCCTTATGGAATTTGGTTCGATTTGCCGAGTCACTCCTTCCCCTGGTTGGCGAAGCGGCGCCCCTGGAGCAGGCGTTGCAGGATTATCAGCGCTCTTATATTCAAAAAGAGCAGCAGATGAAAGGTCGTAAGCTGGGACTGGAGTCCGTGGATCCTCAAAGCGATGCGCAACTCATCGGGCAGCTGGAGGAGTTGATGCAAGATTGTCGGGCCGACATGACGTTATTTTTTCGCTCCTTATCCGGGATCCGGGCGTGCTCCCGGCCTCAGGAGCAAGATAGGCTTGAGGCATTTAATCTTGTGGCGAACTCTCTCTACGATAGTGAGCAATTAAAACCGGCAACCCGGGAAGCTTTAACGGATTGGCTTGGTCGATATCAGCAGCGCCTGAGTCAACAAGCGAGATCGGATCAGGCGAGGGCCGGGAAAATGAACCGGGTCAACCCCGTTTATGTCTTAAGGAATGCATTGGTCCAGTTAGCGATAGAGGATGCCGAGCGGGGGGAATATCAAAAAATTTATGAGCTGCAGAGAATGCTTAAATCTCCCTATGAGGAGCGATCCGAATTCGCCCATCTGGCACAAAAAAGTCCCGAGTGGGCGAAGGAGAAAATAGGTTGCTCGATGCTTTCCTGCAGCTCATGAGTGACTTTGTCCTTGGTTGATAAGTATCAGATGAGTTACTTTTGTCCGTTTGAGCTCATTTGCTCTTATCCCCTTTCAATTAGCTTTACGAGCTCATCAATAAACTCATCAATATTACTATTTTTATTTGATACGAGCTTCATGATACTGACCGAAAGAGCCTTATGTTCTCCTGCAATAGGCATACAACTGAATTTCTTGTCTAGTGCTTCACTCTGTGCATAGATCATGATCCCTTTACCAGCTTCGACAAAGCGGGTGATGTTATCGTAGTTAGAGACTGCAATGATATTAAAGTCTTTTTCCGGAAACTCTTTTATATGGCTCTTAAATAATGAATTAAATAAACCACCATTTTCATAAGCAGTATAAATATTGATAGTTTGTTGGTTGAGGATTGACTTATCGGCGTAGTAGACTTTTATTTCCCTGGATTTTATATGTCGACAATCAACTTTTTTAGGGGGATTGAAATCGTCTGGAGTATGAGTGATGATACAGTCGATTTCATTAGTCTCAAGCTTAAATATTAGCTCCCTTATATCTTGGTCAATAATCTGGACTCTATATTTTTCAAAAACATCAAACTCGTCCTTCAAATATAGCTTAATCACAGATAAGGTAATGCCAAGTTTTATTCTATCCTCTTTTGATGTGAGTTGTTCAAAATATTCCTTAATATTTTGCTGCTGGATTAGGCAATGTTTCTCCAGGGCTTCTCCATCTTCTGTCAGGGCAACACCATAATCAGTTCTGTAATAGAGCTTAAGACCGAGTCGACTCTCAAGAGCAGCTAGATGATTACTAATGTTTGAAGGAACTGTATTTATTTTTTCTGCGGCGACAGTAATACTTTTGTATTGAGAGACCATGAGAAAAGCCATCAGCTGTTTGGATAGCATGGTTTTGAGAAGAGATTGAAAGCTAATCATAAAAAATACCACTTTAATTTATACAACTAGTAAGTTTAGCACATTGCGCTTAACTTGAAAAAACTGATATGAAAATATTTATTTTTTGAGCGTTATGATGTCCTAACTAGTGAATTTTCATTGGATGAGGAATCAGCGGTAGGAAGATTTCGACGTTCCAATAGATATTGAGAATAAATAACCATAAACGAACTACAAGTGTCTAGTGGTTACATTAAAAATAAATCCTGTTCAAGAAAAATGAAAACTGTTGTTTTTGATTGAAACTATCCAACTCAAATGATTGAATGAGAATCATTCTCAGCTCCACTCTCGGAGCACTCTGCTGTTTGGATATTATAGGTTATTTCAAATGAGTCCTTTTATTCGAGTCGCTGTTGCGGCTAGCCTGTGTAGTATTTCTATTGCTGCTTTTTCATCTTCAGATTTGCCCCTTTACCCCCAGGTCGGCAATGGTGTAAAGCCTGGGATGAAGGGAAGTTACTCCTACTCTGATCCTGAGCTCTGCTCTAATGGTCTGGTTCACGGATGCCATTTTTCCGGAAACCTCATCTATCTTTCAAACTATAGTCAGCATTCGGGTTCAAGCCGCTGGACACATGATCAGCAGATCCCGAACGTAAAGCTATTCACCCGCCTGGATCTTGTCAAAGGCGTTCAACTGCACGCCCTGGTTAAATATAACAGGGTTCCGTCACCCGTCATGCACCAGCTCGATCTTGCCGAAGCCTATCTGGAGAAAGACTTTACGGATCACCGAACGAATATCATCCTGGGGAAGAGATGGTTACCATTTGGGGACTATAGTTCAGAGCTTTACCTGAGTTCACTCCCAAAGAAGCTCGGGCATACCGATCAAACAGGACTATCGATGCGCTTCAACCAGGGGGGCTGGTCCCAGGAGATCTATAGCTTCCGTCAGGACACCAGATACATTAATGCCGGTTCACCCCTGGGCTATGGTGCAAATCTTGAGTTTAAAAATTCGCAGATCCGAACAGGAATTGGCTATATCAATGCATTAAATGAAGCGAGCCTGATGCAATACAATTTAGGCACCTCCGGATTTTATCATCACCCAATCTCCTCAGATGTACCGGCGATGGCTGCCTATGCCAATTTTAAGCTTGGGCAGTATTACCTTAATAGCAGTGCGGTGAGTGCAATAGAATCATTTGATTCTCAAGATCTCAGCTTCAATGGAAGAGGAGCGAAACCCGGGGCACTCTCGATTGAGGGCGGCTATCACTTTTCCCTGTTTGGCAATCATGCCGCATTGATTGCTCGTAGTGAGATGACACAGCAGATGCTCTCTTTGAGAGTGCCAAAAGATATCTATACCCTCGGGCTTAACTATCAATTAAACCACAGGGTTTTACTACAGCTTGCAGTCTCAAGAAGCTACCTGTATGGGGTGGGAGATACAGCAAGTCAGCCTGCAATATCCAGGAGCATTATGGGAACCGGGGGCTATGCAGATAATGCACTACTGGCGGTGACCATCAAGTTGTAAGTCGCTGCCTCAGTGGTTAAAAATCTTTAGAACAAGTGTTTTAGTTTATCAATGTGAATAAACAGGCCCCCATGGGTTTTGTGGATAAATAATTTTTAAAAAATCCTGGATTAGCTTTGGACCTTATTCACCGATTTTGTAATTGTAAGTTCCCCGTGTATGCACGGGGGAATCAGCTCAATAGATGTCAGGTGTTTTATGTTTACACTAAAAGATCAATTTAAATTAAGCTTAAGTACCCTAATTGAGTGGTATGATGCAATGCTGTATATTGCTCTGATACCTTACTTAATGCATCACCTGCTTCCTAATTCGGATGCGTCCCAAAAAAAATTGATCATTATTTTTCTTGGTTTTGCTGCGGGGAACCTGGTTCGCCCGGTCGGAGCGCTTCTATTTGGTTTATGGGGTGATAAATGGAGTAAGAAAAGCAGCTACAATGCTTCCATTATGCTGATGTGCCTGATGACCGCACTCATAGGCATTATTCCTGACTATCAAACTATCGGAGTTTATGCCCCTATACTATTGATTGGAATTCGCCTCATACAGGGGCTGTGTTGTGGCGCTCAGTTCAGCACACTGCTATCAATAAACGATCAGTATCGAATATCTGAAAACCGAGGGGTAGGTTTTATTAATGGCTTGTGTGAGTCCATTTCATTACTGGGGCACACGTTTGCATTGTTGGCGGCCTATCTGGTTTCCACTCTTTCTGTCACGCCGGGATTTAGTGGCCAGGGTTGGCGAATACCTTTTATTTTCTCCATTTTCCTTGCGATCTGGCACTGGCAATGGGGGCGAAAGATTGAACTTCCGGAGGATGCCTGTGATAACTACTCCCTGCTCAACTCGTTTTCAATACTGCTCAAAAATCAGAGCGGACTATTATTAAGGAACATCATCCTATCTGTTTGTATGGCGAGTATATTTAGTGTGGTGGTTTTTTATAGTGTTCCATATATGACATTTAGCTTACATATAAGCTATGGAAATGCCACCCTGATTGGAGGGGTTATATTATGGATAAATATTATTACCACACCCTTATTTGGCTATCTTTCCGATCGATACAGTCGAAATAAACAGCTTCTGCTAAGCTCTGCCATCATCATTGTATTATCTATCATGGCGATGATGTTTAGTGATAACACGAATGGTTTGATAAGTATATTTATGCTCCTTGCATTCGTGACGGCTATGATACGAGGGGCAACGCTTCCACTTTTTGCAAAGGAATTTCATAAAAAGTGCAAATGTATTGGAACGAACTTTAGTTATACGATTGGAATAACAATCGCTTCTTTTATCCCATCGCTATTAGCATGCTTCAGTCATAAATCAATTCTGGCTCTGGCTGTGATCATGGTAGGGGTTGCTTGTCTACTGCTAGTGACTAGCTGTTTCATCTATGAGGGTAATTCGCATGAGTGCATTTACAATGAGTCAGTTTAACTCAAAAATCAGATACATCATCTATTGCTATGCTTGTTTTGCCTGGATGTGCGCAACAGTGACAATGCCATTGATCGTCCCTCTGAGTCATCAGTTCGCGATCCCGTCACATGTGCTTCATTTTACCATATCTGTTATGTTATTTTTCTTTGCCGTATCCCAGTTTGTGGGGGGAGCACTGTCAGATAGCTTTGGCAGAAAAAAAGTGCTGCTGGTATTCTTACTTCTTAACCTGATTGGGTTAGTGGCCTCATCCATTGCAACCAGGGCAGATATTTTTATCCTGGGGCAGGCGCTGACAGGCCTGGGGGGAGGGGTTCTGGCTGTTCTAACCCGGGCAATAGCTGTTGATTCATTCGATGAGCAGTCTCTGGGTAAGATATTTACGACGAATGCGATGTTGATTTTCATTGCTCCTATTATCTCCTCCCAGCTCGGAATGCATTTCTATACGGTTTCCAGAGTAACGGATGTATATTTTGTTTTTTCCGTTATATCGCTTGTTCTGTTTATTATCAGTGTAATGTTTCTTCCTGAAACACTAAATGACGGTGAAAAGAAGCGCTTCAACCTGAATTCAGTGGTAAGAAATTATTTCAATATTTTAAACAATAAAAAATTCCTTTGTTATTGGGTATCTTTTAGTATCGCAACTGGCCTGGTAATAGGTGGGGTTTTTACCATATTATCCAGGGTGTATATTGGGACGTTTGGGATAAGCCCAGATAAATATTCAATCGTAGTCTTCGGCTGTTCGATCTTTATACTTATTGGTATTTTTTTGACCAGGAGAATCATCTCCCCTGAAGTAAGAGCTAGAATTAAGATATTAAAGTCACTTCTTTGTTTTGGTTTTTTATCCATACTGGTGTTCTTAGTTTCCTTAATCATGGACCAGGTTAATATCTATACCACCTCAGTTACTTTAATATTACTGGCCATATTTTGCGGAATGCTATGTCCTTTTGCTAATTATTTTGCCATGAACTCACTGAATGAAAGTAAGGGCAGTGGGTCTGCCTTGATCTCTATATCAGGCAGCTTAGCTTCAGCGATTGTTTCATTGATTGTTGGCGTTAGCTTATTCTCACCTATTGATTTATTAATGATTGCTTCTTTTTTTGGGGTATCGACTATTCTCTTTCTCAGAACGAGAAGATGCATTGTAGAGCAATAAATTATCTCCCTGAGAGTATAAATTATTGAATATCCGTATGACTTGCAAAATCATCTTGATTAGGTGGTTTTGCTTTTTTATTTGTATGAATCATAAAAATAACTGCAAGATATGGAGCTAAGTCGTGAAGAGAATTGCTGTTTTATTATTTATGTTTACATCCCATGCCATGGCCGCGGCATTTGTTAATGTTCCCGTCTTAAATATCTATGCAAAGCGTTCCCGGGTCAGCATGCTGGGCTCCCAGGCTATCTACGGAGAGCGCCTCAGGGTGATACGTTTTGATCACGCCTGGACCCTGGTTCAAACCAAAGACCACTACCGGGGCTGGATCTATGGCAAGGTCCTGGCGTGGAAAAAAAACGACGGGGGAAAGGCGGCCAGAGTGATGACTGTCCACAGGATGAATAACCTGTATCGCTCCCCCGATACGGCGGCAAGCTCGCCTCTGCAGGTGCTTCCGTTTGGGGTAAGCATGCCGGTGATCTACCACTCTCACAGGCATCAGGGACGCTGGTTAGAGGTCAGGCTGGTCACGGGTGAGAAAGGGTGGATCCAGCAGGGGGATATAAGGGCCGATAACAAGCCCCTCACACTGGCAGCTATGTTGAATCTGAGCTGGCAATTTCTCGGGGTACCCTACACCTGGGGAGGTAAATCAAGTTTTGGCTACGACTGCTCTGGATTTATTCAGCAGCTGTTTGGCCTGATGGATATCCAGTTGCCTCGCCACTCCTCGGCTCAGGCTCACTGGAAAGGCTTTATTTCGGTGAGGCGTAACCGCCTAAAAGCGGGAGATCTGTTGTTTTTCGGAGTTGGTCAAAAAATTTCCCATGTGGGTCTTTATCTCGGTCGCATCAATAATCACCGGATGTTTATTGATGCGACCGTATCGGATAACTACGGACGAAATGCTCCCCTGGTGCAACTCAGTGATCTGGATTCACCTTTTTGGAGTCGGTTATTTATTGAGGCAAGACGTCTGAAGCAAGGAAGATAAATGGTTTATTCAAGTGGTAACCCGGGGTTACCACTTGTGATGTTAGTGATCTTTGAGGATATTGGCCAGCTGCTGTGGCATATCAATCATCACATCATGGCCGCAGGGTAAGCTATGGCAGCTCCAGTTGGGATCTTTCTGAAACTGCTGATAACGATGGGTGTGCGGGTTGTTTGAGTAACCTTCGGCATAGACAAAGGTTCTTTTTCCAATGGTCTGCCAGGCGCCTGTGAGATGGAGCTTCTCGGTGAAAGTAGCGATCGGCTGAGGAACCAGCAGGCTGTTAACCCATTCTCGTTTTCTCGGGTCAATATCGAAATAGGCTGAATCGGGGGATGGGATCTTAAATCCTCCACCTTTGACTTTGGCGTTTTTCAAGAACGACTCTTTTTTTGCCTCTTTCATAAAATCCATCAGGCACATATTAGAAATTTGTTCACCTCCCTCTTCGGGAACCATGGCATCCACATAGATCAGGGCTTTAATCTTATCGGGAAGCAGATCGGCGATGGCGGTGATGACAAGCCCGCTATAGCTGTGACCGACCAGGATCACATCCTCAAGCTCTTCAAAGCGAAAGAGTCCGAGGATATCCTGGATATGGGTGCTGAGGTTGATGTCAGCATTGAGCTCATAAGCTCGATCTCCAAGCCCGGACAGGGTTGGGGTATAGACAATATTTCCTTCATCTCTGAGAGTTTTTGCAGTTTCTTTCCAGCTCCAGGCTCCGTGCCATGCGGCATGAACCAATACATAAGTAGACATAGTTACAGCTCCTGTTTTTAATCCTGTGATGAGTTTTCTGAGTCGGTCCAGCTAGCCTATTCATAGGTAGTGAACTCACTTAAGCTCTGAGTTCAGGCTAGCAGCCCATTGGGAACATGTAAATGGGAATGATTATCATTTAAAGAGAATGGTCCATTCATCATGTGTGGAGTTAGGGTGGCAGAGAAGAAGACTCATAAGAAGATATATCTTGATATTTGATTAGATAAATATAAGGGTTTTAGTAGCTTACAGAACCGCTGAATCTGAGTTAGATTCATATGGTATTAATTATCATAACCTTTTGAAAAATATGTATTATTTAATTTTTTTTACTTTCTTATTCCGATTGCTTCACAGGGAGCGGATTCTGAATACACTTAATGGTGTATGGGCATCTTTTCTGAGTTGGGTGAGTCGCAAAGTCTGCACTATATAAACTCAGTTTAATTTCTCTTGATATGGAGCGGCAGCTGGCTCTCATGGGCCAGCCTGTTTCGTTATCAACTGGAGAGGATGCGCTAGTGATGATCCTGCATGAGTCCAATAATAATAGATGCAATAGATAGGAGCAGTCGTGATGCGAACTGTTGTTTTGATAACTCTGTTGGGGGGCGTTTTGACCATGTTATCGGCCTGCTCGTCAGCGCCGCCCGACACCCATGAGCAGCTGGGGCAATTTACAGTTGCTTCCTCTTTTGATATCCGCAACCTTGAATATGATAAAACCGACAGTAGCTCCCACCATGTGAGTGGTAAGAGTTGCTACAAGGTCGATCCTGAGACATTAGCCCATGTTGAGGGACCTCAGGATAACCTGCTGCAAAGAGCGATGGATCGCGCCATTCGCAATGGGCAAAACCTGGGAATTGATGGTGATCTTCTGGTGAATGTGAGGATTGAGAAACAAACCCGATATAAGGAGAGTGGATTAATTTTCACCAGTAGAGAGCGCTTTGAGTGCATAGTCGTCAGTGGCGATCTGGTCAAAGTGAAGACGGATCACCCCTAAGCTTTGTGAGGTGACTTTATAACAGCCACCGCAAAGGGGTTTGCAGTGGCTGTTACTCATGTTAACTGTAGGATTTTTCATGGATCCCGCAGGCTGCACGGCCTGAGGGGTCGGGATTGTTTTTAAAGGACTCATCCCACTTCAGTGCCGTCTCGGTCGAGCAGGCGACAGAATCTGCATAGGGCACGCAAGCCGCAGCCGTTGCATGGGGGAAGTGCTGAGTAAAGATCTCACGGTAAAGGTAAGCCTCTTTACTCTTCGGCGGGTGGAAAGGAAAACGGGTACCCGCCATCTGTAACATCTTGTCACTGACTATCTCTTCGGCATGCTCTTTGAGCGCATTGATCCAGCCATAGCCGACACCATCAGAGAACTGCTCTTTTTGGCGCCACAGTACAGACTCCGGCAGATATTGTGAGAAGGCCTCACGCAGTAACTGTTTCTCAATGCGCCCGTTGCCACACATCTTGTCTTGTGGGTTCAAAGACATGGCGGTGTCAATGAACTGCTTATCGAGGAAGGGGACCCGGGCTTCAACTCCCCAGGAGGCCATCGACTTATTGGCTCTCAGGCAGTCATAGAGATGGAGCTGAGAGAGCTTTCGAACTGTCTCTTCATGGAACTCTTTAGCATCCGGTGCCTTGTGGAAATAGAGGTAGCCCCCAAATATCTCATCGGCACCCTCACCTGAGAGCACCATTTTAACTCCCATCGCCCGGATCTTACGGGCCATCAGGTACATGGGGGTGGAGGCTCGGATCGTGGTGACATCAAAGGTTTCGAGATGGTAAATCACATCACTCAGGGCATCGAGACCCTCCTGAATGCTAAAGTGAAGCTCATGGTGGACGGTCCCGATATGATCGGCCACCTGGCGGGCAGCCTTGAGATCCGGAGCACCCTCCAAACCAATGGCAAAGGAGTGAAGACGAGGCCACCAGGCCGCGACTTTTTCATCTTCTTCGATGCGCCGCTCCGAGTATTTCTTGGCGATTGCCGCAATGATGGAGGAGTCCAGTCCTCCCGAGAGTAGTACCCCGTAGGGGACATCGCTCATCAACTGGGAGCGCACCGCCTGCTCCAGACTTTCGCGCAGCAGGTGGGGGACACAGCCAGGCGCTTTCTCGACCCGATCATAGGACTGCCAGTCCGGGTGGTAATAGCGAACCGGGTGCTCATGGGCCGGAGTCAGGTAGTGGCCGGGAGGAAACTCACTAATGGTTTCACAGATGGGGGTCAGGGCCTTCATCTCGGAGGCGATACACAGGTGACCGTATTCATCATAGCCGGTATAGAGGGGGATGATCCCCATGTGATCGCGGGCGATCAGGTAACTCTGATTGACCGCATCATAAAGGACAAAAGCGAAGATCCCACTGAGCCGCTCCACACACTGCTCCCCCTGCTCGCGATACAGAGCCAGGATCACTTCACAATCGGACTGGGTCTGGAACGGATAGTTTTTGGTGAGTTGCGACTCCAGGTGGCGATGATTATAGATCTCTCCATTCACCGCGAGCACCTGATCGTGATCCGGACTGTAGAGGGGTTGGGCACCATTTTCGACATCGACGATCGCCAGCCGTTCATGGGCCAGAATCGCTTCGTCACTGCAGTAGATCCCGGACCAGTCCGGCCCGCGGTGGCGCAGTCGCTTGGACATATCGAGCGCCCGCTTTCGCAGCTTATCGGCATCGATACTCAGATCGAGAATCGCAAAGATTGAACACATATTACCTCTCCCTGGAAGTGACCTTAGAAATTGTTAACATCCAATATTTAAGCAAAAATCGGTGGCGAGGCTTAATCAGGTTCTGTCGGTGAAGGGGGCTGGCAATCCCCCCTGAGGGTGACAGGAGACTTCAGCTTGCCGATTTAGTTGTTGAAAAATCAATAGTTACAGGATATCGATTAACGCCACGCTTTCAAAGACATGATTGGGACGAAACGGCATCAACTCAATATCCTGCTCCTTACTGACCCCGGATAACACCAGCACTGTCTCCAACCCGGCCTGAAACCCTGACAGGATATCGGTTCTGAGATTATCGCCTATGATGATGGCATCATCTGAGTGGGCCCCCATGTGATTGAGGGCTGCCCTGAGCATCCAGGCACTGGGCTTACCGATATAAAAAGGTTTTTTGCCGGTCATCCGCTCGATGGGGGCACACAGTGCGCCGCAGGCCGGATGCATTTGGGGCCCAGCGACATCTGGGTTGGTTGCGATAAAGCGAGCACCCTGTGAAATAAACAGAGCTCCCTGCTGGATCATGTTCCAGTTGTAATTACGGGTTTCCCCAACCACCACAAAATCCGGGTCGATCTCGGTCAGGGTAAACCCGGCATTATAAAGCTCATGGGGCAGGGCGCCGCCGCCAATGACATAGGCTTTTTTACCATCCTGGCGTTTGAGAAAGTCAGCGGTGGCCATCGCCGAAGTGTAGAAGCAACTTTCCGGTACTTCAATTCCGGCCGACTCGAAGCGCGCCTGCAGATCTTTTGGGGTTTGCACCGGGTAATTGGTGAGAAATAGCAGGTTGGCTCCCTGCTCAAGCAGGCGGTGAACGAAGCGCTCGGCACCTTCAATCAGTTTATTGTTGTGCAATATAACACCATCAATATCGCAGATGATGTTTTTTGGCATGCTCATCGGCATTACTCCTTTTGCCAAACCGTCTCTATGCCTGTGTATCATCTCCGGCAATTCCCGGCGATGCAAGAGTCATTTGTCTATCTTAAGCGCTCGAATGACCACCTCGGGTGATTCAGGCTGGGTTTATTTTGTCTGAGATATTGTGGCTTGAGGCTCCGTTGACCTATAGAGCCTGACAATGAGCCTGTTATCGGTTTCTATTTCGGTTTTGTATTCATCACTCAAGGCATTATTCAGTAAGGAGGGATTCTATGAATCGCTATAAACTTGCATTCACCACAATTGCGGCACTCTCATTGGTAAGTGCGTTCGCCTGGGCTGGCACGGATCAGATCAAGCTTTATGAAAAACCATCGGCATCTTCTCATGTGATTGAGTCGCTGCATCCTGATGCGCCACTGGTTTCCATTTTTCAGAAGGCAGACTGGGTCAAGGTAGGTGATCCGAGCAATGGCAACACCGGCTGGATTAAACTCGATAGCCAGCCTCAGAAAAATGATCAGTCAACGAAAACCATCAAGACCAAAAATGGCACCAGGACCTTTACCAAGGGGGTCGTACAGACACCCCAGGGGCCGATGCACTATGAAATTGTTCAATACCAGGGCAAGCCGGTCTCAGGTCAATCACAAGCTAAGCTGTTTAAAACATTGCAGGCAGAGCAGCTGAAGATGAATGACATCTTTGCCAACTCCTGGACCGATATGGACAAGATGCAGACCAACATGGTCAAGTATATGGCTCAGCAGCAAAAGCAGATGAACCAACTGGTTAAGGAGTTCAATCAGCCCGCGAAAGCCTCATCATAAGCTGCAGCATTGGTCTAAGCGGTGATCTGAGTGTCATGATCGCCGCTTGTTGATACTTATCTTCTGCTCTTGCTCCATTGCCTGGTGCTAACGTGCGCAGAAGCTGGCCTGAAGGAGGTTGGTCAGCACAAAATTTGAGCACTGGTTGTGAACCAGAGGGGAATGGGAGTTCCTGTATCTGATCCATCTCCGAAGTGATAGGGGGAGGTTGTTATGTTTCTCTTGCTTTCATCACTGTCGCTTTACACCAGGCCGAAGCTTCTTCGTGGGACTTGAAAAAGCCATACTCAACGTCAGACGAATGTTGATTCTCGGACATCAAATTTCCCAGCATCACTTTATCGATCACTGTTGCCTCGCAAACTAATCCATGATGGGATAAATGCACTCTTGCCTCTTCAAATATGGCCCAGGATTCAGGGGTACAAAGCTCCCAGTTTCGACTATCAACAATGATGCCCCAAGGCTTGCCTGCGAACAGTGATGCCTCTCGTTTCACGGTCTCAGCTAACATCATGGCCGTTACCTCATTCCATGCGCCATAACCAGTAAAAGAGATGAAGTATTCAGATCTCTCGTAATCAAAACTTCCATGTGGTTTTTTACCCTCTGTCCCCATAGTCAGGTCCACCGCCGATAGAGTATGCCGACGGTATAAGGTTAGCCAGAAATAGAAGAAGATCCCAGTGGCTACAGGACTTATGCTTTACCCAGACTTGAACTGCCAAAAGTTCGATTGAGTATCTGGGGGAGAACTGGGTTTTGTCGTCTTTCCCACTGAGCTCAAGTGTCGGTGCCATGCCCGGGGGTAACCTTTGCGCCCATCGCAGATATCAGGATCATCTTCGGTTTACTTCTCATACTTGTTAGTCATACTTAAAATATTCTCATTCGCATTAAATTAAATCATTGTGGATAAGCAACACGGTTCATCGAGCCTTAGGGTCTGTGAGGGGATCTTAGTTCAGGTAGCGCAGGGGGCCTGGAACCTGCCTATGGCCGAGGAGTACGCAGCAGAGGCAAAGCAATTAATCATTGAAGAACTGCCGCCACAATGGGTTCTGCTTGTTGATCTCAGGCAGTGGGACTATTGCCCTCCCGAAGTCTGGGAATATTTCAATGGTGTGTATGAGTGGTATGCCGATCACGGCATGATCGCCGAAGGGATCGTCAGCACCCGGAAAATGATTAACCACTTTGTCACTCAGTTGGATAAATACCGGCCTATCCCTTGTGGCCAGTTTTTTTCAGAAGATTACGAAGAGGTGCGTCAATGGTGTCGCGATCAGCTTAACAGCTACAAGAGGTCGAGCAATGGCTAATCAGGGTAAAACTCAGGTACTACTTACGTTTGTGGCTTCCCCCGACAAGGTAGATCGGCTTAACACGCTGTTAAAGCTACACGGCGAATGGATCAAAAAGACGCACCACAGGGAAGGCCCTAAGGCTCTGCTGTCCTATGAGCTTTCCAGCGGCCCGGAGCTATCTAACCCTCTCGACGCGGCATCTGAGCCCACTGGGAATACGCGCTATGTGCTCAATGAAATTTACGAAACCCCGGAGGGGATTGAGGATCATTGGAAACAGGCGATGGAGAGCTTCCCCGAGGTGATGGATCTTGTTGGCTTGGTGTCTACCTGTTCCCCGCAAACTCTCCATGCCGGAGAGATCAAGCACTCGCTGTGGTAATGGCAGTCAAAGGGGAGGTTCATTTCTTCCCCTTGCCCGAGCCAGTTGTAGAAGCGGACCAACAAGGGGCGGTAATAGGAAGATATCACTTTGTGATAGCTGAGCATCTTGTATAGGGCCTCGGTTATTATCGCTCAACCTCTGATCAGAGCCATATGCTATTGCTAACCTCTTCGATGGCCATGAAGATCTGGTTTATCATACGGATGAACAACCGATGAGGGTCTATCTATGCTTTCTGCTGTTTTATGTGATGACGGTAAGCACCGTTGCAAATGGTCACTTTCTGCCCCTGAGTTTGTGGATTATCACGATCAGGAGTGGGGATTCCCTGAGGATGACGATTACCGACTCTACGAGAAAGTTTGTCTCGAGAGTTTTCAGTCTGGGCTTAGCTGGCGAACGATCTTAAACAAGCGTGAGAATTTCCGGTCTGCTTTCCATAATTTCGACTTTAACAAGATCGCCCGATTTGATGAGTCCGACATCGAGCGGCTGATGTTGGATGAGGGAATCGTGCGTAACCGCAAGAAGATCGAGGCGGTGATTAACAACGCAAAGCGCGCTCAGGAGATGGTGAAGGAAGAGGGGTCTCTCGCTGCATTCTTTTGGCAGTTTGAGCCTACAGACCCGAACCGGGCCATAGCCTCGACCTCTCCCGAATCGATCGCAATGGCAAAGGCCCTTAAAAAGAGAGGATGGAAGTTTGTTGGCCCAACCACGGCTTATGCCTTCATGCAAGCCATGGGCATTGTCAACGACCACAACCAGGACTGTGTGTACTGGGAAAAGGTCGAAGCTGCCAGAAAGGCGTTCAAACGTCCCTAGAATTTGTGGCTTCCCATGGACTTCTGAGATTGGCAGATCAAGTTGGGGGGACCGAAAAAGAGTGCTGCCACATACCACATATAGATAGGTTGAAGTGGTGCGGGCCCAAGCTCGCGGCTTTTCAGCCTAACCCTTTACTTATGCTTCGTCCGGTTTGGTCGATACTTAAGATAGAAGTAGAGAGGTGATGCTATGCCAAACCAAGATATGCTCATTCCGATAATGCCCCGGCCGCCAGCCAAGCCTGGTAGCGGTGAGATCAAAAGAGAAGTCAATAAGATCAATAAAAAGCAGAAGATCAAAGAGGGCGAAGCCAGTGCCGGAACTCAGAAGCACCGTCCGGAGCAGCAGAGCGTCGAGACGCCCAAAGAGGATAAACAGGATAAGGGGGGCATTGACACTTACGCCTGAGTCTTTTCAATTGTGAGCGCTCAGGTATAATCTTGGCTTTTCATGGTTGGGGCCGGCTTTGGTCAGTTCACTCTTTGCTTCTGACGGGCCTTTGGCTCGTAACATCTCAAAATTTTCACCTCGTAAGCAGCAGACCCAGATGGCTGAAGCGGTTGCCAAGGCGATCGAGCAGCAGCAATGCCTGTTGGTTGAAGCTGGCACCGGGACAGGGAAAACCTTTGGTTACCTGGTGCCCCTGCTTAAATCCGGCAAAAAAGTGGTGATCAGTACCGGCTCCAAGGCTCTGCAGGAGCAGCTTTTTTTAAGGGATCTTCCGGCGATCACCAAAGCCCTTGAGATCTCGGAGCCAACGGCCCTGCTTAAGGGGCGCTCCAATTATCTCTGCCTTGAGCGTCTTGGACGCTTTGCGATGCAGGGGGAGTTTCAGACCCGTGAGCAGGCTGCCGAGATCACCCGGGTGAAACGTTGGTCTCAACACAGCAAAGATGGGGATGTGAGCGGGATCCCCGAGCTTCGGGAAAACTCCGATATCCTGCCATTTATCACCAGCACCAATGATAACTGCCTGGGGCGAGAGTGCAGCCATTACGAGAGTTGTTATCTGGTTAAAGCCAGACGCAAGGCAATGGAGGCACAGCTGGTGGTGATCAACCACCACCTGTTTTTTGCCGATATATCGGTTAAAGATACGGGCTTTGGTGAGTTGCTCCCGGATGCGGGTGTTTATCTGTTTGATGAGGCGCATCAGCTCCCGGAGATTGCCACCCAGTATTTTGGCAAAGCCCTTTCCAGTCGTCAGGTATTTGAGCTGTGTAAAGAGATCACCATCGCTTATCGCACCGAGGCCCAGGATAGCAAGCAACTTGGAAAGGCTGCCACCCACCTTGAGAACGCAACTCGTGATATGCGACTGGCCTTTGGGCGGGATAACAACCGGGGTGAATGGTTTGAGCTGCTCGCCAGCGGCAGCCTCCAGGGCCCCATCACGCGCTGGCACGATGCCTTTAACCTTTGTTATGAGCTTCTCAAGCTTCAGCTCGGACGAGGTGAGGTGCTGGATCGCTGCTTCGAGCGGGTAGTCGAGTTTCGCACTCTACTCGATCAGCTCGATGGTCAGCGCCAACCCGGCTACTGCTGCTGGTACGAGAGCCATGGCCAGAACTTTTCGCTGAATATCACGCCACTTTCGATCGCCGAGCGCTTTTCCCAGGAGATCGAAAAAGAGAATGTCAGCTGGATCTTCACCTCGGCGACCCTCACGGTGGATGAGCGTTTTGATCTCTTTACCCGGGAGATGGGGATAGAAACTTACCAGCAGCTGATCCTGGGAAGTCCCTTCGATTATCAGAATCAGTCGTTGATGCTGCTACCCCGCTACCTGCCGCCGGCTAATCAATATGGGCGGGGCAAACTACTGGTCAAGCAGATGTTGCCCCTGTTTGAGACTGTGCGTGGCGGGATCTTCTTTTTGTGTACCAGCCATCAGCTGATGCAGGAGGTGGCCGGGGTGTTGCGTGATACCTGTTCACGCAATGTTTTGCTACAGGGTGAGGAGAGTAAACAGCGGCTGCTCAAACAGTTTACCGAGGACGGGAAGGCGATTTTGGTGGCAACCGCCTCTTTTTGGGAGGGAGTTGACGTTCAGGGGGAGGCCCTGAGCTGTGTGGTGATCGACAAGCTGCCCTTTAGCTCCCCGGATGACCCCCTGATGAAAGCCCGGGTTGATGATTGTCGAATGGCAGGGGGCGATCCTTTTGCCGAGCTGCAACTACCCAAGGCGGTGATCGCTCTAAAGCAGGGAGCCGGGCGGCTGATCCGTGATGGCAGTGACACCGGAGTGCTGGTACTCTGTGATCCCCGGCTGGTGAGCCGTAATTACGGACAGCTATTTCTTAAGAGCCTTCCTCCCATGCCAAGGACTCGGGAGCGGAGTAAGGCACAAGATTTTTTTCATTCACTAGATAAAGCAACAAGAGAGTTTGAGCATGAGTAAAATTCTGGCAATCGATACAGCAACCGAGGCATGTTCCGCCGCCCTAATGGTGGGAGAGCAGGTTTTAACGCGCTGTGAGGTCGCACCCCGGGTTCATGCTCAGCGGATCCTACCCCTGGTGCAGTCTTTGCTGGATGAGGCGGGCCTATCTCTGGGGGAGCTCGATGCTCTGACCTTTGGGCGTGGACCGGGTAGTTTTACCGGGGTGCGCATCGGTATCGGAGTAGCCCAGGGCCTGGCATTTGGCGCCGAACTTCCGCTGCTCCCTGTCTCTAATCTAGCGGCTCTGGCCCAGGGGATGCACAGGATCTGTGGTGCCGACAGGGTGATGACTGCCATCGATGCCCGGATGAGTGAGATCTACTGGGGACGTTACGAACTTGATGCTCAGGGCTTAATGCGCTCGCTGGAGGAAGAGCTGGTGGTTCCGCCTCAGCTTATTCATGAGCGCCTCCCTGAGCAGGGCAAGGAGTGGCAGCTGGCTGGCACAGGTTGGGAGGCTTACCCAGAGCTGATGCAGACCCTGACCGGTCATTCACTTGAGGGCGAGTATTTGAGACTTCCTGAGGCGCAGGATCTATTGCCACTGGCTGTGGATGCGCTGGCCCGGGGAGAAACTGTGTCTGCCGCAGAAGCAACCCCGGTTTACCTGCGTGACAAGGTCACCTGGAAAAAGCTTCCGGGACGGGAGTAATTAAAGATTGAGTTGATGGAATTGTGGTGTGGCACGGCCGCACCCTGACAGGGAGCTGGTAATGAAATACGCGGTGTCATTTGTTTTTCTGCTTTTAATGATCTCCTTCAGGCTATGGGCGGCAGAGAATTGCAATGATGCTGCAAATACCCTGGCGATTAACCAGTGTATGGCGAAACAGAGTCAACAGGCGGAACGCCTGTTGGATAAGTATTTCGAAGCGAGCCTTAAGCGCTGCCGGGAGAATGATAAGCTTAGTCTAGCGACTTCCAAGGAGAAAAGCGCTGCCAAGGGACTGCAACAGGCGCAGTCCCAGTGGTTGAGCTATCGCAAGGCCCAATGTAGCGCCGTTTATCAGTACTGGGCCGATGGCAGCATTCGCAACGCCATGTATCTTCAATGCATGCTGGATCTGACTCGCCAGCGTACTCACTATCTGTGGCAGACCTACCTGACCTATATGGACTCGACTCCGCCCGCTCTCCCGGATCCAAAGTCGTAACTTTGTAGAGACTAACAGCTTGGGGGGCCGAGCAGAAGTTCACCCTCGATCGGGATAAAGCGACTTGCCGAATCGATGAGGGATTTAGCGGTGAGCTGCGGGACGCCGTAAACCTCAACATCTACTCCGAATTTATCCCGCAGCTTATCTGCCAGCAGTGAAAAATCCCCATCACCCGAGACCAGCACCACCAGATCAACCTCAGGCGCATACTCAATGCCATCCAGGGTGATTCCTACATCCCAATCCCCTTTGGCGGAGCCATCGGCCCTTTGAATAAAGGGCTTGAGCTTGACCTCAAAGCCAATGGCCCTGAGGATATTCTGAAACTGGCGCTGTTTTTCATCCCCCCTGTCCACGGCGTAGGCCATCGCCCTGACTATCTCACGATCCTTGGTTGCCTCGGCCCAGAATCGGTTGTAGTCGAAGTTTTGTTGATACGCCTGGCGCGTGGTGTAGTAGACGTTTTGCACATCGACCAGCAGTAGAGCTTTTTGCATTGAACCAACCTTTGCATCTGATCTGAGCGCGCTCAACGGGTGAGGATTGAGTTTTGGCTCTTCGCAACCCGGGTCCGCTCTTTGGGGGAGACATTACTGTAAAAAAGGGCCTGAGTCACTGAGTAATGACAGTCTCTTGGTGACCTTTCTATCAAAGCTCTAGCACCTCGCCATCTTCGGGGATCAGTACCTTGTCCATAAGATCTTGTGTCTCAAGTAAGCGCCGTAGTGTGTGGCGATCGATTGGGCAATGATTCAGGGCCTCCATGTGATTAGCGATGACGCGGCCCGGAGAAAGGCGGATGAAATCCAGAACTTCCTCTTTGGGCATTAACAGAGGTTGGCCCAGATCCATCTGTGCTTGCCCTGCGGCAACTACAGTGATCTTCGGTTTTAACTCATTGAGTGCTCGTTTCACATCTTCGGTCAGTACAGTATCACCGCTTATATAGAGGGAGGGCTCATCGGGCAGCTCAAGGTAGAAGCCGCAGCCATTAGCCATCAAGCGGTGAATCCAGCCATGACCATGTTTTGCAGGAATCGCTGTTATCTTGCCTCCAAGAAAATCCTGGGGCTGCCAATTTTCCAGACCACACATCACTGTTATGCCATATTTTTCCAGATAAACTTTATCTTTGCTTGGAGCTATGACGGGGATCTGGTGTTGGATTAAAAAACGTTCTCCATCTGCATCCAGATGATCACTATGCTGCAAGGGTTTAAATCCAAAACATCGGCTGTGGGTCACCAGGGCATGGGTCACTTTCCCGAGTATCTCCTGGCTATTATCAGGTAGTTCAACCAGTGGATTTCGCTTGAGTTTAAAGCGCATCACCGAAAATGGCGGGAGCGAGCCCATGGCTCCAAGCATGGGATCAACCAGTATGAAAGAGTTGCCTGATTCAATGACAAAGGTTGCACTGCGCAGATGGTGTATTTTCATCTCATCCTCTTTCGATTGTGCATACTCCTTTGGCAAGGATAGATAAAACCCAAGGGTATTGCGCCATAGAGTCTATGTAAGGATCTCTTGTACTATCTATCCAGAGATCAGAGCATTTTTGTCCATTCCAGAGCTGTTGCTGTCTTTGATTGTTGAGTGAGCTGCATAGCGATTCGCCAGGGTCGCGCAGTAGAAGATCTGTAGCTGGTGGTAGAGCATGATGGGGAGCAGGATCATTCCCAACATCGGGATGGCACCGAAGATCACCTTGGCCATCGGTACTCCCTGGGTCAGACTCTTCTTGGTTCCGCAAAATACAGCGGCGACCTCATCTGCCCGGCTGAAGCCTAGTCGACGGGTGAGCCAGATGAGAAGGTGTACCACAATACCCAGCAGACCGGCGCAGCTTAGAATTGCCAGCAGTAGGGTGCTGATTGAAAAGCCGTGCCAGATCCCTTCAACCACAGAGTTGCTAAAGGCGTTAAATACGATTAGCAGCACCACACACTTATCGACAGGGTTAATGATCACCCGATATTTTTCAATCAGTTGCAGCAACAGCGGACGCAGCAGCTGACCTGCCAACATCGGTAGCAATAGAATTCTGCCAATCGATTCTATGGTGTTTAAGAGATCAATAGAGTTACCCCGGGTCCCCAGCAGCAGCTGAACCAGCAGCGGGGTGAGCAACACTCCGAGAAAGCTTGAAAGGGATGCATTAAAGATGGCTGCGGGGACGTTACCCCGGCCAACGCTGGTCATGGCAACCGAGGAGGAGACCGCGCTTGGAAGCACCATCAGGTAGCAAAACCCCATCGCCAGGGCGGCTGGCATATAGGCTCTAAATCCGTGGCTCAGCACCAGCCATAGCAGTGGATAGAGGATAAAGGTGGCTCCCTGGACTGTCAGGTGTAAGCGCCATCCACTGAGCTCTTTAAGGATCACCTTAGGGCACAAGCTGATCCCATGTAGGAAAAAGATCAGGGCAATGCCAAATTGAGTCACAATCTCCAGATGTAATATGCCGCCGGACTTCCCAAAACCCGGGAGCAGAGTTGCCAGAATGATCGCCGTGAGCATGCCGAGTAAAAACCATTGTTTAACAAGAAAATGGCGCATGAAGAGTTCCTGGTGTTGCCGATGAGTCTGCACTAGATTACTCTCGGTGGAATTTCCTGCTATCGCCAACTGGATAATAAATGTCGAATAGAAGACAACTTCGCCCGGTTCCGGATCTCAACCAGCTACCACGGCCGGTGTTTGCCAGAATTGCCAGCTGGGACCACCAGGGCACCGAAACCCGCTGGCATCATCATGCCTGGGGACAGTGGGTATACGCCATCGAGGGAGTTTTGGAGGTTCATACCCGGCGGGCTCGCTATTTTGCCCCGCCACAGTTTGCGGTCTGGATCCCCCAGGGGGAGGCGCATCAGATCATCTCAGGTAGTGCAGCCAAGATGCGCAGCCTGTATATAGAGACGGATCGGCTTCCCGGCACGCGTTGGTCTTTCCCGTGTGTGTGTGAAGTTTCACCCCTGGTCAGGGAATTAGTTATGACCTTTTGTGAGTTCCCGGCTGAATACCCGCTGGATAGTCCACACAGTCGGCTGGTTCAGGTTCTGCTGGATGCGATTTCCGAGCTTCCTCTGGCTGCCAACTCTTTGCCATTGCCATTCGATAAACGGCTGCTGTTGATCTGTGAGAAGTTGCAGGCAAGGGTCAATCTGTCTGTGAACATGGAGCAGCTTGGCTCTGAGGTCGGGCTCTCGGGACGCAGCGTCAGCCGGCTGTTCAAATCACAAACAGGGTTGAGCTTTCAGCAGTGGCGGCAGCGGCTTCGGTTGCTGCATGGAGTATCCCTTCTGGAAAAGGGGGAATCGATCACCAATATCGCATTGGCTTGTGGTTACGACTCCCTCTCTGCCTTTGTAGCCGCTTTTAAAAAACAGTTTGGCAGAAGTCCTGGCCAGTATTTTGGCTAGGGGAAGGGCTAGGGAGGGAGTGTGAAGACTCCCTCCGGGGCAAGATTATAGGCTGTTTTCCAGGCTGGGCTCTTTTGCCTGGATACTCTGATTGTGGACCACCTTCTCAAAAGCTTGTTGTAAATCTGCCTGCAGATCCTCAGCAGACTCGATTCCCACCGAGATCCTCAGAAGATTCTCGGTGATCCCGGCGGTCTTTTGATCTTCCGGAGCCACGGCGGCATGGGTCATGGTTGCCGGATGGCAGATGAGACTCTCGACGCCACCCAAAGATTCAGCCAGGGAGAATAACCTGAGTTCGCGGCTAAACTGGGCGACCGCCTCCACACCGCCCTTGATTTTAAATGAGATGATTGCGCCAAACCCGGTTTGCTGTTTGTTGGCGATCTCATAGGTGGGGTGACTTGGCAGGCCTGGGTAGTAAACAGATTCAACCTGGGGATGCTGCTCAAGGTATTCGGCGAGGCATAGGGCATTTTGGTTGTGGCGTTCGATACGTACATCCAGGGTGCGTAATCCCCGCAGGGTAAACAGGCTGTCAAAGGGAGCGCCGGTGATCCCGAGCGTGTTAGCCCACCACTTGAGATCTTCAACCAGCTCCGGGGTTTTCCCGATAACGGCTCCACCGACCACATCGCTGTGCCCATTGATATATTTAGTGGTGGAGTGCACCACTATATCTGCTCCAAGGGCCAGTGGCTGTTGGGATATGGGCGACAGGAAGGTGTTGTCCACCACCACAGTGGCTCCCTTTTCATGGGCTAGCGCACTGACTTTGGCTACATCGATAACCCGCAGCAGGGGGTTACTTGGTGTCTCAATCCATACTATTTCGGGATGACGATTGAGGGCCTCGGTCAGCGCGGCTTCATCGCTTTGATCGACAAAGTCGACGGTGATCACCCCCTTTTCTGAGAGTGACTTAAACAACCTGAAACAGCCACCATAACAATCGTGAGGCGCGAGAAGTCGTCCGCCGGATTTCAGAAGCTGGATTACCAGCAAGGCCGCTGACATGCCGCTGGAAGTGATCACTGCACCTGCGCCTCCCTCGAGTTTGGCAAGGGCATCGGCGAGTAACTCTCGGGTTGGGTTGCCAGAGCGGGTGTAGTCATACTGCCTGGGCTCATTGAAATCGTGAAAGCTAAAGTTGCTGGAAAGATACAGTGGAGGGGTGATGGCACCATGCTGGGTATCGGTCTCTATTCCTGCGCGAACGGCTTGGGTCTGGGAGGAGATGTCTGGGTTATGTGTGCTCATCAATGGCTCCTTATGATGCTAGCGGTGGTTGTTTATAGGCGTCTAGATGTCTATTAATAGCGAGTATAAGGCTGGCCTGTCAAGTTAGTTTTTGCTCAATGAGCTCTTGGGAGTTCCATCAGCTTTAGCTTGGCTGGGAGTGGTTTTTTGAACCCCTCTATGAGTTTGAGATGGCTTATTGGGCGCTTATGGCAGAAGAAAAGAGCGGATCCGTGCGCTCTGCTGCTGAAAAAATGCGATGAAGAGTTGAGATTTTTGCGGAAGCAGTTTCCTGTCCGGGTACAGGAGATACAGAGGGCGATTACGGGGGGATAACTAGACAGCAAGGCTTTGAGTTGACCTTTTTGCAGTGCTTGTTTTACCAGGTAAACAGGCAGAAAGGCAGCTCCAACCCCCAGAATAGCCATCTCCCGGATGCTGATCAGATCATCTTGGGTTACCTGACTTTTGTCCGGGAGCTGATGGGAGCCCAGATCATAGTAGGGTGAGTGGGATTGAGCCTCATCACTGAAATTATTCAAAAATGGCCAACCTTTGAGCTCGTCGATACTCTCAATCTCACCTAAGCGTGCGCAAAGAGTGGGAGAGGCAACCAGCTGATAATGAAGCTTTCCGAGTGAAATGGCGATCTGGTTTGAGTCTTCGAGTGGTCCAACCCGAAATGCAAAATCAAGTTCATTCTCCAGCAGGTGCTGGTTCTGATCCGATGTATAGAGCCTTATCTGAATACCCGGATATTTTTGGTGAAATTCGGCCAGTAACGGGGTTAATAGTTGCTGGGCGAGGGCCCGGGGGGCACTCAGCTGCAGAGTGCCTGTCGGAACATCACGCATCTCGCAGGCAAGAGTCTTGATCTCCTGCAGGGTTTCGCTAATCAGTGAGGCCCTGGGTAGGATCTTTTCACCAAGCTCCGTCAGGGAGAGGGTCCGGGTGGTTCGATTGAGCAGTTTGCCACCGAGCTCCTGTTCAAGCTGCTGAATTTTCCTGCTGAGCGTGGTGCCTGGGATCCTCAGCTCACGAGAGGCTTTAGCAAAACTTCCATACTCTGCCACCAGGGCAAAGAGCTGTAGCGCGTAGGCGTGTTCCATTGTCGATCCTTATTATCCCGTATTTGGGATAGTGTGTGCATATATGAGCAATTGTCAATTTTTATGGGTGTGAATAAACTTGCTTGCAACGTTAAACAATGTCGCCGGATCACAGACTGATCCCGGTTGAATTAAAGTCAGGAGAAGTAGCAGATGAATAAAGTTGTAGAAACAGCTATCGACGAGAAGGGAAGATCTTATCTGGTTTCCGAAGAGCTTCAGGAAGGCTGGGCTCTACCCGGGCATACTATTACCGATCTTTTTTCCGCGGTTACTGAGCCAAAGATGGATGACTCGGTTTCGGCGTTGACCGACAAAAATTTTAATCTCAACCCGGGAGAGATAAGGTTTATTCGTAGTGATATTGAGCCAACTCGTGAAGTGTTTGAGAGCTTAGCTCGGGAGGAGCGCCCTGAGAATATGGATGAGCTTTTTTACCATTCTACAACTACCATCGACTACTTTGTGGTGACCCGGGGGGAGCTCACTTTGCTGGTCGGGAATAGCAAAGTAAAGCTCAAGCAGGGAGATGCAATCATTCAGCGCGGAGCAGCCCATGCCTGGCACAACTATGGTCAGAGTACAGCCTCTATCATGGGTGTGATGGTTGGGGTTGAACCTCCCGCGCAATTTCCAAGGATTGATACAGTTCAGCCTGATTAAGCATCTGGGGCGGGGAGGCTCCCGGTGTGTTCCTGAAACCAGGAGATCTGTTTCCTGTCTTTGTAGCACCTGGATTACCCAATGCTCCCTTAACTTCTCTGTGATTGGTTTTTTGCCAGTTGATTGCTATCAACTCAATAGGTTAATCCTCACCAGGTTGTGTTTCACATCTGTTGTTGATGACTGATTTCACCTCTCACCAACAGGGTGCGTATTCGTCCATGGAGCCTCTGCTGCCAAATCCCTGCGACACAAGGTTGGTGATCTTGAAATCAGTACACCTTTGTATGAGCAAGGGATCTGAGACATAACCTCCTTACGAGTATCCAGGAAAGTTCCTGAGTATCAGACCCGCTATTAAAAACTGCTACTGTGGGTTTCTTGTATCAGCGTACCGGGGCCTATCATTTATTATTCATCAACACGAGCTGGTTAAGTATCAAATTTAATCACATTAAGGTTAATTAAGGTTATTTAAGCTTACTGAATTTTTAAATTTAGCATGTTATTAGTAATTGAATCGTCTGCTTTTCATTCGCCTGTCTCCCTTTTGCGACAAGTTTATATTTGATTTGCGACCAGATTTGTCATAATTGTTTCTATTAGTTTTTATGAGTGTTCATCCATGATGGATAGTGATATGAATGCTATGTAAAACAATCAGTTATACCGATTTGAGTTTTTTGGTTTTTTGCTCGTTCAATAATTTATTAATAATTCACAGGCTATTGGAAAGATGCAGGGATTTATTATGAATAGAGTTCATCTGTGTCATATATTTGTCATGTTTTACTCTACGTCATTTTGTGTCCTTATAAAAATCGTCAGTTATTGATTTATTATGGTTTTGTCAGAATAATAAAACTTAATTCGAATGGTGAATTTAATGACAGACTGTTGCACAGTATCTCCCACTGTTTGAATAACCCCAGAGTTCGTCAAAAATCGACGTTTATTAAATGTATTTCAATGTGAAAGGAAGCATTCAAATGCGCTCTTTATTATTACCTGCTCTCATTAGTGCGGCCTGTGCCATGGCTCCGGTTATGTCTCAAGCTCAGATGCAGTTACAAATGCATCCACAAGCGGCTCAAACACAGGCTACGGATACCGATTCTCAGCTCCCGGCTGCATTCAGCGGATCAACAAGCTATACATCAGGTGATCAGGTGAGTCTCGATTCCCTGAGCTATGAGGCTCAGGACAATGTAGCTGCTCATACTTTTGTTCCGGGTCAGCCTTCACCCTGGGTGCCTTATGCGAAAGCTCCCGAGTGGGATCAAGGTAAAGCGTATTCACAGGGCGACAAGGTGCAGCTCGATGGAGTGGAATACCAGGCGGTTTGGTGGAGCCAGGGCAAAGACCCTTCTGATCCGGCGAATCAGCAGCCGACTGATCCGTCTAAGCTCAATGGTCAGCCATGGTTGCTGCTTGGACCCTGTCTCTTCTACACATCTCAAGAGCAGGGGAACTTTCTGAGCATAGAGTGATCTGATCATCGTATAATCCCGTTTCAAGGTACTCATACGATGCAGATTTCTCCCCATGATCCCCAACGCTGGGCCCAGCACATCTTTGGTTCGGCACAGCTTGGAGACGTGCGGCGTACAGCCCGGTTAGTCACACTCGCCAGCCATTGTGGTAGACATGTGGGGAAATCTTTGGCCGCTTCCTGTGAGGGTGACGATGCCCTGCTTGAAGGCAGCTATCGCTTTATCCGTAATCCAAAGGTCGAACCAATGAAAATACGTCAGGCTGGTTTTGAAAGGACAGTTGAGATAGCCCAGGATATTCCCGAACTCCTGGCTCTGGAGGACACCTCTTCATTAAGTTACAAGCACCAAGCCGCTTCGAAGCTGGGGAAATTAGGAAAGAAGGAGGATAAATCAAGAGGATTCTGGGTGCATTCCCAGTTACTACTCAATGCCCGAACGCAGCAAACGATAGGGTTGGTTCATCAGGAGTGGTGGTTGCGGCCGGATAACCCTGAGGATGCAGACGAGAAAGAGAGTGGTAAGTGGCCCGATGCGTCAGCCCTTTGCCGACACAGGATGGGAGCGCTGATGTCCCGGGTGATCACCGTTTGTGATCGAGAAGCAGATATCTTTGACTATCTCAAGGATAAGAAGGAGCACCAAGAAAGATTTATCGTGCGGGCAAAGCATATGCGCAAAGTGGAAGAGTCCGGACTCCCTTTAGATGAACATCTGCGCTCCCAAGCTTCCCTGGGCGGATATGAGCTTCATATCCCTCAAAAAGGGATGGTAGATAAGCATGGGAAACGGAAGAATCGGCCGACTCGCAAGGCGAGGCTACAAGTCTTTAGCAGCTCATTGACCCTCACTCAGGGGGGCAGAACTCTCACCCTCAACGCAGTACTGGCTGAAGAGCTGGGTCAGCCTAATGGTGCAGAGCCGATCCGCTGGCTTCTGCTGACCAGCGAGCCAGTTTCAACTCTGGAAGAGGCCCTGAAAGTTATCCAGAGCTACACGGCCAGATGGCGAGTGGAGGATTTCCACAAAGCCTGGAAATCCGGTGCAGGTGTAGAAGAGCTAAGAATGGGGTCGGTAGACAATCTGGAGCGAATGGCGTCGATACTTGGCTTTTCAGCGGTTCGGCTGATGCAGTTGCGGGAGAGTTTTACCTTGCCACTCAGCCTGAAGAAGCTGGGCCTGATTAAAGAGGCGAAGGAGGTCAGTCAGATAAGTGCGTCACGAGTGCTTACCGGAGAAGAGATTAAGCTCTTGATCTTGCTGCGCAATAAGAAGCAAACGTTCGAACCGAGTTTGGAGTGGGCTTACCAGGAGATTGCAAAGCTGGGAGGGTTCAATGATACCAAACGAAGCGGGATCGCAGGCTGGGATACTCTCTGGGAAGGTTGGAATCGACTTCAGGATTATCTTCGAGGATTTATGGTTGCCAGAGAGGCTATGACTTCAGGCTTGGAGATCTGATCAAGAGACAGGCTTGGACCTGCACACAATTATACCCAAGAGCAGCTCGATAATGCCCCAGAACTTGATCCTGCGAAAAGTTATTCTGGGGATGCCCTGGTGAAATATCAGGGCCAGAACTATATGTCGCTGCAGCAGGTTCAGGGCGTGCTGCCGGGTGATAACAACCCTTGGAAAATGTATATCGCCTGGGGCAATGTGAGTGAGCAGGTGGGGCAGCCGAAGAATCCATGGCCGACTCATGTATTCAGCCCCTATGTGGATTTTACCGCTAATGCTATGCCTGACTTCGCTGATTTGGCAAAGAATCATGGCGTTACTCACGTAACGACTGCTTTCCTGGTGGCAGGAAAAGCGGGCTCCTGTATGCCGAGCTGGGGAGGGTATCACAATGTGAATGATTACCCTGATGGCTACAAACAGATCAAAGCGATACGCGATGCTGGTGGCGATGTGATGGTATCCTTCGGTGGTGCGAGTGGTTTGCCTTTGGCAACAGAGTGTACTGACGTGAGTACACTGGCCGATGATTATGTGCAGGTTGTGAAGAACCTGAACCTCAATGCGATTGATTTTGATATCGAGGGTCAGGCCGTTGCTCTTCCCTCATCCTATGACAGGCGAAACCAGGCGCTGGCACAGGCTCAGCAAGTATGGAAGTCTGAAAACAAGGAGGTGAAAATCTGGTTTACGCTGCCGGTACTCCCGACGGGTCTGACCGCAGATGGCCTGAATGTACTCAAGAGCGCTAAGAAATATGGTGTTGATCTGACGGGGATTAATGTCATGACCATGGACTACGGCGGGAATGCCTGCCCGGCTTCCACAGGAGAGCAGGGTAATGTTCAGGGACAGTGCAGCGTCGATGCAATCAATGCCCTGTTTACCCAGGTCAAAGATATTTTTGGCCAGGGTAAGAGTGATGAGCAGATTTGGGCAATGCTGGGAACTACACCGATGATCGGTGTGAACGATGTGAATGAAGAGGTCTTTTATCCGTCAGATGCCCAGCTGGTCATGGATCAGGCCCAGCAAAAGGAACTGGGCATGATAGGCATGTGGTCGGTGAACCGGGATCAACCCGGTGAGATCGGCAATGCATCTCCCTATGCCAGCGGCTTGACTGCCGAGCAGGCACCGGCAGGGGCATTTGCAAAAATCTTTGCAGATCACACAGATACCGGGCCTATGGCTAACGCCGGGCAGGATCAGTGGTTGATAGGGCCTGCCACAGTAACATTGGATGGTTCGGCTTCAAGTGATAGCACTGGCACAATTACCAGTTATAACTGGAGTCAGCCTCAGGGACAGAGCGTGCAGTTAACCGGAGCTGATACCGCACACCCAAGTTTCCAGGTGGGCCAGGAGAATCATTCTTATACCTTTACATTGACGGTGAAGGATGACCAGGGAGAATCTGCCATGGATAATGTCCAGGTTACGGTAAGCGATCACATGGTACCGCCGACGGTCACCATTGCGCAGGTTGATCCGGTAAAAGCCACAGAGCCGGTAAGTGTTTCAGCACAGGCGGTCGATCCGACCCATGGGCAGCTGAGTTACCAGTGGACTGTCCCCAGTGGTTTTGTAGTGACCGGGGGTCAAAATAGTTCATCCTTGCAGATGACTGCACCGAATATTGATAAAGAGACTGTGTATGATGTCTCGGTCAATGTGACTTCAACCAGTGGTGAGAGCGCCAAGGCATCAACCCAGATTGATGTGAAGCCTCAGCCGAGTTGTGACCCCTATGATCCCGCAGCAGATCCATCAAAGCATCCAGAAGTTGTGGTATGGAACTCATCCAGTGTCTATAAGGTTCCAAATACAAAGGTGAGTTATCACAATCTATTCTGGATCAATAAATGGGAAGCGTCCCCAGGCCAGGAGCCTGGCAATAATGATGTATGGCAACTGGTGAGTAATGTCATCATGCCGTGGAATGCAGCTAGCAGCTATAGTACCGGTACCCTGGTGAGCTATAAAGGCCATAAGTGGGAGGCATCTTATTGGGCGAATGCTTATGATGAGCCGGGAGTTGCGCTAATGTGGGTGGATCAAGGCCCGCTCACCTGTTCAAACTAGAGCATTTTCCGGATAAATAGGTGCACTCTCATAAGAGCTGCTTCGACTTTGAACGCTGACACGCAAGTCACATCCATGTTGCTCTGCTGCTGCATCCTTGCTGCAGAAGGTCAGCTTAGCAAAACTCAAAGCTGCACTTGAATTTTAAGGGGCGAATAGCGCCCCTGATTAAACCAAAAATGCTCTAGCTTTTGAGTGTAATAAACGTATCTACTGCCTATTGATATGTGAAAGCAAAGCCACCTGCCTCGAGGTGGCTTTTTTGATCCCAGAGATCACTCCAGGCATTTTCTGAATAACAGCCAGCTTACTATGTGTAGGAGTCTGGCGTCCTCAGCTCTGGTTCAGAATAATTCCTAATGATATTAGCGATAAATCATAGGATATATCTCTCCCTTTCTGATTATCCATCCTTTGCTGTCTATTCATAATCGAATGAAATATAAGAAAAAATCATATTTTGTCTGTGTTTTGCGACACCCCCTCGCCAAAGGTGGGCGACAGAAATCATCGTTCAGCTTCTTTACAATTTCCACATAATTTATATCGAAAATTAAATGTCCTCGCCTGGAGGTTTTCCTCTTTCGGCGCGGGAGCTATATACCCGATGTGCTTAACTCACATCTAAGGATTATCATGCGCAAACTATTGTTATCTTCGCTGGTTGGTGTCGCTTGTGCAGCAATGCCCCTGATGACTCAGGCTCAACCCCTGTTGAGCAAGGATGGAGCTACGGGAATTCAGCATGTAAGTAGTATGAAGAGTTCTTTGCCAGAGTCTTTTAATGGTGATCAAAGCTACTCTTCAGGAAGTAAAGTGAGCTTGAACTCGCTAAGCTATCAGGCTCAGGAGCCTGTTCCTGCGCATAGTTTTGTCCCTGGGCAAGCATCCCCATGGGTGCTGTATGTTCCGACTCCTCAGTGGGATAGCAGTGCTGTATATTCTAAGGGGGATAAGGTTGAGCTCAGTGGTCAGGAATATGAGGCGCTATTCTGGACTCAGGGCGATGATCCTACTAACCCTGAAAACCAAAACCCTCAACAGAATAACGGAAGGCCCTGGTTGCCGTTAGGACCTGCTAAAAACTATACCCAGCAGCAGTTGGATAACGCCCCTGAATTAAACACCACAGATACCTATCAGTCAGACACCCTGGTTAAGTATAAAGGGGCAAACTATATCTCTGAGCAGACAGTTCATGCCGTTCTTCCCGGCGATGCGAACCCCTGGAAGATCTATATTGAGTGGGGAGATACCAAACAACAGGTCGGGGTTCCTAAAAACGCCTGGCCGGAGCATGTGTTTAGTCCTTATGTTGATTTCAGCCTGGGCTCTTTACCCAACTTTTCTCAGCTCGCGACTCAGGGGATCAGCCATGTAACGACGGCCTTTATCGTTGCTAAATCAGCGGATGTTTGTATGCCAACCTGGGGTACTTACTATAACGTCAACGATTACAGTTCGGGCTACGCACAGATCAAGGCTCTGCGTGATGCCGGAGGGGATGTCATGGTCTCTCTTGGGGGGCAAATGAATAACCCTCTGGCGGCTGCGTGTAAAGATGTAAACGATCTGGCGAATACCTATATTGGAATTGTCGATAATCTTAACCTCAAAGCTCTGGATTTTGATATCGAAGGATCATGGGTTGCTGATACGGCATCTTATGAGCGTCGAAACCAGGCTCTGGCCCAGGCTCAGAAGGTATGGAAAGCAGAAAATAAAGATATCAAGGTGTGGTTTACCCTGCCAGTTCTCCCAACGGGTCTGACGCTTGATGGATTGAATGTCCTTAAAAGTGCCAAGGCCCATGGGGTTGAGTTGGCTGGTATCAATGTAATGACTATGGATTATGGTGAGTGGGCTTGTCCTGCATCCGCTGGTGAAGGTGCTAATATTCAGGGGCAGTGCGGTGTTGATGCAATAAATGCGCTATTTACTCAGGTGAAAGGCATCTATGGCCAGGGCAAAAGCGATGACCAGATCTGGGCGATGCTTGGAACCACCCCAATGATTGGCGTAAATGACACTTCAGGGGAAGTCTTCTATCAATCTGATGCCAACCTGGTTTTATCTCATGCGCAGCAAAAAGATCTTGGGATGATAGGCATGTGGTCCGTTGCCCGTGACAAACCCGGGGCGATCGGCCAGGCGTCTCCAACGGCAAGTGGATTGTCTGAAGAGCAGGCTCCCGAAGGGGCATTCGCAAAGATCTTCTCTGTGTTCACTCCCGATCAGCCAATCGTTCAGGGGCCGGTTGCCAATGCAGGTCCAGATCAGAAAGTGGTCGGCCCGGCAACAGTCACCCTGGATGGATCAGGGTCGACGGATGATGAGGGGACGATTACCAGTTATCACTGGAGTCAGCCTCAGGGGCAAAACGTTCAGTTAACCGGAGTGGATAAAGCCCGGGCTAGTTTCCAGGTTGGACAAGTAAATGCCTCTTATTCCTTTACCCTGACTGTGAGTGACGGCCAAAAAACGGCCTCCGATGAGGTACATGTGACGGTTAGCGATCATATTCAACCTCCGACAGTAACCATTGCTGATGTTGCACCGGTCACGTCGGGCGATCCGCTGACTATTGTTGCTCAGGCCAGTGATCCCGAAGATGGGACTCTTTCCTATCAATGGAGTGTACCCAATGAATTTACCATTATCAGTGGGCAGAATAGCTCATCCCTTGAGCTGACGGCTCCGAATGTGGATAAGGAAACAGTCTATAGGGTTTCGGTTCATGTTGATTCATCAACGGGTGAGAGTGCCGATGCCTCGACCCAGATTGACGTAAAGCCAAACTCTAGTTGTAACCCAAGCGATCCTGATGCGGCTAAATATCCAAAATGGGATGCGAACGCAATCTATAAAGATCCAAACACCAAGGTTCAATACAATCACCTGGTTTGGAAAAATAGCTGGTATGCGAATCCAGGCCAGGAGCCGGGTCATGATAGTGTATGGCAGCTGGTGAGTAATGTGATCCCGCCATGGAACTCAGGTACCAGTTATAATGAAGGGGCGCAGGTTAGTTATGACGGACACCAGTGGAAAGCATCCTACTGGGCGGGGCCTCAGGATCAGCCGGGCGTTGCCCCAATGTGGTCCGATCAAGGCCCTATGGATTGTTCTAACTAATTGTTGAATGTAATAAACGTATCGATCGCCTATTGATATGTGAAAGCCAAGCCACCTTGTGTCGAGGTGGCTTTTTTGATCCTGGGGATCAATTGAAACGCTTGCTGAGTTTCTGCCGGTTTATTTTGTGAGGGAGTTCGGCATATTCAGCTCCAATTCAGAATAATTCCTTAAGGTATTAGTGATAAATCATTGGGGGGTTCCATTCTTTCCTGCCCAAAACCCTTCACTGCCGCTTCATTAACTAACTGAAAAATAAATAATATTTAAGTTTGTCTGTGTTTTGCGACACGGCCCCCCCTTAAATGTACGACAAGTTTGATCGCATATTCTCTTTACAATTTATACATAATTTACGTTGCGAATTAAATCATTTCTAATCAGGCCTGCCGAATAGAGACGGGCCCTTAGTATTTCTGTTTTATGCGGTTAATTACCTGACATTTAAGGATTATCATGCGCAAACTATTGTTATCCTCATTGATTAGCACTGCTTGTGCTCTACCATTTTCGGCGGCCCATGCGGATACCACTAAGACCCTAACTTTGACTCCTGCTACTGATTGCAGTGAATACTATTGTACCTATTCTGCTAAGGTTACCGATCCCAGCCCTTTGTGGAACTATACATTAACCTTGGATAATCCGGTTTTGCCACAGGGTGAAACCATTAATAATGATCCCTGGACCGACTCAGATATGGTAAAAGTTGGTGTTAATTCGGCTCAGCCAAATAAGAGCTGGAAACCGTTAACTGTCCAGGTTGTTTTCAATGGGTCTACACCTCAACCCGATCCGGGCCCTGCTCCGGGACCGACTCCAACCCCAACTCCGGCATCAGGCGATAACTCTTTTACAATCGATCTGTCTGATCTTAACCTGAGCGGTGATTTGAGCCAGGCGAAAGTGATCATTGTTCCTCAGGATGCAGCCGGAAATCCGCTAAAAAATCAGGCAGGCGAGCCTATCGTGTTTAATACCACGGCGGATCAAGTCAGTGGTACCTCCTATCTGTGCGCCGATTGGAATCAGCACACTCTAAAATTGCAACAAACGACAGACTCCTGTACTGATTTGCAGTGGTTTAATGAGATCAGTGGCCAGCCCGCTTCTGTCAGTGTCAGGATGCTCAACCTAACTGATGACAAGGGGCAAACGACGGTTTCCCTCTATGGTCAGAGCAAAGGGGAGATGGGGAGTACCTTTAAGCTGGCGCCGGAAGGAGAGGTCACTCAGGTAAGCTTTACCGCGAGTGATCAGTCAAGCTCGCCCTCTGCATCCAATACAGAATTTTATAATCTGGAATACACGGATAAGTCGACACAAGTTTCCTTAGACTTTCCACTCGCTTTGACGCTGGCTCCAACCCAGATGCTGAATATCTCAGTACCGTCCACTTCAGTGGGCGAATACCAGCTCATTGATGGCGTTTCAGTGACAGGTTTTAAGGATGCATCGATCAGTGATCCAGTGATCAATGCACAACACATCCAGGCACGGACGATCACTATTACCGACCATCAGGTTCCGGAGCAGGTGAATCTGAAAAATGGCTGGCCGGAAGATCGAGTTGCGATGGGATCGGTAACCGATTTTTCAAATAATGATCTACTGATGAAGCGCTCGAACGTGGATGCTGTATTTAAATATGCCGACAATGATGGAGCCGGTGATAGAACAGCAGACCCGAAACAGACATGGTCAGCAGGCCATGAGGGCAGCACTGCGACGGCCAGAACGGTTGAGTTGACCCAACAGCTGAGTAAGGCATATGGACATCCGGTTGTCCCCGTACTGGTGGAGTACACGGTGCAATCTTCCGGGGGGGCGACCTCAGGCACAGAAGATTTGACGAATGATCTCTATTTGAGAAACCATTATGAAAACCTGTTGCTGATGGCTCGTTATCTTGAAAATCATCCGGATCCAAACTTTAAAGATAGCTATGGAACTCTTGTACTGAACCCAGACTTCCTCGGGGAAGTATTTAAGGATGATGCGTATATCAATGTGAAACCTAATGTCAGGGCTCAGCTGGAAGCTGCCATCAAAGACTTATATCAGTCGCAGATGATCACTGATGCTGAGTATCAGAAGTATATGCAACTTCCCGAGCAGTCTGAGATACCCAATACCCTGACCGGATTCGTAAAGTCAACAAACTGGCTGTTAAACCAGGTGGCACCTCATGTTGCTTTTGGCTGGAGTTTGAATATCTGGGCTGGCGACGATGCGGGACATAACTGGGTGCACGGTGCCTATAACGATCCGGCAGCGGTACAGCGTCATGTCAATAACCAGGGGGGTGAGCAATGCCAGATCGATCAACCCGGGATAAACCTCAATTGTGGTGAAGTACCCTTCCTGGAGTCGGTTGGTGCTTACAATAATGAAAACCCTATATTTAACCCCACCTTTGTAGCGTTTGATAAATATGAGCGTGATACATTACTCAGTACCGGGGGAGTGAATAATCCGTATCTCTATAATGCCAATGACTGGAGTGTCTATGTGCAATATGTTGGTGAAGTGAGCAAAGGATTGCATGATATGCCAGTAATGCTGTTCCAGATCCCAGGTGGTCACATGACAGGAAAAAATCAGCAGGCCAGTGGAAATGAAGGGGCTACGGCGGTGGATTATTTCCTTGGTAATCCATCGATGGCAAATCATAAACTCGAAGATATTATTGACACTAATGTGCCATATCAGAGTGGGTTGGGTGTAGCAGTGACAACGGATTATAAATTTCCTGTGGCGAATGCGACCTATATGGATTATCTGTCAGCATCACCGAAAGTGATCAGTTCCGATAACTATCAGGCAACTAAAAATGGTTATTATGACTGGGGGCAAAATCACATGAATGATCTGCGCCGAGCTAATGTATTCTCAGTTCTGTGGGGCGGAGGCAGCACCATCAGTATTGCTGGCCCGGGTGCCAACGACGATGGAGGATATCTGAATCAGCAAATCGGGAACTACCTCAATCAGTTAAATCAGTAAGCACTCTTATGCTAAGCCTGAGCCACCTCCAGTTGAGGTGGCTCATTACTGTGTATCTCCAATCTCTATCCATATAGATTATATAAAGGGACTATCGTAATCCTCGTTATATCTCTGGATATAAAAATTATTAATACCGGCACGAGTTTAGACAAAGGGGAAATTCCGAATATCTTGACCGACAACAATTATAAATTGATATATCTGCTACAGGGAGGTGAATAATTAAGGATACATTTTGAGTTAATTTTGGTTTTGGCTTTTGATAGTTGTTTAAATATAGGATTATTTTTAATGGAATTTATATCAAAGATGAGCAAGCAAAGCTTGGCTCTATCATCATGCTTACTTTTATCATCTGCTCTGTTTTCGCCTCACGGATTTAGCCAAGAGAATAGCTCTGTAGTGGACTCCGGCGTTATTATGAGCAAACAGGCCCAGAGCTGGCCCGAGCATGCCTTGGTTGGCTATGTGGATATCTCTGCCGTCGGAGCACTGGCAGAGATAAAACCCGAGACCGTGAAGCAGTATGATGTGATCACTTTTGCTTTTGTGAGTAATAATGCAACACTCGACGCAACTCAGTTAGATAATATTAATCGAATCAAGGGGTATGAGAAGCCGGGTACCATCAACCTGATAAGCCTGGGTGGCTGGGGTGGTCAATCGATCGACAGCATTAATAAAGACGGATTGATCAAGCTGGTTAATCAGCATGGTTTTGACGGGTTGGATCTGGATATAGAACAAGTCACGTCGGGTTTTAGTGCCCAAAGAGAGCAGGACAATATCTCGGATCTGGTCGATGAGCTGCACGCTCAGGGTAAATTCGTGACCATTGCCCCGGCTGTGACTCATCTCAACCCTATCGGTTTCAACTTACCGGCGACCTCGATTGATGTCAGTGACTGGACCAGGAATATTCCATTTGATGCGGTGATTGCTCAGGCCTATAACGGTTTCCCTGAAGAGATGTATCCATCAATTATCGGTAAGCTGTATCAGAATATCGAATCGGCCAAAATCGTAAACCAGCACTCCAGAGTGATTGTGGGTCTGCCGACTTATGGTGGTACCCAACATAATGTGAAAGTTAATGGAACGACCTGGGGTTCTTACAATGTATGGCTCGGCGAGTGTAACCTGGCAAAAACCGGTCAGGAGATTGTCGGGGAGGTTAATAGCTTCAACGATTCAACTCAGTTCGGTGGACTCTCAATATGGTCTCTTGGGACGGATGATGGTGCCGATCTCTATGTTGGCTCCGCATCCTGGCAGACCATAGGCAAGCCTGATCCCTTCTGTCCATCTGTCGACTCGGCAAGCGCTAAGGGCTACTTTAGCTCTGATGTTGCCCCAAAAATCTATAAGTAACTAAGTTAGCAATTGTGAGAATTAAGCCTCCGTCACTACGGAGGCTTTTTTGATCCTGGATCAGTGAGAGGACAAGGCTATAAACGCTCCAGAAGATACACATTCTCGTAAAGGTAATCGACGCCATTTTTGACAAACTTAGGGTTTGAGGAAAGGGCATCTTCACTGGATAACAGCTGTATTCGAAAGAAAGGGGTTACATATTCCTCAAGCCAGTGTGAGGAAGTCGCAAAGGGAGGTCCCGCCAGTTGTTGCTGGGGGTAATCCAGGGTAATTAGCAGGCCACGGCTCCCCTGAGGAAGAAGCCTTGCCAGATGCTCCATGTACTTAAGGCGCGCTTGCTCCGGCCAGGCGATGAGAGCTGCACGATCATAAAAGCCGTTTATTGTGGCAGTCTGCTCTGGCTGAATATCAAAGAAGTCACCCTGAAGGATGGCCAGGTTTTGCGCCTGGTAACTTTGGATCTTTCCATGAGAGCTAATCACGGGAGTTAGCCCGGCCTCGTCAAAAAAATCTTTGGCGGCGATCGCACTGAGCTCAGAGCCGATGATCTGTGCATGTTTTTCTGTCAGAAAGTGCAGATCCAGGGTCTTGCCACACAGGGGCACCAATATATTGGCATCCGGGCCAAGCTCCAGGTGGGACCAAAATTCCCGAAGCAGGGGATTGATCTCCTCTAAGTGAAAACCGATCTTCTGGGTTTCCCAGCGATCATGCCAAAATGCTTCATGCATGCCATTTTCCTTATTAATTGCGCCAGTTTGGGTTTGCTGATGCTACCCCGAGCCTTGATCTAAGGCAATCATGACTCGGCCGATTTCTCATGGGGTCAATATGAGTCATGCAATTATTGCATTAAATATCTGTAAACTATTCATTATACGCATGAGTCGATTAACCCTACACTGTGTGCAGCTAAAGATGACTGGTTAACTCCCATTTCAAGCGATTCGCGATTCCAGGGAGAGCCAGAGTTGATGATCAAAACCAGTGAGGTAACTGTAATGACTCAGCGTAAAGAGGTGGATTTACAAGAGTGGGAAGGTTTTACGGCAGGTGACTGGCAAACCAGGGTTAATGTCCGTGACTTTATTCAGAAAAACTACACGCCTTATGAAGGGGATGAAAGCTTCCTGGCCGGAGCCAGCGAGGCAACCACCCGCTTGTGGCAACAGGTGATGGAGGGGATCCGCGAGGAGAACCGTACCCATGCGCCCATCGATTTTGATACCGATCTTCCTTCAACCATTACCTCACATGATGCCGGTTATATCGACCAGGATCTTGAAACCATCGTGGGTCTGCAAACCGAAAAGCCACTGAAGCGGGCGATCATCGCTAATGGTGGGATCCGTATGGTGGAGTCCTCCTGTAAAGTCTATGGTCGTGAGCTGGACCCCCAGGTGAAGAAGATCTTCACCGAGTATCGCAAGACCCATAATCAGGGGGTGTTCGATGTCTACACCCGGGATATTATCAACTGCCGTAAGAGTGGGGTGCTGACTGGTTTGCCCGATGCTTATGGCCGGGGTCGGATCATCGGTGATTATCGGCGGATCGCCTTGTATGGGATCGATTTTCTGATGCAGGATAAGGCCGAGCAGCATAAGTCTCTGGAAGCCAGGCTATCCTCGGGTGAGGAGTTGGAAGCAACCATTCGCCTGCGTGAAGAGATCTTTGATCAGTACCGGGCACTGGAGCAGATCAAAGAGATGGCAGCAAAATATGGCTGTGATATCTCTAAGCCTGCTCAGACCGCCCAGCAAGCGGTGCAGTGGACCTATTTTGGTTATCTGGCGGCGGTTAAATCACAAAATGGCGCGGCGATGTCGTTTGGCCGTACCGCGACCTTCATCGATATCTATATTGAGCGTGATCTGAAAAAGGGTCTCATTACCGAGTCGCAGGCTCAGGAGCTTATCGATCACATGGTGATGAAGCTACGGATGGTTCGCTACCTGCGTACCCCGGATTATGATCAGCTGTTCTCCGGCGATCCCATCTGGGCAACCGAGGCCCTGGCCGGGATGGGAGTTGATGGTCGGACTCTGGTGAGTAAGACCACCTTCCGCTACCTCAATACTATGTATACCATGGGACCATCTCCTGAGCCGAATCTGACCGTGCTCTGGTCGGAGGCACTGCCTGAGAACTTTAAGAAGTATTGTGCAAAAGTTTCAATCGATACCTCATCGATTCAGTATGAAAATGACGATCTGATGCGTAATGACTTCAACAATGATGATTATGCGATCGCTTGCTGTGTCTCGCCGATGATCCTGGGTAAGCAGATGCAGTTCTTTGGAGCCAGGGCGAATCTCGCCAAGGGATTGCTGTATGCGATCAATGGTGGGGTGGATGAGAAGCTCAAGCTACAGATCGCGCCTAAAGCCGACAAGATCAGCTCCGAAACCCTGGATTACAGCGAGGTGAGAGCGAACTTTGATAAGGTGATGGATTGGCTTGCCGAGCAGTATGTGACGGCGTTGAACTGCATCCACTATATGCATGACAAGTACAGCTACGAAGCCTCCCTGATGGCACTGCATGACCGGGATGTTGAACGCACCATGGCCTGTGGTATTGCCGGACTCTCGATTGCTGCAGATTCACTGTCGGCAATCAAGTATGCCCGAGTGATGCCGGTTCGTGATGCAGAGGGGATCGCTATCGATTTTGAGACTGAGGGTGATTTCCCTAAGTTTGGTAATAATGATGAGCGGGTGGATGCCATTGCCTGTGAGCTGGTGGAGTGCTTCATGGAGAAGATCAAAAAGCACCCAACCTATCGCAATGCCAGACCGACTCAGTCGATCCTGACCATCACCTCCAACGTGGTGTATGGCAAAAAGACCGGCACCACTCCCGATGGCCGTGAAGCGGGAGCTCCTTTTGCGCCCGGTGCCAACCCAATGCATGGCCGGGATGAGAAGGGGGCAGTGGCCTCATTGACTTCGGTCTCCAAGCTGCCCTTTGCCTCGGCACAAGATGGGATCTCTTACACCTTCTCTATTGTTCCGGGAGCCCTGGGTAAGGATAGTGAGGCTCAAAAACTCAATCTGGCGGGTTTGATGGATGGCTACTTCCATCATGAGCAGGACAAGGTTGAGGGTGGCCAGCATCTGAACGTCAACGTGATGAATCGCGAGATGCTGCTCGATGCGATGGAGCACCCCGAGAGCTATCCTCAGCTGACGATTCGGGTATCCGGTTATGCGGTGCGCTTTAACTCGCTGACCAAGGAGCAGCAGCAGGATGTGATCACCCGGACCTTTACCTCAAGCCTGTAAGTCTGGACCTGTTCTGATAAACAAAAAAAGCTTCCCCAGGGAAGCTTTTTTATTTTAACTTAAGTCTTGTCTCACAAATTTTAATTAAAGGAGGTCACACTCTGTGCCCTGCGCTATCAAAAATAGAGTTGATGCTACCCATTTAACTGGATATTAAAGTTTGAAGAAAACTCAATCACCTTAACCAAGTCATGAAGTTTTACTCTTTCTCCTTGATTCTGAAGCCTTATAATCTCCTTAATAACGGCAGTGTATCGATGCCTTTCAGGGGTTGATTCTCTAGTGGATTCGAGCTTTGTTTGATAATGGGTGCTTGCTGCGAACAGATTATTTCCATTTCTTTCTTTGGAGCATGCAATCTTTGCTTCTAAAGATATTAAAAGTGCTGGTTCTGCAATTTTTATATCACCTGAAATATGACGTATCATATCTTCTATTGATAGCCTTTCGCATATAAAGTCTTGATACATATTGGGTTCTTTCGTCTTTAGCACAATTAAGAAGATGAATAGGGTGTTGTCAATCATGGTTACTCGTTGCATGTTTGCAACCATATGCACAATTGAAATGCAATACTCCATCTCTCTCAATGTTAATTCATAAGAATCTGATAAAAACCTGAACACATCAAAAAGCTCACGAATATCGCGGTTGTTTATATCCAGTTCATATCTATTAAACAGCACATTTGCATATGTATCTCTTCGTGGTGCTGGAAGTATGTAGTCAAAATTGATGAACCTTCTCAAGTATCCATTAGTATTGAAGTCATTGCCATATACCGCTCTGATTGAATGTCCCAGCTGCTCTTTATCAATGCTCAACACGAAAACTACATTTTCTACACTGAAAATATGTTTTATTCGCTCCAAAATCTCAATTGCAAATTTTGGATTGCATCTATCTAACTCATCAACAAAGATGACCAATGGCTTATCTTTGTTCAGCGTGCTAACCAATTCAGTAAGGGACTTCTTGAAGTTATCAATGGTTTGCTTTGATTCTCCATAACCTTCAATCATGCTCTTTGCAATGGATTCAGATAAAGTGGCTGTAATGGACTCATATTTCTTTGCATCAGCATGACCTTCCAGCATGTGGCTAACATCAAAAATGCCATAGCTTAACATCTTAACAGCTGCTGGAAGTGTTGCTTTCAGAGCTTTCTTACCAAACTTTGTAACCTTGTCTATACCTTTCTTTATCTTACTATCATCAGCATGGTTAATCTTCGATATCTCACCAGTAAGCTCACCAATGAGCGCGACAAGAGCATTCTCTGCATAATCGGTTTCCCATGCGCTGAAATATATAGACGGAATTTCTATTCCTGTTGATTTGAGATATGCATCCCACATCTTAACGAAGGTCGTTTTCCCATTTCCCCAGCTACTATCAATGGACAGAACCAATGGGGTGTCCGCAGTTTTTATGAATTGAGTGAGGAACTTTATGGTTTCTTCTCTATCGAGTGAATCATGTTGGAAGGGATTTCCTTCGGGTATGTCTATCTTATTGCACTTTATCATTTGTATACTCTGTTATTATTGGTTATCTTCTGCTGACAACCTTACCATCGCAATCAACATAGCTCCACAGTAGAAGCGAATCTTCGATAATTCAATAGGTAGCAGTGTCTCATCGCTGCTGATTGTTGACCCTAAGACGACAAATACACTGTACCCTGATTTGTTCGTAGGGACATTCACAGGTTGAGTTTATTTACTCCCAACAGAGTATGAGCACACTTATATGATTGCTGGAGTTGAACATACAACATGAGAAGATCATAGCGATATCGTTGGCCAGAATGTTCCTCATCAAAGGAAATGACTTGATGGTGAATTACACTCTAGCATCTTAAACCAGTTCGAAACCACCGTAGATATAATGGCAACTTCGCTACATTCCTTCCAGATGCACGAAGAGCTGCTGATGCTTCTAAGCATGATTGGGCAATGGTTTACGACGAAAGCATGTCCCAATGATGATTGATAAGTTTCCTCTAAGGTAAGTTGAACGGCCCCGCATTCGCGGGGCTTTTCTTTGGATGTGAGCCAAAACTGAAATTTTTATTTTTTCCCAGAGAAATGAGAGAATTTTATATGGAGTGTTGTTTAGATATTCACCAGATACTGCTAATAATTGATTCGGAGAACCAGATACTGGTGGTATTTTTCAGGGCGAGAATGAATTAGATAAAGTTCTCAAAATGCAGCCATGGGCCAAGCAAATGATGCATATACATAATATGAATCAAATTCATTAAATGAGTATTCGGGGCATACAACACAATCGCTGTGCTTGAATCATAGATAAAGGAATGTTATCAGGATGTCATAGGTGCAAGGTGTTGCTCGATGCGATGGCGCATCCGGAGAACTATCCTCAGCTGACGATTCGGGTCTCAGGTTATGCGGTGCGCTTTAACTCGCTAACCAAGGAGCAGCAGCAGGATGTGATCACCCGGACCTTTACCTCAAGCCTGTAAGCCTGGCTCTGAGCTAAAAAGAAAAAAGCTTCCTTCGGGAAGCTTTTTTTGTGCCTGGCTTGCGCTATTTGCCTGCTGGCCGAACCAGAGTGTAGGTGACGGCTGGCAGGCCCAGATCGGGGGCGGCGGCAGCCTTAAGAACCAGGGTCTTATCACTCAGGGAGGCGATGGTTAGTTTAGAGCTGATAAAGGGAGAGCTGGCATTTTCCGGGAAGATCAGCTGCTCATCCTTGATGGTAAAGGGCAGGCTGGCACTACTGCTACTGAAGGAGGCGATCGTCAGCTGTGAACGATCGCTCTTGGTCACCGTATTGCTGTGAGTTCCCGTGGTCGATACCCAGTAACTTCCCTCAACTTTAAAGTTCTTGGCACTGCTCCCGGCTAAACTTTCGACATACTGATCCAGCAGCTGCCCATCATAGCCATAGTGGGAGCCAATAGCTCTGGCAACGTCCGAGGAGGAGGGCTGCTGAGTGCTTAACTGCCACTTCCCCTGGATGCGGTCAAAGGTGCTTAAAGAGTGGTGACGATACACAAAGAAGGCGGTAATCAGGACAATAATAAATACGATGGCGATGGCTGCATTACGGGCCATGACTCGATTCGACATTTAACTCTCCATATCGCGACGCCGAAACAGGGCGATAAAAATTGACTCTGTGTTGTTAGTCTCTGCCCGGCACGGAAGGTTCCGTAAAAAGTGTAGCAAACTCTATAAAGAGGGGTGTTTGCTTGCGAATTGAGCAGTTGAGGAGAGTTAGGGGAGCAGGGTGAGCACTGACGTGAGACTCACCCGGGAAAATGACTCAGGCGTCACCCTCATGATTACACTTGCCGTCGGGGCAGGTGCCGTAGAGATAGAGGCTGTGATTGGTCAGTTTGATATTGTAGCGGCGGGCAATCTCTTGCTGACGCTCTTCAATGACAGAGTCTGAAAACTCGATGACCTTACCACAGTCGAGGCAAACCAGGTGATCATGGTGCTCCTGAGTGCTGAGCTCAAAGACCGACTTACCACCTTCAAAGTGATGGCGGGTGACAATTCCGGCATCATCAAACTGGTTTAACACCCGGTAGACGGTGGCCAGGCCGATCTCCTCTCCCTGATCGATGAGTCGCTTGTATAGCTCTTCAGCACTGATGTGCTGACAGTTGGGTTGTTTAAGGATCTCGAGCATCTTAATTCTGGGTAAGGTAACTTTGAGACCTGCTCGTTTGAGTGCCTGGTTGTTGTTATCTGACATCGTTGCTGAAGCGATTTCCATCTGGTGAAACTTCAGAGATCTTAACACTTAGTGACGATGAACTCATCCCCTTTTACTCAAGGGGTATTTTGCCTATAAAAAAGCCCGCCGGGGAGGCGGGCTCTGGAAGATATTGAACGCTAAGAATTATTCAACGGTCAGGATCTTGATAGAGTTGGTGCTGCCTACGGTTTCGAACTTGTTACCATAGGTGATCAGAACCAGGTCGCCCTCTTTGACATAGCCGTCGTTTTTCAGAGTGCTCAGTGCTTCACGGCAGATGCTCAGCAGTGACTGATCTGTGTCTGGATCAAAGTACACTGGAGTTACACCACGGTACAGGTTGGTCCAGTTCAGCGCCTGCTGGTGACGAGACATGGAGAAGATTGGCAGACCCGAGCTCAGACGAGACATCAGACGAGGAGTCAGGCCAGATTCGGTCAGGGTCACAATCGCCTTCACGCCCTGCATGTGGTTTGCAGCATACATGGTTGACATGGCTACAGTCTCTTCAACAGAGTTGAAGGTGTAGTTCATGCGGTGGTTAGAGACGTTCACACTTGGGTGACGCTCTGCGCCCAGACAGACGTTAGACATGGCGGTCACGGTCTCGATTGGGAAGTCACCGGCCGCAGTTTCAGCAGAAAGCATCACCGCATCGGTACCATCCAGGACGGCGTTCGCAACATCCATAACTTCTGCACGAGTCGGCAGAGGTGCACTGATCATCGACTCCATCATCTGAGTCGCAGTGATCACCACGCGGTTCAGACGACGGGCGGTACGGATCAGCTTCTTCTGAACACCAACCAGCTCTGGATCGCCGATCTCAACACCCAGGTCACCACGAGCAACCATCACCACGTCGGAGGCCAGGATCACATCTTCCATCGCTTCATCGGTAGAAACTGCTTCAGCACGCTCAACCTTAGCAACCAGCTTGGCATTGCTGCCCGCTTCACGAACCAGCTCACGCGCATAACGCATGTCATCGCCATTACGTGGGAAGGAAACTGCGATGTAGTCACAAGCAATCTTTGCTGCGGTGACGATGTCGGCCTTATCTTTGTCGGTCAGGGCAGGAGCGGTCAGACCACCACCTTGCTTGTTGATACCCTTGTTGTTAGACAGAGGTCCGGCAACAGTGACTTCGGTGTAAACGCGAGTGCCATCGATGGTTTCAACGCGCAGCTGAACACGACCATCATCCAGCAGCAGAATATCGCCCGGAGTGACGTCATTTGGCAGCTCTTTATAGTCGATGCCAACCTGGTTTTGATCGCCTTCGCCCTTGCCTAAAGCAGCATCCAGGGTGAATTTGTCACCAACGGCCAGGTGGATCTTTCCATCTTTAAAAGTGGAGACACGGATTTTTGGTCCCTGCAGATCGCCGAGGATTGCAACATGCTTACCCAGTTTCTTGGAGATCTCACGTACGTCATTGGCACGCTTGATGTGATCTTCTGGGGTCCCGTGGGAGAAGTTCATACGCACCATGTTTGCGCCGGCCTTGATGATTCCCTCAAGGTTGTTGTCGCGATCGGTGGCTGGACCCAGGGTGGTCACAATCTTGGTTCTTCTAATCATGAATTGCTCCAAAGTTTAGATATCGTAATAACAAATCACTAAAACTGAAATAAAATTTCTTTTTTTGTTGCAGATTCACTTCTACAACATGCAATTCTGTAGCTAATTTTCAATTCTACACCAACGTTTCTAAGATGTGTAGGACTCATCTTATTCTGTTTGTAATAGAGTATTACAGATGTGTTGGCTGATACCGAGACTCCTTCAGGCCGTCTTTGACCCGGCGGAGATTCTCGCGAAAACGCAGTCCGCGCCGCAGGGTAAAACCGGTCGCCAGTACATCGATCAGCGCCAGCTGGGCAATCCGGGAGGCCATCGGCATATAGACATCGGTATCTTCGGGAACATCCATCGCCAATACAAGGTTACAGACCTTAGCTAATGGAGAATCTTTCGCTGTGATACCGATCACAGTTGCATCATTTTCTCGCGCCAGTTCGGCAATTTCGACCAGGGCCTTGGTACGGCCTGTGTGAGAGATGAGCACCACCACATGATCGGCGTCGGTGTTGATGCAGCTCATGCGCATCATCACGATATCGTCAAAGCAGGAAACCGGTACATTAAAGCGAAAAAATTTGTTCTGGGCATCGTGAGCGACCGAGGCGGAGGCGCCGAGTCCAAAAAAGGAGATGTGCTTGGCCTGGGTCAGAATATCCACCGCACGGTTGATCGCATTCGGATCCAGGCTATTTTTAGCTACGTCCAGGCAGGCGATAGTCGACTCAAAGATCTTTGCGGTATAGGCCTCGGCACTGTCGCTTTCATCCACGTTACGATTCACATAGGGGGTACCGTGAGCAAGGCTCTGGGCAAGGTGAAGCTTAAAGTCGGGAAACCCCTTAGTATCCAGGCGGCGACAAAATCGATTGACGGTTGGCTCACTGACATCAGCCTGGCGGGCAAGGGTCGCGATGCTGGAATGGATAGCCGTTTTAGGTGAGGCAAGAATCGCTTCCGCAACCTTGCGTTCCGATTTACTGAAAGACTCAAGAAATTTGGTGATTTTTTCCAACATATTCATGTTAACTGCACCTGACGAAAGCTTATCTGAAAAACGATATTTATCATTGAAACCTAAGGCATAACACGCCAAGGACTATACTTGAAAGGATTATTTAGCGGCAGCGACAGATGAATAAAACATGACATATGTCTAAAATTTTCTTTCATTTTGCATTTAATCCCATCATTTTCAGGATACACCTTTCAAATGAAATAAAATTACAAACAACCAAAAAGGTGATCTGGCGCACATTTTTAGGTTTCAAGCGAAACGCTAGTGTTACCGAGGGTAACAAGGCATGGTGTCGCTCAGCGCCCGGAGCTACAATCTTGGCCAGCTTTATTTCGATATTCACTGTATGGAATCGTAAAGGAGAATCCATTCCATGGAACAGCAAATTCTGGTTGGGGATATTGGCGGGACCAATGTACGTTTGGCTCTCAGTGGTCGTGAAACTGGAGCTCTGTCAGAGATCCGAACTTATCTGTGTGCTGACTACCCAACACCTGCCGCCGTGCTTCAGGCCTATGGTGAAGCGGTTGGCGGGCTGCCAAAAGAAGCTTGCCTGGCCATCGCCTGCCCGGTTCAGGGTGATCATATCAGTATGACCAACCACACCTGGGAGTTTTCGGTGGAGCAGACCCGCCAGATCCTGGGTTTGGAAAAGCTGAACTTCATCAATGATTACACGGCGCTTTCCATGTCGGTTCCGGTATTGGGAGACGATGATAAGGTACAGCTAAGCAGTAAGGGTGAGGCTCAGCCCCATGGCCCGATCGCTATCTACGGCCCGGGAACTGGGTTGGGAGTTGCACACCTGGTGTGGAGTGGCGATAAGTGGTTAAGTATTCCGGGCGAGGGCGGACACTCAGATTTTGCGCCGCACAGTGAGCTTCAGGATAAGGTTCTTAAACAGCTGCGTAAACGCTTTGGCCATGTATCTCATGAGCGCATTCTTTCCGGCCCGGGCCTGGCGAATGTGTATGAAGCACTGTGCATGATTGAGGGCGTCGAAGCTGAAGTGCTCAAGCCTTCTCAGATCACAGAGCTGGGCCTGAGTGATCGCTGCCCCATCTGTAAGCGGACCCTGGAGATCTTCTGTGCGGTACTGGGAAGCTTTGGTGGAAACCTGGCGCTGTCGATGGGACTTTTGGTGGCGTTTATATTGCAGGCGGCATTGTTCCGCGCTTTATCGACTTTGTTGAGAAGAGCCCGTTCCGAGAGTTCTTTGATAGTAAAGGACGCTTCAACGATTACCTGTCCGCGATCCCAACCTATGCGATCACGGCAGAGCATCCGGGGCTGATGGGGGCTTCGGCCTGGATGCGTCAGCAGCTGGGTTATAAGATCTAATCACGGCTCCTCTACGGTCCTGCAGCCCTGAGCTGCAGGACTGCATCTTCACTCTCTGCGCTTTATTTTTTCATCGTTTCGGGCCCACGGCTTAGAGCTTCGATTTTATCCGGATCTGCCATTTCTGCTGAATCTAATCCTGTAGCGATTTTGCTGCAGAGCTGACTGAATAACTCTCTTTCCTCCTCTGTGAGAGGATCCAGGAACCTCAGCCACAGCTGTTGATTGACAGCGATTTGCTCTTTGAGAAGAGGTGCCTTGGGATCGCTTAATGAGAGTAGTTGAGATCGCCTGTCATCTGGATCCTGAATTTTGGTGATGAGCCCTAGCTTGGCAAGTCGGCTCAGTGAGCGGGTCAGGCTCTGCTGTTCACAGCAGCATCTGTGGGCGAGCTGGCGTTTACTGATAGCGCGGTTTGCATCAGACATCTCAATCAAAATCATCCGGTCCACCAGGGTGAGTTTATGCTCCCGGGCTGAGAGCTGCTCGCGGCAGCGGTTGATGCCGGAGGTGATGGTTCGCCAGTTGTGGGAAAGTTTCAGGTAGTCGGTCATCTGCACCATGGGTTATCAGGGTTTTCGGCCAGCCTATCACAAGCCGACCGCAACTTCAGGGGCGACAGGTTTAAACCTGAAGGAATAACGATCCTGAATCTGACGCTCAAAAGAGGATAGACAAGTCATTGCCGTGCCGATAGACTGAAAACATATGACGCAGTGCGTCATATGTGGCGATATAACAATGACACAGATCTCAGGCATCATGCTCAAACTTTTCATCAGCGATGCCAGCTGCTCAGTGTTCATGTATGTCAGTAACCAGCTTAGGAAAAACTATGGAACAGTCAGTCGAATTTATCGAAAACACCCTGGTGGATTTTTATAAAGATCTTCATCAGCATCCCGAGCTCTCGGGACAGGAGAGTCGAACCTCGGCCAGGATCGCGAGGGCCATGGAACAATTGGATTTTGAAGTGACTCGTCAGGTGGGTGGGCATGGCGTGGTTTCTCTTGTGAGAAATGGTGAGGGACCCGTGGTGCTGCTACGGGCGGATATGGATGCGCTGCCGATGAAGGAGCAGACCGGACTTACCTATCAATCCAGAGCAACAGCCGATGGAAGTGGCAGGACACAGGTGACAGATGTTGCTCATATGTGTGGCCATGATCTTCATTGCAGCTGGTTGCTGGGAGCCGCCCATTCACTCATGTGTCAAAAAGAGTCCTGGCAGGGAACCCTGATGCTGGTCGCTCAACCTTCTGAAGAGCTTGGAATCGGGGCTCGCGGGATGTTGCAAGACGGTCTTTATCAGCGCTTTGCCAGGCCGGATTATATCTTGGGGCAACACAGCTGGCATCTGCCTGTGGGGACCATTGGCCACTGTGAAGGTCCTATGATGAGTGGAGCCACTCACCTAAAGGTGATCCTCCATGGTAAAGGGGGACATGGCTCCCAGCCTGAGCTGACAGTTGATCCGATTGTGCTGGCGGCCCATATTATCGTGCGCCTCCAGGGTATTATCTCCCGGGAGATCCCGCCACAGCAGCAGGCGGTGTTGACGGTTGGTTATCTGCATGCAGGTAGCAAGGCGAATATCATCCCGGATTCAGCGGAGTTCGCAGTGGATATTCGAGCTTATGATGATGGGATCAAGCAGCAGATTTGTGATGCGGTGCGACGAATCGTCCGGGCGGAGTGTGAGGCGAGTCGCACCCCCAGGGAGCCGGAATTTGAGGAGATGGTGAATCTTCCTGTGACCCGAAATACTCCGGGTCTACATAGCTTTGTTAAAGCCGCGCATCATCAGACATTTGGAGCTGAGCCGGTCAGAGATATCGAGCGGGTCACCGGCAGTGAAGATTTTGGTTACTACGGTGGTTTCACCCAGCAGCCCATTCCGAGCCTGTTCTGGTTTACCGGGATTGCCGGGCAGGCTCAGCTCGATCCGGATACCGGTTTGGGACGTTATGGCCCCCATAACCCGGGGTACGCCCCCGCCGAGAGCGATCTGCTGCAGGTTCTCCATCAGGGTTCACTGGCTATGAGCAGCGGCGCACTCGCCCTGCTGCAGCAGCACCCTTCGCTATGACTTTCAGATGGCGTCTGTGGCTATAGTATCGAATGGCTGGTGACTCACTGTCCAATCACCGAACTCTCTTCTAGGCTTTAACTCGTGGATCATAGTTAAAGGGATTTAATATGAATTCTGCGAAGAAGATAGGACTCATCGCCTGTACCGGTGTGGTTGCGGGAAATATGATGGGAAGTGGTATCGCCCTGTTACCGGCTAATCTGGCTTCGATCGGTTCGGTGGCAATTTTTGGCTGGATCATTGCTCTGGTTGGAGCAATCTCGCTGGCCTATGTTTACTCGCGGCTGGCCACAAGGAACCCCCAGGAGGGGGGCCGATCGCCTATGCCGGAGAGGTCTCGCCCATTTTGGGTCATCAGACCGGTATCCTCTATTATCACGCGAACTGGATCGGTAATCTGGCGATCGGGATCACCGCAGTCTCTTATCTGTCGGTGTTTTTTCCTGAGCTTAACAACCCGGTTGCAGCCGGGATCGCGACGATTGTAATTGTGTGGATTTTTACCTTCATCAACCTGATGGGGGCTCCTGGGTCAGTCGCCTGACGACCCTGGGCCTATTTCTGATCCTGATCCCGGTGATCTGCACCGCGGTTCTTGGTTGGGGCTGGTTTGATGCAGCGATCTACCGGGCGAATTGGAATGGAAGCGGCGGCACCGATATGCATGCCATCAGCAGTAGCATTATCTTCTGTATGTGGGCTTTTATCGGGATCGAGTCTGCTGCCGTGAGTACCGGATTGGTTAATAACCCTAAGCGGACCGTACCTCTGGCAACTATGGGGGGACGATACTGGCCGGCGTCGTCTATATTCTGGCGACTCAGGTGATCGCCGGAATGTTTCCCAATGCCCAGATGGCGGCATCGGGGGCTCCCTTTTCTATGAGTGCGACCACTATGTTTGGCTCCTGGGCTGCACCTGTGGTATCTGCCTTTACTGCGTTTGCCTGTTTGACCTCACTGGGCTCCTGGATGATGCTGGTGGGACAGGCCGGAGCCAGGGCTGCTCATGATGGAAACTTCCCCAAGGTGTACGGCGAGATAGACAGCAAGGGCGTTCCTAAAAAAGGATTGCTGCTCGCCTCTGTCAAGATGACGATCCTGATGGTGATCATCACTATGGTGAGCTCCGGGGGAGGAGGGCATGCCGCCGATCTGTTCGGGATCCTGACCAGCATCGCGGTGCTGCTGACCATGCTGCCCTATTTTTATTCGGCGCTGTGCCTTATTAAGATGGAGGGGGCAACCACTCGCAGCGTGTTGGCCCTGATCGCCTGTGTCTTCGCCTCGCTGTTTTGTCTGTATGCGCTGGCCACAGCAAACCAGCACGATCTGGCCGGAACCATAGTGGTCAGCCTGATTATTATGATGTTCTACTCCTATAAGGTGGGACGTAAACAAGGTAACAGTGCGCAATCATAAAAATGAAGCCTGATCAGTAGACAGGCTTTTGACACCAAGTTCGGTCGCTTTTGTAAGTGAAAAGGAGTTTATTATGAATATTATTGCCATCATGGAACACTTGGAGCCCTATTTTAAGGAGGAACCCCTCAACCAGCTCCACGATACCCTGACGGAGATGGACTACCATGTGGTTTACCCGAGTGATCGCAATGATCTGCTGAAGCTGATTGAGAACAATGCCAGGATCGCTGGTGTGATCTTCGACTGGGATAACTATGGCCTGGATCTGTGCCGTGATGTGGGGGTTCTCAACGAGAAACTTCCTCTGTTCGCTTTTGCCAATTTAAGCTCAGCATTAGACATCGATCTTAGTGATCTGCGGCTGAATGTGAGCTTTTTTGAATATGCACTGGGAATGGCTGAAGATATAGCGCAAAAGATTGATCAGGCGGTTCTTGAGTATGTTGATGCCATTCTTCCCCCTTTGACCAAGGCGCTTTTCAAGTATGCCCATGAGGGGAAGTATACCTTCTGTACCCCCGGACACATGGGGGGAACCGCTTACCTTAAGAGTCCGGCTGGCAGTCTTTTTTATGATTTCTACGGCGCCAATACCATGCGCTCGGATATCTCAATCTCGGTTTCTGAGCTTGGGTCACTGCTGGATCATAGTGGCCCCCATAAAGAGGCGGAGGAGTATATTGCTCATACCTTTAACTCAGACCGTAGCTATATAGTGACCAACGGAACATCTACCGCCAATAAGATTGTTGGCATGTACTCCTGTCCAGCCGGCTCAACGGTTCTGATCGATCGCAACTGCCATAAGTCACTGACCCATCTGATGATGATGAGCAATGTGATCCCCATCTATTTCAGACCCACCCGCAATGCCTACGGGATCCTGGGAGGGATACCCCACAGTGAGTTCACCAAAGAGGTGATCCAAAAAAGAGTATCTGAGACCAAGGATGCCAGTTGGCCCTGTCATGCGGTGATCACCAACTCAACCTATGATGGCTTGTTATATAACACCGACAGTATTAAGAAAACCCTGGATGTGGCATCGATTCATTTCGATTCTGCCTGGGTTCCCTATACCAACTTCCACCCCATCTATAAGGGGCGTTGTGGGATGAGTGGCGAGCGGGTAGAGGGCAAGGTGTTTTATGAGACCCAGTCGACTCACAAGCTGTTGGCGGCATTTTCCCAGGCATCGATGATCCATGTGAAGGGGGAGATCCATGAAGAGACCTTCAATGAAGCCTACATGATGCATACCTCAACCTCGCCTCATTATGGCATCGTGGCCTCCACAGAAACGGCGGCCGCCATGATGAAGGGAAATGCCGGGCGGCGTCTCATCTCCGACTCGGTGGAGCGGGCGATTCGTTTCAGAAAAGAGATCAAGAAGCTTGAGGCTGAGTCAGATAGCTGGTTCTTTGATGTCTGGCAGCCGGATGATATCGATGAGTTGGCTTGCTGGAACCTGGATCCAAAAGCTAAATGGCATGGATTCAAGGCGATGGACCAGGATCACATGTATCTGGATCCGATTAAGGTGACCCTGCTGACTCCTGGTCTCGACAAGGATGGCAAGCTGCAACCAACGGGGATCCCGGCCTCCATTGTTGCCAAGTACCTGGATCAGCATGGGATCATTGTGGAGAAGACCGGTCCCTATAATCTACTATTCCTGTTTAGTATCGGAATCGATAAAACCAAGGCACTGAGCCTGCTGCGCGGATTAACTGAGTTTAAGCGGGCTTATGATCTGAACCTCAGGATCAAAAACATGTTGCCAAGCCTGTATGCCGAGAACCCTGAGTTCTATGAAAATATGCGAGTCCAGGAACTGGCGCAGGGGATCCATAAGCTGGTGTGTCAGCATGATCTACCGAAGCTGATGTTCAGCGCCTTTGAAGTGTTGCCTGAGATGGTGATGACGCCTCATGCGGCGTTCCAGGAGGAGCTTAAGGGCAATGTTGAAGAGTGCTATATGGATGAGATGGTCGGTAAGATCAATGCCAATATGATCCTGCCTTATCCTCCGGGAGTCCCTCTGGTGATGCCCGGTGAGATGATCACAGAAAAAAGCCGTCCGGTATTGGATTTCCTGGAGATGCTGTGTGAGATCGGTGCTCACTATCCGGGATTTGAGACCGATATCCATGGAGCCTATGCTCAATCCAATGGTCGCTATAGCGTGAAGGTGATTAAAAAATAGAGAAATTGTTTGGTTAAGAGACGGAGCCAGGCGCTCCGTCTTTTTTGGGGAGCCTAACTACACTCCGCAGAGAAGCTGCTGGTATCTGAAACTCCCAGCTTGAACGCAAGGGCCTTGGCAGTATTGAGCTCTTCGGCAGCCAGTTGCCTGCCTACCAGGGTAAGATTTTTGGAAGCCTCCTGACTACCACGCTGTGCTGCATTGGCGTACCAGGCATAGGCAAGCTTAAAGTCGATGGGGACGCCCAGACCCAAGGCATAGGCTTCACCCATTTTCAGCTGTGCGGGGAGATAGCCCTGCATCGCGGATTGGCGATACCAGTGCAGAGCCTGGAGTGGTTTACTGTCCGCAAACAAGCTGCCGAGCTGATATTGGGCGAGGGGATTTCCCTGCTGAGCGGATTTTGTATACCAGTGACGGGCCTTGAGCGGATTTCGAGGAAGTAGCTTGCCCTGCTGATAGAGAATGGCGAGCTGATACTGTGCTGCGGCATCGCCTGAGTTCGCAGCCTTCTGGTACCACCTGAGGGCTTTAGAGAGGTGATCTTTTTGGGCTGAGTGTTTTAACAGGAGTTGTCCCAGCATGCACTGGGCGAAGCTCTCTCCCTGCCGGGCCGCTTGCTGATACCAGAAGACAGCCTTCCCTGAATCGATTGGTACTCCCATGCCATTGGCATAGATAAAGCCAAGGTTGTGTTGGGCATTGATATCTCCCTGGCCGGCCGCTTTCTGATACCAGAGTATCGCCTTGCTAAAGTTACGCTCAACTCCCAGCCCCTTGTTATACATCAGCCCAAGGTTAAATTGAGCGTCTCTATCCCACTGCCTGGCGGCTTGCTCATACCATTTCGCCGCGGCTTGATGATCGCTGTGAGTTCTGCCGGAGCGATAGAGGGCTGCGAGTTTGGTTTGGGCCCGGGCCGAGCCCCACTGGGCTGCCCGTTCAAACCAGTGGCGCGCCTTTTTGCTATCGCGGGGGGTGCCGAGGCCCTTGGCAAACATGATGCCCAGGTTATACATGGCGCGATCGTATCCCCAGCCTGCAGACTTTTCAAACCACTGCAATGCTTTGGCGTCGTCTTGGATGACACCCTTACCCTGGAGATAGAACAGGCCGAGGTTAAGTTGCGCCAGCGGTTGATTTTTAAGGGCTGCCACTTGATACCAGTGTGCGGCAAGTTGATAGTTTTGCGGGTAACCGCGCCCGTTCTCATACATCAGCCCCAGCGCATACTCGGCGTTTGCTGATTGCTGCTGCGCGGCCTTGTGATACCAGTAAAAGGCCTGCTGGCTATCCTGAGCGACTCCCTTGCCCAGATCATAGGCGACGGCTCTTTGATACTGGGTATCTTGATCCCCCAGCCAGGCCCGGATGAGTTGTTTAGGATCGTGTTGCTGATAGAGCCAGAATCCGGCACCACACAGCAGCAACAGCAGCACACAAAGAAGTAATCGCATGATCATAAGAGTAGCTAAGTATGGGGCGACTATAAGTGACTCATCTGGGTTAGACAAGCGCCAGAGCTGAAGGGACGGAGCCAAAAGAGCTGAGCTATAGTATAGAGAGTTTGAAGAGCCGGTGAAGGAAGCTCCTGTGGATCGCTTGTCTTTTAGCTGTTATCCATTACTTTGCAAGCCGCTACGGATCTTAAAGCGGGCGCTGCTTCCGCTGGCTCTGACTCTTGGGATCCTCGCTTGTGCCACGGCACAGCCTCTAAGAGTAACGCTTTTGAATCCAGATCCTCCCGGTGATCCCTTCTGGGATCTGCTGGTCTCATTCATGCAGGCATCTGCTGATGACCTCGGCGTACAGCTAAAAATAATCAACTCTGAGCCCGGAAATCGATTCAAGAGCCTGCAGCTTGCCCGCCAGGAGCTTTCCGCTGTGGATAAACCCGATTATTTTGTCACACTGTTGCTCAACCGGGTTGCTCCCCTGATGATTGAGGAGGCCGAAAAAAGAGGGGTTAAGTTTTTCTCAGTCAATTCAGATCTTTCCCGGGACGAGAGAAAAAAGCTGGGTGAACCCAGGGAGCGTTACAAAAGCTGGATCGGCAAGATGTCTCCTGATGACAGCTATGCCGGGTATCTGTTAGGAAAGAAGTTAATCGAGAAAGCCCGCGAGAAAAATCTTACCGATAAACAGCATCAGATCCAGATCATCGCGATTGCGGGGGAAGGGGGACTTCGGTTTCCGATGACAGGCTCGGCGGATTAAGACGTGCAGTGAGCGAATTCCCGGATGTCCGGTTACAACAGGTTGCTTATACCGACTGGAGTCAGCAGATGTCGAGGCAGAAGGCTGCGGGATTGCTGCTTCGCTACCCTGAAACAACCATTGTTTGGGCAGCAAGTGACTTCATATCGCTTGGGGCCATCGACGCAATTGAGCAGCTGGGCAAGAGTCCGGGGATAGATATTCTGACCGGTGGTATCGACTGGACCGACAGAGGTCTGCAATCGGTTTACGAGAAGAGGATGACAGTCACAGTTGGAGGGCATTTCATGGAGGGTGCCTGGGCGCTGATCTTACTCCATGATTACCATCATGGGATCGATTTTTCTGATTCCCATGGGGTTTGGCTCAAGACAAAAATGGAAGCGTTAACTTCAGACAATGTTCACCCTTATCTGCAGCAGTTTGGTACCCACAATTGGAATCAGATCGACTTCAAACAGTTCTCAAAGTTTCATAATCCGCAGCTTACCCACTACCGGTTTGGTCTCAGTCATATCCTGAATGGACAGGGGGAGTCATGAGAGCAACATGGACACTAATCAACAGAACATTGCTGGTGGCAACAGTACTCCTGTTCGCAGGATTCACAACTGGCATGACGAGCGCTAAAGAGCCCCTTAAAGTGACTTTTATCTCGCCCGTCGCTCAGGGGGATCCCTTTTGGGATGAACTGGTCTCTGTGATGCAGGCCTCTGCGGCAGATCTTGAGATCCGCCTGAAAGTGTTGCACTCAGATGCAGGGAATCGCCAGCTGCTGGAGCTAGCGCGCCGGGAGATCCGTACCGCAGATAAACCGGATTATTTAGTCAGCCTGCTGCTCAATCGGATCTCTGGTGTGATCATGGAGGAGGCCCGGCTGCAGGGGATCAAGTTTTTCTCTATCAACTCCGATGTGTCTGAGAGCGATACCCAAATCATCGGCGAGCCCAGAGGGCGGTATGCAAACTGGATTGGTAAGATGTATCCCGATGATGAGTATGCGGGTTATATCCTGGCAAAGAGTCTGATTGCCCAGGCCCGGGAAAAGAAGCTTGCAGATCCTAAGGGTGAGCTTGAGATCATCGGGATTACCGGGGGGGTCGGAAACAGGGTGGCGGCAGCCAGGGGGCAGGGGCTACGGCGTGCGGTCGCTGAAACCTCTCATGCCCGATTGAATCGACTCGCAGATACAGACTGGAGTAAGGCTGAGTCATATAGGAAGTCGATGCAGTTGCTTGATCGCTACCCACAGACAAGTATCATCTGGAGCGCCAGTGATCTCATGTCCCTGGGAGCTGTCAAGGCGATCAAGGAGTTCCACAAATCTCTGGGCACAGAGATCTTAACCGGTGGTATCGACTGGACGGCACAGGGGATCCGTGCTCTGCAGTCCAAGGTGATCTCAGGGACTGTGGGTGGCCATTTCATGGAGGGGGATGGGCTCTGGTTCTGATCTATGATTATCACCATGGCCGGGATTTTGCCGATGATCCCGGAACCATTATAAAAACCCGGATGTATCCACTCACCCGCTCTAACATCAATCGCTATATCCGGCTGTTTGGCCAAAGGGACTGGCAGCAGATCGATTTCAGGCAGTATTCAAAGGTACTTAATCCTCAGCTCAAAGCTTATGACTTTTCTCTGGAGAAGCTTATCAGCCCCCGTCAGAAAGGGGAGGTTGCAGCTCAATGAGTTAAGCTGCAAAACCTGTTAGTTATTACTGAGGTGGATTCGCATCAGGGCTCCCCCCAACTCGGAGTCCTCGATGGTGAGCGAGCCTGCATAACTGTCGATGATTTCATGGACCACTGCCATGCCTATCCCCTGTCCCGGGGAGGTATCGGCGCGAACCCCTCGCTGCAGCACCTTATCCCTTAACTCGACTGGGATCCCAGGTCCGTCATCCTCTATGATGATGAGCAGGTGATCGGTCTCCTGGCGGACTGTGATGCTGATCTGGGAGATGGCAAACTTGAAGGCGTTGTCCAGCAGGTTGCCGAAAAGCTCCATCAGATCATTGGGATCGCCGATAAAGGAGGTGTCATCTCCAAAGTGAGTCGTGACCTGCACCCGCTTATCGCGATAGACCTTTTCCAGGCTGGTCAAAAGCTTACTTACCAGGGGGATCACGTCGGTTTTATGATCCGAGAGACCCTGGCGCCCGGCAACGGCCCGCCTGAGTTGATAGAGAACGATCTGGTTCATCGCCATGATCTGCTCATCAAGCTGCTGAGTAGCCTCGGGGCTCAGCCCCTGTTCATGGGCGGTGATCCGAATCAGTGCCAGCCGGGTCTTCAGGCTATGGGCCAGATCATTCATCGCATTCTGATAGCGGGTTCGCTGTTGTCGTTCGTTTTGCAGCAATTTGTTTAAAGAGCTGGTCAGGGGTTGTAGCTCCAACTCATAATCTTCGCTGAGCAACTGGCGTTTTCCCTTACGGATCTCCCCAATCTGTCCGGTGATCCGGTTCAGAGAGCGCAGGCTCCAGCGGGTGGTGATGATCAGGAAAAACAGGACAAAGATATAGTGAGCTATGGTGCGGATAATCACCGTCTTCACATAGTTCATTACATCCTGATCAAAGGGTTTCTTGGATGTCAGTAGAATAAGATCATAGCTAAAACCCGGGAGCGGCGGATTATGCTGAAAGCGGGTGCGCAGGACAAAGTAACTATCACTGCCCGGCAGGTCGAGTACCGAGGTCGGGAAGGGAACATTGTCCGGTGCCGCCTGCATGCTCAACAGAGGACAAAGTTGGTTTTTATAGGATCTCAGTTCCGGGTTGTGGATATTACTCTCAACCAGCTCGGGCTGATCGCCGTAGTGACAGACCAGAAGATCGACATCCTTCGGCAGATCGGGGTTTTTCAGCACCAGATCCAGATTGATCTGTGAAATATCGGACAAACCCTGCAGCGAGGTTTTGACCACCCGGGTCAGGGTTTGGGTCAGCTTATGGTTATAAGCCCGCTGCTGTGAGCTGATGTAGGCTCGGATCTGAAAAGATGCCAAGCCCATCATGATCAAAAAAATCACGATAAATGAAGAAAGAAGCAGCTTAAAGTGGAGTGAGCGTGAGATCAGCTGCATGACAGGTTAAAAATATACCCCTGGCGGCGAATGGTTGAGATCGGATGGATAGTCCCCTGGGGATCAATTTTTTTACGTAGCCGGCTCATCATCACCTCAATGGTGTTGGGATCACCTTCGTTGTCACCATATAACTGATCCAGCAGCTGCTGTTTAGAAACCACCTGTTTGCTGTTGCGCATCAGGTATTCCAGGATCGAGTACTCGAATGAGGTTAGGGTAATAGTGTCTTCGTTCATCAACAGGGTTTTACTGGAGAGATCCAGGGTATAGGGATCGGCGGTGACCTTAGGAGAGACAAAGCCACTGCTACGGCGCAGCAGTGCATTCATCCGGGCCTTGAGCTCCTCATGCTGGAACGGCTTGACCATATAGTCATCGGCACCAGCTTCCAGACCGTCGACCTTATCCTGCCAGTTGCTGCGAGCGGTGAGGATCAGGATCGGAAAGCTGATTTTCTGGGCGCGCAGTTTCTTGATGAGGCTGATCCCATCACTATCAGGAAGGCCGAGATCGATGATAGCGATATCGATAGGATATTCACTGGCGTAGTAAAGCGCCTCTTTACTGCGATCGGTTGTCAGTGTCTGATGACCTTGCTCACTCAGAACTGAGCTTAGGTGGTGGGCAAGTAACTGGTCGTCTTCAACAATGAGTATCTTCATGGTGCTTGGGTCGACTCCGGTGATCCTGAGATTAATGATAACAGTCTATTCATCAGGACTGAATCTGCGCTGAATCGTTTTTTTTGCACTAAAATTGAGAGGAGTAATCTTTCCCCCGGTTGGAGGTGGCATCCGTTCGGTTCACCTCCTTTTTTAAGCCTGACTTTTAATCTCTAATCCTACCCATGGCGCCTCGAAAAAGATAGAGGCTTGTTTTATCTTAATAAAAAGCCAGCCCGGCGGGGCTGGCTTTCGGGGGGGCATCGTTAACCGAGCGACTCTTGAGCGATCGAGCCCCAGAGATCATAAGCATCTGAGTGCTCAATGGTCACAGGGTAGATTTGACCGACCTCAAGCTTGGTTGTGCCGTTGAGATATACCAGGCCATCAATCTCAGGTGCATCTGCCATGCTGCGACCGATCGCTCCCTCTTCATCAATCTCATCGATGATGACCGGCAGGGTCTTACCCACCTTCTCTGCCAGCTTTTCGGTCGAGATCTCTTGCTGCAGCGCCATGAAGCGGTGGAAGCGCTCCTCCTTGACTTCGTCGCTGACAGGTTCAGCTATGTCATTCGCTCTGGCACCCTCAACCGGGCTGTACTGGAAGCAGCCAACCCGATCCAGGCGAGCTTCGCGGATAAACTCCAGCAGCTGTTCGAAATCGTCATCGGTTTCACCGGGGAAGCCGACAATAAAGGTTGAGCGAATCGTCAGATCCGGGCAGATCTCCCGCCAGCGTTTGACCCGCTCCATCATCTTATCGACGTTACCGGGGCGCTTCATATTGCGAAGCACGCCGACGCTGGCATGCTGCAGCGGAATATCCAGATAGGGCAGGATCTTCCCCTCGGCCATCAGTTCGACCAGCTCATCGACCATGGGGTAGGGGTAGACATAGTGCAGACGCACCCAGATCCCGAATTTTGCCAGCTCTTCACACAGCTGACGGAGGGTACTCTTCACCGGGCGACCGTCCCAGAATCCGGTGCGGTAGCGAATATCGGCGCCATAGGCAGCAGTATCCTGGGAGACGATCAGCAGCTCCTGAACTCCGGCATCCTTGAGGCGCTTGGCTTCACTCAGCACATCGCCGATGGGGCGGCTGTCCAGCTTTCCTCGCAGCGAGGGGATGATGCAGAAGGTGCAGGCGTGATCACAACCCTCGGCGATCTTGAGATAAGCGTAGTGACGAGGAGTCAGTTTAACTCCCTGCTCCGGCAACAGCTTCTCATAAGGGTTATGGGTTGGCTGCGGGACATGACGATGCACCGCATGCATCACTTCCTGATAGGCATGGGGGCCGGTGATCCCCAGTACCTTAGGATGAACCTCACGAATGGCCTCTTCTTTGGCGCCCAGGCAGCCGGTCACCAGAACCTTGCCATTTTCGGCAAGGGCCTCTCCAATGGTTTCAAGTGATTCTTGTACCGCACTGTCGATAAATCCGCAGGTATTAACGATCACCAGTGCGGCATCTTTGTAGTCGGGCGTGATTTCGTAGCCCTCAATACGCAGCTGGGTCAGGATCCGCTCTGAGTCGACCAGGTTTTTAGGGCAACCAAGACTGATAAAACCAATGGCTGGATTTGCCATCCTACTCTCCACTACTTGCTTAAATCTGTTGAAAGGCGCCAAGTCTACCCTAATTCCGCCGCCCCCTCCACAGATCCACCTTTGCAGATAGATGTTGCTACAACGCACTCGGATGTGAATATCGGGTTTCAATTGGTGAAGGTTTTGATTCTCCCGACTGCGGTGGGTGCATTATTTGTCAAAGATTGCCCATTTAGGGGGCTCAAGCTAGCCAAACCCGTTAGTTTTCAGTACTATTTGCCCCTTTGTATCGAACATGAACAACCTCTGCAAAGGGGAGGAAATCAGACTGCCATGCCACACCTTGAAGATGTGATTGCAAAAGCGCTGCAAGACATCGAAAAATCGATGGACAGCCAAGCACTCGAAGATATTCGCGTGCATTACATGGGTAAGAAAGGGGTATTAACCGATCAGCTCAAACAGCTGGGTAAATTACCTCCTGAAGAGCGCCGTGAGGCGGGCCAGGTGATCAACCAGGCGAAGCAACAGGTGCAGCAGGCGATTCATGCGCGCCGTGAGGCCCTGCAGCAGGAAGCTCTGAATCAGAAACTTGCCTCTGAAACCATTGATGTAACCCTACCGGGACGTCGCCTGGAAAATGGCGGGCTGCACCCTGTGACCCGTACCATTGAGCGGATCAGCAGCTTCTTTGGGGAGCTGGGCTTTTCTGTGGCAACCGGTCCCGAAGTGGAAGATGATTTCCATAACTTTGATGCGCTGAATATCCCCGCCGATCACCCGGCGCGTGCGGATCACGATACCTTCTTCTTCAATCCTAAGCTGATGCTGCGGACTCAGACCTCCGGGGTGCAGATCCGCACCATGGAGCAGCAGCAGCCTCCTCTGCGGATCATCTCTCCGGGGCGGGTGTATCGTAATGATTACGATCAGACCCACACTCCCATGTTCCACCAGGTCGAAGGCCTGCTGGTGGATGAGAAGGTGAGCTTTACCGAGCTCAAAGGGATCCTCCACGACTTCCTGCATAACTTCTTTGAGGAAGATCTGCAGATCCGCTTCCGTCCCTCCTATTTCCCATTCACAGAGCCTAGTGCCGAAGTGGATGTGATGGGTAAGAATGGTAAATGGCTCGAGGTCTTAGGTTGCGGCATGGTTCACCCGAATGTCCTGCGTTCGGTCAATATCGACCCGGAGCGCTATAGCGGCTTTGCGTTTGGAATGGGAGTTGAGCGCCTGACCATGTTGCGTTACGGCGTCTCCGATCTGCGGGCATTTTTCGAAAATGATCTTCGTTTCCTCAGACAGTTCAAATAAAGAGGCAGAGTAGTTATGAAATTCAGCAAAAGCTGGTTACAGGAATGGGTGAAGCTGGACAAGACTGCCGATGAACTGGCAGAGCAGATCACCATGGCCGGTCTGGAAGTGGATGAAGTAGCCCCTGTCGCTGGTGAATTCTCAGGGGTGGTTGTCGGTGAGGTGGTTGAATGCGGTCAGCATCCGGACGCCGATAAGCTGCGAGTCACCAAGGTCAATGTCGGCGCTGAAGAGCTGCTGGATATTGTTTGCGGCGCATCAAACTGCCGCCTGGGTCTCAAGGTTGCGGTTGCCTGTGTGGGCGCGGTACTGCCAGGTAACTTTAAAATCAAGAAAGCCAAGTTGCGTGGCCGGCCCTCTTTCGGCATGCTCTGCTCCTACACCGAGCTTGGCATCGATGTCGAATCCGATGGGATCATCGAGCTGCCCCAGGATGCGGCGATCGGTACCGATATTCGAGAGCTGTTGCAGCTTGATGATCAGGTGATTGATGTTGACCTGACCGCAAACCGTGGTGATTGTCTCTCCATTGCCGGGATCGCCCGAGAAGTGGCGGCCCTGAACCGCACCTCTGTGTGCGAGCCCGAGTTTAGCCCGGTTGCTCCGAGCCTGGATGATCGCATCGAGATCCAGCTGGCGGCCCCGGCTGCCTGTGCCCGCTACCAGGGACGAATCATTCGCAATATTAACCTCAATGCAGCAACTCCACTGTGGATGCAGGAAAAACTGCGTCGCTGTGGGATCCGCTCCATCGATCCCGTGGTTGATGTGACCAACTATGTATTGCTTGAGTATGGTCAGCCGATGCATGCCTTTGATCTCAATACCCTCAAGGGTGGGATCACGGTGCGTCAGGCCGAGGCGGCCGAAAAATTGGTGCTGCTGGATGGTAAAGAGATCACGCTTGAGCCGGATGTGCTGGTGATCGCCGATGATGAGCGTGCGGTGGCGATGGCCGGGATCTTCGGTGGTGAGGCGACCTCAGTAACCGAGTCTACCCGCGACATCCTGCTGGAGTGTGCCTGGTTTAACCCGGATGCGATCCGCGGTCGTGCCCGTCGTTATGGCCTGCACACTGACTCCTCACATCGCTTTGAGCGTGGAGTGAATCCACAGCTGCAATCCCATGTGATGGAACGTGCAACCGAGCTGCTGGTGAGCATCTGCGGGGGTGAGGTCGCACCTGTCTGTGAAGCGGTCAGTGAGCAGCATATACCCCAGGCTCAGCCCATCGAGCTGCGCCGGGAAAAGCTCAATGCCCTGATCGGGTTTGAGTTCAAAGATGAAGATGTGGTCTCTATCCTCAACTGTCTGGGAATGCAGGTTGAGGCTCTTGAGCAGGGCTGGCGAGTCGTGGCTCCCGCCTGGCGTTTTGATATGGCGATTGAGCAGGATCTCATTGAAGAGGTTGCGCGCCTGTATGGCTACAATAACCTGCCTTCGGTCGCTCCGGCTGCTGATCTCAAAATGACGAATCATCGTGAAGCTGAGCTACCCCTGAGCCGCCTGCGGCAGCTGCTGGTGGACAGAGGCTATCAGGAAGCGATCACCTATAGCTTCGTTGACCCGAAACTGCAGCAAAAGCTATTCCCTGAGCAGGAGGCGCTGATCCTGCCGCATCCGATCTCCGAAGAGATGTCGGCGATGCGTCTGTCTCTGCTGCCGGGTCTGCTGGATGCGGCCCTGTATAACCAGAACCGTCAGCAATCACGGGTACGCCTGTTTGAATCGGGTCTGCGCTTTGTGCCGGATGCGGATGAAGCATTAGCTGTTAAACAGCAGCAGATGCTGAGCGTGCTGGTGATGGGTTCAGTCAGTGATGAGCATTGGGATCTGCCTACTCGCGCGGTCGACTTTTTCGATCTCAAGGGCGATCTGGAGGCTTTAATTGATCTGACCGGCTATGCCGATCGCTTCGAGTTCCGTGCCGTGACCCACAGTGCTCTGCACCCGGGGCAGTGTGCCGGGATCTTCCTGGACGAGCGTCAGGTTGGAGTCATCGGGACTGTGCATCCGGCACAGCAAAAAGCCGTGGGTCTTAAGTCTAAGGCGGTCGTGTTTGAGATTGAGCTGGAGGCTTTGACGGAGCGTCTGGTCCCCGAGATTGAGGCTGTTTCTAAATTCCCGGCAAACCGTCGCGATCTGGCGTTGATCGTTGATCGTGAGGTTGCAGCAGGAGATTTGTTACAAGCGATTAAAAAACTTGGTCAAAATCATATAGTTGGAATAAACTTATTTGATATATACCAGGGTCAGGGTGTTGCTGAGGATAAAAAGAGCGTAGCCATCGCTCTGACGCTTCAGGATCAGTCCCGGACGCTGGAGGAGCAAGAGATCGCTGAAACTATCGATTGCGTAGTGGAAGCACTCAAAGCGGAGTTCAATGCGACCTTGAGGGTTTAACTATGGCGCTGACCAAGGCCGATCTCGTAGAACATCTGTTCTGCCAGCTAAAAATTAGTAAGCGTGAAGCCAGGGAGTTGGTTGATGCTTTTTTCGAAGAGATCCGTGAGGCTCTCGAAAATGGTGAGCAGGTCAAGCTTTCAGGATTTGGAAACTTTGATCTGCGAGACAAGACCCAACGACCTGGGCGCAATCCTAAAACCGGGGAGGATATCCCCATTTCGGCTCGTCGAGTGGTAACATTTCGACCCGGTCAGAAGCTCAAATCCAGGGTAGAAGACAGCAAGCCTCAGGATTAGCCTGAATCTTTTAAAAAGCCAGCAAAAGCTGGCTTTTTTATTGCCTGAAATTGGAGTAAATTCGAGATTATCAGGAGTAAAGAGGCTGTAGGATCGAATGAACCATGAGAGGCTGACCCCAGAAGAGCTTGAGGCGCTATTGTTTGAAGATGACAATGGTGTGGAGCAGATCGAGCCTGTGCAGTTTAACTGCCTGGATGATGCCTCAATGAGCTGGGCTGAGCATCATTTTTCAGATACGCCTGAGCTGATGATCCGGCGCTGGCTCGATCCCGAGCAGTGGCTGGCCAGTCGCTTAAGCGGCGAGCATCTGATAGCCCTTCATTGCCAGCCTCTTCCCGAAGCGTTAGAGATTGGATTGAGGCAAGCTGTAGGAGGGGGGTATGGTCCGTAGCCTCTCCTGAGGTGCGAAGCCAGGTTGAGCAGGCAAGGCAGCGATTACTGGGGGCCTGGCATGAGTGGTTGGCTTGCCAGAGAGTCTTGTTGTTCGAAGATCATCCTTTTCAGGGCAAGATGTTGCTTCATCAACTCAAGCAGGTGGGGTTAAAGCAGTGTAGCTGGCAAAAAGGTGATCCCCGGGAGGTCGCAACCTGCGCCCGGGAGCCCTGGGATCTGATGATCTGTGATCTCTGGTTGGGTGGGGAGGATCTGTTGAGCTGTCTTGAGTCCTGGAAAGACAGTGAGACACGCGCTCCCTTATGGCTTCTCAGTGGCCAGGAGTCTCAGGTACTGCAAAGCATAGCCGATCTGTTGAGCCGCCAGGGCTGGCCTGTTGTCGCGGCGACCTCTAAACCTGTGGATGAACAGGGGATCAAGCGGGTTCTGCTTTTTCACTACCTGTCTCAAACCCTGCGCAGTCAAACACGCTTTATCCAGTCCGGGGGATCAGCAACTGGTATGGTGATGAGGAGGGGCGCTATCTTTTGAGCCTGGCTGAACAGAGCCTGGCTGAGAAGCTTTGTGAATCTTCGGATGGTTTAGTGTTTGTGCATCACAGACTGTTTCCACAGCAGCATTGGCCTGAGCTTCGGGATTGGCTTGCTGAGCTCTCTTTTGATCTTTCGCGCCTGGTGATTTTGCTCGATGACAGCTTCAGTCTGCAGCAGGATCTGGCGCTGTATGCCCTGGTGTTACAGGCACGTTTATCCGGGGTTCGCTTAGGGCTGATGGTTAATCACGGTGATCGATTGCCTTTTGCGCTGCTCGATACCCTGCCACTGGAATACCTGTTTCTGTCTGCGGTGGCGACTCGTAAACTCTCGACCCTTAACTCAGAGCCTCTTAAGCGCTTATTAGAGAGCGCCCTGCAACAGGGTATCGGTGTGTATGGCAGCGGTCGGGGAATCGAGTCCCGGCAGCTGGCGCAACAGTCTGGTCTGAGTGGGCAATGGTGAGTTTGTGGCTCTTTGTCCTTCGGACTGAGTATTTGTGCCTGTGGCACAATCGTCCGGCAGCGGATGCTGCACAAGGATGTGCGAATGCAGCGGAAGCCATGGATGGCGTAAGCTACCTACGGGTCAGGGGAACTGCTCACCCAGTTCCCCTAACAACCCCGAGGGTGCCCCTCGATTCGTGGAGATCCTGAAAATCACTTACTCCTTGAAGCTCAACATAGACACGCCGCATACCATCCATGATATGCCTAACCAGTTCGATATCCCTATCTCTCGCTCTGTCTCTCCGGGAGAGACTTCACCCCTGGCGTGGCTATGCACTCATGGCGTCCTGCCATTCGGCTTCACTCGCATTATGATTTTCAGGCGCGAATCAAAGGGGAAGTAACACCCGTGAGCAAGTGCCTAGGCAAACTATAAAACCACTATTTTTGTTTTCGAGGCACGATGCCGAGCACCGGAGCTTGATGGAGGGACCCATCACGCGAAGGGAGCTTTTGATTACTTTTGGCGGTTCAAAAGTAATGTGCTGCCGGCACCCCGGCATATCTGTGGCGAAGCCACAATATTAGCTGCATGCAATGCTATCAAGTTCGCTTTTGGTACAAAGCGAACCAGGATAGTTTGACCTGCGGTCAGATTTTTGTGCCTGTGGCACAATTGTCCGGCCGCGGACTGCGGGTCAGGGGGACTGCTCACCCAGTCCCCTAACAACCCCGAGGGTGCCCCTCGATTCGCGTTGATCCTCAGAGCCACTGGTTTTATGAGATACGCAGAAACGAGCCATCCATGGCTCGACCCTGCTTTCAGGATATCCATATCCTTCAATCTCAAACACCAACGTGACCCTTCGGTGCGAATCAAAGGGGAGTTTAAACCCCGTTAGCGAGCTCCGAGGCGAACGATAAACCCACTATTTTTGTTTTCGAGGCAGGATGCCGAACTGCGCAGCTCTGCGGAGGGACTCGCAGCGCGGAGCGAACTTTTGGTTACTTTTCTTGACAGAAAAGTGACTCGCCGGTCGGGCGATACCGACAATTGCCACATAGTGGCAAATAGCCATCCGCAGGATATATAAAAGTTCGTTATTGGTACAAAACGATCTGAAGAAAAAGGCTGATTGCACTGCAATCAGCCTTTGGAGGGTTACTGGTTTGCTTTGAGAAGCTGCCAGTATTTCTGGTAGAGCTGGTTGGCCTTATCGCCAACATCTTGCTGGAATTTGCCGTGCTCGATGACGCTTTCAGGCGGGTAGAGGGCCTGATTGTCGATCACCTTCATCAGCTGAGCAAAATACTGGTGTTGCTTGCCCTTTTTGTCATCCATGGTTTTTTGGTAGTTGACCTTGATGTATTCCATCATCGCCTTGTTCGGGATCGGCTCCCCAGATCATGGAGGATCTTGGCGGCAATGTCCGGGCGCAGGATGAAATTGATGAACTTGTAGGCTGCATCCACATGCTTGGCGTTCTTTGGAATGGCCAGAGTGTCACTCCAGAAGATCGCACCCTCTTTGGGGTAGATATATTTAAGATCCGGCATATCCTTGAGCGCTTTGAATGCAGAATCACTCCATAGCATTCCCAGGCCTACATCGCCTGAGAGATAGGGCATGCGTGGGGTGTCGGCATTAAACAGCAGAACGTTTGGCATCAGCTTTTTAAGGTATTCATAGGCCTGTTTGATCTCGGCGGGATCTTGACTGTTCGGATTAAGGCCCAGAACCATAAGCGCCATCTGGAATACTTCGCGGGGATCATCGGTCAGTAGCAGTTGGCCTTGCCACTTTGGATCCCAGAGTTGTTTCCAGCTGTCGATGTGAGTATCAGGCAGGATCTCAGGGTTGAGGCCGATGGCGGTACTGCCAAACACATAAGGAACACAGTATTGGTTGCCCGGATCATAGGGGCGATTGAGCACCTGAGACTCTAAATTTTTAAGATTTGGGATCTTGGCGTGATCCAACTTGTGCAGCATCCCCTGGGCGGCCATGCGCTGCACATAATAGGTTGAAGGGCCGATGAGATCGAAGCTCTCTTTAGCATCGCTTTTTTGCAGCAATTTGAGCTTGGAGAAAAGCGCTTCGTTCGAGTCAAAGGTGGAGACATGAACCTCAATTCCGGTCTCCTTGGTGAACTCCTGATAGACAGACTGCGGGATATAGTCTGCCCAGTTATAGATAGTCAGGACCTTGCTCTCTGCGGCATGTGCCAGGGATGCCAGAGAGCCCAAGAACACGAAGGCGAGTGTTCCGATCAGTTTTTTCATCATTTTTTGTCCTTTAACAGTAACTGTGCCAGCACCACCAGGAATAGTGATGCGACGAGTAACAGGGTCGCCAGAGCATTTACATCGGGCGATACCCCAATCTTAACCATGGAATAAATTCGAAGCGGCAGGATCTGATAATCCGGGCCGGTCACGAAGGAGCTGATGATCACATCATCCAGTGACAGGGTAAAACTCAATAGCCAGCCTGCGGCCACCGCCGGGCGAGCCAGTGGGAAAATGATTTTCCAAAAGGTGGTCCCCTCGGTGGCACCCAGATCCTTGGCGGCTTCCAGCATGTTCTTATCAAAACCATTGAGCCTGGAGTAGACGGTGACCACCACAAAGGGCAGGCAGAAGGTGATATGGGCTGCCAGCAGAGACCAGAATCCTAAGGAGAAGCCAAGAGCCAGGAACAGGGTCAGCAGGGCAATTGCCATCACGATATCCGGTGACATCATCACCACAAACAGCATGCCATTGACCATCGCCTTAGAGCGAAAACGGTAGCGGTATAGTGCGACCGAGGTCAGGGTGCCGATGGCGGTCGCGGCTGTGGCACTGAGCAGGGCAATGGTGATCGAGTGACCCGCCGCGGTCAGCAGCGAGTCATTATTAAACAGCGCCTCATACCAGCGCATCGAAAACCCCTGCCAGTGAAAGCCAAAGCGCGACTGGTTAAAGGAGTTTGCGATCAGCACGATGATCGGAATATACAGATAGGCGTATAGAACAAACAAGAAGCTGGACTTGAAGAGCTTAGTCATGGAGTTCCACCTTCTTGTTGAGGAATTTACCAACCCGGTAATAGATAAAGACTAAGAGGGCCATCAGCAGGGTCAGCATCACACTCAGTGCTGAGCCAAAGGGCCAGTCGCGGGTATCCAGGAACTGGCTCTTTATCACATTACCGACCAGCAGGTTCTTAGCCCCTCCCAGCAGATCCGGAATGTAGAACATCCCCATCGCCGGAATAAAGACCAGTAGGCATCCGGCGATGATCCCGGGCATGGTCAGGGGAATGACAATTCGCCAGAAAGTTTGTAGCTTACCTGCACCCAGATCATGAGAAGCCTCCAACAGACGTTTATCGAGCTTCTCAATCGAGGAGTAGAGGGGAAGCACCATAAAGGGCAGCAGTATATAGATGAGTCCGATGATGACCGCAGTTTCGGTATAGAGGATCCGGATCGGGTGATCGATGATCCCAAGGGACATCAGACTCCAGTTAAACAGGCCACGCATTCCAAGAATGGTTTTAAGGGCATAGGCGCGGATCAGTGAATTGGTCCAGAAAGGTACGATCACCAAAAATAGAGCCAGGGGCTGCCAGCGCTTTGGCATCTGGGCAATGAAGTAGGCAAAGGGGTAGCCAATCAACAGGCAAATCCCGGTGGCGACACAAGCCATCTTCAGGGAGTGAAATACCACCTTTAGATACAGAGGATCGAATAGCCTCAGGTAGCTGTCCAGACTAAAGGTATACTGGATCAGATTGACATCATCTCGTGTCAGGAAGCTGGTGACCAGGATCATCAGGTTAGGGACGAACACGAACACCGCCAGCCAGCCGACGATCAGGGTGATGGCAAAATTACGAAAGGTGTTAGTGTGCTTCATAGGGCAGAACCACCTCCCAGCTATCGACCCAGGTGATTGAAACCTTCTGGCCCAGGCTATAATCGAAATCCGGATCGTCTTCGTCAAAGAATTCACTGATCATCAGCTGCTGACCCGATTCAAGCTCAACCACAGAGTCCAGGGTCGCACCCTTATAGTTGCGTTCGGTGATCTTCCCTACAATTCCCTCTGCCTGCTCGTTTTGCGCGATCTCCTCCATCCTGAGATCTTCGGGGCGCAACAGGACACAGATCTTATCGCCGACCTTAAAAGGCTCCTGAGTATGAACGATGCAGTTGCGCCCTTCGACTCTGGCTTTCCAGGTCTTATCATCGGTTTTTTCCAGCAGCTCACCATCCATGATGTTGCTCTCGCCAATGAAGCGGGCTACAAACAGGTTGTTAGGCGACTCATAGATATCGCGCGGGCTACCCTGCTGCTCAATGCGCCCGTCACGCATCACCACGATGCGGTCAGCCATCGACAGGGCTTCCTCCTGATCGTGGGTCACAAAGATAAAGGTGATCCCAAGCTGACGTTGCAGCCGCTTGAGCTCGATCTGCATCTGTTTACGCAGTTTATAATCCAGAGCGCTCAGGGATTCATCCAGCAGTAACACTCTGGGTTTGTTAACCACGGCACGGGCAATCGCAACGCGTTGTTGCTGGCCACCGGAGAGTTGGTGAGGCTTGCGCTGAGCCAGGTGATCGAGCTGCACCATTTTCAGGGCCTCCATCACTCTGGGTTTTATCTCCGGCTTTGCAACCTTTTGCATCTTAAGACCAAAGGCAACATTGTCGAAGATGGTCATATGTGGGAAGAGGGCGTAGCTCTGAAAGACCGTATTGACATGGCGCTGCTCAGCTGGCTGCTCAGTAATAGTCTCGTTATCCAGGGTGATGGTGCCGGTATCGACCTGCTCTAAACCTGAGATCAAACGCAGTACCGTTGTTTTACCACAGCCGGACGGGCCAAGAATGGTGAGAAATTCACCATCATAAATTGTTAAATCAAGCTGTTTTACTACAGGCTTGCCGTCGAAGCTCTTGTTTACACCCTGGAGGGTGACGATGCTATTTTTCGCAGCGCTCATCAATAGCGGCTCTCCGTGTTGGACCATGAAAATAAGGATGGCGAATTTTAGTTGCCATCCTTGTGAAATTAAAGCGTTTTTTTACACTAGATCGCAGAAATTTTTCCATAGCCTTGTTGTTGTGGTGCTCCCCTGATTTTGAGCCCTGTCTCTCTTGTTGTTTATCATCAATTTTGCCCATAAATTGAGCACTTGGTTATGAGTTTAGCCTCTTGTCACCTTTATTTAGCAAGCCTCTCTATTTCCGTGATGGTGTGAGGTCTAAATGAGCCCTCCCTGGGTTGATTTTTAATCAGGGCTGATTTTTGTTAGTATGTCGAATTCTGACGGAGCCTGTTGGCATTGAGCATGGAAGTCTGGCTTTTCGAGAAGGTGATATACGAGCATATGAAACGACTTGTTTGTACTGGCGTCGCAGCCCTGATTCTGGCTGCTGGTTGTAGTCCCGTAACCAAAGAGCCCCAGAGTTCGATTCTGGCGACATCTGCCGATCAGCGTCCGGCTGTGGTAGAGCAGGATATAAAGGCGCCTGATTTTTCACAGATGGGATCAACTAAGCTTCGCAAGAAAGCTTTTTTTGATTTTTTGCGTCCTTTTTATCAGCAGATCTCCTCTCAGATCCTGGCCGAGCGCCAAAAGGTGATGATATTGCAGCAGCGCTTCGAACAGGGTGAACCCCTTGATGACTCTGAGCACCAATGGCTGGCACAGTTGGCGAGCCAGTATGGGTTACGCTCTGAGCCTCTGAGTCAGTCCCATTTTGATCAGATCCTCCTTCGGGTGGATACGCTGCCTGAGGCTCTGGTGTTGAGCCAGGCTGCAAATGAGAGCGGTTGGGGAACCTCTCGCTTTGCTCGCCAGGGAAATAACTATTTTGGCCAGTGGTGCTATAGCCAGGGCTGTGGACTGGTCCCCCTTCAGCGTAGCTCTGGGGCGATTCACGAGGTGAAGGTGTTTCCTTCCGCTTATGATTCGGTGAAGGCTTACTTCAGTAATGTGAATACCAATGCCGCATACAGAGATCTGCGAGCGATCCGTGCAAAGCTCAGAAGTGAAGGGAAGCCTCTCAATCCTCTGCAGCTGGCCGAGGGCCTGAATCATTACTCTGAGCGCGGCCAGGCCTATGTAGTCTCGATTCAACAGTTTATCGAGCAGAATCAATCCTACTGGCAAGTGACCGGTTAAACTAAAGAGCCAGCGTAAGCTGGCTTTTTTGTGTCTGCTATTTTCCTGCTCTGCGCTGCATCCGACCCGGCGCAGTCAAATATCTCCAAATACCATTAAACAATCTTCTGTTTGTGTCGAACTTGCAGTTCATCTATCGGCTGATTGCTTATAGATCACACTTCATGTCAACCTGGCTTGCTCGGTTGCTTTGCATCTGCTTATTATCATTAGAGGTGAAGTGCTGTTGTATCGACTTCCTGAGGCCTAAGGAAAGGCGGGTCGCGCAGTAGTAGCTTGATGTTTAAGCATGAGCGGCTTACAGACCTGTAAAGGTATAAGCGTTTATGAAAAAACTTGGATATTTAGTGGTGGCATCCAGGCTGCTGGCTTTGTCGGTCATGGTGCCAGGCATCGCTCTGGCGGGATCTGCTCAGAGCACCCTGGAGGTTTCGGCCCGGGTGATTGACTCATGCCTGATGGCAAGTCATCCGGTAAACATAGGGTCTCATAATGACTCACAGGGCGGGGTAAAGCTCAGGTGCACCGGAAGAACACCTCAAGTTGATGTGTCTATTTCGGCGGTGAAGATCATGCCGCTTCAGGATAAGAGAGTCGATATTACTTCCGAGGCCTATGAAGAGTTTCGCCAGGAGCGCTTGTTATCAAAAAAGCTGCAACAATTGCCGCTGACCAGGGGGCAGGGAAGAGTTCTGGTGGACTCGGATATTCGAGCCAGATTACTTGAGGAAAAGCAGAGTGCATATAGAGCCGTCAGGGTTAACCTTGAATATTAGGCGCAGTTAATAGCTGACTTCGACTCTCAGCGTCTGACTGTAACGGCCAGCAGGAACTCTCTGATCCGCAGGGATATGGCCGTTAAAGATAGCCTTGCCTACGCCCCTGTTATTGATGATGACTGAGTGCTCCGGGGTACTCCATGAGCGGCTTTGATGATCATGCAGGGAGTAGCGAAGGTGGTAGCTCCGCGCCTTAGAGTTATTGGCATGCATCTGAAAATATTGTTGTTGATGCGCCCCTGATATAGAGACTTTAACAGCTTGTCCCTCAAGGCCGGGGCAGGAGATACGCAGGGTGGCTTGCCCATCTTTGCCTGCCGGATCCTGTGGGTTGTAGTTGCCAAAACGTAGAAAGGCATCTGAGTTGATCCAGCAGCTTCTTTTCAGGGAGAGGCTGAGATTCATAATGCCCGAGCTATGGCAGGCAGCCAGGCAGGCATGGGCGTAACTTCCCAGCAAGATCAGGATGAGAGTCGGGAGTTGACTTAAGTATCTGTTGCTCATATTGATTTTCCTATCAATAATGCACAAACACTCTCAGGGTTGTTTTGTATTGTCCTGCGGGCACGTATTGGTGGGCGATGATTTTGCCGTGTAATCTAATGTGGTTATTATCAAAGAATTTCAGGTTTATGTCTTGATCCTTTCCATCTTTAAAGATGATTTTATTACCCCACCAGCCATGGTGAGTATAGAGCGAAAACTTTAGAGGGTTTTCACCGGGTGAGCCATTTTTATACATCTTGTATGTTGGCCTGCCACTGGGTGAGTCAGAAGAGATAGACAGCTCTGCAACTCTTGGCCAGAAGCCAACACAGTTAATGTCAATGCCAGTTACTGCTTTTGTTGGTTTGGTATCTTGGGGGTTATACCTTCCAAAGTTCATGTCCCCATCTACGGTGACTTTACAGCTTGAAACTACTGTCGCTGAAACATGTAGTTCTGCGTTGGCAGTATTTGACTCTTGCGCGATCGCAGGAGATGTGTTCAATAAGCATAATCCAACAGCGATGGTGGCTGCTCTAAAGGAGTTAGTTACATCCATTGTTGAAACCTGTTGTTAATCATATTTCCGTAGGCCTGATATGGCCAGCGTAGATGGGACTGCCCAAATTTAAATCGATGCATATATTACGTATAAAAAGACATAAATCAATAAAAATAGGATTATTGTTGAACATGAATTAGAGTTTTATTGCTGTGTTATACGATTAATAATTGTGCGTTCCGGAGTCTTTTCTTTATTTGGCAAAGGCTTAGCTAAGGATCCATTCGAATCATATTTGTTAAATTTATTATTTTAAGCTTGGTTAAATGAAGTTAGTTGGTTTTTTATTTTTCTATAATAATGATTAAAATCAAAAGGCGCTGGATTTATTTGGGTCTGATTGGCTAAAAATTTAATGTAAGCTCAGGCAAATGCCTTAGTTTTATTAAAAAAACCATGTAAAACATAATCATAAGGTGGTTTATGAAGGGGGCTCATCGATTTATTCCTATAGTCTTGTTGCAAAGATTTTTTTGCTCGGTATGATTCGCAGCGAAATATTGGTCTGGGTCATATCGGTGCGTCAATAAATGGCGGAAGATTTGGTTGGACACTTTTTACTGTTAGCTCTTGTATAGGGCTTGGTATTTTTTATTACAAACTGTTGGTGTTTGTGATTTTATTTTTAGCACGGAGTTATTTATGAAAATCAAAAATATTGCGCTGGCTATCTCTGCCGCAGCGGTTATGTCTGCTGGTTTTGTTGCTTCTGCGAATGCAGCAGGTACTACGCATAATGAACTCGAGGTGAAAGCTGAAGTAGTCTCAAGCTGTAAGATTGATGCTGGTACTATTGATATGAAGCAGTACTCTCCAACAGATCCACAAGTTTTCCCTGGGACAATGAAAATCTCGTGCGTTGGGACGAAACAAGTATCCGTATCAATTGATGCTAAGTCTGGTGCAATGACTAATACCGATACCGGTGAGGTTATGACTTATCAACTGGCTGATGATAAAGGTATGGCAAACTCTTGGTTTGGTGGTACTCCACATGCTGTTGACATGACAAATGGTAGTGGGGATGCCCAGTTCTACGCTCAGGCTGATAAAGAACAATGGGGACTGTCTGCGGGTAATTATAGCCAATCTCTAACAGTGAATGTAAAATATTAATATTTAACATTCACTGTTGATAAATAGAAGCTCATTAGTTGGGTGATTGGTGGCCGATTTAATTATCGGCCTTTTTATATTTAGTTTAACCTGTGTGTATTTAATTATATCTATAGGTTTAACATGTGAGAATGTTGTAATTTACTATTTGAGGGTGTTGAATATGCTTCGTTATATATATGCAATAACAGCAGGAATCTTTTGGCTAAATTGCACAGTAGCTCAGGCGGGCAGTTATGGTGTATCACCTACTTTAATTAAGCTACAAAATAGCCAACGTCAACAATCCCTATCAGTAACCAATGTTGGTAATAAGCCAATAGCCCTCCAGGTCGCCGTGTATAAGTGGCAGATCGAGAATGGCAAGGACAAGCTTACTGCTGCTCCTGAGTTTTTCGCATCCCCGGCCATGCTGCATGTGGCGCCGCAGACCACTCAAACGGTTCGCCTGGGCTATTTCTCCTATAACAGCACAAAACAGATTCAAACTTATCGGGTATTGCTCAAGGAGCTGCCGGATCAGGTAAAACCAACTAAAGATGAAAAAAATAACAGCCAGGTGGTGATCTACACCGATACCTCGGTGCCTCTATATGTTTATCCTAAAAATAAACCAATTTCTGACTACAGATGGAGCCAAAAGCTCACAGCAAAAGGGCTGCAACTTACCCTGAACAACGTTGGTGGTACAGTAGCCAAGGTTGCAGGTATTGAGCTGGGCAACAAGGCAACCCTGATTAAAGGTCAGAAAATACTTACAGCTACCAAGATAATCAAGACCTTTAAATATGTTTTGCCAGGTCAGACCCAAAGTTGGTTGGTTCCTGGTGCTAAGCAAGTCTTTAAGCTGCTTAGCCCTAAAATTGCGGGCGAGGATAAGCAGAGCATTGTTTCCATCCGTTAAGCCGAAAAGCAACTTCAAGCTTTTAAAAGTGTCAGCCCGGAGTATTTCCGGGCTGGCATTTTCGCGCTTGTGATTTGAGTGAGATTAAAGGGTGATGGGTAAGCAGGGGATATTACTCAGCAGCTCACGAGGACTGGCGGCTGGCTGTAGCCTACTGTTACTGCCAGGGCTTAGCCACGCCTTCTCGCTGACTCCGCAGGATTGCCTAGAAATGCAGGCGCAACCCATGCTGGTTGATATCAAGCTTAACGGCCAGAGCAAGGCTCATGGCTTAAGTGGCAAGTTGGTGTGTATGCTGCCGGATCAACAAGTGCTGATAACGTATGAGGGGCTAAAGCAGCTCGGTGCTGTGAACCTCAAGCTTCTTCCGCATAAGCAATATCAACAAAAGAGTCTGATACAGTTTCCTTTGGGCAAGAAGCCTGGTTATACACTCAATAACCTCACCCAGGAGCTGATGCTCAACCTGCCGATTGCCAATCTTCCCAAGGGAAGTCTGGATGCCGGAGGGGATAGCTATGGCAAGGTGAGGCTGGATGAGACCCCGGGAGCCTACCTTAACTACAATCTGACCGGAACCAGTGGCAGTGATCAGGATAGCACCACCAATCTTTATGCTACCCTTGGCCAGTTTGGAGGGCTCCCAGGACTGCGTAGTAGCAGCTTTGCCTATAACCATACTGCTGAGGATTCAGAGCTTATTCGCTACGATACAAGTTGGCGGCTGGATGATGCGAGCTCACTCATTACCCGGGAGTTTGGGGATACCACCACGGTTGCACCCACCTGGGGGGGAATGCGCGCCTTGCCGGATACAAAATCTATAAAAACTATGATCTGAATCCTAAGTTTGTGACCTATCCTCTGCCATTTGTACTGGGGCAGGCGACTACCCCTACTTCGGTGCAGCTGACCCTGGATGGGGTGCCTATCAGCAATGGTTATAGCGTCAATCCAGGGGCTTTTCAGATCAATAATATCCCTGTGGTTAGCGGTAATGGCACGATTCAAGTCAAGCAAACAGATATTTACGGCAAAACCACCACCTATGCGATCCCCTATTTTGTCAATACCAGTCTACTCAAGGCGGGGCTAGATTCTTATGACTTCGAGGCCGGGGTGCTGCGGGAGGATTATGGGACAAAAAGTTTTGACTATGGCCAGGCAGCAGTGGCTGGTTCTTATGGCTATGGGATGAACTCGAAGTGGACCAGCCGTTTTCATGGGGAGCTTCTTTCTGAACAGCAAACCTTTGGTACAACCCAGCAGTTCCAATTGGGTCTTGGGATCGCCAGTTTAAGCAGTGCCCTGAGCCACAGCTCGTCGGGTGCCGGGATCCTGGGGCAGCTCGATTATCAGTACTCAAAGGGCGGATTTAGCGCCGGGGGCTACTACAAACTCACCTCAGATCATTTTACCCAGATTGGTGAGTTGGGCCAGAATATACTGTCCGCTCCTCGGCAGCTTGGTTTATCGATAGGTTATGGGGATGAGAGGCTTGGTAGCGTGAGTGGAGCCTATAGCTCTACGAGCTCGGGTGAGAGTTTCACAGCCAGCTACAGCAAATCGATAACCGAACAGCTGAGCCTTTCGCTGAGTCAGCAGCTGGACTTTGGCAATGTGAATAACTGGAATCTTGGTTTGTCGGTGAGCTGGAACTTTGCATCCAATGATAGCCTGAGCTTTGATTCAACCCGCTCCTCCTCGGATAATGACCTGAGCCAGCAGCAGAGCATGAGCTATTCCCACAGTAGTGGCGATCTCTATGGGCTTTCTTATAACCTGAGTGCTGTCCGAAACCAGCAGGAGCAGGAGGACTCACAGAACAAATATAATGGCTCGATGCAGCTGCCTACTTCTAAGGGGACTCTTTCAGGAATGTTTGCCACCCAGCAAAATAGCAATAGCTATTCGCTGAATTATTCCGGAGGACTGGTGTATATGGAAAAGCAGCTCTTTATTGCGCCGGAGATCTATGACAGTTTTGGGGTTGTGAGTACCGATGGGGTGGCTGGACTCCCCATCTACTCCAATAATCAGTTTCTTGGTAAAACTGACAGAAATGGCTATCTGCTGGCGCCCAACCTTCAGTCATTTTATCAAAATAGCATTGAGATCCAGCCCAATGATCTGCCGATGGATTACCGGGCCGATAGCTTTAAGAAAACTGTGGTATCCGGCTATAACTCGGGGAGCTTTATCGACTTTGGGGTACATAAAGAGCGGCAGGGCCTCATTACCCTCAAGCGTTCAGACAAAAAATCGATCCCGGCCAGTAGTTATGTTGAGTTAACCGGAGATGGTAGCTTTAAATCTCGTGGCAGTTATATGGGGATGGATGGGGTGCTTTATCTGTCTGAAATCAGCTCTAAGCAGAAAAAGCTAGAGGGTAGGGTATCCCTTAAAAAAGGTAAGAGCTGCAAATTCTCAGTCAACCTGAAAAAATATAAAACGGATCTCTTTCGAGATGAGATCGCCTGTGAGGTGAGTCAATGAAAACCCACTCCTGTGCCCTGATGGTATCTATGTTGCTCCTTGCCAGCAAAGCTTATGGATTAAGCTGTAACTGGCACAGTCCCGAGATACGATTTGGCATGCCGGATATACTTCAGATAGAGAACTCAGGGCTAAGCTCATTGGGGCGTGCCTATATCAGCTGTGCGGGAGGTAAGCCGGGAGATAGGGTCTATTACTCGATTCATTTAGGAAACAATGGCCGGCAGCTTCATCAACTGAAGACGCCTCAGGGACGGCTTGATTACTACCTGGCCAGAGTCAATCAGCCCACTGTCGCTATTACGGCTCTTCGCGGAGTCATGATCTTGGATGGCAACGGTTATGGACGTTCCAGCTTTACCCCGTTGATTGCGGTGATCCCTAAGCAGCAGGTCAATGGGTTTGGTCATTACCAGGCGGCGCTTCCCTATACCCTTTATTATGGAATGGACCCGAAAGATCCAGATTTGCAGTAAAACAAATCGGTTATGAAAGGTTTTAATATCTCTTTACAGGATGTACTGATGAAATATGCCGTATGCATGCTATTGGCTGTTTGCCTGACCGGTGTCTGTCAGGCAAACTCTGAGCTGAAAGGACCGCAGGAGTATGTCAGCATCACACCTGCTTTAACCTTATCATCACCCCATTACTCAGCTGCTTTGCAGGTAAAGGCCAGGGTGGTAACCCTGTGTCTTATTCGAGATAAGAAGTTTAAATTTCATGATTATGATCCTCTGTCGCACAGCGGTTCGCAGTTTAAGGGAGAGCTGCTGGTTCGCTGTATGGGGGATGCCCGCCTTAAGATCACATTAAGCCCCAAAGGAGGGGCTGATGAATTTGTGATGCGAGCCATTCAGGGGGGAGAGGAGCTGAACTATCAGCTTCTTAATAGTGCAGGGCAAAACTGGGTTCCGGGGCAGAGCTATCCAATAAAGCTCGATGATGGGAAGATCGGACGGATCCATTTAAATGGTGAGATCCCTCCCGGACAGTTTGTTCCGGACGGTATCTATCGCCAATACCTGTTGGCCAAGATCACTTTTTAGGCTAAGAAAAAGCCAGCTTGCGCTGGCCCTGTGTTCAGGATATCTCTTTTATCATCAATTCAGAAGCTCCCTCAGGAACCTCATAGGAGGCAGGAGAGGGGAGTTCAACGGGATCAAAGGCGGTATCTCCACCTTCAACCAGAGGCTGATCTTTGCTGAGATCCTTAAAGTTGAAAAGGGAGTGATCCAGCATATGGCTTGGTGTGATGTTTTGCACTGCGCGGAACATGGTTTCAATCCGGCCCGGGTAGTTTTTATCCCAGTCTCTGAGCATCTTTTTGACTTCCTGACGCTGCAGGTTTTTCTGTGAGCCACACAGGTTACAAGGGATGATCGGGAACTCTTTGATCTCAGCATACCGCTCAAGATCCTGCTCCTTGCAGTAGGCCAGAGGGCGAATAACTATGTGCTCGCCATCATCGCTCATCAACTTGGGAGGCATAGACTTCATCTTGCCTCCGAAGAACATGTTTAAGAACAGAGTCTCCAGAATATCATCCCTGTGGTGTCCCAGGGCTATCTTGGTGGCACCTATCTCTTTTGCGGTGCGATATAGGATCCCGCGGCGCAGTCGTGAACACAGGGAGCAGGTGGTCTTTCCCGCTGGGATCTTGTCCTGGACAATCGAGTAGGTGTCTTCTTCAACGATTTTGAAAGGTACGCCGGTAGATTCAAGGTACGCAGGCAGGATATCTTCCGGGAATCCTGGCTGCTTCTGATCCAAATTGACCGCAAAGATCTCAAAGTTGATGGGAGCATGCTGCTGCAGGTTTCTCAGGATATCCAGCATACCATAGCTGTCTTTACCGCCAGACAGGCATACCATCACCCGATCACCCTCTTCAATCATATTAAAGTCAGCGATCGCTTCACCGACATGACGGCGCAGGCGTTTCTGGAGTTTGTTGAAGTTGTACTTCTGCTTTGCGTTGAGATCCTGTTGCATTACTCGATTATCACAGCCAAAAAATTAAGATGGCTATTATAGCCGTGTTCCCCCTCTGAGCAAGGGGGATTCGGCCGATAAGGCAGGTTCAGGAGTTTGTTTGGGGGGCAAGCTTGAGCACCAGTAGATCGCAATCGATTCGATCGACGACATGCTCCGCGGTATTTCCGACAATGGCTGCGGCCCAGCCGGTTCGCCCCTGGCACCCTAGGACGACAAGCTCGGCATCCAGATTGCTGGCAAGCTCAGGGATCACCTCTTCGGGCAGGCCCTCTTCAACATGGGTTTGCGAAAGTGGTAGCTGGTATTTCTGGGCATGCTGCTGCATCTCTTTGAGATGGAGTGCTTTCACATCCTCTGTGTATTGCTGGGGCTCTATCTGGGGAAGCTCTGTCATCATATGCATCGGCATGCCTGGATAAGCATTGACCAGGTGAGGTGTCGCCTCCAGAGTTTGAGCCAGGGAGAGGGTCAATTCAGTGATCTGCTGATTGAGCTCCTGATGAAAAGGTTCGTGACTGCCGCAGTGGATCGCTGCAAGAATGGCTCCCTGTTTGGGCCAGTCATGCTCTTTCACTAACAGGACGGGGCAGGGGGACTCTCGAAGCAGGTGCCAGTCGGTTGGGGTAAAAATAAATTTTTGCAGCAGTGAGTGCTGGTGAGTGTTTTTCAGAACCAGATCATGCTGATCGTCATTTACTTCCTGGATGATCGCTTCAAAGGGGCGGTAATGCCAGACGACCTTGACCTCATACTGGGTTTTGTCGATGGGAAGAGGCTCCAGCAGATCAGCAAGCCAGCAGCTACGTTGCTCAATCACCTGCTGACGCATCTGTTCATGTTCATCCGCTGAGATCAGGGAAGTGATCTCATAGGAAAAATCATAAATGGGCAGAAAAAACTTGAAGCGGATCCCCGGTAACAATGATGCAAGTTTGACCGCCCTGTGTAGCGCTGGCTGATCGTCCATAAATGGGTCGATAACCACAAGAATGTTTTTATATTCTTCCATATCGATTTCCTTCCCTGAATCGCAATTACTTATTGGTCTGTGCCTATGGTGTATTGGGATCAAAACGACGAGAGGCACCGGCAAGAATAGCCAGTTGCTCCGGCTCGAGGATCGTGATGTACTTCCCCTTTACTGTAATCATCTCGCTCTTTTGGAAGCGCCCCAGTAAACGACTGATGGTTTCGACCGTGAGACCCAGATAATTACCTATATCTCCACGGGTCATGGTGAGGCGAAACTCCCGGGAGGAAAATCCTCGCTGGGCAAAGCGCATCGAGAGATTAAACAGAAAAGCCGCAAGACGTTCCTCGGCATTCTTTTTGCTCAGTAGCAGGATCATCTCTTGATCATAAACAATCTTATTGCTCATCAGGCGCATCAGTTGCTGGCGCAGCTTAGGCATTTTACCCGAGAGCTCATCCAGAACTTCGTAAGGGATCTCACATACCATGGAGGTCTCAAGGGCCTGGGCAAAACTTGGGTGGCGATGATCATTGATCGCATCGAAACCTACCAGATCGCCCGCCAGGTGAAAAGCGGTGATCTGTTCATCACCCTGCTCGGTGATGGTGTAACTCTTGATACTTCCAGAGCGGATGGCAAACAGAGATTTAAGCTCGTCACCAGCTTTGAATAGCTCTGCGCCTTTTTGGATGGGCTTTTTACGCTCGATAATATGATCGAGAAGATCGAGCTCATTTTCATTGAGGGTAAATGGAATGCACAACTGACTGATGCTGCAATCCTGGCATCGGATTGGGCAGCCTCCGGATTGAATGCGTCTGCCAGTTTTTTTTTCTTGAGTCATCTGCTTCGACAGCCTTTTGATTTATATCAATATCTTATCACTATTCTTTTGAATTTGTGTAGCACTCCTCCAATCGGAGGAGTGCTTGCAAGTTCATGATCTAAACCGGCTTAGTTTAGGCTTGGTTTTGTGGGCTGACGGGCTGGCTGGAAGCATACTCCCGGGCCAGGCTTGAGCCTGCGGCTCGACCGACATTATCGATGGCTGGGCGTAGCTCCTCGGCATATTCAGTGATATTCCATGGTGCTTCGCGAACCGGAAGCGACTCACAAGGAACATGAGTTGCAACCGCGTTAACCATCAGTGAGCGCACTATGATCCCGGACTGGGTCACAGTATCCTGGAGTGGCTGTGCATCAGCTTTCTGCTCTGGTGCTTTCCGGGCAGGCTCTGAGCTCTCCGGAGCTGGCTGCTGACTCTCTGGCTGCTGAGCCTGAGCTACTTCAGCTGGTTCTGGTTGTTGCACCGGCGCAGCTTCAGTGATGACTGGAGTCTGCTCAACCTGCTCAACCTGCTCAACCTGCTCAACCTGCTCAACCTGCTCAGTTTTAACCTGAGCTGTTTGGGAAGCCTGTGGTGCAGATTCTTGTGCAGGCACGGCTTGCTCAGCTGGCAGCTGCTCAGTGTTCACACTCTGTGCTACGATTTCCTGAACCTCTGGCTTAGACTGCTCCTGGGTAGCAAATGGTTGCTGCTCTTCAGTAGCTGGTTTCTCCTGTGCTACCTCTGAATCCTCCACTTTTTGGCGGCGTGCTTCTTCATTGATCCGCTTGCGACGCTGAGCATGGGATACCTGATGGCGCGGCGTGCGACGGCTACGACGAGGCTCTGCATCCTGGCCATTTTCTGCCTGTGTGTTGGCAGCGACCTGGGCAGGCTTACTCTGCTGTTGAGCCTGCTGCGTTTCAACGGCTTCCTTGTTGATTTCTGTCGCTTTAGAAGAGGTCTCCTGGGCAGGCTTAGCGCTGCGTGGTGACTGGTTCGTCTCCTGTTGTGCCCGGTTCTCCCGAGTTTCGTTGTTGCGTGGCTGGCGTGCTTGACGCTGTGGTCTGCTGCTCTTCTCCTGTACCTGAGCTTCAGACTCAAGGGCTGGCGTTGACTGGGCCGCAACCTCGGTTTCTACCGCTTGCTCAATCCGCACCTTCTTGCGAAGGTTCCGGCGTTGTCTGCGTTCAGCAACCTGTTGCTGCTTTTCCTGTTGCTTCTCTTGCTGTTTTTGAGCCGGAGTCGCTGCTGTATCCTGAGTCCGCTCTGCGTCACGGTTTGTATTGCGTGCCGGGCGGCGGTTTTTCGCCTGAGTTTGAGGACGCTCACGATTGGTACGTTGTGGTTTGTCCTGGGTTTTTTCCTGGGATTGACCTTGCTGGCGATTGGCTGCACGATCCCGGCCGGGCTTGCTTTCGGAGCGGCGATCGCGCCGACGATTGCTGTTGCGGTTTGTGCTTTCGGAGCGGCGAGACTGGTTACTGCTGCTGTGGTTAGCCGCAGGCTTCTCTTCAGCCGCAGGTGCAGGAGCTGCTTCTGCCTTGAACAGGCTGGCAATCGCCGAACCAATACGGGCCAGCAGCCCTGGTTGAGCCTGCTTTACAGGTTGAGCTGATGGTGCTGGTTTGGCTGCCGGAGCACTCATCCCCTGTAGAACCGGTTGCTCACTCTTGAGAGCCTGAGCCTGTTTCGGCGTGTACTGCTTGAGCTCAACTTCACTCTTCATGGCATAGCTGGAGCTTTCGAGCTCTTCGCCATTGCGAACTCGGGTCAGCTCGAAGTGAGGTGTATCAAAATGCTCGTGAGGGATGATGTAGATATCAACCTTGTAGCGCTTCTCCAGCTTACTGATGGCCTGACGTTTTTCGTTGAGCAGGTAGGCGGCAACGTTTACCGGAACCTGAGCATTGACCTGCTGGGTATTATCCTTGATGGACTCCTCTTCGATGAGGCGCAGGATAGACAGAGCCAAAGACTCGTTATCACGAATACGGCCACGACCCTGACAGCGAGGGCAGAGGTGAGTGGAGGTTTCCCCCAGAGAGGGGCGCAGACGCTGGCGGGACATCTCCATCAGGCCGAAACGGGAGATCCGACCCAGCTGGATGCGAGCTCGATCCTGGCGAACCGCCTCGCGCAGGCGATTTTCAACTTCACGCTGGTGACGGACCGGGGTCATATCGATAAAGTCGATAACGATCAGGCCACCCAGATCTCGCAGACGCAGCTGACGAGCGATCTCCTCGGCGGCTTCCAGGTTGGTTTGGAATGCGGTTTCTTCGATATCGCCGCCCTTGGTGGCACGGGCGGAGTTAATATCGATAGAGGTCAGAGCTTCGGTTGGATCGATGACGATACTACCACCGGATGGCAGTTGTACCTCTCGCTGAAAGGCTGACTCGATCTGGCTCTCGATCTGGAAGTGACTAAACAGTGGGATCTCACCATTGTAGCGCTTGACCTTCTGCAGAGCGTCCGGGCGAACCAGCTCGATGTGCTTGGTCGCACGATCAAACACCTTCTGGTTGTCGACCAGGATCTCTCCGATATCGCGGCGCAGGTAATCCCGAATCGCGCGAACGATGACGTTGCTCTCCTGATGGATCAGAAACGGTGCAGGCTGGCTCTCCGAAGCTTGCTTAATCGCATTCCAGTGGTTCAGCAGGATGTTGAGATCCCAGGCGAGTTCATCGGAGGATTTGCCCACACCTGCGGTACGGACAATCAGCCCCATCCCTTCGGGAAGCTTGAGCTGACTCAGAGCTTTTTTAAGCTCTGTGCGCTCTTCACCTTCGATGCGTCGGGAGATTCCACCGGCTCTGGGATTGTTTGGCATCAGCACCAGGTAACTACCCGCAAGACTGATAAAGGTAGTCAGGGCCGCGCCTTTGGTGCCGCGCTCCTCTTTATCAATCTGGATAATCACTTCCTGGTTTTCTTTGATCACATCCTTGATGTTGATGCGACCACGGGGAGTAAAGTTTTCTGGAAAGTAGCTGCGGGCAATCTCTTTTAGAGGCAGGAAACCGTGGCGTTCGGCGCCATAGTCGACAAAAGCGGCTTCCAGGCTGGGCTCAATACGGGTGATTTTCCCCTTATAGATGTTCGCTTTTTTCTGCTCGTGTCCCGGGCTTTCAATATCCAGGTCGTATAATTTTTGCCCATCAACCAGGGCGACTCGCAACTCCTCTTCCTGAGTTGCATTGATTAGCATTCTTTTCATCGATAACTCGTGTTGTTATGTAACGATTGTGTCAATAATCACGGTGTTATTGAATGCAGGCCCCGGGTTTAATCAGCGGAGCCTCACGGCTGCTTTGGGGTGGGGCGCTGTTGTTGTATGCATTCACGACACCTGACTTTTATGGTGTTTCATTTGGAGAATAGTTCTCCGAGCGAGAATTAACCTGCTTTTTTTATGGGCTCCCGGTCTGTTTTTACCGGTTTCGTTTCTTTTTTGAGCCATTTGGATTCGTTATTCTGCAACAGGCTGGAAAATCTCAGAAAATCCGGCGCATTATCCCATTAGTTGGCCGAATTTCGCAAGCCGCTATTTTTCCAGACACCAACTATAACTCATGCTAGAATTTCACGCCATGAATGAAGTAAATCAAACGGTCCGCCTGCTCGCAATTGATGCTGAGAACGAGGGGCAGCGGATTGATAATTTTTTAGTCACTCAGCTCAAAGGGGTTCCAAAGAGCCGCATCTACCGCATCCTGAGAAAAGGGGAGGTCCGGGTCAATAAGAAACGGGTCAAACCTGTGTATCGTCTGTGTGCCGGAGATGAGGTCAGGATCCCACCGATTCGTGTTGCAGAAAAAGATGAGTCGATTCAGCCCTCATCCCATTGGGACTGGGTACAAAATCTGCAAAAATGCATCCTGTATGAAGATGATCACCTGCTGGTGATCAATAAACCTTCTGGCATGGCGGTCCATGGCGGAAGCGGAGTGAATGCCGGGGTGATTGAGGGGCTACGGGCATTGCGTCCGGAGGCTCGCTTTCTGGAGCTGGTGCACAGACTGGACCGGGATACTTCCGGATGTCTGCTGGTTGCGAAAAAGCGCAGTGCCCTGCGCCACCTGCATGAGCAGTTGCGTGATAAGACAGTGACCAAAAAATATTGGGCGCTGGTTCGCGGTCGCTGGCAGTCGGATAAGAAGGTGGTGAATGCGCCACTTCGCAAGAATGTTCTTAAATCTGGCGAGCGTATGGTCCGGGTCGATGCGGAAGGTAAGCCTTCCCAGACCCGCTTTAAAATTTTGCAAAACTACCAGGAGGCTACTCTGGTTGAGGCATTTCCTGTGACCGGACGGACTCACCAGATCCGGGTGCATGCCCTGAGCCAGGGACACCCCATCGCCGGTGATATGAAGTATGGTGATGAAGGCTTTGATATTCGAATGAAGCGTAAGGGGCTGGAAAGACTATTTCTGCACGCGCATCAGCTGATTTTTACTCATCCCAACAGTGGTGAAAAGCTGGAAGTGATTGCACCTCTTGAGGAAAGTCTCGAACAACTCCTGGCACAGCTGGTAAAGGTAAAACACTAATGCGTTATAAGCTGGTTATTTTTGATTGGGATGGCACCCTGATGGATTCGCTGGAGCGGATCGTTTCTTCGATGCGTCATGCTGCAAAGAAAACCGGTTTACCCCTGCCTCAGCCCGCAGCGGTTCGCGATATCATAGGGCTCAGCTTTGAGTCCGCACTGCCTAAACTATTTGGTGATGACTGGCAGTTACATGCCCCCGATTTTATCGAACACTATCGATCCTTCTATCAGGAGATTGATGAGACGCCATCTCCTCTCTATCCGGGTGCTGATTTGGTGGTGCAGGGGCTTTATCAGCAGGGATACCAGCTTGCAATCTCAACGGGGAAAGGACACAGGGGGTTGAGCCGGGTCCTGAAATCCTCAGGGCTTGAACATTACTTTCATGCTACCCGGGGAGCTGATCAGGCACGCTCAAAACCCGACCCCCTGATGCTTGAGCAGATCTTGCAGGAGCTTGATCTGACTGTAAGTGATGCCGTCATGGTCGGGGATTCCCGATATGATATGGCAATGGCTGAGGCGATCGGTATGGACAGGATCGCGGTTACCTATGGGGTCCATGGTCCCGAGGAGCTGGATTCTCATCAGCCTGTCGCCTATCTCAATGATATCAGGGAGTTACCTGGCTATCTGTAGGGTGGTAGTGCTTGTTCACCTTACATAAACCTTCTTGTGGCCTTTTAGTTTTTTAGTGATGGAGCAAGCTTGCCCGGTGTTACCAAAGTTGCAACGATAGGGAGCTGATCCGTCTGTTTATGGTATACTGCTCACCCTTTGAACAATTATCTGTTTTTCCCCGTAAAGGGTCAGCTTATCTGATGGGCTTGAGCTCCAAACGCAACCACTCAAGTGCTGCGCTCTCGCAGGTGAAATACTCTATTTTGCGCTGGGACTCTTTAACTTTCTCCCCGTAGTGGCTCACGATCGCTTTCTGTATGTTAGTGCTTGGCAAGAAGGCTTCGCGGTATAAACCGATTTTTACCAGCTCCTGCACGGTCCAGTCAAAATACTCAGTGACATCAGGAGTGCATAGCTCCCATTTGCGGGCATCACTCAGCATCCCCCATCGAGAGCCCTCCAAATGCTCTTTATGAATATCACACTGCTTATTAAACCACTGTGTTGCTGCTTCAAGGTTCCACGAACCAAAACCTCGTCCGATAATAATCCCCTCAGAAATATAGGACAGGTCAAATTCATAGGTCCCGTGCGCATTTTTTTGGTAGTCCATAATCAGCCCCTGTTAGCAAACAATGAACAGTTGAAATCACTTTTATCTATTCAAAGTTAATCAGATGTCACGACCAATGCAAAACCGCTGGGCTGCAATCGAATAGCTACCTGACAAGTTTCCTCTTGGTGAGGACCCCTCAGCTTTCGTCTAAACTTACAGCAACACAGGCTAGAGGGCATGATCTTGAGTCAACTGCTGCGATTATTCATCCTACTGCTCCTGGTCGGAGCGCCGTTAACTTATGCAAAACCTGTTGTGAAGGCTTGCGGCCACCATGACTATGCTCCCTGGAATTGGCGAGTCGGTGATCAGATTGTCGGTGCCTGTGCCGAGGTAACTAAGACGCTTTTTGAAAAACTCGGAGTCACGGTCGATTTGAGTTACCAGGGGAACTGGCAGCAGTGTCAGAGCAAAATCAAAACCGGAGAGGTTGATGTAAACATCTGCTCTTTTATTAACAGTGAACGCCAGCAATACTCTCGCTTTATTCAGACTCCGATGGGTTACAACGAGAATGCAGCCTTTGTAAATCAGAAGGTCCCCTTCAAATTTTCCAGATGGAGTGATTTTGATGGTCATACGGTCGGTATGGTGCAGGGAGTTAGTATTGGGCAGAAGTTTGATGATTTTCTAAGACAACACACCAAGGTTGTACGGGTGACAGATTACCGTAAGGCATTTGAGTTTCTGGCGGCCAAGCGTGTCGACTTTGTGCCGGTTGGGCGGTACAGCGGTTATGCGATGATCAAGGCTTTTAAGCTTGAAAAACAGCTTACCGATCTTCCCAAGTCAATCCTGACCGGCAAGCTTTATATCTCTATGTCTAACAAATCAAAATATTTGCATCTGCTTCCTGAGGTAGAAAAGCAGATCCAGAAACCCGGCTATTACCCCTGGCTTTCTGAGCTGCTGCAAAAGTATGCTGACGAGTATGGGGATCAGTTTGCGGAGTAGTCCCAAAAACTTAGCCGGCGTATTCAAGATCAAGGGCTGGCTCATTTCTTTGAGGCTTACATCATTCATCAGTTGGTTTAGCTGGTCGGACATTCACTGATCTCTGTGGTGGTGTTGCCTGCGTCATCCTGGGTTGTATTGATACAGGTTCCCTGGTCTTTCTTTTGAGTATTTTGCTTGTCATTGCTTTTAGATAAAACCGATCTTTTTTCCCGGTTTTGTACGATCAGCTTATCTTGTGAATACAGCTCAAAACTTGGGTCCACAGGGGGAGGCTCGATGCCAAGATCAATGTAGGGATCGATAAATTGCTCTAATCCGCCACTGTTGGAGTTAAGATTACTGCGATCGGGGGCTCGCACGATAAGCCGCTTTGCAGTGATATTCGATGAGATATAGCTGATCCCTGTGAAATTACTGTAGGTGAGACCTTCTCCGTCTCTGAGCTCGAAGAGAACGGTCCCCTCACCGGCATCGATTATAGTGGCGACCGAGATCAAGGCGGGATAGGGGCTACGTTCTTCATCAATAACTCCGCTTGCTAACCTGTCATTTGCGATCAGTGTGAGATCACCACCATCCGTGATAATTTCACCGGTTATGAGCTGAATGGCATTACCCGATTGAAATGTTAGTGAAGCTTTTACTGGATTCGGGTTATTTACAACAATGTTGCCAGTGAAGCCTATATAGTCGCTGGCTTGTAGAGTAACAGAGACCCCCTGGTTCAGCAGGTTTTGAATATCGAGATCCAGGATGCTGATTGACTGGTTACCCGGGTCATCTTGGTAACTGTAGTGTCCCGATGAGGGAAAAAGGATATCACTGGGGAATGCACTAATATCGATGGTTTCGGGATCCAGCAGCAGGGTCCCACCTGAACCCGGAGTTACGCGACTTAACCCAGCATCAAGCAATTTGTTGGCCGAGGATATTTCAACAAAGCCTCCTTTCATGCCTTGAGTATCAATGGATCCGAGCTGGGTCGTGTGTTGATCGGACCAGATCACCACGGCGCCACCGGAACCCGCAGATGCGGATGCATCGATTCGGCTTGCATCATTGATGAAGGTGTTGCTGGCATTTTTTAGGGCGGGCCTATCTGCAAACTGGCTTCGAAACTCAGAGTGGCGATCATTAGCAGGTGCTGGCTTTCCACCCTGAAAACTGCCACCGATCCGGATCTTACCACCTTGGGTGTGACCGGAAGCATTCAGGGTTGAACTCAGTAAACTTACAGAGTCAGCGCTAAGGTCTATCTCACCGCCTTGTGCTCTGTCACCCTTAGCCTGGTAGTTGGCTGAAGTCCGAAGCTCTTGGGTTGCATCTACCCGGATACTCCCACCACTGGCACCATCTGCATTGAGGGTGCCGCCCATGGCTACAGACTGCCCATGAACAGAGATATTTCCTCCACTGGTTTCTCGTACTCCAGCGACATCCAGAGTGCCACCATTACTGATGTTGCCGCCTTCAAGGATTATTCTGCCATCTTGGAGGCTCAGACTGTGGGCCTGGATGATTCCTGAGTTATTAACAGCTCCCGTCATCAGCTCACGGGTAGTATCAGTGCTGAGCATAACGAAGCCACCTTCAGCCTGAATTAACCCTTTATTGTCAATAAGGGTATTGAGCCTTGCTTTGTCTACTTTTAGTTTGGCCAAACCATCTCCATAAAAATCCAGAGTGAGAGCGTCAGCAGCGCCAAGCAAAATACTGTTTTGATCTGCCCTTAGCTGACCCTCGTTACGGACAATCGGGGAGAGCAGGGCGATATGGCCTGATTTAGCTGTGATCGTTCCCTGGTTGAGTAGCTCGGCAGAAGGGTTGGTTGCTTTGAATTGATAACGCCCCTCTAAAAAAGCCTGATCACTAATATTGAGAGTTGAAGCGGTGATGGCACCTACATTGACCTGGCTGTGTGGACCAAACAGGATCCCGGAGGGGTTTATTAGCATGACATGACCATTGGCATTCAGTCGCCCGAGTATTTGAGAGGGGCTTTGCCCTGTCACCCGGTTGAGAGCGACGCTGCCTGAGCCTGGCTGCTTAAAGGTGACCGAGGCATCCTGACCGATATTAAAGCTCTGCCAATTGGTGATAAGCTTATCGCTGTGCTGATGGATGGCCATGGCAGATCCCTGTTGAGTGATCTGGGCAGAGCCAAATTTTACATCCGAGCCTGAGGGCAGAGCAGGGGATGCTGCTGAGGAAGTAGCAAACGCTATATTTAGGATCACAAAGAGGTAAGCCACCACCCTTCGGCGTGGTATAGCGATTGTGGTACAAGTATGAAGGTCACCATTCATAGCACGACCACACATTTACCTTGGGAGGAGCCTGTTGGTGTCACAGTATCTCTTATGAACTACAGCTACACCTTTAATTTAAGCAGATCCGGTTTAAGTTACCGAGCTTATAGGGTTTGATTTAGCTCGTTGGGCACGCACCGATCTCGGTAGTGGTATTTCCGGTATTATCCTCTTTGGTGCGGATGCATGTTTCATCTTTCTTTTGTCTTTTAGCTTCTGTTGATTTGCTTACACGGATACTTTCAAACGAGTCTTCGTTGTGGTGTTTGAGGAGATACTCGTTTTGAGAGTGCTGCTCAAAATTGAGGTCTATATGAGGAGGCTCAATCCCTAAATCGATATAGGGATCGATAAATGTATCAGGTACATCTGGCTCTTGCTCATCTGGCGGAGTTATTACTGTAATCGAATTTGCGATGATACTTTGTCTATCAATGATTATGCTGCCGAAATCATTAGAGCTAAGGCCTTCCCCAGTACGGAGTTCAAAATATACGTTACCAGTTCCAGCATTGAGTGTTACGAAGCCTCCTTCCATTAAAATGATTGCCGTAAGGTGAGACTCCTTATCTGAGTCGATCACGCCACTGGTTGCATGATCGTTTGCAATAAAAGTGAGATCTCCATTATCTGAGTTGATGCTCGCATCTATGATAATTCCGCCACCTGAATGCAGAGATAAGTTGCCCCCATCTCCATAGGGGTTATCTACATTGATGGGAGCATTCACTGTGATATTGTTACTGGCTTGTAGAATCACATCGGAGCCGCTGGCAAGCAGGGTCTGCAGCTCAATATTGTCTATCTTGCTATTCTGGCCTGAGTCTTCCGCATAACCGTATAACCCTGATTGTGGATTTGCGTTGTTACTGTTAGGAAAAAGACCGATCTCTATCTCTTTAGGATCCAATAGTAATGTCCCGCTGGGGCCAGGCATGAGCCGACTGAATTCTACATGTTGTAACTCTCTGGCAGAGGATATCTCGATAAAGCCTCCTTTCATGCCCTGAGTATCAATCGACCCCAGTTGAGTTGTTCGTTGATTAGACCAGATCACTACAGCACCACCCGAGCCATTAGATGCGGATGCATCGATTCGGCTTTCATCATTGATGAAGGTGTTGCTGGCATTTTGCAGGGGTGGGCTATCGGAAAATAACGCGCGAAACTCAGGGTGAAGATCATTGGCAGGTACAGGCTTTCCACCCTGAAAACTGCCGCCGATCCGGATCTTACCGCCTTGGGTGTGACCGGAAGCATCCAGGGTTGAATTCAGTAAACTTACAGAATCAGCGCTGAGGTCTATCTCACCGCCTTGTGCTCTGTCACCCTTAGCCTGGTAGTTGGCTGAAGTCCGAAGCTCTTGGGTTGCATCTACCCGGATACTTCCACCGCTGGCTCCATAGGCACTGAGGGTGCCGCCTGTGGTTACAGACTGCCCATGAACAGAGATATTTCCTCCACTTGACCCAACTGCTCCTGCGACATTCAGAGTGCCACTGTTACTGATATTGCCGCCTTCAAGGATTATTCTGCCATCTTGGAGGCTCAGGCTGCGAGCCTGGATGATTCCTGAGTTATTGACAGCTCCGGTCATCAGCTCACGGGTTGTATCAGTGCTGAGCATAACCAAGCCACCATCGGCGCTGATGACTCCTCGATTTTCAATCAGGCTATCAAGTTTTGCCTTGTCTACTTTTAGTTTGGCTAAGCCATCCCCATAAAAATCCAGGGTGAGAGCGTCAGCAGCGCCAAGCAAAATACTGTTTTGATCTGCCCTTAGTTGACCCTCGTTACGCACAATCGGGGAGAGCAGGGCGATATGGCCTGAGTGAGCGGTGATTACTCCCTGGTTGAGTAGCTCGGCAGAGGGATTGGTTGTTTTGAATTGATAACGCCCCTCTAAAAAAGCCTGATCACTAATATTGAGAGCTGAGGCGGTGATGGCACCTACATTGACCTGGCTGTGTGGACCAAACAGGATCCCGGAGGGGTTTATTAGCATGACATGACCATTGGCATTCAGTCGCCCGAGTATTTGAGAGGGGCTTTGCCCTGTCACCCGGTTGAGAGCAACGCTGCCTGAGCCTGGCTGTTTAAAGGTGACCGAGGCATCCTGACCGATACTAAAGCTCTGCCAATTAGTGATGAGCTTATCGCTGTGCTGATGGATGGTCATGGCTGACTCTTGTTGACCGATCTGAACCGTCCCCTGGATGACCTGAGGTTGTGCCGGAAGAGTCGTGGTCGGGACGGATGATGCAAGGGCGGATGCCGGGAAGAGGCACAATAGCAATACTAGTATTAAATTGCAGAAAGGCCTGGCAGAGCCTTCATCAGGAGTGAGGCTCTGAGGGAGATAAATTTGAAGATGACCATTGCGCCCCATAACCAGCCTTTATTTTGACACCTTTGTTAATTACAGCATAAAAAGAGCCAGTTTATGGGGGATGAGGTATTTAGCTTCAGCCGTTTACAGTCTGCTGGTGGAAAGCAGAGGATCAAGGCCTTCCTTTTCTAAGAGTTCTCGCAGTGCAATGAGCGGCAGGCCGGTGAGGGCATTAGGATCACGACCCTCCATGGCATCAAACAGCAGGATCCCTGCCGCCTCATTTTTAAAGCTTCCGGCACAATCGAAAGGCTGATCCAGATCCAGATAAGCCTCTATCTGAGCCAAGCTGAGCTCTCTGAAATGAACCTTAAAGGGTTCGACATGGGAGTGCAGCTTTTTTGTGTTGCTATTATAGAGGGCGATGCCGGTCAGAAATGTCACTGCCCGGCCGCTGGCCAGTCGCAGTTGCTCAATCGCTTTATCTCGTGTGTGAGGTTTTCCCAGGATCTCGTTATCAATAGAGCAGACCTGATCACTGCCGATAATCAGTGCATTCGGATATTGCTCGCCAAGCGCTATGGCTTTAGCGATGGCCAGGCGCTCAACCAGAGCTGTAGCATCTTCTCCCGGTAACTCGGTTTCATCGATATTGGGGGCAACGGTAACAAAGGGCAGGTTTAATCTCTGCAGCAGGGATTTACGGTAAGGAGAGGTTGAAGCGAGGATGATTTGGTTCATGCTGATCCTATTTAGAGCAAAGTGATGAAATTTTAAGTGAAATAGCCAGTTGAGGCGATATTTTTATGGGGAGAGACAGTTTTCTTTTGACTATCTTCGGCATCATAGATATCATGCGCGCCCTATGCAAAAGCTGAAATTGCCGAATAAAATTAACCCGTCCCGCTGCGCTTCCCGAGAAGCAGTCTATGAGGCTGTGATCGAAAAAGAGCAGTTGGAACGGCTTGATGCTTCGTCACAGGGCATCCAAAGTGATGTCTCTGTGAAGCTGACCTTTGAAGTGGGGCAATCGCGACGCCCCTTGATCCGGGTTGATGCGAATACCCAGGTCATGCTTCAATGTCAGCGCTGTGGTGGTTCCTTCAGTCATCCAATTGAAATTGCTGATGGCTGTTACCAGGTGGTTCGCGACTTGTCGCAAGAGCTGCCCGAAGGATATGAACCGGTTGAAACAGATGAGGATGGTGAGCTGGATATTTTCCAGTTGATCGAGGATGAACTCATTCTTTTGCTGCCGCTGTCTCCGATGCATGATGATGCCGACTGCCCGATGGCTGATGCGTCTATGAGTTGGGGAGAGATAGCAGAAGAGGAGGAGCGACCCAATCCATTTTCTGTTTTAGAACGATTGAAACGTAATAACTGATCTTAGGAGAGTTAGGGGCAATGGCCGTACAACAGAATCGTAAAACACGTTCCAAGCGTGGCATGCGTCGTTCTCATGATGCACTGAGCGCACCAGCTGCGCTATCAGTTGACCAGACTTCTGGTGAGCTGCACCGTCGTCACCATGTGACAGCTGACGGCTTCTATCGCGGTAAAAAGGTTATCAGCAAGTAAGGGCGACCTTTGGCTGATCTAACCATCGCGTTAGATGCAATGGGGGGCGACCATGGCCCTCGGATCACAGTGCCTGCCGTAAGGGAGGCGCTGTTTTCCTGTTCTGAGCTTCATATCATCCTTGTCGGCCCTCAGGCTGAACTACTCCCGTATCTCTCTCAGTGTGGTCTGGACCAACATCCCAGGATCTCTGTGCACCACTGTAGTGAAGTGGTTCCCATGGATGCCAAGCCTGCTGTAGCATTGCGTGCATTCAAAGATTCATCGATGCGCAGAGCCCTGGAGCTGGTCAGAGATAAATTGGCGGATGCCTGTGTGAGTGCAGGAAATACGGGGGCGTTGATGGCGATGGCTAAGCATATTTTGCGGCCATTGTCCGGGGTTAATCGTCCGGCGCTGATTAAGCCACTGCCTCAGGTGGCAGGGCAAACCTTTTTGCTGGATCTTGGGGCGAATGTGGATTGTGATGCAGGTACTCTGTTTCAGTTTGCGCTGATGGGGAGTGCCTTAGCCAATACGGCGGGGCTCCGACAACCAAAGATAGCCCTGTTAAACATAGGTGAAGAGGCTAACAAGGGCACGGAAGCGGTTCGCTCCTGTGCGAAACGCTTGAGCGCCTGCTCTCAGGTGAACTATGTTGGTTACCTGGAAGCCAGTGCCCTGTTTAGTGGCAAGGCGGATGTGGTAGTTTGTGATGGATTTGTTGGCAATGTGGCACTGAAGAGCTGTGAGGGCACGGCACGTTTCATGTTGCAGATGGGGTTGGCCAGGTCAAAAGGTGGGCTGTTTGATCGTCTTTTGAGCCGCTGGTGGAAAAAGCGTTTGATTTTGTCCTCAATGAGTCTGAACCCCGACCAGTATAATGGCGCAAGTCTGTTAGGATTGCGCGGCATTGTGGTGAAAAGTCATGGAAGTGCCGGACAAGAGGCCTTCAGTCATGCCATTCATCAGGCAGCTGCTGAAGTAAAGGGGCAGCTCACAACAAAAATAATGGACAGATTGAATACTGTCCTTCTCGACGACGGGCGCAGTTGATCATCTATGTATACAAAAATTTTAGGTACTGGTAGTTATCTTCCAGATCAGATCCGTACCAATGCTGATTTAGAGAAGATGGTTGAGACCAGTGATGAGTGGATCGTGGAGCGGACCGGGATCCGTGAGCGTCGCATCGCTTCACAGGATGAGAGTGTCGTAACCATGGCACACCAGGCTTCTCTCAAGGCTCTTGAGATGGCAGGTGTGAGTGTGGATGAGATAGATCTCATCATTGTGGCAACTACGAGCGCACCCAATGCTTTCCCATCTGCAGCCTGTGAGCTCCAAGAGCGACTGGGTATTGCCGGATGTGGCGCTTTCGATGTAGGTGCTGCCTGCGCGGGTTTCACCTATGCATTGAGTGTGGCTGACCAATTTGTTCGTACCGGATACTCGAAGCGAGTGCTGGTGGTTGGGGCGGATGTTCTGGCACAGACCTGTGATCCAACCGATCGAGGCACCATCATCCTGTTTGGTGATGGTGCAGGAGCAGTGGTGCTTGGGCCGAGTGAAGAGCCTGGGATCCTGTCGACTCACCTTCAGTCTGACGGGCGTTATGGCGATCTTCTGAAACTGCCGAACGCACCTCGGGGTAAGGTTGGGTCTCCTAATAGCTGTTACCTCTCCATGAGAGGCAACGAAGTATTCAAACATGCGGTTCTGGGATTAAGCAAGATAGTCACACAGACCCTTGCTGCCAACCAGATAGACAAATCGGAATTGGACTGGTTGATACCGCATCAGGCGAATTACCGCATTATCAAGGCGACTGCCAAGAAGCTCGCAATGTCTGAAGATCAGGTGATCCTGACACTGGCGAAGCATGGTAATACCTCGGCAGCCTCGGTGCCGATCGCTCTGGATACCGGTGTTCGTGATGGCCGGATTGAACGGGGCCAGCTGCTGCTGCTTGAAGCGTTTGGTGGTGGGTTTACCTGTGGTTCGGCTTTGGTTCGTTTTTAAAGGAGCAGACGAATGACTCAATTTGCAATGGTGTTCCCCGGACAGGGATCACAGACAGTTGGCATGCTGGCAGAGCTTGCCGAAAACTATGATGTTGTTAAACAGACTTTCGCCGAGGCGAGTGAGGCTCTGGGTTATGATCTTTGGGCCCTGGTACAAAATGGCCCGGTCGAGGAGCTGAACAAGACTTTTCAGACCCAGCCGGCGCTGTTGACCGCTTCGGTTGCCATCTGGCGGGCCTGGCTGCAGCAGGGTGGGGCCAAGCCTCAACTGATGGCGGGTCACAGTTTGGGTGAATATTCTGCACTTGTGTGTGCCGGTGTTCTGGATTTTCAGGATGCGGTGAAGCTGGTTGAACTGCGTGGTAAGGCGATGCAGGAAGCTGTACCGGCCGGAACCGGAGCAATGGCGGCGATCATCGGTCTGGATGATGCGACCATCATCGCCAACTGTGACAAAGCCTCCCAGGGGGATGTGGTTTCTGCGGTAAACTTTAACTCGCCGGGTCAGGTAGTGATCGCAGGCTCCAAAGAGGCTGTTGAGCGTGCATCTGCCCTGATGAAAGAATCTGGTGCCAAGCGCGTGATGCCGTTGCCAGTCAGTGTTCCATCTCACTGTGCCCTGATGGAGCCTGCGGCGAAGAAGCTGGCCGATGCTTTGGTCCATGTGGAGCTAAAGCAGCCACAAATTGCTGTGATCAATAACGTGGATGTAGCTCAGCCAAGTTCACCCGAGGCGATTCGTGATGCCCTGGTGCGCCAGCTGCATAGCCCGGTTCGCTGGAGTGAGACGGTTCAGGCGATGGCGGATGCCGGTGTTGAGACTCAGGTTGAGATGGGACCGGGTAAGGTACTGTCTGGTCTGGTTCGCCGGATCAACAAACAGTTAAGTGCATTGGTTGCCAATGAGAGTACCGGCTTGTCTGACGCGATTGAAAAGACAGGCCAATAAGAGGAATGATGATGAATTTTCAAGATAAAGTCGTGCTGGTAACCGGCGCAAGTCGTGGAATTGGCCGTGCTATTGCCGAAGCATTTGCAAATGCAGGGGCTACCGTGATCGGGACTGCGACCAGTGAGCGTGGTGCCGAGGCGATCTCGTCTTATCTGGCGGATAAGGGTTGTGGTCTGGTTCTGAATGTGACCAGTCAGGAGTCAGTTGACGCCCTGTATGCGACCATCAGCGAGCGCTATGGCAGCGTTGATGTACTGATCAATAATGCAGGGATCACCAAAGATAACCTGATGATGCGGATGAAAGAGGAGGAGTGGTGCTCTGTCATCGATACCAACCTGACCTCTTTGTATCGTCTGTGTAAGCCGGTTCTGCGTGGCATGATGAAAAAGCGCTGTGGCCGGATCATTAGCATCGGCTCTGTGGTTGGTGGCATGGGTAATGCCGGGCAGGCAAACTATGCAGCGGCTAAAGCTGGACTGGTTGGTTTCACCAAGTCGCTGGCTCGTGAAGTTGCTTCCCGCGGTATTACTGTGAATGCGATCGCCCCCGGTTTTATCAGCACCGATATGACAGAGGCGATGACAGACGAGCGCAAGGCTCAAATGACGGCGCAGATCCCGGCAAACCGTCTTGGTACCGTGGATAATATTGCCCAGCCGGTTCTGTTTTTAGCTTCAGAAGGTGCCGACTACATCACGGGTGAGACCTTGCATGTCAATGGTGGCATGTATATGATCTAACCCTTGTGGTTATTGAACTTGGTCAGGCTAGGAATTGTTCATTCGGAACAAATTTTTGGTTTGACCCTCATTGAAGGGCTTGCAAACTTCAATGAAATGAATACACTACTGCAACGAACGCAATATGCGAAAATCTAAAGGAAAAATCAGGTCATGAGTAACATCGAAGAACGCGTTAAGAAGATCATCGTAGAACAACTGGGAGTGAAAGAGGAAGAAGTTAAATCTGAAGCTTCATTTGTTGATGATCTGGGTGCAGACTCTCTGGATACTGTTGAGCTGGTTATGGCTCTGGAAGAAGAGTTTGACACTGAGATTCCTGACGAGGAAGCAGAAAAGATCACTACTGTTCAGGCTGCTATTGACTACGTCAACGCAAACCAGGACTAATCCCTTTTCTAACCAGGGTGAACTTGTTCACCCTGGCTCTTTTTTATTCTATCTATCCCCACTCCTTTCGGAGGCTATTAAGTGTCAAAACGCAGAGTTGTTGTGACCGGCCTTGGAATGCTGTCCCCCGTTGGTAATACTGCAGAGTCATCCTGGCAGGCTGTGCTGGAAGGCCGTAGTGGTATTAGCGAAATTGAGCATTTCGACGCGAGCGGTTTCCCGGTAAAATTTGCTGGTATGGTTGATGGGTTCAATGCCGAAGATTACGGTATTACCCGCAAAGATCAACGTAAAATGGATCTCTTTATTCAGTACGGTATTGCGGCCGGCCTGATGGCTTTGGAAGACTCCGGCCTTGAGATCACCGATGAGAACGCCAAACGAGTTGGTGTTGCTGTGGGTTCAGGGATCGGCGGTCTGGGACTGATCGAACACCACCACAGCGCGCTGGTTAAAGGTGGTCCGCGTAAGATTGGTCCTTTCTTTGTTCCATCGACCATCATCAACATGGCGGCAGGTCACCTGTCGATCGTGAAGGGGCTGCGAGGCCCGAATATCGCGGTTTCAACCGCTTGTACCACGGGTACTCACTGTATCGGTATGGCTGCTCGTATGATCGCTTATGGCGACGCCGATGCGATGTTGGCCGGTGGTGCCGAGAAGGCATCAACTGAACTGGGTATTGGTGGTTTTGCTGCGGCAAAGGCACTGTCGACCCGCAATGATGAGCCGCAGAAGGCAAGCCGCCCCTGGGATAAAGACCGTGATGGTTTTGTTCTGGGCGATGGTGCTGGCGTGATGCTGCTTGAAGAGTATGAGCACGCTAAGGCGCGTGGCGCGACCATCTATGCCGAGCTGGTTGGCTTTGGCATGAGTGGTGATGCCTACCATATCACTACTCCAAGTGGTCTTGGTGCACGTGATGCAATGGAAAATGCGATCAACGATGCAGGCATCTGTGTTGAGCAGGTCGGCTATGTGAATGCCCATGGTACCTCGACGCCAGCCGGCGATATGGCAGAGCTTCAAGAGGTGAAGAACCTGTTCGGTGAGCATGCGAAAAATGGCATGATGGTCAGCTCGACTAAGTCGATGACAGGCCACCTTCTGGGGGCTGCTGGCGCGATTGAAGCGATCTTCACTGTGCAGGCCCTGCGCGATCAGATTGCACCACCAACCATCAATCTGGATAACCCAGAAGAGGGTTGTGATGTGGATCTGGTTCCTCATACCGCTAAGAAAGGGGAGTTCGAGTACGCACTCTCTAACTCTTTCGGTTTTGGTGGGACCAATGGGACACTGATCTTTAAGCGAGCCTGATTGGTCAGAACCTCGTTGTAAAAAGCCTGATATGGAAAATATCAGGCTTTTTTTTTGCTGCTCTACACCAGAGGCGATCATTGTGCTGAGTTTTGTCACACCCGAGAGCCAATAGAGTATTGAGATCTGAGAGTTGGTGTTATCTTGAGTCGCTGTTTTGATGATGCACCTGCCATGGGTGGCTTTAATCGGCAGAACACTACACTCGGAGCTATTGCATAGGGAGGAGAATAGGGTGAGTTGTGAATTATCTGCGAGTGATCGTGGACTCCTGTATGGCGATGGGATATTTACCACCATCTGTTTTAAGGGAGGGGCTTTACAGCTCTGGCCCTATCATCTTGAGCGTTTGCAGCAGGGCTGTCGACGACTATCGATCCCTGAGCCCGGGGAAGAGGAGCTGCTTGCACAGCTTGAGCCTTTTCTCAGCGCCGGAGAGGATCGGGTCGTTAAGATTATCATTACCCGGGGTACAGGAGGGCGGGGCTATTCAATGCCCAGTGAAGCATCACCCAGCGTATTGATCAGTGAGCATCCTCTGCCTGGCCATTATTCTCAGTGGCGTCAGCATGGGATCCGTCTGGGGGTATGTCGGCAGCATCTCGGCCATCAGCCAATGCTGGCAGGCCTTAAAACCCTCAACCGCCTTGAGCAGGTGCTGCTTAAAAAAGAGCTCGATGACTCCGGCTTCGATGAGGCACTGGTACTGGATCTGGATGCCAAGGTGACCGAGGCCGTATCTGCCAATATTTTTTGGCGTCACCAGGGACAGATCTATACCCCAAACCTTGAGCTTTCTGGAGTTTGTGGGGTGATGCGTCGCTGGGTGATAGAGCTCTGTGAAAAATATGGGCGCAAGGTTCGAGAGGTTCGCGCCTGCGTTGAGGAGCTTGCTGCAGCAGATGAGATCTGGCTGACCAATGCGCTCCTCGGAATTGCACCGGTCCGCGAATTTACTAAGCGAAGCTATGTTGACTGGTCGGTCAGTCGTTGGTTACAGGAGCAGCCATGCGTCGCGCTAACCTGATTAAGATCATTGTTTTGGTTGTCGTGTTGGGAGCTGCGGCAGGTGTTGGTTATGTGGGGCATCAGATTGCGCGAGTCGAGCAGCCGGGAGTCGTGACTCAATCACAGCTTTTTACCGTCTCCCGGGGGGAGTCTGCGCGCTCGGTGGCCCGGCGTCTACTTGCCGATAAGCCAGGGATCTCCCCTTTTTGGCAGGAGCTGTGGCTACGCTTTCATCCGGGATTATGGGCGATCCGGGCCGGGACTTACCAGCTGGATGCTGGCTGGAGTCTTCCTCAGGCGTTAGATTGGCTGGTTAATGGCTCACAATATCAGTTTCGGCTGACTTTTATTGAGGGTAGCGAGCTCTCTGAATGGCTCAAACAGCTGCAGGGAGCCTCCCATCTTGAACATCCACAACCTGCCCTGACGGCTCCTGCGATCGTCAAGGCTTTGGGGGCGAGTCATACTAATCTTGAGGGTCTGTTGCTCCCAGATACCTACCTGTATGTTGATGGGGAGACGGAGCTGGATATTCTCCGCCAGGCTTATACCCAGATGCAGCAGTTCTTGCAAAGTAGCTGGGCAGATCGCAGTTCCGGGTTACCCTATAAAACCCCTTATCAGGCACTGATCATGGCCTCGATGATTGAAAAAGAGACCGGGGCTAGCCAGGAACGTTCGCTGATCGCCTCGGTGTTTGTCAATCGCCTGAGACGAAATATGCGTCTTCAGTCTGATCCAACGGTGATCTATGCCCTGGGGAATAGTTACGATGGTCGTTTGTCACGGCGTGACTTGCGGGTAGCAAGCCCCTACAATACCTACCGGGTGCGAGGGTTGCCTCCAACTCCGATCGCCATGCCCGGACGGGCCTCCATTTTGGCGGCCTTGCATCCGGCAAAGAGCGCCTATCTCTATTTTGTGGCAAAGGGGGATGGGACACACTATTTTTCTAAGACCCTGGCCGAGCATAATCGGGCGGTACGTCGTTACATTCTGAATCGAAAATGAAAGCAAAATTTATTGTAGTTGAAGGCCTGGAAGGGGCCGGTAAGAGTAGCCTGATGCCTGCGGTGGTGAACTGGTTAGAGCAAAGGCTCAAGGTGCGGGTGATCACGACCCGGGAGCCCGGAGGAACCAAAATTGCGGAGCAGTTGCGCTCAATTATCAAGCATGGGATAGAGGAGGAGCACTTAAGCCCCATGGGTGAGGTACTGCTTCTCTATGCCGCACGATTGCAGCTGATCGAGCAGGTGATCAAACCTGCCCTGGAGCAGGAGATCTGGGTGGTTGGTGATCGCCATGATTTCTCGACTCTGGCTTACCAGGGAGCCGGGCGCTCACTGCCTTTTGATCAGTTGAAGCAGGTGCGCGATGTAACCCTCGGGGATTTTCGACCCGATCTGACCCTTTACCTGGATCTGGATCCAGAACTCGGGATGCAGCGGGCGCGTAGTCGCGGAGAGCTGGACCGGATTGAGCGTCAGCATATCGATTTCTTTCATCGGGCCCGGGCCCGCTATCAGCAGCTCGTCGCTGAGGAGCCTAAGGCTGTGACCATAGATGCCTCACAGACTCCGGAGCAGGTCCAACAGTCGGTGCTGTCGGTGTTGGAGCAGAAATTTTGCTGAGTTATCCCTGGCTGGAAGAGCCCTGGCAGCAGCTATTGACTCAGAAGAACAACCAGCGCTTCCCCCATGCACTGCTGTTACAGGCTCCGGATGGAATGGCGCACCAGGAGCTGCTTAAGCAGTTAGCAAAGCTGCTGCTGTGTGAGGCTCCAACTCCTCAGGGGTATTGTGGTCAGTGTCACTCTTGCCGCTTGTTTGAGGCGGGTAATCATCCGGATCTGTTGCAACTTGAGCCTGAAACTAAAACCATAGGGGTGGATGTGATCCGGGTTTTAGGCGAGCGCTTTGCCAAGCGTCCAACCCTTGGGAGGGCTCAGGTCGCACTCATTGAGTCCGCCGGGCGGCTCACCGAGAATGCGGCTAATGCCCTGTTGAAAACCCTCGAAGAGCCGGTTTCGGATAGCTACCTGTTTTTACATTGTCAGAGCCGGGATCAGCTATTGCCGACCATTACCAGCCGCTGTTATCAGCAGATCCTGACGGCCCCGGCGGAAGCCATAACCCAGAAGTGGCTTGCACAGAGGCTGCAGCACCCTCCTTCCATGACTGAGCTGCGTCTTAATCAGGGGCTGCCACTTCGAGTGCTTAGATTTTGTGAAAAGCAGGGTGGGGAGGAGCGCAAGCTGATAGAGGCGATTGGCAAACTTGCTGACTCACCGCAGCAGGTGATGGTTATTCGGGATCTCATTGCCGAGGAGTTTGAAGAGCGTCTCAATTGGTTGCTCTATTTCATTCAGGATCTTCAGCGTTACCTGCTGGGTTGCTCCAGCGAGAGCTGGGTGTGGCAGCAAGCCAAAGCATCGGTTGAAAGCCTGGGGAAACGGTCGTCACTGGCAAAGGTTCAGCGCCACTATCATGGGCTGCTTGAGCTTAAAAGGCAGGCGAGGCCCGGTACCCTGGTTAATCCAAAGTTGCAGCTTATGTCCTGGCTCAGTCTGTTTTATGAGGATTGCTGCTCGAGACGCTGATTCTCTACGGCTCTGTGCCGGGGTAACCACTTAGAATTCAGCAGTTAATTGGTCTACCTTGATAAAGGGAGAGTAGTCGCAGGCAAGGGCTATGGACAGCGATTCTAAAACATGTTTAACCCTGAACATTCCGATCGTTGACCGGCAACATCAATGGTTGTTTGAGCTGATTGAAGAGCTGGGACAGATGAAGCCATCCGGAACAAGTAAGCGAAAAGTGGCTATCATACTCTCAAAGCTGCTTGATTACTCCCATTATCACTTCGAGACGGAGGAGAAGCTGTTCCGGCTCAATGAATATCCGGTTGCCGAGGAACACCTGGAGGATCATGAGCACTTTGTGTTTACTTTTAATAAGCTCAGAAAGGAGTTTGATAAGGCAGAAGATAATCAGCCGGAGACAGAGGCGGAGCTTATCATCAAAATCCACCGCTACCTGCTGAGATGGTGGACACATCATATTCTAGAAAAAGACAGCCAGTATGTTGATTTTATTAAGAATACTGAGATCTAGCCGATTGCTTTAGTTGGTTTGTCACTTACCCGGATATTATTTTATGACAGGCATCCCCCTGTATGCTCGATGCCATTGCTTTCGCTACGTCACGAGGCAGCAACGGCGATGCTGGCGATGGGTCTAAATGCTCCCCGAACAACCTCCTTCGATATAAAACCTATATAGGCCCTCGTGCTTGTTATCCATGACGCGGTTCATACCTATCAAGCATGGGGGTCGTTCAGCCAGGATCTCACTGCAGCAACGGCTTCACATAAAGCACATCCGTCCTCCCCTGAGATCTTCAATCCAACAGCTTACGTTCGCATTATCTGCAGATGAGCTTTTCACCGCCTTAACTCCAGTTAGAAAGTGGGCTGTGATTGCTATAAGATGCTTAGTCATGATTTGAAGTTATGAGCAGCGATAAATGAGCTGCGGTTATTCATTTTACCAGGAGTGTTAGGTGTTACTCGTTGATTCACATTGTCATCTCGATCGCCTTCTTTATTGTGACGAGCTTCCCTCACTGGAAGCGGCCCTTAAGCAAGCCAGCCAGCGCGGAGTTGGATTGTTCCTCAGTGTCGGCGTGACATTGGATGGTTTTGCCGAAATGATTAAGCTGGTTGAGCCCTATCCATCTGTGCATGCATCCTGCGGCGTTCATCCCCTGAGTATCGCCGATGGGGTCGATATGGCGCAGTTACGTGAATATGCGGCGCACCCTAAGGTGGTGGCGATCGGCGAGACCGGCCTTGATTATTACTATGCGCAGAACCAGGCGGAGCAGCAACAAGCATTTGCCGGGCAGATTGAGCTGGCGGCTGAGCTGGCCAAACCCCTTATCATCCACTCCCGGGATGCCAATGCCGATACCATAGCTCTGCTCAAGGCCCATGGTGGTGAAAAAGCGGGGGGAGTGATCCACTGCTTTACCGGCGATCAGGCGATGGCTGAGCAGGCCCTGGAGCTTGGGTTTTATATTTCGTTTTCCGGGATCATCAGCTTTAATAGTGCCCAGGCGCTACGAGATGTGGCGGCTAGCATTCCACTGGAGAGATTACTGGTTGAGACTGACTCACCCTATCTGGCTCCCGTGCCATATCGGGGGCAGAGTAACCGCCCCGCTTACACCCGGGTGGTGGCAGAGAAGCTTGCCGAGCTCAAGGGGATCGGCCTCGAAGAGTTGGCTGAGATCACCACCAATAACTATCTGAAACTGTTTTCGATCCGGGATCCACAGCCCTTTGTTGTCGATTGAACCGGTAGCAGGAGGTACCTCCGTGGTTGATTTGTGAACCTGTGATCCACGGCAGTTTTTTCGCTGGGTGAAGAAACACTTTGTTACTTTTCTATGTTAGAATCGCACCACGTCTGCGATGTAATAATGCGGATTAGAAAAAACAAAGGGAATTAGAAAATGAAATTTTGTACTGACAACGGCCCAGTTGATATTGAACCTCAAGAGATCACTCAATGCTCCTCCATCGCAGGAGGCGCGCGGACCATGGTGGAGTATCACGACAGTGAACAAAACCTGTGCCGGGTGGTGGTTAATGAAAACCCTAACCAAATGCGTATGACTATGATGGCTTCGCCACAGAAGCTATAAGGTCAAATGGCACAACCTCACTTAGGTTGTGCCTGCTCCCTCCTTCTCCTTCTTTATTTTATCCAAGCCATTTCGCTGGTTTATTGCTCGCCTGTCTCTCCTTGTTCCATTATTTAATGGGGAACATAGCTAATTTTCACCCGTTGTCGGGTATCATGATCTGATGCAGGGAGTCGGATGGATAATCCTCCACAAGGACTGATTAATGTGAGGTTCAATGTTTTTAGAGCAGGTTGACGTAGTTGGTTTTCGGGGTATCAGCCGTTTAAGCCTCAAGATGAGTTCAACGACCGTTTTGATCGGTGAAAATGCCTGGGGTAAGAGTAGTTTTCTGGATCTCTTGTGCCGGATCCTGGGTCAGGATTCCGGGCTCTATCAATTCAGTGAGTCCGATTTTCATCAGCCCTGGGAGGATGAGCTGGAGTCGGCCAGTCATCTGCATGTAGTGCTCACCTTCAGAGAGCGACGCAGCGGCAGCAGTCAATCCAAACGCCTGGAGCACTTTAAGCCGGTCTGGTGTGAGAGCCGGCGCCGCGATAAATACCAGCGGATCTACTATAGGCTCTCGGCAGAGCACAGTGGGCGGGGAGTCTCCACCGAACACAGTTTTTTGGATCGCCATGGCCACTCAATTGAACTGGAAAACAGCCAGCAGCTATTGCTGGATCTGGTGGCGATGAACCCGGTGATCCGCATTCGCGATGCCCGGGCGAACCGTGAGCTGGGAGAGACCGAGCTGGAGTGCAGTCCTGAGAGTCAGGAGGACGGCTCGACCCACTCTCTGGAGCTGCGTTTGGAGCAGTTGACCCACAAGCTCAGTGAGATGCCGCAACAGCTCTCCGAGAGCGAGGTCCGTGATGGAATGCATGCGATCCGTTGCCTGCTTGAGCACTACTTCCTTTCTTTTGGTCAGCGTCATCAGCCCCAGCGGCGCGCCCGGGATATCGCGATCAAGCCGGTATCGATGCAGGGGCTGAGTAACCTGACCGATCTGGTGCGCGGCACCGACAATCGCCACGCCAGGCTTGCTTTGATGGGAGTGGTAGGCACCCTTCTCACCGAGGGACGTACCCGGATGCTGCGTCCGGATGTACGGCCGATTTTGATCGTAGAAGATCCTGAGAGCCGCTTACATCCAACTTTGTTGGCGCTGGCCTGGGGGCTGGTGGAACAGCTACCGGCTCAGAAACTGGTGACCACCAACTCGCTGGATCTGCTGGCATCCATTCCCCTTAATCAGATCCGCCGCCTGGTGCGCCATCAGCATAAGATTGAGGTTTATCGGCTGGGCAATGAGTTTTACTCGGCCGAGGATCTGCGCAAGATCGCTTTTCATCTGCGACTGAATCGTCCGGGCTCTTTGTTTGCCCGCTGCTGGCTGCTGGTGGAGGGGGAGACTGAGCTATGGTTACTCTCAGAGTTAGCGCGGGTGTGTGGCTATAGCCTGCGCGCCGAAGGTGTGCGGATCATTGAGTTTGCCCAGTGTGGGATCAAGCCACTCATTAAGCTTGCCCGGGATTTTGGGGTGGAGTGGCATCTTTTGACCGATGGCGACGAGGCTGGCCTCAAGTACGCGAATACGGTGCAGATCCGTCTGGAAGGGGAGCGGGAGAAGGATCGGCTGACTGTGTTGCCGGCACGGGATATTGAGCATTTTCTGTATAAGAACGGCTTTGAAGAGGTCTACCGAAAAGCGGCGGGCTCTGCGGGTAAGCGCAACATGCCGCAGCGACGGATCATCGAGAAGGCTATCTCCCGCTACAGCAAGCCGGGGATGGCGCTGTCGATCCTGGAGGCGATAGAGGCGCAACCTGAGTCTAGTATTGAAAAGATCCCATTGTTATTCCGCCAGCTATTTGCCCGGGTGATTAGCCTGGCAAGAAGGCAAGCGGGTTAAATTCAATATTATGCCATCATACCTATTGTTTAAACTTCAGTTAAAAACCTGTCTACAGGAGTAAAGCGTGCTTGAGAATTTCTATCAGCCCATAGCCCTCATCTTCTCCCTGATGGGCTCCGGGGCGCTGCTGATCTTATGGGTGATTATCCGCAAGGCAGAGCTTTGCCCAGGCCAGTATGGGCGGATCCTTGAGAAGCTTTTTTCGGTATGGGTATTACAGCTTTGTGGAGCTTTGTTTGGTTTGAGTGGGGAGTTAATCCCTGGGCATTGGGCTGCCTGTGTGCAAGTGGCTTAGTGGGGATAGGCTTAAGCTTTTTTCTCTCCAGGGGCCGGGCTTCTCAGAGCATGATAGATCGAACCCTGATGATTTGTGGCTTTCTGAGTTTGATTGGGATCGTAATCCTGTTAGTGGTAACACAGCTTTGGATGGGAATTCTTGTATTGCTACTGTGTGGCGGCGCTTTTGCCCATCAGCTTTTGCTTAAGGCGGGGCACCGGCTGAACGCTTTTGATCTCATCTTGCCTCTGTCTGGTCTTGTCCTTGGGATCATCATCTTGATCTCTTTGCTGGGAACTATCCTGCTTGGTAAACAACTGCTATCCGTTTCTGAGCAGCTTGAACTCTTGGTTCGTAGCCTGTTTTTGATGGCGGCTCTGCTGGTGTGGTGCGCACCTCTATTGCTACAGAAAAAAGCGGCCCCAACCCTGCTGGGGATTGTCTGTGTGTTGCTGCTTATCTCTGAGTCGACCGGTTTGCATCTGCTGTTGCAAAGTTAAGCTGTCAGTGACATTGGCTACGAGATACAAGCCGTTGGACTTTTCATTACAAGGAGGGCTCGCTATGCTGTGGGCCCGTATCACTTCTTTAAAAGAGTAAGCACTCAAAAATGACTTCCAGGCGATCTCTTCTCTCTTCTCGCAACCGAGCTGCGGTCATATTGCTCATTGCCCTTGGCGGCGCGACTCTCAGTGGCTGTAGTGTGGTGGAGGGAACCTATGATGTGGTTGCAGGAACGGTGAAGGGGGTTTACTACATCACTAAGGGGACGGTGACGGCGGTGTACCATGTGGGTAAGTTTACCTATGAGGTAGTCAAAGCTCCCATTAGTTGGGCGCTGACCAACCCTGATCTTGAGACAATCGATGGTTTGCCGGTTAAAGAGGCGATTCGCTTAGGAAAAGTCAAAGACTCTCCCTATACGGTGAAGGGTAAAAAGTACTACCCGATGAGTGTTGCCAAGGCGCAGCACTATGAGCAGACAGGGATCGCCTCCTGGTATGGGGATGAAACCCTCAACATGAAAGATGGCCACATGACGGCCAATGGCGAGGCCTTCAATCCCAATGCGCTGTCGGCGGCCCATAAATACCTGCCGCTTCCAACAAATGTGAAGGTCACCAATCTTGCTAATGGCCGCTCCGTGGTGGTGCGGGTCAACGACCGAGGGCCATTTCCCAGTGATCATAATCCGGATTCAGGTAAGCGGATCATCGATCTTAGCTATGGTGCAGCTCGTGAGCTTGGATTTGCCAAAAAGGGAACGGCCCGGGTTAGGGTCCAGACGGTGCACCTGGATAGCTGATATTTCAGGAATGAGCTTTCTGGCAGAACGATTCACCTTAGTGGCTTGGTGTTTGCCTCTGTGCTTAAGCTTCTTTATGAACTACAAGGCTTGAACGCGGTGACATATATAGCATTCACTGTGCTAAGGGAGCCCGTACCAGCTTTGAACCTGTAATTCAGGGGAGGTTAAGCCTGGTTATAGTAGTTTTGTTTTCAGAAAACTTTGGTTTCTAAAACTGCTAAGGACCTCTCTTTTTGATAGCATCGGCCTCATTGTTACGTTATGTTACATGACAGGCCTGAGCATTACATCGCTAATACCCGCCAGTCACTTCTCTTTTTAGTCATTCAAAATGAATTTTGAGCTGATTTTTTCATGGGAAAACAGCCCTAAAACCCTCCCAGATTCAAATTAAGGCATTTGACCTAGATGGAATTTTAATTCAGAAAAAATCCTTTAAAAACACTAGGTTAAATGTTGGTCGGCACTTACTTATTTTGCTCAAAACTAGTTTCAACCCTCTTTGAAAAAAATTAGCGCTTGCCTGAAAAAGCAGCGCCGAGTATCTTTTGCGCCATCAACGAAACACACTAAACAAAAATTAAATGTTTAGAGGATGACTAAGCAGTTTTGTTTATTGGTTGATGACGATTTATTTGCTGGAGTTTTTTGAAATTACTTTCAGCTATTAACCTTGACTATGGATAGTTATCGCAAGTATCTGTTTTGCGAGCTATCTATTAGCTTTTTTGTTTTTGCACAATCTCTATCTTTACCTTTGGAGTTTATAATGAAATTCGTTACTAACGCATGTACTGCTGCTTACTCTAAGACTGCTGCTGCCCTGACTACTTTTACTCGTGATGAGCGTGGTGTCACTGCAATTGAATATTCTTTGATTGGTGTTGCTGTAGCAGTAATCCTGGTTTATGCATTCAATGGTGACTCTGGCGCAATCTCTGGACCATTGAAAACACTGTTCTCGACAATTGCAACCAAAGTAAGTACTGCTAGTACTGCAACATTTTCTGGTATTAGCTAAATAAACATCATTACTGAAAAAATGTTTCAGTAGTGAACTCCAGCATCATTATATTTAGTGGTGCTGGAGGTTCCACTATTTACTTAAATTACACGAGTTATATGCCTGTGGAAATAGTCGCTTTCCTAATTATTTCTTTCATTGGGCTATATGTTTGTATTACAGACTATACTCAGAGAAGAATAAATAACAATGCTGTTTTATGTGTGTTTATACTATTGTCAGCTATAGCAATTTTTCATGATAAATATATCTCTGGGCTTGTACTGGCTATTTCTGTAATTTTCATTGGATATGTACTATTTGTTGTAAAGGTTCTTGGTGCTGGTGATGTCAAGCTTGTCGCAGCCTTTGCTCCTGCTTTAACTTGGTCCGGTGTGGTTGTAGGGCTTTTTGGTATGTGTGTGCTTGGCGGGCTGCTGGCAGCTGGTTATCTTCTCTACGGAGTTTGCTCCGGGCGTTTGAAAGAGGTTCGCCAACGAGGTATCCCCTATGGGATCCCGATAGTGATCTCATTTCTAACGGTTTTATACTTCCAGTTAGATATTGGAAACCAGTTCCAATCTTTAATGATGTAATCAATAGTTATATTTACTTCTCCGAATTAAGAGGTTTCGACATGGGTCGACAAACAATATATATCCTTGCTTTGTGCGCAATCTGTGTCGGGGCGTTTGGATTATTTAAAAACTATTTTGTGCATCCGGTAGCCCAGGCTAAACCGGTGAAAAAAGTTCAATTAGTGGTGGTTTATTCGGCTAAATATCCTTTAAAGGCGCAAACCCTGCTCAAGCGCCAGGATGTAGAACGTAAGGCGATCCCCCTTGAGAAAGCTGCTCAATTTGGGATCAAACAGGATCAAAAGCTTCCCTTTGATCAAGGGTACCTGTTGTTAAATAGTGTTGCTCAGGAGGGATATATCACCCCTGATATGTTGAGCAAGCCAGATATTAACTATTTTATGCAAAAGGCAAAACGCATGAACATGGTTGCGGTACCCCTTAAAATTAATGGAATGCAGAAGCTGGATGCGATGTTGCATGCCGGCGATCAGGTTTCACTTCTGCAAATTACCGATCGTAATCGCAGCATGGCTGCCTCCAAGGTGGAGGAGAGTAGCAGTGCACCAAGTCCTGATATTGCAGTGAGCATGCTTCAGCCAAATATTAAGCTGCTCTCAATTGAACCAATAGCTGCATCGCAGACATCGAGTTCAGATGATGCATCGCATATTCTTCCTGGTTCTCACTCTGCTAAAAAAGCGCTCCCACAATCGATGGCAGGTTATCGCTCCTATCAGGTGATTGTTGCGGTGCCCCACAGCCAGGTTTCTCGCTTACTGCTGGCTCAGAGGGTCTCTTACCTCATCATGCAGACCTATGTTCCGGGTGTAACTGATTACGCCGATATGGGTGATGTAGTTCCTGATTACAGCACTGTGACTGAGTTACGTGCTGGTGGTAAGGCTAGTGCGAGTTAAGCCCGTAGTGACCACCAGTTAGGGGCGTTAAGACGCCCCTTATTTTTGATGGATGCCATATCTAGTCGCAGTTTATTGCTCATTTAAGGCATATGACCGAGAGCCTTGCTGTTTTTTTCTCCATATACTGCGCCTCATTATCTTAGACCTTAAATAAAAGTTGCAATTTTAGGTTCACGATAAGTTTAGGTGAAATTCCATCTTGATATTGATTTAGATATTACGAGGTAGTTTATGTTTTATCGTATCGCCAAGAGCTGTCTGCTGCTGAGTGTGCTACTTGGTTCGATGGCTGTTCAGGCTCAACAACTCTTCATTGATCAGGGTGGATCGCTCAACCTTAGCTTTGAGCAAAAGGTGAAGACCGTATTTATCGCTAACTCTGCAGTTGCTGACTACAAGGTGATTAATGATCATCACCTGGTGCTGTTTGGCAAAAAAGAGGGGCGATCGCAAATTACTGTGTATAACCCTAGCGGTAAGGCTATTTACGGCCGGGTATTGATCGTTAATCGTAATATCTCTGCTCTGCGCAAAGTAATTAGTGATCAGTATCCGGATGTTCAGGTTAGGATCCGCCAGATTAATAATAAGATCTTGCTTGAGGGTAATGTTTCCGATGAGGGAACGCATGCCGCTATTGCCAATCTTGCCAAGCAACTATTGGATAAGGGCCTTAAGCTGGTTGACACACTGCAGGTGACTAATGCTCCTCAGGTGAATATCCAGCTCACTATTGCCGATGTTAGTAAATCCCTGGAACACAATATTGGGGTGGACTGGAGTGATCTAAGTGGCTCAACGGGAACCTTTTTCTTTAGTAATCTAACGGCTCCCGATCTGTCAGCACTATTGAATGCAAATAGTGAGAATAAATCTAGCTATGTATTGGCCGAACCCAATATGACAGTGATGTCAGGCAAAAAAGCCAAGTTCCTGGCAGGAGGGCAGATCCCGATTGTCACCAGCTCAGTTAATGGACAGAGCGTTGACTATAAGGATTACGGGGTACAGCTCAATGTGGGAGCCGTGGTTAAGGCCCACGGTAAGATAGATATCACAGTCGCTACCGAGGTCAGTACACTTGGTGCCAAGACATATAATAACTATCCGACTCTTGATACCCGCCGTGCCTCCTCAGTAGTCCAGGTCAAAGATGGTCAGAGCTTTGTACTAGGTGGCCTCTTGAGTAGTGGTGATGCAAAAGATCTCAATCGTGTACCACTTTTGGGAGATATTCCTGTGCTGGGTGCGTTTTTCAGACACGCTCAGAATACAACAGATAAGCGTGAGATGATCGTGGTGGCTACGGTTCACCTGGTTCGGCCGGTGCAAGCAGGTACTGTGCAGCTACCAAGCATGCAGCACACCTCGGTCTGGCATGATCTGCTTGGATTACCAACCAGCTCAACTAAAAACCCCTTGGTTCAGCAGAGTGCGATTCGTAATGGAGGCTTCATCCGATGAAACACTGGTTTAAATATGTAGCTTTAACGGTGAGTTTCCTGACGGTCAGCAATGCAAACGCAATCGGCATCAGCAATGTCAGCATTCAAACAACCGATATGAGTTACACCGTCATCATCAAAAAGGGAACTCAACTCAAGCGTTTGGGTAATCAGCAGCTCATCAGCTATCAGGGAATAGACCGTGAGTTTAAGCAATATCTGGAACAGCACCGTACTTCGATTTTGGGTGGGAATAAAAGTCTTACCCTAAAATGGGTTGGTAAATCCGGCTATAAGATCATGAGTAAAGCACGTTCGCAGTTGATTCTGATGGGGGTTGCTGCACAGCAGATCAAAATAGTTGAGTTGAAAAAGCCCAGGATGACTAAGAGTGCTCAAGAGGAAACCCATAGAGAAACAGCCAAAAGTTTCGACATTCTGGCGGTTAAAGATAATCAGCCTGAACTGAAAATGACGCAACAACCTAAAGGACTGAAGCAAAGTTTCGATTTTCGCCTGACGGTGACCGATTACAAGGTTAAGGCTAATCCGTGCGGTTCCTGGAAGCCGTTGCAAAACGATACTCCTGAATTTGGCTGTGCAGTGAACAATGCTCTGATGCAGTCTTTGATGCATCCACAGAATAATATCGTGATTGATTAAGAGGTAACTAAGATGGATTCATTTAACCTGACTACCAAGGTTGCGATTTTTTATCAATCACCTGAATGCCGCCATGTTTTGGAATCAGCCCTTGAGTTTGAGGGGATGCAGGATGTCACTGCTATTGAGAACAAGGTTTCTAAAATTGCCGATCTCTGTAAAGAGCAGGAGCTGGATATAGCGCTTCTTGATTGTAGCCAGGAAAGCGATCTTCAGGCTGCTGTTGATCGGTCTCGCTTTTACTTCTCTGCCAGAACTTCAGTGATTGTGGTGGGTTGTGACCAGTCTATTTCTGTGCAACGGCAGCTGAAAAAGCAGGGAATCTATTACCTCTACTGGCCAGCCCACAAGAGTGATGTTTGCGATCTGCTTGATACAGTGAGTAACGATCGCCGGAATAACCGTCGTCTCGGGGTGCGTAATGCAAAGCGGATTGCGGTGCTTGGCGTCAAGGGCGGGGTCGGTACCTCTGTAGTGAGCTCTCAGTTAGCCTATATGTTGGAAAGGCGCCATCACCTCAATACCCTTCTGGTAGATAACAGCTTTGGTCAGGGAGACCTGGATCTACTGCTGAATATTCCGACGGAAGATCTTCATCGCCACCAGTTGGACTCAACTCTGCTCCACTACCTGGATGAATCGGCGGCCCTTTCTCTGCTGTATAAGCACTCTGAATCTTTTCAGTTGCTGTCACTACAGAGCCAGGAGCTGAACGTAGAGCAACTGCGCACTGCTAAGCGCCAGGTGATGGGGCTCTTAGCCGATCACTTTAATTTTATCCTCGATGATCTCTCGGCCTCTGTTGGTTTTACCCCGGATCTTGAGTATCTGGCGGAGCACAATGATTATCTGATGTTGGTGAGCGATAGTTCAGTGTCATCGATTCGTGCTCTGAGCCAGATGCAAAAACGCTTTGCTGAGCTGCAGCAACACAAGGGGCACTGTCAGCTTCTGACGGCTGTTAACCATGCGCGGCCGCTACGCGGTGGCAGTGTACTGAGTAATTCGGAAATCAAAAACTATCTCAAGGGCGAGCCGGATTGGATTCTTCCTTATGAAGCTCGCCTATATGCGACACTACTGGCTGGTAAGAAGCTTGGCAGAGAGAAGTTCGCTCAGGGCATAGAGCAGATCTGCAATAAGCTAACCGGTGAAAAAGAGCGTGAAGATCTGGCATATCGCCTGGCTAAGCGTTTACAAATTTTCCGGAGGTAGGGGTGAATATTCGGCGACAGGCTGGGATGACCAGCCTTGAGTTTGGGCTTGCGGGCTGGAGCTTCCTGCTGACGGTACTTTTTCTCATTGGCTTTAGCTATATGGCTTATGTTGCCAGTGTGGTTAATTATGTAGCGACAGCTGCCGCGAGAGACTCAAAAGATTACCCAAATGTCCTGATGAAACCTGATTATTATAAGAATCGCTTTGATGATATGAAGAGCAAGTATGGCCTGGCGATGCATCTTGTTGATACAACACATAATAAGGAGCATCCGGAGAATGATGCGCTACAGGTGGATGTTAAGCTTTTTACTAGCCCTAAAGATGTAAATAATTATATTGAAGGGGAGGGACATTATGTAGCGCCATTAATTTACAATGCTCGACTTGCTCTTTTTACAGTTAGCTATCGAATATCACCAATAGTATTATCAAATTATGCTATTACTATTCACCGAAGTGTATTGACCTATTTGGAGTAACATAAGTATGTCAAGGCCAACCCGGTTGTTGAAAATATTTTTCAATTCAAATAGAGGCAGCTTTACGATTGAGCTTGCTTTGGTGTTTCCAGTATTGATCTTGATGCTATTTTTTTGCGTTGATCTTTTCAGCCGTGTAAGTACTGTAGGTGATCTACAAAAACATTCCTATGCCATCGCAAATATCTTGGCAAACCATGAGTATGTATATAAAGATTCAGGCAGTAAGCCTGCCAATTTTACTCATATGGATGCACAAAACCTTTATTTGAACGCTTTGAACATGCTACGTAAAGATGGCCATCAAGTTGCAATAAAGTACGGAGCAAAGAGGGAAGTGGGTGGTGGTAAATTATCGATGACTATTCGGATCGTTCAGCCAAATTCACCTCCAACAATTATTAATTTTGATCCGGGTCCAGCAGGGAGCACTGATAGGATTTATGACTACCATAAGTGGCAAGATTTGAGCAAGATGACCGGGTGCCCGCAGGGTGATATGAGCAAATCTTATAAGTATCAGGAAACAGTACTCTCCAAAGAGGTGAGCCTCTATCAGGTTGACCTTTGCTATACCGGGGGGAAGATTTTTTTGATCGATTTCTTAGTAAATCAGGGGTAATGGAGCTACATGCTCAATCTCTGGCTCTTGGTGAGCCAATATCTCTGAGTGGCCTTTAGGTAAGCTTCGGTTGTGCTGAGAGAAAGGGTTATTTACAGCCCTCAATTCAGGCATATGCCCGAGTGTGCCTGATTTGTATTGTTCATATACTAGCCACTCTGAAATATTGCCAATTACACTTTAGCGATCGGGTTACCAAGCATAGTGGCCCGGGATGATCCCATTGAAGAGCATCACTTTCAGTGGGCTGTCGTCAACTCGGGTTGGCATTGGCTGGTAACAGGAATTTTTATGATCGGTTCAAAAGAAAATTACAAGCTTATTCGTCAGGAACTCTTCTCCATGCTGGATGCAGAGGCGATTTTGCGCAGTAATCGTGAAGATATCATTCAGGATGTGAGCCGGGCGGTGAGCCAGGTGATCAGCCGTTACAATATTCCGACCTCACAGCGGATTCATCACGCCTATACCGAGGCGATGGTCGATGAGCTTATTGGTTTGGGGCCTTTACAGAAGCTGGTGGATGATGAATCGATCTCCGACATCATGGTTAATGGAATCGATCAAATCTACATTGAGCGCAATGGGATCCTCGAGCCTTGCCATGAGGTGACCTTTATTGATGAAGATCAGTTGCTTCATATTGCCAAGCGTATCGCCTCAAGCGTTGGTCGCCGGGTCGATGAATCAAGCCCCATGTGTGATGCGCGCCTTGCTGATGGTAGCCGGGTCAATATCATCATTCCACCATTGGCAATCGATGGCACCAGTATGTCGATTCGAAAGTTTAAAAAGAGCCATCTTACTCTGGATATGATGATGGAGCGGGGCGCCCTGAACAGGGAGATGGTGCAGATGCTTAAAATCGCTGCCCGCTGTCGACTTAATATTCTGGTTTCAGGTGGAACTGGCGCAGGTAAAACTACACTGCTTAATGCATTGTCACAGCATATCACCACTACTGAGCGAGTGATCACCATTGAGGACTCAGCGGAACTTAAGCTGGTGCAACCCCATGTAGTGCGTCTTGAGACTCGGGTTGCCAGTATCGAAAATACCGGTAAGGTGACGGCGCGCGATCTGGTGATCAACGCTCTGCGTATGCGCCCCGATCGGATCATCATTGGTGAGTGTCGTGGTGCAGAAGCCTTTGAGATGTTACAGGCAATGAACACAGGCCACGATGGCTCCATGTCGACTCTGCATGCCAATACCCCACGTGATGCTTTTTCGCGTGTCTCTAGCATGGTGATGATGTCTCAGGATGTCAATTTCCCACAGCAGGCGATCAACAAGCAGATCACTGATTCGGTGGATATGATTGTGCAGGTCTCCCGTCTTCCTGATGGCAGCCGTCGCATCACCTCTATTTCAGAGGTGATGGGAATGGAGGGGGATGTCCCTGTGATTGAGAATATTGTGGAGTTTGTACCTGATCAGATTCAGGCCGATCCCGATCGCATCCAGGGGCGTTTCCAGTTTAATGGTTTGTTGCAACGCTCGGTACTGCGTCGCAAGGCGAGTTATTTTGGTGTAGCTGAAGAGCTTGAACAGCTTAACCGGACGCAACGGATCAATATCTGATCGATCCGGAAATAATTAATAATCTTCCGCAGTAGCTGGATTTAAGCTCATCGGTAACACTGTTAGGTTTAATTGTTATGCAGATATTATCTTTTGGATTAATCATTATAGGCCTTGGCCTGCTAGCCTTGCATACCTGGTTGCGCCGTCGGGATTTGGGTCAGCTGATGCAATCAGATATGAGCAGTGATGTTGAAGAGGTACATGAAAGCAGCTTTAACCTCAAGGCCCTATCTAAGCAGTCTTTTTTACAACGAACCTGGACAAGTTGGGGGCGGGGAGCTACAACTTTGCTTGGGCCGTTGGGGCCTGTATATCTGGTTGTTGGTTCTTTAGTGGTGACAGGCGTAGTTGCTACTGGGACCTTTTGGTGGATAAAGCTCAACTTGCTTGCTTATTCACCATTGATCTTCATTGTATTACTGCTAGCTTCTTTAGCATTTTGTAATAAGAAACGGCAGAGCCTTTTTGAGCAGCATTTTCCAAACGTATTAAACATTACCAGTAGTGCAATGCAGTCCGGTGAATCTCTGTCTCGTGCTTTGGAGCATGTTGTCGACTCCCTGCATAATTTTGTGGGCCGAGAGTTTGAGCTGGTTAGCTCACGCCTCAAAGTAGGTGAGGATCCCCAAGTGGTTTTTTCCCGCTCTTATGAGCGTAATCCCTATCCTAGCTATCGCTTTTTTATGGTTGCAATCATGATGGGGATCAATAAGGGAGCGCGCCTCAGTGAAGTTATGCAACAGCTGAGTAAGGTGATCTACAACAAGCAGAAACTTGAAGCCAAAAAACGCGCTTTGACTTCTGAGGCTCGGATCTCTGCAAAAATCCTTTTTGCATTGCCATTTATTTTTATGGGGGTCATGGCATATATGGCACCCGGAAATTTTAAGTTTGTGCTACATAGCTCTCATGCCAGCTGGTTACGCTGGTACATTATTGGTAGTGAAGCTACAGGTATGTTAGTAATCCAGTGGCTGATGCGGAGAGTGAAATAGAATGAAGCTATACTACCTTTTAATAATTTTTGCTGGTATCGCCATTTTTCTTGTCAAAGTCATTCATAAACTTCGCTTGAAGAGACGCTATCGGGCTATTTTTAAGGATGTTGAATCCGTAAAAGAGCGTAAAAAGAGCTCACTTGAGATTAAAATCTCTGAACTGAATGATAAATGGATTTCCTGGCGAAAAGAGCAGAAGAGTGTTGTCAGTGATAAGTTGATCGCCGCGGGATTTTATAACCCCATCGTACATGAGCTCTATGAACCGGTCCGACTAGGTTGTGCCATTATTATTCCTGCACTATTCTATTTTGTTTTTCAGATACAGATGCCAGCTATTCTTTTGATACTGGCGATTTTATTTATTCCGCGGATTTGGATAGAGCTGCGGGGTAAATCGGTGACAGAGGACATATCTCTAAGTATTCCAACATTGATGGAGCTAATGGCTGTTAGTGCTCAGGTGGGTATTACCATTGAGAATACTCTTGGTTATTTGAGCGCTGAAATGAGCCAGATAAACAAACATCTAGGCTATATGCTCTCCCGTCTGGAGAATCGAGTGAAATTGATCGGTCTTGAACCTGCCTTAGATGAGATGAATGGTCACTATAAACACCCGGATATCTTACGTTTTGTGAGTACATTGAAGCAAAGTTCGCAGTTTGGTGCCTCTATTTATAAACCTCTATTGCAGCAAGCCACTGAACTACGTGAGCTACAGTTAACCAGGACCGAAGAGAAAGCGGGTAAACTTTCAGCTAAGATGAGTGTGCCTCTAATCTTATTTATTATGTTACCTGTTTTGGTGTTGATTGTTGCCCCACCATTTATTCAATTAATGGCATCCGGTGGGTTATCTGGTTTTATTGGATCATAGATAAGATATTTTTTAATGAGGTATATTCATGCTTTTTGTTCGCTCTGAAAAGGGGGTGGCAGCCATAATGTTTGCTATTATGGCACCAGTACTTTTTGGGTTCTTGTTCCTTGCAATTGAGGGGACTCGTTATGTGCAGGATAAAACACGACTAGCGGATGCAAGTGAACAAGCGGCTGTTGCAGCATCAGTTTTAGATATGCCTCCGGTTGGACAGGATCAAGATTACAAAAAAATTGCTGTAAATGTGATTAATTCATTTATTCCAGAGCTACAGTTAAACTCTAAATCCAAATCAATTTCTGTGATAAGAAAAGGGTGGCGTTGTCGTGGCTATCAATGTACTAAAGTCGATGAAAGTGATGAGCTTCATGTGGACCATCGAACTTATCAGGTCAACTCCCAGCTTACATTCACTAGTTGGCTTCAGGGAGGAAATATCATTCCTGGATTTGAAAAGAACATCGTTATTGGTAATCAGGGACTATCAATTTCTCAAGTTGGGAGAGGAGCTCCAACGGACTTAATGCTTGCCATCGATGGATCGGGTAGCATGAAAGGATTTGGAGATCAGATGAAAGAGTCTATTCAAAAGTTAATAACTACCTTCAGAGCAGAACCAGATATATATTCAGGTATTAGTCTTGGGACTACCACATTTAACTCTATTGCATACAGGTTTAAAAATGGTAAAGGGAAACCTTTACAGTATTTTGATATTGCGCATGATTATAATAATTACCATTGGTGGGACGATTGGAGGCTTTATAGAACAGCATTAATTGATAACTTATTTACCTATCCTTGGAAAGATAATGCAAGGCAAGTTTCGTGGCATAAAGGATATCAATCAATACCACTGGTTGGCTATGATCCAAAAAGTGCGTATCAAAAGGTATGGGATCAAGTCGACGAATATAATGATTTAGATGGTTCAACAACTGTTGCTAATGGTGTCATTAGTGCTGCTCAAGAGTTAGATAAAGCAGCGAAAACATATGCTAAAGATAAAGGTCATCATCAAATAATTGCTTTAATAAGTGATACATATGATAATACTAATGGTTGGGCAATGAGTAGTCTCCAAGATCCATCTTGTAAGACAGATAGGAGTAATTTAGATAATTGTATGTGTAATAAAATCAGAGATACTCTTATCAAAGATGGTTCTAAGAGCTCTGTAATATATTTGTTTTATTACGGCAAGAGTATGAGTAAAATACAGGCTAGAAATTGTTATGATAAGGTTTTTCATGTTCAAGGCGATCTTTCAGATCTAGCAAAAGAGATCGCAGGCTCTGTCCGAAGCACTACTTTAGGTGATATTCATTTCCGCTATGATAAGCAGTTTGTAAATCAATAATATTGACTCTGAAATAATAACCCAAGTAAGCCATTATTTAGATGGTTTACTTGGAGTTCTTTTTGTTTATTTAATCTCTGCGGCGTAGTGATTTTGGGTTTTAACTAACCAAATATCGTGTTTTGCAAGGCGAAGGTTAGTGTAAGTGCGAAGGGGGGCCGGAGATCATTTATGGTCACAGAGGTGCTGACTTTTTCGGCAGTCAGGTGTTGCTTTTAGGTTGACAGGCTGCAGCCTGAGATGAGTCCGATATAATTGAGGGTAGGGCCAGCCGTGAGGATGGCATCAACACATTGAAAAGGATTTGCTATGAAACGCTGGATAGCTTTGTTTGTACTTTCGGGCTTACTAACAGGTTGCGTCTTACCTCCCCAAGGTGGGCAAGGGAGTGGGTCCGGAGCTAAGCAGCCGCAGGCTAGTGATCTTGCTCAGCAAGAGCAGATCCTGGTGAAATCCAAAAACTATCCCGGTCTGATCGCCTTTTATGGGCAGCAACTCAAGAGCCAGGATACTTCGTTGACCCGGATCAAGCTTGCTAAAGCCTACATGGCAATAGATGATCCAGATTCGGCGATGTTTTATCTCAAGCCTCTGCTGGCAGATAGTAAATCCCCCCTCTATCCGGAAGTTCTGCTGCGCCAGGGGGAGGCACTCTTAGCAAAGCGCGAATATCGCGCGGCAATTACTGAGCTTAAAAAAGCAGCGCAATATAAAGAGCAGGCCCCTGAAGCCTATAACCTGTTGGGCCTTGCCGAGGCTGGCCGTAAACACTATAAAACGGCTCGCTCAATGTTTGAACAGGCCAGGCTTCGCCATTACAACGACTTTAAGGTGATTAATAACCTGGCGTTTCTCGATATAGCCGAAGGAAAGTACCAGGCTGCGATTAATAAGCTGCAGCCGCTGTTCAACAGTGGGATGACCAACCAAACAGTAATCGCTAATCTGGTGATTGCTCTGATCAAGGTGGGTCGGGATGATGATGCCAAGGCCGTGTTGGGTAAAAACTATTCATCTTTGCAATTTGATGCGATGAAACGCGCCCTGGGGTCAACAAAACATTGATTTTGAACCCATAGTGTTAGACTGCGCGTCGACTAATGGAAGAGTTCGGGATATATTTATGTCATACATATGACACAGAGCAGTAGTGATATCTTGAAAATTCTTATTGTAGATGATCACACCTTGATCGCGGATGGGATCAGAAATTTTATTGAGACCTACAGCGGTGAGTCTGACTGGAGTGTAGTCGGCCATATTGATAATGGATTGGAAGTATATGGGGCATGTCAGGAGATGTCCCCCGATCTGTTATTAACGGATCTTGGGTTGCCGGGGATGGATGGGATCGATGTGATCCGGCGGGTGAGCAAGCGCTGGCCTGAGCTGCCGATCCTCTGCATCTCGGCCCACTCTGAGATGAATAAACTTCAGGGGGCATTGAAAGCAGGGGCAAAGGGCTACATCCTGAAAAAAAGCTCCCAGCAGACTCTGCTCAATGCGATCCGTGAGGTGAGCGAAGGACGGGTATTTGTCGATCCTGAATTTGGGGTCGATCCAACTGAGTTGATGAATACCGAGGATCTGGAGGAGAGCTTTGGGCTAACTCCCAGAGAGAAGCAGATCTTAAAGCTTATCAGTGAGGGCAAACGAAATAATGATATTGCCGACACACTGAACATAGGAGTGAAGACAGTCCGCACCCACCGACTCAACTTGATGCGAAAGCTTGGGGCTCATAATGCGACAGAACTCGTCCATTGGGCGTTGCGACTGGGCCTTTAAGTTTTTTATTGTTGTAAAATGCAGGGCTTTGCCCTGCATTTTTGTGTCCGGCTTATGTGAGAGGCTGATTTAAACCTCAGGGTAGCAATGGAAGAATAACTCAACTGAATCCTATCTTTTCGATTCAATGATCTCAGGGCTATTTCTAAAAATATCAAACTTAGCAAGCGATTAACTCAGGTTGTGTTATTTTTTATGGATATCCGGATTGGATTCAAATGATGACAATTTCTATATTTCTGTCTGAAAATCTGCTGGATATTTAATATTTTGAGTTCGGAAGGATTTTAATAGGGAATGATTGAGTCCAAAATTGCCCATTCTCTTGGGGTGCGTCTCACAGTTTTGGTTGTGTTACTTGTCTCCATTTTTTGGATCATCGCTTATGTGGCTCTTATTATGGGATCTGACAGGCTATATGCATCTGACTATATCCATAGGATCAATGAGTTAAGGGCTTCGAGTATCAGTGCTCATTTCAGGAGTGTTGAAAATGATGTAGGCTCATTGAGTCGGGATCTTATTGATTTTAGGGATGTGAAGCATATTTCACTTTTGCCGATCTCGCATGGTTCGACTCGATTTATTCCTTTTTGGAATAGCAAGAATGAATCACAAACCATGCACTATGCTCAATTGATCGCCAGAGGGATCAAAGCATCACCCTTTAGCTATATTGGAGGTTTTATCATCTATGATGATGACTGGTTATTACTGCAGTCATCTTCTGGTCCCGAATTTATTCATCAGCCGAAACTTGCTCAATTTTTTACCTCACTGTGGAAGGTTACCCCTAACTCTCGTGGTTATTATTGGGGGAGACCTCATTATGATCCCCTGTTAAAATTTTACTGGGTACCGGTTGCTCGAAAAATCATGAGCTTGTCGGGTAAGCCTGTATTAGTCGGAGTTTTTTTTCCCCTGAGTCGTGAGACTAAGATGTTAGAGTCTTACAATGGGGTTTTAACTTCGCGCTCCGGAAATATATTACTGGGCTCTCACAGCTTGATTAATGGTATTGGGCTTTCAGAGCTATTAGCAAAAGAGCGAGCTCAGGAGGACAGAAGCTGGTTTTCTGCCGGGCGCTTTGTATCCAGCTCAACGCTCCAGGGGCCGCCCTGGTTGCTTATTGGGATCCGCCAGCTATCAGCTGTTAATCAAAGTGAACTCAGGGCTCATTTGATGCATGTCGGTACGCTGCCCTATATCTTGATCCCGCTTTTGCTGCTGATGCTCAGCTTGTTGCTTATTCTTCATCTGAGATTAGTTCGGCCTCTTCGGCGATTTACTCAGATTATTCGTGATACCGGGGGGAGGATTTTCAGCAGCGCCTTCCAACTCAGCGAAAGGACGAGCTAGGGCAGATTGCATATTACTACAACCAATTACTCTCAAAAATTGAGGAAGCCTATCTGGGGATGGAGGAGCGGGTGATCCGCCGGACCAGGGCTTTGTCTCTACTCAAGGATAAGGCAGAGACTGAGGCGAAATCACGCCGACAGCGATTAAGCTTTTTGACCCACGAGGTAAAAACTCCCCTCAATGGGGTGATGGGCGCGCTGGAGTTACTCAGTAGTAAGATTCAGGATACAGAGCAGCATGATCTTCTTAAAACCGCGCTGATCTGCTCAGAGTCTCTGATGGAGATGGTGGATAACTACCTGGACTTTGATTCGAGTGATATGGGAAAGCTTGAGCTCAGTGAGCAACCGACCCGGTTATTTGATCTCATCGATCAAGTGATGCAGATCGTGAGTAATAAGGCACTGATGAAAGGTTTGTCCCTGAGTACTTTAGTTAATGCTGATGTACCCTTCGAACTCAGTCTTGATCCCCATCGGTACCGGCAGATTCTGGTGAACCTATTGGGTAATGCCATTAAGTTTACCGATACAGGAGAGATCCGGGTCATAGTGTCTGTCCTGTCCGGACAGCTGCGGGTTTCAATAGCAGATACCGGATGTGGGATCTCAGCGGATAAGCTTCCTTTTATCTTTGAGCCTTTTGTTCGTGATCGCAGGGAGGTGATAGGTACTGGATTGGGTCTGTCTATTGCCAAGAGTCTCTCAAAGCTGATGGCAGGTGATATCAGGGTAACCAGCCAGGTTGGGGTTGGCTCCGTATTTACCCTGAATGTACCGATCAAAGGAGCTCAATATCAAACTCTCAGTACGAAGCAGGTTAGCTCTCCGCTGTGGCTATGTGAGCAATTAATAGCCTGGGGTATATCCTGTCAGACTGAGCCAGATGAGTTGCCGTCCCAGTGGCCCGCAGAGCTTCGCTATCTACCGGGAGAGCTCTGGAAAAGATTAAGCTCGGGCTCACAGGAGCATGTCAGCCAAAAGCGAGCTCTCTCTTATCAGCAACGTACTTTGCATGTATTGGTAGTCGATGATATTCAGACCAATCTGACAATCATGCAGCGCATGCTTCAGGCGTTAGGGCACAAGGTAACTTGTTGCCTCAGTGGTCGGGAGGCTTTAGAACTTTGTGAAGAGGCTCTGTTTGATCTGGTTTTGATGGATATTCGTATGCCAGAGATGGATGGTTTTGAAACTTGTGTCCGATTTAAGGCCGACGATAGTGCTGTGTTGGACCCTGACTGCCCTGTGATTGCTGTTACAGCAAGCTCTCACGGAGGATTAAAACATCGACTCAATGAGGTCGGTATGTTGGATTTTATTCAAAAACCTGTATCTATGGAGTGCCTGAGCAGTGTTTTGGACAAAGTGATTAGTTATCAGCTAGAACGAGGCATTGAACTGGCCTTGAACTCAAAATTGGATAAGCCTCTGTTGCTTGATCCGGGATTAAAGGAAGAGCTACAGCTTCAACTTAAGGAGTTACTGAAGCAGTTAACCCATGCCATAGAGTTGGGTGAGGTAAAAATGGCTGAGAGTCTTACTCACGCAATGAAAGGAGCAGCAGGCCAGGGAGGGGAGATGATGCTACATGATAAGTTGGGAGGGATAGAGATAATGATGAGACAGGGTAAATTAAAGTTTGAAGATGAACTGAAACAGATCGGTCGATTAATTAACAAGATTTTAATCTGAAAACAGGAGGTTAAGAGAAGCCAGCTATAGTAGTCATAGCAGCATCATTATGCTCTATCCCTGAGCTGAGACTTATAGCTAAGCTCTGCAAATATTGAAATTGAATAATTATCGTTCAGCTCTTCTGATACCAGGACTCATGGCCATAGAGTTTATCTGTACAACTTTCGCACAGGCAGTGACTGAAGGTCGCTTCAGAGTTTTTTTCGATATAGGACTCAACCTGTTGCCAGTATCCCTCATCATCTCGAATGCTTTTACATTGAGCGCAGATGGGTAAAATACCATGTAACTTACTAATCTGGTTATAGGCGGCCTGTAGCTTTTGATTTGATTGCTTGAGCTGTATGTTTGCCGTACGCAGCTCTGAAACCTTACGGGTTAACTGTTGTGCAATATCTGTTGTTGCAATGACAAAAGGGATCACAATCGTGAAAAAACTAAAGCCCAGGTAAAACCAGGAACCTGACTGACTCATATTTAAGTGGTCTGAGATGTTCAGGGAGAAAGGATGGTTGATGGATATATAGCTAATCAAAGACATTAGCAACATAGTATAAATTATGGTTAATAAAACACCCTTCTTGCTCCAAAATAGATTCGATACAAGGATCATGATAAGCAGGGTTCTTTGCAAAGTGACCAGGGTTCCCCAGGCAAAATAGTCAAGGAAGGTAATGATGGTCATAAAGAGCAGTAAACCCATCACTTTGAGATTGTATGGTGATCGCTTGAGGATAGGTAACAGGCAAAGCACAAATATGATAACAGCCATATTCAGGCTGACACCTAAACGAAATCCGATAAATTGACTATAGAGGAGAGTCACAATCAATGCCGGTAACGCCAGGATGCCGCTAAACCAGTACAGTCTGTAGATCAGCGCTTGTTGTATTCTCGTGTGTGTCACTCTTACATTCTCATCATCATAGTCGGCGGGGGATTTCTGTTGCGCGATCCTAGCATGTGGCTCCTACTCAACCGAGTGAATATTCCTGCTAAAGTGATTAATCAGGCATTGGACCTAGGTCTCCAATTGGAGCTTGTGCGAGTTTCAGTCATTGAACTACGCTTTGAATAGATAGGTGTGATGGAGTTAGCGATGGCCCTGTTACCAGTGGAGCAGCCATGAAATATTTCCGTAGTCCCTCAATGGTGACTCGGCTGACATTACTTTCTGTGGTGCTGGTTGCACTACTGTGGTTTCTTGCGGAAAGCATGGCTTTTTATAGCTATAGCAGATTTTATGATGATCAGGATGAGATCACCCTAAGCTACGCCCAAAAAGTGACAGCATTGCGTGCGATGAAGGAGTCGGTTCGCTTTCAGGGGATTGAAACCGATCTGTCACTGTTGGAACGGGAGTGGCGCAGGCAATGGTATGGCAGGGCCCACCTGGAACATACCTTTAGTCCTAATACTCGAACTTATACCTTTTCGCTTAACCAAAAACCGATACCTGAGCAGCTGGTGAGTCGGGCCATACAAGTGATCAAGCATAAGGGTGCGACATCACCCCAAGAGTACCTGGATGGGTTTGTTATTTTTGACCAGGATTGGTTGGCTATCAATACCCTGTTCCCGGATTTGAAAGAATATCTTGCCGATCGAAAAAAAGAGCTGCTGCTACTGGCTAAGGCTAAACCCAATCTCCAAGGGGTTTACTGGGGAACGCCCGTCTTTGACCCCATGTTCAAATTCTGGCGGATCTCGATTGCCAGGAAGGTTGCAGCGCCCGGCGGGAAGTTTGCCCTCATCGGCTACTCTGTGCTACTCAAAGACATGATCCCTGATGATCATGATAAGAATGATCATAGCGTTTTTGTACTGGCAACACGGCAGGGGAAAATACTACCCGTGCTTTCTCATCAGGTTAGCCAGCAGCAGCTTGATCAACTGATGTCGCACCCGGATTCACCCAATAAGAATGCCTGGATGGCGGGTGATTATCTTATCTCTAAGGCAAATTATATTGGCCCACCCTGGATGTTGCTCCATCTGGAGACTCTCAAGGCGATTCATGCTGCGGAATTGCAGAGCCATATGGAGACACTTCCGTTTGCGCTTGGCTCATTGGTTCTGCTGACTCTGATTTTACTGCTGACCCTCAGATACAGCATTGCGGTTCCTCTTCGAAAATTTATCAGGATTATTCGCTCTACCGGTCCTGAAGATTTTGATACCCGATTGCCGGTTCGGGGAGAGGATGAGTTAGGCCAGATCGCGATGGCTTATAATCAGTTACTCTCTGCCATTGAGCTCAACTATCATAGCCTTGAGGATAAGGTAAAACGCCGCACTTTTGAGCTGCAGCAAACCAAAGAGCAGGCTGAGGCGATGGCGCAGCGGCGGAAGCTGCACCTGAGCTTTGCAAGTCACGAGATTAGAACTCCGCTGAATGCGGTGATCGGCATCATGGAGCTTCTGTGTTTGCAAAACCTACCCAAAGAATCGAGGGACTTGGCAAATACGGGCCTGAATTGCTCGGTTTCTCTGCTGGAGATGATTAATAACTTGCTGGATTTTAGCCGAATGGAGGCTGAAAAAGTTGAGCTGTCCCCGGTTACCACGGAGCTACTGGCACTGCTTGAGCAGGTGATGTGGAATATTGCTCCCCAGATGAGTCGTAAGGGACTCAAATTGCAGCTATTGGTAAAAGCGGAGGTACCCTATAGGTTAGAGCTTGATCCGCTCAAGGTTCAGCAGATCCTGGTCAACCTGCTCGGCAATGCGGTCAAGTTTACTGAGCAGGGTGAGGTATCACTGACGGTCGATGCTCGAGGGCATCGGATCTTGTTTCGGGTGGTGGATAGTGGCCCGGGGATCTCTGCTGAGTTGCTCCCGCATATTTTTGAGCCCTTCACCAAGGAGCATGATCAAAGTTCTGGTACAGGGTTGGGATTGTCGATCGCCAGCTCACTTGCAAGCTTGATGGGCGGTGGACTTGAGGTAAGTAGTGAGCCGGGGCAGGGCGCAACTTTTATACTCTCTCTACCTTTAGTTGCCCCTGAATATGAAAAGCTTCCGGGAGGTGATATCAGCGCTCCAGCAGTGTTGCATCCTCAACTTCAAGCCTGGGGTTACCAGTGTGTAGAAGGAGGCGAAACGACAGAGGAATTTCTGATCCCTGAATATAGCTATCAGCCAAATACCTTGTGGAATACTCTTTCAGGAGAGAGCTCTTCAACTCAACCAGCCCCTTCATCGACAGGCCTTATCAAACAGGCGTGGTCACTGCAGGTTCTGGTGACGGATGATATTGAGACCAATCGGGATATCATCCGTAGAATGCTTGAATCCCTTGGCCATCAGGTGACCACGGCATCCAGTGGTGAGGAGGCGTTGGAGCTTTCACAGAGCTGCTTGTTTGATCTGGTATTGATGGATCTCAGGATGCCGGGGATCGGGGGAATAGAGGCATGTCGCCTATGGAAATGTGATGATAGCGAGGCCCTTGATCCTGAATGCCCCATCGTTGCCATTACTGCCAATGTCCTCCCTGAGATTCAACATGATCTTGATGAGGTCGGGATGTTTGATTACCTGTCAAAACCAATCACCATGGATTCACTTTCGGCAATTTTGGATTTGGCGGTGAGCTATCAGCTGGCTCGGGGGGTTCGACTTACTCCTAATCCTAAGTACGATCAGCCGCTACTCGCAGGAGAAGATAACAGTCAAAAGGTTATTGCACAGCTAAGAGTCTTGTTGGGCCAGCTAGAGCAGGCTTTAGAATCTAATGAGAAGCATGAGATTCCTGAGCTCCTGCATGCCATCAAGGGGACTGCAGGCCAGGGGGATTGATGGAGATCCATCAGTATGTGGAGTCTCTGGAATTGAACCTGAAAAGTTCGGGTTTCGTGGATGCGAGAGCTTTATCAGAATTGAGTCTATTACTGGATGAGCTGGAGAGGTGATCGTATAAATACCCCTGTTTTATGCTCCTCCATGAAGTTAAAGTCTATGTTTCCGATAAAATCAGGCATTTGCCTTAATTGCATCAAAAACCTTTTAAAAACAATGATGTAAATGGTGTTTTTTCCACTTAAAATCCATACGATCCTCTGGGGAAAATTTCTTTGTTGTGTGCTTAAAACTTCGTCACTAAGATGTGCGTCTTTGCTACCTTTATTGTTCAAAATATCTTAAATGTTTGAGGCCAGTCGGGACCATTGTTTTTATAGAAGTGGTCAACTCGGACAAATCACTTGAGAACCTTTCCATAATAAACTTGGATATTAATAGCATGCGCTCATTACTAACCCCGCGCACCTTGTTTGGTGTTTTGCTAGTCTGCTACCTTTGTTTGGCGGTTCACTTTTATCTTCCCAATATGGGCGGGTGTGGTCTCGATATGCCTTATAACCAGATGGGATGGGTCTTTGTGACGGCTATGATCACTTGTGGTATCTGGCAGGTTGCTCGAGACGGAGAGCTGGTCGTTAGCCGCTTTCATCTGTGGAGCTGGGTTATCTGGTTATTCTTACTGATCCCTCTTATTTACCCTCTGAGTCAGAGTTTTCAGCAAGTTTCCGGTCGCTTTGTCGCGATCTCGGCGGGGTTACTTTTTTATCTAAGTCTGTTGCAGTTTCGTTTTACTGCAAGAGAGAGAGTCAGGGGGCTCTATCTTGTTTTATTTGCGGTCAGCATTGAGATTGTTATTGGACTAATTCAGTACTTTTGGTTGACACCGGGAAACTGGATCCAATACGACACAGCTCTAAATCGTCCCTACGGGATCTTTCAGCAGCCTAATGTGATGGCGAGTTTTGTTGCCACGGGTCTGGCGATCAGTCTCTATCTATGTACCAAGCAATCTACAACGTCACTTAAAGGCTGGCAAATTGCCCTGCATGGTTGGATTGCTCTTTCTGGTAGCTTCATTTTGGTGGTTCTGCAGTCTCGTACCGGTGAACTAGCTGCCATAGTCGTAATGCTATTACTGCTTCCGGCAGGGATCAGGTATCAGAAAAAGCGATTATTCAGTTTCCTGCTTCTGGTTGGTGTTGGGATTTTTCTTGGGCTGGTGGCCCTGGCTTATATCCAGGGAGTAAAACGCGGTGGTGATGGTTTTGACTCCAATCCGGGGCTGCGAGTTGAGCAGTACCGGGAATCTATCCATCTGATAGAAGAGCATCCGCTCCTTGGTGTTGGCTATGGAAACTTTTCCCAGGCATTTATCCAAGACTATCCTAAGCAGCCTCATCCTACTCAGGCGATGCTGGATAACATGGGGCGCCAGGAGCATCCTCACAATGAGATCCTTTACTGGACGGTTGAAGGCGGAATCATAGCCCTGATAGCGCTAATTATCTTTGGCTGGCGTTACCTACTGCTTCTCAGAGGTGGGGATTGGTATAGGCGCCTTGGATTGATGGCGATTATTATGCCGCTTATGCTTCACAGTCAGCTTGAGTTTCCCTTTTATCAGTCTCTTGTACACTGGCTGCTATTCGTCGGAATCATCTATTTGACAGATGTTGAGAGAAATCAGACATGGTCCGTTGCTGTAGTTTCTCGTAACTTATTAAGAGTCAGCTCGTCACTGATATTGGTGTTGGTTACCATCTATATGCTTGGGACCATGCAGGCGGGCTACTGGCTGGAGCGCCTTGGTAAAACGCCGGGTGCCCTGCAGCATATTGTGTACCCTGGTTACTGGAAAGGCAGGGTGGATGGGCTGAGGTTGATTCAAAAAGCCTGGCAAAGGGATGACATGGTATTGCTTGATCAGTATCAAGCGGAGCTGACTCAAGCCAACCGCAAACAACCTACAGCGACTGGCTATGCAGGACTGATACTGCTGGCGAGTAAGCTGGGTAACGCAGATCTTGCACAGCTCCTCCGGAAAGAGGCTCAGGAGCAATTTGGTGCTGAGAAAATGAGTCAAGAGCTGCAGAAGAAACAGAAATACCTGACTATCGCGATGCAGCCTTAGCATGAAGCCGAGGAGGGCTTATCAAGGCCCTCCCTGGCAGTTAGTTTTTCTTAGTGGCTTTTGCTTTACTCTTAGGTTTACTGGTTGCAGCCGCTCCCTTGGACTTATTCTTCTTGGTTGCAGGTTTGGCGGTTTTTTTGGCTCTGGTCGCCCTGGACGTTGCTTCCAGCAGTTTTTTTACCGCCTGTGGGTTATGCGCTTCACCGCAGATAAACATACAGGTTGAGCGAGCCTTTATCCGGTAGTGCTTATCTATGCTGGGCAAGGCGTCGCCTAACGGAATGATGTCATCCGGCGACTTCAATGAAGTATCCATGATCCGCCGCCACTTGCCTTTTCCCTTGAGGTTATTGGGGGGAGGCGGGAGTTCAAACTCGAGATCTTCCCAATAGGTATTAAAGCCAAAGTAGAAGGCAACTCCCATGTTGTGATTTACCACAGATAACCCCAGGGCTCTCGAGTAGGGGGACCAGTCTGGTTTGTAAGGCTCGGTGCCGTGCCATGCCAGATCGGAGCGTTGCAGAACCTCGGTCAGGGAGACTGGGTGAGGATCTTTGTCACTGGTACTGAACATGTATTTTCGGTAACGGATCAGCTCTTGCACAAAGCGAAACATCTCTTTGCCCCGGGTTGAACTCTTCCAGTTCATCCAGCTAAGCTCATTATCCTGACAGTAGGCGTTGTTATTACCATTTTGGGTTCGCAGAACCTCATCTCCCATCAGAACCATGGGGGATCCTACCGACAACAGGTTGATCGCCATCAGGTTTTTAGCCTGTTGCATCCGAAGTTTGTTGATGGTTCGCGAGTTAGTTTCGCCCTCGACGCCACAATTCCAGCTGTAGTTGTGATCGCAGCCATCGCGGTTCTGTTCATTATTGGCTTCGTTGTGTTTCTGGTTGTAACTCACCATGTCCCACAGGGTAAAACCATCATGACAGGTGACAAAGTTGATACTTTTCTCAGGATCGGCCTGCTGATAGCTATAGATGTCGGGGCTGCCGATCAGGCGATCGGCAAAGGTCTGGATCGTCCCCTCATCGCCTTTCACAAACTTGCGTACATCATCGCGAAACTGGCCATTCCACTCCCGCCAGCGGGTACCGGCGAGTCGACCGACCTGATAGAGGCCTCCGGCATCCCAGGCTTCGGCAATGAGCTTACACTCACCCATTATGGGATCGGTGTCGATACTCCACAGGGTTGGAGGGTTTGACAAGGGGGTGCCGTCTTCGCCGCGAGACAAGATGGATGCCAGGTCGAAACGGAATCCATCAACATGCATTACTTCTTTCCAGTAGTGGAGGCTATCGGTGATCAGCCTGCGCGAGACCGAGTGAGTTGCATTGAAGGTGTTGCCGCAACCGCTGTAGTTGGTGTGGTTCTTGGTAGCCGGATCCAGGATGTAGTAGATCTCGTTATCAATCCCTTTAAAGCTAAAGATTGGCCCGCCCTCACCACCTTCGGCGGTGTGGTTGTAAACCACATCCAGGATCACCTCGATGTCTGCCTTATGCAACGCCTTGACCATCTCCCGAAATTCATTGATTGCCCCAAGGGAGGAGTGATCGCTACTGAATTCCGAGTGAGGTGAGAAGAATGACATGGGACTGTAGCCCCAGTAATTGATCTTACCTTCGGGGCATCCTGTGGATCAAACTGATAGACAGGCAGAAGCTCGACCGCCGTGACCCCCAGATCCTGAAGGTATGGGATCTTCTCAATGACACCGGCGTAGGTGCCGCGCTTGTCGGCGCTGACTCCCGAATTCTCATTGTTGGTAAAGCCGCCTACATGTAGTTCATAGATGACGGAGCGAGATAGGTGGTGCCTAGGCGAGCAGTCACCCTCCCAATCAAAGTGTCCCGGATCGACCAGGACGTTTTTAGCGCACTGGCGGATATTGCTTCCCGGAATACAGGCCGCTTTTCGATCATAGTTGGGGCCCAGTACCACCTCTTTACCATAGGGATCCAGCAAGATCTTTTCTTCGTCGAAGCTACAACCCGGGTGGGGGCGATAGGGACCGGTGATCCGGTAGCCATAGAGTTGGCCTTCGCTGATCCCTTCGATGAAGATATGCCAGTAGTAGGCGGTGCGATTTTTCCGGGGGCAGAGGGGGATAATCTTTGGATGGATATCTGTCTCACTGTCAAAGAGTAACAATTCAACACTGCTGGCGAGACGGGCCCATAAACAGAAGTTGACTCCATTGTTCTCAAATACAGCTCCAAGTTGCCCACAGTGTCCTGGCGTTGTTTTCATACCCATCCTCCCTGCTCAGGCACAGAAAACATCTTACTTTTTTAACGTTAGTCCAATTTTGCTGTAAATGTATCCAATTGGAATAAAACTCGGCTAAAAACCAGTTGAAAATGAGGCGACAGAGCAGAGCCGGGTCATGGAGCCTCGTTTATGGATGCTCAATAAATAACCCGATGAAAAAATTAGGAAAAAAACTTGCATCCTGGTTCAGGAAGGGTATTATACGCCTCGTTCAGTCGCGGGGTGGAGCAGTCTGGTAGCTCGTCGGGCTCATAACCCGAAGGTCGTCGGTTCAAATCCGGCCCCCGCAACCAACACTCTGTTGATAAGCTGTCAAACCTGACAACTGTCTTAGAAACAGAAAATCATAAATGTAGTCGCGGGATGGAGCAGTCTGGTAGCTCGTCGGGCTCATAACCCGAAGGTCGTTGGTTCAAATCCGGCTCCCGCAACCATTTCCCTATGTTCCCCATAGTAAACAGCCGATCGGGCTCAGCTCTCGATAAACCAGGTGAATACCGTCGATTCAAATCTGGTTACTGCAACCATTTCCATGTATTCCCCATAGTAAACGGCTCATCGGGCTCAGCTCTCGGTAAAGCATCCGAAGATTTCTGGTTTAGCTCTGGCTCCAAAACCAATCATTTCAGAATTAGCTCCCGATAAATCAGACAGGGACGTTGCACCACAATCAGTTCCTGTAATTCTTTTCCTGTGACTTTATTGATGAGCCAGTTTGTTGGGTGATTCATTGCTCTTGTCAGGGGGAGAGTAAACCTTGCTACTCCAGATATGCTTAAGAGAGATCTTAGATTTAGCTATTTGAATAGCAGCTTGACCAGATCGCGAAAATGCCTGGCAAAATGAATCCGCAGATCGTGACGAATATACTCGGGAAGTTCTTCATAATCTCCTTTGTTCGTAGCAGGGAGGATCACCTCCTGAATTTTTTGTCGCCTGGCCGCGATCAGCTTTTCCCTGATCCCGCCGACAGGCAGGATATGCCCGGTGAGCGTCATCTCACCGGTCATCGCAATGCTGCTCATTAAGGGCTGATCACGAGCCAGGGATAGCAGGGCACAGGCCATGGTGATCCCGGCGCTGGGTCCATCCTTGGGGGTTGCACCCTCAGGAATATGCAGGTGGATCTGGGCTTTTTCAAAAAAATCAGGGTGGCAGGGGTAGAGCTGGGGTTGGCTACACAGGTAGCTGTATGCGATAGATGCAGATTCCTGCATCACATCTCCCAGTTGTCCGGTTAGTTTCAGGCCACTTTGAAGCTGGTGGATCTGGGTTGCCTCTATCGAGAGAGTCTCTCCTCCGAGGGAGGTCCAGGCAAGTCCGGTGACTATGCCGACTCCCTGCAAGCGCTTCTCTTTCCTGTAGGGGGCAGGCCCGAGCAGCTCTTTGATCTGTCGCTTGGTGATCTTTATCTTGCGCTCTTTATCTGTCACAAGCTGAACAACAGATTTGCGAATGATTTTGGCTAACTGTTTTTCCAGCTGGCGCACCCCTGCTTCGCGAGCATAGCCTTCAATGATCAATTTAAGTGCTCCCTGGGTAATGGTCAGAAGCTTAGGTGCGACACCCGCCCGGTCCAGTTGGCGTGGCCATAGGTGATGTATGGCGATGGCTAATTTCTCATAATCCAGGTATCCGGCGAGTCGGATCGTTTCCATACGATCCAGCAGTGCAGGGGGAATATGATCCAGAGTGTTGGCGGTGCAGATAAACAGGCAATGAGACAGATCCAGCCTGAGATCCAGGTAGTGATCGAGAAACTGGTTGTTCTGCTCCGGATCCAGGGTTTCCAGCAGCGCCGAGGCGGGATCTCCCTGGTAGCTGACCCCCATTTTGTCGATCTCATCAAGCATGATGACTGGATTCATCACCTGGCACTCTTTGAGTGCCTGTACCAGCTTCCCGGGAAGGGCACCGATATAGGTGCGCCTGTGCCCCTTGATCTCGGCTTCATCTCGCATTCCACCAACACTGAATCGATAGAAGGGGCGATCAAGGGCTCTTGCCACCGAGCGACCGACAGAGGTTTTTCCGACACCGGGCGGACCGATCAGCAGCAGGATAGATCCGATGATCTCACCTTTATAGCGACTCACCGCCAGGAACTCAAAAATCCTCTGCTTTACATCTTCAAGGCCCTGGTGATCTTCATCCAAAATTGCCCGGGCCTGTTCGAGAGAAAAGTGGTTCGAGCAGAAAACTCCCCAGGGGAGTGCGGTGATCCACTCCAGGTAGTTGCGGGTGACCGCATACTCGGGTGAGCCAGTCTCCAGGATTGAAAACTTATCGAGCTCCTCATCAATCCTCTGCTGAACCGCACCTGGGATCTTCTTGTTCTGTAACCTTTCCTCAAAGGTTTCGAGATCGGCGGTTTTATCATCTTTCGCAATACCAAGCTCTTTTTGGATAACCTTGAGTTGCTCTCTTAAGAAAAATTCACGCTGGCGTTCCTGGATATTTTTATCCACCTCCTTGCTGATCCTTGTCTGTAAGCGTGCAACCTCCATCTCATCTTTGAGCAGAGCCAGAACCTGTTCCATTCTGGGCATGAGATCGCAGGTATCCAAAACTTGTTGCAGCAGTGCTCCCTTGGCTGTGGTGATCGCTGCCGCACAGTCTGCAAGCTCAGAGGGCTCATTGGGGTTAAATCGGTTCAGATACTGCTTTAACTCCTCTGTGTATAGTGGGTTAAGTGGCAGCAGCTCCTTGAGAGTACTGATAAGTGCCATTGCATAGGCTTTCACCTGGGCCGGTGGTCCTTCATGGCCTTTCGGATAGTCGACTTCGACCAGGTAGGGGGCAGAGTTGGTGAGCCATTGCTTGATCTGAATTCGACACAAGCCTTCGGCAACAAACTGGATCCCATGGTGGACCTTGGTTGCATGGTGAACCCTTGCCATGCAGCCGGTTTTAGACAGGCGCAACGCCAGGGAATGCTCCTGCTCTGGTCCCAGGCGTTCTTCATCGACGTAAAAGAGTCCGACCATCCGGTGGTCAGTCTGATTCACTGCATGCAGAGTTTTTTCCCAGGGATCGGCCTGGATCTGGATCGGCAGGATCTGAGTGGGCAAAAAAGGACGGTTATAAACAGGAATGATATAGAGCTCATCCGGGGTTTTATGGCCTGGGATAATCATATCGCCTTGAGATGGGGCGTGGCGGCTCATAGCCACTCCTTTATAGGGTGGTTCTGCCTTAAGTAAAGTATATGAAGGGAAGAGTTGTGAGTTTGTGAGCTGGATCTGAATGTGGGATTGGCAGCGATCCTCGATCGCTGCCAGAAGCTACTATTCTGATTCTTGCTCTATCGGAGGTGTCTCATCTTCGAGGGGGTGTTGCGCTTGTGCTTCAAGCTCCTTGAGAAGCTCCTTTTCATATTGGTCGTGACAGATCATGGTTCTCTCCATTGGGGCAGTCCGGTTTGCCCTAAGATGAGATTACCCTTACTTAAAGAATGGTTTTGTGAGCTGGATACAAAAAAAGTCCCTCGGGGGACTTTTTTTGTTCGACTTGGTTTAACCAGACAAAGACACACACAAAACTTTGGAAAACAGGCTAAACCTTTTTCGAAGTGGTTCTCTTCTTTAGCTTCTATTCAGTATAGATATTAATCAGCCAGCGATAGAAGGAAGAGACACCGCGATCTGCGCCATAGACACTGTAAATACAGCAATCATGATAAATTCTTTCATCGATGTACTCCTCGAGTTAGTTATGAACTTGGTTACAAACTATACCATGTTTTTTTTGGATGGCAAGCGCTAAAGTTGTTTTTTTTGGGATTATCCTCCCGTTGCGATTGTTTGGCCTGTTTTTCATAAAATATGTCGCATGAAATGCCCTGTTGCACCCAGTTCGGAGGTGGTTTTTTGGTTGTCAAACCATATCGCAACAGGTTGTTTTATAAGTATAATTTATGTTTTATGTTTTATGTTTGGCTGTTCTTATGTATTTGTGGTTTGGGGTTCTTCGGGCTTTATTTTTTCTCATGGGAGAGGAGATGTCTGTTGTTGATTATTTGTAAAGGTTCTGCTGGCCATCCTTGTGAGTGGCTGATATTGTTGTTTTTTGTACAGGAGATAGACTTGAAATAGATGCTCTGTTGGGCGAATAGCAAGGGGATAGGTGATGGAATCACTGCGAGTTGGCGACTTTATGAATGCGCGTACAGTAACCTTTGAGCCGGATATGTCTTTGCAGCAGGCAATCGATAAATTTATCCAGAGCAAGCAGTACGGCGGCCCTGTGGTCGATCAGTATAAGCATCTGCTGGGCTGGTTGTCTGAGCGAGACTGTATTGCGACTATTCTTGAAGAGAGTTATCACTGTGAGCAAACCGCCAGGGTTGAAGATGTCATGCAAAAAGATGTCCTGACAGTCTCTCCTGATGACAGCGTCCTCAAGCTGGTGGAGCAACAACTTGAAGCCAAACCTAAGGCCTATCCGGTTGTGGAGCAGGGGATCCTCAGGGGAGTGATCACCCGTCATGAGATGATGAAAGCCCTTAAGGTTCACATGAGCGCCTGCTATAAGAAATAAGCCATCAAAAAATTGCTTCCAGCCCAGGCTCTGTTGACGTAACAGGTTCTGAGCCTGTTACTCTTGCAACTGTGTTGCTCGTGACATGAGCTGCCAAATTTAGAGGCTCAACAGGGCTTTTTCAGGGGAAACCCACAGAGCGGTGGCCATTTTTGAACCACCGGATTATCGGGTGCTCAGGTAAAACAACGACAGCACACAACTTTTTCCTTGCTGACCGAACAAATAGCCAGCTGCAGGGCCTAAGCCAGGCGCTGACAGCTTGGCTTGTTCCTGCTAGGATCTCCCGCTGATATAGAGTGAGGGGGTCTCCATTGACAGTCACGGTTGAATCGATCAAAAAACAGCTTACGCCTTTGATGCGTGTCGACAGGCAGCGTATCTTACGGCGCCTTAAAGGTGCCCAGCGGGCTAAACCGGATAAACAGGATTCAATACTGCAGACGATTGAACGCGATAGGGTGCAATCAAATCTTCGTTTTGAGGCGCGGGAGCGCTCCATTCCTGTGATTGATTACCCTTCAGAGCTGCCGGTGAGCCAGAAGAAACAGCAACTTCTGGAAGCGATTAGTGATCATCAGGTCGTGATTGTTGCCGGTGAGACCGGCTCCGGGAAGACCACTCAGCTACCCAAGATCTGTCTCGAGCTGGGTCTGGGGATCAGGGGAGCGATTGGTCATACTCAGCCAAGACGGATTGCTGCACGTAGCGTCGCCAGCCGAATCGCTCAGGAGCTAAACTGTGAGCTGGGCCAGCAGGTGGGTTATAAGGTTCGCTTTAGTGATAAGGTGTCCGAGAATACACTGATCAAGCTGATGACTGATGGGATCCTTCTCACCGAGCTCCAGCAAGATCGCTATCTCAATCAATACGACTGTTTGATCATAGATGAGGCTCATGAGCGAAGCCTTAATATCGACTTTATCCTGGGCTACCTGAGCCAGCTCCTGCCAAAGCGGCCGGATTTGAAAGTCATCATCACCTCGGCCACCATAGATCCCGAGCGCTTTTCCAGACACTTTAACGACGCACCTGTGGTTGAGGTCTCCGGCCGGACCTATCCGGTTGAGGTACGCTACCGCCCACTCCACGAGCAGGATCTGGAACTCAATGAGGGGATCCTCAGTGCTGCCGAGGAGCTGCACCGGGAGGGGCCGGGCGATATCCTGGTCTTTCTTAATGGGGAGCGGGAGATCCGGGATGCGGCGGAGTTTTTGACCAAGCAACTTAAGGGAAGTGCTGAGGTCCTCCCTCTTTATTCCCGCCTGTCGGTCTCGGAGCAGAACCGAATCTTTGCCTCCCATCAGGGGCGACGTATCGTGCTGGCAACCAATATCGCTGAGACATCACTCACCGTGCCCGGGATCCGCTACGTGATTGACCCGGGAACGGCCCGGATCAGCCGTTACAGCTATCGGACCAAGGTTCAGCGTCTGCCTATTGAGGCGATCTCACAGGCCAGTGCCAACCAGCGAAAGGGGCGCTGCGGACGGGTAAGTGAGGGGATCTGTATCCGCCTTTACTCGGAAGAGGATTTTGTGGCGCGCCCCGAGTTTACCGATCCTGAGATCTTAAGGACCAACCTGGCTTCGGTGATCCTGCAGATGTTGGCACTACGTCTTGGCAATATCGCCGAGTTTCCCTTTGTTCAGCCGCCGGATCAAAAAAACATTCGGGATGGCTTGCGCCTGCTCGAAGAGCTGGGAGCGATTGAACCCGGGCTTTCCCATCAGCATGCGAGCTTGACGGCGATCGGTAAGCAGCTCTCCCGTCTGCCCATAGATCCACGACTGGCTCGGATGGTACTCACTGCCAGTGACCAGGGGTGTCTGAATGAGGTGATGATCATCACCGCCGGATTGAGTATCCAGGATCCGCGTGAGCGACCTCTGGATAAACAGCAGGCGGCAGATGAGAAGCATAAGCGCTTTGAGGAGGAATCATCGGATTTCATTACCTTGCTCAAGCTTTGGGAATACCTGCAGGAGCAGCAAAAAGAGCTGACCCGTAACCAGTTTCGCCGTTTGTGTCAGAAGGAGTTCCTGGCCGGGCAGCGGGTTCGGGAGTGGCAAGATATCTATAGCCAGTTAAAGCAGGCATGTCGTGAATCCGAGCTGCGGCTCAACCATGAGAGGGGAGATCCCGATGCGATCCACCGGGCTCTGCTGTCAGGTCTTTTAGGGCATATCGGGCTTAAGGAGGGGAGAGTAAGAGCTTTCAGGGGGCACGCAACAGTCAGTTCCACATCTTTCCGGGTTCGTCACTTTTTAAAAAGCCACCCAAGTGGGTGATGGTTTCCGAGCTGGTGGAGACATCAAAGCTCTATGGCCGCACTGCGGCACGGATCTATCCGGAGTGGATCGAGTCTTTATGCCAGCACCTGGTGAAGCGAAGCTATAGTGAGCCTCACTGGGAGAAGAAGCGTGGCGCCGTGATGGCTTTCGAAAAGCAGGTTCTGTTTGGCCTGCCGATTGTAACGCAGCGCAAGGTGAATTATGGGGCAATTGATCCTGTGGTGAGCCGGGCGTTATTTATCCGGGGGGCTCTGGTCGAGGGGCAGATCTCCAAGAAGTATCCTTTTTTGCAGCAAAACCACTCTTTGCTGGAGGAAGTTGAGCTGCTGGAGCATAAATCCAGGCGCCGCGATCTGCTGGTCAGCGATGAGGTGCTTGAAGAGTTTTATGCCGAGCGCCTGCCGGGAGAGATTGTCTCGGTGCGCCACTTTGATAAGTGGTGGCAGAAGGTACGGCGTAAGCAGCCGGAGCTCCTTAACTTCCAAAAAGAGATGCTGCTGCAAAAAGATGCCAGCCATGTGACCGCTCTTGATTATCCCGATCACTGGTATCAGGGGGAGCTCAAGCTTCCTTTGAGTTACCAGTTTGAACCGGGAAAAGGGCGCGATGGTGTCACGGTGCACATCCCCCTGCCATTGCTCAATCAGATTGAGCCTGCAGGTTTTGACTGGCAGATCCCGGGGCTTCGTAAAGAGCTGGTGATCGGCTGGATCAAATCTTTGCCTAAGCCACAGCGGCGTAATCTGGTGCCGGCACCTGAGTATGCGGGTGCATTTCTCGGGCGGGTCGATAAAATTGAGCGTCCCCTGTTCGATGAGATGGAGTATCAGTTCCGACGGATGACCGGGGTGATGATTGAGCGCGAGCAGTGGGATCCCTTAGCAATTTCCGAGCATCTGAAAATGAATTTTAGCGTGGAAGATGCCGATGGTGTCCCTCTGGTTCAGGGAAGTTGTCTCTATGAGCTTAAGCAGCAGATGCAGGGGCAGATCCAGCAAGCTCTTTCGCAGGCTGTGGATGACTCTCTTGAGAAGCAGGGACTCACCCAGTGGAGCTTTGGAGATCTTCCAAAAAGCTGTGAGCAAAAAAGAGGGGGCTTTGAGATCAAGGCCTATCCTGCGCTGGTGGCTCGGGGTGACAGTGTCGATGTGAAGTTGTTTGATAGCGAGCAGGCCCAACAGGAGGCGATGCGTGAAGGGGTACGCAAGCTGCTGCTGCTGAATATTCCATCTCCGGTCAAATATCTGCAGCAGAAACTGCCCAATAAGGCCAAACTTGGACTCTACTTTAACCCCTATGGGCAAATAGGGACTCTCATCGATGATTGTATTTCCTGCGGTTGTGATCTGTTGATCGAGCAGCAGGGAGGACTGGTGTGGGATCAGCAGGGATTTGATGCACTGCGTGAGAGTGTCCGTGGTGCGCTCAATGATGCAGTGGTAGGGATCGCCATTGAGGTCGAGCAGATCCTGAGCCTGAGTAATGATATTCGAAAGCGTCTCAAGGGTAAGATCCCACTGGAGATGGCCTTTGCGATGTCGGATATTCAGCAGCAGCTTGAGCTTTTGATCTATCCGGGCTTTGTGACCGCTACCGGGCATACACGATTGAAGGATCTCAATCGCTATCTCAGAGGCATCTTACGACGCCTGGAAAAGCTTCCTGTGGATCCGATGCGCGATCGGGCGCACCAGCTCAAGGTTCAAGCGATCAGCAGTGATTACCAGGCGCTGAAAAATAAGATCCCACCGGGCCAGCCCGTCTCTGAAGAGATTTCAGAGATCCGCTGGATGCTGGAGGAGCTTAGGATCTCATTTTTTGCTCAGCAGCTCGGGACCGCGTATCCGGTTTCAGAAAAAAGGATCCGCCAGCGGATGGAAGCGTTTTAGTCACAAGGAGTTGGGTTTGAGTATGGGGCCAGCTCCCGTGCTGAACCCAGTGGGCTTTATGATGTGGGCGATAGGCGCGAAAGGGGGGAATAGGCTTGTGTTGGTTATGCTAGCGTGCTAGTATTCGCGCGCAATTTTGCGGAACCGGGCGGTCGCACCCAGTTCCAAATTTATCTTTTTGAGGAAACTATTATGTCATTCGTATTTGAAGCTGAAATTCGTCAGGATACAGGGAAAGGTGCGAGCCGCCGCCTGCGTCACGCTGACAAGCTGCCTGCAATCGTTTACGGTGCCGGCAAAGAGGCTGTTGCTATCACTCTGGAGCACAGCGCGCTGAACCTGGCTCAGGAGCATGAAGCTTTCTACAACGAAGTTCTGACTCTGAAGATCGGCTCTGAAGAGCTGAAGGTGAAGGTGCAGGATATGCAGCGTCACCCATACAAGCCTAAGCTGACTCACGTTGACTTCGTTCGCGTTTAAGTCGCAAACAGCTTGCAGCCTGTAACCAGGCTGAGAAAACAAAAAATCCGATGCCTCACGCATCGGATTTTTTGTGCCTGCGATTTAGTCCGGCACTGAATCCGCCTATGCTATTTTTGCTGAGTTATCATAAAGGGTTGAGGCAGAAGCTGCGAGGCTTTTGGAAATGGGTTAACCTATTGATATTGAACGCCGAATGGCGATTTAATTATGTTCATCACGTCCCCCGGATATTAAGATGATGTGATAGGGGATTAAGTGTTGACTCATTTCAGATTTGGGATAATATCCACGGAAAAATGACAGGAGCGCAAAGGCCAGGATGACAAAAGAAACGAGTCACAAGCTTCGATTACTAGTTGTTGATGATCATGAGCTCATTGTTGATGGGCTCAAAAGCATGTTTGCTGATATACCTTCGCTGGAGGTCGTGGGCCAGGTTGAAAACGGGCTGGAAGTTTATACCGAGTGCCAACAGTTACAACCAGATCTTCTGCTAATTGATCTGATGCTGCCGGGACTCAATGGTATTGATGTAATCTATCAGATCCGCAAGCGCTGGACCGAGATGGGGATCATCGCTCTGACCTCTGTTTGTGAAGAGCATAAGGCAAGAGAAGCCCTGGATGCAGGGGCCAATGGTTACGTCCTGAAAAATAGCTCCCGGCAGATCCTGTTGTCGGCGATTGAGATGGTCCGTGAAGGGAAGCGCTTTATTGATCCATCTTTGCAGGCTGCCTTTATTCAGCCCCAGCCGGGGAAGATGAGCAGAAATCTTCGGTTCTTACCCGCAGAGAGCGCCAGGTGTTAAAGCAGATTGTTGAGGGTTACCGAAATCGTGATATCGCAGAGAATCTGAAAATCAGCCTGAAAACCGTTGAGAGCCACCGGCTGAATCTGATGCGTAAGCTCGATGTGCATAATGTAGCAGAGCTGATGCAATGTGTTAGCCGGCTAAAGCTATAGCTGAAGATATCTGATCATTTCGCCGGAGTTATGAAATCAGCTCCGGCAGAGCCAGATGTGACTTAGTAGATTTTTCAGAGGCCTGTTCTAATTTAGATGCCTGAGCCTTGATGCTTTTATCTTATGGGGGCTTCTGCTCTTCCCACTGTTGATACAATTCCAATGCTGCTACATCTTCCGGATGTGCGCGCAGACATACTATTAATCCATTATGCAGGCCTCGCTCCCTGATTGCTTACCAGTTCGGTGTTTATACCAATCTTAGTAGTTAAGAGATCAGGATGTAGCGAGTTCCTATTTGGATAATCTGTGAGTCATTTAGCCCGTTACCAGCATGGGCGTAGTTGCTTCGCAACGTAGCGAGTGCAATGGACTGCGAATAGGATAGGGCTACCAGGATGGTAGCCGCTGGGATCGAGCATACAAGGTTAAGTTGATCCAGAGCAACGCGCGCGAAGCAGGGTGGAATTGCTTCTTAGTAATAGAATGAGAGGGAGGATGCCAAACTGGGAGGATGCCCATGGGAGGGTATCGCTGAGCTGGAAAGGAGCCTCAGGAAAGAGGCTCGGACTTGCTGCGTGGCGCAAATGACTCATGGATTATTAGAATAAGCTGATCACCTTTCTTCCACGACAATGGCCTGGAAGCCATTTTACCCCTAACGCAGAGGAGCAGCCTGAGCTTAACTTGGTAGTTTACTATTAGGAGCGGTCAATTCGAGTACTGTTTTGATAAACTGACCACTTTGTCTGCCGAGATATCTGTCACTCTTCTGATGCTGTGCCTTTCAGCCATAATTAACTCTCCCGGGGCGGCCCTCCTAACTGTCATTATGTTGCCTTGAGAAGATGCTTGAATACTCTTTTTAGTATAAAAAAGACTCTAAAACAGATCCCAGGGGTGATAGATTAGGGGGCATGTTGTTTGAATTAATATGTTTATTGGGTATTAATTCACCCATTCATTACTGCATTCTCTAAGGTAAAAACCCTATTTTTCTTTATCTCCAGATAAATATGGCGATATGACATTATTGGCGTGATATATTTCGCTCCTGCATTTCAGAGCTGTTGAATGTTTTGCTAAGTGTGTGTTTGGCAATTTAAAATACTTCAGCGTCTGAGGGTTGAGGCTGGAAGTGATATAAATGCTGAAATTTAAAAGGTTTTCTTGGTGAATGAGGTTTCGAATATTATTTAAGCAACTCAACTTAGGGTGGCTATTATTTACTCTAGTTAATTAACTCACCTAATAGCTTGAGTAAAGACAAAACTTAATGTTTATTTTAATGGAGTGAGTTTTTCTTCTATTGAAATAATCAAAGATACTAATTTTAATAAATTGTCTAAATTTTAAGTTTCGCCTTGTCTGTTAGCGGCAATATGGAAAACTCAGGCAAATAGGTAATCCGCCGCAAATAGGGCTCAGCTATGAGCTCAGCGCAGGAAGCATCCCCTATTCATAAAAGCCAGCTTGGTTTTCGCTGTGGTTAGTCCATAGCGACTAAGCCTGGAGATGAATAGGTTAATTCATTTCATCGGTCGTGTTTCTACGCACAGCTATTGATGATCAACTAACCAAAAGGTAGTGATGATGAGTGATGCAGTTCTTTGTATATTAAATGACCACGCTATGGCAGCTAATAAAATCCTCATGGGTTACTGGGAAAAGCTCTGTGAATACGCAAGGAATAACCCCAGTCTGAGGATACACACAGTTATTTTTAAAGGTAATATAAGAGATGAAAAACAATATGATGCAAACAATGCAAGACAGGAATTACTGCCAAAATTAGAGGGGATAGATCCAAGCTCAATTACACGAATTCATTATTTTGGACATGGGTGTCTTAGCAAAATAAAAGTAAAAAATAAGCAAAATGAGGTAGTAGAGAGAGAGGGGATTTTTTCATCAGATGTTCAAGGTAAAATCCATCATAGTTTTTTTATTGAGCTTTTGGAATATTTTAAAAATACTAAATTGTTTATTTTTGAAAGCTGTAATGCAGCAGGGGCAAAAATATTTCCTTCGTCAGAGAATACGGAACAGATTAATAAAAGAAAAGAGCGTGCTATAACCGATGCTAGGTACGTATTAAAACAACAGAAACAGAGAGAAGTCATTTATAAATGGTATCAAGGAGGTATTAAGGCATCTGAAAAAAGTGGATTGAAAGTAAAAACAAAATACAATGATAAAAGTGATAAATATGCGCCAATTAAGTTGTCCGGAAGCATTCTGGATCGGCTTGCCTTTGCTGCATCTGTTCGATTTCCTCATCGGCATATTGAATTTTATGGACCGGGCGCACCCAATACTCCCCAGAATTGGCTGTATAGCCCACGAGATCGCATTTTTGAGACACAAAAAGATCCGGCCAAAGTAAATATGCTTGAGATGAGTCAAGGTGAATGGGCCAACACAGGTCTGTGTGTGGCACCCAGAAAAGGTTCGGAGCAGGAGGAGCAGGAAGAGAATAAGAAGCGTGAAGATGGTCATTTTTACTCTAAGCGAACGGCTTATTATGGCTACTGTCTGTATGGGCGTCATAATAAATGTGTGGATGGAAGATCATTTAACGTAATAGAATCATTACTGGAAGATGAGTCGCAGAGCTCACAAGAGCTAAGGCTCGAAGTTATTCATGTCATAGAGTTTCTTAAAGAACATGCCTCACAAAGTGATGTGCAAAAGCATCAGCTAGATAACATAAAAAATGAGATTGAATCATCTAGGGTAATACCAGAGCCTCTGATAGCTCAAAGGGTTGAAGAGATCATAGTGATCTCCAGTCAATCAAAATTTCTGTCTCCGATTATTAGCATGTTGGCTGCGTTGCGGGAACCTGAGTGTAGTAATACGGATCATATTAAATGTTTAATAAATACTAGGGGCTGTCGTCATGAGCGGACTAGTTTGAGTACAATATATTCTTTCATCATTAATCTGGAACTACACAATGAAGAGCCCAGCCCACCGACGCCATGACATATCAGACCGAGTATGGAGCCTAATCGAACCCCATATATTGGGAAGAAAAGGTGATTGGGGAAAGGCGGGTCGAGATAACCGACTCTTTATCAATGCTGTTTTTTGGATTTTAAGGACAGGCTCACCTTGGAGAGACCTTCCTCCCGATTATGGCGACTGGAAAAATACCCATCGACGCTTCAGTCGCTGGCGTGATAAGGGAGTTTGGGCTCGCCTCCAGGAACGTTTAATCCATGAGCCTGATTTTGAGTGGCTGATGATCGACGCCAGCCATATCAAAGTCCACCCAGATGCCAGCGGTGCTCAGGGAGGTAATCAGGATATGGGGATAACAAAAGGGGCTAAACAGTAAAATCCACTTGGCTGTAGACTCTCATGGCATGCCTGTTAAGTGCTTTGTTACCTCAGGTACAACGGCAGACTGTTCTCAGGCCTTGGCTCTGATTGATAGTGTCGATGCTGAGTATTTACTGGCTGACAGAGGCTACGATACCAATGCCTTGGTCTCCCAAGCCGAGTTTCTGGGAATGAAAGTGGTTATTCCATCGAGGAGAAACCGGAAGGTGCTACGGGAGCATGATAAAGGTCTCTATAGAGTTAGGCATTTGGTAGAAAATGCTTTTCTTCATCTGAAGAGGTGGCGAGGAATCGCGACACGATATGCAAAAAATACCGCTTCATTTGAAGCGGCGGTTCAAATACGTTGTGTAGCACTATGGGCTGCCATCTTATGACGACAGCCCCTAAACTTTCACGCGACCCACTGTGCGGTTTGAATGTGAAGTCTTTACAGCTGTTTGCTGGCATTTCACTGTAGGCTTGTTCCTTAGCTAGCCTGCTGGCTCATTACTGAGTGGAGCCTTAGCCCGGGTTTTAAACTATTTAGCCAAGCCACCTTCAGAAGGTATTCCCCATAAGATCCATAAACCCAGGGACGGGGTAAAAACAAATACAGTTAAACCTATGAGCAATCAAAGTGCCAAGTGAGCCCTTTCTAAAGGCTATTTACCCTCAGTGTCTGAGGCGCATCACAAAATCCTTCAGACGTTAATCCGGGTGCGCGCTAATCACTTCTAACTGGCGAGCTGGTCGATCAGTTTTTCGAGTCGCTGCAGATCTGCGGCGTCCAATTCATCCCCCTTTCGAAGTTTCTCTTCAAGGTCTTCCACCATCAATTTGATCTCGGCTAGTCCGCAGGTCCCGGCACACCCCTTAAGCGCATGTAGCCAGTGGCTGAGCTGTTGTGGGGATTGTGCCCTAAACGCTTTGAGACTCAGGCTATACAGGTTATAGAGCTCTTCATTGACCCTGGCCTTCATGGATGGTTCGTCTAGATCGACGATGGCCTGAGGGCCTGCCGAGGCCTCGTTTAACTCGATCCCACGGGAAAGTTGGTAATTTGCCGCTTTCTCTATGGTTCGTGCCAGTTGCATCAGGGAGACAGGTTTCACCAGGTAGCCGTTCATCAACTGATTGAGAAGCTGATTTCGCTCACTGGGGTGAGCATTTGCGGTCAGAGCCACGATATAACAGTCACTGTCGAGAATGCTCAGATTTGCATTGCGCCAGCGCTGGGTGGTTTCGATTCCATCGAGATCCGGCAGGCGAATATCCATCAGTACCAGATCAAATATCTGTTCACAGGCAAGTTTTAATGCCTCAAAGCCACCGGATGCGGTGACCACCTGTTGTCCTAACTGCTCCAGCATGCGGCGCGTAACTTCCCGGTTGGTCTCTATGTCATCGACCACTAAAACCTTGAGTTGGGCTGACGCGGCAAGATCTTGCTGCTCCCTGGAGGGGGAGAGCGCCACAGGCTGAGTGGGGTAGGCCTGGGGACTGGTCTCAGACTCATTGAGCGGAAGTTGCAGGGTGAAGGTTGAACCATGTCCCGGCGTGCTCGCAAGTGTCATGCTTCCCCCATTAACTCGGCAAGTTTGAGACTGATAGGGAGCCCTAGGCCGCTTCCGGATTGTTGATGGCGGGTTTGGTGAAATGGCTGGAAGATCCTTTGCTGATCCTCCCGGGCAATCCCGATCCCCGGATCTTTAACGGCAAAGCTAAGGATCTGTTGTTTGACGTCCAGCTGCAGGCAAATCTCTCCCCGGGGGTGAATTTCACTGCATTTGCCAGGAGATTGATCAGGATCTGTTTGATCCTTTGACCATCACAGAGAATCGTCGCCGGGATCTCCGAGGAAGCGGTAATCGTTAGCTCAAGCCCCTTGCTCAGAGCTCTGGGCTCAACAATTTTAAGAGCCTGTTTAGCCAAAAGCAGAGGTGAAAATTGACGAAGGGTCAGGATCATCTCACCGGCTTCGATGCGGGAGATATCCAAAATGTTGTTCACCAGGGTTAACAGAGAGTCAGCACACTGCTCTGCAGTAGAAGCCATCTCCTTTTGCTCCTGATTGAGGCTTGATAGCTTGAGTAGCTCCAAAGAGCCGACAACCCCATTGAGTGGCGTTCTGATCTCATGGCTGATATCGGTCAGGTATTCGCTCTTGCGCAGATTTGCAATTTCGGCGGCCTGCCTGGCGACTTCGGCGGCCTGTTTGGCCTTTGCCAGGGCGGATGTACGCTGCTCGACCTTGCTCTCAAGGTTCTTATAGCCATCTTCGACTTCGCTGATCAATCGGTTATAGGCGCGAGCTATCTGCCCGAGCTCATCCTTACGCTCAGAAGGAAGCCTCTGGTAACTCTTATTGCGACTGGAGTCATGGAGGATCCGAATGAATTGACGTAATGGATCGAGCAGGTAGTGGCGCAGCGTCAGGATCAGGATGGCGATTAGAATGATCAAGGCTGCGATACCAAAGGGGAGGTGGTGACTCAGGTGTTCTAACTCAACCTTATTGAGCTGAGATAGGGGTAGAGGTTTACCAGCTCCCAGGGAGGCGATTTAAGAGGGGCCCGGGTCACATAGTAGTTGCCACTGTTAAAGTTGATTGCATCCGGAGAGGCGAGTTGTTTCTCCAGATTGGCCTCCTCCTCGGTTGTCAGGGAGCTGGGGAGGATCGGCAGTAGTTTTCCATCTCTTGAGAACAGCAGGCTAAAGTTTCCGGGGAAAATTGGATAGTTTTCAGCCACCAGTTGGTTGATATGCATGGTGTAGCCGGCATAGATCAGCTGTCCATTGAATGCGGTGGCCGTGGCGACGGGAATACACCAGTTATTGGAGCTTTGATCATAGTAGGGTTTGCCCCAGTAGTAACCATTGGATGAGGGCTGCTTGAGCAGATCCCTGAGCTCGTCGATGTGAGAGATCACATAGGGGTGATTTGAAGCCAGGGTATCAAAAGCGATCCCCTCGTTGGGGATGATGATGAAGCTATTGCGATACAGGACTTGGTTACCTATGGTGTGCCCGACCAGAAACTGGATGGTATTGATCGCCAGGGGAGTAAGCTGAGAGAGTTTAGTAACGCTGTCATCAAAGGCCCAGAACCGGCCCGACAGCTCTTGATCTATGGGGTGTGGATGAGGAGTTTGACTCAGGTGCTCCCGCCAGCTGTTGAGCAGGCGGAGGGCATCATTTTGCGCAAAGATAAACCGCTCGCTCTCAAGCTGAGCTCGCATTTCGGTATAGGTCTGGTAGTAGAAGAGGATCCGGCTGCGAGCCTGGCTGTAATAGCTGTAGTAAGAGAAGACAGCGGCGGACTCGGTGAGCAGCCAAAGGGCAGCCATCGTCAGCCCTAACAGGATGGTAAGCCGGGTGACCAGCGAGGATTTCCAGGGTAGTTTCATGCGCGCTAATGTTTGTTCCCACAAAGAGGGTGTATTCTAAAACATTAGCAGCCCGCTCATAAGGTGTTTTGTTGAAAATACCTTATGAGCGGGCTTAGGCTCTGTTGAGGTTTCAGATTTTGCTCAGGCGACGGCCAAAACCTGCTCGCGGATCTCAGAGGGGCTAAAGCTGTAACGCTTTTTAAAGCTATCTGAGAAGTGAGCGTGATTATTGAATCCGCACTCCAGGGCTATGTCTGAGATCCGCATGTTACTTGCCAGCAGGAGCTTGTGACCATGCTGCAATCGTTTCTCAACCAGCCATGATTTAGGGTTGATTCCATAATTTTCATGGAAGATGTAGTTAAGCTTACGTACGTTAATTCCAAGCTCAGAAGCATAACGCTTCACTGACCAGGGCTTAAGCGCGTTGGTTTCGATAAATTCAATCAGATTATGGTCCCGGTCGACAAAGTGTGTCAGCAGACTTGCAAACGTTCCGGGATCAACGGCAAGGCCATAGGTACAGATAAACTGTAGCAAAACCTTACGATTGTGTGCCCCGATACTGTGAACGACCTGGAGCATCGCCTCAGACAGAGGTAGCTGGTAAAAGAGCTCTCCCTCAATAGGCTGGGGAGCACTTGCCTTAAGCAGATCGGTCAGCTCCAGGTAGATCTCCTGAAAATCAGCTCTGTAGAAGGGAATCGACTCCAATTCCTGCTGCTGTTGTAAGGTAGCAGTTGCTCCTTCATGGGTTATGACCAGGGTCCTTCCCGCGATGGGAGTACTTTTACCACGGATGCAAATTGCACCATCTTGATTGAAGAAAAAAAATTGAATCTGTGCCATCGGTGAATATTAAAGTATCTCGTTGAATAACCGGGACAGATGATGACAGAATTTAATACTGATTAAGATCAGGTGAACACCTGATTTTTTTCTCAGTACTCTCATGGAGGGGACAGCTACGCGGATCCTAACAGCTTATTTGAGGCTTTGCTTTGCAAAAAATGATGAGTTTTTCGGAACTGGAAAATGAAATATCTGAAAGTTGAAAATTCTGAGAGGAGAAATTGGTGCGTCCGAGTAGACTCGAACTACCGACCCCCACCATGTCAAGGTGGTGCTCTAACCAACTGAGCTACGGACGCACTAAGAAAGTGGTGCGTTCTAGTGGACTCGAACCACCGACCCCCACCATGTCAAGGTGGTGCTCTAACCAGCTGAGCTAAGAACGCATCGTTTGAGGCGAGGCCATAGTATCGAATCGGTTTCCCTCGGGCAAGGTGTTTTTGGGGGGATCACAAAAAGAAGACTCAAGTGATTATTATCTGCTCACTTAGCGTGGCTGCGAAATCCGTTAGCTGATTTTATCAGCGTAACTGCTATGCTTGGGTCCTTCTAACTCAGGGAGAAACGTCATGTTCAGTGGTATTGTCGCGGGTGTCGCCAGGATTGAGGCGATCGATGAGAAAATTAATTTTCGTACGTTTTGGGTGAGTCTGCCGGAGTCGGTGCGTCTGGGACTCAAGATCGGAGATTCTGTCGCGCACAATGGTTGCTGTTTGACCGTGACCCAAATCGACGGGGGCAGGTCAGTTTTGATCTGATGCAGGAGACCCTGCGAGTCACCAACCTGGGGGAGCTTCAAGTCGGGGACAGTGTCAATGCTGAGTCTGCTCTGAAGTTTGGGGATGTGATTGGCGGCCACCTGATGTCCGGGCATATCATGGCAATGGCGGAGCTTTTGGAGCGAACTCCCTCTGACAACAACCTGAGTCTGACGTTTCGCGCTCCTGCCCACTTAATGAAATATATTCTGACCAAGGGCTATATAGGAATTGATGGGATCAGTTTGACGGTCGGCGAAGTAAAGGACGATTGTTTTGATGTTCACCTGATCCCGGAAACTCTGAGCAGGACGACCCTGGGAGCAAAACAGCCGGGAGAGCGGGTGAATATTGAGATCGATCCCCAGACTCAGGCGATTGTAGAGACGGTGGAGCGGGTGATGGCGCAAGGCGGGGTGTGGCAGCCGGGGCTGTCAGGTTAGCCAGGCCTTGGGGCGCTGGCCGGTTAAAAGATCTGCTCGTCGTCTGCGTCTACAAACAGCTGTAAACGATCATGGAGCTCGTCACGATGTAGCACCAGGTGAATGGTGTTATAGCAGGCCATGCACTCTTCATGATAGTCCTGATCCCCCTGAGTTGCGTCCAGCTCAACCGGGGTATGACAGCCACAGTGGGGGCAGATGATATTCTTGTATATGTGATCACGCATAACCGATCCCCTTTTCACTCTGTTTCCTTAAGTTTAGTGATTTTAAGCTCCCTGTATGGGATCAATGGCACAGAACCAGGGTTGCTGTGCCGGGGGATCTCGAAGCGGGCCCTGGCTCACAAAATTGAGCTGGCGCGCTTTCTCTCCTGAGTGATGATCTCTGGTAGTGCTGCCAGGCTGCTGAGTTGGTGATCGGCTATCACCCAGCGGGGATCGTGCTGCTGACTTTGCTCCGGGATCACTACAGATCGCATGCAGGCGGCTTTCACTGCGACCAGGCCATTAAAGCTATCTTCAATGGCTAAACACTGCTCGGGGTGAGCATTAAGATGTTTTGCGGTTTGCAGGTAGACCCCCGGATGGGGCTTACCGTATCGCTCATGCTCTGCGGAGTAGCAGTGAGTAAAGTAGCTGCCGATCTCAAGGGTATCGAGAATCGTGGTGAGCAGGATGTCGGGGAGGAGGTGGCCAGCCCAATGGGGAGATCCTGGGAGCGACAAAACTCAAGTGCTTCATGAAGGCCGGGCTTACTCTTTCCTTCACTGGCGATCTGCTCGCAGACTCTCTGAACGATTGCATTGATTACATCGGTGCAACTGCTTCCCTCCCAGGGGTGCTTTTGGTACCACCATCCGACCAGTTGGTCGATCCGGATCCCCATGGTTTTATAGGTATCTTCAAGGGTGATCGGTACCCCAAGTTTGCTGAGGATATCGATTTCGGCCTGTTGCCAAAAGGGCTCTGAGTCGATAAGAACCCCATCCATGTCAAAAATGACGGCTTGTAGCATGAGAGAACCTCAAGAGAAATGGAGGCTCTATTATACCCGCTTGTCAGGGTGCTTCCAGGATTTGCTGGGTCAGCTGTTTCGCCTGGCTGAGGTAGGCATCCCCGAAAATATTGCAGTGATTCAGGATGTGGTAGAAGTTATAGATATCACGACGGGTACCATATCCTTCGTCGAGGGGAGCTTCGCTCAGATAACCTTCATAGAAGCTTTGAGGAAGGCGACCAAACAGCTCGGTCATCGCAATATCGACTTCGCGATCCCCCCAGTAGCATGCGGGATCATAGATGACCGGCTGGCCATCCTGGCAAAAGGCGATATTGCCATTCCACAGATCACCATGCAGCAGTGAGGGGCGCGGCTGGTGGTGAGCGAGTTTTTGCTTGATCCTGGCGATCAGCTCCTCGATATCTCCAAGCAGGATCCCTTTTTCCTGCAGCAGCTGTAGCTGCCAGCCGATGCGTTGCTCTGCAAAGAACTGACACCACTTTCGTTGCCAGCTGTTGGGCTGAACCGTCGGACCAATATAGTTGTCCTCATCGGCTCCATACATAGCCTGTTCGCCGTGAGAATGCAGCGCCGCTAATTCGATTCCCGCCTTATACCAGCTTTCGGGAGTTGCAGGTTCAAAATTCAGGTATTCGAGCACCAAAAAGCTGTGAGTCTTGGTTTTGCCATAGCAGATGGGGTGGGGCACACGAATGGTCTGGCTGGCGAGCAGAGTTTTTAACCCCTGAGCCTCCACCTCATAGGGGTCTATGTGACTCTTGTTATTGGTTTTTACAAACAGGGAGCGGGAACCATCGCTGATATGATAGGCGTGATTATTATCATCACCAGCGATTATGGTGCGCTCTTTAATTGCAAAGGGGGTTTCTAATTCACAGGCAATTTGCTCTGCAATGGATTGCCACATAAGACCTCCGGCTCCTTGGTCAGTTCCTAGGCATTTAAGTTTTACTTTGACTGCTTGATCCTATGGTTGTCAAGCAACTCCCGTGGATGTTTGGGCGAGCAGAGATGCTGGATCGCGAAATTGTGATATTCAGGGGGCTAACAGGGTTTTGCCACCCATGGGCGTGCTGAAAGAGCAGAGAAGCCTTAAGCCTCTTTTCGTCAGTGAAGATAAGAGGCTCACTTGCAGTGTTTTCTGATGAGTGGACCATCATTTTTACTCTCGGGCAGAGTTGCGACAAAGTGAAGGTTTTTGATTATAAGTGAGGTTACCGCCTGATACTTGCTTTGCTGGTCACCTGGAGGAGGGCGTTAAAGGCATATGACAGACCGCCTCACCAATCAGATCACATATCTTTCCTGGTGGGAATCAATACAGGCTTGGGCTTTCAGCTGCTGGTGGGGAAGGAGAGAGTGAGCCAGACTCGATACTCGTCATTCCGGGAGCGTTCCAGGCGGATCCTTGGATGGTGCCTAGATGAGGCAGTGACTGTCGGCAACACCGATGGCCGGAACCTCTGTGTCTTTAGTGTGGGGAGATTGCGGATCCCCTGGTTAATGACAGGTATCAGTTGCTGCTTAAACTCTGAGAGATAGAGAGAACCAGCCATGCAGGAAGAGCTTGCCAACAGCATGGATAGTGCCAGTAGTGTGAATGCTTTCATTGGAGTAGCCCTGCAGGATTCGATGGGCGAATATTAGACAGTTCCGCACCCTGATTGAATCGGGCAAAAGACTGAGTTGTATATAAAGTGAACGCTGGTTATTTCGAGAACATTATAGGTGAGTAGACCGCCGGAACCTCCCCAGCAGCCTCTCGCAGAACGGTACGTGAACCTCTCGACTCATACCGCTCCCATCAAACAAACGCACCAACCATTCCAGCTCGCCAATGGGCGAACAAGCCAGGGGATTGCTTCGCTATTCTCTTCATGAGTTCAGAAGCTCTCGTCCTGGAGCGATGAGATAAAGACTTATATTTCCTTCTTGCCCATGTGATCAGCCCGTTGTTTATGAGGCGACACACTGCATACATCGCACTACGATAGTACTTCCCATAGTACATGAGCCAACCTTGGATCATGGGGTTCAGAAGCTTTGCTAGATCCTTAAGCTCCAAGTCAGTTCTTGTTCTGAACCTTAACTTCCTGAGCTTTTCCCCGATGGATAGAGTTGACTGCTTGCTGATGGCCGGTCCGAATCCACTGAATACCTGCTTGGTCCACCTGTTAATGCTTTTTCGGCATCGGAAAGTGTACCCAAGGAAATCGAACGCTGTATGCTCATGCTGTCCTTGGCGAGATCCATCCTTGCAATAGACAATTTTTGTCTTTACAGGGTGTAGCTCAAGTCCACACTCACGGAATCTCTCGGTCAGTATATTTAACATCATTTCTGCTTCGACTTTGCTGTTGCAATGGACAAGCCCATCATCCGCAAAGCGGCACCATTTTAGGTGAGAGTAGTGTTTTTGTAGCCATTTATCAAACACATAGTGCAGAAATAGATTGGCCAGCAGGGGGCTAATGACACCACCCTGTGGTGTCCCCTGATTACGATGTACCAGGCTATTATCCGGCATTTGCATCTGAGCCGTTAACCAGCGCCGGACATACAGTCTCACCCACGTAGACTCAGTATGCTTTTCGACGGCTCTCATCATCAGCTCATGCGAGATGTTGTCAAATAGCCCTTTGATATCAAACTCAAGCAACCAGTCGTATTCCCAGCACCTCTTCCGAGTAATCCCCACTGCATCCAGTGCCGATTTATTTGGTCTGTAGCCATAGGAATCATCTAAAAAGTAGGGCTCAATACAAGGTTCAAGCTCAAGTTTGACCACCATCTGTGCGATACGGTCACTTACTGTAGGGATACCCAGCAGTCGCTCTCCTCCGGATTTCTTTGGGATAGCTACGGCTTTAACCGCAGGGGGAAGTAACTTCCCGAGGACATACGGTTCCACAGTTTGTAAAGATTGGATTTTAAGTCTTTTTCAAAACACTCAATAGACTGATTATCTATGCCAGCGGCTCCTTTGTTGGCCTTGACCAACTCGAAGGCACGCATGACTTGCTGTTTTGAAATGGAAAATGGTTTTGCTGCGCTCAAGTCTTCCTCCTACCGTCCGGTAGTTGAGAGTTGACCATCAGCTGTTTGATGCTGCCCCTTTGCTCCACGCTCATTACAAGCGCTTCCTCACTACTACGAGCAGCTCCGCCCCAGTACTACGCATCGGTACTCTTATGCTCATAAATTTAGTTATTTGCATTTCTCCCTTCTCATCGTAGTGACTGGTTCTCGCAGTTCCCATGGAAAGCCCAGTGCAGGTTCACGCCCACTCAACGCCGGGTACCGCCAGCACAGCATTCGGAGTACACTTGCAGGCTTATCCCGGAGGAGCATAAGACCTCCGGTTTTGATACCGTCTATATGATTACGACGCCTCGACATGGGTTCGGGGTTACTCGTCTCCCTGCACCATACCTGATCTCTCTTGGAGACCTTTTCTTCAACGCTCACTACCGGGACTCTTAATCCAAGCAGCTTGAAGCGGTTTGAGGCCGACTTCCGACAGCAGACTTCGGTGGGTCTACCACCATCTCCCCATGAGCTTTTACATACAAGATCATATCCTTATCAAATTGTATGTGTGTCTGCGACACACTTATGCCATCATGCCTATTTAATGTATTAATTCAATCCCATTGGCCAACCTCATAAAGCCCCATATATATGAGGTTTATCAAATATAGTATGTTAATTATCAAAACAAGGCGGCACCTGGTTGGTGATAACAAAAGGGTGTGATAACTTGGCAAAAAATTATTAATCTATCTCAATGGCAACAATCAAAGATGTAGCACACCGGGCTGGGGTTTCCATCTCCACTGTATCTCATGTATTGAATCAAACTCGTTTTGTAAGCCAGGAAAGTACCCAGCGGGTGCAGGAAGCAATCGCTGAGCTTAACTATGCGCCAAATTCTTTGGCGAGAGGACTCAAGCTAAATAGCTCAAAAAGCATTGGGATGCTGGTAACAACAAGTTCAAACCCTTTTTTTGCCGAGGTGATCCGGGGAGTTGAAGCGAACTGCTTTACCAACGGCTACAACCTGATCCTCTGTAATACCGAAAATCAGCAGCATCGCCAACAAAGTTACCTGAAAATGTTACTCGAAAAGCGAGTGGATGGTCTTCTTGTGATGTGCTCCGAAATCAGCCAGCAACTCCTGTCATTACTAAAGACCCAGAATACGCCTCAGGTAGTGATGGATGGGGGGTGGCCATGTGATTTTGCCGATCTGATCCAGGATAATTCACGCCATGGCGCTTACTTAGCAACTAACCATCTGATCCGCCAGGGATATCAGGAGATAGGGTGCCTTACAGGCCCAATGGATCACTTCCAGGCACAACAAAGACTTCATGGTTTTAAACAGGCCCTGAGAGAAGCTCAGCTCCCGGTTCATAATGAATGGATCCTGGAGGGCGATTTTAATTCAAAATCAGGCTTCGAGCTGATGCAACAACTCTTGAGTCAAAACTCGCAGCCAAAGGCCCTGGTGACAGGGAATGATCTCATGGCGATCGGCGCGATAAGCGCTGCTTTTACACAGGATATCAAGATCCCACAGAATATGGCTGTGGTCGGCTATGATGACATTGAGCCGGCGAGTTATAGCATTCCTCCACTAACAACGATCCGTCAACCTGCCTACCATTTGGGAGAGCAATCCGTTCAGCTTCTTCTTCGGCGGATCCAGGAGCCGGCCAGGGCAATCGAGCGACTGTTACTGGAGCCAGAGCTGGTGATCCGTCAATCTGCGCTTTAGCCATGGCGGCCACTGAGCCCCATCGGCCGGTAAAAAGATTCAACTGTGCCTGCTTCAAATCCATAGCTTAATCAGGTGTTTTTTTAGCGGCTCTTCCCAGTTATGATAAGGGTCAATGTGACGGAAAAAATCATAACCAAAGCAGGGAGATTGCAATGGATAATGAAACACTGCAACAGCTTTTAAAAAGCGCCAAAGAGGATCTTGGGCGCTCTAAGAACACCACTCGAGACAGAGCTGAGCAACAGGAATCACAATCTGAACATTGTGAATCCAAACAAGACGCACGGGTCGATGAACTTGAAGTGAGTCATGAATAACTCAAAGCCTTGTTGAAACAGGGTAGGGGATCGCGGCAGAATGCCGCAACCCTAGGCTCTGTTGACATTTCCAATTTTGAACCTGTTGTCCTCTGAAAATGTCCTGTTCACGACGCGAGTCATGAGGTTTAGTTGTTCTAAATGAGTGATGAGTAACAATGAACAGGGCTTTTTTAGGTGCAACCCGAAGGGCAGTGGCTATTTTCCCTCCCAGCAGCGTTATCAGATGCTCATGTAGAGCAACTACACCACACATCTTCTGCCTTGCTGGATGAAAAAATTGCCAACTGCAGAACCAAATCTGAAACGTCAACAGAGCCTGGACTCCTGGTTGATCCCGGCCTCTTAGCTTACTCGTAGTACCCCCGAAAAGAGAGCTCCTCAATCGCAGCATACTCTCCTGAACTCTTGAGTTTTTTTAATCCCTTATCAAAATCATCTAAGATTTTCTGAGCCCTTTCACCGGGAATATTTCTGGATACGATCAGGTAGTAGGGTGACTCATGCAGCGCCTTAGGATGATTGGTTAGCAATTGCCCCTGAATGGGTGAGAGCTTCTTGTTGATCAGGGTGTAGCCGACCACGGTCTCAAGTGGGAACACATCGACCCGTCCCCGGATCAGCTTTTTCAGATTTTGCTCATCGGTATTCGCATACTGTGCATTTATCCTGTTGGCCATCACTTCTTTATCAAATCCTTCGCCATAGGAGTAACCCCGGGTGATAGCAACCTTGTACTTTCTGACATCGGCATAAGAGCCCCAGTCAAAAGGAAAGTCTTTACGGTGAAAAAAACCTTTTTCATCACCAGTATCGGCTCTTTACTAAACAGAATCTCCTCCACTCTTTGGCTGTTTTTAATCCAGCAGGGGCCTATATCATAAGCTCCCTCAACAACCAGTTTGTAAGAGCGCTTCCAGGGAAAGTAACTGCTCTGGATCTTATATCCCTGTTTTTTAAGAGCTTCCTTGATGATATGAGTACAGATCCCCTGTTCTTTAATGTGCTCTCCTGTCAGGGGAGACCACTCGCCACTTGCCAGGGTTAGAGTCTGTTCGGCGCAAACGCAAAGCGTGAACCCCATAGCAACAGCGAGTGAAGCCATTTGGGTGTGCAAAGGTGTCATGGAGAGCTCCTGCCGGGAGAATACTCTTAATTTATAGTCCATAAACAGCGCGATGGCATCAGATGACGCACTGAGAGCCATAGGCCAATTCGGATCACCGGAGCATTAGAAAATGTCAAAGACGGTCGCTCAGATCTGTAGTCTGCCAAACAATAATACGCACAGTCTTGACTATCTCAGAACATGCGTCTACAGTGTATACGATGTAAACACGTTGGCTGGAGTTGTTCTGAATGAGCAAAAGTGAATCAAAATCTCAGGTCGTATCTGTACGTCTCAATGAAGAGCAGATCGACTTTCTCAACCAGGTAAAGCAGCAGATGGAAAGCGATCTGGAAGCCAGTGTCGCAATGGGAACCGTCGTTCGCCACATTATTTCCAAAGTAAGACATAAGAAGCTGCGAGGCATGGAGCGCTCCTCGGCATGGGTCAGCCAGGACAGATTCCTCTCCCTTGAAGCGAGAGTCACCGCCCTTGAAAACGAATTCATGAAAAAGTCACACTAACCAGGAGTTATCATGTCTGATGTTAGAACCTGTCCTCTTTGCCAGGCCAAGGCTAAAGTCAAAGTAGACAAACAAAGCGGAGATCTTCTGTATACAGGTCTACAGGATCAAGACTTACTAAAGAAGATTGGCCAGCTCAAGAAGATGTTAGCCAAAGAGCAAGAGCGTAACCAGGAATTGAAAGCACGGCTGGCACAACAGACTGTCAATCAGGAGGGCTAACAGCTTGAGGCGGATGATCATAAGCCGCAACCGATCCCTTATTCATTCTTTGTTCGTTTGGAGTTTCTATCCATGCCCCAATCCTCAAAAAACCCACTTTTTCTATATGTGATAGTCCTGTCCCAGTTTGTGGTGCCCTTTATGTTTTCCGGGGTCGGGGTCACGCTTCCCTCGATGGGGCATGAGCTTGGTGCAAGCGCAGTGTCTCTGGGCTTGGTTGAGACCATCTATCTCGGTGCTGGCGCTGCATTTCTGCTTCCCATGGGGAAGTTGGGGGATGTCAGTGATAAGAAAACACTTTTTAAAATCGGACTGTGTCTGTTTACCCTCTCGACTCTGGTGATCGGATTTTTGCCGGGGATCGGTTTTATTATCGCAACCCGTTTTGTGCAGGGAATTGCCGGGGCTATGTTGTCTGCAACCTCGATGGCGATTATCACTGATATAGTACCGGCCCACAGGCGAGGGCAGGCATTTGGCCTTTCGATCGGGGTCGTCTATGCCGGACTGGCGATCGGCCCTCTGATCGCAGGTTATATCACCCAGCACCTGAGTTGGCACTGGGTTTACTGGATAAGCTTTGTGCCACTGGCCATCGCCACTGTTCTAAGCTTGCTGATGCTCAAGAGCCGTTGGCAGGCACCCCGAGAGCCGATTCATATCCTGGGATCCGTGCTGATTGTTGCAGCCCTGATGTTACTGATTTTCGGTGGTGCCCTGCTGAGTAAGACCCACTGGAGTTATACACTGCTTATCGTCGGTGCACTGATGCTGATTTTATTTGTTTTAACTGAACTCAGGGTTCGCCATCCGTTGTTGCAGTTCAGGGAGGTGATCCATAACTCACCGCTCTCTGAAGCCTTGGTCATTCAGTTGCTGCTCTATGCCAGTGCCTTTGGTACAACATTTATGTTTAGTCTGTATCTGCAAACTCTGCGGGGCTATGACGCCGAAACCGCCGGGCAGATCCTGATTGTGGGCTCGGTGCTGATGGCCTGTGTTGCACCTTTATCCGGCCGTTTTGCAGATAAATATTCTCCACGAAAGCTATCTGGCTTTGGGGTCTTGAGTGTGATGGTCAGTACCATCCTTGCCACTCAAATAGATTCGGCGACGAGCTTAAGCTACATCGTGTTGATCTTGTTGCTGCAAGGATTAGGGTTTTCTCTTTTCTCATCGCCAAATATGGCGATTATTATGGGCAGTGTCTCTCGTAGCCAAACCAGTGTGGCCTCGGCTCTGGCTGCAAAGATGCGCTCTCTTGGGATGGTTTCCAGCATGCTGATCATCACTATTTTACTCTCTCTTCTTGTTGGAAGTGGTCAGCTTAAGTTTCATCAGCAAGCGTACCTATCGGTCATGACCCATGCGTTTACTATTTTTTCTGTATGCTCCTGTCTGGGTCTGTTGCTATGTTTTCGCTCTATGCATAAAGGTAACAAAGCTTCATCACCGGCCGACTCAGGCTGAAACAGCCAAGCTTTAGTGATAAAATGGCCTCTTTTCCCAAGACAGCCCAGAGACGCGATCATCGATGCAAGAGCATAGCCTGAAAAATGCACGGAAAATAAAAAAACGTAGTAAAAACCAGAGAAGGCGCCGCATATTACGCCGTTATCGCCGCTAGTCTCCCCTGTGGGTCTGAATGAGCTCTAAAAGCCTGCTTTTGCAGGTTTTTTTATATCCGATTGCAGATTTACTGGAGCTTAATTATGAGTTACAACTACTAATAAGTAGTACAAGACTTTTAGCCATCTTTTAGGGCAGGGAGCACAGTCATGAATGATATCGAACTACTCAATCAATTATCTCGCCATGATGTCATCGCAAGCCTGGTTCAGGATGAGGATCCACTTCACCGGGAGACTTTTTATCAACTCGTGATCGAGGAGATCCAGCAAGATGGATCGATCGGTGAGGTGATTGAAGTCTTTGATGTACCTATAGACACCGCATTAGCCGTGCTCCATGAGTGTTATCAACCCGAGCCAGAGCTCCACCCTGAACGCTACATGCTCAAGGTGAGTGGATAGCGCTAAGTATCGGTTGAATATGGAGGGCGATTATTATGGATCCTGATCTGTGATGTCGCCCTCAGGTTAAAAATATATTGCAGTTCTGTAGCTTGAACTCCTCACTATTGAGCATTATTGTGTTAAATTCCGCTAAGAAATTATTCTTATCCGGTTATGTCTGCTAATGCATTGGGGAGGAGACCATGGAAGGTCTGGATATACAGATAGAGGGACTTGTTTCTGAGTTTGTCACGGCAAAAAAACGTCGCGCCTATTGGGAGATGCATCACTATAAAGGCCACCAGCGCTGGGATCATGAAGTAACAGAACTCCGCGGCCGGTTGCTTGAACTCATCGCCAGGCGCCATCGCCTGATGGAGTTAAGTGATCCCCGCCCACAGCCTTCGATACGAAAGCTGCTCGCTCAATCCTGAACAAATAAAGGCGCGTAGGCTTTTTCTGCGCGGCTATCCGACCAAGAAATTTCACCACCAGCACTCATCAACCCCACTTATCCCTGATACTTTTTGCTTAGGCCTATAATGATCCGGTATGTTTAGCAAAATCCAGGTAACTGACTCCATCACGCTGCCTCCTTATCCCTGAGGGGCTGTTTGATAAGGGGTCTGATCATATCCGCTCAAGCGGGAAGCCTCACTAACCAGGACAAATACCTGGCCCCGGGTTGCTGAATTCTAAGGCTTACCGAAATACTTAGAGTCCGAATTTTCCCCCTGGAAATATCAATTCGACATAGATGCCAAGTGTTGTTAGCTTAGTAGGTGTGCCTTTTATGGATTGAGGGTGAATGGATGAAGTTCTCTAACGTTTTCTATATTGCATTGCTTGTGCCGCTTACCTCATGGGGTTCCTATACCAAGTTGCGCCTGGTGATGCCAAACTTCTCCCCATTTACCTATGCTGAGAACGGTGACTTCAAGGGCTATGGCTATGAGCGAGTCTCCAAAATCCTTGATGACATGGGAGTCTCATACTCAGTCAAGCTGGTACCTACCTATGCCGCAGCGGTGACCGAGGTAAAGAGCCAACTTGCTGATGGGTTTTTCTTAGCCTCCAAGAACTATGAGCGAGACTCCTTTGCTGTGTTCTCTAAACCGATGATGATTAACCGGTGGAGCTGGTTTGTTTCAACGGCATACAAAAACTCACCAAAAAATATTGGATTCAAGGAGAATGCCAGAATCGGAACGCCTTTTGGCACCAATACGCAGCGCTGGTTAGAACAAAATGGCTACCAGGTCACAAACCGAAACCCGGATGTCTCAGATCTGATCAATAACCTGAAGCTAGGTAGAATTGATGCGATTTTCATGGCTGAAATGGTCTTCAAGGAATTTGCTGATGGGCAAGGGCTCAAGCACACGGCCTACCAGCAATATGTCCAGTCCTCAAGGGACTTTGGAGTGTATATCTCTAAGAAATATCTGGCTAAAAATAAGGGTTTCATGGCTGCATTAAACAAACAGATCGATAACCTGCACACGATTGGGCTTCAAGACTAGCGGGCAGCATCTGTGCTATGCACCAACAACAGGAGTTGCCGGCCCCTTGAGATGGCCCTTTGTTTGGTGTTGTTTACTGGTTGAGTACAAGGCCCTTGCCAGACCGCCTATAGGATTGAACCGGTGCTAAACTGAGATGAGGTAGTAGCAAGTTCATCAAAGAGGGAACGAATGAAGATATTGCTGCTTTCATCTTTCCTTATCCTGGTTTTAGCCCATGCCCCTGTTAGCAGCAGTCATGCAAGCAATGACATGTGTAGCCTTCGCTATGTAACCGAGAACAATCCCCCATTCTCATACAATGTTGACGGAGAGTTAAAGGGGGTGTTTATCGATATATTGAAGGCTGCGTCAAAACAGGGGTGCAAAGATCCTGCAAGTCTTGATATCAAGATGCATACCTGGGCACGTTCGTACAAACTGGCCTCAAATATCCCGGGTTATGCTTTACTTCCGACGACACGTAAACCCCACCGAGAATCAAATTTTATTTGGGTGGGTCCTATACTAAATGCACCAAAGGTATTAATGGCACTCAAGAGTAAAAAAATAAAGATAGAAGATATATCCCAGCTTAACAGTTATAGAATAGGCGTTGTCCGTAATGACATTGGCGAGGAGTTTTTACTTCAGTCCGGAGTGAGTAAGTCGAGCTTATACCGTACCAATGATCCTTTTAAGTTAATTACAATGCTATATCATGAAAGAATAGATCTGTGGACTATCAACTATTATTCGGCAATAAAGATGCTAAGCGGGAGTCATTTTAACTCTGATGCGACTGAGTCAGTTTATACACTATATAGTGATCCTGTCTATTATGCGATTAGTTTAGGAACAGATCCTGAAGTAATAAATAGTTTGAATTATAGTATTGATAAACTAAAGCGATCAGAAAAATGGAAGTTGATTTTTCAAAAATACAATATGATGAACGCCATTGTAAAATAACTCTAGCATTCATGAAAAAATGCTCCCTCCATGTTGAGTGCCTTGTTGTAGAGGCAAAGAGTAGGGAGCTGGTTTGGAGCCGTACCGGTTAAAACTAAAAACCTAGTAGGACAGGGAAATCTTGCTATATCTCCTGTTCTGTATGATTTGTGGTATATGGTGGCTTGGAAAATTCTGCTTCACATATATCTTCATAGATATTCATCAGTGTCATCAGCACATCATCGGCGATCAAATCATCCTCGGTACCTGTCTGTAGCTTTGAAATAGCAAAATTAAGAGCTTTAAGCTCACTGATGATATGGTAAGGAAGGTCAAGCATGGAGTTAAGTGGAGTGAGGTAGTTGACTACATACTCAGCTTTGCGAAGCATCGGAGCATCTGTCTCAGCCAGGAACACGATAGCCTGCTTGGTGAGCTCTGCGGCATACTTGTACTTTACGAATGTTGCCATCAAATCACTCCTTGAAAGAGGTGTCACCTGAGAAGGCCGGTGCAGCTATGAGATCTGTGTGCCATTCCCCCAGCTGATGAAACTAGCCTATCTCAGGCGACACTCCAATTGTTAGCATACTGAATAAAAAAAGCTATTCAATCAGCTCTTTAACGTGACACGCTTCAAATTGGACATGCTTACCGGTGTGGGCAGGAAGATATATGATGCACAAGTTGGCCCTGGCGATGCACAAACCCGGAATGACATCAACAAGGATTGATGAGAGTAGAAGTCTCTATGGCTTGATAAGCCTGGTAGGCTAGAGGATAACCCTCACGGGCGCTATCAGTACCGCTCTTCGCTTCAGTAGCAATCAATCGGAAGTTTAGCTATCTTCAAAGAATAACCAATGAGAACAGTCAGATAGCTATGGATAGCCCAGCATATACATGTATGACACTCAATATCCCTATCATTGATAGACAACACCATCAGTTGTTTATGTTGATCGATCAACTAAGTAAAATGAGACCATCAGGCTCCAGTAAGCGAAATATTGGCAAGATCCTGGATGAGCTGATTGAGTATTCTGATTACCACTTTTGTACCGAAGAGAGCTTGCTACGTGACAATGAATACCCATTAACAGAAGATCATCTATCTGAACACGCACTTTATATTGCTACCATTGGTCACTTTAAGAAAGAGTTCGATAGAACCTATGAGCGCGACCTTGATTCCCTGTCAGAAATCACTATCAAGATCCACCGCTACCTTTTAACATGGTGGAGTGAGCATATCGCACAAAAAGATAGCCAATATGTTGACTACATCAAAGCTATTGATATTGGTGAGCAGTGAGTAGGCTTGTGCCACATTCGGCGAAACCTGAAAACAGCTAAGATCGACTTATTACAACATATCGTCCGTCGACACTAGCAGCTTTTTCAATCGGCTTATCCCTTCTTGCAATTCGATTTCATCATGGCCGCAATATCCTAAAACGAACCCCTGCCACTCTTTTGGGTTTGATGCAAAACCCGAAAGCGCCCGAATACCTAAGCCTTGTGTTCTGGCGAGCTTTTCCAACTGTTTATCTGCCCAGGAATGTGAAAGATAAAAAACACTCTGCATACCCGCCTGCTCAGCCTGCAATCTCCCAAAATCTGCAAGCTGTTCCTGTACTAACTCAACAAACAACTTTTGCCTCTGAGCATAGATGCGCCGTGAGCGGCGAAGATGTCGATGAAAGTCACCTTTTTGCATAAAGTGTCCGAGAGGGCGCTGTCCCAATAGTGAAGCCCTGTTACCTCTGTTGTGAATTGAGCTTGCCACTTCCTGGATTAATTGAGGTGGGACCACCAGATACCCCAGGCGTAAACTTCTTGTGAGAACCTTAGAGAAGGTCCCTATGTAGAGGGTCCTTTGATATTTATCCAGGCTTGCCAAGGCTGGAATAGGTTGACCCGCATAACGGTACTCACTGTCATAGTCATCTTCTACCAGCCAGCTTTTATGAGTGTTTGCCCATTTTAAGAATTCGAAGCGCCGTCCGGCTGACATGGCTCCCCCAATGGGAACTGATGAGAGGGAGTTAGAACCAACAACTTTGGGGTGGATGAATTCAGAGAGGGAAGCTCTGCTCCCTGATGACGAACAGGGAGCCAGGTCATCTTTAACTCAAGGTGCTTTGAAAAATCCCGAAGGCCAAGGTAACCGGGATCTTCAAGCCCTATATGATCTCCACGGGACAACAGGCTCACAAATACAAGCTCTAAGGCATCCTGAGAGCCTGCAGTAATGACTATCTGCTCTTTTGATGACTGGATCCCTCGCCATTCAAATAGATGTTTTGCGATCTCCTCCCGAAGAAGCTCATCACCAAAGGGATGACTGCTGGAGGTGAGAGCCAGTGGATCTTTACGTGCCACCTGAGAGAGGGATTTAGCCCAAGCTGCATGTGGAAACAGGCGCGGGTCGGGCTGACCCGGTGTCAATAACAGAGCTGGAGGTGGTTTGAACTGTCTTGGGGAGTCAGGAGAGGGTAGAGAAGGTCTATCGATCCTCTCAATATTTCCCGTTGTGGCAACTCGATAGCCCGAGCCAGGATGACTTTCGAGATACCCTTCGCTTACCAATTGCTCATAGCTTGTGACAACCGTTGATCGGGAAACTCCTAACTCAACAGCAAGCTGTCGAGTTGCGGTTAGTCTCATTCCCTGTTTTAACTGCCCGGAAGTGATCTGAAGTCTCAGGTACTGGCAGATTTGTTCAACCAGTGAGTGGCTTCTGTCGCGCTTAATGCTGAATGGGAGTGGGAGGGGAGCAGGCAAAATTGGTATGTTTATTTTGTTCATAATTGGTTATTTATCCTAATCCAGATTTTCTGTAATTTCTAGCTCAAGACTAACCATGCATTGAAGAGAGGAGCAATGGAACGACTCAATGAATACGCCCAGCCGGTCGGAGAGGAGCTACCCCACTGGCAAGGAGCGATGGCTCCGGAGAAAAAAATATTGCAGGGCAAGTATTGCCGGTTGGAGCCGCCCGATGCGAGCAAGCATGCATCTTTACTCTATTCAGAGCTAGAGGGAGCCGCTAAAAATTGGACTTATCTGCCCTATGGGCCTTTTGAGGAGCTGGGTGACTTTTGTAACTGGTTGTCTGATGACGCCATGGGCGAAGACCCATTATTTTTCGTTATTTTTGATAAAGTGACTGAGCTTCCACTTGGGTTAGCCAGCTTCATGAGAATCGATAAGGCAGCAGGCTCTATAGAGATTGGTCATCTTCATTTTGGCAAAAGACTTCAAAAGACCAGGACCGCTACTGAGGCTATCTACCTGATGATTAACTATGTATTTGAAGAGCTTGGCTACCGCCGTTGTGAATGGAAATGTGATGCTTTGAATAAACCCTCTTGTAATGCAGCCCTGCGCTTTGGTTTCACCTATGAAGGAACATTTCGCCAGGCTTGTATTTACAAGGAAAGGAGCCGGGATACCAGCTGGTTTTCCATAGTGGACCATGAGTGGTCTAAGCTTCAAAGATGCTTTTCATCCTGGCTGGATACGGATAATTTTGATGAAAATGGTCAGCAGAAACAAAGCTTAGCCCACATGATGGCTCACGTTGAGGGTTAATTTATTCTGACCTGCGTGTTGGGGTCGATCTTCGTATTTTGGCTCAACCAGCACGCCATAGCCAAGTAGACTATTTCTGGTTAGCCAATATTCCCGCCTCAGCAGCAGGGTGTGTATCCGTCCATGGAACCTCTGCTGCCCATCACTGCTAAACAAGGCTGGTGATCTTAAAATCAGGATACCTTTGTATGAGCAATGGATCTGAGACATAACCAAGGGTAAGAATACGCGAGGAAAGTGATTTAGGGCATCAGATGGCTGATAAAAAAAGGGCACACAACAGAAGGTTCCAGGCGAATGACTTATACGTTATCCTGCTTATCAAAAGTAGGGAGCTGCATGAATAAAAGCGTCGTAGAACAGGCAATAGAAAATGTGAGGGCCAAGTCTCAGGGAACAGTAACCTCTATAGGGCATGCGGTTACAATTAACTTCCACCCAGACCGTTATACACCCAATCATAAACCTCTACTTTTAGCAATTGCCGATGATGGGCACCTGAAATCTCAATTTGAGACAGGAACCAGTAATGGTGGTTTGACTGCTTACTGTGGTGGTGAACGATGGTCATGGGAGCAAAGAGTTTTTGGAGGGGCATACGACAATGCACCTGATCACCTCAGGCCTAAATATGGAGCGCTCAATTTCCGGGGCTATGAAATGGGTGCATCTCCACGCTTTGGTTCCGCTTATTTCCAGTTAAAATCACACATTCTTGAACGTACTACGTTTTGTTACCCCGACAGTTATTTTGAACCCGAAGATTTTGCAGTACTTGACCATCTAAACTATCTAATGGATAAAGCATGTTCATCTAATAATGATCTACTCGATGATTATATAGAAGCTCATATACATGGGGTGATATCGCTAGATGACGACATAGAGTGTTTGGTATTGGACCCTATTTACCGCTCTAGCTTGGTTGAGGAGCAAGCGCATAAATTAGGTGTGCCTATTAAATGGCATAGGGGTTACGAGCTTAGTATTCAAGAGATGAGCCTTTATCCAGATTATAGAGGCCAACAGTATATTGAGTTAGCTAAAGGGTTATCGCAAAACGATAAAATTAATGCTAAATTGCTGGGGTTGGCTGTAACTGAGCAAGGCCACAATGAGCAAGATATCAAAAAAATATGGCACTACTTAGCTAGATTCGGGTACTTATCAGTATGAGCAGAGATTGGAATATCTGGTTTAAGGGGAGGGAGTTGCTTTGGGGACCTACCCGGCGAAGGGTGACATTGTTTAGACATTTCATGTTTTTAGAACATTCACTTCACTTTGCCGAGGATGGGTGGTCCATATTCATGTAAACACCTCCCTTCTCAAGCTCATTTAGCATCTGGTTAAGCCTTTTCAGCTTTGTCTCTTGCCGTTTAGCCTGAGAAATCCACCCAAGATAGTCATTTTGTTGATATGCAGGTCTGTGCCTGTACTCTTCCATGAGCCCTCGTTCTAGCAAGGCATTTTCTATCCAATTGGGCATAGGGTGCCGGTTGCGTCTTAGCTTGGAAAAATCTACGTTCATTTTTGAATTCACCATGTGCGATGATTTTAATAAGCCTTACACTGCATTTTTATATTATCAAGCTGAAATTATTTTTATGGTCGTCAAGCCATGCAAGCGTCCAACGATAGCTCAAACCATGTGACATTCTATACTCAGCCACCCCTGTGACTCTCTTACAAAACATCTTGCGCGGATGGCCGCTCCCATGACCTAATTCGAGTATAGGCAAGGCCAGCTCTACGGACCCATAAGGATATACTATATATTAATACATAGCTTTTATGGGGGAGCAGATGCATGCTAAGGACTAACCTTCCATACAGGATTCTGGTGGTTGATGATGAGCCTTGTGTACTGAGCTCCTTACGAATTTTACTCCGCTCTCTTGAGTGTGAAGTATTGACCGCCAACAGCGGTGAGGAGGCGCTCGATATCTTTCGGAATCAAAGTGTTGATTTTATCATGAGCGATCACCGCATGCCGGGGATGACGGGGGTTGAATTTCTCCGAGAGGTCCATAAACTCTCTCCGCAGACGCGACGATTTATTATGACAGCTTACGCCGATTTTGAAAGTGTCATTAGCGGATTCAATGACGGTATCATCGAGAAGCTGATCAGCAAACCATGGGAGAATAATCAATTAATTCAGCTGATCGAAAACTGCATCCAACAATCACGTAATCGCCCAAATGCTAACAAATCTCCCTTGCTTAGAAATGCATTTAAGAAATATAGTTCTAACGAATTTCATCAGCATTACTACTATGTAAAATCACTGTGTCGTATCGATTGGGAGCTTCCGATTTGGCTTTGGTCAGAGTTATATTGGGAGCGATATGAAATCGAAAACACTCTCCAAGAGTACGATATGCCATTAACCCTGAGCCCATATTAATATGGACTTTTCGGAAATAACAATGTTTCAAGCATATTGAAATTTACGGTTGTGGAGAAAAACAGGAATATCCTGTTTAGAGGGGTAGGGATTAGTTTGGGGCCGTACCCGGAATATCGGTGAGGATAAAAAGACAGAATAGAAAAGGTTATGGACCTGAACCCTTCAAATGATGTACAGGAGCATTATCGAAATAGCTATAATAAGTAGCGCTCCAACAATAGCACCGATCACAGAACAACGACGACACCACTTGTCTTCACCATTCCCGTTACCCATAACATCACTCCGCTATAATTTGTGTAAATTATAGCTAATTTGGGGCGTAACCGGCTTAATTTGAGAGCTATCTCAGTGGAGGAAGGAACGTTCGGTTTTTTATGACTTTTTCTCTGCATCCAGCCACCCCAGTGACTCTTTTTGCAGAGATCATGCGCTGAAGACAAGGTTGTCGACATGCGAGCCAGCTATATTCGCTACTCTCTGCGTATCACTTGAAGGGGCGTTATCTCTCACAGCCTGTTCAGAGAACCTTTCCGATCTGGCAGTATCCATTGAGGGTTCTGCTCCTGTTACTCCTAAAACTAACCGGTCATCACAGGTCAATCATCTCAAAAAGAAAAGATCTACCATGTAACGGATAACGGATAACGGATAGAGCACAGGAGAGCCTTGGCTAACAGTTGTGTTGAATTGTCGCTCTTAAACCTTTTTGCGAGATAGCTATCGGTTAGGCGATTAAGCTCTAGCCATAGAGGGTTTCATCTGGTACCGTAATTTACTTTCAAAAATAAGTTACAAATATCACTTTTACACCTTGCACCTAAGGTGGTAGTAAGTGGGAGGGTAGATATAGGAAAGTCACAAAAGGCCTGACTTAACAAAACATAGGTTTGTATTTTTATGAATCATTTTGTTTAGTCGGAATCATCATGGATGGAGGGAGGATAGATGATAAAATATACAGCCCCGTTGCTTTTTCTATTTTTTAGCTTAAATTCATACGCAGGATACACCTTAAAAGTTCTTTGCCGCACTTATGATCCTGATACGGGTACACTAATTAATACCCCATGTAATACAGGGACAAATCCAAACTCAGATATCAAGAAAATTAAGGTCCATCAGACCTGTCGTTACATTTTCGACATTTACAAGCATACAGATACATACCTAACACCTGTAGTTGGTAGATCTGGTGCGTATGACTCAGCCAATAAGTGCCCTAACCACTACACGTTCAAGAGTAATGAAGTCACGATTACACTAGAAAATGGGAAGGTGATAAATCTTGGCGAAGAAAAGAAAAGGCAGGAAATCGTAGGGCTACATTATGAAAATGGAGGTTGGAATGTCACAAAGACTGCTGAAATTAGCTAGCTTTGGTCTTGCTGCTTTATGTATTTTTTCATCTACAAAAGCATCTGCAACTGTAGATGCCAGGACAATCACTTTAAATTGTGGTGTTATTTACCATAAGGAAAAATCCTATCAATTTTTTCCATGCTCCCGTTCAGAAAGTGATGCGGTGTTCACCGGCGGCTATATTCGACAGACATGTAATAATTCTGAGGGCAATGTAACCCACGCCCAGGTTGATTTTGTTCCAACGCAAGCAAACCATCAAGTACTGATCATGCCACGCTGCCACTCTGGCGGATGGACCAAAAATGAGGTGGTGCTAACGATGGCTGACGGAAAGAATGTCAGCCTTGGCACAGAAGACTGGAATGAGCAATCGGTGACGATTATTTGGAGATCTCTTCAGCATAAATGGCTCCTCGGAGATATAGCTAATTCAAATCCTGCTACGTTTTAAATCAGGGCTAGATGGCGTGTGGAACACATGCCATTTTAGAAGCTGGTTCATGCAGGTGTTGTTTTACTTGAAGGAGTAGGGGGTTGGGTTGGGGACATACCCGGCGGAGTGCAGGATTTGGCAAAGGCAGAGGCTTCGCTCTGTATTATATCTATATTAATGGATATACCACTTATTGTGGGCACTTATAAAATAGTACTGTTCAAAGTCCTTTGTTTTGCGTAGTTTACTTAGCCCCTGATTAAATACATCTATTAATTCTTGCTAGAACTAGCCCTAGTCGTTTGTTTTCAACAGTAGCTCCCTGATCTATCTTATCCAGCTTATCAAAAGCTTTAAAGGGTAGGGGATCACCACAGTATTTTGCGTCAATCGTTCCGTCAGGATAGTCATAAACCAAGATATGTTTGCCGATGAGGGCTTCTGTTTTTGGGTTGGGGTCAACCAAGTAGCGCACCTTGTCATATTGAAAAGTAAGCGCTTTGGATAGCTTACGTTTTACCTGCCAGGAAAAGATATCATCTAGTTCTGAAGAACTTTCTCTGAGTGGTTGGTGTAGATCCTTGCTGTACTTGGCAGGCTTAGCAAACCGGCGGTTATGCTCAGATAAGAAGGTTGGTACCCAATCATTGGCTTCCTCGATATTGTTGATTCCTGCTAGTCGCATCTCTTTGATTAACCGATCCTGCATGGTTCGATTGGTTCGCCTATCGCGACCTTTAGAATGTCACAGGGTTCTCCAAGATAGAAAAGTCTCATGATTGATGTAAGTCAAAAATTTGGATCATATCGCATATCTAAAGCATACTGACATCCTTCCATTAAAATTGTGATGAGAGGTTTATCATGAGCAAGAGATTACTGATAGTTGGTGGAGGGTTCGCAGGTGTCGCCGCAGCTATGGCAGCGGCCCGTTATCGGCATTTACTGGGATGCCAGAGTGATCTAGAAATTCAACTAATAAACCCATCTTCAGCGCATGGGATCCGTGTTCGTTATTATGAAAAAAATCTTGCAGAAACCCAAGTAGATTTACTCCGAGTACTAGAGCCACTGAATATAACCCTCATTGTATCGGAAGTTACAAATATTGATCCTCACGTTGGACAAGTTACCCTTGATACAGGCCAGTTAAAAAGTTTTGATTCTTTGGTATTAGCAAGTGGGAGTCAGCTTGTACTACCCGAATTACCTGGTTTAAAGCAGCTGGGTTTTAATGTTGATAGTTATCCTGAGGCCTGTAGGCTTCGTGAGAAACTAGAAGCCTTTGGGGAAAAGGCAAACGTAGTGATCGTAGGTGCTGGATTTACTGGTTTAGAGCTAGCTTGCGAGCTAGCCATTGACTACCCAGAGGCATCAATCACATTAATTGATCGAGGAAATGTTGGATCTGCACTAGGCGATAACCCCAGGAGTTATATAGAAGAACGACTGAAAAAATTAAAAATACGATGCGTTAGTCAGCAGCAATTGACAGGCGTACATCAAGATATTGTTGTACTGAAAGGGGATATTAAAATTCCATGTAACACTTTGATATGGTGCGGAGGAGTGCGAGCGAACCCTTTAACTTCCTGTTTTAATGCCAAAAAAAACAATCAAGGTAGGTTGATCCTTAATAAAGTTCTAAGCATTCCTGGATACACCAACTGCTTTGCTGCCGGGGATGTTGGAGTGGCAAAAGTTGACGGGAATCACGATTCACTCATGACTTGTCAACATGGCAGACCACAAGGTCGAATTGCTGGTCATAATGCAGTGGCCTTTCTGTATAAGAAAAATATGTTGGATTATCAGCAACCAGATTATGTGAATATTCTTGATTTGGGAGGAGAGGATGCTCTTTATATGGAAGGGTGGAAGCGTACAGTTGTAAGGCAGGGTGAAAGTGCCAAAAAAACAAAGAAAGAAATAAACTGTCAGAGAATTTACCCTCCATTAAATGGCAATATTTCAGAGCTTTTTGATGCTGGAACTCCGGTTATACAAACACAACCAAGCAAATATGATGACTAAAAATATGGAGCTATTTTCATGGTAATGCTGCAATAGTTGTAAGTTTTGCGACACGATCCTGACCCCAGTAATAACAAGGGCTCCAAGTGTCGCATAAGTAACCGACATTTGTACTTTGATTTTAGGCGACACTTTAAAATTGCACTAATAATGGAACGCCAGATAAAGCATTTTATGTTAAATAAGGATTATTGTTAAATTCATCAGAGAAGAAGGTAGGATAATATCATATTTAACATAATATACATTATGCGAAATTGGACTATTAAGGCATTTTTCAAATGTCCGCTATAATGTAGATAGAAATGTCCGGTTTTCAAGCTGTCACCGGCCTCGATAAACTAACGGATCAGGATGGTGACACGGATGCTGCTAACCATGAGTGATAGAGAATTAAATCGTTTAGATGTGATCCGGGATGTCAGCGAGCGCAAGATGCGGCAGACCGATGCAGCGGAGCTGTTAAACCTATGCGTTCGACAAGTTCGGCGGCTTATGAATCGATTTCGTGAGCATGGTCCTGAGGGCTTGATAAATCGCAATCGAGGCCGCCCTGGCAACCATCGGTTAAGTGACTCTCTGCGGATCACTGCACTGGATATAATCCGGGAACGTTACGCCGATTTTGGGCCCACACTCGCCACTGAAAAGCTCTCAGAGATTCATGGAATTGAGGTTTCTAAAGAGACAATACGGCAATGGATGATTGCTGATGGCCTTTGGAAGCCCTATAAGCAGCGCTCTCCAAGAGTTTACCAACCTCGCTATCGTCGAGATTGCCTGGGTGAATTGATCCAAATAGACGGCTCTGATCATGACTGGTTTGAAGGTCGCAGCCCTAAGTGCTGTTTGCTCGTTTTTGTAGATGATGCAACAAGTAAGTTAATGCAGATCCACTTCTGTGATACCGAATCGACCTTCTCCTATATGAACGCGACTCGTAAATATCTTCAAGATCATGGTAAGCCGGTCTCCTTTTACAGTGATAAATACAGCGTTTTCCGGGTCAATAAACGTGATGCACTGCATACAGAGATGATGACCCAGTTTGGCCGAGCCCTTCATGATCTCAACATTGATCTGATCTGTGCCAACAGCTCACAAGCCAAAGGCCGGGTTGAGCGAGCGAATCGTACCCTGCAGGATCGGCTGATCAAGGAGATGCGACTTGCTGGGATCAATACCATCGAGGAAGCCAATGCCTGGCTGCCAGTATTTATGGCTGATTACAATCGACGCTTTGCTAAGCCAGCCAAGTACAGCAAGGATCTTCACCGGCCACTCAGAGAGGAGCCTGCTGAGCTCGATGATATCTTTTCCTGGCAAGAAAAGCGCAAGCTGTCCAAGGCACTCACTTTCCAGTACGACAAGGTGCGCTACATCGTCGATCCGACTCCCAAAACCGAGGCGCTGATCGGCAAAAACATCCTGATCTACGACTATCCGGACGGTACCATTGATGCCAAATACTGTGGCGATTCCCTGCCCTTTAAAGCCTTTGATAAGCTGGACAAGGTGGATCAAGGTGCCATTGTCGAAAACAAACGCCTGGGATCAGTTCTGGCATTTGCCCAGGAGGAACAGGAGAGGTTAGAGACCGAAGGTAAGAGGGAAAGAAGCGGACATGCCCCTAAACGTCGAGAACAGCAGAGAGCCAGGAAGATTAATCCAGTAATCCACTGACTCGACATTTGTGGCAGGAGGTTAGCTCCCCTGCCCTCGTATAATGGTTGCTATCTGACGAAAGCGGTCATCCTATTAATATTAAGGCAATATCAGTATGTGACAGAAGCGAATATCTCTTTGACTTTATGACAGTATTAATATGCAGCATGAATAAGTTCGCAAAATGACTATGGCAACTTATTTAATGATAACTCTAATAATGATGAGCTCAGGCTTTTACCATGAATGTCTAAATTCAATGAGCGAGTCACCCCTCCAGCAAGTGCATCATGTAGAACAAATTTTAACGCCCCCATTTTGGGAAGCTCATAGCGCTCAACTTTACCTTTAACAATATCGTAAAAGTGGTTTTTAACTCGGTCTGCAGTTATATATTTCTTTATATATTCATAGTCTTCTAGATTATATGCAATAACTGAAATATCTGAAATATTTCCTTTATCACCTGTGCGTGAATGTGCGATCTGGTGTAATTTCATATTTAGGCCTCATGATAATTAATTTCGGTTTTAACTTCTGAGCGTTTTACGAGAGTAGATCGGATAGCAACGACTTCATTGGCTATTTTTGTTGCACCACCACCACCGGCAGGGCCATTCAGCCACAAAGCTGATACTTCATGCCCAATTTTTCTAGCATCCCTGAGGGATTTTGTTCGTGCAGCAACACGAATACGTATTTCCGCTGGCTCAGGAGCCTGCTCTACAGAAGCACCGCGGAGAGTTGAGTTGACACCAATAATTTCGAAGCGTATTTCTTCTGTCTCTAGCTTTGAATCCTTCAACCGCTGCCGTACCATATCGAGAGCCAACTCTCCACGGGCTAACGCATTAGGGCCACAATATGATATTTGTCCTTCACCAATATAGCTGTCTACATAGCCTACTGATACTTTATAGCTATCGGTTTTGGCTGTACCGCTTGCCCCAATGACACGTACACGATCAAGTCCCTCCTCGATAAACTCGACTTGAGAGAAATCTGCAACACAATCTGCGGTAATGTATAGTGCTGGATCGTGAATTTCATAAAGAGCCTGCTCAATACAAGTTTTGCGGCATACCTGCCCACCTGTACCAGGAATTTTGGTAACAACAAAGCTACCATCATCTTCAACTTCTGCGATAGGAAACCCTATATTAGCGGGATCTGGAACATCTTTAACACCAGGATCAATGAAATATCCTCCAGAAACTTGAGATGAACACTCAAGCAAGTGCCCAACTAAAACACCTTTACCAAGCATCGCCCAATCATTAGTCTTCCAGTTGAACTCATATATTAAAGGTGCAAGAAAGAGTGATGGATCTGCAATTCGACCTGTGATGACAATATCAGCACCTTCTCGTAGAGCTTCAACAACGGGCTCAGAACCAATGTATGCATTAGCTGATACTATTTGTTTAGTTATATTAGAAATAGAGTTGTCAAGCTCAAGAATCATATCATCGTTATTCTGGACTAATTGAGTTACATCATCACCGGTAACGACTGCCACTTTTAACCCTTTAATGTTTAACCTCTGTGCAATCTCTATAATTTTTTTTCCTGCAGCAGGAGGATTTGCAGCACCCATGCTTGTAATAATCTTAATGCCACGCCTAGAGCAGGCTGGAAGAACAGCCTCAAAACGATCTTCCAAATACTCGTTATAACCCTGCAATGGATCATGTAGCTTTTCCAATTGAGCAAGAGCAACTGTTCTTTCGGATAAACACTCGAAAACTAAGTAATTAATATCTCCACGCTCAGCCAAGTCTTTAGCTGGTAGAATTCGATCATCTGAAAAACCCGCCCCAGAGCCAATTTTTACTACTTTTTTCATGAAACACTCCTAATCTTGGAATATAGATGCCATTTTATTGCCAATTCATTTCAGTGATAAGCTATTTATTTTTAGCATGCTAAGTGATTAATATATAATTTACACTGTGACAAGCAGCTATAGGCGATGTGATAAATTATTTAGCATGAGTCTACTTCATACTTGGATAGGAAGGCCTTTTCCACAATCAACTATTTGTGAATTCTGGCAGCCAAAATTCACGATTGGTGAACCTATTTTGGCTGCATATCTTAACTCAAAAATCAGGGTTAAAAAGAGTAATTAACACCAAGCGTCATCATATTTACCGAGGCAACCTTATTGTAATCATCTTTACTTGAGTCTTCCGTATGGAACTGAGAAGGCTTGTCACCAAAAATGTAGCTATATGCAAAATCAATACTCCAACGTGAATTGAGTCGATAACCAACGCCTAACCCTATTTTTGGTAAAATTTTATTTCTACTTTCGTTAAACGAAGAGTTCCCAGTTGTTTCCTGGTGCACATATGCTACACCACCTTTACCAAAAACACTCCAGCTGGATGAAAGATCATATTTCAACACTCCCATTAAATCAATATTATGACCATCATAACTAAGAGATTCGCCATTCTCTGAGTAATGATTTTTTGGGTATTGATAGTAGCCTAACTCAGCCCCATAATTAAATTTCCCTCTTCCCCAAAGATAACCTGAATTGACTCCAATCGCAGCACTATGGTGACTGTTATTCCCTTTCAAAAAATTAATATTAGGAGTAAGCATGCCTCCAGTTCCGATGTTCACTCCAACATAAGGATGTCCCTGAGCAAAGGCGCTTCCACCAAACAAAAAAGAACCACTAAAAAGAATAACTCCAGCAATCGAAACTACTTTTTTTTTCATAATTAACCTCATAGCTATTGATAAATGTACAAAGTGCTAACTCTTCAAAGTTTCAAAAACATTCCGATAGTAAATATTCGGCTCTGTGTTAATTCTAATATTCATAAGACGCTAGTCACTTTACTCAGTTTATCTGCATAGCATAACCAGAAAGATCACATTTGTATTATGATTAATGCGTATTTATTTATAACTTTTTGGTATAGAACGCCCTAGCACATCACCTCAGAGCATTTGACCTATGTTGCTCAACGATCGCTTCATGGGTGTCTGAAATATCATTTAATCCTGTTGCCAGCATGGATGCTGGCGTCGAGCATACACGGAAGTATTCACTGCATGACCTCAACAGGCAGCGACAAACCAATTGAAACGTTCTAGGCTCCATAATTAACACTTGCATTTCATTTTTATTGATAATAATTTTAAATATTGACATCTTGGTCGTCGATTGATTTGATTCTAATCGAGCCATGTCTTCAAGCGGCAAGCTCTAAAAGTAAGATCCTCTCCCACTTTCTTTGTAATGGCCTTTGGTATCTTATTTCAAAGTGATAGCTGACCGTGATGTAAGTTGCATAGGCTAGGTGCCTTCAACTTCGACGAGTAATGATGTCATGACGTAAATTACGTTGAGAATATCCTCCCTATGTAGAATAGTATTTATCGGGAATTATCTATTGCACCAAATACACTGTAGGTGCTACATTTCAACCATGAGTACTCTAATACCATGCAAATATCTATTGAAAAAAGGACTCATAAAGCTCTTGTCGAAAATGCTTGAATTAAAAACCCTTATGAGTGAATTTATATGCGATTAACACTGAATCAACTCCGTGCATTCCTGAATCTTGTTGAGGGGGGTAGCTTCATTGAAGGAGCCCGCCGGCAATCTATTTCACAACCAGCATTAAGCAGGCTTATCCGACAGATGGAAGTAGAAATAGGAGCCAGATTATTCGACCGAGATACTCGAAATACATCTCTGACTCCCATAGGGCGGGAATTAGAAGTTATTACACGAAGATTGATAACACATATTGACGAAGAGTTCGATCGAATCAGTCACTTAAGTAACGGTAATTCAGGTACAATTCATATAGCGGCCTTGCCAACTATGTCGTCTTACTTTCTACCATCAACCATTGCTTCCTACGGGAATGCTCATCCGGGTATCAAGATTATTGTAAATGAAGCGGCTGCAGAGCAGGTTATCACTTCAGTATTATCAGGTGCGGCTGATTTTGGACTAATTGCTGGTCCCCTGTTGGATGAACGCTTTACATGGCATGAGCTGTTTTGCGATAGGTTTGGTCTAGTGTGCCGAAATGACAATCAAATTTTAGAGAATGATGAGTGTATCTGGTCAATCTTTGAGAATTCCCCTTTCATTTCTATGGCTAAAGGTACAAGCGTTCGGAAGATAACAGACTTAACATTTAAGGCCACCAGAATTAAGGCTTCTACAAGAACTCAGTGCTCTCAGTTGGGGTCAGTAGGTCAATTAATTAGTGAGGGAGTTGGCATTACTGCTCTTCCCGAGTTGAGCATGCCATTTATAGGTAAAAGAAATTTGGCGTGGCGTTTACTTTCCTCTCCAATTATTGATCGAAAACTTGGGATTATCACTCGAGCTCACATCACACACTCCAAAGCCACCCAAAAGTTCATTAAGCAGCTTATTAAAAATGCTCAACAGAAAAGGACTGAGTCTGAAGGTGACTGGATTTCAGTCTAGGAAGGATAATTCAATATGGTCATTTGTTAATGTATCTTCTAAGAATGCCATAATAATTCGAGACATAAATAATCATTAGAACGGTTATGCAATTTTAATGTCTGCTCCTAGGAAGTTTTATTTCATAAGTAGTCGTATATTTAGACATTTAATACACTCTAAAGCAATACCTGATTTCAGCATAAATTGATCCCAGCTTCCATTCTTAGCGATGCTCACTGAGACGACACAGCGATGTCAGATATCACTCGAAAGCGATACCAAGTATTACTCAAAGCTGTGTTCGTTAAGGCGACAAAGCGATGCCTGGAGTGCCTAACATCGGTGTAGCAGATCCTACTCTTGAATCTGCTACATTGTAGCGTTATCAATTCTCGCCGGGTACGGCCCCAAAACACCACCCTACCCTTTATGTGTTTCCTCAACAAGCCAGACATTTCTACTCAGCCAAACAACCAGACTTATCTAAATGGTTGCAACATAGACTTATATGATGCTAGCTGTTAGTGTTCTCGCTTGATTTAATTCCAAAGCAAAGAGCAATCCCTTTGTTTTCATTGGCTTTTTCAGTAATTAGCATTTGAGTACCATTACTTCTGATGTTGAAAACTTTTTCGACACCTGCATTCATAAGAACATAATCCTCATCTGCTAGAGAGCTAAGCCCAACTGGTTGTGGCTTATGACTCCATGAAAACGTGATATCAGTTAAATCAGCAGAACGCCATGTATCAGCTCCAGGATATTTGATCGTATTTAGGTCAGAACAAATTTCTGAAAGCTGTTGTTTATCTATAAATGGATATATGTGGCTTGGACTATCACCTATTTTTTTCCAACCATAGTTGTACTGGGAAACACTGTCGTAATTATTAGCCAGAAACAAAAATGTAAAATAACTTGGTGGTTCAATAACTTCTGAGTTGCTAGCAGTCGAGTTTTTAGATACAACCGCAAGTATAATAAAAAATAACATACTGAATATTTTTCTGTCTGTCATAATTTCACTTCCTATTTTATTATAATATAGTTAACTCTATGATCGTCTATGAGTATTTTTTGTAATAAATGCACCTAGAGCATCAGAGTAATCATGATAATGCCATTGAATACTCATCTCTCCTAAAATTTCATTTAAGTAATAAGATTTATTCCCATAAAACGCATCCATACATGATTCAATCATTATTGCTTGGGAAGTATCATAACATTGACTTAGCCATTTAGTATATTTAACACCGTAAGCCCACCCGTCATCATTAAATTCTGGTGCAGAGCTACCATATTCGCTTTCGCTAAACTTTACTCCCTCATATTTTGAGCTAATAGTTTCCCCTGTTGCTGGGATGCTCAACTCACAATTAATTTCATATTTACCAGCTTCGCCTGGCATAAGACTTTCTAGTGAAAATCTTTTTACATGAGAGGGCAATGTTGTATCAGTAGTGGGGTTGTAAGGACTGTACTCATTTAATCCTTGCTTTGATTTGCATGATACAGAAAATCCTAACTCTCTATTATCCGGTTCTGTTAAAAAATCAAGAGAGCTGGAAAATACATTACCAGAAAATAGCGAAGCTCCAATAATAAATATCGGAGCACTAGTGTTAATTAATCCCTTCTTTAAAATCATATTATCAACCTTCCTATATAAATAATGAGCCTCATACGAATCCGTTAAGGCGCCATTAAGGTTAATAAATGAACACAATTTGTCAACCAAAAACTATCAAAACTTCGCGCATATACAAAAAACGGTCATCAGGATGGACGAGCCACAATGTTAGAAACACTGTTTCTCCGGTCCACGGCGTAGCGAGGCGCTTGCATGGCCAGATCTTTTGAGGGCTCCATGCCCAGCTTGGCCCGCTGGTCGTTCGGAATATCGCGCTTGGCTTTCTTTTGCAGTTCGTCGATCTGGTTCATCACCTCGAAAAACTTGAGATAGACCTTGAGCTGCTTATGACGGCCAACCTGATTGCCTTTTACCGCTTTATTGAAGTTCACGGTCGTTTCGTGATCTCCAGAGTTGGATCGACGCATGTGACCGTGGGAGATATTTTTCAGATGGGTGATCACCTGCTTGGCGATCTCATCATTGGAAACCTTGGCGTGGTAGGTACAATCAATCCAGTCAACCTGCACACTTTCAAAATCCAGCATCGAGCAAAATTCGGGACGTGCGTTCAGCAACACCTGAATCAGCTCCATCGCACACAGACTAATATCGGTCGGTCCGTAAACATTGTGGAACTGGAGGAGCTTGGCCGGTGATGCCTTGAGGATCACATGGGGTGGCACCTTGTCATTGCCCTGATAGATCTTCACTGCCAGCGAACCAAACGAAGATGGCAGCGCTTCGAACGGGTGACGCAGGTCGTGAATCTCCTGATCACCATCAACACTGAACACCACATTTTTGCTCTCGATCTTCATGCCGTTTAATCCGCATTGCTCCAGCTCTAAAAATTGCCGTCCGGATTGTTCGCTATTCAACAAGCACTCATCCAAGAACGGAACATGCAGCTTGAGAAGGTCAATCATACTGGGCTCAAAGGGTGCTTGAAAGAGAGAACTTGAGTGTACGGTCGTTGGCAAAGATGACCAATATGTCACCCAAGACGATCTATCAGATCACCTCGGACAACGCTGAACCTCGGTTATCAACGATTAAACCCCTGATTGTTCAGTTAGGCTGCACGGCTGATGAGATCATTTTTGACGACGACGAACTGAAACTCCCGACAGAGTTGCAGATGATCCTGAAAAACATCACGCAATTGCCGGATGAGAAGCAGGAGATCGTCAAAGAGATGCTCAAAGGCTGGGTGACCTACCAGCTCACGCAAGAGATGAACAAGAAGTAACCTTGCAGGGTTTCAATCAGAGCCGAAACGGGTCAAAATGACACAAAAGTACACTATTAAAGTATGTGTACTTCGAAAACCGGTCACCAAAATTGCCGGTGAGGAGGGAGCAGGTCCCCTGCTCCTGACGAGCTGGCCAACAAGCGAAGCGCGTTAGCAAAAACAGGGGCGTAATGAGCTGGGATATTTGCCGCAGAGCTTTTTTATCGACAAAAGAAGAACGGAGAATCAGAAGCTATTAGCTATGGATATCAACGCTGATATTTTTCATGGTCAGATTGTTCAGTTTGAGCATGGGTATAACCCTCAAACAGGTGAGATCACTCATCTTCTTGATACCGCCAGCAGGCGAGGAGATAAAACCGCAGTCCAACACCTGGGGCTTGGAATTGGCGATAGAGTTCAATTCAGGAGAAATCAAATTTGGGGAGTTAAAGCCGAAAGCTCCACCCAGCAAGTTGTGCCGAGTGAAGCTTAAACAATCAATGTTATAAAGGCTGCCAGCCAATTCCAGCTAGATAATTCAATGCCTCAAACATTTCGTACAGAGTCTCAAAAGAAATCGTGAGTGCCAGTACTGATAGAGCTGAAAAAGATGACGTATTCATATTCGCCTCCCGTAAGCTCTCCGCTTACTTTATTAGATTTTTTTTGCTCATTTATCAGTGCCCACAGCGAACTTCGAACAAAGTGATTGTACGTTTTTTGAACAGAAATGGGTATTGATGCAGATCAAAGAGACAAACGAAACCCAAGAGAAGAGGCTAATTTCGATAGTAAAAGATACAAAGCCTTTTCCTGTAACTATGAGGTGGTAGGGCTTTGACCCTTGAGCCAAGCCTGTAAGATCTGGCAGCTTACATGACGGTGACGTATAATTTACAATTACGTTACATTTATGCCTGCCATTAGGTTCAATAACATGAAGAAATATGCTGCACTCGTAATGCTTTCTCCACTACTAGCTGAAGCAAATACAGGAGCCACGGTAGTATTAAATAATCAACATGAAGTTCAATGTAATCAGAATGGATGGACTGGCAGTGAATTTTACCGAACAGCTTGGACTGGTTATTGCTCTAAAGTCTCAGCAAAAATAAAGAATACTGTACAAACACTTGATGGTATAAGTTGTCAAGCAGGGGAGATTCCAGAGGACGCTGTAGGTGAAACATATGCAACATATGCAATAGTTAATAATAAATTAGTCTCTTTAGGGTGTCAGACTCAATATCGAGTTAAAATTAACGTGCATAATTGCTTTTTTAGTCCTATACAATGCCAGTTACCATATGATTATAAATAATTGAACATTAAATTCCGCATAATGCTAATTATGTTACGGGGAGCTTCCCTCCCCCTGACGACTGCCTCATGCTTCGGCATCACGTAAGGGAGAGCCGCTCCCGGTCGGTGCTGCGCATGATACCGACCGGCACCCTCAACATAATTGTGTGTACATTATGCAACATTGTGTTGTTCGCTCAAAACGTAGCTGCACAGCGCCGAAGTTCTGGTCAACATAGGCCTGGGCCGCCACGGTAATATCAAACTCCAGAGTCCACCAACCCTGCTAGCGCTGGGAGTGTCTGGACGAACTGTTCCGAATATTGGCTCTCCTACCTTTGCGTAATGGTTTCTATGTGACAGAAACAATAAATCAGTGTGTGATATGATTCATCCTGAGGTCGACGGTATTGTTAATTGGTAGGTGCATATATGGATAACATGGGTGTTCTGATATTTTTTTGTGGGAAAATGGGCTCAGGAAAGTCTACTTTAGCAAAGACGTTGGCATCAGAAAGGAACGCTGTACTTTTATCTGAAGATGAGTGGTTATCTTCTCTATACCCCAACCAAATAACCACGCTTTCTGATTACTTGAAATTATCTGATTTAATCAAGCCTCTTATTTATGAACTTGTACAAAATATCCTGAAAACGGGTTCTAATGTCGTTATGGATTTCCCCGCTAACACGATATCTCAACGGGAATGGTTTAATAGGTTATGTAGTGAGATTGGATCTGAGCATGAGATGTTTTATTTAAATGTCAGCAACAAAGTATGCTTAGATAGGTTGCATAAGCGAAGAACTGAACAGCCCGAACGGGCTAAATATGACAATGAGGGTGTATTCAATCAGGTTACCCAATATTTTGAGTCTCCGAGTCCTAATGAGGAAATGAATATCGTAGAATTCTCGAGACCTCTCCCTCAGGGTGATATTGATGTTCGCTAAGGCAGCAAAGCGCTTTTTGGACTGGTGAGTCTATTCGGGAAAATCTGATCTGGATTCTGCTATAACGCAGTGTTATCAACTTTTGCCGGGTACGGCCCCAAACCAACCCCTACCCTTAAGCCAGACATTTCAACATCCCTGGATCATGTTGCATATGAGACTCGGCTCCCAAATGTAGTATTTTGTGTTCTCAAAACTGCGAACATCAGAATGAGGAATACCACGAGTTCGATCAATTAAAGCTAGAGTATTCTGTAAGTCCCCTCGCCCTTTAATGATCCACCCTGTTAAGCAGTAAGAATCTTAATGCTGAATATGAGATCCATGATATAGACAAAAAGAGATCCACATGCCATCCTGATTTACTAAGATAAATATCACCTGTTGATCATTAAAAAAAGCTGTAGTCGAGGAGTGATTTTGAGAAGTTTAATAAAGTGCCAGGGATTCATATTTGATGTTGATGCCACATTAGTCGATACGACAACCGTAATAAATAATATATGGAAATCCTGGGCCACCAAGAAGAACATTGGCTTTGAGCTCGTTTATCCACATATTCATGGTAGAAAAGTAAATGAAACCTTAAAGGCGATTGACCCGAGATATGAAAATATTTGTGAAGAGACAGAGATTAAAATCATTGCTAGAGAACAGATGAGCTCAGCTCGCGCTATCGATGGAGCTCTGGATTTTGTAAGTAGCATTCCGCTCTCAAAGTGGGCTATTGCAACAAGTGGCCCTAGAGCGATCGCAACAACCAGCTTAAAAGCCTCGGGATTTCCTGCCCCATCTAATATGATTTGTGGCGAAGACGTTTGCAAAGGCAAGCCGGATCCCGAACCATTTACACGAGCAGCAGATCTTTTGGGAGTTAGCCCTAAGGAGTGCGTTGCATTTGAAGATTCTCCCGCTGGCGTAAAGTCTGCCAAATCAGCAGGTTGCTTTACTATTGCACTAAAAACAAGCCATGAAACCGATGCACTTGCTGAGGCAGACCTGCTGGTTGATACCTTTGAAAATATATCAATTCATAAAGAGTCCGATGGGTTTATATTGACGGAAATATAACGGAGTAGCGGGACTAAGACTATATTTCAGAGGCTATGTGCTAAACATGGTGGTAAGCCTGCTCCGGGGCAAGCTGGTAATCGAGCGGATGGCTCCAATTGACTTACAATCGTAGTTTGCGTGTGGCCTTTTGCTTGAGTCAGACCAGCATAGACAGTCCAGCTAACTCAAATCAGAGTTAGCAATGGCTGGACGAGATATCGGCTTAGCGGTTTTCTGCTTGCTTAGGGACAGTGACATCCTCACGGCTGTTCCACATCTCGATCGGATCTTCTTCTGTCATTGCTGGCGTACCTATATGGCAAAAAGCACATCGAACCTTGAGTGAGTCATGCCCACCCTCAATGACTTCGGCATCTCCACCACAGAATGGACAGGGCTTGAGTTCATCCATAGTTAGCTCCGGGAATTGACTTTCTCAACCTCAATTTAAGATGCAAAAGGACGGTCGTCAACCAGATGTAACCAGTTAAATATATCGCGGCTAAGATCTAAACTTTCGACCTTTCAACCCAGGTAATGAGAACTGTCATTATTCTACCCGGGCTATTAGTTTCGTGACTCAAAGCCCATTGCTGAGGATATAGGTTTGCCCGGAGTTTTAGTGATCGGTTATGTTGCGTCCTGGCTCAACTCAAAGGATCGAACTGTGCTTCAGTTTTAATTGAGACAATACATAAAGGGCACGCCAGGGAACAGGGCTAAAACCTTCCACGGTTATTTCATCTTTCAAGCTGCAAGCACCCAGCTCGTATGAGTCGAGAGCTCCCAGGCGTCCCCTCCTCCGTTATCACAAGGCACTTTTGAAGACCAGCCACTTAGTCATCCCCGATTACAGATAAACAAAAGGACAATTATTCACAGGAGTCCAATATGAGTACCCCAAGAATTGAGCGTTTGAAAAATGCCATGTTTGAATCGCAGCGACAGATCTCTTTAGAGCGTGCGCAGCTTTATCTTGAGAGCCACAAACACACTGAACATGAACCAAAGCTCATTCGCCGCGCCAAAGCAACGGCTCATATTCTTGATAAGGTCCAGATCTCTATTCGCGCAGATGAGCTGATTGCTGGTAACCGAACTCTGTAACCCCGGGCCGGGATCGCATCCCCTGAGATGGATCCATACTGGATAGATAAAGAGCTCGATAGCTTTGAATCCCGGGCCCAGGATAAATTTTATATCTCGCAACAAGATAAAGATCTGTATCGGACCAAACTTTTGCCCTATTGGTCCGGGCGCTCGATGAAAGACTTCATCAAGGAGCAGTTCCCCGACAATGTCCGGGAGGCAGTGGCGCAGAAAATTTTCAGCATAAACCAGACTGATAAGGGACAGGGTCATATCATCATCGACTTTCAGCGCCTGCTGGAGCATGGCTTAGCCAGCTTACTTGATGAGATGCACACCTTGAGTCATGCACAACCACAAAATAGCTTTTACCAGGCGGTGGCGATCCTGCTATCCGCCTCGATTCGCCATATTCAACGTTATGCCCGGCTAGCCGCCCGGGATGCGGATAAGGAGCAAGACCCTCAAAGGCGCCGGGAGCTAGAGACGATAGCAACAATCTCGGAAAAAGTGGCGACCGATAAGCCCGAAAGCTTCTACGAAGCCTGCCAGCTGTTTTGGTATATGAATATCATTTTGCAGTATGAGTCGAATGCCAGCTCACTCTCTCTTGGGCGTTTTGATCAATACATGCTTCCGTTTTATCAACGCTCTGTTGAACAGGGTGAGTCGGTCCAGTTCTTGCGCGAACTGCTGGAAAGTTTATGGATCAAAACCAATGATATAGTGCTGCTACGCTCATCGGGCAGTGCCAAGTTTTTTGCAGGGTTCCCGACGGGATACACCATACTACTTGGTGGCCTGAGTGAAACCGGTCAAAGTGCGGTCAACCCACTTTCAACCCTGTGTTTGGACGCTTATCAGAGTGTTCAGCTGCCCCAGCCAAACCTTGGGGTACGGGTGAATGAGTTTATCGACCGGGCTTTTCTGATGAAAACCGCCGAGACCATACGGCTTGGAACCGGGATCCCACAGATCTTTAACGACGAGGTGGTGGTGCCCGCGTTTTTAAACCGTGGAGTCGCACTAGAGGATGCGCGTGACTATGCGGTGGTCGGCTGCGTCGAGCTCTCCATCCCGGGAAAAACTTATGGCCTGCATGATATTGCCATGTTTAACCTGCTCAAGGTGATGGAGCTGGTCATGCAGCGACACGCTGACACTGCCGATATCAGCTTTGATGATCTGCTCGAATCTATCCGCCGCGATATTCGCCACTACATCCAGCTGATGGTTGAGGGCTCTAACATCTGTGATATCGGTCACCGGGATTGGGCGCCGGTCCCCCTGCTCTCCTCCTTTGTCAGTGACTGTGTCAAACAGGGTAAAGATATCACCTATGGAGGAAGTCGCTATAACTTCTCCGGAGTACAGGGGATCGGTATTGCGAATTTGTCGGATTCTCTTTACGCACTGAAGCAATATGTATTTGAGGAGCAAAGGTGCAGCTTCAAAGAGTTTGTCACCACCCTGAGCCGTAACTTTCAGGTAGAGGATGGTGAGAAGATTCGCACCCGCCTGATCAACAAGTATCAAAAATATGGTAATGACAGCGACGCGGTGGATCGACTCGGATCTGAGCTACTTCGATTTTTCTGTAAAGAGGTCGAACGCTATCAAAACCCTCGAGGTGGCGGGTTTACACCAGGTTCATATACGGTATCAGCACATGTGCCGCTTGGAGCCGTGGTCGGTGCAACTGCAGATGGCCGGCTGGCCGGTGAACAACTGGCGGATGGGGGTTTGTCCCCCATGCTGGGGAAGGATCAACTCGGGCCAACCGCGATACTTAAATCCGTGAGCAAGCTAGATAACTATTTGCTGTCAAATGGCAGCCTGCTGAATGTGAAGTTCACCCCGGCCACACTGCAGGGGCAGCAGGGCCTGAGTAAGTTAGCAGATTTTATTCGTGGCTTCATGAAGCTCAAGCTACAACATATCCAGTTCAACGTATTGAATGCGCAAACCCTGAAAAAAGCTCAGTTAAACCCCCAGGATTATACCGGGCTGGTGGTTCGTGTCGCAGGATACAGTGCCTTTTTTGTTGAGCTATCCAAAGAGATCCAGGATGACATTATTCGAAGAACCGCTCATGAACTGTGAAAACCTGACGGCACGGGAACAAAGGGTACTCATAGGGCGGATCTTTAATATTCAACGCTACTCTCTGCACGATGGCACAGGGATCCGCACCCTGGTGTTTTTTAAGGGGTGTCCACTTCGGTGCCCCTGGTGTGCAAATCCTGAATCCCGCTCGAACCGCATTCAATATGTTCGTAAACCTCAAAAGTGTATCCACTGCGATGAGTGTGCGATGGATAGCCAGGAGTGCCCTAGTGGAGCCTGGGAGCAGGTTGGAACTGAGATGACAGTAGAGGATGTGATGGCCGAGATCGCCAAAGATGACATCTTTTTTGATGCCTCAAATGGCGGAGTCACCCTCTCGGGAGGTGAAGTGCTTAGCCAGCCCCATTTTGCGATTGCGCTGCTGACACAACTAAAAATGCTCGGCTATCGAACCACCATCGAAACCTCGGGGCATGGCAACAAAAAGCAGCTTCTGCAAATGGGTCAGTTGTGTGACGAGGTATTGTTTGATTTCAAAATCATGGACTCACACAAGGCAAAACAGCATCTCGGCCTTAACCTTGAGAGGGTCCTGAGCAATTTCACAGAGCTTGTGCAGCAGGGATGCAAGGTGATCCCGCGTTTACCCCTTATCCCGGGGTTTACCCTCGATATCATTAACCTGGAACAGATCCTGAGATTCCTGGGGCAGTTTGATATTCAAGAGATCCACTTACTGCCCTTTCATCAATATGGGGCAAACAAGTACCAGAACCAGGGCATGGAGTATCAACTCAAAGATCTTCGGGTGCCGAGCCCGTCAGAAATCCAGGGGATCCGCCAGCATATCGAAGCGAGCGACTATCGCCTAGCCGTCGGAGGCTAACACAACCCAGAGCAGGATTTGCCAAGTTCAGGCGATTTAAGCATTCACAAAACATTAAGGAAAATCACAATGATCTACATGCTAGACACCGCAGACTTAAACGCGATCACCCAGGCAGTTGACTTGTATCCAATCGCCGGGGTCACAACGAACCCATCGATCATTGCCAAGGAGAACCGTCCCTTTAAGGCGATCCTGCTGGATATTCGGGAGGTCATCGGTCGTGAGCGGATGCTTCATGCCCAGGTGATGGGTAAAGATGCCCGGACTATGTTAAAAGAGGCCCAGGCGTTACGGGAGCTGGACCCGCAAATTATCGTGAAGGTTCCTGTGACGACCCAGGGGCTCAAGGCGATGAAGCTTATCCATGCCCAGGGGATCCGGATCACGGCCACCGCGATTTTAACCCCACAGCAGGCATTGATGGCAGCGGTTGCCGGCGCAGAGTTTTTAGCACCTTATGTGAACCGGTTGGACAACATCTGTGGTGATGGCACGGCTGTGGCCGCCGACATGGTACAACTTATTGAGAACTATCAACTCGATGCGAAGGTGCTGGCGGCTTCGTTTAAGAATATACAGCAGGTTCATAAAGTCGCTTTGGCGGGCGTTCAGTCTGTGACCATTGCTCCCGATCTCATGGAGCAGCTGCTTGTCCACCCCTGACAGACTCAGGTGTGGCAGGCTTTGTCTCTGACTGGGAGAGCATCTATGGTGAAGGCTCAACCCTGTTGGATGTTATCTAGGTTGAGCCCTCCTGACTCGCCCCGGGGCTCAACTATCATTGAAAACAGGGCGGGCAACCCGGATCTGACCTCCCCCTTTGCTCTCAAGATTCTGTTTAAGCAAGAGAGCAAACAGCTCGCCTTCAAGTCGGTATGCAGTTTGCGAAATATTAGGCATCCCCACATACTCAGGTTGTCTGAGCCTGCAAGGATGTAGAGATGCCCCGCTATTACTTTTTCCTGGTGTTATGCATCTGCATATCTGGGCCCGCAATCGCAAGCACCACTTCGAGTCAACCCTTTACACTGCGGATCATTACCGAAGAGTGGGCTCCCTATAACTACATGGAGAAAGGTGTACTTAAGGGCTTTTCTGTTGAGATCGTCCGGGCTGTCATGAAGCAGCTTGGAGAGGAGCATAAAATCGAGTTACTGCCGGGCGCCAGAGGTGAGCGATTACTCGATTATGAGCCAAACGTAATGAACTTCTCTTTGTTTCGCACCAGGGAGCGCGAGCCTCGCTATAAGTGGATCGGCCCCATCTCAGAGGAGTCGATCTATTTTTATAAGCTGGCCGACAATCATAAAACATACGGAGATATCCAACAGATTAAGAAGATTGCTATCGCCTCCCCCACAAGGGGCTGGTTTTTTCTCGGCTTGAGCAACTCGGATTCAGCCACCTGCGTAAAGCGGTTGACTGGGAGCAGCGATTTAAACTGCTGTTGGCCGCAAAGGTGGAGCTTTTAGTCAGCTACACTCCCCTGGGAACCCGTTACTATTTCGAAAAGCTCGATATCCCACAAGGCAGAGTGATTCAAACCGACATTCGTTTACTCCAGTTTCCTCTGTATATCGCCTGCTCAAAGCAGATCCCGGATCGGGTGATCAATCGTTGGCAGCAGGCACTCGATGCCGTGAAATCCTCAGGAGAGTATCAAAAAATTTATCAGAAATATCTTAATCCAAAGCGAACTCCAGCCTCCCTCTAAAAACTCAACAATGCTGCTGTAGCGGCTCACTGTAGAGTATGGATTTCCTGATTCAGGTGGGAGTTGCAAGGTTTGACAGTGCGGATGCTCAGGGGCACACCTAAACTTAAGCATACCCGTGAGCTCTGTGGAGACCTTAACCACAAAGGTTGTGGGATAGAGAGTGGCGGGATTCTCCATAAGCACGGGGCCTTGCGATGGACTTGCAGAAATTACAGATAGAGTGGGATGAGTCTATGGAGACGGGAGTCAATCTCGTCGATCAGCAGCATCGACAGATCATCGAGTCACTCAATACAATCCTAACCTCCGAGCACAGAGTTGAGTTTCAGGAGTATCAAAAGCTGCTGAAGCGCTTTTCTATTACCCTGATGTCACACCATGAGGATGAAGAGCGGATCATAAACTCAATTGACCCTGAAAATCTCGACGCACACAAAAGAAAGCATCAAATCCTCCTCAAGGATATCATTGCACATATTCAATGCATCAGGCATGCGGAGTCGGCATTTTCATTCTTTGATTTGAGAAACGATGTTTTGAAACACCTGCAGCAGGATATCGATTTTTTCAAATCTCAGTGAACCCCGTTATTTTGATACCCAATCAGAAGCGGCCTCCCCCGAGGTGAGGCTTTCAACAGCAACTCAGATTGGCTCAACCAGAATATCATCACCTTAGTAGAACAAAGCTCCTCTCCCGCAATTGCGACTGCTGTTTCCAGCGGTACTATACTGAACAGCAGGACGGGAAAAGTATGATAGGGAGAGGTTATGCGTAACCATCTGATTTTTATTGCAATTATGATCGCCTCTACTCCTGTGATTGGTAAATCACTTGAGCTTGTGTCACTTGAGTATCCTCCCTATATTTTTCAGGAAAAAGGGAAAGTCAAAGGGATAGCGGTTGATCTTGTTTTAGAAGCATTGAAGAGATCTGGCCACAGTGCAACCATAAAGATTCATCCCTGGGTTCGCTCACTTAAGCAGGTGGAATCAGGCAGTGCAGATGCAATTTTCACCATCTATAAGAATCCGGACAGAGAAAAATTCGCTGACTTCTCAAATGAGGTGCTAATACCTCAAACGGTATCTTTTTTTTCAAAAAAAGATTCAAACTTTAAATATAATGGTAACCTTGAATCCGTTTCTAAATATAAGATAGGGGTTGTTAGAGGAGTAAGCTATGGCAAGATTTTTGACGATGCAGTCAAAAGTGGTCAGTTAAAATCCATAGATGAGAGTAATAATGCGAATGCAAACTTTAAGAAGCTCTTAAAGGGTCGATTTGATCTTTTGGTGAGTAACAAATATGGAGCTCTTTTCATCTCTAAAAAAACCAACAGCTCAAATCTTATAAAAGAGATAAGTCCACCGCTACAAACTGTTCCAAGCTATATTGCCTTCTCAAAGAAAAGGGGGCTATCTCATATCAGAGATGAGTTCGACTCAGCCTTGCGTAGCATGAAGAGTGATGGAAAATATAAAGAGATTATAGACAGCTACACCAAATAATCGAGGATTAAACTGCCTTCATGCCCGGCTTGCAAGCCCCTGTGTTTCGAACGGGGGCCTGCCTCCAAATGACTTGTCTGGGCGCTCAGAGATCTCAGAGCAGCAAGCCATGTGATACGGTTATCAGCTAGCTGTATAATTGCCGCACACCGCAAGGGTCCGTGTGTTCGCTAATGCTCCCCTCCCTGCCGTTCAACCGGACACAAGGCGTACTCACCCGGCAAACCCTGAACCATTTTAGCTGTTAGGCACTGGAAGATGTGCGATGCTCCCCCGACTTTCGCTGCGTTTTTATACTAGAGTTTAACTATCGGTAGATAGTGAGGTGGATGCTATGGATAGCGTTACCTACTTGAATATTATTTTATGCATAGCAGTTATAGTCATGACCGGGACAGTCATATCATTTAACTTTGTCAAAACTGAGCTCAAGTCCATCAGAGAGGAGTCCGCCTTAAGTGAGCAGATATCCAACTATCTTGAGTACATAAAGGTGCTTCAGTTCATGATCAAGAAGAGATGGAAATCTATCTCGGTCATATCCGAGAAAAACCTTGAGAATGACTCTATGGTATTTATTAATCAATTTCTGTTTGATGATTACCATGAAGTAAAGTTGATGAAGCTATCCACAGAGATCACCTATTTGTGTGGATTATTCAGAGATCTCTTCGATGCTACCAAGCTATATACTGATTTTCATAAGCGAAGAGTTGCACGAGGCGGGAATAACCTGAAAGATGAAAACTGGTTAAATTTTTCGGTATCTTTAATTCAGGCTCATGATAAAAAATTGAAGTTCTGCTATGAGTTTTGCTCTTTTATCATCCGTAGTGAGGTTGATCTTTTTGAGGATGGCAATGAGGATTTATTAAAGTTCATTGATTTTTATGAGACATTGAAGAGAAATGGAACATTAAAGTAGCCAATAGAAATCAGCCGTGGGCTCGACTTTAATGATTACAGGTTGTTGATATTAATGTTCTTGTCGGCTGGGAAAAACCAAGCGATATATCCCATAGTTCCTTGGTTTAATATATCTTCTCTTTGATACCTTCCGTAAATCGATAAGTAACAACCATCATTTTTTAAATTTCCCAACCGATATCTTTGATCCGATTACTCATCACTACTCTCTATATTCATTGTGTTAATTTGCTGGTGCCTAGCAATTTTTGTATAGTATATTTATATGCCGATGCATATCTTCAAGATTAAGGATCAGTCCCTGAGTCATAAGGCTATCTTGATGCTCCTGAGCCGGAATGCCGGATCTATAATCACCGGGGTGAGTAATCGGACTCATAACCATAGCCATTTTCGAAATATTCACATGATCACAAATATCAATATGCCCATTGAGGGTTGAACCATCATCAACATTACAATGGGAGCCCAGACTTAAACTGCCAGCCATACCAACGCCATTAGAGACCGCAGTGTTGTTTCCAATCTGAACATTATGAGCGATCTGGCACTGATTACCAATGATCACATCGTGAGCCACTTTTGTATCTTCAATTGCTCCTCGATCAATTGTCGTACAGGAGCCTATTCTTACTCTATCACCGATGTTAACACTTCCGGATTGGATTATTTTGATCCATTCACCACGCTCATTAGCATTGCCAAATCCGTCGGTTCCAATGACAGTTCCTGAATTAACCATCGCACACTCACCAATGATTACATCATGATAAACGGTAACATTAGAATCAAGAACTGTATGTGAGCCTATACTTGAACCTGAACCAATATAACAACCGGGGCCGATTGATACATTATCAGAGATAGTTACTCCTGACTCAATCACAACATGGGCAGCAATGGTAACATTCAAGCCTAATGTTGAAGTATGATCTATGATGGCAGTTTCATGAACAGAGCATCCGCTTCCTAAGCTTTTATTTAAAATCTTAGAGAATGGTAAGGATTAGGAACCACAATCGCATTTGTATTGCAATAGCTTAAATCATCCGGCCTTAGTAAGACTGCTGATGCTTCAGTATTCGATAAATAATGATAGTGTTTTTTATGAGAGATAAAAGATAAAAATCCACTTTTAGCATTATTTAAACCGGCTGTGTCATTAATTCCCACATTGCCATCACCATAAAACTGAGCACCTAGTTCACTTGATAACTCGGACAGTGTCATTTTCATGAGGCGTCATCACCATAAACAGCTCCGATAAAAACAATAGTAGAGTTATAATTATATCGACAGCTAAATATAATTTTTCTCGGGGTTATCAATAAATCCATTCTGATGCTCCGTATATTAATATCATCATTTCCTGATGAAGTTGTTAATCCTTGCACCTAGAACAAGTCTCAACGATCTTTATTAAGCATCTTAGGTCGCTATAATGAAGGAATGGATTGCAAGTGAAAACCACGACTTCAATCACCCCACACTACGCTAAGCTGCTGTGATAATCCACTACTCATTGGTTTTTATGATGGGGATCAGTTATTTCTTGAAGGCCCTTTAGGCTTGGCTAATCGGAGTCAATGGGTCTAAATCTGACTAAAAAAAACTATTTCTTAACGACAAATGCTTACGTAAGCAGATGAGTGGTTTAGCAGGTAGTAATTAAACGCTATACTGGCCGGACAGCAATAATAGAGCGCATTGATGGACTATAGTCAACTCTCCCGGATCAGCCTCAAGCACCTGACCACACTACACCTGATGTTAAGCACCCACAGTGTCACCAAAACAGCCGAGCAGCTTTTCCTGAGCCCATCGACGGTGAGCAAGACCCTGAACCAGCTTAGGGATCTATTGAAAGACGAGCTCTTCTACCGGGATGGCTCCCGGCTGATCCCAACTCCTTTTGCCCTCAAAGCGGGCCAATCCATCCACCCTATCCTGTCGAGTATGAATGGTTTGCTCCACCAACAAGCCTTTGATCCTATAAGCTACACTGGAGTATTTCGTCTCTCGATGCGTGAGAGTACCTTTGAGATTTTCGCGCCACTCATAGGTGAGATCATCTCTTCCAGAGCGCCTCATGCCAGGATGATGATCTATGGGAAGGATCAGTTCGGAATCGAGGCACTGGTGAGCGGTCAGACCGATTTTGTACTTCTGCCACACGATCTCAGCCAGCCACCGACTCGCCATCAGGATCTGATCTGGGAGTCGATTATCGATGATGAGATGGTCTGCCTGATGAGTGCGGATCACCCACTTGCGGCTAGCCCACTGACCATCGAAGCCTATCTGGAGTACAGCCATATAGGCATTTTGGACAAAGAGCTTCAGCAACCCTATTTTGAGCAGATCCTGGCCCAGCAATATCAACCCAGGCAGACGGTATTAAGTGTGGCTGATTTTGGCCAGGCCGCACTGCTTTGCCAACACAGCGAGCTTCTTTTTACCTGCTCAAAACTTTGGGCGATGAAGGCTCAGCAGGCCCGTGGACTGATGGTGAAGGAGCTGCCTTTTGACTATGGAAAGGTTGCCTATAGCCTGGTTTGGAATAAGCCTATGCTCAATGATCAGGCGATGAAGTGGTTCTATGAACAGCTAAGAGATTCCTGAGAGCTCCCTCTCTCAGGAAAAGAGACTAGGCCTGATGATCTCACGACCGAGCACCGCCTCTAAACGTTGGCTGAAAACGTCTGCCTGCTCCCGGGTACACTCAGCCCAGTGGCTGGCCTCCCCTACCACACCATGCCGGCGGAACCCGTTGACCCGAATGGCGATCCGCTCTGGTAACTCTCTTAGATAACTCCCCAGGGCTTCCACCTCCTGCAACAGGTCGGTTTTGCCCGGGATATAGAGCAAACGGACCTCATGGAGCTTTTGGGTCCTGGCAAGAAGCTTTATGCTTTGAAACACCCTGTGATTACCGCGTCCAACCAGCCAGCGGTGAGTCTGCTCCTGCCAGGCTTTGAGATCGATCATGGCACCATCAAGCTCAGGCATCAGCCGCTGCCAGCCTTGTACCGACAAACTGCCATTACTGTCTACAAAGCAGGTTAAGTGGGATAGCTCGGGGGCGATTTTGATCGCCCTGAAAAGCGCCCGGATAAAGGGAAGCTGCAGGGTCGCCTCACCACCTGAGAGGGTAATACCACTGATAAAAAAGCGATTATCCCGGATAATCTCCAGGATCTGCGAGACGGTGTAATGGGTGATCTTTGGGTTTGAGTGGTGGTCACAGGCTTCTAAACAGCGATCGCATTGGGTACAGAGAGCGGGGTCCCAGACGATCTTGCCTTCGGGGCTTTGGATCAACGCATCGCTCGGACAAACCTTCAGGCAGTCCCCACAGTGATTACAGGGATTGATGGTGTGGGGGTTATGACAATTGAGGCAATTGTAGTTACACCCCTGTAAAAAGATCACCAAACGGTTGCCGGGCCCGTCGACACAGGAGAAGGTCAGAATACGACTGACCTTCGCCTCCTCAGAGAAATTCACCTCACTCATGAGAGCCCTGATATACCGGGGTCATTTCATGACTGATCACTCTGGGCTTGCGCTCCAGAATACCGGTTTTTCTGGCCGCTTCTGCCCCAGAAAGGTGGTATTACTGCGTGAACCTTCAGCGTCATAGCGAGCAATATCGGAGAGCTTGATCATGTAACCGGTCACCCTGATCAGATCGTTTGAGTCAACATTGGCGGTAAACTCCCTGAATCCGGCCTGAAGCGCTCCCCGGCACAGGTTGTACATGGCTTCCGGATTAGACTTCACCGTCTCATCGATGGTGAGGATGTCGCTGATCCCTGAGATGTAGTACTGGTGGTGCTGCGCCGTGGTGTTAACATAGCTCACCGGATCTGGCTCGGTCCCGTAAGGGATCCGAACCCCCGGGGTGACGCCTTCATCCAGACTTATTCCCCCCTGAGCATGTAACAGGGCTTTCCCATTCAGGCCATATTTGACTTCGCCGGATTCAACAATTTCGGCTAGGGCCTGAGAGATCTTATGCCCTAGTTGATTGGCATCGTCATCACGGCCATAACGACCCTGGCGCTCTTCTTGTGCCATCAACAGATTAACCGCCTCGGCCATCCCGTAAATGCCAAACATGGGAGCAAAGCGCGATTCATCAATGAGCCCTCAGCAGTCAAAAAACCTTTGAAGAAATTGGATTTTTCATGCAAAAACTCACTGCGGCGATCCATCAGCTCAAACATCAGCTTGCTGTATTCCACCAGAGCCTCTTTGAGGAACTCTTTGCTGGAGGAGGATTTTTTCGCCACCTCAGCCAGGTTCATCCTGACCAGGGTATTTGAGCCACCAGCCAGTGGCAGCGAGTTATAGCAACTGACGATCCCAAACTGCCCGTCACCATAGGCTTTGGCATGCATCGGATAATTGGCGATATGCGGCTTGCTGCATTCACAGATATTTGCCGTTGCAACCCGCAGCAGATCGTCAGGAGTAACCGCCGGGTCATACATAAAGGTCAGGTTTGGTGCGATCTGCTTAAGCTCTGCATCCACCCTGAGGATGGTGCGGCAGATAATATTGTCCGTAGGCCCTATATTCACATGCATGAAGGCATCAGGCAGAGTCCGATCCAGCATGATCCAAAACAGTTTGAGCTTTTGATAAATCTGCTGTTCGGTCAGCTCAGCGACATAAGGAAGCAGGAGTTCATCGAGTTGCCCAAGATAGACAGGAATCGAGGTCACCGAGGGTACATGGTGATAGATGATGGTCAGAAGGTTCAGGGCCTCATCAAAATTCTGAGCCGGGCTGAGCTCCAGATAGGCCGATCCCTGGCGTAAAAATTTAGCGTAATCTGGCAGAACATACCTGGGCTTAAAGGGCGCGTGCCCTTCAAACATATCGCATAGGATACCTTCGTCCATCGCCTGCTTAACGGCAGGTGAGATCTCTGGATAAGGTAAGCTGGCTTCGGCCTCCAGGGCAAGAAGTTGTGATTTTTGTTTTGTCGAAAGATTGGCATCTGTAATGATCTGCAAGAATCGCTGTTCGCTCATGGGAAAAACCTTTTTATCTGTGTGCGTATAATTTACTGCATCCTGGCACTTTCTAATATTGAAAAATTAACAAAGAGTGATTTCCATTATGGAAATGGGTAACCCCTAGCCTGCGAAGCTAAAAACCTTAAGTGGCGCCCCCTTGAACAGATGAATTGAGCAGACAAACCGACTTTTAGCGGGTGCCTGGACAATGACTAAAAGCAACAGGCTATATTGAGACGAGCGATATTCGACACTAAGCAACAAGCCATCACCTGGTGTTTAGAGCAATTGGAGAATTCAGAGAGTGCAGATTAAAGCCGATGGCTTCTGTGGCTACATTGCTTCCTGAACTGTCGGCTTTTGGAGACAGCTGGGCCCCAAAAAAATACGTCACCAAATGACGCACCACTCCTTTATCCTGCTTACCATCCTGATAGTTAGCTTTAATTGAAGGAAACGCTATGAATCTTCTGGAGCAGCAGATAACAGATCTCGAAGCCCGTCTTTCGGTATTGATTGCCCGCCAAAACTACTGGATGTTTCGCAGTGACAGTCACTATCAAAAAGCGCGATCTCAAACCAAATCGGTTCGTAGTGAATTGCAGCTACTCAAGGATGAACGAAACCCATTTTCTACGCTCATCTGGGAAGGTGCATGAGCCCTGCTAGAGCGGCTGGATCTGCAGCCCAAGATGCGTCGCCTTTGGCTCAGGTTCGGCCAGTTTGTCCCACAGAAGGGGGATCAAGCCTGGAGGATAGGTCACAAGATCCCTCAGCTGATCCCGGGGATCCAGGCCGCCTCCTGAATAAAATGTTCATCGCCGCCTAATCCTCGCAAATTATGCACCGAAAGCTCACCTTGCCAGGCTTGGATCCAGTAGATGAGACCAAGGTGAAAGGTGTCTCGCTTGAGCTCATGGTATTCATGTAAAAACAGCAAGGGGCCAATTGCATCGACCTGAAGACCTGTTTCTTCAAAAACTTCACGCTTCAGAGCCCCTAGACTTCCCCCGTCACGCTCCTCAAGTCCTCCTCCGGGAGGAACCCAAAACTCTTCACCATCCATCTGATGCCTGACCAGTAACAAGTTTTCGTCCTGCACAAGAATGCCAGCAGCTCTGATCCTATGCTCCATCTAATTCTTCCCCTTAGTAAAAAATAGTCCCCGGCTCTTATGATGCGACTATGGTTATAATGAACCCCACTTGGATGACCCCCTTATGCAAGCCCCAATTCACACCTTAAGCGCCCTGTTTGATCAACTGGGGCTGGATAGCTCAGATCCGGCCATTGATACCTTTATCAAAGAGCATCGCCCGCTGCCTTCAGGCATCGAACTCCATAAGGCCGGGTTCTGGAGTAGTGCTCAAGCTGACTTTTTGGCCCAGGGGAAAAATGAGGATGCCGACTGGGCAGAGATCATCGATCAACTGGATGCCCGGCTGCGCTAGTCACCCGCTTCCGTACTGTCTAAAAAATAGTATGCCGGGTATGTTTGCAGGCGTGGATCATCAAGTCCCCTACCGAGGGTAAAATGATAAAGACTCTGATAGCCAAACCCTTCCAGGCCAAACACCTGATGGACAGGATCGTCAAAAAAGCAGCCGATCCCCGTCCCCTGCAGCCCTCTAAGCTCGGCTTCAAGATAGAGCTGCTGACCAATCAGGCCACACTCCCAAAAAAGCTTCCGGTAGTACCATGCCCCCTCATGGTGGATCGGCGCTTCAAATTCAGCCAACATGGCACAGCTGAATACTCCCTGGCTGGCAATTGGCTGATCGCAACTCAGCCGCCTTGCCAGCTCCCGGAGATCCGCCTCCTGCAGGCAATAAAGATCGAGCTCGAGGGGACAATCATCAATTGGCCGCCATAAAAAACTCTGATCCATGACTTTTTGAAGCTCAGATAATTTATCTTTATTCCTTACAAGCAGGTAAAGCCCGGGAGTTAGTCCTTCCACCCGATGGATAAAAAGGCCAAGCTGAACCCTGTTAAGCTCAGATGCCAGGTTAAATAACCTGGGGTTATACTCGGGCATGAGCTGGCAAAGTACCTTAAAGAACTCAGCTTGATCCATGTGGGTCATCCCATCCATAGCAACAGCGCTGCGCCTTTGACGAACCAGTTCTCTGGCTCTGCGAAACGGGAAATCTTCGGGGTCATAGGTGTCTTTGCCGTTTTCTTTAAAGGATTCGCGCATTGAGAGATCCTCTGAGATGGTGGCTTAAGGCATGCTTTGGCAATCCTGTCTATCCATGGCCAGGGGTGATGTTCACAACTGAGACGATTGGCCTTCCCCATCCATGTTTGATGAATGATGGGGCTCTCATCCGGGAGTTTATTCAGTCCAGAGTCAAATACGGGATCAGGAGCCGGGGTTATCATCAGTAACAGCTCGGAAAATTCACGCTCCTGGGGAGTCTCAAAGTCCTGCTCCCTCTCGAGACCTGCCAACTCACTGATAAGCCTTGAAGATGCGCCCTCTAACTGCCTCACTCGCCAACCCAACATCAGGGCTGAGATGGTTATAGCCGCAACCGCGTGGCCGATATCAAGCTGACAATAACGAAAGGCCCGTTCTCCATATTTCCAGGACTCGCGCCAATGGATTGAGCTCAAAGCGACGAAGAAAACCGGCTCATCCTGAACATCCTTGCCCCCTAATATCCCAACCAGCTTTTTCCAATCCCCAGCTTCAAGGTGACAGCGGCGCTCCAGCTGGTGTAGCAGGGACTGATAATGATAAACCCCACCCGTTTCCGATAGGTTAGTGATTCCGGGAGCAATGAGATAGGCCTCGGTAGGATGCAGATTTCCGCTTGAGGGGTTTACTCTCAATGACCAGCGATTTCCCTGAGATTCTTTCCAGGAAGACAGGGCCAGGGAATAGTAGAAAAGAGCGGACACACTCTCTAAGCACAGGGCATAGCCCTTGGAATACCTGAAAAAACCTCGCCATAAAGTGGGGTTTTGGCCTCTGAAGGAAACTCCAAGCTGATCCCGGGAGCTCCCTCAAAGAGTCGAAATGGATTGGGTTGTGTCGCCCAATCCATATAACCGAGAGAGTTGGCATAACGATCAAACTGGTGCTTGGTACGCTGATGGTAAGCAAATACCTGCTGGATCGGATCCTGAGGCTCCATATTCCGGGAATCGGTCATCTCGTCTCTTCCCTGTTATCACAAAGGTTGGTTAGCCAGAGTTCAATCTGGATACGATGGTTTTTGCCAGGTTTGTAGCCTTTTAAGGCACAGGGTTCTTTAGCGCCCTCTCAGAGAATAAAAACATTTTTGGCTCTTCTTTTTGATCCCATCCCCCTTATTAAGTTCCTGCAGACCAGCCTCAAATACCTTGGCAAGTCTTGGGTTCTCAGGGTTGACCCGGTTAAAAATAAGGTGGAGTGAGAACACATCGAAAGGCTCCGGTGAGTGGGCAACCCGCATCATCTCATCGATCAGGCTTGTTCTAAGCAGATAATAACCAACGCAAAGATTACTTGGAAACAGATCGATCTCGCCTGCCAGTAGCTTTCTGAAGTTTTCCAGATCGGTCCCCTCTTCCTGGAAGGTGACGGATCGCTCCCTGCGCAATGCATCAACCTCTCTCCCATAGCTATAGCCTCGTGTCACCCCTATGGTTAATTGTTTCATTGAACCCAGATCATCCCAGTTAAAGGGGCTCTTAGGGTTGGATTTGAGGTAGAACCAGTGGTTGCTGGCATAGGAGATGGGTGAACTATAGATAAACTCTTTCGCCCGCTCGTCGGTATAAATCCAGCTCACTGATGCATCATAGCGTCCATCCTTTGCAAAACGGTAAGCATCACTCCAGTTGGACTGATAATAGTATTCAACCCGTACCTGCTGTTTACTAAATGCGTCACTGACAATTTCTGAGGTTATTCCATAACCGATGAGATGTTTCGAGTTCCAGGGAGGCCACTCACTGCTACTGATGCGGATCGTTTCTGCGAAGCTGAGCATACTGCAGATCAGGACGAGCGATGCAACTATGATGCTACTTTTCATGAACCCTCCCTTGCTCTTACTGTAAGCTTAGCCGTCGCCACCAAACCTTATGAATGAATTGTCCCGAAACGAAATTGAGATCCGGCTCAGAATTCCTTGTTATTCCGGTGGGATTTTCTTGTATTCGGCCCCGTTGCCGACTATTTTGACCTAAAGGAAAGTCACCGCATGGACGCCCGGCAATATGAGGTGCCCATGGTAAAACTGATCCTATACCCGCTTATTGTGATTGCTGCTATGACTGCAGCGACCCTTGGTTACCTCTACCACCAGCATAACCTCTATCCCAGGTTCACCCTCTCCTCCACCCAAACCGGCGCCGCGATCGCCTGCCGCATGCCATCCGCCCTGCACCAGGTCTATGAAAGCAAAGACAGGTACTATTCCGATCGTTATTTCGAAACCGGCGAGTGCAAACTATTAAGATCCAAAGACAAGCTCATCCTATTGGCCCGGGAGAATGATTTCGGAAGAGAGGTTGTCAAGGTGCGAACCCATAAGGATGAGAGTCTGTGGTTTTATCAGAGCTTTTTACCTCCCGAGCTTCAGTGATACACTCACTCCGCAATCCCAGGTGAGGATTCAATCGAGACATAAAATTTCAGTAATCTCTCATCACCCTTTCAAAATCAGTCCTTTGCCTTAGAGGGTGTTATTTAACATAGATTACAAGGTGTTACGTGAGTTCGTTTTTTGATAATTCAGTCACTTTTCGATAGCTCGTTTTTTTAGTGTTGACTCTTTTTTGTGCGCATTTAGGATGGCCGCCTCAACAACGAACAGCGGTAATCCCAGATGGCGAAATTAATGAAGAGTTTTGGTTTTATCTGTATCTTTGCCTGTGTGTTAGGCGGGTTCAGTATCGAAGATGGCTTATTCTCCGTTTTGTTTCAGCCCACTGAACTGCTGATCATTTTAGGTGCGGCCATCGGTTATCTGGTGATCTCCAATCCTCCCTATGTTCTTAAGAATCTTGGGATCTATCTGTATCGTTCCCTGATCCGCAGTGCTTACTCTAAGTCCAGCTACCTGGACCTCCAATTGCTGCTGTATAAGCTATTTCAACTGGTGCGTAAGCAGGGTGTATTGCGCCTGGAAGATCATATCGAGGATCCTGAGCGCAGCTCTATCTTCAGGGAGCATCCATGGATCCTCAAAGATCAGGTACTGTGCAACTATATCTGTGATAGTTTTCGGATCATGCTGCAAAACCAGATCGCCTCGGGAGATCTCAACGCCAAGCTCCAGGATGAGATGGAAACCATTGAAATGGATCTCTACCGCTACCCTCTGGCACTGCATAAAATTGCCGACGCTCTGCCTGGCTTTGGCATCTTGGCGGCCGTGATGGGGATCATCCTCGCCATGGGTCATATCAATGGGGATATCACTACCATTGGTCTGTCTGTTGCTTCAGCCCTGTCTGGTACTTTTATCGGGATCCTGTTCAGCTATGGCTTCTTTGCCCCCCTGGCCAACCTTGTCCAGGAAGAGAGCAACCGAGACATGATGGCCCTAGGCGTGGTCAAGGGTAGTATTCTTGCTTACCAAAGCAAGGTGCCAACCGTATTGGTGGTCGATGCGGGTCGTCGCAACCTGTTCGGCGAAATGAAGCCAAGCTTTAACGAGATGAATCGTCTGTTCAAAAGAGAGGCCCGGGCAGCATGATTAAACGTAAATCCTTTGCCAGATACCAGCAGCCCGGCGGCGCCTGGAAAGTTGCATTTGCAGATTTTACCCTGTCACTGCTCTGCTTATTTATGGTTCTGTGGATCACCAACATCTCAACACCTCAGCAGCGAGCCGCCATTGCCCAAAAGTTTGCAGGTCACGGCCAGTCGATGCCATTAGTTCAGGAGGAGAGCGGTCTTTCTCCGGTCCAGGCAAGAGGCAAAATTAATCACAATGAGCCACAGCCGGTCAGTCAGCTACAGCTGCTACTGACTAAATTTGAGAAAATTAAAAACCAGCTTCCCCTGGGGAAAAATGCTCAGCTCAAATTGCTGCCACAGGGGATGAAGGTGATTTTTAAGGATACCCCGGGACATAGCATGTTTAACTCAGGTAGTGCGCAAATGAATCCTGGTTATGAGATTCTGGTTGAAAAGCTGGCCGACCTTGTCCGGGATATCCCAAACAAGATGATGATTTCGGGCCATACGGATACCTATAAATACCAGCACGGCAACACTAACAACTGGATACTTTCGGTTAAACGAGCGCTGGATGTAAAAGAGATCCTCTATGGAAATGGGATTGACGATAAGCGTTTTTTACAGGTCAGTGGCTTTTCGGATAAGGCTCCACTTGATTCGGACGACCCATATAGCCAGCGAAATCGCCGGGTTGAGATCATGATTTTGACTCAGCAGGGCCAACACAAGCTGATGAAGCTATTTGATGAAAAAGATGGCGTTGAGACTCAGGGACAGATTCCAGCCGCAAGCAAGGGAACAGCGTAATTGATGACCCGGAGGTTGCTCCGGGTACCTTCTTCTGATCGGAGTCCCCTTGATCAGAGTAGCGGCTGACACAAGCATCCGGAAAAACCATCTCTGCTAAAATTACAGTTATCTTCCTTGATGGAAAGGATGACCATGGCTCCTGCTGCGAAGTTTTACTCTGTCCTGCTTACTATCTGCTGTCTTCTTATCTCTTCGTCTGCTTTATCAGGGATCCAAAAGGTGTCGGCGGCCGTAGGTGAGTGGCCCCCTACGTCAGTTGCAAAGATCAAATTCATGGGGTGCTGGTAGACATTGTACGTGCGGCTTACCATGAGGTTGGAGTTGAAGTAGAGTTTAAGTGTTTTCCCTGGGCCCGGGCGATGCAGCAGACCCAGGATGGAAGCATAGATATCACCTTCCCCTGGTCGAGAAATAAAGAGCGCGAAAAATTATTTCTCTACTCCTCAACTGTCATGTTAGGACAACATGTGCTGTTCCACCTTAAGAGCAGGAGCTTTCCTGAGCTCAATCAAAAAATTACCCTGGAGGGGCTCTCCCGGTATAAGGTGGGTGGAACCATAGGCTATTACTATGGGCCTATGATGAAGCAGTATGATGAACAGTTTGGGATCGAACGTGCGGTCTCTGATAAAAACAACCTGAAAAAGCTGGTCCGCGGTCGGATCGATCTCTTCATTGCCGAGTTTATGGTGGGTTATTACCTGATCTCGCAGCTACCCGATCATACCAGCGCCCTGCTCACCAATATCCCGGTCGCTTTGACCAGCCGAACCCTGCATCTTCTGGTGGGAAAGAAGGGAAAAAATCCAGATCAGGTGCTCTCCCTGTTTGAAAAAGGCCTCAAAGCGATCCGCGAAAATGGTACAGAGAAAAAGATCCTGGAAGAGAATGTATTGCCTGGCATGGCTCTGCCCCGGGTAGCAAAATGATAGCTTCATTTCACTTAAAGGTGTCCCCCATGATTCGTCCTTTAGCACTCATACTCTGCCTGCTATTCAGTCACATCAGTTTATCTAAAACAATATTTATCATTGAGAGCTATCATAGTGATTATCCCTGGGACATCAGCTATATGGAGGGGATCCGCCAGGAGCTGGGAGCTGACTACCGTTTGGAACGATTTCATATGAACACCAAACGGCTTCCTGAGTCTCAGTATCAACAGCAAGCTGACAGGGCCTGGGCCCGTTACCAGGAGCTGCAACCGGATCTGGTGATCCTGGCCGATGATAATGCCCTCAAGTACCTGTTCAGACGATTATCAAGCGTCCAGACTCCCGTGGTGTTTCTTGGGATCAATGGCAACCCTAACCCCATAGTATTGACCGCACCCAATCGAAATTTCACAGGTATTCTGGAGCGGCCGCTCTTCAAGCATTCAGCCGTTGCTTTGAAGGCTCTTTTAAAGCCTCGGCCCAAAAAATTGTTGATCCTGTTTGATGGGGGGCTGACCTCAAAAGTTGCGGTGTCACGGATCTTTGCCAAAAAATCCAAAGTTGAGGTATCGGGGATCAGCCTTGAACTTCGATTGATCCGGGACTTTGCCTCCTGGAAGAAGATCGTCGAGCACTCAAAGTCTGATGGCTATGATGCGATCATCATCGGCTTGTATCAGACCCTTGTTAATAGTCAGGGGCAACATGTTCCGGCACAACAGGTGATTCACTGGACCTCCAAGCATACCCCCCTGCCTCTTTTTAGTTACTGGAGATTCTCTGTTGGGCCTCAAAAAACCGCCGGGGGGCTGGTCCTTTCCGGAAAGGATCAGGGGCGCCAGGCGGGCATAGTAACAAGGCAGATCCTCGAACAGGGTGTACAACCCAAAGACGTCCCTCCCTACCCGGCAGAACGGGGTCAATATATATTCAGCCGCAGCCAGATGAAACAGTGGAATATTCGGGTACCAGATAAATTGCAGTCGCAAATTGAGTGGGTTGATTGAGTCAGAGCCCTACACCAAATCGACACAGCCTCTGCAGTTGAGATATCTTGCCAAGTGGCATACTATGTAAGTGTCAAATGGCAAGAGGTATGACAGATGCAAAAACGCACCTTTATTCCCAGTAAAGCGGTTATCCCACGGCTGTGGCGTGACGTCGGCCTTCCTGCCGGTCACGGGCTGAAGCTGGTGATGACCATCAATGACGGGCTGTCCTGTGATGTTCTGGATCGATTAAGTGAGGCCGTTGGGGAGCCTAAAGAAGCCATCTACAAGATGACCCAACTGAGCAAAAGAACCCTGGCCCGCCGCCTGGAGCAGGGAGTGCTCAAGCCCGATGAGAGCGATCGTGTGGTGCGCTTTATCCGGGTTTTTGATCGGGCCACTGAACTATTTAACGGCGATCGGGCCCTGGCGATGAACTGGCTCAAAGAACCCGCACGAGCCCTGGGTGGTAAAACTCCGGTTGAACTGATGACCAGCGAGTCTGGTGCAATCGAGGTTTTTGATCTCATCGGACGCATTGAGCATGGTGTGTTCTCGTGAAGGGCTACCGAATCGTTAAATCTGAATACCTCTCCAGTGCCTGGAGTGGTTACGGCGCCGAGCTGTACGGTGGCCGCTGGAACAGTAAGGGACATAAGGCGGTTTACTGCGCGACCTCGATCTCACTGGCGATGCTGGAGATCCTGGTGCATATCAACAGTGAGGCGTTGCTCAACGATTATGTCCTGCTTGAGATAGAGCTTACCGAAGATGATGTGATGGGACTGCACAGCAGTGATCTGCCGACAAGCTGGAATGCCGAGCCCGCCACAGAGGAGACCCAGGAGCTCGGCGATGAATGGTTACAAAGTCAGTTGTCAGTCGCCCTGCTGGTTCCCTCGGTGGTAGTTCCCCAGGAGATGAACCTGTTACTCAACCCTCTGCACCCAGAGTTTACCGGGATTATTCAAAAAGCCGCTCGCCTGCCGGTTCTGTTTGATCGCCGGTTAAAGGGAAATTAGCCAAGGCCTGGATTAAAAATTCAGGCAACCTGGCGGCTGATCTTCTATCCGGGTCAGTTGCCGGGTCACAAAGTAATCCCGACAAACCTGGCCTGTGCTGTCCAGCCAGGCACACTCAACATAGGCATTGCGTGATGAGAGCGCAGGAGAGCTTCTCAAGTCCTCGACAATAACCATGATGGGCCCGCCCTGCTTCAAGCGAACCTGTACCCCCTGCCCGAGCGATTGTGAGTCCTGGTCTGAAACCGCGAAGTGGCACAACCAGGAGGGTAATGGCCAGTCGCGGCGCATCCATGCCTTGATCTGATAGTATTCCAGTGGCTGTGATGCCTTTAAGCTGCTCATAGTACGTCCTCAGCAACATGACAGTAATAACCCTACATAAAGCATGCCATCTGGTGTATCTGAGCCTCTTTATCTCTATATAAATTGATCTCTTCCAGGATTGCGGGGCACCAGCCAGGAGGCAATGGCCGTTCCCTGCATTTTGCGATTCAAGGAATCCATCGAAAATAGTGCACCCAAGAAAGCCGGGGTGCTCATAGTCGAGGATATCGAGCTGACGAAAATACCAAAACTGCACCTGGTCGATTGATGCAAGATAGAGATGCACACCCTCGTGAGACTTGTCCTCTGCGAAGAGGGAGCGCCAAGACTTTGAGAATCGCGAGGAAGCCCATAGAGCAAACAGGAGATCAGCCAAATAGCCATGCCTTTTTACCTACACTCAAGATGGCCGTTGTTGTTCTCAACTTGGTCATTTGCTGGACAGGTTGAGTAATCCAGGGATGTTCCGTGCTTAACACCATCCGCATCTTGGCACCAGGCTGACATCAAATAGTGGTCAGTGACCTTGATATCACTACAGGTATTGGCGTAAGAGCCCTTAATCTGCATATCAGAGCAGGTTAGAGACCCATCCCTGTTAACCACTGCGCCGCTCACACCGCAATGGTTATCAACTGTGATAGATGACTGTATGTAGATATAGTATGGGTAGAATTCAATAGGGGCCTTACATGAAGCTTTAAGGAGTCCGGTGGATGAATCATAGGACTTATTAACGCATGAGTTGGCATAAGATCCGGTCGGTTTCTCCAGGTTTTTGTTGAAGTTGATCGTCATTGAAGACACATGATCTTTCAGCTCTGGGTTATTGAACCGGAAGTAGAACGGGCCTTTGGGCTGGTATATTGATGCAATTAGTCTATTCCTTGTCGCCCCCAGATGAAGGGTCCCCATATCAGCACCATTGTCTGTGCTTGTTATTTTAAATTCAGCACCGTCATCCTGGTTGTATGAGGTGCATGAAGAACCATCTTGAGACCAGAAGGTGAGATATTCTGACTCATGGGCAGCCACATCAAAACTCTGAGCGTAACCACCAGTACTGAAGCCCTGCATCTGATATGCATGAAGGAATTGAAAGTGCATCCCGTAGTCGGTGTTGTTGTGAATCGTAACGTTGGAGGAAAACTCACCGTTAACGCATGATGCGTGTGCCATAGATATGGAGGATAGGAGAGCCGCAGCGATAGCTGCGTGTTTCATTTTAGGTTTCATTTTTACATCCTGTTTTTACGGGAGGATTCATAAGGACTCTAAAGCAGATTGGTCGATCTCCACTGAGCCATAAGTTCCTGCTCCAGCGGCGCTTCTATTTTGGGAAGGATGCCTCCGGCTCCATGTAAATCTGGTACTGCATCCCAAGAAACATCAAAAAGACCGCTCGATACTCAGTCTAAAACCCTCATCAAATGCAAAAACACACAGTCTCCTCACTGACAGCTCGGTCGCCATGTGTTGCAAGCGGATTTATACAGCACTTATCAACTGAATGCTTTTAGAAGAAGCTAATCCTTTGATATCCTGGAAAAAAGTTACCATCGTCACCTCGACCTGGCGAATCGTGTCCTGGGTGAGATGCTACCATTGGTTTACAGCGCATTGGATGATGAGCCTCAAGCCCCTTTGAGGTGACCTACGCATCCTTGGCAAAAGAGCGTTTCCTATCGCTGTGAGGGCTGCGGCGGCCGCCTGGGCCTGAGGAGTTGTGGGTTGGCCTGAAAAAGTCCTGTTCATTGTTGCTCATCACTAATTTAGAGCAAGCAAACTGCGTGATTTGCGTCGTGAGCAGGACATTTTCAGAAGACAATAGGTTCAAAATTGAAACGTCAGCAAAGCCTAATACACAAACTGCATCTTAAATGATCCGCAGAATTGTTGATGCTCCCCATTCCAGATGAACCTAAGGTAGCCATCCTCGGTGAGGGGACCACAGACATCCTGGCGAAGCAGGGCTATTCCCCGCCCTATGGGATTGGCAGTGGTCCTAAAATAGATCCCATTGCCCTGACTTTTTACGATCTGCCTGGCAAAATCGAGCTGTGTTGCTGGTGAGCACTGATCTTGATCCAGGCTTTTCTCAAAGTCGACCAGAGGCTTGAGGGGCGTCATCCACTCGATTTTTGCCGTAAGCTCCAGATCCACCTGCACCGTCTCTGCCAGCAGAGGTGTCAACTCACGCATCAGTTCTCCCGCTGCGGTTTTGACACTGTCATAGGCATAAAACACCCCGAAACTGCCATCGCTAAATTGCGAGGCTCTGGGACAACTAAATGCCCGAAGAAGAGATTCTGCGACCAGAGTCCCTGCCCAGTGCGATTTGGGACCAGATCTGCGCTCATCCCTGTGATGTCGGGCAAGGGGACAGGTCAGCTGCTCAATCTGTGAGGCCAGAAGCCGCTCCTCGGGATCATGGGATGAGCAATTTTGGGTTGAGATTTCAGGCCAGTGGCATAAACGAAGATGAAACCACTGAGATAAGTTGAGTTGAGTTTTCATCGATTGAACTTGCATATCATCCAAGCCACCGGTCCAGGTAGCGACGCACTGCTGCTATGTCCAGCAGGCTTCCGCCCAGCATTAATTCAATGGCTGTTTTTCCGTGAAAAGGTGCCAGCTGATTTGGCTGGTGGACCCAGTTTCTGGCGAGTTCGACAGAGCCAAACAGAGCCTTGAGGTTTTTCTCTATTCCCATCAGGTAGGAGATCCGCTCGATCAAATCGCGACCCAGGCTGACTTCAGGGAGCTTTTTGTACTTAAAATAAGTTGAATCCGGCAGGGAGCCTAACAGGATCTGCTGCTGCTCGCGACTCAGTTGCCACAGTTCAGCGAGCCGAAAAAAGCCTTGCAGGGCCATCTGCCCCGTCTGTTTACAGTGAAACTGGATAGACATTAAACACCACCTACAATCATCGACTACAATTGTGGAGTATTGTATCCATATGAAACATATATAGATAGAGTCATAACATTACTACCGAGCGGGTATAAGCCGTGACTCTCGATATAGACTAGTACATCATTTCAGAGCATTTGACCTATGTTGTTTAACGATCCCTTCACGGGTGTCTGAAATATCATTTAGGCCCGTTGCCAGCATGGATGCTGGCGTCGAGCATACACGGAAGTATTCACTGCGTTGCCTCAAATGATATTCAGGCAGCGACAAACCAATTGAAACGATCTACTAGTGAAGCTAGGCGTTATTATCTTTACCGCTTATGCTGATGATCTTGTTTGACGCACAGAAGAAAACCCTGTCGGGGAAGCCCGATTGCGCCTTACTAAAGCGCATTTATCCGCTATGCTAGTCTCTATGTTTAATTAGCCTGAAAGGAAATAACTATGGTGACGAGAAAGAGTCGGTGGCTGGCAGTGGCGACCATGGGTATAGCTGCAGCTTTTCTGCAAGCTTGCTCAGGAAGTGCAACCGAAAACAAGGCTGAAGTCGGGTCGCAGCAAGCACTGCCACCGGCCTACCTTTCAGTCTCTCAGTGGCAACAGTGTACCTCAGAGAAAGATATGGGTAGCTGGAAGTCGGTTTGCTTGCCCCAAACTAAACCGGCAAACTGCCCGGCTAAATCTTGGGATACTTTGCAACAGGACAAGAAGATGCCCGGTTGTCAGTAAGTGGCAAGCTCGAGCCTGCCCCCGGGGTTTAGGCTCTGCTGACGATTCAGAACTTCATATTGAAAGGGATTGCCCTTGGCCAACCGATATAAACCGCGACACGATCGGCCATACGATCGGCCATACGATCGGCCATACGATCGGCCATACGATCGGCCATGGCTAGATGGTCTACGGCTAACGGCCCTGATAGCCCACGCCGTCGATGAGCAGATTGAGTTTTTCAGGATACCCAACGGCGTTCCCTCTCTTGCTTTTTAATAGACTGCGCCCTATTGGGCATAGCCTGTGAGCTCGGCTACTGTACTCCTTATCGGGCCTCTGTATAATCGACAAAGAAACTCATTTAGGGACAGTCAATAAGTGGTAGAACTAAAAGCAAACGTACTCAAACCAGATTACTCTCAAGATTTCCCGGCCATTGAGCGCTTAACAGATGTCGAAGCCCGTAATTTCGTCGATCTTCAGCCCCGGGCTCAATCCGCGTTTGAGGCCTTTACCCTGCTCAGCGGACAAACGGAATTTTTTCTGCTCAACGGGTTTACCGGTGTCGATTATGAGCGTGCCTGCCGCGATCTGATCCAGCGTTATGATGATCACAGTAAGCACCTGTATGATGTGTGCTACGCCGAAAACCTGATCAATCCATTCAAACCGATCTGGCTTCACCTGATGCCGGGAACCGGGATCAAGTTCTGTGAACAGATCAGTGAGTTGATCCACTATATGCAGCATCACCTGGATGCTGAGCACCTGGTCACCAAGATCCTTAAAAAACAAAATGGTGATGAGAAGGTTGCAGATTATCTCGAGCAGCTCTCCGCTCACGTGGCACAAAATAAAGAGTTTCAGCATCCGGTTTTGATCAACCTGCTGATCCACCATGATACCGGGCAGCGCCCCGTGCTGTTTGCCCGGGATCTCAGCTGGGAGAAACTATTCGGCTCGGTCAACTACCAGACCGAACAGGGCTCCGTGTTCAGCCATCACCACCTGCTGGAGCCGGGCCTGGTACGCCAGGCTAATGGTGGCTACCTGGTTCTTCCCATCGATGAACTGCTTGATCAACCCCACCTCTGGTTCAAGCTGCGCAATGCGATTGCCGAAGGCTACCTGGATTGGAACTACTACCAGGAGAGCAAACAGCTGACCCCTCTCTATCAGCCGGAAGCCACCCCGCTCAACATCAGCGTCATCCTGGTGGGTGATCGGGTATCGGCCGCCGAAATCAGCATGCTGGATCGTGAAGTGGTGGATATTGTCAGCCTGCGTGCCGATCTGATCCATGAGCTTGATACCAACCAATACCTGGGCGAGTTTATCGGCTACCTGGAGGGGTTACGGCAAAAGTTTAACCTGGCGGATTTTGATCGGGGTGCGATTAAGGCTCTGTGCCGCTATGCCTCACGACTGTGCGAGCATCAATCCTTCGTGTCCCTGGCAGAGGCACCGATCGCCTCACTGATGAAGCTTGCCAGCGCCCGACAGCCTGAACTCATCACCGCCGAGGATATCAGCCGGGTATTAAAAGAGCAGGATTACCGTCTCAACTACCTGGTCGAGCACTCAGACCGAGCGATCATCGATGGTCAGATCCTGCTCCAGACCTCCGGGCAGGTGGTTGGCCAGATCAATGGACTCTCTGTCATCGAGATCCTCGGCCACCCCTATAACTTTGGTGAACCGGTCCGGCTGACAGCAACCGTGCACCTTGGTGAAGGTGAGCTTTCTGATATCGAGCGTAAGGCGGAGTTAGCCGGGCAGATCCATGCCAAGGCGATGATGATTATCCACGGCTACCTCTCAAACATCTTTGGCAGCGAAAATCCCTCGCCCCTATCGGGCAATCTGGTTTTCGAGCAGTCCTATCATGAGATCGACGGAGACAGTGCCTCCCTGACCGGTCTGTGCGCCGTCCTCTCCGCCCTCTCCCACGTCCCCATTTATCAGCACTTTGCGGTGACCGGTGCAGTTGACCAGTTTGGCAATGTTCAGCCGGTCGGAGGCGTGAACGAGAAGATAGAGGGCTTCTTCCGGGTGTGTAAAATTCATGGGCTCAATGGCAAGCAGGGCGTGATCCTCCCCCATACCAATACCATGCAGCTCAACCTGGCAGATGAAGTGATAGAAGCGGTTGAGCAAGGCAAATTCCACCTCTATCCGGTGGAGCATGTTGAAGAGGCGATCGAACTTCTCACCGGAATGTCTGCCGGTGACAGCTCGCAGCCCAATACCCTGTTCGGCAAGATCCGCCAGCGTCTCGATGAGCTAAACTTCAGCGAGAATCGCTCGGTCTCCATCTTAAAACGAATATTTTCACGAACTTAGTGGGTTAGGGGTTGATTAGCGAACAGGTGTTCGCTAAATTATGCCAAAAATTCTAGTGACCTAATCAATATAAAGGACAGTGACGCGTGTCTGAACAGAACAAATCTCTTAAAGAGCTGGGAAGAAACTCATTTGAAAAGCAGGATCTGCTGGATTGCAGCCAGGGCATCCTGTTTGGTGAAGGCAATAGTCAGCTTCCGGCTCCAAACATGCTGATGATGGATCGTATCGCACACATCAGTGATGAAGGTGGAGAGTTTGGCAAAGGCGAGATCATTGCAGAGCTGGATATCACCCCGGAACTGTGGTTTTTCGACTGCCACTTCCCTGGTGACCCGGTAATGCCAGGCTGCCTGGGACTGGATGCCATGTGGCAGCTGGTTGGATTCTTCCTCGGCTGGGAAGGTGGTCCGGGCAAAGGGCGTGCTCTGGGTGTTGGTGAGGTGAAGTTCACCGGTCAGATCCTGCCTACTGCCAAGAAGGTAACCTATAAGATCAAGATGAAGCGAGTGATCCGCCGCAAGCTCTACATGGGCGTTGCTGATGGCTCCGTTGAGGTTGACGGCAAAGAGATCTATGTTGCTAAAGATCTGAAAGTCGGTCTGTTCCAGGACACTTCAACTTTCTAAACCCTTTTTATTCAATGGGTTAAATAAAGGCGCCACTTGCTGGCGCTTTTTTATATCCAGCAGACCGACTCAACTATGGTTTTTTATACTGCCACTGGTATAATAGCTATACCTTTACCACTAATGGTGACTCTCATGCGTCAATTTTTGATCATCATTCGTGATTTGCTCGTATTATTTGCCTGCCTGGAAGTGGGCGAGCTCATCGCCCATCAGCTGCCATTTCCCTTTCCCGGAAGTATCATCGGCATGCTGCTACTCTTTGTACTGCTGAGCCTGCAGCTGGTGAAGCTGCACTGGGTTGAAGCTGGGGCTGGCCTGCTGCTACGCCACATGTCAGTACTATTCATTCCGGTCGCTGTTGGAGTGATGGCTTATTCTGCCCTGTTACAACAAGCACTTATTTACATCGTTTTAAGCGCCTTAAGTGGTGTCGTCCTGATCCTACTGGTGGTGGGACATCTTTATCAGAGGCTCAACCAATGATCTATGCTGCACTTCCCCTGACTCTGATCCTGTATATCCTGGTACGACACCTCTACCGAAAGTACCCTCACCCCCTGATCAATCCACTGCTGATCCCGACCCTGATTCTGATCGCACTGATCGCCTATTTTAAGCTCCCCCTGGCAGACTATCAGAAGGGTAGCTGGCCGATCTCGGCCCTGCTTAACCCTGCCGTCGTTGCCCTGGCCCTCCCCCTTTACCAGCAGTTGCAGCAGATCCGCAAGAAACTAAAATTGATCGCCATCTGCACCCTCAGCGGGGTATTTATCTCTGTGGTCATTGCACTGATCCTGGGCCTGTTACTGGGAGCTCATAAAGAGATGATCGCCTCGCTGATCACGCGCTCGATCACCACCCCAATCGCGATGCCGGTCAGCCAGACCATGGGGGGATCCCGGCGATCGCCGCAGCCGTAGTGGTGATGGTAGGGATCCTTGGAGGTGTCATCGGCTACCCCCTGCTTAAGCTGTTCCGGGTGACCGACCCCGAGGCTCAGGGACTGGCGATGGGTGCCTGCTCCCATGCGATTGGAACCGTTGCTTCTGCGGAGCGTGGGATCGCTCAGGGCGCTTTTTCATCCCTGGCCATGGTAGTCTGTGGTGTGGTGACCGCAATCGTTGCGCCGATTCTGTTTGGCCTGTTTACCCTCATTACAGGCTAAATCCTGAGCAAGCCCGCACTTTTTCCCACAAAAAGCCTGATTTATGCAAAGAGAGTGTGATCCTTCTCATTCTCTTTCGCTGCCACTCTCATTACAATATGCCCCCGTAAAATAAAACAGGAGAGCGCTATGCATACTCGTTTGCAGCAGGCGTTACAACAACTTCCTGAAAATCTGCAGTCCGCTGTGCAGCCTATGTTGCAAGATGGATTTAATGCTACTTTCTCAGCAGCTCAGGTGGCAGAGCTCAAACAATCGACCGGATTGGATGATCCCCAGCTGCAGCTTGCCCTTTTGCCCCTCGCTGCGGCGTTTGCCGTTGTTCCTATCTCAAACTTTCAGGTCGGCGCGATCGCCCGTGGTAAAACAGGTTCCCTTTACCTGGGTGCCAACTTCGAGTTCTCGGGGAATGGCCTGTTCCATTCGATCCACGCAGAGCAATCAGCGATCTCAAACGCCTGGTCTCACAATGAAACCGGCCTGAGAGATGTGACGGTCACGGCCACACCTTGTGGCCATTGCCGACAGTTTATGAATGAACTGACGACGGCTCAAACCATGGAGATCCTGCTGCCTGATGATCAGAGTAAGCTTCAGGCATTTCTGCCCCACTCCTTCGGCCCGGCCGATCTGGGGATGACCGATGGTCTGATGACACCGATGAATCATCACCTGGCGATCGACTCTGAAGACCCGTTAGCAAAAGCTGCTCTTGAGGAAGCAAACAGAAGCTATGCCCCCTACACCAAGGGCTTTGCGGCGATCGCTCTGGAGTTTGCCGATGGCTCTGTCTACTGTGGTCGCTACGCTGAGAATGCAGCCTTTAACCCGAGTCTGCCACCAATGCAGATGGCGTGTAACCTGGCAAATCTCCACCATGCCGATCTCTCAACCATCAAGCGTGCCCTGCTGGTGGAAAATGAGAGAGGGATGATTAGCCAGCAAGACTCGGCTCAATCTGCCCTTTCAGCCCTGAGCTCTTTGTCCCTGGAAGTCATCAAGGCTTCATGACTCTGATAACAGGGCCGCGCATATAGCGGTCCTGTATCGGTTTTATGGTAGAATCCCTGGCTTAGTACGGTTTTCATATCGATAGGTCTGATACATTGGGTTCCACCATTCAATTTCCAGAGAATTTTACAACCGAGCTCCAGGCTGTCATGCCGGAGGGGCTTGATTTTAATGATTTTATTGAATCCTGCCAGCGCCCGTTGCGTCGCAGCATCCGCATCAACACCCTTAAAACAGATGTCGCGAGTTTTCTGACTCATGCCAAAAACAAGGGTTGGCAACTAACCCCTATCCCCTGGTGCCGAGAGGGTTTCTGGATTGAGAGGGATGAGCAGGATACCATGCCTCTGGGCAATACCTCTGAGTACTTAAGTGGTCTGTTTTACATCCAGGAAGCAAGCTCCATGCTCCCGGTATCGGCCCTGACCCTGGATCCGGCCCCCAACATGGAGCGTGTGCTGGATGCCGCCGCGGCGCCCGGCTCTAAGACGACCCAGCTCGCCGCCGTGATGAATAACCAGGGGCTGCTGGTGGCAAACGAATTTTCGGCCAGCCGCATCAAGGGGCTCTACTCGAATGTGCAGCGCTGTGGTGTCACCAATGTTGCCCTGACCCACTTTGATGCATCTGTGTTTGGTGGCTGGCTCCCCGAAGCCTTTGATGCCATTTTGCTTGATGCCCCCTGCTCCGGTGAGGGGACCATACGTAAAGATCCGGATGCATTGAAAAACTGGAGCCTTGAGCACCTCGATGAGATCGCCTCGATTCAAAAAAAACTGATCGATAGTGCCTTCCGCGCCCTCAAGGCAGGTGGTGTGATGATCTATTCCACCTGCACCCTGAATCACAGGGAGAACCAACAGGTCTGCCAATACCTCAAAGATAAATATCCTGAGGCCGTTGAGTTTGAGTCCCTGACCCATCTGTTTGACGATGCGCAAAGGGCTGCGACCCCCGAGGGCTACCTGCATGTCTGGCCGCAGATATTTGATAGTGAAGGGTTCTTCATCGCCAGGATCCGCAAAACGACAAATGTGATCTCTCACGATCTGCCGGTCAAGCGCTTGGGTAAGTTCCCCTTTAGCCCCCTGCCAAAAAAAGAGCTGGAGCCACTGCAAAGCTATCTTAAGTCTCAGTTCGGGATAGAGATGGATAAGGCAGGCTGGTATCAGCGGGATCAGGAGATCTGGCGCTTTCCGGTTGCCATCGAGCCGCTGATCGGAGAGATCCGCTTTGACCGGATCGGCATCAAGGTCGCCGAGAAGTTTAAGAAGGGTTACCGCCTGACCCATGAGTGGGCGATGGCATTTGGTGATCGGGCCGAGAGATCTGTGGTTGAGCTCCCCCGGGAGTTAGCGGTTGAGTACTGCATGGGCCGGGATGTGCGACCACAGCTGGATCCGGGGAAAGCGGAAGTGCTGGTCACCTACCAGGGGGCAACCCTGGGACTGGCCAAATGGGTTGGCAACCGCCTAAAGAACCAGCTACCCCGGGAGCTGGTTCGCGACCAGAACCTGTTTTAGCCTCAAGCCCTGCCCAGGCTGGCATTTGAGTGAGTTTCAGCTACGCTTTAGGCATAGGATACTTAGCGCACGGCTCACTATGAGCCATTCCCCTAGGCCAGGTACATCGGAATTAGTACCTGGCTTTTTTTGCCCAAAATTTGCGCTCAGCTGTTTTCGACCCGCTAACCAAGAGATTCTTCCTGCTCCTCACTCATGACCTCTTGCTGGCTCTCGCTCAGATTTGAGTTAAGCTCTTGCTGATAGAGAAGCTCAATCCCCTGCTCAATCAAAGAGGCCTGGCTGTCCTCAAGGTGCTCTGCCAACAATCGTAATTTTTGTTGGTATTCGAGGCCGATCCAGCACTGCAAACGAAACGCCCTGTCTTTTTTACGCTCAACATGGAGCCGTTGGCGCTCGGCATCGCTTTTGGGAGATAAATTCTGGTTAGTCATGGTTGCTCCGGTTAATCAAATAATCCGGATGCGGCATGGTTTTCAAATTTTTCTTTCTCATCAAAATACTCTTTGAGGGTACGAATATCCTTATGTCGGGAGACCTCGGTGATCTTATTGAGCGGCTTGCCCGCCAAAACAGATGAGGTGATAAAACCGCGGCGCAAACTGTGTCCTGAGAAATCACCGTCCGGGAAAATCTCCCGGCAGTGCTGCTTGATGATCCGATTGATCCCCTGCTCTCCAAGCCTTGCCTTGCTCAGGGTCTGCCAGCGACTGGCGCGGCGAAACAGTGGCCCCTTGAAGATCCTGGCCTGTTGCAGATAATTTCTGATTGCCATTACCGGGCAGAAACTACCACCGGCGATGATCGCGATTTCACTAGCTACCAGCTGGTGTTTGCTGGGTTTGATCCGCATGCGGATCCCGCGACTCTCAAATGCCAGATCCTCAATATCCAATCGGGAGGCCTCAGAGCGACGCAAGGCCCCATAGAACATCAGGATCAGCAGTGCATAATCGCGCATTCCGATACTCGAACTCAGATCGATTTGACTGAGCACCTGCCTGAGTTTTTGGCTGGTCAGGGCATCCTTTTTCAGTACCGAGGTGTCGCCAAGGCGCACAATACCGCGCATCATCTCTTTAACTTCCGGATGCTCCGTCGGCAGCGGAAACACTCCCTTTTTTTTAAGAGCATGGCGGATCCCGGCCAAGCGGCGAACTAAAGTGCTGGGCTTGCGTGGAGTACCATCTGTCAGCTCACCTAACTCCTTCTCACGATCAACCCATTTCCAATGGGATAAGTTACCCGTAGCCTGATCTGCAATAAAATTCATAACTACTTCATGAGTAACAGTTAATGGGGAGCATTTTTTAATATTACACCACTCTAAAAATATCCTAACGTCGCTTCTATATGCATCTAGAGTTGAGTCTGACTTTGATGCTCTCAGGAAAAATTGAGCCTGATCTGATAGCTGAGGTTCAAAAAAATGATCAATACCATGAATTTCTTTTTTACTTGGAGCAGAGGGACTCATAAGAAAATTTCGACTCAATTGGAACATATTCTTATATTACAACATTTAATATCGATAATGAATATTATCGGTATTAAATAAGGAGAAGTTTTTGAGTTATTTTTGCAATTCACTTGCAGATGGAATAACAAATTTATAAATGAGAAAAACTGGGAATCGTTATCCCTCCCCCTCTCAACGTGAGAGATAACGATTGTTGATCATGTTTTATTGAGGGTGATTACTCCGGAGAATTCAAAAAATCTGAGGCCAGTTGCTCAGCTTCCCGGATATCCTCGGTAAAGATAAATTTCGCATTCATCTGCTCAGAGAGCTTCTTAACCATCCCGGCAAACATCTCATGAATTTTGGAGTTGATGACATAGATAGAGACCAGGCATTGGTGCTCCTGCCCCCAGCGGATCAGCTCTGCGAGCAACGCTCCACACTCTACCCCTGCCAACTCGAAGCAACGGATATCATTGACTCTTACCCAGGGCTTGTGAGATATGGGTATCACCTTCTCTTTGAACTCCTCGAAAAAAAGCTCCGTTTGTTCCAAATTCCATTGCCCTTCACAGATACACCATACCTGCTGATCGATGATCCGGATCTCGTGTTCCCCGTGATTTTTAAAGGAGCTTGTCATCAGATGCCTCTCATTAAAGGGAGCTATTTATCAGGTTAATCATTGCTTTCTATCCTGTCCAATACAAAACGTTACAAGGTAACGCTATTCTCTTTGCCACTGTTTTGTTCTGAGGATATCTTCGAGGTAAAGATCGATCGTTTCAGACAAGGAGCAGCCCTCAAGTTCCGCAAGCAGAGACAGGGTGATATATGAAGGGCGTTTGAGAGTGATCTGAACATCATCACGACAACTGGTTTTTCTTGCCCTGGCGACCCGCAGGGAGGTTTTTAGTTTTCGCCACTGCTCAGAGTTAAGGTGCTTTTCACACCAGAGCGTCAGCTGCTCCGCCGCCAGGGGCCGCAATCGATTATATTCACTACGCCACTGCTCGGATCCCATTTCCAGATCTTTACTCAGAGCCGGCCCCCGAAAAGCCTGCTCTTTGAATAAGGGCGCAAGCTCCTCTTCGAATAGCCCGCGAGCTCCCCAGAATTTTTCAGCCCGCTCTCCCCTCTGAGTTCTGTCCAGATAGAGCTTGGCCTGAAAATAGTCATCACCGCCGATACGAAATTTGGGCTTAGCCATCTCTTCCCTTGAATGCGTTACATTGTAACCTTTAATATATCAGAATAATCCGGGGTCATATGAGTAGTTTTTTTAGCGCTATCATCTTTAGTCCTCAGGTATTTTTTGATAGCTTAGCAAGCACAACTTTATGAAAGACCTGAGAACATCATGAGAATATTGCACACCATGCTACGCGTTGGCGATCTGGACAGATCCATTCATTTCTATACCGAGCTTCTCGGCATGAAGCTGCTTCGAAAAAATGATAATGAATCCTATCGATACACTCTTGCCTTTGTCGGTTATGGAGATGAATCATCTGAAGCTGTCCTGGAGCTCACCTATAACTGGGATCAGGACAAGTACGATCTGGGGACGGCCTACGGACACATAGCAATAGAGTCTGAAGATATTTACCAACAGTGTGAGCAGATCAAGGAGGCCGGAGGCAAGATAACCCGCGAGCCCGGGCCGGTACTTGGCGGCAGCACAGTGATCGCATTTGTCGAAGATCCCGACGGCTATAAGATTGAGCTCATTGCCAAAAAAGATGCGGCGCAGGGATTGGGTAGCTAGAACCTTTGTCAGATAAGCCCCTCATCATCTCGATGGATCAAAAAAGGCCACAGTGGTGGCCTTTTGGATTTAAATTTGCCTGGTTAGATCAGGGTATCGGCCTCGATTGAGATCACAACACGACGGTTCTTCGCCCGATCCAGCACATTATCATTGGGGGCGATGTGATGCTTCTCACCATACCCATGCACCTTGATCTTACTGGCATCCACCCCATTGTTTACAAAAAAGTTTTTGACCGACTCGGCACGCTTTTTAGAAAGTTTAAGGTTAAGGTGCCGACCGCCGTAGCTGTCACTATAGCCACTGACCAGCATCACCCGAATATTCGGCGCAGCCTGAAGGTAATCACCGATCATCTGTAGTCGTTGTGCCGAATGTGGAGTGAGCTGGGCGCTATTTTTTCGATAATTGAGCACAGTAAATTGAATGTCTTTGAAAGAATAAGGAAGGAGCCTCGACACACAATCTAAAAATGCATTGTACTTAGTGTGAAAGCGCACCGAAGACAGCGAAACTTCGCTCCACTGCTCCGAGCGATACCAGTCACGGAATACAAACGAGGGATAGAGACCCGAATCCAGCGCTTCAAGCATCTGCCAGGAGGCCTCTCCGGAGACAGAGCCATCGAACTGCCGGTAGAAATTGATGGTTGCAAAGCGCTCTCCCGGGTCGCCCGGACGCCAACTGGGCGGCGAGGCTCTGAGAAGGGCCGTTTGACTTTGGGGGTGTTGACGTTTACCGACTAGTTTGAAGGAGAGATTTATCTTTTTGTTCGCCTCGCTGACAAATACCCCCTTGCCCCAGCGCGGGATCGGATGCTCCAGCTGGCAACGAAGCGCGGTATCTGAACTCAGACGCCATTGCGAATTCTCTATGGGAGCGCTGTACTGACGGTATTGGGCCCCGGCACTACAGGATAACAACACTCCCGCAGCAAAGGCTGCAACAGGGATCGGTTTCAAAACGGCTCTCCGGTGACGGACGTATCACACTCTAGATCGGCTGCCATCAATGTAACTTTAGCCTGAATTGAGGATTTTAGCTTGTCTTCAATTTCTGAGATAATGCTCGCTTCGACAGCCTTTAATGAAGAGTTTATGAATCAGACAATAGAGCCAAGCCATCTCCTCAAGGAACGCTTTCGTGGTTATTTTCCCGTGGTTATCGATGTTGAAACAGCAGGTTTTAACGCATCGACCGATGCGCTGCTGGAGATCGCCGCGACAACGCTGAAGATGGATGAGTCTGGCCGACTGATGATAGATGAAACCGTTCATCATCACGTGGCCCCTTTTGAGGGAGCCAACCTGGAAAAATCAGCCCTTGAGTTTACCGGTATCGACCCCTATAACCCCCTGCGCGGCGCTGTAACCGAGAAAGAAGCTCTGAGTGGGATCTATAAGGTAGTCAGGAAAAAATTAAAACTTAGTGGCTGCCATCGGGCGGTGATGGTCGCCCACAATGCATCCTTTGATCATGGCTTTGTGATGGCGGCCTCTCAACGAGCCGGGATAAAACGAAACCCCTTCCACCCTTTTGCAACCTTTGATACGGCGGCCCTGTCAGGTTTAGCCTTAGGGCAAACCGTGCTGGCGAAAGCATGCCGGACCGCGGCCATCGAGTTTGATAATAAAGAGGCGCACTCTGCACTCTATGATACGGAAAAAACCGCCGAGCTCTTTTGCTGGATCGTCAATCGCTGGAAATCTTTGGGGGGCTGGCCCGTCGTAGCCGACCACCAGGAATAACCATTCCCCAGAAAAAAGCCCTCGATAACGAGGGCTTTTATTTAGGTTCAGTTAACGTTCCAAATATTGAATCATCAAACATCAAACATCAAACATCAAACATCAAACATCAAACATCAACAGAGCCTGGCTCCCTTAACTGGTAGCTGCTAACGGCTCTGGAGCATTAACTCTCCTGAGGATGCTTCTGAGCAGTTTCGTTGAGCAGGGTCTGCAGCTCACCCTGTTGGAACATCTCAATAATGATGTCACAGCCACCGACCAGCTCCCCTTCAACCCATAACTGGGGGAAGGTTGGCCATTCGGCATATTTTGGTAGTTCGGCCCGGATATCAGGATGCTGAAGAATATCAACATAAGCGAAAGGATGGTTACAGGACATGATCGCCTGAACGGCCTGGGCAGAGAATCCACAGCTTGGAAACTTGGGCGAACCTTTCATATACAGGATGACAGGGTTTTCGCCGATCTGTTGTTTAATCTTTTCGATAGTATCCATTGATTTCCTCACCGCAGCAGTATCATAGCTTAGGTTGTATAGATTGATTAAAATTGATCCAGATCATTGCCTGAATCGGAAAAATATTGTAACGCAGTTTGGGTTCTTGATACAATGCCACGGCACGTTAACACGACTCTAATAATCTACAACTGTTTGTTGTCTCAAGAAAGGGATAAATCCCTCTTTTGAGCGATTCGTACATGGAGAATAGTAATGGCGTTTGAACTTCCTGCACTGCCTTATGAAAAAACCGCTCTGGAACCACATATCTCGGCAGAAACCCTTGAATATCATCACGGTAAGCATCACAACACCTATGTGGTTAAACTCAACGGCCTGATCGAAGGCACCGAGTTTGCGGCTAAGTCTCTGGAAGAGATCGTAAAAAGCTCCAGCGGTGGCATCTTTAACAATGCCGCTCAAGTCTGGAATCACACCTTTTACTGGAACTGCCTGGCACCGAATGCTGGTGGTGAGCCTACAGGCGCCGTTGCTGATGCGATCGCGACTGCTTTTGGTTCTTTTGCAGACTTCAAGGCCAAGTTCACTGACTCCGCTGTCAATAACTTCGGCTCCGGCTGGACCTGGCTGGTGAAAAAAGCCGACGGTTCACTGGCGATCGTCAATACCAGCAATGCGGCAACCCCGCTAACCGATGGTGACACCCCACTGCTGACCGTCGATGTCTGGGAGCACGCCTACTACATCGATTATCGTAATGTTCGCCCGAACTACATGGATGGCTTCTGGGCGCTGGTCAACTGGGATTTCGTTGCGAAAAACCTGGCTGGCTAACCTCTGAATCTTTTGCGAGATACCAAAACACCTTCCCAATGGAAGGTGTTTTTTTATATGCCCAGAATAAGATTTTGTTAACTATTTCTGACATAGAGAACTCTTGTTTGAGCTTAACGCGCTCGGGGGATAAAAAAGGAGGTCGTGTTTCACATCTGTTGTTGATGTCTGATTTCACGTCTCACCAACAGGGTGTGTATCCGTCCATGGAACCCCTGTGACCAGTTAGCTCGTTATCTCTGATATCATCGGTTTCGAAGAGCTACCTGAGCCTGACAAGCGATGCCAACAACGCACCACTAACAGTAGCGTTGCGATGACAAATCCAAGCGCAAAGCCGATGCGTAACCCAACCGGGCCCTCATGGAGTCTGAAGGCAACCAGGTAGGCCATCGGCAGCGAAAAGCCCCACAGGCAGAACACCCCAATCCACATCGGAGCCTTGGAGTCATGCAGTCCCCGAAGCGCACCGGATAACAGGTTGCGCATGCCATCGATCAGCATGGCCACAGCCGCGACGGCAAATAACAGAACTGCCAGCGAGACTACGGCGGCGTTGCCCGGCTGGTGAACATCGATATAGATACCGATAAACAGATGCGGCTCATAGAGAAACAGTGCGATCACTATGGCAAAAAAACTCAGCAGCAGGATAAACCCAGCCTTGATGTAGTTTCGGATCAGCGGGTAATCTCCAGCGCCATAGGCTTCACTGATCACAACAGAGATCGCCTGAGACAGTCCAAGGGTGATCATCACCGCCAGCATGGTGTATTGGGAAACGATCTGGGTGGCAGCCAGGGCAGTGACCCCGAACAACCCCATCATGTAGGTTGAGACCGTCATCGCCCCCAGCTCGCCGCCAAACTGGATCCCGATAGGCAGTCCAATCACCAACAGTTTTTTACAATGCTCCCAGCTCGGGGCAAAGGGAGCCTTGAAGATCCCAAAGCCGCGCATCGAAGGTGAGTAGTGGATATAGAGCAACATGATGATGCAGTAAAGGATCTGCACCACCAGGGTTGCTGCAGAGATCCCGGCCAGCTTCATCGGCTCCCCTCCTCCGTAGCCCAGAATCAAAGGATAAAAGAGGATGATGATCAGTGGCAGGCGAACTGCAGATGCGATCAGGGTAATTTGTGGTCTGCCAATTCCGATAAAAAACTGTGAGATCACCAGGCCAAACAGAGTCGGAATTAAAGATAGTGCTGCATAATGAAGATAACCACGGGCCCTATCGATCAGAACCTGTGATTGACCAAAGAGCTGGAGGATCGTGTCGCCATGGTAGATCAACAGGGCGCAGGGAATTCCCAGCCCCAGTGCGACCCAAAAGCCATTTTTGACCCAGGTTCCAACCTGGTCATTACTATGCTTCTGCCCCCTGCTATGTCCCACCAGGATCCCGACAGAATATAGCGTGGTGCTGGAAACCGTCATGATGGTAATGAAGGTTGCAACCCCCAGCGAGCCTGCTGCGAGTTCCACTTTACCATAGCGGGCAACCAGCAACATTCCAACAAAGTTAGCCGCCATGTTAAGCAGTGCCATACCTATGATAGGCAATGCAAAACGGCCCAGTTTACCTGTGCTGGCCATTAAGTTGTGGTTATCAGCCGCCATTGAGCAACTCCAGAGCTTCGTCAATCCATTTGAGTTGGGCCTGGGTAAAATGGACCCCGGCCTTGAGAGTGAGATAGCGGCTTAGCCGTTCGCCTTTAAGCTCGCTCGCTTCAAGCTCTTGTTGACAACGTCGCTGAGTGCGAAGCCGTTGCTGCACCCGCAGCCGAAATACCTGAAGATGTTCTACTGTGACACTGGGATCGACATTAAAACCAAAGAAGACTTTGAGCATCAGCTCATTTCTGGGATTAAAAATAACCGGCTCCTCCAGCAACCATTCATGTAGCTGCTCACGGCCCGCGTCAGTGATCTGATATATTTTTTTGAGCCTGGAGCCCTGGGTTTTACGCTCCTCGCAACTCACCATTCCTTCACTGAGAAGCCGCTTAAGCTCTGGATAGATAGAGCTATCACTCTCATGCCAGAAATACTCTGTGGTGTTTTCCATGGTTTTCTTGATGTCATAACCGCTGGCGGCTCCCCGGCTGAGAGTTCCCAGGATTGCGTAGCGAGTGCGTTTCTCTTTTGCCATGCTGAGGGTCTGTGGATGATAGATAAGACATCATAAACATATATCATAATGATGTATATAGATGATAGTAAGATGGGATCAGGTTGGATAATCATCGAGAGAGGTAATTTTTGGCGGATCTTAGTTACGGGCTATCCTGCTCTGGGAGAGGTGGCTTCCGTTCTGTTGAGCGAGAGGTATGGATACTATGAGATCAGGGATGATAGTCGATGCGTTGAATCTTAATGGGTAGGTCCACCCGGTGCCCACACTCACTTCTGGCAAGAGCTCCGGCATGTAATTCGCTATTTAATACACAATCTCAATCAATATTTACGTGAGCAGTGCCGACTTAACGACGAGGTGAATCCGCTGCCTTCTCCCCCGGGTCTTCGGTAAAGCCGAAGCGCTGGAGGATCTTTTCGTAGCTGCCATCGCGGATCATCATGCCCAGGCCCCGGTTAAAGTCATCAATAAACTGCTCTGAGCGTGGTAGATCTTTTCCAGCCATAAGATAAAGGGGCTTGCGCCCGAGCAGAGGCTTGATGAATATGAACTTCTGATCGATGGCTTGACGCATCCGGTTTCTCTCATAGTTAAACACCCCATGGGCCATCACCACCATATCCACACGCTTCTTGAAAAGCTTCCTGACATTGAGGATCTGGTTGGTAGCCTCCTCTTTATGAAGAAATGTGGCTTTGTCGAACGCTTCACTGTTTGCCCAGCCCCGGCTAACGCCTATGGTGTAGGGCTTTAGATCTTCCAGACTACGAAAATGGGTGACCCCCAGAGATTTGAGGGCGATCAGACCCACTTTTATCTCATAAAAGGGATGGCTATAAATAAAACGTTTTGCTCGCTCTTCGCTATAATATGCGCCCATGACTACATCCGATGTTCCGATCTCTCCCTCCTGCATAGCTCTCTTCCATGGAATAAAGCGGATGCTGGTCTTATGGCCCACCCTTGAGTAAGCTTCTCGAACTAAGGCTGTGATCACTCCATCCTCATCCAGCTCTTCGCTATAATAGGGGGCCCAGTTGGTGGTCACCATGGAGATGGTTCTGGCCTCACACAAGCCGGATATCAGCACTGCAGAGAGTAGCAAGCAGTTCAGCTTAGGGTGAAACAAATCCATACAGGGCTCCTTTTCATAGCTTATTGGTCACATCTCTTTTCATTGCTTTACCGCAAAGCCAAAACGCTCCAGGATCTTCTGATAACGACCATCTTTGATGATTCTCTTCAAACCCAGGTTAAAATCATCGATCAACTCTTGTGAATGATTAAGACGCCGGGATGACATCATAAATAGCTGTTTTTTATCCAGGAGAGGCTGAATAAAAACGGTCGGCTGCTTAAATTTTTTAGCCATCCGGTTTCTCTCATAGTTAAACACCCCATGGGCCATCACCACCATATCGACTCTTTTTCTAAAAAGCTTCCTGACATTGAGGATCTGGTTAGTGGCCTCCTCTTTTTTGAGATACCGGGCATCATCAAAAGACTCACTGTTGGCCCAGCCCCGCCCGATACCTATAGTATAGGGCTTGAGATCTTCGAGGTTTTCATAGTGTGTAACTCCCAGCGACTTAAGAGCAATTAGCCCCAGCCTGATCTCGTAAAAGGGCTCACTGTAGATAAACCTTGTGGCACGCTCGGCGGTATAGTAAGCACCCATCAGGAGATCTGCCCGCCCCATTTCTGCCTCCTGCAGAGCACGCATCCAGGGAACGAAGCGAAATCTGGCCTGATGTCCGCTGACCTCAAGTGCCGTCCTCACCAATTCGGAAATGACACCGTCATTCGCCAGCTCACTGCCATAATAGGGGGCCCAATCCGAAGACACGATCTGCAACTCTCTGGCGGAGCTATCATGGATGCTCCATGTTCCCAGCATTAGGCAGAATAATAAATTAAGAGCACTTTTTTTCATTTTATAGTCCCGGCTTGACTAACGTTTGCGCCCTTCGCTTTCAACTAACTTGGAGGTGAAGCCAAAACGTTCCAGGATCTTCTGATAGCTACCATCGCGCATCATCTGGCCTAACCCCTTGTTAAAGTCATCAATCAGCTGCTGAGATTGAGGGTTACTCTTTGAAGCGATCAGATAAAGCGGCTTTCGATCCAGTAGTGGCTCGACGAACACTGTAGGCTCGATCATCTTTTTGGGCATCTTGCTTTTCTCGTAATTAAATACCCCGTGAGACATCACAATCATATCGACCCTATGTTTAAACAGCTTTCGCACGTTGAGGATCTGATTAGAAGCGACCTCTTTTTGTAAATAAGCAGCACGATCAAAGAGCTCGCTGTTTGCAAACCCTCTGTTGACCCCAATGGTATACTTCGTAAGATCTTCAAGTTTACGGTAATGGGTGACTCCCAAAGACCTCAGTGCGATTAATCCGACTTTAATCTCATAAAAGGGATGACTGTAGATAAAGATCTTATCGCGCTCCCGTGTATAGTAGGCACCCATCAAAATATCTGAGACCCCGGCTTCAGCCTCTTTAACCGCACGCTTCCAGGGAACATAACGGACCTCAGATTTTCGACCGGATTTCTCGAAAGCTGTTTTTACCAAGACAGTGATCACTCCCCCTTCATCGAGTTCAGAGCCAAAGTAGGGAGCCCAGTCCGTGGTCACCATGCTGACGGTTTTTACCGGGGAGGTGAAAGCGCTGAAGGTAAAAAGGCAAAATATCAATGCCAAGACCCAAGACATCCTGTGGCAATCCATGTGCAGAAACCTAAGCGGATAGCGTTGATCTTAAGTGTTGCTCAGATCCGGTTTTTTTCCCAATCTCAATGATTGTGACTCCCCCGATCTTACGGATTAAGTAATAATCGGAACGGGGCGGATCTGAATCTCAGCAGAGCCTAACTCGGCCACCCGATACGGGCTCGCAGGAAAAATCAAATCGCAGCATCATCTTCAGCTGGATGCCATTGAAGTCATCCATCAGGGATCCAGGGAGATCCAGATCTTTACCTGCAGCTATACAGCTCTTTACTCACTAAGGCGGCGTTGAGATCTGAGGCCCACTGATGAGTCACTCATTAAGTAGCACAGTGACGCTCTTAGCATGGGAAAAGCCCGTCGCACAAAACACTCTGCTTCTTATTCTTCGACGGAACGCTGACACGATCCAGCGAATGGTTTTTATTCACCCTGCCCTCCGGATTAAACATGAATCGCTTCAGCAAGACACTGATACTCTTTCGCAGCGCTGCGATTATCTATTTATTTAATCCGCCGATATAGATGAGAGCTAAAGTTCTATTCATGGATAAAGAGAACTCCCAACACCTTGAGATCTCGCCTATCCTCGCCTATCGGTTGAACTCTGAGATCCTACACACTTTTGCTAAGAGGTAATGAGTGTCATAACCGACGACTGGCACCCTTTCAAACTGTTTTTAAAGGAATTATATGGGTGTTCGCTACATATTTGGTTTTGTACTCCTCCTTCAACGGATACAAAGAATACAGATACGAATGCAATGCCAAGTCACCGCCTTAGCCTAAGCTGGCACTCCCGGCCTGCAACTTATTTAAGAAATAGAGTGAGCCGAGTCTAAGTTTTCAAATAACTCCCTGTTAGCCTCATTAATCGTAACGCTATTATCAATCGTCCCACTAAAGATGATATGGAGCTAAGCAGATGAAGATTGAATACTCCCAGGACTCACTCTCGATCACCCATCAAGGAGAGACTCTTTTTTCCCATCAGACTGACTTCCCCGCTTTTTACCTGGGTCGGGGCAAGGAGAAGATAGAGATCTATCGGGGCAACTTTGATATTGATGATTATATTGAATCGCGCATTGAGCTCTCATCCATACATCAGATTGACCATAATGTGTTCCAGTTCTCTCAAGCTCCCACTACACCACCCCTACTCCAGGTTAGCTTTTTAGAAGAGGGCGACAGGTTAACCCTGCAAATTACCCCACTTGATACCAGTTACAACCGCTTCTGGGGACGCCTCCCTGCACAAAAACAAGAGCATGTATGGGGATGCGGTGAACAGATGTCCTATTTCGATCTGCGAGGGCGCCACTATCCATTATGGACCTCCGAGCCTGGAGTGGGCCGTCACCCTGATAGTGAAATAAAATGGAAAGCGGATGTGATGGGCAAAGCGGGTGGCGATTATTATCACACCAATTACCCACAGCCAACCTTCATCTCATCGCGCAAATACAGTTGTCATGTTGAGACCACAGCCTATGCAGATTTCGATTTTCGCAATGAGGCATTTCACGAACTACAGGTCTGGGAGATCCCCAGCGAGATCCAGCTACAAACAGCCGACACTTATCTGGGGATCATCGAAAAGCTATCTGAAAAGTTTGGCCGCCAACCCAGACTGCCGGAGTGGATTTATAAGGGAGCGATCCTGGGCCTTAAAGGAGGAGAAGTAAACACCTTCTCCCGGTTGGAGAACGCGCTGGCTCACGGCGTCGAGGTCTCAGGCCTGTGGAGTGAAGATTGGTGTGGCCTGCGTGTCACCTCCTTTGGCAAGCGATTGTTCTGGGACTGGGACTGGAAACAGCACCAGGAGCGTTACCCGAATCTGCCGGCAAAAATCAGGGAGCTGGAAGATAAGGGGATCGCCTTCATGGCCTATGTTAACCCCTACCTGTGTAACGATGGATCTTTGTTCCCCATCGCCGAGGAGATGGGCTATATGGCTCGGGATAAGGATGGCAATGTGGCCCTGGTCGATTTTGGTGAGTTTGATTGTGGTTGTATCGATTTCACCAACCCGGAGGCGATGACCTGGTTCCGTGATACCGTACTTCGCCAAAACATGCTGGATATGGGGATCAAGGGATGGATGGCCGACTTTGGTGAATACCTTCCCACTGAAAATATCTATCTGCATAATGAGGCCGATGCCAAGGTGATGCATAACGCCTGGCCAACCCTATGGGCTCAGTGTAATGCCGAAGCCTTGGAGCTCAATGGCCAAACCTCCGATGCCATCTTCTTTATGCGTGCTGGCTATACCGGAGTTCAGCAATATTGCCCGCTGCTGTGGGCGGGCGATCAGTGTGTTGACTTTAGCCGCCATGATGGCCTGATCTCTGTGGTCTCCGGCGCTCTGTCTTCAGGAATGCTCGGCAATGCCTACCACCACTCAGATATCGGTGGCTACACCTCCCTGTTCGGCAATCGCCGCACCAAGGAGCTGTTTGACCGCTGGGTTGAGATGGCAGCCTTCACCCCGGTGATGCGCACCCATGAAGGTAACCGGCCGGACGAAAACTTCCAGTTTGATCATGATGCAGATACCCTTGCTCACTTCGGACGGATGACCCGCATCTACCGCCACCTCAATCCCTACCTGAAAACCCTGGTCAATGAAGCAGCTGAGAAGGGTTATCCGGTTCAACGTGCGCTGGTGCTGCACTTTGAGAACGATCCAGAGACTTACACCATGCAGGATCAGTACATGTATGGTCCGGATCTGCTGGTGGCTCCGGTACATCAGGAGGGGGTAATCGAGTGGACCAGCTACCTGCCCGCAGGCGAGCAGTGGACCCACCTGTGGAGTGGTCAAACCTTTAGCGGTGGCCAGCGTGTTACCGTGCCCGCACCTATCGGAGAGCCGCCGGTATTTTACCGGGCCCACAGCCACTGGAAAAAGCTCTTTTCTGAAATATCCGCTATAAAGTAACAATTTAGAAATTTATCTGTAAACTGAACGAATACTAGCTGGCAAACGATGCCAGCTAGCATTCGTTGCGATTTATACGGCTCAAATCTGCGTGGGATAGACAACCAATACAATGTGAGGTAGCTGGTGGATATAAAAGTAACAACCGAGCCAACTCTGGCTGACATTCAGGATATTAATAACGGACTGCGCGAGCATAATGCTCCCTATTTGGGGGATGTTTTCAGAACAGAGATCGCCTGCTTCGCATACAAAGCAAACGGCGAGAAGTCGGGGGGAATTTACGGGGAAATTTTAGGTCACTGGCTGTTTATCAAAAAACTCTGGGTCGACAAGAGCGATAAAACCAGGGGACTGGGTACAAAGCTTCTCAACCAGGCAGAGTCCTACGCGATCGAAAAAGGCTGTCACTCCTGTCTTCTGGATACATTTAGTTTCCAGGCCAGACCATTTTACGAGAAAAATGGTTATACGGTTCAGATGACTCTGGAAAATCATCCGATCTCTGGGGAGCGTTACTACCTGACTAAACCGCTGCAAGCCAAAGAGATCCAGCCTTAAACCAAATCATTGGTGGAGCATTCAGCTCGACTCATTCGCCCTGGGCTTGGCAGTGTTCTGATCTTGAATCATTCGCCTGTAACTATTCCTCTGAGCGGTCAATCTTTGGTACAAAAAGCTAGCTCATATCAAGAGTGGGCTATGCAGGGTAATGACTCCTTCTCCAGCTATGGTTTCAGGCATAAAAAAAGGGACCCGAAGGTCCCCTTTTTCACTATAACCGACTTAAATTAAGCGGCCAGAGCTTCTTTTGCTTTAGCAGCCAGGGCTGTGAAAGCATTTTGGTCGTGAACAGCGATATCAGCTAGGATCTTACGATCGATCTCGATAGAAGCCTTCTTCAGACCGTCGATGAAACGGCTGTAGGACAGACCGTTCTGACGAGATGCAGCGTTGATACGCGCAATCCACAGTTGACGGAACTGACGCTTCTTCTGACGACGGTCACGATAAGCGTATTGACCCGCTTTAGTTACTGCCTGAACCGCTACGCGATAAACGCGTGAGCGAGCACCATAGTAACCTTTAGCTTGATTCAGTACTTTCTTGTGACGAGCACGAGCTGTCACACCACGTTTTACTCTTGGCATTTCTCACACTCTCCTAATTTAAGCGTATGGCAACATATCTTTGATCTGAGCTACATCTGAACTTGCGACCATGGACTTGGCACGCAGGTGCAGCTTACGCTTAGAGCTTTTCTTAGTAAGAATGTGACGCAGGTGAGATTGCTTACGCTTGAATCCACCTGATGCAGTCTTTTTAAAACGCTTTGCAGCGCCTTTGTTTGACTTAATCTTCGGCATTTTTAACTCCGCATTGTTAAATACAACTAAAACACAGGGCGAATCGCCGGCTAACCGAGGCTAGCCGGTAATTACTTGCAAAGCCCTGTTATTTCTTCTTCGGGGCAAGCACCATGATCGCCTGGCGACCCTCAACCTTCGGGAAAGACTCTACCTGGGCCAGTTCGGTCAGGTCATCTTTGATCCGGTTAAGCAGAGCGATACCAAGATCCTGGTGGGCCATTTCACGACCACGAAAACGCAGTGTTACTTTGGCCTTATTGCCTTCTTCAATAAAGCGAGTCAGGTTGCGTAGTTTTACCTGATAATCGCCTTCATCAGTTCCAGGCCGGAACTTAACTTCCTTTACCTGGATCTGCTTTTGCTTTTTGCGCTGCTCTTTATCAGCTTTACTCTTTTCATAGAGATATTTGCCGTAGTCCATGATACGACAAACCGGTGGCGTCGCATTAGGGCTAATTTCGACCAGGTCTACATTATGCTCTGCAGCCTGACCTAAAGCATCCTGGATAGAGACAATTCCAATCGGCTCACCATCAAGCCCGACCAGACGTACCTCTTTTTCCCTAATATCTTCGTTGAGTCGATTACGGGGTGCCGTTGGCTTACCCCCTCTCTTTCCACCTTTTATAATTTATTCCTCCAGTTTATTTGGACTACGGGTCGCAATTTCTTCTTTGATCATCTGGGCAACCTTTTCGATACTGAATTTGCCCAGGTCAACGCCCTTGCGCGTTCGAACTGCTACCTCTCCGGCTTCGACCTCTTTGTCGCCGCAGACCAGCATATAAGGGACCCGTTTCAAGGTATGCTCGCGGATTTTAAAGCCTATCTTCTCATTTCTCAAGTCCGAAACGACACGAATTCCCTCTTTTGTCAGTGCCTGAGTGACTTGTTGCACATATTCTGACTGATTATCAGTGATATTCATCACCACAGCCTGAACCGGCGCCAGCCAGGTTGGGAAGAATCCGGCATACTCTTCGATGAGAATTCCCAGGAACCGCTCCAGAGAGCCCAGAATAGCACGGTGGATCATCACAGGAATGTGACGCTCGTTGTCTTCGCCAACAAAAGAAGCACTCAGCCGCTCCGGTAGCGAGAAGTCGAGCTGGATGGTACCACACTGCCATGCACGATTCAGACAGTCATGCAGGGTAAATTCAATCTTAGGACCGTAGAAGGCGCCCTCACCCGGCAGGATCTCGAACTCGATGTCACGAGAACGCAGCGACTGCTTGAGTGCCTCTTCCGCCTTATCCCAGATCGCATCGTCACCGATCCGCTTCTCGGGACGGGTGGAGAGCTTCACCTCGATATTATTAAAGCCAAAGGTGCTATACAGGTCATAGACCATATCGATACAGGAGGAGACCTCATCCTGTACCTGATCTTCGGTACAGAAGATATGGGCATCATCCTGGGTGAAACCACGAACCCGCATCAGGCCATGCAGGGCGCCGGAAGGCTCACAACGGTGACAGCAACCAAACTCTGCCATCCGCAGCGGCAGATCACGATAAGATTTCAGGCCCTGGTTGAAGATCTGCACGTGACCCGGGCAATTCATCGGCTTGATCGCATATTCACGGTTCTCGGTTGAGGTGGTGAACATGTTTTCCGCATACTTATCCCAGTGACCGGAGCGTTCCCACAGGACACGGTCCATCATCATCGGACCTTTCACTTCCTGATAATCATATTCGGTCAGCTTTTCACGGACAAACTTCTCCAGCTCCAGGAAAATTTTCCAGCCATCATTGTGCCAGAACACCATTCCCGGCGCTTCCTCCTGGAGATGATACAGATCCAGCTGCTTACCGATTTTACGGTGATCACGCTTAGCCGCCTCTTCCAGGTGCTTGAGGTGTCCTTTCAGCTGCTTTTTATCCGCCCAGGCGGTACCATAGATCCGCTGCAACATCTTATTCTGAGAGTCACCACGCCAGTAAGCGCCTGACACTTTAAGGATCTTAAAGTGGTGGCAGAACCGCATGTTAGGGACATGGGGGCCACGGCACATATCGACATACTCTTCATGATGATACAGAGCCGGGGTTTCATGGCGGCCGATATTTTCATCGAGGATCGCTGTTTTATAGGGTTCTTCGCGCTCCTCAAACACATCATGCGCTTCCTGCCAGCTCACGGTTTTCTTGATGACATCATAGTTGCTCTTGGCAAGCTCCATCATCCGCTTTTCCAGCAGATCCAGATCTTCCTGGGTCAGGGACCTGTCCAGGTCGATGTCATAGTAAAAGCCATTTTCGATCACAGGACCGATCGCCATCTCAGTCTCTGGCCATAGCTGCTTGATCGCGTGACCCAGCAGGTGTGCGCAGGAGTGGCGGATAATCTCCAGACCCTCATCATTTTTTGGGGTAATGATCGACAAGTTAACATCGCTGTCGATCTTGTCGGTCGCATCGACCAGGATCCCATCAACCCGGCCGGCAAGACAAGACTTGGCCAGGCCCGGGCCGATATCAGCAGCGACTTCGAGAACGGAAACTGGATGAGGGAAATGGCGAGTTGAGCCATCAGGAAGTGTAATGATTGGCATATTTATATCCTTTTACAGTGGTGGCCCCTACCAAAGGCCACATGCATCTTTTACATAATGTTTGATGATTGATTCAACGGCCCCGTTCCAGCGAACAGAACTGGTGCGCCTGAGATGACTCTGGTCATCTCATAGCAGGGTCCGTTTGAGCGCCACAGACTAGCATAACCGAGAGAATTAAGATAGTTCAGCGGCCACCGAAGATTGAGAGAGATAATCCTGAAGTTGATTATCATTCGACCAGGCTGCCGCATGAATTCGCTGCAGACGATGGTTCTGCGGATCATCGCGCCAGTGGCTCTGTTCTGAGTAAAGAAGTTTGAAATGACGACAGAATTTCAGACTCGGGGCATGAGGGCCCCACCCCATATCGACATAGTTCTGATGAAAATAGAGTGTGGGATGCTCACTGCGTGGAATACTCTCATCCAGCATCGCAATCTTGAAAGGTTCCTCAAGCCCCTCAAACTGATCATGGGCCTGACGCCAGCTGACCTGGCGAGTGCTGATCGGGTAATCACTCTCGACCAGCTGAGCCATCTTTTGCTCAAGCTGTTGCAACATCTCTTGATTCATCGGCTGTGGCAGATCGATGTCGTAGTAGAAACCCGATGCGGTGATCTGATAATCGGCAATCTTACACTGTGGCCAGAGCTGTTTGGCCGCATGTCCCAACAGGTGTGATGTGGTATGGCGAATAATCGAAAGGCCATCGGGATGCAGCGGAGTCACCAGGGATAACTCAACATCGCTATCGATGTGAGTATTGATATCCAGCAGTGTCTCAGAGACACGACCGGCCAGACAGGTTTCAACCAGGTTGGGTTCAAGCTGCTCGGCAATATCAATAACAGTCATTGGGTGGGTAAAATTATGTTCTGAGCCATCGGCCAGGGTGATGATCGGCATATTAAACTCCCTCTATCGCCCCGAATTGCTCCGGGGATTTTTATGCTGAAGACGAACCCTAGTATATAGGTTGAAGTCTCTACAATTGTTTGGGCTCCCTTGTTCAGGAACGGTACGGGTTCGCTAAGAGTAAACAGGTATGATGGCATAAGTGTGTCGCAGACACACATACAATTTGATAAGGATATGATCTTGTATGTAAAAGCTCATGGGGAGATGGTGGTAGACCCACCGAAGTCTGCTGTCGGAAGTCGGCCTCAAACCGCTTCAAGCTGCTTGGATTAAGAGTCCCGGTAGTGAGCGTTGAAGAAAAGGTCTCCAAGAGAGATCAGGTATGGTGCAGGGAGACGAGTAACCCCGAACCCATGTCGAGGCGTCGTAATCATATAGACGGTATCAAAACCGGAGGTCTTATGCTCCTCCGGGATAAGCCTGCAAGTGTACTCCGAATGCTGTGCTGGCGGTACCCGGCGTTGAGTGGGCGTGAACCTGCACTGGGCTTTCCATGGGAACTGCGAGAACCAGTCACTACGATGAGAAGGGAGAAATGCAAATAACTAAATTTATGAGCATAAGAGTACCGATGCGTAGTACTGGGGCGGAGCTGCTCGTAGTAGTGAGGAAGCGCTTGTAATGAGCGTGGAGCAAAGGGGCAGCATCAAACAGCTGATGGTCAACTCTCAACTACCGGACGGTAGGAGGAAGACTTGAGCGCAGCAAAACCATTTTCCATTTCAAAACAGCAAGTCATGCGTGCCTTCGAGTTGGTCAAGGCCAACAAAGGAGCCGCTGGCATAGATAATCAGTCTATTGAGTGTTTTGAAAAAGACTTAAAATCCAATCTTTACAAACTGTGGAACCGTATGTCCTCGGGAAGTTACTTCCCCCCTGCGGTTAAAGCCGTAGCTATCCCAAAGAAATCCGGAGGAGAGCGACTGCTGGGTATCCCTACAGTAAGTGACCGTATCGCACAGATGGTGGTCAAACTTGAGCTTGAACCTTGTATTGAGCCCTACTTTTTAGATGATTCCTATGGCTACAGACCAAATAAATCGGCACTGGATGCAGTGGGGATTACTCGGAAGAGGTGCTGGGAATACGACTGGTTGCTTGAGTTTGATATCAAAGGGCTATTTGACAACATCTCGCATGAGCTGATGATGAGAGCCGTCGAAAAGCATACTGAGTCTACGTGGGTGAGACTGTATGTCCGGCGCTGGTTAACGGCTCAGATGCAAATGCCGGATAATAGCCTGGTACATCGTAATCAGGGGACACCACAGGGTGGTGTCATTAGCCCCCTGCTGGCCAATCTATTTCTGCACTATGTGTTTGATAAATGGCTACAAAAACACTACTCTCACCTAAAATGGTGCCGCTTTGCGGATGATGGGCTTGTCCATTGCAACAGCAAAGTCGAAGCAGAAATGATGTTAAATATACTGACCGAGAGATTCCGTGAGTGTGGACTTGAGCTACACCCTGTAAAGACAAAAATTGTCTATTGCAAGGATGGATCTCGCCAAGGACAGCATGAGCATACAGCGTTCGATTTCCTTGGGTACACTTTCCGATGCCGAAAAAGCATTAACAGGTGGACCAAGCAGGTATTCAGTGGATTCGGACCGGCCATCAGCAAGCAGTCAACTCTATCCATCGGGGAAAAGCTCAGGAAGTTAAGGTTCAGAACAAGAACTGACTTGGAGCTTAAGGATCTAGCAAAGCTTCTGAACCCCATGATCCAAGGTTGGCTCATGTACTATGGGAAGTACTATCGTAGTGCGATGTATGCAGTGTGTCGCCTCATAAACAACGGGCTGATCACATGGGCAAGAAGGAAATATAAGTCTTTATCTCATCGCTCCAGGACGAGAGCTTCTGAACTCATGAAGAGAATAGCGAAGCAATCCCCTGGCTTGTTCGCCCATTGGCGAGCTGGAATGGTTGGTGCGTTTGTTTGATGGGAGCGGTATGAGTCGAGAGGTTCACGTACCGTTCTGCGAGAGGCTGCTGGGGAGGTTCCGGCGGTCTACTCACCCTTATAGTTCTTAAATTCTCAATCTACACTCGTTATACTTCTGCTAGTCGTTGCTGCAGATGGAACTCCTATGTCAATCATTGAGCAAGCCCGAACCGTCGCCCGCAAAGCCCTTGCGCAGGGTGCTCTTCAAAGCTTTCGGACCCAGAGTCGGGTCCTCGAACAACAAAACATCCCCTTTATTGTGCGGATTGCAGACAGCCTGAATCATAAGCCCAAGGCTCCCAGTCGTACCCCGGTGATCCGAAATCCTTTTCTCCCCTATGAGCAGTCGCTGTTTGTGTGTGAGCTGGGGAGTAAGCATGTCTGCCTGCTAAACAAATTCAACGTCATTGATGATCACCTGCTGATCATCACCAAAGAGTATCAGCCCCAGTCCTGCTGGCTGGAGCTCGATGACTTCTCGGCGTTAACTCCCCTGCTTCAGGAGTTCGATGGCCTTGGTTTTTATAACGGCGGTACCACTGCCGGTGCCAGCCAACATCATAAACATCTTCAATATATCCCGAGACAAGCCCTTGCCGAGGGGAAAGACCTCCCCTGGAGTCACTTTATCTTAAGTCCACTCCCCCGTTTCATTGTGGCCTGGTGAGGTTGAATGATGAGGAGTATCACGGAGAGAGCCTCTATCGAGCCTACCTCGAAGCCCTTGAGCAGTGCCAGCTTCCCTCTCCGACTCCGGGCGATGAAGCACCGCCCTATAACCTGTTATTTACTCGTAGCTGGCTGCTGGTGATCCCAAGAGAGCATGAGGGCTGTGATTCGATCTCGGTCAACAGCCTGGGATTTGCAGGATCACTCTTTGTGAAAAATGAACAGCAATTTAAGCGTCTTGAGGAGCTTGGTCCCATGAGCCTTCTCAATGCGGTTGCCAGAAAGAAATAACCAAACGGCTCACTTTTCATCAAAGATACCGGGAGCAGTGGAATATCTTAAGGTAGCTAGTGATGCTTGAGCGCAGTGAGCCACGCCCCCGGTGAACTTGAAACGATACGAATTAGGGAGCATAAAGCGATGCAACAGGATCTCGAAAAGAATAAGCAACACGCCATCGAATTTTACGAGATGGCTTATCTGGGTAACCCGACCCGGGCCGTAGAGCTCTATGTTGGTGATCAGTATATCCAGCACAACCCCCTGGTCGGAGATGGGAAGCAGCCTTTCATTGAGTATTTTGAGAAGATGGCTGCCGAGTACCCGCAAAAAACCATCGAATTTGTTCGTGCCGTGGCCCAGGACGATCTGGTGGCCCTGCATACCCATCAGAGATGGCCGGGTGGGGATCAGTATGTAACCATGGATTTCTTTCGCTTTGATGAGCAGGGCAAAATAGTTGAACACTGGGATTCGATTCAACAGATCCCCGCTCAATCAAAAAATAATAACTCCATGTATTAAGCTCTGTTGACGACTCCTATTTTGAACCTGCGGCCCTGAAGCTATAGGTCCAAACCTTAAACATCAATAGATCCTGAACCTTGCTAGCGCTATTTCGGATTAATCAGGGTCATTATGTTTAGCTCAACTAAAAGAATTTCAGGCTTTGCTAAGCTGACCTTCTGCAGCAAAGGGCGTGGTTGCATCGCAACAAGCGAGAAGCAGGGACGCCGAACTGGTAAGGGTTATCATGGATGATAATCGGTATTGCGAGTCAGCATTCAAAGTCAAAGCTGCTTTCATGAGATGAAGCGGTTTATCTGGAAAACGCTCTGGCGCTACAGGTACCCTGCAATGCGGTGAATTGTGTATCGGCATACATCTATTAGTGGGGGAACTTGAAGCCGCCGGGAGATCGAAGAACGCGGAAGATCTCCCGACTTCATCATGACTTTAGTAATTTTTGCCTACAAAATCACTCATGACCTCCCATACGTGATCGGAAACCTGGCTGCTATAGGCGGGATCCGTGCCAAAGCTGTTATTCCAACCAATATAGCCAGGTTCGGAGACTGCGCTGTTGATTTTCCCTGCCGGCCCTGCGTTCTTACTGGTCACATTGTTCCCCTCCAGGGCAAAAACAGAGTAACCCACATCATAAGCCCTGCTTGCCTTGTAGGGGGCGAAGTTCCCCTGCAGATAATCACCAAGGGTGGTGTTTTCCAATTTTCCCTGTTTCATCCGGCTAGGGGTTGCCGACACCATGATGCACTGTGACAGAGGAACGCCCTGGCCGCAGGAGCTTAACGTCTGCATTTTGACCGGCTTACCATCCTGGGTTCCAATCTGGTTTTGGATAAGCTTCCCCTTGGCATCGACCATCACCAGTCCCCCCTTCAGCGCACTAAGCTTGGGATTCCATAACTCAATCCGCCGCCACTGGGTTGCACTGGCTCCTAAGGGAAGGGCCAGCTGATGCTTACCATTAAAGAACTGTGCGGCCCGGGCGCTCGATAACCTGTGATATGCGCCCTGCCAACGACGGTTATTTTCAGACATTGAATCGTTCGCGGACAGATTACACCAGGATTGTGGACTAATGATCCCATCGCTCACTTTAACCGTATCGCAGGTTTTGTCTGCTTGTTGCGCCTGCGTGATTTGATCGGCCTCGGGTTTCTTTATGGTGTTGAGGATCCCGGTTTGCTGCATAGACAGAGCCCCTGGCAATAAACTGGTTTGTTGCTTTCCGTTCTGAGCCCGATACTGTCCAACATCATAGGTGCTGATGTTGGCAACTCCCATGGGACCAAAGGCAGCATCGAGCCGAGCGTTAAACATATCGGCAAAGCCGTAAACACTCAGCCACTTGCCCTGGTATGCCAGGTGATCCGCAAGCATTTTGTCGAGCTGGGCATCACCGGGCGCGTTGGGACCGCCCTCAGGATCCAGCGCCATCCCTGCGACATAACTGCTGGAGTCAACAGGCTTCATCAGTTGATCCACCAGCGTCTCTTTTTGCTGACGATTCAGCGTCGGCGCTATTGCTCTGAGGATCCCCGCATAGTGGTAAGATGGCGTCAGGGTCACATTGGCTTTGGCAAACTCGGGACCAATCACCTCAATTTGGGAGCTGATATCATTCATCTCAAGTCTGATGCCTGTCGCATCCGAAGGCGTCTTGAGGGTTGGATCCGTTTCATAAAATGCGGTGCGGATCGGATCATTATCCATATACTGCTCATTGATGGTGCGCAGATCCTCTGCATAGTCTGAGATCTCGGTTTTCCAGGATGGATATTTCACACTCTCCCCGGAGTAAACATAGATAGAGGGATAATTACCAATCACATTGGTTTGCGCCACCTGCCCCGCATGCCAGGCAGCCAGGGTTGGATTTTGTGAATTCACATTCATGTAAAAGGTCTGATATGCCGTCTGCTTGCCCCCAGTCACCGAGGTCGCCCGCACATTGAACTGGTAGATACCGGGTGCCAGAGCGCGGATTGCCACTAACTTCCCGCCCTCAATCGAAAAATCCTGATCGGCAGGCGCAACTTTACCCAGAGCAGAGATATGCGCGATATTATAGGCCGGTTTTTTGTTGCCACTGATCACCTGGGATGCATCAAACGCATACTGAACACTCCCTGCGGGCGCATGGGTAAAGTATCGGCTCAGATCGACAATCGGCGTGCTCTGCCCTGAAAAGTCCCCGGGAGTCGCACTAATTTCAAAATAGTAAGGGATGGCACTGGTAGCATTTGCTTCAAGATCGGCTTCACGTGAGCCGATCAGCTCATCGATTGTTTTACTGCGTAATCCATCATAGATGTGCAGGGGAACCCTGACGGAATGCCCATCCGATCCGACGAGATCCAGGGTGACCACCTTGGTGTGCCCATCCTTAGCCAGCGGAGCCTTGATCTGCTTAAATTGAGCCTGGGTAAAATTGTGCGTGATCACAACCAGGTTTTTATCGGGGATCAGGTACAAGTTCCCCGCTACCACTGGGTCGCTGACCCTAATCTCCTGCGGCTTATTAACATAACTGCCCGCCATCAGTATCGGCTGAGCCTGATCGATCGCACCCGCTTTAAGATAGTTCTGCCCCACATTGATCTGCCGATAAAAATTATTAACGATCGGCGGAGTCGGTGGTACAGGAGGCGTTTTCTTCACAAAGCTACACTGGGTTTTACTGGCGCCTGTTGTGAGTGTGAAGCTTCCCGGACTCACCAGAAAGTCGTTAAAATCACCATATTTGTTGGTCTTGGCTGATCCCAAACACGCTTGATCTGTTCCCACATATAATTTGAGCTTTTGCCCCGGATGGGCGATGGTCACATCGATAGCCCTGCTCTGCCCCTTAAGGATCCGGATATTCCCCGACTATCTAAGCTCGGAGAGTGACCAATGGTTGGTGGTATCATCAGGGTAACATCCGCATCCCTGGCACTATTATTAATGGTTAACTTAAATTGGCTTGATTCGGCATGCGCAGCCATAGCGCAACACAGTGAAAGCAGGCTTAATGAAGTCATTAAGACCCCGGCCTTAGATAAACGCTGCATCATGAGTCTCCATAGAGTATTTTAATGCGCCCCAGAGGGGAGAAAAGAGATTAAAGCCTAACAGGAGAGATCTATTAATTCAGCAAAACAGTTATGAAAAAATTATTAACACAACAGTTTCTGACGCAGAGTATATCTTATTTTCCGAGAACGAAACCTTTAATGGTTTTTTGGTTAAAAATATTTCGTTTACGTTTTGTGCTAATAAAAAACCATGTTATGTGACCGCATTATTTCTAGCAGTCCTGGTGATAGGTTGTAATCGAAAGGTGCAAGCTGCATCTAGGTGACTCCAAGCATGCCAGGTAGCTCCAGAGCATGTCACTCATTCTTTAGCAAAGAACTTCCCATCATCCAAAGCTAAGCTCATCAAGCAAGGGGGACTCCCTGGATTACCGGATCGAAGAAAGAGCAACTTACCGCTCCAACTGGCTAAACCATCAACAAGCTGAACTAAAACCAGACAAAGTGCTCTGGGTTTAACCAATCAGTTGAAAAATATCATATTTGGCTTGCATCCCACCTGAGCTATCGCTACTATCTGCCTCGCTTCCAAGGCAATGCGTTCTTAGCTCAGTTGGTTAGAGCACCACCTTGACATGGTGGGGGTCGGTGGTTCGAGTCCACTAGAACGCACCACTTTCTTAGTGCGTCCGTAGCTCAGTTGGTTAGAGCACCACCTTGACATGGTGGGGGTCGGTAGTTCGAGTCTACTCGGACGCACCAATTCTTTTTCTGTCTTTAGTTGCCTATGGGTCTAATCCAATATCGGCCGAGTGGCCATCATCCGTTACTCATCTCAAGAGTAATGCTAAATAGCTGACCCTATTACTGAGCTGTTGATGTGTGGTCGCAGACACGCCATGAATCCATCCATGGAAGCTCCACCACATCGGCTATCATCCCTGATAGCCTTTCCCAGTTCGGCATCCATACCTCTCGTTCAATGGCTTAAAACCATTTCACCCCTGACGCAGAGGGCCTGCTTATTCACCATTCAATAGCTGTCCCAAGTGATTACCATTTGGAACCGTTATTTAGTCATTTGACTAAACCAGGACTAAAACGTCAATTAAAGACCAACAGATAACAAGAATTAACTTAGTTATAGCCTTTTTATTCTTCAGCTATATCAATGATCCGCAATTTCATTATGCTAATTTTGATCCGGGCATCCCCGGTGGATTGAATAAAACGGATTGGTAGGATTTTAGTCACAGGGACATAAAGGAAAATATTGTGAAGCATGGAATAATAACCGCATTAATAATCACGGGGATCTCAGGATCCGCACTTGCCACCACGAGTAGCCATAGCTTGTCACAGGTACCCACTCAGCAGCTGGTGCTGGATGTCAGTGGCTTACCACAGGCAAACCCGATCCGGGTCCAGTTCAAGAACCTCGACTCAAAACATGAAATTGAACAGCTTGTTAGCGATGGAAGCAATAGCCTGTCACTTCCCAGTGGCCGCTACCAGATTTTGCTTAAGGCCAGTCCACAGGGATACAGATACACCCTTACCAATCAAGTGTTCTCGGTTTCCCCCCACCAGGGTGCTACTCTGACACTGCACTTTTCAAAGCCCAAAGAGACCTACCAACTATTGTTCTCTCCCTATAAGGATGTCTCCGTCAATGCATCCTGGGTCAACAGCACAACCACGGGGATAGGCACCTTGGTGAACGGTTACTCTCAGCCCCTGACTGAAGCCCTCCCCCCGGATGTAAAAACCGTGACCTGGGGTCTATCCCAACAAAGGTACGTGAAGTCCCACAGGCTTCTTGCCAGGAGAGCTCAAGAGTCTTCCCCTGTTTCTCTATGGTTACCGAAGCTCAGCTCCTGTGCTTTTAGGATCCCAGAGCTCAGGCCCAGGGTAGAAAGAGGGCATGTCATCAATAGGGCGCATATTATACTTGCTCAAAATCTTATGTAATTCGCCCGACTTATAGAGCGATAGCAGCGCAGTATTAAATTTTACAACCATCTCGGGGGAGTTGTATTTTTTAGAAAATCCAATGTAATACATCAGACTCTTGTGAGTACCAGCATAGCGGATATTATCCAACCCAAGCTTTTTGATAAGATAAAATCCAACATCTTTATTTGAATACACCGCCTGAATTTTTCCTCGAGATAGTTTCTTGAACTGCCTCTCATCATCATTGGTAACAGAAACAGCAAGCTCTTTGATGTTTCTCTTTATCTTTAGTAAGGATTTTTCGGTGTTCGATGGGCCATAAACCCCAACGCGATACCCTTTGATATCTGACTCCTTCTTGAAATTTAGGGGGTTATCACTGCGAACAAATATCCCATATTCTGTTCTCAATATAGGAGGTGAAAAATAGAGTGTTTCACTACGTCCCTTATTCCAGCCTATCGGGAAAAGCCCATCAATCCGGCCATTGTCAACTTCCCATTGTGCTCTTAGCCAAGATTTTAGAAAAATGGGACAAACTGAGTTGAGCTTTGCACAAGTAGCTTCAATTGACTCAGAGAATGGACCCAGCACTGTTCCTTTATCCCCATAACTGAAAGGTGCAAAATCTTGGGTCACAAAACTTAGTTCTGCTCGTGCGTTTGAGATAAAGGCAGTAGCAACTATTGTCAAAGCGGCAGCGTATATATTAACTCTATTCATCTGAGCCTCCCCCGAAGCTCATACTATCCTCTTTTAAGGTTAGCTCTTTGCTGCCTTTGTGTATTGGAGTCTACCCCAGCAAAGGAATCAAATTCACCATAGGATTTAGCTACGGTTAGGTGCTGCCAGCGTGCTCAGCGCGTAACTGTTTGATACGGTCAGTTGGAAAATATCGGTAGAAGGCAGTTCGACCAATTTTAAGCTGATCGATGACGTCACTGATGAAGGGGTAGTTTTCGGTGTCTTTGAGCATGGCCTCAGCATGTTTGATGGTTTGGTCATTCATCGCCTTTGGCCGCCCGCCGCGACGACCACGCTTGGCCGCAGCTTTTAGGCCCGCCCTGGTGTTTTCGACAATCAACTCTCGTTGGAACTCATCAAAAGCGGCCGTCATGTGGAAAAATAACCTTCCTTCTGGCGTGCTGGTATCAATATGTTGAGTCAAAACTTTCAAGGCGATTCCGCGCTCTCCAATATCTGTGGCTGTCTTGATTACCTGAGTCAGAGAGCGTGCCAGCCGGGACAACTTCCAAACAACCAGCGTGTCACCTTCACGTAGATATTCCAGAGCCGCTTTTAGTTGAGGTCGATCCCGGTGAGAACCGGAGGCCTTTTCTGTGTAAATCTTCTCACAGCCTGCTGCTCGCAGTGCATCCATCTGCAATGTGGGATTTTGATCCATTGTTGAAACTCGAGCATATCCGATGAGCATAACATTTGTTCTTAAAATCAATTTTCCTCACCTTACTGGAACGCGTGTTTCGGAACAAGGTAAACGAGTATAATTGGCGAGCCTTATGGTAATTACCTGTTACGTCATTGATGTGTTCCTAAAATGATGGTTTTCAGAACAAAAGAATAGGAGTTCGGTTGTGCCGCGAATGCAGATCCTTTCAACGTCTGAGCTGGAGGCTTTTGATCGACCTCCTATATTGAATTACCGCGAACGAAAGCGATCTTTCGACTTGCCAAAATCATTGATGGATATTGTGACTGAACTTCGTATACCCACTAGCCAGGTTGGATTCCTGTTAATGTGTGGATACTTCAAGGCAACGAAAAGATTCTACAGTCCTCAGGATTTTCATGCACCTGACATTGAGGCGGCAGCAAAGCTGATGGGGTTGTCAGATTTGGATTTTTCACCAGATGCTTACCCCAAGCAAACCCGAGCCCGTCATCGTAGGCTTATTTTGGATTTCTATGGCTTCATGCCATTCGATCGAAAAGCTGAAGAGGCTGTAGCAGCAGAGATCGCGACGATGGCCCGAACACACCTTAAGCCGCGTTTGATTTTTGACCGGTGCATTGATTACCTGATCCAACGCCGGGTTCAGCTCCCTAGAGCAGGGGTTCTACTTGAATTGATCCGCGCAGGGTTGCAGGCTCGAAAGATGGAACTGATTGAGCTCATGGATACGCACCTCACTGATGAGGCCCGCGCCCTGATGGATGACCTTTTTACAACAGCAAATAACCAGAATCGGTATCGACTGACCTTATTGAAGAAGCTATCGCAATCGACAAAACCTACGAAGATTAAGGAAGCGATCACCGATTATAAAACGCTCTCTACGCTGTATGGTCAAATTGAAGAAACTCTGACGGCTCTCAACCTGGGTGTTGCCGGTATCCGTTATTATGCGGGAAGCGTACTCCGATCAGAGATGTTTCAGATCCGGCGACGAACAGAAAGTGATCGCTACATTCATGCCGCTGCGTTCGTCGGCCATCAATTTTATCGAACACAGGATAATCTGATCGATCTCTGGCTCAGTGTCATGGCATCTTTTCAGGCAAAAGCGACCAGGGAGCACAATGAGCTCCTTATCAAAGGCCATAAAAAACAGCAGGATCAGCTCAGCGCTGTTGTTAACGATCTGGACTCTTCAGTATTCAGCCTCTTACGCGATATCCGTAGGGTAACGGAGACCGGTGATTTATCCGACGCACAGAAGGTAAGCACCATCCGCTCTTTGCTCGACAAGGAAAAACCTAGCGAATTCAAGCGGTTGAAGGATGAGCTCGCCGAAACTGGAAAAGATGGAAGCTGGTTTGATGTGATAGAGACCCAGTCATTGAGATTGCAAAATCGCCTCAGTCCCATCTTACGCGTGATCAAATTTGACCGAAACGAGGGCGCCATCAGTCTCATTAATGCCATTGATTACTTTCAAAACCGTGATGGCTCAATTGCCACTGGTGCTCCGGTGGGCTTTCTTAATGCTGACGAGCAAGTAGCCCTCACACGCGCTGATGGAACGTTCCGCCCCTCGCTCTACAAAGTATTTCTGTTCCAACATGTGACAGCAGCCATCAAGTCTGGCCACCTCAATCTCTCTCAGTCCTACAAATATCGCCCCATGGACGCCTACCTGATCTCCTCTGAACGATGGGAACAGGATAAGCAGGATTTGCTGGCACGAGCTGGCTTGAGCGGATTCACGGATCCGGCTCCCGTATTAGCTACACTCAGAGATGCATTAGCGCGGCAATATCAGTGCACGAACGGCAACGCCGCCGTCAATCCGCATTTGAAAGTGCGCAGCGACGATGTTTTCCATGTATCGACTCCAGCTGTTGAATCGGATGATACCAGCTCGACTAGCGATTTATTTCCTCAACGGCACGATGTTCCGTTAGCACAGGTATTGGAGACCATTAACAATCACTGCGGCATGCTCGGGCAATTCGAACACTGGCGACAAACTCATATCCGCGATGCTTCTGCTTCCCGCCCTGCACTTCTAGCTGGCATCATGGGACTTGGCTGCGGCATTGGCGTCCGAAAAATGGCTCGGATCTCATCACAAGTCACCGAAAGCGAACTGGAATACGCAGTCAACTGGCGCTTCTCCCTCGACAATATCCGTGCAGCTAATGACACTGTGGTTAAGGCTATGGATGAAATGAAATTGCCGAATATCTACCGTCAGGATACTGAGATGCTTCACACCGCTAGCGACGGTCAAAAATTCGAGGTTCGTGGCGAAAGTCTGGCTGCAAGCCGATCTTTCAAATACTTTGGACAGGGCCAAGGTGTCTCAGCTTACACATTTGTCGATGAACGTCACTTCCTCTGGCACTCCCTGATGATTAGTGCGGCTGATCGTGAAAGCGCCTACGTGATTGATGGACTCATGTGCAATGACGTAGTCAAAAGCGACATCCACTCCACAGACAGCCATGGCTATACAGAAGCTATCTTCGGCCTCACTCATCTACTGGGATTCTCATTCGCCCCGCGGATCAAAGGAGTAGGTAAGCAAACCCTCTACATATTCAAGCCTCGCGATCGAAGTGAAGAGCAAGGTTGGGTTATCAAACCGGACAAGACTATCAATGAGAGACTGATCCTTGATAACTGGGACTTTCTGTTGCGTCTCGTCACTACAATCAAGCTCAAGGAAAACACCGCGTCTGATATCTTCCGTCGCCTTAATTCTTACTCTCGCCAGCACGCACTTTACCAAACAATCAAAGCTTTTGGGCAGATCATCAAATCTCTGTTCATTCTACGCTATGTTGATGACCTTGAGTTGCGTCAGGCCATCGAAAGACAGTTAAACAAAGTTGAACTCGCCAACCGCTTTACCCGTGCCGTCGCTGTTGGCAATCCCCGTGAGTTTTCCCAGGAAGAGAAAGATGAGCAGGAAATCGCTGAAGCTTGTAATCGACTCATTAAAAACAGCATCATCTGCTGGAACTATCTTTACCTCACCCGCCAACTCGAGAAGGCACCGGATACCGAGACTAGAGAAAACCTAATCCGATCGATAGCAGCACATGCACCTATGGCTTGGGCTCATATCAACATGCTTGGCGAATACGATTTTTCCGACGAAAAGCTTCGAGACACCCTTGGAATTCTCCCCCTGATATCCGTTGCGTAAGTTACCTACTTCATCAGGAGGAGCTAAACCTGAAGAAAATCATTGGAATTAGGCAGTTATCCGAAAACCTGTGGGACCTCACGTTCCTTTGTTGGGACGGACCCGACCTGGGCATTTGCTTCGGGAAGTTGCAGTGCAGAAAAATGGGGCTGGATTGATCCACAGCAGAGTCAATACTCCAATTTTGTCTCCTACAATATTCAGCAGTTTCAACAGCATGATCTAGAGTACATCATCTCAACCGGTGGTCTGAATGCCCCCTTTATTTGTGATTCAGCCGGTCATCTGCAGCAATTTCTCAGTCGTTATGACTCTCCCAATTTCGCGGGTTTAGATTTCGATATTGAAAAAGGCTACGACCAAAACAGCTTGCATCAGTTAATGCAGGCCGCCGCTCAGACCCAAAAAAACTGGGCACAACAGGGAAAAACGCTGCGAGTGAGTTTGACCCTTGCAAGCTCTGGAAAGCCCGGATACTCGGTCAATGAGATGGGAGATACGGCGATCAAAGAGGCCCAGGCGGCGGGACTTAATTTTGTGGTCAACCTGATGACGATGGACTTTGGAAACTCCCGGTGTGTGTTGGGCGATTCAGGTCAGTGCGATATGGCACAATCCTCGATAGCCGCCGCCCGGGAGCTTAATTCAAAATATGCGATCCCACTGAGCCGGATCGCCCTAACCCCTATGATCGGGCAAAATGATACCCAGGGCGAAATAACGAGCACTCAAGATATCCAGACCATCACCCAATGGGCCAAAACACACGAACTGGCAGGGTTACACTTCTGGTCCTTTGACCGGGATACTCCCTCAGCTGCCACGACATCAGCTCCCTTTGCAATACCTACGGGCAGTGGGACCAATGAGCCTGCTCTGGGTTATACCCAGGCATTTTTAAGCGCGCTTGAGGCAAATCAATAGCTCCTCTATAAACCTAAAAAAAGCCCCTCTTCAGGAGGGCTTGTTACTATCCTTCAACGCAGGGTCAGAACTTAAACCGTCCCACCAGCTCGGTTAACTGTTCACCGACATCCCGGAGATCTCCTGCGGCCTGCTCGGTTTGGGTATTCTGTTCAACCGTTTCATTAGAAAGATCCGCGATATTAGTGACATTACGATTGATCTCATTGGCTGCCAGACTCTGCTCTTCGGCTGCACTGGCGATCTGGGTGTTCATATCATTGATTGAGGTGATCCCCTCATTGATCTGACCGAGGGCTTCACCCGCCAGTTGCGCCTGCTCCGCGGAAGCGACCGAATGCTGCTGAGTTCGCTCCATCGCCGCAGATACATTTTTCGCCATCTGCTGCAGCTTCTCGATCATCTCCTGGATCTCGTTGGTGCTGGACTGGGTTCGGGTGGCCAGGGTACGCACCTCATCGGCAACCACCGCAAAACCACGGCCCTGCTCACCGGCTCGTGCCGCCTCGATCGCAGCATTCAATGCCAGCAGGTTGGTCTGTTCGGCAATTCCGCGGATCACATCCAGGACCGAACCGATCTGCTGAGTTTCCTGCTCAAGACGCTCTGATACACCCACGGTTTCCGTCAACTCATCGGCCAGATTACCAATCAACTGGATGGTCTGATCCACAACCGCCATTCCGTTCACCGCTTGCTCACTGGTTTCATTGGCAGCCTGAGCCGCACCCTGAGCGTTATTCGCAACCTCCTGGGTGGTACTGCTCATCTCGTTCATTGCGGTTGCGACGCCATCGGTCTCCTGATTTTGCTGAGCCGCGATGGTGCTATTTTTACCCACGATCTCGGAAAGTAGCTGAGATTCACTCACCGTCTTCTGGCTCGCGGCATGAATATCTGAGATCATGCTTTGCAGCTTCTCAACAAACCGATTAAAGGCATGAGACAGGGTCGAGATCTCATCGGTACCAGATTCATCAAGGCGACGAGTCAGATCGCCCTCACCTTCTGAGATATCGTTCAGGGCCTTGATGGTTCCGTGCAGGGGTAGCCCGATACTGCGGATAATGACTGCAGAGATCAGTCCCAGAATCACCAGCAGGATCACGATATCAAATACTATGGTCCACACCAGGCTCATAAATTGCGCCTGCACATCTTCAACATAGATACCGGTTCCGATAAACCAGTCCCAGGGCTTAAACTGCTTCACAAATGAGACCTTGAGCACGGGCTCTGATGCTCCGGACTTGGTCCAGTAGTAATCAAGCTCACCACCGGCAGAAGAAGATTGACCAGCCTTCACTATCTCTTTATACAGATACTTGCCCTTCTTATCCTGCAGATCCCCAACATAGGTCCCCTCAATGGCGGGCTTGATCGGGTGCATCACAGAGCGAGGCTCGCTATCGTTCAGCCAGAAATAGCCATTTTTCCCGTAGCGCAGAACCCGGATCGCTTCTTTGGCTGCATTCTGAGCGTCCTCTTTGGACATCTCACCCTTTTGGCTCAGGGAGCTAAAGTGCTCCATCACCTTATAGGCCGATTCCACCAGCTCCTGAGTTTTAGCGCGTTTCTCATTGAGTAGTGACTCGTGGTACACAGACAAAAAGTAGCTTGAAATCACGATCACACCGATTGCCACAATCACAATATTTGCGTATAGCCGCTGAGCAATGGTGAGTTTGCGTAGTAGCTCTATCATCCCTTAGCCTCACATCATCCACTTCCCTACAACTAATAGTAGGTGACAATTGCAACCTAGGGTGAAAAATATGGCTAATGCTGCTGATTATGCTAAGGAAACTGCCCCGAGAACCTTTCGCTCAGGGCAGAAGAGTTAAAGCTCGAGCTCATTGAGCAGTTGCTGACTCTGGCGGATCAGATCGGAGGCATATTCAAAATCCCGCTGGATCACTCCCATAAACAGCAGATCGGTCAGGGCCAGCTGCGCGGTTCGTGAAGAGATGGAGGAGCTACGAAATGAGCTTTCATCGGCAACAGAAAAAAGGATCCGCGTGGCGTATTGGCGAAGCGGGTTTGGCTGGCACCGGGTGATCAACAGCAAGGGGATCCGCCTTTTTCGCGCCTGCTCTGCCAGCTGGCATAACTGGCGCTGCTCCCCCCGATAGGAGATCACCAGCAACAGATCCTGATGATCCATATGAGGTAAGGCGGCAAAGGCAGCATGCAGGTCCTGATGACAGGTAGCCCGCTGACCAATTTTTGAAAGTTTTTGGGACAGATCCTCCGCCACATGCCAGGAGGCCCCGATCCCACTTAGCAGAATAGAGCGACTCTCCACCAGCATATCGACAGCCAGCTCCACATCATCGGAACGGTTGAGCTGATGAGTCAGCTTAAGAGCCATCATCTTCTCATGCATCAACTTATCCGCGATGACTGCCAGGCTATCACCCCGGGCAATATCATTATGCACATAGGAGGGATCCCCCCAACTCTGCTGAGCCTCTCCCTGCCCCTTACTCAGATCAAGGCGAAAATCGGTAAACCCCCGATATCCGACCTTCTGACAAAACTTCACGATAGCGGACTGGCTCACCTTAACCCGCTGAGCCAGCTCTACCGACGAAAGCTTACACACCAGCTCGGATGACTGCACAATGAAGTGCGCAATTCTCTGTTCGTTGTCACTCAGGCTATCCATGAGCTGCTTTATCTTGGTCAAACAGGGCATAAGGTTCCTCACTGCTGCGGATAAGAATCGATGGCTACCCATTCCTTTTGTGAGTTGGCTCATAAAAGCTCAAACGGGGTTGCCATAGAATAAATAATTCCACACAATGCATCAACTAGGAATATTTTATTCGCAAGCAAGGGCGGGCATCAACAACATGGATCTCAGTCAACTTATTTCTGAAACACGTAATCCTCAGACACTCAACATCGACCAGATGACAACCCTGGAGATGGTGAACTGTTTTAACCGCGAAGATCATAAGGTTCCACAGGCCATTGAAAAGGTCCTGCCGCAAATAGCTGAGGCGATCGAACGGATCACTGATGCTTTCAGACAGGGAGGACGCCTTATCTATTGCGGAGCGGGCACCAGTGGAAGATTGGGGATCCTGGATGCTTCTGAGTGTCCCCCCACCTATGGCACACCCCATGAGATGGTCATCGGTCTGATTGCCGGAGGAAAAGAGGCGATGTTTCGGGCCGTGGAGGGCGCCGAAGATCGGCCCGAGTTGGGGGCAGAAGACTTAGCTGAAATAAAGACAAATGCAAAGGATGTGGTGGTCGGGATAGCCGCCTCCGGGCGGACTCCCTATGTGATGGGCGCCCTTAAATACGCCAACCAGGTCGGGGCGACCAGCATCGCCCTGAGCTGTAACCCGGGGGGAGCCATCAACACCCAGGCTCAGCTTGCTATCACCCCGGTTGTTGGCCCCGAGGCTCTGACCGGCTCAACCCGTATGAAGGCCGGCACCGCCCAAAAACTGATCCTGAACATGCTGACCACAGGCGCGATGATCAAGCTAGGCAAGGCATACAGCAACCTGATGGTGGATGTGCAGGCAACCAATGAAAAGCTCGTTGAGCGGCAGAAGCGAATCGTGATGGAGGCAACCGATTGTAGCCCCTCACAAGCCAGGGACGCCCTGGAGCAAAGTCAGTACCACTGCAAGACCGCAATCGTCATGTTGCTGATGCATCTCGATGCAGATCAGGCCCGGCAGGCGCTGAGCAAGAACCGGGGCTATATACGAGCGACCCTCAACCAGGGTTAAATCTAACGATTCTGGATCCAGGAGGGTCAGATGGCAAAAATAACGTCGCATATGATTGACCGTATTCTCCAGTCCCTTGGCGGGCCACAAAATATTGCCCGCTGTGGGCACTGCATGACCCGCCTTAGATTGCAGCTTCATGAGGATTCAAAGGCCGATCGCCAGGCACTAAAACAGATCCAAGGGGTACTGGGCCTGGTTGAAAGTGACGATCAGCTGCAGATCATCCTTGGCCCGGGTAAAGCCCAAACCGCGGCACAGATGATCAACCAGGGCCTTGCCAGCGGGGATCAGCCCCAAGCTCCAGCGTCCCCCGACACAGAATCGCTCAAAGAGATAGCAGCAGATAATAAGCAGAAGCTTAAGGGGAAGCAAAACCGCGGCATCCATCATTTCATGACCCGGTTTGCCACTATATTTACCCCTCTGATCCCAGGCTTTATCGCCGCAGGTTTACTCCTGGGAATAGCAACCCTGATTGAGCAATCTCTGATCGCGGGTCACCCGCACCCCAGTCAGAGCCTGCTGGATCTGGTGAACTATCTGAAAGTTTTTAGCAAGGGACTCTTTAGTTTCCTGAGTATTCTTATCGGTTATAACGCACAAAAGGCCTTTGGAGGCTCGGGGGTGAATGGGGCTATCATCGCCTCTTTGTTTGTGTTGGGCTACGATCCCTCCGCCAGCTCCGGGATCTACTCGGGTATGCATGATTTTTTTGGCCTGGGAATCGATCCGCGCGGCAGTATCATCGGCGTTCTTATCGCCTCTATCCTCGGCGCCCGGGTTGAGCAGATCATTCGCCAAAAGATCCCCGACAATCTGGATATGATCCTGACCTCACTGCTAACTCTGCTGGTGATGGGCGCGGTGACCTTTGTGATCATCATGCCCGTCGGCGGTGTCCTGTTTAAAGGGATGTCCTGGCTGTTTATCCATCTTAACGGCAATCCCCTGGGGAGTGCCTTGCTGGCAGGGCTATTTCTGATCGCCGTGATGTTCGGGATCCACCAGGGGTTTGTTCCCGTCTACTTCGCCCTGATGAAGGCCCAGGGGTTTAATTCACTGTTCCCAATTCTTGCGATGGCCGGTGGTGGACAGGTGGGCGCAGCCTTGGCGCTCTACCTACGGGCCGAAAAAGGCTCACTGCTGCGAACCCAGATCCGCGGAGCGATCATTCCTGGCTTTCTGGGGATCGGTGAACCCCTGATCTATGGGGTGACCCTGCCGAGAATGAAACCCTTTGTGACCGCCTGTATCGGGGGTGCCATGGGTGGCTTCTTTGTGGGGTTGGTGGCCTGGTTTGGACTGCCGATTGGCCTGAACACCATCTTTGGGCCCTCAGGGATTGTCGCTTTACCCCTGATGACATCCCACAGCGGGATCTTTGCCGGAATGCTGGTCTATGCCGCCGGGTTACTGGTTTCTTATCTGGGAGGTTTTTTTGTGACCCTGATGTTTGGTTGCAAGGATGTCGATCTCAGTTAAAGAGCATCATGTGTAAAAAGGGGCTGACCGCCCCTTCAGATTTGTTCGAAACCAGCCTATTACCAAAGGCCCAGGACTCGCCACCAGCTGCCGCCAATTACCAGCCAGATCAGGATATTCACCAGGGCACACAGCAAGCCAAGTCCCCACCAATGTTTCATCGCAACATGATTTGAGCCAAAGAGTACAGGCGCAGGTCCGCTGCCATAATGAGTCAAACTCCCCATCAAATTGCTGAAAAATGCAAGAACCAGGGCCGCCAGCATCGGCGGTGTCCCGACCGCAATCGACACACTGAGAAATGCCCCATACATGGCCGCCACATGAGCTGTGCTACTGGCAAACAGATAGTGAGAAAAGAGATACACCAGCGCCAGGATCAAAAAGGCGAGCTCCCAGTTCAAACCGTTGACCGATCCGGAGATGCTGTGGGTAAACCAGCCGATCAGTCCCAGCTTATTGAGATAATCAGCCATCATCACCAGCGCAGAAAACCAGATCAGGGTAGTCCAGGCCCCTTTTTCCTGAATGATATCTGTCCAGCTCAGGGTGCCACACAGCATCAGAATCGCAAGACCGGTCAGGGCTGCCGTTGTCGAATGAATACCAAGAGTCGAACCACCGATCCACAATACCAACAGCAGAACAAAGACACCAAGCATCACCCACTCCTGAGTCGAGACGCTTCCCATCTCTTTGAGTTTATCGTGAGCAATCTGTGCCGCCTGAGGCGTCGCGCGAATCTGCGGCGGGTAAAGCTTATACAGCAGCAGGGGAAGAGTGAGTAAAGAGACGATCCCCGGAACCGCCGCCGCGATCGCCCAACTCCCCCAGCTGATCTGGATCTGTTGATCCGATGCAAGTTTAACCGCCAGTGGGTTCGCCGCCATCGCTGTCATGAACATGGCGCTGGTGATCATGTTCACCTGATAGGCACTCTTGATTAAAAAAGCCCCCAACTTTCGCTCAGTCCCCTGCTCGGGATCGCTGCCGTAAGCTTTTGCCACCGAGGCAAGCAGAGGGTAGATGATCCCTCCACAGCGCGCTGTATTTGAAGGGATCGCCGGTGCCAGGATCAGATCTGCCAGTGATATCCCGTAACAAAGCCCCAGTGAGCTCTTACCCAACCGGGCCATCAACAGATAAGCGATGCGCCGCCCCAGTCCTGTTTTAATAAAGCCCCTGGAGATAAAAAATGCACTCACGATGAGCCAGATCGTCGAATTGGAAAATCCACTGAGGGACTGGGATATACTCAAAGTTCCGGTCAGGGCCGTCATGGTGATCCCAACAATCGCAACGCCGCCCAAAGGGAGCGGCTTGATGATCAAGCCAAGGATGGTTGCCACGAAAATCGCCAGAAGTTGCCAGGCGTGACCTGAGACTCCCGAAGGAGTGGGGATAAACCAGATGATCACCCCAACCAGCAGGGTGATCGCAAGTGATTTGAGATTAGTCTCGGGTCTTGTCTTATTCTCCATAGCGGCTACTCCCCTGTATGACGACCTTACTTTGACCTTGCCATCCCGGGCCGCACACAATCCCGGACGATTGGCGTTTGTAGGTGGATGATCGGCTGTGACCGAGCTGCCATCTCCTGACACTCAGGCCCAGGTTCTGTTGATGATCATGGCGTCGGATCCTGATCTTCTGATGAAAATATACCCGGAATTGATAAACAATAGTCCGCAAAAATCGCGAGCTCTGTCCCATTTCTCATATGAATCCACAATGATTCCCGTTTATGAAGTCACAGGGAAGCGAGCTCAGGGACAGGGATTTATATCAAGGAGGTCACAGCAGAATTAAGGGGGGTCAGGAGTGAGTATAGAAGCCGCCCATCATGGGCGGCAACAGAGTATTTAGCCAAGGAGGCGATTACAGATGGGTTGAGAGGACGGTAAACAGCACCAAAGTAAAGATAGAGACCACACTGCCCCCAGGATCATGCTGACGGCTTCATCCTGGTAGGTGTTGTATTTCTCGGTGAACATACCAACAATCACAGCACTGGGCATGGCGACCAGGATCACTATCTCCTGGGCCTGGAGCCCGTGCAGCGAAAAAATAACCACAAAGGCGATTGCTATCACCGGCTGCACCAGTAACTTTAAGATGATCCCGCTCACCGAGCCCTGGCTAAACCTGAATTTAAACTTGGTCATCATCAGCCCCAGTGCAAACAGGGCAATCGGTGAGGTCGCTGAACCAATGAGGCTGAAACCATTGCTCACAAATTGAGGCAATTCTATATGCAGTGCCGAAAAAATGATCCCAATGATCGGCGCAAACACCAGAGGCTTTTTGAGTACATTGATGAGCTGCCCGCCAAAGGAGGTCTGGGCATGCTCTCCCTCAACCAGAGCGACGGTTATAGGGATCATAAACACCGAGGTGATCACATTCCCAATTGCGATCGCGATCAGGGAGTCTCCCCCCAGGGTCTGAGAAAGGTAAGGGATCCCCATGAACGCCATGTTTGGAAAAGAGATAGACAGAGCAATGATCCCTGAGGTTTTGCGATCTTTTTTCAGAACCCAAAGACAAAACAGCAGGATCAACAGGTAGAGCCCCATCAATCCAAAGAAAAAGGCTCCAAAAAAGCTCACATTCACCAGGTTATGAATGTCTGACTTTGCGGTAGAGACAAAAAGGGCAAACGGGAAGGTAATGAGCATCACGATTTTTGATAGCTCTGAAGACATATCACTCGAGATGATATTCCGTTTGCCTGAGATATATCCGATCAAAATAACAACAATGATAGAGAGTACACTAATAATATCAGCAACCATGTAGGGTCTCCGGGGATTCTTATTATAGTTGGTGTTGGCTGGCCACCGGGTGCAGGCGTTCTCCTGCACCCGGTTTATTTTTAGAAGTAGCTGCGGCGATACTGGCGGTAGTGCGGGGTCCAGAAACTCTCCTCAATCAATTGCTCCCAGATGGCATCGGGTCTTTGGTAGGCAAGACCCTGCTGCTGAGCCATCTTGGCAACCTCAAGGGCTATCTTTTTACTCACCCGCTGGATCTGTGATAGCGGAGGCAACAGTGACTGCCCGGTTTGCTGCGCCAGGGGCGATGCATCGGCAAGGGCCCGGCTAGCGGCCATCAGCATCTCATGAGTCACCCGGTTCGCTCCACTGACCAGAACACCCAGGCCTACCCCGGGGAAAATGTAGGAGTTGTTGCACTGGGCAATCTCAAAGCGCTTGCCATTGAGCTCAACCGGGTTGAAGGGGCTACCGGTTGCGACAATCGCCTGACCGGAAGTCCACTTCAGGATATCCTGGGGCGTCGCCTCAATCCGCGAGGTTGGGTTTGACAGCGGGAAAATAATCGGCTGCTGACAATAGCTATGCATGCTGCGGATCAGCTCTTCGCTGAAAAGACCCGCCTGACCGGACACCCCGATCAGAATATCCGGCTGTCCATGCTCAACCACCCGCTTGAGCGAGATCCCCTCACCCTGAGCGAGCCCCCATGATGATTTGAGATCCGGACTCTGGGCCAGCTTCTGCTGCGCCGGTGTCAGGCCCTGCATATCGCTAAGCAACAGGCCATAGCGATCCACCATGTAGACCCGCTCACGGGCCTGTGCCTCACTAAGTCCCTCGCAACACATCTGAGCAATGATCTGCTCGGCAATCCCACAACCGGCGGAGCCTCCCCCAAGAAAAGCGACTCGCATCTCTTGAAGCTGCCTTCCGGTGGCCCGGGTTGCTGCAAGCAGGGTACCCAGGGTCACGGTAGCTGTCCCCTGAATATCATCATTAAAGCAACAGAGCTCATCCTGATAGCGCTCTAACAGGGCTGGGCATGGGGCAGCGCAAAATCTTCAAACTGTAACAGCACCTCAGGCCAACGCTTTTTGATCGCCTGGATAAAGAGCTCAACAAAATCATCATAGCTCTGGCCATCAATTCGCTTATGGCGCCAGCCCATATACATGGGATCCTTTAACAGGGCTTCATTATTGGTCCCGCAATCGAGGACGATCGGCAGAGTATGCTCAGGGTTGATCCCACCACAAGCGGTGTAAAGGGAGAGTTTACCAATTGGGATCCCCATGCCGCCGATCCCCTGATCTCCCAACCCAGGATCCTTTCACCGTCGGTGACCACGATCACCTTTACCTCGTTGTGAGTCGCATTATCCAAAATATCATCAATTCGTTCACGGTCCGGATATGCGATAAACAGGCCCCGATGGCGGCGGTAAATATCCGAAAACTCCTGACAAGCCTGGCCCACTGTCGGTGTATAGATAAGCGGCATCATCTCAGTGAGGTGATCACCGATCAGCCGATAAAATAGTGTTTCATTCGTATCTTGCAGATTTCGAAGATAGATATGCCGACCCATATCATCCGCCGCCGCCAAATACTGCTGATAGGCACGCTCAACTTGCTCATCCAGGGTTTCGATTGCCTGAGGCAGGAGTCCCTCCAGGTTAAAAGCGATTCGCTCTTTCGGACTAAATGCCGTTCCCTTATTCAAAAGAGGCGTATCAAGCAATTTAGGTCCCGCATAAGGTACATAACTGGTCGCAACGGGTTTTATATGGCAGCAGTTTAAAATATCTGGATTATTTTCCTTGTGGACTCTGCTCTGCTCTGGCTCTGCGATCTGTTGATCTGAATTCATGACTAGGCTCTCCCTGGATTAATAGATACGTTCGGTCATCAACACAACCGGGGTTGTTGGCGTCAGACAAGTGGCTGTTATTGTCTCGCTCTCACCTCAGGGCGGCAATCGCCCCATAGGGGGACAAGAGCCCCAAATGAGCTATTTTTTCTATAACATCTCGCCTGGAGACCGTTTTTTAAACTAATGCTCAAAGTCTCTCACAACACAACTCATCGTTCGGATGAATAATCGCTTATAAAAAAGTCCGAAATTAACATTTCAGATACATTTAAGGAGCCTCAACGGGGTCATTTCGCCGCTGGTTTTATCTATTCAAGAGGTAGTTTCTATAAAAAATAACTCGACAAACAGCCGATGTTAACATGCCCGCAACATTCAGAGATACCCAAGGTCTGCCTTCAGGCTCACTATCGCATCGAAGGCAGGCCAATTCCCCCTGAGTCCCGGTGTAAGATGCTCTGCCATCAAGGATAAAAAGAATTTAACCGGCATCCGTATAGCCATGAATAAACACTAACAGATTCATCAATACTATTTTGAAGATACAGTTTTAAATTTATAACCATCATTATAATTATAGATTTAATGCGATTTATATAAAATACAGTCACAATCAATTAATAAAAGGTTAATGCATACAATATTTTGTATTATTCTTTTGAATTTAGTACAAACTATACAAAATAAAAAAACTATGTAAGAATCGGCATCTCAATAAATGAGTTAATAAAATAACATATTACGATAAGTTACAATTAGTAACCTTTGCTCCGGGTGAAACATCAACACCTTTAATAAATAGAAAATGACTTTCTATTTTGTTACTAACACAACAAGGATACATATCGTCATGGCTGATAATTTTATTGTTCCCGGCAAGATTTTTCATGGACTGGGTACCTTCAACAAGCTCGCCGAGCTCGATGGAACTAAGGCGCTTATCGTGACCGGTAAAGGCTCGATGAAAAAAGCCGGATTTGTCGACAAGGCTGTCGAACTGCTACACAGCGCCGGGATCAAGAGTGTGGTTTTTGATGGGGTCGAAGCCGATCCATCGATAGAAACCGTGATGGCCGGTTTCGATATGATGTGCAACGAGCAACCGGATCTCATCATCGGCCTCGGAGGTTGTTCAGCCATCGATGCTGCCAAGGCGATGTGGGTATTCTATGAATACCCCGAAACGAAATTTGAAGAGATCATTCCCCCTTTTACCATCAAGCCACTGCGTAACAAGGCGCGATTTGTTGCCATTCCCTCAACCAGTGGTACCGGCACCGAAGCCACCTGTGTCTCGGTGATAACGGATCGTGAAAAAGGCACTAAATACCCGCTGGTCTCCTATGAGCTGTGTCCAGATATCGCTATCGTCGATGCCGAACTGTGTCGCTCTATGCCCACCCATGTCACCGCGAACACGGGACTGGATGCCCTGACCCACGCTTTGGAAGCCTATGTGACACCTCTGGCCGATGCTTACACCGACTCTCTGGCTGAGCGTGCGGTGGTGGATATCTTTGAGAATCTGCCACTGGCATACCAAAATGGCGAAAACCTGGAAGCGCGTCAGAAGATGCACGATGCCTCCTGCCTGGCCGGAATGTCCTTTACCAATGCGCTGTTGGGAATTGTGCACTCGATGGCTCACCAGGTGGGCGGCATGTTTGGGGTCCCCCATGGCCGTGCCAACGCCATCCTGCTGCCAAGCGTGATCCGCTTTAATGCCCAGGTTTGTGAAGCAAAATATGCAAATCTCGCCAAGGTTCTCGGTGAATCAAGCAGTGAGCGTCTGGCCTGGCGCATCGAAGAGCTGCGCAACCAGGTTGGCGTAGAGAGCTGCTTTAAAGCCTATGGGGTGGATGAGTCAGCGTGGAAAGCTAAGGTGAAAACCATGGCACAAAACGCCCTCAATGATGCCTGTACCGGCTGTAACCCAAGAGCGCCATCGCTTGAGGAGTTGGAGCAACTACTGAATCTTTGCTACTACAGCCGTTAATAAAACCTCACTTAAAAAGCCGGATATGCATCCGGCTTTTTTCTTTCATCCTGTGGCACAAACAACGCGTAGCTACCCGGCTCTCCTCCTCTGAGGCAGGCTGACAAATGCAAGGCGCTTATTGAGATTAAGAGGTGAGTATCGTTAATAGGTAGAGGCTGAATAAACGGCACCTGAGTATCGGCACCGTTATAATTCGGTTTTGATTATGATTGCTGCGCCTGCTCAGAAAAAAGCTTGATCATCACCATCATCCGCAGCTGCTCCTCGGTGGGCTGGTAACCCTGCTCGGAAGATAGCTCAGGAATAGTACGCCCCTGCTGAATAAATTTTTCCCCCAGTTGGATCTGGGCCTGGTTGATCTTTTGCTTGATCTCATTGCTGATGATAACGGACATGCTCACTCCATTTAATACGCCTGATGAGGCCTGGCCACTCAATCAGGCCTGCCCACTAATAAACTGTGGTTATTTTACTCCGAACCATCCAAAGCTACCACTGCCAATTTACAAGATTCAAGGCATAAAAAAGCCGGAGCTAGCTCCGGCTTTTTTATGCTTGTATTTGATAGGGTTCTAGTTAAACAGCCCCTTGAGCAGATCACCGCCCAACTTATCCTTGAGCTTATCCTCTACCTTCTTCTTGAGCTGCTGGGTAGCCTGCTCTTTGAGAAGCTTATTGAGATCCAGCCCGGGCTTTGGTTGCTGCCAGCTGCCCTTCACGGTAACCGGGATGATGAGCCCTTTAAGATCTTTGATCGATTTACCATCCTGTCCCTTCAAGCTTCCCACCACCTTGGTGTCAAACACAAAGTCCATGCTCTCGGAGGAAAGATTGGTTTGACCACTCCCATCCACCCGGATCAGAGGCGAAGCCAGGGCCAGATCTGAGGTCTTCACCAAGCCATTGCGGATATTGAAATTTCCGCTCAGCGAGCTGAAGTCGGTTTTCTCAACCTGTTGATCGGCAGGCAGCTGCTGCCCCTTAAACGCCGCATAGGCCTTACGGATCATCGAGGGAATGTTGATCCCATACAGGGCCCCATCGCTAACATTCAGCGCCAGATTACCACTGAGGGTTTTACGGATGGCGCTGTCACTCAGTCCCACACCGCTCAGCTTACCGTTGAAGTTAGCGGTACCCGCCAGCAGCCCCTTACCTGTGGCATCCTTGAGCAGCGGCTGGATCAGCACCCCCTTAACCACGGGGGCAAAGCTAAAACTGGCCGGAGTATTTCTGGCATCCACCCGGGCCTCTAAATCGACGGCTCCCTTATAGAGATCGGCATGGGTCTTGTTGACGGATAGCACACCGTTTTTCACCACCAGTTGCAGCGCGATATTATCCATCTTGATGTTAGCGACCTTAAACTGATCCACCTTGAGCTTGCCATTGAGGTTAAACAGCTTGAGGAAGCTTAGATCAGGCTCTGCCTGAGCTGCCGGCACCTTGGATGAATTCGCAGGCTTTTTGCTGCTGGTCGAAGCTGGTTTAGCAGGAGTCTTTGCCGACGCAGCAGGTGTCGCCGCCGGGCCGGTCTGCTTCATCTCGGCCAGCAGCTTGTCCGCATCGATGGCACTGCTATGGAAGTTAAAACCTATGCTGGGCAGCTTGCCCTGCTTAAACGAGGCGTCTCCCTGGAGGGTAATATCGTCAACCATCAGCTTAATCGGCTTAAGAGTCGCCAGCCCCTGACTTACCTGGTAACTGGCATCGCCCTGTAGCTCAACCTTTTTATGCCCGGTTGGGATTGAAGGCCCCTTCGCATCCAGGGTAGTCTTCATATCCGTCATCGCAAAGCGATCGAAGTTCTTGGCCACCAGAACCTTCAGGCTGGAAGAGACCTTCGCCGACAGCTCCCCCTGACTTAGACTGGCCGAAAATGTCACCGGCACCGCACTGTCGGTGACAAAGCGCGCCATCTTGAGATTTACTCCCGAGAGCTCTGTCTTTTGCCCGGTTTGCTGATTATCGATGCTTAGCTTGGCATTTTGGATATTGATCCCGGCAACCTCAATTGAGAAGGGAGCTTTCTTTTCAACGCTGGCATCTGCCGCCGGCTTGGCTGGAGTCTTGGCTGCCTCGGCTGTTTGAGCCGGTTTTTCTGACTGAGCCGGGGTTTGGGTCTTGGCCGGGGGCTGAGTGAGATCCTGGAGGTTATTTTTACCATCTTTGAGGGTAATGAGATTAAAATGAGCCCCATTGAGAGTCAGCTCACCCACCTCAATTTTTTTGCTCAAAAGAGGCAGCAAGGCCACACTCATTGAGACCTGATCCACGGAGAGGGTATCTCCTCCGCCAAAACCGGCTGGATTCTTCAGCTCGGTACGACCCAGCGTAAAGCCAACGGTCGGAAATAGTGAAAACGACAACTTGCCATCGATCACCAACTGCCGACCCGTTTTGGCCTTCACCTGCTCCACCAGCATGGTTTTGACCTGATCAGGGTTGATAAAGCTCGAAAGAGCTACCCCCCCAATCACCAACAAGACAATGATGATAATGACCGCATAGAGTAGCTTTTTCATGTAACTCTTCCCTGGTTAACGATTAGTCCTGACTGATCCGGCTGGCAACTGCCCCTTGCTGCTCCTTGTACTTGGCGTTGACCCGCTTGTTATAGGGACGGGCCGCCGGAGCGCTCAGCAGTTCAAAGTTAAGGGCTCCAATCACCATCTTAGGACGCAGTGCCAAAGGCAGTTTTCCACTATTGTAAAATTCTAATACGATTTTCCCGGACCAGCCCGGATCAATCCGGTGGGCCGTCACGTGGACCATGAGCCCCAGACGCGCCAGAGAGGAGCGACCATCCAGCCAACCCACCACGTTATCCGGCAGGGTCACCGACTCATGGGTCACCGCCAGCGCCAGCTCGCCCGGATGCAGGAAGAATGCCTCACCATCCTCAATGATGATCTCATCACTCATCACCCGGTTGATCGCATCCGCCATCTGATCTGAATTGGCACTGAGATCGATATAGGGGGCGGTGTGATCCTTAAACACCCGGAATGCATTTCCCAGCAGGACATCCAGGCTGACACCACTGATCCGCTCAATCGCCGGTGCAGGCTCAACCTTGATCTTCCCCTCGGCTAAATACTGCTCAATGTGTGTATCACAAAGGCGCATGTTCTACTCCATATATAAAAAGAGGCGGGTAACACCTGCCTCCGGGAATGATTAACCCAGCACCATGTGCCGGATACGGGCCTTGATCATGTCGATCGCGATCCGGTTGCGACCGCCTCGGGGCACAATCACATCCGCGTACTGTTTCGAAGGCTCAATAAACTGCATGAACATGGGGCGTACCGTGGTTTGATACTGCTGGAGGACCGAATCCATGCTGCGTCCACGCTCCTGAACATCCCGACTCAGGCGGCGCAACAGACAGATATCAAGAGGTGTATCCATGAAGATGGTCGCGTCCATCAGGGCACGCAACCTGGGATCGGTAAGCAACAGGATCCCCTCAAGAATAATCACCTTCTTGGGTGTAAAGGCGGTAGTTTCATCCAGGCGGGTGTGCTCAGAATAGGAGTATTGAGGCACATTGACCCGCTCTCCCTTAAGCAGGGTGGTGAGATCCTGAGCCAGCAGATCATGATCCAGAGCGCTGGGGTGGTCATAGTTCGTCTTGACCCGCTCATCCATGGTCAGGTGACCTTGATCCCGGTAGTAACAATCCTCGGTGATAACGCCAATCTGCTCTTCACCGACCTCTTCCACCAGCTCCTCAAAAATAGTTTGCGCAATCAAACTCTTACCAGAAGCGGATGCACCAGCAATCCCGATAATGACACAAGAACGTTGGGTGTCAGACATCTTTTTTATTCCCCAATCTTTTTAACGATACAAAACCTTCCCATTATAAAGGGGTTCCAGGCCCAGATGCCAGATGTGAACCCCAAAATATTTGCCTAGAGCTGAGCTATCGAGATTTCGTTTGGGATCACCTCCCCTGTGAAGTAAAGCACGGCCGCTGTCTTACGCGCCAGCTCAAAATAGGGCTTGGTCAGCAGTGGATCTTTTTGATGGGCGACGCTTGGGGTACCGGCATCACCATCTTCACGCACAGTACGGTGCAGCGGAAGCTCTCCCAAAAGCTGGCTCTGGCACTCCTGGACCAGAGACTCCCCTCCCCCCGAGCCAAACAGAGCGTCGTGACGTCCGCATTGACTGCAGATGTAATAGCTCATATTTTCCACGACTCCCAGCACAGGGATATTCATTTTACGAAACATGGCGATCCCCTTACGGGCGTCGGCAAGAGCGATATCCTGGGGCGTGGTGATCACCACAGCCGCCGTGGTGGGCACCTGCTGCGCTAAAGTGAGCTGGATATCACCGGTTCCCGGCGGCATATCGATCACCAGGTAATCCAACTCGGGCCAGGCGGTATCATAAAGGAGCTGAGACAAGGCTTTACTCGCCATTGGCCCGCGCCAGATCGCCGCCTGTTCCTCGGGAACCATATAACCGATACTGTTTGAAACGATGCCAAAGGAGTCGATCGGCAGCATCATCTTCCCATCCGGACTGACCGGCTTTTGATCGCGGGTTCCCAGCATCAGCGGGATGGAGGGCCCATAGATATCCGCATCCAGCAACCCGACTCTGGCGCCCTCATGGGACAGAGCCAGCGCCAGGTTCACCGCCGTAGTGGATTTACCCACGCCTCCCTTTCCGGAAGAGACGGCGATGATATTGCGAACGTTACGAATGCCAGGTAACTCCATGGCGCGCTTGATGGTGGCAACATCCGTGGTGATTGCAAATTCGATCTCTGAGACGCCACTGAGCTCTCTTAGACTGTTGCCAAAATCCTGCATCAGTAACTGCAGGTAGCCCTGGCCGGCAAATGGCAAACGGATCTTCACCACCAGCTTGTCATCACTGAGATCAATTGCCTTTAAAAACCCCGCCTCTGTCAGCGAGCTTTCCCAGCCATCGGGCTTAAAATTAGACAGCTGCGCACGGATCTGTTGCTCCAGTCCCTCTAGATTATTCATTGAGATAGATTCCATCATTGATCAATGGTTGCCAGTTTACTCCCTCTCACTGAAATTCCAACCGGATCTATTTTGTGGGTTTCATTGGCCCTAACCCTAGGCAGAATGGGCAACATGAGGTACTATTTCTCCCATTTTCCTCCTAAGACTGGACACCTTTTAATCTATGGCAAACGATTCTCGTAATATCCTGGTGACTTGTGCGCTGCCTTACGCTAACGGCTCTATCCATCTCGGACATATGCTGGAGCATATCCAAGCCGATATCTGGGTCCGTTACCTGCGCATGCGCGGCCATAATGTGCATTTTATCTGTGCCGATGATGCCCATGGCACACCGATTATGCTCAAGGCTCAGCAGATGGGAATGACGCCAGAGCAGATGATTGAAGAGGTCTCCAAAGAGCACCAGTCTGATTTTTCACGCTTTAACATCAGCTTCGATCATTACTACTCGACTCACAGCGAAGAGAACCGTGAGCTGGCGGGTTATATCTATACCCAGCTCAAGCAGAACGGTTATATCCAAAGCCGCACCATCTCTCAGCTGTTTGATCCGCAAAAAGAGATGTTCCTGCCGGATCGTTTCGTGAAAGGGATCTGCCCACGCTGTAAGTCAGAAGATCAATATGGTGATAACTGTGATAACTGTGGTGCCACCTATAGCCCGACCGAGCTGATCAACCCCACCTCGGCAGTTTCCGGCGCTGAGCCTGTGATGAAGAAAACCGAGCACTTCTTCTTTGATCTGCCTCAGTTCGAGTCCATGCTCAAGGAGTGGGTCCACTCGGGCTCGGTCCAGGAAGAGATGGCCAATAAGCTCAGCGAATGGTTTGAAACCGGGCTGCAGCAATGGGACATCACCCGTGACGCCCCCTACTTCGGCTTTGAGATCCCGGATGCTCCCGGCAAGTACTTTTATGTGTGGCTGGATGCACCCATAGGTTACATGAGCGCCTTCAAAAACCTGTGTAGCAAGCGTCCCGAGCTTGATTTTGATCTGTTCTGGAAGAAAGAACAGGAAGCGAGCAGTGAGCTGTATCACTTCATCGGCAAGGATATTGTCTATTTCCACAGCCTGTTCTGGCCAGCCATGCTTGAGGGCTCAGGTTTCAGAAAGCCGAGCAATGTCTTCGTCCACGGCTATATCACGGTCAACGGCTCCAAGATGTCCAAATCCAAGGGCACCTTCATCAAGGCGGACACCTACCTCAACCACCTGGATCCCGAGTGCCTGCGCTATTACTATGCGGCCAAGCTCTCCAACCGCATCGATGATATCGATCTGAACCTGGAAGACTTTGTGCAGCGGGTCAACTCCGATGTGGTGAACAAGCTGGTGAACCTCGCCTCACGCAACGCAGGCTTCATCAGTAAGCGATTTGACGGCATGCTCGCCGAGAGCTGCGCCGAGCCTGAGCTGTATCAGCAGTTTGTCGAAGCTGGCGAGTCAATTGCGGCCCATTTCGAGGCACGCGAATTTGGTAAGGCGATCCGTGAGATCATGGCACTGGCCGATGAAGCAAACCGCTACATCGACGAGAAAGCCCCCTGGGTGGTTGCCAAGCAGGAGGGCCAGGAGCAGCAACTGCAAGCGATCTCTAGCGTTGGCCTGAACCTGTTCCGGGTACTGATGACCTATCTCAAGCCGGTGATGCCTGAGCTTGCGGCTCGCTCCGAGGCCTTCCTCAATTGTGAGCTGAGCTGGGATGCCCGGGTTAAGCCGCTGACTTCTCATCAAATCAGCCGCTTCAAGGCCCTGTTTACCCGCATTGACCCTTCCCACATTGAGAAGATGGTTGAAGCGTCCAAACATGAACTGGAGCAGGTTACCAAGCCTCAGCCCAGCGGCCCACTGGCCGAGGAGCCAATCGCCGATGAGATCGGCTATGATGACTTCATCAAGTTGGATCTGCGGGTTGCCCGGGTGATCAGCGCCGAAGGGATCCCTGAGGCGAAGAAGCTGCTGAAACTGCAGCTGGATCTGGGGGGCGAAACCCGCCAGGTGTTTGCGGGGATCAAGGCCGCCTATGAGCCGGAGCAACTGGTCGATAAACTGGTGGTGATGGTTGCTAACCTGGCGCCACGCAAGATGCGCTTTGGTGTCTCTGAAGGCATGGTATTGATGGCTGGCTCCGACGATAAGGAACTAAAGATCATCAGCCCGGAAACGGGTGCCAAGCCGGGACAACGGATTTTGTAATTAAAACGACCACCTCCTATGGAGGAGGTTTTCAATAGATAAGAGAAAGGGAGCAGTAGCTCCCTTTTTTGATCTCAACGGCTCTCGTCATCGATTAAAGCTTTGGGGATCCGGTAACACTTTCCCGAGTACTTATCGAAAACCTGAACCGTTTTGCACTCCCTGTCTTCGGCTGATTGCGGCGGAACCGCTCTTCCGCTATGAATATTCACCCGCTTACTTTTAAGCAACAGCAGGTCAAGCCTGCAATGCCCCTTGGCTTTGTCGCTACTCTTTCAGCTCTGAGCCACTTCATCCTTGTTACTCATTTGGACCTCACTTTAGTTCAAGTCAGGTTTACACTATTCAATAAGACTCGAAAGGAAAATGGGAATAAACCCTTATATTTAGAGCATTTACTCCATAAATGGAGCCAATGCTGTAATTAATCTCAGGCTTTACACGCTGACTCGCAATACCGATTATCATCCATGATAATCCTTACCAATTCGGCGTCCCTGCCTCTCGCTTGTTGCGATGCAACCACGCCCTTGGCCGCTCTACTGCAGCGTCCTTGCTGCAGAAGGTCAGCTTAGCAAAGCCTGAAATTCTTTTCGTTGAGCTGAACATAATGAACCGGATTAATCCGAAATAGCTCTAGCTCCATCAGGCAACAACCAACGATCACACAAGGCGATCGCTCTGGTGTAGGCTTTCAGAAAAATGAGGCAAGCTAATGCCTGCTTAGGCTCTTTAGGAAAAGCGACAATGACGTCGCGCAGGCCAGGAATATCATCGGGACTTACGTCTCACAGAACAAAACCGCTCTATGGGGAGCCCCGGGAATACTCTATATGCGCCAGGTTCATGTCTTAGGCAGCTTATCTTCCGGCAGGATCAGGGTGTAACGTTCATCCTCCTCAATCCGGATGATCTTACCCTCGGGGTAAAACTCAGCGGCATAACATTCGGCTTCCTCAACGCAGCCTCTTTGAAGGAGGATCTCAATCATCTTATCTGGGGGACTTCGACATACACCGTATAGGTTGGCATTTTTTGAAAGTAGTCCTGAAAATCTTTTTATTCATCATACCTGTAAAATCTGACAGGTGTCCAACCGGCACCCGGTCTCAGGGCTCATCCCCACTCAATAAATAAAATCCCAGGCTAAAAACTGACGCAGCTTACGATCCCTAAAGCCACCCACTGAGATCAGGAGCTTTCATCATCCATTTGCTGATAGATGTATTGGTAAAGCTGCCTGACCTGCTCACAAGAGAGATGAGTATGCACCCATGTATTGAACTCTTCGAAAGATTTACAGCCCTCCTTGAGGTTATAGAAACACTGCCTCTGTTTCTCGTAGCAAGTCTCGGTGTCGCTCTCATCCCACCAGGCTCCCCCGGGCTCAACCTTAGGGAGCAGGTAGTTTTTGGCGAGCGCAAGCTGTTTACAATCCAGCCGATATGGCATGCATTTGTATCTTTTCATCTGAGATCATCGTCATGAGGGCCACCTGTAAGTATAGCCCTCAACCACTTTACATAGAAAAAATAGCGTCATTATCGGCGGTAGAAATTATCATCCAGGATCCCTCCATGTGTCTCTTTCAACCTGAGATGGTGACTCCAGGCCAGGATCTTGCTGACTCATCTGCTGACTTGATTGACTCAATGTTTTTTCATCCGAGCGACCCGGCTCATAGAAAAATCCAAACAGCGCGATCGCTGCGATGATGATTACTCCTAATACAGTTTTTGCAAGTTCGGGGATTTTCATAGCTCCTCCCTGGGCATATGAGACTGTTATCCAAGGTAGCAGGTGGGACTCATAAGAAACATGGGTTAATCTACCCAGGCCTTTGCCCGGCCTGCTCGTTGATGACAGGGGGATAAGGATCACGGCGAAAAGGACTCAAACCGGTTATGCTTGTCCGAATTAAAGCAAACCACATATCCTATGAAATTTTCTCAGCTAAATGCCTTTAAGGTGATCGTTGAGTGCCAAACGATCACTGCCGCCGCTCACCAGCTTAACCTCAGTCAACCCGCGGTGAGCCGACTGCTTGTCAGCCTGGAGCAACATCTTGGCTTTCCCCTGTTTACCCGCCAGAAAAACCGCTTGCAGCTCAACCGGCAGGGAGAGGCATTCTACCTTGAGGCCTGCAAGGTGGTTGAAGCCATGACCGGCCTGGATGATGCGGTCGATTCTCTGCGCAGTAAGGGCTTTGGGGCGATCGATATCGCCGCCATGCCGCTCCTGTCTCACTCCTTTTTACCCAGGGTGATTTCACTGCTACTCAAAGAAAGCTCTCAGCTCAAGGTGGGCTTTAAGAGCTACCGCTCAGAAGAGGTTCTGCGCCGGGTGCAGAGTCAGAGTATCGATCTCGGCTTTGCGTTTAGCGATGCGGTGGTGGCAGGGGTCAAGACCCAGACCCTGAGCTCGGAGTGTGTGTGCCTGCTTCCCAAAAACCACCCCTGAGTGAGCTGGCTGAAATCGATATTCATCACCTGGCAAATCAGGTGGTCATACGCCATGAAAAAGACAGCACCCAGCAAAGACTCGATACCCTGCTACGCCGTTATGAGCTACGCATTAAAGAGCAGTTCGAGGTCTCTTTAGCCACCAGCGCAGGACAGTTGGTCCATGAGGGGTGTGGCATCGCCATTACCGATCCCTTTACCGCCCGCCAGTTTGAGAGGATGGGGGAAACCGTCATAAAGCCACTTTGTTTTTCACTCCCCTTCGAGTTCCAGATCATCTCTCCGGCATCTCGTCCGGCAAACCGCAATAGCCACAGACTTATCCAGCTGTTTATCCATCTGGCTCAGGAGATGGGAATTGCATTGACAATCTCTCCCATAAGAGAGATACCCGAGCACTCCAAAATAGCCTGAGACGGACAAAGCGAGCTAAATCACAAACTTTACCTGGATTCATCTCGCTGAGGTCATGAGGATAACTCATTACATATCAGCTAGTTATAAATAGAAAATAAGTTGACTATAACCTTTTTGCATACTGCCCGTCTGTTTATGCATTGGTCTCTCTCAGGCTATTCCCTCTAGGCTGGTTACCAGGTAACTCATAGAGGAAGAGCACATCATGAAACCACGTGTATCCGTGATCGGATCCGGTAATGCAGGACTGACCGCTGCCTACCATTTTTCACTCCAGGGAGCCGAAGTATGCCTGTATGGCGCCCCCGGATTTGATCAGCCGTTAACCGATATCGAAAACAATAATGGCATGATTGAGGCGGTCGCAAGCTACCAGGACACGAGCATGGCCTATGCCGGAGAGCAAAAAATTCATACCCTGTGCCGGGAGATTGAGCAAGCGGTTGATTTTTCAGATCTGCTGGTGCTTCCCGTCCCTCATTTGCCCAGGAGCCACTCTTTACCCAGATGCTTCCCCATCTTCACCAGGGGCAAACCATACTGCTGATGCCGGGAAACTATGGCTCTTTAGTGCTCAACCGGATCAAGCAACAGCAGGGATATCAGGCACTGGATATCACCTTTGTTGATGCGATCTCGATTCCATGGGCAACTCGTATCATAGGTCCGGCTCAGATCGCGATCCTCGGCATGAAGCAATACCTGCCGGTTGCCGCTTTTCCTGCCAGGCGAACTGAACAGGCCATCGGGCGCTGTAAAGGGATCATGCCTCTGCCGCTACGGCCCTTAGCTCATGTGATCGAAGCCGGGCTTGAAAACATTAACTTCGGGGGGCACCCACTGCTGACCACCCTGAATATGGGTCTTTTAGAGAACTTCAAGGGCGAGTTTAACTACTACCGGGATTGCTGCTCGACATCGACCGCAAAAGCTGCAGCCGTCATGGAGCAGGAACGGATACGGATCGGCAAGGCGCTGGGCATCGAGCTAACCAGTGAACTCGATGCCATGAACTCCCTGTATGGAATGAAGTGTGAGAGTGTCTACGAAGCGAACCGAACCTCGGTGACCCACGGCAAGCTCAACAGTGCTCCAAGCTCTGCCTCCAATCGTTACATCACAGAAGATGCGGCCTATCTGCTGGTGCCCTGCTTTGAATTTGCAAAGCTAACCGGGCTTGAGACTCCGCTCATCGAATCCTGTCTGCATATAGATAACGCCTACAACAGCACCAACTACTTCGAAAAGGGAAGAACCCTGCAAAAGATGGGGCTGTCTGAGATGTCCGTTGCCGAAGTTCTGAACTTTGTCGCCTGAATAATTCATCTGAGGGTGGCCCGGCCCCTCTCCTCTGCCCAAGGATGACTGATGAGCAAATTTAAGTTTCCCTCCGCCTACACCATATTAATGGGGCTAACCGTATTGATGGCAACCCTGACCTGGCTGATCCCGCGGGCCATTACCAGATGCAGGAAAATCACGAGCTCAATCGCATGGTTCCCGTGGTTGGCTCTTATCATAGAGTCCAGGCCAATCATCAGGGGCTGATCGATGTTCTGATGGCTCCGGTACAGGGATTTTATGATCCGGCCGACGACCACGCACGGGCCATCGGCGTCGCCCTGTTTGTGCTGGTGATCGGTGGATTTCTGGCTGTCGTGACCAAAACAGGAGCCATCGACGCTGGCATTCAATGCATCATGAAGCGCCTGGCTGGCCAAGAGCGCTGGATGATCCCGATCCTGATGGGGCTTTTTGCCCTTGGAGGAACCATTTATGGTATGGCGGAAGAGACCCTGCCATTTTATCCCCTGTTGATCCCCGTGATGATCGCTGCCGGTTATGACACCATAGTTGCGGTTGCCATCATCATGGTTGGAGCCGGTATCGGTTGTCTGGGCTCAACCATCAACCCCTTTGCAACAGTGATCGCATCCAATGCCGCCCAGGTGAATTTCATGGATGGGATCTGGCTTCGACTGCTGATCCTGATCCTGGGCTGGATCATCTGTGTCATCTATGTGATGCGCTACGCCGCAAGGGTCAAACAAGATCCGCAAACCTCGATTGTTGCCGGTCAAAAAGAGGCAAATGAGCGCCATTTTCTTCACCAGTCACTGCATGCAGAGCGCCTCACGGGTACCCATAAGCTGGTCCTTGGCATATTCGGACTCACATTTTGTATCATGATGTATGGGGTCTCGGCTCTGGGATGGTGGATGGCTGAGCTATCGACCCTGTTTATCGGGGCCACCATACTGGTGGGGCTGGTGGCCCGGATGAATGAGTCCGAACTTACCGGTAGCTTTGTGGATGGGGCCCGGGATCTACTGGGAGTAGCCCTCATCATAGCCATCGCTCGTGGCATTGTGGTGGTGATGGATAATGGCAACATTACCCATACGATCCTCCACTACGCCGAAGGCCTGCTCGCCCACCTGACACAGGTCGCTTTTATCAATGCTATCTACTGGATTGAGGCACTACTCTGCCTGGTGGTTCCCTCATCATCCGGGCTGGCGGTGCTCTCGATGCCGGTCATGGCTCCGCTGGCTGATTTTGCCGGAGTGAGTCGCGAGCTGGTGGTGACCGCCTTTCAATCGGCATCCGGTCTGCCAAACCTGGTGACTCCCACGTCCGGGGTGGTAATGGGTGCCCTGGCAATCGGTCGGATCAGCTATGGATCCTGGCTCAGATTTATCGGCCCCCTGCTCGGTATTTTGACCCTGATGGTGATGGGGCTATTGAGCCTGTCGGTCATTCTAAGCTAGTGCAGAGTTCTTGCCCCATTTTGCTCGATGCATCCCGGGGCGCATCGAGCTTATCAAGAGCCGTGATATTTCGTGGGTAGCAGGCAAACATAGCTCTCAGTAGGCTCTAAACTCTTCTGGAACCGTGCAATCTTCACACTCTTCAATGCTATAGGAATCAACCCTGGCGCTACGCGGCCCCTGTTTCAGCCACTCGGCCAGGCAGGCCACCTGAACCGGCTCCCCTGAGCCAGCACCTCAACGTCGCCATTGGGCAGATTCATCGCGTAACCAATAAGCCCCAGTTTTTTCGCCTCAAGCTGGGTTGAGTAACGAAATCCGACGCCCTGCACAATGCCCCCGACAACCACTTTCACGCAACGAATCGCCATCTTGTTCTCCTTTTTTATGGCTCCATTGAGTTTTAACCTCTCCCCCCATAGAATAGCGGCCCCAAAGCTCAGAAAAAAGCGTAACTAAATATGCAGACTCGCGTTATTCTCGAAGCCGGCCGTGAAAAATCACTGCTGCGCCGCCATCCCTGGATCTTCTCCCGTGCCATCGCCCGGGTCGAAGGCAGAGTTAAACCTGGCCAAACCGTTGAGGTACTCGATAGCAAGGGAAACTGGCTGGCGCGCGGCGCTTACTCTCCCGAGTCACAAATTCGGGTGCGGGTCTGGACCTTTAACCAGCAGCAACCGATTGATATCGCCTTTTTCAAAGGACGGCTGCAGCGAGCCCAGCAGGCACGCCAGGAGTTAATCGATGCCCAACAGCTGACCGGGTACCGGCTGATTGCTGCCGAATCCGATGGCCTGCCCGGGATCACCATCGACCGCTACGGCGACTTCCTGGTGTGTCAGCTCCTTTCCGCCGGCGCCGAATTTCAGAAAAAAGCGCTGCTCAACGCACTCAAATCCTGCTTTCCAGAGTGCAGCATCTATGAACGTTCCGATGTTGCGGTACGTCTCAAAGAGGGCCTCAAGGAGCAGAAAGGACTACTACATGGTGATGAGCCCCCCAAGCAGCTCACCATTGAAGAGAACCATGGGGTGAAGATCCTGATCGACATTGAAAATGGCCACAAGACAGGTTTCTACCTGGATCAGCGGGACAACCGGCAGATCGCCAGTCGCTATACCAAGGGTAAGCGGGTGCTGAACTGCTTCTGCTATACAGGTACCTTTGGCGTCTATGCCCTCAAGGGAGGGGCCAGCGAAGTGGTTAATGTTGATGTCTCTAAGGATGCACTGGCGATCGCCCAACAGAACGTTGAGATCAACGGGCTCGATCTCAGCAAGGCGCAATTTGTTCAAAAGGATGTATTTCAGCTACTGCGGGATTACCGGGATCGGGGTGAAAAATTTGACACCATCATTCTCGACCCACCCAAGTTTGTTGAGAACAAGCGCCAGCTGGATAAGGCCTGCCGCGGCTACAAGGATATCAACATGCTGGCTTGTCAGCTCCTGAATCCGGGCGGCACCCTGCTCACCTACTCCTGCTCAGGGCTGATGAGCTCCGATCTCTTCCAGAAGATAGTGGCCGATGCAGCCCTGGATGCCGGGCGTAACGCCCAGATCATCGAGCGCCTGTCTCAGGCAAGCGATCACCCGATCGCCACCAGCTATCCCGAAGGCTTCTACCTCAAGGGACTGGTGGTTCGGGTGTTTTAAATCCAGCCTTTTCGGCAGGGAGTGGATAAAAGATCCATTCCCTGCAATAACAAGCAACTCACTCCTGGCTTTGGGCAATTTAAAACTGCTTAGCCCCCGATGACTCGCGAGTGTATGACGAAGTAGCCCTCAGAACTATCCTCCCTTGATCCACTCAGATCATGATACCTGAGACTCACACAGAGCTCCTTAGTGTCAATTTCACAAGACTTTTGCGCTCAGTTACCGACTCATCAATACTTAATTTAACGAAGATCCTCTATCGCCCTGGGTGCTCAGGTTTAACCTGAGAAGGAAATGCCGTGTTTTTTCCTGAAGCGATGGCGCGCCTTGTTTGGGTTGTGCCAAGAGAGCAGCTTGCAAGTTGCCTTCAGCAGCTGGCTGAGACCGAAAGCTTTCAGCCGAACGACCAACAGAGCCTGGGCGATGTCGATGATCTGCACCTCTTAAGGCAGCTCAGACGAACACAGCAAATTGACTGTCGATTGCACCATGTTAAGCAAGCTCTTAAAAACCTTCCCGAAAAAACCTTGCTCAGCTACGAGATTGGTGTGCGCTCAGGTTCAGCGCCACTCCCACAGGGGGCCATCCCCATTGATAACGATCTGTTTTTGCAAGTTGGCCGGCAGCTATCCTCTCCTGAAGCAAGGCGACCCCCTTCTCCAGATACCCAAGCTCCAGCCCTTAACGATCATCAATTTGAGCTTCTTTTCTCAACGGAGCAGCAGATCGGATATACCAGAGACTGGGCAATCATTGATGGATGGATCCCAGCCAGGAGAATGCCTCAGTTTAATGAGATGCTGAAGCATCAAACCTTTGCGCTGATCCCGGCCGAGGAGACTGAGCTTCCCCTGAGCCAGGTTCCCAGCCTGTTTCATCGGCATAAAATCCTGGAGGGGTTTGGCTCCCTGATGAAACTCTATGGGATCACCGGCTATCGGGAACTTGATCCCACCCCCATCCTGGCCATCAGCTTTTCCCTGATGTTTGGGTTGATGTTTGCCGATCTCGGGCAGGGCTTACTGCTGTTCCTCCTTGGGCTGTGGTTATTCAACAGGGGAGCGAAGGATCAAAAGTGGCAATCATACAAGCTTGCCGGACTGTTACTCATGCCCATCGGTGTGTCGGCAGCCTTTTTCGGAACCCTGTTTGGAAGCCTGTTTGCCCATGAAGATTGGATTCCCGCCCTGATTTTTCACCCGATGCAACAGGTGGTTCACTTCCTGATCCTCAGTATTTTTGTCGGGATCTCTGTGCTCTGCCTTGGAATGGGGATCGGCATTCTCAACGCCTGGTTAAGTGGACGCTTCAGGAAACAACTCTGGGATAATTTTGGCCCCATCGGCCTGCTGTTTTATCTTGCCAGCATAGGATTATCACTGGGCTATTGGCTCCAGCAAACATCCATAATTTACTTCAGCCTTGCTTTGATGGGAGCCTGCTTAGCCTGTATCGCCATCCGCCACTTTCTTTTGCTCGTAGATGAACCCCTTGGGTTACGCCTGATGATCACTGTGATTGAAACCTATGATTTTGCAATCAAGTTTATCGTGCAGACCCTCTCCTTTATTCGTCTGGCGGCCTTTACCTTTTCTCATATCGCCCTGTCTATGGCCCTGCTGATGATTGTCGAGCTCCTCTCATCTAACCTCTTATTGGCCTCGCTTGCATTTGTGCTCGGCAATATTTTGATCGCCCTGATAGAGGGGATATTGGTCTGCATCCAGGTCACCCGCCTGCATTTTTCGAATTCTTTACTAAATTTTCATCAGGAGGAGGTATCCCTTTCAGGCCTCTGAAATTATCAGGAGATCCCTAAATGAGCACACCAATCATGGCCAATAAATGGTTTTTAGGGCTCTGCTCCACCCTAGGATCTTTCGGTCTTTTCATCATTGTATTGTGGTTTTTCCTCCCTGAGGCTGCGGCCCAAACAGTCACTGAGCCGGAAAAGACACTTCCCCATTGGGGCTTTTACTTAGCGGCAGCTCTATCCACAGGACTCTCCTGTATTGGGGCAGGGATTGCCGTTAGCCAGGTGGGTGCAGCAGCAATGGCGGCTATCTCCGAAAAACCCGAGCTATTCGGGCGGGGACTGGTCATCCTTGGCCTTGCCGAGGGGATCGCCATCTACGGCCTTGTCATCTCGATCATCATTATTACGGCCATATAACATGGAACTCAGGATACAGGGTAATGATCAGGAGCAATTGCTGTTTCAATTGCTCGGGATTACAAAAAGAAACGGGGATGAACCCTGTGGCTTACTGCTCGGGGTAAACGAGGCCACGCCAGATCCGAGTGACATAGAGCTGTATCTGAGATTACCCGATCTTGACCACCCATTGCGCGAGACGGAGCAACTAACCAAGGAGCTCGGTCGGGCCATTGGCCTTGCCGAGGTACACCTGTGAACTTTGACAAACAAGCCGATCCGGCTGATCCCTCAAATACCTTGCACAAACTCTATGATGAGTTAGATCAGAGGCTTTCGCAGCAACTTGCCGATATAGAAAAAAGTTACCAAGCCAGGGCCCGGCAGCTTAAACAGGAGAAGATGCGGAGCTATAAAAACCAGCTCACAAAGCTACAGCAAAGTCATGACGATGAGCTCAGGCAGCTTCAGCTAAAATCGACTCGAGAGTCCGAAGCACGGCAGCAACAAAGCCTCTGGCAGTGCCAGCAAGCCTGTATTGATGAAATTATTGCGATGACCCGGGATGTTCTGCTAAAACAAGCACCCGATCTCGAACAGCTCAAATCCTGGATCGAACAGGCCTCGTCACTGCAAACAAGGGATCCCAGCTGGGAGCTTAAGATCCCGCTCCAATGGGCGGAGCGGATCAACGCTGAAAGTTTTGGTTTAAAGCAGTGTCGTTTTGAGCATGTTCATCTTACGAAGATAAACACTTCCACAGGGCCCATGCTGGGAGGCGCAATTCTACAGAACCCAAAGATGCACATCGAAATAGATGGATCTTGGGATCATAGGTTACAGATTTTAACTTCGGAACTATGGCAACGGTGGCTTAAAGATGTCAGCCCGGATGATCAGGATTAGCGGCCCGGTTGTAGTATGTGACCATGCAGAAGAGTTCGCCATGGGGGACCATGTTGCTGTCGGAAATATCGGCCTGGTTGGAGAGGTGATCCGCCTGACGCCGACAGAGTGTTTTCTACAAGTCTACGAAGATACCACTGAGCTGGTCATCGGCGAGCCGGTGACCAGTAGGGGCTCCGCCCTGGCTGTTGAGCTTGGCCCCGGGCTGTTATCCTCTATCTATGATGGCATTCAGCGTCCCCTCCCCCTGCTGCAGAAGCAGCTTGGCCCCTCAATTCTAAAAGGCGCCACCGCTCCCGCCTTAGACCGAACCAAACTTTGGCCATTTGTCCCCTTGCAAACAAAAGGAGCCGAGCTCAGCGGAGGCACCATCATTGGTGAGGTGCAGGAGACGGAAACCATCTGCCATAAGATCATGCTGCCGCCAAATCTTAGTGGACAGCTAACCCAGATCGCTTGCAGCGGAGACTATAACCTCGAAGAGCCGATTGCCCGGATCCTAAGCAGCGACGGCCAGGAGCATCCTGTCTATCTTTATCAGCGCTGGCCGGTACGGATCAAACGGCCCATCCGGCAGCGTCTTCCACCGGATCAGCCCCTCATTACCGGTCAACGGGTCATAGATACCCTGCTGCCCATCGCCAAAGGAGGCACGGCCGCCATGCCGGGAGGCTTTGGTACCGGCAAGACGGTGACCCAGCATAACCTTGCCAAATGGTGTGATGCCGACATCATTGTCTACATTGGATGTGGTGAGCGAGGCAATGAAATCACCGGGGTCCTGGAGGATTTTCCTAAGCTTAAAGATCCCAGGAGTGGCCACCCTCTGATTGAGCGCACCGTCATGATAGCAAATACCTCAAACATGCCGGTGGCTGCCAGGGAGGCTTCCATCTATACCGGGATCACTATTGCGGAGTATTTTCGCGATCAGGGGCTCGACGTTGCACTGATGGCCGACTCAACCTCCCGCTGGGCCGAAGCGCTAAGAGAGATCTCAGGAAGGCTCGAAGAGATGCCCGCAGAAGAGGGGTTCCCGGCCTACCTGCCGAGCCGGACCGCCGAATTCTATGAACGGGCGGGACGGGTCCATACATTATCCAATCAAACGGGCTCTGTGACCGCAATCGGGGCTGTCTCTCCACCGGGAGGGGACTTTTCAGAGCCTGTAACCCTGCATACCCAGCGATTTGTGAAAGCCTACTGGATGCTGGATAAAAACCTGGCCTATGCCCGGCTGTTTCCGGCAATCCATCCTCTTGAATCATACTCAGAATATGAGGCAGATCTCATGGGATGGTGGAAGCATATCTCACCACAGTGGCATGAGGAGCGTGATGAGCTGCTCAGGCTCCTCACAGCTGCAGATGAACTCAAAGGAATCGTCAGGATCCTGGGTGAAGAGGGGATCTCAGATCACCAGCGTAAGATCCTGATCGCAGAGCGGGTGATTAAGGAAGGTTTCTTGCAACAATCCGCCTTTAGCCCCAGGGATCGCTTTTCATCGCCAGAAAAACAGGCCTATCTGCTCGGGGTGATCATTAAGACCCTGCATGAGCTGTTTGAAGACCCAACGCCAGCCCGGGAGATCTTCTCTAAGTTAAAGCTCGATGGACTGATCCGCCTTAAAGACGAAATTGGATCGGATGAGGCTCAAAAGATTCTTGGGTGGAGGGATACAGATTGAAAGACCCTGTCATCTACACCCAACTGGAACAGATTGAGGGCCCGCTGGTTGCCCTGGTTGCGGCCCTGCCCGGGATCGGTTTTGGCGAAGCCGTTCAACTGGTAGACAAGCAGGGGCGAACTCGCCATGGCAGAGTGGCCCTGCTCGATGGTGATAAGGTTACAATCGAAGTATTCCAGGGCACTATGGGGCTGGCTAAGAGCTCCGAAAAAATTCAGTTTATGGGACACCCCATCACCCTGCCCCTTGATCACTCCATTCTGGGTCGACGGCTTAATGGCATGGGAGAGCCCATTGATGGAGGGCCTCCATTAATCGGCAAGAGATTTGATATCAACGGCAGCCCCCTTAACCCGACCGCAAGAGCCTATCCCCAGGACTTCATCCAGACCGGCATCACCGCCATCGACGCCTTAAACTCCCTGGTTCGAGGGCAAAAATTACCCATCTTCTCCTCATCGGGGCTGCCCCATGATCAACTGGCGATCCAGATAGCTCAACAGGCTAAGATCCGTCCCGATCTGAGCGCAAGTTCAGATAAGCTTACCAACCAAGAGGAGCTGGTGGTCGTGTTTGCCGCCATCGGTGTCAAACACGATGTGGCGTTACGCTTTTCTGAAGCCATCTCAGGCCATACCGTCTCCTTTCTTAACCTGGCAGACGATCCTGTCATGGAGAGATTGCTCACTCCCAGAGTCGCACTAACCGCGGCAGAATACCTGGCATTCCACTGTGGCTTGCATGTACTGGTGATACTGACGGATATGACTGTTTATGGTGAGGCGTTGAGGGAAGTTGCAACCGCCCGCGGAGATATCCCTTCACGCAAGGGATACCCAAGTTACCTGTATAGTGATCTTGCCACCCTCTACGAGCGAGCCGGACGGATTAAAGGCAAGCCGGGTTCAATTACCCAGCTCCCCATTTTGACCATGCCCAACAATGACATCACTCACCCCATCGCGGATCTGACCGGTTATATCACCGAAGGGCAAATTGTACTCTCCCGGGATCTCTTTCATCAGCGCATCTATCCCCCATCAACCTGCCACCCTCCCTATCCCGACTGATGGCCGACGGTGTTGGTGAGGGGCGAACCCGAGATGACCATCACCCGCTGATGGAGCAACTTTACGCCGCTTATACTCGCGCCGAGGAGGTCCGAATGATGACTCGCATCGTGGGAGAAGAGGATCTCTCTGAGGCTGACCGAAGCTATCTTAACTTTGGTGAGCGCCTCGAGCGGTTTTTTATTTCTCAGGATGTGACTGAAGATCGAAGCATTGAGAAAAGTCTTGAGATCGGCTGGCAGATGTTAGGCAGCCTTTCCAAAGAGGAGTTAACCCGATTAAGTGCCGAGTTACTTGAGCGTTACGCAAGTCTCATGAATACAGAGCAGGATCCATAACCCGGTCCGGCGCAAAGGATCAACCGGGTGAGCTCAGAAGAGAACAGGAGAGAATAAGATGTCCTCTACCACGCGTCGCCACGCAACCAAGGCTGAGCTGGTCCACCTTAAGACAGAGCTCAAGGTTGCCCAGGATGGCCTGGCGCTTCTGGAAAGAAAGCGTGACATGCTCATCATGGAAGCGATTGAAAGGCTTAAGCAGGCTAAGTTTCAGAGGCAGGAGATCACCCAAAAGTGGCGGCAGCTTCAGGAGATATGGCAGGAAACGCTGGCACAGGAGCCAGTTCACAGGATCCGGCAACTGGCTGAGACAGTGCCCCCACTCGCACCCCTGAATAATATGAGCCAGCACTGGATGTCGATTGAGCTTGCACAACTTTCTCTTGAGAGGCCCCAGTTAGATCTGCTGGGCTCAATCCTCGAGGTGTCCGTTCGCCCCGAGCAGGTGAGAGGCCTATTGAGTAGCCTGATGCCTGAGCTGGTTCAGTTAATGGAGCAGGAAACCAACGTCCGCAAAATCACCCAATCCCTGAAACAATGCCACCGCCAGGTTAATGCGCTAAAACAGGTGATCATTCCAGAGCTCTCTCAGGCCAGAAATCAGATAGAGCAAAGGCTGGAAGAGAAAGACAGAGAAGCCATTTTTCAGGTTAAGCGATTAAAGGCACGGTTATCATGAAACAGAGCGAGCTAGAGCATTTTGTCACTCAATTAGCGCAAGCAGAGCAAGCCGCTGCGCAGACCATACAGCAAGCGGAGCTTAAGGCCGAGCAAAGATTAGAGGCGTTGCTACAGACACTCGAGCAGGAACATCAAGAGGCATTCAATGAGTTGCAACAAAAATTGCAGCAGGAAAAGCAATGTACTATTGAAGAACTTAAGCAGCAAGCTATACAACTTGAGCGGGAGACAAACACTCGCATTGAGAGGTTCAGGCAGGGTCACCAGGCACAACTCTCCTCACTGGTGGACTGGTTAGTCAAACGGATTATCGACGCATGAAACCCGCTCTTTGGACAAAGCTCAAGAGTGTCGGTCCTCCGCTCGATTTTGATAGTGAAATGCAGCGCTTTATTTTTTGGCTCCCGACCCATGTTCGCCCCTTTGCTCTCAGGGTGCGCCGCTGGCGAAAGCTCTACCTTCAGGCAGCCGATGTAAATACCCGGGTCAAGATCGAGCAGCAAGCACTGCTGGATCTTCGCCGCAGTTTATCCAGCATACCCGAGCGGGCCCTCATCTTTGCCTTTCTAAAAAAGGTGGAAGATGCTTATCATTTGAGCCTGGCGACTCGAAGAGATGCACTAACGGGCACGCTAATCAACACCAAGCTGGACGATGAGCTTATCGATTCTCTGGAGGTCTGGCTGGAGGCGTGCCGTGGGCATCGCGAAGTTCGTAGCTGGCTATTGCGAATGCTTCGGGCCTGGCGAGTCCAACGAAATCGGCCTGATAACTGATCCCCCCGGGTGAGCCAACCCCACTGCCCTCAAAAATAATCTCCTCCCCTGTGTTTCCCGATAAATGACAAAAAAGAGCAAAAAGCATGAATTGAAACGCTTTAGAGCCTAAACCACCTATAATTCGTGCTTTTGTTCAGGTTCAGGTTCAGGATCATGACATTAAAGTTCTTTGCATTGAGTTTACTCATCCTCACTCTTAACGGCTGCTCAGCGCTTAAGCAGATGGCCATTGACAGTACCTGCCAGGATACCGCGGCTTACCAGACAGGCCAGAACGATGCGACCAGGGGACAGCAGCCACAAACAAACTATGCCTCCATCTGTCCTGCTAATGCCAACCAGTATAATCAGCAATATCTTAAAGGCTATCGATCCCTGTTTTGCTCCAATGACAGGGCCTATGCTGCCGGGGTGAACGATGGAAAAAGTAACCAGGATATGCGAGTCAATTACGCCGCAGTGTGTTCCGCGAACCAGCGTAAAGCATTTAACCAGCAATACCGTCAGGGGTATAAGTTTGGGCTTGAGCAGTATTCACACAAGGTCAATATCAATATTGGCCAAACCCACTCTGACTCAGGCTCTCAGTACTCCTGCCTCGACTGTCGCGACTCATTTCAGCGGAACTGTGGTTATGACTGCATGAAAAACGATGCTGGGCACGTATTATGTGGCGCTTCGGCACAAGACAGATGCATCAGAGGCAAAGACGGGGATGTTGTCTGCGGCTCACAGTGCAGCCTGGACAGTTTTGGCGAGGCAAGCTGCCAAAGGCAAAGTTACTCCAAAGACAGTGAACGCAACGACTCATCAGGTTTCTCGATCAATTTTAACTAACCTCTCTTAAAGCTAAGCCAGCCTAATCCACCAGCATCCTGAATTTTTGTAAGGATAGGTTTCGGGGGATTTAGAGCTCTTTCGGACTAACCTGGGTCATCACTTCAGCCTGAGATAAAGAATTTCTGGCTTTGCTAAGCTGACCTTCTGCAGCATGGGCGGAGTGGCAATGCAACGTCGCGAGAAGCAGGGAGGCCGAACTGGAGAAAAGATTATCAGGGAAGATAATCGATGCAGTAGAGCACCAGGGGCGTCGCTGCGTCGTAACAACGCGAGAGGCAGGGGTGGAATTGCCCCAGGCAATGAAACGGGAGGCAGGATGCCGAGCTGGGGAGGATGCCCATGGACGGGCATCGCCGAGCTGGAAAAGATTATCATGGATGATAATCGGCACTGCGAGTCAGTTTGCAAAGCCAGAGATTAATCACAGTATTGACTCCATTTATGGAGAAAATGCTTTAGCCCGATAACTCCCGATGCTGAACCTGATTGCGTTCAGCGTCGAAGAGCTATCCTCTATATGGGTTCTAGCTCCCTAGCCAGCAGTGACTGGCTCCGAAACCAGCTTACGGATCGCCACGTCCAGGCGCTCGGTATGCTCCATCGCTCGCTCGGAGACTTCCTGCAGGCTGTTATAAACCCCCTCGATATAGACCATGCCGTGACTATAGATCGGCTGCTGATAGACCATACCCGTCAGATAAGCGGTCTGTTGTAACGGGAACAGCAGTTGCTCTACCGAGAAGTGGTTATACCCCAGAGGCTGGTAGGCATCTTTAGGCCCGCCAATTGTCAGCGAGAGCAATAAGTGTTTCCCCTTGAGCTTGTCCCCGTTACGCCCATAGGCAAAGTTGTAGCTGAAAACCTCATCAATCCAGGTTTTCATCAGGCCTGGCACCGAGTACCAATAGAAAGGAAACTGGAGTACCAGCACATCCGCACCAAGCAGTGACTGCTGCTCAGCCTGCACATCTATCTTGCCATCCGGATAGAGGCTGTCTAGCTCTCTCACTTCAGCCTCAGGGTAACGCTGTACAAGATTTTGTAAGATGAGTTTATTGGTGTTTGAGGATTTAAGATCCGGATGACCGGAGATAATCAATACTCTGCTCATGAAAGGCACCATCCATATCTGTTTGTGATAGGTATCCAGTCTAGTGGCGTTTACTCATAAAAATAAGAGGGATAGTCCCTAAATCACTGTTAGTATTTAACTAACAATATCAAACCCACGTGCCCAGATGTCAGCCAGTCAATTAAACCAGTTACGCGTCTTCATCGCCGTCGCTAAATCCGGCAGCATTAGGGGCGCGGCCCGCAAACTCGAGATTTCGGCCCCCTCGGTCAGCCAGGCGCTCAAACATCTTGAAAAGAGCCTCGAAGTTCAGCTACTGATCCGGACCACACGCAGCGTGACCTTAACCGATGCCGGAAGAATGCTTTTAGAACAGGTCGAAGGACCGATGAAAAGCATCACCACCGCTCTGGACAGCGTGAAGCAGCTACAGCAAGAGCCTGTCGGTAAGCTCAGGATCACCCTGCCCCGCTTTGTCTATCAAACGCTCCTCAAGCCGGTTTATGCCGAGTTTTGTCAACGTTACCCCAAAATTGAACTGGAGCTTTCTATCTCAGATGCAACCGTCCACCTGATCGATGAGGAATTTGATGCGGGGATCCGCTTTGGCCATCGTCTTGAGCCCGGGATGGTCGCCCGCAAGCTGACCGGACCACTGAAAAACATGCTGTTTGCCTCACCCGACTACATAGAATGTCACGGATTACCAACCACCCCGGTCGAGCTGCAGCAACACCCACTGATCCAGTACCGCTTCATCACCTCCAATCAAATAACGCCCATGGAGCTTATTGAAAACCGGGAGCAGATCAGAGTCGATATGCCGACCGCTCTCATCGTTAATGATACCGATGCGGTGATTGATGCGGCGCTGCAGGGAATGGGGATCGGCCGCCTTATCGAAACCGCAGTAGAACCCTATCTAAGAACCGGAGCACTCATTGCGCTGCTCCCGGAATACTGGATTGAATACCCCGGGCTCTACCTCTACTTTGCACAAAATAGTCAAAAGGCGCGGCGCCTGAGGGTTTTTATCGATTTTATCTGTGAACGGGCAAAGGAGATCGGCTGATCTCCAAAAGGTTTTGGTGTTCACCCCTGCCCAGGCCTACAGATTCAAAACTGGAAGTGTCAGGAGAGTCTAGACTGGCCACACAACCCGAAGAGCGACCAGGATCAGCACCAGGCCGCACAGGCGATCGATCCAAACGGCTTTGGCGCGTAATACCTCCAGCACCCTGGGATGTGACAGCAGCATAGCAATCAAGGTATACCATAAGCCATCCACCAGCAGGGGGGTGCCTATCACTATCGCATGATCATGACTCGCAGCCCCCGCAGCAACAAATTGGCTAAACAGTGCAAGGAAAAACAGAATAAGCTTAGGGTTGATGAGAGAGATCATCAGTCCATCCCGGGCGGCTCGACCCAAGGAGCAGTGACGGCCTGACTCCAGGTGCTCAGCGATCCCCCCCTTGGAGCGAAGTGCTCCGATCCCCAGCCAAATCAGGTAAGCAGCCCCAAGGTAGGAGATCGTATGAAACAGCCAGGGGGTATGATGCAGCAAAACCGCCAGACCAGATACCGTCAGCAACGCGTAAAAGCCCACCCCTAAGGCATGGGACCAGGCGGTCACCACGCCATGCAATCGCCCTCCCCCCAGGCTATGACGGGCAACCATCGCCAGACTCGCGCCTGGGGACATGGCGCCAAGTAAACAAACGACAAACAGGGAACCCCAAATTGTTAAGCTCATGATCACTCTCCTATCGAATCTGGCGTCAGCTTAACCCGACTAGGTTATGATTTGAAATCAATATAAATCATGACGGCTATGCATTCAGGTTATAGAGACCGAATAGATGGAATCACGAAAAATACCCAGCACATGCTCTCTTGCCCACAGATGTGCCGGATCCTGATCATAACGGGGGTGCCAGAGCATCCAGTATTGATGGATGGGAGTTGTTAGCGGCAGACTCCGATACTCGGTTTCAAACTGTTGCCCCATGTTCCGCGCAATATGCTCAGGCGTCACCAGCAGGTAATCGCTCCTGACGAGCACAGACAGAGCCGATGAGAAAAATGGTGTTTGGCACTGCACCCTGTAGTCGTACCCCTGCTCCCTTAACACCCTGGCGACGAAACTATCCTTGTCTCCCCCTCCGGTTATCCGAATATGGCCAAACCGGCTTAGATCGGCCAACTCCAATCTGGGTTTAGCGATCAGAGGATGACGCCTGGACATCACGCACACGGCGGTATCGCTCCCCAGATGTTCACCACTGAAACCGGCTGGAATCGTTTCCGCCATAGTGGTTACCAGATCGGCCTGAAGGGCTGCAGGTTCACTCAGTTGGGCCGGAGACCAAAGCTGATAGTTAAACTCTAGCAAGGGGCCTTGGCAGATAATGAGTGGACCACCTCGGGAAAAATATACTGTGCCACATAATCAGATGATGCCAGGGTCAGGGTTGCCTGCCATTGAGCGGGAGAGAATGTCTGTGGTGCAAGTAAGGTTTCGACATCTTTCATCAGGGTATTGAGCTGCTCTTTGAGCTGCTGCGCTCTTGGGGTCAAAACCAGCTGATTTCCTTCCCGGATCAGCAGGGGATCGGCAAACAACTCACGGAGCTGGGCCAGCTGACGGCTCACCGCCGACTGGGTGATATGCAGCTGGCTGGCCGTGCGGCTGACATGACACTCGATTAACAGGGTCTGCAGGGTCCGCAGCAGGTTCAAATTTACCTGTCCCAGTGTTGTGCTGCTGTCTGGGGTCATAGAGATGATACTCTTTGTCTAGCATGAAACCTCATCATACAGCATGCGGACCGCTTATCCCCATCCCGGTTTCCCTGAATCCTGATGATCGATCTGAGATGGCCTGCCCAACCACTGCGTGCTATGTTGCCCTAGCCAAAAACCTGAACCAGACAACACAAGGAGTGACTCTCATGGCCAAACTGCCGAATATCGTGATCCTGGGAACGGGAGGTACTATCGCAGGTGCAGCTCCCAGCACAGAACAAACGATTGGCTACCGATCCGGGCAACTCTCTGTCGGACAATTACTGCAAGATATTCCCGGTGCAGCTTCTATCGCCAATATACAGGGTGAACAGGTCTTTAATATCTGCAGCCGGGCGATGAACCCACAAAAATGGCTTGAGTTAGGAAAGAGAGTCCAGTCCTTGCTCAATCGCGACGATATTGATGGCATCGTCGTCACCCATGGTACAAATTCTCTTGAAGAGACGGCCTATTTTCTGCATTTGATGATTGATAGCAAAAAACCTATCGTGATCACCGGGGCGATGCGACCCGCGACAGCAATCAGCGCTGACGGTCCAATGAACCTGCTGCAGGCCATTGCAGTTTGTGCCTGTCCACAGTCCCGGGAGCGCGGGGTACTGGTGGTGATGAATGATAAAATCTTCAATGCCCGTGAAGTCACTAAACACAGTACCACCAATCTAGATACCATGATCGCTCCAGGTTACGGTCAATTGGGTACTGTGGATAGCGGCCTGGTTAGCTTTAACTGCTCATCGGATAAACTTCATACCTTTCGAAGCTGCTTTGACATCATGAGTATCAATGAGCTCCCCAAGGTAGATATTGTTTACAACTACGCCGGATGCGGAAAAGAGCCGGTACTCTCCTTCATCGACTCTGCCAAAGGGATCATCAGTGCAGGTTTTGGTGATGGCGCACTCTCCGAAGAGTTACTCGAGGGATTGATCTGTGCCAGGGCAGATAATATCCAGATCGTCCGCTCCTCAAGAACCGGCTCAGGGCTCGTTCTGAAAAACGGCGATGAGGATGATGATGGTAACCAGTTTATCGTTGCACATGATCTCAATCCTCAGAAAGCCCGGGTACTGCTGATGGTGGCGCTCACCAAAACCGATGACTGGCAACAAATCCAGCAGTATTTCTACCAATACTAACGGCCAGATCCGTTTGGGGCGATCGACCCATCGCCCCTATTCTCTACACCCAGTAAGTCAGTGCCAGCGGGATCACCAGGATAGTCAACAGAGTTGAAACCAGGATCACACTGGCAACGTTCGAGGAGTCATCCGGCCGGTAAATCGACACCCAAAGATATGTACTGGCGGCAACCGGCATCAGACACTCAAGGATAAACACGCCCCGAGCCACCCCGGTAAAATCAAACAGGGGCAGCAAACCCCAGGCCAGCACCAAAGCGATCAGCAGATGGTACAGGGCTAACCCCGAACCCAACACAAGATTCCCAAGGCGCATACTTGCCAGGCTATAACCCAGGGTCAATAACATCAGGGGGATCGCCAGGTTCCCCAGGATACTCAGGCTCTCGTGTAGTGGCTTGGGGAAGTGGGTCCTGGTCAACAACATGAGAATCGATAGGATCACCGAGTAGATGAGTGGATTGGTCACCAAGCTCTTGATGCTGAACTGCCCGGAGCTGACCCACTGGCCTATAGTAAAGTTAAACAGCATCACCACCACCACAAAAGCCAGTCCATAGATAAGCCCCTGGGGACCGTAGACCAGGGCACAGATCGGCAGACCTATATTCCCCACATTACTCAGGCTTAATGCAGACAGGTAGGTCCGGTTTGAAAGATGGGTCGCCTTTAAAAACAAGCTGGTTATCAGGGCTCCGCCAAGAACCACCGCCAGGGCGGCTCCCAACATTTTAAAAAAGATATCCAGCTCAACGGTTTTGCCGACCAGGTGAGACAGGATGAGTGCCGGATAGCCAATGTTCGCCATCAGGCTGGCGATCACCCGGGTGTCAAAGGGTTGCTTAAATTTACCCAGGGCAAAACCAACCAGGATACAGATCAGAATAGGCAAGATGATATTGACGATATGAAAAAATACCTGCTGCATAACGAGTCCATACTGCACGCAAATGAGAATCATCATAACAGCTAATCGCAACTAATTTGCTGATTAACTTTTTGTGTATAAGCTCAGAAATGATACAACAGGTTGGACAAACAGATTCAATCGGCTAACATTTAGGTATGATGGCATAATAACAAGGTGCAACCATGACCTCTCTCGCTCCGGAACAAACCTCACACCCGGTCGCCCGGTTACGTACAACCCTGGCAAAGATCCAGTCCTGTCTAGGGCAGCTTGAGACACTGATCCGCTCCCAGCCGGTAAAATGCTCTGTGTATCAGCTGCCGGATGTCGCCAGCGGAGATGAACATGAACCGATCGAGAGCATTGAGGTAGAGCCCCTTGAGGGTGAAGAGGCCTTGGATACGGCGCTTCACAGCTTTAACCACTTCTTTGCACGGGAGGGCTGCTCCACCAAGGCGACCTACCGGCTTCCCGGTTATATTCTGCTGCCCGCACATTGCCAGAGCGAGCTCTTTGAACTTATCGGCCAGATCAATTCCCTCAAAAGCGCCTTTAAAGATGAGGTTCTCAAGGCCGGGGATAAAAACCAGCGTTTTGAGCTGGTACACCAGGCACAGCCGGGGGCCATCACGCTGCAGATCTACCGGCACCTGGTACTCTTGGACTCACCGGTTCAGACCTTGGGCTTCACCTGGGCCAACAAGCAAAGTATCCGCAAGGTCAGCCAGCAACAGGTTCTGGAGATCTTAGAAAAGTCACAGAAGACCCCTCCTCCCCTGGTCGATGCCGAGCATTGGGCTCAGCAGGTTGCCCGGGAGATCCAGGATATCCATCGTCTCAGCCGGGCAGCTCAGCTGAGAATTCGCCGCCCGGTCAAGACCCATCCCATGCTCAACATCCGCTGGCTGGACCGCGAGCCACGCCAACAACAGGTGAAGGCCCACTCTCCTTTGCTGCTGTGTCAGGATAAGCTCCCCAAGATCCATCCCCTGGGCGACTTTCCTCCCGCAAAACAACGCCAGCGTAGCGATCGACAGATCAGCTCAACACCGTTAATTGAGCGGATCTATCTCTATGAATACCTGGGATAGCCGGGGGTTATTCATCTATGGCCACGGCAAAGTTACCCCAAAGGCAGCGCCTAAGATGAGCAACGGGTAAAACCACTGGCTCCGAGATACAGGGCTCAAAAGAGGCTTGCTTCTTGCTTAATGGCAGTGAGCTGTACAAATATTGACTCACCAGGAGCATGGTCATGGATGACAGGATCACCAACAAAACTAACTCGATTATAGCCCTGCTGGAAGAGGCGCATCCGGGCTCTCAATTCAAGGTCAGAGAAGATGTTGGTTATTTCTTTGATAGTGACTCTCCTTGCATCAGGCGGACTGTCGCTATCAGCGATCTGGCGATGGATAGACTTGAGATAGATTTTATCAAGTGCCACATCCTGAGCATTGTGCCGGATATGACGACTCAGACCCCGGAGCAAGATGAGTGTATCTGGCTATACAGCGACAGCGCATAGGCTAGAGTACCGTTCAGTTTACTTTTCATACAAGTAAACTGATCGCATGTTGCTCGATTAATATGCTATTCGCTGTTAATTGATTTTTTACGACACGCTGTGAACCCATCCATGGGTGCTCTGATACCGCATCCATGCGGCAAAAGGTCGAAAAAATCAACAAACAGCTCACTCTAAAAACAAATTGGGTGTGATTGAATTTTAAACTATATGGTGTTCCAGGTTCTGATGACGTTTAAATATTGGGCTTTAATGCTGCCATGCCCTGACCTAAAGCGGAACGCTCTGGCCAGGGCATGGCAGCAAAGCAATCACTCAATCACTTGAATATCCGGGAAATGGGCTTTCACACAGGCTGTATAATCGCCCTGCTTAAGTGCTGAGTATGGAGTCTGGTACCCCACCAACTGGCAGGCATAACTACCGCCGCTCGGAGTGTCGGCTGACCATCCCCAATCCTTTTCCCAGTAGATGTTGGTCGCACCGGCCCCCTCGGCGTCAAATTGCTTCATCCCGCGACACCCCAGGATCTCATCCTCGGCAATCGTGACTCCAAGATAACTGGCAAAACTTCGAAAATAGCTGATGCGGTTGACCGATTGCGCCACCTCTGTTGTACCACCGCACTCCACTCCCCCATTAATGATCTGGGTTGTCACACCAAACCCAGGGTACAGGCCATTTTGCTCATCCCGACTATTGGGCTGCCAGGTTCCATCAATGACATGCAGCATGGAGGGTTTGGGAGGCTGGGGGTAAGTAAAGAAAAAGACTGCTGAGGCTAAATTGAGCCAGGTATCAGCCACCATCTCTGGATGATCCAACAGAGTTCGGACCGTACCAAACATCGCTTCTGAGAAGGGACCATAGTTGTAGTTATAGCTCAGCTGCTTGGCACCACGGCCAAAGTAAGACTTGTACTCTCCATTATCAAAGGTACCGCAGGGCCAGGTTTGCCCCTGCCAGGTGGCTGGATTGCATTCACCGTTATAGCCCCCACGCATCTGTTCTGTCCACCCCATCTCCCGGGCATGGACCAGTCCCTGACGCCACTCGGGAACATCCCAGTGCTCGGTATGCCCACCGGTTTCCTGGGTAAAGTGTGCGAACATGGTTGCTAATGAACGACGACAGATCGCTTCTGAATCACGCCCATCCTCGTAGCTTGCACAAAATGCCGGAAACTTAGCCACAGCTTGCAAGAAATGACGATAGCTATACTCGGGTGAACGCTTGGCAAAGAGATAGTCCCAGTCTGCTTCGGAGACAATGGCTTCAACCCGCTTCACATTCTCAGGATTCTGACCGGAAAGAGCGGTCACGGCTTCAACCGTTTGATTATCCCGGGTTCGAATGGACTCCTTTACCTGAGATAACAAGGGATCACTGGTCAATTCAGCCTCCCTGGCATCAAGCTGAGCCTGAGTGACCTGATAACCATCTCCAGGATCGGATGGAACCTCAGGCTCGACAGGCTGATCCGGCACCTCGGGAGTCTCAGGATCAGGTTCGGCTATCTCATCTTCCGATACCAACTCCCAGGCACTATCCCATGCCGTTCCCGTCCCCGGAGCATAGGCCCACCCGGCACCAGAGCACCAGGGAACAGTCACTCCGGGCTTACAGCGATACAGCTGACCATTATTGAGTACTATATCTCCCCCTTGGTAAGAGCCCCCTTCCTGGTAGTTGCTGTATTGACCATCAGAGGGAACTGAAGGGGAATCTGGAGTATCAGCCGGCTCGTCAGGTTCGGCCGGAGGCGGGGTATCATCCGTTTGCCCGATGAGCTTCCAGGGCGTCTCCCAGGGCGCGGATACCTGATCGCCGGGAGATTGGCTCGGATTGGCCCACCACTTCGCCTGATAGATGGCCCCGTTAAAGCTCACTTGTGAGCCCGAAGGGTAATTTTTGCTCGGATCATACAGCTGTGCGGCGGCAACTTCACAAGTCATCAATGCAAGTGAAGTCGATAAAAGAAGTTTTTTCAGATGGGTCATAGTCTCTCGCTCCTTCGTTGCTTCTTGCCCGGCTCTAAACTCCTGTACACGTCACAGCAGGGTTGAAAAACACCCTCTGCGGATCATCGAGCCGCTGTTTATCCAAACTTGAGGAAATCCCTTATCCGTCCGGCATGAAGGGTTACTCACCTGTCAGCATATTGCATACCAGGTATGTCCCCCTTCAAACTCTCGTCATCTTATCCCGCTCAAGGGGTTGTGTTTAATGCCTGAACGAGCCCGTTCGCGGGCTTAATACACCCCAGCTGAGATCTGGTCAAATCGCAACCTGGGGTGAGTCGTATCGGCAACTTTTCGATCAATAGAGAAGAGCTTATGTAAAGAGACAGATAGTTTGTCAATCTGTCGAGGGAAGGAGTTGTGGAGGTTCGTCTCCAAAGCGTCAAAAAAATAAGCAAAGGGAGAGCACAAAGCACAAACAGACAGTTCCATGATATGAAGGTGACACTATCCATAGTGCTCCTCGTTTTGTGGCTGTAAAAGAAACCGCTCCGAGCTTTCCATATCCCCATCCGAGAATATGGATAAAAAGTATACAGGGATAGCTGCAGATATTGAGAGCACCATGTTACTAAACTGTGATCGAGATCCGGTTCAGTCCAGTACCATGGTGTATTGATAGCTCCGATCCGCCGAACTTGGGTGAGATCCCATCCGGAGCGATGGGATAGAACCCGGGCCGGATAAAAATTGATAGAGGAGCTTCATGTATAACAAAGGATCTTCCTTTAGCACCATAAACCAAACTTGGAGCCCCGCCATTTATTGAGGTTGCAGCACCTCTATCAGCTCAGCAAGTAGCTCAGGTGTTGCCGCCGTGATGAGGCTTCCTCCATGCAAAATATCATCACGCTTACCCTGAATATTTGCATAGACGCCTCCGGCCTCTTCAATACAGGGAATGAGAGCTGCGATATCCCAGGGCTTCATCAGGGTGTCAATTGCGCCGTGTAGCTTGCCACGAGCCACCAGCATATGCTGAAAGCAGTCCGTTGCGATCTGAAACTGTTTGCTGCGATGGATCACCTCGCTCAAACGATAAGGCACGGTCCCGTTATCTAAAAAGATATCTGAACCATGAACACCAGAAGCTGAAATCACAGCTTGCCCCAGACTTTGAATCTTCTGATCAACCCGAATCTGCCGCCTCTGATCCCCTTCCTGAAGCCAGCACCCCAGATCCTTGGCCCCATGAATGGTTTGCCCCAGCTGAGGAAAGTGCACCACCCCCATCACGGGATGTCCCTGCTCAAGATAGGAGATGAGGGTTCCAAACAGTGGGATCCCCAGGGCAAACAGCCGGGTTCCATCAATGGGATCGATGATCCAGCCATCTTCCAGTTCGTGGAGACTGCTGTTTCCAAGCTCCTCTCCCAGGATCGCATCGGCGGGAAACAGGGTATGAATGAACTCACGGATCTCTTTTTCTATCGCAACATCAGCCTCTGTCACCTGGGTGCCATCCTCCTTGAACCGAACAGTGGCATGATTAAAGTGCTCCTGACAGATCCGGGTCGCAATGTGGGTACACTCAAGCGCCGCCGCCAGTCGTTTATCCATCTTCAATTTTCCTCCGCCCAAACATCTCTTCATCCAGTGTGGCACTCCCTTGTGTATAACAGCAATGGCTAGGATTCAAAATAGTGAACCGCCCCTAAAACAGCATCGAAAATGCTGTCTGATGGACAGGTTCTGTCTCACTGAACCCAACATGAATGAATGTTCATTCATTGGCTATTTCCGCAACGCTCTTCAAAAATAATTGCCTTTACGGACAAAAAGAATACAATCTTTATGCTTTCTTTATTTCTCGCGTAAAAAAATAGATAGCATCTTTACAGTAAGCCACTTATCTTTGGCCCGTTGTCTTTTCCAACTAATGAAAAAGTTATGAGCAAACAATTTGCAGTGATCGGACTTGGACGTTTCGGCCGAGCCCTTTGTAAAGAACTGTTCGAGCAAGGTGAAGAGGTCCTCGCCATCGATGTCGATCCGGACAAGGTTCGTCTCGCCGGAGACTTCACGACCCATGGTGTCATCGCAGATACCACAGACGAAATTGCCGTGAAGGAGCTGGGGCTCCACCTGTATGACGCTGTTTTCGTTGCTATCGGAGATAACATCAACGCCAGCATTCTGACGACCCTGATCCTTAAAGATCAAAATGTCGAGCAGGTTTGGGTAAAAGCAAAAGATAAACACCACCAGCGGATCCTTGAAAAAATTGGCGCCGACTCTGTGGTGAACCCCGAGCGGGAGATGGGAATCCGTGTTGCCAAACAGCTGATGGCCAAGCAGGTGCTTGGGCATATCGAAGTTGAAGATGATTTTGCAATCTCGGAAGTACGCGTCTGCGAGCGCCTCGAAGGTTTGCAGATCAGCCGAATCCGGATGATCGATAAAGATCAGGTTCAGCTGCTCGGGATCAAACGCCAACAAGAGATCATTGTCGCTCCGACCCCTGATCAAACTCTCCAGCAAAACGATATTCTTTTCCTCGTCGGTCGTCATGCCAGCCTCGACCGCTGTGTTGAACAGCTGTGCTGACCATCTGAATTAAATCATGCGTATAAACTCGATCCCTCTGGTCAATGGCCAGAGGTTGAACCTGTCACCATCACAATGGGTGGTGAGCACATTTTTGTTGATCCTGCTTGCGGGAGCCAGCCTGCTCAGCACATCCTGGGCCGGTCATGGTGTCAGCTGGCTCGGTGCGCTGTTTACCGCAACCTCAGCGATCTGTGTGACCGGTCTTGCGACCCTGGATATCGGAACCCATTTCAATATCTTTGGCCAGGTGGTGATCATGATCCTGGTGCAGATCGGTGGACTCGGCCAGATGACGTTGGGGATGCTGCTGTTAATGACCCTGGGTAAACGTCTGGGCCTTCGCCAAAAGCTGCTGCTACAGGATGCCCTCAACCAGGATGAGCATGGCCAGATCTTTACCCTGGCGCGCCGGGTTGTTCAGTTTGCCCTGTTGTTCGAGGCGATAGGCCTGCTGCTGTTGTCGATTCGCTTTGTCCCCGAGATGGGTTTTAGCCATGGGGTTTATGTGGCCCTGTTTCATGTGATCTCTGCCTTCAACAACGCCGGATTCTCGCTGTTTCCGGATAATATGATCAGCTATAGCGATGATCCCGTGGTTCTCCTGACCATCAGTCTTCTGATCATCTTTGGTGGTCTTGGCTTTACCGTGCTGTTAGAGCTCACCCGGACCCGCCGCCTGAGCCGAATGTCCCTGCATAGTCAGTTGGTGATCAAGGGAACACTAATCCTGTTGATCCTGGGCACACTGGGGATCTGGCTTCTGGAGCATAATAACCGCCATACTCTGGGCGCTCTGCCAGCGGCCCAGCAGTGGCTGGGGGCTTTCTTCCAGTCTGTCAGTACCCGAACCGCTGGCTTTGAATCGATCGACATGGGACAGATCCACTCCTCAACCAGCTTGTTGATGATGGTTCTGATGTTTATCGGTGCCGGTGCAGCATCGACCGCTGGCGGGATCAAGGTAACCACCTTCATGGTGCTGCTGCTGGCGACCCGCAGCTTTTTGCGCCACCAGAACCGGGTGACCTTTGGTCGTAAAGAGATCTCCCAGGCAACCATCAATAAATCGGTGGCCGTGATCATGACCAGTCTCATCGTACTATGTGTCGGTGTTTTTGCCCTATCGATCACCGATCATGCTCCGCTGCAGGCCCTGATGTTTGAAGCCGTATCAGCCCTGGGGACCGTAGGCCTATCACTGGATCTCACCCCCACCCTGAGTCACGGTGGCCAGATGATCCTGATCATTTTGATGTTTATTGGCCGGCTCGGGCCCCTGACTCTGGCACTGACCCTCTCCAAGCCCAATGTGCAGCGTGTCCGTTACCCCGAGGGGAAGTGGTTACAGGTTAACTCATTCATTCAAAACCGCAGTCCCCGGGGCTGCGGGTTTTCCTCTGGATAGTTCTTGCGCTTGCATTGGACAACTTCTCGCCTCCCGCACCTCAATTTTCCTAAAAACAGGTAAAACGGTTGCCTCCAGCTCTGCTGGCGATACACTGGCATTAACTCTGAGCTCAGTTGATAGGCTCGTCAGCAATCATTCTGACCATCCGGCTATTAAATGCCGCCATCTGCTCACTGTCATCTCCTTTTCCACAGATCCTAAATGGGAGGCGCCTTGCCATCAAAAATATTACTGATCGATGATGAGAAGCCGATCTTAAGATTTCTCAATGTGCTGCTCAGCAGTCATGACTATCAGATTTTTGAGGCACAAACCGGCCAGGAGGGGTTGCGCCTTGCGGCAATCGAGCAGCCTGATCTGATCCTACTGGATATAGGGCTACCAGATATGGATGGCTTTACCCTGCTTGGCCACCTGAGGGAGTGGTCCTCCATTCCAGTCATGATTATCTCAGCTCGCCAGGGCGAGATGGAGAAAGTTAGGGCACTGGATCTCGGAGCCGATGATTATCTTACCAAGCCCTTTGGATCGTCAGAGCTACTGGCGCGGATCCGGGTGATCTTTCGGCGGCTCAAACAACAATACAACCGTCCGGAAGATCTGTCTGAGCAAGAGTTAAATATTGGTGAGATCCGGGTTGATCCGGTCGCCCGCCTGGTCCACCGTGGGGACAGCTTAATTCACCTGACCCCTATTGAGTACAAAATGCTGTTACTGCTGATGCGTAACGCCGGTAAGATACTCACCCACCGTCAGATCCTGGCTGAGATCTGGGGTGCCAACTATGTTGAGCACGCCCAGTATGTGCGCGTATATATGGGGCAGCTACGCCAGAAGATAGAATCCGATCCCGCTAATCCAGATTACATTTTTACCGAAACCGGCGTAGGTTACCGGTTTACCACCACTTTGGAGCCCCAATGTTAAAAACAACTAAACCCATCAATCAGCTGGTTCTGGTGATCATCATGGGGGCAATTGCCGGCCTGACCCCTTTTGCCATCGATATGTATCTGCCAAGTCTGCCATCGATCGCCAAAGAGCTTCGCATCAGTGTTGAAAGTGCACAGCTCACCATGAGCTCTTTTATGATAGGCTTTGCCATCGGGCAGCTTATCTATGGCCCTCTGGCCGATAGCTATGGGCGTAAGAAAACCGTTTTAGCAGGCCTTGGGCTGTTCATTGTCGCCAGCATCGGCTGCTCAATGACGCACTCCCTGCCTGCACTGATCAGCTTGCGCGCGCTGCAGGCTTTAGGGGGTGCTTCCGGCTCGGTTGTCATCAATGCCATCCTGCGCGATCTGTTCGACAAGGATGAGTTCTCCCGGATGATGTCGTTTGTGATCCTGGTGATGACACTCGCCCCCTGGTGGCTCCATTTGCCGGGGGCTACCTGCTGCTTGTCGGGAGCTGGCGGTTGATCTTCTGGGTTCAGGTGGCGTTGAGTGTCCTCATCCTGGCCGCCTTCCTGATCAATATTCCCGAAACTCTTCCCCGGGAGGAGCGCGCTCCCCTTGAGCTCAGGCAGATGTTTAGAAACTACCTGGAGGTGCTGTGTCATCGCCAGACCCTGGGCTATATTCTGGCAGGCTCTTTTGTAACGGCAGGCTTATTTGCATTTTTAAACTCCGCTTCACTGGTCTATATCGAGCACTTCCATATTAAGCCTCAGAACTTTGGCTTTTACTATGGGCTGAATGTGCTGCTGATGATGGCGATGACCTATTTCAACAGCAAAGTTGTGCGAGGGATCGGCACCGAGCGGTTACTGCAGTTTGGGATCTGGATCTCGACCCTTGCAGGCCTGGCGCTGCTATTTAACGTTTGGCGCGGCGGTGGACTTTGGAGCGTGGTGATCCCTGTGGTGATTTTCATCGGTCCTCTGGCGATGGTGGGTGCCAACTCGATGGCCGGGATCCTCACCCATTTTAATAAAAAAGCCGGAACCGCCTCCGCTTTGGCCGGGACCATGCGTTTTGGCTTGGGGGGGATCGCAGGAATGATTATCAACCTTCCCCAAAGCAACAGCCCGATGCCGATGGCGCTGACCATAGCCATCTGTGGCGTGCTAGCCTTTGCCAGCTACTATGGCCTGGTCTACCCCAATCTGCACCCGGCACGGCGTTAATAAAGAAGCCAGGCTCGCCATTGAGCCTGGCTGATACTTATCTAAACTCTGGCTCGAGTTCAGGGCAGATCTGGAATAGATAAAAGCCGGTCATCTCTCCAAATCTCTTTCCAGTAAAAACAACGCAACTGAGCCAGCCGGCATTTCAGATTAAAGACAGGGGGGAATCGGCATAACTCTCAGGGCACGGCTTAACAGACTTGACCCAACTCTGATTAAAACTTTACCGAGCTCTTGAGGACTGCATCTGGTATATGAAGAACCTCAGCTAATTTATCACACTCGACAAAGTAATCGGTTAGCTCAACTCCCGCATCTCGCAGGCAGCGACACATATCCTCAAAGATGACCAACCGGGACTGGTAGTCTTCCCGCTCGGCTAATCCTGACAACCATTGATAATCCATTTGAATCCTCTTATTGAAACAACCCGCCTCTGCATGACCCGGGCGCGAGTCATGCAGAGGCTAGTTATACCATTAAAAACCCGAATAAAATGTGAGTAGAAATACCTAAGCCCGCCGTTAATATGGTATTTTTTGAAGAGGATCACAGGATTAAACCGACATTAGCCTCTATTAGCGTTTCAGATCTGGTTCTGCTATTGGCAATTTTTTCAACCAGCAAAGCAGAAGATGCGTGGCCTAGTGCAGCTAAGCGTTATTATCCTTACCGCTTATGCTGATGATCTTGGTTTGCCCAACAGCTGCAAACCCTGTCGGGGGCGCCCGACGACGCCCTACTTTTGGATCGTCAAAAGTAGGCAAAATCTTACTTCGCGCGATGAGTCCCTCCATCGAGCTACGTGGTTCGCCATCCATGGCTCAAGGAGTTCATAGTACAGTTAAGTGGTCAAGATAATTCACTATGTACTACTAGTTGCTCTCCATGAGCATCTGATAACCTAGCTCGGTGGAAAATGCCTCTGCCCTTCGGGATGCGCCTTAAAAAGTCCTGCTCATTGTTCAATACCATTTTAAAAAACTCAGGGGACCTTTTTTCTTCAGTTTCTGTGTCTCCAGCAGCTCCGTCATTGCTTGGGCTTCAACCGGCACACTGTATAACTCTCCCTGGATCTCATCACAATGATGCTTAACAAGAAACTCGCGCTGCTGGGCAGTCTCTACCCCCTCTGCAATCACCTCCAGATTCAGGCTGTGAGCCATCCCCAGAATCGCTCGGATCACTGCGGCATCATCACTGTTGTCATTGACATGGGTCACAAAAGAGCGATCGATCTTCAGCCGATCAACCGGGAAGCAACGTAGATAATTCAGGCTTGAGTAGCCGGTTCCAAAATCATCGATCGCCAGCTGCACCCCCATATTCTTCAATGAGCCTAAAGTTTCGATTGCCTGCTGCGCATTCTCCATCAGCATACTCTCCGTCAGCTCAAGCTCCAAGCAGCTGGCATCGAGGCCAGTTTGCTGGAGGATCTGCTCCACCAACAGTTCAAGTTTCTGATCAACAAACTGACGAATCGACAGGTTCACTGCGACCCTGATCCCGGCAAAGCCCTGCTCAACCCAGGATTTCGCCTGACGACACGCTTCCCTGAGGGCCCACTCCCCGATAGGCGTGATGAGGCCACTCTCCTCGGCCACGGGAATAAACTCCACCGGAGAGATCCTTCCAAGCTCCTCATTATCCCACCGAAGCAGGGCCTCGACCCCGACTATACTGTTGTCTCTTAAACAGACTTGCGGCTGATAGTGAATGCTGAGCTCCTGCTTCTCTAACGCCCTTCGCAGGTTATTCTCAAGCCGCAGCCGCCGCCTCCCCAACTCATTCATGCTGTCATCAAAGAGTTCAAAGCGGTTCTTTCCCTTTTTCTTGGCATGATACATAGCGGTATCTGCATTCTTAAGCAGACTATCCACATCGGTTCCGTGATGGGGGCTCAGGGCAATGCCGATACTTGGGGTAATAAACACCTCATGCCCGGCAAGTGTCATCGGAGCTTGAAGAACATCCAGGATCCGCAGGGCCACCCGCTGAGCATCCTCAGCCTGGCGGATCTCGGTTAATAACAGGGTGAATTCATCTCCGCCAAACCTGGATATCTGATGTGAGTCGGGCAAAGATACCTGATCATGCACTCGCACACTGGCAACCAGCCGAGATGAAACCTCCTGGAGCAGCAGATCGCCGATATCATGCCCCAGGCTGTCGTTGATTCGCTTGAAGTTATCCAGATCAAGAAACAGCACCGCGAGTTGTGAAGGCTGGGATCTCCCCAATTCCAGGGCACTGTTCACCCTCTCACTAAAGATCAACCGATTGGCAAGGCCGGTCAGGCTGTCATAGTGAGCCAGCCGGTACGCTTCCTCTTCAGCCTTTTTCAACTGAGTAATATCGTGAACACTACCGATACTTTTGACGAGTTGGCCCTCACCGTCGAAATACACCTCGGCCTGATGCTGTACCGTCAGCTCCCGGCCCTGTTCGCCCAGCAACCTGTGACTAAAGCTTGAAGGCTGTTTGGATTGCTGAACCTCTTCATACCAATCCAGAACCCGCTCCCTCTCCTCTCTGGGAACACACCCCAGAAACGCCTGAAAAGAGGGCTCTACATCGCAGCGCCTCAGCCCCAGGATCCGGTACAACTGCTCAGACCAATAGGTTTGCCCGGATTTGAGATCCCACTCCCAGCTTCCCAGCTGCGCCAACTGCTGCGCCTTATCCAGGCGCGCCTCACTATGACGTAGCTCCTGTAAGATCGCACTGGTTCGGAGCATATCCTGAAACATAGTACTGGCCTGCAGCATATACTGGAGACGGTGATACAGGATCAACCAGTTAATCGGCTTGGCCGTAAAATCAGTTGCTCCCGCCTGATAACATTTTTCAATGGACTCAATGTCCTCGCTTCCGGTTACCATCAAGATCGGCACCGCTTTCCCTGCCGGGAGATCCCGGATCTGCCGACACGCCTCGATCCCATCCATATTGGGCATGTTGACATCCATCAATACAATGTCCGGCTGACTCTCCTGAAACAGCTTCAGGGCATCCAGGCCATCCTCTGCCTCTATGACAGAAAATCCCTTTCGCCCTAACCATTGCTCAGCCAAAAGCCGGGAGGTTGGATCATCGTCAACCACCAACACGCGAAATTGTTCCTGGTGTTCAGAGTGAAATGCTGTCATGAGTTGCATCAATCCTTGATTGCCTGATTAATTCATCGCTGAGTTCCCGATAATGAAGCTCAAGCTGCTCGAGCAGTTCCTGAGTATTGGATAGCTCACCCTTGTGACCCGCCATCTCAATTTCCTGACAGAGCCGTGACAGGATTAATCCCCCGACGTTGGCACTGCTTGATTTTAAGCTATGCGCAGCCTCCCGGATCTGGTTTGCACAGGCTTCGGCCACCCCTTGTCTGAGCTGCTCCAGATCGGTTGCAGATTTTGTAAGATAAGCCTCCACCAGGCGGCCAAAAAACCGGCCATCCTCATCCAGCCCCAGTAACTCCTGCAACTTGTCGGGATCCAGTGGGCTCAAAGACAGAGGAGCAAGGTTCGGGGCATGCTCCAGTTCAGTGACTTGTGGCTGCCGGGTATTCTCTGGCTGAGCATGATTGTCCGTCTCGCCTTCACTCCCCAGCCAGGACTTAAGAATCGCCTGCATCTGAGACTGGTTAAAAGGTTTTGAAAGATAATCGTTCATACCCGCGGCAAGGCAGCGTTCCCTGATCCCTCAAATACATTGCTGGTCAGCGCTATGATGGGGATCAGCTGTTCGTCCCCCCGGGCTCTCTCATTTTCCCGAATCGCCATCGTCGCCTGAAAGCCATCCATCAAGGGCATATGGCAATCCATCAGCACGAGATCAATCCCCCCCTGTGACACAGCATCAATGGCCTCCCGTCCACTACTGACAACGTCCACATCAAGCCCGAAACCCAGCAACTTCTCCTGAGCCACCAACTGATTGACCGGATTATCATCCACCAGCAGAATTCGTCCCCGAAAAGCTGGCACCGGTGACGATATGCAAGGAGAAACCGGTGACAAGTCATCCGAAGTAGCCCCCCAGGCTCCAGGACTGTTTGTAACGCCCGATAAAGCTCTGACTGGCGAACGGGTTTATGGACCAGGGTTGAAGAATCATACGTTGCTGCTCCCCCATAGCCAGGCTCACTATTCATCGGGACGAGGGTCACCATGGAGCCAGGTGTTGCCTGAGGGGAGCTCAGCCAGCGACTGCGCCAGTGTATTGGATCAACACTTTGTTGATCGACCACCACCAGCCTGAACCCTGGAAGCTTATCCCGGGAGGTTTCGAGTCGCACCAAGGCCTCGGTTGTACCAGATATATGAGTGACCTCAAGCCCCCAGTTATCAAGGTATTTTCCTAACAGCTGACGTCGGGTGTCGTTATTGTCGACAATCAGAGCCGTGGGTTTATCCTGAGTCTCTGGATCCAGTAATGGGGGATAGTTTCGCGAAGCACTGAGGGGAGGAAGCTTTGCCGTGACCCAAAAGGTTGAGCCCTTACCCGGCTGAGAAGTCAACCCGACCTCTCCCCCCATCATCTGCACCAACTCACGGGTGATGCTCAAACCCAGGCCCGTCCCGCCATACTGGCGGGTCGTCGCGCCATCTGCCTGGCTAAATGATTCAAATACCCGCTGCTGGGCCTGGGCGCTGATCCCGATACCAGTATCACGAACCTCAAAGCGAATTAAATCTGAGTCGGGCTCGCTCTGTTCAACCGAAACAGTGACGACCACCTCCCCCTGCTCGGTAAACTTCACCGCATTTCCCACAAGATTGGTCAGGATCTGCTTTAATCGGTGCGGATCCCCTGAACGGTGAGCGGCACATCATGATCAATATCGCAGATCACCGCCAGATCCTTTCTCTCGGCCCGGACCGCCAGCAGCTCTACCACATCCTCAACCAGCTCGTAGAGCTCAAATTCGATATGCTCCAGCTTGAGTTTATCCGCTTCAATCTTTGAAAAATCAAGAATATCATTCACCAGGGTGAGGAGATCCTGCCCCGAACGCTGAATGGTCTGAATGAATCGGTGCTGTTTCAAAGTCAGGGAGGTTTCCAGCACCAGTTCAGTGATCCCGATAACGCCATTAATTGGCGTTCGGATCTCGTGGCTCATTCGCGCCAAAAACTCACTCTTGGCTCCATTGGCAGCCTCGGCCTGATCTTTGGCCTCTCTGAGAGCCTGCTCATGGCGCCGCTGCACCGTGGTGTCATGCATCACCAGCATCGCGGCCTGTTTTCCCTGATATAAAATTCCATTGATCTCAACGGTAACGAAACAGGGTTCCTCCCCACGGGTGGCCAGTGCCAGCTCCAGTTTGTCAGATACCCACTGTTTGGTGAGACGCCGCTGCTGATAGAGCATTAACTTTTCACTCTGCTCTTCACTTAAAATACTAAACAGCTCAGCAACCCCCTGCTCCGTATGCTCCGGGTTAACAAGCTCGAGGTAGGCAGGGTTAAAATAAACAGTCTCCCGGCCTCTGAGGATCACAATGGCATCATTCGAGGTCTCGACCAGGGAGCGATATTTCTTTTCTGCGTCTCGAAGCGCAACCTGCCCCTGATGAATTTCAATCACCTGCCTGCGGTGATTACGTTGCAGCAGCAGGATCAGGATCAGCACCATCCCAATGATGGTTAATAGCAGAGCAAACATATTCACCCAGCGAGAGCCAATCGCTGTTTCGATTAACAGGGTAATATCCTGCTGGCTATGGGTCACCGCAACAGACCAGTGTTCACCATAGAGCTCTATCGGGGCAAAAGCGACATAGTAGGTATTCTGATCCCTGGTCTCCGCCCCACTCACTAAGTAGGAAAAAAGGGACGGCCGCTTCTCTTTCGCTGAAGGAGGACTCTCGCCGATGCGCTGAACCCCATCCAGAGCATGGGTATAGGTCACGACCCCGAGCTCTCCATTGCGCATTTTATCAATGAGCTCGGTAAACCCTCTGTGCTCCCGTGAGCTATGCCATTTCTCCAGTTCACTGATCTCTTTGCCAAGAAAGCGCGGGACTTCACTTCCCACTATGACTCCCCGCCCGGTCATGACCCAGGGAAAACCACTCTTACCATAGTGAGGAAAGTCGAAAAGATGCTGGTTCAGTTTTTTCAGGCTGACCGTAAAATACAGCAGCCCCGCAAACTTATTGGTAGGATGCATCCGAACCTTGCCCTGTACGGTATAGACAGGAATGGCAAACACCAGAAGATCGCTTGCGGAGCCATCACGCCGGATCACTTCAATGGAGCTGGCCCCGGTCATTCTGGCTTTGTCAAAGATCCCTTCCAGTTCATCCTGTGTCGGGTGAGGCGCCGATGAAGGGTAGCCCATCTCCAGAGCATTGTGGGAGTCGACCCGAAAGATCCCCTCAACCAGATCATTGTTCATCCGGTAAATCCGGATCATATTGAGCAGCAACTCGTTGCGCTGCATGAACTGAACCTTGGGCATCTGGGAAAGACTCAGAAGAGCATCGTCCAACTTGTCAAACTTGGAGTGGATCCGCTCAGAGAGGTGGATCGCTGAACTGAGTTGCTGTTGCTGAAACTCTTGAATCTTACTTTGGATAAAGGCCCGGTCATTTTGAATACTGATCTGCCCAATCACCAGACAGATGATTAGGGTTAGTATCACAATGACCAGGACTTGCACTTTAATTGACTTCATCACACCTCAGTGAGATCCAACAGCCATTCAACTTACTGGATCACTATGGTTGCCTTATCCAATACAAAGCTCGGAACATCGACCCCAAGTTTTCCGGCGACCTTTAGATTGAGAATAATATCCGGCTCTTCGATATACTCGAATCCAATCTCTCCGGGAGACTTTCCCTGACTGATAATGGGCGATGCCAGATTCGCCGCCTGCCTGCCGAGGTTATAGGTATCGGCATAAAGAGCCGCCAGGGCGCCATTTTCAACCCCCTGTTTATTCATAGAGACCAGCGGGATCCCATGCTTATCCGTCACCTCCAGTACGGTTTCCAGGTTACCGTAAACCAGGCGATTGGTGGGGATCACTATGATATCAACGTCCTCAGCCACCAGTTGCTGAGCCGCCTTGAGTAACTCGGTTTTCTCAATGACGGGAACCGAAACAAACTCAGCTCCCCCCTTACGGCTCGCCTCGCGCATAAAGGGCTCCTCTGCGAGATAGCCCGCCGGGTTGTTCCCATCAAATATCATCCCTACCTTTTTGATTTTAGGGAAAATAGTCTGGTAGAGGGCCAGCTGTTTCTTTGCATCAACATAGTAGCTAGTCCCCGTTATTGAGCCCCCGCTATTCTTTTTCTCAGAGCTTATGCCAAGGCTCGCCGGGTGGTTGATGACAGTTGCAATGACGGGTGTCTTTAACTGTTGCTCCTTGATCAGTTTGGTTCCTGCCGAAGAGAGCGAATAGATCACATCCAGCTCCATCTGATCCATGTTTTTAAGGTTTTTCTTGGCGAGATTAACATCCCGATAGGAGTGGATTTCGACGGCTTCGTAATTGATGCCATTGAGCTGTAAACCATCTTTGATCCCCTGCATCGCTTCGGTATAGATCTTACCGGGCTTCCAGATATGAAAACCGATACGATATACCTGACCTGGATCATCTGCTGGTTGTGATTTAGCCCAGGCCATAGGAGCCAGTAGTAGCATCACCAAGGCCCCTATCATCCATCGTCTTACAAAGTCAGTCATAATCACCTTCCTCTGTGTGGCACACAGTTTGCGAACTCATGTCTATTGGGCCACCTGCAGCTAGCCGCTAATAAAATAGTTAACGCCCCACAGCACGATAGGAATCGTACACAGGCCGATAAGCGTCGACGCAAAAACGGTTGGGGCTACAACCTCGGGTTGGCGATCATATTTTTGTGCCAACAGGTAAATACCAAGCGCCGCCGGCATTGAACCATTGACGATCAGAACCTTCATTGTCAGGAGATCCCCTGGCGAGGAACCGATCAAACCCGTTGAAAGCAAGCCAAATACCAACAGGCTGGCAATCGCGAGCCCACCCACAATCCTGAGTACCCCACCACTGATGGCGACCTTAAGATTACTGAGATCAATATTTTTCAGAGAGTAACCCAGCATCAAAACCAGGACCGGAAGCGCAGCACTTCCCATGAAGTGCACGCCTCGCAATGCAAACTCAGGCAGCTCAATATGGAACACCCACACCAGGGTTCCGGCAATTGAGGCATACAGAAACGGCATCTTGAAAATGGTCTTAAGGTTCATCTGCCTGCCAACCATATAGACTCCCAGACTATACATCAGGGAGGTATTCACAACCTGGAACAGTACTCCACGCAAAAAGCCGTCATAGCCAAATGCAAAGTAATCCAGTGACAATGCAAGGTTTCCTGCATTAATAAACATCACTGTCGGGTAGAGGATATTAAGATCTTTGCGTCGGGTGACCTTGAGATAGATAGCCACCAGACCCGCAGTCCCGAGAATAATCACCAGAGCACCCACCCCGGTGATCAGAAATTCCCGTCCCAAAAAAGGGGTATCCCACTTGTGGGCCAGAGCAGAAAAGATGAGCAGCGGCAAAGTGAAATACATGGTGATATCGGTCGCAAAACTCAGATCATAATCCGTCTTACGGCCGATGAGATAACCCATTGCCATGATGGCAAAAACCGGGATGATCGCGGGGAAAACACTATTGAGTAGAATATCCACAGGCACTCCTTTTGCTTATGTGGCGTTCAAAACCTTAGACTGCATCATGCACTCTGTGACATCAGCGCTTAACTGTAAGCTTTCTCGTCACTCAGAATTCATATTCAGATAAACGGCTCAGGGCTTTTTCAAGCTGGCGGCAGGAGCAAACTCAAGGAGGCGGACTCGCATTTGATTATCTGGCAGCCCCGCTGTCATGGAGAGTTAGCTCCGTAGACCGGTAGTTTTGCGCCCTTGCCTTTCGGCCAAGTTTGCCATTTACAGATAAACTCAACTTCACTGTTATAGGATATACCATATAGAGTGACAATTGAGACATACCATTAACATTTTTTTGTCGCACCCTGTGACTAACTAACTGATTATCATAGGCCAACAGCTATCGATGTCTCCTTTGCCGGCAGGTGATTGAGACACCTCCTCTTTATCAAAACTATGATCAGTTCGGCTAAATGCCTGCTATCTGTGACTCATAATCCATGCTTCACTGCTTGGGCGACCGGCCCTGTAATGAATTAAACTTATAGTAAACCCGATACCTGCAGGTCGCTCCAAAATGTCTGAATTCCCCGTGCAGGATGGACATCATTCACTCGACCAGGAGCGTCGATGTGGCCCCCCTCGCCGGTTTCATCTTGATATAGCTTACCGATACGACATCACTTTAGATCCCAAACCCGATCGCCGCACAGGATATGGTCGACGGGCCTCAGATCAACCCATCCCAGGATTAGCTAAAAGATTAATCCGCTGGTTGGTGGGGCTTTAGCCAGGCCGACTTAAAATCAAACCACCCCAGGCGATTGGGGATCATCCCCTGAACTTCACCACTATGATTCACCCCAAACCAATTATGGAAAATCGGGATCACGGGTCCAAGCTGTACCAATGCACTCCCAAGCTCACGACAGGGAAACAGGGCATCGGGAGTTTGCCGCCACAGAGTGATCTTATGCTCAAACTCAAGAAACTGCTCGGCAGACATGGCCCTCTCAAGCTGGCCGAATCCATAAAACCAAGGCAATATCGCATCTGCCCCCGGCTCCCCAGGCTCATCCCACTGATCCAGATATCTATGGTCTCAGGATGCTCTCCCAGAGCAATATCCTGAGAATCCAGAGGGACCCCTTTCACTGAAAAACCATCCGCCTCCAGGAGCTGAATAATCACACGAGCCATTTCATCAAACAGTGGGTGTTCCCGCTGCCAGGCAATCTGCAGTTGCCGCAAGTCCTCAGGGATTAACTCCTGTTCTCCCCCTGCAAGATGATTCCAGCCTGGTAACAGACCGTAGGCGGGTAGTATCCGGAATTTCTCAATGGCCTCTGCGGTAAAAGCCCCCAGGATGGCCGTTGCACTCAATCTGCGACGAAGATACTGGCACCAGAGAGGATCGGCCGCCAGGCCATCTTTGGTGTTGAGCAACAGATATTGGCACCCATCATCCATACGCATCTGCCCGAGTTTAGGAAACGGGGCATTGCAGTGCTGTGGTCCCAGGTGAAGGTAGCAAAACGGTAGTTCGGGTGTGATCCAGATATCGATCACATCAAGCAACGCCCGGTAACCAAAATAGAGTTCAAATGCCTCAAGTTTAAGCTGCTGGCCATCATTGATACTGACCCGATAAGGACCGGTTCCACAAGGCATAGCAAAATCTCCCAGCCCGAGCGCCTGATCTGCAGGCATGATAAAAGCCCGGGGTTGTGCCAGCAATTTGGGAAAATAGTGATCCTCAGCCTTGAGGTATATGTCTATGATCCGCTCTGCGGGAGATTCAATTCGCTCGATATGAGCAAACATCCTGGTTTTTTTCAAAGGCTGCAGGGAATGGATTACATCATCACTGTCCAGTATTTTTCCATGATGGAACCGAACCGAAGGCCTTAGATAGAATCGCCAGTGCCGTGGGCTCAACGCCTCCCAGAAATGAGCCAGATCCGGCTCAACTTCCCCTTTTTCCTCATTTAAGCATGTCAGGCCATTATAGATCTGTCTGGCCAGGTGTTGCTCCGAACGTCGCATCGGTTTTCGCGGATCCAGGCGACTCAAGGGCCGATAATAGGGTAAGCGCAGCACCTGCTTGCCATTTTCAACCTGAACCCCGGTCTGCTCACGAAGCAGTAAGGCTAGCTCATCGACACTATGCTCCAGCAGATCCATCGCACTCTCAAAGCGACCATCGGTGATCAGCGCTTTGGCTTGCTCCAACTGAAGGGAGCGGAAGCTGCGCCTGAATCTGAGGGTTGACTGCTTTCCCCTCCCGGATACCGGAACCCAGTCAATCCAGGCTAACTCATTCATTCTAGTTAAAATATTTCGACAATGCCGTTTGGTACAAAATAGGATTTCAGAGAGTTGATGCAGGGTTGTTTTGCTCTCTTTTCCCTGGAGGGCGTTATAGATTTTTTGAAACTGTCGAGTCAGCTGTTGGTCGCTCATAAAGAGGAAGTTCCAGAGATATTCCTTTCTGTTTTTATATCCCTATTTTAGCCACAAACTTGTTGTGAGGTGAAGTTACTTCCTCCTCCATCACTTTTCATCAAGGAGTAAAATCATGTTCGATTTCTACAGGCAATACCTCAAAAACATCGGAAGATCTCTGTGTACTCCCAAAGAGGTTACTCGTCAGCGTCTCGAGGTTTTAAACCGGGTATGCCAATGGAAGATACCCTATATGAATGAAAAAGATTACAAACAGTGGTGGTAAGGAGACAAGGATGAGAATTGACCATATTGGCCTTTGGGTGAACAACCTTGAGATGATGAGAGAGTTTTATCAAACCTGGTTTGCTGCCAAGGCGGGGCCACTGTACCACAACCCGGACAAGGGGTTTCGCTCCTACTTTCTGAGCTTTGAAACTCAGTCAGGCGATCATTGTCGACTAGAGCTCATGAGTCTTGAGTCAACAATGACTTCGAATCATTCTGAAAAGCTTGGGTGGGCCCATATCGCCTTTAGCCTTGGCTCCAGACAAAGAGTCGATAGCCTCAGCGATGAATTGGCCAGGGCTGGCTATCGGTTACTTGATGGCCCACGCACCACGGGAGATGGTTATTATGAGGCAAAGATAGAGGATCCTGAGGGCAACATCATTGAACTGACGAGATAAGATCCAATAGATCTTATTCACTGCAGGGTTAAGAAGTCGATCTGAAGCATAACTTTATATTGATATATTATACAATTATAGTTTTTGTTTGAAAAAAGATAATCAACTCACTCTTTTATTTATGAATGGGTGAGTTGATTAGTTACATGACAAATAATATTTATTTATGAATCTTCATAGATAAGTCTAATTGCATGGACACAAGTATCGTCACCTTTAACATCCATACCAACCACTCCATCCATTGCCCAGGATTTATTCTCTGTAGGATTATTGCTCCCACCAATATTTAAATCAACTCCTGGTCCTTTTAAAGATAGTTTGGCAATGCAGTAGCCTCCTGGCCATCCCCCCGAATGCTTCCAGGCTTCCAGGCTTGTCAATTCATTCATATTTTGCCCAGAAAGCCTATGTACACCGCCACCAGAAGGATTTCCAACATGATGCTTAGTATCACCCATGTAATCTATTATCCATCCGGATCTAAATGTAAAACTATTATCATCTGTGAAGTTAAGAGTGACTACAGGTGCTGAAGTGCGGGTGTTTCCAAACCATGATGACCTATGGTGAAATGTAATTACACCTCCACCACCTGTAGATGGATTAATGGAAACATTAGATCCTTTAGAGCTCATAGAAATTGCTATTTTATATGGATAGCCATAATAAGCCGTCACCGGAATATGATATTTTTCATCACCTGAATCATAGATTATTTTCCCTATGGTTGCTGATTTTCCATTTTTTGAAATCAAGACATGAATATCTGATGAGTTTATATTAGAAAGGATATTATTATGTTGATCTTTAAGCTCAAGCAAAATCATACCTGTTTTATCCGTTATCGAACCTTCACTCGTTGTGGTCAACTTATCATTCACCGTAACCATATAGGATGAATTTTTTGATGACACAGGCCCCGGCAGGAAAGTAACGGAACCATTCCCATTCAATCCTAGCCCCATGCTTCCATATTTTATATTTGAAGGAGAGACAGCTTCAGCCACTGTATCCGTCAAATATAGAGTATACGTCCCATCATTATGATTTATCCAGCTACCACTTTCTATAGCACTCCCGCCTAATTGCTGATTAAACTGGGATACGATTCCATTTGTTACCGGGTTTTTATACATATCTCTTAAAGTTACTCTTAAAACGGCCGCATCCACACCATTTGCTATATTTTTAGAGGGCACGGCCCAATCTATGGCATAGTCCGAATTTGACTGTACTGCGGGACCAGACTCAAAAACGACTGAAGATTCGTCATCTGAATTAGCTGTTATTGAATGAGTATCAAGAGAAACTTTGACCCTAACTTTTTCTGCCTTTTGATCTGTGAATCTAGCCACGAAATGTCCTACAGGCTGATCTTTACTTGAAAAAGTTACAGATGGTTTTTCTCCACTATAACCATCAAAATTAGCACTAATATCTCCTATACTAAATCCTCTGGTAGTTGGATTTCCATATGAGTCCTTAGCAATGAACGTAATTTGTGCGTTTTGATTGACTATTAATTCTGTGGGAGACACTTCATATCTAGAGCTACTTATATTAACGTTACCAGCAGTAAAAGTTAACACTTTAGGGCTACCCAAGACTCTAATGTGATTATATGTTGCGACCAAGGTAGCCGACTCAGCTTTGGTGTCATCGATTGTGACCTGCACCTTACCTCCCGTAACACCCTGCTTCTCTTTCATGCTTGCAGAGCCTGGTACTGTAAGGTTGAACTTGGTGGCATTTACCTGCGCTATGGTCGGGACTCCTATCAAAGGATTGCCATGAGCATCTTTCAGCTGAACCGTCGCCACGATCGGCTCCCCTGCCGCTACACTCCTGTTATCGACAGAAAGCACTGAAGATCCCGCATCAACATCTCCTGCATTGAAAGTCAGGGGCTGTGGGCTATTCACCACCTGGGCACCTTCATAGGTTGCCTCCAGAGTAGCCGACTCCGCCTTGGTGTCATCGATTGTCACCTGTACCTTACCACCCGTGACCCCCTGCTTCTCTTTCATGCTTGCAGAGCCAGGTACTGTAAAGGTGAACTTGGTGGCATCCACCTGCGCTATGGTCGGGACTCCTGTCAAAGGATTACCATGCGTATCTTTCAGCTGAACCGTCGCCACGATCGGATCCCCTGCCGCTACACTCCTGTTATCGACAGAAAGCACTGAAGATCCCGCATCAACATTGCCTGTATTGAAGATCAGATTTTGTGGGCTATTTACCACCTGGGCACCTTCATAGGTTGCCTCCAGAGTGACCGACTCCGCCTTAGCATCATCGATTGTGACCTGCACCTTACCACCCGTGACACCCTGCTTCTCTTTCATGCTTGCAGATCCTGGTACTGTAAAGTTGAACCTGGTGGCATCCACCTGCGCTGCGGTCGGGACTCCTTTCAAAGGATTGCCATGAGCATCTTTCAGCCGAACCGTCGCTACGATCGGATCCCCTGCCGCTACACTCCTGTTATCGACAGAAAGCACTGAAGATCCCGCATCAACATTGCCTGTATTGAAGATCAGATTTTGTGGGCTATTCACCACCTGGGCACCTTCATAGGTTGCCTCCAGAGTAACCGACTCCGCCTTGGTGTCATCGATTGTGACCTGCACCTTACCTCCCGTAACACCCTGCTTCTCTTTCATGCTTGCAGAGCCTGGTACTGTAAAGGTGAACTTGGTGGCATCCACCTGCGCTATGGTCGGGACTCCTTTCAAAGGATTACCATGCGTATCTTTCAGCTGTACCGTCGCCACAATCGGATCCCCTGCCGTTACACTCCTGTTATCGACAGAAAGCACTGAAGATCCCGCATCAACATTACCTGTAGTGAAGGTCAGGGGCTGTGGGCTATTTACCACCTGGACGCCTTCATAGGCTGCCTCAAGCATAACCGACTCCGCCTTGGTGTCAGCAATTGTGACCTTTACCTTACCACCTGTGATAGCCTGCTTCTCTTTCATGCTTGCAGAGCCTGGCACCCTGAGACTAAACTGCGTGGCATCTACCTGCGCTGTGGTCGGGACTCCTGTCAAAGGATTACCATGCGTATCTTTAAGCTGAACTGTCGCTATGATTAGTTCTCCTGCCAATACTGAATTATTACTGACTGCCAGTACTCCCTGATTTGGAACGCCCAAATTATAAGTTAGTTTTTGTGGGCTATTCATCACCTGGGCACCTTCATAGGTTGCCTCCAGAGTGACCGACTCCGCCTTGGTGTCATCGATTGTGACCTGCACCTTACCTCCCATAACACCCTGCTTCTCTTTCATGCTTGCAGAGCCTGGTACTGTAAAGTTGAACTTGGTGGCATCCACCTGCGCTATGGTCGGGACTCCTGTCAAAGGATTACCATGCGTATCTTTCAGCTGAACCGTCGCCACGATCGGATCCCCTGCCGCTACACTCCTGTTATCGACAGAAAGCACTGAAGATCCCGCATCAACATTGCCTGTATTGAAGATCAGATTTTGTGGGCTATTTACCACCTGGGCACCTTCATAGGTTGCCTCCAGAGTAACCGACTCCGCCTTGGCATCATCGATTGTCACTTGCACTTTACCTCCCATAACACCCTGCTTCTCTTTCATGCTTGCAGAGCCTGGTACTGTAAAGTTGAACTTGGTGGCATCTACCTGCGCTGCGGTCGGGACTCCTTTCAAAGGATTGCCATGAGCATCTTTCAGCCGAACCGTCGCTACGATCGGATCCCCTGCCGCTACGCGCGTGTTATCGACAGAAAGCACTGAAGATCCCGCATCAATATTGCCTGTAGTGAAGGTCAGGGGCTGTGGGCTATTCACCACCTGGGCACCTTCATAGGCTGCCGCCAGAGTGACCGACTCCACCTTCCTATCATCGATTGTGACCTGTACCTTACCACCCGTGACACCCTGCTTATCTCCCATTCTTGCAGAGCCTGGTACTGTAAAGTTGAACTTGGCGGCATCCACCTGCGCTGTGGTCGGGACTCCTGTCAAAGGATTACCATGAGCATCTTTCAGCTGTACCGTCGCCACAATCGGATCCCCTGCTGCTACACTCCTGTTATCGACAGAAAGCACTGAAGATCCCGCATCAACATTACCTGTAGTGAAGGTCAGGGGCTGTGGGCTATTTACCACCTGGACGCCTTCATAGGCTGCCTCAAGCATAACCGACTCCGCCTTGGTGTCAGCAATTGTGACCTTTACCTTACCACCTGTGATAGCCTGCTTCTCTTTCATGCTTGCAGAGCCTGGCACCCTGAGACTAAACTGCGTGGCATCCACCTGCGCTGTAGTCGGAACTCCTGTCAAAGGATTACCATGCGTATCTTTCAGCTGCACCGTCGCTACGATCGGCTCACCTGCCGCTACATGCGTGTTATCGACAGACAGCACTGAAGATCCCGCATCAACATTACCTGTAGTGAAGGTCAGGGGCTGTGGGCTATTCACCACCTGGGCACCTTCATAGGCTGCCTCAAGCATAACCGACTCTGCCTTGGCATCAGCAATTGTCACCTGCACCTTACCGCCGGTGACACCCTGCTTATCTTCCATGCTTGCAGAGCCTGGCACTCTGAACCTGAACTGGGTGGCATTCACCTGTGCCTTGGTTGGTATTCCAGTTAACGTGTTACCATGAGCATCTTTCAGCTGCACCGTAGCGACTATGGGCTCCCCGGTCTCCACCTTATTGACATCTACTGACAGCATTGAGCTCTTCGCTGAAGCTGGACCTGCTATGAAGTGAATAACATCTCCTGAATGATTCATAATTGGAGAATTATTGATCTCTATCTCTAGTTTATAGGCACCTGACTGCGTATTTGAAAAATTGGCATAGTAGATTCCTGGCTCCTGTAATGACTCGACAAGAGAAGCGGTGATTTTATTTGAACTAGATTTTTGCGGAATAGCAACTGCTACTAAGTTTTTCAAATACCCTGTTGATGGTTCTGAATCAATTGATTTTAAAGATATTCTAATCACATCATTACTTTTTCCATCTGCTATTGCATTATCTTGAGTGATCATATAGCTCGATCTAGTTACATCTGGCCTCGCATCATTTAAGTCAACGTGAACAACATCGCTCAATTCAGCACCTTTAGAGTCTACAACCCTATAATGAACATCATATGAGTTAAGCGGGCTCTCTGCACCAACCTTACCTTTAACAAGTGTATGATGTTCATCAGAAAAATCTACACCATAGACATTATTTACAAACTCATCACCACTTACTTCATACTTATAGGGTGGCTTACCCCCCGAAACTGATATCAAGGGTAATGATTCATCTACAGATGTATTTCTCACCCAGTGAAACGGACCATTGTTGATGATTTTTAATGTCGATGAATTTATTTTAGTTTGTGCGTGTGCAGTTGCGTTTGTAACCGTATCAGTCACTGAAATTGAAATATTTCTATCTATATCAATCTTTGAGCTGCGAGTTTTTTTTAGTGAGTTACTCAAAGGAAACAAATGAATCTCGTCTTTATCCTTTCCTATAATACATTTTCCATTCAACTTAGCATAACCGCCATATCCTTGTATCTCACATTTAAGGTTATCTTGCTCAGTTGGCAATGCTGATATCCCAAATTTTATAATTCTCTCACTATTTGGAACATGGTAATAAGAAGATTTTAACCCTATTATATGAATACCATTTTTAGGATTTGGAGTTATGTCAACAACCGTTCTTGCATTCAAATAACTACCGTCACTGGTTCTCGCTTGAATGTGCAACGGATAGCTATTTAATGAGGACACTCCCAAGTTTCTCTCACCTGATTTACTATATATATATAATGGAGCTTTAAATAAAGGCCTCTTTATATTATTTTTGTCTAGATACTTTGAACCTAACTCATCCCATTCATAGCTTTTTATCTTATCCTCGTATTGAACACTTAGTGGCAGTATCTCTGAACTACCGCCAGATATTTTTATTGTTGCAGGAAGCGATATTCTAGGCTCAATTTTTTTGGTATCCAGGACCACTCGGTAAGAGCGTGCAACCTTATCGAATAACTTATCCTTAAGGTGTGTCACAACTGGATTAAATTGAAATTCAAGCTGTTTTTTTAACGGAACACCAAACCGATAACTCAAAGAAAGGTTTGCAGTATCATTTGCTTCTCCACCCTGAATTTTCTCATGTTGAACAGACAGATGAACCAATGACATAGGTTGATAGTTTAACCCAACCCCCCAGTTTATTGGGTTCCGATAAAATTGCTCAGTCCCCATGGGATCCACCTGATCGCCATACCACTGCTCTATCTTAGAAGTCACTTGGATCTGAGGATAAAAAGGAAGCGCCTGTTTCAGTCGCAAATCCCAGCCATTGGCGGGTCTTTCCATCCGATCCTTGTAGTAATCGGACTCATGCCAGTCGGTAAGCCTACCATAGATATTTGTGCTGATATCGGACAGATCACTCTTGTACTCACCTCCAAGACTCATCCTCTGGTTGTGGCCAGACAGATCATTGTCCCAGAAGAGGTTCCCTCCCCACATATGAGTATTGTCATCAGAGATACTCCGGTATCCAACCCCTAAGTTAAGCGTGTTACGCTCTGACTGATGGTTATAGCCAGGTTGCATAAAAACGGCGCTTTTGTTCGTCTCTGGCATCCACAGCGGAATCATGGTAGATAAACTATATTTGCCATTTTGCAGGGATGAATAGCTGCTACCTATCTGCATATTTTTGAAAAGTGGGTGATTGATCCGATGAATTGCATCGACTCCCGTTTGGTATAAAGCATCTTGCGAACTTGAGATGAGTTGTTGCTTCGCATTTTCAGAGTCAAATTTAGGAACAGTCACCTCGGTACCAGAAACGGATAGCTGTGCTCTTTTCTTACTATGCTCAGCCCTACTTTCCGGTATCTTCCCAAAGGTTCTATGTGCCTGGAATAAAGCTATATCATTCCTTCTTTGCTTCTTGTTCCAGGCCTTCGCGACATCCTGAGCTTTTTTATCTTTGAGTGGCAGGAGTTTTCTATATGGCGCCTCAATCCCCATCAAAGATGAATCAAGGTTATTCTTGAAGTGATTTACAACTCTTGCCTTATGCTCGACATTACTCTTCGATGTCGAATCAAGTGATTCATGATGTTCCCTAGTTGAAACACTTCCAGATGACTCTCCCTGTGCAAGAGCAGTGATTGAAGATATCGAAAAACAAACAAGAATAATTAACACAGCATATTCAAAAAAATATTTTTTACTCATCATATACATCTCGTATAAGCATCAAGATATTACACTGCCATTTGATATCAATTATTAATCAAAAAAAAAGGAATAGATATGGGGAGATACCCCCATATCTATCCCTTTTTGGATGGTGCTACTATTAATTAATAGCTTTAACTATATAGGCAAGATAGAGAAAGCCCATTAAATGATAATATTTATCCACCATTCATAAGAACTGTATATTAAATTACTCCAGGCCTCTCTGATTTGCATAATTGATCACATCAGCCATATTACGAGCACCCAGCTTCTGCATAATATTTGACCTGTGGTTCTCAACGGTTTTTAGACTAATACAGAGCTCTTCTGAGATCTCTCGACTCTTATAACCTGATGCGATAAGTTTAACGATCTGCTTTTCTCTGACAGAGAGCTTACCCTTGCTAGGCTTCTCGTTATCAGGATTAGAAATAACTTCATAATTACAAAAATACCGCCCTCCAGCGATCACTGTACGGATCGCAGCAAGCAGCTCCTGCTCATCACTGTTCTTAGAAACAAATCCCGACGCACCGGCATCAATCACTTCATTAATAATATTCGTGTTATCCAAAGATGTTATGACAAGGATCTGGATATTCTCCCAGCGCCGCTTGATCTGATTGATTACATCGATGCCATGCATATCCGGAAGCATCAGATCCAAAATGATAATATCGACCCTATTATTTAAACAATAATTATATACGGACTTACCATCATGCAGCATATCCAGGACTTCAACATTAGAGTACCCGGACAATATCTTACTTAAAGCACCGGATATCAGTGGATGATCATCTACAATTAAAATCTTTTTATTCATGATGGTATTACTCCTTTTCCCTATTCTGAGAGTAACATCTCCCTAGTATAGAGAAATAACAACAAAGGAACCAGATAAAAGGCAGCCAGCGGTGGTGAAAGGGCTTAGTAAACTCACGTGACTAAGAGTGGGATTTACCGCTGACTGCCCGAACATCATAAAACACCTATACCTCAGTGCATATGGGGGGATACCCCCAGCATGTCTGCATGGATGCCAAAGGTATGATCCAGGTCATTGCATAACCTGGCATCGACTCATCAATGATAGGCGGCATATTCCATACCGCAAGCATACTTACTCTTCAGGCTTAAGATCCTGGATCAAGGCTTCAATCTCGCTGAGCGTCAAATCAATCTTTGCATCCCAGGAAAGCTCTCTATCATCAAGCACGCTGGATAGTTTAAAAAGCTCTTTCAACCCAGCGGTTCCGGCACAGCCTCTCAGAGCATGGATCGCCTCAAAAAACTCCTCTTTCTGCGACTTAAGATAAGCCTGACGAGCCTTGTTAAAATAGAGCCAAAGATCATCTTCAATAACTTCGGAGCCAATCAGACTTCGCTGTTTCGATTTTCTGGCTGACAAGTCGATCCCCCGCTGAATTTGGTAGTCAATCGCACGGTTAAGCACATCGTTAAGACTTTCACGCGATACAGGCTTCACCAGATAACCATCCATCCCTAAAGCCAATATGCTGCTGATCTCTTTCGTCTCTGCGTGTGCAGAGATTGCAATGATCATGGCCTCCGGATCTAAGATCTCACTAGACTCATCCTTCCAACTACGGTAGGTTTCGCGACCATCCATCTCAGGCATTCTCAGATCCAGCAGGACCAGATCAAAGATAGTGACTCTTCCCATCTCCAGGGCTTCAACACCACTTTTAGCCAGAAATACTTCATGGCCAAGCTGACTGAGCATCTGACCAATAAGGACCCGGTTTGTTTTTACATCATCCACAATAAGCACTTTCAACGACCAGGGTTGAAGCTCCTCCTTGGACGATACACTTTTTGTAGATACGTTTGACTCACATACCTGGTGAAGCCATTGGTATAATCGCCCGGGCAAATACCTCAGAGACTCATCAAGCTGAGCTTGCGCTGTTATTTTTAGCTCAAGCTCCCACATTGCAAGCTGAGGCTTCAGGCTGGGAGCAATCTCCACGGGCCTTTTCCGAAAATCTGATATCCTGTTGTCGGCGCCCTTTTCAACAGGCAGGCATAAGGTAAACTCACTGCCGATCCCCAGCCTGCTACTTACCTTGATCTCTCCACCCATGAGCCTGGCAAGCTCCCTTGATAGGGACAGGCCGATACCTGTGCCAACACTAAACTCGCTTACTTTTTCATAGTTATCAAAAACTCTGTCGATATCCTTCTCATCGATGCCGATCCCTGTATCTTTTACATCAAACAACAGCTGTCCCTGCTGGTAAGATACTTTGAGCTGGATCATGCCATGATCGGTATATTTCACAGCATTGCCGAGTAAATTCGTCAGTGTTTGGCGGATCCGTTGCTTATCTGCGATGATGGTAACAGGTGTCCCGGGATCAACCAGCGTCTGTAGATCAACTCCTTTGTCATGAGCCTGCTGACAAATGCTCAGCATACTCTCATCAATCATCTCAAAGAGATCAAATTCCTTTACAGAAATCAGGATCACTCCGGACTCGACTCTTGAGAGATCAAGAAGGTTATTCACTATATCCAACAGTGATTTTGCAGCCGATGATGCCGTTTCAATCAGTTTATTTTCCTCCTGACCCAGCCCTAAGTTTCTCAGAATATCCAGAGACAGCATCACTCCATTAAGGGGAGTTCGTATTTCATGGCTGATATTCGCAATGTGATCACTTTTTCTTTGGTTGGCTAATTCAGCATTTTGTTTAGCCTCAGATAACTCCTCTGTTCTTTGTTGAACCTTTAGTTCAAGATTCCTATATAAATCATCAAGCTGTGAAAGGAGTTGATTAAATTTATCTGAAAACTGCCCAAGCTCGTCGTAGCGCCCCATGGGCAGGCGAACAGAAAGATCCCCAGGCTCGATGCGATCAACCGCAGTTATGAATTTCTTCAGAGGCTGTGTCAGATCTCTTCTGATCTGATAGAAAATATAAGCCACCAGAGCAATCAAAAAAATAAAAAACAGCACCAGCATGTGTAACACGGGTGGAAGGGAGGCCAGGACTATCTCAGATACTGGATAAGCCATGACAATCTTGATAGGGCTATCATGAATCGACCGTTGTACCAGCATAAATTGGCCATAGCTGTAGGTGCCATCGGCCCTCTTGGCATCTTTTGTTTCAAGGTAGGCGATCGTTGCCTTGCCGAGTTTTTTATACGCATCCCCTAAACCCAGAAGGTGATCCCTCTTATAGAGAAGGAACTGATAATAGTTCACATCTCTATCACTTTCATACTCAGATAGATCAAACTCAACGGAAAATCCAATCAGGGTATTCCCTGATATTTTCTTTGCAATATCAACGACAAAAGCACCCTGGGTTTTGTTCTTAAAGTCTCCCCAGAGATATCCATTATCTGCTGATTTTCTCAATAATGACTTGACCTCACTTTCTCGTTTCTGTAACTCTTCCGGTGATTCATATTTTCTTGAAAAAAGATACAAGTGATTTTGCGAAGAATCATATACAAATGCATCCTGATAATAGTGACTATGAATAATTCCTGCATAGGGTATAACAGAAACTCTTGTGTGCTTAACAATAAGAGTTCTTTCATCATTTGCATGATTAACAATCACCCTCCACTTTTGAGAAAAATCACTCAGATTCAGGGTGATATCATTAATTTTATTTTTATCCTTGCTGGTAACAAGCTCTGCGATCCGCTGAAGATGCTTGATCGTATTTGACCTTATATCAAAATAGGCATGCAGCATGATAACCATAGAAAAAATGAATAGCAGTATAACAATAGCAACTATTATCTTTTTTATTAGCTCTTTAGAGAGTGACACTTTAACGGCTTGATTCATAAAAAAATCCATTTTTTGACTCTGGTTAGTATATGTCCACTGTCCTGCATTGTCACACCATGAGCAGGCTTCAAAGGGACTGCACACATCACTCTCAGCCTGTGACTCGGCTAGTAAGCAACCCTCCTTAAGGGCCTGAGCGTCGGTTGCTATGAGCCAGGCCCCAACCCCTTTGAGAAGGTCCTGGTTTTTTTGAAAAACGCTCTGGAGCAGAAGAGTCCGTTTGCTAAAAATCTACTGGCTCTAATATCTCCCCAGAAATTGATATCACACAAGGAAATGACTCAGGATCCAGTGGTAGTGTCTAGGCTTCATACAGTCATGCATCACTTGGACATTAACATAGTGAACGACAAGGGATTATCAAAGCCTACCTCTGTTTCAGCAGTCATGTCTGCTCACAGGGCTCATCATTCTCAATGCAGTGTTCTTTTTGGAGATAAACCCTTAGCCAACTGTTCAAATATTGCACTACACCTGTGTGTGGATGTTATGTCACAGAGCATAGGCTTCAGAGCACACTTTTCAGGAAAACAGACTCTTGATGGATGAGGTTGGAGAGAGAAAGATGAAAGAGATAAAATTCAGCATCCCACTACAACCTGACTCGGATGGTGATCTGATCGAGAGTATTCAGGGTTCATTTAAAAACTATCTCGATACGGTAGGCGACAATCGTTTAACAGACTGGATGCAGGGCTCATTAGCTAAAATTGACAGTCGTGCCATATCAAACAGGGGCGTTGAAGTTGAGGGAATGGATATTGATGATAATAATCAATGCTTCTTTGAAATAAAGTTTGAATGGTCTATTGATTCTACCCTTGATAGCAGCTGTACAGAAGGTGTCGAGGAAGGCTGTGTTTATTTCAGGGTCAATTCAGGGACTCTGGATTGCACCCTCCCCTGCACTTAAACTCGGGTATTCCCATCGTTTGCCCTGGTTCATCAAGGGGCTTAAAACTCAATATTGTCTTGCTCAATGAGATGCCTCAGTGGCTCACCATATCCACAGGGTACTGCTGGACGTTATGAATTCATCGAGAGAGCAAAACAAGAAGCCGAGCCGCTGTCAAACTAAGCGGCCAGAAAAAACATTTGTTCCCTCTGGCTTTCAGCCGATCCGGGAGCAGTCAGAGGATGAGTACCAAAGCTGCTCCTTGCTAATAACTCATTGATTATCAGACACAAATATCTCAAAACCTGCTCAGAAAACATAGGGCAGGAGATGAAGCCTGTCCATCGCCACCAAGCCTATCATGACCACACCAAACAGCAATAATAACCCGGTCATCAGCGGTCGATTGAACACACAGTGATACTCTGAATGCAACTCTTTGATTCTCACCAATTTATACGCCATCAGTGCCGGAAGGAATATCTCCAGTATCACGGCAAAGATAGTTGAGTACTCCAGCGCAAGGATAAATCCATTGGGATAGAGGATCGCAAAACCCAGCGGCGGGATAAAGGTCAAGAGTGCGGTTTGGAGCCGTCCCTTGTGAGAATCATCCCGCTTGCAACCATCGGCAAGAAAATCAAATAGTCCAAGAGATACCCCCAGGAATGAGGTGGTCATTGCGATATTTGAAAAAGCATTGATAAAACCATTTACGGTTTTGTCATGAACCAGGTAACCCAGGGAATCGATAAAGCCTCCCACCGAGCCCCCGGTGTCAGCAATTCTCTCAAAGCTATGGGAGCCACTGAGGGGGATGATCCCAAGGGTAACCATCAACCACAGGATGTAGATCACCAGGGGGATCAGTGATGCAATAATGATGATCTTGCGCAGTGCCTTCGCATCCTTATTGCAATAGCTCGTCACGCTTGGGATCACAAAGTGAAAACCGAATGCGTTAAGAAAAATAGGCAGTGCCGCCCAGATATAACGGCTTTGAGAGTCGCTACTCAAAAGCTTTGTGAAATCAACATAGGGCATCAATAAAAGGATGGTCACTATGATCAAGATACCCTTGACCGAGAGCAGTCCCCGGATCAGATAGTCGACGGCCCGCATGCTAAAAAACACAAAAAATCCAAACACCAGGGTAAAACTCAGTGCATTGACCCAGCCAGGCAACACTATGCCCAGCCCATTTTTAAGCAGCAGATTGAGCAGGGATGTACTCCCTGAGATGTAGGCTGCTGTTGTGGCATATAGCAGCAACAGATAAGCGATCCAGGACGCGATACTCCCCGGCAGACCAAGGGTACGTTTTGCCATGGTTCCGAAGCTGTTGTTGTGATCCTCAAAGGCGAGAGTTACCTCCAGAGTCAGTAATGAGGTACAAAGCATCACGGCCCAGATCCCGATGAGCGCCAGCATAGAAACCATAAAACCAGCCCCTGCCGCCAAAATCGGTAGCGCTAACATCCCGGCTCCTATTGCCGCACCAACCAAAATAAATACACTTCCAACATGCCTTCCCTGCATTACCACTCACCTTTTCACAACTCGCTCTTTCCAACAAAGAGCGCAATTTACTTCAGGCGGGTATTATACTGATCACCCTTAGAGCACACCTAGATCTGCATTCAACATTCTTCAATCGAGTCCTCAAAATTAGACTATTTTGTCTTCCATGAGAGGGACTTTCTCCTTTTTGCCATAGCCGCTGCTGGAAGCAAATGGGGATCAGGGCTATGGTTAAGCTGTGCCCCTTATCGTACGCAGGGGATCTTGTTTGTGATCATTTCAGTAAAAGGGAGGCTCACTCATGATGAGCAGGAGCTCAATCCTTATCTTTACTCTGCTCCTCACGATCAACATTGGACATAGCAAGACACTGGAGCTGGTGACCCTACAATATCCACCCTACGAGTTTCGTGAAGATGGTGAAGTTAAAGGGCTCGCCGTTGAGCTTGTTACCGAAGCCTTTAAAAGAATGAACCAACCGATACGGATTACCCTACTGCCCTGGGCCAGAGCATTACAAGAGGTGAAACTAGGAAGAGCAGATGGGATCTTTACCGCCTATAAAACACCGGAGCGAGAACTCTTTGCCGAATACTCCTTGGAAGTGCTGATCCCTCAGACCGTATCTCTCTTTGTGCGAGCGGACTCCAGGATTAGCTTCAATGGCGATCTCTATGCGCTCAAAAACCATAGCTTTGGGGTGGTTCGCAGCATCAGTTACGGCGCTCTGTTTGATGCCTTTATCAAAAGTCCGGATATTCCTCTGCTAGACATCAGCAATTCCGGGGAGCAAAACATGAAGAAACTGTTACGTGGGCGGTTTGATATTTTGGTCAGTAATAAATATGGTGCCTGGTATATCTTGCGAAAGATGAATAAACAGGACCAGGTCAAAGAGCTGATCCCACAAATCCAGAGCGTTCCCAGCTACATCGCCTTTTCCAGAAAAAATAACCTCTCCAGGATTCGTGAACGGTTTGATAATGCGCTCAGGTCGATGCAGCGCGATGGCAGCTATCAGCGGATTGTGGATGCCTACGGAAAACCCGCACCCACAACCCGTCATAAATAACTCAACTCAGATCAGAGCACCTGAGCTATCGCCTTACACAGAGTATCCACATTCCCGGGGTTAATCCCGGCTACACTGATCCGCCCTGAATCGACCATGTAGATCCCAAACTCCTCTTTGAGGCGAGTCACCTGCTGCAGGTTAAGCCCGGAGAAAGAGAACATACCGTTCTGCTGACAGATAAAACTGTAGTCTGCCGTTGCACCATGCTCACGAAGTTTCGCCACCATCAGTTCACGCATCTGATGAATTCGCTCACGCATCTCGGCCAACTCCTGCTCCCACTGCGTACGAAGCTTAGGATCATCCAGGATAACGCGCACAACCGCTGCACCATGGGCCGGTGGGTTGGAGTAGTTGCTACGAATGATCGACTTGACCTGTGAGAATGAACGCTCTGCTTCTTCACTGTCAGCCGCGATCAGGGTAAAGGCACCCACCCGCTCCTTATACAGGCTAAAGTTCTTAGAGCAGGAGCTTGCGATCAGGAGCTCATCGTGCAGCTTGGCAAAAATCCGCAGCCCCTGAGTGTCAGCCTCAAGGCCTGTTGAGAACCCCTGGTAGGCAAAATCAAACAAAGGCAACCATCCCCCCTGCTGACTCATCTCGGCTAACTCCTGCCACTGCTCCAGAGTTGGATCGATCCCGGTCGGGTTATGACAGCAGCCATGAAACAGCACCACATCTCCGGCCTTGACCGCCGCGAGAGACTCCTTCATCCCGGCAAAATCAAGATTATGCTGCTCGGCATCATAGTAGGTATAAAATTTAACTTCGAGGCCAGCCGCTTCGAAGATCTTGATATGATTCGCCCAGCTTGGACGACTGATCCAGATCCGCTTCGAGGGAAGCTGGCGGGCGATAAAGTCGGCGGCGACCTTAAGGGCTCCGGTGCCCCCCGGAGTTTGGGCGGTTCTGGCTCGCCCGGCCTGAAGAACTGATGAATCAGCACCTAACAGCAGCTCGCGGATCAGTCGACCATATTCAACATCCCCTTCAATTGGCAGGTAGCTTTTACTCTGCTCTCCTTCAACCAGGCGCTGCTCGGCGATCTTCACCGAAGGCAGAACCGGGGTTTTACCCTGATCATCCTTGAAAATCCCGGCCCCAAGGTTAATTTTATTTTCACGGGTATCACGGCGAAACGCCTCGGCTAGTCCCAGGATTGGATCCGCGGGTGCACTTTCTATAGTCTCAAACATGCTGTTCCTTCATATTATCCGGCCAAATAACGACTCCTAAACGCGATCAGCATTTGCTTCCCCGAAGATCGCTCACACACGCCGATGGGCCTGCGGATACCACAAGCTATAGTGGGGCTCGATATTAGGAGTCGTTACTTCGGCCTCAGGTTATCGGCTGAGTTTAAGTTATCAGCTACCCCCACAAGTTGCAACGCGCCAGATCAAGGCAGAGGTAGATGAAATCACTGCTTTTTTAAGATACCCTTTGTGCAATTTTGACGACTCAAAAGTAGCTGCATGCATTCTGCTCAGACTAACACCAGTTTCTACTGGCATGATTATGAAACCTTTGGCATAAACCCTGCGACGGACCGCCCGGCACAGTTTGCCGGGATTCGAACCGATAGTGAGCTCAATATCATAGGTGAGCCTCTTGAGCTCTACTGTAAAGTCCCGACCGATTACCTGCCCCAACCTCAGGCGTGTCTCATCACAGGGATCACCCCGCAAAAAGCCAATCGCCTCGGGCTCCCGGAAAGTGAGTTTATTCAGAGGATTCATCAGGAGTTTAGTCAGCCCGGCAGCTGCATCATAGGCTACAATAATATCCGCTTTGATGATGAGGTAACCCGCAACCTCTTATATCGCAATTTTTACGATCCCTATACCTATAGCTACCAAAAAGGTAATTCACGTTGGGATCTGCTGGATGTGGTCCGTGCCTGTTATGCATTGCGTCCCGATGGCATTGAGTGGCCCACCGATGAAGAGACTGGCGATCCTGTGTTTAAGCTGGAACGTTTGAGTGCCGCCAATGGCCTTGAACACGCCAACGCCCACGATGCTGTGTCTGATGTGATGGTGACCATTGAGTTTGCCCGCCTTATCCGCAAAGCTCAACCACGCCTGTTTGACTACCTATTTAAACAGCGGGGTAAAAAAGAGGTGAGTGAGCTCATGGATATGCAGAGCCTCAAACCCTTCGTGCATGTCTCGGGGATGATCCCGGCGGCTCAGGGCTGTGTCACCTGGATGTCAGCTGTGGGGCGTCACCCACTTCAGCAAAATGCGATTATCTGTGTCAATCTGGCTAAAGATATCACCCCACTCATCGAGCTCAATGTCGAAGAGCTAAAAGCGGCACTCTATACCCCGCGCCAGGACAGGGCCGAGGATCACCCTGAAGTTCCGGTCAAGCTTATTCATACCAATAAGTGCCCCGTGGTCGCCCCTGCCAGCACCCTGAGTGAGGAGCGTGCCGAGGAGTTAGGTATCAACCGGGCTCAATGTCGTACCAGCCTCAATCTCTTAAGAGATAATCTAACCCTGATCCGAACCAAGCTAACCGAGCTCTACGATGAGGGATACGAAACACCAGATCATCAGGATCCGGATCGAATGATCTACAGCGGTGGATTTTTCTCGGCCCAGGATAAACAGCAGTTTGCGATTATCCATCGCCTGACACCCGAAGCCCTGGCTGAACAGGCGTTTGAGTTTCAGGATCCACGTCTTAAGGAGATGCTGTTTCGCTATCGGGCCCGTAACTACCCTTACACCCTAAAGGAATCAGAGCTAGCGCGCTGGCAGTCTCATCGCCAGGATTATTTTGAGCAGCACAGCCAGCCTTTCATCCTGGAGCTGGAAAATCAACTGCAGCAATATACGGATGATGAGCACAAGAGCGGGGTCCTAAAAGCCCTTTATCACTACGCCGAGGGATTGTAAGAAACCAGTCCATAAAAAAACCGCCCCCGGCATCTGGCCGGGGGCGGTATTCAGGTTGATTCTTTGGTTTACTCTGGTTGCTGTTTTGTCACTTTACGAAGAGGCCGGTATTCCTGTCTTCCATCGCTTCACGCCAGCCACCTAGCCAATGGCCCCTGGCGTCTGTCCCCTGGTAAGGACAGTCATCTTTAGCACGACCACCCAGACCCGCCTGATAACCACGTGAATGGGCTCTTTCCAAACGATCTCGTTTTTGTCTCTTCATAGGCTCTCCCCTTACGGAATGCTTTAAGATGAAAAACGGAAGAATAAAAACTAATCTCCCGTCTTTATCTTTAATGAAGAAAAATGCTCTCGTCAATGGAAAAAACCGGCCAATTCGCCTTGACAAACATTAACAAGTTGAATCGACAGTCTATTTTTTCGCCTTCCCAAAACGACGCCATAGCGCCAGCGGCAGAAGCAGACCTAACATCCAGGAGAAGGAACCACCACCTTCATTCAGATCAGGGGAGCCAGCCGGGACATTTCTGACCACATAGGAACCACTTGGATCGCTCGTCATAGTGCGGGTTAGCTTGATCATCACCGTTGTATAATTTATATCATTCGCCCAGTCATCGTAGCTGTTATACTGCTTCGCTTCTGCCAGGATATTACCACTATCGTCGACGTCTGATGCATTGGTAATCCAGTAATACTTGCCATGTTGGCTACAATCACTGCTGCTGGTACAAATGAGATCATTAAGATACCAGCTCCCCCCGCTTTGAATGTTATACATAAAGGCGACGGGCTTACGACCACTGCCATTAATCACCTGAGTATTCACCGTCTCACGACTGTCCCGCCAACCCACGACTAAGCCATCCGGATTCACAGCATTTGCAACCAAGTCCTCGCCGCTGTTAATGCTGACAGGATTGTTATTTTGGCTAACCACTGCCGAAGATGAAACCTTGGCGGTGAACATCTGGGTTGGGAAGTTATTATTACTGCTTCCCTGATACTGGTTATTGCCTACCACATAGCGGCTACCTGAGACTTCACCCGTCACCCCAATAGCCCAGCTATTGCGTAGATTCGAGCTGCTACCTGTGTCATCAGTTGGGTCAGAACCAATCGGAATGGGCGATTTAGTAGAAGGACTTGTTGAGCTAAACACCCAGAAAGCGGCTTTGTTTCGCCCATCTAAAGCACCGTTATTATCATCACTGTCATTAGCTGAGCTTGCTATATAGCCTGCAGCGTAAACTAAACTACTGCCCGTATCGTAGTTAAAGCCGTTAATTGAAGCAGTTTTGATGATGTAAGAGCTACCAGCAGATGCCGTATCAGTTCCAATCAATGACTGGGTGACTGCTGAAGGGGTCGTATTATCGACAAGCCATAAGGCAGCCGCTGTGTTATAGCCAGGGCAATAACGCAAGTCTACGCTATCTGTAGAAGTCCCATAGCTATTGTTAAATTTACTTGTATCTCCAGAGTAGCAATTGGTATAGCTTGCAGACGCAGAAGTTGTACCATCGGGGTTGCCCCCGTAGTTGAAGGCGTAAGTACCACCAACCAAATATTTATTTGAGCCAAGGTTAACAAGTGCATTCGCCTGGCTATAGGGTGAATTCCCTCCAGGAGAAAAGGAAGCCATGAGAGCTGTCGAGTTAAACTCCGCTGAGCGATTTGATGGTCTGCTACTTGTATAACCAGCCGTTTGAGGCGAGGTTTCATCAGAATATGCCGTTACCAGAGCATTACCAGATGCCGCGGTTAGATTATCGCTTGTAAATGGATAGCGATATATATCTGATGCCCCGGTAATCCCCTGACGCCACACATAGGCATAAGCATTTGGCGTCACATTACTCGGTTCCCAACGTGCATCACAGACTCCACTATCCAGCCAACAGCCCCGTTCAAAACTGAAACGATCGCTAGAGTTAAACTGAGATGCCTGGCTTAAAAAATAGAGCCATGGATTGCTCGCGAAAAAAGTCCCCGAATATTTGCTTCCATCTGGGGAGATCGCCTGTGGGTAGGGCCCAAAATTAGCTCCGGAAGGCGCTGTAGCCGATATATCGGTAATCGTGTAGTAGATGGCTGCATTCGCATTACCTGCCGCAACCGCCAACGCCAGTGCCACCGACGTAGAAACCAATTTTTTTGCATGACGCATGCTGATCATCACTCCTGCATTTTCAACATTTCAAGCTCTTCCCAGCGAGCCAGTGCCTGTTCCAGCGCCTGCTCCGCACCCGTTAAGTCACTCAACGCCTGCTGAGTCACATCCGATGGCTGAGAGAAAAAGTCCGGTTGATTTACCTGCTCCTGTAACACCTCGACCTGTTGTTCGAGTGCATCCAGCTTAGCGGGTAACTCCTCCAGTTCCAGTTTTAATTTATAAGAAAGCTTTCCTTTCCCCGAGGACGCCTTGGGCTTGCTCTTCACCTCACTCTTAGAGGACTCGACACTCTTTGCCTTCTTTGCCTCAATGGCTTTAAACTGCTGCTGTTGGCGCAGCAGTGTCTCCTGCATATCTTGATAGCCACCGATATGCTCCTCGACTATGCCATGACCGGCAAAACGCCAGCAGCTGGTGACCGTGTTATCGATAAAATCACGATCGTGGCTGACCAACAGCAAGGTTCCGGGATACTCGGAAAGCTTCTCTTCTAAAAGTTCCAGGGTTTCGACATCCAAATCATTGGTCGGTTCATCCAAAATCAACAAATTACTCGATTTTAGAAACAAGCGCGCAAGAAGTAGTCGATTCTTCTCTCCTCCCGATAAAGCCTTCACCGGAGTGCGAGCCCGGGCCGGCTCAAACAAAAAGTCCTGCAAATAGCCAAGAATGTGCCGCTTACGCCCGCCATACTCTACCTCCTGACGTCCATCAGCCAGGTTGTCGGCGACACTCTTCTCGGGATCAAGCTGAGCACGGTATTGATCAAAATAGGCTACCTCTAGCTTGGTGCCGCAACGAATCGAGCCTCCCTCAGGCTCAAGCTCTCCCAACAGGATCTTAAGCAGAGTACTTTTACCGCAGCCGTTGGGGCCAACCAGGGCGATCTTATCACCACGTTGGACCTGAAGATCAAAACCCTTGATGAGATAATCATCCTCATACCTATGGCTGATCCCCTCGCCCTCAAACACTATCTTGCCCGAGCGCTCGCCGGTGGAGGCCTGCATCTTCACCCGCCCCTTGACCTCACGGCGCTCACCACGCTCGCGGCGCATCGCCTCCAGCGCCCTTACCCGACCTTCGTTACGGGTACGCCGTGCCTTGATCCCCTGACGGATCCAGGCTTCCTCCTGGGCAAGCTTTCGATCAAACTCGGCATTTTGCTCGGCCTCAACCCTGAGCGCTTCCTCCTTGAGCTCAAGATACTTGTCATAGCCGCAGGCAAAGGAGCTCAGCATCCCGCGATCCAGATCGATGATCCGGGTCGCCAGTTTGCGAATAAAGGCGCGATCATGGCTGATAAACACGATCGCCCCCTTAAAGTCGAGGAGAAACTGTTCAAGCCATGCGATGGTATCTATATCCAGGTGGTTGGTGGGTTCATCCAGCAGCAAGAGATCGGGATCACCAGCAAGAGCCCGGGCAAGGGCCACCTTGCGCAACCAGCCCCCGGAAAGAGAGCTTAAGCAAGCATCTTCATCCAGCTCCAGAGTCGAGAGCACCTGGTGGATGCGGGTTTCAAACTTCCAGCCCCCTGATGTTCAAGTTGCTCCTGTAAGCGAGTCAATACCTTGAGGTTTTTCTCTGAAGGGTCTTCAGCTATTTTCAAAGACTGCTCATGATACTGCTTGAGGAGCTCAGCATTGCGCCCCACTCCCGAGGCCACATAATCGAATACCCGCTCATCGCTGGAAGCAGGCGGATCCTGTTCCAGGCGAGCCACCTTGAGATCGCTCGGGTAGTTACAGATCCCATCATCCAAAGCCAGTTCACCGGTCAGAACCTTGAGCAGGGTCGATTTACCTGCACCATTGCGCCCAACCACACACAAACGCTCACCCGCTTCAATCTGCAAATTAACCTTGTCCAGCAAGGGGGTCATACCAAAGGCCAGCTGTCCATCCTGGATGGTATAGATCGCCATCTTATACAGACTCCTTATGGGTGATCAGCCAGCAGTTATGGATCTGTTTATTCCGCTCAAAATCACGGGGTTGAGATTGTTTGGTAATATTTTTCGCAGTCAATCCGAGCTCGCTCAGCCCATCCTGATCCATTTTGAAGTTACGCTTATTGTTGGAGAAAATCAGCGTCCCCTCCGGGCGCAACAACCGCGCTGCATTTTTTAGCAGTGCCAGATGATCGCGCTGCACGTCAAAGGTCTCATCCATCTTCTTGGAGTTAGAAAAGGTCGGTGGATCCAGGAAGATCAGATCAAACTGAGAGCTAGTCTCCTCCATCCACTTGAGACAATCGGCGCGCTGCACCCTGTGCTGACGGCCCACCAGACCGTTGAGCTTGAGGTTTCGCTCGGCCCACTCAAGGTAAGTCGTTGACATATCGACCGTAGTGGTACTGCGCGCGCCGCCAAGGCCCGCATGCACAGATGCAGTCCCGGTATAGGCAAAGAGATTCAGGAAATCTTTACCTTTGGCCATCTCACCAATCATTTTGCGGGTATTGCGATGATCCAGGAATAGTCCGGTATCCAGATAATCCTTCAGATTAACCAGCAGCTTGGCGTTGTACTCCTGCACCTCCATGTATTCACGGCGGGTGCTGCGCTTTTGATACTGCTCCTTGCCCTTCTGGCGCTGGCGTACCTTAAGCACCACTTTATCTGGATCGACTCCGGTGACCTCAATGGCAGCCACTACCAGATCGTTAAAGCGTTGCATCACCTTATGGGGTGAAATGGTGGAAGGCGCGGCATACTCCTGGATCACCAGCCAGTCCCATAACGGTCAACCGCAGCATTGTATTCGGGAAGATCCGCGTCATACAGGCGGTAGCACTGCTGCTGCTCCTGTTTAAGCCATTTCTGAAGACCCTTGATATTTTTTTTGAGCCGATTCGCAAAATCCGGTGCTACCGGCTGAACCTCTTTTTCTGCGGCTTCCGGGGCAATGCGGTAGTTTTTAAGCTCACACTCCAGTGGCCCGTTCATGAAGCGATAGCTTTTCTCGGCACGCAATCTGAGCATATTCAAGAGCTCTGGGCTACCACTGAAAAGAGAAACTCCCCAGCCACTAAACTGCTGCTTCAGATGTTGGCCAAGTTGAAGATGCATCAGCAGCAGACCCGGAACCTCACCCAGACGAGCACCATAAGGAGGGTTTGAGAGAATATACCCCGGCCCCTCGCAAGGTGGGACCATATCCGCGACATCACGCTTTTCTAATTGAATGAGATGACTCAGGCCCGCCCGCTCAATGTTGCGCTGCGCCTTATCCAATACCTTGGCATCACAGTCGTAGCCGTAAAAAATCGGGCCCTGTACATCGTTTTTGGCCTGATAGCTTTGCTTAGCCTCGTCGCGAATCGAACGCCACATCTCGCTCTGGTGACCGAGCCAGTCTTCAAAGCCAAACCTGGCACGGAACAAACCGACGGGAAGCTTGAGCTTACGATAGGCAGCCTCAATCAGCAGGGTTCCGGAACCACACATGGGATCCAGCATGGGTTCACCCAGCCAGGCGCTACGATCAATAATAGCTGCGGCCAGGTTCTCTTTAAGGGGAGCATCGCCACTTTCGAGGCGATAGCCGCGCATGTGCAGTGCAATACCGGAAAAATCAAGAGAGACAGTCACATGAGTGCGTTTAAGATGCACATTGATCCGGATATCCGGATTTTGCTTATCCACACTGGGGCGCTTATTGCAGCGCTCAAAGAAACGATCCACAATCCCATCTTTTACTCGCACCGCACCAAACTGGGTGTTACGAATCGAGCGATTCACCCCATTGAAATCGATGGCGATATAGGCGTTTTCGTCAAAATGCTCTTCCCAGGCAAACTCTTTAACCGCCTGATACAGATCCTGCTCAGTATCGATTTCAAACTCAGTGAGCCGCAGCAGCAGACGCGAGGTCAGCTGAGACCATAAACAGACCCTGTAGGCGATCTCAAGAGGGCTCTCAAACGAGACTCCACCCACAGTTTCACGGCACTCATTGGCCCCAGCTTGGACAACTCACTCAGTAATAAACTTTCAACCCCTTTGGGGCAGGTCGCAAAAAAGCGCATCTTTCAACTATCTAGCTCTGTGACAAAGGGCAGTATTATACCCGAAGCCAACTGCTGCGGCTACGCATAGCTGATAGAAGCAAGACTCTTTTGCAAACCGGAAATCGGTTGAAATTAAGACAATTGATAGATGTGAAGTGGGTCGACAAAGAAGTAGGTCGAATTAGCGAGCAAAGCGGAGTCCATCACGGACCCCGCTTTGTCTTAATTGATGGTTTGTTATCCTAATCTAGCGATCGCTAATCAGAATTTATAGCCAATGGTGTAGTACTGACCCCAGCCGGTTGCGTTGTCTTTAATGTTATAGACATTGTTGTAGTACTTAAAGTCGACCGCAACAAACCATTTGCCCATGTTGTAACTCATACCATTAAGGATGGCGAACGAGTAGTTGTTTGAGAAATCACTCTGGCCAAAGTCATAATCAAAGTAGCCGTGGAAGTCGAAGTAATTGCCATTTTTTTGCTCAGCAAACTTCTTGAACCAGTTACCGCCCACATAATATCCGTTCCAACCTTCAGCTGCAGGAGTAAACTGATCTTTTCTCACTTGGCGGAAACCGGTGTTGATCTTAAATACATCCATCCCAGGAACGTCCAGATTCACTCCCAGACCATAGTAATTGTTCCAAGTAGTCGATTGAGCATTAATCAATCCAAACAGGAACCACTCCTTGATGGGACCAACAGAGAGGTCTTTGCCGGTCAGCTTATCAATGGATAGACGAGGCAATAACTTCACAAATACGCTGTCTTGGCCATCATGAGCAGTCGATTTTGAATCATTCAGAATATCCAGCAGGTCCGCGTAACCATAGAAGTCCAGCGCACCACTCTGGCCGCCAAACTCCAGCTCACCATAGGTGTCTTTTCCTGAGCCAGGCTTGTTATTCTGGTTACGCATCAGCTTCAGGTTCATCCACTGATAATCATTGGCATGAATGTCTGTGGTGGCTTGTTGCTGCGCCTTAGCAGGCGCAGGTGCTTCGGTTTTGGTGGTGGTCGCAGCAGAAGCGGTTGCAGATGCCATAGCTGCAGTAAGCACAGAAAGAGCGAGAACTTTTTTCATATTATATTGTCCAACTTTGATCAGTTGTGGTGAATTCACGCAAATAGTAGTCAGCAGACTTTTTAATGACAAAATGAAAAAATCAATTTATTGCTACCGATCACACTTTTAATAAATAATCCTTCCATTATGTGATCGTTCAAAGATCCATGTTAATCCTTGGTGACTCAAAATTGGTTAACTTTAAAGCAACCCTTTATCAAAAAGATCACTTGGTTGCAGCTTTTTGTTGATAAAGGCCATGATTAATTGCAGAGCTGATTAAATATTAAACAGAGATTCCAAAATAACTGCCGCTTTGTTCCGCCACACGATCAATAAAGCTAATTCTCTTAAAACACGCTCGACTCCTATTGTTTATAGAGAGGGTTACAGGTATTTAAGCTCGGTTGCTGTTATTGGTTATATCTCAGATCCGTTGCTCATACAAAGGTGTCCTGATTTCAAGGTCACCAACCTTCTGTCGCAGGGATGCGCCAATAGAGATCCCATGGGTAAGTTGCTTTCGCAGCAACGCACGTGAAGCAGGAAGCTGAGCTGGGAAGCAATCTCATGGCAGAGATGCGGATTCACAGTGTCGGTGATGATTGAACCAGGCATCAACAACAGATGTCATACACAGCCCTTGCTTGATCACCTGCAGCTCGTCACCTTTTGCCCCATTGGCATACTTTGTCACAAACTTAGCCAGGGCTGACACAGTTTTGTTGCAACTTATCGCTTTAATGGCCAGCACTCAGAATCTAACAGAGTTGTCTGAATGAATTTTTTAAAAAAAACCGCCTTGATCGCAATGGTCGCCCTCTGTTTCAGCTCGTTCGCTGAAGCAGCAGACACCACTGCCACAATTGAACAACCCGTCGAAATAGTAAACCCGAGCACCACAGCCAAGGTCACTAATCTCCCCGTCGCCTCACAGGTCACATCACCCACAGATAATCAGGAGTGGCCCCTCATTCCCTTAGATATTGCCCTCATCACCCTGGGAGGAGTTGCACTTGCAAACCATGCCTCAGGAAGCGATAAACCAAAGGATAGTAATCAGCATCTGCTTGAAGAGGAGCTTGTAGAAGAAGAGATGCATTACCACTTCAATCAGCACGAGCCGGGATCTGCCTAAGACCCCCCTACCCATTAGGATTGGCCAGGGATGGTCATCCCCTACTCTCCGCCTCCCCTTAAAATCACCCTAAAAGTAGCTATTTTTGCCGAATATGCAGGCAAAGGGATTAAATAAGCAGCAAACAATCTTCAAATGGCAACGAAATCGATCACAAGGCTTGTAATGGCCAGGGGGGCTGCGTATAGTGCGCTCCATCGGTCGCGGGGTGGAGCAGTCTGGTAGCTCGTCGGGCTCATAACCCGAAGGTCGTCGGTTCAAATCCGGCCCCCGCAACCAACTTCTGAAAGCAAAGATGCAGATTTGATTTTGCTCTGGGCCAACAGAAAAATCATAAATACAGTCGCGGGATGGAGCAGTCTGGTAGCTCGTCGGGCTCATAACCCGAAGGTCGTTGGTTCAAATCCGGCTCCCGCAACCAATTTATGAGGCAAAGGTCAGACTCGCTCTGCCCTGTGCGAACAAAAAATCATAAAAACAGTCGCGGGATGGAGCAGTCTGGTAGCTCGTCGGGCTCATAACCCGAAGGTCGTTGGTTCAAATCCGGCTCCCGCAACCATTTTATGAAGCATAAGGTCAGACTCGCTCTGCCCTGTGCGAACAAAAAATCATAAATACAGTCGCGGGATGGAGCAGTCTGGTAGCTCGTCGGGCTCATAACCCGAAGGTCGTTGGTTCAAATCCGGCTCCCGCAACCAATTCTTCTATATCCCACAGAAAATTAATTCATCGGGCTCAGCTCCCTATAAACCACGCGAAGGTCGTTGGTTCAAATCCGGCTCCCGCAACCCATTCTTTTATATCCCACAGAAAATCAATACATCGGGCTCAGCTATCTATAAACCACGCGAAGGTTGTTGGTTCAAATCCACCTCCCGCAACCCATTCTTTTATATCCCACAGAAAATTAATTCATCGGGCTCAGCTCTTTATCACCCACGCGAAGCTTGTTGGCTCAGATCAGGCTCCCGCAACCAATTCTTTTACACCCCACTGCAAATCAATTCATCGGGCTCAGCTCTTTATCACCCACGCGAAGCTCGTTGGCTCAGATCAGGCTCCCGCAACCAATTCTTTTACACCCCACTGAAAAACAATTCATCGGGCTCAGCTCTTCATCACCCACGCGAAGGCCGTTAGTTCAAATCCAACTCCCGCAACCCATTCTTTTATACCCCACAGAAAATCAATTCATCGGGCTCAGCTCCCTATAAACCACGCGAAGGTTGTTGATTCAAATCCACCTCCCGCAACCAATTCTTTTACACTCCACTGAAAATCAATTCATCGGGCTCAGCTCCCTATAAACCATGCGAAGGTTGTTGATTCAAATCCACCTCCCGCAACCAATTCTTTTATATCCCACAGAAAATTAATTCATCGGGCTCAGCTCTCTATACACCATGTGCAGACCTTTGGCTAAAACTTGGTCTGTGACAACTCACCTCCTGCTCAATATCACAGCAGAGGGTACAAGCTTCCATTGAGTTCTCACCAGAAGCAACTTCGCCCTCCTGAAGCGATACGGATAACACTTTAAAAAAATATCTGATGACTCTCCTATAATTTATTGAAATAAGTACAATACTTATTGATAAATCATAGTGTTAGCTAAATAACGAGGTTATTTGTGGATCAACCAGCATGGTTAAAAAAGGAGCCCCGTAAGAAGGAGTCAACTTGGCTGTACCTGCTTTTTCTGCTGTTTGGCATAGTTGCCATTGCGATGCCCTTTGTGCAATCACACTATATTTACCCAAAATTTGTCGAGCAACTCCTGAGACACACCGAGAGCCAGGCTTACCACACAGCAACCCACATGAGCCGGGAGATCCTTACCGATAATCCAGAAGGTAAGCTTAAGCTAATTCCAAAAATCCAGACCTACCTCAGACATGCCGCCCAGGATTACAACCTGTGGAAGGTGAAAGTATTTTCCTCAAGTGGCGAAGTGCTCTATTCCTCGCATCAGCGGGATATTGGAACTTTTAACCGCCACGATTACTTTCATCAGAAAGTCGCCAAAGGCCAAAGTTATAGCAAGGTCGTGAAAAAAGAGTCCCCCAGCCTGGAGGGGGAACGAGTAACCAGTGATGTCATCGAAACCTATATCCCGATCATGCGCCAGGGGCAGTTTTTAGGAGCTTTCGAGCTCTACTACAATATCACCACCAGCAAGGCATCCCTGGATCAACTGGTTAAGCGCTCCAATAATCTCTTGTATATACTGTCGGGAATCATTCTGTTGATGATTATTCTGGTACTACTGGTAGTCCGTCACCGGCTAAGAGAAAGAAAGCTTTATGAGGAGACACTGCTGCAACTGGCGAGTAATGATGAGCTAACCCGGATCTATAACCGTCGCTACTTTACCAATTTTCTTGAGTGGGAGATCAAAAAATACCAGCGATACCAGCACCCCTCCTGTGTGATCCTGTTTGATCTTGACCATTTTAAGAGAGTGAATGACAGCTTTGGGCATCAGGCGGGAGATGAAGTACTGATTGCCGTTTGCCAAAACTGCAAAAAGTTACTTCGCCAAAGTGATATCCTGGCACGTTATGGTGGTGAAGAGTTTATGATCTACTTACCAGAAACCGATATAGAGCAGGCACTGCAAGCCGCAGAAAAGCTTCGACACAGCGTAGAAGAGATGCAAATTACCTATCAGGGACAAGCTATCGGGGTGACGATTAGTGTTGGTGTCGCCTCCCTGACCGATCTTAAGCCCTTAACGGTTGATACCCTGATCAGCGCCGCCGATACAGCCCTCTACGCAGCTAAGAATAGCGGTCGGAATCGGGTTATTTACAACCGACATGCCGCAAGCCATAGTTCAACATCCTCCCCGGGAGCCATATCATGAAAAAACTCTTAACCCCTCTCCTGCTGAGTGTAAGCCTTGTTACATGCAGCGCGGTGGCAAATCAGATCAAGCTTGAGGGTGATATCAGCTCATTGGTCAACCGACCCGATCTTAAGGATATGTGTCTTTATAAAGGGCAACCCTACTCTGTTGGCTCAGTGATCCAGGCCGGTGAAAGTGGAGTCCTGTTACAGTGTGGCTATAAGGTGAAAAAAACCAGTCCGGATACCATCGCCAGTGCCGGAGAGATCAAACCGGATCGCCCACAGTGGGTTATCCTGAAACAAAATTAAGGTATGAAGAGATGTTACGATAGGGAAAGCCTTAACCTATAAGGAGCGATTATATTCCCTGATCCTGGTTAAGGCTTTTTCACAAGATAATCAGGGAAGATTTGGAAACAGCATATATGCGCCATGGATCCCAACGATCAACATCTGCATCCCCATCACTGCCAGGATCAGCCCCATCATCCGACTGATGAGTTTAATCGCTCCCTTACCAATAAAGCGAACCACTTCGGTACTAAAGCGAAACACCAGCCAGGTGATAAAACAGGCCACGGCAAATGAGGCGATGGTACAGGTCACTCCCACGATCCCGGCATCTGCCGAATAGCTCATCGCCACGGCAATCGCCCCTGGGCCACCAATCACAGGCGTCGCCAGAGGAAAGAGCGCAATACTCAGCGCACTATTGAGACTCTCTTCGCTATCCTCATGGCTGGGCACAGCCACCGAATTGTCTTGGCCATTGAGCAACTGGAAACCACACATAATGATCAGCAGTCCACCTACGATACGAAATGCGGGCAAGGTGATACCAAATAGAGTAAAGATAAGGTTGCCTAATACACAAAACAGGGCAACTAACACAAAACCGATCACGATTGACTGGGTTGCGATCCTGTTTTTTAAAGGCCGCTGCAGGTGACCGGTCAATCCTAGAAAAATGGGAGCCGTTGCCAAAGGGTTGATCATCGCAAACAGGGCGACAAAGGCTGACAAGCTAAACGAGATGTAGTGTTCAATCATAAGGTTCCCTGGGCAAAATTAAGTATTTTCTTTCGAAAAACACCAAAAACCACAGGGAAAATACCACAGCCATTGTTATTTTTGAATCATTATGCGTTATTCAGGCATAAGCATGGCAATCATAATGGCACCACCCTTTCAGCAAGGGCGCACTAGAGCATTTTTGGTTTAATCCGGGTCGTTATTCGCGACGCTCAAGTTCAAGTGCTGCTTTGAGCTTTGTTAAGCTGACCTTCCGCAGCAAGGGCGGAGTTGCAATGCAAGGTAGCGAGAAGCAGGGAGGCTGAACTGGAAAAGATTATCAGGGAGGATAATCGCTGCAGTAGAGCAACATGGATGTGACTTGCGAGTCAGCGATCAAAGTCAAAGCTGCTTTCATGAAATGAACCGGTTTACTCGGAAAACGCTCTAGCTTCTAACTTTTTTTAGCCATAAAGTGCATATAGCGCCCTAGGGATGCGTATGGTTCCTCCCGACAATAGCGCAGCTCCATCTCAAACAGTGTCTCGGATTGCTCACGCCCAACCTCAGGGTGGCGCATATAATCGTAGATCACCCGAACCCCGGTCTTACCTGAGATCGTAAAGCCAGCTCCCTCAAGCCAGCTTGCAACATCCTGGGGACGTTGTGGATTATTCGGCGTAAGCTTTTGAGTCTTACGGGTCTTAAGGCCTCGTTCGATGTAGTCAAAGTGTCCCATCAGCAAGCTGTGATACAACAAACCATCCCGGTTATAGAACAGCAATGAAAGATCCCCTCCCTCTTTTACAAAAGGATAAAGATATTCGAGGGTTGTTTCGGGATCTGCGAGCCACTCAAGAACCGCATGGCACAGCACCAGATCAAAGGGCTGCTTCAGGTGTTCTCCAAGCTCCTGGATCCCGCAATGCAGCAGGGTGATCCGCTCGCACAGGCCCGCCGCTTCAATCTGCTGGCGAGCGAGATCCAGCATCTCTGCCGACAGATCACAGAGCACCACCTGATGACCCAAAGTCGCCAGCTTTTGTGAGAAATACCCAAAGCCGCCCCCAGCATCCAGAACACGAAGAGGGCGGGTTCTGGTAGCCTGGTTTAAAATTTTCTGAAGGTCTTGCCACACCACCCGGGTTCGGATCTCGCCTTTTACAGAGCCATAAATATTCTTGGAAAATTTGTGTGCAATTCCATCAAAACATTGATCTTTAGGCATTTTATTCAGAAGTACTTCATTAAGGGGGCCTATTCTGACATAATCACCTCCAGGATAAAAATCATGACCCCGATAGGCTCAAATGTTCTGGCTCAAAAAACTGATCGGCACCCTGCTGATGCCACTCCCTTTCGCCCTGTTTCTGATCTTGATTGGCTTGCTGTTTCTTTGGCTCAGGCGTAAGAAAACCCTGGGAGCCCTGTGTATCATCCTGGCCTTTGTGGAGCTCGCCCTGCTTGGAACTCAGCCGGTAAGTAACCTGCTGCTGCGCCCGCTGGAACAGCAATACCCGGCATTTGTGCAACAGGCCAATCCCCTGAGTTATATCCTGGTCCTCGGCGCAGGCCATGTCAGTGATCCCAATATTCCGGCATTGAGCCGCTCCTCGGATGCATCCAGGGCCCGGGTGATGGAAGCGGTTCAGATCTGGCGCAATAATCCGCAAGCAAAAATTATTTTATCGGGTGCCGCCTTTAGCGATCCGGTGAGCGAGGCAAAAATCAACGCCAACATGGCTCACTCACTCGGAGTTCCACGCAGCCAGCTTATTTTGTTTGAAAACAACAAAGATACCGCAGAAGAAGCGCTGCATATTGCGCCAATGATCCAGGGCCAACCGACCGCCCTGGTGACCTCCGCATCGCATATGCCAAGAGCGATCCAGATGTTTCATCATGCCGGAGTGAAGCCGATTCCTGCTCCGACCTGGTATCTGGCCAAACAAGCACCCTACCCGCTTCCCCTGTGGGATAAACTACCCGACGCACGCTTTTTATACCGCTCAAGAGTCGCCATTCATGAATGGATCGGAATTGTCTGGTTAGATATCACCCAACTGTTCCACAGGGGCAACAATCTGTTTCATTCGGTAACGACGGGATCTATTTGACCCAATCGCCTGGGCTCTTATAATGGGCCCAGTTTAGACCATTAACGAGGATAGTCACATGAGACAACCATTGGTTATGGGAAATTGGAAGCTAAACGGCACCAAGGCCTCTGTAGAAGCGCTGATCAAGGGACTGGTTGATCCCGCAGCAAATGCAAGTAATGTCACCGTTGCTGTTTGCCCTCCGGCAGTTTTTCTCGATCAGGTTGAACGTCTGACCCAGGGAACTGCAATCAAGTTTGGCTCTCAAGACGCCGATATTCATGAAAACGGTGCCTTCACCGGTGAAAACTCCCCTGTCACGCTCAAAGAGTTCGGCTGTACTTATGCCTTAGTTGGCCACAGTGAGCGCCGTACCCTGCATGCTGAAAGCGATCAGGTTATTGCTGAAAAATATGCGGCAGTACAAAAAGGTGGTCTGCTGCCTGTTCTGTGTATCGGTGAAACTCTGGAGCAGTTTGAAGCAGGTCAAACCAACCAGGTGGTTGAAACTCAGCTCAAAGCGGTTATCGATCGCAATGGCGTTGAGTCTCTGGCTGATGCCGTCATCGCCTACGAGCCTGTCTGGGCTATCGGCACCGGCAAGACCGCGACTCCTGAGATCGCTCAGAACGTTCACGCCCACATCCGTAACTATCTGAAAGGTTTCAACGCTGAGATCGCCGCTAAGGTTCAGATCCTCTATGGTGGCTCGGTGAAGGGAGCAAACGCCAAAGGCCTGTTCGGTATGGAAGATATCGACGGGGCCCTGGTTGGTGGTGCTTCCCTGCAGGCAGATGAGTTTGCCAGCATCATCGAAGGTGCGAAGTAATCTGCTGCCCATAAGTGCAAGCCATAATGGAGCCCCGCCGGGCTCCATTTTTTTTATAACTCAATGCAAATCGTGATTTTTTTGCTATGCTCTTCAACCGGAACCAGTGGACCGAATGCAGAAATAAGATAAAAAACAGCCAGAAGCAGCAACAGAGTCGGCACTGAAACAGTTTGTAACTGTCGCAACAGGTGAGTTCACTCGTAAAATACACACAAAATCTCACTGCGACATATACTCACAACTAGAACTCATTTTTTAGTCAGTGAAAGAATTTATGCTCTGGATGGAGATCGTGAGCAAACAGCTTTTTACAACTTATAAATCAAAACATTTAGAGGCACACTATGGTTAAGAAAATTGGAATCCTAACCAGTGGCGGTGACGCGCCAGGAATGAATGCAGCGGTTCGTTCCGTTGTTCGCACAGCTCTGCATAATGATCTGGAAGTTTACGGTGTCTATGAAGGCTACCAGGGTCTGCATGAGGATAATATCGTTAAACTCGGCCGCCACAGCGTCTCAGACGTGATCAATCGTGGTGGTACCTTCCTGGGCTCAGCCCGCTTTCCTGAATTCAAAGAAGAAAAGGTACGCCTAGAGGCGATCGATAACCTGAAGAAGCATGGCATTGATGCTCTGGTGGTGATCGGTGGTGATGGCTCCTACATGGGGGCGAAGAAACTGACCGAGATGGGTTACCCCTGTATCGGTCTGCCCGGAACCATAGATAATGACATCGCAGGCACCGACTACACCATCGGCTTCGACACTGCCCTGAACGTGGTGGTTGATGCGGCCGATCGCCTGCGCGATACCTCATCTTCCCATAACCGGATCTCAATCATTGAGATCATGGGTCGCTACTGTGGCGATCTTACCATGAGCGCTGCCGTAGCCTCTGGTGCCGAATATGTGGTGGTTCCAGAGCGCGGACTGGATAAAGAGAGCCTGATCCGCCAGATCGATAACGGGATCCACAAGGGCAAAAAGCACGTCATTATCGCCATCTGTGAGCACATCACCGATGTCAATGAACTGGCCAAAGAGATTGAATCGGCCACCGGCCGTGAAACCCGCTCAACCATCCTGGGGCATATCCAGCGAGGTGGAACTCCAACAGCCCGCGATCGGATCATGGCAAGCCGTATGGGTGCCTTTGCGGTTCAGCTCCTACTGGAGGGCCAGGGCGGTCGCTGCGTTGGCTTGCAACATAACAAGCTGGTTCACCATGACATTATCGATTGCCTGGAGAACATGAAGCGCCCCTTCAACGAAGAGCTCTATCAGCTCTCAACCGTACTGTTCTGATCCATAGGCCCGGCCTGGGCCGGGCCTATGCTCTGTTGACGTTTTCAGGCCAGGAAACGTCAACAGAGCCTATATTCCCCCAAGCATTTTCACTATACTGGGTCATCCCCCGTTGTGAGACTCGGATATGCCTGATCCACAGCTGCTGCTCATCGCCAGCCTCATCACTCTGCTCGGCGCCTTTATTCAAAGTGCCATCGGCTTTGGTATGGCAATCGTCGCCGCGCCTGTGCTCTTTTATCTTGATCCACAGTTGATCCCTGCCCCACTGATCTGTGCGGCCCTGGCCAGCTGTGCCCTGAATATCTGGCGATTTCGCCACGCCCTGTCGATGAAGGGGCTCTATTGTGCCATTGGCTGGAGAATTCCCGGGACGATCGTCGGGGGTCTACTGCTGACGGTAGTCTCACAACGCATGCTCGGCCTGATGATCGCCCTGATGATTGGCATTGGGGTGGCAATAAGCCTGCTGCGCCTTTCGGTCAAGGCCACCCCGCTTAACATGGGGATCGCCGGATTTCTCTCGGGTGTGATGGGAACCAGCACCTCGATTGGCGGCCCTCCTATGGCGCTGGTGATGCAATCGGAGCAAGCCAATGCCATTCGTGCCAATCTGGCCAGCTTCTTTTTTATCAGCTGTGTGCTGTCACTTCTGATGCTCAGTTATACCGGCCATTTCGATGGCAAACTTGCTCTGTGGGGACTGGCCTTGATCCCCCCAGCACTATTAGGCAACGCTCTCGCCTATCTGGTGGTAGAGCGGATCTCTCCCAAGCTTCTTCACTATGCCACCATAAGCCTGTGTAGTATTGCCATGATCAGCATCCTGGTCCAGAGTGCCTAAATATCCAGCTGTCAGCACACAAATAGTACTTCTCCTCTATACCTGATGCTTTAAGCCTGATACATATGAGAGGTGTCAAATCGCTAAGGAGGAGCCGATGCGTCTTGGGATCTTAGATTGTGATCATATTGATGATCGAGAGAGTAATTATGGGGATTACTACTCCGAACGCTTTATTAAATGCCTCAAGCCGCGCCTGGCTGGCTGGACTTATTCAAGCTACCGGGCGATTGACGGTGAGTTGCCCTCTAGCCTAAGCGAGTGTGATGCCTGGCTCCTAACCGGGAGTCGCTATGATGCCTATGGTGATATCCCCTGGATCAGTGCCCTGAGTCGTTTTGTCGAGGAGGCTATCAATGCTGGTCACAAGATGGTCGGTGTCTGCTTTGGCCACCAGCTACTGGCCCAGGCCCTCGGAGGCCGGGTTGCCCCTTCCGAGTGTGGCTGGCAACTGGGCGTCCAGCATTATCAATTGCTGGCAAGTCGCCCCTGGATGTCAGGCGATGTTGAAACCCTGACTCTGCCGGTGGCCCATCAGGATCAGGTACAAAAGCTGCCTCAGGAAGCCAGTCTCCTTGCCCAAGGCGAATGCTGCCCCCACTTTATCTATGAATATCGCAATCAGATCCTCGGGATCCAGGGACACCCGGAGTTTGATCCGGCCTATCTTGAGATCCTGCTTGATAAGCTTTCAGATAAACTCACCCCGGAGCAACGTGAGCGAGGCCTGGCTTCTCTGGCCAACCCAAGGCTTGATTGTGAAAGGGTGCTCGACTGGATAGCAAACTTCCTGCGTTAAGGTGCAGGCTAGAGCATTTTCCGGATAAATGGGTTCACTCTCCATACGAGCCGCTTCGACTTTGAATGCTGACACGCAAGTCACATCCATGTTGCTCTACTGCAGCATCCTTGCTGCAGAAGGTCAGCTTAACAAAGCTCAAAGCTGCGCTTGAATTTGATGGGACGAATAGCGACCCTGATTAAGTCAAAAATGCTCTAAGTGTCGTTTGATTCAGCCTGGATTTATAGCTCGATAGAGCTGAGTCAATTAGGAGCTGCTCACCCGCTATCCATGCTGTTGAACTTAAGGCTCGCAGCTTGGCTCATGATCAACAATTCTGATATGCGGCAAAAATATCTGGCCGCGTCCCTCCCCCGTCACTGAGAGCCGAGGCTAGTCGTTCAACGTTCTTTTTTCGAGACCGGATGTCGAGCTGCGTAGTTCTGTGGAGGAGTGAAGTTGCTCCCAGAGCAAGGTAACGCGAGATAGGGTGAAAGTACCCCCAGGGTAATAGAACGAGAAGCAGGATGCTGAACTGGGAGAGATGACCGAGGGTGGTCATCATCGAGCTGGAGAGGTTTATCAGGGTTGATAAATTCACAGTACGAGGCGAGTTTTTGATTACTTTTGGCGATACAAAAGTAATGTGCTGCCAACACGCCAGCGATTATTCAGCAAAGCTGAAAATCATAGCACTGAGATAAGAAGCTTAGGCTCTTTGACATAAGTTACGTCATCAGAGCCTAACAGTACTAGCTATTTCGGATCACCAGCTTCTGCAGCTGCTGCACCTGGTCACGCAGGGCCGCAGCCTGCTCAAACTCCAACAGCTTGGCATGTTCAAACATCTGCCGCTCCAGTTTATCGATTTCGGCCAGTAGTTTATTGGCAGGCATCTGCCGGTAACGTCCCATGGCGCTGGCACTCTCTTTTTTAGCGCGAGCCTCATCGCTGGAGTCGCCGACATCCATCACATCGGTGACCCGCTTGTTGAGCCCTTTGGGGGTGATTCCATGCTCGTCATTATAGGCTTGCTGCAATTCACGACGGCGATCCGTCTCATCCATCGATTGGCGCATCGAATCGGTCACACGGTCGGCATAGAGGATCACCTTACCATTGATGTTACGGGCCGCCCGGCCAATGGTCTGGATCAATGAGCGGGTCGAGCGCAAAAAGCCCTCCTTATCCGCATCAAAGATCCCCACCAGCGAAACCTCCGGCATATCCAAGCCTTCACGGAGCAGGTTGATCCCAACCAGTACATCAAAGTGACCCAGCCTGAGATCGCGAATGATCTCAACCCGCTCCACCGTCTCTATGTCTGAATGAAGATAACGCACCCTCACACCATGCTCGGCCAGATACTCGGTGAGATCTTCTGCCATTCTTTTGGTCAATGTGGTTACCAGTACCCGCTCATCACACTCCACCCGGATTCGGATCTCGGAGAGCAGATCGTCCACCTGGGTCGATGCCGGTCGAACCTCGATTTGAGGATCCAACAGCCCGGTAGGACGGATCAGCTGCTCAATGACCTCATCACCACTGAGCTCCATCTCATAGGGGCCCGGTGTCGCCGACACAAACACCGCCTGGGGCATCTGGGCCTCGAACTCTTCAAAGCGCATCGGCCGGTTATCCAGAGCCGAAGGCAGGCGAAAGCCGTATTCAACCAGGGTCTCTTTACGTGAGCGATCCCCCTTATACATGGCTCCCAGCTGAGGTACGGTCACATGGGATTCATCAATGATGAGAAGCCCATCATCGGGAAGGTAATCAAACAGGGTCGGTGGTGGCTCGCCGGGAGCCCGGCCAGAGAGATAGCGTGAGTAGTTCTCAATTCCGGAGCAATAACCAAGCTCCTGCATCATCTCAATATCATACTGGGTACGCTCCCGAAGACGTTGCTCCTCAACCAGCTTGTTGGCCGATAGAAGCTGCTGACGGCGCTCGGCAAGCTCCTCCTTAATTGACTCGATGGCATTTAAGATCGTGTCACGGGGGTCACATAGTGGGTCTTAGGGTAGATAGTAAAGCGGGCAATCTTCTGCTCCACCTTACCGGTCAGGGGATCAAACAGGCTGAGCTGCTCTATCTCATCGTCAAAAAGCTCAATCCGCACCGCTTCACGTTCCGATTCTGCCGGGAAGATATCAATCACCTCACCGCGTACCCTGAAGGTGCCCCGCTCAAAGGCGGTGTCATTTCGCTTGTATTGAAGCTCAGCCAGACGCCTGAGCATCTGCCGCTGCTCCAACGTATCCCCGACCCTCAGGTGCAGCATCATTTTCAGATAGGAGTCCGGATCCCCCAGACCATAAATCGCTGAGACCGAAGCCACGATCACCACATCACGGCGCTCCAGCAGCGCCTTAGTGGCGGACAAACGCATCTGCTCAATGTGATCATTCACCGAGGCATCTTTTTCAATAAAGGTGTCGCTGCTGGGGACGTAAGCTTCCGGCTGATAGTAGTCATAATAAGAGACAAAATATTCCACCGCATTGCGCGGAAAGAACTCTTTCATCTCACCGTAGAGCTGGGCCGCCAGTGTCTTATTGGGAGCCAGGATCATGGTCGGGCGCCCGAGATTGGCAATCACATTGGCCATGGTGAAGGTCTTTCCCGATCCCGTCACCCCCAACAGGGTTTGGTGGGCCAGGCCATTATCCATCCCCTCACACAAACGCGCGATCGCCCCGGGCTGATCGCCTGCCGGCTCAAACTGACTGGTTAACTCAAACTGCCGCTCCATCCTCACTCCAACTGCCCCACCCGAAACTTTTTATTGTGAATCGATTGAGCAGGGAGAGCAAGGTAAATCCCGGGAAACATCCCTGTTATCTTTGTCCACCGGTAAAGCTAAATTTACAACAGCTGGTTCACCATAATCGCAAGATTGGCTGCAATTACCAGCAGGAACAGGCTATAGGTATGCTTATCACTTATCTTATGGCTGAGGTTCACCCCGACTCGACTACCAAGAAACCCACCCACTGCAATCATCAAAACAGCGGGAACAAAAATATAGCCAAGGGCGTAATGCACCTGAGGCGCCAGAGTCTGCTCTACAAATACGTAATTTAACAGTGCAGTAAAAGCCGTTACCGCCGAAAGTATTGAAGCCTGAGCCGCTGATTGGCGCATGCTTATCCCATGAAACTTAAGGAAAGGATTCACAAACAATGCTGTCCCTCCACCACTCATAGAGCCAAAAAATCCTGCAACAAGCCCAAGTAAGTTGCCTGGTAACACATGAGGCAATCTGTGCCTATGCTCTTTGCCTCTACCCAGCTTACTGAGCACTGATTTTCCCAGCACCAGCAGGGTAAAACAGATAAAAAAACACTTCAGATAATAACCAGAGATATGGACCCCCAACCAGCTGCCCAGGACTCCACCCACAGCAACCCCAATCACCAACCGCCTGGTTGTCTGAAGCTGTAGATCACCACCGGAGGCTCTATTCCAGCTCGAGCTGATAGAGTTCAGCAATACCCCTCCCAGGCAGGTAGCAACCGCAAAATGCATCACGGCCCCTTGTGGAATAGTGAGCATAGGTAAGATAACAACCAACAAGGGGATCCCGACCATGGCTCCCCCAAGTCCAAGCAGCCCGGAAAAAAAGCCGCATAACAGGCCTGTGATAGCAAGCAAAATAAAAGGAACCAATATAAAACCTCTGATGACAAAAGTTTCTTGTGTTATACACCAATGGGTTCGGACTTAATGAGACCTGAGCTCAATGGCTAGCTGATTTAGATAAAGGTATCGGGAGGGATGTGTCTGGCTCCACCCAAATACCACAGGCTGCGCGCTCCTAGGAGGATACCTTCAGAAAAAACGTGTCGAAGGCGATGTGCCACGACATACTGCCTACGTCTGGGCCAGCAACTAAAGAGTCACCTCATAAATTACAGAAGTCAGAAAACAGCGACGCCAGCCTTAGAGGAAATAACTGATTTAAGGATGCTCGCTCACCTGCAAGGCTCTTGAAATTTTACTCCGCTCCTTCATATAACGTTTTCCTTCAAACCCTGCATCTTTTAAACACCGACACATATCTTCATAGATCATGATCCTGGATGCCGTATCGACCCGCTCTCCGAGCTTACTTAGCCAGGCATATTGATGAAATCCCATATCTTGCTCCTTTGTTCTGCTCATTTCTGAATCTCATTCCAAGTTAAATTTATCGATTGAGCCACAAAATTTTCACTTCAAACAAAGTAGCATCCTTAAAAAATAGATCTACAAACTCACAATTAAAATGATCCACTTCAAATAAAATGAGCACCGAGGCATCACCCGTTAAGTCACACCTCTCGTACTACTTCTCGTTCTCTGATGAATACATTTCAGAGTAGATTATTAATGCGATAACGATACATCCTGACACCCAGGGGAACAGCCCGTCGCTGTTTCCTAAATCCGAGCTTGATATTGAATGCCCCCACCGAGATTCGGTATATATGACATACATCACAAATAATGATCAAGTCTTGAGTTTCATCGGTAAATAACTAGCATTAACCGGCTCAAGTTAAGAGCAGCCGCTCTGACTTTATTCTTTTCATACAGCTCTACGGAGTAGCTCGACACATGACTCATAGATTCTTGGTGAGTGCTTTTATGCTCTCTCTTACAAGCTTGTGCCTGCCCGCTTATGCAAGTTCAGGGGGCGGATTAGATGTCATGGGCCTTAATGCCTACTGGCCCTATGGGAAAACCCTATTCGCCAAAGAAGTGGCGAATAATAGTGACAGAACTTTATTTTTAAAGGCCAAGCTCTACAGCGCAAACTTCACCAAGGCAAATGCCCGGGGCAAAGAGAAGGACACACCGTTAACCCTCAATGAGCAGGTGATGAGCATCTCCCTGCTTAACCCTGAACTGATCGTCCCTCCACATCAAAAAGGTTATTTTCGGATGGTGATGCCCTCAGGTTATATCAAATCGAATCAGGATAACTTTTATCGACTCTCTATAGAGAACGATGTTGCAGCCCAAAAATCCTTTGAAAAAAATCACGGAATAAAGCAAGCAACCCAACTTGGAATACAGGTTACCCTGGGTTATATGGTGGCACTGATCGTACCCGCCTCTCACCCCAACTATGGGCATGTTAGCTTTCAAAATAAAAACCATCACTTAACGGTCACTAATAATGATAACTCGGTAGTCCGGGTAGACTTTGCCGGAACCTGCTCTCAGGCGGAAAAAGGCTCGCATACACTCTGCCCGGCTAAGGGGTATTTCAGTGTCGAGCATCTCATCTACCCACACCAGTCGCTCGCTTATTCTACCCAACATATTCATCCGGAGGTTCGTGTTGTTGTCAAAGAGGGCAACAACCAACAACACCATAGCTTTAGTAGCTAAGGCTATGGATTTTCATACCAAAAAGTTAAATCGATAGATTAAGGAAATACTCTCATGCCTTTAGTATACAAAAACATTAAGAGATGCATCTCCCTAGCATCATTATTATTAATTGCGTTCTCTTCCTCAGCTGCGCATGCGACGACACCAACTCCCGCTACATCTTCAACATTATCTGCCAATTTTACGATTAATGTTCAAGATGCTAAGCCAAGTCAAGACCCGCTACAGATAAGCTTTGGTGCTAGCGGGGATACATTAGAACAATCTACAAATATTTCTGAAACATTGAACTCTGACAATACGGTTGTCGTAGCACCTCAACAACCTAATTTATATATTTTCATGCAGCATCCCGATAAATTAGCGAATGGTTCAGTGTCATTAACTTTTTCTGAGTCAGGTAATGAAACATTGCCTCTTAGCACAGGAGGAAATGCTGACCTTGAAACTAAAGCATCAATTAAATGCCCTACCGGGACCACTAATTTTGACCTGAACAACTCAACACATAGGAGCTCTACACAAACACTCAACTTATCTACAAGTGCAACTGACACAAAGCAAGCTTGCACACTTAAAATAACACCTATAGCGACCTTAGGTCCACACGACAGTCTTCAAGTTGGTCAAAATATCTTAGCGAGTTACAACATAGTAGCTAATGGTAGTTTTAATAACTAAAAATCGGCCACAGATCATATCTATCTGTGGCTAAATAAAATATTTGTTTATTAACTGTAGTTCAAGGTGTCTAAATGAATCGTCGATATACTGCCTGTTTGCTTACAACCGGTTGTTTTGCTATTGCTGGTATTGCTTGGCATACTCATATATTGACAGGATTAGATACCAATACAGGTTCAATCACTAAAAGCCATCCCGTTAATACCACCCAAGATCCCTTAATAATTCATGGCAGCAAAGAAAAAAATGCTCAGGCTAAGGATGAACTTGGAAAAGTATTGGATAGCTCTCCTCGTGCGAGCTATCTAAAGTATTCTCGAATAGTGCCAATAGCCATCCCAGCTACAAACCTAGCAGAAAGGCCGCCTCTGGTTTGCACGAATAGCGGCACTACCCCATCCTCAAAACCCGAGAAGGCTCCTGCCCAAAGGCCACCACAGCACCAGCATACTGAGGCCGTGGGAGCTAATGCTGCGCCCTCTTTGACACAACCTATGTCAGGTATCGATCTGAGCTTAGTTCCCGAGGACTTTGTTCAGCTCCTTGAGACCCAGGGCAGTCAAGCGGATATCTATTATGCAAATAATAAACTGGGCAGTAGCCATTTCAGACTCCTTGGTCCAAAGGTGTCATTTGATTCTATAGACCCGATTCTCAACAGCATGCAGCTCAAGCCATCAGTGATTCGCTACCTGACTCCGATCCTCAAACAAGGGATTTCTGTTGGTAAGCTGATTCGCACTCAGGATGGTCAGCCCCTGTTTAAGGTCAGTGAGTTTTCATTAACCACCATGCGCGCCAGTCTGTGGGCAAGCCCTCACGCCTTTAAAACAACCCGGCAGGATAATCACTATCTTGGAGTGTCAAGCAGTCACTCTCTTGCCAACAGTGTCAGTTATGACAGCCTGTTTGACTACACGTTAGATAACAGTAGCGAGCAAAGTTATTACCTGAACCTTAAGGATCAGGCCAGCTACAGCAATAATCTTTTTACCGCTTCAGGCTTTGTTAATAGCAATCAATCCAATACAGATAGCAGCATTGGAGATCTCTCACTCACCCATCAGCTAAAAAGTCAGCAGGCTCAGTTTGGATTCTTTAGTGGCCTGTCATTTAATGATTTAAGTGGAAATTTTTCTTCCGCTTATAATGGCTCAGGATTTATCGCGACTTTGCGAAACTCAACCGAATTGCGTAAAGATAATGAGCAACAGGCCGCTAGCCCGATCCTTATATTTCTAAGCACTCCCTCAACTATACAGGTTTATCGCGATCAGCAACTGATTTCAGTACAAAAATTTGGGATTGGCAATCATCAACTCGATACCCGTGATTTCCCGTCCGGGATCTATGACATCAAGTTAAAAATCTACCAGGGCGGCAGGCTGAGCCGGGTGCAACGGGCCACCGTCTATAAATCATTTGATACCAGCGCTTTTAATGATGCAGGCTATAACTATAGTGTTTCTGCCGGCCTGGTAAACCATCAATATGGCTCACTGAATAACATCGATCTCCCCTATTTTCAGGGGGCGTACAACACTTGCTAGGAGACAGTACCGAGTTTAGTGCATCCGGCTATGCGGTCGACAATCTGCTGGTACCGGATCTTAACCTCACCTTCATGCTGCCCTGGCAATCTAGGATTGATCTTAACTGGGCAATTGATAACGCAGGAGGCGATCAGACCGTAGCCAACTTTTCAACCCAGCCCTTTGACTGGTCAACTTCTTCATTGAGCCTCAGTCAGACCAGGCAATCAGATAATCAGCTATCAAGCTTTACCAGCTCAGGTACCAGCTATGGCGTTAACCAGGAGTTTAGTTTACCCGTGCAATTGGGTGATCTGCAGTTTAACTGGAGCCGGGATCAACAACATGATCAATCCTACGGTATTCAGTATATGGTTTCGCTCTACAACAACCATGGACTGGATATTGAATTAAATGCAGGCATTACCCGCCAAGAGCAGCATGACAATCAGCAAGATAATGATGACATGAACCTGACCAATAGTGATTACACCAACCGCTCGATTGGGTTAACTCTTAGCTACAACTTTGACTATAACCAACATGATATGCTGCAATTTAATACCTCGAATAATAGCGGCTCCTCACATTACCAAGGGCAGGATTGGCGCGCCTCCTGGCAGCATAACTTTGATGACAGCCCGATCAGCAGCGTCAATACCAGCTACCAGCACTATGCCAGCAGTAATTCAGATAGCCTGGATTCTAATATTCAGTTCCAGGGACAAATGCTCCAAGGTAACCTGGACCCAACTCACTATTTCAGTGATGCGGATGGTCAGTCACAAAACAGCGTCAATGGCTCACTGTCAGGTAGTCTGGTTACCACAACTCAGGGGAGCACCCTGACCCATCATGAGATGGGTCACAGCGATGCAGGTTTATTTATTCACCTTGATGCCCCTAAAGGTTCAAGTCTGCAGCTGCATGCAGGGAATGAGCAACAACTCATCTACCCCGGTAATAACTTTATTGCACTGTCTGCCTATCAGAGCTACCCGGTCTATGTCACGGATAATCCCGACAGCCCGATCAATGTGAAATTTGATGCACATCAGCTAAGCCGAAAAATCACACTCTACCCCGGAAATGTGATCCCGATGACTATCCATGCCTGGCAGTATGCCGAGGTCTATGGCGAGCTCTATTACCACAATAAACCACTGCCAAATGTTCAGATCAACAGCCAAATGGGGCACACCTTTAGTAACCAAACAGGACTCTTTATGTTAGCCATTCATAAAAACCAGCCACAACTGACCGCCAGCCTTGCAGGTGGAAAGCAGTGTCAGGTAATACTGCCGAAGCAACGCCTCAAGGGCCAACACGCCGCCTATTGGCTGGGTCAATTGGAGTGTGAATGATGAAATATATTTTGAAGATAATGTTGGTTATTATGATAATTAACACCAAATATGTATTTGCAATCACTAGACATCACAATCAAAGCCAATCTGATATAAACTTAGGAAATCTCTCAATAAATTGCACTATTAATACCGATGGATCAAATAACTGTAGCACTTCAGATGGAGAAAATATAGATTTTATTAATGCTAATAGTAATATCAATTGGAGTGGTCAATCAATATCAAACATACCATCTATAACAAACATTGCAAATCAAAAAAAGCTTTTAGTTGCTAGTTACCCATCTGACAAAGATCATAATAGTAAACAGTATCCGGGATTCTTCTTATATTTCGGCAATGACTATGGATATGGTAATAAAAAGTGGGACAGCAATATAACTTTTTCAGTGAGTAAGGCTCAGGGTCAAATTATAACTCTATCTTCAACAAACAGAAAAACTTTTAACATAAATATCGGTCTAAAAGGATTAGGGATATATCAAGATGCGTATGATAAAGGTAAACATGCTGTAGTTGCTTGCGGGTGGAATGGAGCAGATATGCAGCAGCATGAGGTATCTAATTCTGGTAATATAGGAACGATAGACACAACAAACCAGTATTATTTATTAACTGATAACACAACTAGCTCATCAACAATGACGGAAGAAATTAAAAATGATGAGATTATATCCAACCTAAACCCTTGTAATGCGTTGATTTATAGTCAAAGCATTTATCTACAAGCATCTTCTAGTTCTGAGAAGTTAAAACTATTACCATCCGGGACGTATACAAGCAATTATCCACTGTCATTTAGCAATGTGAAATATGTTGTTTCAAAGTTTGATAGTAGCCAGTTTAACTTAAAGTCCACAAACCCTTTAAAAATTTCAATACAGTCTATTACTATTAACATTCTTGCTAACCATTACCTTGACCAAGCTGGCATCAAGCTTATGACAGGAAATACAATTAACCGGAGTTTTAACTGGGACTACGCGAGCCACTCATTCGAAGGAGACCAGGGGGGAGCAACTGACTCCATCCAGGTCAAGATCAAGCCCGGGCAAAATAGCCAGGGGATTGATCAAGATATCGGCTTGACCTGGTCTTCCCTGAATGATTCATCGAAGACTCCTTTCTTTACTGATAAACAAGGCCAAAAATTTAATATACTGGCAACTATAACCGATGGAGGGACAACTCTACCTCTGAACCCAGGCTCAGCAAAACCTCTTAAGCCGATAAGGCTAACTGGCTGCACACAACTAGATGGCTCGGGGTATTGTGCAAACCCTTATGAGATTGACTTCTCCATTCCTGTGAGCTCTGGTACAACGCCAAAACCATCAGCTACACCATATAGGGCACACGGGGTTCTCAAAATCTGGGGAGATTTTAACCCAAATAAATAGTTCTAAGGGTTGATCATCAAACCAACCTTTGGCCCTCCCCTGGCATCCCGCCTGAAGTCAGCAAACTGACAGCTTCGATAACTTGTCGAATTGAATTGAGGCTAGCGATCACCCAGGCTTGCGCTACTGTATATCCCATCGGATTTTCACAGGCCATTAGCTCCCTCCATTGGTGGAATCGACCTTACTGGTATTCAGGGGCTCTGACATTGCGGTATCAAGCATCGCCCTGGCGATATTCGCCGCGGGAGAATGACCATCCCCGGCGTTCTCTATAATGCTGACCACCAAAAATTTAGGTTTTTTAAAAGGCGCAAAAGCAACAAACAGGGCATTATCCTTGTGCCGCTCCTGTGTCACCTTGTGTGCTTTGTGATCAGTTTTTCGGCTCACCAGCTGTGCCGTGCCGGATTTACCACCCGCCTGGTAAGCCAGGTGAGCAAAAGCACGGTGCCCTGTCCCTGTCTTCCCCTGGATTACCATATACATCCCTTTGAGGGGAACCTGCCAGTCTTTCCTGTCTTTTAATTTGAACGGTGCTAAAAAGTGAGAGGGATCTGATCGAAAGCCTTGTGCCGTCACTGTCCCCTTGAGGATTTGCGGCACTACCCGCTTGCCATGATCAATCAAGATGCTAAAGGCATGCGCTAACTGCATTGGGGTCGCCGACCAATACCCCTGGCCAATGCCTACAGAGATGGTATCCCCAAGATACCAGGGTTGATGATAGCGAGCTTGCTTCCACTGACTAGATGGCAGGTTTCCTGTACGCTCTTCATCTATATCCACCCCTGTATACTGGCCAAACCCAAAGAGATGCATATACTGATGAATTCGCTTGATCCCGGCAAGGTATGCCAGATGGTAGAAAAAAGTATCTGCTGATTGCTCAATCGCTTTATAGACTGTCATCCAACCGTGACCCCAGGGCTCCCAGTCATAAAATTTGCGCCGTGAGCCAGGAATTTGAAAATAACCCCGGCCAAAGTAGCGTGTTGCAGGGGTGATAAGAGCGGAATCCAGCCCCATGATAGTCATCAGGGGCTTAACCGTGGAGGCCGGAGCATACACCCCCTGGGTCGCCCGGTTAATTAGCGGATTATTCTTATTGTGGATCAGCGCGCTGTATTTCTTCTCACTAATCCCATCGACAAAGCTGTTGGGGTTATAACTCGGGCTGGAAGCCATCGCCAGGATCGCCCCGGTCTTAGGATCCATGACAATCACAGCGCCACGCCGTCCCCCAAGCTCCTCCTGGGCCTTTATCTGTAGTCTGAGGTCGATATTCAGATAGATATCATGACCAGGGGTTGAGGGCTTTCTACTGATGGTTCGCACCACTCTCCCCACATTATTGACCTCGACCTCCTGGTAACCCACATGACCATGCAGCAGTTTTTCATAATACTTCTCAATACCGAGTTTGCCGATATCCCGGTTTGCAGCATAGTTTGTCAGTTGCCCGGTTGCCTTAAGGTGCTCGCGGTCCGTATCATTTATTTTCGCGACATAGCCTAAAACATGGGTGAGCAGCCCACCATAAGGGTAGTAACGCTCAAGGCGACTTTGAATACTGGCCCCGGCATACTCAAACTGCCGAACACTGAATCGAGCGACCTGTTGCATGGTTAAGTCGTCAGCCAAAGTCGCGGATTTAAACCCTGGCTGGTTTTTCACTTGCGCAAAAAAATGCCGAGCCTCTTCATCACTCAGACCAAGTAAGTGTTGCAGCCGCTGAACCTCGGCATGCAGCAGTTTTGTCTTTTGCGGGTAGATCACCAGAGAATAGGCGGGCCGGTTTCCCGCAAGTAAGATACCGTTTCTGTCGTAGATTAAACCACGGGAAGGCGCTATCGGGATCAGGCGAATTCTATTTTCCCGGGAGCGGGTCCGGTAAAGGCGATAACAGCTGATCTGCAGGTGCGCCAGATTGGCAAACAAAAGCACAAACAAGGCGATGACCAAGAACAATATTGCCCTCAGCCTCCGGGTGAAAATATCGCTCTCAGTTTGATGATGAGCCAGGCTGATCCCAAGGGTCTTCATCCCCACAGCCTCCTGAAGAGCCCCGGGTATAGAAAAGGCGGGAGCCCATACTGCCGCTCCATGGATCTATGCATCCTGACGGGCCCGGGAGCGACTCACCTTTGCAAGTAAGGCGGGTTTCAGGCGACGCGCCTCCAGAAAGATATGGCTCCAGGTATAAGAGTCTAAATTGCTCAGCTGCACTGTCGGATCGCTATGCCCCGAATTATCAACAACCGTTGCATCAATAAATTCATGGTTGTGGTTTATGTAGCCAAGATACATACCCACATGAGAGATAATCCCCCGCTCCCCGAAAAACAGCAGATCGCCCGGTTTAAGATGATAACGACTCACCTTTTCAAAACCATTCCAGCTCGCCTGTGCTGAGGAATGGCGCGGTAAATTTAACCCCATCAGCCAGAACAGCTGCTTTACAAATCCAGAACAATCGAAACCAAAGCTTGAGCTCCCCGCCCAGAGATAGGGAACCCCTAAAAACTTATGGCTAACCTCCAACACCTGCCTCAGTGTCAAAGTTCGCTGCCCTGAGCGGGTATCGCCTTCTTGTATCCACCCCAACCGGCCATCAACCAAGCGAACCTCTTGCCAACCTCCCACCGGATGAGAACGCTGAACCCTGGGTAAGATCACTCCAAAAGGTAAGTCATACATAGGAGTATTTTGGCTAATATTTGGCTGACGATAGATAAGGTTATTTCGCTGAACAGTCATCAGCGAAGAGGAAGCACCAGATGCATAATGCTTATGCCAGCCAAAAACTTGTCCGTACACCCAGCCTTGGGTACCACTCCTGGTTTTTACCAGTGTCCAGGCATGGTCAAAGTGGATCACCTGAAGTGATTCACCATAAACCGCCTGGGACTCAACCCTCCCATCTCGCGACTGCTGTGAGTAGATATTGAGCAATGGGCGATTAACAAATCCACTGGCATAAACAAGTTGGGGACATAAAAACAGAAACAGGCAACAGAGGATAGTGGATCGATTCATTTTACTATTCACTTTCCTGAAGTGTGTATTCCATGCTTAAACCTACTCAGTGATCAATTCACAGACTGAATGCACAGGACTAACGAAATGGCTTTTTGAAGTATTAAGAAACTAATGGGTTTCAGTCACAAGCTGCCTCAAGTTTAAAGTCGTTTCCTAGTCGGCCTCTAGATAGTAATCACTGTTAAGTATCATAACCGCCTCTCAAAGTGAGCCATTATCTTGCTATTAGCTGAATAGAGGCTGATCCACCCTTGTAACTTTGGAGCAAGATTAAATTTGTCACCTCAGAGTGACCGAACTGGCGAACCTGAGTCAGAACAATTCCATACAAAAAGACCCGGTGCCAGGTATTCATCCTGGCACCGGGTCTTTAAAATCATTGTTTAGCAGCGCTTAGTAGCTACCGCTTATTTCTTTTCTGCACCTTCTGGAGTCGACAGCTGACGGATCAGCTTGGCGATCTCACGGCGCTCCTTGGAGATCTCGGCACTCTTGATGATGTGATCGTCAACACGGTCCTCATAGTCGGACTTCATGTTGGCGATGATCTGCAAAATTTCTGAATAACTCATATCTGGCTTGATATATTCCATCAGGTTATCCAGCAGATCGACACGCTTCTGGTTATCCCGGATCTTCTTATCGTTATCCTGGATCTCCCGCTTGAGCTTGTTCCTTTGTCTTGTATATTTCACGATTTCCAGTATCTCTTTTATCTCTTTCATGGGTATACCTCTTGTAAGTGAACCAGAGCTGGGAAGATTAAACCACATTCCCAGACAAGATGACACCCCGGCCAATCCCCCTGCAGGCCTTGCAATGACAGGGATCGTGAGATAATGCAGCAGAGTTACCCTTTGTTACCCGAGACTGGATTGACTCATCAGGATTTCTGTCACTCGATGCTGTATACCTGAGCTCCCCCCGAGGTTAGAATGGCTCTTTTCATCACTCAGGGCCCCCTGTGTTAGAACAAAAACATCTGATCAAATTAGCCACGATGAGAATGCCCTTTGGCAAATACCAGGGACGAATTTTGGTCGACCTTCCCGAAGAGTACCTGCTGTGGTTCGCTCGAAAAGGCTTTCCCGAAGGTGAACTCGGCCTGCTACTCTCTTTGTGTATGGAGCTTAAGATCGAAGGGCTCGATCGCCTGATCCACCCACTCAAACAGGGTGGCTCAAAACACACCTAAAGGAGGAGTCATCATGAATGTCGTGATACTGGGAGCTACCAAGGGACTTGGCCATGAAATCGTCAAATACTATCATGGCCAGGGTTGCCACACGATAGAGCTGGGTAGCTCGATCACCTACCTGCATCATCAGGGAAACCGGACCCTGATCCCCTGTGATCTGTCTGAGCCTGAAACGGTCAGGCAGGCGATCGAAACCCTGGATACCATGGTGATCGATCACTTTTTCTGGGTTTCGGGTACCATAATCACAGGAGAATTCAAATCCGGCTCATCCGAAGATTTACTTCGGATGATAGATATCAATTTGCGCAATGCCCTGCCATTAATTCATCGTGTTTGGGAGCGACTACAAGAACCAGGAAAAAAGGGAAAACTAGTCGTCATCTCCTCCAGTGCCGGCCTGAAAGCCAAAGCGAATGAAGCTGTCTATGTTGCCAGTAAATGGGCTCAGGTCGGTCTTGCCCGCAGCATTGCGCTGGAGAGCACAAACCCTGATTGTAAGCTAAGTCTTATCCTTCCTGGCGGGATGAAAACCGAATTTTGGAACAAGCAACCCCACCCGGATTACCAGAGTTTCCTCGACCCGGATAAGGTCGCCCAGAGGATTATCCAATTTATCGACTCTCAAGATAAAGGATATGCTGAACTTGAGATCCCACGCGGTAGTCTTTAGAAGATACTAAAGCTCTTGAGCGGCCAGTAGCTCAAACCCGGAGTGCCCTGCTGGACGATGAGTTCGGCAGGGTTTTCTCTGGCATAGAAACGACTGCTCATGACCGCCTCCCCCTGGTTGATAAAGATCTCCAGGGTTGAGTGATCAAAAAAGAGTTCTAACCGCTCCACATCTCCGAGCCAGCTACGGGTCTGCCAACGCTCATCCAGCCAATGCTTACGCTCCAACACCAGCCGCCCTTCCTGGTAATGGATACGCAGCTGCCCACGGATCTCCAAAAAGAAACGCCCCTGTGGACTAAGCTGGATCTCAGCCTGCTCAACCCAAAAATGATCGCCGGGCTGGGCCTGGCCCTGCCACGATTTTTGCTCATCACGTAGCTTCTGATACTCCACCAGCGGACGCTGATAGAGCTTGTCCCCCTTGGCAACCAACTCGCGCACCATGCTCATACAGTGAGCCCACCCGGCCTGGCAGGAAGGATGATCATGACTCTCTTCGAGCGGATTCGCCAGCCAGCCCAGCATCAGTCGACGCCCCTGTTCATCCTCACAGGTCTGGGGGGCGTAAAAATCAAACCCCCAATCCAGTTCATGAAAGCTACCATGGGTGTATTGAGCCTGTTCATAATCAAAATCACCGCAGAAGTACCCGGCCCTGGCATCCACATAGGCCTGATCCCCGGTCCCTTGACCACAGATCCCATGCGGGCAACACAGCAGAAAGTGCTGCTCTTCAAGCTCAAACAGCTCCGGACTCTCCCACATATACCCGAAATCACTGGGGACTCCCATTCCACAGCCCGCGATCGCTCCCAGCAACTCCCAACCTTTGAGATCTCCGGAGCGATACAGCAATACCTGCCCCTGGCGCTCCTGAGTCTGAGCTCCCAATAGCAGGTAGTATTTTCCAAGATGCAGCCAAACCTTGGGATCGCGCATCTGGGCGCCGTATCCCTCGGGCAATTCAACCACCAGCCCCTGCTTGTTCCAGACATGCCGATGATCCCGGATCGCCATGCATTGGTGGCTGATCTTCAAACCCTGCGGCAGGTTTACATTCCCGGTATAGATAAGGTGTAAATCTCCACCTTTCGCAATGACTGAACCCGATGTGCAACCGTCCCTGTCGTAAATCTCACCAGGAAGCAAAGGTGGAGGCTGGACATACCAGCGTAACAGATCGGGAGAGTTGATGTGTCCCCAGCAGCAACGTCCCTCCTCCTGAGAAAAGGGATCCCATTGATAAAAGAGCTGATAACGGCCCTGGTAGTAACAGAAACCACCGGGTGGATAGAGATAACCTATAGGGGCACTGAGGTGCCAGGCCGGCCTCCAGGGATCCCTGACTCCCCGAAGGATATGGCTGGTCAGAGCCGATTGAAGTCGCTGTTGGTAGGTGACATCTCTGTTACGCATTTATCCATCCTTAGATCAGGCGTTAGAGCATGGCCTCATACTATAGTGTATCTGCATCCGCCCGTAATACTTAACTGAGATTTTATCGTCCCCACCAGACATGAACAACCCACCCTTTGAGTTAAACGCCGACTCTCCGTGAAGCATTCTTATCCGGCATAGACCCTGGGAAGAACAAAAAAAACACTAGAAAGCATTGCTTTCTTTCTTGGGCGGCGATATAGTCCTTATCACTGATAAGCATCACCAGCTGTTTCAAATAACATTAATCGTTAAGCATAATGCCTGTTTTACAAAGGTTATGCCCCTTAACACCTGGATTAATACGATAGGAGTAGCAATGAGAACATTACTAGCAAATGCAAATATTTTTGATGGGAGACATGAAAAAATAGTTCGGGGTAACATCCTCATAGAAGATTCAAAGATTATCGAGATCACGAAAAAATATGATCCCATCTTTGAAAATACCAAGATCATTGATCTCAAGGGTCAATATGTGATGCCGGGTTTAATCGATGCCCATGTTCATGTCACCGCTAATCTGACTGATTTACACCAGGAGCATGAACATCAGGCCTGTATTTATGCCAAATGCTTTCAAACCATGAACCAAATGCTTCTTCGAGGATTTACTTCGGTACGCGATGCAGGAGGGGCTGATGCCGGAATACTGGATGTTATCGATAAAAAAATCATTGAAGCACCGAGATTATTTATCAGCGGGCGCGCCCTTAGCCAAACCGCAGGTCATGGTGATTTTCGGCATAAATCAGATTTGATGGAGCCTTGCGCCTGCAGTATCAAAAGTGGCTCCTCCATCTCCATGATCTGTGATGGCGTCCCAGCGGTCCGAAAAGCCGCGCGTGAGCAATTAAGACAAGGTGCAACTCAAATCAAGATCATGGCCAGCGGTGGTATCGCCTCCCCGACAGATAAGGTCACAAACCTTCAGTTCTCAGACGAAGAGATCAAGGCTATTGTCGAAGAAGCAACTCACTTTGGAACCTATGTGATGGCCCATGCCTATACCCCGGAAGCGATCATCCGCTGTGTAGAGCTCGGAGTGAAGACTATCGAACACGGTAATCTGCTCAATAATGAGGCCGCAAAAGCGATGCATCAACACCAAGCCTATGTAGTTCCTACCTTGGCTATCTATAATGCATTCAAACAACATGGAGCTGAAACCGGTACGCCGCAACATACTCTTGAAAAACTACAACAGGTACAACAACAAGCACTGGAGTCGATTCAAATAGCAAAAGATAATGGCGTTGATGTGGGATTTGGCACCGATCTATTGGGGGAGCTGAGCCAATATCAATCCAGTGAGTTTACACTCCGCTCCCAGGTTGAAAGACCATTTGAAACACTCCATTCAGCGACCTATATTAATGCCAAAATGATGGATATGGAGGGTCAACTAGGTGTTATATCCGAAGGCGCTTTTGCCGACCTCCTGATACTAAAAGAGAACCCACTTGAAAATATAAGCTTACTTGATGAGAAAGGCAGCAATATCTCTATGATCATCAAAAATGGTCGATTCATTAAAAAATAACTTTATATCTCATGGATAAAGACCATGCATGGATGCAATATAATTGATTCAGGCACTCAAAAATGATTTTATTAAATAGCTATTTACACTCACTACTAAAAATTTCAATCATAGTGAATCCAATCACTATGCTGGCCATATTCATTGCATATACGGGAGCTCTGGATAAAAAAGAGATTCAGCAGATCTCCTTAAAAACCTGTACTGCCGTGGGAGTCACCCTACTTATCACGACTTGGTTTGGAGTCAAATTATTTAGCTTTTTCGGTGTAAGTTTGCCATCACTGCAAATTGCAGGTGGACTTTCATTACTGATCTCCTGTCTTAAGTGTTTAAATGATAACTCAGAAAAAGCACTGGTAAATAATAGTAACATCGCAATTGTACCGCTTTGCATCCCAATAATTGCCGGGCCCGCAGCATTATCAGTTATCATGAGTTTGGTACATAACAGTTATGGAAATCATCCTGTTATAAATAACATAGCAATCAGCGGTGCATCTATAACGATTAGTTTAATTCTGGGGTTATTATTTTTCTATAGCAGTGAGATATCTACCCTGTTTGGTGAAATAGTCATAAACACAGTTCGAAGGATCTCCTATTTGATTCTCGCTTGCATAGGTGTTAACCTGCTCTCATCCGGAATATTATACTTTATTGGCTGATAAATAATTGGACATCTATGGTTGACTTTAGCTATCTGACCCGGTTGTGGCGTTCTAACTCCATGATATGGCAACAAAAATTAGAGCCCATCTGCTCAGAGTTCGGGATCACCTATGTGGATAGAACCATACTCGATGAGTTAAGCCTGAATGACTCGCTCACAAAAAAAGAGTTAGCGAAAAATCTGGGGACTATTCACCAAAATCTAACGCGCTCAATAAAAAGATTACAAGAGCAACAGCTAATCAGTTTCGCAACATCTGAAGTTGACATGAGGCAAACCCATATAAAAATAACCCACCAAGGCATGGATATTAATAACAAAATTAATCATTCCATTAATAAAATCTGGGCTGAGCTACTTAATAATATCGCACAACCCGATATACAGGCATTCACAAACGTACTAGAAGTATTACCAAAACAGGCAAGTCAATAGACCTGCCTGCTCTCCCTAACCTGCTCCCTCCTCTAGCCAAATCCAATTGTCTTTCCGGTGAGTCAGCCTGCAATTAGCCACGGCTTGAGAGAAACTCCGATCATGGCTTGCAAAAACAACGGCTCCTGAAAACTGGCAAAGACATTCTGCCAGCTTATCCCGGGCCGACATCTCAAGATGATTGGTCGGCTCATCCAGCAGTAAAATATCCGCCCCGCCAGCAGCAGTTCAATCAACCGACACTTCAAGCGTTGCCCTTCACTCAATTGATGATCGGCTTTGTCAGCCAGCCCTTTCTCCAGACCCAAACTCGCAAGTTGAGTCATCAACTGCTGCTCCAGCTGCCGGGTTGTTGGCTTGACACGCTGCCTCAGACTTCGAGCCTCTCCCATACCAAACTGTTGAGGCAGGTAACCCAGGGTTGCAGATTGTGCAGGTCTGACTGCCCCCGAATCTGCAGTGAGCTGCCCACTCAACAGGGCGAGTAGTGTTGATTTACCACTGGCATTTTTACCCTCCAGATAGAGGCGATCGCCCGGTTTAAGGATAAAAGAGAGATCCTTGATTAAAGGGGAAGCCCAATGGCTGAACCCGAGATGCTCCACCCTCAGCAACGAGCGACAACGGATCTCAGAGCGTGAGAGTAGCTGGAGTGTTCGTTGCTTCTCCTGCCAGGGCTTGCTGTTGGCCTGCTGCTCCTTTATCCGCTCGACCCTTCTGCCTAAAACCTTCGCCTGTCGGGCGACCCGCTCGGGATTTGCACTCCCCTTAACGGAGCCATCATCCCGCTTACACAGGCCGCCATTACTTTTCACGCTACGGCTTGCTTTAAAACGCTGCATCCGCTCACTTTGCTGCTGTTTCCGCCTGTGCTGTTGCTCCAGCCTTTGGGCCTGTTGTTTTCCCTGCTGCCATTGCTGACTCTGAGCTGCAAGCTCCTTTTGCTGACACTGCTGGTAATCACTAAAACATCCCTGGTAACTGATGAGTTTCCCCCTTACAAGATGCCAGGTACTAGTGCAACAGCGGTCCAGTAGATGCCGGTCATGGCTCACCATCAGATATGGGATAGTGCATTTTGCTAAAAAACGTTCCAACCAGGCAATCCCCTGAAGATCAAGGTGATTTCCCGGCTCATCTAACAGCAGGAGCCCGGGCTCACTGAGTAGCAGTGATCCAAGGGCTAAACGTGTTTGCTCGCCGCCACTTAGCACATCGCAGCTTTTTTCAAGGTGCAGCTCACAGAGCTCAAGCTTGTCTAAAATCCGCTGAGTCTTTGCTTCCAACTGATAGCCACCTAACTGCTGATATTGGTCGAACAGCTCCCAGTCAAAATTGGGATCACCTATATTCTTCAGCTGGGTGTTGATATGGTAAAGCTCCGGATACTCGCGCCATAAGATCCCGCGACCATCGAGATCCTGGGTCCGCTCAGGTTGCTGAGAGAGCCAGCCAACCTGTACAGGAGCTCCCCACAAGAGCTGCCCGGCGCAAGGCTTGACTGCGCCTCTTAACAAAGACAGCAGGGTCGATTTGCCGGCCCCGTTATCACCCACAACACCAATTCGGGCTTGGTTTGTGATCACGAAGCTGAGATCGGTAAATACGGGATTGATCGTTTGGGGATAGCTAAATTCTAATTGGTCTGCCTGGCAGATAAACATAATGCTTTACTCCGATAAATTTGGATTGAATAACCTGGGATAAAGGGTTCGGGGTAAAGATTGGATAGTTCATGATGCATCACTCCTAAGGTTTAAGATGTTTCTCAAACGGAGCCTGCACTCTAAAGGACGAAAGGCGCCGTCCGAGAAGCTGGGCATAAAAAAGCCCGGGATCAGATCCCGGGCTTATAAAGAAAAATAAAACGCTTATCGATCTGATCGCACTATTGCTTCCGGATACAGATCTTGATCATCGTTTTACTCTCCTCTCAAATAAGATGGCTAATCTAACATGCGAACCCGACATGAGCAACTACCTGGGTAGAAAGCGACTGCCGGATGCCTGGTATCATCAGGCAGGAACTTGCTGCTCGACCTCTTCTCGATACAGGGTCAGGCCTCGCGCCTGATAATTTTTCAAAGCTGCGGGGTGATCCAGGCTACAGGTGTGTACCCAGACCCGACTTGCTCCTTGCCATTGCCACGCGGACTCAATGGCATTGGAGAGCAAGGCCGCACCAAAGCCCATACCGATGCAATCAGAGACTAAGCCGAAATAAAGGATCTCGACGTCACCGCCATTACGATGAAGTTCATAATAGCCAGCGATCGCGCCCTGGTAGTAGGCAACCCAGGTTCGATGATCTGCACTTTCCACCAGCTCACGCCATTGATCATCCGACCAACTCAGTTTATCGGTCCAGGACCAGGGCTCGCCAACCAATTGGTATAAAAAACGGTTGAATTTAAACTGTGGCCTAACACACTCACGTATCTCTAGTTCAGGTAATACAGCTACGGGGCTGAGCTCCTGCGGATTATTCATCTGTAGGTAATAAATCGTGACCTCTTTCACATTCATCTTCCTGTGGTCATGGGTAAAAAAAACTCTTGATCAAAGAAGCAGCGCCAATCCGATCGAGAGTAGTAAGGCGATCGCAAATCCGATATTGATCCCGCGGCTGATCCCCGGGCGCTTCGAGAGGTTAGCCAGGCTGGAGCCCAGGATAAGCCATGCAAAATCACTGGATAGTGCAACCAATAATAAGATGCCGATCTTTGCCAGAAGATCCAGCTCAAGAGCTCCCACCACCAGGGTATAACCTGAAAAAAGCGCGGCCATCGCGGCATAGGCCTTGGGATTGGTCAAAGAGAGAAAGATACCCGACATCAGCCGGGGAGGATGACTCTCATCTGAAGATAAAGACAGAGGTGGCGCACTGGCAATTCGGTAAGCTAAAAACAACATATATAGCAGGCTTAATCCACCAATCACAGGAGCGACTCCCGGCAGAGCCAGCAGTAGGCTACTGAGCCCGGATGCGGTGATCAGCATGACTCCGAGAAGGCCCGCCACCAGCCCGGTCAGATATCCCAGTCCCCGGCGAAGCCCAAAAGCGGCTCCGGTCGCTCCCATGCTTAAGGTTGCAGGGCCAGGACTTGCGAGCAGGGCGCAGCCAACCAAGGTAAAACTTAATACCGAGTCCAAATACAACAACCTCCAGCCACTCCATGCCAATGGAGCCTATCATAGAGTGCCGGGCTCAGTTTGCCAATGCAAACGCTTACCAAAGCTCTGCTGAGCTGTTGCAGAGCGCTTTCTAAAATTTGTAACGACCCCTTGCTCCCTGACTCCAGCTCCCCGAGAAATCCCCTCCCTTAACTTCCTGCTCCTGCTCCTGCTCCTGCTCCTGCTCCTGCTCCTGCTCCTGCTCCTGCTCCTGCTTTTCCAGGATAGCGATGCATTCGGGACAGGCACCATGAGTCAGCTCGGGTAACTGGTTTTTCTCCAGAAGTTTTAGTTCACAAACAGCCTGCTCTATCTCCTCCCATCTTTGATCCTCTAGCTGGATTTTTTTACACCAGCTACAGATCCGCAAGGGTGGCTCACTTCCCCTGCAACACGGATCCAGTAACGAAACCGCAGGACGTTGCTCCAACCGCTCCACCCAACTCATCAGAGCCAATTTCCCATCCTCCTGTGGCAGGATTGAAAGCTGCATATAACGGCGGAGGGTGGGAGAATCACAACGAAATGGAATGGTGATAGGCCGGCTACTCAGGCGGACCCTGTCCAGAAGATCGTGATACAAAGTTCTGGCTTCTGCACCACAGATATAATCCCAGAGCCGCTTCCCTTTAAGGGTGGCCAGGGTCAGCTCAGCGGCTTCATTATCACGGGCAAATTCAAGCCAGGCTTGGTTGACCCCAGTGATCCGATTATCGGCATCCAGCCAGAGTACAAAACTTTGATCCTTCAACTTTTGCGCCATCAATTCTCCAGAGCTATCAATTGACTCTTCTTTACTGTGGCATATTTTCAGGATAAGAGGGAGCGTTTGATATCAGTGCTGATGCCTGACTTCAAACATCAGCGTCATGTGTAAATCCGAATCTCTTCCATCTGATTCTTTTCCAGTCCACTGCATATAACAAAAGGCCGGAGATGCTGAAACCAGCATCACTTAAAAACAAACAACCAATGACAGGGCAAGATTACAGAGGAGAAAGGAAGGTGAACGGGCCTAAAGGAGAGTGGCCCGCTCATTGATATCAATAATCAGCTGGCGCAGGCCTCTTTATCCAGAGCCGATGGCTCTTGCTCTCCCTGGGTTTTGGAGTCTGCAGGTGGCACCCTGTCGACAAAGATCCCTAAGGATGAGGTGATGATGGTAACCGCAATACAGACAAAACTCAGCCACATATAGGGCGCATAGGCCAAAGTCGCTACCCCAAGGATACTCGCCATATAGATACCATTGTCACTCCAGGGGACCATACCGGATGTCAGGGTCCCGCCAAACTCCGCATTACGCGAAAGGTTCTTGCGGGCATAGCCCAGACGGTCATAGTTCTTGGCACAAATTTTAGGGGTCAGGATCAGTGAGACATACATGGCGGAGCCAAAGAGGTTACTCAAAAAGGCGGTCCCCAGAGTCGAGATCGACAGGCTGGTAGGAGATTTCACCCGCTTTTCGAACAAGCCTGCCAGGGTCTGCAGCACCCCGACTTTGTCCAGCAAGCCACCAAAGCCCAGGCCAAAGACGATCACGGCAACGGAGCCCAGCATCGATTCGATCCCGCCCCGGTTAAGGATTGAGTCGATAAACCCAACACCTGAGTGAATGGTAGCCGGGGCCCAGGCCGCTCTCAAGGCAGCGATCGGATCCATGTGCTGCATCAGTATCGCCCAGATGATCCCCAGCAGGGAGCCAAAGCTTATCACGGGGAATGACGGCATCCCCATTGCCAGCAGCCCCAGTACAGCAATCACAGGGAGAAAGGAGAGAGGTGAGATCACGAACTGCTGCTGCATCGCCTCTGCAACCGCCCGCACCTGGCTCAGGTCAACATTGGCAACATAGGTAAGTCCGGTGACGGTAAAGAGTACCGCAGTGATAAGATAGCTTATCAAGGCGATAGGAAGCATCCCCTTGATGTGCTCAACGATCTCTACCCCGGCCATAGTTGAAGCAAGGATCACCGAGTCGGAAAGAGGAGACATCTTGTCGCCAAAGTAACAGCCCGAAAGCACAGCACCGGCAGTTAAAGGAGCCGGGATCCCCATCCCCTGGCCTATCCCCATCATCGCAATCCCCGCAGTGCCTGCAGCTCCCCAGGATGTTCCCGTTGCCAGGGCTGTCACAGAGCAGATCACCATAGTTGCCGGCAGAAAGACTCCGGGGTGGATCACCTGGAGACCATAAAAGATGATGGTTGGTACAATTCCGCCCACAATCCAGGTTCCCACCAGAGCGCCGACCGCCAGTAGGATCAAAACGGCTCCAAGGCCGTTTGCAATCCCGCCGATAGCCGCCTTCTCAAGGTTCTTATAGGCGTGCCCAAGTTTGACCCCAAGAATGATGACCACAAACCACCCCAAATAGAGGGCTAATTGAATGGGCAAATTGAGCTTAGAGGTAAATGAAAAAGCCAGAATCAGAAAAAAACCAAGCGCAAGTACCACTTGAATGATCGAAGGTTGTTTTACATTCCGCTTCTGCATTCATCCACCTTAGGTTGATAGGGTTATCGGAAAACAGCCCAGAAAACTAGCATGGAACTCTAAGGCTGGGCAACAAAAATTGACGCATTATCTCTCCAGTTCACCCCGAATTAACATGATTTCTCATCAAATTAACGATCGAGCTGGCAAAAGGACGACTTGCGATCCTCCTCTATACTCAAGGCAAGGCAAGTGCAAACCCTAAAACGGATAAAATGTATCACCGCGTTATAGGCTGCTGTTTATTCATCACACTCATCGGCTTCCTCCCCCGGGTTGAGGCCGGGCACTATGAGCTGGTCACCTTTGAGTTTCCGCCTCTGGAATATACAGGCAAGGATGGAAAGCTTCAGGGGGCTGCCGTCGAGATTATCACAGAGGCCTTTGAGAGCGCAGGTCACAGTGTCACGATCAGATCCTTTCCCTGGACTCGCTCATTGCGAATGGTAAAAAATGGTGAAGTAGACGCTATTTTTACCGCTTATAAAAACCCAGAGCGCGAGAAATTTCTGGATTATTCACAGCAGGTCCTGATCCCCCAGATCGTTGGCTTTTTTGCCAGAAAGGAGAGTCACCTGATCTTCAATGGCAATCTTGACCAACTCTCAACGGTTGAGATCGGAACGGTATCCACCATCAGCTATGGCCAGAAGTTCGACAAGGTTAAATCAAAACTCAAGCTACAGCGGGCCAATACCCTCCAGCGAAATTTTGAGCGCCTGATCCGAGGCAGGCTGGATCTGGTGATCAGTAATATCTATGTGGCTGACCATACCCTCAGGCAGATGGGGTTAAAAAATGAGGTCAAACCACTGTTTCCCAGGATTCAGAGCGTACCCAGTTATATAGCTTTCACCAAGAAAAAGCCGCTTGTTGAGCTGCGACAGCAAATTGATAACCAGTTGTTAAAAATGAAGCAAGGGGGGCGCTATCAGGCGATCATGGATAAATATGGTGGCCAAAAAGCTCCTCTGTCTCCCTGAGGAAGGACGCTGCACCACTCCATACCATGATTGCAACACTAGCTTAACGCAATGGAAGCATTCTTGTACTTAGCTTTCACCAACAAAACAGCCAGAATCCATAAATCACACCCATGTGCTTATGTCAAGCCCCAGATGGTGACTATCCAGGGCGGGTCACAAAAACTATAGTGGCAGCATGTTTTTTCGTTTAAGAGGTCTTTCTGGAGCTGGATCGAGTTCACAGTTCAGAAAATAAACCATGTACCACATTAATTGTTGCTGTAGCCATCCCTTATGTTCTGCGTTGAAAAAGTCTTCACTTGCCCCATGGGTTCAACCCGCTGATCTGACACTACGACCGCTAAGCTAAAAACACAGATTTTGCACCTTGTGAAACCCGATTTTGCAAGATACGCCGGTCACTGCAATTTCAGCTTCCAACTGATCCGATCTTTCTCATTGTTCAGAGATTGCAGCGAAGTCTTGCTCTTTGCCAAGAGGTTATTATGGCAAACCAAAAATACAATCTTGTCAGCTTAGTCAAAAAAGCCAGAATTAATCACAGTGATCTCCTATATCTGGTGATCGCACTGCTCCCAAGTATTGCTGAGTTCTATGTTCAGCAGCAGGAACGCTGGCTTCTTGCGGGGCTGGTTACAACCTCTATCTTTATCGTTCAGCGTCGATTGCGTTGGGGGCTGCTGCCCAGCCTTGGGCATGGACTACTCATTGCCTGTGGTTTTGCCCTCCTTTATTACAGCCAATGCAACCTGATCCTGTTTGCCCTGATCACCGCCCTGTTTGCAATGGCTCTGTGCTCTATCAGCCATTTTGGAAATAGTCTGCATGCCCTGAGCAGTTTTACCATACTGCCTGTCATCTATCTGGCGTGTGGTTTCTATCCGGCGCCTACTGAGCTACATCTGATCAACCATAACTTCCTGCAATTGGCGGCCACTTTTCCTCTGGCGATCGGCAGTGCCTTTATTCCACTGATCCTGCAATATATCTGCAGAGGCTTTGGCAAAAAAGCACTGATGGATATGGTGTGTGGCTACCATCACAGAGCAGATCCTCCCGAAACCCATATCCTTGTAACTGCGATTGGAGTATTTGTGGCTGTATTCATCGCAGCACTCTGGGTTAAGTGGCTACTGCCCGCCCATGGTGAATGGCTGATCTGGTCCGTTGTCAGTATTCACACTGGTGAGCGGGTTAGCATGCACTCCAAGGTCCGCCACCGTTTCCTGGGGGCAACCATAGGTCCAGGGCTTGGATACGCCATCATTCATTCGATCCCTAAATATCCCCTGTTTCATCATGTGGCTGTCTTGCTGATCCCTCTGACCCTGGTTGCCTTTGACTGTTACCCTCTGGCATTTACTCTGCGCAGCATGTTGCATACGGTCGATGGTATGAACCTTGGTCAAGATGATATATTGGCCCTTGCCCGCTCTCTCAACGTCCTGATCGGGAGCGGCTTTGGGATCCTGATCTGCTATTTGGCTGAGGTGGTCGTGGTACGCTATCTGCGTCAACATACATTTCGTAAGGTCACCGCCTGAGATGCCAGACCCAGCAACCAGGCTCTGTTGACGTTTCAGATTTGGTTCTGCAGTTGGCAATTTTTTCATCCAGCAAGGCAGAAGATGTGTGGTGTAGTTGCTCTACAAGAGCATCTGATAACGCTGCCGGGAGGGAAAATAGCCACTGCCCTTCGGGTGGCGCCTGAAAAAGCCCTGTTCATTGTTGCACATCACTCATTTAGAATAACTAAACCTCATGATTCGCGTCGCGAACAGAACATTTTCAGGGGCAACAGGTTCAAAATTGGAAATGTCAACAGAGCCTGGAGCAGCATTAAATTTCACACGGAGAGATAGAAGTGACAGAGCGCCAGCAACAGCTATTAGAGCAAACCATCGGGCTATTTAACCGGGCTGAAATCCCCTACTCCAGCTGGCAGCATCGGCCTATCCTCAATTTTGAAACCGATGCCGAGGTTGCAAAGGAGCTGGGTTGGACCGCTGAGCCGACCAAAAGTCTGTTTTTGAAATTTAAAGATGGTCGCCACTGCCTGCTCTTCACCCACAGGGATGCACGATTAAACAGTAAAGCGATAAAGCAACTGATGGGGAAGCGCCCATCCGTTTGTGGTGATCAGGAGATGCAACAACTACTGGGATGTACTCCGGGTGCGGTAGGCCCCTTTGCGCTCCCAGAGAGCATCCCGCTTATTCTCGATCCCCGGCTACTGCACTACCCAGAGCTGATGTTCACCCCGGGGCCACCGGAAATCACCTTTGCCTTCGCAACTTCAGGGCTGATCTCTCTGACTGAGGAGCTGCCTAACCCTGTGCTTTGGCTGGAGGAAAGCTGTGGTAAAACTCCTGTGACAGCGCAGCCGGTAGCATACTGACCCCAGACCGGTAGCTGAACTCATACCCCCTGGGTCATGGCGACTCGGAGCATCTGCTGCTCCCTCGGCATGGCCTCTGTCACAGCACCTCAAGCCGCTCAAAACAACCATTTTCTCATTTTCTGCAGCAAAGGCGAGACTGTTCACAGGCCGAGTGTCAACCGCGTAAGATTGACCCAGAGATCCACAACAGTGATTACACCATAATTTCGAATCGCCGAAATACAGATTCGTATAAATCCCTTTATTAGAAAATTAACCACCAGTAATAAAATCTAACTAACTTATCCCTGACGGATTATTTTGCACTGCCATCTATTTAAGCTATCAATTGAGTCCATAAATAAAATGAATACAGGCTGCCAGGTCAGAAATTGTCCGAACAGCTACAGACTCAGACTAGAGTCGTATTTGATCGACTCGCAATATAGGGAAATATAAACAGTAATAAACACAAGATATAGGCATATAGAAAAAATCAGCCACTCCTATATGCCAAGGCTCATTAGACAAATGCTGAGGATAATTCCAAACTTGCATAGCTCTACCCTTCAAATGATGGAACAATCACAGAACGAGCGTATCCAGTAATAATTTAATGCTTGCGACTAAGGATGTCCGACATGACCATGGATGAACTGCTGCATCTTTGCGCTAAAACAGACTCTCTCGATGAGCTCAATCACCTGTTCCGCCGTTACTATCGCCAGGCAGGGATCTATCATTTTGCGTTTACATATTATACCGGCATACCAAGCTCACGGAGAAAACTTAAATACGATTATGCAACGGATCCGATTAGACCTTGGCACCAACATTATCTTTTGAGCGAGTATTGCGACTTCGACCAAACTCTACAGGAGAGCAAAACAATCCAGACTCCAGTTCACTGGGATATCCTGACCCAGTTGAAAAACAGCTGCAGGCAAAAAGAGAAGAAAATCCGGGAGGAGTCCTATGATTTCGGGATCCGCCGGGGGATCAATATCCCATTGCACGGGGCTGAGGATGATTTTGCAAGCCTTACCCTCTATGAGCTTGAAACAACACAATGGATCAATTCACCCTCACTCTCTTTAAGTGAGCTCTTTATCAGCGCTTATCACTATTACTCTGAGATCAAAAAGCACCTTCATCGAAGTGGTTTCAAGTGCACCCCTACCCTCCTCACCGAGCGAGAGTGTATCTGTTTAGAGTTAACCCGCCAAAACAAGAGTGTCGATGCGATCTCAGTGTTGCTCAATATCAGTCAACGTACGGTTAACTTCCATCTGCAAAATGCAAATAAAAAGCTCGGGGTTAAGAATAAATATCTGGCGGTATATAAAGCAACAGAGCAAGGCCTTCTTCTCCCCGGCACTGTTTAACTCCGATCAGCGCGTCACCAGCTCTCATGCGATATTCAACAAACCAGGGGTCAATCTGCTATCCTTCTATCAAAAAAGAGCCTCTCTCACCGAGAAGCTCCCGAGATAAAGATAATGATACCCTATCCAATCTAGTTATTTTTTAGCCACTTGAGCCTTCTTGCATCGGGCAAGTGCTCAATCTTAAAGTCTTCGAACTTAGCTTTAAAACCATTTCCATCAGGACTTGCGGCCATCATGCCAACCATTGCATCTTTATGATCAGGGAAATACACGATATTACTTTGCTGATAGTTTTTACCATCCAGAGAGTAGAATATCTCCAGGGCATCTAATCGACGAATCACTTTAATCCATACGGATGTTGGTGCCTGGTGCAGGTTAATCACACTCCAACTTGAATGGCCATTCGTTACCACAGTGCTATAGTGGTAATTCCCATCCACATATTCGATGCCTGTTTTAACCCAGTGTTTCTCATCAATTCGAAACATCATCCCCATCTGATCAAAGCGTGTTTTGTAGTCTCCGGTAGTTTTTACACTCGCCTCAAACTCGCCACCGACTCTTGAGAAATAGAAAGGACCATCCGCGACGGTAAATCCATAGTGGGTTTTATTCCAATAATCAGTGTGTGGTGTCACATCCATAGTTAGTGTTCCATTGTTAATGGACCACTCTTTAGGGGCGTTAAACCAGGACATACCATGTAGATTTTGACTAAAACAATTAAAGGATAAGAAAGCAAAGAATATAAATGCGATGTATCTCATGTAAAACTACCTTGTAATTAACTATAGATGACTATTTCCATTTTTTAATATCCCTGTAAAGGGCGTTATTTAGAGTACATAGTTTAAAAATAAATTCAACCCTATGTAAATCACCCCATCCCCATGAGAACTAGTTTTGTAACATGATAGCTCCCCTATATAAATTGCTCACTTTTCTCAGAGCAGATGTTTTATCTGCTCGGAATATAACCAATATAATGAGGTGCTCTCAATTAACGTGACCGGCTTCACAAATAGAAATAATTAAACTATCAAAAAAATATCATTCGCTTATATATTAACTCTCACTAATAATACATTTGCATTTTTACAATAACATTCAACATGCGACACGACCTCTTTCGGACCACAGGGTTTACCACCTTACCATCAAAAATCAGTCAATGACCCAGTATGTCCTGCCGTTAGCGGTATCCATTAGATCCAGGCGATGGATGGCAAAGAAGATGCAGAACGGTTCAAGGAGAGTTCCCTGCGAGCCACATTCCAAATAGCCGCTCAGTTAGAAGAGCCCCCAAGCTGTATTCAGCCCTATGTCCCAGGGGTGAAATGGCTTTCTATACCATTTCACCTGGACACTCTCAGATATCCGGCCTTTCACGGCATTCACTCCCCCTGTGTCGCAGATAACAAACAGCCAGGGGCTCTCAGGGGAGCCGGTACAGAGACTTTTAGATAAAGGGGTTTATAGCAAGCCTTGTCGGCCATAGTGATAGGCATAGCAAGCTGCTATTTATGCTTCTTTACTTCATCAGTGGTGAGTCATCATGCCCTGTCCAGCCTGGGCAAAAGCCATTTTCGATTACCAAACAAAAACTCCGCCCAGGATTGCTTCAAACTGCCAGGTTCTACAACTCCCATGCCTTGATGCGGGGTACACAGGCCATAATAGCCCTGTTCGGTTCACTGTTAGTCCTCACAGTTACTGCACAAACCTCACCTTACAAACCTTAGCTCTTCAGCTACATCGGCCCAATTCCTTGTGAGTCACTGGTTCCGTCACACAAAGACACATTGGAGCACCTTTAAGTCGTTTTCCCCAGGCTCTGCTGGATGTTATCGCAGATAGAGTCATCCTCTTAAGGCAAAATCTGACTCAGATCTGGTTATATTTCTCGCAAAATTGATTCGGAAGTTCCTCTGCCACAAGAAAATTCACACTGAAAATTTATTTTCATGGCGATAATTCGAGCAAATAAGGTACGTTTTTTATTACCCACCACCATACCCCGTCTATTTATTACCCATGTAGCGTCAGTTATCTTCGCAGGCGTTTCACGCCCTACTCTGTTATAGATAGATAAGCTTTCATTTTTTTATTTTTTGTAGCTTTTTAGCACTAAAATGACGATTCATGGCGTAAGTAATCCCTCAGGAATAGCAAATTTTTACCCTGAGAACATCTCCTTTTCTAAACTTTATTCTTGAATAAACTAACGAAGTGATACAGTTTCTTACATTCAGCCATTTTCAGCCCCCCGGAAACAACACCGAATATATCCCCACATTAAAGCGATCCACCCGAATTCCGTTCATTTGTTAACCGATTGCGTTTTTTGGTCCATCGCGATCACCCAATAAGATCGATAGCGATCACTGAATAATATCGATCGCGATCGCTCAATAATATCGATGGCGATCACTTTTGAGTTTTATATTATTGGGTGATCGGCATGAATATTATGCAGTCCCGACCGAAATGTTATTCATTTCAACTCCCGTTTCGCAGGTGTTTTTTTAACCGGCTATGCTCTCTGTTTGACCTCGAGCGGAGAGCCAGCCATGCCAACGGTGCATATCACCATGCGAAAACTCAAAGAGATCCTCAGACTCAAGTACCAAGGCGGCCTGAGTCACCGCCAGATCGCAAGCAGCCTGTCTGTGTCTCCGTCGACTGTGTCCAATTACTGCAAAAGGGCCCAACAGATGGGGCTATGCCAATGGCCTCTGCCTGCTGAGTGGGATGAAGAGCGGCTGCGCCGTGAGTTCCTTGAGACCCGGATCACGGTTCGTCAGACACCTCCTCTGCCGGATTGGGCCGTGGCCCATCAGGAGCTCAGACGCAAAGGGATGACGCTACAACTCCTGTGGGAGGAGTATGCTGAGCGACATCCCAAGAACCACTACAGCTATAACCATTACTGCATGCGTTATCGTGAGTGGCGTAAATGCCAGTCTCCCTCAATGCGTCAGAGCCATAAAGCCGGTGAAAAACTGTTTGTTGATTACTGCGGTCCAACCGTGCCCATCGTGGATCCGAGGACTGGGGAGGAGCGTCGGGCTCAGATCTTTGTCGCTGTGATGGGTGCATCCAGCTACACCTACGCCGATGCAACCTTGAGTCAGGGGCTGGAAGACTGGGTGATGAGCCATAAACGGGCCTTCGAATTTCTGGGGGGAGTACCAGAGATGATCGTTCCGGATAATCTCAAAAGCGGAGTCAGTAGAGCGTGTCGCTACGAGCCAGATCTCAATCCTACCTATCAGCAGCTGGCTGCACACTATGGTGTTGCAGTGCTTCCTGCCCGTCCTTACAAGCCCAAAGATAAAGCCAAGGCTGAGGTGGGCGTGCAGATCGTTGAGCGCTGGATCCTGGCAAAACTGCGCCATGAGACCTTCTTCAGTCTGGCTCAGCTAAACCAGCGGATCGGGGCTCTGCTCACCGAGTTGAACAATCGCCCGTTCAAGAAGCTGCCGGGAAGCCGTAAATCACAGTTTGAATTGCTAGACAAACCGGTGCTCAAATCGCTGCCTCAAAACCCCTATCAGTTCACCCGGGTGAAGGCGGTTCGGGTTCATATCGACTATCACATCGAGCTCGACAAGCACTACTACTCGGTTCCCTATACCCTGCTCAAACGCAAGCTTGAAGCGCATATCTGCGACAACCTGGTACGGATCTATCATGGTGGTCGCTGTGTCGCGACACATCCACGCAGCTATCAGCAGGGAGGGCAAACCACCCACCCCGATCATATGCCGGTCGCACACCAAAAGCAGATGCAATGGACCCCGGGACGCTTTCTGAACTGGGCTCAGGAGATAGGCCCCTCCACGCTTGCGGTGATCAAACAGCTGCTCTACCGAAAGTCCCACCCGGAGCTTGGATATCGGGCCAGCCTTGGGATCCTCAACCTGGAAAAGCGATATGGACGCCCCCGCTTAGAAGCGGCCTGCCAGCGAGCAGACCGAACGGGCGTTTACTATCAGAAAGGGATCCGCTCCATCCTGGAAAAGGGGCTGGATGGCCAGCCACTGCCCGAAACTCAGCCGGATCGTCTGGCGGAGCTCACTCACCTCAATATCCGTGGCTCAGGCTACTATCACTAAGGATCAAAGATGACAGAACAACTCAAACAGCAACTTCGGGAGCTGAAACTAAGTGGTATCCGGGATGCCCTGGAAAGGCAACATCAGCAACCCGGGCACTACCAGGAACTCGGGTTCGAAGAGCGACTCAGCCTGCTGCTGGAGCAGGAGCTGACGGATCGGTCTCAGCGGCGGATCGAGCGCCTTATCAAGCAGGCCCGATTCCGGCTGCAGGCAAATCTGGAGCAACTGGATTATCGAAGTGATCGCGGCTTGCATAGAGCCCAGATCCGCTCACTGGCAGAGGGATACTGGCTTAGCCTGGGGCAGACTCTGATCCTGACCGGGGCGACCGGGTGCGGGAAAACCTATCTGGCCTGCGCCCTGGGCCATCACTTCTGTCTGCAGGGACTCGGGGTTCGCTACTTCCGGTTTAAAGAGCTGCTGGAGCAACTGCAGCTGGCTCAGGCTGATGGCAGCTATCGAAAGCTGATGGTTCAGTTGAGAAACACGCCGCTTCTGATCCTCGATGACTGGGGACTGGAGTCGCTGAATGCGCTTCAGCGTAGCGATCTACTGGAGTTAATCGATGCTCGCCATGGTCACGGAGCCACACTGATCGGCAGCCAGCTTCCGCTGGAGCACTGGCACACAATGATCGGTGAATCAACCCATGCGGATGCGATCCTGGATCGTCTGGTTCATGGAGCGATCCGTGTAGAATTATGCGGAGAATCGATGAGAAAAATCACCGCAGAGTTGACGGATGCCGATCACTCAGGGTAAAAAATAACCCAGTCTGTGAGACGGGATGTTGAGGTGATCGACATCATATTATTCGGTGATCGCCATCGCGATAATACGCACCGATTAACCCGATGGTCTTGTATAGATTTAATAGCATGGGTAGCTATTTATAACCGAGCTAAGCCCCAGAAGGGACAAGCATTTCAGATTATTACACCCGGCCATTTTTATCGTTTAACTTCTGATCAATTGCTGTTGCCCAGGTTTTATAAATGGTGAGATTACACAAATAAAATTCGACTATCCAAAGCCAGCGGAGCTAAAGCCAAAGAAGCTAAAGCTGTTCAGATTTTGTGCTATTTTTTGTAACAAAGTCCTACCTTAAAATAGGTAAAATGCGATATGTAAAGATTATCCGGCCATTAATTTTGTGACTTGCATCTCAAAAACGAGATCTTTATGATTCATCCCACTTACACAGCTGAGCCTGACTCAAACTCATTGAGCAGCAACAGAACTATTATCACATGTAGCAGATCCGTATATGGGCGATTTGCTACCGTGAGAAGAATTTTATTAATGAGATTTAAATATAACCC